>NZ_CADFEI010000009.1 GCF_902833225.1 Burkholderia sp. BCC1644
CCGCAGCCCGAGCTGCCGAGCAGCGCGAACAGCTCGTTCTTCGCGATCGTCAGGTTCACGTTGTCGACGGCCGTGCTGTCGCCGAATTTCTTCACGACGTTTTCGATGCGCACGAAGGCGTCGTTCGGCTTGAGCATGTCCGCCGTCGGTCGATGCATCGCATCAGGTGTACTGAATGAATCCCGTTTCATGATGGTCCGTTTTAAGCAGGTAAGCGAATCTCTGGCGTCAGGCGCGACCGGTCGGCAGTCGCGCGGTGCTGGCGGAGAGGGATCGAGCGATTCCTCGTCCGGAACGAATGGCGCAACGAAACAGGTGTGGGGGCTCGCACGGCGATCGAGGGCAATCAGTCGCGAACGACCGCAGGCACCGCGCTGGCTGTCATGAAGATTTCATCGGTTTTCATCGGGCTTTCCGCACGTTTCTGTCGTCTCCAGTGCGAATTTTTAAACCCGTCAAAAACCTTTTGGATCGCGGATTTCCGTTCCGGACATTGAACGGGATCGATGTTTGGGGAGGCGGCAAAACGGGGCACGACCCGGCCGCGCGCGGCAGCGCAGGCGCCCCGGCGGCACGGGCGCCGCCGGGTGACACGGACGGTGAAACGGAGGGTCGGGAAAACGAGCAGCCGGGCGGCTGCCACGCGCGGCCTGTGCGCCGCGCGGGTCACGTCATTTCGCGTTCAGTTCCTTCCAGCGCCGGTAGACGTCGATCGCGTCGCCGTGCTTGTGCTGCACCATCGGCAGCCGGCGTTCCTCGATCGGTTTCGCATATTCGGCATAGAACGTGTCGAGCTCGAAATACTTGCGGTCGTCGCGGTAGAACGGCGCGTAGTCCTCGCGCGTCGTGATGTAGATCACGCGTTTCGGGCTGCAGTAGTACAGCGAACCGAGGCACATCGGGCACGGGCTGGCGAGAATGTAGATCTCGCAATCGGTCAGGTGCTCGGTGCCGAGCTTGCGGCACGCGTCGCGCACCGCGAGGATCTCGGCATGCGCGGTCGGGTCGCTGGTCTGTGCGACGAGGTTCGGGCTTTCCGCGACGATCTCGCCGTCGCGGACGATCACCGTCGCGAACGGGCGGCCGCCCTCTTCCACGTTCTTCATCGCAAGATCGATCGTGCGTTTCACAAAATCCATGGCTGCGTCCTCGTTGAAACGGAATGGCGGGAACGTGCGGCGGCTTCAACCGGCCGATGCACGTCGGGCGGGAACCTGCGCGGCGCCGCTGCCGCGGCGCCGCGCCGGCCTCAGAACGGCTTGGTCGGCAGGTACTTGCCGTCGAGCGTGATCACCGCGCGCGAACCGCCTTCCGGATCGTCGACCTTCTTCACGTCGAGCCGGAAATTGATCGCGCTGATGATGCCGTCGCCGAACTTCTCGTGAACGAGTGCCTTCAGCGTCGTGCCGTACACCTGCAGCATTTCGTAGAAGCGGTAAATGGTCGGGTCGGTCGGCACGCGATCGTCGATGCTGCCGCGCAACGGGATCGTCTGCAGCAGCAGCACCGCGTCGTCGTCGAGGCCGAGCTTGCCGGCGACGCTGCGCGCCGCATCGGCCGGCAGTGCATGCTGGCCGAGCAGCGCGGCCGTCACGAACGCTTCGCTCAGGCCCGTGCCTTCGGTGAGCTGCGCGAACGACAGGTGCTTGCGCGCCTTCGCGAGAACGACGGTCTCCGCGAGCGCGTGGCGGGCGGTCTGGCTGTGCTGGGACTGGATCATGGCAATTCCTCGTGGTGGGGTTGGAGCGATTCAGGCCGCGACGGGAAGCGTCGCGGGCGTGGCGCGGACCTCGGGATGGTCCGCCAGGGAGACGAACCGGCCGGTCGCGCCGTCATGGGCGTCGATGCAACCCGATTCGATGTCGTAGACCCAGCCGTGCAGCGCGAGCCGCCCTTCTTCGAGCGCGAGCCGCACGGCAGGGTGCGTCTTCAGGTTCGCCAGTTGCGCGACGACGTTCTCGCGCACCATCGAGTCGATCCGCTCGCGTTCGCTGCGATGCGTGCGCGCCTCGTTCACGACGCGCGCCGAATCGGCGTAGCGCAGCCAGTGGCCGACGGCCGGCATGTGGTCCATGCACTGGCAGGTCGCGATCGCGGTCATCGCGCCGCAATCGGAATGGCCGCAGATCACGACGTCGGTCACGCGCAGCGCGGCCACCGCGTATTCGACCGACGCCGACACGCCGCCCGGCTCGGGGCCGTACGACGGCACGATGTTGCCGGCATTGCGAATCACGAACAGGTCGCCCGGTTCGCGCTGCGTGACGAGTTCGGGCACGAGCCGGCTATCCGAGCACGAGATGAACAGCGCCCGTGGATTCTGGCTGCGCGCGAGGTCGCGGAACAGCGCGGCGCGCGCCGGATAGGCATCGCGCTGGAATTTCAGGAAGCCTTCGATGATGTCCTTCATCGCGTGTTCTCCGGTGCGGGTGGAATCGATGAAGGGCAGGTTACGCCGCGCTTCCAATAAGGTAAAAGACTGATTTATGATCAGGCCGATAAGCTCGACTTATAGGAACCACCATGCTGCTGCGCCATATCCATTACTTCCTGGCCGTTGCCGAACACCGCAGCTTCACGCGTGCGGCCGCCTCGCTGCACGTGTCGCAGCCCGCGTTGTCGCAGCAGATCCGCCAGCTCGAGGAAACGCTCGGCGCGCAGCTGTTCGACCGCACCGGGCGCGTCACGCGGCTGACGGATTCAGGCGAGGTGTATTTCCGCTATGCGCGGCAGGCGCTGCACGATCTCGCGGAAGGCCGGCGCGCGATTCACGACGTGCAGGATCTCAGCCGCGGCTCGCTGCGGCTCGCGGTCACGCCGACTTTCACGAGCTATCTCGTCGGGCCGCTCGTCGAGGCGTTTCACGGTCGTTATCCGGACGTGTCGCTGTCGGTACGCGAGATGTCGCAGGAGCGCATCGAGGCGCTGCTCGTCGACGACGAGCTCGATGTCGGCATCGCGTTCGAAGATGTGCAGACGGCGGATATCGAAGTGGAAACGCTGCTGGTCGAGACGCTCGCACTCGTCGTGAACCGTCGGCACGCGCTCGCCGGGAAACGCAAGGCCGGCCTGCGCACGCTGCACGACGCGCCGCTCGTGCTGCTGACCGCCGAGTTCGCGACGCGCACGCAGATCGACCGTTATTTCCGCGAGCACGACGTGCAGCCGCGCGTGCAGATGGAGGCGAATTCGCTGGGGGCGGTGATCGAGATCGTGCGCCGCACGAATCTCGCGACGCTGCTGCCCGCGACGATCGCGACCGGGCACGACGATCTCGTTGCCGTCGCGCTCGACCCGGCCGTGCTGCGGCGTACCGCCGTGCTGCTGCAGCGCAAGGGCGCGTACCGGAGCGCGGCCGCGCGTGCGTTCGTCGAGCTGGCGCTCGCGCAGGGGGCGGGACCGGCCACACGCACGCGGTAGCATGGCCGCCGTGCGCGGTCGCTGGCGGCCGTCGGGCCGGTCGCACGTGACGCGCCGGGGCCGCGCTACCCGCCGGCGCCGCGACGCCGAAGTCCCGCGATTTATCCTGTAAAATCGCCGATCGAGAGAATTTGTACGATAAAACCGGCGGTCGACTCGCCTCCCTGCTCATCGTTCTCGATTCAAGAGGGCCACGACGATGAATTCCCAAGAACTGGTTCGCGCGATCGGTGGCGGCCTGTTTCAGCAAGCACGCCTGCTCAAGCTCGATACGCCGCTGGGCCAGAATGTCCTGCTGCCCCAGACCGTTCACGGCGTATCGCGGCTGGGCCGCGATTTCACGTTGACTGTCGACGCCGTCTCGACCCGCGACAATATCGAGCTGAAGAAGCTGATCGCGCAGCCCGTCACGCTGTGGGTCGAACAGCAAGGCGACACCTATCTGCCGTGGCACGGCTACGTGCAGACCGCGCGCCGGCTCGGCTTCAACGGCGGCATCACCGCGTACCAGATCCGTTTCATGTCGTGGCTCGGCTTCCTCCGGTACCGCCGCGACCAGCGCATCTGGCAGGATCGCACTGCCGACGAAATCCTGACCGACGTCTTCAACCAGCATCCGCAAGCCGCCGGTATGTTCCGGTTCGCGCTCTCGGCACCGCTGCGAAACCGCTCGTTCTGCATGCAGTTCGAGCATGACTGGCATTTCATCCATCGCCTGCTCGAGGACGAAGGCCTGTTCGGCTATTTCGAGCAGGCCGAGGACGGCTCGCACCATACGCTGGTGATCACCGATTCGCTCCATTCGCTGCCCGCCGCCGCGCCGCCCCGCGTGCCATTCCTGCGTGCGGCCTCGGGCGACGAAACCCAGGCGCTCGTCCAATGGTCGGGCACACGCACCCTGCAGAGCAGTCATTACACGACGCGCACGTTCGACTACAAGTCGCCCGGCACCGCGCTCAACCCGAAGGGCACCGATGTCCCGACCCGGCCGGATCAGGGCGACCTGCCGAACCAGGCCGAGGTCTATACGTACACGGGCCCCTATACGTACGGTGCCCAGGGCGACGGCAATCGCCAGTCGACCATCCGGATGGAAGAATGGGAATCGCGCGCGAAGCGATTCCACGGATTCGGCGGCATGCGCGGCATCGACACGGGCCGTGTGTTCGAGCTGACCGACCATGTGGCCCATCCGCCGTCCGAACGGGACGGCAACCGGTTTGCCGTCGTCGAGACGGTCTGGTGGATCAAGAACAACATTCCGGCTGCGCCGTCGCATTTTCCGCACGGCCTGGCCGCGCAGTTCGACGCGATGAAGGCGCAGCTCGGCGACGCGGCCGGCGCGATGACCGTGCGCCACACCGACGGCAGCGAGGGTTTCTATCTCGTCGAGATCGAAGCACAGCGCCAGACGGTGCCGTTCCGCAGCCCGTTCGAGCATCCGAAGCCCGAGATGCACCTGCAGACCGCGACCGTCGCGGGTCCGAAGGGCGAGGAAGTGCATACCGACGAACTGAACCGGATCAAGGTCCGGTTCCACTGGGATCGCCTGAACGAAGGCGACGAGCGCGCGTCGTGCTGGCTGCGCGTCGCGTCGTCGGACACGGGCGGCGGGTACGGCAGCGTGCACGTGCCGCGCATCGGCGAGGAAGTGGTCGTCGACTGGATGTCCGGCGACTGTGACCGGCCGATCGTCACGGCGCGGCTCTACAACGGCGCGACCCAACCGCAGTGGCACACGGACGGGCTGCTGTCCGGCTTCCGCTCGAAGGAATACGCGGGCAGCGGCTACAACCAGCTCGTGATGGACGACGCGACCGGGCAAAACCGCTCGCAGCTCTACAGCAGCACCGCGAACAGCCTGCTGCATGTCGGTTATCTGATCGAGCAGTCCGGCAACACGCGCGGCGCGTACGTCGGTAGCGGCTTCGACCTGAGGACCGATGCATACGGCGCCGTACGCGCGAACCAGGGCCTGTACGTCACGACGCATCCGAAGTCCGTGTCGAGCCAGCCGCTCGACGTGCGCGAGACGCAGCAACAGCTCGTCGGCGCCGAAAGCCTGCTCGAATCGCTGTCCGACGTGAGCGAGACGCACCAGGCAGAAACGCTGAAACCCGGCCGCGACGCGCTGAAGACGTTCACCGACGCGACCCAGCAAAGCGTGCCCGGGGCGGCATCGGGCGGACGCACGTCAGGTGGCGGGACCGGTAACGCGAACGCGTTCACGCAGCCCGCGATGCTGTTCGGCAGCCCGGCCGGCATCGGGATGGCCAGCCAGCAATCGCTGCAGATCGTCGCCGACCGGCATGTCAACATCGTCAGCGGCCAGAACACCCATCTCGCGGCGGGGAAATCGCTGGTCGCAAGCGTGATCTCGTCGGTCAGCCTGTTCGCGCAGAACGCCGGGATGAAGCTGTTCGCCGGCAAGGGCAAGATCGAGATCCGCGCACACGACGACGATGTCGAACTCACCGCGCAGAAGACCGTGAAGATCGTCGCCGCCACGGCGCAGATCGACCTCGCGTCGAAGCAGCCAATCCTGCTGACGTCCGGCGGTGCATATATCCGCATCGGCAACGGCAACATCGAAATCCACGCGCCCGGCAAGGTGGATTTCAAGGGCGGCGATCACAGCTTCTCGGGCCCGGCCAGCACCGACTACCCGATGCCGCGCCTGCCCGAAGGCGTATGTTCGGAATGCCGGCGCAGCGCCGCAAAAATGAAATCCGCATTGACGCCCCGCACATGACATCCGCCGCCTCGATGAAGCCGTTTCACGACCTGACGCGCGCGTTGCCGCTGCCGGCACAGTGGCCGCGCACGACCGCCGAGCAACGGCACGACGACCTGCGCGACTGGCATCGCACGCGCCAAGCCGCGGAAACGCGCCCGCTGCGCCTGCTGGCGCTCGTCGACGGCGCGCTGGACGATACGATGCTCGACATGGCGCGTGCGCGCGGCATCGCATGGTGCTCGCTGTATCCGGACACGATGCTCGAAGCGTCGCGGCCCGAAATCGGCCCGTTCCTGCTGGACCTGACGGCGGACAACGATGCGTCGCACGCGACGATGCTCGACCTGCTGAATGCAGGTGGCGATGCGGATCTCGCCGTGTGGCTGGCGACCGGCCATGCATTGACCGACCTAGCCACCTATCTGCATCCACTCGCCGAGGCGACGTTGCCCGATAAGCGCCAGGCGTTGTTGCGCTACTACGACCCATCGATTCTCGAAAACCTCGTGCAAATCCTGACGCCTGCGCAACGGCGCGAGTTGCTGGCGACGTTCGTCGAACTGCGTTACCGGTTCGATCCGTGGGAGGTCGTGGCGGGTCAGGAACATGGGCCGCTACCCGCCCCCACCGCGGCGTCGATCATATTCACCGACGCGCAATACGATGCGCTCGCACGCGAAGGGTTCGCGGAGTCACTCTATTTCCAGTTGCGCGACGAATTTCTCCCGCCGATGTCGGCTGTGCCGGACCGCTGGGGTATTCGCTATGCGAAGGAACTGGTCGCGCGGGCGCGGGAACGGCATGGGCTCGCGAACGAGAACGATCTCGCGTATTTCGTGCTGGTCGGGATGAACGTGCATCCGGCATTCGATGCGCATCCGGCGATCGCCGCGAAGATCGCGGCACGCGAGGACGATCGATCGCCGTTGTCGGAAGCGCTCGCGGACGTCGATGAGGATGTGTGGGCAGCGCTGCTGGACGGGCATCCGCTGGCAGGGTACGCCGCGGAGCGGGAGCAGGCGGTGGTGGCGGTCGATGCGTTGCCTGGCGCGGGATTGATCGGCGGGGGACAGGAATGGAGCGCGAATTGACGTGCGGGATGCGTCGGGCCGTTGCGATCGGCGCGGTCGCGGTAGCCGCGGGCGTTCTGGAGCCGCGCATGCGGGAAACGACGGGCCGTATCGCGTCATCGGGTACAACTTCACCGATCGGAGTATCTATGGTTTCATGATCCACGGGTTTGGGGCGGGCAACCTGCGCGCGCACAAACCGGGGGGTGGCGGTGGAACTATGTGCTGTATGGAAGTGTCATGCGGGAAAAGGACCTGCCATATCAAACTCGAGTACGAGTTGACTCAGGAGCAGTACAAAAACAACCTGCCTGGCGACGTTTACGAAACGGGCATCGCGATCCCCCCGCTTCCCGAGAAGCACGGTGGATATATCCGGTTTTACTTTCGTCCTGAACGCAAGATCGAGGCTCGATGGGCGGCAGCCCCGACCGATCCGCGCAACCCGAATACAACGAGCAATGCGTCGTCCACGACAAACTGAATGACAGGAACATCGACATGCTGACTTTGCTTCGCCGCCTCCTTCGCAACCCGATCGTCATCGCGGTATTGCTGCTGAGCGGCGCATGGTGGGTACATGCACAGACCTCAAGCTACGGCCCCTATCGGGTCGTGGGCTTCAACTACACCGAGCGAGGCGTCTACAACTTCGTTGTGGACGGTTTCGGCGCAGGCAGCGTGCACGCCCGCCAATTCGGCGGCGGCGGCGGTACCATCTGTTGCATGGAGGTGCCGCGCAACAAGAAAACCTGGCACCTCAAGATCACGTACGATCTGACACCCGAAGAGGACGCCAAGAATCTGTCGCCGGAGATCTACGAGACGGACATCGCCGTCCCGAAGCTGCCGAACAAGCGCGACGGCTATATCGAGTTCCATTTCCTACCTGAACGCAAAATCGAAGCGCAGTGGGTCGAATACCCGACAATGCCGCGCATGCGCACCACCAACTAGTCCAGCGAGGGAAACATGCCGAACGAAACCGTCGCCGCGCAAGGTGCCTCAAAAAGCCAGCCTGAATCGGCATCGGCGGCATTGCGGGCCGCACGCGCCGCAAGCGTCAGTGCGCAACTTCCGGCCGAGCCACCCAGCCCGTGCTTCCGTTGCAATCAGGAGATTTATCAAAGCTTCTTCTTCGACGGTTTCGCACAGAGCATGGCTGACACCGATCGCCTGTCGAATATCGCGCGTCTCTTCAACGCGCACGCGGACAGCAGCGATGAATTCGGCATTTACAAGATGTATTACGAAGGTATGGGTCGGGACCTGTCGGGGCAAACGGTCGGTGCAGTAAAGAAGATCCTGACCGACTCCGAAGCCGCGTTGCTCAAGGAAGCCGATGCCAAAGTGATCAAGGATCCCGGCAAGAAGATCGCCGCCGACATCGCTCAACGGTTTCGCGACTCTCCTGCAGACAAAGGATTGCTGTCACGGGGCACGTCGTCCGTCCTCGACGGGCTGGATCATGCGGGGGAGACCGCGAGAAATCAGATCAAGGAATCGGTGACGCCTGGAAAAGTGGCGGCCGCGCTGCTGCCGGCCGCCACGACCATCGCTGCAGATTCCATTCCGGTTGTCCGAGATAGTGAATTCGCTGCAGGTTATATGGGGACGGGCTTCGATGCACGAGTTAACAAAGCTGTTGCGGATTTCAAGAACAACATTGCGCATGCCACGTCGGCCGATCCGCGCGAAATCAAGCGCATCCGTGTAGCGATTTTCGGATATGACCGCGGCGGCGTCATCGGACGGAAATTCGCAAACGAATTGATCGGAAAGACCTGTACGCAGAAGGACGGTAAGGTCACTTACAGCGGCATCGAAGTCCAGTTCGATTTCATGGGGTTGTTCGACTGCGTATCGACGTCCTATGCGGACTCGATCTTCACCAAAGTCGTCGGGCCCGTACTCGGCGTCGTTCCCGGCGAAGGCAAAGTCGCCAGCCTCAGCATCAAGGGGCTCAGTTTTTTTCTCGCCCTCTCCAAGCAGTCGCTCGGGCAATTCGACATCCAGAAGGAATTCAAATCGATTGTCCATCACGTCGCCGCGACGGAACTGCGCTTCTACAAGAACCTGGATTCACCGCGAAAATCGCCGGACCATGCGAACTTACTGGAGATCGTCTATCCCGGCAGTCAGTCGGACGTCGGAGGCGGCTTCCGCGATGGCGAGGATCAAAAATCCTCCGAACTAGCACGCGTCTCCGCACGAAACATGCTCGATCGTGCCTGGTCCGCCGGCGTGCCGATGATGCCACTTGCCAAGCTCCGCACGATATCTCCATTGGCGGCACGCGAATTCGACTATCGCAAGACCGTCAATGTCAACGGCAAGGATCTCAACGTCAACGATCTGTTCGGCGCATACACCGCGATGCTTCCGAAAACAAACGGCCCGCTCGAGAAACACTTCCTCGAACATCAGAAGCTGTTCGTGTCGTGGGCACGCTATGTTCACGATCGCACAGGCCACTACAGCAGCGGCAGCAATCTTTTCATCAACACCATCGATGCCGACGTCTACAACTCGATCTTCACGAGTGGTGGCGGCTTGCCGAACTACGAAGGTCGGGATTGGTACTACAAAGGCCAGGATCCGAATTCCAAAGTTCCGCAGTCGACCTTCGGCGAACGCCGGACAGTCGACGACATCTCAGACAAAACAGTGCGTGCACTGGCCACCGCATGGGTACACCCAGCAAAGCTGACGCCGGAAGTGATCGCGTTTTTCGACAACTTCGTGCACAACACAATTACGCGGCTCAACAACGTGTCGCTCGGCGACGGCGTATTCATGCAACTTCGCGAAATCGAAGAGAAAGGATGGATGGCGCGTCAGACCGATTCCGCCAAAGACTATATCAAGAAAGTCCTTGGCAACATCTCGAAGAACATCCAGGATGCCCAGGACGAATACGTCCGGCAGGTCACGTCCGGCCAGATTCCGCACGGCGCGTCGATCGGCGACCTCTCCGGCGACTGAGCACTACACACCGCGCCAATCAACAAACCCGCCCGGCCGCACATGCAGCCGGGCGGCACACACGATCAACCCTGCGTCAGTTGTACCCGAGAATCGCCACCGCCGCGACATCCGGCCGATCGAGCGTATTCCCGACGAGCGACGCCATCGGCTCCTGCAGCACGGCCTGATACGACGTCACGCGCGCGGCCTCGGGCACACCCGCGTCGTCCGGCGCCGGTTCGTCGAACGCGGCATCGAAACCGCTGTAAAAGCCCGCTTGATTCTGCGAAAAAGTCATCTCCACTCCTTTACCTGATCATGTTTTAGATGTTCTAACCAACCTGCTTCAACGTCGCCGCGTGCATCGTCGTGCCGTCATGCGCCGCCTCCGATCGCGCCAGCTGTGCGCGCGTGCGCCGCGTGATGTGAATCACCGCGAACACGACCGGCGCGATCAGCAGGCCCTCCGCCAGTTCGGGATCGACCGGCAGGTTCATCACATGCAACGCCTTGAACGCCGCCGTCGCGAGCGACAGCACGTAGTACGAAATGGCCGCTACCGACAGCCCCTCGACCGCGTGTTGCAGATGCAGCTGATTGCGCGCGGTACGTTCCATGCCGACCAGCAGGCGCGTCACGTCCTTTTCCTGCGCGAGGTTCACGCGCGTGCGCAGCAGGTCGACCGCCCGCGCAATCCGCGCGGCGATCTGTTCGTGGCGCGCCCATACGCTGCGACATGTTTCCATCGCCGGCGCAAAACGACGCTCCATGAATTCGGCGATCGTCGGCATCCCTTCGATACGCTCCTCGCGCAGCTCGTGAATACGCGCCAGCACGAGCTTTTCGTATGCCCGCGACGCGCTGAAGCGCGCGCCCGATCCCGACAGCGATTCGACCCGCACGGCGAGATGCGTGAGCTTGACGAGCAGCGCCGTATCGTCGCCGTCGGCGCCGCTCGCGTCCATCCGCTGCATCAATGCGTGCAGCGCCGCGTGGATCTCGTCGAGCTCGCGGCTCATCCGGCGCGCGACGGGCAACGCCAGCAGCGCCATCATCCGGTAGGTTTCGATTTCATGCAGGCGCTGCAGCAGGCGGCCGCCCTGCTCCTCGCGGAAATCCTCGTCGACGACGAGAAAGCGCATGAAGCCGTCGTCGCGCACATGCCAGTCGCAGAACACCTTGCCGCCGCCGAGCACGTTGCTGCCGACGAGCGCGGGCCCGTCGATCCAGCGGCGCAGGTCGCCGCACACGAGCCGCGCGGCGTCGCCCGTCAGCAGTTCCATGCGCACCGCGACGAAGCGGATGCCGGCCAGCCGCGCGAACCACGCAGCCGGAATGCCTTCGATCGCGAGATCGTCGAAATAGCCGGTGTCGCGACGCGGGGCGACGAACGTGAAGGTCGAGAATTCGGTGTGGCGCTCCCACTTCAGGTGCCAGCCGCTCGGCGACTGCACCGCGTAGTGCGTCGCGCCTTCGTGCGGCGCGGCGATGCCGGTATCGCGGCACAGCGCGTGCAGCAGCGTTTCGTGGATGTCGGGCTGGCCGTCCGCGTAGATCGCGTAATGCGTGAGCGACACGGCTTCGGCGAGCCGCAGGAAGGGCCGGGCATGCAATTCCGCGGCCAGTGCGGCGCGCAACGGATGGTCGATCATCGATACACCACGCTTCCTTGTTCAGTCCTGCACACCGGATCAACCGGCCTGAACGCCGCGCCGCCCTCGGGCGAAACGCCAGCGTGATCGCACTATGGCAGACACACAGCAACAATAAAAACGCATAATGCTGATCGTTACGTTCAGTTTTCCTGATACCCATGAAGATGCTCGATCACGACGTGCTGGCCACCGTCGTCGCCGTCGCGGAGACCGGCAACATGACCCGCGCCGCCGAGGCCGTGAACCGCTCGCAGTCGGCCGTGAGCATGCAGATCAAGAGCCTGGAAGACGCGATCGGGCGACCGCTGTTCGTGCGCAAGCCGCGCAGCATCGTGCTGACGCGCGAAGGCGAGGTACTGCTGGGATTCGCCAGACGAATGCTGGCGCTGCGCGACGAGGCGTGGGCGGCCGTGGTGCGGCCGGAAGTAACCGGTAAAGTCGTGATCGGCGTGCCGGACGATTATGCGTCGTCGCTGCTGCCGTCGGTCCTGAAGAAGTTCTCGGCGACCTACCCGAAGGTCGAGATCCAGGTGATGGGGCTGCCGAGCAGCGCGCTCGCGCCGCTGATCAAGGAGGGCACCGTCGACCTCGTATGCGGCACGCGCATCAAGGGGCTGTCGGGCGACTTCATCCGCCACGAGCCGATGGCGTGGGCCGCGATGACGAACGGGCCGCGCGTGTGGGAAGAGCGGCCGCTGCCGATCGCGGTGTTCATGCCGGGCAGCGTCGCGCGCGAGAACGCGATCCGCAGCCTCGAGCGCGCGAAGGTGCCGTACCGCACTTCGTATGAAAGCCCGAGCCTGCTCGGGCTGCTCAGCATGGTCGAGGCCGGCCTCGCGGTCGCGCCGCTCGCGCGCTGCGCGATTCCCGCGCAACTGTCGATGCTCGGCCGAGCGCACGGGCTGCCCGACCTGCCGCCGCTCGAACTGATTCTCGCGCGCAGCACGAAATCGAAGCGGCCGCCGTGCGACTTTCTCGCGGAACAGTTGATGGAAGACCTGCAGCGGCCGACCGGGCAGACCAGCGACGCGTGATCAGCGCGTCGCGCCGAACCCGGCCGCGCCCAGCGCCGCGTTGACGTTCGCGGCAACCCGGTCGACGAGCGCTTCCAGCGTATCGCCGCGCACCTGCGTGTGTTCCGGCGCGACGTGCTCCGTGCGTTGCCAGCCCCACTGCGCGCCCGACGCGACCGACAGCGTCGCGCCGAAGCGATTGCCGTGGCGGCGGCCGAAGGTGCTCACGCGCCGCTCGGCCACGTAGTCCTGTTCGGGCAGACAGAGCCGGATCTCGACCGCGACCTGGTCGCGATCGTTGACGCGAGCGGCCGGGCTGACCGTCGCGGCGAACACCTTGCCGATCCGCCAGATTACGCACGTCTCCCAGGCTGCGAGCGGGCCGCCGGCCGCATCGGCCCGCTCGGTGTCGACCGACCATTGATGCCCGTCGGGCACGACGATCGCCTGATGCAGCAGCACTTCGGCCACGCGCACCGTCGTCACGAGCTGACGCGCGAGTTGCTGGCCCGACGGCAGCGACGCCGTCCGTACCCGGCGGCTTTCCGGCCGCTCGACATGCACTGCTTCCATGAGGTCCATGACCCCTCCGTAGTCAGGATCGGCGCCGCGCACGCGGTGCCGCGCGCCTGTCCGCCATCTGCGGACGGACGACACGGCAACCGGCGAACGGGCGGCGGATCGGACAAGCCATCAGGGAACGGGCAACAGCCGTTCCCCGCTTCACCGTGCCTTCGGCCCGACGCGCAACCGGCGCGCGACCGGCCCGATCACCGCGTCGGCCTGCTGCGCGATCAGCATGTGCAGCGTGAAATCCAGGTCTTCCGGCGCGATGTCGAAGTGCACGTGAACCACGTCGCGCACGGCACGCGCGCTGACGACATACACGCCGAGCGGGGAATGCAGCAGCGCCGCGAGCCGGGCATGCGCGCGTTCGCCGGAATCGGCCGTCAACGTGACGGGCAACTGCAGGCGCGGGCGCGGCGGCGGGAACGGAATGACGTTGTTGCGTACGCCGGCGCGCAACCGGCGGCCGGCGACATTGAAGGCGGGAACAGGATGAATGAAGGTCATGGAGCGGACGGAGGCCGTCTCGGCTGTTCGACACATCCTCAGCTTAGAAGAGACCGCATAAACGTCGTGCAAAGAAACGGCCTGCGGGCGCAAAAAACGGCGCGGGGGACGCGACACGTCACCGGCTGGTGGCTGGTGGCTGGTGGCTGGTGGCTGGTGGCTGGTGGCTGGTGGCTGGTGGCTGGTGGCTGGTGGCTGGTGGCTGGTGGCTGATGGGCGCTGGCCGCTGGCCGCTGGTCGCTGGCCGCTGGGCGGTGTGCGCCGGCCGGGCCGCTAAAGGCTGGCGGCCGGCGGCCGATCTCGCAGTCGCCATGCGCGTGCCGTGCCACCGCGCCACGGTCCGCGTCACCCCGCCTGCGCGTCGGTCGCCCCGCTACGCGAACGCCTCGAGCGACGCGCGCCGCCGCTCGTCGACCATCGATTCGATCAGCGACACCAGATCGTCGGTCAGCGGATCGCAGATGCCCGGCGAGCGGTGCAGTTCGAGATCGGCAGCCGGCAACGGCGGCAGCCCGTCCGTCTCGTCGAGCACGCGCCAGTTCTCGGGCAGCGTGCAGCGATCGATCATCGTCACGGCCGCGCCGTGGTTCACCGCGATCTTGATGCCGGTCGGGCTCTGGCTCGTATAGACGACGTGATACGGCCGCTCGGCCGTCGCGAGCGCCTGCAGCCCGCGCTGCCGGTAGCAGCACGTCTCCGGAAACAGCGCGAGCGGCACCGATGCCTGCGGGCCGAGCGCGAAATCCCGGTGCGCGGCCCACACGACCTCGTGACGGCCGAGCAGCCGTCCGCCCGCGTTCGGCCCGTGCCGCACGACGAGCGCGACGTCGAGCTCGCCGGCCTGCAGCCGTTCGAGCAACTCGAGCGACGTGCGGCAATGCACGTGAAAGCGCGCGCCCGGCCGCATCGCATAGAACGACTTCAACAGGTCGGGCAGCCACAGCTCCGCATAGTCCTCGGGCAGCCCGAAGCGCACGACGCCGCGGTCGCTGCTCGCCTGCTTCAGCGCGAGGATCGCGTCGTTCTGCACCTGGATGATGCGGCGCGCATGAATCAGGAAATTCTCGCCGTCGCGTGACAGTTCGAGCCGCCGGCTGTTGCGCATGAACAGGTGCGTGTCGAGCCGCTCCTCGAGCGTGCGGATGCGCAGGCTGATCGTCGATTGCGTGCGATGCAATTGCCGGGCCGCCGCGGTGAAGCCGCCGCTCTCGACCACGGCGACGAATGCGCGGATCAGCTCCGGATCGAGCGAACTGAGCTTCGACCAATCGGGCCTTTGAATGGCAGCCATCGGAATTACTCGCTTTCGAAAAAAGAAGGGAAGACGAAAGATAGGGCTCGGAGTACGCCGATTGTTGTCCGGATGCGCCCGGCCCTCCAACCCCTGCCCGGGTATGACAAACCCGGAGCCGGTTCGCGAATGCCCACCCGCCGATCCCGCCCCGCCCGCCGTCATGACGACGGCCGAGGCTTGCCCGGCGGGCGTTGGCGTGCCGGGCCGAGGGCATTCCCGGAGACGACGAAAACTCATAGCCCGATCAGAAAACATCGATTCACCGGCCGCGCCGCGGCCCACCACAATCGCCGCACACCCAACCTCATCGACGAGACACCGCAATGACCGCATCCCAACCCAGGCAGCTTTACATCGGCGAAGGCTTCGAAGGCCCCGGCGTCAACCTCGCACACATCAACGTGCTGGTCGGCCCGCGCAACGGCCCGGCAGGCCAGGCGTTCGCCACCGCGCTCGCGACGCCGTCGGCCGGCCACGCGCCGTTCGTCGTGATCGCACAGCCGGGCGTGCCGACCAAGCCGCTCACGCTGTACGTCAACAAGGCGCAGATCGCCAACGATTTCCACGGCAACGCCACGTGGGGCGCATCGCAGGCCGGCATCGCGAAGGCCGTGGCCGAAGCGCTCGAGAACGGCACGCTGCCGCCCGAAGCGGAGAACGACTGGGTCGTCGTGTCGGCGAACTGGGTGAACCCGCAAACCGACGATCTCGATGCCGTGTTCGAGAACAACTATCGCGCGTGCCGCAACGCGATCGTTGCCGCGATGGAAGGGCTGCCGCATCGCGACGCGGTGTTCGCCGCCGCGCGCGACGTGTCGAACCCGTTCTACACCCCGAAGAAAAACTGACGACGACGAGCGGCCGACACAAGGCCGCACCTGGAGGAAACATGGAATACGTCCGCCTGGGCCAGTCCGGCCTGAAGGTGTCCCGCCTGTGCCTCGGCACGATGAACATGGGCACCCCCGAATGGAAGCCCTGGATCTTCGACGAAGCGCAGAGCGAGCCGATCGTGCGCCGCGCGCTCGACGCCGGCGTCAACTTCATCGACCTCGCGGATTTCTATTCGACGGGCGTCGGCGAGGAAGTGGTCGGCCGCATCCTGAAGCGCAACGCGCGCCGCGAGGAGCTCGTCGTGACGACCAAGGTTGGCTACGACATGGGCAGTTATCCGAACGCAGGCGGCCATTCGCGCAAGCACGTGCTCGACGGCATCGACGCTTCGCTGAAGCGGCTCGGGATGGATTACGTCGACATCTTCATGCTGCACTTCTTCGATGTGAACACGCCCGTCGAGGAAACGATGAGCGCGCTCCACGACATCGTGCGCGCGGGCAAGGCGCGCTACATCGGCGTATCGACGATGTACACGTGGCAGTTCGCGAAGATCATGCAGGCCTGCGAACGAAACGGCTGGGACAAGCCGATCAACATGCAGCTGCAGCTGAACCTCGCGTATCGCGAGGAAGAGCGCGAGATGGTGCCGTACTGCATCGACCAGGGCGTCGGCGTGTCGGTGTTCAGCCCGCTCGCGCGCGGCCTGCTGACCTGCGAGCCGCAATCGACGCGCAACCAGACCGACTTCTTCACCGCACAGATGTACGGCGATGCTTCGTCGCTCGCGATCGCCGAATCGGTCGCGAAGGTCGCAAAGCGCCGCGGCGTACCGCCCGCGCAGATCGCGCAGGCGTGGGTGCTGAGTCGCCCCGGCATCGCGAGCATGCTGGTCGGCGCGGATTCCGTCGCGCAGTTCGACAGCGCGCTCGGCGCGCTCGAAACGCAGCTCACCGAAGAAGAACTGCACGAACTGGAGCGCAACTACACGCCGTGCGACCTGATCAACGACTACACGGCCGGCAAGCGGATCGCGCGCGCATCGCGTCCGGCGCAGGGCAGTTTCGCGACGGACTGAAGGACTGAAGGACTGAAGGACCGAAGCTCCGAGGCACTGAAGGAACGACACACAATGAACGAATTTCTGAGGACCGGCCATTACATCGGCGGTGAATGGCACGAATCGCATGGCGCGAGCGATGCAACCTATCCGGTGCTGAACCCCGCGACCGGCGAGACGATCGCGAAAGTCGCGAAAGGCGGCGCCGACGACACGCAGCGCGCCATCGACGCGGCCGCGCATGCGTTTCCCGCGTGGCGCGCACTGACCGCGAAGGAACGCGGCGCACGCGTGAAGCGCTGGGGCGAGCTGATGCTCGAACACCGCGACGCGCTCGCCGAGCTGCTGACGCGCGAACAAGGCAAGCCGCTCGCCGAAGCGCGCGGCGAAGTCGCGTACGCGGCGAGCTTTCTCGAATGGTTCGCGGAAGAAGCGAAGCGCATGTACGGCGACGTGATCCCGAGCCCGAAGCCGGATTCGCAGATCGTCGTCACGCGCGAGCCGGTCGGCGTCGTCGCGGCGATCACGCCGTGGAATTTCCCGCTCGCGATGATCACGCGCAAGGCCGGCCCCGCGCTCGCGGCCGGCTGCACGATGGTGCTGAAGCCGTCCGAGGAAACGCCGCTGTCGGCGTTCGCGCTCGCGGTGCTCGCCGAGCGCGCGGGCGTGCCGGCCGGCGTGTTCAACGTGGTGTCGGGCGACGCGGTCGCGATCGGCGAGACGCTGACGAGTTCGTCCGTCGTGCGCAAGCTGTCGTTCACGGGCTCGACGCGGGTCGGCAAGCTGCTCGCGAAGCAGTCGGCCGACACGCTGAAGAAGCTGTCGCTCGAACTCGGCGGCAACGCGCCGTTCATCGTGTTCGACGATGCCGATCTCGATGCGGCGGTCGTCGGCGCAATCGCGTCGAAGTTCCGTAATACCGGACAGACCTGCGTGTGCGTGAACCGCTTTCTCGTGCAGGACGGCGTGTACGACGCGTTCACACACAAGCTCGCGGATGCCGTGCGCAAGCTGCGCGTCGGCAACGCGCTCGCGGGTGAAGTCGACCAGGGGCCGCTGATCAACGAGGCGGCGCTCGGCAAGGTCGAGCGGCACGTGGCCGACGCCACCGCGAAGGGCGCGCACGCGCTCACCGGCGGCAAGCGTCATGGGCTCGGCGGCACGTTCTACGAGCCGACCGTGCTGACCGGGATGACGGCCGACATGCTGATCGCCGAAGAGGAAACCTTCGGCCCCGTCGCCGGCTGCTTCCGCTTCACGACCGAGGAAGAAGCCGTCGCCGCGGCCAACGACACGCCGTTCGGGCTGTCCGCGTACTTCTACACGCGCGACCTCGGCCGCGCGTGGCGCGTGTCGGGTGCGCTGGAAAGCGGGAT
This sequence comes from Burkholderia sp. BCC1644, assembly GCF_902833225.1. Taxonomy (GTDB): domain Bacteria; phylum Pseudomonadota; class Gammaproteobacteria; order Burkholderiales; family Burkholderiaceae; genus Burkholderia. Next base: position 18,501 of record NZ_CADFEI010000009.1, read on the forward strand.
GGTCGGCGTCAACGACGGGATCATCTCGACCGAAGTCGCGCCGTTCGGGGGCGTCAAGCAATCGGGGCTCGGCCGCGAAGGCTCGAAGTACGGCCTCGACGAATACGTGGAACTCAAGTACACGCTGATGGCCGGCCTCGGCCGCTGACCGCTCCCCGCGGTCGACCCGCGCCGCGCGCCGCCCGGCCGCGCGGCGCCTCGCACGACGCTCGCGGCGGCATGCCGCCTGCACGCGCCGCTGCGCACCAGATAACAATCCAGGAGGCAGCTTGACTCAAGCCAACGTTCAATCCGGCACCGCACGCGCATTGCCGCTGTCGCGTGGCGCCGGCGCGCCGCACCGCCCCGTCGCGCTCGACGACGTGCCGCTCAACCGTTTCCACGTGAAGATCGCCGGCCTGACGTTCGGCGCGCACTTCACCGAGGGCTACACGCTCGGCACGATCGGCTACGCGCTGGCCGCACTCGGCAAGCAGATGCCGATCGATGCGTTCTGGATGGGGATGATCGGCAGCTCGGCGCTGATCGGCATCTTTTTCGGCAGCCTCGTGTTCGGCTGGCTGTCCGACCGGATGGGCCGGCAGAAGATCTTCCTGACGAGCTTCGTGATCATCACGGCGGCCGCGTTCGCGCAGTGCTTTGTCACGTCGCCGCTCGAACTGTGCGTGCTGCGCGTGCTGATCGGCTTCGGGATGGGCGGCGACTTCACCGTCGGCCACGCGATCCTCGCCGAATTCTCGCCGCGCAAGCATCGCGGTGCGCTGCTCGGCTCGTTCAGCGTGATCTGGACGATCGGCTATGTCGCCGCGAACGTGCTCGGCCTCGCGTACAGCGACGCCGCGCCCGACGCATGGCGCTGGCTGCTCGCGTCGGCCGCGTTGCCTGCGCTGATCGTGCTGGTGCTGCGGATCGGCACGCCCGAATCGCCGCGCTGGCTGCTCGGCAAGGGCCGTGTGCAGGAAGCGCGCGCGATCGTCGCGAAGCATTTCGGGCCGCACGTGATGCTCGACGGTTCGGCCGAACCGCATGCGAATGCCGGCTTCGCGCGACTGTTCCAGCGTGACCTGATCCGCCCCACGATTTTCAACTGTGCGTTCTTCGTGTGCCTCGTGATTCCGTATTTCGCGATCTACACGTTCCTGCCGACGATCCTGAAGACGATCGGCCTCGCCGAAGGTTTCGGTGCGGACCTGCTGCTGAACGCGTTTCTCGTGCTGGGTGCGCTGATCGGCATCTGGCTGACGATCCGGCTGTCGCGACGCGGCTTCCTGATCGGCTCGTTCGCGGTGACGTGCGCGTCGCTCGTCGCGCTCGCGGTGCTGCCGTCGTCGGCGGCCGTCGCGATGATCGTCGCGTTCGCGATCTTCACGCTGACGATGTCGGCGTTCAGCAACCTCGTCGGCGTGTTCCCGCCCGAGTGCTTTCCGACCGAAGTGCGTGCATGCGGCGTCGGTCTCGCGATCGCGTGCAGCCGGCTCGGTTCGGCGATCGGCACGTTCCTGCTGCCGGCCGGCATCGCGACGCTCGGCTTTCACGCGACGATGTTCGCGCTCGCGGGCGTGCTGCTGGTGGGGATGATCGTGTCGATCGCGTGGGCACCGGAGACGAAGCATCTGACGCTGGAGGAGGCGTCGGGGCATTGACGACGGAGGCGGGTTGCGTGCCCGCCTCCGTCGTCGTGCCCCGTGCTTTCGCAGCGACATACGGCTCATGCGCGGTGGCGATGCGGAATGCGATCGGAACGAACCCGGCCAAGGCCGGGTTCATGCAATGCGGCCGGCGGATTCTCGTGTTCCCTGCGAGAAGAAGCGGTCGCCGATATCGCTCAGAACAGAATCGACGCGTAGTCCCGCGCGCCGTGCAGGATGTAAAGGATATCGATCCGCGTCGGCGGATCGCCGACGACACGATAGAAGATCTGGTAGTTGCCGTACACGCGGTGCCGCACGCCGTGGCGCTCGAAGCGCGGCACCAGCGGAAATGCCCGCGGCATCACGGCCAGGCCCAGACATTTGTCGCGAATCTCCCGCACGAACGTCACGGCGCGTTCCGGGTTGTCACGCGCGATGTAATCGGCGATCGCTTCGAGTTCGGCAATCGCGAAATCCGACAGGCGCACGGTCAGGCCTGACGATCGGCCTGGGCCCGGTACTTCGCCTCGAGACGATCGAAGACTTCCGCCGCCTCGGCGCCGCGTCCTGCTTCCGCATCGGCCACGCTGCGCGCGATCACCGCGTCCAGCGCATTCAGTTGCGCCTCGCGATCCTGGATCAGGCGCACGCCTTCGCGCAGCACTTCGCTCTTGGAACCGTAGCGCCCCGATTCGACCAGCTTCGCGACATAAGCCTCCAGTTGCTGGCCCAGTTCCGCGCTGATCATGTCGACCTCCCGACCGGATTGAATTCGATCCATCCAGCGTATCCCGGTTATCAACTATTATCAAGCGAACGATCTCCAGACGGGCCGGCGCGACTACTTTCACATGCGACCGGATGGGTGGAACGGAACGGGATTCAGACAGGCTGCTGCGGCGCCGCCATTCATCCGGGTTTCGCCTGCACTCGTGTAGCCTTGCCGAACGCTCACCATGCGGACACCGATCATGATTGAAGACATCGTCACGCCACAACCCGGCCTGAAGGTCTACCCGTCGGACACGGACGTCTTTGCCGAGCCCCATACCGCGCTCGCGCGCCATCTGCATCCGCTCGTATCGATCGACCTGTCGACGGTCAATCCATCGTGGGAGGGCTGGATCCACCTGCTCAGCCCCGTCGAACCTTATGACGGGCTCGTCGGGCAGGACACGGCCGCGTACCACAACGACTATCTGCGCGCGAACTGGATCGGGTTCCGGCTCGACGACGACAACCGCTACACGCTGCTCGGCGACCCGCGCTACTTCTATCTGGAAAACCCGCCCGGCACGCATGACGCAGGCTATCGCGCGGAACTGGAGGCGCATTACGCCGAGCAACAAGCCAGCATCGAAGCGGCGCGCCAGCGGTTCGCCGAATACGGCGTGCTCTACTCGTCCAACCAGTACGCGCCGGACGAGCGCGATTTCAGCCAGGAAAAACCGTGCAACATCATCGACCAGCTTGGCGGATCAGTCGGCTGGGGCAACTGGTCGGGCACCTCGGATTTTCCGGTCGACGACAGCGATCCGGACAACATCCGGCCGATCGGCCCCGACGGTGCACGCTTTCGCTTCGTCGCCGGTGTGACCGGATGGGAATATCGCGCGATGGGGGCGGACTGGATTCTGCTGTTTTACGAGCCGGTGAGCCGTGTGGCGTTGTTGACGTTCGACTGGTCGTAAGGCGGGCGGAAAAGGCGATCGTCCCGCATCGAGATTGGCCGTTTGGCGGACTCGGCCTGCCGGATTCGCGGCGATATGCTGGGGCTTTCCATTCATTGCCGGAAGCCATGCCCGCTCCAACTGTCGATCTCAGTCATGTTCTGCCGTACGAGACGACGTATTTCGACGATCGGCTCGAGGTCGATCGAAACGACCTCGATATTCCCGCGTTGCTTGGCGTGAGCGGCAACATCCCCGACGAACTGCTCGTTTCATTGTGCGGAGCGCCCGCCGGGTCGGAAATTCAAGCCTATGTCGACAGCGCGGACCGGCTGACATTCGCCGTCACGCATCCGAAATTGATCCGCTCGGAAAATCGCATCTCCGTGCTCAAAACCCCGGACACGCGCGTACTCGAATTGGGATCCATCGATCTTGTCGACACCGCTGTCGCCGGACTCGGCGCAGCGATGCTATGGCGAATCGTAAGAGCATGCGATAGGCTGAGGATTGCCCGGATCAGTGCGTTCGCGATAGGCGGTCGCAAAGCCGCCCCGGAACCCGGTGGACCAAAGCTCTCCGGATACTACGCATGGCCCAGGTTCGGCTTCGATGCGCCGATTCCGAATCGGCACGGTGACGAGGCTGCACTGTTCCAGCATTTCCCCGGATATCCGGTCGGGTTGGCCGACCGGTCGCTTCGGTCGCTACGTGCACTCTACGCAACGCGATTCGGGCGGGACTTCTGGCGAGTCGCCGGGTCACATCGCTGGATGACATTCGAGGTTGCCCCGCATAGCCAGTCAGTGCTGACGCTGCAGCAATACCTGATCGAGAAAGGAATTTACGAATGACACAAAAGCACCATCCGATCACGGGCTTCCGTTTCGCGAAGCAAATAGCCAGGCGCAGCCGCATGACGAACGAGAATCGCCCCATTCGTCTCTCGGAAATCCGGCAGCTCATTGGCGAACTCGTCGCAAGCACACGCCATCACGATCAAGCGCAGGCGGCGCTGACGTCTGCCGTCGAATATCACGTGCAACCGGCCGGCAAGCCGGCATCACCGCCGCAAAGAAAAGTCTTCGACGTGGGGCCGATCGATCACTCGAAAAGCACATTGCAGATCATCTCGATGGCCGATGCCGAAGCCCGTTGTCGCCGGGAAACACTCCTGCACTTCGGACAGGACCCCGACCTCTAGCCCGCGGCAATGGAATGTAACCGCGCGGCTCGGTTCAACGACGATCTAGCCAGCCTTCAGTTCGTAACGATCTTTGACAGACGCCCAAGCAGGAGGCACCGCACGACCGGCGCGGACTGATCCGATTTCCCCCACCCCTCGATCAGCCGCGTCCCGCCATCACCCTCTACCCCCGCCTCGCCACCTGCCCCCGCAACCACGCGGCAAACGCAACCACGTGCTCGACCGCGACACTCTCCGGCTCGACATCGAGCCAATAGCCGAACGGCCCGATCGGCTGCACCGGCGACAGCCGCACGAGGCTGCCCTCGGCGATCTCCTCCTCGATCATGTTGAGGTCGACCACCGCCAGCCCCGCGCCCTTGCGCGCCGCGCGGATCGCCTGTTCGAGCGTGGAAAACTCGATGCCGTCGCCGATCCGCGCCACCGGCACGCCCGCCTGCTCGCACCAGTCGGCCCATAACGTCAGGCGCTTGCCTTCGTGCAGCACATGCAGCGACGGCAGCCGGCCGAGCAGCACGTCGAGCGCATCGCCGCGATAACGCGGCGCACCGACAAGCGCATGCCGCTCCATCATCAGCAGCTCCGACTGCATCCCGGCGCGCGCCGCGCGCCCGAAGCGGATGTGGCAATGACAATCGTCGGCCGGCTCGGTGCGGATCGACAACTCGACGTCGGGCAGCGCCTCCGCGAGCGTGCCGAGCCGCGGCGAAAACCACTGCGTCGCGAACGTCGGCGGCAGCGACACCGTCAGGCGCCGCTTCGCACCCGGCCGCGTGGCGGCGACTTCGTCGACGCCACGTTCGATCGTGTCGAACGCCTGCCCGATGAACGGCAGCAACCGCTGGCCGGCATCGGTCAGGCGCACACCCTTGTGATCGCGCTCGAACAGCCGCGCGCCGAGCGCCTCCTCGAGCAGCCGGATCTGCCGGCTCACCGCCCCCTGCGTCACGCACAGCGATACCGCCGCACGGTTGAAGCTCAGGTGACGCGCGGTCTCCTCGAAAAATCGCAGCGCGATCAACGATGGCAGGCGTCGCATGATGTGTGTCCCTTTCGTTCGTATCGTTTGTATCGTTCGTGTCGTTCACGCTGTTGCGCGCCGGCGCCGCCGACCATCCTGCGCGCCAACCGCCGCGCCGTAAAAACCCCGGGGGCCCGCGTCCTCCGTCGCATCCATTCATCGTCCCCGCGCCCGCGCCGCCCGCCTACAATAAGCATCCCGCACCAAACACGACACCGCCCCGTGAGACGCAAGATGCCGGCGCTGAACGCGCTGAAAGCCTTCGAGATGGCCGGCCGCACCGGCAGCTTCACACGCGCGGCCGAACTGCTCAACGTGACGCAGAGCGCGGTGAGCCGCCAGGTTCGCCAGCTCGAAGGCCAGCTCGGCGAAACCCTGCTCGAGCGCCGCCATCACCAGCTCGAACTGACGGCAGCGGGCCGCGTGCTGCTGCGCGCGCTGCAGCAATCGTTCGACAAGATCGAGCTGACCGTACGCAGCCTGCAGGAAAAAACCCACCTGAACCGCCTGCGCGCGAACGTGCCGCCCACCTTCGCCGCGCGCTGGTTGATGCCGCGGCTCGGCCGGCTGCGCGACGCGCATCCCGAATTCGAGCTGAGCCTCACGACCCGCATTCACGACAGCCTCGGCGAATCGCGCGTGCTCGACTGCGCGATCCGGTTCGGCGACGGCGAATGGGACGGCTTCGACAACGCATTGCTGATGCAGGAGCAGCATATCGCCGTCTGCGCGCCCGCGCTGTATGCGCGGCTGCGACAGGACGGCGCGCCGATCGACCTGAACCGCTTCACGCTACTGCACGTGCTCGCCACCGACGACCAGCGCTATCTGACCTGGCAGCACTGGCTGAAAGCCGCCGGCATCGCGGATGTCGACACGCGCGGCGGCTACGAATTCGACCTGCTCGACCACGCGATCCGCGCGGCGATCGACGGCCTCGGGATCACGATCGCCGATCGCCACATGGTCGCGCGCGAACTGGCGACCGGGCAACTGATGCAGGTGCTCAACGTACACGTCGACGGCCACCAGTCGTACTGGTTCGTCACGCGGCCCGAGCAGACGAACCTGCCGCACATCGTCCAGTTTCGCGAGTGGCTGCAGCAGGAAGTGTGGCTCGCGAAGCGCCATCTCGAACCGTCGTCGCCGCTGCCTCAAGTGCCGCTGGCCTGACGCGCGATCCGTCCCCGACCGCCGCGACCGCGACCGCCGGCTGCGGGCCGCGGGCCGCGGGCCGCGGGCCGCGGGCGACACCTTACCGGCTCCCGCGCGGGTCCGCACGCGGACCGGTCGAAAATACGACAGGGCCGCCGCCCGCGCGCCATCCCGCCACCACCACGACAGCCTTGCCGGACGGCCGACTCCGGGCGACTTGTCGAGTAACGTGCGTTTTTCTCATGCTCGGCGCGAAAATAAGTCGTTTGCCGTGCGCTAAACGCATGAACAGAATGGCCTCCATCCCATGCCACGCGTGTCGCCACCCGAAGCGATCCGCCTGCATTCATCGGAGGAGTCACTTCATGCGCACCGAACGCAACTACGTGAACGGCCGTTTCGTTGCCCCGGAAAGCGACGCGTTCATCGTCGTCCACAATCCCGCCACCGAAGCGCCGTTCGCGCGCGTGCCGGCCGCGACGCCGGCCGACGCACTTGCCGCCGTCGACGCCGCAGCAGCCGCGCAGAAGGCATGGCGCAAGCTGCCGAGCGCCGAGCGTGCCGCGTACCTGCACCGCTTCGCCGACGCGCTGACCGCGCGTGCCCCCGAGATCGGCGCGGCGCTCGCGCAGGAATCCGGCAAGAGCGTCGAGGACGCGTCGAACGAAGCCGTCTACGCGGGCCAGATCACGCGCTATCACGCCGAGTGGGCGCGCCGGATCGAGGGCGAGATCATCCCGAGCGACACGCCCGACGAGAACCTGTTCCTGCAGCGCGAGCCGATCGGCGTCGTCGCGTGCCTGATCCCGTTCAACTACCCCGTCTACACGCTGCTGCGCAAGGTCGCGCCCGCGCTGATCGCGGGCAACACCGTGGTCGTGCGGCCGAGCAACCACACGCCGGTGTCCGCGTTCGAGATCGCGAAGGCGGCCGACGACGCGGGCTTCCCGCCGGGTGTCATCAACATCCTGACGATGGACCACGCGACGGCCGAAGCGCTGTGCACGCACCCCGCAGTCGGGATGATCACGCTGACCGGCAGCGTGAACGCGGGCCGCAAGGTACTCGATTACTGCAAGACGAACATCGCGAAGCCGTCGCTCGAACTCGGCGGCAAGACGCCCGCGATCATCGAGCCCGACGCCGATCTCGAACGCGCGGCCGCTGCGCTCGTCGCGTCGAAGACGACCCATTGCGGCCAACTCTGCACGGCGATCGAGCGCGTGTACGTGCACGACAGCGTGCACGACCGCTTCGTCGCGCTGCTGAAGGAGAAGATGGCGGCCGTGCGCATCGGCAACCGTGCGGAAGACGCCACACGGATGGGCCCGCTCGTCAGCGCTTCGGCGCGCGCGCACATCCACGGAATGGTCGAACGCGCGATCGCGGCTGGTGCGACGCTCGAAACCGGTGGCGCGATCCCCGACGGCCCCGGCTTCTTCTACCCGGCCACGCTGCTCACCGGCGTGCGGCAGGACATGGAGATCGTGCAGGAGGAAACCTTCGGCCCGATCATGCCCGTACTGCGCTACACGACGATCGACGAAGCGATCGCGCAGGCGAACGACCACCAGTTCGGCCTGTCGTCGGTGCTCTACACCGAGTACTACCGCACCGCGATGACCGTCGCGAACGCGATCGAAGCCGGCGAGCTGTACGTGAACCGCACGCCGGCCGATCCGTACCAGGGCTTCCATGCCGGCTGGAAACGTTCGGGCCTCGGCGGCGACGACGGCAAGCACGGGATGCTCGAATTCACGCAGACGCGCCTCGTCGTCATGAAGTACTGACGCCGTCACGCCGACGCATCGTTTCCGGCGCGCGCCCCCGACACCACGCCGCGCGCGCCGCACCTGACCCAACCAGAACATAAGAAATCTGCAGGCCTCCGCTTCAAGGACGCCTGATGGAGGAAGACATCATGCCGACCCAACCGTCGACACCCGCCGCGTCGCTCGCGTTGCAAGACAAAACGCTCGACGCCCACGCGTCGCAGCATTCCCGTGCGCAACGCTACCTGCAACTGCTGCTGCTCGTGATCGCCGCGGGCGCGATCTACCCGATGCTGTATCTGCGGCAGGTGTACCAGCCGACGATGCTGCAGTTCTTCCATATCGACGACGTACAGCTCGGCTACCTGTACTCGTCGCTCGGCACGATCTTCCTCGTCAGCTACCTGCCGAGCGGCTGGCTGGCCGACCGTCTGTCGCCGCGCTGGCTGATCTGCTTCTCGCTGCTCGCGACGGGCGCGCTCGGGCTCGTCTACGCGACCGGGCCGTCGTTCGACACGCTCGTGCTGATCTTCGGCGGCTGGGGGCTGACCACCGGCCTCACGTTCTGGGCCGCCGTGATCAAGCGCGTGAACATGATCGCGGGCCCCGACGAACAGGGTCGTTTCTTCGGGCTGCTCGACGGCGGCCGCGGGCTCGTCGAGGCGCTGCTCGCGACGATCGCGATCACGCTGTTCGCCTACGTGACGCAGGCGCACGGCAGCACCGATGCGGCCGGCTTCAGGCTCGTCGTGCATCTGTACGCGTTCTTCTGCATCGCGCTCGGCGTGCTGCTCGCGCTGGTGAAGGATCCGGCGGGCGCGAACGAACGCAAGGCCGTGACGGAACGCCGAAAAGGCAACGTGCTGTCCGACCTGAAGACGCTCGCGGCGATCCCCGAGCTGTGGCTCGTCGCCGCGATCGTGTTCTGCGGCTACCAGGTGTTCTGGGCAACCTACAGCTTCTCGGCCTACCTGCACGAAGGTAATTTCGGGCTCAGCGCGACGGCGGCCGGCTTCATCACGACGCTCAAGCTGTGGATGCGCCCCGTCGGCGGCATCGGCGGCGGCTTCCTCGGCGACCGCGTCTCGAAGGTGTCGGTTCTGTTCTGGGCGCTGGTGCTCGCCGCGCTGTCGCTCGTCGGGCTGATCGCAGCGCCCGCGCACAGCCCGCAGGCGATGCTCGTCGTGCTCGTGCTGTTCATCGGCATCCTCACCTACGCGATCCGCGGCCTGTACTGGTCGCTGCTCGACGACTGCAAGGTGCCGACGCATTGCGCGGGCCTCGCGATCGGCCTGATCTCGGTGCTCGGCTATTCGCCCGACGTGTTCGTGCCGCTGATCAACGGCTACGTGACGCAGACCTACCCGGGCGCGCACGGCTACCAGCTCTATTTCGGCTATATCGCGGCCATCGCGCTCTGCGGCGCGGGCGCGGCCGCCTTCCTCAAATACCGCCTCACCCGCATTCACCGAATCCAGGAGTCCGTATGAAGATCGTTTCTCTCGAAACCCATATCGTCGCCGTGCCGCCGCCGCATGTCGGCGGGATGTACTGGATCTTCGTGAAGCTGAAGACCGACGACGGCATCGAAGGCGTCGGCGAAATCTACTCGGCGACGTTCGGCCCGAAGGCAATGGCCCCGATCATCGACGACGTGTTCGAACGCCATCTGCTGAACCGCGACCCGCATCACGTCGAACGGCTGTTCCGCCAGGCCTATTCGAGCGGCTTCACGCAGCGCCCCGACCTCACGATGATGGGCGTCGTCAGCGGCCTTGAAATGGCGTGCTGGGACATCATCGGCAAGGCCGCCGGCAAACCCGTGTACGAACTGCTCGGCGGGAAGATCCACGAGCGGCTGCGCTCGTACACGTACCTGTACCCGAAGAACGCCAAGGGCGAATACGACTACGACGACCCCGACCTCGCGGCCGAATGCGCGGCCGAGAACGTGAAGCTCGGCTTCACGGCCGTCAAGTTCGACCCGGCCGGCCCGTACACGGCGTACTCCGGCCACCAGTTGTCGCTGGAAGTGCTCGACCGCTGCGAGCTGTTCTGCCGCAAGGTGCGCGAAGCCGTCGGCAGCAAGGCCGACCTGCTGTTCGGCACGCATGGGCAAATGGTGCCGTCGTCGGCGATCCGGCTCGCGAAGCGGCTCGAGAAATACGACCCGCTGTGGTTCGAGGAGCCGGTCCCCCCCGGCCAGGAAGAGGCGATCGCACAAGTCGCGAAGCATACGTCGATTCCGATCGCGACCGGCGAGCGCCTGACCACCAAGTACGAATTCCACAAGCTGCTGCAGGCGGGCGGCGCATCGATCCTGCAGCTGAACGTCGCGCGCGTGGGCGGCCTGCTCGAAGCGAAGAAGATCGCGACGCTCGCCGAAGTGCACTACGCGCAGATCGCACCGCACCTGTACAACGGGCCGGTGGGCGCCGCCGCGAGCATCCAGCTCGCGACCTGCACGCCGAACTTCCTGATCCAGGAAAGCATCATGACGTGGGGCGGCTTCCACGCGGAAGTCGTGAAGACGCCGATTCGCTGGGAAGACGGCTACATCATCCCGTCGAACGAGCCGGGCCTCGGCATCGAGCTCGACATGGACGTCGTGAAGCGCCACACGCCCTACACCGGCGAACGGCTGCACCTGCAGATGGGCGAACACCCCGTCGACGTGAAGGATCTCGCCCCCGCGAAGGGCTGAGCGCAAAGGACAGACATGAGCTACGACTACATCATCGTCGGCGCGGGCTCGGCCGGCTGCATCCTCGCGAACCGCCTGAGCGAATCGGGCCGGCACTCGGTGCTGCTGCTCGAAGCGGGCGAACGCGACGCGTCGTTCTGGTTCAAGGTGCCGGTCGGCTTCACGAAGACCTACTACAACCGCCGCTACAACTGGATGTACTACAGCGAGCCCGAGGCGCAGCTCGCCGATCGCAAGCTGTACTGCCCGCGCGGCAAGGTGGTCGGCGGGTCGGGCTCGATCAACGCGATGGTCTACGTGCGCGGCCAGCGCAGCGACTACGACGACTGGGCGAACGCCGGCAATCCGGGCTGGGCGTACGACGACGTGCTGCCGTACTTCCGCAAGCTCGAAACCCACGCGGCCGGCGCGACCGATCCGCAGCATCACGGCGCGACGGGGCCGATCCACATCACGTCGATGAAGGCCGACGTGCATCCGATCGTCCACGAGTTCCTGAAGGGTTGCGGGCAACTGAACCTGCCGCGCACCGACGATTTCAACGGCGCGCAGTTCGAGGGCGCGGGCATCTACGATCTGAACACGAAAAACGGCGAACGCTGCTCCAGCAGCTTCGCGTACCTGCGTCCCGCGCTGGGCCGTTCGAACCTCACGCTGCGCTCGGGCGTGCTCGTGCGGCGCGTGACGTTCGACGGCACGCGCGCGACCGGCGTGGTCGTCGCCGGCGAGCATGGCGACGAAACGCTCGTCGCCGCGCGCGAGGTGATCCTCGCGGCCGGCGCGGTCGATACGCCGAAGCTGCTGCAGTTGTCGGGGGTCGGCGATCCGGCGCTGCTCGCGCGCCACCACGTGCCGCTCGTGCAGGCACTGCCGGCCGTCGGCCGCAACCTGCAAGACCACCTGTGCGTGAGCTTCTACTTCAAGGCGAACCGGCCGACGCTGAACGACGAGATGGGTACGCCCATCGGCAAGATGAAGATCGGCTTGCGCTACCTGCTGACGAAGCGCGGCCCGCTCGCAATGAGCGTGAACCAGGCGGGCGGCTTCTTCCGCGGCACGGCCGATGCGCAGGAGCCGAACATTCAGCTCTACTTCAACCCGCTGTCGTACCGGATCCCGAAGAGCGACCGCGCGAGCATCAAGCCCGAGCCTTACTCCGGATTCCTGATCGCATTCAACCCGTGCCGGCCGACGAGCCGCGGCACGATCGAGATCGCGTCGAACCGCGTGGAAGATGCCGCGAAGATCCACATCAACGCGCTCACCACGCAGAAGGATCTCGACGAGGCCGTGCAGGGCAGCAAGGTGATTCGTGCGCTGATGCGCGCGCCGGCGCTGAAGTCGATGACCGTCGAGGAAATCTCGCCGGGGCCGCAGGTCGATTCAGACGAAGCGATGCTGCAGTATTTCCGCGAGCAGTCGGGTTCGATCTACCACCTGTGCGGCTCGTGCGCGATGGGGCCGGACGCGGCGACGTCGGTGGTCGATGCGTCGCTGCGCGTGCACGGGCTGCAGGCGCTGCGGATCGTCGACGCGTCGGTGTTCCCGAACATCACGTCGGGCAACATCAACGCGCCGACGATGATGGTCGCGGAGAAAGGCGCGGATCTGATTCTGGCGGATGCGTCGCGCGGCGAGACGGCTGACGCGCGGACCGGCGAACGGGAGCCCGTCGCGCACTGAGTGGTCGCCAGGGGGCCTGTCGAAAGTCGTTCATAATTTACGAGGTCTTCCACCTCGCGCGACAGGTTCCCGATTCGATGGCGACACAAAAAAAAGAAATGAAGAGATGGCACGCAATCACCTTTCTCTCGCTGATTCTCGCGCCGCTCGTCATCATGTTCGTCGGCCTGTTTGCGACGAAGCACTGCTACCCTGCCGACTGGCCCGGTTCCTCGGCTGTCGTCGCCGGATTCGCCATTGCCTTCGCGCTGCTTGCCGTGATCGTCACGTCGGACCTGCGAAAGGCGGGCGGCCTCAAGGAGCTCCTTTTCTGCCTTTTCATGTTCGGCGGCCTGGGCATGATGTTCGGCAACTTCACGCTCAGCGCGCTGGTCAGAATGACCGCGCATTCGCCCCGCTCCTTCGAGGCCGGCTTCGCGCTGGACGAGTCCGGTCCGAAGGGCTGCCGGCACCAGGTCACATTCATGGACAACGGACTCGCTGCGCCGGTCTCGGTGTGCAACCGTGATCTGGATCTGCCTGACGCAAGCGCGTCGGGCATCGTCCGCGTCAAGGAACTGGTCGGCCCGTACGGCGTGCGGCTGACCGACATATCGGTCGTCACGTCGACCGCGGCCGGCAAGTAGTGTCGTCTCGCAACCAACCACCGCCGGCCCGGTTCGCACTCGTGCGCCTCGCCACGAACCGCCTCACGTCATCGTCGGCCGGCGGCGACGGAATATCGTCCGGCGTGCTGTCGGGCAGGATCGCGATCCGGTTGCCGTTCCCGCCTCAATCCCCCGCCCCGCCCTGCACCGGCACCTCGTCGAACACCCGCACGATGTGGTCGATCATCGCGCTCATCCGCGCGGTATGCCGCAAATCCTTGTGCGTCACCATCCAGACTTCGTAAGGCCGCGCCGACGTACGCGCCGGCCACACGCGCACCAGCGCGTCGCGCTCCGCGATTGGCACCGGGAGTTCGGCGAGCCCGAGCCCGGCGCGCGCCGCCGCGCGCAGCATGAGATTCGAATTCAGCCCCGACACGATCCGCCCGGCGCGCACCGGCTCGCCGACCACCGTGAGCGGGCCGCGCGCATTCAGGTGCGGCAGGAAGCACACGAGGTCATGCCCTTCGAAGCCGGTGCCGGGCACCGGTTCGCCATGCCGCGCCAGGTATTCCTCTGACGCGTACAACCCCGTCGGCCACGCGGCGAGCCGGCGCGTGAGCAGATCGGGATTGTCGGGCTTGATCGTGCGGATCGCGATGTCCGCCTCGCGCTTGGCGAGGTTCTCCACCTGCGTCGACGTGTTGAGCAGCACGCGTACGTCCGGATGCTCGTCGTGCAGGTCGCGCATCGCGCGCATCACGAATTCGAGCCCGATCGTATCGGTCGTCGTCACGCGCACGTCGCCGGCCAGGCGCCGGTCGACGCCCTGGGTCTGCCGCACCAGGTCGATCGCCGACTGCTCCATCTTCTCCACGTTGCGCAGCGCGACCTCGCCCACCGCGGTCGGCACGTACCCGGCCGACGTGCGCAGGAACAGCGTCGCCCCAAGCGCGCGCTCGAGCGCCGCAAGCCGCCTGCCGACCGTCGCCTGATCGAGCCCGACCGCCCGTGCCGCGCCGCGCAGGCTGCGTTCCCGGTGGATCGCGAGAAAAATTCGTGCGTCGTCCCAGTTCAAGCGCCTTCTCCAAGGTGATGCAAATTTGCATCTGTGGTCGTGAAAATCGCTGCGTGAATTCATCAAGGCCCAAGCCTATACTTTTTTCACCGACCACTCACCAGTCTTTTCGAGGCAAACATGTCCGATACGCTCTCCTCCATTCCCGCCGACATGGCGGCAGTCGAAATCACCCGCCCCGGCGGCCCCGACGTCCTCGCGACCGCACGTCGCCCCGTGCCGCGGCCCAAGGCCGACGAAGTGCTGATCCGGGTTCACGCCGCCGGCGTGAACGGCCCGGACGTGCTGCAACGCAAGGGGCTCTACAACCCGCCGCCCGGCGCGTCCGACATCCCGGGCCTGGAAATCGCCGGCGAAGTCGTCGCGACCGGCGAAGCCGTGCACGGTTTCGCGCCGGGCGACCGCGTCAGCGCGCTGGTGACGGGCGGCGGCTATGCGGAATACGCGGTCGCCCATCACCTCACGACGATGAAGCTGCCGCCCGGCCTCGACATGATCGAAGCCGCGGCGATGCCGGAAACGTTCCTGACGGTATGGCTGAACCTGATCCAGCGCGGGCGGCTGCAGGCGGGCGAATCGGTGCTGATCCACGGCGGCGCATCGGGCATCGGCACCACCGCGACGATGATCGCGAAGGCGATGGGCGCATCGACCGTCATCACGACGGTCGGCTCGGAAGCGCATCGCGCCGCGAGCCTGCGGCTCGGCGCGGATCACGCGGTGAATTACCGCGAACAGGATTTCGTCGCCGAAGTCGACGCGATCACCGCCGGCAAGGGCGTGGACGTGATCCTCGACATCATCGCGGGCGACTACGTGGCGCGCAATTACCGGGCCGCGGCGATGAACGGGCGGATCCTGCAGGTCAGCGCGCTCAACGGGCCGGCGAAGGAACTCGACGTGTGGCCGATGATGACCAAGCGCCTCACGCACATCGGTTCGACGCTGCGCTCGCGCACGCCGGAGGAAAAGGGCGCGCTCATCGCCGATCTCGAGCGCCACCTGTGGCCGCACGTCGCGGCGGGCACGGTCAAGCCACAGGTGTTCCGCACCTTCCCGCTCGACGACGCGCGCGGTGCGCACGTGCTGATCGACTCGGGCGTGCACGTCGGCAAGATCGTGCTGACGACGGCCGCGCACCGCGCGCGGTGAGCGCAGTACGCGGCCTGGGCAGCGAGACGCGCGTCAGTTCATGCTCGTGCGTTTCTCGACGAACCGCCGCACATAGTCGTCCGCCGGCCGCGACAGGATGTCGTCCGGCGTGCCGACCTGCACGAGCGTGCCGTCGCGCAGGATCGCGATCCGGTCGCCGATGCGTAGCGCCTCGTCGAGATCGTGCGTGATGAACACGATCGTCTTCGACAGCGTCGCCTGCAGTTCGAGCAACTGATCCTGCATCTCGGTGCGGATCAGCGGGTCGAGCGCGGAGAACGCCTCGTCCATCAGCAGCACGTCGGTGTCGGCCGCCAGCGCGCGCGCCAGCCCGACGCGCTGGCGCATCCCGCCCGACAGCTCGTCCGGATAGTGATCGCCATACCCGTCGAGCCCGACCTTCGTCAGCCAGTTGCGCGCCGCGTCGGCCGCGTCGTGCCGTTTCTCGCCGCGCGTGCGCAGCGCATACGCGGCGTTGTCGAGCACGGTCTGGTGCGGCAGCAGCCCGAAGTTCTGGAACACCATGCTGACCTTGAAGCGGCGCAGCTCGCGCAGCCCGTGCGCGTCGAGCTTGATCACGTCGCTGCCGTCGATCACGATCTCGCCGGCCGTCGGTTCGATCAGCCGGTTGAAGTGCCGCACGAGCGTCGATTTCCCCGAGCCCGACAGCCCCATGATCACGAAGATCTCGCCTGACTCGATGCCGAGGCTCACGTCGTTGAGCCCGACGTTGCAGCCCGTTTCGGCCAGCACGTCGGCCTTGCGCTTGCCCGAGCGCAGCAGGTCGAGCACGCGCGCATGCGCGGCCTGCGGCCCGAACAGCTTGTACACGTGTTTGACGTCGATAGTCGCCATGTCTGCCTCCGTTCCTATGCGCGCGACGATTGCGTCGCCTGATTCGAATCGACGCCCGCCGACTGCGCCTTGCGCGGCAGCCGGTACGGCACGCGCGATGCGCCCTTCTGCCGGCGCTGCTGCGCGAGCCGGCGGCGTGCGCGCCGCTCCTGGCCGAAGCCCTGGCTGATCCGGTCGATCACGATCGCGAGGATCACGATCGCGAGGCCGGCCTGCGTGCCCTTGCCGACGTCGAGCGTCTGGATGCCCGCGAGCACGTCCTCGCCGAGCCCGCGCGAGCCGATCATCGACGCGATCACGACCATCGACAGCGCCATCATCGTCGTCTGGTTGATGCCGGCCATGATGCTCGGCCGCGCAAGCGGAAGCTGCACGTTGACGAGCAGTTGCCAGCGCGTCGTGCCGAACGCACGTGCGGCCTCCGTCACGTCCGGATCGACCTGGCGGATGCCGAGATCGGTCAGGCGGATCAGCGGCGGCAACGCATAGATGATCGTCGCGAGGATCGCGGGCACCTTGCCGAGCCCGAACAGCATCAGCACCGGGATCAGGTACACGAAGCTCGGCAGCGTCTGCATCACGTCGAGCACGGGCAGCAGCAGCCGGCGCAGCCACGGGCTGCGCGAGGCGAGGATGCCGACCGGCACGCCGATCGCGACCGACAGCACCGTCGAGACGAGCATCAGCGCGAGCGTCTGCATCAGCTTGTCCCACAGGCCGAAGCAGCCGATCGCGTAAAGCAGCAGCATGAAGAGCACGCCGAGGCCGATGCGGCGCGTCGCATTCCACGCGATCGCGCCGACGACCAGCAGCACGAGCCACGGCGGCGCCACGCGCAGCGCGCCTTCGAGCGGCACGAGCAGGTAGCGCAGCACGAGCACGCTGAAGTGATGGAAGCTGTCGCCGTATTGCGCGACGAACGTCTCGAGCGCGCTGTTCACCCAGTCGGCGATCGACAGGTGCAGAAAGAAGCCGTTCATGTTGATTCTCCGTCGCGCCGCGAAGGCGCGTGACGGCGGCGGCGGGCGCGGGCCTGCCGCCGCGCGCAGGTTACGCGCCCTTCAGGCTGCCGGCGATCTTCTGCGCGACGTCGGCCGGCACCCACTGCTTCCACATGTCCTGGCGAGTCTTCAGGAACTGCGTGGCCATCGCCGCGCCGTCGATCTTCTTCGTCGTCATCTCGAGGATCGTCTGGTTCAGGAAGTCCATCGGAAAACGCACCTTGCCGAATACGCCGACGAGATCGGGATTCGCATCGGCGAACGGCTTCGACACGCCGACCGTCAGCCGCGACACCATGTACGACGACGCGCACTGGTGCGTGCTGCTCTCGTCGCGCAACGTCTTCCAGCATGCTTCGTTATAGGCCGGCATCTTCAGCGCGGTGAACTTGTATTTCGCCATCAGCGCGGCCGGGCCCCAGTAATAGAACACGATCGGCGCGCCGCGCTGGTACGCGGACGCGATCGCCGCGTCGAGCGCCGCACCGGTGCCCGGATGGAAGTTCGTGTACGACTGGTCGAGCTTCAGCACCTTCAGCAGACGCGTGTTCACGCGCTCGCAGTCCCAGCCCGTCGGGCAGTTCAGGAAGCGGCCCTTGTCCGGTTCCTCCTCGTCGGCGAACACCTGCTTGAACTTCGGCAGATCGTCGACCGATACGAGCCCCGGCGCGACCGGCTTGATGTTGCGCGCCGGATCGCCCTTCACCACGTAGTCGGGCACGAACCAGCCTTCCGTTGTGCCGCCCGGCAGCGTGTCGCCGATCAGCTTCACCGAGCCCGACGCAACCGCCTTCGCGGTGATCTCGCTGCGGCCCGTCCACTGCTCGGCCCAGATCTGCAGGTCGTTGCGCGCGAGCGCCGTTTCGGTGGCGGCCGTGCTGCCCGGCACGACGTCCGTCTTGCAGCCGTAGCCCTTCTCCATGATCTGCCGCAGCACTTCGGTCGCAAACGACCCGCTCTCCCACGTGATGCCCGCGAAATGGACCGTCTTGCCGTCGGCGCACACGCCGCCGGCCGCGTGGGCCGCGGGCGCGGAAAGAATCGCCGCGGCGGCGAGAAGGACCGTTTTCAGTCGTCGAATCTGCATGGTGGGTCGTCTCCAAATCGAATCTGTTGTTTGTGCGTCGCGGCATGCGCGGCGACCGGCGAATCGTGCATCCAGCCACGTCCGGTCAGCCTGCATGTTTCAGCCGCCAATATGTTTAGGGAAACGAGTAATTCCGATCATTGCAATCGGCAGCGCCAATCGATCGCCAGGTACGCCGTGAGGCCCGCCGGACGGGCTTCCCGGCCGATTTCCCGTACTCGCGCACGGCCCTGCCAGGGCCGCGTCGCGCCCCCGTTCGGCGAGGGTGCGAGCGGCGTTGCAGCGCGCCGCCGCGCACGCCGTTTCGACTGTCGAAACGGTCTGTCGCGACCCCATTGGCGAACCCGATCCCATCCATCGAAATTACTCGCTTTCGATTCCTTTTCGGCTTCGGAAGAATGCGCGGTGTCATCGGAGGAGACACGACCCGACGTAGCCGGTCGCCGCGCCGCCGCGCATCGCGCGTTTCCGGCGCCGCGCGCGCTGCGCCGGATCGCCCCGGATGACGGGGCGCGCCTCGCCGGACGCGCTCACGACAACCGATACAAGAAGCTGGATATCCCGGAGATCTCTCAATGAAAAAGACCCTGACGGCGCTGGCCGTAACGACCGCCTTCGCGTCCCCCGTGTTCGCGCAAAGCAGCGTCACGCTGTACGGCGTGATCGACGAAGGCCTGAACTACACGAACAACGTCGGCACCGGCCACGTCTACGAGATGGCGAGCGGCTACGCGCAGGGCAGCCGCTGGGGCCTGAAAGGCAGCGAAGATCTTGGCGGCGGCATGAAGGCGATCTTCCAGCTCGAAAACGGCTTCGACGTGAACACCGGCCGGCTCAACCAGGGCGGCCGCATGTTCGGCCGCCAGGCCTACGTCGGCCTGAGCCAGACGCAGTACGGCACGCTGACGTTCGGCCGCCAGTACGATTCTGTCGTCGACTATCTCGCACCGACCACGGCCAACGGCAACTGGGGCGGCTACCTGCTCGCGCACCCGTTCGACAACGACAACACCGACAACTCGTTCCGCCTCGACAACACCGTGAAGTACGCGAGCCCGAACTTCGGCGGCTTCACGTTCGGCGGCGCATACAGCTTCAGCAACAGCACGAACTTCTCGGACAACCGCGCGTACAGCTTCGGCGCGCAGTACCAGAACAACGGCCTGCTGATCGGCGCCGCGTACCTGCAGGCGAACCATCCGGGCGACGGCTCGGCCGGCGCGATCACCGCGAACGACGCGAGCTACATCGCAGAGCGCATGCGCGTGTTCGGCGCGGGCATCAACTACACGTTCGGCCAGGCGACGGTCGGCTTCGCGTACACGAACTCGAACTACAAGAACCCGACCGGCAACGGTTACCTCGGCACGCCGGGCGCGATCATCGCCCCGGGCGCGACGGTCAGCGCGATCAAGTACCAGAACTTCGAGCTGAACGGTTCGTACCAGATCACGCCGGCGTTCATGGTCGGCGCGCAGTACGTGCTGTCGCTCGAGAAGTACGACGCATCGACCGGCAATGCGAAGCCGAAGATCCACTCGGCCGGGCTGATGGCCGACTACAACCTGTCGAAGCGCACCGACGTGTACGTGCAGGCCGCGTACCAGCACATCGCCGGCGACAAGACGAACTCGATCCTCGACAACGCGTTCATCCCCGGCACCGACGCGCCGTCGTCGACGTCGAACCAGGTGGCCGTGCGTCTCGCGCTGCGCCACAAGTTCTGACGCAACCCGGTTCTCCGTTCTTCACGCGACACCCGTGCCGGTCGGCCCGAGGTGTCTTCGCCCGCCCGCAAGCGCAAGCCTGCCGGCGGGCTTTTTCATGCACGCCGCCACGCGTGACCGGCCGGCGCCGCCGCAACGGACAGCAAGCAGGCGCACAATCGCCCCGTCAACCGTGACAGGTCAACGGACGACGATCCGTCGATACACTGTGGGCCTGCGCAACGGCCGCCATCCCCGCCATCCCCGTCTTCCTCGATGCCGGCCGTCGCCTTCATTGCGCACGGCCTGCCGCCTTTCGCCCGCGCCGTGCGCCTGCTGCCCATCCCCGAGGAGTGTCACTTGAAGCACTGGCGCCGCGCGCTGTTCACCTTCGCCGCCGGCCTTCTGGCCAGCACGACTTCCGATGCCCGCCCGATCTGCACCGTCGTCGCCGACGCCGCCACCGGCCAGGTGCTCGTGCAGCAAGGCGACTGCGCGACCCGCGTGACGCCGGCGTCGACGTTCAAGGTCGCCATCAGCCTGATGGGCTTCGACGCGGGCGTCCTGAAGGACGCGCACACCCCGACGCTCGACTTCCACGCCGGCTACCCCGACTGGGGCGGCGCGCCGTGGCGCGAGCCGACCGATCCGGCGCGCTGGATGAAGCTGTCGGTGTTCTGGTACTCGCAGCAGGTCACGCAGGCGCTCGGGCAGGCGCGCTTCCAGCAGTACACGACCGCGTTCGGCTATGGCAATGCGGACGCGACCAGCCAGCAGGGCGAACTGAACGGCGTGATGGGCGCGTGGGTCAACGCGTCGCTGCGCATCTCGCCGCTCGAACAGGTCGGCTTCATGCGCAAGATCGCGAACCGGACGCTGCCTGTCAGCGCGCACGCGTACGACATGACCGAGCGCATCACGCTGATCGACGCGCAGCCCGGCGGCTGGATCGTGCACGGCAAGACGGGCACCGGGTCGCCGGGGCGCAAGTACGATGCGTCGCACGCGTACGGCTGGTTCGTCGGCTGGGCCGCCAAAGGGCCGCGCCAGCTCGTGTTCGCGTACCTGATACAGGACGACCAGCGGCAGACGCCGAACGCCGGCCTGCGCGCACGCGATACGTTCCTGGCGACGCTGCCGGCCCTCGCCGAAACGGGCGGGCCGCAATGAGCGCCGGCCCGCGCAACGCGCGGATCGACCTGCTGCGCGGGGTGTCGATCGTGCTCGTCCTGCTGCATCACTTCAACATCCCGTACTCGCTGCGCGACACGTCGCTCGCCCGCGTATTCGGCTGGGATGCGGTGCATGCGGTGGCGCGCAATGGCAACTACGGCGTGACGATGTTCTTCGTGATTTCCGGCTACCTGATCACGTCGAATGCGCGACACCGCTGGGGCAACCTCGGCGCGGTCGACGTGCGCGCGTTCTACGTGTCGCGCGTCGCGCGCATCGTCCCGTGCCTGCTCCTGCTGCTCGCGCTCGTCAACGGCCTCGCGGCGGCCGGCGTGCCGATCTTCCAGAACCATGCACCGCAAGGCATCGCCGTGTCGTTCTGGCTCGTGAATCTCGCATCGCTGACGTTCTGGATGAACGTGCTGATCGGCGCATACGGGTGGGTCAACTACGCGCTCGGCGTGCTGTGGTCGCTGTCGGTCGAAGAGGTGTTCTATCTATCGTTTCCGCTGTTGTGCATCGCGCTGCGCCGCGATGCACGGCTGGCCGCGTTCTGGGTGGTCATCGCCGCGATCGGGCCCGTGTACCGCTTCACGCACGCCGGCGACGAAGGCGGATTCCTCTATGCGTACTTTGCGTCGTTCGACGGGATCGCGATCGGCTGCTGCACCGCGTTGCTGGCCGAACGCGCAAGCTGGCAACGGTTGGCCGCGCCGCTCGTGCAGGGTCTCGTCGCGGCGGCGATGGCCGTGCTTTACCTCGCCTGGCCGATCGCGGAAAGCCACGTCGCCGGCGTCACGGCGATGGCGCTCGGCACCGCCGTGCTGCTGATCGGCGCGCACGTCAACGGCACGCGCGCGCAGGGCCGCCTGCTCGCGCCGTTGCGCCGGACCGGCACGCTGAGCTACGAGCTGTATCTGTTCCACCTGATCGTGCTCGGCGGGCTGCGCACGTTCTGGCCGCCGTCGGGCATGCACGGCGACGGCAAGCTGCTGTTGCTGATGGCGTATCTCGCATTGTCGGCGGTGCTGAGCGCGGCGATTGCGCGCGGCTTTGCGACACCGCTCGACCGCTTCATCAAGCGGGTCGCGTCGCGGCCTTCAGCACGTGTGCCGGACGGCGCGCAGCTCTAGCGAATCGTCGGCATCCCCTGCCGGGCGACATCACTACGGAAAAAGAAAAAAGCGGCCAGCGCCCGGCCGTATCGCGAATGCGATACCGGCCGGCCTGACCGCAAACCCCGCGTACGAATCGTACGATCGACCGGGCGACAGAAGCCGTTGCGTGATCGGGAGAGCGTGGCCGCCCGCCGGTCAATCCAGATAGTCGGCGTATTCCTTGCGCGTATAGCTGGCGAGCGTCTGCCACGGCAACGGCTCGCGCCGCGCGGCCGGCGCCGGCGTCAACGTCAGCTTGCGCACGACGCGGCCGTCGGCACTCCGGTATTCGACCGACAGCGGCGCCTGCAGCTTCTCGCTCCACAGGATCCGGTTCACACCGCGCGCGCCGGGCGTATCGACGGCCTGCTCATACCAGACGGTGCCGGGCGCGTCGCCGCGCTTGGCGACCGCGAGCCGCTTCAGCTGCGACGGCGGCGTCACGTAGTACGCGTTGTCCCACGAGCCATCGAAGCCCGTGGTTTCGTACTCGGCCGGCGGCACGCCGACGACCGTCCGGTTCGCCGCATCGACGTACTCGATGCGCGCCGTCTTGCCGTCGTAGGTCACGTGCCGCGCGGCCGCCTGGAAGTTGAAATGCTTGTGGCCCGCGTGGGCCGCGGCCGGCTGCACACCGGCGCGGCGGCCCGTGTCGTGATCATGATCGTGATCGTCGCCATGACCGCCGCCGGCCGCCGCCACGGGCAGCACGCGTTCGACCCACACGTGCCCGTCGCGCCTCACCATCCGTTCGCGATACAGCGTCGTGCGCGTCACGCCGTCGGCCGTCACCGTGCGGCTCTCGTGCAGCAGCACGGCGTCGAGATCGGCCGCTGCAAGGGCCGGCAGCGCAACCCACCCGCAAGCGAGCGCGCAGAGAAGCTGACGTTTCATCGGGCAGTCCCGTTCCTCATGCAGTCAACGGATTCAGAAACCGAACGCCGAGCGTACGAGCCCGAACACTTTCGTGTTGTCGATCGTGCCCTTGAACGCCTTCGCGTCCGCGCCGTCGGCGAACAGCATCACGTCGCCGCCGCCGTGCGTTTCCGAACCCGCGCTGCCCATCCGCACGCCGACTTCCTGCAGATACGCCTCGTTCGTCGCGGTGGCCGAATCGACCGACGTGCGCACGTTCGGCCGGTTCGCGCCATTGCCGAACACCAGCGTCGTGTAGGTATTGCCGTCGGCGTCCTTGCTCGGCTGGCCGTCGCGGTAGTTGCGGCTGATGTCGAGAATCGGGTTGCCGCGCTTCGAATAGCCGTTGATCGTCATCGTGTGGTCGTGGTCGGCCGTCACGACGATCAGCGTATTCGACAGGTCGACCTTCGACAGCGCGACGCGGATCGCTTCGTCGAACGCGGCCGTGTCCTCGAGCGCGCGCTTCGCGTTGGTGCCGTGCAGCGCGTGATCGATGCGGCCGCCCTCGACCATCAGGAAATAGCCGTTCGAATTCTTCGACAGCACGTCGATCGCCTTCGACGTCATCTCGGCGAGGCTCGGCTGCGACGGCCCTTCACCCTTGCCCGCGACGCGGTCCAGCTCGTACTCGAGATGGCTCGTCGAACTGAACAAACCGACCAGCTTGCCGTTGCCGGCCTGCGCGAGCTGATCCTTCGTGGCGACAACCGTGTAGCCCTTCGCCTTCATCTCGTTGAGCAGGTTGCGCCCGTCCGCGCGGCCGCGCTTGTTGGTCGCCGCGTCGAACGGCGTCCAGTGATTGCGGCCGCCGCCCATCAGCACGTCGACGCCGTCGCCGAGCGCCGCGTTGTAGCCCGCGCCGCCCGGCGCCGCCTGCGCGGCGATGTCGTATTGCGCGTCGCGATGGCAGATGTGCGAATAGGTCGCGGCCGGCGTCGCGTGCGTGAGTTCGGTCGTCGTGATCGAGCCGACCGCCTTGCCGCGCGCCTTCGCCAGTTCCAGCAGCGTCGCGACCGGCTGGCCGTTGCCCGGCGCGCAGTTGTTGACCGTCTTGTTGCCGTTCGCGTCGCTGCCCGGCGCGACCGCGCGCGTGTCCGACGACATCGACAGCACTTCGTTGTTCATCTTCACGCCGGTCATGTACGCGGCCATCGACGGCGCGCTGTCGGTCGTCTGCGCGTCGTTCGAGAAGGTCTTGATGCGCGCGGTGCGCGCCAGCGTCTCCATCGTCAGTTGTCCCGACTCACCGACCTTGTAGATCCGGCTCGCCGTCACGGTCGTCGGCCCCATGCCGTCGCCGAGAAAGAAAATCACGTTCTTCGCCTGGCCGGCGGCCTGCGCCGCGCCGCACGCGAAACCCGCGACGGCCAGCGCCGCCGCGATGCACTTGATGGTCGACATCCTGTATTCCCCTGTACCCGTATGATCGGCGCTCACAGCTGCACCGCGTTGCGCACCAGCTCGAAGACCTTGTTGTTCTCGATCACGCCGTGGAACGCATCCGCGCCGCGGCCGATCGCACCGAGGAACACATCGGTGCCGCCGTGCGTCTCGTTGCCCTTGTCCATCCGCACGACCGCCTCCTGGCGGTAGTCGTCGGCGCCCGTCACCGCGTCGGTGAGCGCGGTGCCCGCACGGCTGCCCTGTACGCGGTTTTCGCCGTTGCCGAAGCCGATGATCGTGTACGGCGCGCCGTCCGCGTCCTTCGCGATCGCGCCCGTCTGGTAGCTGCGCAGCACGCCCAGCACGCCGGGCTTGCCCGCCTCGGTCTTGCCGGTGCGTGCCGCATAGCCGTTCAGCACCAGCGTGTGGTCGTGGTCGGCCGTGACGACGATCAGCGTGTTCTTCAGGTCGGGATCGGTCTTGCGCACCTTGTCGATCGTCGCCTTGATCGCGTTGTCGAACGCGACCGTGTCCTGCAGCGCGCGCTTCGCATTGGTGTCGTGCAGCGCGTGATCGATCCGGCCGCCTTCGACCATCAGGAAATAGCCGTTCGAATTCTTCTGCAGCACGTCGAGCGCGCGCGTCGCCATGTCGGTGAGGCTCGGCTCCTTGGTCGCGCCGCGATCGAGGTCGTAGCTCATGTGGCTCGACGAGAACAGGCCGACCAGCTTGCCGCTCTTCGTCGCATCGGCCGCCAGCAGGTCGTCGCGGTTCTGCGCGAACGCATAGCCCTTCGCCTTCAGCTCGTTGACCAGGTTGCGCCCGTCGGTGCGCTTGCCGCCGCCGTCCTTCGGCACGAAGAATTGCGTGCCGCCGCCGAGCACGACGTCGACGCCGTCGCCCAGCGCGCCGTTGTAGCCCGCGCCGCCCGGCACGAGCTGCGCCGCGATGTCGTTCTCGGCATCGCGATGGCACACGTGCGCGTAGGTTGCGGCGGGCGTCGCGTGCGTGACGCGCGTGGTCGTCACGACGCCGGTAGCCATCCCCTGCGCCTTCGCGATCTCGAGCAGCGTCGACACCGATTTGCCGTTGTTCGCGCCGCAGTTGCCGGTGAGGCCGGCGGTCGGTTCGATCGCCTTCGTATCGGGCGACATCGAAATCACTTCGTTGTTGGTCTTCACGCCGGTCATGTACGCCGACATCGACGGCGCGCTGTCCGTCACCTGCGCATCGTTCGAGTAGGTCTTCACGAACGCGGTTTCCGGCAGCGTATCGATCGTGAGCGCGCCGTCTTCACCGACGCCGTAGATACGTGCGGCCGTCAGCGTCGTCATCCCCATCCCGTCGCCGAGAAAGAAGATCACGTTGCGCGCCAGCGGCTTCATCGGGCCGGGCGCCGTGCTGGTCGGGCCGTCGTCGCTGCCGCATCCGGAAAGCGCAAAGGCGCCGGCACAGAGCAGCGCCGCCATTTTGTTTCGATTCATGTTGCCGGTTCTCCCCGCCGTTGATGCTTTCGAAATGAAAGGCGATGGTAGGAACCCGATGTGACGGCAATATGAATGCTAATTGGAAGGCATCGAATGAATTATGAAAGGCGTCGGCGAGGCACCCCGGTCGGGCGCCGCGCGCGCAGCGGCGTCATTCCGCGTGTTCGGCGGTGGCGCTGCGCACGGTCACGATCCGTGCAGGCGGAATGTTTGCCCAGACGATCCGGCTGCCGCAGGCAACAAATGCCGAATCGCCCAGCGGATGACGGCCGGGCGGCCGCAGGTCGTACGTGAACTGGATCATCACGCC
The DNA here is from genome assembly GCF_902833225.1 of Burkholderia sp. BCC1644. Classification (GTDB taxonomy): domain Bacteria; phylum Pseudomonadota; class Gammaproteobacteria; order Burkholderiales; family Burkholderiaceae; genus Burkholderia. The sequence goes on from NZ_CADFEI010000009.1 coordinate 45,238, forward strand.
GTCGGCCGACAGCACGCGGTGGCACTGATCGACGATCGCCGTCACGTCCTCGCGCGGCAGCGTGCGCAGCGGCAGGCACGACACGATCGCGTCGACGTGCGCACCGGGCGGCAATAGCCGTTCGAGCTGCCGTGCATCGCCCGACACGATCGAGATGCCCGGAAAGCGCCGCCGCAGATGCTGGACGAACGCCGGCGAACGCTCGACCACGACGAGGCGCCGTGGCGCGACGCCGCGTTCGAGCAATGCCGCGGTGATCGCACCGGTGCCGCCGCCGAGCTCGACGACGAGCCCTTCGCCGTCCGGCACCGCATCGGCCATCTCGCGCGCCAGGTGCCGCGAACTCGGACACAACGCACCTACCGCGGCCGGACGGCCGACCCACTCGCGCACGAACAGCGCCGAGACACGCCACGCATTCGGCCACATCACGGGCAGCCCTTCAACGATTGCGCCGTCGGCAACGACGTGCCGAAGACTTCATGGAACAGGGCTACGGCGACACGGGGCTTGGGCATGCGCATCCTCCTGGACGAATCGGTCCGCCGCAGGAAGAGCGACGATCAAATCGATTCTAGGAAACGCAAACTTAAGGCGACGTGAAGATTGACCCTGATTCCCCTGATCAATTCGTGCCCGATCAGGCGCCGGACGCGCGTTCAGCGATCGACGCGCTGCTGCAACTGCGCCGGATAGCGCTCGCCGACGATCCTGATCTGCTGCAGTGCGGTCTCGATCGCGGCGAGATCGTCGGCCGTCAGCACGACGTCGGCCGCGCCCACGTTCTCGTCGAGCCGGTGCAGCTTCGTCGTGCCCGGAATCGGCACGATCCACGGCTGGCGGGCCAGCAGCCAGGCCAGCGCGATCTGCGCGCGCGTCGCGCCTTTGTCGGTCGCGATGCGGCCGAGCAGATCGACGAGGCCCGCATTGGCCTTGCGGTTGTCCTCGGAGAAGCGCGGCACGATATTGCGGAAGTCGTTCTCGGCAAAGGTGGTGTTCGCATCGATCGCGCCGGTCAGGAAGCCTTTCCCGAGCGGGCTGAACGGCACGAAGCCGATCCCGAGTTCCTCGAGCGTCGGCAGGATCCGCGCCTCCGGCTCGCGCCACCACAGCGAATACTCGCTTTGCAGCGCGGCGACCGGCTGCACCGCGTGCGCGCGGCGAATCGTCTGCTCACCGGCTTCCGACAGCCCGAAATGCGCGACCTTGCCCTCGCGGATCAGGTCCTTGACCGTGCCGGCCACGTCTTCGATCGGCACGTTCGGATCGACGCGATGCTGGTAGAACAGGTCGATGCGGTCGACCTTCAGCCGCTTCAGCGCCGCGTCGGCCACATCGCGGATATGCGACGGCCGGCTGTCGACGCCCTTCATCGGCAGGCCGCCCTCGAAACCGAACTTGGTCGCGATCACGACCTGGTCGCGAAACGGCGCGACCGCCTCGCCGACCAGTTCCTCGTTGACGAACGGGCCATACGCTTCCGCCGTGTCGAAGAACGTCACGCCGCGCTCGAACGCGGTGCGAATCAGCGCGATGCCGCTCGCCTTGTCGGTCGCGGGGCCGTAGCCGTAACTCAATCCCATGCAGCCGAGCCCGATTGCCGAGACTTCGAGGCCGCTCTTGCCAAGCATGCGCTTTTGCATGAATTTCTCCTGCGAAAAAGGTGAAGACGATCGACGGAATGCCGAGGAACGCAGTGTAGGTTGATGGATACGGCTCAACAATCGGCGTACCATTTCACGCGTTATTGAGGAATTTTCACAAATGCAGCGCACCGACATCGGCGAACTGACCAGCTTCATCACGATCGCGGAGCAGCGCAGCTTCAGCGGCGCGGCGCGCATCCTGGGCGTGTCGCCGTCGGCGCTGAGCCATACGATCCGCCACCTCGAAGCACGCCTCGGCGTGCGCCTGTTCAACCGCACGACGCGCTCGGTCGCGCTGACGGAAGCCGGCGAACAGTTGCTGGTGCGCGTGCGGCCCGCAGTAGCCGATCTCGAGGACGCGCTGAACGACGCCGCCACCGCCCGCAACCGCCCGTCCGGCCAGATCCGGATCAGCGCGTCGGAAGCCGCGTCGCGTCCGCTGATCCGGCACGTGTTGCCGGCCTTCGTCGCCCGCTACCCGGACATCCACGTCGAGTTCGTCACCGATTCGCGGCTGATCGACATCGTCGAACACGGGTTCGACGCCGGCATCCGCGTTCACGAAGATGTGCCGCGCGACATGATCGCCGTGCGCTTCGGCGGCCCGATGCGCTTCGTCGCGGTCGCATCGCCCGGCTACCTGTCGCGGCATGCCGCACCGGAAAGCCCGCAGGACCTCACGCGCCACGCGTGCATCCGCTACCGCTTCGAAAGCGGCGCACTCTATCGCTGGGACCTGATGCGCGACGGCAAGCGCGTGAGCGTCGATGTCGACGGGCCGCTGACGCTCGGCAACCAGACGCTGATGATCGACGCGGCGCTGGCCGGCATCGGAATCGCGTGGGTCACGGAATCTCGCGTCGCCGAGCATCTGGCGTCGGGACGGCTGGTGCAGGTGCTGCCCGAGTGGAGCCAGCTGTTCGACAGCCTGTGCCTCTACTACCCGGCGAACCGGCATCCGCCGGCCGCGTTGCGGCTGTTCGTCGAGGCCGTGCGCGAGTGGGTGGCCGCCGGGTGCGAAGCGGCGCCGGGCTGAACGCACGCGCAGGCCCAAGCGCACCGGCCCATCGTCGCGGACGATGCCGTGCGGCGCCTCACAATGCACCGTGTCGCGTTCGTCGATGCGTGACGCCGCGGGCGCTGCCCGAAGCAGCGCTGCGCGGCACCGCTCACCGCAGGTTGGTTCTCGCCAGCTCGACGATCTCGTCGCCGCGCCCGCTGAGGATCGCGCGCAGCATGAACAGGCTGAAGCCCTTCGCATGCGCGAGCTCGATCTTCGGCGGCATCGCGAGTTCGTATTTCGACGTGACGACGTCGACGACGGCCGGCCCGTCATGCGCGAACGCCATGCGCAGCGCTTCTTCGACGTTCTCCGAGTGCTCCACGCGCACGCTGAAGATGCCCGCGCCCTTCGCGATCGCCGCGAAATCGGTCGGGCTCAGGTCGACGTTCGTGTCGAGATAGCCGGCCGCCTTCAGCTCCATCGACACGAAGCCGAGCAGGCTGTTGTTGTACACGACGATCTTGATCGGCAGCTTGAGCTGGCGTGCGGTGAGCAGGTCGCCGAGCAGCATCGACAGCCCGCCGTCGCCCGACAGCGACACCACCTGCCGCCCCGGATGCGCGCCCTGCGCGCCGAGCGCCTGCGGCATCGCATTCGCCATCGAGCCGTGATTGAACGAGCCGTGCAGTTGCCGCTTGCCGTTCATCGTCAGGTAGCGCGCGGCCCACAGCGTCGGCGTGCCGACGTCGGCCGTGAAGATCGCGTCTTCCGCCGCGACTTCGTCGACGATCTTCGTCAGGTACTGCGGATGAATCGCGCGGCCCGGGGGCTCGGCCACCGCGAGATCGTCGAGCCCCTTGCGCGCCGCTGCGTAATGCTTCAGCGCATTCTCGAGGAAACGCCGCTGGGTCTTGCGCGTCAGGCGCGGCAGCAGCGCCGCGATCGTTTCCTTCACGGTGCCGACGAGGCCGAGCGCGAGCGGCGCGCGATGGCCGAGCTGCGAGCCTTTCCAGTCGATCTGCGCGACCTTCGCGTTCGACGGATAGAACGGCCGGTACGGGAAATCCGTGCCGAGCATCAGCAGCGTGTCGCACGATTCCATCGCGTGATAGCCCGAGCTGAAGCCGATCAGCCCCGTCATCCCGACGTCGAACGGGTTGTCCCATTCGACGAACTGCTTGCCGCGCAGCGCATGCACGACCGGCGCACCGAGCGTGTCGGCCAGCGCGACCACTTCGTCGTGCGCGCCCTGCGTGCCGCTGCCGCACAGCAGCGTGACCGCGTCGGACGCATTGAGCAGCGCCGCGAGCCGGTCGAGATCGGCATCGGCCGGCAGGATCGACGGCGGCGCCGCTTCGCTCCATGCCGGCGCTTCTTCCGGGCCGTCGCCGAGCGCGATGTCGCCCGGCAGCACGATCACCGCGACGCCGCGCTCGTCGATCGCGGTGCGCATCGCGCGCGCGAGCACGCGCGGGAACTGCGATGCGTTGGTCACGAGTTCCGCGAAGTGGCTGCACTCGCGGAACAGTTCCTGCGGATGGGTTTCCTGGAAGTAGCCGAGCCCGATTTCGGTCGACGGAATGTGCGCGGCGATCGCGAGCACCGGCTGGTGATTGCGGTGGCAGTCGTAGAGGCCGTTGATCAGGTGCAGGTTGCCTGGGCCGCAGCTGCCCGCGCACACCGCGAGCCGCCCGGTCGACGCGGCATCCGCGCCGGCCGCGAACGCGGCGCTTTCCTCGTGCCGCGTATGCATCCAGCGGATCGAGCCGATCTGGCTCAGGCTGAACGACAGGCCGTTCAGGCTGTCGCCCGTCACGCCCCAGATGCGCTCGACGCCCGCTGCCGCCAGCGTCTTCGCCAGATATTCCGCCATCGTCTGTCTAGCCATCATGCCCTCGCTCGTTGATCGGTCGTCACACGATTGATCCGGCAACGGCAGCCGCCGTCGCCGCTGACGGGACGAGCATACGCGATCGTGCCGTGCGGCGTCGTGAAGACGCGAACGCCCTGCACGCCGCTGCGGCAGCGATCAATCCTGCCGCATGCCGGCCCTTTCGACGGCGTCGGGCAATCGTCGGCGCCTTGTCATCGTTCCGACTGCAGTCGGAAGCCGGAAACCGGGCAGGCGCGCCGGCGACTCCCCGCTCAACTCCAGTCCGACGCGGCCTCGTCCGGATCGACCAGCGTCAACCCCGCCGCCGGCAGCGGCAGCGCGGTCTTGTAGCGCACCTGCTTCAGCGCGAAGCTCGAGCGGATGTTCGACACGCCGGGAATCGTCGTCAGCCGCTCGATGATGAAACGTTCGAGCGTGCGCATGTCGGGCATCACGACGCGCAGCAGATAGTCGGCGTCGCCCGACATCAGGTAGCACTCCATCACCTCCGGCCGCTGCGAGATCGCCTCCTCGAAACGCTGCAGCGCGTCCTCGACCTGCTTTTCGAGGCTGACCTGGATGAAGACGTTGATCCGCAGCCCGAGCGGCTCGGGATCGAGCAGCGTGACCTGCTGCCGGAACAGCCCGAGCTTCTCGAGCGCGCGCACGCGGTTGAAGCACGGCGTCGTCGACAGGTTCACCGCGCGCGCCAGCTCCGCGTTCGTGATCCTCGCGTTCTGCTGAAGCTGGTTCAGGATGCCGATGTCGATGCGGTCGAGCCGCTTCGGGGTTGTGCTCATGGTTCGAATATTCCTTCGCTCGCGTCAATTCCAGAATATTTACACTATCCGGAAGCAAATTCCCAATGAAATCAGACGCATATTCTGGGGATCGGCGCGTAGCATGAGTCCCATTGATGCGTGCCACTCCCGGCGCGCGGGAGACTCCCATGACGGATCTGTCGAACGGTATCGAACACGCGCAGCGCGCGACTCTCGCGCGCGTCGATGCGGACCCGGAAGAAACCGCCGAATGGCTCGAGGCGCTCGACGCGGTGGTCGCGCACGTCGGCCGCGACCGCGCGCAATACCTGTTCGACCGGCTCGCCGAGCATGCGCGCGCCAGCGGCCTCGCGTCGCCGCGCACGCCCGTCACGCGCTACCTGAACACGATTCCGCTCGCCGAGCAGCCGCCCTACCCGGGCGACCTCGACCTCGAGGAACGGCTGTCGGCCGCGCTGCGCTGGAACGCGCTCGCGATGGTCGTGCGCGCGAACCGCGCGTACGGCGAACTCGGCGGCCACATCGCGAGCTATGCGTCGGCGTCCGACCTGTTCGAGACCGGCTTCAACCACTTCTTCCGCGCGGCGTCGCCCGCGAGCGGCGACGCCCCCGGCACGGCCGGCGGCGATCTCGTGTATTTCCAGCCGCACTCGTCGCCGGGCGTCTACGCACGTGCGTACCTCGAGGGCTTCCTCACCGAGGATCACCTGAAGCATTACCGCCGCGAGATCGCCGGCCCGGGCCTGTGCTCGTATCCGCACCCGTGGCTGATGCCCGATTTCTGGCAGTTCCCGACCGGCTCGATGGGCATCGGTCCGATCAACGCGATCTACCAGGCGCGCTTCATGCGCTACCTGCAGCATCGCGGCCTCGCGAACACCGCGGGCCGTACCGTGTGGGGCTTCTTCGGCGACGGCGAGATGGACGAACCCGAATCGCTCGGCGCGCTGTCGCTCGCCGCGCGCGAGGGGCTCGACAACCTCGTGTTCGTGATCAACTGCAACCTGCAACGGCTCGACGGCCCGGTGCGCGGCAACGGCCGCGTGATCGACGAACTCGAAGCGCAGTTCGCGGGCGCCGGCTGGAACACGATCAAGGTGTTGTGGGGTTCCGACTGGGATCCGCTGTTCGCGCGCGACCACGCGGGCGCACTCGCACGCGCATTCGCCAATACGGTCGACGGGCAGTTCCAGACCTTCTCCGCGAACGACGGCGCATACAACCGCGCGCGCTTCTTCAGCCAGGACCCGGCGCTCGAAGCACTCGCTGCGCAACTCACCGACGCGGAGATCGACCGCCTGCGCCGCGGCGGCCACGATGCCCGCAAGCTGCACGCCGCGTATGCACGCGCGCTCGCGCACCGCGGCCAGCCGACGGTGATCCTCGCGAAGACGATGAAGGGCTACGGGATGGGCGCGGCCGGCCAGGGGCGCATGACGACCCATCAGCAGAAGAAGCTCGACGTCGACGATCTGAAGGCGTTCCGCGACCGCTTCCGGTTGCCGCTGTCGGACAGCGACGTCGAGCAGTTGAAGTTTTACAAGCCAGCAGAAGACAGCCCGGAAATGCGTTACCTGCATGCCCGCCGGGCTGCCCTGGGAGGCTATCTGCCCAGAAGGCGGATGGCGGCATCGAAGGGGCTGACCGTCCCTTCGATGCCGGCCTGGGGTGCGTTCGCGCTGGATGCGGCCGGCCGCGAGATGTCGACGACGATGGCGCTCGTGCGCATGCTTGCCGCGCTGATCAAGGATCGCGACCTCGGCCCGCGCGTCGTGCCGATCGTCGCCGACGAAGCGCGCACGTTCGGCATGGCGAGCCTGTTCCGGCAGGTCGGCATCTACTCGCCGCTCGGCCAGCGCTACGAGCCGGAGGATCTCGGCTCGATGCTCTATTACCGCGAGGACACGCGCGGCCAGATCCTCGAGGAAGGCATTTCGGAGGCGGGTGCGATCTCGTCGTGGATCGCCGCCGCGACGTCGTACAGCGTGCACGACCTGCCGATGCTGCCGTTCTACATCTACTACTCGATGTTCGGTTTCCAGCGCATCGGCGACCTGATCTGGGCCGCCGCCGACCAGCGCGCGCGCGGCTTCCTCGTCGGCGCGACGTCCGGGCGCACGACGCTCGGCGGCGAAGGGTTGCAGCACCAGGACGGCAGCAGCCATCTCGCCGCGTCGACGATTCCGAACTGCCGCGCGTACGATCCCGCGTTCGCGTATGAAGTCGCGACGATCGTCGATGCCGGCATGCGCGAGATGGTCGAGCAGCAACGCGACGTGTTCTATTACGTGACCGTCATGAACGAGAACTACGCACAGCCGTCGATGCCCGGCGGCGATGCGCAAGCATTGCGCGAAGGAATCCTGAAGGGGATGTATCCGCTGGCGGCGGAATCGCATGCGACCGCGCAGGTGCAGTTGCTCGGCGCGGGCGCGATCCTCGGCGAAGTCATCGCCGCGCAGCGCATGCTGAAGGAAGACTGGGGCATCGATGCGGCCGTGTGGAGCGTCACGAGCTTCACCGAACTGCAGCGCGACGGGATGGAGGCCGAGCGTCGCGCGCGGCTCGACGACGACAGCCTGTACGCAATGCCGTATGTCACCGGCGCGCTCGCCGCGACGCGCGGGCCCGTGATCGCCGCGACCGACTACGTGCGCGCGGTGCCCGAACTGATCCGCGCGTACGTGCCGCGCCGCTACGTGACGCTGGGTACCGACGGGTTCGGGCGCAGCGACACGCGTGACGCGCTGCGCGCGTTCTTCGAGGTCGACCGCGCAAGCATCGTGCTTGCGGCGTTGAAGGCGCTGGCGGATGAGCACGAGATCGACCCGGCCATCGTGCGGGCCGCGCGCGAACGCTACCGGCACGGCACATCGCCGGATACGCCGCCCTGGCAACGCTGACGCGAAACGCCGCGCGACCTGCGCGGCGTCTTTGCATGGATCGGCGGTTGCGTGCCATGACCGCCGACGGTCATTGATGACTCGCGCTCCACTCCACCCGCCGCCGAACCGCACTACACCGGCAGCGCGTGCGTCGACAGAATCTCCTTGAGCACCATGAACGAGCGCACTTGCCGCACGCCCGGCAGATAGATCAGCTGCTCCGCATGCAGCCGGTTGAAGCTCTCGTTGTCGCGCGTGCGCACCAGCATGAAGTAGTCGAACTCGCCGGTCACGACGTGACATTCGACACACCCCGACACCTTCTGCGCGGCCTTCTCGAACGCGGCAAATGCCTCCGGCGTCGAGCGGTCGAGCACGAAGCCGATCACGACGAGCATGCCGGCCCCGAGCGGCTTCGGGTCGAGCAGCGCGACGATTCCGCGAATCATCCCCATCTCCTTGAGCCGCTCGACGCGCCGCAGGCACGCCGGCGCGCTCAGCTTCACCTTCGCGGCGAGGCTCACGTTCGAGATCGACGCGTCCTGCTGAAGCTGCCTGAGGATCGCGCGATCGATGCGGTCGAGCGCGGGCGCCGCATCGGCCGGCACCGCCGAATTTCTACTTAATTTCATTGCGTCATCCTCCGTTTTTCCGAGCCTAAATTGCTTTGATAGCTCCATCTTCATTATCAACGTAGGCCGACGATATTTATTTCGCAAGCTCATTTCGTGCGTGCTTGCCTATCATTTTTACATCGGGAGGCCGCATGCCGACGCTTCCCGAACGTGCTGCTTCCCGTACCCACCCCGCCTTTCCGGAGACTCGAGTCGATGAACCTGCAACGTTTCCCCCGTTATCCGCTGACGTTCGGCCCGACCCCGATCCAGCCGCTCAAGCGCCTGAGTGCGCACCTCGGCGGCAAGGTCGAGCTGTATGCGAAACGCGAGGACTGCAACAGCGGCCTCGCATTCGGCGGCAACAAGACCCGCAAGCTCGAATACCTGATCCCCGACGCGATTGCGCAGGGCGCGGATACGCTCGTGTCGATCGGCGGCGTCCAGTCGAACCAGACGCGCCAGGTCGCGGCCGTCGCCGCGCATCTCGGGATGAAATGCGTGCTCGTGCAGGAGCACTGGGTCAACTACGACGATCCGGTATACGACCGCGTCGGCAACATCCAGCTGTCGCGCATGATGGGCGCCGACGTGCGGCTCGTGGCGGACGGCTTCGACATCGGCATTCGCCGCAGTTGGGAAGACGCGATGGAAAGCGTGCGGCAGGCGGGCGGCAAGCCGTATCCGGTGCCGGCCGGCTGCTCCGAGCATCCGCTCGGCGGGCTCGGCTTCGTCGGCTTCGCCGAAGAAGTGCGCGCGCAGGAAGCGCAGCTCGGGTTCAAGTTCGACTACATCGTCGTGTGCTCGGTGACGGGCAGCACGCAGGCGGGGATGGTCGTCGGCTTCGCGGCCGACGGGCGCGCGGATCGCGTGATCGGCATCGACGCGTCGGCGACGCCGGAAAAGACACATGCGCAGATCACGCGTATTGCCCGGCACACGGCTGAAATCGTCGAGCTCGGGCGCCGCATCGACGAACAGGACGTCGTGCTCGACACGCGTTATGCGGGCCCGGAATACGGGCTGCCGAACGACGGCACGCTGGAAGCGATCCGGCTGTGCGCGCGGCTCGAAGGCATGCTGACCGATCCCGTCTATGAAGGGAAATCGATGCACGGGATGATCGACAAGGTGCGCAACGGGGAATTCGAGCCGGGGTCGAAGGTGCTGTATGCGCATCTCGGCGGCGTGCCGGCGTTGAGTGCGTATGCGGAGATTTTCCGCAACGGGTGACGGGCGAGCGATCGCGCTCCGGCGCGCCCGCCTGCGCGCCGTCACGGCGCCGGCCCGGTCGACTTCGTCGACATCGGGACGGCGCCGTTTCTTCGTTATGACGCGTCCTGCGTCCCTTGGCTGCCTCTCGCTCCGCCCCATCGCGGCGCTCCACCGCTTTTCACTCCCTCCCCCGCAGCTTCGCACACGGCATCGCCCCCGTTTCCTCCACGCCGACCACCGCCTGCATCGAACGGGACTTGTCCGTCAAAAAAAAATTGACCCTGTGACGTAGTCCCGAATCATTCGTACCTGTACGAAGCCGCACGCGTCCCATTTAGTAGGCGTTCTATTTAAATCACCTCCCTGCTTGCCGAAAATTGACCGGGTCGAGTCGATCGCAACGTTTCGCAAACATTCGCCCGCCATAGCAAGGCCGAAACCGCCGATACACGCGCGCAACCGGCCGACAAATCAGGCGCCGTCGTCGTTCATCGATTGCCCGTCCCATGCACTGCAAGACCGCCGCCCCTCGGCCCGATCCGGGGGCGGCAACGCATCGGCATCGAAAACGCACGACGCATCGCCCATCCGACCAATCGACAGGGGCAGGGGTATATGGATACGCCATTCGAAATCCGGCAAGCGCACGTGTCGCCCACCGCGGGGGGATCGCTCGCACGCGTGTCCGACGTCGCGCTGATCTCGATCGGCGCACTGGCTGCGGCACTCGTGCTGTCCGATACGGGCACCGACCGATCGCCCGAACTGGCGGCCGTTGCCTGCGCGGCGACATTCGCGCTGATGCTGTTCCCCGCGTTCGGCATCTACCGGATACCGGACCGCCGGCCGAAATGCCGCGCCGCGATCCTGACCGCACTCGCGTGGCTGCTCGCGCAAGGCTGCGCGGCGCTCGTGATGCGCACGCTCGCGCCCGAGTCGAGCATACCGGCGAACTGGTACCTGCTCTGGACGGCCGCGAGCGGCGCCGCGCTCTGCCTGTCGCGGCTCGTCGCCAGACGGACGTTCGGCCGGATCGGACATCCGCCCGCAGGCGGCCACCCGGTCGCGATCGTCGGCACCGGTACCCATTGCGACGCGGTACGCGACCGGATCGCGCGGATGCCGTCGGCCGGATTCCGCGCCGCCGCCACGTTCGACCTCGACCATGCTCGCCCCGATGGCCGCGCCGACGTCCCGCACTTCGATGCGCTTGACGCGTTCGCGCAGCACGTACGCGCGCACGCGATCCCCGAAGTCTGGCTTGTGCTGCCGATCGGCGACACACGCACCGTAATGGCCGTGATCGATGCGTTCCGCAACGATCTCGTCAACATCCGGCTCATGCCCGACGTCAGCACGATGACGATGTTCGACGGCGGCATGGTCGACCTCGTCGGCGCGCCGGCGATCAATCTCGTCGCGTCGCCGTTGTCGTCCCATGCGCTGCTTCAGAAAGCCGTTTTCGATCGCCTGTTCGCAGCCGCGGTGCTGATCGGCACGGCGCCGCTGCTGCTCACGATCGCCGCGGCGGTGCGGCTCTCGTCGAAGGGCCCTGCGTTGTTCCGGCAGCAGCGTCAGGGCGCGAACGGCCACACCTTCACGATCCTCAAGTTCCGCACGATGCGGCTGCACGACGACGGCCACGAAGTACGGCAGGCCACGCGCGGCGATCCCCGCGTCACGCGCATCGGCGCATTCCTGCGCCGCACGAGCCTCGACGAACTGCCGCAGTTCGTCAACGTGCTGCGCGGCGAGATGTCCGTCGTCGGGCCGCGCCCGCACGCGCTCCAGCACGACAACCTGTATCAGCCGATCGTCGACGGCTACATCCACCGCTATCGCGTGAAGCCGGGCATCACGGGCTGGGCCCAGATCAACGGGCTGCGCGGCGAAACCGATTCGATCGAGAAGATGCAGCGCCGCGTCGAGGCCGATCTCCATTACCTGCGCAACTGGTCGTTCTCGCTCGACATGCGGATCGTCTCGGCCACCGTTCTGCGCGGCTGGGTGCATCACAACGCGTTCTGACCTGCACGCAACGCGCGCCTTTCGAAGCGCCGCCTATCAATAAGGATAACTGATGACAAACCCGACACCCGAGCGATCCGACTCCGCCCATCCGCGTTGCATGCGCATGCTGCTGGCCATGGCCGCGAGCGTCACGCTGTCAGCTTGCGCTCTCGCGCCCGGCATGCGGATGAGCCCGCCGTCCGACGCAGCAGACACGCACGCCGCCAGCGGTGCCCCCGCGTTCCGGATCACGCCGATCGATGCCGGCCTGATTCGCGAACTCGATGTGCAATCGGCGAGCCGACAAACCGGGCAAGCCGAGCGGCTTGCCGCATCGCCCGGCCCGTACCGGATCGGCCCCGGCGACGTATTGCAGATCACCGTGTGGGACCACCCCGAACTCGCGGCTTCGCAAGGCCCCGCGCCGCAGAACGCGCCGCGCGCGGCGGACCCGGCATCCGGCTTCGTCGTCGATCCGAAAGGCAACCTGTCGTTCCCGTTCGCGGGCGCCGTGCACGTCGCGGGGTTGACCGCCGACGCCGCGCAAGCGCGGATCGTCGCCGCGCTGTCGCGCGTGTATCGCGGCCCGCAGGTGACGTTGCGCGTCGCGTCGTTCCGTTCGCAGCAGGTCTATATCGACGGCGAGGTTCGCACGCCGGGCGCCCAGCCCGTCAACGACGTACCGATGACGCTGTACGAGGCGCTGGGCCGCTCGGGTGGCCTCAGTCCGGCCGCCGACCAGAGCCGCATGACGCTGGTGCGCGACGGCGTGACCTATCCGCTCGACCTGAGCCGGATGCTGCGCAACGGCCGCAATCCGGCCGACGTCGTGCTCGCCGCCGGCGATCTTCTTCACGTGCCGGCCCGCAGCGACTACGGCGTGTACGTGATGGGCGAAGTCAACAAGCCGTCGCTCGCGGTGCCGCTGCGCGACGGTCGCCTGACGCTGTCCGACGCGCTGTCCCAGGCCGGCAGCGTGAACGCCGGCACCGCCGACGCGGCGCAGATGTTCGTGATCCGCGGCTCGGGCACGGACAGCCCGCAAGTGTTCCATCTCGACGCGCGCTCACCGGTGTCGATGGTGCTCGCGAACGAGTTCGAGCTGCAGCCGAAGGACATCGTGTATGTCGACGGCAATGGCCTCGTGCGCTTCAGCCGCGTGCTCAGCCTGCTGCTGCCGGGCGTCAATACCAGCGCCACCGCGGCGCTCGCCGTCAAATGAGCGCGATCTCCACGCTGCTCGTCGTGTGCATCGGCAACGTCTGCCGCAGCCCGATGGCCGAAGCGCTGTTGCGCGCGCGGCTGCCGGGCGTCGACGTGCAATCGGCCGGCCTCGGCCCGCGTGACGGCCAGCCGGCCGATCCGCATGCGGTCGACCTGATGCGCGAGCGCGGCCTCGACATCGCCGCGCACCGCGCGCGCCGCGTGCCGCCCGGGCTTGCGATGCGCGCCGACCTGATCCTGACGATGGACGCCGACCAGCAACACTGGCTCGAACACCGCCTGCCGGCGATACGCGGCCGCGTGTTCCTGCTCGGCATGCCAGATCCATCCACCGGCCGCGCGCATGGCTTCGACGTCCCCGATCCCTATCTGGGCCCGCGCGCGTCGTTCGAGCACAGCCTGCGGCTCATCGAACGCGGCGTCGACGCATGGTGCGCGCGCATCGCACCGGCCGCCCCTCCCACGCTTGCCCTTTCCGATTCGAACCGATGACATCCACACCTTCCCACGAGCATGCGCACGACCGTGACGCCGAGCTCGATCTCGCGGGCGCGATCGACGTGCTCGTTGCCCGACGCTGGCTGATCGCCGCCGTCACCGCCGCCTGCATGGGTGCCGGCACGCTGTACGCGTTCCTCGCGCCGCGCCAGTACCAGGCCGACATCATGGTGCAGGTCGAGGACAGCGGCGACACGTCGGCCGCGAAGAGCGCGCTCGGCGACGTGTCGTCGCTGTTCGACATCAAGTCGAGCGCCGCGGCCGAAGCGCAGATTCTCGCGTCGCGGCTCGTCGTCACGCGTGCGGTCGACGAGCTGCGCAGCTACATCGTCGTGCAGCCGAAGCGCTTCCCGGTCGTCGGCGAATTCGTGTCGCGCTTCAACACCGGGATTTCACATCCCGGCCTGCTGGGCATCGGCGGTTATGCATGGGGCACCGAAAGCGCCGAGCCGGCACGCTTCGACGTGCCGAAACCGCTGGAGGGCGAGCGTTTCGAACTCGTGCTGCTCGACGGCGGACGCTACCGCCTGACGGGTGGCGCGTTGCCCGCGCCGGTCACGGGTGCGATCGGCCGCCTGGAGACGATCCCGACCGCCTACGGCCCGATCTCGATCGACATCGCCGGCATCGACGCGCATCCAGGCACCCGCTTCACGCTCGTGCGCGAATCGCGTGCCGGCACGATCGACGCGCTGCGCCGCGGGCTCGACGTGCAGGAAAAGATCAAGCAGTCGGGCGTAATCGTCGCGACGCTGCGCGGCGCCGACCCGCAGCGCGTGCAGGCACAGTTGCAGGCCGTCGCAAGCCACTACGTGCGCCAGCACATCGAGCGCAAGTCCGCCGACGCCGCGCAATCGCTCGCGTTCCTCAACGCGCAGTTGCCGGTGCTCAAGAAGCAGTTGCAGGACGCCGAACAGCGCTACACCAACATGCGCAACGCGAACGGCGCGATCGACCTGGACGAGGAAGCAAAGCTGATCCTCCAGCAATCGGCCGACGCGAAAACGCGCAGGCTCGAACTGGAGCAGAAGCGCGACGCGATGAGTGCGCGCTTCGCGCCGGGCCATCCCGACATGATCGCGCTCGATGCGCAGATTGCGACGCTCGCACGCGAACAGCAGTCGTTCGAACGTCAGGTCGGCCGCCTGCCCGACCTGCAGCAGAACGCCGTGCGCCTGATGCTCGACGTGAAGGTCGACACCGATCTCTACACGGCGCTGCTCGCCAACGCGCAGCAGCTCGAACTGGTCAAGGCCGGCAAGACCGGCAGCGTGCGGCTCGTCGACACGCCGATCGCGCCTGAAGACCCGGTGCGCCCGAACCGGCCCGTCGTGATCGCGGCCGCCGCGCTGCTCGGTTTCGCGCTCGGCGTCGCGCTCGCGTTCGTGCGCGACTATCTGTTCGGCGGCGTGCGCAGCGCCGACGAGATCGAGCGGCCGCTCGGCATCGACGTCTATGCGACCGTTCCGGCATCGTCCGGCCAGCGGCAGGTCGCCCGGCGCAGCGCGCAACGGCTGCCCGGGCCGCACCTGCTGAGTGTGCTCCAGCCACACGACCCGGCAGTCGAGAGCCTGCGCAGCCTGCGCACCGCGCTGCGCTTCGCGATGCAACGCGCGCGCAACAACGTGCTGCTGCTGACGGGCCCCGTGCCCGGCGCCGGCAAGTCGTTCGTCGCGTCGAACTTCGCGGCGCTGCTGGCCGCCAACGGCGAGCGCGTGTTGCTCGTCGACGGCGACCTGCGCCGCGGCTACCTGCACGACGTGCTCGGCGTCGGGCGCGAGCCGGGCCTTGCCGACCTGCTGTCCGGCACCGCGACGCCGGACGCCGCGATCCGCCGCGACGTGATCCCCAACCTCGACTTCATTTCGACCGGCACCATCCCCGAACACCCGTCGGAGCTGCTCGTCGACGAGCGTGTCGGCGCGCTGCTCGACACGCTGTCGGCCCGCTATGACCGCGTCGTGATCGACGCCGCGCCGATCCTCGCCGTCACCGACGCCGTCGTGCTCGGCCGCCACGCAGGCACCGTGCTGCTCGCGGCCCGCGCGGCGTCGACGCGTGTGGCCGAACTCGGCGAAGCGATCCGGCGTCTCGCGCACAACGGCGTCGATGCGAGCGGCGTGCTGCTCAACGGCGTCGATCCGCGCTCGGGCCGCTACGGCTCGCGCTACGGCGCGTATCGCTACACCGAGTATTGCTACACGCCACCGCGTCGCGGCGTCACGTCGTCGATCGGACAGTCGCTGCGCTCGCTCGTCGCGCGCTTTCGGCGAGGAGCATCGCGATGAACGATATCCGACACCTCGAACGCCGAGCCGCCGGTGACGCAACGCGCCGGCCCGCATTGCCATCCGCCGGCACGCCCGTCCCGTCGCGCGCGCCCCGCATTCGGCCGCTTCGTGTGGCGCTCGTCGTCGAGGCGGCGGGCGGCGGCGTGGCCGTCCATCTTGCCGACCTGATCGACGGACTGAGCAAAACCGGCGACGTCGAACTTCACCTGATCGTCCCGCGCGGGCCGCGCTTCGACGGCACGATCCTCGATGCGCGCGTGCTGTCGCTGTGCGCGAGCGTGCACCATGTCCCCATGCATCGCGCCATCGGCTGGCGCGACGCATGGGCCGTCGCGCACGTGTACCGATGCCTGCTGCGAATTCGCCCCGATATCGTGCACAGCCACAGTTCGAAGGCCGGCGCAGTCGCACGGCTGTGCATCGGCCCGTGGCGGCACGTGTACACGCCGCACGCGATCTACACGCTCAACCCGACCCTGAGCGGCCTGCAACGCCGCGTGTACGGCACGATCGAAGCGTTGCTCGGCCACTTCCGCTCGCACTGGATCGTCGCCGTCTCGCGCGACGAAGCGCATCATCTGCACGACGCGCTCGGCATCCCCGCAGATCGCATCGCGACGATCTGCAACGGCGTCGCGGCGTCCGCGACACTACCGCGCCGCACCGCGCGGCAGGCACTGGGCCTGCCGGACGACGCGATCGTCGTCGGCTTCGTCGGGCGCCTCAGCCACCAGAAAGGCGTCGACCGGCTCGTGCGGATCGCGCGCGGCGTCTATCGCCAGTGCGGCCTCGACGTGCGCTTCGTCGCGATCGGCCCCGGCGACTTTGCGGCCGCAGCCGGCCCCGAGGCCGACGACGTGCCGCCCAATCTTCACGTCGTCGGCCCGGTCGGTCGCGCCAGCCGCTACTTCTCCGCATTCGACCTGTTCGCGCTGCCGAGCCGCTACGAAGGATTTCCGTACGTGTGCCTCGAAGCGATGGCTGCGCAGGTGCCGATCGTCGCGTCGCGCGTCGCGGGCGTGACGGAACTCGTCGAAGGGCACGCCATCGGCGAAGTCGTGCCGAACGACGACGACACGACGCAATTCGCCCGCACCGTCGTCGCGCTTGCCCGCGACACGGCGCGACGCGACGCCATGCGCGAACACTGCGCGGCGACGCTCGACCACTTCTCCGCCGCGACGATGGTGCGGCACACGCACGACCTGTATCGCGCACTCGTACAAGGACACCCCGCATGACTGCATCCCCCCATGTCGCGCTGCTGCACGCGTACAGCGCCTGCAACACCGGCGACGGCCTGCTGGTCGACCTGTCCGTCTCGCTGCTGCGCGAGGCGTTCGGCGATGCGACGCGCGTGTCGGTCGTCGCCGCCGATCCCGCGTCGTTTCCCGGCCACGACGACGTGCGCCCGGCCCCGGTGCTCGCCGATCGCGGCTGGCGCCGGCTCACAGCGGCCGCCTGCGCCGCGCTGCCCGTGCGCGCGAATGGCCGGCTGCGCCCGACCGTCGAACTGCTCGACCGGGCCGACCTGATCGTCGGCGTCGGCGGCGGCTACCTGCGCGCGCGCAATCCCGTCGAGGCACTCAAGCTCGAAGCCGGGCACCTGCTGCAGATGCGTGCAGCGCACGCATCGGGCAAGCCGGCCGTGTATCTGCCGCAAAGCATCGGGCCCGTACTGTCGGCCCATCCGGTCGGCGCGCACCAGCGCTCGCTGCTCGCCGGCTTCGATACGGTGTTCGTTCGCGACGACCGTTCCGCGGCCTTCCTTGCCGGGAATCCGAACACGCGTCGCGCACCCGATCTCGCCGTGCTCGATTTCGAGCATCGCAGCGATGCGATCCTGCAGCGCGCGACGCGCGCGAATCACGATGTGCGGCACATCGCATTCGTACTGCGCCGCGCGCCTGCGTGGTCCGCCGCGCAGCGCGCACGCTACGACGCGTCGATCCGGCGGCTCGTCAAACAGGCGAACGCGTTGTGCCGGATCAGCTTCGCGCTACAAAGCACCGGCCGCGGCAACGACGATCTCGCGTACTACCGCAGCCTCGGCATCCGCGAAACGCCGGTGCCGCTCAGGGCATTGCTCGAGCACGACCGGCCCGATGTCACGGTGTCGGTGCGGCTGCACGGCGCGCTCGAATCGATCCTGCACGGCGTACCGGCGTTCCACGTCAGCTACGAGCGCAAAGGCTTCGGCGCGTACTCGGACATGCGGCTCGACGACTGGGTCGCCAACGGCGCGGACTTCGATCCCGCCGACGTCTTCGATACGATCTTCGCGCCCGGCGCGACGGCCACGTTCTGGGACGCCGCGCAAACCGGCTTCGCCGGCATCCGTGCGGCCCGCGGGCGCGTGATCGACGCGCTGCGCGCCGCAGGCGGCACCAACGAAGGTGGACGATGCTGACACGCCTTCTGTTGCGCTTCTCGGCGCTCGGCCTGAAATTCGCGCTCGCGATCGTCGTCGCGCGCACGCTCGGCTTCGACGCGATCGCCGCGTACGGGCTGGCGGTCGCCGCATCGGTCATTGCGTCGAAAATGCTGGGCCTCGGCTTCAGTCCGGAACTGAACCGGCGCCTGAGCGAATCCAACCCGCTGCCGGCGATCGCTCACGCGCGCCGGCTGTGCGTCGTCTATGGCGCGCTCTACGTACTGCTCGCCGTCGCGCTTGCCGTGGCGACGCTGAACGCGCCCGCTGCTGCATTGCTCGCACGATTCGGGCTGTCAGCGTCACTTGCCTGGAGCGTGCTGCTGGTCGCGCTGTCCGAGCATGCGGCGTTCGAAGCAAACGGATGGCTGTTCTCGCTGCACCAGCCGCGCGCCGCTTCGCTGCTGCTGTTCGTGCGCACCGGCGCGTGGGCCGGCATCGCTTGCGCCGGACTGCTTTCCGGCGCGATGCAATCGATCGAAGCGGTGTTCGCGATCTGGGTCGCGGTCAACGCATGCGTCGTGATCGCTTGCTTGCGCCGGATCGACACGTTCGCGCGCCGCTTGCGCGGCATCCGGTTTCCCGGGTGTGAGGCTGATCCGGGCGGCGTGCTGCCGGTCTGGCTGCAGGGGCTGCCCTTCTACGCGGCCGGCGTGCTCCTCGCGGCGCTGCAGTATGCGGAACGCTTCATCGCGGGCGGCCAGGTGAGCGCCGACGCGCTCGGCCAGTACGTGTTCGCGTGGTCGATCGCCAATGCCGTGCAGACGGTCGCGTTCGCCACGGTCGTCGCGACGGCCGGCCCGCGCTTCGTGCGCACGCTGGCCGAGACGCCTGGCGCGTTTCTCCGGCAAGTCCGACGCGCGGTGGCGGCCAGTGCGACGGTGACGCTGCTCGCGTCGGCCACCATCGCGGTCGTTTACCGCGACCTGTTCGCGTTCGCGCACCAACCGGCGGACGCCGCTCACGCCGCGCTGCTCGCGGTACTGCTCGCGTCGTTCGTGCTGCGCGCGGCGGCGGACGTGCTGTGGACCGCCGCCATCGCGGTGCGTGCAGGCCGCATCGTGCTGGCCGCGTTGACGGCCATCGCGCTGCTGTATCTGCCGCTCGCGTCGCAACTGATCGCGCGCGAAGGCATCGTGGGCGCCGCGTTCGCCCATCTGGCGACGAGCGTCGCGATCGCCGCAACTCTCGCGCTGAGCGTCGTGCGTCTCGCGCGCCGGCATCGACTCGCCGCGCAAACAACGGAGCTGCGTCATGCTGGATAAGCTGCTTTGCGCAGGCCCGCGGCTCAGCCGCGGCCTGATACGCGCCATCGCCGCGCTGGCCGTGCTCGCTTACTGGGGCATCTATGCGAAAGCCGGTGCGTTCCTGCCCGAGTTCGTGTTTCGCGACGCGGAGAAGATCCAGAGCCAGATCGGCGGCGCCAGCACCTACGAAGGCACGTCGTTCGACGCGGTCGCGCAGGTCTATGCCGCGCTCGGCACGACCGGCACGCACCTGTTCGTCGCGTCGATCGGCGCACTCTGTATCTGGCGCGTGCTCGGCCAGGGCACGCGCGTCGGATCGATGGCGGCCTGCATCGTGCTGCTCGCACCGTGCGTGTTCTTCAACCTGTTCGTCGCGAGCAAGGACACGCTCGTCGTGCTGATGGCCATCGTGCTCGCGCGAATCGTGCTGCGTCGCACCGCGCTCGTCTCGATCGCGGCCGCGGTCGTGCTGTACGGCGCGTACGCGGCCATCGTGCGCAGCTATTTCGCGCTGATCCTCGTGGTCGCGGTCGGTGTGCTGCTGTTCCGGCACGGCGGGTGGCCGCGCAGGATGCTGCTGATTCTCGCCGTGCCGCTCGCGATCTTCCTGCTGCCGAACGACGCGTATTACCTGCTGCTGCATCCGCGCGACATGGCGTCGGACTATCTCGCCTACCAATCACCGTTCGGCGCGCGCACCAGCTTTCGCAACCCGCTCGAGCCGGTTTCGTTCATCGCGTTCTGCGTCGACTACCTGTATGCGGTGCTGCGCCTGAATCTGCCGGTGCTGTTTTCGCCCGGGCCGAAGGAAATCGCGATGCAGGCGTTCGTCTGGATCGCACTGGCTGCCGTTTGGCACCGCTCGCGCGGCGACGGCGGCGACGGCCGCGACGTGCTCGCCGCGCTCGTCATCGGGCACGCAGCCGTATCGATGCTGTTCGAGCCCGATCTGGGCAGCTATACGCGTCATTTGTCGAGCGTGTCGTTGATGTGCGCGATGCAGTTCGCCGGAGTGTCGCGCTCGACGCGCGAGACGGGACGGGCATCCGACGCAATCAGTCCATCCCGGGCCGCCGCAGGCCGGCGGCGTTCCCCGGCGACACGACAAGCAGCCCTGTATGGAGGAACACATGCGTGACGACGGCGTGCCACCCCGCGCGTTCTTCCCCAATATTCAGGCTGCCCGCGCATTCGCGGCCCTCGCGGTCGTCGCCTACCACATGCACGTGCTGCCGTTCGGTCAGGCCGGCGTCGACGTCTTCTTCGTGATCAGCGGGTTCATCATGTCGTGGGTCGCACCGAACGAACGCCGCGAGTTCTTCCGCAAGCGCCTGGTACGGATCGTGCCGCTCTATTGGGTAACCACGCTCGGCATATACGTTATCGCCATGCTGCGCCCGCACTGGCTCAACAGCACGACCGCTGCGCCCGAATACCTGGTCAAGTCGCTCCTGTTTTTACCGTACGTCAAGGAAAACGGTCATTGGGGGCCGCTCAACCTGAACGGGTGGACCCTCGAGTACGAAATGCTGTTCTACGTGGTAGTCGCAGCAAGTCTGGCGTGCGTCAGCGCACGCTTCGCGACGGCGTTCGCCGCGCTGATGCTCGCGTCGTTTTGCCTGTGGGCGGCCATCGACGGCACACCGGGTACGGTCGCCCACCATCTGGGGCAACCGTTCGTGCTGGAGTTCGGCCTGGGTGTCGTGGCGTACCGGGTGCTGCAAACCGGTTTCGTGCGTCGCATCGCCGCGCCGGCGTGGGTGCTCGCGGCATGCGTCGCCATCACGGCGATTCCGTTGTCTCATGCGCTTTTCGGTACGCCACAAGCGTTCGCGCGCATCGCACTGTGGGGCGTACCAGCGTGTGTGCTGATCGTTTCCCTGGTCGCGCTCGACATGCGGAAATGGTCGATCGGAAACAGCACTGTCATCGCACTCGGAGCGGCAAGTTATTCGATCTATTTGCTCCATCCGTATGTCATTGGCGCTGCCGAAAAGATCGTCGGGCTGCATTCGAATCTTCAGACATGGTCCGGTTTCATGGTGACATGCACAACGCTCGGCATGGTCTGTCTGTCCGGATACGTGTGCCATATCCGGATCGAACTACCGATGGTGTCGGTACTGAATCGACGTCTCCGTCAGTCCTCGTGACCGCACCGCCTCCGACAGGCTCGAGTGCAGCCTGCCCCAGGAATGTCCATGCCCCCCCGTCTCGACGTGGTACGTATCTCGACACGTTGCGTAAACGATCGTTATTTCGCCCAATGCGTCGAATGATCGCGGCCCAGACACACCGACCACGTCAATCCTCTTTAGTCATCCGCGACAGAACTCGGCCTCACCAATTAAAGAAGCATGAAATCGTACGAATCAGATAATAAATAAAATATCTTTAGTACTGGTCCCATATGGCAATTCCTGATGGCCCGATAGACTTTTTCGGACTCTTCCTAGAGTTATCCTAAAAAATCCGAATGGAGAAAATCGTGGCATTCAACAAGCAGATTCTCGCACTGGCAGCATTCGCCAGCATGTGCGCCGCCGGCTCGGCCTTGGCGGCCGACGGCACGCTCATCTTCACCGGCTCGATCACGGCCGCGTCCTGCTCGATCACGGGCGGCGCGGGCTCGACAGTCACCGGTGAAAAGGGCAACCAGAACGTCGCGGTCAACCTCGGTACCGTCAGCGCCGACGCAATCGGTGGCACGGCAGGCAGCGGCATCGCGGCTGGCACGGCGATCAACCTCAACCTCGATTGCGGTAACACCGCAACGGACCTCACCACGGTCAAGGTGAAGTTCGACCCGCTGGCCGGCTCGGGCAGCGACGCAAAAAACAACAAGCTGCTGAAGACCACGGGCACGGCCACCGGCGTCGGCATCGGCATCTATGACGCCGACAACAAGCTGCTGAACCTCGCCGCCAACGAGACGTTCGACGCGCCGTTGGTCAAGGGCGGCACCGCCGAGGCCCCGGTCTACACCGCGTCGCTGAACATGCGCGCCGGCTACGTCGCGAACGGCGACAAGATCGACGCCGGTACCGCAAACGGCACGCTGCCGTTCACGCTCACGTACGAGTAATTCGTTCCAACCCGGCGGCGGGATGGCGGCTCAAGCCATCCCGCCACCTCGCCCGGATTCAGATTCCGACATGAAAAAAAAGCTCATTGCCGGGCTGGTCGCGGCCGGCTCTCTGCTGTCCATTTCCGTTCCTTCCGAAGCCGGCATTTCGCTATCCAGCACTCGGGTTGTCTACACGGCAAAAAGCAAGGAAGCGTCTGTACTCGTCAAGAATCCGGCGAAGGATGACGTAATGATCCAGTCGTGGCTGGAAGCACCCGACGACGCACGCGGCGACCTTCCGTTCGCGATCACGCCGTCCCTCAGTCGCCTCGGCGGTGACAAGCAGCAAATGCTGCGCATCTTCTATTCGGGCCAGGGCCTTGCTACCGATCGCGAATCGGTCTTCTGGCTCAACGTGCAGGAGATTCCGCAAAAGCCGAAGGAAGACAATTCGCTGCAGATAGCGGTTCGTCAACGCATCAAGCTCTTCTATCGGCCCGCCGATCTTCCCGGCAAACCCGAGGAGGCCGCCGGCCAGTTGAAGTGGCGCTGGGCCGGTAACGACAGAAGATCGGGTGTGGACGTCGTCAACGACTCGTCCTATTACGTGTCCATCGTGCGTGCAAGCCTCCACAACGGCGCGAATGCGTACACGGTGGTCCCGGCAATGATTGCACCCAAATCGTCGCGACGCCTCGCGATCAACGATTTCTCCGGCCGCTCAATTGGAGCAGATGCGAACGTCGAATTCCAATCGATCAACGATTACGGCGCAACTGTCAGCACCCAAACGGCCATCTCGAAGTAGCGACGCGGCGGCACCAGGTCATTTGAATAATCCAACGCCACAACTCAGTTCTACTAATTCAATAGAGGGCGCGCATTTCTGACACATCGTCAGGTAGGAAACGCACGCGAACAAGGCATGAACACAACCGTAAGGAAAATCGCAGCGGCTTGCCAGGGAGCGTACTGCCTGATGGCGCTCGGCGGGATCGCCTTGCCAGCCGCCGTCGCGGCGGCGGAGTTCAACGACATGTTCCTGAAGAAGGGGCAAGCGCCTGTCGAGCTCAAGTACTTCGAAAAGGGCAGCGCGGTTCCACCGGGAACCTACGATGTCGATGTGTCGCTGAACCAGCGGCGTGCGAAGCGCAGTGCCGTCGTCTTTACGGCCAACGCATCAGGCGACGTCAAGCCAATCATCACATATGGGCTGCTCAAGTCGATCGGCGTGGACGTGAAGCGCCTCGAACGCGAAGGCAAGCTGGAGTCCGACCTTGCGGACGACGCACAGGTAAACCTCGACACCCTCGTCGACGGTGCATCGTCGGATTTCGACGTCGGCCTGCTGACGCTCAACGTGAGCGTCCCGCAAGCATACGTGCCGGGCCAGTCGCGCGGTTATGTCGATCCGTCGAGCTGGAGCGAGGGTGCGACTGCCGCCTACACGAACTACCAGGCAAACTTCAGCCACGACACCAGCTCCGGTTACCGCAACGACTATTACTACCTCGGTTTGCGCAGCGGCCTCAATATCGGTGCATGGCGGCTCCGCAACGAATCGTCATTGACGGGGAATCGCGGCGCGCCATCACGGTTCTCGACCAACCGCACGTATGTCGAGCGGGATCTGCAGCCGATCAAGGGCCGCTTGGCGATGGGTGAAGTGTATTCGTCCGGCGAGATCTTCGACAGCGTGCGCTTCCTTGGCGTCCAGGTGAGTTCCGATACGGGGATGCTGCCGGACAGCGACGTCGGTTACGCGCCGGTCGTGCGCGGCATCGCGCAGAGCAACGCGGTCGTGGAGGTCCGGCAGAACGGTTACGTCATTTACTCGACATCCGTCACGCCCGGCGCATTCGAATTGCGCGATATCTATCCGAGCGGCTCGAACGGCGACCTCGAAATCCGGATCACCGAATCGGATGGCAGCGTACGCACCTACCGGCAGTCGTACTCGTACCTGCCGGTCATGATCCGCCGCGGCTCGATGCGCTATGCGTTCTCGGCCGGCCAGTATCGCGGCTTCGGTCAATCGCGGCCGCAGTTCGTACAAGGCTCGGTGGTCTACGGCGTGTCCGACAACCTGACGGGCTACGGCGGCCTCATTGGCTCGCAGCGCTATGCGGCAGTGGCACTCGGCGTCGGCTACAACTCGCCGCTTGGCGGCGTTTCGTTCGACGTCACGCACAGCCAGTCGAAAGCACCGGGGCGCAAGGCAAGCGGCCAGAGCTTCCGCTTCCTGTATTCGAAGACGCTGGCGTCAACCGACACGACGTTCACGATGGTCGGTTATCGATATTCGACCGACGGCTATCGCACGTTCAGCCAGCACGTCGACGATCTCGACCGCATCGACGGCTACGGGCTACAGCGGCAGAAGAGCCGCGTCGACCTGAACATCAATCAATCGCTCGGCGGCAACGGGTCGGTATATGCAAGCGTCGGTGAAACGAGCTACTGGAATCGCGGCGGCTCGAGTCGAAACATCCAGCTGGGCTACAGTGGCGCGCTGAAAAACATCAGCTACGGTGTAGCGATCGCACGTACGCAGGATCCGGGGCCGTTCGGTCGCTCCGACACGCAGATCAGCGCATCGATCAGCATTCCACTCGGCGGCGGCTCGCGCTCGCATCGTGCGTTCGCGAACACGGTCGCGTCGACCAGCGGCAATGTGAACGTCCAGACCGGCATCAGCGGCTTCCTGGACGAACAGAGCACGCTCAATTATTCCGTTCAGGGAAGTTACGCGAAAAATTCCAGCAGCTCCGGCGGCGTGGGCCTCGGCTGGAATACGCCTCTGGCTCAGTTGAACACGAACTACAGCCAATCCGGTCAGGGCAAGCACCTGGATGTCAGCGCATCGGGGTCGATCGTCGCGCACAGCGGCGGGGTCACGCTTGGTCAGACGGTCGGCGAAACCTTCGCGATCGCCGAGGTGCCGGGCGTGCGCGGCGCACGCTTCTCGTCTTCGTCGAGCATCAGCACCGATCGACGCGGCTACGCCGTACTGCCGTACGTGCAACCGTACCGTTACAACTGGCTCACCGTCGATACCGAAAGCCTTGGCTTCGACACCGAACTGACCGACAACTCGAAGTCGGTCGTGCCCACGCGAGGCGCAATCGTGACCGCGCGGTTCGTGGCGGAAACCGGGCGCCGGATCCAGTTCGACGTGACGACGACAGATGGCCGCAAGGTTCCGTTCGGCGCAACGGCTTACGGCGAAGGCGAAAAGATGCTCGGCATGGTCGACAGTGATTCGCGTGTGCTCGTGTTCGGTGTCCAGGACAAGGGGCGCCTGTCGATTCGCTGGAGCAAGGGTACGTGCGAAGGCGACTATGCATTGCCGGAGCGGAGCAAGCCGGTCGCCTATGAACGCGTTGCGATGAGCTGTCGCATGGAGGGGCGCTAGCGCAGCGACGTAGCGCTGACATCGGCATTTGCGTTCGCCGTCACATCAGCGCGCCTTCAATTCCTTTCTCGAACAAGCGCAAGCAACATGAACTCGAAAAAATCTGCAACCAGTCTGGCATTCGGCTTATTTTGGATGATGATGTCCGGCACTGCGGCAGCACTGGATCGGTGCACTATCTTCCCCTCAAGCAACCCATCGTCGAACACCACGGTGCCCTATGAGGTCACACTTTCCTCGCTCAGCACTTCGAGCTTCGATCCCGGGGTGCCGAACGGCACGGTTCTCGCGTCACAAACGGTTCAATTCGGTACAACCAACATGGTAGTCAGATGCAATACCGTCTACCAGACAACCACCTGGGGGCAACCTGGTGTAGCAAGTGAACCGGTTTATCACACCATGCCGACAAACGTCAGCGGTGTCGGCGTCAGGATGAAATATACAGCCGGAGCCTGGCGTGATGAATGGTGGCCGTACACCTATACGTCCTCGGCCGGCGGAACCGAAACGACTTGGGGATTGAGTACATCCCCGGTCCTGTTCGAGTTTGTCAAGATTGGCCGCATCACGGCCGGCGGCAAGATAACCGGCGAAATTGCCCGTCAGTGGGTCACTTCGGCTACCACCGGTGATCAATTCCCATACTTGCTGTACAAGATCAGCGGCGCAATCGAAATCAAGCCTGCCGTGCCGACCTGCTCAGTCACGACGAAGACGATCAACGTCCCGTTCGGCGGGGTGAGCATGACCAGTGTGGAAAACGCACCGGAGCGATCGTTCAATATCGGCCTGTCGTGCTCCGGCGGCACCAATGCCGCCAAGACACGGATGTACATGACGTTGACGGACGCGACCGATTCCAGCAATCGAAGCAACATGCTGAACCTGACCAGCAACTCCACCGCGAAGGGCGTCGGTGTGCAGATCAAGAATGGCTCGACCGCTGTTTCATATGGTCCCGATTCGAGCAACGCCGGAAACGAGAATCAATGGTTCGTCACGGAGACCGGCAATGGCAATGTCGACATTCCGCTCACCGCGCGCTATGTCACGACCGGCGGCAAACTCGCGGCGGGCTCCGCCAACGCCATTGCCACTTTCACGATGAGCTATCAGTAGTACGGCACCGTGCGTGGCTTCCAAGCACGCACAGCTCCTGTTTCGAGCATTCGAGTCATAAGAGACGGTTTCAAAAAGATCCCGTGGATCTGTTAGCTTTCGCGGCGACCGGTTGACCTCAGGCATCGGAACAACCGCGACCAAGGAGATGGGCAAGCCGATCATCGACGACGAACCGTGGACGTTGATCGCACCGTCACTGCCGCCACCCAAGCCGCGGCGCGAGAAGAACCCGGGCCGCTTACCTGTTTCGAATCGCGCCGTGCTGACCGGCATCCTGTTCGTTCTCGAGACGGGACTGCGCTGGCGCGACCTGTCCGCCGAGATGGGCTGCGGCTCGGGCTTGACTTGCTGGCGACGACTACGCGATTGGCCGGCTGCGGGTGTATGGGATCGCCCGCACGAGTTGCTGCTCGCGAAGCTGCGAGCGACAGACCCAATCGACTTCTCGCGAGCCGCCGTCGATTCATCATCGATTCGCGCCGTTGGAGCGGGCCAAAAACCGGGCCAAACGAAGGGCTTCCCGGAAGCGATCAACTCCGTGTGCCCGGAAACGACGGTTCAGACCTGCAACGTGCATTTGATCCGGAATTCGCTGGACTTCGTGAGCAGGAAAGATCGCAAGGCGGCCGCCACCGCGCTCAAGGAGGTCCACCGGGGCGCCAGCGGCCGAGGCAGCCGCCGTCGCGCTGGACGCCTTTGACGCCGGCCCGTGGGGCACGAAGTACCCGCCGATCGCTGCGCTCTGGCACCTGGTCTCGGAACAGGTCATTCCCTTTTGCGCGTTCGCGCCGGACATCCGGAAGACTATCTATGCGACCAACGCGATCGAGTCATTGCATCTGCAGCTTCGGAGGATCATCGAGGCACGCGGCCACGTCCTGTCGGACGGGACCGCGCTTGAGCTGAGCTGATCTGGCTGGCGCTGCGTAACGTCGTTACCAAGTGGACCGGCTCCCGGCACGATTGGAAAAGCCCAATGACGCAGTTTGCGTTGCTTTACCCGGAGCGATTCCGCATCGGAATCTGAGTCTTAACCCGCCTCACACACGAAATTCCGGATACCTCCCATTCCGAGGAAACACCGGTACGCGAATCAGCTCGATTCGCATACCGACACTACCGCCCCCTACCCTCAACCCGAAACACCCGCCCTGCAAGCCGAATGTTCCGGAATCTCGACGACATGGCCCGGCAAGGACTGCGGCACGCCCGGATAGACATTGAAGTCGTCGAGTTTTCGGCCATCCACTTTCGCACCCTCCACGCGATAGCGAACGGTGCCCGTGGCGGTGAGCTGCGCGCCCGACTCATCGCACGTAACCGACAGCTTTGCGCGTCCGCTCACCGGCAATTGGCGAACCAGCGCACTGAATCCCACATTGACGACGACGCTGCCCGTGGCCTGCCGTCCCTCTTCGCTGGATGCCTTGATCACGGGCTTGACCTCAAGCCGATACACAGTCTCCGTTTCGACCGGATGCAGCGGCTTCAAGACGATGTTCTTGGTTTGACCGGGCGCGAGACTCAGTTTGAACGGATAGGCGTACAGCGACGGCTTGTTTTCATCGCCAACCGGCTCGATCTTTTCGTCGGCCAGCGGTACGCCGGGGTTAACGAGGCGTGACAACGAAACACTCACATACTCGGGACGCACGCCGTTATTGACGATCCGTACGGTCGTCACGCTCTTGTCGAGTCTGACCTCTTTCGGCATCACGTCGATCGCCGCAAGGCTCGCCCCTGAAAAGAGCCCGCCCGCGATACAGGTCATCGCTCGCATCCTGACAGTACAAGAACTCATATCTGTATATCGATCAATTGGCGTTGGAAGGAAATCGACGAAACCGACGTGGAACCCACTTCACCGCGCGCGGACCGGTGATTTGCACGGACCGTGCGCGCGCCACTGCCCACGGCAAATGGATTGCTCACCCACCTCGACAGGAAACGGGCACTTTCACTGCTTGACGATGATCGGCTCGAAGGTCAAGGACAGCGTACCCGTGTACGTGCCGACGGTACTCTTGAAGTCTCCCGCCGGCGGCAATGCCGAAATGGCAAGCGCGTAGTACCCTCTGGAATCCACATTCGGATCCGGAGCAGCCGGATTCCGGAATTCGACGCCCTGCTCCATGCTCAACTGCGACAGCACGGCGCCTTCGGGCCCCATGCTGACAGTCGGGTTCCGGAACGCAAGCGTCGGCTTTGCCTGGTTGACGATTTGCAGCGGTTGATCCATGCGAACACGAAACCTTCCGGTGGTCGAATCGATGCGCAGCCTTGCCTGTACGTCATAGGCCGTTTCCCAGCCGCCGAGCTGCTGCATTTTCAAGCCGTTTTCGAACCATCCGCCCTTGTCATCCGTCACGATCAGGTTATTCGCTCGCGTCACGCTCGCCGTCACCTTACTCGTCGTTTTACCGGTAATCAGAATGATCTGGGCAGACGCGAGCGTCGGTAACGCCGTCAGGCCAATCAGCATCCACTTGTAGACCCACTTCCGCATCTCGCCCTCTCAGGATTTCGTAACAATAGTGAACGTCAGGACGTCGGAGTAATTTCCGGTACTGACACTCGCCCCCACGGACGTTTTGAACGTCGGAACAAAGCATGTCCTGTTACCCTTATTCAGCGTGACCGGGCTGCTCTGACTGTTCGGAATGGCGAATGTTCCGGTGCCGCTATCCAGCACCACGGCATATGGAACTTTCTGAGATGCATTACTGACATTCTTCAAGAAATATTTTCCACCTGAAATACCATTTTCACTCTTTGCATCAATGACAAACTGACGAGAGCTGTTCACGCCGGTATAAGTGAAACAGAGCTGCTCCGTCGAACCCGTGAGCGTTTTTTCACTGTCACCGCGCGGCAGTTCGCCGAGCTTCCAGTCCGGCGCGGCTACATCGATCGATATTGCGGCCGGGGGGCGAGGCGGCGGCAAAGTAGGCTCCACGACTTCACAGGTACTACTACTGCCCATGGTGCTCAGATATGCGGCGCCCGTGACCTCCCCGACATCATCGCCTGTTGTGAAATTGCCGGCACGAACCCCAATACCTGGCCAGTTTGAGATAACCGAATTATTAATCTGAATTTCCACACTGGCAGTAAATGGAGTTTGTTTGTACCAATCCCCACCGCCCTTGCCACCTTCCCTCTCCGTCGTATAGTTGTACATGACATACCCCTCACCGACATAAAATCTATCGGAAGCGACATCACCAATCTTTACCGAGCGCGCCGCACTACTGCTTGGCAAAAGATTTCCATACGAATCATACGTGTAAATCAATATCCCCCGGGAATTAAAGGTGCGTCCACCAGTATTTCCGGCCGCCGTATTGTATTTAATATCGAGACGAATAGTACTTGTGCCATTCCCGTTATCCATCCAGGAGCACGAACCATAACCAGACGCGACCTTCGATGTAATAAGTTTAAATGCGCTCGCATTTTGCATCACGAACAAAAACGGCAACGCAAGCACGACCCTCCATGAAAATACAGATACTTTCCATTTCAACATTCTTCGCATCATGCCGCCTGTATAAAATATATTCCACATGATCTCGTCGGGAATTTCGAGCGCACAAACGCACGACAGATTCGGCCCACATTCGATAACGGATTCCAGCGAATGAGAACGACCATCGACCCTATCGTGCCGCGTCGCCATGCTGATAAATCACGACCCCGTAGCCAATGCTTATCGACAAGGGTGTTGCGAGGCTGTCCTGCGTGTCGTTGGCCACGACGATGCGCTCCGTGGGCCTGAAGGTGACTCGCCAAACCTGCGTTTTTTGCGGCGACGTACCGAGTTCCCTCATGACCATCCGGTATTTCTGCGCCGGCGCCAGCACCAGCCGGTTCGGCTGGATCAACAAGCCAGG
Source organism: Burkholderia sp. BCC1644 (assembly GCF_902833225.1). Classification (GTDB taxonomy): domain Bacteria; phylum Pseudomonadota; class Gammaproteobacteria; order Burkholderiales; family Burkholderiaceae; genus Burkholderia. The sequence continues at coordinate 76,457 of NZ_CADFEI010000009.1, forward strand.
CCGCTCGACCTCCGCCACCGGAACGAGACGCTCCGGCGTCTCACCCGGGTTTTCCACCAAATGCTGTTCGACGTTCAGATAGAGCGGTGTATCACCAACGTTTTCGGCATAAAGCTCGCTGGCCGGCTGGTCGGGCGCCAGCGTCAACTCCACACGCGACAGCTTCAGTACGCCAGCAGCCATACTCGATGTACACGCCAGCACGGCCAGCAGCGCCAATACGCCACGCAAGCGGGTTTTCATCACGGACATGAGAGCGTCACCGGTTTGTCGTCGACATTCATCGACATGCGCTTTGCCGCAAAATGCTGCGGCGTGCCCGGAAAGACGGCCAACGTCTGCGGCCCCTTCGCCTTCTCATAAACGACCTGGGTAAAAAGCTGGCGCACGTTCCCCGTGTTTTCCAACGTGAGGCCGCCGCTTTCGCATCGATGCGTCCAGCTCGAGATCTGCTTGCCCGGCGCCGGCATATGCCGCACCAGCACGCCATAACCGATCGACAACGACATTGGCGCGGTGATCCTGTCCTCCGGTGCGTTATCGACCTTCAACGACCGAACCGGCAAGATGTACAGCCGGTAGATTTCCTCCTGCTCCGGTTCGGCGAGCGATTTGAGGACGATCGACCGCGTCTGATTCGGGCCGAGCGTCAGCTTGTCCGGGCTGGCCAGCAGACCGGGGCGCGCAACGTCACCGAGATCGACCTTCTTCTCCGGCGTCACCCCCGGATTCGTCACCTTCTGGACGTTGATGTTCAGATACAGCGGCGCATCGCCCATGTTCTTGACGGTTACCGTCTGCTCGTGTGCGTTGAATACCTTCGTCGTGGCCGGCATCACCATCAGCTCACCTTCCGCATGGGCGGATTGGGCGGCTGCCATCACCAGACCGAACAGCAGTGAAAGTGGGGTATAACGTTTCATCGCATTTCCTTTCTGTATTCGCCGGATCGTCATTCGCACCGGAAATTGCTGCCCTTCGCGTCCTTCAGGTCACATGTCAGCCGACGCCCATCCCGCTCGACCGTAACGAGCCGCAGCATCTTCTTGCTGACGATCGAGAACAAACCGTTCCGATGCACCGTGTCGCCCGTTTCGACAATCCGGCCGCTGATTGGCTTGCCTTCTCCGTCCGTCATGAACCCGCTGTAGATCATGTTGATCTCGACGCGCGCCTTCGTCGAAAACACCTGCCCGGGGTGCGCGCGCACGATGTTTGCCGGCACTTCGATATTCATGTCGAGGTTGTCGCTATTGCTGAACACGCGCGCGAACGGCACATCGTTGTATGCGTTGAGCGGCACCGCGTAAGTCCCGCCCCCGGCAACCGGGCTACCTTCGACGTTGAAGCCATACTTCATGCCGTCGATCACCGGCGTCTTCAACAGCATCGCGCTGCCGCTCGAGCTATAGCGCCCGAATGCAACGCCATCCTTGCTTGCCGCAACCATCCCTCGATAGTTGAAGTCGACATTGCTGCCCGTATTGCCGGTACCGAGATTCAGCGATGCGTCGCCGCGCGTGCCGGAGCGCGTACCGTAAAGGTTGACGCCATAATTACCGCCGACCCGGTTGGCCGTGGCGCCAATCGTCGATGTGCCGAAGTTGTCCGCGAAATCCTTCCGGACGTCCCCGCTCAGCTGCGTCTGACCACCCACATGCGCGGCATTGACTGTCCCCTGAACCTTGTCCAGCGTCATGGTCGTGTTGAAGTACACGCCATAGCCGCCACTGCGGCTCTGGTAACCGCCTTTCTGCACACCCAGCGCAAACGTGGCCCACAAGCCGTTCGGACGATAGTTCCAGCGGACTTCCGCCTGATGCGACGGGCCGCCGCTCCGCGACTGCATGTAGTTGTAACCGACCGTCGCCTTGCGCAGGCTGCGGCTATAGGACACGCTCGTGCTCGGTTGACCGGTATGGAAGCGCGACACGTCGGTGCTCTGGTAGCGGCCGACCGACAGACTGCCGAGCGCTTCGCTGGCCATCGAGATGTTTATGTAGCCACCGACGCCGCGCTCGCCGGCCAGTAAACCAAGTGTCGGTTGAATATCGATGTCGGCGATCTGCGTCGGACGCGTGATATTGACTTCCCCCGCCCATTTGCCGCCCTGACCCGCAAGCGCCGACGAATTCAGGTAGAAGTGCTTGAGGTTCCGGCTCACCCCGGCCTCGAGCAAATACCCGCTGCTGCCCATTTCCTTGCCGGCCGTGAAATGCCAGGCATTGCCGCCCGTCGCGTTGAAATTCAGGTTGTTGATTTCACGGCGTTCGGTACTCACCACATTGCCGTTACGGTCGACGAGCCGAACCTCGAGCGGATAGTAGCCGCCGGGCAGATCGGCGAAACTGATTTCGTTGCGCCCGATCACGGCCGGCCGCTTGAAAATCAGGCGACCGTTTCGGTAGAACTCGTAATTCCCGTCGGCTGTCGCATAAAGAATCAGCGAGCCGACGTTGTTGTCCAGTTGCAGATGCGCCTGGCTGCCGACCGTTACGAACTGGTCGAAGCTCGGCGACAGCATCGTACTGACAGACCCCGACGAATAGTCGATGCTGTTCTGCTTACCCATTCGCACGTAGGTGCTGGCGAAGTTCTTCTGCAGGTAATACGACGACACACCGCGGTCACCGCCGCTGTAGCCGGACGAACTGGTCTGGTTTGCGTACCAGCTCACGTAGCCGAAGCTCTGGGACGGGAGCCCGACCCAGGTATTGCCGTTGACGTTCGCCGCGCGATAGCCCTCGGATGCGGCGCGCAAATCGATCGACTGGTTGTTGACAATACCCAGATGGGTCTGCGGCGCAATGTAATCCTCGCGCGCATCGCGAATCGAAATCGATCGCTTCAATTTGTCGACGGTCACGTGATAACCGTCGATCTCCAGGTCGCAGCCATTGCTGCAACGCTTGTAGTCGAGTTGCGAAACGACTTTGCTTAACGCAGCGATGTCCTCCTTGGAAATGCCGTTTTCTTCATACTTGCTCGCATCGAACGTAAGAACCGAATCCGTTTGCGAATAGCTCAAAAAGCCGGGCAACGTCCGTCCATTGAACGTTGCCACGTAATTGGCGACGTCGTCCATCTCGGCCGCACTGAACCCTTCCGGAACCCCGTAAGAGACCTTAAGCTCTGCGAATGAATGCGATGAAGCAAAAATAAACGCACCCAGCCACAGCTTGTTAAATCGGAAGGGGACTTTTTCGGCGAACACGATCTTTCTTATGAAGGAGTTGGACGGACACGCGCTTGCTTCCTGTCGTGGCGCTAAACAGGAAGCCCCTTGATCCGGGGCTTCCCGTCAGCCTTGCTACATGCCTTACGGAGCCGTAGCAGCAGCCGGCTCGAACACCATGACGAGATCGCCGCTGTAGCTGCCGTTGGTGCTCTGGGTACCGGCTTGCGTCGGTGCATCCACGTTGATCTTCAGGTTGTGGATTTCGTCGAAGCCGCCGTTGCCGGAAACGGTTTGCGTGATTTTCTGAACGCCCGTCGTGATGTCGTGGTCGCCGGCCTGGCTGGTCAGCGCAACCTTTGCGTTCTTCATTTCATAGCGACCATTCGACATCTTCAGCGCCTGCGACAGCGAAACGTTGAAGTCGGCGTTCTTCGTCCACACGCGGATCGGCAGCGTCTTCGCGAACTTCGATTGCGTGTAGTCGGTGGCTTCGAGTTCTTCCGTGCTGTACCACGTCTTACCGTCCGGCTTCGACACGAAGATGCCGTCGTTGATTTGCGCGGTCAGCGTGATCTTCTTCGACACGGGCTCGGCCTGCGCCGTATGTGCCATGCCGAACAGTGCCGTGGTCATACCCAGTGCCAGAGCGATTTTGCTGAGTTTCATCTGATGCTCTCTTTTAAACGATTTTCGAAAATTAAATGCCGAAACTAGTCGGCACACGTTATGTGGAAGATCACCTCCACTAACGAAATTTTCCGAGAGCATCACCAAATGATGAATAGGACGATTTTTATATATGTCAAAAAAATACTCGTAAACGTACGAATATTCTCTTTCATCAAACTCAAGTCGTTGATTGTTAATTCAATCTCACAATTTGGGTGATCGCACGCTTCACGCGCGCGACAGCACATGCTGGAAATGATCGGGGAAGGCGCGCCACAAGGTTTGCCACACGCGCAAAAGGAAGAGGCGACCGGTCGACGCGGGCGCTCGACTCGCGGGTTGGGGACGGTCAAGTGCGATCTGACGTTTCTACGGATCGTGTAACGACCGAGGGGATGACGCCGCTACGCTTCGCTTCGGCAGACTCGCCGCGGCGCGGCATATGTCGATCAGATGTGCTTGCCGGACTGCGCGAAGCCCGTTCAGCTCAAGCGCGCCAACGCAGCCGCGATCGCCGCCCTGCACTCAGGCCACGCCAGTCCAAGTGCATCCGAACCGTCGTGAAGCAACACGCGTTCGGCCTGCGCACAGGCATCCCGCGCCACGGTATCGCGGGCAAGCGCAAATCCGCCGCGCATCGAATGCAACTCGACCTTGATCGATTCGATATCGTTTTTCGGCAGTGCCGCTTCGATCACCGTCAGCGAACGCAGCGTCGCCTCGCGCAATCTCTGCAGCATCTCGTCGGTTACCGCGAGCGGCACGTCATGCGCCGGCGCATGCGCTTCACCACTCGCCACCGCCCGCCGCCCGCCATGCCGCCGCAACACCGCTTCGAGCGCGCCGATCGACAACGGCTTCAGCACGACCTCCACCGCGCCAGCCCGTTCGCAACGCCGGCGATCCTCATCCGTCGCGTGTGCGGTCATCGCGATCACCGGCACATTCGAACCCTGCTCCCGCAGAAAATTCGCCAACGCAAACCCGTCGAGCTCGGGCATGCCGAGATCCGTCAGCACGACGTCGAACGGATGCTCGAAAAACGCACGCATCGCCTCGACGCCGTTGGACACGATCGTCGCGTCGTAGCGCAGCGCGTCGAGCTGGTCGTGCAGCAACGCGCGGCTCGCCGGATGATCCTCGGCGACGAGCACGCGCAGCGGTTCTTCTTCGTCACCGGCCGACGACACATGCGTTTCAGCGTCCGCCGTCGCGTCGCCCGCTTCATCGGGTTCAGACGTCGCCCCGTACCCACGCACCGCATCCACGAATGCCGGCAGTTCCGGCGTATCGACCCGCCACCCGTGCGGCGCTTCGGTCAGCGGCAACCCGGCGACGAACGTCGAGCCTTCACCCAGCCGGCTGTCGACGCTCAGTTCACCACCCATCAATGCAACGATGCGCCGGCACAGCGGCAATCCGAGCCCCGTGCCGCCGAAGCGGCGATAAATCGACGCATCGGCCTGCATATAGACGTCGAACAGCGTCGGCAGGCTGTCCTCCGGAATGCCGACGCCCGTGTCGCGAACGACGATCTCGACGCGCTGCCCAACCGCACCGCCCGTCGCGAGCCCTGCATCGATCGTCACGCCACCCCGCTTCGTGAACTTGATCGCGTTGCTGACGAGGTTCGACACCAGTTGACGCAACCGTGTCGGGTCGCCGACGTAACCGTCGGCCAGTTCCGGCGCGATGCGGCACGCGAGTTCGAGGTTTTTCGCATCCGCGAGCGGCCGGAACATCGCCGTCACGTCGTTCAGGATTCGGCGCAGATCGAACGGAATATGTTCGAGCACCATCTGGTTCGACTCGGCCTTCGACAGGTCGAGCACGTCGTTGATCACGCGCAGCAACACGTCCGACGACGATGCGACCGTCTTCAACCGCCGCCGCTCCGCCGACGGCAGCGACGCGCGCGCCATCAGTTCGAGATTGCCGATGATCGCGTTCAGCGGCGTGCGGATCTCGTGGCTCATCGTCGCGAGGAACGTCGACTTCGCCTTGTTCGCCTGCTCGGCCGCCGCACGCGCGTCGCGCAACGTCGCCTCGACTTCCTTGCGCGCGGTGATGTCGATCAGCGTGCACAGCAGCACGTCGATGCCGCGATACTTGGCGCGCACCATGTGCGCATCGAGATACGCAAAACCGTGTTCCGCGCGCTCGATCGCGAATTCGTGCGTGACGAGCCTGCGCGCGCCGCCGCCGCGCACCGCGTCGCGATAGACCTGCCACAGCCGCTTGCCGAGCGGCGCGCCCGACACGGCCTTGTCGTACGCGGCCATCGCGTCGTTGCGCACGATCGCGTCGCCGTCGGCGAGCGACAACAGCGCCAGGCCGGCCGGCGCGGTGCGAATCAGCGTCCGGTTGAGTGCCTCGCTTTCGATCAGGCGTATCGCGCGCCGGTTCGCGGGGCGCAACGCGCGCCGGTCGAACAGCACGATCGCGGTCCACAGCACTGCGATGCCGATCAGCGCAAACGTGCAAGCGATGCCAATGCGCACGGCGTTGGCGATCGCCACGCTTCGCCATGTGTAACTCTTGATCAGAACGAGGTCGGACCCGGCCAGACGGTCACCGAGCACGAACCTGCCGCCAATGCGATGCGGGATGATCGGAACGGGACTTCGTTTCAGTACACGCTCGAGTGTTCGTGCGACGAGCGCGCCGTCATGCGGTCGTCCGAACACGATATGCCCGCTCGTGTCGACGAGCACGTTCTCCACATCGGATGTCCGCGGCGCCATGATCCGGTCGAGCTCGGGACGGCCGTTGAAGACGAGCCACGCGAACGGCTTGCCGTCCACATCGCTCAACAACTGCGCAAAGCGGGTAACAGGCCTTCCGAGCACCGGATCGTCGCGTGTCTCGACGACGATGCCGCCATAGGGATCCGCCGGCTCGAGCCGGCGTGCGAGCGCCTTCAGATCGGACGGAGCCAGTCGCGCGGGGGCCCGCCTGGCCAGTTCCGCGCCGAACAACACCAGAAAGTCGTCGTTCACGCCGACCATGTAAGCCGTGAAATCCTTGGCAATCGAAACCGGCGACGGTGTGGACACAGCGTGACCCATCCGGTAGAGCGCGCCAATATAGCGGACGTACGCGGCTGGCGACTTCCCCGACGTGAGATCGGCGAACCCGACAACCGTCAACTTGCCATGCGGGTCCAGCCAATCCAGCCTGCCGCCATTGTCGATCATCGTTTGCAGATCGGACGGCGGCACCACATCGGGACTGCCGTTGGCCGCGGTCATGTTGTCGGCGAAACGCCCCAACAACGCCTGCGTCACCTGCAGTTCCCCGTGCAGTTCCGCCACTTCCCGCAGGAACGTCGAGCGCATTTGCGCAACGTAGTCGCCGATGGCAAGCCGCACGACGAGCAGCGCGCACAGCACGATGAACACGGTCATCGCCGCGCCGCCGCCGTACAGCAATGCCTGCTGCTGACGCCGGACCCGGCCCGGATCGAACGGCTTGCGGCCGACGGCGGCAGCCTGTGCGGCAAGCCTTTTCAGTTTTTCAGGCATACGATTCGCTGGGGTTTCGCTGTCGTCGGACAAGCGCCGGCATGCGCCCGGACTCGCAGCCGCTCGCCTCGCGTGCGACCGTCACACGTCGAACCCGTGCGCCGGAACGGCATCGGCGCCGCGCCAGGCGCGCGCCACACCCGCCCGCGGCCCGCACCGAGCCGTGTGCTCACGTCAGTCACGCGCGTCCGGCCCGCCCGGATCCTGCACATTGCCTTCGTCCGCGTACCGGATCAGATCCGCGTCGCGGACGATCCCGAGCTTCTTCATCGCGCTCGACTTCTGGGAACTGATGGTCTGCTTGCTGCGATGCAGCTGCGTGGCGATCTCGCCCACCGTGTAGCCGGCGCCGAAGAGCCGGACCACCTCGATCTCGCGCGTCGTCAGCGCGCGCGCGACGGGCATCGCATCGCCATCCTGGAGCAGTTGCTTCACGAACGGCGACATGTAGTTCGCGCCGACGTAGGCCGCATGCACGGCGCCGATCAGGTGCGACAGCGCATCCGACTTGCTGAGGATGCAGTTCACGCCCTGCTTCTGGATCGCGCGCAGCACGCTCGGATTGTCGATCATCGTGATCGTCACGATGCGCAGCGCGGGGTAACGACGCTGCAGGAACGACAGCAGCACGAGGCCATCGCCGTACTTGCCGCCGGGCATCACGTAGTCGAGCACGAGCACGTCGCTCGGCTGCGCGTCGAGCGCCGCGACCAGATCCGTCGAGTTCGAAACGGCGTCCACCAGCTTGATCGTGCTGTTGCCTTGCAGCGCCTGCGACATCCCGAGCGCCGATGCCGGATGATCATCCGCCACCATCACGCGCACTGAAAATTCGTCCATGTTCCTGTTTCTCCCCGAGGCTTCCCGTCACGCATCCGGCGCGCGACGCTCGCATACTCGCGCCGTCAGCCGATCGTCAGCCACATACGGCCGCCGGACAATAGTGACCTAATTTTAAGATAAATCCGGCCGCGTTTACCGGTCGGACGGGCCATCGATGCATCGCGCATCCTGCGCGCCAACAGGCGGGTGCGCTGCGATGGAGCGTTGCGCGGTTCGAGGGATCGAACCCGCGTCACCGGGGAAATCCGCTGCGCGGCGCGCCCGTACGCGCCAGGGGCGGCATTTGCAACCGGCCGGGCCGTATCCGGTCGCCGCCGCCTGCCGCTACCGTACGCAGGGCGTCTCAGCGGACGGGCGCAGGGCGATCCCGCTACGTATCGCCCCGCCACCACGCACTATCGGTGCACCGACTCGCCGGGTTCGTCATGCCGCGCTCCTTCCTGGCGCATTTTCCACTCGTTGATCGCGCGCCGTCTCTGAGCCGGCGACATCAGCAGATACTCGTTCATCATGGTCAGAAATTCCTTGCGCGACCGCTCGGACAGCGCCGCGAATTCGATCAGCAGTGCGAATATCTTCCCCAAGTGACGCATGGTCTTCCCCTCCAGTGTGATTTGAAATGTGCACTGCGACGGGTGCAGGCACTCTGCCTCTTTTATGTCGGACATGCGTTGCTGGGTTCCGTGTTGCCGGTTACTTGCCATGCAGTGCCGCCTCGCGATCGGCCGGCCCGCTCGCCGCGCTTTCCGGCGCAGCACCGCACCGCTGCCACACGGACGCAAGCGCGCCGCGCAGGTGCGCGAGCGTCACGGGTTTCGTCAGGACGCGCCGCACGCCCGCCGCCACGCAGCGACGCATGCCATCGGGCGACAGGTGCGACGTGATGACCAGGACGTCGCACGCGACGCCTTGGTCGCGCGCGGCTTCCGCCAGCTCGTGCGCGCGCAGATCGGGAAGATCGGCGCCGATCAGCAGCACGTCCCAGCCGCCGTCGGCCAGCGATTCGAGCGCCGCGCGCCCGGACCCGACCTCAGCCACCGTACAGCCGAGTACGTGCAGTTGCTCGCGGAAAATCGACCCGTCGACGGTTTCGTCGCGCGCGACCAGCACGCGCGGCGCTCGGTCGATGGACGGCTGTGGCCGCGCCAGCACGGCGCGCCGCCGGCCGGGCATGGCGACACGCGCAAGCTCGCCGGCGGATGAAGCGGCAATCGCGCTTTCACCGCGACACGACGCGCAGCACGACAGCGCGGCGCGCAGGCCGCCGAGCGAATAACTCGATACGCGCACCGTGCCGCCCGCGCGGTGTGGTTCGAGCGGGCCGTCGCACGTGGCGAGGATCAGCGGCGCACAACCGCGCAGGTTGCCCAGTTCGGCATGCGACCAGGCATCGGGATCGCCGAGCAGCAAGACCGGACCTGCCAGATCGCCCGGCAGGCTCGACAGGTCGTCGTACACATCGACGTCGAATCCCCATGCATGCAGGTGCGGCAACGCGAATTCGCGCCACGCGCGATGCGCGGCAACGAGCGTCAGCGAACACGCCTGCGTGCGCACGCCGTGCGGCCGGCCGGGCATGGCGACGTCCGCGCCGAGTGGCAGACGGATCGTGAAGCGACTGCCGACGCCCGGCTCGCTCGCCACGTCGATGCAGCCGCCCATCGCCATGACGAGGCGGTCGCACAGCGCGAGCCCGAGCCCCGTGCCGCCATAGCGGCGCGTGATCGACGTGTCGACCTGCGTGAACGCCTTGAACAGCTTGCGCCGATGCTCGGCGGCAATGCCGATGCCGGTATCCTCGATCGCGACCGACAGCACCGGCGCGCCGTGGCCGTCTGCAACGACGGCCACGCGTACGGTCACGCGGCCCGTGCTCGTAAACTTGATCGCGTTGTTCAACAGGTTGCCGAGCACCTGCGCGAATCGCGTCGGATCGCCGCGCATCCGCTGCGTGTCGGCCGCGTCGACTTCGCAGAACAGTTGCAGGCCCTTCGCCTTCGCGATCGGCGCGAACGCGCTCAGCTCGCGTGCGACCGTCGCGATCACGTCGAACTCGATCGACTCGACCTGCATCGCGCCGGCCTCGATCTTCGAGAAATCGAGAATGTCGTTGACGAGCGCGAGCAGGCTCGTCGCCGACGTGCGCAACGTGCCGACGCGGCCGTGCTGGACCGCGTCGAGCGCCGAGCGTTCGAGCAGCTCGAGGTTGCCGAGGATCACGTTCAGCGGCGTGCGGATCTCGTGGCTCGTCGCCGCAAGGAACGACGATTTCGCGGCATTGGCCGAATCGGCCGCGCGCACGGCCTCTTCCAGCTTCTGCATCAGCTGGTGCTTCGCGGTGGTATCCGCGACCGCAGCGATCAGCACGTCCGCACCCTGATAGCGTGCGCCGCACGCGATGAATTCGAGATGCAGGTGCGCGGCTTCGCCGCCGTCGATCACGAAGTCGTCGTGCAGCACGCGGCCCGCGCCGCCGCTTGCGACGTGCGCCTGCCACGCGGCGGCCATCTGGTTCGACAGCTCGCGATAGTCGCCGCCGATCCGCGCGACCATTTCCCTGAGCGCGGGACTCGCCAGCATGCAGCGGCCGTCGTCGTGCGCGATCAGCCCAAGGCCGATCGGCGCCATCTCGATCACGCTGCGGCACAGCGCCTCGCTGTCGAACACGCGCTGCGAGCGCGCATAGAGCGGCGCGAACTCGCGACGGTGAAAGCGCAGCAGCAACGTCCACATGACCGCGAGCGTCAGCAGCGTCGCCGCCATCAACGTGCCGGCCGAGCGCGCGACGCCGGACGCGACATCGGCCCACGACAGCGCGTATGCGAAGGTCCAGCCGGTCGATTCGAGCTTGCCGTGAAACAGCAGGAAACCGTCGCGGAACTCGGGCGAGCCCGACGACGCGCCGCCGCGCCCCGGCGCCAGCTTCAGCAGGCGCGCCGCGCGGCCGGCATCGCCCACGGCGGGATCCATCGCGACGAGCCGGCCGTCGGCCGTCGTGATGGTGAACGCGCCGTCGGGCCGATAGTCGGCCAGCCATGACAGCAGGTAGTCGGGCGAGTATTCGGTCACGAGCACGGCAAACGTCTTGCCGTTGTCGTGCGCCTCGGCCGCGATCCGGATGCGCGGCTGCCCCGACACGGGATCGGTGAACGGCGCGAGCCAGCGCACGTGCGGACGGGTATCGACGACACCCGGATACGCACGCTCGAAATCGATGCGCAGCGCATCCAGCACGCGGGCGCGATCGTCGGGCGACGCCAGCGCGGGATCGTCGCGGTTCCGGTTCGGCACCAGCCCGAACATGCCCGTGCGCGTGCTGTAGTGGTAGCCCTCCAGCGTGCGCCCGCGATTGATCGAGCTCGCCGCGCAGATGCGCGCCAGCAGCACCGACAGCGACAGGTAGCGCGCCACCTCGGTGCGATTGCCGGTCTGCCCAGGCACGCCGAGCACGAGCGACGGATGCGGCCGGATCGCGACGCGCTGGTCGTCGCCGAAGAATGCATCGACGACCGATTCCGGCGCGCTATCGGCCTCGCGCCAGATCAGCTGCGCATTCGCGACGCCGTTGCGGAACGAGGTTTCGCTCACCTGAATCTCGTTGAGCGTCTGCTCCAGCCCGTTCAGGTAATTGCGCCGCTCGCCCTCGACATGCCCCGAGACGATCGCCGTCATCCCGAGACCGCATGCGATCAGGACCAGGACGGTAACGACGATGCCGCCACCGAACACCGAAATGCTCAGATAGCGGCGGAGGGATTGAAGCGGACTCTGCGGCATGACGCGCGACGAGGGTCGCGCCCTCGAACGATGCCGATTCGAAGCGCGACGCCTGGCCGGAATTCACCATGGAAAAGATGGAATGAATTCCGACGATGCCAAACGGGTATGGGAGCGTCCACCCCAAATGAACCGTTTCGTACACGTCAAATACTATTGAGCAGATATTTAGAACTTGACCGAAATTCGATGCGGGAAAAAGTGACGTTAGGATGCATCCCGGCTGCCCGCCGGACCATGCAACGCGCAACCGGGAGGAAGAAGAGGCGAGGAAAAAGGCGGGGGCGGGCCATCAAGCGGCATACCCCCGCGGAGACGCCGCTCAGGCGGCGAGGCACATCGGCGGCCGTCGAACGACGGCAGGTCAGTTCTGCGTGAGCGGGTTGAGCGTCGTGCACAGGAACCCCGTGCAGTTCGCCGGCTTGAAGTAGAACGAAGCCATCACCGGCGTGGAGACGCCGAGCGCGAGATCGCTCAGATACGCGGTACCCTGCGCGCCGAACGTGTTCGACTGCTGGACAAAGCTGGCGCCGGTCGACTGGATCGCGGCCGACTGGTACGTGAAGGTCGGCGACTGCGTCTGGTCCTTCACGTAGACCCACGAGATCGTGCTGCCGAACAGCAGCGCGCCCTTCGCGCGATAACCCTTCGCCCCCTCGCTGTTGGCCTGCGCGATGAAGTCGCTGACGCTCGTCGTCGGCGTGAGCGCATCGTACGTGTAGGTCGCGCTCGACGCGTTGTTCTTCATGTACACGTTCGACTGCACCGAGCCGATCACCATCGGGCCCAGGAACCAGTAGCCCGACTGGCCCTGGCCGTTCGCCTGCGTGAGGAACGCGTTCGGGTCGGCCGGCAGGCCGGTCGTCGTATACGTGTAGGTGGCCGACGAACCGCCATCCTTGCGATACAGGTAGCCGTACGTGAGCGGCCCTTCGTAGCGATAGCCGTTCGTGCCCTGCGTGTTGGCCTGGTTGAGGAAGGTCGTCCAGTCGCCCGGCGTGGATTGCAACTGGTACGTGTAGGTCTGCACGGTGCCGTCGTTCACGAAGATCGAGCGCGAGCCGCCGTTGGACGGGGCGTAGTAGTAGTCGCCCAGATAGCGGTAGCCCTTCGCGCCTTCGCTGTTGAGCAGCGTCAGGAAGCTCGCCTGGTCCGCCGCGGTCGGCTGCGCGTCGTAGCGCAGCGTCAGCGTGCTGCCACCTGAGCCACCTGAGCCGCCCGAGCCGCCGCTTCCCGTTCCGCCGGACCCCGTACCACCGGTGCCACCGTTGTTGCTCGTGCCCGATCCGCCGCCGGACGACGCAGGTGATGAATTGTCGTCGCCGCCGCAGGCGGTCAGCGCGAGACAGGTCAATGCGATCAATGCAACGGCTTTCATCGGAATCACCTCGAAACGAACAGGACGAACGAAGCCGGCGCGCGCGGCTCACGCCACACGCACGGACGATTGCGAAGCGGAAACCGGCCGGCGGCGCACCGCCGGCCCTGGACGTCAGTTGACCTGGAGCTGGCCACCGCGGCCGAGGCCGCCCTTGACGTCCTGCGCCTTGTAGCTGCGCAGTGCGACGACCATCTTGTTGTACGCGTCGATGAACGCGACGACGGTCGCCTTGCCTTCCGGCGTCGACGAGAACCCGGCCAGCGCACCGCCCACGCCACCGCCGAAGCCGCCCAGCGCGGCACCGTAGTTGGTCGCCGTCGAGCTGCCTTCCGACGCCGCGATCTGCACGGCCGAGCGCACGTCGAACAGCGTCAGCGTGACGACCGATGCCTTCGTCTGCAGGTGGCCGGCCACCGCCGCCACCGCGCTGTTGCCGATCAGCCCGCCGATCATGCTGCCGATGCCGCCGATCGGCGAATCGTTGATGACGATCTGCGGTTCCATGTAATAGTCGGCCGCGACACGCTGGCCCTTCTGCTGCTTCGAGCCCGCGCGGTATTCGCCCGAGTTGCGCTGCAGTTGCGTGATGCGCGACAGGCGCGCATCGCTCTTCTGGTTGCCGATCGACGTGATCACGAAGCAGTTCGACTGCTGGACGGCCAGGCGCAGCAGCGGGTCGATCGTCGTCATCTTGGTCGCGCTGCCGAACGGGCCCCACCAGTCGGCGTTGCGGCCGTCGTCGACGGCGATCGTGCCGAGCGGCGACGTGCAGCGCTGCAGCCCCGAATCGGCGCCGGCGCTCGTGCCGCCCGCGGCGGCACCGGTCACGCCCGCGTTCTGACCGCCGGGCGTCACTACGCCGCCGCAGCCCGCCACGGACGCGCAAAGCGCTGCAACCAGCGCACCTTGAGTGAGACGTTGGGAAAGGTTGGTCTTCATGTCGTTGTCGATCGATTAGAGTCGTTGTTCGGCTTATGTGTTCGTGCGAACTTCGATAAGCCCCCCGGCTGGCGCGCGATGGTGGTCTCCCCGCTGCTGCCCCCGTTGCTTCAGGCCCGGTCAGTAGTACCAGTACGTCTGCTGCCAGACGCCGTAGTACGGATAGCCCGAGTACCAGTAGCCGTAATAGACGTCACGCCATTGCGTGCGCCATTTCCAGTCTTCTTCGTCTTCTTTCTTTGCCTTGCGCGCAAGGTCGAGCAGCTTCTTCGATTCCTTGTCGCCACGGCCGGCCGCGATCGACAGCCACTTCTCCGCTTCGCGCGCGTCGGAGCCCATTTCCTCGAGGCCGAACAGGTAGAAACTGCCAAGCGCCTTCTGCGCCTGCAGGTCGCCGCGCTCGGCCGCCTCGCGCATCCACTTGAGTGCCTGGTAGCTGTCCTGGCGCACGCCGTCGCCGCGGAAATAGCGCAGGCCGAGATCGTAGGCGGCCTTCGGCTGGGTCTTCGCGGTTTGCTTCAGCGCGGCGATGCGCGGATCTTCCCGGTCTTCCGAATCGTCCCTTTTTTGATAGGACACCTGATCTTTAGGACGGTCGGAACAACCTGTGTCGTCGCAGATCCGCACCGTGTTGCTGGTGGCGGACGGATCCTGCGCGCACGCGGCCAGTAGCAACAGCAGCCCTGGTGCGAGTAAACGGCGGTACATTGTTACTTTCCCCAAGTTTTATTGGCGCCGCAATTCTTCGAGCTTTTCACCCCCGTGAGCTCGCACCCGGTCGCGCGCGGCGCAACGGATACAATCCGTCGACGCCGACACGCATTCCAAGGCTCTCTCAGGTTCTCTCTTCGAATCGTTCAGTCACCGCTTCATTGTTGTCGCTTTTCGTTGTACCGGCTGTTGCCGGCTGCGATCTCCAAACATGACGCGACAAACAAAGGTGACGTGGTGAGCAATAATAATGAAGAAAAACGGCATGTCAAGGTGATTCGCTTTTTCAAAGTTTGCGTGTCACGTCAGTTTTGATATGCTCTCCCTCGCCAAAAACCCTTGGAGACCCCATCGAGATGTCCAACAGCGAGCAGGCCAACGTCGATCTCATCACCGCCAACAAGGTGCGCGACCTACTGAACCGGAACGGCATTCCGCCGCGAAGTCACAACACGACGATCGCGAACGTGCTCGGCCTCAGTTTCTCGGTCGTCACGCGCAAGATGAAAGGCCTGATCCCGTGGAACCTGTCGCAGTTGCAGGACATCGCGACGCATTTCGGCGTGCCGCCCGCGATCCTGCTCGACGACAAGGGCACGCAGCCGGCCGCCGCCGAGATGATCGACGCGACGCTCGTGATCGAGTCGCGGCGCTTTCGCTGCCGCGCCGCGATCTCGACCAAGGCCAGCAGCCAGATCGAGACGGACTTCGTCGCGCTGCAGTGGCAAGGCGAATGGCTCATCACCGAGCGTCAGCACGCGCGCGAGGGCCGCACCTATCCGGTCGACGTGATCGAGCTGCGCTCGACGCAGCCGAACGTCTATGCGGCGCGCATCGCCGTGGTCGACGATTCGCAGGACGTCGCCGAGACGGTATGTGAATATTTCATCGAGAAAGGCGTGAACGCGATCCCGTACTTCGACGGCGCGACGTTCCGCAAGGCACTGGAGGTCGAGGATTTCGACGGCTACATCCTCGACTGGATGCTCGGCGACCAGACCGCCGCCGAGCTCGTGCGCGGCATCCGCTCGAGCGAGAACAGCGGCGCGCCGATCTTCCTGCTGACCGGCAAGATCTCGACCGGCGAAGCCAGCGAAGACGAAATCGCGCACATCGTGTCGCACTACAACGCGCGCTGCGAGGAAAAGCCGGTGCGCCTGCCGATCCTGTTCGCCGAAGTGGCGCGCGAACTGAAGATCACGCTGCCGGCCGCGGCCGCCGCGAATTGAGACCAGAAACACAACCCACCACACAACAAGACCGAGGGCATGACATGCGAATTCCGACCATCTGGACCAAGAGCCTGCTGACGGCCTGCCTGCTCGGCATGGCCGCAGCGGCCTGGGCCGCTTCGTCGTTCAGCTTCACCGTCGACGGCAAGATCGACAAGCACAACCAGCAGGGCAAGTCGACTTACGTCTTCTCCGAGCAGGCGCTGATGGCGCTGCCCCAGCACACGATCGTCACGTCGACGAGCTGGACGCCGAAGGCGGCCTTCACCGGCCCGCGCCTGTCCGACATCCTTAAGACGGTCGGCGCACACGGCACGCAGATCGAGTTCCGCTGCATCGACGAGTACACGTTCACGATTCCCGTGTCCGACGCCGATCGCTACGGCGTGATCCTCGCGCGGACGATGAACGGCAAAGTGCTCGACAACGACAACTACGGCCCGCTGTGGATCATGTACCCGCGCGACCAGTATCCCGACGAACTGAAGACGCCGCTCGGTGAAGCCAAGTTCGCATGGCAGATCATCGGCCTGACCGTGAAGTGAAATGAAACGCGGGCGATGGAAAAATAGAAAAATCATCCTGGTCCTCGGCTCGCTGTGGATCATGGGGTTCGCCGCGTGGGCGTTCCTGCTGTGGGACCTCCTCGCCACCTCGGTCAACGAGGGCGTACTCGAGGGGCCGCGCGAAGGCGTGTTCTGGACCGCCGCGCAATACCGGAACGTCTATACGCGGTTCGACCGGCAACTGATCCTCTACGCGACGCACGAGGACGACGACTTCGATCACGTCCAGATGCAGCTCGACAGCCTGTCGGTGTCGTTCGGCTTTCTGCAGCGGCCGTCGGAAGTGTCCCAATACTGGCTGCGCATCCCGCGCGCGCGCAACGAGATCGACGCACTCGGCGAATTCATGACGCGCCTGAAGCGCGACGTACCGCCGCTGCGCGATACGCCGCAGCACGCACGGCAGGTGATCGACGAGGTGAACGCGTACTGGCCGAAGGTCAACGGCCTCGCGAACTATTTCCGCGCGATCGAGATGGCACAGCGCGACTTCACGTTCCATCAGCTGAAGGAAAAGCAGCGCGCGATCCTGATCCTCGGCATCGTGCTCGGCGTCATCCTGTGCGCGCTGTTCCTGCTGCTGTTCTATACGATGCGCACGCGTGACGACCTGCTCGAACGGCAGGACGCGGCGCTCGACGCGGAACGCAAGGCGTCCGACCGCGCATTCGAAATGATCGAGGCGAAAAACGCGTTCCTCGGAATGGTCAGCCACGAGTTGCGCACACCGCTGCAGGCGATCTGCGGATCGGTCGAGATCCTCCTCGCGCGCCCGCAGTCGGACGCGAACCTGAAGACGATCCGGCGGCTGCAGAATTCCGCGCTGTCGCTCGAGGCGCTCGTCAAGGACCTGACCGATTACATCAAGCTGCGCTCGACGAAGCGCCTCGCCGAACGGGAAACCGTCGGCATGGCGTCGCTGCTCGCCGAGGTGCTCGATCCGCTGCGCGAGAAGATCGCGGCCAAGCGGATCGCGGTCGCGCAACAGGTCGAGCCGCACGATCTGGCGATCCGTTCCGATCGCAAGCTGCTGCGCCAGGTGCTGTCGAACCTGATCGAGAACTCGGTCAAGTACACGCTCGGCGGATCGATCGACGTGTCGATCACGCTCGCCGACGCACCGGCCGGCCAGCAATTGCGGATCGCCGTGCGCGACACCGGCGCCGGCATCGCGAAACCACACCTGTCGAAGATCTTCGAGCCGTTCTATCGCGCGAACGACGCGGTCGGGCTGCATGTGGACGGAATCGGCATGGGGCTCGCCGTCGTGCGCGAAATCGTGACGACGCTGCGCGGGCATGTGGACGTGCGCAGCACGGTGGGCGAAGGCAGCGAGTTCGTCGTGACACTGCCGGCCGAAGTGCCCGGCATCGACACCGCCGGCAACGCGGCCGGAGATGCGCCCGCGCTGCCGCACGCGGCCGCGCACCGCGACCGGCGCGCGCTGGTGGTCGACGACGACGACAACGCACGCGAAACGCTCGGCGCGATGCTGTCGGCGCTCGGCATCGACGCCGATCTGTGCAGCACCGGGCAGGAAGGCGTCGCGCGCTTCGGCGCGAGCCGCTACGACATCGTCGTGCTCGATCTCGAGCTGCCGGACCTGAGCGGCTTCGAGGTCGCACGGCGCATTCGCGCAGTCGCGGTACCCGACGACGACGGCCGGCATCCGGCGATCCTCGGCGTCAGCGCGTATGAATCGGCCGCGCTGCGCGAGAACAAGCAGGTGTTCGACGAATTCCTGCCGAAGCCCGTCCACCTGCGCGAACTCGGCGCGCTCGTCGAGAAGCTGCTCGCCTGAATCGGTGCGCCGCGTGCAGACGCATACGGCATCGCGCGCCAGCGCAGCATCAGGCGTTCCCTCTCACGTTCCCGTTTATTCGCCGATCAGGTGCAGCACGATATCGCGCCGGTGTGCCGCGCGGCGGTGCTCGAACAGGTAGATCCCCTGCCAGGTGCCGAGCACCATGCGCCCTTGCTCGACCGGAATCGACAACTGCACTTGCGTGAGCGCGGTGCGAAGATGCGCCGGCATGTCGTCGGCACCTTCGGTGTCGTGCTCGTAGCGTGTGTCGTCCTCAGGTGCGAGCGTCGCGAAATAGCGTTCGAGATCGCGCCGCACCGACGGATCCGCGTTCTCCTGGATCAGCAGCGACGCAGATGTATGGCGGCAGAACACAGTGAGCAGGCCCGTGCGGATCGCCTGCTGGTCGACGAACGCCCGTACCTGCGGCGTGAATTCGACGAGGCCGCTGCCGCGCGTGTCGACGCCGATGTGCGCGATCGCCTGTTGCATCGCCTCGACCTCAGGCCAGCGCGGCGAAGCCGTCGGCTTCGATCTGCTTCGCATCGGCGGGGCGCACGACGCGCGCCACTTCGACGCCGTCGCGCAGGAACACCAGCGTCGGCCACAGCTTCACGCGGAACGAGCGGCCAAGCGGGCGGCCCGGGCCATCCTCGATCTTCAGGTGCCGCACGGCGGGATGCGCGGCGAACGACGCGACGATCGCGGGCTGCGCGGCCGCGCAGATCCCGCACCAGTTCGTGCCGAATTCGATGACGGTGGTGCCGGCGAGTGCGTCGACGTCCGCGCGCGTCGGCGCATCCTCGGTATAGCGTTGCGGCGTGTGCATCGGGGCCCTCGTGTGGAATGCTGGAACGTGACCGCGCCGGATCGGCGGGCGCGGTCGCACGATCTCCTACTGTAGCGGAAAAGCAAGCGCGATGCCGGCGGGTGCGGAAGCGGGCGGTTGCGATGGCCCGCCGTCCGCCGGGCAACGCCTGCGCATGACGCGCCGTTCCCGTTCGCCATCCGGATAACACGACAAGATTCGGAGTGTCGAGCCGCCACGACAGGATCAGCATGCGGACTGATCCGTCAACGAAGGCGCCGACCATGAATGCTCCGCATTGCGTCACCGAACCGAACATCCTTTATTTCGGCACGCCCGTCGTGCTGGTCAGCACGCTGAACGAGAACGGCACGGCCAATCTCGCACCGATCTCGTCCGCATTCTGGCTCGGCTGGCGCGGCGTGATCGGCATCGCCGCCAGTTCGCAGACCACCCGTAACCTGCTGCGCACCGGAGAATGCGTGCTGAACCTGCCATCGGCGGCGCAGGCGCACGCGGTCGACCGGATCGCGCGCACGACGGGCACGTATCCGGTGCCCGACGGCAAGCGCGCGAAGGGTTATGTGTTCGAACCCGACAAGTTCGGCACGGCCGGGCTTACCGAAGCGGCGTCGCAAACCGTCGCACCGCCGCGGGCGCTCGAATGCCCGGTGCACATGGAAGCGGTCGTCGCGGCGACGCACGGGATCGGCGAAGAAACGCCCGACCTGCGCGGCCACATTCGCGTGTTCGAGGTGCGCATCCAGCGTGTACACGTGCATCCCGACCTGCTGATGGATGATCACCCCGACCGCATCGATCCGGACAAGTGGTCGCCGCTGATCATGAGTTTTCAGAAGTTCTACGGCCTCGCGCCGCAGCAAGTGCACGCGTCGCGGCTCGCCGAGATTCCCGAGCGTGCGTATCGCAGCCCGGATATCGAGCGCTCGCGCGAAGTGGGCGCGCCGGCCGGTGCGCCGAAGCCGATCGGATAAGATACGGCCGGCCACGTTCTGTGGCCCATGACCGAACCGACGGAGTGTTTTCAGTGATTCAACCGACCCCAGTATTCAAGGACAACCTCGCGCAACTGCCGGCCATCGACGGCATCGCGCGCATCGATCTCGTCGGCGCGAACGGCGACGTGGTCGCGACGATCGAGAACCAGCCGGGCAAGCAAGGTTCGCTCGCGGTGTACCACTACCTGAAACAGGCGTTCGGCACGCTCGACGCGAAGGCCGCCGAGCACGGTCTGGCCGTGTTCGCGGAGCATACCGCCGACGCGCGCAACCGCCCGGGCGCGCATCCGAACGTCGACCGGCTGCTGGCGATCGTCGCGGGCGGCGACGCGCTGCGGATCGATGTCGTTGCGAAGGGTTGAGCGACTGGCGAGACAATGATGCCGTCCATGCGTGCGTGGCGCGGTCACGCAACGCGTCGACGCACGTCAATGCATGCGGATCATCGTCCCGGCCGCGACGCGCGCACCCGCATTCAATGCCAACGACGACGGCTTCGCCTGCCGTCCTTCATTTACCCGCTCATGTACCTGACTGAAGCTCTGGAACGGCAGCCCAACCCGGGTGTTGCCGTTCACGTTCACGTTGACGGTGCGATAGCCGCCGGATGCCGTACGCAAGTCGGGAGACTGGCTGTTGACGAGGCTCACGCCCGTAGCGGGTGTGACAGAGTCCTCGCCGGCGTCGCGAATGGCGATCGAGCGCTTCAGCCGCTGCGCCAGCGACACGTCGAAACCGGCGTTCTTCGTGAACGTGCGAACCGGCAGCACCTTCGTGAACTTCGACTACGTCTGGTCGGCCGCGCCCAGTTCTTCCGTGGCGTACCACGCCGAACCATCCGGCTCCGACACGACGATTGCATCGTCGATCCGTGCGGTCAGCCCGATTTGCTTCGACACCGTGTCGGCCCGTGCCGTCTGTACGAGGCCGAACAGTACACCGCCGATGCCCGGTGCCAGAACGAGTTTGGCGAGTCTCACCGAACGATCTCCACACAGCCGGCTCGCCGCCGTCACTGATAGTCCATCAACACGACCATCGAGCCACTGACCGTGCCCGTATCCACCGTCGGCCCCGTCTTGATATAGGACGCCTGCATCGGAATCGCAAACGAACCGCCCGTCGCCTTGTTGTATGCATCGAGCTTGATCGACTGGTCGAACGTCACCGGGGTGCCCGCGTTATCGGCAACGCGAATCTGCACCCCCTTGGCCGTCGTGTCCGCACCGATCGGCAGCACGCCTGGCGCGTTCGCAATCACACCGCCGACGGGGTTGAGCGAGTAGCCCACCCGGTTGTAACCTTTCGGGCAGTTTTCGACCCGGACCTGAAAACTATGCGTGCCGGCCACCGAACCGACATCGCCGAATTTCCGCAGGTTGACGGGCGGCAGCGTGACCGCCTGGTTCGGCACCGAGCACGTGCCGTCGATCGGCGTGATCGTGCCTTTCAAACTGATGAATATGTTGCCCTGCCCAGCCGCGAGTCTCATCCCGAAATAGGCCGGATTAGTACTCGTGCCCGCCAGCGATCCACCAGAGTTCGTGCGTCCGTCCCCGAGCAACTGCACTTCGATCGGCTGGGTAATTTCGATATTCACAGGATCGGTGGTCGGGTACGATCGCCCGTTGATCAGCATGCGGGTCGACACGCCCGACACGTTGGTCGTAACCGTCGGACCGGGGCCGGACGAGCCACCATTCGGGTAGTTCCACACTGTCGTGATCAAGCACGTCGGCTTGCCGCACGCCTGCTGCGGCGAGACGTAGTGGCGTGCGAGCACGGTACCGCTCGGCGTATTCTTCGGAATCGAAATCTGCTGCCCGAACGCGGTGACATCCAGAGCATGCGAGGGGGTCGCGCTCAGCAAGGCGCCCGCCGCCGCCCCGATCGACGCGATCGTGCGCAGCCATCCGTCGACCGTCGTTCGTGTTCCTTTCGTTGTCGTATGCGTCATCTGATTTTCCTGTTTCCGGATCGAATGCATGAGATCGCGCCCCGGCCTCATCGGCCCGCGACGCACACCGAGTAGAGCTGGCGCACGCCGTGCGAGGCCGCCTTGCTCTTCGCGACCGGCAGCGAGTAGTTGATCGAGCACGACGCGTCGCCCGTATCGCTCCAGCGCACCGTGAGCGTGCCGCTGTCGTCGAGCCCGCGCGCGAAGATCCGGCTGCCCTGGCCCACCACACCGATTTCGTTGCCCTGCGCATTGACGACCGCCGCGCCGAACGGCAGCGCGCTGCCGTCGTCGCGTCGCGCATCGATCACGGCCGACTTGCCGGACGCCGTCGCGAACTCGACCAGCGGCACCGCGCCCGCGCGCGGCGCGACCTGCTGCGTCGTCGATTTCATCTCGACGTCCGTGGACAGCCCTTCCGGATCGAGCTCGATCGCATTCAGCGAATACGGCGTCAGGAACGGCACGACCGCATAACCGCGCCCGTCCACGCGCGCCCCCGCCGAATTCATCACGCGTGCGCCGGCCGCGTCGTCGGCCTTGACGATCGCAAACGTCTCCGACAGCGGCTGCGACAACGTCAGCCCGCCACGGTGCGCGACCATCCCGCCGCGGATCCCGACCGAGCCCTGCTGGTAACCGGCCCCCGCACCGACCGTCGCCGACAGCTCGCCGGCCGAACCGCGATACACGACGCTGCCGCTGCCGTCGTTGCTCGTGTTGCCGTAGCCCGACGTGTGATTCGCGGTGACGCTGTACGACACGTTGTCGTCGCGGCCTGCGGAACCCGAGAACGTCGCAAGCGCCTGGTTCTCGCCGCTCGTGCTGTGCGAGAAGCTCGTGGTGGCCGTCACGGGCGACGTGCGGCCGAACGGGATCGTCGCGCTCACGTAATACTGCGTATCGCTGCGGCCCATGCTGTTCTGCTGGCGCAGCACCGACACGCCGTAGGTCATGTTCCGGAACGTGTTCGAGTAGGTTGCCGAATAGCTGTAATCCGTGCCGCCGCGGTTCCAGTAATTCGTTGCGGCCACGTTGAGCGCGAGCCGCCCGGCCCGCCCGCCGAGCGCCTGGTTCACCGACAGCGACGTGCGGCTGCGCTGCCGTGCGACCGAATCGACGTTTCCGCCGTTCGCGACGCGCTCACGCACGCGCATCGCGTCGTTCAGCCCGAAGTAGCCGCTCGTCGAATAGCGGTACGCGGCGAGCGCGATGTCGGTTTCCGTCTGCGTGATCGACTTCGCGTAACTGAGCCGCGCGCTGGTGCCGCTGAAGCGCTTCATGCCCGGCACCGATGTGCTCGCCTGCGTGACGTCGAAGCCGAACGCGCCGTACCGTGTGTTGAGCGCCGTGCCGATCATGCCGGACAGGTAGCCCTGCGCGACGGTCGCACCGCCGTAGGCCGTCACCAGGTTCGTCAGGCCCTGCTGCCAGGTGCCCTGCATGAACAGCGGATTGCGGTTGCTCTCCATGTCGCGCACCGTGCCCGCGACGAAGCTGTAGCGGTGAACGCCCGGCCGCAGCGACATCGGCACGGCCGCATACGGCACGCTGAACTGATGGATGGAGCCGTCGGCCTCCGTCACCTGCACGATCAGGTCGCCGCCATAGCCGGTCGGATACAGATCGTCGATCACGAATGCGCCCGGCGCAACCGTCGTCTCGTAGATCGTCATGCCGTTCTGGCGAATCGTCACCCTCGCGTTCGTGTTCGCGACGCCGCGCACGACCGGCGCAAAGCCGCGCACCGAGTCGGGCAGCATCCGGTCGTCCGACGCAAGCTGTACGCCGCGGAACTGCGTCGAGTCGAACAGCTCGCCCGACGTGTACGACTCGCCGATGGTGAACTGCGACTTCAGCGCCGTGAGATCGCGCTGCGCGTAGGTCGCGATGTCCTGATAGTGCGCGCCGCCGCCCGTCGACCAGCTGTACGAGCCCTCGTGGCGGAAACGCCACGCACCGACGTTGACGCCGCCCGTCAGCCCGACATAGCCCTGCGTGATCGTCGGGCCACCGCTGCCCCGGCGGCTGTATACGTTAGCGTTGTAGTTCAGCATGCCGGCCGTCACGCCTTCGTCCCAGCGCTCGGGGCCCACATAGCCGCGCGGGCTGCGGCGCAGCGCCGTCTGCGGAATGCTGACGCGCAGGCGCTGTTCGCCGAATTCGAACGACGTGGTCGCATCGGGGATCGCGTCGGCCACCTCGAGACACGCGCGGCCGTCGCGCAGCCGCGACAGCACGTCGGGCGCAAGCCGCTGCACGTCGACGCCGAGATCCTCCAGCTGCGCTTCGCCGAAGCACGGCTGCGCGTCGATCGAGCGTGCCGACGCGCGGAACGCGACCTGCATCGTGGTCACGAGGTTTTCGTTGACGTACACGTCGACGCCGTACGACCCGGGCAGCACGGCATTGCCCTTCTCGAACCGGGACAGATCGACATTGCCGCCGCCATGCTGGCCGGGCAGGAATCCGCTGTCGAACTCGACACTCGCCACCTGGGTTGCAGCCGCCGGAGAGGCATCGACGTCCGCGGCAACGACCGGCGCGCCGATCGCGTGCGTGGTCCAGCCCGCGATGGCCGTCAGCACCATCGAAGAGATTACGCTTGGGCGGAGTACGCGGCGCGCACCGTCGCCAGGTTGGAGATCAAGATTCATGTTCGGCTGGATTTAATTCGTTATGCGAAATGAACGACACATTCCGCATGAGCGGATGTCTCACGTATTGCGCCGGCTAGTCCGGAGCGGCTGCCGGCCCTGGCCGTGCCGCAGGTCGATGTCGCGCAGTGCGTCGGCTGCCGGCCTCGCGCGAATCGCGTCGCGTCAGTTCCGCGCCGCGCTGGCAGTTGCGCGCTTCGACGGCTTGATCGTGCCCCAGTCGTCGATAGGGGCATACTCGACTTCTGCGCTCGCGGGGGCGACTGTCGTGCCCTGAAGCGGGAATTCAGTCTCGCCGCCGGGCCGCACGAAATTCGGCTTGAGTTCCTGCTTGCGGCCGCCGACGTCGACGTTGACGACGCCGAGATTCACGACGTACGGCGTCGGATTGGACGCCTTCAGCGCATAGCCGCGGCCGTCGCGCTGCGGCGCGATCTGCCATTTCAATTGTTCCGCGGCAGTTGCGGCATGGCCGGGCAGCCCGCTCGGGCGGTACATCACCTTGATCCGCGACCGGAACGCAAGCTGGATCTTGTTCGACGCTTCGTCGCCGGTTGCCTTCGGCGGCACTTCCAGCACGTTGAGCCAGAACAGCGATTCGCGATCGGCCGGCAGGGATTCTTCGGTCTTGATCAGTCGCAACGACTGGCCCTTGCCCGGATCGAGTCGAAACATCGACGGCGTCAACACGAACGGCACCGCGATCTGCTCGGGCGCTTCCTTTTCGTTGCCTGTATCGATCCATGCCTGCACGAGCGCCGGCGCATTGCCGTCGTTTGCCAGCCGCACGGTGACTTCGCGGCTATCGCCGGGAAAAATCACGCGCGTACCCGTGATCACGACGCTCGCAGGCGAGCAGGTTGCCCACAACGTCGCGCACAACGCCAGCAGAGCCGCCGGCTTCGGTAGCCTCCAGTTCATAGGTTCATCCTGTTCGGTAAGTCGGGTGCGGGCGGGCATCCGGATGAATGCCGCCCGACACGAGGTGGGGCAGGAAGATGCCGCCTGACGAATGCCAGGCGGCAGCGCTGGCATTACTGGTAGTCCAGCGAGTACTGAATGCGCGAGTTCGCGGAGCCCGCCGCGGACTTGCCGGTGGCGTGGTATTCGGCAAAGTAGTTCAGCGTCGCACCGCCATCCGTCAGAGCGACGACCTGCGAGTTCTGCTGCGAACTCGCGGCGCCCGCGACGATCGGGCGTTGCTGGTCGTTCAGCAGGCCGATCTGGACATTCTGCGCGACGGCGTCTTCCGCGCCAGCCGATACGAGATTCAGGCGGCCGCTCTGCGAATCGACGGTGTCGCCCGCTTCGAACACGGTCGAAACCTTCGTCGAATCGCCCGTGCAACCGCTCAGCACGATCGAGAACGGCGTACGGCCCGCCACGTCGCCCGAGGCCGCGAGCGCGTTCGCCGACACGCTCGGCAGCTTCACGGTCATGTTCTTGTTGCCGGTTGCGCCGCCGCCCGCGCCGATCGAGCAGGTGGTCGACAGCACCTTGCCGCTGAATGCGATCTCGCCGTCGGCCGCCATGGCCGGCGCCATCGATGCGAGGACTGCCACTGCTGCTGCGCCTTGAACGATACGTGCAATGCTCATCTTCTTATGCATGTGATTACCCTTGAGTAAAGATTGTCAATGACTGTCAAAATGAACGAAGTGCCACTCCCGCTTCGGACTTGCCTGGCGGCGCGTCGAGTGCTGCGGAGCACATTTCGGAATCTATTTTCCAGAGTTATCACCGATATAAATATGGGACGGAAACTAAACGAATTCTTATAAAAATAGGACATGTACGAAATTGAAAGCAGCCCATCTCATCGATCAAGTTGACTTGCCAATGTTCTTCAATTTTCGATTAGCAATACAATGCATTTACGAAGCAGATCGATTCGCTATCGCGGGGATGGGTGAGTTCGAGCACGCAAGAGCACGTCGTGTCAAGTTTGCGCGACGGGGGTCGAGATGCGAAACCGGCCATGCGCGGCGCGGTGGCCGTCCGCCTTATACATATGATTAGTAAACCGTAGTATTTTACCGACTTACCCGATCCTGGCCCGACATCCGTCGACAAACGTTCGAGCGCGAGCCGGACGACATCCTCGATCAAATGCCACGCATGCTTCAGTGCGTCCGGACCACCATCCTGCGTCGCGTCTTCTGGAATGCCGATGCCCCATGTCGTTGACGGCGATCGAGACGCAACGGCCAGCCGTCCCCGCCTGCGCCAACCGCACGTCGATCCTCACGTTGCCGCGCTTCGTAAGTTTCCGACTTGACTCGACCCCGATGCGACAACAACGAATCGCTTTTCCACATTGCGTCGATCGAACGTTCGGCGGATCAACCGCTCGGTCAATGCGTCTTGCGAATATCGCGTGGAGATCGTTCCGTTCATGCTGCCGCTTCGACGCGAATCGACAGTGCGAATCCGAATGGCTGCGACGATTTCCCGACCACGCCAGCGGCTCATGCCCCCAATCCCGGAGCAGGCGCGGTTGACCACCCGCGGCAGCCCTTCTAAACTGATCGTCCTTTACGCCGTTCCGGCGCAAGGGCCTTCCATGATCGATCTCTCCACGCTCGCGCTGTTCTCCGGCGCGTGTCTCGCGCTGACCGCCACGCCGGGCCCCGACATGCTGCTGATCGCGTCCCGCAGCGTGAGCCAGGGGCGACGCGCCGGCTTCGCGACGCTCGCGGGCATTCAGGCCGGCACCTACTGCCACGCGCTCGCGGCGGCGCTCGGGCTGTCGCAGCTCTTTGTCGCGGTGCCGATCGCGTACGATGCCGTGCGCTTCGCCGGTGCCGCGTATCTGCTGTATCTCGCATGGAAGACGTTCCGCTCGAATGCGACCGCGCTGTCACCCGTCGCGTCGCAGCGGCGCCACTCGACCGCGACGATCTTCCGCCAGGGCCTGACGACCAACCTGCTGAACCCGAAGATGGCGCTGTTCGTGCTCGCGCTGTTCCCGCAGTTCGTGCGGCCCGAGCACGGTTCGATCGCCGTGCAGATCCTCGTGCTCGCGACGGTGCTGAACCTGATCGGGCTCGTCGTCAACGGCGCGGTCATTCTCTCCGCGAGCCGGTTGAGCCAGCGGATCGGCGCACGCCGCCGCCCGTCGAAACTGCCGCAATACCTGCTCGGCACGGTGTTCGTCGGACTCGCCGCACGGCTCGCCATCGCGGGACGGAACTGATCCCGCAATCTCCCGAAACCCTCCCGAAGCATCCGGGCACGCCCGATATCCGTTCGGCCAGCTAGTCGAATCCGGGCCACCGGCAAACAATCCGGCTCGCACATCAGCAATGAATCACCGGGGAAACGTCCGAACGTCTCCCCGGCGTTTCCGTGCATTCCGCGAGCCGCCCTCATGACGCACGACGGCGCGCTTTCTTGCGAATAGATAACATATTTGTTACTGTGCAAACCGTCGCTTATGAAATCCGTTTCTTCACCGAGCAGGTCGAAGCGGGCGTGTTTGCGTTGCCGAAAACGCTCACCGCCAGGTTCTTCGCACTCGCCGATCGTATGGAGCAGTACGGCCCGAATCTGGGCGAACCTCACACCAGGCCGATCGGCGACGGGTTGCATGAAATGCGCCTGAAGGACCTGGAAGGTATCGCCCGTGTGTTTTACTGCGCGGTCGTCAACCGGCGGATCGTCATGCTTCACAGCTTCGCGAAGAAGACGCAGAGAACGCCGCTGAAAGAGCTGGCTACCGCGCGCCGCCGTTTGAAGGAGGTTCGATATGGCAACCTATAAGGTCCTGCGCGAGCGCGCGCTGGCCGATCCGGAAGTACGCACCGAATACGAGCGACTGAACCGCGAGGAATTCGCGCTGCTCGACGCGATGCTGGCCGCCCGGCGAGCCGCCGGCCTTTCGCAAGCCGAGGTGGCCGAGCGCATGGGCACGAAGGCACCTGCCGTCACACGACTCGAACGCGCACTCGCAACCGGCCAGCACTCGCCGTCGATCGATACGCTGCGCAAGTACGCGGCCGCGTGCGGCAAGAAGCTCGTGATCTCGTTCGCCTGAATCGCGTCAAGGCGCGGCGGCGTCGAATCGGCCAGCCGTTCGTCAAGCGACCGATGTCCCGCCTGCCCCGCATCGCACCCGATCTCCGCCTGCCCGCGCATCGCCGTCATGATCGCGCGTATCCGCCACCACGCGCAGTTCCCCGCTCTCCATCAGGCTCGCAGGCGTCACCGTGCGGCGCTGCCACGGAATCCGGCCGAAATACCAGACCTTCCAGAAGCCGAGCGGATGACCAGGATTCCGGCGCAGCAGCGTGTCGAAGGTCTCGACGTCGCCGAGCACGATCCGCGTCGCATCGCGCACGACCTCACGCACGAAACGCGAGCAGAACTGCCGGCTCGACGCGAGATTGAAACCCGTGTCGTAGACCACGCCGATCCGGCGCATCGCCGCATCGACGAGCCGACGCCGCTGCCCGGCATCGAGCGGCTGCCTCAGCCGCGCGATCACGCAGGCACCCCGATCGGAACGCGCAAGGAAGCGCGACATCGTCGTCACGCGCGACAGCGGGAACGTGCTCTCCGCGATCAGCACCTCGCCGCCGCGTTCGCCGACGACGATCCCCACGTGATTCGTCCACGCGCGCGTCGCGCTGGCCACTTCGAGAAACGGCCGCACCGTCACGCGGATGAACACGATGTCGCCGATCTGCGGCTCGACCGGTAGCGACGGGCAATGCGGTTCGGAAGAATCGACGGAGAAGAGACGCCGAATACCCGCGCCAAGCGGGCGGATCATGAGCGGCCGGCAGCCGGTATCGACAACCATACGGACCTCGCGCGAGTGAACTTGGCGCAAGCATGTCAGCAGGTGCCGCGTACCGCATCCGCCGCATGCGCGAGGATGCGAATCCGTGCCGCCGGGTGGCGGATTCCGATACCGGAGAAACGGGCGATGCGCGCCGCCGGGCCGTCAGCGCGTCGCGCCCAGTGCCACGCGCAACTGCTCCATCAGGTGCGTGTAATACCGCAGCACATCGTCCTTCGGCACGACATTCGCGGTCGCGAAACGGTCGGACCACACTGGTTTCCACTCGTACGAGCCGTGCACGCTGCGGTCGCCGTCGGGCGCCTGGATCAACGAGCGGATCCGCGCATCGCGGCCCGGGCCCGTATGCACGTCGAACAACGCGTGGATATACGTGTGATACGCGTCGTACACGTCGTCGTCGAACAGGTAGCGGTAGATGTGGAACGTGCGGTCGAGCTCGCGCTTCGCGCGGATCACGTCGTCCGGCGAGATGTCCTTCCAGTAGCCGATCCACGTGTAGAAACACAGCAGCGCATTGAGCTGCGGCGCGACCGCGTCGTACAGCGCGAGGCGTTTCTCGATCAGCCGCTGGTTGGTCCACTGCACGAGTTCGAGCCGTTTCAGCCGGCGCGCGACGAGCCAGCCGAGACACGCGACCGACAACGGCGTCAGCACGCCAAGCGCGAGCTTGACGATTTCCAGCGAATTCCACGGATTGTTGAATGGCTGCATGAATGGCCCGACAAGGAGAAACGCATTCGCGGCAACGCATGACCGGCGCGCAGCGCCGCGTGCCCGATCGCGTCGACATTGACCGTTAGTTGCTTGCGCATCGAACGTCGCGCGACGACACAGACAACATGCCCGAACCGGCGTGATTCGTCAGTCTATCGGACGATTGTCACCGAGCCGTGACCGTTCGTCGACCCGTCGTCGCGTGTCTGCGTGTCTGCGTGTCTGCGTGTCTGCGTGTCTGCGTGTCTGCGTGTCTGCGTGTCTGCGTGTCTGCGCGTCTGCGCGTCTGCGCGTCTGCGCGTCCGCAGTCCGCATATCCACACGCCCGCGTGTCCGCATCGCGCTAGGTCGGCAACGCAGACGTGAGCTTCACCTTCTGCATCGGGATGTCGGTCTTCACGCTCAGCACGCCAGGAATACGCGTGAGGTACTCCATCTGGAAGCGGCGGTAGTCGTCGATATCGGCCGCGACGACGCGCAACAGGAAATCGCAGTCGCCGGCCATCAGGTGGCATTCGACGACTTCCGGCATCTGCTGGACCGCCTCGGCGAAGCGGTTCACCGATTCCGCGTCCTGCCCCTTCAGCCACACGCGCGTGAAGATCGTCAGCCCCTTGCCGACTTTCGCGGGATTCAGCACGGCCACGTATTTCTCGATCACGCCGGCCTCCTCGAGGAGCCGCACGCGCCGCAGGCACGGCGACGGCGACAGCCCGACCTCGTGCGCGAGCTCCACGTTCTGCATGCGGCCGTCGCGCTGGAGCGCGCTCAGGATCCGGCGGTCGATGGCATCAAGTTTCATTTGGCATCCGATTCCAAGAAATTCTCAAAACATGCGTTCGATGCCAAATTCTCTGAAATTCATGGCCACAACGCAACCCGATTCGAGTCAAAAAAGCAGACAATCCCTCCCCCGAAGGAGGAGTAATGAGCAGTAGCGTTTCAACGTCGTCAGGGCTTCGCGACAAGCCCGCCTATGTCGCCGAGATGGGTCGCGGATTGCGCGCGGCGCTGCCCGTCATGCTGGGTTTCGTGCCGTTCGCGCTCGTGCTGGGCGCGCAGGCCGCGCAGAAGGGGCTGAGCCTGTTCGAAGTGCCGATGATGACCGGCATGAACTTCGGCGGCGGTTCCGAATTCGCGGCGATCCACCTGTGGACGTCGCCGCCGCACATCGCGCTGATCGTCGCGATGTCGTTCCTCGTGAATTCGCGCCACATCCTGATGGGCGCCGCATTCGAGCCATATATCCGCCGCCTGCCGCGCCGCCGCGCGTTCTTCGCGCTGTTCTTCATGTGCGACGAAAGCTGGGCGATGTCGCTCGCCGACGCCCGCGCGCGCTCGGCCACGCACATCAGCGTGCCCTATTACGCCGGCATCTGCGTGGGGCTCTACCTGACGTGGATCTCGATGACCACACTCGGCGCGGCGGTCGGCCCGACGATCGGCAACGTCGAGCAGTACGGCTTCGACATGGCGTTCACGGCCGTCTTCCTGGTGCTGCTGCGCGGGATGTGGAAAGGGATGCGCGCGAGCCGCCCGTGGTTCGTGAGCCTCGTCGTCGCGGCGGCCACGCACCTGGCCGTGCCTGGCGCGTGGTACGTCGCGGCCGGCGCCTGCGCAGGGTTGATCGCCGCGCTGCTGTGGGAGCCGCGCGATGCCTGATTTCCCGGATCTCAACACGGTCGTGACGATCGTGCTGATGGCGTCGACGACTTACCTGTCGCGCATCCTCGGCTACGTGCTGCTGCGCAACCGCACGCTGAGCCCGCGCATGGCGTCGGTGATGGAGAACGTGCCGGGCTGCGTGCTGATCTCGGTGATCGCGCCGGCCTTCGTGTCGACGCGCCCGGCCGACCTGCTCGCGCTGGCCGTTACGCTGATGGCGGCGACGCGCCTGTCGATCCTGCCGACCGTCATCGTCGGCGTCGTGTCGGCCGGCGTGCTGCGGCACCTGCTCGGCTGAGCGGTTCCGACCCGCCGCGCACGCGGCACGGCCACCGACGAACGGGCGCGCGATGCGCCCGTTTTCACATCCGCGCCGACGGCGCGACACGACGATTCTCACGCGGGAATGCTAGCCTTGTGGCTTGCGCCACGCTGCCCCCTCTCCTTACCCATCTCCGCGAGGATCGTCCCGATGCAAGAAACCCGCCCGCTGTTCGATCGTGTGCTGCTCACCAACGACGACGGATTCGACGCCCCCGGCCTTGACGTGCTCGAACAGGTCGCCACGCAACTGGCGCGCGAAGTGTGGATCGTCGCGCCGGCGGAAGACCAGAGCGGCACGTCGCATTCGCTGAGCCTGCACGAACCGCTGCGCGTGCATCGCAAAGGCGAACGCCGCTTCGCGGTGCGCGGCACGCCCGGCGATTGCGTCGCGATCGCGGTCAGCCACCTGATGAAGGATGCGCGGCCCGACGTCGTGCTGTCCGGCGTGAATCGCGGTGCGAACCTCGGCACCGAAACGGTGTTCTCCGGCACGGTCGGCGCCGCGATGACGAGCATGCTGGTCGGCGTGCCGGCCATCGCACTGAGCCAGGCCTTCACCGATCGCAATGCGGTGCCGTGGGGCACTGCGCTCGCGCTCGCGCCGGACGTCATTCGCCGGCTCGCCGCCGCCGGCTGGGACAGCGATGCGTGCCTCAACGTGAATTTCCCCGCACGGCCGGCCGAGGACGTGCGCGGCCTGAAGGTGACGAATCAGGGTGCCGGCACCCTGCAGGGCGTCGAGATCGTGTCGGGGCGGGACCCGCGCGAAATCGACTATCACTGGCTGAAACTGGCCCGTGCGCCGCGCGAGGACGATCCGGATTCGGAAACGGTCGCACTCGGCGAAGGGTATGTCGCCGTCACGCCGCTGAAGTTCGAACGCACGCACGACCACGCGCTCGCACAACTGCGGTCACGTCTCGGCTGATCCACGGACGCAGGCAGGAAAGCGGTCGCGGCAATCGCGTCTGGTGCCGTACGGTGCACCGAGCGGCTGCCAAATCCCAGACAGGGGAACGGTCACTCCTCGTTCGCGCAAGGCTTCTTCGGCCCGACGAAGCGAATGACATTCAGCGATAGCGCCAGTCCGGTGCTCAAGCCGAGCAAAAGCAAACCTGCGTCATGCAGCCAACCGTAAACAAATTGGCTCGACGCGATCGCCAAGACCAAGGGTACCGCGACCCACAGGCCGAACCGCCGCCACTCGAATCGATTCGGCTCCAAGTCCAAGATCGAGCGAGGCACGATTTCGTTGGCAGCATTCAGTCGGTCCTGTACTTCGTGCAGATCGAGGGTGCGCATGTGCTCCGCCGTCGTGCTCGGATTCCGGTGCAGCCTGCGCCGGTAGATCTCGCTACGCACCACGTGCTCGCCCGGAGCATCCTGTAGGTCTCGCCAGCGCCGTTTCTTCACCCCATAGGCCTGCAACAACAGAATGGACGTCCTGGGCCGGCGCAGGACCTGCAGGTAGCGCCCGTCCAGCACGACCAACCATTCATCGCGCTCGTCGCTAGGCGCAATGATAGCCAGCCGCTCGGCTGCCGGATAGGACGCCTCGCGCACCCAGGCGGCGATGGCCGGTTGATCGTGCGCGCGCATGAAGGCAACCCGGTGCTTGCCCTCGTGAGCCCAGAAGATCCCCAACGGCTTGATCCAGATGTAGCAGGCGTTGCTCGGCGAACCGAACGTCCCGGCATAGCCGGCAATTTTCTCCGGCACCTTGTCCGCCTCGACGTGCTCCGGAAACCCTTTGATGCTCGCACCGAGGACATGCCTCGGGTTCACGTAAGCCCTGAAGTACTGCCGCCGCTCCTCTTCCTGCTCCCAGTCCATAAATGGCAGAACAAGCCGCAGCAGCGAATCGCCAAAGTAGGCGCAAGTGTCGCGCGAATCCATCCAGTCGTCGAGGAACGGTTGGCCGACCAAACCACGTGATTGGCGGTCCATCACCAGTTTCAGGTTGCATAGCCCGGCGACCACGTTGCTGATCGGTTCTGGCAGCACCTGATGGGTCAGATCCCTGGGTGGCTCCTCTTGCGCGGTGACTGCGGTCAACTTGCATCTCCTTCACTCTGGTACCGAGATGATAAGTGGGTTCTGCAAGCAGCCCAGAAAAGACGAATTGTGTGGCGTGTGGCAAATCGTGCGCTGCTCGCCGCAGGACGGGCGAATGATCTTCCACAGCGGGAAGGCCGCGCGAAGTTTCACGCGGCGCCCGTGTAGGTTATTGACATCGTCGCGTCTACACGCCCTCTTTGAACCCAATCACGACTCGTCGCGTACGTGAGGATTTCTTTTCCATCTTCTGTACGCAAACCGCGCCGACTTCGGCGGTATTCGCGACATGCGTTCCTCCACACGGCTGCAGATCGACACCCTCGATAGTCACGACGCGTACCGTGCCGTGTCCCGTCGGGGGCATCACGCTCATCGTACGAACCCACTCGGGATTAGCTCTCAGTTCAGCATCGGTCACGACATCGCAACGCACCGGCCTAGCGGAGGAAACCAGCTCATCCAAAGCCCGATCGATGCCCTCCCGGGACAACGGATCGCTGGTCACGAAGTCCAGACGCACATAGTCCGACGTTATGCTGCACCCATCCACCGCATAGGGCAGCACGCCACACATCAAATGAGCCGCGGTGTGGAAACGCATGAGTCGATATCGGCGCTCCCAATCGATTTCGAGTACTACCCTATCGCCCGGTGCCAAGCGAGCCAGTACCGCGTCTTGTCCCGGCGCGGGAATATGAACGACATCATCAGGATGTGCATTCGGCTGCGCTGACTTACGTGCGTCCGCGATCGTCAATCGAGTTCCGTCAGCCAACATAAGCGTGCCGCAATCGCCTAGTTGCCCCCCACCATGCGGGTAAAACACGGTGCGATCCAGTGTCACCCCCGCCTCGTCGATCTGGATGATTTGAGCTTCGCAGCTGCGAAGATAGCTGTGGGTTCGAAACAGTGCTTCTGTGGCCATGGGATGGTTTCTCGCTAGATATGTCCCGTTGCTTTTTCGGGTTATCGTGAATCGCCAAGGTCAGATAGTTGCAGACTTCGCCTTACCATCGAGCGCTCGCCCACGAGTCACTTGCAATACCGACCGAACTGTCACTACCGATCCTGGCGGCACGTCGTCTTTGATAACGCAATGCGAGCCGATCAACACATCGTCGCCCACTGTGATGTCGCCGAAAATCCTCGAGAAGGCACCCACCTCGACACGACTTCCCAACGTCGGGTGACGCTTTCCCTCCGGGTTGGCGGCGATGCCTGTCGCACCGAGTACGACACCCCCGAGGATGTAGCAATCGTCCCCAATCTGCGCCGTCTCGCCGATCACCGTACCGTATCCGTGATCGAGCACAAAGCGACTCCCGATCATACTTCGCGGATGAATCTCCGCGCCTGACAGAAGGCGCCCGCGCGCTGACACCAACAGCACGGCATCGTCCAATTCGGTGGGCACGCCGTATTCGCCGCTGGACATGCACGAAAGCGCGCGAGCAAGCCGGTAATGTAAGACTGCCTTGTAGGACAAGTATCCATAGGCGATCGCCTTCGCCTCACCACGCGCCGCAGGATCTTTCTGCGCGAACGCCAATAGATCCTCCGTTGCAACACCAACGGCGGCTCGGAATGGCAGTGATTGTTCCACCAAATCGACAGTCGACGGCGAGCAGCACTCCATCAGTGCCGCGCGCATATGGTTCCGTACCAGTTCTTTCATCGTTTAACACCCACATGACTGTGGATTCCAGAGCCCTCTACGCCGTGAACGCAAGTCGACACGAGCTCGCGACATGAGGTTATTGGAAATAGGAAATATAGGAATCCACGTCGTCGTAAATCATCGTCAACACATCGGCTCGAGGCTTAAGCACAGTCGCCAACTTCGATACAGCCACGAGATTCGCTGCTGACGAAATGCCAAGACTGATGGCATCTCGCCGCATGACGCTCTTGACCATCGCCAGACACTCGTCCTTAGAAACGCGAATCATGCCGTCGAGTACCGAGAGATTCAGCACGTCCGGCACGATCCCAATCGAGAGCCCCTGGATCTCATGAGATGCGTGCTTGCCGCGTAAAAGGTCACATTGCTCAGGCTCCACGCCGAAAACCTGGATGCCTGGACGCCATTGCTTCAGCACCTCGCCTATCCCAGTGATATGGCCGCCTGTACCGATACCGCCGACGAATGCATCCAGTGAATAGTCGGCGAATTCATCGATGATTTCTCTCGCGGTGGCCTGCCGATGTGCCTCCGGGTTGGCCGGATTTCGTTGTTGATTGAGCATCACGTAGTCCGGATGCTCCAGTTGCATCTCCATCGCTTTCTCGCCGTGCGAATTGTTGCCTCGGCGGCTATCCGACAGAACGATCGTCGCGCCGTACATTTCCAGCAGGCGACGCTTCTCGGGACTGTAGTTGTCGGGAATGACCAGTATGACCTTGTAGCCGAGCACGTTGCCGATCATGGCCAAGCCGATCCCCGTATTGCCACCGCTCGGCTCCAGAATGGTTTGACCACGACCGCGAACCAGCCGCCCCTTGTGCTCGGCGTCCAGCACCATACCAAATGCGATCCGCGCCTTGTGGCTTCGCCCAGGGTTAAATGACTCAAGCTTGGCGTAAACGGAAAGCCCCGTGTCACCAGACACGCTGGCAAGTCGTACGATCGGTGTCTTACCGATCAGGTCAAGTATCGAATCGAAGATCATCGCCACCCATAGCCTCGTTCAATACATCGGCATATCGCGCTCGACGTCCTTCGCCCAGCGTCTGATCCCGCCGTCGAGCACCTGGACCTTCGCGAAGCCTGATGCCAGCATCGAGGACGCCGCGCGTTCTGCGCGCGTACCCGCGTAACACACCACGACATACCGATCCGAGCGCGGCAATCCTCCCAGATTTTCGTCCAACTCAGCCAACGGGATATGTAACGCCTCCGGCAGACGACATACCTCCAACTCGTTGGCGTCGCGCACATCAATAAGCCGTACCCCTGAGGTCCCCGCCCGCATCAGTGCATCAAGCTCGGCGGGGGCGATGTAGCAATGCGGCTCCATTCGCGTCGCAGCCACTCCGCTGGTTTGGCACACAGAGACATCCTCATCGATATCGCCTCGCACTCCACCGGAACACGTAGGACAATCATCTCGCCGCGCGAACGCCACCTCCGAGAACGCCATGCCTAGCGCATCGAAGCGTAGAAGCCTTCCGGAGAGCGGCTTTCCCAAGCCCATGATGAGCTTGATCGCCTCCGTTGCCTGCAGGAGCCCTATAACGCCAGGCAGAACGCCGATGACCCCACCTGCATTGCAGCTTGGGGCCAGTTCCGGAGGAGGACTCTTCGGAAAGAGGCAGCGATAGCACGGTCCGCCTGCCAAATTGAACACGCTTACCTGTCCATCGAAGCGATAAAGCGCGCCATAGATCAACGGCTTCGCCTGGCGTGCACATGCTTCGTTGACGACGTAGCGGGAAGCAAAGTTGTCTGTGCCGTCGACAACAACGTCATACTGCTCGATCAGGTCATAGGCATTGCTCTTGTCGACCGCGTACGCATGCGTCCTGATGTCGATGTGCGGATTCAGATCAAGCAGCCGTCGCTTGGCGGACTCGACTTTCGGGACACCAATCGTTTGATGCCCGTGAACGATCTGCCGCTGAAGATTGCTGACTTCCACGGTATCGAAGTCAACCAGACCGATCGTACCGATCCCTGCGGCTGCCAGGTACAGCGAAATAGGTGAACCAAGGCCACCAGTGCCGATAATCAGTACCCGCGCTTTCTTCAGCCGCGCCTGTCCTTCACGGCCGACACCCGGCAAGGTGATGTGACGAACGTAGCGCTGCACTTCTGCATTGGTCAACTGATCGACATCGACACCACCGGATGTCGCAAGCATGATCTCGATCTCGTCCCGACTCTCGAGTGGCGAGTCGAGATCAACCAAGCTTCCTGCGGAAGTCACCAGAAAATGTTCCTTGAAATGCCCGTTGGCATAGAACAGGTGCGGCCGAAGCACCGGGTGCTGTTCGCAAATATCGAACACCACCTCGCGCGTTGTGTTGCCTCGCCCCATCAGTCGGGTGTCATTCAGCTTGGCAACGCGCCCGAGTATTTCAGGGAAAATTACTGTTCGAACATCCATGATCTGCTTCTCCTCCACCACTCCAAATCAAACAACAAACTCAAACCACAAATTCACGCGCCGTCGCAAACTGCCCGTTGCGCCACTCAAACAACTTCGCGCCCTTCGCCTTTCCCGCTTTCACATCTATCACCAGGTACTGCACCGGATAGATCGGTTGCCTGTCGTACAGAGCTTTATCGATGTCCTCACGGCTGAAGTACGCACCGACGTCCGGATGAGAGTGATAGATGACAGCCACCGGATTGTCGATGCGAAAGCTTTCGTTCAACAGGACGGTATCGTCTACGGAAAACGTGTATCCAAAGTTGGCGCTGCGCTGATAAACCTCCGGACTACGTGCGTGCAGTTCGTCCTGGATGTTCACCCCCTCGTGCACTTGCCCATCGAAATGCACAAAGCCACAGCACTCCTTCGGGTAAGTTTTCTCGGCGTGTTGATAGACGATTGCCAAGTTCCGTTCATTTAGTGCATCCACGTCGACTTACCTCCCTCGCGCGTACAACGTTTCGATCGGCAACTTCGTAATCGCAAAGCCCGCCAGAAGCAGCGCCGAATAGGCAATCAATTCATGCGATACCGGCACGTGCTCGTACCACGCGCCGATCAGCACGGCGAACACCGGGAAGATGATGAACACGAACGAAAGGATCACCGGGCTAAGGCGCTTGAGCAGCAAGAAGTACACAATGAACCCGCCGACCGATGCCGCAAGACCGAGATAAAGCAACGCGCCCCAGGAACGTGACGTGATCTTGGCAAGATCGGGGTGCTCCACCACCAAGCCGGCAAAAAAGAGGCCAGCACCGGCGATCCCGATAGGCAACGTATTGAAGGTGATCACACTGAGCGCACGGCCTCGCTGCTTGGTGATCACATAGCAAAGCGCATGCATGATGGCCGCGACAAGGATGGCGACAACACCGAACAACTCGCCGTAATCGAGATGGAGTCCTTGAGAGCGAATGATCATGGCCAAACTGCCGAAACCAACGGCAATGCCCACGACCTGCGAAATGAAGATCTTCTCCCGCAGAAACACGGCCGAAAAAATCAGGATGAACACCGGCATGCTGCTGAACAACAGTGCCGTCAACCCTGACGACACATATAGCTCACCATAGTTGAGCAGGTAATACGGCACGCCGAAATAACACAGCGTGACGAAAACGAAGAAGCCGGACTGATGGCGGGGAAAGAGGATCGGCTCTCGTCGAACGAGCGCGAACAACACGAACAACGGAAACGCAATCAGAAAGCGAAGCCCCGCAGCGGTCAGCGGCGGCACACTCTCCACCGCAATCTTGATGCCCAGCCAGGTCGTGCCCCAACTCAGACAGACGATTAGGAAAAGCAACGCCGTCACCAACCCGCCCAACCTGTCCCGCGCCACGCGCTTTTCCCGAATCGCAATTGACATGATATCAATACACCAAACCGAATACATTCTGAGATAATAGCCTTGCGATTTTCATACAAAGCACTGAAATCACAGGTTA
This sequence comes from Burkholderia sp. BCC1644, assembly GCF_902833225.1. Classification (GTDB taxonomy): domain Bacteria; phylum Pseudomonadota; class Gammaproteobacteria; order Burkholderiales; family Burkholderiaceae; genus Burkholderia. Next base: position 116,695 of record NZ_CADFEI010000009.1, read on the forward strand.
AATTGGGGCAAATATGACTGTCAAAACAAATATTGACACCATGTCAATCATTGGAAATGCACTCGCAAATGGACAGGGCCCCAAGTACCTGCGTCTTGCACACGCGCTGCAGAACGCCATTCAGTCGGGCACGATCGCGCAAGGCGCCAAATTGCCACCTCACCGTGTCTTCGCAGACGCCTTAGCTGTCACACCCGGCACCGTCAGTCGGGCCTACACGGAGTTGGAGCGGCTTGGCCTGGTGGTAGCTCGCGTGGGCGACGGTACCTACGTCCACTCACGCCAACAGGAGCGAATGCGCGACGCCGGCTTCCGCAACTTCGTCGATGCGCCCGCCCTGTGCCACGACATGAGTCGCAACATGCATATTCCCGGGCAGGAGGCAGCGCTGTTGGCTCGCGATCTCGCACAACTTTCGCAATCGCCTCGTGCCCTCCAGGAGCTGATGCTCTACACGCCCGATACGGGCCTGCCGCATCATCGACAGGCCGGCGCACGTTGGCTTGCACACGGCGAATTTGCACCATCCGCCGATCAGGTGCTTTGCGTTAACGGTAGCCAACATGGTTTGCTCTGCGCGCTGATGGCCTTGGTACGTCCGGGCGACACGCTCGTCACCGAGCAACTCACTTACCCGGGTCTCGTCGGCTTGGCGCGATTCCTGGGTATCAAACTGATCGATGTCGCGATGGACGAGGAGGGATTGGTGCCAGAATCGCTCGAAGACGTCTGCCGGACCAACCGGGTGACCGCCCTGTATTGCACGCCAACGATCCAAAACCCGACCACCGCGGTCATGTCCCATGGGCGCCGCCAGTCGATTGCGTCGATCTGTCGCGAGCACAACCTCATGGTGATCGAGGACGAGACGCATGGCGTCTTGATGGAAAACCGCCCGCTGCCGTTGAGCTACTTCGCGCCTGAGCGCGGCGTCCTTATCAGCAGTCTGAGCAAAGCCGTGGCGGCAGGTCTGCGCGCCGGCTTTCTTCACGTGCCGGCCCCCTTGGTGAGCCGCCAGGCCGCTGCCATTCGCGCCAGCTCGTGGATGGCTGCGCCACTGGGCCTGGAGATCGCCAGTCGTTGGATCGAAGATGGAACCGCCCGCGCGTTACTGCGTCAACAGATCGATGAAATCGAACGCCGCAAAGCGTTGGTCAGCCACCTCCTCGATGGCTTGAACTATCGGACGCACGATCGCAGTCCGCACTTCTGGATCGAAGTCCCCGCCCCTTGGCGATCGGCGGAAGTCGAACACCAGTTACGGCAACGCCATCATCTCATCAGCATTGCCGAGGCTTTCAGCGTTGGCCGCGGTGCCGAACCGCACTTCGTGCGCGCGAGCGTTAGCAATGCGACGGGCGGCGAGGCGAAGCTTTTGGAGGGATTCGAATGCCTCGGCGAGGTCTTGCGCGGGGGGGTGCAACCGTCGCAAACCCCGCTGTAGGCCAGGCATGCGAGAAACCCACGCACGACACGCTACCCACCATAGCTCTATTCACCCTCACCCACGCGGGAAGCCTTGACCATCGTCACGACACGCGTGCCGAACCTCAGTGTCGGGTGTGTATTCGCAGAGGCGAGTAAGTGGCCTGGAGTAAAATTCCAAGCCATTTTCGCGTTCTTTAAAGTGACGCCCATACGCTTGAGATCATGAGCCAGCCACCTAAAATAATAGGCCCCGGGCAAGCCGGCTCGTCCCGCCCCTGGCGTAAGTGACCTGCCCCCGGTTTTAGTCCGAACTGCAAGTCCGAGGTAAAAAAACTGCTGCTTCGCGTCGTGCGCCCGGGCGAACTGCGCGGGCGTCAGACAGCCAAGCGGACTATGAGTTCGCTGGGTGTTGTACTCGACTCGCCATTCCTCAATCAGCCGCATCGCGCATGACAACTGCGCGCGGCTGTCCGGCCGTGACACCACATCCCCGCGTCACGTCAGGTTCATTCCCCCGTCAAGCATCACGATCTCGCCCGTCACGTAATCGGACGCGACGAGCATCGCGACCGTCTGCGCGATGTCGTCCGGCGTCGCCGCACGGCGCATCGGCGCGCGCTCGCGCCAGAGCTGCTGCGCTTCCGTCCAGTCGGCGGTCAGCGGCGTATCGACCAGCCCCGGCGCGACCGCATTGACGCGAATCGCCGGCGCGAGCGTGCGCGCGAGCAGCCGCGTCGTGTGATTGAGCGCGGCCTTCGCCGCCGCATACGGAATCGACGCGCCCTTCGGCCGCACGCCCGCATGCGAGCTGACGTTCACGACGCAACCGGCCCGCCCGCGCGACGCCGCTTCGAGCAGCGCGGGTTGCGCTTCGGCAACGAGCCGGAACGGCGCGATCACGTTGATCTCGTGCATCTCGCGCCACACGTCGGGCGTGGCCGCGGCGAGATCGTCATGCGGGATCACGCGGCTGACGCCCGCATTGTTGATCAGCACGTCGAGCCGCCCGTGCACGGCCAGCGCGTCGCGGATCAGCCGCACGCGTTCGGCGTCGTCGGCGAGATCGGCCTGCACGTAGGCCCCGCCGAGTTCGCGCGCCATCGCGCGGCCCGTCTCGGCCGAACTGCGGGAGTGCAGGATCACCGCGTAGCCGTCCGCCGTCAGGCGACGCGCGATGGCCGCGCCGATCCCCGACGTCGATCCGGTGACGAGCGCGACAGGCCGGTGCAGACGCGACGCGCGCGGCGCGGCGACGGTTTCGGTTTCAGGCTCCGTTTCGGAAATCGGGGCAGAGATCGGTGGAAGCGGCGCGTCCATATCGGGGAACCCTGTCAGTGGCGTTCCCGCATCATAATCGCGACGACGCCTCCGGACGCGAACGTCACGGCGGCCACCACGAGGATCGCCGCGGCGAAACCGAAGCGGTCGGCCATCAGGCCGGCCGACAACGCGCCGATCGCATAGCCGAGATCGCGCCAGAACCGGTACACGCTCAGCGAACGCGCGCGCCAGCCGGGCTCGGACGCATCGGACACGGCCGCAATCAGGCTCGGATAGACCATCGCGGTGCCAAGGCCGAGCAGCATGCTCGCGACGAGCCACCAGCGGAACTGCCCGGTGAGCGCGGTCAACGCGAGTCCGGCTGCCTGCACCCACATCCCCGCAACGATCAGGCCCTTGCGCCCCCATCGGTCGCTGAGCGGCCCCGTGACGATCTGGCAGCTTCCCCACACGATCGGATAAACGGCTTTCAGGATCCCGATCCGCTCGATGCCGAGCCCGAGCGTCGTGAAGAACAGCGGGAAGATGCCCCAGCTCATCCCGTCGTTGAGGTTGTTGATCATGCCGGCCTGCGATGCCGCGAACAGGTTGCGATCGCGGAACGACGTCAGCATGAAGACTTCGCGGAACGACAGCACGGACGCGCCGGCCAGCCGGCCGCTTTCGAGCCTCACGTGGTCGCGCGTATCGCGCACGACGAGGATCGACAGCAGCAGGCCCGCGATCGCGTAGAACACGCCGAGATAAATCGGCGTCGGCCGCAATCCGTAGCGGCTCGCGAGATATCCGGTCGCGAACGCGGTCGCGCCCACCGCGAAATAGCCGGCGCATTCGTTCAGGCCGACCGCGAGGCCGCGGCTCTTCGGGCCGACGAGGTCGACCTTCATGATCACCGTCATCGACCACGCGAACCCCTGGCTCAACCCGAGCAGCACGTTCGCGGCGATCACCCATTCCCAGTTCGGCGCCGCGATGATCATGAACGGCACGGGCAGGCCGAACAGCCAGCCGGTGATCAGCACGCGCTTGCGTCCCCACGTATCGGCCAGCTGGCCCGACACGAGGTTCGCGAACGCCTTGACCAGCCCGAAGCTGACGATGAACGACGTGATCAACGCGGTCGATTCGAGATGGAACTGCTCCGAACCGATCAACGGCACGACCGTGCGCTCGATGCCGACCATCCCGCCGACGAACGCGTTGACCAGCACGAGCAGCGCGAATTGCCACCCGTTCTCGCGCAGCCCGAGCGCAACTGCGCGCCCGCCGCGCGCCACCGCTGCGTTCTCCATCGCGTCAGCCTCCCGCCGCTCCACGCCCCGCGTCGAGCGCGCGCAGTTGCGCGGCGGCCGGCGGTACGGGCGGCGCACCGCTCGCCTTGTCGCCACAACCGAACAGGTATGAAATGCCACCCGTGTCGGAATGCAGGAATTGTCCGAGGATCATCGAATTGCTCTCATCCCGCGAATGCAGTAACATTCAATCAATTTGATGAATGATTGATCGAGGAGCGGCCACGTGTCAAGCACGGGACCCAAGCAAGCGATTTACGCGAGCCTCGCCGAGGTCGCGCAGGCAATCGGCCATCCGAACCGGCTCGAATTGCTGGAGCACCTCGCCCAGCGCGAGCGGTCGGTCGAGGACCTGACGACCCTGTCGGGAATGACGTTCGCGAACACGTCGCGGCACCTGCAGATTCTGCGGCGCGCGCGCCTCGTCGATACCGAGCGGCGCGGCAAGCACATCGTGTATCGCCTCGCCGGCGACAGCGAGGTCGTGGCGCTGATGAAGGCGCTCGGCCGCGTGGGCGAACGCAACGTCGCCGAGGTCAACAAAGTGATGGGCGACTACTTCCACGCGCGCGATGCACTGGAGCCCGTGTCGCGCGACGAACTGACCGCGCGGCTCGCGGACGGCCTCGTCACGCTGCTGGACGTGCGTCCGCAGGACGAATACGCGCAAGGCCACCTGCCAGGTGCGCTGAACATCCCGCTGTCCGAACTCGATGCGCGCGTGAACGAGTTGCCGGCCGGGGCGGAAATCGTCGCCTACTGCCGCGGCCCGTACTGCGTGTTTGCGGTCGAGGCCGTCGCCGCGTTGCGCGCGCGCGGCTTCAAGGCCGCACGGCTGGAAGACGGATTTCCGGAGTGGAAAGCGGCCGGCCTCGCGGTCGAGACCGACACCGCCGGATGAAGCAATGCGGCCCGCGTCGATGCGGGCCGCTTGGCGTTGCCTGCTGCTACTTGCCCGCTGCTACTTGCCCGCCAACGCCAGTGAAGGCGCGAGCGCGCTGTTGGGATCCTGCCCGTTCCAGGTGCTGACCCATGCGTCGTTCGGCGTCGTCCCCATCACGAAGTCGAGCTTGCCGCCGGCCTTCATCTCGTCGTACGTGATGTACGGCCGATGCAGCGGCGTACCGTTCAGGCTGACCGACTGGACGTAGCGATTCACCGCTGACGGTGCGCCGCCACCGGCCGTATGCGCGGTCACCTTGAAACGCCGCATCGCGCCGAACTTCAATGCGTTGCCGTCTCCGCCTCCCGATGCGACCGGGATGTCGATCGTCGCTTCCTCGAACAGGGGCGTGCCGAGGTAGAACACGCCGCCGACCGGATTGAGCGAATAGATGCCGAGCGCGGACAGCACGTACCACGCGGACAATTGCCCGCAATCGTCATTGCCGGGAATGGCCGAATCACGCACGCGGCGCGGGTCGGCCAGCGCAGCCTTCAGGCTGTCGCCGCTCAACAGCGCGCGATCGCCGGCCGTCAGCGTCAGCGAATACATGTCGTCCATCACCGTACGCACGCGATCCTGCGTCTTCGACGGCATGCCCGCGACCGCGTACAGATACGGCAGGTGGTTCGCCGGCTCGTTGCCCGCGAAGAATTGCCCGCTGCGCCCGGTCAGGTCCGGAAAGCCCTGGTTGTTGAGGAAGGTCAGCGGGTTGGCCGGATCGAACGTGCGATCGAGCTGCGCGATGAACTGGCTTTTCCCGCCGAGCAACGCAACGAGGCCGGGGAAGTCGTGGAAGATGTTCCACGTATCGACCCACGAATTCGATTCGGAGAAGTCCGTCTTTTCCGCCGCCGTCGGGTCGAAGCCCGCCACCCAGTTACCCTGCGCATCCTTCGGCTGCGAGAACTTCCAGCCGTTGTTCAGCACCGGATTGAACACGTTCCGGTAGTTCTGGCTGCGCTGCAGGTAGGGCCGGTAATCGGCCGTGCCCTTGCCCGCCGCCTTGCCGACCGCGGCCGTCGCCCAGTCGTCGAACGCGTAGTCCTGCGTCGTCGACACCGAGGCGTTGTCGCCGGCGACCACGTAGCCGCTCTGCCGGTACTGGTCGAAACCGTGCGCACTCGCGCCTTGCGTGGTCGTCAACGCGGTCCAGATGTCGTCGATGCCCGCGCTCGTCAGATGCTTCAGGTACGCATCGGCGATCAGCGGAATCGACGGGTGGCCGGCCATCGTGAAGGTTTCCGTTTGCGCGAGCGGCCACACCGGCAGTTCGCCCTTGCCGTTCTGTTTGAATTGCGTCAGCAGCGACTTGACCCAGCCGTCGACACGTTCGGGCTGCACCAGCGTCATCAACGGCGACTCGGCGCGGAAGGTGTCCCACAGCGAAAACGTCGACGAATAGTCGAAGCCCGGATTCGCATGCTTGCTCGTCGTCGGTGGCGACGTCGTGCCGTCGTTGGTCGAATCGGTGCCGACGTAGCTGCCGTCCGCGTTGTTGTAGACCGTCGGCGCGAGCATCGTGCGATACAGCGACGTGTAGAACATCGTCCGCTGGTCGGCGCTGCCGCCCTTGACATGAATCCGGTCGAGCGCGGCGCTCCACACGCGCTCTGCCGCGCCACGCACCTGGTCGAACGACTTCGCGCCGACTTCCGACGCGAGATTGGCCTGCGCGTCCGCGATGCTCGACGGCGAGATGCCGACCTTCACCGTGACAGCGCCGCCGCCATCGTTACCATCGGCGAACGTCAGGTAGGCCTTGAAGCCGTCGGCGCTGAACGCGACGTTCTTCGTATCGAACGGCTTCGAGAAACGCGCGACGAAATACGTCGGCTTGTTGTTCGCCCAGTTGTTCGTGATTTCCCAGCCGGCGATCGTCTGCGCATCGATCACCTGGATCTTGCCGCTCGCGGTCGAGCCGCCGATCGGGTTGTCGATACTGACGATCATGCTGCGCTTCTGCGCGGCCGCGCTCGGGAAATACGTGTAGCGATGCACGCCCGCATGCGTGGTGGCCGTCATCTCGGCGACGATCTTCGCGCCCTTGACGTTCCACGGCGTATTGCCGCTGCCGACCGGGGCCATCTTCACGCGGTAGTAGCCGGGGCTCGCGGTTTCGTCGTCGTGGCTGAACGATGCGTTGTAGGTGATCGACGTATCAGCCGCCACCTTCGCCAGCGTCGCGGTGTCGACCGGCGCCAGCGTCGGCAGGAAGCGCACTTCGCCGCCCGAGCCGATGCCGGTGCCCGACAGGTGCGTATGCGTGAAGCCGGTAATGAGCGGATCGTCGTACTGGTAGCCCGACGTGCGATCCCAGTTCCAGGGCAGCGTGTGCGTGCCGCCGGTCGTGTCGGGCCCGAGCTGCACCATGCCGAACGGCACGGTCGCGCCCGGATACACGTGGCCGTGACCGCGCACGCCGCTGCTCCAGTCCGCGTTGATGTCGAGATTCGCGGTGCCGATCATCGGATCGACGCTGCGCAGCACCGAGCGCCTGCCCACGCCGCCGTTCTCGCCCTGGTCGTTCTGATCGCCCTGGTCGTTCTGGTTGCCCTGCGCGTTCGACATCTGCGCGAGCACGCTCGCATCCGTCGAAGCCTGATCGCCCCCGCACCCCGACAACACGGCAAGGCACCCGATACCCACCACATGACGCAGCTTCATCCGTTCGTCCCTCCCTCTCAGTGTCGATCCCGTTCGCAAGGACCGCTCGTTGAACTTCCTCCGTATCCCGCCCGTGCCGGATGTGTTTTCCCGTTCGCGACGTGTTGCGTCAACTCAGGGCGCGCTGGCCGCCTGCGGGAACGACGGCATCGCGGATGCGTCGGTGCCCCACGTCGCGGCGCTCGCATCGGCCGTCATCGAATACGTCAGCTTTCCGCCCTTCGCGATGTGCTCCAGCGGCAGCCATGCGCCGGGCCACGAAGCGCCGTTCAGCTTCAGCGACTTCACGTAGAACGACGCGGTATCGCCCGACCCCGCGCCCGGCGCGACGATGCGCAGCAGCCGATAGCTGCCGTCCTTCTGCCCGACGCGCACGACGATCTTCTCGAACTGCGGGCTCGATACCGCGAGCCCGCTCACGCCCGGCACGACCGGGTAGAGACCGAGCGCGGCCCACACGTACCAGCCCGAGATCGCGCCGAGATCGTCGTTGCCGGGCAGCCCGGCCGCACCGGTGCCGAACTCGTTCGCGAGCGACGCGTGCAGCACGCGCTGCGTATGCGACGGCGCGCCGGCCCACGCATAGACCCACGGCACGGCCATCGTCACTTCGTTGCCGACGTAGAAGTACGGCTGCACGGTGCCGATGTTCAGGTGCGTGAAGAACGTGTCGAGCCGGTTGACGACCGACGCGGCGCCGCCGGCCTGCGCGACCACGCCGCCGAGATCGTGCGGCACGTACCACGTGTATTGCTCCGAGTTGCCTTCCATGAAGCCGGTGCCGTCGGTGACCCAGGCGCCCGCCGATGTCTTCGGCTGAATCGCGTTCTTGTCGAACAGGTTTTGCCAGTTGCCGCTCGACTTCAGCAGCGTGCCGGCCGTCGCCGTATCGCCAAGCGCCGTCGCGAAGCGCGACACCGCGAAGTCGCGCACCGCATATTCGAGCGTGTTCGAGGCGGTCTGGTTGTCGCCGGAACCCGACGACGGCACGTAGCCGAGCCGGTCGTAGTCCGCGCGGCTGCCCATCACCGGCGTGCCGGCGCACGCAGCGCCCGGCGCCGTGCTGGTCTTCATGATCGACAGCGCGGCCTGCGTGTCGAAGTTCGTCGCGCCGAATGCATGCGCGTTCGCGACGATGATCGAACCCGCATCGCCCGGCATCACGGCCGTCTCGGTATTGAAGTACGCCCAGCGCGGGAACGCGCCGCACGCTTTCGCATCGAGCACGAGCGACTGCACGATGTCGCTGGTCCGCACCGGATCGAGCAGCGCCTGCAACTGCATGAAGGAGCGGTCGATGTCCCAGCCGGAGAAGTTCGCGTACATCGTGCGGCCGCGCTCGACCTGACGCGTAGGCGCGGCCGATGCACCGTTCGACGCGTAGAAGTCCGGATACTGGCCGTTCACGTCGTTGAACACGTTCGGATGCAGCGACGCGTGATACAGCGCGGTATAGAACTTCGTCTTGTCGGCGTCGCTGCCGCCCTTCACCTGGATCGCGTTCAGGCGTGCATTCCACGCATCGCTGGCTGCGCGGCGCACCTTGTCGAAATGCCAGCCCGCGCGGCCGTGCGCTTCATCGCCCGGATTTTCCGCGTCGAGATTCGCCTTCGCATTCGCCTCGCTGACGAACGAGATGCCGAGCTTCATCATCACGGCCGGGTGCTGCTTGTCGACCGCGAACGTCACGGTGAGCGGGCTGTTCGCGGCCAGCGCCGGCTTCGCCGCGAACGGCTGGCTGAATTCCGCGTAGTAGTAGAGCGGCACCGCGTGCCCGGCCCAGCAGAAACCGCTGCCCGCGATCGTGCCGGACAGCGCGCGATCGCCAACCTGCTTCACCGTATCCGCAGTCGTGCCCTGCGAGCGGTTGTTCTGCACGGTCGGATCAATCGCGATGGTCGCCTGCTGCCCCTTCGCGAGCACCGGATACGTGAAGCGCGCGAAGCCGGTGCGCACCGTCGTCGTCAGCTCGGCCTTGATGCCGTTGCCGAGCGTGACGCCGTAATAGCCGGCCTGCGCGGTTTCGTTCGCGTGATTGAAGCTGGCCGGCGAGCCGGCGTCGCCGGGCGCGAGTTGCGGCATCACGTTCAGGTAGCCGCCGTTCGCCCAGCAACCCGTGCCGCTCAGGTGCAGGATGCTGAATGCGTTGATCGACGTGTCGCCGTACCAGTAGCCGCCGGAGAAGCCGGAGCCGTCGCCTTTGCGGCTGTCGTATTGCGCAGTGGGCGTCATCGGGCTCCACTGCATCATCCCGAACGGGACCGTCGGCCCCGGGAACGTCCCGCCGCCAAGACCCGAGCCGACCGGGTCGGCCGGCTGGTCGGTCGCGTAGTCGGTGCCGATCAGCGGATTGACGTATTGAACGACGCGAATGTCGGCGTTCTTTTTCGCTGCTTCGTTGCCGTTGTCGCTTCCATTGCCGTTGTCGTTGCCGCCGTTGCCGTCTTCGTTGCCCGGCGACCGCGCTGCGGCCGACAGATTCGAAGCGGCTGCCGACGGCGAGTCGCCATCGCCGCCGCACGCAGCCAAGCCAACGCACAGCGCCAGCAGCGCCGCTCCCAACCCCAAGTTCCTCGACATCGCCTGTCTCCGCTTCGTTCTTGAATCAAGCTTTTGGTTCGAACTACTGAGCTTTAAATCAGGAATCTTTCCGTGACTTGTCGCGTACGCGGTCAATCGGTCGAAACTGCCGGACGCGTGTATTTATTTCCGCATTCGGGTGCCTGAAAAAGGCGCGCCGGCAGATCGAAATGCCGGCACCCGGGAATGGACAATGCGCACAAGCGTGCCCAAATAAACGCGGTTTCTCTACCCCGTATTTTTACGAATTTTTATTTTGTTTATCTAAACAAGAGGCAATCGATTCAGTTTTTTATACGGAATTCGACATTGCGAATGCGATTGGCGATCACGGCTGTTTCGGCAGCTCGACATAGTCCTCAAGCTCACCGGCGATATAAAGCCGCTTGCCGCTACGCGGGTATTCGCAGACATCGTGTTCGAGCCGCTGCCCGCCGACGAGCAGCTCCAGCGGCGCATCGCCGGTGTTCTGCACCGTATGCGCTTCGCCGCCGCGCGGAAAGCCCAGAAAATCGCCGGGCCCGATTTCACTGACGCGTTCACCGATCGTGACCGAGCCCGTGCCGGACAGCACGTAGACGAATTCTTCTTCGTACAGGTGACGGTGATATTCGGCCGATTCGTGACCGGGCATCAGCGTGAGCAGGTGAATACCGAATTGCGTCAGGCCGGTCAGGTCGCTGAGTTGTCGCTTGAGTCGGACGGCATTGGGATTCAGCGAATGCACCGCGCGCGTCGGTTCCATCTTCGCAATATCGGCGGCCTTCAGCAGTTCCCGGGGAAAGGGAGTCGACATGGGGATCTCGCAAGCGTGAATGCTTCGGTTGAGCGCTGCGCCGGCGCGGCGCGCGCAGCGGCTATTGTCCGATATTTTCACGCCGGCAGCCGTGGCTCCACACCGCCGTCGCACGCGGCTAACGCGCGCAATCGGCCAGCAGGTTCGCCAGCACCGACGCGCCTTGCGCGAGATGCACCGGATCGGCATCTTCCGCTTCGTTATGGCTCAAGCCGGCCTTGCACGGCACGAACACCATCGCGGACGGCGCGACGTACGACAGGTTCACCGCATCGTGCCCCGCACCGCTGCACATCTCCAGGTACGGATAGCCGGCGGCGGCCGTTGCCTGCCGCACGCGCGCGACGCAGTCCGCATCGAACACCACCGGCTCGTATTCGGCGATGGTCTGCACCTCCACGCTCGCACCGCGCAGCGCGGTGCGCTGCAAGCAGATCGCTTCGATGTCGGCAACCAGTTGCTGCAGCGCCGGTCGCGACGGATGACGCACGTCGACGCTGAAGCGCACCTTGCCCGGTATCGTGCTCGGCGAATTCGGCTGGCACGCGACATGGCCGACCGTCACGCGCGCGTCGGCATCGAACGCGTGGCCGTGCTCGATGATCGCGGCGATCATCGCGGCCGCCGCACCCATCGCGTCACGGCGCACGCTCATCGGCGTCGTGCCCGCATGCGACTCGAAGCCGGTCACCGTGACGTCGAGTTCGTAGATGCCCTGCACGCCCGTCACGACGCCGATCGGCAAGCCGGCCTGCTCCAGCACCGGCCCCTGTTCGATGTGCGCTTCGAAATATGCTTTCGGCATCTGCCGCTCGCGAGCGGGGCCGGCGAAACCGGTGCGTTCGAGTTCGTCGCGCAGCAGCGCCCCCGTCTGCATGCAGGGGCGATCCAGCGCGTAGTCGAGATCGAGCGTGCCCGCATAGACGGCCGAGCCCATCATGCCCGGCGTGAAGCGCGAACCCTCTTCATTGGTCCACGCGACGACGTCGATCGGATGCCGCGTCACGATGCCGTGCTCGTTCAGCGTGCGAATCGCTTCGAGGCCCGCGAGCACGCCATAGACGCCGTCGAAGCGGCCGCCGAGCGGTTGCGTGTCGAGATGGCTGCCGCACGACACGGCCGGCAAGCCGGGTTCCGTGCCCGGCCGGCGCGCGAATACGTTGCCGATCGGATCGATGCGGATCTCGCAACCGGCTTCCTCGCACCACGCGATGAAGCGGCGCCGGCCCAGCGCGTCGTCGTCGCTCAGCGCGAGCCGGCAACTGCCGCCCTGCGCGGTCGCGCCGATCGTCGCCATCTCCATCAGCGAATCCCACAGTCTTTGCTGGTTAACGAGAATCATCGTGACCGCTCCTGAAAAGCACCGAGCATATACACTCGATCCAATAAGAAAAATCCAAGATTTCTTTATGGACGATAGATTTTCCTTGTCACCCGAGGTTCCGCCCGGAACCCCGTGCCTGCTTCGCATCCGGATCGCTCGCTCATGAAGCTCAAGCAGCTCGACGCGTTTCTCGCGGTCGCCGAGCATCGCACCATTCGCGGCGCGGCGCGTGCGCTCGGCGTCACGCAACCGGCCATCAGCAGTATCGTGCGCGAGCTCGAACAGGAGCTGGACGTGCCGCTCGTCGTGCGCAGCGTCAAGGGGATCGCACTGACCGATTACGGCACTGCGTTCGCGATTCGCGCGCGGCTGATCGTCGAGGAGATCCAGCGCACGCGCGACGAAATCGAACAATTGCGGCTGGGTACGACCGGCTCGGTGTCGATCGCGGTCAGTCCGACGGCTGCGCTGACGGTCCTGCCGCGCGCGTTCGCCGCGTTCACGCGCGACCTGCCCGGCGCGACGCTGAACGTCGACGACGCACTGACCGCGACGGATCTCGCGCGGCTGCGCGACGGCTCGCTCGATTTCATCGTCACGCATCAGCTGTCGAACGCGATGCCGGACCCCGACGAATTCGCGAGCCTTCCGTTGTTCCGGACGGCGTTCGCGGTCGTCGCGAAAAACCGGCATCGGCTCGCGCGCGCCCGTTCGTTGCGCGAGCTCGTCGATGCGCAATGGTGCGTGCCGCGCTACGGCGACGGCGGGGACGACCTGGTCCGCTCGATCTTCGAGCCGTTCGGCATCGACGTGCCGGAGCGCGTGGTCCACTGCCCGTCGTTTGCGGCGACGCTCGGGCTCGTGTCGCAGACGGATGCGCTCGGCGTATTCGCGCGACCGCTCGCCGATGTCGAACGCAAGTCGCGCGGCATCGTCGTACTGGAGCTCGCCGAGCCGATGCCTGCGTTGACGGTTGCGATCGTGATGCGGCGGCATGCGCTGCTGACGCCGGCCGCGTTGCATTTCATCGAATGCCTGAAGGTTGCGTCTGCCGCCGTGACGGGCACGGACGCCGCATGACGCTCAGCGCACGTGCACGCCGCGCAGCTCCGTCAGCAATGCGACGAGCCGGTCGATATGCGCATCTTCCGTGCGCCACGACGACACGCTGATCCGGAACGCCGGCCGCCCCTGCCACACGGTCGCACCGAACCACACGTCGCCCGATGCCTGCGCGGCTTCGAGGATCGCGGCGGTTTCGTCGTCGGTGCCGGCGCGCACGAGCACCTGGTTCAGCACGACGCGGTTCAGCACCTCGTAGCCGGCCGCACGCAGGCCGTCCGCAACCCGCGCCGCCTGCGCGCAATGCCGCTCGACCATCGTCGCCACGCCGGCGCGGCCGAGCGCGCGCAATGCAGCCCACACGGGAATGCCGCGCGCCCGCCGCGAGAATTCGAGGTTCAGGTTCTTCTGCGCATCCTGTGCGCCGCTCAGGTAGACGGGGTCGCTGTTCATCGCGGTGGCGAGCGCGGCCGCGTCGCGGCAGATCACCATCGCACCGTCGTACGGCGTGTTCAGCCACTTGTGGCCGTCGGTCGTCCAGCTGTCCGCGCCGTCGATGCCGTCCGTCAGCGCGCGCTTCGACGATGCGCGCGCCCACAGGCCGAACGCGCCGTCCACGTGCACCCATGCGCCGGCCGCCTTCGCCGGCGGAATCAGCGCCGCGAACGGATCGAATTCGCCGGTGTTCACTTCGCCGGCCTGCACGCAGAGGATCGTCATGTCGTCGAGCGGCGGCAACTGGGCGGGGTCGATGCGGCCGTGCGCGTCGACCGGCGCGACGACGATGCGCTTCATCCCGAAGCCAAGCACACGGAGCGCCTTCTTCACCGTGATGTGCGCGAGCGCGGAGATCACGACCTTCACTTCGGGCGCGCCGATCAGCCCGTCCGCGTCGATATCCCAGCCCTTGCGCGCGAGCAGCGTGCGCCGCGCGGCCACCAGCGCGACGAGCGTGCAGGCGGTCGCGCTCGTGCCGAACCCGACCGCGCTGCCTTCGGGCAACGCGAGCGCATCGACGACCCAGCGCGCGGCCTGGCGCTCGATCGTCGCCGCGACCGGCGAATTCGCGTACGACGACGCGCACTGGTCCCACGCGAGCATCAATCGCTCGGCAGCAGCGGCAGCCGGGAGCGCCGCGCCGATCACGAAGCCGAAGTAGTTCGGGCCGTTCGACGCCACCGTCGCGGGCGTGCCGTGCTCGTCGAGCAGGCGCAGCACGTCGTCGGCCGGGCGGCCCGCGTCGGGCAGCGGCTCGTCGAATGCGGCGAGGCCGGCCAGCGCGGCCGCGTCGGGAAACACGCGTCGCTCGCCGGTTGCGGCCAGATACGCATGCGCGCGCCGGTCGGCGTCGGCCAGCAGTGCAAGTTCGTCCATGTCGGTTGCCTCGATGGGAATCAAAGTTGCGAGAGATCTTCGCCGAGCTGCTGCAGCGCGCCGTCGATCCGCTTGTAGTACGTGAACTTGCCGACGCGGGTCGCCCGCACCAGCCCGGCATCCGCGAGGATGCGCATGTGGCGCGTGGTCGTGGCCGGCGCGATGCCGAGCTTCTCGGTGATGTACGTGCAGCACACGCCGAGCTCGTCGAAATCGCCGTGCGGCTGCGGCGGGAAATGCTTGCGCGGCTGCTTGAGCCAGCGCATCACGGCCAGACGGCTTTCGTTGGCCAAGGCGCTGATGCGGGTAACGTCGTCCATGGGGTGCGGTTTCGTTTGACGTTTTGAATATTAGCTAAATGACGAAACGTGGGCAATCGGTTTGAAGGACGATGTCAGCTCGCGATGTGGCCTGCAAGGATGTCGCATCGACACGCAATGCAAGCGCAACGGGATCGCTGCTTCAACGTTTCGCGACAGCCTGGGTAACCCGAGTTACGCCACGCTCAGCGCCTGCGCCAGCCTGTCGATGAGCGCGCGCACGCGCCTCGGCTGCGCGGCACGGCCCGGATACACGATCTGCAAGTCGACGTCGCCTGGCGAGAAGTCGCGCAGGATCTCGACGAGCGCGCCGGACGCCAGATCCTGCTCGACGTCGACCAGCGACTTCAGCGCGACGCCATGCCCCGCGATGCACCACGCGCGCACGAGCGCGCCGTCGTTGGCCACGCGGCGGCCGCGCACCATCACGCGCTTCGGTTCGCCATCGATGCTGAACGGCCAGTCGGCATACAGGTCCGGCCCGAAACGCATCACGATGCAGTCGTGCGAAACGAGATCGTCCGGATGCGTTGGCGTGCCGTGCGTGGCGAGATACGCGGGCGACGCGCACACCACGCGCCGCGCGCGGCCGAGCGAGCGGCTGCGCAGCGAACTGTCCGCGAGCATGCCGCGGCGGATCGCGAAATCGAGCCCCTGCCCGACGAGATCGACGTAACCGTCGCCGAGATGCAGGTCGACCGTCACACCCGGGTGCTCGGCCAGGAACGCATCGACGACTGGCACGACGCGCTCGCGCCCGAGATCGGCCGGCGCGCTCAGCCGCACCGGCCCCGACAGCGTCTGCACGCCCAGCCGCACACGGCTTTCGAGTTCGTCGGCTTCGGCCAGCAGGCGCCGCGCGCCGTCGACCAGCGTGCGGCCCTCGTCGGTCAGGCTGATCGCGCGCGTCGTGCGCGTGAGCAGCGCCGCGCCGTAATGGTGCTCGAGCGCCGTCAGCCGCTCGGACACCGTGGCCGGCGACAGCCCGAACTCACGGCCCGCCGCGGCCAGCCCGCCCTTCTCCACGATGCGCAGGAACAGCGCGAGATTGTCGAGCAGCATTGTTCGCCTCTTCCGAAGGATATTTTCGAAGTCTGCCCAATTATCCGAAATATCCGCAAGCGATACAGTGTGCCGACGCTTGCCCCCTCGGCAGTTCGACCATCCAAAGGAAACCCGCCATGGAATACCGCACCCTCGGCCGCTCCGGCCTCAAGGTTCCCGTCCTGAGCTTCGGTGCCGGCACGTTCGGCGGCACCGGCCCGCTGTTCAGCGCGTGGGGCAACACGGGCATCGACGAAGCGCGCCGCCTGATCGACATCTGCCTCGAAGCCGGCGTGAACCTGTTCGACACGGCCGACGTGTATTCGGACGGCGAATCCGAGCGCGTGCTCGGCGCCGCGATCAAGGGGCGTCGCGACCAGGTGCTGATCTCGACGAAAACGGGCCTGCCGACCGGCGGCGGCCCGAACGACGCGGGCACGTCGCGCGCGCGGCTGGTGCGCGCCGTCGACGATGCGCTGCGCCGCCTCGACACCGACTACATCGACCTGCTGCAACTGCACGCGTTCGACGCGGGCACGCCGGTCGAGGAAGTGATGTCGACGCTCGACGATCTCGTGCGCGCGGGCAAGCTGCGCTACATCGGCGTGTCGAACTTCGCGGGGTGGCAGATCATGAAGTCGCTGGCTGTGGCCGACCGGCACGGCTGGTCGCGTTACGTGGCGAACCAGGTCTACTACTCGCTCGTCGGCCGCGACTACGAGTGGGACCTGATGCCGCTCGGTGCCGACCAGGGCCTCGGCGCACTCGTGTGGAGCCCGCTCGGCTGGGGCCGGCTCACCGGCAAGATCCGGCGCAACGCGCCGCTGCCCGAAGGCAGCCGCCTGCATGAAACGGCCAGCTACGGGCCGCCGGTCGACGACGCACGCCTGTACGACGTGGTCGACGTGCTCGACGCGATCGCGGAGGAAACCGGCAAGACGGTGCCGCAGATCGCGCTGAACTGGCTGCTGCAGCGGCCGACCGTGTCGTCGGTCATCATCGGCGCGCGCAACGAGGAACAGTTGCGGCAGAACCTCGGCGCGGCAGGCTGGGCGCTGACCGATGCGCAGGTCGCGAAGCTCGATGCGGCGAGCGCCGTGGAAGCGCCTTATCCGTACTTCCCGTATCGCCGGCAGGCGGGTTTCGCCCAGCTCAATCCGCCGATTCGCGGGTAAGGGGCGGCAGCGGCGACGCGGTTGCGTGCCTGCGTGACTGTGTCAGGCCGGCACGCTTGCTTGGCCGAGTTCCAGCCCGGACGAATCCACCGACACCGCCCTCCAGACAACGCTTCGCCCTTTACAACAGGAGCGTTTTGCACCGGCCGTAAGCCGATTCTCCCGGTGCGTGCGGGATAAGTGATTCGTTCAATCCCACGGATTCACGATGGCAACGCCGGTCGCGGCAAAGTCGGCCACATTGCGCGTCACGACAGTCATGCCGTGCACGAGCGCCGTTGCGGCAATGAGCGCATCCCGCTCGGACCGTCGATCCGGTACATGGAGCCGCGCACATCGTTGAGCGACTGCCGTATCAACGGGCAATACGCGACTGGCGAACTCGGGCAGGACATGTCCATCAAGCCAGGCCCTGAGAAGCGCGCCCTGCACCGGGTCTCTGCGTTCGATCTGCAAGACACCGGTCTCAAGCTCCATGATCGTGATGGCAGAAACGAAAAGCGTCGGGGCGTCGACGGTCGAACTCCAGGCCGCCAGATTCCTGTCCGCCTTGCCCGCTCTCACCTTCCGAAGCTCCGAAACGACATTGGTATCGAGAACGAACATCATCAGAAGTCAACCTGCTTGATTGCGATGTCCGCGCGCGGAGGGTCGAACTCGATGTCTTCGACACCGGGCATTGCCAGTGCATCGGCAATGTTGCGCCTCTGTTGCGTGAGTCGCTGGTATTCCTCGAAACTCAGCAGCACATGAGCAGGCCTGCCGCGGTCCGTAATGAACACCGGGCCGTCTTTTGTCGCCTTCTTCGCCTTGGTCACGTCCTGGTTGAGTTCACGACTCGAGAGAGTGGTAATGGTCATCGCGGACTCCTCAAACACGTCAATGTAGGTATGTTACTACAATAAAATAAACGACGTGACGCCCGCGTGAAGCCACAGCAATCATCGATCCGTTCACCCCACCGGCCGCGCCTTGATCCACAGAAACAGCGGCACGCGCGCCCACTGCTTCAACTGGTCCGTATCGGCCTGGTCGGGCGGCGGCTCGCGCAGCGACACGATCGCGAACCCGGCCGCTTCCAGTGCTTCCATATACGCCTGCAGCGGCAGCGACCAGCCCGCGAAGTGCATCGACAGCCCGTCGCGCGTTTCCACGCCGTCGAAGTGCTCGCGCCCGAAATAGCTGCCCTTCAGCACGAACGGCGCATCGGGTTGCAGCCCCGCGAAGCCGCCGCGATCGCGGAACGGATGCACGAGCGAGATGAACAGCAGCCCGCCCGGCTTCAGCACGCGGCGCGCCTCGTTCAATGCGCGCTGCATGTCGTCGAGATCCATCAGCACGTTGTACGCCATCACGAGATCGAAGCTGGCCGCGTCGAACGGCAGCGACGCCGCGTCGGCCAGCTCGTAGCGATGCGCGGAATCCGCGTGACGCGCGGCGTCGAGCATCGCGGGCACCACGTCGCTTGCGGTCACGTCGTAGCCGAGCGCCTTCAGCTCGCGGCTCACGCGGCCTTCGCCGCAGCCGATCTCCAGCGCGCGGCCGGTGTCGCGGCCGATATAGGCCGCGAGCCCCGCACGGTATTTCCAGAACGCATCGTGGCCGGGCTTGCCGGCCCAGTCGATCCATTGGCCGGCGACCTGTGTCCAGTGTTCGGTGATGGCTTTCGTGTCGGTCATGCGCGCTCCCGCCCGGTGTGCGTCGTTGGCTCAGGATGCGCATGGTAAGCCGAAGCGGCGGAACGCGTGAGCAAGTCGCGCCGCGTCGCTTCGCCGGTTTCCGTTTCCGGCGGCGAAGTCCTACAGTTACAGAAAACAACCTGAGCCGCCGTGCATCGTCCCCTTGAGACGAGTCGCGCCCGATTCCGAGGACATCCCATGCCGAGCATCCTGGCCGCGCCCGCCAATCTGCCCCCGAGCCCCGTCGCGGCGGAAACGCGCATGGTGCACGACGTCGCGACGCTGAAGCCGTCCGACTACCGTTCGGCGGACGGCATGTCGTGGGTGATCTCCACCCTCACCCCGGCCGCGGACAGCGGCACGAACGTGACCGGCACGACCTACTTCGACACCGCGAAAGGGAAGACCGTCCCGGTGCCCGACGCGCGGCGCCGCTATGCGAATCGCGGCACGTGGCAGGTCGTCGCGAGTTCGAGCCCTGCCGTGCCCGCCACCGGCCGCTACGACTGGCTGACGCTCGCCTGGCTGCCGATCAACCGGCGGCCGCTGCCGCAAACACCCGAACACCTGTATTCGCCGTTCATTCGCGGCGGCACGATCGTGTATCGATGGAATCCGGCGGCGGAAGGCGGCGAGCAGTTCGGCAACGTACGGATGATCTTTCCGGACTGGACGCAACAGGTGGCCGATGCGTTGCGGTCTGCGCCTGCAGCGATGCCAGCCAGCGCGCCTGCGCTCGACCGTTTGAAAGCGGACCGCAATCCGATGATCGCCGTGCTCGATTTCGGCGATGCACTGCGCGAAGAGCCCGTTGAACGGATCGTCGCGCAGCTGCCTGCGTTGCTGCAGGTAAAGGATCTGCATGAACTGTCGGCGCTCATGTTCCTGTGCCTGTCGGGATCGCGCGCCGAAGACCGGCCGCGTCTCGTCGAAACGATCGATGCAGCCATCGCGGGCACCGATGACCAGGCGCGCCTGCTGGCAATCGCGTACGGTGCGTTCGCCGCTGGGCGGGCGCAGCCGGTACCGTTCCGCGACCAGACGCTGACCGTATTCATCAACGACGTGTTCGGCGCGCTGAAACGGCGTACGTCGGCACTCCGCGTGCCTGCCGGGGAAGGGTCGCCGTGGTATGAGTTCTTTACGGCGTACCGGCTAGGTGAACCGGCATCCGGCAACGGCCAGTAATCACCCGTCAATAGACGGCACCGCGAAAGCAATAGCGAATCTCCAGCGCCATTCATCACTCACCGTGCATTGTCCCGGCTATTCATCGGTGTACAAACACCGCGACGCATAAACACCGAAGCGATTTTCGATCGATCCGACTATTTGAATCGAATCGCTCCGTGATAAATTTCAGACCGGCCACAGAGCCAATTCAAATAACCCAAATCAAAAGACCAAATCATGAAATCTCTATTCCGTCATGCCGCACTGGCATTCGTGACGATCGGCTTCCTGTCGGGCTGCGCCAGCAGCGTGACGCGCGACGCCAGCGATCCGGCAGGGGCCGCCGTGACCGCATCGACGACGACATTCGGTACAAAGCCCGTGATCGTGAAGGTCACGCTGGACAATGCCGCGCAGGAAGCGTTGAAAGACAACCTGAAGTTCGACGCAAAAAAGCTGCAGGAGAAAATCGAAAGCGCACTGGATGCACGCAAGCTGCTGGCTAAAGCAGATGCTACCGATGCGATGCATTTGAACGTCGAAGTCACCGGTATTCGTGTGCGGTCCAGTTTCTCGGCCGTCATGTTCGGCTTCATGGCGGGCAGCGATTACGTCGACGGCACCGTCACGTTCACCGATGCCGACAATCATCCGGTCGACCACTTCAAGGTGTCGGCATCGTATGCGCTCGGCGGTATCGCCGGTATCGACAGCATGCGCATGGACTGGCTGTACGAGAAATTCACCGAGAAGACGCTCGCGACACTCGATCCGGCGACCGCGGCAGCGCAGGGTGACGCGGCATCGGCAGCGTCGAAGAAGCTGTAAGACCCGAGGCCCGCCGAACCACGGCGGCAGACTCCATGCCGCCTGCGACCAACGGCCTCGCCGGTCGCAAACCAGGCGTCATGCAATGCGCGAGTGCATGCCCTGTGCTCGCATCTGGCAGCGTTCCTGTTCCGTTGGTCCAGCCGATATGCATCGGAGCGCGGCCACACCCACCGTCCGCCACAAGGCATTCACACCGCCACGCACGACGATAAAAAAGCGGCCGCTCGCGGGGGAGCGGCCATCAAGGAGAGATCCCTGCCCGGGATACCGGAGGACACCACTCCAAGCCGGTGTATCGATTGTTGTGGAAGCACCCGCGACCGACCATCAGCCCGGTCTGATTCGCGCTTCGTCTGCATGAACGTCGCGCAGTCTCGAACCCGGCGCGCGCATCCGGATCCGCAATACGCCGTTACGTTCTCAAACGGAACCCGCATACGCGGCAGCCAGTCGAAACGCCGCACGCCTGTCGACGGCTTCGTCGCCACGGCGGACAATCCCTCCATCCGCCCCGCACCGTTACATCCAACCTGATCCCTTCATGCTGAGCATCGGTCCCTTCTCGATCCGCGTCGTCGCGGTAGCCGTCGCCGCGTTGCTGGCGTGGCTCGTCGCGCGCGTCATCCAGCGCCGTCCGCCCGACGGCCATCACAAGACCGCATCGAGCCTGATCCTCGACGTGCTGCTGCTCGGGCTGCTCGCCGCGCGCATCGGCTATGTCGCGCAATGGTGGCGCGACTACGCGGCCGCGCCGCGCTCGATCGTCGCGCTCGGCGACGGCGGCTTCGACTGGCGCATCGGCATCGCGGCCGCGCTCGTGTTCGCGGGCTGGCGCCTGAGCCGCCTGCCCGCACTGCGTCGCCCGGTGATGGCCGGCATGCTCGCGGGCCTCGCCGCATGGGGCATCGCGCAGGGCACGCTCGCAACGTTGCAGCACAGCGCGCCGCCGCTTGCCGCGCTGCAGCTCGAAGCGCTCGACGCCACGCCGGTGCCGGTGCAACGCTTCGCGGGCAAACCCGTCGTCGTGAACCTGTGGGCCACGTGGTGTCCGCCGTGCCAGCGCGAAATGCCGATCCTCGCGCAAGCGCAGCAGGATCATCCGGGGATGACGGTGCTGATGGTCAACCAGGGGGAAGACGCGCAAGCGGTGCGCGCGTTCCTCGAACAGAAAGGGCTGCGTTTCGATCATGTGCTGCTCGACCGCACGCTGCACGCGATGCAGGCCTACGGTTCGCGCGGGCTGCCGACGACGCTCTTCTTCGATGCGAAAGGCAATCTCGTCGAATCGCACATGGGCGAGATCACCGCAGCGCGGCTGAAGGATGCCGTGGCGGACCGCTTCGGCCAGTAACGCGCGTCGGCCGAAAGGCAACGGCATCGCTTCGTCACATCCGCGCCTCGACCGCGGCGAGCCGGGCCGGGAGATGTTCCAGCAGCGCATCGACAGCGGCCCGCACTTTCAGCGGAAGATGCATCGTGTACGGCCATACCGCCTGAATCGGAAAGATCACGCCAGGCCGATCGGGCAGCAACTCCCGCAACGTGCCGCCGCGCAGCGCGTCGCGCACCAGCCAGTACGGCAGCCAGGCGACGCCGAGATCGGCAACGGCCGCATCCATCAGTGCGCTCAAGTCATCGGACAGCAGACGAACGGCGGGCTGCAATTCCACGCGCTGGCCTTCGACGATGACGGGCCAGCGATGCACCTGGCCGAAGCGCGTATAGGCGAGTGCCTTGTGCCGTTCGAGTTCTTCGTAGGTTGCGGGTTCGCCGCAACGGCTCAGGTACGCCGGCGACGCGCAGAACGCCATCCGGTGCTCGCCCAGCGGACGCGCCACCAGGCCGCTGCTGTTCGGCAACGTGCCGACGCGCACCGCCAGATCGAAACGCTCTTCGACCAGGTCGACGGAGCGATCGCTGAACGACAGGTCGAGATCGAGCTCGGGGTGCGCCTTCGCCAGTTCGATCAGGATCGGCGCCACGCAAAGATGACCGAAGAGCGTCGGCATCGACACGCGCAGGCGCCCCTTCATCTGCCATTTGCCGGTTTCCAGCAGCGCCTCGCCCGCCTGGATCTGCTCCATCGCGCGCAGGCAATGGTCGTAGAACAACGCCCCTTCGTCGGTCAGGCTCTGGCTGCGCGTCGTCCGCTGAAACAACACGACGCCCAGCCGCTCCTCCAGGCGCGCGATGCTTTTGCCTACCGCCGAGCGCGTGATGTGCAGTTTCTCGGCGGCCTGCGCGAAGCTGCTCGCTTCCACCGCAGCGACGAACACGTCGATGCCTTTCAGGTTGTTTCGCATGCAATTAAGGACAAATACGCTACACAATGCGTCGATCTTATCGCTTTTGGCGATAAAAAGTGGATGCTAGGATCGATTCCAGTCCTTACTTTCGCAATGGAGCACCCCTCATGGCCCGGATCCTCGTCCTCAAATCCAGCATCAACGGCAGCCAGTCGCAAACCGGTGCGCTGATCGACACCTTCCTGGCCGAGCGCCAGGCCAACGGCCATGCCGACGACGTGATCGTGCGCAATCTCGTCGACGCCGACCTGCCGATGCTCGACAGCGAGCTGTTTCACGCGCTGCGCGGCGCGGCGAATCCGACGGAACGCGCGCAACGCGCCATCGTGTTGTCCGACGAACTGATTGCCGAACTCAAGGGCAGCGACCTGCTGCTGATCGGCGCGCCGATGTACAACCTGAACGTGCCGACCCAGTTGAAGAACTGGTTCGATCTCGTCGCACGCGCACGCGTGACGTTCCGGTACACGGAGACCTACCCGATGGGCCTCGTCGAAGGCGTCGGCGCGATCGTGTTCAGTTCACGCGGCGGCGTGCACGTCGGCCAGGATACGGATGCGGTCACGCCGTACCTGCGGGCCGTGCTCGGCCTGATGGGCATCACCGATGTGGAATTCGTCTATGCGGAAGGGCTCGACATGAAGCCGCACGGTTTCGAAGCCGGGCTGGAACACGCACGCCGGCAGATGGAAGCGCTGCACGCGTAACGCGCCGGTCGAGGCCGGCCGGCGGGACGCGCGACACTGGAATCAGATGCGTCCGATAGGCCCGGCGAAGCACCGTCCGTACACTCGGGCGCATGACTTCACTGATCCACACGCCTTCGACGCGGTGCGTGATGTCGTCACGCACTGCGCGCGCCGCCCTTCGTTTCTCCGCAAGATTGACGTCGCAGTGCTCGCGCTGACCGCACGGATGAGCGTTCGCGACGGCGTCGCCGTTTTCCATCGCGGCGGCGCGACGCGATGGACGTGTCGCGCGCACTTTGCGCTCGAGAACCTCACGATCGATCCGCCGTAGCGTGTCGAATCGGTTCGGCCCGGCGGGTTCGGTGCACGCCGCACCGAGATGCGTCAGATACTTCGCTGATTCACGCGCTTCGACAGTTCCTCCGCACTCTCCTTCCGCTCGCTGTACCGGTCGACGAGATAAGGCCCGACGTCCCTCGTCAGCAGAGTGAACTTCACCAGTTCCTCCAGCACGTCCACCACGCGATCGAAATAAGCCGACGGCATCATCCGCCCGGCCTCGTCGAATTCCGCGAACGCCTTCGCCACCGACGACTGGTTCGGGATGGTCAGCATGCGCATCCAGCGCCCGAGCACGCGCATCTGG
Source organism: Burkholderia sp. BCC1644 (assembly GCF_902833225.1). GTDB lineage: Bacteria > Pseudomonadota > Gammaproteobacteria > Burkholderiales > Burkholderiaceae > Burkholderia. Next base: position 141,305 of record NZ_CADFEI010000009.1, read on the forward strand.
TTCACCGCGTTGAACGATTGCGAGCCGCCGCTGACCTGCATCACCGCGAGCGTCTTGCCCTGCGTCGGCCGCACCGCGCCGATCGACAGCGGAATCCAGTCGATCTGCGCCTTCATGATCCCGGTCATCGCGCCATGCCGTTCCGGCGAACACCACACCATGCCTTCCGACCATTGCACCAGCTCGCGCAACTCGACGACCTTCGGATGGCTCTCCGGTGCATCGTCGGGCAGCGGCAGGCCGCTCGGATTGAACACACGCACCTCGGCGCCCATCGCCGTGAGCAGGCGCGCGGCTTCCTCGCTCAGCAAGCGGCTGAACGATCGCTCGCGCAGCGAGCCGTACAAAAGCAGGAACCGCGGCGGATGCGTGGATGGCGATGCTGGCCGCAACTGGCCGGCGTCCGGCACGCGGAACGATTCGGTGTCGAGTTGCGGCAGGTCATTCAGAAGATCAGGCACGCTTGCCCTCCGCGTGACGGTGATGAATCGTGACGTCGTTCATGCAGATGGATACTCCTGTTTGTTCACGCGCACTCGTACCAGCCTTTCGACCGGTTCACGACGCGCACCACGAGCAGCATCACCGGCACTTCGATCAGCACACCGACGACGGTCGCCAGCGCCGCGCCGGAATGGAAACCAAACAGGCTGATCGCGGCCGCAACCGCCAGCTCGAAGAAATTGGACGCGCCGATCAGCGCCGACGGGCACGCAACGTTGTGCTTCTCACCCACCGCGCGATTGAGCCAGTAGGCAAGCGCCGAATTGAAGAACACCTGGATCAGGATCGGCACCGCGAGCAGCGCAATCACCAGCGGCTGCTTGAGAATCGCCTCGCCCTGGAATGCGAACAGCAGCACGAGCGTCGCGAGCAGCGCGGCGATCGACCACGGGCCGATCTTCGCCATCGCGGCGTCGAATGCAGCCGGCCCCTTCACGAGCAACCGCTTGCGCAACACCTGCGCGATGATCACCGGAATGACGATATAGAGGACGACCGACGTAAGCAGCGTCGCCCACGGCACCGTGATTGCAGACATCCCGAGCAGCAGCCCGACCAGCGGCGCGAACGCGACCACCATGATGCTGTCGTTCAACGCGACCTGCGACAGCGTAAACAACGGATCGCCGCCCGTCAGCCGGCTCCACACGAACACCATCGCCGTACACGGTGCGGCGGCCAGCAGGATCAGTCCGGCAATGTAGCTGTCGATTTGCCCGGCCGGCAGCATCGGTGCGAACAGATGCCGGATGAACAGCCAGCCGAGGAATGCCATCGAGAACGGCTTGACGAGCCAGTTCACGACGAGCGTGACGCCGATGCCTTTCACGTGCTGACGCACTTCGTGCAATGCACCGAAGTCGACCTTCACGAGCATCGGGATGATCATCACCCAGATCAACAGTCCGACCGGCAGGTTGACCTGTGCATATTCCATCCGGCCGATTTGCTGGAACACGCCCGGCAGCAACTGGCCGAGCGCGATGCCGGCGACAATGCACAACGCCACCCAGACGGTCAGGTAGCGTTCGAAGAAATTGATGGACGGCTTGGCGACAAGCTTGCCTGCCGGAGTGGCGTCGGACGTGTTCATGGGGCGGATATCAATCTTGAAATCGCAGTCGGCGCGCTCGCGCTTCGGCAGGCCGCCGCGATGTAAATGATCAGTTTTGCGAAATGTCGATCAGCGCCGCCTGGAGTTCGGCATCGCTCATGCGATCGAGCGGCAGCGCCAGCAATTGCAGCATCCGGTAGCCGATCGCCTCGCGCGTGAGTGCGAACGCGACGCGCTTCCCGTCGTCGTCGCCCAGCGCATTCGACGGATCGGCATAACCCCAATGCACTTTCACGGGGCTGCCGGGCCAGTACGGGCAGGTCTCCGCTGCGGCGCTGTCGCACACCGTGATGACGACGCGCATTTCAGGCGCACCGTCGCCGACGAATTCGTCCCAGCTCTTGCTGCGGTAGCCGTTCACGTCGATACCGGCGTTCGCCAGCGCTTCCAGCGCGAACGGATTGAGCCTGCCGCTCGGCGCGCTGCCGGCGCTGTACGCGCGCACATCCTTGCCGAGCTTCGCGGCCCAGTGATTGAGCATCCCTTCGGACAGCACGCTGCGCGCGGAGTTGTGGGTGCAGAGGATCAGTACGTTGGTGGTCATGGGCGAGGTGCGCGAACGCGCGTCAACAGGATTGCGTACCCGACGTCGAACACGCGGACATCGGCGAGCACGGATTGCCGCCGCAGCAGTTCTCCGTGAGATAGGCCAGCAGGCCGTTCATCGTCGCGAAGTTCGCGCTGTAGATGACGAAGCGGCCTTCCTGCCGGCTCGCGACGAGCTCGGCATGGGCCAGCTCCTTCAGATGAAAGGACAGCGATGACGGGGGCACATCCAGCAACGTGGCGATCTGCCCCGCGGGCAGGCCCTGTGGCCCGGCCTGCACGAGCGTGCGGAACACGGCGAGGCGGGATTCGTGCGCGAGTGCCGACAGCGCGGCGATGGTCTGATTCGTTTCCATATTTCGATAATAGTCGAAATATGGAAGGATGAAAAGCCGCTTCGGTTCCAGTCAATCATTCCCCGATATTCTGCAACCGGGTTGATAGCGTAATGACAATGTCATTGCGATGGACGCATACTTCTTCCATTCCCAAGAGGTACCTCATGCCCACATCGCATACTGGATCCCAGCGCACCACACTGAATCTGCGCATTCAACCTGACGAGCGAGACCTGATCGATCGCGCAGCGACCGTGCGCGGTCAGAATCGCACCGATTTCATCCTGTCCGCAGCCCGGGCCGCCGCCGAAGAAGCGTTGCTGGACGCGGCATTACTTCGAGTCAGCCCCGAGGCGATGGCGGCTTTCGTTGCACTGCTCGACCGGCCGCCCGCGCCAAATCCGAATCTGGTCCGCACGTTGCAGACACCGGCGCCTTGGGATGGCCCGATCGCATGACGTTGCGCGCCCCGACACTGCTGACGCTCGACCATGCGCAGTCTGGCTGGCTCACTGCATTCGACTCGGGCGAACCAACCCGCGACGATTGGCTCAGACGGCGCGCCCTCCGCAACCAGGCCAGCGGTGCGACACGGACCTATGTGGCTTGCGACGATCAGAGAGTCGTGGCGTATTACGCATTGGCCTCGGGCGCGGTGGATTTGACAGCATCGCCGGGCCGGGTTCGGCGCAATATGCCCGATCCCGTGCCGGTGGTGGTACTTGCACGCTTGGCCGTGGATCGCAGCTGGCAGCACAAAGGACTTGGCCGCGGGCTCATGCGCGATGCCGGACTGCGTATCACCCAGGCAGCAGACGCGATTGGCATCCGTGCGGTGATTACGCACGCGCTGTCGCCTGATGCGCAACGCTACTATCTGAGCTTGGGGTTTGAAACGTCGCCGCTCGATCCGATGACGCTGATGATTACTTTGGCCGATTTACATGCCGCATTGAAGGCGTGACGATAAGAATCGCATCCGCAGTTCAGACCCATACTGCTTCCAGTCGAAGTGTTCGTCGTCTTCGGCCTGCGCTGCTCTCGTACACGCAGGCCCGACAGGCTGGCGTCGGTGCCCTGGACACCGGCGCCAGCCTCCGCTTTCAGCGACGCATCAGGTCCGACGCAGCGCTCACGGCCGCGAAAACACCATCACGCGCCCGTTGACACGCTGGAGCTTGAGCCAGCCCATGTCGGCGGTGAAACGCAACTGCTGCAGCGTGAAGTCGAACGACGCATGCTCGGCGGCGCTCACGACCGCGTTGGCGATCCAGCGAATCAGCGCCTTCCCTTCCTCGGTCGTCACACTGCCGTTCTGCACGCCGTAGAAATAGCGATTCCCGGCGTTGACCTCGTTCTGCAACTGCATCCAGTGGCCGGGCAATCCCGGCAAGGTCCTGAACAGGTCGGCGACGCGCTGCGTCGTGAGACCGCGCGCCCACAGCGCGCCGTTCGCGGCCGGCCGCGCCAGGTTGCGGCGGTCCGCCGCCTGTGCCTGCCCCTTGATCTCTCCCCTCAGGGAATCCTCTTTCGACATGCCGCACTCCTCAGGGTGATGGGCGCCGGAGAACACCTCCCGCGCGCCGCTTGCACGATACGCTCGTTATGCGAAGCCATCGCCTGTCAGGTTTGTCAGGCTCGCGTCACGCCGGCGCACCCATCACCGCTCCGCTTACGCGACGGCCTTCACCGCACGCGCCACGTCGAAGAACGTCGCCTGCACCGCGTCGTCGGCACGCGCATACGCGCGGTTGATGCCGCTGATCACCGCGCGGATCGACGCCGTCGTCAGGTTCGCGTCGATGCCGACGCCGAACGCGCTGCCACGCACACCCGAACCGGCCAGTTCCGCAATCGCGATCGCCTTCGCATCGGCGCCCTGCGACAGCGCGCGTTCCTCGTAGTGCTGGATGCGCAGCGGTGTCCGCAACGCGTGCATCAGCGCGTCGAGCGGACCATTGCCTTCGCCGCGCAGCACGCGGCGCTCGCCGTGTACGTCCGCGGTCAGCACGATCGTCTCGCGGCCGTCGCGCTCGGTCAGCTCATGGCCGACGTAGCGCAGCGGCGCATCGCCTTCGACGTATTCCTGCTGGAACAGCGACCAGATCTGCGCGCTCGTCACCTCGTGCCCGCTGTCGTCGGTCAGGCGCTGCACGGCCGCGCTGAAGTCGACCTGCAGGCGGCGCGGCAGCACGACGCCGTAACTCTGCTCGAGCAGGTACGCGATACCGCCCTTGCCAGACTGGCTGTTCACGCGAATGATCGAATCGTACGTGCGGCCGAGGTCGCTCGGATCGATCGGCAGATACGGCATTTCCCACACGGCGTCGGGTTTCTGTACCGCGAAGCCCTTCTTGATCGCGTCCTGGTGCGAACCGGAGAACGCGGTGAATACCAGGTCGCCGACATACGGATGACGCGGGTGGATCGGCAACTGCGTGCATTCCTCGGACGTGCGCGCGACTTCGTTGATCTGCGAAAAATCGAGGCCCGGATCGACGCCCTGCGTGTACAGGTTCAGCGCGAGCGTCACGAGATCGACGTTACCCGTGCGTTCGCCGTTGCCGAACAGGCAGCCTTCGATGCGGTCCGCGCCGGCCATCACCGCGAGCTCGGCCGCCGCGACCGCGGTGCCGCGGTCGTTGTGCGGATGCACGGACAGGATCAGCGAATCGCGGCGCGCGAGGTTGCGGTGCATCCATTCGATCTGGTCCGCATAGAAGTTCGGCGTGCCGACTTCGACGGTGGCCGGCAGGTTCACGATCGACTTGCGTTCGGGCGTCGGCTGCCATACGTCGAACACCGCGTCGCAGACTTCCTTCGCGAAATCGAGTTCGGTTGCCGTAAAGGTTTCCGGGCTGTACTGCAGCGTGAATTGCGTATCGGTCGCCGCGTCGGCGAAGCGCTTGATCGTGCGCGCGGCGTTCACCGCGAGTTGCTTCACGCCGTCGCGCTCGAGGCCGAACACGATCTTGCGGAATTCCGGCGCGGTCGCGTTGTACAGGTGCACGATCGCCCGCTTCGCACCGCGCAGCGACTCGAACGTGCGCTCGATCAGGTCGTCGCGCGCCTGCGTGAGCACCTCGATCGTCACGTCGTCGGGAATGTGGCCGCCTTCGATCAGCTCGCGCACGAAGTTGAAGTCGGTCTCCGACGCCGACGGGAACGCCACCTCGATCTCCTTGAAGCCGATCGCGACCAGCGTCTTGAACATCCGCATCTTGCGCGCGGCGTCCATCGGCTCGAACAGCGCCTGGTTGCCATCGCGCAGGTCGGTGCTCATCCAGATCGGCGCCTGCGTGATCGTGCGCGACGGCCACATGCGGTTCGGCAGGTTGACGGGCGTAAACGGTCGGTACTTCGTCGCGGGGTTCTTCAGCATCATGGTGTTCGGTCCTCGGTCGGTTGGTCGGGAAACCGCGGCGCGGCGGCCTTCAGCGGGAGAGGCCGGCTGCGCGCACAGCGGTGACAGCGATGAAACGGCACAACGGCAAAGCGGTACGGCGAACGACAGCCTTGGCGGTTGAGCGACCGGGACGGAGCGGAGCGATACGGAAAAAAGACGAACTCAGGCGCCGGTCGATAACCGGGGCCAGGTCGGTGATACGGGGGAAATCTGGCGCTTCAGGAAAGAAGCAGATGGAAAGCGCGCAGCCGCAGACCCAGCCCGGAGAAACGGGCTAGTAGTCGTAGCGAGAAGAGGGACTGGGCGGCTTGCATGGCCGGAATCAAATCACAGGGTGACCGGGGCTGTCAACGGGGCGCGCAAGAATCGCACGAGTTTTATGCGCGCAAAATCAGTCTTGTCCGATAGGCGGCGCCCCGCCCCGTCGATATGCTTCACGGGTGCGGCACCGGTGAGGTCCTATTCATGTTCGGAGTGAGTCGGTCCATCCTCTTCGCCGGTCGCCGCACCCCTTCCCCTTGCAATCGGGCTTCGGTGTGGGCGTTCGACGGTGGCCGATGGGCGCGGCCACGACCGAGATGCTGATGTTGAAACGACAACGCTGCCATATGCGAATGCCGAGCGCCTGCTCCGCAGCCCGATTGTCCGCTGTACCCCCGCCTCTCCGGCACGGCCACGCATCGTTCAAGAAAACGATATGCGCATCGATATAATTACCTGAATACATCGAAAATCGATTCATTAATCACATTTCATTAAATCGATTAACCTTGATTTTCGATTTACTGAACAATAACCATTCTCGTTCGAATATTTTTTTATTTATTTTTCGCCATGCTTGGTACGTCGCGTTTCAAACGGCAAACGTTTGCGCGACAAGGCTCACGCCTTATCCAACACTCCTCAGGAGGCAAGCATGGCCGACTCTCAAACGTCTTCCAACCGTGCCGGCGAATTTTCGATTCCGCCGAATACCGATTTCCGCGCGATTTTCTTCGCGAATGCCGCCGAGCAGCAGCACATCAAGCTGTTTATCGGCGACAGCGCCGAACCCGCCGCGTATCACAAGCTGACGACGCGCGACGGCACGCGTGAAGTCACGCTCAATTCCGGCAACGGCAAGCTCCGCTTCGAAGTGTCGGTCAACGGCAAGCCGTCGGCCACCGACGCGCGCCTCGCGCCGATCAACGGCAAGAAGTCGGACGGCTCGCCGTACACGGTCAACTTCGGGATCGTCGTATCGGAAGACGGCCACGACAGCGACTACAACGACGGCATCGTCGTACTGCAATGGCCGATCGGCTGAGCCGGCGCCTGACCGATTGACCGACGTCAGCCGGGCAGCCCTCCATCGCGCCGCCCGGCGGCGATGCCTTTCATCGCAACGCTTCCCAAGCGAAACCCGTTTCGCCCTCAGGAGACCGCAATGCCCATCCTTTCGGCTTCGATCAACAGCGCACCCGTCGTGACGTCCGAGACGTACGTCGACATCCCCGGCCTGTATCTCGACCTCGCGAAAGAGAACATTCGCGACGGCAAGCTGCTCGTCACGCTCAACGTGCCGACGCCGTACGCGACCGGCAACAACTTCCCCGGCATCTATTTCGTCATTACGACCAACAAGGGAATCGTCGCGGACGGCGCATTCTCGTACTTCTCCAAGGTGCCGGAGAACCCCAGCCGCATCCCGTTCACGCTCGTCGTCGCGATCGACGTTGCCGACGGCCACACGTTCGTGAAAGGCCAGTGGAAAAGCGTGCGCGGCAGTGCAATGCATATCGATTCGTTCGCGAGCCTTTCCGCGATCGGCGATACCGCCACGCAATCGTCGTCGGAAGGCGGCGGGAACCAGGGTGCCGGAACCGGCAGCGGCAGCGGAACCGGCGGCGCCGGCAACATCGGCGGCGGCGGCGAACGCGACGGCACGTTCAATCTCCCGCCGAACATCAAGTTCGGCGTCACCGCACTCACCAACGCGGCGAACGACCAGACGATCGACATCTACATCGACGACAACCCGAAACCGGCCGCCACGTTCAAGGGCGCCGGCGTACAGGACCAGAACCTCGGCACGAAGGTGCTCGACTCCGGCAAGGGCCGCGTGCGCGTGATCGTGACGGCGAACGGCAAGCCGTCGCGGCTCGGCTCGCGGCAGGTCGACATCTTCAAGAAGTCGTACTTCGGGATCGTCGGGTCGGAAGACGGCACGGATGACGACTACAACGACGGCATCGTGTTCCTGAACTGGCCGCTGGGCTGATCGATCGGCAGTCACGGCACATCGCAATGGCGACGAGGCCAACCACACATTGCGAATCGTTCGGGCAGTCCCGCGCTTTGCTCCGCGCGCGGCACGGTGACCTCCACTCACCGGCTGCGCGACGCGAGATATTCCATTCAGACGAGGACGACATGTCACAACCGTTTACCCATGACGATCTGTATGCGTTGCTGCAACTCGCCGGCAACGACGCCACCGCCGTACAAGCCAACGGCGACCAGGCCGTGCTCGACCGGATGCGTCAGTTCATGACCGCGCAACTGGTTGAGAAACTGCCGCAGTACGACGTGTTCGTCGATATCGCGACGATCCCGTACAGCTTCGATGTCGGCAGCTGGCAGAACAAGGTGAAAACCGATGCGGCAGGGCAAGTCGTCGCCTGTACGGTAACGTGGGCCGGGGCACCCGGCGTGCTGCCCGGCGCGGCGGCGAAGTTCGGTGTCGGCGCGGTGGTCAACTATTTCTCGAAAGCGACGCCGCAACCCGCGCAGCCGGATCCCACGACGACCGGCGGCGGCGAACGCGACGGCATCTTCAACCTGCCGCCGAACATCGCGTTCGGCGTGACCGCGCTGGTCAATTCGTCTGCACGGCAGACGATCGAGGTCTTCGTCGACGACAACACGAAGCCGGCCGCGACGTTCCAGGGCGCCGGCACGCAGGACGCGAACCTGAACACGCAGATCGTGAACTCGGGCAAGGGGAAGGTGCGCGTGGTCGTGACCGCGAACGGCAAGCCGTCGAAGATCGGCTCGCGTCAGGTCGACATCTTCAAGAAGACCTACTTCGGGCTCGTCGGGTCGGAGGATGGTGGCGATGGCGACTACAACGACGGCATCGCGATTCTGAACTGGCCGCTCGGTTAAGTCGCAGAACCTGTCGATCATCGCCACGCCGCCTGGCGTGGCGATGTGCGTTGGCATGGCTCAACCGCCTGTCCCGATGCATCCCGCCGCCGTGACGCATAGAAGCCGCCGATCCCGTGCGGCAAGCCCGCAACGCTTGTGCGGCCACGCTTCCATCCCTCTCATGTCGATGCCACTTGCCGTTCTCGCCATCGCCTTTCGTCGGGTCACTCCCTGATTTTTCACCGGCGCACCCCGAACACAGGACTTGCGCTCCATAACTACGACTCATAGAATCGTAGTTATGGAGCGCATCGATGCGGGAGGCAACGTCGGTGTTCTACCGACCTCGTGCATCAATCAACCGGAGTGGAACAGTGGCACAGCGAATTCTTGTTATCGGGGCCGGCTTTGCCGGCATGTGGAGCGCATTGAGCGCGGCACGTCTGCTCGACCTGCACGGTCGAACCGACGTCGAGATCACCGTGGTGGCGCCCGACGCGCATCTGCACGTTCGTCCGCGCCTTTACGAAGAAGGCCCGGCCAATTTCCGCGCACCGCTCGGCGAGATCTTCGACGCGGTCGGCGTGACGTTCGTCCAGGGCACGGTCGAGCGCATCGACGTCGCGCGCCGGGCCGTCGACGTGCCAGGTACAGACGGTCAGGCGTCGACGCTCGACTACGACCGCCTCGTACTGGCCACCGGCAGCCGCCTGTTCCGCCCGGCGATTCCGGGCCTCGCCGAGCACGCGTTCAGCGTCGACCAGACCGACGAAGCCGTCGAACTCGAAGCGCACCTTCGCGACCTCGCGCGGCAGCCGGCGTCCGTCGCACGCAATACGGTCGTCGTCGCGGGTGGCGGATTCACGGGCATCGAGACCGCTGCGGAAATGCCGGCCCGCCTGCGCGCCGCGCTGGGCGGGCACACGGACGTGCGGGTCGTGATCGTCGAGCGCAACGACGCGATCGGCCCCGATCTGGGCGCAGGCCCGCGCCCCGTCATCGAGGAAGCGCTGCGCACGCTCGGCGTGACGTGGAAGCTCGGTTCCGGCGTCGCGTCGGTCGACGCGGGCGGCATCACGACGGCCGACGGCGAGCGGATCGAATCGAGCACCGTGATCTGGACGGCCGGCCTGCGCGCGAGCACGCTGACCGGACAGATTCCGGGCCGCCGCGATGCGACGGGCCGCCTGCATGTCGACCGCAATCTCGCGGTCGACGGCGTGCCGGGCGTCTACGCGACGGGCGACGTCGCCTATGCGGCAACCGACGATGCAGGCAACCACACGATGATGTCGTGTCAGCACGCGATGAACCTGGGCCGTTCGGCCGGGCACAACGTGGCGGCCGATCTGTTGGGTCTCGAACAGATTCCGTACAGCCAGCCGAAGTACGTGACGTGCCTCGATCTCGGCCCGTGGGGCGCGGTGTATACGGAGGGGTGGGATCGCGAAGTGAAACTGACGGGGGCTGAAGCAAAGAAGCTGAAGCACCAGATCAATTCGGTGTGGATCTATCCGCCGCGCGCGGATCGTGCGGAAGCGCTGACGGCCGCGGATCCGCTGCGGATCGTCGTGGCCTGAGCGGCGCACGTGCGCCGATGATGCGCGCGGTGCGGTGAACGCACCGCGCGTTGTCGTTGCATGCGAACGCGAATCAGCGCTCGCCGCCGCGGCTCGCTGCGCGATCGGCAAACCAGCCGACCACCTTCGGGCCGTAACTGGCCGGCGCTTTCGACCACGCACGCTCGGCGAGATCGGCGAGCGACTGCTTCTTCAGTTCCTCGCGCATTGCCTGTTCCGCCGCCTGCATCACCGCATGAATCGAACAGGTGCCGCGCGTGGCCCATGCGGGTGCGTCACCCTCGAATACCGCGCACTGGCTGCGCACCTCGCGGCAGTCGAACAGCCGCTTGTCGCCGTCGATCGCTTCGACGACATCCTGCACGGAGATGTCACGCGGCGGTTTCGCCAGCGTGAACCCGCCGCGAATGCCTTCGCTGGACACGACAATACCGGCCTTCGCGAGACGCGTGAACAGCTTCGCCGCGTAATCGACGGACACGCCCTGCATCTCGGCCAGATCGCGCACGCTAGCATCGCGCACGCCCGTGGAAGTGTCGGCAAGGTAGAGCAGGCAATGCAGGCCATACTCGACGCCGGTGCTGATGAACGACATGCTATTACGACTCGGGGTATCGGAGTTGCGAGCGTAGCGCAGGTCGGCGGCAAAGTCACTCGTGGCGCCATACGATACATCCGTTCCTTTTTTCTCGACGAAGCCCGCTTGCACGCGCAAGAACGATCAAATGCGCCGGCCACCGATACCATATAGTCCGCCCGACACCCTCATTGGCACGCCATGAACCCGGTAGGAAAAGCACTCTGGTTGATCGAAACCGAACTGGACAGGGAACTGACGCTCGACAGGATTTCCGCCGGTTGCGACATGTCGCGCTTCGGCTTCTCGCGCCTGTTCTCGATGAATACCGGCTGGCCGGTGATGCGCTATGTCCGGTCGCGGCGGCTGACGCGCGCGGCACAGACACTGGCGCAAGGCGCGCCCGACATCCTGCACGTGGCGCTCGATGCCGGCTATGGCTCCCATGAGGCGTTCACGCGCGCCTTCCGCGATCTCTTCGGCATGACACCCGAGGACGTGCGGGCACGGCGCACTCTCGACGGGTTGTCTCTGGTGGAGCCGCTTCGCATGAAAGAACTGAAGATCATCGACGTGATGCCGTCACGCTTCGAAACCGCCGGCAAGCGGTTGATTGCCGGCATGAGCGACCGCTATACGTTTGAAACCAACGAAGGGATTCCTGCGCTCTGGCAAGCGTTCATCCCATACATCGGTACCCTTCCCGGCCAGGTCGGCGACGTGACGTACGGCGTATGCTGCAACCCCGATGCGGACGGCAGCTTCGAATACATCGCGGGCGTGGAAATCACGAGCCGCGACCGGCTGCCCGCGCCGTTTCGCTGGGTCGAACTGGCGCCGCAGCGGTACGCGGTCTTCGAACACGCCGGGCATATCTCGACGTTGCACCAGACCTTCTACAGCATCTGGAACGGCTGGCTGCCGACGTCGGGATTCAAGGCGGTGGACGCGCCCGAGTTCGAGCGCTACAGCGGCGACTACGATCCGGTAACGGGCGCCGGCGTGCTGGAAATCTGGTTGCCTGTCGAACCGGCTGCGTGAGAGGCGTGCGCGGACCGGCCGCGACGATGTGCGCCGCGGCCGGCCGATCAACGCATCCTTGCCCTTTCAATCACCACGCCCACCGCACGCCCGCATTCCCGGTGATCGTGCGCTGGTGCTTGCCGCCGAGATTCGTCAGGTAACTGACCGTCGCATACACGCTGCCGCGCTTCGTCAGCTGCGCGACGAGCCCCGCGCCAATCTGCCCGGCCGTCTGCCCGACCTGCGTGCCGATCGTCGTCGCGCCGCCGAACGTCGTCTTGTCGTCGCTGCCGAACGAGCGCAGCACGTTCACGCGCAGGTACGGCTTCCAGCTCACGCCGTTCGAATCGAACGCATATTGCAGGCGAGCGCCGATCCGGCCGAGGAACGTGTTGCCGTTGTTCCACGTGACATCCGACACGCCGTCGTTGAACTTGTCCAGCGACAGGTACTGCCACACCAGTTGCGCCTGCGGCTCCAGCGTCAGCCCGTAACCGAGCGCGATCGGGAAGCCCGCTTCGACCGAACCGGTGAACGCGTTGCCGTTCGTCGAGCCGCTCACGTTGTCGCTCGAATGCGTGCGCACCGTGAGTGCACTGCCCATCACGACCGCATCCGTGTACCAGCCGCCCGGGCCGATGTGGGTCCAGTAGCCGCCAAGGTTGTACGCATTGACCTGCAGCGTGCCGACGCCCATGTCCTGCTGCGCGAGTGCAAAGCCGCTCACGTCGCCGACTGCGCGCGAGAAGCCGAGGAAGAAACCGTAGTGGTTGCGATGGCCGCTGGCGGTGGTATCGGCGTAGAGATCCTGGCCGACCTGCATCCCCCATACCGTACCGTCGAACGACGGCGTCACGTCGCCCTTTTGCTTGATGTTGCTCTTGCCGCCCCATACGCGTGCCCACGATGCGGGTACCGATCCGTTCTCGGCCAGCAAGCCCTGTTCGCCCTGCCGGTCATGGAACGTGTCGATCTGCAGCAGGCCGAGCTGGCGCGCGACAGCCGGCGCTTCCGCGTACAGCGGCACTTCGGGGCGGTAGATCGGTTCCGGGTTGCCGCCGGCGCCTGCATTGTCGACGGCTTCGACGATCGATCCCGGCGTGCCTTCGGCCGCCGTGACCGGCGGTTCGGTCGGCGGTGTCGGCTGGCCGGGATCGACCACAGGCGGCTGCGGTTTAGGCGGCACCGTGTTGCGCAGGTACCAGTTGTCGCCGGTGCCGTTCGCCACGCCGCCCTTCGCGAGGAAATACGAATACGCGCCCGCGCTCACCGTGCCGCCCGACAGCGAGAACGAGCCCGCGCCAGACGTCCCGCCACTGTTCAGCTGCACGACCTGGATGCCGTCGCCCGTTGTCTGCGCGCCGGGGCCGCCAACGTTCGTCACCTTCAGCATCGACGAGCCGTTGACACCGCCTGCGCCGACAATCAGCCGATCCGATGCCGCGCCGTCCCCGGCCAGATAGGTATTCAGCGCAATCGTCCCGTTCTGGCCGGTGTAGCCGGCACCGACGATCGTCAGCGTGTTGCCAATGCCGGCGCCACCCAGTTGCAAGAGCCCCGCGTTCGTCAGCTGCCCCTTGATCTCCAGGTTGCCGTTGCGGCCGCTCGCGAGGCCGGTCAATGCGTTCGCGACGGCAACCGTGCCATAGTTCACTACATCGCCCGCCACGCTGCCGTAACCGCCGAATGTCGCACCGGGCTCGATCCGCACCATGCCGCCACCGATCATCGTGGCAGGTCCACCCAGTCCATCGCCAAGCACCAGCGTTCCAGCCTTGACGTCGGTGAATTCCGAGACGTTGCTCGGACCGTTCAGCGTCAACGTGCCGCTGCCCAGTTTCGTCAGGGAGCCATTACCTGTGAGGTTCTGCGTCAGTGTCGTGTTAAAGCCCTGCGTATCGATCGTGCCGGTGCCCCCGGGCGTGATCGACACCACACGGCTCGACGCCAGGTTGAACGAGCTACCGAGCTGCAATGTGCCACCGTTGAACGTCAAGCTGCCTGACGCCGCGCCGAGCGCGTTGTCCGCGGCGACCGACAGCGTGCCCTGCCTGATCGTCGTGCCGCCCGAGTACGTGTTGCCGCCGGCAGAAGAAGGCGTGACCGTCAACGTGCCCGCGCCGGTTTTCTCCACCGCGCCCGAACCGCTGATCGTGCCCGTGTACGTACCCGCGCTGTCCTGCTGGAAGCGCACGAGCCCGTTGTCGGTGACGGACAGCGGCAGGTTCGACGCATTCGCCTGCAGCGTCGCACCCGCGTTGACCGTGGCGACGACCGACGCCGTCGTCGTGCCGAGCGTGCCGGTGAGGTTCAACGTGCCGCTCTGCACGAGCGCGGTCGAGAACGTGCCGGTGCCGGCCCACGTCCAGTCGGTGCCGGCCATCGTCAGGCTCTGGAAGTTCGTGAACGCGTTCGACGCCGTGCCCGTGCCCTGCAGCGTCACCGTGTTCGCGCCCGCGCCGCCGTTCGCGGTGCCGACGATCTGCGAGCCCGTCTGCAGGATCAGCGTCACGTTGCCGTTGCCGCCCTGGATCGCGGTACCGCCGCCGCCCTGGATCAGCCCGGCGTTGGTGATCGTGGTCGCGCCATTGGTCGAGCGCACGCCGATCCCGCTGTTGCTGACGATCTTGCCGCCGGCCTGGTTCGTGATCGTCGCGGTGAACGAGCTGCCGAGCGTGTTCGACACGACCGCGTCGACGCTGCCACCGCTCGTCGCAGTGCCGGTCGTCTGGATCGTGCCGCTGTTGACCAGCGTGTCGTTGTTGCCCTGCATGTAGACGGCCGGCGCATCGCGGCCGTTCGACGTCAGCGTGCCGCTGTTGGTGATCGTGCCGTTGCCGCCGAGCAGCGACGCGGCGCGCGCATTGTTGCCGGAAGTCGTTACGGTGCCGGTATTGACGATCTGGTTGCCCGACGCGCCGGGGTTGCTCTGCCCCCACGCAGCCGTCATCCCGTAGGAATTGTTGCCGGTAGTCGTGATCGAGCCGTTGTTGACGAGCGTGTTGTTGTTGCCGTTCGCGGCCATCCCGTCGTTGTATTGGCCCGTCGTCGAAATCACGCCGGTCGCACCGTTGGTGAGCGTGTTGCCGCTGTTCACGCCGAGCAGCACCGCACCGCGGTTCGCGACGCCCGTGCCGTTGCCGGACATCGACAGGTTGCCGTTGTTGGTAATTGCGCTCGACGTATCGACGGAGAACGGGGTCGGTGTGGACGTCAGCACATAGCTGCCCGTGACGGTCGAATCGAGATTGATCGTCACATTGGTGCTGCCGGCCGCGGCCACGACCGACGGCGCATTCGCGCCGGAACACGTGACCGTCGTTCCGCTGCCCGGCGCAGTGGCCGAGCATGCCGCATAGGCGCCCACCGGCATCGCGCCGGTGAGGATCGCCATCCCACCCAAACCCAGGTTCCGCGTCTTTCTTTTCATCGTTCCGCTCGCTTTTATTGGTGACGTTATTGCAGCAAACCGGTGCGTGAAACGGGTTATATCACCTGCCTTGAAATAATCGCAAGATCCGATGGCGTGATATCGGCAATCACGCTTTGATTAATTTCGGAGCGGGAAATAAAGAAGACGGAATTGCCGCTGTGCAGCATACGAAGGCGTGGTGGGCACCACAGCCGGATCAAACGGATTGCCGGTTGAAATTGCCGGCTTTGCTCAGCGCGTCGAAGGGGATCGCGCCGCATTCCGAAGCAACCGGAAAATTTGACGTAATTCGATGAATGATTGGCGGCGCACTTGCCGCGCGCCATTCCGTAATGTTGCTTCGCACGAAGACCTGTCATTCAAACGCACGCGCATTCCGATTAGCAACGCCGCTGCGACAGGCAACGTGTGTGCTCGATAACGCAATGCCGGCCGTGAAAACCGGCGCCCGGCTAACCATCAACCCGCATGCGACGCCGAAGTCTTCGATATCGCGACCGGTTGCGCCCACGTAGCCGAAGCGAGTTGCGTGCGCGCATCCCGCGCCACGCGGTTGAACACGACACGCTGCTCGCCCTTCAGCTTCGCCGCCTTGGCCGTCTGCACCAGCGCGATGGGATCGACGAGGCGAGCATGCCTGCGCACCTCGAAGTGCAGATGCGGGCCGGTCGCCGTCCCGGTACTGCCGACCGCACCGACTCGCTGGCCGCGCACGACCCGCATGCCGGTCCGCAGCGTCGGCTCGAACGCCGACAGGTGCGCGTAGTACGACGCATAGCCACCGTCATGGCGAATCACCACGTACTTGCCATAGCCGCGCGGCTCGGTGCCGATGAACGTCACGACGCCGCGCTCCGATGCATGAACCGCGCGGCCTGCCGGCGCCGCAAGATCGACGCCCGAATGCACGTGACGCGCGCCGCTCACCGGATGCACGCGCGTGCCGAACGGCGAGCTGATCCGCTTCGCGGCAACCGGCATCGCAAACCGGGCGCCGGCGAGCGGCATGCCGTCGAGGTCGTAGTAAGCGCCCGGCGAGCCCGCTTGCGGCGCAAACCACACGCCCGTCACGTGCTGCCCGCGAAAGCGGATGTCGAGCGCCGTCACGCGCACGCGGCCCGGCCGCGTCGCGCTGCCGTCCGGTTCGAATGCGACGCGGAAGGTGTCGCCGGTCTCGCCGCGCAGCTTCGGATCGATGCGTCCTGCGAGCATGCGGACAATCTGCGCGGCAACGCCGGCCGGCAGTTCGGCACGTGCCAGCGACGTGTGCAAGCTGCCGGCGATCGTGCCGGCGCGCGTGCCGCGATCCGGCTCGGCCAGCGTGAACGGTTCGGCCGATGCCAGATCGACCGCGCCCCGTTCGAACGCCGGTTGCGTGACCATCGCGGGCAATGCCGACGCCAGCCCGTAGTCGAACCGCGACGCGTAGCCGCGTTCGACCGCGTCACGCGCCGCCTCGCACAGCACGCGGTAGGCAACGCATGCGCCGAAGCGAGCGACCGGATCATCGCGACCGGTGTTCGTCGACATGTTCGACGCATGCAATGGATACGCGATATCAAGCGGCGCTGCCGTCGACGCGCGCAAGCCGCCCCACGTCGTCCGCGTGGAACTGAAAAAGGGCACGTCGACAAGGTCGGTCGTTACCGGCGCGAGGGGCGCGGCGTCGTGACCGGCCTGCGCGGCCGCACCGTGAACGCCGGCCACGCAGGCCGTCGCGATGACGCCGCGCAACAGCACGCGACGCATCGGGAAACACGACGCGCCGCGTCGGGCGGGTTGACCTTGTTCGCGTGCGAGACGGAAACGCTGGTCGAACCGCATGACGTCGTCACTCGCTATCAATGAAAAATCGGGAAGAAACCGGGTATCGCGGCGGAACTTGCATCGCAATCCGGCAACCCGAAAGCGAGTGTATCGGCGTCCCTGAAACGGCTAAATAGGACGAATCTTATTTTCCGGAACCTTCGCTTAGTACTAGAACGAAATCCGGATCGCGCCGTCCGACGGCATGCCGCTCCGCCCCCATGCATGCACTCGTGCGAACCATCGCATGACGTTTTCAGTCGAAGGCTGCCTGCGCGCGAACCCGTGCCGGCCCGAACGCGGCCGGATCCTCGCGTATCGCGCAACTTGTCACCCAACCGGAATCCCGCATGTTTCTCGATCAACTTCATCCGGAACGCTGGACGTTCCTGTGGAACGCGCTGTCCACCCTTTCCATCAAGCTGTGCGCCGGCCTGGCGCTGCTCGTCGCCGGCTGGTGGCTGTCCAAACGCATCGGCAACTGGCTGAACCGGCTGCTCTCGAACAAGGAGCGCGTCGACGACACGCTGCGGCCGATTCTCTGCGACGTCGCCGTGTGGGGCATCCGGATCGTCGCGATCGTCGGCGCGCTGTCGCAGCTCGGCATCGAAACCGCGAGCATCGTCGCGGTGCTCGGTGCGGCCGGCCTCGCGATCGGGCTCGCGCTGCAAGGCACGATGCAGAACATCGCGGCCGGCATCATGCTCCTGCTGTTGCGGCCGTTCAAGGTCGGCGACTACATCGACGGCGGCACGGGTGTCGCGGGCACCGTCGACGAGGTCGGGCTGTTCATGACGCGGCTCACGAAGCCGGACGGCATTTGCGAATACGTGCCGAACAGCGCGCTGTGGGGCAGCTCGATCCGCAACTACACGCGCAATCCGACGCGCCGCCTCGATCTCGAAGTGGAAGTGTCGGTGCACGACGATATCGATCGCGCGCTCGATGCGCTGCGTGCGCTGGCCATCGCCGATCCCGACGTGCTGCAGGATCCCGCGCCGGACGTGATGGTGATGCGCTTCGACGACAGCACGGTGGTGGCGAACATGCGCGTATGGACGCACACCGACAAATTCTGGGCGATGCGCTGGCGCCTTGCGCGCCAGGTGCGCCAGACGCTCGCCGACGCGAACTGCGCGCTGCCGATCCGCACGCGCGAGCTGCATATCGTGCACGATGCGGAGTCGCAACGTAGCGGCACGCGCGCGCATACCTCGTAAGACGTCCGGGCGTGGCGCCGCACATCACGCGCTGCGCGCCCGGAAACGATAACCGGCCGGCAGCGGCAACGCCCGCCATCTGTTCCGGATCGCGGGCGCTCACAAGCTGCATCACGTATTCCTCGCCGACATCGATCCGGATGCGATCGCGCGTCCCGCGCAGGAGATCGCGCATTGCGCGTGGATCGACCGTGAATCGCTCGGGTCGCTGCATTGCAGCCAGCCGACGCCGCGCATCGTCGAGCTCGCGTTCGACTGGCTGCGGCAGCCCCGCCTCGTGCCTGGGGTAGTCGGCCACGACGTGTTCACCGATATCGCGGCCTGAGGTCCGCGCCTGCGGTCGGCACGCGATACCGGTTCGCTGCGATGCGGAAACGAGTCGACCGACGTGGCTGCAATCTGAACGGGCCGTGCCCCCACGCGCCCGCACTAAATGGCCCGCGCCCACGGCGCACCGCCAATCGAGCGGCCAGCCCGCATGTTTTTTTCGCGACTCGTGCATCCAGATACACGCCCGGCACGTAAATGCCGAATCGGCAGGCCCGGAGATCGTGGCCGCGTGCCCGCCCCGACGCGAAAGGGATCAGGATACGATGGCTCACGCATCAGATATCACCCCGGATTCTTCAGACAACCGACTTGGGGACACCGTGCACACGAGAGGCAACCCTGCGTTCGACGGCAGTCGGCCGATCGGCGAATCCGAGCGCCGTCGCCGCGAGGAGCTCAACCAGTTCCTTCTCGACGTCGCCGCCGGCGATGAGGATGCGTTCGGCATCCTTTACCGCCGGACCTCCGCGAAGCTGTTCGGCGTATGCCTGACGATCCTGCGAGATCGCGGTGAAGCCGAGGAGGTGCTGCAGGACGTCTACGTCACGGTATGGCGCCGGGCGGCGACGTTCGATCCGGCGCTGGCCAGCGCGATCACCTGGCTCGGGGCCATCGCGCGCAACCGGGCGATCGACCGGCTGCGGCGCCATCGCGAAGTCCCGGTCGACGAGTCGACGATGGAAGAGACCGCCGACGAGCAGCCGTCGCCCGCCGCGGTCGCCGAGCACAGCGAGGCGAGGCGCCGGCTGGAGCACTGTCTGGAAAACCTGCCGGCCGCACAGGGTAGCGTCGTGCGCGAAGCGTTCTTCGCGGGGGCGACCTATGCGGAACTGGCCGAACGCCTGCGCGTGCCGCTCGGCACCCTGAAAAGCTGGATTCGGCGCAGTTTGATCCAACTCAAGGCATGCCTCGAACGATGAATACCCCACTCTCCAGCCCGAACGACATCCGTTGCGCCGAATACGTGCTGGGCGTACTCGACGGTGCGGAGCGCAGGCGAATCGAGCAGGCGATGCAACTCGATCCGCAACTGGCCGCGAGCGTCCTGCGCTGGCAAAACCACCTGATGCCGCTGAACGACGACATCGTCGCGATCGAGCCCGAGCAGCACGTGTGGAAACGCATCCAGTCCGACCTGGGACTCGGGCTCGCCACGCCGTCCCGGCCGCGCATCAGCTTCTGGAACAACCTGAGCGGGTGGCGCTGGATCGGCATCGGTTCGAGCGTCGCGGCGCTAGCGCTCGCCGTGCTGGCCGTTCTGCCCGTCCGCGAGCAGACTGCCCCCGGGCCTGGCCAGGACGCGTACAAGGTGGCAAGCCTCGTGCGGGACGGCGGCGGCGCCGGCTGGACCGTGACCGTCGACGTCGAGCGTGCGCGCATGGTGATCGTGCCGGCGAGCGATACGACAGTCGCGGCCGATCGCTCGACGGAACTGTGGCTGATTACGCCCGATGGCCGGCCCGCGTCCCTCGGCCTGATCGCCGCCGACCGGCCGACCGTCGTGCCGTTGCCACGCGCGGCGCTCGTGTCGCTGAACGCTCGCGCGGTACTCGCCGTGTCGCTGGAACCGCATGGCGGTTCGCCGACCGGGCAGCCGACCGGGCCGGTGCTGGCAAAGGGCGCCGTCGCCGGCGCATGAGCGGGTCTGCCGGGCGAGCCGCCGTCGCGGCTCGAAGTATCTCTGTCACGGATGCATCCGCCGCCCCGTTCCACGCGTATCTCCGTTTGCTTCCAGCCGGAAGCATCGATCTTTCGGGAGAACGCAAATGGAATTCCGCAACAAGTCGAGCTTGGCCGCCACGCTGCTTGCCCTCGCGATCGCGCTAGGCGCCACCACGCCTGCCGCGATGGCAGGTTCGATGTCCGGCGACAAAACCGTGGAGGTCGGCGGCGCCGCCATGTATCCGTCGAAGAACATCATCGAGAATGCGGTGAATTCGAATGATCACACGACGCTGGTCGCGGCCGTGAAGGCCGGCGGGCTCGTCGATACGCTGTCGGGCAAGGGGCCGTTCACGGTCTTCGCGCCGACCAACGAGGCATTCGCCGCGCTGCCGTCCGGCACGGTGCAAACCTTGCTGAAGCCGGAGAACAAGGCAACGCTGGTCAAGGTACTGACCTATCACGTCGTCCCCGGACGCATCACCGCGCACGATCTGGCGATGGCGGTCGACCAGGGCGGCGGCAAGGCGACGCTGAAGACGGTCGAGGGCGATCCGCTGATGGTCAGCAAGGACGCAAGGGGCTGGGCCATCACCGACGACAAGGGAAATGTCGCGCACGTGACGATCGGCGACGTCATGCAATCCAATGGCGTCATTCACGTGGTCGACACCGTGCTGTTGCCCTGACGCCGGGCGATCAACCGGGAACGGCACGCGACGCGACGTGATTCCGTCTCGCGCCTGCCGTACCGTTCCCGATGCGGGCCGCCCGCGTGCGCCGCGCCACGTCGGTCACATCTTGACGATATCCAGCAGCGCCTTCTTCCCGCTCTTGTACGTGAACACCGAGATCGCGCCGTGCTTCAGGTCGCCCTGCGGCGTGAAGCTCGTTTCGCCGATCACGCCGCGATAGTCGGTGGCCGGCATCGCCGCCAGCACCTTCGCCGGATCCGTCGAGTTCGCGCGCTTCATCGCGTCGACGATGATGTACACCGCGTCGTACGAGAACGGCGCATACACCTGCATCGGCTGGTGGTAGCGCGCTTCATAGCGCTTCGCGAATGCCGCGCCGCCCGGCATCTTCTCGAGCGCGATGCCGGCCTCGGAGCACACGACATTGTCCGACGCCGGGCCCGCGAGCTTCGGCAGGTCGGTCGAGCACACGCCGTCGCCCGCGAGGATCTTCGCGCGCATGCCGAGCTGGCGCGCCTGCTTCGCGAGCGGGCCGCCCGTCGCATCCATCCCGCCGTACATGATCGCGTCCGGGTTCTCGCCCTTGATCTTCGTGAGGATCGCGCGGAAATCGATCGCCTTGTCGTTGGTCGCGTCGCGCGACACGACCTTCATCCCGGCCGATTTCGCGGCCTTCTCGAACTCGGTCGCAAGGCCCTGCCCGTACGCGGTCGAATCGTCGACCACGGCGACCGTCTTGATGCCCATGTTCTTCGCCGCGTACATCGCGAGCGCCGGCCCCTGCTGCGCATCGGTCGCAACGACGCGATAGGTCGTCTTGAAGCCCTGCTGCGTGTACGTCGGGTTGGTCGCAGCCTGCGATATCTGCACGACGCCGCCGTCGCGATACACGCGCGACGCCGGAATCGACGTGCCCGAGTTGTGATGGCCGACGACGCCGACGACCTTGTCGTCGACGAGCCGCTGCGCGACCTGCGTCGCGGTGCGCGGATCGCCCGCGTCGTCCTGCGCGTCGAGCTGAAGCGTGACTTTCTTGCCGCCGATCGTCAGCCCCTTCGCGTTTATTTCTTCAACCGCGAGGCGCGCGCCGTTCTCGCTGTCCTTGCCGAGGTGCGCGATCGCGCCGGTCAGCGGCGCGACGTGGCCGATGCGCACGACCTCGTCAGCGTGCGCCGGCAATGCGGACAGCACACAGGTCAGTGCGGCCGCGGTGGCAAGTGTCGTCTTCCGATATCGATTCATGGTTGTCTCCTTCCTTGTCGCGCTTCGTTCGTGTCCGGATACGTCGTTCGTTGAAGGTCATGCGACGCGCTTATGCGCGCCCTTCGAAACCCAGTAATACGTTCACCGCGTTGATGCCGATCTCGTCGACCATGTAGCCGCCTTCCATCACGAACAGCGTCGGCAGGTTCAGGCGCGCGAGCGATTCGCCGATCCGCAGGTAGTCGGGCGAACGCAGCTTGAAATGGCTGATGGGGTCGTGCTCGAACGTGTCGACACCGAGCGACACGACGAGCAGGTCGGGCGCGTGCTTCGCGATCGCGGCCGTGGCCTGGCCGAGCGCCGCCGAGTAGGAGTCCCACTGCGTGCCCTTCGGCAGCGGCAGGTTCAGGTTGAAACCTTCGCCGGCCCCCGCGCCGCGTTCGTCCGCATAGCCGGAGAAGTACGGATACGACACCGCCGGCTCGCCGTGC
Source organism: Burkholderia sp. BCC1644 (assembly GCF_902833225.1). Taxonomy (GTDB): domain Bacteria; phylum Pseudomonadota; class Gammaproteobacteria; order Burkholderiales; family Burkholderiaceae; genus Burkholderia. Next base: position 164,362 of record NZ_CADFEI010000009.1, read on the forward strand.
AGCGACGCGAACAGCACGTCCGGCCGCTCGTAGAAGATGTCCTGCGTGCCGTTGCCGTGGTGGAAATCGACGTCGAGCACCGCGACGCGAGCGGCGCCGCTTGCAATGCCGTGCTGCGCCGCGATCGCCGCGTTGTTCAGGTAGCAGTAGCCGCCCATGTACTCGCGGCCCGCGTGATGGCCGGGCGGGCGGCACAGCGCGAACGCCGCGCGCGCACCGCCGCCCGACAGCAGGTCGGCGCCCGTAAGCGCCGAGTTCGCGCTCGCGCTTACCGCGTCCCACGTGCCCGCGTTGATCGGCGCGCCGGCATCCATCGCGAAGAAGCCGAGCTTGCCGTCGATGAAGTCGGGCAGCGTCGCCGAAGCCGGCATCGCGCGCACCGGCCACACGAGCGGCAGCGCCTGGCAGGTGCGGCCGGTCGCCGTCCATTCGTCCCACGCGCCGGCGAGGAAGTCGACGTAGCGCCGGCTGTGCGCGCCAGCGTAGCTCGCGCGGTCGAACACGCGCGGCGCGATCACGTCGCCAAGGCCGGCCGCGCGGACCTGCGCCAGCACCGTTTCGGCACGAAGGGGGTTTTCGAACGACTCGGTGATCGCGCCGTCCTTCAGTTCGACGCCGCGATGCAGGTGGTGATCGCTGCTGTAGACCGTGAGCATGGTTGACCGTTGCAGGGATGACTAGGGGAAAGGGGTGGCAACAGTTTATTGACGCCAGCCGGCAATAACTTTGCTTTCCACCTCTTCGTTTCGTACAATTTTGAGAAATCTGTCTACAGGACACCGGATATGAGCAAAAATCGCGCTTCAGTTGAGCTGGACGGTGTCGACCGCGCGATGCTCCGCCTGCTGCAGGAAGACGGCGCGCTGTCGAATGCGACGCTCGGCGAGAAGCTGTCGCTGAGCGTCACGCCGTGCTGGCGCCGCCGCAAGCGGCTCGAGGACGAACGCGTGATCACCGGCTACCAGGCGAATCTCGACCGGCGCGCGCTCGGCATGAACGTGTTCGCGTTCGTGCAGGTCACGTTCAACATGCATTCGGACCAGGACTCGGATCACTTCGAGGAGGTGATGCGGCGTCACGACGAGGTCACGTCGTGCCACAAGATCACCGGCGCGGCCGACTACATCCTGCAGGTCGTCGCGGCCGATCTCGATGCGTATGCGGAATTCGTCGAGCGCGTGCTGAGAAAGCAGGCCGGCGTGTCGTCGATCCAGTCGAGCCTCGCGTTGCGCGAGGTGAAGTTCTCGTCGCGCGTGCCGGTGCCGGACGCGTGATCGTTCCTGAGTGCCTGAGTGCCTGAGTTCATGCGCCCGCGCACGGGCATCCGCTGTCGTTCGTCATCCCATGGAGCGCTACCCGATGAAACCTTACCTTCCCTCCGCGTCGTTGGCCGCCGCGATCGCTTGCGCATTCGCGTTGAGCGCCTGTGCGGCGCAATCGTCCGCACCGGCCGACACCTCCGCACAAGCGGCCCCGCCGATGGTCGGCGGCGATCGCGACGCACACGGCTGCATCGGCTCGGCCGGCTACGCATGGTGCGAGCGCACGCAGCAATGCGAGCGTCCGTGGGAACTCGCGAAAGCGCATGGCTTCGCGAATTCGGCGCAGGTCTACGAGCAGTTTTGCCGAAACGGCGGCGCGAAGTGAAGTGAGGTGATGTGAACGGGTCGCGGTGCAACGCCGCGACTCCATGAAGGACCGGCGCTGTACGCGGCGTGCCCGCCGCCCACGTTTCGCGGCGCCGACTCCCGCCAGTTTTCCCGCGCCGCGCACCGCCATTCCGGAAACCCGGACACACAAAAAACCCCACGAAAACAGGGACATTCGGCGTCTGCGACACGTTGTCCGAGTTCGGTTATATTACGCGCCCCTTGCCACCCCGCCCCCGCAAAAACGCGTCGCGCGCGGCTCCTTTCCACACAGCCTGAAGCGCTTTCCGCCGAGGCTTGCCACAAGGGCCCGGGCGCGTTGCGCACCCTCGCGACGCAGGCGCTTGCCTGCCCGCGGGAAGCCGATCCGAAGGTGTCCTTCCGAACGGCTTCGCGTGCGCAAATGCAACGGCGCACAGCGCCGATCCGGAATTCCGGATTCGCGGTCCGGATCTCCGGATCCGCGTTTCGGCGCAATGGAAACGCACGCCGGGCGGCTTGGCAAACCGATGCATCCAAGTTGAAAAAGGGATCTGCTGTGATCAAAACGTTACGGGTAATACTGTCGGCGCTCGCGCTGTGCGTCGCGACATCGTCCGCGCACGCCGCCGATACGAAGAAGGTCGACGTCCTGCTGGTGGGCGGCGGCATCATGAGCTCGACGCTCGGCGTCTGGCTGCACGAACTCCAGCCCGACTGGTCGATGACGATGGTCGAACGCCTCGACGGCGTCGCGCTGGAAAGCTCGAACGGCTGGAACAACGCCGGCACCGGCCACTCGGCGCTCGCCGAACTGAACTACACGCCGGAGAAGGCGGACGGCAAGATCGACATCTCGAAGGCGATCGAGATCAACGAGTCGTTCCAGATCTCGCGCCAGTTCTGGGCATGGCAGGTCAAGCAGGGCGTGCTGAAGAACCCGCGCTCGTTCATCAACTCGACGCCGCACATGAGCTTCGTGTGGGGCGACGACAACGTCCGCTTCCTGAAGAAGCGCTACGAAGCGCTGCAGGCGAGCCCGCTGTTCCGCGGGATGCAGTATTCGGAAGACTACGACCAGATCAAGCAGTGGGTGCCGCTGATGATGGAAGGCCGCGACCGCAACCAGAAGGTCGCGGCGACGTGGACGCCGATCGGCACCGACGTGAACTTCGGCGAGATCACGCGCCAGTTCGTCGGCTACCTGAAGACGCAGCCGAACTTCACGCTGTCGCTGTCGAGCGAAGTGCGCGAGATCACGCGCAATGCCGACGGCACGTGGCACGTGTCGTGGGTCAAGCTGCACTCGGATGAACCGCCGCAATCCGTCGACGCGAAGTTCGTGTTCATCGGCGCGGGCGGCGGTGCGCTGCACCTGCTGCAGGCGTCGGGCATCCCCGAAGCGAAGGACTACGGCGCGTTCCCGGTCGGCGGCTCGTTCCTCGTGACCGACAACCCCGACGTCGTGAAGCAGCACCTCGCGAAGGCGTACGGCAAGGCGTCGGTCGGCTCGCCGCCGATGTCGGTGCCGCACCTCGACACGCGGATCATCGACGGCAAGAAGATCATCCTGTTCGGGCCGTTCGCGACCTTCTCGACCAAGTTCCTGAAGAACGGTTCGTACTTCGACCTCGCCAAGAGCACCAACCTGCACAACGTCGCGCCGATGATGCGCGTGGGCGTCGACGAATTCCCGCTGGTTCAGTACCTCGCGGGCCAGTTGATGCTGTCCGACGACGACCGTTTCAACGCGCTGAAGGAATACTTCCCGGACGCGAAGAAGGAAGACTGGCGCCTGTGGCAGGCCGGCCAGCGCGTGCAGATCATCAAGCGCGACCCGGTCAAGGGCGGCGTGCTGAAGCTCGGCACCGAGATCGTCAGCTCGCAGGACGGCAGCATCGCGGGCCTGCTCGGCGCATCGCCGGGCGCGTCGACGGCGGCGCCGATCATGCTGAACCTGATGAAGAAGGTGTTCAAGGACAAGGTCGCGACGCCCGAGTGGCAGCAGAAGATCCGCCAGATCGTGCCGAGCTACGGCACGAAGCTGAACGACAGCCCGGCGAAGGTCGTCGAGGAATGGACCTACACGAGCGACGTGCTGCAACTGTCGCCGCCGCCGAAGATCGACGTCAGCGTGCCGTCGCAGCCGACCGGCAACGCGCCGGCCCGCCCGGCGAAGGCATCGGCCGACATGGCGCTGTAAGCATCGCAGCAACTGCGCCGCACGGCACGGCCGCCCTCCGGGGCGGCCGTTTTTCTTGGTGCGCACCGGTCGGATATGCCGTGCCGCTCGCCCGCATCCGCTAGAATTGCGGCACGCGCGACCCTGTCGCCGCCCGATCCATCATCCGCATCGACGCCATCCAAGCGACGGCCGGTGCGGCCCGCGCCCGAGCCGCGCGAGCGCCGCCCGCCGTTGCCGCGCCCGCCCGGGCGCGCCATCAACCGAATTCAGCTGGAGAAAGACCGTGTTTACCTGCCGAAACCAGAGCTGCGGCACGCAGTGGGAAACGTCCGACGTCGTCATCAAGGACGAGGGCCAGGGGCTGCTGTTCCGCTGCCCGCTGTGCGGCGCGCGCAACTATCTCGAACGCTTCGAGGGCGACGACGGCACCGTCGTCTACGAACAGATGGAAGGCAAGCCTTACCTCGGAGACCTCGAATGACGCAACCGACCGCCACGCCCTTCAGCGCGCTGCCGCTGACACCCGCCGCGCTCGCGAACCTCGCGCAGCTCGGCTATGTCGACATGACGCCGATCCAGGCCGCGAGCCTGCCGATCGCGCTGGCTGGCCAGGACCTGATCGCGCAGGCGAAGACGGGCAGCGGCAAGACCGCCGCGTTCTCGCTCGCGCTGCTGGCGCGCCTCGACACGCGCAGCTTCGACGTGCAGGCGATGATCCTGTGCCCGACGCGCGAGCTTGCCGACCAGGTCGCGCAGGAAGTGCGCCGCCTCGCGCGTGCCGAGGAGAACGTGAAGGTGCTGACGCTGTGCGGCGGCACGCCGATGCGCCCGCAGGCGCAGAGCCTCGAACACGGCGCGCACATCGTCGTCGGCACGCCGGGCCGCATCATGGATCACCTCGACCGCGGCAACCTGAAGCTCGACGCGCTGAGCACGCTGGTGCTCGACGAAGCCGACCGGATGCTCGACATGGGCTTCTTCGACGACATCGCGAAGGTCGCGCGGATGTGCCCGACGACGCGCCAGACGCTGCTGTTCTCCGCGACCTATCCGGACGGCATCGCGAAGCTGAGCCAGCAGTTCCTGCGCAACCCGAAGGAAATCAAGCTCCAGGAACGCCATGACGACAGCAAGATCCGCCAGCGCTTCTATGAAGTGACCGAGAACGAGCGGCTGCACGCGGTCGGCCAGTTGCTGAACCACTTCCGGCCGGTGAGCACGATCGCGTTCTGCAACACGAAGCAGCAGTGCCGCGACCTGCTCGACGTGCTGCACGCGCAGGGCTTCCACGCGCTCGCGCTGCACGGCGAGCTGGACCAGCGCGAACGCGACCAGGTACTGATCCAGTTCGCGAACCGCAGCTGCTCGGTGCTGGTGGCGACCGACGTCGCCGCGCGCGGGCTCGACATCGCGCAGCTCGAAGCCGTGATCAACGTCGACGTGACGCCTGACCCCGAAGTACACGTGCACCGCATCGGCCGCACCGGACGCGCGGATCAGGACGGCTGGGCGCTGAGCCTCGCGAGCATGGACGAGATGGGCCGCGTCGGCGGGATCGAACAGGCGCAGAAGCGCGAAGTCGAATGGCATCCGCTCGCCGAGCTGACGCCGGCCGGCAACGACACGCTGCTGCCGCCGATGGAAACGCTGCAGATCCTCGGCGGGCGCAAGGACAAGATCCGCCCGGGCGACGTGCTCGGCGCACTGACCGGCGACGCCGGGTTCGACGGCAAGCAGATCGGCAAGATCAACGTGACCGAGTTCTCGACCTATGTCGCGATCGAGCGCGGCGTCGCGCACGACGCGCTGCGCAAGCTCAATGCAGGGAAGATCAAGGGCAAGCGGGTCAAGGTCCGGTTGATGGACGAGGAGTAACGGAACGCGGCGCGAACGGCCGCACCGTTGCGCGCCGCCCCTTGCATCACGCCAGCTCGGGATACCCGTGCGCGGCCGCGTCCTGCGCGAACCGTGCAATCGTGTCGTAGTCGGCCGGTAGCAGCCGTTCGAATCCCTTCAGCCTCAGCACGCGCGCTCGTTCCGCATCGGCGGCCGCCGCGCGATCGAGCGCGTCCTGCAACGCGCCGACCTGTGTCTCCGGCAGCGCGCGCGATGCGATGAACGGCAATCCCGGCGCGGAAGCCGTCGCACCGATGATCCGGATGTCCTTCAGCAGATCGGGCAACGCGTCGCGGATATAAGCAAACGTCACGCAGTCGATCGACGCACAATCGGCTTCGCCCGACGCGAGCGCACGCAGCACGTTCACGTGCGAGCCGAACGGCGTGACCGATCCGAAGAAACGCCCGCCGTGCGCATGCGGCGCGACCGCGTGCCGGAATGCGTTCATCCCGCTGTGTGAATCCTCGCCGTTGAATGCGGCCCGCAGCCCGCGACAGGTGGCGAGCGTCGTCGCGCCGCCCGCATGCACGCGGGCCGACACGACCAGCACGCTGCTGTAGCGCGCCCCGTCGCAACCGTCCGCGTCGAAAGCGGGCGTCGCGATCAAACGCACGGCGTCGCGCACGCCGAGCATCCGGTACGGGTAGCCGCAGGTCTGCGACAGCAGCAGATCGTCGCGCCGCCACAGCGCATGCAGGTCGTCGAACGGCGCGTCGGGCAGCGCGACGCCGGCAGGGCCACCCGCCTTCGCGAACGCATCGAGCGCATCGCGCAACAGCGCGCGCCACAGGGCGGCGTGGCGCGGCGTCACGTTGTACATCGGCAGTACTGCGATCGATGGGTTCATCCGGGCATTCTACGCACGGGCGGCGGTCCCGATGCTTATCGGCCGCACATCGATAAGCAAATACGAATCGATTGGTTGGCCGTGCTGCGCCCGCCGGGTACCGTTTGAGGGCCTGCCGGCGCCGCCATCGTGCGCGATGCCGGGCAGGCCGACCGTGATCCGCGAGACACCTGCGCACCCGGGCCGAGCGCCCCGGTTCTATCGCTCGTTCCCCGCACTGCCCGATCCATCCCGCCGCAACGCCATGGCCGAATACTTCGACGTCGATCACGCGCGCGCCATTGCCGCGCTCGACGCCCGCTTCACCGCCCGCACCGAGTGGCCGACCTGGCTGCTGGTCGCCGTCATCTACGGCGGCTGGCTTGCCGTGCTGCTGCTCGTGCGCGACGGGCACCTGTCGCTCGCGGCCGCGACGCCGCCGCTGATCCTGCTCGGCGCGTGGCATATGTCGCTGCAGCACGAGCTGCTGCACGGCCATCCGACGCGCTCCGCGTTCGTGAACAAGCTGCTCGGCTATCCGCCGCTGACGGTCTGGTATCCGTACACGCTGTATCGCGACACGCACCTCGACCATCATCGCGACGAAGACCTGACGGTGCCGGGCGTCGATCCCGAAACGAACTACGTGACGCGCGAACGCTGGGCGCGGCTGCCGCGCTGGCGCCGTGCGCTGACGGTCGCGCGCAAGACTTTCATCGGACGAATCGTCGTCGGGCCGCCGCTCGCCATCGTCGCGACGGTCGCCGATTCGGTCGCCGCGTTCCGGCGCGGCGACTTCCGCTATCTGCCGATGTGGATGACGCACGTTGCCTGCGTGGTCGTACTGCTCGCATGGCTGCAATGGGCGATCGGCGTGCCGTGGTGGTACTACCTGCTGGCCGTCACGTGGCCCGCACTGTCGCTCGCGATGATCCGCTCGCTGTACGAGCACCGCGCCGCGCGGCACCCGAAGGCTCGCATCACGATCAACGAGGCCGGCTTCGCGATGCGGCTGCTGTACCTGAACAACAACTACCACCTCGTTCATCACGACCTGCCGAAGCTGCCATGGTACGACCTGCCGCGTGCGTACCGGATGCGACGCGACGCGTATGTGAAGAAATGCGGCGGCTTCGTGATCCGCGGCGGGTATCGCGAGTTGCTCGCGCGCCATGCGTGGACGCCGACCGATACGCCCGTGCATCCGTTCGACGAAGGCACGGCGTCGCTGTCGACGGGGAGCGGGGTGAAGGTGGCCGTGGTCGACACGGTGCTGCAGATCAGTACGTGACGCCCGGCAGGGCCATCGATCCACCCACGATTGCGCGAATCCTTACGAAACGCCGACAATTCCGTTCTTCGCCGGCGAATTGCCAATTGCGCCGGCAATGCCCAGAATGACGGCTCATCCGGGGCTTCCAACAATCATTCGCCCCGGCTCTGCCTCGCGGCCGCGCGCCGCATTCCCCGACGACGATGCAACCGAACTCCCCGCCCGGCACGATCCGAACGATCGGCAACGACTGGTCCGTTTCCGCGATCACCGCAGGCTTTCTCGCTGTCCTGATTTCCTACGCAGGCCCGCTCGCGATCTTCTTCCAGGCGTCGCAGGCCGCGCACGTGTCCAATGAAATGGTGTCGTCGTGGGTCTGGGCGATCTCGATCGGCGCGGGCGTATCGGGCCTGTTCGCGAGCTGGAAGATGAAGGTGCCGATCATCACCGCGTGGTCGGCGCCCGGCACCGCGCTGCTCGTCGGCCTGTTTCCGCAACTGACGCTCAACCAGGCCGTCGGCGCGTACATCACGGCCGCGCTGATCATCCTGCTGATCGGCGTGACGGGCTATTTCGACCGGCTCGTGCGCCACATTCCGCGCGGCATCGCGTGCGGGATGATGGCCGGCATCCTGCTGCCGTTCGGCATGCATGCGTTCTCCGCCGCGTCGGACCAGCCCGTGCTCGCCTTCGGGATGATCGCGGCCTACGTGATCTTCAGGCGCCTGCTGCCGCGTTACAGCATCGTGCTCGTGCTGCTGACGGGCGCCGCGCTCGCGACGCTGCTCGGGATGACGCACCTCGGCAACGTGTCGCCGAGCATCGCGCGCCCGCTCTTCATCGCGCCCGAATGGACGCTCGGCACGACGCTCAGCCTCGCGTTGCCGCTCGTCGTCGTGAGCCTCACCGGCCAGTTCCTGCCGGGGATGACCATCCTGCGCGTGTCCGGCTATCACACACCGGCGCGCCCGATCATCACCGCGACCAGCGTGATGTCGCTCGTCGTCGCCTGCTTCGGCGGAATCACGATCGTCGTTGCCGCGATCACCGCGGCGCTGTGCACCGGCAAGGACGCGCACGAGGATCCGGACCGGCGCTACATCGCCGGCCTCGCGAACGGCGCGTTCTACCTGATCGGCGGGCTCTTCGCGGGCACGATCGTCACGGTGTTCTTCGCGCTGCCGAAGGCGTTCGTCGCGATCCTTGCGGGGCTCGCGCTGATCGGTGCGATCAGCGCGAACGTGCACGGGATCTTCGAGGACGAGAACCACCGCGAAGCGTCGGTGATCACGTTCCTCGCGACCGCGTCGGGGATGACGTGGCTCGGCCTCGGCTCGGCGTTCTGGGGGATCGTGATCGGGTCGCTGTCGTATGCGGTGCTGAACAAGGTGCGGCGGGCGGCGTGATGTCTGTCATGTGCGCCACGCGCTGCCGCTTCGATCAGCGTGCGTGCTGGCGCACCAGTTGCGAGAGTGCATCTACCGGCGGCGTCGTCCCGTAAGCGCGCTCCGACACGCCTGCCTCGACGTCGATCTGGCCGGCGTTGTGCACGTCGTACAGATCGACGATCAGCTGCGCATGGCGCTCGCTGAGCCCGGCGCGCAGCAGCGTCGCGTTCCACGTGTCGCGCGGCAGCTCATGCGCGACGATCGAGCGGCCGGCCGCCGCGCCGAGCGTATCCGCGATTGCCGTCACGCTCACCCGCCGCGGCCCTTCCACGCTGACGATGCGCGGTCCGCTGCCACCTTCCTGTGCATCGAGCAGCAGCCGCGCCGAGACGACGCCCACATCGGGCGCCCAGACCGCCGGAAATACCTTGCCGACCGGATGGTGGAAGCTCGGCAGCGCGCCCGTGCCGAGCGCGACCGGGAGGACGCGCGCCCAGTTCTGCAGATGCTCGGCCGACCGCAGCAACGTCAGCTGCGTCGGGATCGTCTTCAGCCGTTCCTCGAAATGATGAAACAGGCGAGTGATGCCGGTATTGCCGTCGCGCTCCGCGCCGTAGTCCGATAGCGCGAGCAGTGCGGGAGGTGGGTTTGCGGCGAGCGCGGCGGTCGCCACGTCGATCGTTCGCGTCATCGTCGCGGCGGGATCGGGGTCGGCGACCGGTACCGGGCACAGGATCTGCACGGCCTGTGCGCCATCGATTGCTGCGGCGATTGCATTCGCATCCGTCAGTTCCGCGATCGCGACATCGCAGCCGAGTTGTACGAAACGGTCGCGATGGCGCGCGTCGTGCAACACCGCGCGCACGGAATGGCCTGCGTTGCGCAAGGTCGTCACGGTCGACAGGCCGACGTTGCCTGATGCTCCGAAGATCACGAACACGATTCGCTCCTGGGGGATGAAGGTGTCGTGATTGTCGGGTTGTGCGGCCAGAACGGCGCTCAGGGAGGGATGAATCGAGCAGGAAAGGATGACGAGTTGAATGGCCGCGCCATGCGAGCAGCTCGTTGCAACACCTGTCACCCCGGATCGCACGATCTGCCAATCATGAGACGTTGCACTTCAGCAGCTCCCTCGAGACAGGGAAGGTGAGCGTGACAATTGGCCAGCAGCCTGTTGGACAATTGCCTTCGGATCAAACGCGAAATCACGTATCCGAATCCGTGCCATCGCTTCGTTATGTCCCGCTTCCGCCGCCCTCTCCGTCATACGCCAGCCGCAACCCACCCCGCGCCCCCGACCGCGCGATCTCCGTCGGCGTCGCACCGAGCACGCGATTCATCCAGTTCGCCATGTGGCTCTGGTGCGCAAACCCGGCTTCCAGCGCAATCTGGCTGATGCTGAGCCGGCCTTCGAGCAGCAGCGCCTTCGCCCGCTCCACCCGGCGCCGCACGACGTACTGGTGCACGGGCATCCCGAGCGTTTCGCGGAACAGCACCTTGAAATGCGGCACGCTGATCGACACGAGCGCCGCAAGTTCGGCCAGCGTCATGCGCCGCTCGAGATTCGCTTCGACATAGTCAATCACCCGCGCGGCCGCCTTCGGCGCAAGCGTGCGCCTGCGTTCGCGGAACGCGGGCTGGCCGTCGACCAGCCGCGCGACGAGCGCCGTGCACAGGCTTTCCGCGTAGAGCGGATCCGACGCGTCTTCCGCTTCGAGTTCGGCGGCCATCGCCCATGCGATGTGCTGCAGCCGCGGGTCGCGCACCTGCAGCCGGCGACGGATCTGCGCCTGCGACGGCTTCAGTTCGAGTTGCTCGACGGTGCGCCGCACGAACGTGTCGCTGAGCATGATGTGCAGGATCCGGCAGTCGGCGCTGTCGGTCCACTGGCCGGGCAAGCCGGCCGGAATCACGTCGACGTCGCCGTGCGCCTGGATGCGCGACACGCGTTCGCCGTCGCACACGCAATCCGCACGAACCGGCGAGCCGATATGCACGCCGATCCGGTGATGCTCGGCCGCCGGAATCCGGTAGGTGCCCGCGCGGATCTCCAGCAGCGACGCGCCAAAGCCCTGCCAGCCCAGCCCGCGGCTGGAGCGCAGGCTGACCGGGACGCCGTTGTCCGCCGGCGCCGCGAGAATCGCATCGCTCATGGCCTTCCTCCCGTGGATGGGGATGTCGAACGCGCATTGTGACGCGTTTTCAGCCCGCCTGCCGGGCTGCCGGCGGCGCGCCCGGGTCGAGCAGAAAAAGATCATCCGTTTCTGCTCCGGATGATCCTTGCGTGCGCGCCGGCGGGCGCCGCGACGCTTACGATCGCTCCATCCGACACCTACGGAGACCGTCATGCCCCATTATTGCCCGCAACGCGCGGCGTTCATCGCGCGCTCGCCTTCCACCGCCGCCCGCCCTTCGTCCGATCCCCGCTCGCGCACCAGCCGCACCACCATCGCCGCCTGGTGCCTGCGTCGCGTCGGCTGGTACCGGCTCGAACGGCTGCTCGCGTCGATTCCCGACAGCAACGACGATTTCGGGCTCGTCTGACCGGCCGGTCAACGTATCCGCCTACTTGCGCCGCCGCTCGTGCGGCGCCACCGTCGCACCGTCGATCACCGGCGCGCCCTGCTTGATCAGGAAATCCCGGAACAGCCCCGTCACCTGCGAGATCCGCCGGTCGGCGAGCGTGACCACATACCATTCGCGCTCGATCGGGTTGCCGGGAAACGGCAGCTGCCCGAGCAGCCCGGTGCGCAGTTCGAGTGCACACGCGTGCAACGACAGGAACGCGATGCCGAGCCCCGCTTCGGCCATCTGCTTGATCGCCTCGTTGCTCGACAGTTCGGAGCCCACATGAAACCGGTGGCCCGCGTTCTTGAACAGGCTCTCGACGGTCGAGCGCGTGCCTGCACCGCGTTCGCGCACGAGCAGGTGCGCGGATTCGAGATCCTTCAGCGCGACGCGCTTGCGCTGCATCAGCGGATGGCCGGGCGCCGCGACGAACACCATCGGATGCTTCGCGAACTCGACCGCGTGCGTACGCAGCTCCTTCGGCGCGCTGCCCATCACCGCGAGATCGATTTCATGCGTTGCGAGCATGCGGATGATGTCGTCGCGGTTGCCGACCTTGAAATACGTCTTCACGTGCGGCCGCGTCGCGGTGAATTTGACGAGCAGCGGCGGGATCAGGTATTCGGCCGTCGTGATCGCGCCGATCCGCAGCGTACCGCCGAGGTCGCCCGTCAGCGCGGCCACTTCGTCGCCGGCCTCGCTCCACAGATGCAGGATCTCGCGCGCATAGCGCGACACGATCTCGCCGGCCGCGGTCAGCTGCACGCCGCGCCCCACCCGCTGCAGCAACGCGGCGCCCACGGCCTCCTCGAGCAGGCGAACCTGGAGCGACACGGCCGGCTGCGTCAGGTTCAGCTCCTCGGCCGCGCGCGACACGCTGCCGAGCCGCGCAATCATGTCCAGCGCCTTCAGTTGCCGGAACGTCGCGGTCTTTCCTATAAGTGAATACATATGAGTCGCTTATAAACATTAAATTGTTCGAGTGGGTTCGAAACTATATCGTCGGTTCTTGAGCAATGTCATCCGAATCGTCATTCAGCGGGAGCCCAACATGGACAACACCACGCCCAACCTTGCAACGGACCGCGCACCGCGCCTGCCGCGCATCGTGATCGTCGGCGGCGGCGCCGGCGGCCTGCAACTCGCGACGCGTCTCGGCGACACGATCGGACGTCGCGGCCAGGCCGACATCGTGCTCGTCGATCGCTATCCGACGCACTTCTGGAAGCCGCTGCTGCACGAAGCCGCATCGGGCCATCGCGACCCGGCCTCGCACACGATCGAGTACGCGGCGCAGGCCAAGCGCCACGGCTTCCGCTTCGTGCAGGGCGCACTGCAGCGGGTCGACCGCGCGGCCCGCACCGCGACGATCGCGGCCGTGCACGATGCGGACGGCACCGAAGTCCTGCCGCAGCGCGAACTCGGCTATGACGATCTCGTGCTCGCCGTCGGCAGCGTGACGAACTTCTTCAACGTGCCGGGCGCCGCGCGCCATGCACTGCCGCTCGAAAACCTCGACCAGGCCGAGGATTTCCGCCGCAAGTTCCTCGCGGCCTGCACGAAGGCGAATCACGCGGCCGAGCAGCAACCGGCACGGCGCGCGGCGCCGATCTGCATCAACGTGATCGGCGCGGGCGCGACGGGCGTCGAACTGGCGGCCGCGCTGCGGCACGCGGTCCAGCAACTGACGACGTACCGCTTCAAGGCGCTGGTGTCCGCACGCGACGTGCACATCCGGCTGATCGAAGGCGGCCCGCGTATCCTGCCGGCGCTCGACGCGCGGCTGTCCGGCAAGATGCACGCACAGCTGCGCGCGCTGAACGTCGACGTGCTGACCGATACGCGTGTGGCGGAAGTCGGTGCGGACGCCGTGACGACCGCCACGGGCGAGCGGCTCGCGAGCGACATCACGATCTGGGCGGCCGGCGTCGCAGGCCCCGCGATTCTGCGGGACATCGGCGACCTCGCGCTCAACCGCTCGAACCAGGTGATCGTGACCGACACGCTGCAGACGCCCGACGATCCGCACGTATATGCATTCGGCGATTGCGCGGCATGCCCGTCGACCGGTGCGAGCGGATTCCTGCCGCCGCGCGCGCAGGTCGCGCACCAGCAGGCCGTGTATCTGGTCAACGCGTTCGCGCGGCGCATCGCCGGCAAGCCGGTGGCCGGCTTCACGTTCCACGATGCGGGCACCGTCGTGTCGCTCGGGCATGCGGGCGCCGTGTACCAGGCGGACATCAGCGTGCGTTCGCGCTCGCTGATCGTCGACGGGCTGGCGGCGATCGGGCTGTACAAGTTCCTGTACCGCAAGCACCTGTTCAGCGTGGTCGGCGTGAAGCGCGCGTTGTTCCAGTCGCTGAGCCACTGGCTGCAAAGCCGCAACCAGCCGTCGATCAAGCTGCACTGAGCGACGACTCGCACGCGAGCATCGCATGACGGCATATCGGGCGGCCATCGCCCGATATGCCGTTTTTTTATATGCATATGCCCGATGCATTCAGACTGTGCGCTACGCTGGTGCATCACATCGAAGGCCGTCGATGCGACGCAATCCGCGCGAAAAACACCATAAGACACGCATCCCATGCCCACTCTGGCTCGCGACCCGATTCATTAGTCGAATCGTATGAGTCTGATAAAAATATTAATTGGTCGCGTTTTCCGGATCGACGCTAAGGTGTGTGGCATTCCCGTCGGCGAACGGATCATCACGTCTCTGAAGAGGAATCACCGTGGTTATCGAAGCCATCGTCACCCGTCTCGACGCAGCATTCGCACAGATCGAAGCAACACCGGATTCACACGAAGCGCGCCATCAACGCGACGCGATCATCCAGTGGCTCGACCAGGCATCGGAAGAAGGATATCGGCTCGGTCTCGTCACGACGCTGCCCGCCGCACGGCTCAGCGACATGTTCGAAGGCCAGTTCGGCCGTGCGAACCTCGACCGCTTCTCGGTCGTCGTCACCGATGCCAATCAGCAGGACTCCGGATCGAATCAGCATCCTTTCGACGTCGCGCTGCAGGCGCTCGGCGTGCCGCCCGAACGCGCGGTCGCGATCGCGAGCAGCGAACCGGAGCGCCGCGAAGCCGAGCATTTCGGTCTGTCGCGCTGCGTGAACATCACCGACACCGTGCGCTCGATCGCATCGGCCGGCCTGCACTGAGCGTCGGCACACGGGCCGGCAGCAGCCGGCCAGCATCGATCCGGCGGCAATCCGACGATTAGCCGACCGCATCCTGACATTCTGCTGTCAAAGTCGCTTGCAACACTTCCGGGCTTGACCGAACTCTCCCGGAGACAGGACGACGCGAACGCGCATCGTCCTGTCCGCTGCCCGCCACGATGACACGCCCGACCCGCACCGCCACCGCCCTCACGATTGCCTGCCTGCTGCTCGCCGCCTGTGGCGGCGACGACTCGACGCCGCGCGCCACATCGGCCGACGACAGCAACACGACGCCCGCACCGCAGCCGCAACCACAGCCCAAGCCGACACCGGCGCCCGCAACCTACTACCAGACGAAGACGCCGTATCGTCCGCAGCAGGATGCCGCGACTTACGAAGCGCCGCCTGCCGGCTATGCGCCCGTCTATACCGAACTCGTCGCGCGCCACGGCTCGCGCGGACTGTCGGGCTTCAAGTACGACGGCGCGATCTACGCGATGCTGCTCAAGGCCGAGGCCGACGGCGCGCTGACCGCGCTCGGCGCGCAACTCAAGGCCGACACGTACGCGATGATGAAGGCCAACGCGTTGCTCGGTTACGGC
The DNA here is from genome assembly GCF_902833225.1 of Burkholderia sp. BCC1644. GTDB lineage: Bacteria > Pseudomonadota > Gammaproteobacteria > Burkholderiales > Burkholderiaceae > Burkholderia. The sequence goes on from NZ_CADFEI010000009.1 coordinate 179,904, forward strand.
GTGCCGGGCATCTCGACGCCCGGGTACGGCAACCTCACGCAAACCGGCATCCGCGAACACCAGCAGCTCGCCACGCGTCTCGCGCAACGGCTGCCCACGCTGTTCGCGGCGGGCAACCGGCAGGTCGTCGTCGTCAACTCGGGCCAGGATCGCGCGGTCGACAGCTCGACCTATTTCTCCGCGGCGCTCGTCGCCGCTCAGCCGGCACTGGCGCCGGCCATCACGCTGCCCGCCGCGCCGTCCGGCTATCCGGCGAACGCGCCGGCCACGCAGCCGGCCGGCACCAACCGCTTCCTGCTGTATTTCCACTCGCTGAAGCCAGCCACCGATCTCGTGACCGATACGAGCGATCCGTACTACGCAACCTATCAGGCGAGCCAGGCGTATCAGGCCTATGCGAACGACGCGACGGTAGCCGCGAAGCTGAAGGCGATCAAGGCCGCACCGCAAGCGGCCGACGTCGCACAGACGGTGCTGTCCGCACTCGTATCGCCGGCGTTCATCGCGAAGCTCGGCACCGACGGCTACACGTTCGCGAACACGGGCACCTATGCGTTCACGTCGACCGACGGCAAGTTCACCAACACGCTGAAGGGCGACGGCAAGACGAAGATCGCGACAGCCGTCGATGCGGTGAACGTGCTGTACAACCTGTTGCAGATCGCGCCCGCGATGACCGCGGAAACCGGCGGCGTCACGCTGGAGAAGTACATCGGCGCCGAGCAGGCGCAGTATCTCGCGTATCTGCAAGATGCCGAGGACTACTACCAGAAGGGGCCCGGTATCCAGGAGGCAAACCCCGTTACGTACCGGATGGCGAAAGTGCTGCAGGACGATTTCTTCCGCGAAGTCGACGCGATCACGCACGGCGACCTGACGCGCGCCGCGAAGCTGCGCTTCACGCACGCGGAAATCGTGATTCCGTTCGCGTCGATCATGAACCTGAAGAACGTGTTCGTGCCGACGCCGCAGGCGCAGACCTACACGTACGCGAACAACCCGTGGCGCGGCGACCAGGTGTCGCCGATGGCCGCGAACATGCAGTGGGATGTCTATCGCAACGGGGCACGGCTCATCGTGAAGATGCTGTACAACGAGCGCGAGACGGATTTCCAGGCCGCATGCGACGGCGCGAAGATCGCGCCGGCCAGCCACTTCTACGACTATGCGGCGTTGAAGCAGTGCTACGGGTACCAGTGACGCAAGCGTGACGAGCGGCGCGGGTCACGCAAGCCGCATCGTCGCGCGCCCGCCTGCCGCCTGCGGGTCGAGCAGCATCACCTCGATCCGCTCCTTGCCCTTCCCGGTATTCTTGCGCTTGAGCGTCAGCATGCCGATCTCGCCGGTCGTCGCGGGATGCGTGCCGCCGCATGCCATCGTCGCAAAGCCGTCGACCGTCCAGAAGCGGCGCTGCGCGTCGACATCGCTGAAGTCGGTCACGATGCGCAGGTCGCGCTTCGACAGATCGGCCGCAGCCGCTTCGATCTCCGGAAACAACGGCGCTAGGCTCATATCGCTCGCGAAGTCGATGCGCGCCTTGTCCTGCGCAATATGCGCGCCGATGCGCTCGATACCGGGCCTGAGCCGGTAGACCAGTTGCAGCACCATTTCGGCCGCGAAGTGCAGGCGCATCAGCCGGTACCGGCGCGCCCAGTCGATGCGCCAGGTCACCGGATCCCCGACGCGCAGCGCATGGTCATGCGGAAGCGTATAGACGATGTCGAGGCCCTGCTTCTCGGCCCGGATGACCGGATAGTCGCCCAGCGATCCCGCATCGCTTTCCTGGCCGCCTGAAAACGCGAAGAAGATGGTCGCATCCACCCGCACGCGTTCGCCGTCGACGTGCGTGACGACGGTATCCAGCGTGGTCCGGTAGGGATCGTCCCAGAATACTTTCCTTGTCATCGCCCGCCACGCCTTTCGCCGAGGAAAACCCCCAGCTTAGCCCGGGCGCGTCCCGGTGGCTTGTACGATCTTGCGCCCGGAAACCGTCGCGCCGGCGGCCGGCTCGGCACGCGGTGCCATTGCGCCTTCCTCGTCTTCCTCGCCCTTGCGCTCGACGCTCCACGTATGGATCGGCCGATGCCCCGGCCGCTCCCACTCGGGCGGCATCCACAGGTGTTTCAACCGCTGCAGAACCGGCCCGGGGGCGAGCACGTCGCGCCACATGTCGACGAACTCGTGTACGTTCAGAACCAGGAAGTTGTACGAACGAATCTGCTGCGTGATCCCGTAGTCAACCGGTTCCGTTTCCTCGACATAGGTGCCGAACATGCGATCGAAAATGATCAGCACGCCGCCGTAGTTCCTGTCGATATAACGCGGATTGCGGCCGTGATGCGCACGATGGTTCGACGGCGTGTCGAACACGTACTCGAACCAGCGCGGCAGCCGCCCGATCGCTTCGGTATGCACGAAGTACTGGTACGCGAGATCGACCGCGAGCAGGAACAGCACGACGGCCGGCGGAATGCCGAGCCACACGGGCGGCAGATAGAACACGAACACGCCGACGAACGCGTTCAGCAGGGACTGCCGCATCGCCGTCGTGAAGTTCATCACTTCGCCGCTGTGATGCGGCACGTGCGCGGACCAGAACCAGCGCACGCGGTGCGACGTGCGATGAAACCCGTAGTAGCAGAATTCCACGAGGACGAAGATCGGCACGATCGTGAAGCCGTTCACCGGCACGTCGAACAGCCGGTGCCGATAGACCCACGCGAAGATCGCGCCCGTGAACAGGAGCCCCATCACGGTCTCGGCCACCTGATAGCCGGCGCCGAGCGACAGGTTCGCGACGATCTCCTTCCCGCGAAACGGTTCACGGCGCCCGCGCCCGGTCATCACCGCATATTCGATCGCGAACGCGATCAGGAACACCGGCGTCATGCCGATCAGCAACACCTGCTTCCAGTCCACGTCGTTACCCAGGAACGCATGGAGCCACGTCATCAACTCGGTCGGCATGTCGGCAGCCTCGATCAGGAACTGCCGCGCAGTATGGTCGCGCACGGGTCAACCCGCGTTGACACTTGCCGACGATTACTTGACACTTTCCGCCATGCCCGCCGCCTCTCCGCTCGCGACCCAGCGCGTCTACTACTCGAGCACCTACGTGCGGCTGCTGTTCGACTATCTGTCCGAGCAAGGCCAGGATGCAGCGCGCGTGCTCGGCGAGGCGCGACCGCCCGAGGACGATCGCGGGCTGACGCTGTATGCGAGCGCGCACTGGCGCGGCCTGCTCGAACGCGCGGTCGGCGCGCTCGACGATCCGCTGCTCGGCCTGCACGTCGGCCAGCGGATCACGCCCGCGCATCTCGGCGCACTCGGCTATGCGCTGCATGCGTGCCGCGACGCCGGCGCCGCGCTCGCGCGCTGGCAGCAATACGAACACCTGATCGCGAACGTCGCGCGCATGGAAGTGCGCGTCGAGGCGACGTCGGTCGCGATCGAATGGCACGATGCGCCCGAACCGCTCGGCCCGCTCGTCGACGAAGTGGCGCTGACCGCGATCGTCCAGTTCGCGCGCAACATCACCGGCACGCGCAACGGTCCCGACGAAGTCTGCTTCGTGCATCCGTCACCGCGTGACGCACGGCCGTATGTCGACTACTTCGGCTGCCCGGTGCGGTTCGGCCAGCCGGTGAACCGGCTCGCGTTTCCGTTGCACCTTCTCACGCAGCCGCTGCAACAGCCGGACGACGCGCTGCGGCACATGATGGAACGCCAGGCGAGCGCGCTGCTCGCCGAGTTGCGGCAGACCGACGACCTCGAACAGTCGGTGCGCGAAGCCGTCGCACGCTTGCTGACGCAAGGCGAAGCCAGCATCGAGCAGATCGCGTCCGACCTGCATGTGTCGTCGCGCACGCTGCATCGCCGGCTGGCCGAACTCGGGCTGAACTACCGGATCCTGCGCGAGGACACGCGGCGGCGGCTCGCGATCGACCACCTGAACGATCCGCGGCTGACGCTGGCGGAAGTCGCCTGGCTGCTCGGTTATTCGGAGCACAGCGCATTCACGCGCGCCTTCCGGCGCTGGACCGGCGAATCGCCGCAGCAGTGGCGCAGCCGGCAGCCGGCGCGGCCGGCAAGCGTCGCGCGCGGCTGACGAACTCGCGCCGGCCGGCGCGGTCGAACGGGCATCGCCGGAGAATCCTCATGAAACGCGTTGCCACTGCCGCTGTCCTGACCCTGCTTGCCGCCGTCAGCTTGCCGGCAACCGCTGGCGCACCGTCCGGTGCCGCCGCGCCGGTTCCCGTTCAGGCACCCGCGAAAAACTGCGTCCCGTCACGGGAGACCATGCAGGACGTCCGCTCGCCGTCGAAGGCCCCGCCGATCCGCATCTGCGTCGGCGATTCGGATACGCAACTGAACCTGCCGTGGTTCCTGACCGATGTCCTCACCGCGGTCGACACGCGCCAGTCGCCCGGCGCCCTGCTTCACAAGATGCGCAACGATTTCTGAATCGCGACGGGCGCCACCTGCGGCGCGCCGCGCCTGCATCGCTCGTTCCGCATCAGCGGCACTCATTCCTTTCGCCATCCTTTCGGATATGCGTGCGACGACACGTCGCCTAAAACGGCATTTCGCGGCAATGTTTCTTTTTGAGACGCAATCACAAAACTGCACCAATTTTTAATCAACAATATTTCGTAATAGCGCGTCACATCTTATACTTGCCGCGCACCATCCTCGTGCCAAGAGACGGTGTCTTTCGACCCGGCCGCATGACCATGCGGTCGGGGTTTTTTTCGGTGTGCTACGTCAATATAGATGCGCAGAATGCACTTGTTATTGACGCACGCCGCCGGACTGCATGACCGATCTTGACGGGGCTGCCGCCGATGCCCGTCACGATCGCTGACCCGGCTTGCATCGCGATACCGTGCGCGAGCCGGATCGCCCGGACCGGGCATGACGCGTGCGCGCCGCACGCGCACTCACCGGTTCGACTTGCCTCTCAATGCGTACAACATCAAAGGCAACCGCGGGAATGTCGGCGCTCATACCTGGCTCGAAGTCCGTTTTCCAGCGCAGCGGCGCGTGGCCGCGGGTAGTCTTTTTCATCGCCGTAATCGTTTGCGTGCTCGTGCCCGCCTGCGCGATCGTGCTTGCCGACCGCTACGCGCGCGATGCCGTCACCGCGCAGGAACGTGTCGTCGCGAACGACATCGTGGCCACGGTGGACCGCATCCTCGACGGCGTTCGCCTGCGGCATGCGGACGAGCTGACCGCGCTCGTCGGGCGCCCCTGCGCGACGATATTCCGGACGCTGGCTGAAGTGAGCACTCGCCTGCGCTACCTGCGCGCCGTCGGGCTGGTGAACGACGGCCGCGTCATGTGCTCGTCGGCCCTCGGCGCCATCGACCTGCCGCTCGACGCGTACACGCGCGAGCCCGCACCGGGTTCGACGATCGTCACGCTGCTGCGCCAGACGCCGTTTCAGCATGGCATTCCGGTGCTGGCCGTGTATCGCGCCACGGCGCACGGCGCGGGTGTCCTGTACCTGATCGAAGGCGACTACGTGGTCGATGCGCTCGCACCGAGCGCCCGCAACGGCACGGAAACCGCCACGCTGTCGGTCGCCGGATCGGGCCGTCTCGACCAGCAAGGAAAGTTCACGCCGGAATCGGATGCAGGCCCCGTCGGCGGCACCACGATTGCATCGCAACGATGGCCGTTCACGGTGTCGGTGGGCGCATCGGCTCAGTATGCATCGCACGTCCAGGGCCACTACCGGTTGATCGCCATGACGATCGTGCTGCTCGCCGACGGTCTCGTGATGGCCGCCTACCTGCTGGCGATGGCGCCACGGCGGCTGTTGCTGAAAGCCGTGCGCCACGCACTCAGTCACAACGAGTTTCATGTCGTGTACCAGCCGATCGTCGATGTGCAGACGCGCAGGACGGTCGGCGTTGAAGCGTTGCTGCGCTGGCAGCATCCGAAGTGGGGGGCCATCAGCCCGTCCGTGTTCATCCCGCAGGTGGAAGCGAGCACGGTGCTGCCGAAGGTGACCGAATTCGTGCTGCGAACGGCCGTGTCCGAACTCACCGCGCTGACGCCGTCCGCGCCGCTGCGCATCGCGGTGAACATCGCGCCGAAGGATCTCGAGCGTACGCGGTTCGTGGCCGTCGTCGAGGAGGCGATCCACGCGCTGCCGCCCGGCTTCACGCTGGTGCTCGAGGTGACCGAACGCATCCTGCTCGAAAAGAATGCGCGGACCACCGAAATATTCCATGCGCTTCGGTCGAAAGGCGCGAAGTTCGCGATCGACGATTTCGGCACGCATCACAGCAATCTCGACATGCTGTCGCGCTTCCCGTTCGACTACGTGAAGATCGACCGGCAGTTCGTCGCGCAGCTGAACGGCGGCGGTGCAGGGCTGATCGAGGGAATCGCGGCCGTCGCGCATCACTACGACCTGAAGATCATCGCGGAAGGCGTGGAGACGGAAGCGCAGCATCGCGCGCTGCACGCGGTCGGGATTCAGTATGCGCAAGGCTATCTGTATCGGCGGCCGCAGCGCGCGGAGAGCCTGAAACGCGATTTCGGGTGGGCGTCGGCGTAGCGGCGACGCCGCACGCTCAATCCTGCGCGACCGTCGCCGGCTCCACGCCTGCCGCTTGCGGACGATACCCGAGCCGCGCGGAAATCGCCTGGCCGGCTTCCTTCAGCAGTGCGACGTAATGCGCTTTCGTATCCGCACCGCAACGCATCGTCGGGAACGACAGCGACAGCCCCGCGATCACGCGATCGAAACGGTCGAACACGGGCACCGCGAGACACAGCAGGCCGTCTTCCTGCTCCTCGTTGTCTTCGCCGTAGCCCTGCTGCCGTACGTGCGGCAGGATGCTCATCACCGCATCCGCCGACGCGAGCGTCTTCGCGGTCGACTTCCTGAACTCGATGCCGGCCAGCACCGCGCGCGCTTCGTCGGGCGTCATCCACGCGAGCAGCACCTTGCCGATCGCGGTGCTGTACAGCGGATTGCGCCGGCCGATCCGCGACTGCATGCGCAGCCCGTAATCGGCGTCGATCTTGTGGATGTAGATGATCGCGTCCTCGTCGAACGCGCCGAGGTGCACGGCTTCGCGCGTCAGCTGCCCGATGCGGCGCATCTCGAGATCGGCCTCGCGCACGAGGTCCACGCTTTCCAGCGCCTTGCTGCCCAGCTCGAACAGCCGGATTGTCAGCCGGTAACGGTCGGTCTCGCCTTCCTGCGCGACGTAGCCGAGCGCCTTCAGCGTCTGCAGGAAGCGATGCACCGTCGTCTTCGACATGCCGAGATGCTGCGACAGGTCGCTGATGCCGATCTCGCGGCGATCGCCGAGCGCGGCGAGGATCGTGAAGACCTTGCCGACGGCCGCGACCGAATCGGCCTTTTCGGCGGACCCTGCCGCCGACGTGTCGGCTTCGGCCCCCTGGTTCGCCTGATCGCCTTTGCGCTGCCTGGGCGTTGCTGTCATGTCCGTGAATCCGTGAGTGCGAATCGGGAGAGCATAACGCGTCCGCCGCGCGGCACGGTCAGCGCGCGAGCCACCCGCCGTCGACGGCGAGCGTATGACCGTGCACGTAGTCCGACGCGCGCGATGCGAGAAACACGGCCGCGCCCGCGAGATCGTCGGGCACGCCCCAGCGGCCGGCCGGGATGCGGCCGAGGATTTCGTCGCTGCGCCGGCTGTCCTCGCGCAATTGCGCGGTGTTGTCGGTTTCCATATAGCCGGGCGCGATCGCGTTCACGTTGATCCCATGCGCGGCCCATTCGTTCGCGAGCAGGCGCGTCAGCCCCAGCACGCCGCTTTTCGACGCCGTGTACGACGGCACGCGGATACCGCCCTGGAACGACAGCATCGACGCGACGTTCACGATCTTGCCGCCGCGCCCCTGCCGCACCATCTGCCGCGCGACGGCCTGCGACAGGAAGAACACGCTCTTCAGGTTCACGTCGATCACGGCGTCCCAGTCGGCCTCGGTGAATTCGAGTGCATCGCAACGACGGATCATGCCCGCGTTGTTGACGAGGATGTCGACGTGACCGAACGCATCGACCGCGCCGCCGACGATCCGCTCGACCGGTTCGAGCGTCGACAGATCGGCGCGCACGTCGACGAAACGCCGACCGGCCGCCTCGACGCACGCCGATGTCTCGGCAGGCGCCGAGCGGTTCGCGCCGACGATGTCGCACCCGGCCGACGCGAGCGCGACCGCCATCGCCGCGCCGAGCCCCGTGTTGCAGCCGGTGACGATCGCGACCTTGCCGGTCAGGTCGAACAGGCCGGCGAGCGCGGTGCGCGCGTCGGTGGAAGGCAGATCGGACGTATCGCGTTTCATGATGTCAGCGCAGGTCGGCAACGGCGATGTGATCCATGTCCTTGAACACCTGGTTCTCGCCGACCATCCCCCAGATGAACGTGTACGCCTTCGTGCCGACGCCCGAATGGATCGACCAGCTCGGCGAGATCACCGCCTGCTCGTTGTGCACGACGACGTGGCGCGTTTCCTGCGGCTCGCCGAGCATGTGGAACACGGCCGCGTCGTCGGCGAGGTTGAAGTAGAAATACACCTCCATCCGGCGCTCGTGCGTATGGCACGGCATCGTGTTCCACAGGCTGCCGGGTTCGAGCTTCGTCATCCCCATCGACAACTGGCAGGTGGGCAGCACGTCGGGCACGATGAACTTGTAGATCGTTCGGCGGTTGCTCGTGGCCGCATCGCCGAGCGTTTCGGGCGATGCCTGCGCGAGCGTGATCGTGCGTGTCGGATAGGCCGTGTGCGCGGGCGCGCAGTTCAGATAGAACTTCGCGGGATGCGCGCGATCGTCGCTGCCGAACACGACACCCTGCCCGCCTTGCCCGATGTAGATCGCCTCTTCGGTGCCCACCGCATGACGCTGCCCGTCGACCTCGACCCAGCCGGGCCCGCCGATATTGATCGCCCCCAGTTCGCGACGCTCCAGCAGATGACTCACGCCCATCGCCGCACCGAGCGACGCGGGCACCTCGACCGGCCGCGTGGCCGGCCACGCGCCGCCGACGATGATCCGGTCGATGTGGCTGTAGGTGAGCGACAGCGCGTCCGGCGCGAATACGTTCTCCACCAGGAAATGCCGGCGCAGGCCGGCCGTATCGAGCGTCTTCGCGTGTTCGCCGTGTATGCCCTGTCGCACTTCCATGCCGGTTCTCCGTGGGGATTGAATGTGCCGCCAGCCTCCGCAACGGCGGCGGTCATACGATGAATTGAAGCACAGATTCCACAAATACGGAACGTCGATCCGAAAACAAAGCACGGCGCAGCAGCCCTTAAATTCCCTTTTTTATCAGCATTTTATGACGATACGGGTATACGACTACCCATCAATCTATCAAAATCGGACCATCGTTCCGAATCATGTTCTATAGTCAGTCAGCAGACATCATTCGACAACGGGACGCATCGACGTCCACGGAGGAGACGTGAAGCTGAAACAGGCCATCGACCGCATTCCAGGCGGGCTCATGCTGGTCCCGATGCTGCTCGGCGCGTGCGTGCACACGTTCGCGCCGAACGCCGGGAAGTACTTCGGCTCGTTCACCAACGGCCTGATCGCGGGCACGGTGCCGATCCTCGCCGTCTGGTTCTTCTGCATGGGCGCGACGATCAACCTGCGCGCGACCGGTGTCGTGCTGCGCAAATCCGGCACGCTGCTCGCGACGAAGATCGTGGTCGCGTGGCTGGCGACCTTGATCGCCGCGCAGTTCATCCCGGACGAAGGCATCCGCACGGGCCTCTTCGCCGGCCTGTCGTTGCTCGCGATCACGACGTCGATGGACATGACCAACGGCGGCCTCTATGCGGCCGTGATGCAGCAGTACGGCAGCAAGGAAGAAGCCGGCGCGTTCGTGCTGATGTCGATCGAATCGGGGCCGCTCGTCAGCATGCTGATCCTCGGCGCGGCCGGCGTCGCGGTGTTCGAGACGCGGCTGTTCGTCGGCGCCGTGCTGCCGTTCCTGATCGGCTTCACGCTCGGCAACCTCGATGAAGACCTGCGCGAGCTGTTCGGGCGCTGCGTGCATCCGCTGATCCCGTTCTTCGGCTTCGCGCTCGGCAACGGCATCGATCTCAACGTGATCGCGAAGAGCGGGCTGCCGGGCATCGCGCTCGGGCTCGCGGTGATCGTCGTGACGGGTGCGCCGCTGATTCTGGCGGACAAGTTGCTTGGCGGCGGTAACGGAACCGCCGGGCTTGCCGCGTCGTCGACGGCCGGCGCCGCGGTCGCGAACCCGGCGATCATCGGCGAGATGATTCCGAAGTTCAAACCGATGGTGCCGGCCGCGACGGCGATCGTCGCGACGGCTTGCCTCGTGACGGCGATTCTCGTGCCGATCCTGACGGCGATGTGGGCGAAGCGGGCGGCGAGAATGTCAGGGGTACAGATTATCGTTGCGGCGCGAGCGGGGCATGGCGCGCCGATCGAACATGAGGGGCATGTTTGACGTGGTGCCGGTTCGAGTCTGGTCCCCGGCACCCGCTTCGAGTCGACCCATGTTCGATGGCATGAAAACCCCGGGAAATCGAAGCGTTTCCCGGGTTTTTTGTTCGTTGATGTTTGCGCGGACTCTGTCGCATCCGCAGCGCGGCGCTTCAGTCGAACGTACGCACGATGGCAGACGCCTTGTTTGCAATCAGCCAACTGCCTTCCACCTTGTGTATGGCGAAGTGATCGTTGAACAGCCTGTTCCCGATCCGCACCCGCACCGTGGCCGTTGAAAGGCTGTCCGAGATGTTTTCCATCGAGAGGATCGCCTCGTCTCTTGGCGCGCCGGTTGAGCGGGGACTCGGCCTCCCGTTGATGAGCGCCGCATACTCCGACGACGACAGGGTGCGCAGCCGGCCTTCATCCAGCCACTGAATCAGGCAGCTCGGGTGAAAGACCTTGTTGAAGTCACGGCTCTGCGGCTCATAAGCCAAATTGAAATAATCCTCGATCAAGGCGACGACAGCTTGGGTCTGGGTCATGACTGGCTTTCCTCGGTAGTGAACGGCTCGTATAGTGAGCGATCGTCCTCGCCTCGGATACGGCGGCCCGGTTATCGCTGCCATTACAGGAACACATCGATCATGGAAGACCTCGACGGAGGACTGGTAAGCGGCTTGCTTGTCCTTGCAGCCGTTGCCGAATCCGGGAGCTTTGGCCGTGCCGCATCTCGTCTTGGCAAGACCCAGCCTGCGGTCAGTCGCGCCATTCAGCGACTGGAGGACCGCCTGCACGCGAAGCTCGTGCATCGCACCAGCCGGCACGTCGAAGTGACGGACGCGGGCCGCGAGCTGTTGTCAAAGGTGCTGCCGTTGCTCCAGGGAATCGAAGAGGCGACCGCCGGCGCCTCTGGCCAGACCTCGATCGTCAACGGAACGCTCCGTGTGGCATGCGATGCCGCGTTCGCCCGCCTGGTGCTGGCGCCGGAGCTGGCCCAGTTCATGAAGGATTACCCTGCTCTACATCTGAAGCTGGAAACCAGGAACGACCTGTCGGACCTCGTCAGCGACGGATTCGATCTCGCCATCCGGTTTGGAGCGCCAACCGTTTCCACTTTGATCTGTCGCAGGCTGTACAGTCCGCGGGTGCTGACAGTGGCCGCACCGTCCTACCTGGAGCAACGCGGTCGACCGAGGTCGCCGCAGGATCTGGTCGACGACGGCCATGAATGCATCCTGGCCATCGATCCGGCTACCGGTCGACCCTTCGACTGGGAGTTCTGGCGTGACGACGAGAAAGTGAAAGTGTCCGTCAGCGGCAACCTGACCGTCACGGATGCAGGAACGAAAATCGGCGCGTGCGTTGCGGGCTTCGGGATCGCTCAGATAATCGACCTCGGAATCGATGCGCACCTGCGTGCCGGCACGCTGGAGCCGATTCTGACGGACTGGTGCGACGAGACGTTCCCTCTTTATGTCTACTATCCCAGTCGAAATCACGTTCCGGCCAAGGTGAGAGCATTCATCGACTTTGTCGTCGGGATGATGCCCGGGCTGCAGTCAAAGGGCGATGGCGCTTGCGAGCGGCCGTCATCGGCCGTGCTCGCAACGTTGCATCGCGAATAGTCCTCTTTCCGACGCACCTCCAGCCAACGGCCCCGAGAAGTCGGCACGCCAGTCGGCCCGCGCGGGATCGCGCGTCGCCCTCCCCCGCGTTCGGCTTCTACGGCGAAGGCATCCCGCGAGGCGTTTCGACAGTGCCGCGGCTCACGGGAGCGTAGAACACGCGGAACCACACCCAATGGGCGACGAAGGCCCCGCCGAGAAGAACGATCGCCATCATCCCGGACAACACGGCCATTCCACGCACGCCGCCAAGCAACTGCAACGCCAGATAGAACAGAACCGCGGTGGATGCCATTGCCGCAAGCGACGCGCCCAGCCAACGCCAGCCGTGCAGTCGAACGAGATCGCGAGGCAGGCCGAGCCTCGCGCCCGCAAAGATCAGCGCCGCGGGAACCACCAACGCGCCAACGTAGCTGAACATCACGCGCATGAGGTCGTCGTCGAAGGTGTCGAGCAGCATCGGCACTGTCTGCGTCATCAAAAGCAGCCATACGCTTGCGAACAGCCAGGCCGCGAGGCCTGCGATGTACCGCGTCGCGTGACCGCGGGGCGCATCGGGTAACGCGTCGTTGCGAAACATGCGCGTGACGAACCACCACGCAAGCCAGGCCACGATTGCATACAGGACGGCACTCACCGGCGGGATGAGCTTCAAGGTGGCCGTCAGATGCATGCCGTTGCCGGCCACGCTCACCACGACCATCTGGATGATGAATATCTGCGCGATCTGCCAGATCAGCAGGCATAACGCGTAGGCCGCCAGCAGCCGTGCGGGGCGACGGAACGCGAGCTGATCGCGTTGCTCGCCGTGCCAGCGAACGATCAGATACACCAGACCGGTTCGAAACACCAGGTTCTGGATGAAACTGGTCAACTGAATAGCCACCATCTGCGAGTCTAGCGAGAACCTCGTCAACTGCACGTAGAGGCCGGAGAGAAACAGCACGGTAATGATGAACGCTGCGACGAGAGCTGCCGCGCCAGGTAGCGAGACGGGCCGGTTGGGTGAATTCATGTGGACTCCGCGGTCGATGTGGTTGTCAGTTGTACGGCGCCAGGCCAATCGGGTGAGGGACGGTAACGCGTCGCGCTTGTGAAACCGGTGTGGTCCGTAGTCAAGCTCGCCGGTTCCTGGTTTCGTGTGTCAGCTTGCGAGCAAGTTTGGTCGGTACATGGCCGTATCCTGCGGCAGGCAGGATGCGATGTTTTCTGGTTGGTCAGTCTATGAAGACTTGTCTGCCGATCCCGGAAGCGGCAGCCCCGTCGCGGGATCGAGATGCTTGGCTTTCGCCATCTTGTCGATGAGTTCGTCAGAGGGCTTCTGCGGTGGCGTGGCTGCATTCTGTTCTTTTTGCCATTGGAAGGTGCCATCCCAAGGGGGAAGCTTTGCGGGTGGTAGGGGAACGATCTTGTCGATGTCGGGGACTTTGGGGTAGCGGCTCTCGTTACTATCGAGAAAATTACCAATCGAACGATAACGACGCGAGCGTTCTGGATCATGTGCAAGCGCAAGGTACGAAAGACGATCTGATGCTTCGCGTCCATTGAATCCGTCTTCGAGCGCCAATGCAGCTTGAGCACTCCCGGCCTTCACACCTCTTTGAAAATATGAAACGGCATCCGAATATTTGGAATCGTTTTTTAAGTTTATCCCCAAATAATTTGCTGCATCTCCATTACCTTGATCGGCTGCGCACTGCCTCATTTGAAGCGCAATCTCGGGAGCTCGATCATGCGGCGCTAGCTGCTCGGCAACATATGTTTGTGCTTCAGGACTTCCCATGTCAGCAGCCTTTCTGAAATACCGCAAGGCCATCTCGGTATCCTGCTTCAAACCATAGCCGACTTCGAGATAGTGCCCGATGTCGTAATACCCACCTGGCACCCCTTCATCAATCAGCTTGGTTGCGAACGCAATCGTCTCTTTTGCCGCGTCAGGCGAACTAGCCAATCCTTGCGAAACGAGCTTCTGTGCATTCGTATTGGCTTTGAAGTGACCGTATGCCGCCGCGATACGATAGTAGCGCGCGATGTCGTTGAAATTCTTCTCTCCCTGCTGCTTCTGAAGGTATCGACCATACTGAAACAGCTTGTCGGCTTCCGGATCGACGGCCGGCAGATAGTTGACCTCGTGCACGCAGGTGAAAGCAAGATTCAGACGTACCGCACTCACGTCAGGCAACGGACTCGTAGCATTCTCGCGCTTCGAGCACGCCGCCAACAGGCACGAAATAAGCAAGACGATAGACGTTCCACGCATGCTCAATCGAGCCTGCTTCGTGTGGCCGTCATCGCGCGAGCGATTGGCCACACAGCCAAACAGCCAAACAGCATGAGTCGATCACGACTGCTCAAGGTACGCAACGAGTTCCCATGCAACTTGCTCGACGTGCTGGCGCGTACCCATCATGCTGTCGAGCACCGCCAGCTTTCTCGGTTCATGCACTACGACGGACGGCAAGGCGTCTCCCTTCAGGAATCGGCGTGTCGTATCGCCAGCCTGACCCGCACCGAGCTTCGCGCACCATACGCCGTCTTCCGGGCAGGATTGGCCGGTGTGTGCAACCGTACCCAACGGCAGACGGGACGCGACGCTTTCAGATTGATCAGTCTGTGAGGTCTTTTCCGTCGATCCTGGAAGCGGTAGTCCCGTCGCAGGATCGAGATGCTTGGTTTTCGCCATCTCGTTGATGAAATCATCCGAAGGCTTCGGCGGCGGCGTAGCTGCGTCTTGCTCCTTCTGCCACTGGAATGTCCCGTTCCACGTCGGGAGCTTTGCAGGAGGCAGCGGAACGATATTGTTGAGATCGGGAACCTTGGGATTACGGCCGTCATTGGCTCGAAGAAATTTTCCGATAACGTTGTATCGGTGAACACGCTCAGGATCGGCGTGAACGTCGAGATTACTTACTGGGTCATTCCCACCATTTGCGTCAAACGCGCTCTCAAGCAAAATCGCCGATTGACTGCTTCCTGCTGCGACGCTCATTTGAAATGCTTTGGCAGCATCGCTGAATTTCTTGTCGATCTGCAGACTCACGCCGAGATAATTCGCCGCCTCAGCATGCCCCTGCTCCGCGGCACATTGAAACATCTGACGAGCGATGTCGGGCGCAGCATCGGCTGGGTCGAGCAAGTTTGCAACATAATACTGAGCATCAGCGTTACCCAGATCGGCCGCCTTACGAATGTACCGGCGCCCAGCATCTTCATCGTGTTGGAGGCCGTAGCCATTGAGCAGGTAGTGGCCAATATCGTAATAGCCACTAGGTACGCCTGCCTTAATCAGTTGCTCGGCGAGATCTACGCTTTCCTTCTCAGCATCAGGTGACGATGTGGCGCCAGACGAAATCAGAATTTGTAGATTGTGGTTGGCCTTGTAATGTCCATGCGCTGCTGCAATCCGGTAGTAGCGAGCGACATCATTGAAATCCTTTGGCCCATCTTTTTTCTCAAGATACCGGCCGTATTGGAATAATTTATCTGCATCAGGATCGAGAGGTGGCAGATGATCGACCTCACGCACGCAGGAAAAAGCAAGTTTCAGACGAACAGCACTCACATCAGGTAACGAATTCATAGCATTTTCGCTCTTAGAGCAAGCTGCCAGTAGGCACAAAAACAGTAGGACGATGGGAGCTCTATTCATGATTAATCGAGCTTGCTTCGCGTGGTCGTAGCTGTTTGAAAGCTAACAATCGAAACGGTAGGCGATTGCGATTTTGAGTTCATAAGCCTTTGATTATTCGAAAGAAGGCTTTTCCAAGAATCATATGCAGACTCCATGTCGTCACCCACTGCATAGGCTCTGAGCATGTCTTTGCCCCCACCCTGCGAGTTTGAGGAAGCCGATCTTGTGTGAATAGTCCACAGTCTTTTCCGAAGTGCCTTGGTTACGTCTCCATTTTCGTGCGCGATGTTCAGCTCACTATCCACCTCCATGCTGCGCGTGTTAACGTTCGCAGACCCATGAGTCGTGAACACATCGTCGATCAGCATGATCTTGCTATGTACATATGTGTTCATCCAATTTCCGGCCGGGGAATCGGGTGCAACCAACGTGCATATTAGCGTCTTGAGCCCAGGAATGTCTCCAGGGATAATTTTTCCCCGCTTGTTGTCATCGATCTTGGCATCCAATTCATTTAATTGCTGCTGCAACTTCTTTTTCTGCGCATCCATTTTTGCGTAATACGACGCCATCTGCTCCGGCGTCCCTGCACCATACACCTTTGCGTTCTGAACGGCGCTGTCCACCCCGTCGATCCGAGTCTGCAAGTCCCAGCGTTGCTGCTGCATCACATCATCGCGCTCCATTCTCGTCACGTTGGGCATCGTGTCCGCATGGCCCAGCGACTCCATCATCCGATACGTCGATACCTGCCCATGGTCCAACGCATCATCGCTGGAATTGGTGACCACGAACAGGTAAAGCGGTCCGTGCTTGCCGATGTCTCGGCCACCGCCGGTCTGCCGGTTGATTGCGGTTTTGATGTGATCGACCAGCGGCGGCCAACGGAAATACTGGTTCTCTATATAGATGTAACGTGTCGCATTATCTGTCGTCTGCTTGTACATCGAACGGATATCACGACGGTTTTCCGCTGCCTGCGATTGGGTCCGCAGAATTTGCGCCCGCAAGGGCGTCCCTCGACTCTTGTCGACAGCGAGGCGTTTGGCGAGTGACCGTCGCGGCGTCGTCAAATCCATGTTGGTCGTGTGTTGCCACGCACGACAGAAATTTACGTTCAGGTGTTCAAGGATTGGCCCGGTCACCATCGCGGACATGTCCTGCCTCGGCGTTGCGCCATTGCGACCGGCGCGCGCATGCATCCGCGCAAACGAATGTTGATCGTCGTCCCAATATGCGTCCAGCGTGTTGTGGCCCATTACGAAGCCAACCGCATGCTCCGGCCATTCATAGTCGACCATCACGGATTTTTGGTGATGCGAAGGCTCGCTGCTAAAGCCGACCGTAACGGCCTCCTCGTTCAGGCTCTTGTCGTCCCGGAACATCATCTCGCGATGGATGATTTCCCAGCGATCCTTCAACGAGAAATCGCGCGTCGCCATCTCGATGCAGGGCAGCCCCGGAATGCCGAGAATCTTGTCTCCTGGCTGTGGCGGAGGCAAACCCGCCGCATGCCGCGCACGCAGTTTTGCGGCGATCTCTTCTTTAAAGTCATCGCGATAAAGCGATGGAGAGACCTTGCGTGCTTCCTTGTACCAGGCGCGGTCGTATTCTCTCTCTGCGTCGTTCTCGTTCTGAAACGCCCGACTTCTTAGCCAGTTCAATCCAGGCGTCGAATTCTCACTGAACTGGGCAACTGCCAGAGAGTCGGCCCAGCACAGAATCCGAACTCGAACGCCTTGCAGCCCCTTCGTAACGAGCAGCTCACCAATGTTCATCGAAGCGACCCCAAGCTCACGCTTGAAGTACATCGACGGCTGGAACCCCCAGCAGATGATGTCGACGCTGTACTTCGCCGCCAAGATGGCGTCATACACGGCCCCGAACGCTTCCCGACCGTTCACGAGCGGCCTGTATGAGCAATCAACCGGATGAAACTCGACGCCCTTTTTCTCGTCGTTGATGTCCACGAACCACGGAAAGGTCGGAGATGCGGTCGAAGTATGGTTGAGCGCCATCGGCGTCGTTATCGTCTTGTCTGTCATGCATCGTCTCCCGACCCTGTACCGAGCAGGTTACTGTACCGCGTTCTGTTCAAAGCTCGATCACCCGGCGGCTCGATATCCGTGGCAGTACTGCTCTCGTGATACTGAAACCCCTGATTCGCAAGCGCACCATTCGCCGCATCCCGATACTCCCCCGGCACCGGAATCTCGTGCTTCACGCCATTGGCCATCTCCAGCGTGTACTTCTGCGTGGTGACCTGATGATCGATCGGCAACTGCCCTGACTTGTCGAACACGCCCTGCTTGACCAGCGCCCCGTCCGCATAAAGCTTGTATGGCATACCCACCGGAACGACACCAGTGGCAGACGGCGAAGCCATCGTATTCAGCATCAACCGCCGCGTCGGCAGATCCTTGAACGCGGGATTGGTCACGTCCATGCTCGTCGGGCCGCTGAACGCATGCTGCGCCCCCTTCACGTCGATTTTGCCCGGTGCATGAATCTCGATGTCGCCGCCTTTGAGCCGGATGTACGCGCCGCCCGACGTCAACAAAATCTCCTGTTGCGCCGAAGCCTGAACCTTCTCCGTAACAGACGCCAGCAACAGCGACTTCTGCGCCGTCACTTCGACATTGTCTGCATGAGTCTGAACCTCGATCTTCCCCTTCGCCGCAAACAGCTTCATCCCGGCGTTCTGCACGAACAGGCTCAGCTTCTCCGTAATGCTGGCAACGAGCGACTTGCCGGTCGCAACGTGCGTGCTTTGCCCGCTGACGATATTGACGTGCTGATCGGCTGCAACGTGCGTCGACTTCTGCGTCGACAGGCCGATGCCCGCAGGCGCGGCAACCAGGATCACGGGCTGCTTGAACGCGCCGGCGTCGCCCGTCCCTCCGCCGGCTGTCACACCGCCACCGCCCGTCGCCCCTGATTCGTTGTGCTGCGCCGCATCGGCAAAGGCCTTGAACGTGTCGTGCCCATCCTTCAGGCTTTCCGCCTTCGACGTTTCGCTCGCCTGCGACAAGCCGTCGAGGATACTCACCGAGCCGTTCAACTGACGCGTCGCCAACGTGGTATCGAGCGGCTGACTGGCGACCGGGTGCGTCGTCACGAACAACCCTCGCCCGGCCCGCAGCGCACCGTAGGCCTCCGAACTCAGATCGAAGCCCTTGCCCAGGTAACTGCCCCGCGTGTTGTCGGTCTGATCGATCAGGTAGCCCAGGTGCAACGCCGCGTTCGTACTGCTGCTGTATAGGTGTACGCGGTTCTGGCCCGTCGAATCGTCCATCACCATCTGGTTGTAGCCGCTCCCCGAGAATTCCTGGGACCGGTAACCCGACAGCAGGGCATTCGAATGCCATCGTGGCTTCGCGCCCCCGTTGTACACCCGGTGCAGCGCAATCGGACGATCGATGTCGTTCCCGATATGGCCAATCAACAGTTCCTCGCCGGCGCGCGGCATGTGCACGCCGCCATACCCGTCGCCGGTATCGGATTGCGCGACACGCACCCAGCACGACGCCCGCTCGTCGCCCTCGTTGTGCCGGTCCCAGATGAACAGCACCTTGATCCGGTTCAGGTCGTCGGTATACGCCTGCTCCCCCTTCGGACCGGCAACGATGGCCGATTCGAGCTTTGCTTCGGGCTTTTTGTGTTCGAGGGGGCTGTGATACGGGACCGACGTGCGCTGCGCTTCGATGGCGACTCGATAGAAACCCGTCGAGCCATCGGCATGCGACACGGAGAACCGCTTGTCCGTGTCGTCCGCATCGGCCTGCTTCACTGCCTGATAGAGGCTATGCGGGTAATTCGCTTCGTGTCCGGAAAGCGGAACGTTGTTGACGATGATCCACTCGACCTCGATCACCGCGAATTCCCGGTGGTCAGCCGCGTCCTGATCATGCTCGGGATGCCCGGTCAGCGTGAACCGCCGCCCCGCATCGATGCGGCGCACGCCGCCGACACCGTCGTAACGCTTGGCCTGCGACTCCCATTCCTCCATGCGGATCTTGCTGAGATGGTCGCCACGCTCCTGTTCGGGGTACGTATAGCCGCCCGTGTATTCATACACCTCGGCCTGCAACGGGAGATCGCCCTGATTGGCCATGGTGGGAACCGATGTCGCCTTCGGATTGGCTGGCGTGGCTGGATTCTTGTAGTCGAACGTTCGGGTCGACAGCAGGACGGACTGCAGCGTCCGGGTTCCGGCCCACTGCGTAAAGGCGTCCACTTCACCACGCACGCTCGCGCGGGAGAAATCGACGGTTGCCGGCGCAAGCGGCTCGAGCGTCTGAAGACGATCGGTGATCACCAGCGTATGCGACTTTCCGTCCTGCGCCTGTTTCCAGATGCCGTACAGGCCCTCGGATTCGAGCAACCGGTGCACGAAATTCCAGTCGGTTTCGTCCTGACGACAGTAGGAGCGTGAAGGCAGCGGTTGCGACAGTTCAAAGCGATACATCCCGCGTGCCTGCGGATGATCATTGAACACATCGGAAATGATCGCGTCGACACTCTTGTCTTGCCAGTGACGCTGGTCGCGGCGGAATTTCAGGAAATGCAGCCACGACGAGAAACTGAGCTGATAACACGCGAGGCCGCCGTCCACGCCGAGTTTTCTCGCGGTATGAACGTAGCCGTGGTGAGGCAGATAGGTCTTGTCGGTCTGCTGAATCCACAGCGTGATGGGCTGCGAAATCAGTGTCTTGAGCTGGACATCGTTCGACGTCGACACGCAGTCGATCATGAACAGGTAATCTCGACCGATGCGGGACTGCCCGAACACCCGGTGCGGGATCAACACGTTACTGCCAAGCGGTGTATCGAGCTTGAGAAGTCGTTCCTGTTGAACCAGCCCTCCCGTGAGTGTCCCGATCATGCTGTGCGCATCCATAGCGCCTCTCTCAGAATTATGTTGTTCTTGACTGACGATTCTACGAATGACGATTCTGTGACGTCAATCGGGAGGAATTCAAATAATTGAAAACTGTAATCGTTCATTCATTCATATGAATGCATTTAGTAATTGCGCCCTGCTGCTTCGCACAACCCATTCGCACCTATATCCCGGCAGCACCGTGACGCTTGGCCATCGCGCGCCGCGCAACGCGAAGCCGCGTCCCGCCGTGATCGAATTCATCGACGGATCGGGCGCGACCGCCACGCTTTCCCGCGCCACTTCGCCGGGTTCGGCGAAGTGACGCGGTACATCGCCCCGGGCATGCGGGTGCTGATGCGGCCATCGTGATGCCCTGATGTCGTGACGCTCCGGCGCCCGGCGCCTGCGGATCCCCCGCCCAAGCGCTAAAATCCGCCGCCTGAGCATCCACGACGAGCAAGCGTTTTGACGGCGTTCGAGCAGGGTTTCATCCTCACCCGCCACTGGCGGGACACCGCATCCGGCATCGAGATCGAGTTCTGGCTGGCAACCGAACACGGTCCGCGCCGCGTACGCTTGCGCCCGCAGGAAGCCGTCGCGTTCATCCCGGCCGAACAGCAGGCGCTCGCCGAACGCGCGCTGGCCGGCGAGCGCGAAGCCGAGCTGCGCCCGCTCGCGCTGCGCGACTTCCGGCAGCGGCCGGTCGTCGGCCTCTATTGCAAGCGCTACCGCCATCTGTCCGGGCTCCAGAAGCGCCTGGCCGCGGCCGGCGTCGACGTCTACGAAGCCGACGTGCAGCCGCCCGACCGCTACGCGATGGAGCGCTTCATCACGGCCTCGGTGCAGTTTCGCGGGCAGCCCGGCCGTGACGGCACGCTGACGGGTGGCGAACTGAAGCCCGCCGACGGCTACCGCCCGACGCTGCGCTGCGTGTCGCTCGACATCGAGACCAGCGTCCACGGCGAGCTGTATTCGATCGCACTCGAAGGCTGCGGGCAACGGCAGGTCTACATGCTCGGCCCGCCGAACGGCGACGCGAGCGGCGGCGCAGGCACGCCGGACTTCGACCTCGACTATTGCGACAGTCGAGCCGCGATACTCGCGCGGCTCAACGACTGGTTCGAAACACACGATCCCGACGCGGTGATCGGCTGGAACCTCGTGCAGTTCGACCTGCGCATCCTGCATGCGCATTCGGAGCAATACGGCATCCCGCTGAAGCTCGGGCGCGGCGGCAGCGTGCTCGACTGGCGCGCGCACGGCCAGCAGCCCGACCACTTCTTCGCGGGCGCGGCCGGCCGGCTGATCCTCGACGGCATCGACATGCTGAAATCCGCGACGTGGACGTTCCCGTCGTTCAGCCTCGAATACGTGTCGCAGGCGCTGCTCGGCGAAGGCAAGTCGATCGACAACCCTTACCAGCGGATGGACGAGATCCAGCGCCGCTTCGATCACGACAAGCCCGCGCTCGCGCGCTACAACCTGAAGGACTGCGAGCTCGTCACACGCATCTTCGACAAGGCCGACCTGCTGTCCTTCGCGCTCGAACGCGCGAGCGTCACGGGCCTCGCGGCCGATCGCACCGGCGGCTCGGTCGCGGCGTTCACGCACCTGTACCTGCCGCGCATGCACCGGCTCGGTTATGTCGCGCCGAACCTCGGCGACGTGACGGGACAGAACAGCCCCGGCGGCTTCGTGATGGATTCGCGCCCCGGCCTGTACGACTCGGTGCTCGTGTTCGACTACAAGAGCCTCTATCCGTCGATCATCCGCACGTTCCTGATCGATCCGGTCGGCCTGATCGAAGGGCTCGCGAACCCCGGCGACGACGCATCGGTGCCCGGCTTCCTCGGTGCGCGCTTCTCGCGCACCGCGCACTGCCTGCCCGATGTCGTACGCCGTGTATGGGAAGGCCGCGACGACGCGAAGCGGCAACGCAACGCACCGCTGTCGCAGGCGCTGAAGATCATCATGAATTCGTTCTACGGCGTGCTCGGCTCGACGGGCTGCCGGTTCTTCGACCCGCGCCTCGCGTCGTCGATCACGATGCGCGGCCACGAGATCATGCACCGCACGCGCGAGCTGATCGAAGCTCAGGGTTACGAAGTGATTTACGGCGATACCGATTCGACGTTCGTGTGGCTCGGCCGCGCACACGGCGACGACGAAGCCGGTACCAAGGGCCGCGCACTCGTCGAGCACGTGAACCGCTGGTGGCACGCACACCTGCGCGACCACTTCGGGCTCGACAGCGCACTGGAGCTGCAATACGAGCGGCACTACCGCCGCTTCCTGATGCCGACCGTGCGCGGCGCGGAAGAAGGCAGCAAGAAGCGCTACGCGGGCCTCTCGGCCACGGCCGACGGCGGCGAGGACCTCGTGTTCAAGGGGCTCGAAACGGTGCGCACCGACTGGACGCCGCTCGCGCAGCAGTTCCAGCGCGAGCTGTACCGGCGCGTGTTCCGGCGCGAGCCGTACCAGGATTTCATTCGCGATTACGTACAGCGCACGCTGTCCGGCGAATTCGACGATCAGCTGGTCTACCGCAAGCGCGTGCGCAGGCCGCTGCGCGAGTACGAACGCAACGTGCCGCCGCACGTGCGCGCGGCGCGGATCGCCGACGAGTTCAACCACGCGCAGGGCCGGCCGTTGCAGTATCAGCGCGGCGGCTGGATCAGCTACGTGATGACGACGGCCGGCCCCGAGCCGCTCGAGACGATGCGCTCGCCGATCGACTATGCGTTCTACCTGAGCCGCCAGCTTCAGCCCGTCGCCGATGCGATCCTGCCGTTCCTGCGGGACGATTTCGAGCGCGTGATCTCCGGGCAGGGGCAGTTGTTCGGCGACTGACGCCACGACGCCACCCCATCCACTCTTGCTGGTTCTGTAACACAGCTGGCTCGGATTCCCCATTTATCCGGGCGGTCCGGGTTCCTAAACTTGTCTCGTCGGTTCAGCCAGGCAAATGCGTGCCGGACCGTAACGAAACCGTCTGAGGAAACCGTGAAATCCATCATCGTCACCATCGCCGCCGCCGCTGCCGCCACCGCTCTCCTCGCCGCACCGGCCGTGTCCTACGCACAATCGTCGCACTCGACGCTCACGCGTGCCCAGGTGCGCCAGGAGCTGTTCGACCTCGAATCGGTCGGCTACGTGCCGATCGCGGCCGACGGCGAGAACTATCCGGGCGACATCGTCGCCGCGCAGGAACGCCTGGCCGCCAAGCGCCTCGCCGAACGCAAGAACGCGGAAGCAGCCTACGGGTCGAACGGCGCACCGGGCACGGAGTCGGGTGCGCCGGCCGTCGCGACGGTGAAGCAGTAACGCGCCGCCGGTCGCGCGGCGACGGATGTTCTTGCGGGCCGCCCTCGGCCCGTCCGGCTAAAATACCGGCCTGCCGCGCGTCCCGCCGCGGCCGGAGGACATTCATCATGACCGCACGTCGCGGTGCCGCGGTCGCCATCGCACCCGGACACGAGACAGCCAGCCTGTCGAAAGCCCAGAACACGTTCAATACGCTCGTCAAGCAGATCGAAAAGCGGCGCGAACGGCTTGGCGCCTGGGACGCCGTGATGCCGGCCTTCCAGACGAAATTCGTCGACGGGCTGCTGCCGCTCGAACAGGCGTCGACGGCGTTGCGGATCCGCTTGCTCAATCTGCTCGACGACGCGTTCCTGCAGAAGGGCTTGAGCAAGGCCGAGCAGCGTACGCTGTCCGGGCTGATCGCCGACATGGCGCGCAACCTGCTCGACTTCAGCGACGACGCGCAGTTGAAAGTCATCTACAACCGGCACTGCGCATCGGGCGACGACGGCCGTCCAGCGGCCGACCGCGCACCCAAAAAGCAGGAACCGGAGCCGATTCCCGACGTTGCGCCGGCAGACGATCTCGACACGCTGTCGCCCGACGAACTCGCCGAGCGCATGCAAGCCGAGCTGGACGAACAGTTCAGGCGCGACATGGCCGAGCACGAGGCCCGCGAAGCACAGCGAGCGAAGCGCAAGAAAGCGCCCCGGCAATCGGCCGCCGCAGCCAAACGCGAAGCCGAGCAGGCCGAATCGAGCAAGTCGATCCGCGAGGTCTATCGCAAGCTCGCGAGCGCGCTGCACCCCGATCGCGAAACCGATCCTCAGGAGCAGGAGCGCAAGACCGTACTGATGCAGCGGGTCAACCACGCGTATGCGAAGGGCAATCTCCTGCAACTGCTCGAACTGCAACTGGAAATCGAGCAGATCGACCGGCGCGCGATCGACGGCCTGAGCGAAGCGCGGCTGACGCGCTACAACGGCATCCTGGAGGAACAGCTCCGCGAGCTGGATCAGGAGATTCAGCACGTCGAAACCGGCTTCCGGCGGACTTACGGGATCGCGCAGTCGGTCAAGGTCGCGCCCGATACCGTGATGCGCATGCTCACGCGCGACATTGCCGGCATGCAGCGCAGCAACCACGACCTGACCGTGGCGCTGCGCGAGTTCGACGATCCGGAAAACGTCCGGGACTGGCTGAAGGACATGAAGCGCCGGCCGGCTTCGTCCCGCTTCGACGACGATTCTTTCTAGGCGCGGTTCGACCCTGCGGAAACGGCGGCACACCACGCCGCCGCCCGCCGCCCCCTCGCCCGGCCCCTGCCTTACGCCTTGTGCCCCGAGATCGGCCCCGCTTCGCCGGTCAGGTTGAACACGCTGTCGATCCACGCGAGAAACGTCGAGAACGTGAAGTCCGACCACTGCTGCGTGCGGAACGCCTTCATCACCGGCGTATCGGCCGGGTCCTGCTGGTTCAGCAGGTTGTCGACGAACGTGCCGATGTCGGCATCGGTGCCGTTCTCGTGGATCCCCGACCCGGTGAAGCTGACGGCCGTCACCTGGTGGTTGTCGATGAAGTCGTTGCGCGCCCACGGCATGAAATAGCCGAAGTTCGGCAACGGGTTCAGCGTCTGCTTGAGACCGTCCAGTTCCTTCGCGAACATCGCGAGCGACAGCGCATCCTTCGTCGCATCGTCGGGCGCCGCCATCACGGCCGGCACGAACGCGCGATAGTGATACGCGGCGATGATCTTGTCGCGCTGGTAGCTGGAAAAACCGAAGCGGTCATGCGGAAAGGTCGCCGACAGCGCCGCGTACGCACTCCCCATGTTGCCCGGATCGAAACGGCTGGTCAGCCGGCTGTTCACGGTGATCATCCCGTCGGGGCCCGTCATCCCCCACTCGGTGCGCACGCGGTCGTACAGGCCGACCGACGGATGCGCGGCCGCATCGGCATCGAACGGCGTGTTGAAGACCGTGCCGGCATCGTCGAGCAGCGAGCTGTGCGCTTGCGGCTGCAGCGTGTTGCGCAGCGTCGCGTAGTTCGCGAGCGTGCCGTAGCCGCCCGCGCTCATCCCGTACACGAGCAGCCGGTTCGGCTTGCCGAAGCCGTGCGACGTCAGCCACTGCGCGACGGCCTGGATGTTCTTCAGCCCGCTGTAGTGCTGGAGGCGCCAGTCGCCGGAAGGCGACGTATAGTTGCGCACCGCGCTGCCCATGTGGATATCTCCGGTGCAATAGGGCACGAAAACCTGTGTCCATTGCTGCGTCTCGACCTTCGGTTCGCCGACGAGAATGTGCGCGAGATCCATGCGGGTGAGCAGCGGCGACAGGAACGACGACAGCAGGCTCTCGTTCGCGGTGCCGTTCATGTAGTTGTGCGGGATGCCGTCCGGATTGAAGCCGCCGAGGCCGGCCTCGGCGCCGGTCGACGTCTGCGTGCAGGTGCCGTAGTTCCAGCACGCGCCGCCCGGTTCCATCATGTACAGCAGGTTGTCCGACTGCGCGCGATTGATGTAGAAGCGCATCGGCGTGCCGTTGCCGCACGATGCGCCGCTGCTCTCCGGCAACGTCACTTCGTACCACGAATAATAGGGAATCGCCGGATCCGGCATGGTCGTGTCGGCCGCGTGGCCGTTCAGTGCCGCGCAACCGAGCAGCGTCGCGACGGCGACGCGCAGCAGGCATCGTGCTGTGGACATCTCCCCTCCTTGTCGATGGACATGACGCGGCCGCCGGGCATCGTCCCGGCGTCGCAGATTCGGCGCTCAGTGCGCGCCGGACGGTGAAGCGCCGTCGAACAGCTGGACACGCAGCGCCTGCAGGCGCTGCGCGATGACGGTCTGTTGCTGGTCGGGATCGGCAACGCTCGCCTGAACCTGCCGGACCACGTCGCGGCTTTGCTGCTCGTACGCGAGATAGCGCGGATCCTGCGCGGGCGACGGGCCGACCGTCTGCTGCGCATACGTATCCCATTGCGCGCGCATCGACCGGATCGCCGCGCTGCGCGTCGCGGGATCGGCCTCGGTGTCGGTCAGCAGCGCCGCGCTGAGCGCTTCAGCCTGCACGGGCACGATTTCGTTGCGTGCGACATGGTCGGGGAGTTCGTCGAGAATCCGGCGAGCGAGCGCATCGCGCTCGGCCTGCGGCAGGCTGTTGCGGCGATCGCCGTACGCGGCGACTTCGTCGCGGAACCGCGCGAACGCGACGATGCGCTTCACTTCGGCATCGGCGTCGGGGCGCCCCGCGAGGCTGCGGCGCAGCGCGTCGACATCGAGCCGCCGCTCTTCAGGGCCGGGCGTCGCGGCGCCGGTGCCGAACGCATCGGCCGCGCCCGGCTGCGCGCTCGCCGTCGCAGCCGTCGTGCCCGATGACGCGGCTTGCGCCGGTGTCGCTGCTTCATATCGCCAGATTGCAACGACGGCCACGCCGATCGCCGCGATCGCGCCTGTGCGCCGCCAGAGTGCCCTGTTCTTCTTCACGTCGCCTCCTCGTCACGTCATGCCGTTCTGCGCCGGTGCATCCGCGAGTAGGTTCTAGGTCGAATCCGGCATGCAGTCAAAAGCGGCGCTAGAACGCAGGCACTAAACCTGCTCGCATCGGCCGCACCCGGCAAAACGTTTGAAACGCATTTCGTTGCCGCACGGGCACACGCGGCAGGTCGCGCGCCACGCCCGTGCGGCGGCGGTTCGGGCCGGTGCGCGTCCTGTGAGCCGCAACGCCAAGCAAGGCACGGTCCAGCCGGACGACGCGCGGCGGCACTCGTGCGGCGTGGCCGATACGGATGGCCGGATCGGACCCGTCTAACGACCCGCTCAGCGCTTGGTCACCATTTTGGCCAGCCCTATGCTGATTTCCGACACGCGCCGAACGGTCGGCGCGACGCACACCCGAACCAGCCGAGCCCGTTCCATGAGCCGTGCAGACCTTCCGCTTCGCGCCCCTGCGGCCGTCCGCGACTACCGTTACTACCGCGACGCGCTCGCGGGCCGCCGGCTCCCGGCCGCGTTCGTCGATCTCGATTGCCTCGACGCCAATCTCGCCGACCTGAAGCGCCGCGCGCACGGCATGCCGATCCGGCTGGCGACGAAGTCGGTGCGCTCGCGCGAGCTGATCGGCGCGGTGCTGGCCGCCGGCCCGTTCATGCAGGGACTGCTGTGCTACTCGGCCGCGGAGGCCGCGTGGCTCGCTGACGGCGGGTTCGACGACATCGTCGTCGCCTATCCGACCGTCGAGCCCGACGACCTGCGCGCGGTGGCCGCGCAACTCAGGCTGGGCCGCTCGATCACGCTGATGGTCGACGACGGCGCTCAGGTCGACGCGATCGACCGGATCGCGCACGACGAACGCGTCACGATCCCGCTCGCGATCGATCTCGACATGTCATCGGCGTATCCGGGCCTGTACTTCGGCATGTACCGCTCGCCGGTGCGCGACGTGGCCGGCGCACTCGCGCTCGCCAACCGCATTCGCGAGCGGCAGCACGTGCGGCTCGACGGGCTGATGGGCTACGAAGGGCAGATTGCCGGCGTCGCCGACACCGAACCGGGCGGCGGTGCACGCAACGCGCTGGTGCGACACCTGAAGCGCCGCTCGGCGCGCGAGATCAATGCGCGCCGCCAGGCCGCCGTGCAGGCGCTCGCGGCAGCCGGCCACGCGCTGCGTTTCGTGAACGGCGGCGGTACCGGCAGCTTCGAGAGCACGCTCGGCGACGCGTCCGTCACCGAGCTGGCGGCCGGCTCCGGCCTCTATGCGCCGGCGCTGTTCGATCACTACGCGGCATTCCATGCGCAGCCGGCCGCCGGCTTCGCGCTGCCGGTCGTGCGGATGCCGCAGCCGGGCATCGCGACCTGCTCCGGCGGCGGCTATGTCGCGTCCGGCCCGGCCGGCAAGAGCCGCCTGCCGCGCCCGTGGCTACCGGCCGGCTGCACGCTGATCGCCAACGAGGGCGCGGGAGAAGTGCAGACACCCGTGCGTGTGCCACCCGGCTTCGCGCCGGCCATTGGCGATCCGATCCTGTTCCGCCACGCGAAAGCCGGCGAGCTGTGCGAGCGCTTCAACACGCTGCTGCTGATTCGAGGCGGCCGCGTGGTCGGCGAGGCGCCCACCTATCGCGGCGAAGGCAAGAGCTTCTTCTAGCGGGCTGCGTGGCCCTCATGCAGACCGCTCAAACCCAACCATTCAAACGAAACCCAAGGAGACAACGCATGTGGCGCAACTGGTCGGGATATGTCTGCAGTCCTGATGCAACCGTATCGACGCCCGCGTCGCGCACCGCGCTTGCGGCCGTGCTGCGCGATGCGGCGGCTTCGGGCGCCACCGTGCGCGCGGCGGGTGCCGGTCATTCGTTCTCGCCGCTCGTGCAGACCGACGACGTGATCCTGTCGCTCGACGCCATGCAGGGCGTGATCGACGTCGACCGCGACCGGCGCGTCGCGCGCGTGCATGCGGGCACGCGGCTGTGGGCGCTGGGCCCCGCGCTCGCCGCGCACGGTCTCGCGATGGAAAACCTCGGCGACATCAACGTGCAGTCGATCGCCGGCGCGACCAGCACCGGCACGCACGGCACCGGCATCACGCTCGGCAACCTGGCGACGCAGATCGACAGTCTGACCTTCCTGTGCGCGGACGGCAGCGAGATCCGCGCGACGGCCGACACGCACCCCGACCTGTTCGCGGGCGGCCGGATCGGGCTCGGCGCGCTCGGCGTGCTGACCGAGATCGGCCTGCGCCTCGTGCCGGCGTTCAACCTGCGCCTCGAACGCGGCGGCATGCGGCTCGACGATTGCCTCGCGCAAGCGGACGCGCTGATCGCGAAGCATCGCTCGTTCGAGTTCTACTGGTTCCCGCACACCGACACCGTGCTGACCAAGGCGTGGGACATGACCGACGAGCCGGCCAACGCCGTGCACTGGGCAAGCCGCGCCTCCGAGTCGTTCCTCGAGAACACGGTGTTCGGCGCGCTATGCGGGCTCGGCCGGCGCGTGCCGTCGCTGTGCCCGGCGCTGAGCCGGCTGTGCGCGTCCACCGTGTCGGCAGGCCGGCATGTCGATGCGAGTTACGCGATGCTGTCGACGGTACGTCGCGTACGCTTCAACGAAATGGAATGGTCGGTGCCGGCCGAACGCGGCGCCGATGCGCTGCGCGAAATCCGCGACTTCATCGCGCGCCGCAGCTTCCCGCTGATGTTCCCGATCGAATACCGCTGGGTGCGCGGCGACGACATCTGGCTGAGCCCCGACTACGGGCGCGACAGCGTGCGCATCTCGGCGCACCAGTATCGCGGGATGCCGTTCGACGCGTACTTCTCGGGCGTGCAGGCGATCTGCCGCAATCACGGCGGGCGGCCGCACTGGGGCAAGGTGCATGCGCTGCGCGCCGCCGAGCTGGCCGCGTGCTATCCGCACTGGGACGACTTCCTCGCGCTGCGCGAACGGATGGACCCGCACGGCCGCTTCCTGACGCCGTACCTGCGCACGCTGTTCGGGCTGCAGCAAAGCTCATCGGCGCCCGCGCCGGCTTCGACGGGCCGCCGAGGGACACACCCGATGCACGAAACGGCCAGCGTCGCGCAAGATCGGCCGCGTTCCAGCCAGGAGGCTTCATGAGCACCGCCACGCTGCACCCCGCCGCACAGTCGCGCCCCGATCCGTCGACCGGCGCCGTCGTGCGCCTCGCGCTCGCATTCGCGGCGGCCACCAACGGCCTGATCCTGTCGCCGTTCCTCGTCGCGGCCGTGATGACGCGCTTCCGGCTCGACGAAGGCACCGCGACCGCGCTCGTCAGCGCCGAGATCCTCGGCATCGCGATCAGTTGCGCGCTGCTGTCGCACCGGATCGCGCGCGCCGCGCGGCCGTTCACGCTGGCCGGCATCGTCGGCACGATCGTCGGCCAGGCGGCCAGCGCGGTCGCGCCCGGCGTCGTGTCGGCGGCCGCCGCGCGCGGGATGACAGGGCTGTTCGAAGGGATGCTGTTCGTCGTCGTCGCATCGGGTGTGTCGCAGCGCGCGTCGACCGACCGCCTGTGGGGGCAAATCAACCTGCTCGCGGGCGGCATCAACGGCGGCATCCTCGTGCTGATCTCCGCGCTGCCGGCCGCGTGGCTCGGCCGCTGGGTGTTCGCGCTGCTGGCGGCCGTCGTCGCCGTGCTGGCGCCCGCGATCCGCGGCATCGACGCGTTCGCGAGCGCGCAGTCGCAAGCCCGCGTGCGCGGCCACGCGCTGCCGTGGCGACCGGTCGTCGCGATCTGGGTCGTGACCGCGCTCGTGTACGGCGTGCAGGCGTCGCAATGGGCAATTGCCGGCTTCGTCGGCGAGCGCGCCGGGCTGTCGCCGACGACGATCGGCGTGCTGCTGTCGGTGTCGTCGCTGCTCGGCTTCGTCGGCGCGGCGATTCCGTCGCATCCGGCCAGCCACAAGCACCGCCTCGTGCTGATCTGGGCCGCCCAGCTCGCGATGATCGGGTCGATCGAATGGTTCTTCGCCGCGCGCGGCGGCAGCGCGTACTTCCTGAGCCAGTTCGTGTTGAACAGCGCGTTCTTCGTGATCGTGCCGTTCCTCACCGGGATGCTGTCCGACGTCGACCCGGACGGCTCGCTCGTCGCGCGCACGCTCGTCGTCACGTTCTTCGCGGCCGGTATCGGCACCGCGTTGTCCGGCGCGCTGCTCGACCGCTTCGGCGGCACGCATGTCGCCCACGTGCTGTGCGTGGCCGTGCTGGCGGCCGCGCCATGCGTGCGCATCGCGTTGCGTCGCGCCGATTCGGGCGCCGTGGCCCGCGCGTCGTCCTGACCGCACTGCGCAACGGCGTGGCCGCGACGCACCACGAGATTGGCCGCCACGGCCGTGGCCCGCGCAAATTTGGTTTTCTACAGTCGTTTCCGGCAGTGCAAGGCTGCCGGCCCCCTGACCGATGTGGAGTCCAGAAGAATGAATCGTCCCGATAGCATTCGCGCGGCGTGCTGCGCGATGATGGTCCTGGCCGGTGCCGGCGCGCACGCGCAAAGCAACGTGACGCTCTACGGCGTAATCGATGCGGGCATCCGCTACGAGACGCACGGCGTGTCCTATGGCGCCGACGGCACGCCGGTATCGACCGGCCGCAAGATCTCGATGGCCGACGGCGGCGGCCTGACCGAAAGCTACTGGGGCCTCAAGGGCAATGAGGATCTGGGCGGCGGGCTGTCCGCCCAGTTCAACGTGGAAAGCCACTTCGGCCCGAACAGCGGCGCCATCGTGCCGGCCGGCTCGCCGAACTTCTTCCAGGTCGCGTACGTGGGGCTCACGTCGACGTCGCTCGGCCAGCTCTCGCTCGGGCGCCAGTACAACGTGCCGTTCGAGATGGTGTCGCTGACCTTCGGCTCGAACCTGTGGGCCGGCCCGCAAGACCCGTACTTCAACCTGTTCAAGCCGGAGCAGACGATGCTCGCGGGTGCGCGCACCAGCAACATGATCCAGTACGGCGCGCAGCTCGGCAGCTTCTACCTGCTCGCGCAATACGCGCCGGGCGGCCACGCGGGCGGCGGCGTGAACGGCGGCCAGCTCGGCGCGGCCGCCGCGTATGCGCCGGACAAGGGACCGTTCACGGTCGGCGCATCGTTCATGCGCAGCTGGGACGACGTCACGCACGGGAAATTCGACATCTACACGGGCGGCGGCTCGGTGACGATCGGCAACGCAACCGTCAACGCCGGCTATATCGAGAACGCACGCGACAACGACTTCACGTCGTTCGAGAACGGCCCGTTCAGCCCGACCGACCTGGCCGGGCTCGGCATCATCTCGCCCGCGCAGGTGGTCGACCCGACGACGCCCGGCGGGTTCCGCCGCCGCAAGATGGCGCTCGCGGGGCTGACCTACCGCTTCACGCCGGCGTTCACGGCGGCCGTCAACGCGTGGTGGACCCAGCAATCGGGTTACACGTCGGACTTCGACGGCCGCGCGCGCCAGTTCCAGGTGATCGCCGGCTACAGCCTGTCGAAGCGCAGCATGCTCTACGCGGAAGTCGACTACGCGATCTACCGCGGCGGGCTGGTCGGCGCGCAGTTGGTCGGCGTGAACGGGCAGGCGCCGAGCACGAGCACCACGCAGCTCGGCGCGACGGTCGGCCTGCGCCACTACTTCTGACGCGGGGTCGCGTGGCATGTGGGCGATAACGGCCGGGGCGGCACCCCGGCCGGGCGGGACGAGTACAATCCGTGGAAAAAAACACGGAGCGTTCATGGACGATACCGCCCGTTATACGACGGCGAATCTGCCGGTCCATTTACTGCGGTGCCTCGCGGAGACAAGCAAGGAACTGGGCATCGACCCCACCCGGCTGTGCCTGGGGCTCGGCTTCGACGTCGCCGACCTGTCGAATCCGTCGTGCCGGATTTCGCTGCGCCAGGCAAGCACGATGATCCGCCGCGCGCTCGAGATGGCGCCGGGGCGCGCGCTCGGCCTCGAACTCGGCACGAGCGAGACGATCGCATCGATCGGGCTGGTCGGCTATGCGATGCTGACGAGCCCGACGCTGAAGGACGCGATCACGGTCGGCCTCGAATTGCAGCGCCACACGGGGCCGCTGATGCGCTTCGACCTGGTGTCGGATGCGCGCACGCTGTCGATCCGCGCGACCAACGTCTTTCTCGAACCGGATATCGAGGCGTTCCTCGTCGAGGAAGCATTCGGCAGCTTCATGAAGATCGGGCGCTCGCTCGCCGGCCCCGCGTTCCAGCCGAAGGTGATCGATCTCAGCTACCCGCCGCCGCCCTACGCCGAGCAGTACGCACGCGTGTTCTCGTGCCCGGTGCGCTTCGAGCAGGAGCAGAACCTGCTGTCGTGCGACGCGTCGCTCGGCCACCGCCCGATCGCGACACACGATCCGCTTGCGCATCGCCAGGTACTCGAATTCCTGCAGGACGCACTGCCACCCGAACCGGAAGGCACCGAGTTTCTCGAATCGATCGAACGGATCATGCGACGCGACCTGCGGCATACGCCATCGCTCGCCGAGATCGCCGCGCAGCTGTGCATGAGCGAGCGTACGCTGCGGCGCCGGCTCGCCGACCAGGGCGTGTCGTACCAGACGGTGATCGACACGATCCGCCGCAAGCGCGCATTCACGCTGCTGAGCAACCCGCGGCTGTCGATCGAGGATGTCGCGCACGAAGTCGGGTTCAGCGATGCGCACAACTTCCGCCGCGCTTTCAAGCGCTGGACGGGGCACGGGCCACGAGAGGGGCAGCGGACAGCGCTGTAAGCGCGCCGCCCGCAGTCGTTACGCCCCGCCCGCCAGCGAACGATCGAGCGCGACGAGCGTCTGGTACAGCACGCGCGTGCCGTCGAGCAGCTGCTGCGGCTCGATCCACTCCTCGGGGCAATGACTGCGGCCGCCCAGGCACGGAATGAAGATCATTCCGATCGGCCCCGTCGGCGCGACGTACACGGCATCGTGCCCCGCACCGCTCGGCAGGCGCATGCTCGGATAACCGAGCTGCGTGGCCGCCTGCTCGACCGCATCCATCACGAGCGGCTGGCAGTCGGTCGGGCGCGCACGGCTCACGTGCTCGGCGCTTGCACTCAAGCGCAACGCATCGAGGCGCGCGGCCGCACCGGCCAGCAGCGCCTCGGGGAAAGCGTCGAGCACCGCGTCGCTGTCGCTGCGCACTTCCAGCATCAGCTCGACACGGCCCGGCACCGCGTTCGGCACGTTCGGCGTCATCGCGATCCGCCCGATCGTCGCCACGACGTAGTGAGGATTGCCCGACAGCGCCGACGCGCGCGCGTGCGCGGCCTCGATCAGGTGCGCGGCGCCGACGAGCGCGTCGCGGCGGATATCCATCGGCGTCGTGCCCGCATGGTCGGGCTGGCCGGTCACGGTAATCAGCACGCGCCGGATGCCGACGATGTTGGTCACGACGCCGATCGGCAAGCCGCGCGTTTCGAGCACGGGGCCCTGCTCGATATGCAGCTCGACGAACGCGGCCGTGCTGCCCGCCGCGCGCAGCGGTTCGCGCAGCGCGTCCGGGTTGCCGCCGATGCGGCGCAATGCTTCCGCCAGCGTTTCGCCTTCGGCGTTGGTCGCGCGCAGCATGCCGGCATCGAGCACGCCCGACAGCGCACGGCTGCCGACGCACGAGATGCCGTAATCGCTCGGTTCTTCGGACAGGAAGTCGATCACCTCGAACGGATGGTCGAGCACGATCCCCTGCTCGTTCAGCGTATGCGCGACCTCGATGCCGGCCAGCACGCCGATGATCCCGTCGAAGCGGCCGCCGCCGACGACCGTGTCGCAATGCGACCCTGTGACGAGCGGCTTGGTGCGGCGGCCGCTGCCTTCACGACGGCCGATCAGGTTGCCGCCGGCGTCCATCGATACCGCGAGCCCGGCTTCGGCGAACTGCGCGGCGAGCCACGCGCGCGCTTCCGTGAACAGCGGCGAGAATGCGCGGCGCGTCCACGGGACGTCGGGCCGCGTGAAGCGCGCGAGTTGCTCGACGCGCGCGTTCAGGCGTTCGGCGTTCAGCGGCGGGAAAGGGAAAGTCGTCGGGTTCAAGCTTGCTCCTGTTGCGTAGCGATCGGCCGGCTGCCGTGCGGCTTCAGGAAGCGGCCCGAGCCTGCCGGATTGACGATGCGTGCGCCGTCGTACACGAGCGCGCCGCGACAGTAGGTGGCGGCGATCCGCACCGTGAATTCCATCCCTTCGAATGCGCTCCACTGCACGGCCGACAGGCTGTGCGACGGATCGAACGCATAACGCTCCGGCGTGAGGATCACGAAATCCGCATCGGCGCCCACGTCGAGCGACCCCTTGCGGTCGTCGAGCAGGAAGTGCCGCGCCGGGTTCGTCGCCAGCAGTTCGGCCACGCGCGTCGGCGCGATGCCACGCTGTTCGCAGCCGGTCCAGAATGCCGGCAGCAACGTTTCGAGCCCCGGGCCGCCAGATGCATTGCGGAACACGTTCGGGTCGCCCTTGCGTTCGAGCCCCCAGCTCACGTGATCCGACGACACGAACGTGCATTCGCCGCGCGCGATGTGCGTCCACAGCAGGTCCTGCTCGGCGCGCGGCCGGATCGGCGGGTAATGCTTGGTTTTCGCGCCGAAGCGCTTCGTATGCGTCTCGTGATCGAGCATCAGGTACTGCACGCAGGTCTCGATGCTTGCGCGATGGCCGGCCTGCCGGAACATGTTGCACAGCGCGAAGCCGCGCGACGTCGACACGTGCACCGCGTGCGCACGGGCGCCCGTCTCCGCGCCGATCTCGTAGATCAACGCGGTCGCGAGGTTCTCGATCAGCGGCGGATGTGCGCGCAGGAACGCGTCCCAGCCGGTATCGCCCGCTTCGATCATCCGTGCGACGTTCTTGCGCGTCATGTCCTGCATCTGGTTGTGCACGCCGCATGCGAGGCCGGACGGCGCAATCAGCCGGAACGCGTCGTACAGCACGTCCTCTTCCACGCGCGGGAACCGGCCGGGCGTCGCCTCGAACGTCGAGAACTTGAACGCGCACACGCCGCCGTCGATCAGCCCGGCCACCGCTTCGAGGCCATGCTTCGCGTTGAGCGTGCCGTACAGCGCGACGTCGACGTGGCAGTCACGCTCGGCTTCCGCGATCTTGCGGTCGAGCTGCGCGCGCGACGCGACCGGTTCCGGATCGTCGTACGGCATGTCGACCATCACCGTCACGCCACCCGCGGCAGCCGCACGCGACGCGTGACCGAGCCCCTCCTGGTTGGCCTGGCTGGCCGCATGCACCTGCCCGTCGACGACGCCCGGCAGCACCCACTGCCCGCGCGCATCGATCGTGTCGCGCGCCGCCGGCGGCACGCCCGCGCCGCGTGCGGCAATCCGTCCGCCGCGGATCGCGAGCCAGCCGTCGTCGACCACCTCGCGCGCATCGACCAGCCGGCCGCGCACTACCTGCTCGAATTCGCTCATCTTCGCCTCCTGCTTTTTTGATCACGAGCAGTTTAGGCAGCGCTCTGCCAGAATGTCTCATGCCGATTTATTACCCCCACATAACATGGAGTTAAGGCTGTGCGTCTGAACCTGCGCCAGATCGAGGTGTTTCGCGCCATCATGCTGACCGGCTCGATCAGCGGCGCCGCGAAGCTGCTGCACGTGTCGCAGCCGGCCGTCTCGCGGCTCATTTCGTATGCCGAACAACGGCTCGGCCTCGCGCTGTTCGAGCGCATCAAGGGGCGGCTCTACCCGACCCCTGAAGCGCAGCGGCTGTTCGTCGAAGTGAACGCGGTGTACCAGAGCGTGCAGCGCGTCAACGAAATCGCGGAAGACCTGATCGAGAACCGGATGGGCCACCTGCGCATCGCGTGCAGCCCCAATCTCGGGCAATCGCTGCTGCCGCGCGCGATCGCGGCGTTCTACGAGCGCTTTCCCGACGTGCGCATCATCCTGCACACGATGATCCCGAGCGTGCTGCTGCAAGCGGTGCTCACCCAGCAGGTCGAACTCGGCATCGCGTTCCTGCAGGACACGCACCCGAACGTCGAGAGCCAGCCGCTCTATGAAAACCGGATGGTCGCGGCCGTGCCCGCATCGCACCCGTTCGCGCGCCGCAAGACGCTGGCCGTGCGCGATCTCGCGAACCAGCCGCTGATCGGCTATGGCAGCGACATTCCGCTCGGGCAGCTGGTGCGGCGGCTGTTCAGCGACGAAGGGCTCGTGCCGCAGGTCAAGATCGAGGTGCAGCAGGCGCATGTCGCTTGCGCGCTCGCGCAGGCCGGCACCGGCATCGCGCTGATCGACGAACTGACGGTCGCGGGGCCCGTGTGGCCGCAGATCGTCGTGAAGCCGATCGTGCCGACCATTTCCGCGCCGGTCAGCGTGCTGCACCCCGTACTCGCACCGCTGTCGCGGCTCGCGCACGAGTTCATCGACACACTTCATACGCTCTCCGCAAATGCATGAATTCCGGTGCCGAAACGGGCTGAAACCGTTGTCCAGCCTGCGTTTCGCCGTCGCACCGACGGCCGCCGATCGCGGCGCCGGCAGCCCGCCGCTCGGGCGTCACCGGGATTACCCTACGCTTAACATCGCGTTATGAAGTCTCCATAAAATAGCAATAACGCTCAATATTCGGCGTCCCTAGAATCGTTTGGACAGTACCGCCACACAAGGCTTTCCGGCCGGCGCGTACAGCCCTTTTTCCCTCTCAGGACAAACGACACATGGGACGCATTCTGTCTTCGAAGGACGTCGAAGCCGCCGTCAAGGGCGGTTCGGTTTTCGCATGCGGCGGCGGCGGCTGGGCCGACCACGGCCGTGAACTCGGCACGCTCGCGGTCACGATCGGCCGCCCCGAACTGGTGAGCATCGACGAATTGCCGGACGACGCATGGATCGCCACGGCCGCCGCGATCGGCGCGCCGGGCGGCCTCACCGACTGGCAAATGCTCGGCGCCGACTACGTGAAGGCCGCGCAGCTCGTCCAGGACGCGCTCGGCGAGCCGCTCGCGGGGCTCATCATCGGGCAGAACGGGATGTCGAGCACGCTGAACGCGTGGCTGCCGTCCGCGCTGCTCGGCACCAAGGTGGTCGACGCGGTGGGCGACATCCGTGCGCATCCGACTGGTGACATGGGCTCGCTCGGCCTCGCATCGAGCACCGCGCCGATGATCCAGGCGGCGGCCGGCGGCAACCGCTCGCAGCATGCGTACATGGAAGTGGTCGTGCGCGGCGCGACCGCGCGGGTGTCGCCGGTGCTGCGCAAGGCGGCCGACATGGCCGGCGGCTTCATCGCGAGCTGCCGCAACCCGATTCGCGCATCGTATGTTCGCCAGCACGCGGCGCTCGGCGGCATCAGCCGCGCGCTCGCACTCGGTGAAGCGATCATCGACGCCGAGCGACGCGGCGGCAGCGCGGTGATCGATGCGATCTGCGCGGCCACGCACGGCGAGATCATCGCGAGCGGCAAGGTCGAGCGCAACACGCTCGAATACACGCGCGAAGCGTTCGACGTCGGCCTCGTCTACCTCGGCAGCGGCGCGCAACGCGCGGTCATTCACGTGATGAACGAACACATGGCGGTGGACGACGCGCACGGCGCACGGATCGCGACCTACCCGGACGTGATCACGACGCTCGATGCCGAAGGCCGCCCGGTCAGCGCCGGACAGTTGAAGGAAGGGATGGAAATCCACGTGCTGCGCGTGGCGAAGGCGCACATTCCGCTGTCGTCGTCGGTATTCGATCCGGCCGTGTACCCGCCGGTCGAAGCCGCGCTCGGCATCTCGATCGCCGACTATGCGCTCGCGCGCTGAACGGGAGGCGACACCATGACCCGCACTTTCGAAGTCACGTCCGGCAACACGCTGCGCTGCAAGGGCTGGCGCCAGGAAGCGCTGCTGCGCCTGCTCGAGAACGTGCTCGCCGTCGGCGAGGCCCCCGAACAATTGATCGTCTACGCGGCGCTCGGCCGCGCAGCGCGCGACTGGCCGTCACACGACGCGATCGTGCACACGCTGAAGACGATGGACGAAGACCACACGCTCGTCGTCCAGTCCGGCAAGCCCGTCGCGTTGCTGCGCACGCACGCGAGCGCGCCGCTCGTCGTGATGGCGAACTGCAACCTGATCGGCCAGTGGGCGAAGGCCGAACACTTCTACGAACTGGAACGCCGCAACCTGATCTGCTGGGGCGGCCTGACGGCCGGCGACTGGCAGTACATCGGCTCGCAGGGCGTGATCCAGGGCACGTATGAAATCTTCTCGCGGATCGCCGAGCGCCATTTCGACAACGACCTGCGCGGACGCTTCATCCTGACCGCCGGCCTCGGCGGAATGGGTGGCGCGCAACCGCTCGCGGGCCGGATGGCGAACGCGGCGACGCTCGTCGTCGAGATCGACCAGACGCGCATCGACAAGCGGCTGCAGATCGGCTTCCTCGAACGGCAGGCGCGCGATCTCGACGAGGCGCTCGCGCTGATCCGCGACGCGCAGGCCCGGCGCGAGCCGATCTCGGTTGGCCTGCTCGGCAACGCGGCCGACGTGTTCCCGGCGATCCTCGCGCGCGGCGTCGTGCCCGACATCGTCACCGACCAGACGGCCGCGCACGATCTCGTCTACGGCTACGTGCCGTCGGGCTTCACGCTCGACGAAGTGCGCGCGCTGCGCGAGCGCGACCGCACGAAGCTGATGGACGCGAGCCGCGCGTCGATCGTGCGGCACGTCGAAGCGATGCTCGGCTTCAAGGATCGCGGCGCGATCGTGTTCGACAACGGCAACCTGATCCGCACGCATGCGAAGGACGGCGGCGTCGCCCGCGCGTTCGAGATCCCGGTGTTCACCGAGGCATTCCTGCGCCCGCTGTTCTGCCGCGCGATCGGCCCGTTCCGCTGGATCGCGCTGTCGAACGACCCGAACGACATCCGCATCATCGACGACTACCTGCTCGAACACTTTCCGGACAACCGGATCGTCACGAACTGGATCCAGCGCGCCCGCGAATGCGTGCCGTTCGAAGGGCTGCCGGCGCGCATCGCATGGCTCGGCCACGGCGAGCGTACGCGGCTCGCGCTCGCGGTCAACGCGATGGTGCGCGACGGCGTGCTGGCCGGGCCGGTCGCGTTCACCCGCGACCACCTCGATGCCGGTGCGATGGCGCACCCGAACATCATGACCGAGAACCTGCGCGACGGCTCCGACGCGGTGGCCGACTGGCCGCTGCTGAACGCGATGATGAGCTGCTCGTCGATGGCCGATCTCGTCGCGATTCATTCGGGCGGCGGCGGCTACAGCGGCTACATGACGAGCGCGGGCGTCACCGTCGTGGCCGACGGCAGCGCGGCGGCGAACGAGCGGCTGACGCTGTCGATGACCAACGACACCGCGCTCGGCGTGATCCGCTACGCGGATGCCGGCTACGAAGAAGCGCTCGACGAAGCGGAACGCAAGCAGATTCCGCACATCCGGCTGTAACGGCCGGCTCGCACGACGACAAGACAGGAGATCGAAGTGAAGCAAACCGCGGTTCCCCTCGACACGGCCACGGCCGTGTCGCCCCCCGCCTCGCGTGCCGGGCGCGCAATCGCCGCGGCGTCGATCGGCAACGCGCTGGAGTGGTACGACTTTTCCGTCTACGCGTTTTTTGCCGTGTACATCGCGCAGAACTTCTTCCATCGCGGCAACACCGGCACCGAGCTGGTCGAGGCGTTCATGGCGTTCGGGATCGGCTTCATCGCACGGCCGCTCGGCGCGCTCGCGATCGGCGTGTACGGCGATCGCGCCGGCCGCAAGGCCGCGCTGACGCTGACCATCCTCGTGATGGCGGCCGGCACCGGCATCATCGCGTTCGCGCCGCCGTTCACGGCGATCGGCATCGGCGCGCCGCTGCTGATCCTGTGCGGCCGGCTGCTGCAAGGCTTCTCGGCCGGCGGCGAAGTGGGCGGCGCCGCGGCGTTCCTGATCGAGCACGCACCGGCGGACAAGAAGGGCCGCTACGCATCGTGGCTGCAGGCGAGCATGGCCGCGTCGAACATCCTCGGCGCGCTGGTCGCCACGGCCGTGACGCTCACGCTGTCGCGCGAACAGATCGGCGACTGGGGCTGGCGGATTCCGTTCATCCTCGGTCTCGCGATCGCGCCGGTCGGCCTGTGGCTGCGCAAGACGCTCGACGAAACGCCGCATTTCCGCGCGGAAATGGCACGCGCCGCGCATGCACCGGCCGAGCGCAAGACGCCGCTGCTGCAGGTCGTGCGCGACTATCCGCGCGCGCTCGTGGTCGGCACCGGGTTCTCGGTGTTGTGGGCCGTGTGCGTGTATGCGCTGGTGATCTACATGCCGACGCACGTGCAGCGCGCGCTGCATTTCGACGGGCGCGATGCGTTCATCGCGTCGCTGGTCGGCAACTGCCTGATGGCCGTCACCTGCGTGTGCGCCGGAAGCTGGTCGGATCGCTTCGGGCGGCGCAAGGTGCTGACGGCCGGCGCGACGCTGATGCTCGTGTCGGTGTATCCGCTGCTGCACTGGCTCGCCGACGTGCACACGCTCGCCGCGCTGATCGTCGTGCAAAGCGCGTTCTGCGTGATGGTCGCGATCTTCACGGGTGTCGCGCCCGCCGCGCTGTCGGAGCTGTTCCCGACCCGCGTGCGTGCGACCGGCATGTCGCTGTCCTACAACATCGCCACGACGATCTTCGGCGGCTTCGCGCCGGCGATCCTCGCGTGGCTCACGCAACGATCGGGCAACCCGTTCGCGCCTGCCTGGTATGTGATGGTCGCGAGCGTCATCGCACTCGTGTCGATCGCCGCGCTGTCTTCCACGTCACGTCACGCCTGAATTCGGAGAACTGCTTCATGCAACGCTTCCTCATGCGGAGCGCGGTCGCGCTCGCACTTTTCGCCGCCGTCCCGGCCTTTGCGGACGTCACGCTCGACGGCCGGTCCGCCACGCCCGAATCGATCGCCCGCATCGCCGACGGCGAAGCCGTGTCGATCGCGCCGGCCGCCCGCCAGCGCGTCGTCGCCGCTCACGACGTGCTGCTGAAGGCCGCCGCGGCCGGCCAGCAGATCTACGGGCTGACGGTCGGCGTCGGTCTCAACAAGGACCGCGAGATGGTCGATGCGCACGGCAAGCTGTCGCAGGAAGTCATCGACGCGTCGACGCGCTTCAACATCGGGCTGATCCACGCGCACTCGGGCAGCGTCGGCCCCGACATGAGCGTACGCGTGGCGCGCGCCGCGATGGCCGCCCGCCTGAACGCGATGCTCGACGGCGGCGCCGGCGTGCAGCCGGCGATCGTCGACGCGTACGCGCAGTTCCTCAATCGCGGCGTCACGCCCGCGATGCCGGCGGACGGCTCGATCGGCGAAGCCGACATCACGATCCTGAGCCATGTCGGCCTCGCGATGCTCGGCGAAGGCGACGTGTACTACCAGGGCCGCAAGGTCGCGGCCGCCGGCGCGCTGAAGTCGGCCGGCATCACGACGATCCGCCCGTACGGCAAGGACGCGCTCGCGATCCTCAGCTCGAACGCGTATTCGGCCGGCATGGGCGCGCTGGCGCTCACCGACATGGCACGGCTCGCGCAGGTGTCGAAGGTCGTGTTCGCGCTGAGCCTGCAGGGGCTGAACGGCAACGTGTCGCCGTTCCGCGAGGACACGCTCGCGCTTCGGCCGTTCCCGGCGACGCTGCGCGCGGGCGCCACTCTGCGCACGCTGCTCGCGGGCAGCAGCCTGTGGAATCGCGATCCGGACCGGCCGCTGCAGGATCCGCTCAGCTTCCGCTCCGGCGTCTACCTGCTCGGCGAAGAGGATCGCACCTACGACGAGGCGCGTGCGCTGCTGCAGGTGCAGCTCAATTCGAGCGACGACAATCCGGGCGTCGCGGTCGGCGTCACGCCGAAGTCGACCCGCGCGCAGGATGCGGCCGGCTACGTCGACGGTGGTGGCGCGGTGCTGCCGAGCGCGAACTTCGAGCCGCTGCCGTGGGTGCTCGCGTTCGAACAGCTCGGGCTCGCGCTCGGCCACAACGCGCTCGCGTCCGCGCAACGCATCGTCAAGCTGAACGACCCGCACCTCACCGGCCTCTCGCGCTTCCTCGGAACCGAGGACACCGTGCATGCGTTCGGCGCGATGGAAAAGCCGCCGACCGCGCTCGCGATGACGGTGAAGTCGCTCGCGATGCCCGTGTCGCTCGACTACCTGCCCGTTGCCGGCGGCATCGAGGACATCGCGACGAACGCGCCCGACGTCGTGCAGCGCGTGCAGAAGCAGATCGACGCGAGCTACACGCTGCTCGGCCTCGAACTGATCGAGGCATCGCAGGCGATCGACCTGCGCCAGCGCAAGCAGCCGTCGTTCACGCTCGCGCCGGCCACGCTGCCGCTGTATCGCGCACTGCGCGCCAAGGTCGCGTTCCTCCAGCGCGACCGCCCGCTCACGCCCGATTTCCGCGCCGCCGATACGCTGCTGCGCGCGTATCGCGACTGAGCGGCGCACCGCCCTTCCGTCGCTTCATCCGTCAGCTGTCCCGCCCGCCGCCGCGATCGACGTCCGATCGCGGTGCGGGACCCGAAGGTCCGTTCGTATCGCACCGCCGCTCGCTGTCTTTCAACCATCCCGCACCGGAACATCATCATGAAAAGAATCCTGTTCGCGCTGCCGCTCGCCGCGGCCGCTACCGCTCACGCGCAAAGCAGCGTCACGCTGTACGGCATCGTCGAGGACGGCGTCGACTACGTGTCGAACGTGCAGGGCAAGCATCTCGTGCAGCTCGCGTCCGGCGTGACGGCCGGCAGCCGCTGGGGCGTGCGCGGCACCGAGGATCTCGGCGGCGGCCTCAGCGCGATCTTCCGGCTCGAAAGCGGCTTCGACCTCAACTCCGGCCGCCTCGGCAGCGGGCTCGCGTTCTCGCGCAACGCATACG
Organism: Burkholderia sp. BCC1644; assembly: GCF_902833225.1. Taxonomy (GTDB): domain Bacteria; phylum Pseudomonadota; class Gammaproteobacteria; order Burkholderiales; family Burkholderiaceae; genus Burkholderia. The sequence goes on from NZ_CADFEI010000009.1 coordinate 224,167, forward strand.
TCGGCCTGAACGACACGAAGCTCGGCACCCTCACGCTCGGCCGCCAGTGGGATTCGATCGTCGACTACGTCGAGCCGTTCACGCTGAACGGCAACATCGGCGGCTACTACTTCGCGCACCCGAACGACATGGACAACACCGACAACGGCTTCCCGATCTCGAATGCGGTCAAGTACCGCAGCCCGACGATCGCGGGCATCACGTTCGGCGGCCTCTATGCGTTCGGCGGCCAGCCGGGCCGCTTCTCCGACAACGCGACGTTCAGCGTCGGCGCGAGCTACGCGGCGGGCCCGGTCGGCTTCGGCATCGGCTATCTGCGGATCAACAACCCGGGCGTGTCGACGCAGGGCTACCAGAACTATCCGGGCTTCACGAACGCGATCTACGGCAACTACCTCGATGCGGCGCGCGCGCAGAAGGTGTTCGGCGTGGGCGCGTCGTATCAGGTCGTGCAGTGGCTCAAGGTGCTTGCCGATTTCACGAACACCAACTTCCAGCAGGGCAGCGCGGGGCACGACGCGACGTTCCAGAACTACGAGCTGTCGACGCTCGTCACGCCGACCCCGGCCGTGACGGTCGGCGCCGGCTACACGTACACGACGGGCCGCGATCACGCGACGAATGCCGAACCGAAGTATCACCAGTTCAACCTGAGCGTCGAGTACGCGCTGTCCAAGCGCACGAGCGTCTACGTGATGGGGGCGTTCCAGAAGGCGGCCGGCGACGCGCCGGTCGCGCAGATCGCGGGCTTCAATCCGTCGAGCAACCAGAAGCAGGCCGTCGGGCGCGCGGGTATCCGCCACGTGTTCTGACGCTCCGTTCGACGGGTGCCGCCGCGCACCCGTCCGGCCTCTCTTCCTTCACGCCATTCAATCAGTATGCCTATTCATCTGATCCGGGGCGCCGGCAGGCGCCGCCGGCTGCTGTCGACCGTCGGCGCATCGCTGATCGCCTGTACGATCGCCGACGACGCCACGGCCCAGTCGTCCGTCTCGCTGTACGGGCTGGCCGACGTTTATGTCGGCACGCAAAAGAGCCTCGGCAAGCCGCGCGCGTATGCCATGAATTCGGGCGGCTTCACGACGAGCTTCTGGGGAATCGGCGGCCGCGAGGATCTCGGCGGCGGCTATGCGCTGCAGTTCGCGCTCGAAGCGTTCATGCGCCCGTCGAACGGCGGCGCCGGCCGCTTCAGCGGCGATACGTTCTTCGGGCGCAACGCGTATGTCGGCGTCGCGACGCCGTACGGCGTGCTGCGCGCGGGACGCAACACGACGCCGTATTACGTCTCGGTCGTGCGCTTCAACCCGTTCTCGACGTCGTTCGGTTTTTCGCCGGCGCTGAACCAGATGTACAAGGGCGTATCGGGGCAAGGCCTCGTCGGCGACAACGGCTGGAGCAATTCGGTGCTGGTTTCGACGCCCGGCGAGCACGCGCTGCAGGCGAGCCTGATCTATGCGACCGGCAACGCGCCCGGCCACGCGGGCGCGAACCAGTGGGGCGGCAGCGTCACCTACGACGGGCGCCGCGCGTTCAGCGCGACGCTCGCGTATCAGCAGGCGAAGTACGACCGGACGCCGGGCGACCTGAACGCCGCCATCACCGGCTTCACGCAGCAGGACGCCGTGCTGGCCGGCGTCGGCTACGACCTGAAGGTCGTGAAGTTCACCGCGTTCTATCAGTATGTGCACGACGCGATCGACGGCGGCGGGCTCGGCACGCACAGCGGGCAGGTAGGCGCAGCGGTACCGATCGGCTTCGGCACGGTGCTCGCGTCGGTGATGGCCGCGAAGAGCCACGGGCGCGACCGCCCGTCGAGAACGACCTGGGCGCTCGGCTACGACTACCGGCTGTCGAAACGGACCGACGTCTACGTCGCGTTCATGCGCGATCGTGCGAGCGGCTACGGGAGCGGCGATTCGGCCGGGCTCGGCCTGCGCACGGCATTCTGAGCCGGCACACGCCAACGCGGCGCCAAGACCGTTCGTGTGCGGCGGGCGACTACGCGTCGACTTCCGCGTGCAGCAGCAACACCGCGTCGCGCTTCTCCAGCAAGTGCCGCCGCAGGATCGCCGCGAGCGCCTTGCCGTCGCGCGCCTCCAGCGCCTTGATCATCTCCTCGTGATCGTGCACCGCGCGATCCCACTTCTCGACGTGCTGGTTCGAGCGGAACCGCATCGACATGATCCGACGGTTGATCGCCTGGTACGTGCCGCGCAGCGCCGAGTTGCGCGCGGCCTCGTTGATGCGGTCGTGGATTTCCTGGTTGCGGCTGTAGTAGCCGGGCAGATCGTTCTGCATCCGGCACGCGAGCATCGAGTAATGCAGCGCCTTGATCTCCGCGAGTTCGGCCGGCGTGATGCGCTCGCAGGCCAGCTCGCCTGAAAACGCCTCCAGCCCCGACATCAGTTCGAACGTCTCGCGGATCTCCGATTCGCTCATCCGGTACACGCTCGCGCCGCGGTTCGGCGACAGCACCAGCAACCCCTCGGACGCCAGCACCTTGAATGCCTCGCGCAGTGGCGTACGCGAAATGCCGAGCGTCTCGCACAACTCGCGCTCGTTCAGCCGCATGCCGGGCGTCAGCACGCCTTCGACGATGAACTTGCGCAGGTGCTCGACGACCGTGTCGTGCAGCCGTTGCCGCTCCAGTTTCGGCAGTGCCGGCGCGCCGCCGGCATGCTCCAGATCATTCAAATCTTGCATGCAAAGTCCTTCCTTCTTGCTTCCCGCGATTCTACTGCAACTCGCCCGACCCGAATATCGCCACGCCAATGTCGGGTAAACACCGGCATTTTCGGCGAAATCAGCGCTTGGTTCTGCTGCGATCCCTCTGCTAAAGTATTTTGCATGCAAAATTCAAAATGCAACCAAGGAGACAGAACGACCATGCTGCAACTCGACTTCCACCCGTCCGGCCGCCATTTCCTGCAGATTCCGGGGCCGAGCCCGGTGCCCGACCGCATCCTGCGGGCGATGAGCTATCCGACCATCGACCACCGCGGCCCCGAATTCGGCGCGCTCGGCCTCAAGGTGCTGGCGGGCATCAAGAAGATCTTCAAGACCACCCAGCCGGTGGTCATCTACCCGGCGTCGGGCACCGGCGCGTGGGAAGCCGCGCTGACCAACACGCTGAGCGCCGGCGATACCGTGCTGATGTTCGAAACGGGCCACTTCGCGACGCTGTGGAAGAAGATGGCCGAGGCGCTCGGCCTGAAGCCCGCATTCCTCGGGCTGCCGGGCATCGAAGGCTGGCGTCGCGGCGTGCAGCCCGACATGATCGAAGCGCGCCTGCGCGCCGACACAGCGCACGACATCAAGGCCGTGTGCGTGGTGCACAACGAAACGTCCACCGGCGTCACCTCGGACATCGCGGCCGTGCGCCGCGCGATCGACGCGGCCGGCCACCCGGCGCTGCTGATGGTCGACACGATCTCGGGGCTTGCGTCCGCCGACTACCGCCATGACGAATGGGGCGTCGACGTGACGGTGTCGGGCTCGCAGAAGGGGCTGATGCTGCCGCCGGGCATCAGCTTCAACGCGGTGTCGCCGAAGGCGCTCGCGGCGAGCGAGCACGCCAGGCTGCCGCGCGCGTTCTGGGGCTGGCACGAGATCATCGAGGCGAACAAGAACGGCTACTGGCCGTACACGCCGAACACCAACCTGCTGTACGGGCTGGCCGAAGCGCTCGACATGATCCTCGGCGAAGGGCTCGACAACGTGTTCGCGCGCCACCAGCGGCTCGCGGAAGCGACGCGCCGCGCGGTGCGCGCATGGGGTCTCGAGATCCAGTGCGCGGACCCGGCCGTCTACAGCCCCGTGCTGACCGGCGTGATGATGCCCGACGGCGTCGACGCGGACGCCGTGCGCAAGCTGATCTACGAACGCTTCGACATGTCGCTCGGGCAGGCGCTCGGCAAGATGCGCGGCAAGATGTTCCGCATCGGCCATCTCGGCGACTGCAACGACCTCACGCTGATGGCCACGCTCACCGGCTGCGAGATGGGGCTGAAGCTCGCCGGCGTGCCGGTTGCCGCGAGCGGCGTCGTCGCGGCGATGGACTACCTCGCGTCGAACACGCACACGCCGGCGCTGCGCGCGGCGGCCTGAGCGCGGACGGCAGCACGCGCGATCCCGGCGCGCCGCCCGACGCACCCGTTCCTCTTCACGGGCGGCCGCACGCAGTCGTCACGACGCGCACCGTCCGCTGCCGACGCGCGCCCGCCCCGCTTCATCAGCACGACCCGCCCAGATGCCGGCCTCGACGCCGGCACGGGCAGCAAGCCAGACAACATCCAGGAGACGACACATGAAGCTGTTCCGAGCGACCGGCATCGTGCTGGTGATGCTATGCGTGATGTACTTCATCACGTACCTCGACCGCGTGAACGTGAGCACGGCCGCCGCCGGGTTCGGCAAGGAATTCGGGCTGAACAAGACGGAGATCGGCCTCGTGTTCTCCGCGTTCGCGTATCCGTACCTCGTATTCCAGATCATCGGCGGCTGGGTCAGCGACCGCTTCGGCGCGCGCCGCACGCTGCTCGCATGCGGGCTGCTGTGGGCCGTCGCGACGCTGCTGACCGGGATGGCCGGCGGCCTCGCGTCGCTGCTCGCCGCGCGCCTGCTGCTCGGGCTCGGCGAAGGCGCGACGTTCCCGGCGGCCACGTCGGCAATGTCGCGCTGGGTGCCGCGCGAGAAACGCGGCTTCGCGCAGGGCATCACGCATGCGTTTTCGCGCGTCGGCAACGCGGTCGCGCCGGCCGCCGTCGTCGCGGTGATGGCCGTGTACGGGTGGCGCGAATCGTTCTACATCTGCGGCGTGATCAGCATCGTGTGGGTCGCGGTGTGGGCGCTCGTCTACACCGAGCATCCGAAGGATCACCCGCGCATCACGCAGGCCGAACTCGATGCGCTGCCGCCGCCCAAACAGAAGCCCGCCACCGTGCCGTGGGGCCCGCTGTTCCGCCGGATGATGCCCGTCACGATCGTCTACTTCTGCTACGGCTGGACGCTGTGGCTGTTCCTGAGCTGGATTCCGCAGTACTTCCTGCACAGCTACGACCTCGACCTGAAGAAATCGGCCGTGTTCGCATCCGCGGTGTTCTTCGCGGGCGTGATCGGCGACACGCTCGGCGGCATCGTCACCGACCGCATCTATGCGCGCACCGGCAGCCTCAAGCGCGCACGCAGCTGGATGGTGTCGATCTGCATGCTGTTCACGCTGCTGTCGCTGCTGCCGCTGCTGTTCATGCACGACCTGTACGTGTCGATGGCGTGCCTCGCGGCCGGGTTCTTCTTCGCCGAAATGACGATCGGCCCGATGTGGGCCGTGCCGATGGACATCGCACCGGAATACTCGGGCACCGCGAGCGGGATGATGAATTCCGGCTCGGCGCTCGCGGCGATCCTGTCGCCGGTGATCTCCGGCTTCGTGATCGACCGCTTCGGCAGCTGGGAGTTGCCGTTCATCGGCAGCATGGTGCTGATGGGCGTGGGCGTGCTGCTCGCGTTCCGCATGCAGCCGGACAGCCGCTTCGCCGATGCGCCTGCAGAACAGCCGGCAACCCACCGCTCGCCGGCCTGATGCCAACGGGGCGCTGCCGCCGCCCCGCTTTTTCTCCTTTTTGCCATTCACGATGACTCAAGCCACTCACGACCTCGCCGTCCGGCTCGCCGCCGGCTGGCAACACGGCATCGCGTTCGCCGCGCTGCCTTCAGCACTCGTCCCCGCCGATGCCGACGACGCCTATGCGGTGCAGGCGCAACTGCTCGCCGAGCGCCGCGCCGCGATCGGTGCGTGGAAGGTCGGCGCGAAGCAGCCCGACGGCCCGATCCAGGGCGCATCACTGCCCGACGACTGCCGCCACGCGAGCGGCGTCACGCTGCCGCGCGGCGCGTTCCGGCCGCTCGGCCTCGAACTGGAGATCGCGTTCCGCTTCGGCCGCGACTTCGCGCCGCGTGCGGCCGCCTATGCCGACGATGAAGTGTTCGACGGCATCGCGCAGATGGGCGCCGCGATCGAGATCGTCGCGAGCCGCTTCCGCGAATGGCCGGACGTCGCGCCCGCCGCGCAACTCGCCGACCTGCAGAACCACGGCGCGCTCGTGCTCGGCGAAATGACCGGTTATCGCGCGGATTTCCCGTTCCTCACACCCCACCCCGCTTTCACGTTCGACGGGCGGGACATCGCCGCCACCACCGGCACGAACCCTGCGGGCGACCCGCGCCGCCTGTTGCCATGGCTCGTCAATCACGCGTCGCGGCGCGGCATCGTACTGCCGGCCGGCACCGTCGTCACGACCGGCTCGTACACGGGGATGGCTTTCCCGCAGGCCGCCGGCACGGCCGTCGGCCGCATCGCCGGGCTGCCGCCCGTCAGCGTCACGCTCGCCTGATCCGTTTTCACCCGATACCGATCGCCACCATGAAATCCGCCGTCTCGCCTTCGCTGGTTCGCCCCGTCCATCTCGTGCCGTCGCAAGGCGCCGCACTGTCGCCGCTGTTCGAGCGGCTGCGCACGGAAATGCGCGGCGACGTCCACGCCGATCGCGCAAGCCGCGGCCGCTACGCGACCGACGCGTCGATCTACCAGATCATGCCGCTCGGCGTGGTCGTGCCGCGCGACCAGGACGACCTGCGCGTCGCGCTCGACATCGCGCGCGACCGCAAGATCCCCGTGCTCGCGCGCGGCGCCGGTACGAGCCAGTGCGGGCAGACGGTCGGCGAGGCGCTCGTCGTCGACAACAGCAAATGGTTGAACCGGATCGTCGAATTCGATGCGCAAGCGCACACCGTCACCGTCGAGCCCGGCATCGTGCTCGATCACCTGAACGCGTGGCTGAAGCCGCACGGGCTGTGGTTCCCGGTCGACGTGTCGACCGGCGCACAATGCACGATCGGCGGGATGGCCGGCAACAACTCGTGCGGGTCGCGCTCGATCGAGTACGGCAACATGGTGCACAACGTGCTCGCGATCGACGCGATCCTCGCGGACGGCAGCGAATGCCGGTTCGGCTCGCTCGCGCAGCCCGTTACCGACCGTCGCACGCTCGAGCTGCTGCACGGCGTCGAACGCATCGCGATACGCGAGCGCGACGAGATCGTCGAGCGCGTGCCGAAGGTGCTGCGCCGCGTGGCCGGCTACAACCTCGACCTGTTCGACTGCCAGAACCCGCGCGCGTACACCGACGACGGCCACGCGAATCTCGCGCACCTGCTCGTCGGCTCGGAAGGCACGCTCGCGTACAGCCGGCAGATCACGCTGAAGCTCGCGCCGCTGCCCGCGCACAAGACGCTCGGCGTCGTGAACTTCCCGACCTTCTACCAGGCGATGGACACCGCGCAGCACATCGTGAAGCTGAAGCCGGTGGCCGTGGAGCTGGTCGATCGCACGATGATCGACCTGTCGATGGAGAACCCGGCGTTCCGCCCGGTGATCGAGCAGGCGCTGGTCGGGCAGCCGCAAGCGATCCTGCTCGTCGAGTTCGCGGGCGAATCGCGCGACGCGCAACTGGCGCAACTCGACCGGCTCGCCGAACTGATGGCCGATCTCGGGCTGCCCGACAGCGTCGTGAAGATGACCGATGCCGGCGCGCAGAAGGCGCTGTGGGACGTGCGCAAGGCCGGGCTCAACATCATGATGAGCATGAAGGGCGACGGCAAACCGGTATCGTTCATCGAGGATTGCGCGGTGCCGCTCGAACATCTCGCCGAATACACGCGCCGCCTGACCGACGTATTCCACAAGCATGAAACCGAAGGCACGTGGTACGCGCATGCCAGCGTCGGCACGCTGCACGTGCGGCCGATCCTCGACATGCGGCGCGACGGCGCGACGCGCATGCGCGAGATCGCCGAGGAAGCGGCCGCGCTCGTGCGCGAGTACAAGGGCGCGTATTCGGGCGAGCACGGCGACGGGCTGTGTCGCGGCGAATGGGTTGCGTGGCAATACGGCCCGCGCCTGAACGCGGCGTTCGCGGAGATCAAGGCGTTGTTCGATCCCGACAACCGCTTCAACCCGGACAAGATCGTCAATCCGCCGAAGATGGATACGCGCGAGCATTTCCGTTTCGCGCCCGGCTATGCGGCGCTGCCGCTGCAACCCGCGCTCGACTGGTCGGCCTGGAACGTCGCGCGCAACCCGCTGACCGGTGAAGAAACCGCGCCCGGCTCCGGCACCGACATCACGCACGGGCTCGCGTCGGCCGTCGAGATGTGCAACAACAACGGGCACTGCCGCAAGTTCGACGCGGGCACGATGTGCCCGAGCTATCGCGTGACGCGAGACGAGCAGCACGTGACGCGCGGCCGCGCGAATACGCTGCGGCTCGCGGTGACGGGCCAGCTTGGCGCCGATGGCCTCGCCGGCGACGACGTGAAGGCCGCGCTCGACCTGTGCGTGTCGTGCAAGGGCTGCAAGCGCGATTGCCCGACGGGCGTCGACATGGCGCGCTTCAAGATCGAGGCGCGACATGCGTGGAACCGCAAGCACGGCGCGACGCTGCGCGAACGGCTCGTCGCGTATCTGCCGCGTTATGCACCATGGGCTGCACGCATGCGCGGCGCGATCGCGTTTGCAAACGGCGTGCCGGTCGTCGCATCAGCAATGAAGCGGTGGATCGGGCTCGCGCCGCAGCGCGCGCTGCCTGCATTTGCACGGCCGTTTCTCACGGATGCGGGTATGGGTGCAGGGACGTCAGTGTCTTCGCAAGATACCGGCTCGGTGACCCGCGAAGTGCTGCTCTTCGTCGATACGTTCAGCAACTACCAGGAACCGGACAATGCGCGCGCCGCGCAGGCCGTGCTCGAAGCGGCCGGCTACACCGTGCATTTCAACGTGCGCGAAGGCGAGCGGCCACTGTGCTGCGGCCGCACGTTCCTCGCGGCCGGGCTCGTCGATGAAGCGAAGGCCGAGGCGAAACGCACGCTCGATACGTTGCGGCCGTATCTCGAACGCGGCGTCGCGATCGTCGGGCTGGAGCCGTCGTGCCTGCTGTCGATGCGCGACGAGTTTCTTGCTTATGGCTATGGCGACGAAGCGGCGCGACTGGCAAGCCACGCGTTCCTGTTCGAGGAGTTTCTCGTGCGCGAACAGGAGGCCGGCCGCTTGTCGCTGCCGCTGCACGCAATCGATGCGAAGGAAGCGCTCGTGCACGGCCATTGCCATCAGAAGGCGTTCGGCGCGTTCACGCCGGTGCAGACGGTGTTGCGCTGGATTCCGGGCCTGAAGGTGTCGCCGGTCGAATCGTCGTGCTGCGGGATGGCCGGCAGCTTCGGCTATGAAGCCGAGCACTACGCCGCGTCGCAGGCGATGGCCGAGCTGTCGCTGTTGCCGGCTGTGCGTGCGCGAGCAGAAGACGCGATCGTCGTCGCGGACGGCACGAGTTGCCGGCATCAGATCCAGGATGGCGCGCAAACTCAAGCCGTGCATGTGGCGCGTGTACTGGCGCAGGCATTGCAAAACTGAAGACGCTATCGAAGCGCATGCGGCGCGCACGCGCCGCGCTCGATCACTGCGGTTCGCCCATTCCGCCCATCAGTGTCATCAGCTGTTCGCGCAGCCACCGGCTGCCCTGGTCCTGATCGGCACTGCGATGCCAGTAGCAGAAATAGTCGAGCCCCGGCATCTCGAACGGCAGTTCGAGAATGCGCGCCGGATAGCGCTGCAGCAGCCGCAGCGGCGCCGTCAGCGCGAGATCGCCGCGCATCGCGATCAGCGGCGCGACCATGTAGTGCTGCACGCGCATCTGGATGTCGCGGCGCAGCCCGAGACGCGTCAGCTCCGCATCGACGTGCCCGCTGCCCTTGCGGCGGCTCGACACGTGGATGTGCCCCATCGACAGGTAGTCGTCCATGGTGAGCGTGTCGCCCTTGAACGGGTGGTCGTCGCGGATCATGCAGGCGTAGCGGTCTTGCACGAGCAGCGCCTGGTGCAGGTGCGGATCGCCGATCAGCGGCGCGTCGATCGCGATGTCGACGGAACCGTTCGCGAGCGCGGTCGCGACTTCGCGGCGATCCATCGTGTAGCTGCGCACGTGCATGCCCGGCGCATGCGTCTGCAGCAGTTCGCCGAGCGCCGGCAGCAGCAGCGCTTCGGTCAGGTCGCTCATGCTGAGCCGGAACACGCGCTCGGACGACGCCGGATCGAACACGTCGCCCTCGTGCGCGCTCGAATCGAGCAGTTGCAGCGCCTCGCGCACACGGCCGACGATGTTCTCGGCCATCGGGGTCGGCATCATCCCGGCCGGCGTGCTGACGAACAGCGGATCGTTCAGCGTCTTGCGCAGCCGCGCCAGCGCGTTGCTGACGGCCGGCTGCGTGAGGTTCAGCACCTCGGCCGCGCGCGTCAGGTTGCGCTTGTTGTAGATCGCCTCGAATACGACGAACAGGTTCAGATCAATCTTCGTCAAGCGCATCGCCGGATCTCCAGGGGGCCTGTTCCCGCTCATAACGGGCTTGCGAACGCGCGTTGCCGGTCGTAGTGCAAGGAGAGAGGAGCGCCGTTTGGCCAAGCCAAACAAGTGACGATCGACGCCGCAATACGGCCGGCAACGCACGTTCCCCTGTTTGGGAAAATTCGTTCGTGGGGCTGGCCGCCAGAAGGGCCGATCGCGGCGTCATGCTCCTTGCGAATACATTGAGTATTCGCTTCGTCGCAATCCTTGCGCTCGGCCCTTCTGGCGGCCAGCGCAAGCCCGTTATGAGCGGGAACAGGCCCCACATCTTACGGCGCGCGCCGCCCGTTCGTCCATGTTCGCCAGACGAATCGAGCGGAGGCTCAGCCGCGCAGCGGCGGCGTCAGGTACGGCGCGGTCGAACCGGGCTCGCCGTCCTTGATCTCCATCCGCGCAATGGCCTGCAGGTGCACCTCGTCCGGGCCGTCGGCGAAGCGCAGCGCGCGGCCCCAGGTCCACAGGTCGGCGAGCGGCGTATCGGGGCTCAACCCCGCCGCGCCGAACACCTGCATCGCGCGGTCGCATACATCGGTATAGACGGTCGGCACGAGCGCCTTGATCATCGAGATCTCCTTGCGCGCGGCCTTCGCGCCGACCTTGTCGATCATCCACGCGGCCTTCAGCACCAGCAGGCGCGCCTGGTCGATCTCGATCCGCGAACGCGCGATCCATTCGCCGACGGTGCCGTGCCGGTTCAGCGGCTTGCCGAACGCGACGCGCGACTGCGCACGGTCGACCATCAGTTCCAGCGCCAGCTCGGCCGCGCCGATCGAACGCATGCAGTGGTGGATGCGGCCCGGCCCGAGGCGCGCCTGCGCAAGCGCGAAACCGCTGCCTTCCTCGCCGAGCAGGTTGCGCGCCGGCACGCGCACGTTGTCGAACGTGATCTCGCAATGCCCTTCCGGTGCATGGTGATTGACCACCGTGATGTTGCGCACGATCGTCACGCCCGGCGTGTCGCGCGGCACGAGGATCATGCTCTGCTGCTGGTGCGACTCGGCATCGGGGTCGGTCTTGCCCATCACGATGAAGATCTTGCAGTTCGGATGCGCGGCGTTCGTGATGAACCACTTGCGGCCGTTGATCACGTACTCGTCGCCCACGCGCTCGATGCGCGTCGTGATGTTCGTCGCATCCGACGACGCGACGTCGGGCTCCGTCATCGCGAACGCCGAGCGGATCTCGCCGCGCAGCAACGGCAGCAGCCATTCCTCGCGCTGCTCGGGCGTCGCGAACATGTGCAGCAGCTCCATGTTGCCGGTGTCCGGCGCATTGCAGTTGAACACTTCCGACGCCCAGCTCACGCGCCCCATGATCTCGGCGAGCGGCGCGTATTCGAGGTTCGTCAGGCCCGTGCCGGGCTCGTCGTCCTTCAGGTGCGGCAGGAACAGGTTCCACAGCCCTTCCGCCTTCGCGCGCTCCTTCAGTTCCTCCATGAACGACACGGGATACTGGCCCGCATGCACTTCCTCGTTCCACTGACGGATGCGCGGCACGATGTGCGCGTCCATGAATGCGCGCACGCGTTCGCACAGTGCTTCCACTTTCGGGGTGTAGCCAAAGTCCATGATCGACTCCTCGAGATTTTCGTGTTCCGTTCGGTCAGAAGGCCGAGACACCGCCGTCGACGGCGACGGCCTGCCCGGTCAGATACGTGTTTTCCTTTGCGCACAGCGTCAGCATCGTCGCGACGATTTCGTCGGGCCGGCCGAGCCGCTTCATCGGCGAGCCCTGCGCGAGAAAGTCCTGGCGGTCGCCGATATCGCTGTCGGTGACCATCGGCGTCGCGCTGTAGAACGGGCACACCGCATTCACGCGGATGCCGTGGCGCGCGTATTCGAGCGCGGCCGTCTTCGTGAGCCCGACCACCGCATGCTTCGACGCCGCGTACGCGGCCAGCTTCGGCGCGCCGCCGAGCCCGGCCATCGACGCGACGTTCAGGATCACGCCTTCGCGCTGCGCGAGCATCTGGCGGATCTGGTGCTTCATCCCGAAGAACACGCCCTTTGCGTTCACCGCGAAGCTCAGGTCGAGATCGGCCTCGTCGGTGTCGATCAGCGCCTTCATCGGCGGGGCGATGCCCGCGTTGTTGATGCCGACGTCGAGCCGCCCGAAGCGCTCGGCGGCGTCATGCACCAGCGCCGCCACGTCCGCTTCGACGCGCACGTCGCAGCGCTGCGCGATCACGTCGGCGCCGGCCGCGCGCAGCGGCGCGGCCACGCGTTCGAGCGCTTCGCCGTTCAGGTCGCCGAGCGCGAGCCGCGCGCCCATCGCGGCGAGTTCGCTCGCGAGCAGCGCGCCGAAGCCGCTCGCGGCGCCGGTGATCATCACGGCCTGGCCGGCGTAGCTGTCGATTTTCATCGCGCGTTCAGATCGTCAGGCCGCCGTCGACGACGATGCATTCGCCGTTCGTGTAGCTCGCCGCGTCCGACACGAGATACAGCACGGTGCCGGCCATTTCGCGCGGCTCCGCGTGGCGGCGCAGCGGGATCTTCGCCTTCCAGGTTTCGTAGATGTCCTTGTCGGCGAACAGCGCGCCTGCGAACTTCGTCTTCGTGAGCCCCGGCAGCAGCGCATTCACGCGAATGCCGAGCGGCCCGCACTCCTTCGCGAACGCCTTCGTCATGTTGACGACGGCCGCCTTCGTGATCGAGTAGATGCCCTGCCGGTCGCCCGGCTGCAGCGCGTTCACCGACGCCGTGTTGACGATCGCGCCGCCACCGTGTTCCTTCATCAGCTTGCCGGCTTCGACGGACATGAAGAAGTAGCCGCGGATGTTCACGTCGACGGTCTTCTCGTAGGCGGCGAGATCCGTATCGAGGATGTGCCCGAAATACGGGTTCGCGGCCGCATTGTTCACGAGGATGTCGAGCCGCCCGTGCCTGCCGCGGATGTGCTCGAACGTCGCCGCGATATCTTCCAGCCGCCCGACGTGGCAGGCCAGCGCCTCGGCGCGGCCGCCCGCCGCGACGATCGCGTCGGCCACGGCCTGGCAGTCGTCGAGCTTGCGGCTCGACACGATCACGTGCGCGCCCTGCTCCGCGAGCAGTTTCGCGATTTCCTCGCCGATGCCGCGGCTTGCGCCCGTCACCAGCGCGATCTTGCCGGTCAGGTCGAACAGATTCGTTGCCATGTTGTCTCGCTCCTCCATTGTTGATGGGTATGTCGTGTGGCCGCGTACGATCGCGGCGCTTTCAGCGATGCGCGTCGATCACGCTCACGGCCAGTTCGGCCAGCCGGCCAGCCATCGCGCCGACGCGCAGCGCCTGCTCGCTCGACGCGTTGCCCTGCAGCGCGCGCGCCTTCACGCCCTGCGCGATCGACGCGAGCCGGAAGAAACTGAACGCGAGATAGAAGTGCCAGTCGCGGATCGGCTCGATCCCGCGCAGTTCGCAGTAACGCGCGACGATCGCCGCTTCGTCAGGAATGCCGAGTTCGTCGCGATCCTGGCCCGCGAGCCCACGCACCTGCCCGCCGGTCGGCAGCCGCAGGCACATGCAGAAATAGGCGAGATCGGCGAGCGGATTGCCGAGCGTCGACAGCTCCCAGTCGAGCACGGCCTGCACGCGATAGCCGTCGCGCGCGAACATCAGGTTGTCGATCCGGAAATCGCCGTGCACCAGCGCCGGCCGGCCCGTGTCCTCGGGGCAGGCTTTCGGCAGCCAGTCGATCAGCGTCTCCATCGCGTCGAGACGCTCGGTTTCGGCCGCGCGATACTGCTTCGTCCACACGCCGATCTGGCGCTCGAAGTAGTTGCCGGGTCGGCCGTAGTCGGCCAGGCCCACCGCGCCGACATCGACGTCGTGCAGCGCGGCCATCGTCTGCAGCAGCGCGTCGTAGCACGCCGCGCGATCGGCCTTCGGCAGTTCCGGCAGCGCGGGATCCCAGAAGATCCGGCCGTCCTCGAAGCTCATCACGTAGAACAGGCTGCCGATCACGTCGCGGTCTTCGCAGAGGTGATACGGCCGTGCGACCGGCACCGCGGTGCCCGACAGCGCGGTCAGCACGCGGAATTCGCGGTCGACCGCGTGCGCGGACTTCAGCAGTTCGCCCGGCGGCTGGCGGCGCAGCACGTAGCGGCCGCTCTTCGCGTGCAGCAGGAAAGTCGGATTCGACTGGCCGCCGGCAAACTTCTCCGTGTCGACCGGGCCTTCGAAGCCCGGCACGTGCGTTTCCAGATAGCGCGTGAGGCGGGCTGTGTCGAGTTGCTGGGAAGGGTTCGTCATCGTCGCGTGTCGTTCGTGGGTCAGCCGTAGGTCCGCCATGCGTGCCGTTCGGGATCCTCCAGATGCGGGATGCCGTTGAACGACGCGAGGTGGAACGCATCAGCGTTGAAGAAAAACTGCGAAAGACTGCTGTTGCGGATCTGCAGGTTCAGCGCGATCGCGCTCGACGGCGGCGCCGCGAGCACCTGCTGGACGGTGGCGGCGATCGGGCCGCCGGAACTCACCGCGAGCACGCGCTGGCCGCCGCCGTGGCGGATCGCGGCGCGTGCATCGGCCACGCGCTGCTGGAAATGCGACCAGGTTTCGGGGGCCGCTTCGCCGAGCTTGTCCTCGGTCCACAGCTGCAGCACCTGCCGGAGCGCGCGGAAATGCTCCTTCATCGAGCCGGCGGCAAGCCGCGCGATCTCCGGGTAGTCGCGGGCGGCGGCCGCGAACAACCCGTGGAAGTCGTATTCGTTCAGGCCGGGATGGCGGTCGACCGGCACGCCTTCGCGGCCCATCCCGCGCAGGATCGCGTCGACCGTCTGCGCATGGCGGGTCATCGTGCCGCAGATCACGCGGTCGAACGTCAGGCCCTGCCGCGCGAAGTATTCGCCGAGCCAGGCGCCCTGCTGCTCGCCCGCCGCGGAAAGCCGGTCGTAGTCGTCGGTGCCGAACGACGCCTGCCCGTGCCGTACCAGAAAGAGTTCAGCCATCGCATGCCCGCCTGAGTGAAGGATTCAGCATAGCCAGCGGGCGACCATTTTTAAAATTTATTTGATGAATGAGCGGGTATTCACCATGGGAATCCCCGATTCACCGGGACGGAACGCGTCGCCGGACCGGCCGAACCGGCGCGCGCCCCCGCTCCCTCGCGCCGCTTACTCGCGCGTCCACCCGTTCTGATAAAGGTGCCCGGCCAGCACGCCGAGGCGCGACGCGAGAACGTAGTTCTCGCCATCCTCGATCAGCGCCGAACGCACGTCGCGAAACAGCTTCTCGATCGGGAACTCGCGCGTGGTGCCGTTGCCGCCGAACAGCTGGAACGCCTCGTGCGTGATCTTCATCGCTTCCTCGGTCACGCTCACCTTCGCCTGCGCGGTCGCGTACGGATGGCTCTGCG
Organism: Burkholderia sp. BCC1644; assembly: GCF_902833225.1. Lineage (GTDB taxonomy): Bacteria > Pseudomonadota > Gammaproteobacteria > Burkholderiales > Burkholderiaceae > Burkholderia. The sequence goes on from NZ_CADFEI010000009.1 coordinate 239,946, forward strand.
GCGACATCCGCGAGAACGCGAGGCTGCGGCGCGCGATCGCACGCGCCATCTCGAGCCGGCGCAGCATCTCGCCGATGCGCAGGTGCGTCATCTGGTGATCCATCAGCAGCGCGCCGCCCTGCTTGCGCTCGTGGCAATACGCGAGCGCCAGTTCGAACGCGGCGCGCGCCGCGCCGACGAACACCTGGCACATGTGCGTGCCCGCATACGACCACGTCGACGCGAGGTTGCCGAGATAGTCGTCCTTCAACGCGACCGCGAAGCGCTTCGGCACCTTCACGTTGTCGAAATAGATTTCGCCCTGCGGCAGCGAACGCTGGCCGATCTTGTCGAGCGGCTTGCCGCGCGATATGCCCGGCAGGTCGAGCGGCAGGATCATCGCGATGCCGTTCGTGAACGCGCTGCGCTCGCCTTCCCCGTAAAAGCCGTCGCCGTAGTCGGCCGCCATGTACGCGAGCGCGACCTGCGCGACCGAGCCGTTCGAGATCCACGCCGAGCTTTGTCCGTTGATCACGATCTCGTCCGCGCCGACCTTCGCGGTCACGTTGCCGACCGGCTGCCGGCCGTTCGCGCCGAGTTCCTGCCGATACAGGATCGCCGCGTCCGACCCGCGATCGGGCTGCGTGTTCATCCAGCAGCCGACCTTGCCCGCGCACATCTCGACCAGTTCGGGATTGCCGACCGTATGCGCCATCATCAGCGGCATCGTGGCCGCGCCGATCGACACGGCGAGGCCCGAATCGCCCCAGCCGAGCTCCTCGCCGATCAACGACTCGATGCGCACGGCCGTTTCCGGCGGAAACTGCGCGATCAGTTGCGGATCGAGCCCGAGCTTCGCGCTCTCGACGATCGCGGCCCAGTATGGCGAGCCGGGCGCGATCACCTCCTCCGCCGTCATCCGGTCGAGCTCGCGGCCGATCGGCCGCAGCACGTCGCGCGCAAAGCGGTGAACCGTGTGCTGGATTGCGCTTTCCTCTTCGCTCAACGGCGTCTCGAAGCCGGTCATGCCGACCACGGGCAGCGCCGCGGACTTGTTCAGACGAATCATCTCCGTTCTCCTCCTGGACTCGAATCATGTTGGCCGGACAGCGGATGCGCCCGGCCATCCCACATCTAGTAATACATACCAAACATAGGTCATCATGACAAACGCAGGAAGCAAAAAAAAGACAGGGTATTCCCCTGTCTCTTCCCGCATTGCCGCTGTGGGCTCGCGCGGTTACTTGCCGGCCGGAACCGCCAGCGTGCCGTACGCGATCGCGCGCGAGGTCGCGGTGAAATACGCGTCGAGCGCCTGCGTATGGCGCCCGGTGCCGTATTGCATCGCGAAGCCGTCGGCCAGCGCGATCAGCATCGTCGCCGCATGCCGGCTATCGGCCGCGCTGTGCGCGGAATTGACCGCGCGCAGTAACTGCGCGAGGTCGCGCGTGAGCGATGCATACCATTCGTCGTAGAGCTTGAAGCACTCGGGATCGGTGGCCGCGAACGACAGGAAGTGCCGGAACAATGCGTTGTACTTGGCATCCTTCGCATCCTTGATCGAACGCTCGAGGATCTCCTCGAACACGTCGCGCGGCGAAGCGTCGCTGCTGATCGCGCGCTTCATGTCGTCGAGGTACGTATCGATGACCGGCTCGATGACGGCCCGCAACACGGCGATCCGGGTCGGGAAGTAGTACTGCAGATTGCTGACGCTGATCCCCGCGGCCGCGGCAACCGCACGCTGCGAGAATTCCAGCGGGCCGCCTTCCAGCAACAGCTTGCGTGCGACGCGAATGATCGTGTTGCGCGTGCGCAGGCCTTGCGCGCGCAACCCGTCCGGGTTGCCGGCTGCTGCGGGGGTGGCAGTCGAAGTGCGCCGCTTCTTGCTGCTGCGCGGTTCGTTGGACACTGTCATCGTGTTCGTCGTGAAGGTGGCGTTTCGGCTTCGTCGAAGGGACGCTCCGTACCTTACGGAGCGCAAACGACTATACCCGATGCGCGCTTCATTTTCCATCGAGCGGCCCTTCTGCCGGGCCGCCCCGCCGGACCCACGTTGCCGCGTCGCGACGCGCGCGTGCGCCGCTACATCGGCCGCACCTTGCGGTTCACGCGATCGTCGAGCAGGTTCGCGACGCCGAGCATCGCATTGACCGCACACCATCGCAACGGCTCCGGCGGCACCGACGGGGACTTGTGCGCCAGCGCGTCGAGCAGCGGCGATTGCCCGTCCCCGATCCGCTCGGCCAGCAGGCGCCCGACCAGCGACTGCGTGCCCACGCCATGCCCCGAGCAGCCGGCCGTGTAGAACACGTTCCCGTGCGCGCCGGCCGCGCCGATCACCGGCAACGCGTCGCCCGCAAACGAGATGTAGCCGCTCCAGCACGCGCGCACCGGCACGTTGCCGAGTTGCGGAAAACGCGCGTGCAGCGTCTTCAGAAGCGCGCGATACGCGTCGTCGTCGGGCACGTTCGGGGTCTGCGATCCGTACACGTAGTGCAGCCGCTTGGTCGTCAGCAGCAGCGTGTTGCGCGCGGTGAGGCGATGGCTCTCCATCGTCAGGTGCGGCGTCACGATGCCCTCGCGATTCGGCCAGTCCAGCGCTGCGAGCTGCGCATCGGACAGCGGCTCGGTTTCGAGCGCCGACACGCGCAACGGCATCACCTTGTCGCCAAGCAGGCCGAGCTGCGGCGTATACGCGTTGGTCGCGAGCACCAGCACGGGCGCGCTCGCGCTGCCGCGTGCGGTGCGAACGCGCACCGTCTCGTCTTCCTCGAATTCGAGCAGCGCGGTGTTCTCGTAGAGCTTCACGCCGGCCGCGAGCGCCGCGCGTCGCAACCCCGTCACGTACTTGCCGGGATCGAGCGTGCCGCCGCCCGGCACGTACGCGCCGAACAGGAAGGCCGGCGGAATCCCGCGCTCGCGCATCGCCGCGCCATCGAGAAACTGCGCGGGCGAGCCGAGTTCGATGCCGGTCGCCATGCTCTCGCGCAAGCGCTTCTCCTGCGACGGATGCACGCCCGCGCGAATGATGCCCGACGCACGGTAGTCGCAATCGATCGCGTATTCGGCGAGCTTGCGTTCGACATACGCGACGCCTTCGTCATAGAAGCCGACGATCCGCTTCGCCTGTTCGCGGCCGACCCGCTTGAGAAACAGGTCGTATTCGAGCCCCTGGCCGCCGGCGAGATAACCGGCGTTGCGGCCGCTCGCGCCGAAGCCCGCGAACTCGCGTTCGAGCACGACGACGCTCGCGCCGCGCGCGGCCAGCTCGAGCGCGGTGGACAGGCCGGCAAAGCCCGCACCGACGACGATCACGTCCGCGCGGACGTCGCCTTCGAGCGGCGGCTGCACCGGCTCGGGCCGCTCGATCCATCCGCCGACCGGGCGATACTTCTGCAACGCCGCATCGGCACGGATTTCCTCGCCCCAGCGGGCCAGCGGCCCGGCCGCGTCGGCGCCCGCCGCCTGCATCGACGCAGCCGCGCCGACCCCGCCCGTCGCCTGCCCTGCCTGCCCTGCCTGCCCCGCCTGCGCTACCTGCCCGAACGCCATCGCGCCGTGTGCGTTGCCCATGTCCGCCTCCGTCAGTCCCTGCTGAGAATGTGAATCGCCAGCGCAGCCTCTTCGACGCCCTGCAAGCCGCCGCCGTTCTCCTGGATCGCATGGCGTGCGCCGTCCACCTGCCGCGCGCCCGCTTCGCCGCGCAACTGCGTGACCAGCTCGTACAGTTGCCCGATGCCGGTCGCACCGAGCGGATGGCCCTTCGATTCGAGGCCGCCCGACGTGTTGATCGGAATGCGCCCGCCGAGCGTGAATTCGCCGCGCTCGGCGGCCGGGCCGCCTTCGCCGGGCGGCACGAAGCCGAGGTTCTCGGCCTGGATGATTTCGCCCATCGCCGACGCGTCGTGCACTTCGGCGACGTCCATGTCCTCCGGCCCCACGCCGGCCTGGTCGTACGCCTGCAGCGCGGCGAGCCGGCCGATGTGCTTGTGCGGCTCGTCGATGCGCCGCCGCGTAAAGCTGCGCAGCACGCTCGCGGCGATCCGGATGCAGCGGCCGCGATCCGCGCCGATGCGCTCCAGCCCTTCCTCGGTGCAAAGGATCGCGGCCGCCGCGCCGTCCGACAGCGGCGCGCACATCGGCAGCGTGATCGGGTACGTGATCGGCGCGGCCGCCAGCACCTCGTCGATCGTGAACGGCTGACGGAACTGCGAATACGGGTTGTGCACCGAATGCCCGTGATTCTTCGCCGACACGGCGGCGATCTGCCGCTGCGTCGTGCCGTACGTGTGCATGTGATGCCGGCACATCGCCGCGTAGATCTTCATGAAACGGCTGTACGGGCGATCGGATTCCGACCCGGGCGGCGGCTCGATCCCTTCGCCGAGCCGGGCGAGCGTCGCGAAATTCTCGTCGACACGCGACACGTCCCAGCCGGCCTCGAACAGCGCGAACGATTTCGCCTTGTCCGCGACGTTCATCTTTTCCGCGCCGAGTGCGAGCGCGACGTCGCACGCGCCCGACTGCAGCTCCCGCACGGCGAGGTGCACGGCCGTGCTGCCGGACGCGCACGCATTCTCGACGTTGAACACCGGGATGCCTTCAATGCCGATCTTGCTGAAGATGACCTGGCCGGGAATCGACAGCTGCCCCTGCAACGCGCCGTTGGTGATGCCCGAATAGAACGCCGCGCGGATCGCATCGGCATGGCAGCCGGCGTCCCGCAACGCGCGCTGCAGCGCCTCTCTCGCCAGGTCGTCGAGGCTGCGGTCGAGATGCCGGCCGAACACGGTCATCGCAATGCCGGCAATGTAGATGTTGCTCATCGTATGGAATCCGTATTAATCAGGCTCAGATCCTGCGTTGCTGGCCCTGCCAGTATTGTTCGCGCAGGTCCTTCTTCAGCACCTTGCCGGCCGTGCTGCGCGGCAGCGCGGCGACGAAGTCCACACTCTTCGGCGCCTTCACCGAGCCGAGTTTCTCCTTGCAGAGCGCAACCAGTTCTTCCGCGCTCACCTGCTGGCCGGCATTGAGCTCGACGACGGCCTTCACGGCCTCGCCCCATGTGTCGTCGGGCACGCCGATCACCGCGCAGTCCTGCACCGCCGGATGCGCCCAGATCACCTGCTCGACCTCGCTCGGATAGACGTTGAAGCCGCCGCTGATGATCATGTCCTTCTTGCGGTCGGTGATGTGCAGATAACCGTCGGCATCGAGATGGCCGATGTCGCCCGTGTGCAGCCAGCCGTCGACGATCGTTTCGGCCGTCTTGTCCGGCGCGTTGTAGTACCCCTTCATCACGAGGTCGCCGCGCACGCAGATTTCGCCGGTCTCGCCCTGCTTCAGCACGTCGCCGCGCTCGCCGACGATCTCGACGCGCACCAGCGGGTTCGGGCGGCCGACCGACGCCAGCCGCTCGTCCGAGGCGAACCGGCCATCGACGAAATGCTCGGCCGGCGTCAGGTACGAGATCGACGCGGGCGCCTCGGTCTGACCGTAGCCGCCCGTCATCACCGGACCGAACACGTCGATCGCGCGCTTGAGCTTCTCGACCGACATCGGCGCGGCGCCGTACAGGAAGTAGCGCAGCGACGAGAAATCGACCTTGTCGATGCCGGGGATGTCGAGCAGCCGGTAGATCACCGTCGGCGGCAGGAAGAACTCGGTGACGCGGTGCTTGACGATCGCGCCGAGCAGCAGCGCGGGGTCGGGTTTCGGCAGCACGACGACCGTGCCGCCGCGCGCGGTGCACGGCAGCGACATCATGCCGGCCGTGTGCGTCATCGGCGCCGCGGCGAGATTCACCGGGCGCGCGTCGCCATACGTCATCGCGATCATGAATTGCGCGAAGTACGTCTGCAGCGAGCGGTGTGTGTTCATCACGCCCTTCGGCGCGCCGGTCGTGCCGCCCGTCGCCGACAGCGCGACGACGTCGTCCATCGCGTAATCGACGACCGGCAGCGTCGCCGGCTGGCGCTCGCTCCAGGTGGCCAGCGACGGCGCCCACGGCAGGTCGGCATCGAGGCACACCCACAGCCGGATCTTCGGCAGGCGCGGCCGCAACGCGTCGATCGCGGCCGCGAACGCCTGGTGGAAGAACAGCACCTCGCAGTCGAACGCATCGAGCACGTACTGGTTCTCGGCCACCGCGTTGCGCCCGTTCACCGGGATATATGCGAGCCCGGCGCGCCACATGCCGAGCGCGCAGCTCCAGCCGATCACGTCGTTGTCCGCCCACACCGCCGCCTTCGCCTCCTTCGCGAAGCCGGCGGCGAGCAGCCCGTTGGCGATGCGGCACGACAGCTCGCCGATCTCCTGGAACGTGTAGCTGCGCTCGTCCTGGATATAGGCGATGCCGTCGGGATTGAGGCGCCACCCGCGGTCGTAGAAATCGATAATGGCCATGTCACAAGTTCCGTTGGGTCTGGTCCGGTGCGGCGGCGGCCGTCACAGTTGCGTGACCGTGGCGCGCGCGAGCCCGCGCTGTTCGAGGAAGCCGAGCAGGTAGCGATGGCCGAATGCCTTCGAGCCCGACGCGAAGCCCGTGCGCGCGACGTCGCCGTCGAGCAGCTTGAGCACGCCGGCCGCGTGGATCGCACCCGTCGAGATGTACGGCGTGATGCCGTGCACGGTCGCGCGCACCGATGCGAGCTGGCCGCGGCCGATCGCGAAGTCGACGCTGCGCTGGATCGTCGTGCGCTCGCGCGGCGGCATCGTCGGCGTGGTCGACGCGACCACCTGCTTCAGCACCGCGTCCTGCTGCTCGCGCGGCAGGTGCTTGTATTCGGCTTCCCACTTCTGCCCGAACTGGTGCACCAGCTTCATCACGTTGTTGTCGTAGAAGCCCACGCACGAGATGCAGCTGCGCACGCGCGGATCGCGCTCGAAGTAGACGGGCAGCGACGTGCCGCCCCACGGCAGGCAGAACACCGGCTGCATGAGTTCGGGCGTCGCGACGGTGAAGGATGCGTCCGGCGCGTGCGGCACGAGCGCCTTCTCCCACAGGTAGCAGGATTCGTGGCGCGCGCCGTCGAAGATCGTCGCGGTCGAACCGATGCTCACGCCGGCCGCGCCGCGCGGGCCGCGCGTCAGCGTGGCCGTTTCCAGCGCATCGATACCCGGCGTCTCGAGCGCGAGCTCGGCGGCGATCTCGGCGAACGTGTACATGTACGCGTTCGACGACGACACCAGCAGGCCGGCCTGACGGTACAGCTCGCCGAACTGGTCGCGCACGTCGCGGATATACGACTGTTCGCCCGTCGTATCGAGGTGGTGGCAGCCGGCCTTCAATGCGGCTTCCACGCCGACGAGCCCGAAGCTCGAGAACGGCCCCACCGTATTGCACACCACCTTCGCGCCGCTGAACGCATTCACGAGCGCATCGACGTCGTGCTCCGCCTCGATGATTTCGTATTCCGCGGATTCGAGGCGCACGACGCGCTGCGCCATCATTTCCTTCGTGCGGCCCGCGTTGCGCGCGACCGCCGTGAACGGGATGTTCTGGTCGATCAGCCAGTCCATGATCAACATGCCGGTGTAACCGCTTGCGCCATAAACGACGACGGGGTGCTTAGCCATGGTTGTCTCCTGATACGTGAGTTGTTGAAAACCGGTTCGGTCAAAAATCGGGTACTGCCGCTTCACATCCGGGGGTGCTCTTTTGTAGAACACATTACCAATCTTAGGTCACTATGACAAAGTAAACGGCAAAGAAAAAGGCAGGGTATTCCCGGCCCTGACGCCCTTCGCGCATCATCGGGCCGCCCCGTCCGGCGACAGGCCGGCCAGATAGTGCGCGACCGCACGCGTGTCGTCGCCCGACAACGTCGCGGCCAGCCCGTTCATCGCGCCGGTGGGATCGCGCCGCTCACCGGAGCGGAACGCCGCCAGCTGCGACTCCAGGTAAAGCTGCCCCTGGCCCGCGAGGCGCGGCGCCGGATCCTTGCCCGTCAGCGCCGCGCCGTGGCACGCGCGGCAGCTTCGCGCCTCCACCAGCGCCATCCCGTGCCCGTCGAGCGCGGCATCTGCCGCCACGGCCTCGTTGCGTGCCGGCGCCTGCCGCGCGAAATAGGTCGCCAGCGCGTCGATCTTCGCGTCGTCGAGTTCGCGTGCGAGCGGCGCCATGTAGGCGTTGCTACGCTGGCCGGTCGCGAACGCGCGCAGTTGTGCGGCGATATAGGTGGCCGGCTGGCCGGACAGCGACGGATACCATGCGTTCTGCGACTGGCCATGCACGCCGTGGCAGAAGAAGCACGTCTCCTGCGGCTGCGGCCATGCGCCGCCGTTGGCCGTGTCGGCGCCGCCGATCGCGGCCATCGCCCTCTGGTAACGCATGCCGTCGACGAGGTCGGGCCCGTACAGCACGCCGCCCGCCAGCACGCCCGCGACCGCCAGCGCGACGCCGATCTTCCAGATTCGTTTCATCAGGCCTCCCCGCCACGGCTAGCCAGCTTGCCGAGCGCCTGCAGCGCTGCGCGGTGCCCCGAGCGCACCGCGCCATCCATCGCACCGGGCCACAGGTCGGCCGTTTCGGTACCCGACCAGATCAGGCGGCCGGCCTCCGGACGCAGGTACTTGCCCCATTTCGTCCAGAAGCCCGGCGGCAGCGGATGAATGCACTGCAGCGTCCACGGATCGACGCGGCCCCAGTCGTAGTCGTGGAACTGCGTCGGATGCAGCGCCTTGTCGCCGAGCGCGCGCGCGAAGATGGCCGACAGCGTCCGTTCGGCGGCCTTCGGTTCAGCCGGCAGCGCACCCGGCGCGACGAACGCGGCGAGCACGCCGACCGAGCCGTCCGGCGGCGAGTTGTCGTACGCCATGAACACGGGGCCACCGACCTCGAAGATCTGCCCGTTGCAGCCTTCGTCGCGCCAGAACGGACGGTCGTACACGTGTACCGTCTTGCGCATCGGCGCATTCGCCGGCCAGTTGCGCTGCAGTTGCGCGCGGCCGTCCGGCAGCGGCGGATCGAACGCGATCTGCTGGCACAGCGCCGGATTGAGCGCGACGATCACGCGCCGCGCGCGGAGCATGCCGCGATCGGTCTGCACGTCGACCACGTCGCGATCCCAGCCCGAAATCCTGCGCACCGGGCAGGACAGTCGCACCTTCTCGCCGAGTTCGTTCGCCATCCGGATGCTCAACACCTGCGAGCCGCCGACGAAGCGCGTCTCCTGTGCGCCGCCCTTGATCGATTCGAGCTTCGCATAGTCGCAGTCGGCGCTGTTGATCATCGACAGGTAGTGCAGCAGCCCGAGCTGCGCCGGTGCACCGCCAAGCGACAGCTTCGCGGCGAGGCCGAGAAAGTAGCCGTCCTCGTAGGTCACGCCCTGCTTGAGCAGCCAGTCGCCGTAAGTCAGCTTGTCGAGCTCCGCCGCATGCTGCGCGGTCCAGGGTTCGCGAGACGGCACACCGCGTGCAAGTGCGCCGAGCTTCGCGCCGATCGCGTCGTCGCCGCCCGAGCCGCCATGGAAATCCTGCGCGACGCGCGCGTCGCCGGCCAGCACGACCGTCTTGCCTGCGTAATGAGTCGGGAACGTATCGACACCGAGTTCGCGCGCGAGATCGGCGATCGCCGTCTGGCCCGGGCCGATCCACTGGCCGCCGGCTTCGGACACCACGCCATGCCCGAGATCGTGGTTGTAGGTCCGTCCACCGACGCGATCGCGCGCCTCCAGCACGACGAACGACTCGCACCCTGCGCGCTTCAGATCGCGAGCGGCGGTGAGCCCCGCAAGCCCGGCGCCGATGACGACGACATCGAACACGCCACGATCGGGGGCGGCCGATGCCGCGCCTTCCGCGAACGACACCTCGCCGGCCGCGAGCGACGCGGCGCCCGCAGCCGCGGCGCGCAGTATCCGCCGCCGGGCCTGCATGTCCGGCTTGTACTTGTTCTTCATTTTGCGTACTCCATCCTTCCTTGCGTTCTTGCGGGTTCAACCACAACTCATGGCGCAGCCAGCACGCCGCCCTGCGAAAACAGCACCGGCTTGCCGCGTGCATCGATCAGCGCAGCGGTGAGCGTCGCGCGATCCGCGCGCTGTGCGACGTCGAACGGGCCGCCTGCCACGCGCTGCGCGAACGTCAGTCCGTCGAGGCCGACGCCGACCAGCCCGCCGCCCGTTGCGACGAGATCGGTGATCGAGCTGCGCGTGCCGGTGTGCTGCGCGGCCCACGTCGTGCCGCCGTCGCTGCTCTCGAACAGGCTGCCGAGCAACCCGCCGACCACGATCCGGCCGTCGGGCATCGCGACGCCCGACCACAACGTGCCTTTTCCGCCCGTCGGCAGATAAGTCCAGTTCGCGCCCCCATCGGCCGACTTGAGCACCATCCCCTGCTCGGACACGATGTAGAGCGCATGCTCGGCGTCAGCGAACACGTGATAGAGATTGCGGTCGGCCTTGCCGCCGCCCGGCGGCTTCGGCAGCGTCGTACGCGCCCACGTCTTGCCGCCGTCATGGGTCTGCAGCAGCAGCGACCACAGGCCGACCGCGATGCCGTCCCGTGCATTCGTGAACAGCACCGAGAACAGCGGCTGGTCGACCGACGTGTCGAGCCGCTGCGTGACCCATGTGTCGCCGCCATCGTCGGTCGCGAGAATCGCGCCCCACTGGCCGACGGCCCAGCCGTGCTTCGCATCCGCGAACGTCACGGCCGACAGCGTCGCCGACACCGGTACGCGCCGCGCCTGCCGCCAGTTCTTGCCGTCATCGTCGGACAGCAACACGATGCCGTGTTCGCCGACCGCCACGATCCGCGAACCGGCGCGGGTGGCGTCCATCAGCATCATGTGCGTCGGCGCGGGCCACGCGTGCGCGGGCTTCGCGGCCCAGGCCGCGACCGTTCCGCCCGGCGGTTGCGCGAAAGCCGTCGCGGCAAAGCAGAGCGCGGTACAGGCAACTAGCGTCTTGATCATGGATGAACCTCTGTAGTGGTATGCGCGGGCGTCAGTGGCTGAACAACGCCGGCCAGCCCGAATTCGCTACGCCGAGCGCAACGATCGGCGGCTTGTTCGCCACCTGCGCGGCCGCGGCGGCCGTCTGCCGCTCGGCGCTGCCGTCGTTCGGCGATGGAGCGACGCCCGGTTCGACCGGCGTGGCGTGACGCACGGCGACGCGCGTTGCGTCGGTCGTGAACGCATGCGCCGGCGCGGGCCGGTCGGCAACCGCTTCATGGAAACGTTCGAAGGCAGCCGCCGCAAGGCAAAGTACGCCGCAAACTGCGAGAGTCTTGACCATGAGTGAATCTCCGTCGGGATGTTGTCGGCTTCAGTGGCTGAACAGGCCCGGTGCGCGGGCGGGCTTGCGGCGCGGGAACCAGCGCTCGAGCAGCGACGCGAGTGCAGGCAGCGCGGTCATCGCCATCACGAGATTCACGACGAACATGAATGCGAGCAGCTTGCCCATGTCGGCCTGGAACTTCAGTGCCGAGAAGCTCCATGTCGCGACGCCGATCGCCAGCGTGATGGCCGTGAAGATCGTCGCGACACCCACTTCGAGCATCGCGTGCTGCACGGCCTTGACGATGTCCTGGCCGCCCGCCAGATGCACCTGCAGCCGGTTGTAGATGTAGAACGCGTAGTCGACGCCGATACCCACCGCCAGCACCATGACCGGCAACGTCGCGACCGTCAGCCCGATCTGCAGCTCCTTCATGAACCAGTAACCGATGAAGGTGGCGACCGACAGCGGCAGGCAGCAGGCCAGCATCGCGCGCCAGTCGCGGTACGCGAGAAACACGAGGATCAGGATCGCCGCGTACACGTAGAGCATCATCGGCAACTCGCTCTTCTCGACTTCGTCGTTCGTCGCGGCGAGCACGCCTGCATTGCCCGCGGCCAGCCGCACCGTGATGCCGGGGAGCGGATGCGATGCGCGGTACTGCTTCACGTCGTCGAGAATCCGGTTGATCGTCGTCGCCTTGTGATCGGTCAGGAACAGGTGCACGGCCGTCATCCCGCAATCGCGGCTCATGAAACCCTTCATGCGCGACACATCGACCGACACCGCGCCATAGTTCTCGCCGTCGATCGGCACGACGTTCATCTTCGGGAAGTCCTCGTTGTAGCCCTGGTTGTATGCCCGCAGCATCGCCGAGTACGACTGCACCGACACGACACCCGGTTCGGTGCGCATCGCGGCCGAGAAGTCGTCCTCGTACAGGCCGACCGCCGCGTTGTCGCAGGCCTTGCCATTCGACTCGATCGCAACCGTCAGCCAGTCGAGGCCCATGTCGTAGTTGCCGGCGATCGACGTCGCGTCGCGGTTGAAGCGCGCGTCCGCGCGCAGTTCCGGCGCGCCGGGCTGCAGCGTGCCGATCACGCGATCGCGGCTCTGCCAGGCGGCGAGCGCGAAGATCGCCACCGTCAGCGCGACCGTGAGGCTCGAATACTTCGGCTCGGCCACGCGGGCCAGCGCGCGCAGCGGCTTCGCGCGCTGCTGCGCGCGCTTGAGCGAGTTGTCCGCGTAGGACTTCGTGAAGTTGAAGCAGGACGCGGCGACCGGCAGCAGGATCAGGTTCGTGACGATCTTGTATGCAACGCCGAGCGATGCGGTGATCGCCAGCTCACGCACCATCGGAATCGGAATCAGCAGCAGCGTGATGAACGATACGAACGCGGTAATCAGCGCGAGCACACCGGGGATCAGCAGGCCGCTGAAGCTGTGGCGCGCCGCATCGAACGAACTCTGCCCGTGCGCGATCTCGCGGACGATGAAGTTCACCTGCTGCACACCGTGCGACACGCCGATCGCGAACACGAGGAACGGCACCAGCACCGCGAGCGGATCGAGCCCGAAACCGAGCAGCTTCAGCGTGCCGAACTGCCACACGAGCGACGTCAGCGAGCATGCGATCAGCAGCACCGTGAAGCGCACCGAATGGCAGTACCAGTACACCGCGAGTGCCGTGAGCAGCAGCGCGACCGCGCAGAAGCCGAGCACGGCCGTTGCGCCGTCGGCGATATCGCCGATCTGCTTCGCGAAGCCGATGATCTGGATGTCGTAGCCGGCATCCTCGAACGGCTTGCGGATCTTGCTTTCGAGCAAATGATTGAACGCGACGTAATCGAGCACCTTGCCCGCGCTGTCGCGCTCGTTCAGCTCGGCCGTGATCATCGCGCTGTCCTCGCCGTGCGACACGAGCGTGCCGACGTAGCCGCCGAGCGTCGTCGCGCGGCGCACGCGCGCCACGACGTCCGGCGTCAACTGGTCGGGCGTGACCGTGCCGGGAATGATCGGCTCAGCGCGAAAGCCTTCGTCGGTCACTTCGTTGACGAACGCGTTCGGCGTCCACAGCGAGCGCACGCCGATCCGGTCGACATTCGGCAGGTACGTGACGGCCTGCGTGACGTCGTACAGCCGCGTGAGCCCCTCCTTCGACCAGATCGACCCGTGCTTCGCCCGCACGACCACGGTGATCCGGTTCGCGCCGAGCAGGTCGTTCCGGTACTGCTGGAACGTGCGGATGTACTCGTGCCCGATCGGCATCTGCTTTTCGAAGCCGGCATCCATGCGCAGTTGCACGGCGAACACGGCCATCGCAACGGTGAACAACGCGATCGCCGCGAGCACGAGCGCGCGATGACCGAAGAAGAACCTTTCCAGGCGACCGACCAGACGATTGAGCACGACCTTACTCCCTCATGTATTGCGGCGACGCGCGACGCACGCCGCCAGCCATCCCGCCACCGTCAGAAATTCCGCGTGACGAACAACCCGACGAAATTCCGGTCCGCGTACGGCTGGCCCACCGTGTTGTGGCCGCCCCAGAACGCGGTGAAGTTGATGCCGGCCTGCCAGTTCGGCGGATTCTGGTTGAACAGCACGTAGACGTTCACCGACTTCGCGCCCTGCATGTAATTCGCGGTGAAGGTCGGCGTGTAGCCGTACAGGCCGTCCGAGAACGTCACGCCCGGCGTGACCTGCCAGCCGGGAATCAGCGAGCCGTCATAGGTCCAGTTGAAGTCGATCGTCGCGCCCACCGAGCTCGAGGTGCCCTGGCCCATCCCGATCGGATAGCCGGCCGCCGATCCGTTGTTCAGCCACGGCAGGTAGCCGGTCTGCGGCACCTGCGTCACGGTCTGCCCGTCGATCGTGCGCGTCACGCCGCTCGCGCTCAGCCCCGGGTAGTAGATCCATGTCAGCTCCCATGTCAGCGCGGCCGAATCGGCGCCGAGCAGCTTCAGGAACGGATATTCGCTGCGCGTCAGCGCCAGCAGCCCGTTGATGTCGTACTGGAATTTCTTCTTGTCGACCCACTGCTGGCAGTCGATACCCGCCACGCCGTTCGTGTTCAGGTCGAGCGGGCCGCCCGCGCCGTAGCAGCTCGACAGCGCAACGGCATCGCGCGGCCGGTACGACAGCTCGGTGCCGATCGCCCACGGGCCGACGCCGAAGTTCGCGCTCGCGCCGAACAGCTGGCGCCGGCCGAGATACGACCATTGCTCGGTCCCGTTCGCGAGCGACGCGAGCACCGGCGACTTGTCCGTGTAGTTCAGGTAGTAGAACGCGAAGTTCGCGTCGAACGAGCGCGGCGAATAGTTGAACTTCACACCGAACTGCGGCCGGTATTTCGCCGGGAGGTTCGTCGTGCTCGGCAGGCCGATGTCGTTGAACGGCGGCCCCGCATACGTGCCGTTCACGAGCCCGTTCTTGATCGCGTTCAGCGTGTCCTGGTTGCCGGCCGCCCCCGATCCGCCGATCGCGTTGGCGATCGTGCCCGCGCTCGGGCCGATCACGTTCAGGTTGTTCGTGTTGATCGTGAACGGCTCGGCGCCGCGGCCGAAGCCGTTCGTCACCGACCAGTACGAGCCGACCGGCGGGTAGCGGTTGCCGTTCCACTGGAACTGGTAATACGCCTCGGTGCTGAACCCGTGCGACAGGTCCGCCGCGAAGCTCGCCATCGGCGCCGGCAGCAGCGCCTGCTTGAGCTGCGAGCCGGGAATCAGCAGCTTCTGCACGTCGATCGAGTTGGTCGCGTTGATGCCGCTCTGCGCGAACATGCTCTCGCCCCAGTTGATCACCTGGTTGCCGAGCCGCACGTGCGCGTTGCGCCCGCCGATCGTGAAATCCTTCTGCGCCCACAGGTCGAGCAGCTGCGCGTTGTAGACGACCTGCGCGGCCGCCGTACTCGACAACGGCGTGCGGTTCGTGTTGCCGGCGAGGAAGTCGTACATGCCGGTGCCGCGCACCATGAACTTCAGCCCTTCGGCCGGCATCTTCAGCAGCAGCTCGCTGGTCGCGCTGACGTAGGTGCTGAACGGCTGGCCCTTGCGGTAGTTCAGGTCGCCGTTGTCCGCGTAACCCCACTGGTTGGTGTTCGCGGCCGCGCCGCAGCCGAACGCGTTCGGATCGCCGGTGAGCGAGCAGCTCGGATTCTTGGTCCGGATCCCCGCGCCGGCCGTCAGGTTCGTCACCCACGAGCCCTGTACGGCGCCGCCGCCCGCCGTGAAATCGTACGCATACGCGCTCGACGTCGCGGCACCCGCGATCGCAATCGAAACTGTCGCATTCCTGACTAATCTTGCCGGTTCCATGATCCGCCTCCGCCCCTGTCCGCCGCCGGCGCGCGATCGTTGCGCGCGCCGGTCCTTTTATCCGTCAGCCGTCAACCGATTGCCGTCACCGCTCGCTGACCGAGCGCAGCGATTCCGCCGTGTAGAAATCCTGCTTGAAGCGCGGATCGTCGGCCTGCTCGAGCCAGCGCACGTCCTTGCCCTGGCCGATCGACGACGCATCGAACACGTAGCGGCCGTTGATCATGTCGTACTGCGCGAGCGGTTCGTTGTCGCAGGTGCCGCCGAGCTCCCACACCGGAATCGGGTAGCTTTCGCGCACTTTCCACAACTTGCCCTGCGCGTCGTAGTCCTCGCCGACGAGCGCGAGCCAGCTGTCCTCGTCGAGATAGAACACCTTCTTCGACGCGACGTGCCGCGCGCTCGGCTTGAGCGTCGCTTCGACCACCCACACGCGATGCGTCTCGTAGCGCCGGTTCGCGGCAGCGAGGCCGTCGGGCGTCGCGACATCGTGCAGCTTGCTCTTGAACCGGTACAGGCCGAACGCGTTGTACGGCACGATCATTTCCTTCTTGCCGGCCAGCTTCCAGGTGAACCGGTCGAGCGAGCCGTTGATCATGTTGCCTTCGTCGATCAGGTACTGGTTCTCGAAGCCGATCAGCGGCGCGTCGTGCGTGTAGGCCGGCATGCGTCGCACGCGGCGCTGGCCCGGGAAGTAGTAGTACGTTTCCGACGCCTTGTTGAAATACTGTCGCTGCACGAACGCCTGGCCGGCCAGCGCGGCGGGGGAATTCATCTGGAAGTAGACCGCCGCGCTGAGCTGGTCGACGTCCTGCGGCGAGCTCTTGCCGAGCCTGGCGGACGGGAAGTAGAGCGTTTGCGGGCCGACCGCGTCGATCCATTCGCTGCTGCCCGGCCGCGGCGAAATGGCCGTGGCGACCTGCGCCCAGTCGACACCCGCGCCGCGATAGCGCATCTCGTAGTTCAGGATCGCTTCGATGCCGCTCTTCGGCTGCGGGAACGGCACACCCGGCAGCACGGCCGAGGCGAGGCTCTCGCCGGCCGAATCCAGCCTCGCGGCCGTCAGGTTCGCCCTGGAGTTCTGCTCGACGACGTCAGGCAACTGGCATTCGCGATGGGACGGGTACACGTCCATCCGGTAGCCCTTCTTCTGCTTGATCAGCGCGACCTGCCCGGGCGACAGCTTGTCCGCGTACTTGTCGACGTTCGCCGCATCGATCGAATAGAGCGGCTTCTCGTTGCGGTGCTTCCAGAAATCGCCGCGCTCCTTGCCCCACTCCCAACCCGCGTCGGGCGACTGCTTGCCCGCATAGACCGGCACCGCGCCGTTCTTGCTCGCCGCGCGGTCGGCGCCGGCCGGCGCCAGGTCGTCCGCCGCGACGGCGGTGCCGATCGCGACACATGCGGCGGCCGCGATCGCGGACGCGGCCCACAAACGATGCTTCTTCATCACGGTTCTCCTTCCTGTTCCGCCTTCGTTCGCCCGTCGTGGACGAAACGCATTCACTTCGATCGCCTTCGTCAGCCGACGATGGGCCGCTCGTTGAGCGTGACCGGCCGGGCTCCCGCCGGCCGCTCGCCGCTTGTCTTTCATTTCCGCATCTTTCGTCAGTACTGCGATTCATGTTGAACGCGGCGCCGACGACAAATCATCGATGCGTGCCGTCAGTCCTTGCCCGAACCCGCCACCGCCACCGCACGAACCTCGACGCACAGCCCCGGCAGCGCCAGTTGCGACACGCCGACTGCCGTCCACGACGGGTAACGGTCAGGGAAATACCTGTCCTTGACCGCTGCGAAGCCTTCGGTCTCGCGCTGCAGATCCGTGTGGAAGGTCGTCAGCTCGACGACATCGGCCAGGCTCGCCCCGGCTTCCTCGAGGATCATCTTCAGGCACTCGAACGCGATCTGAGCCTGCGCCTGCACGCCGTCGGCAGGCTGCATCTGCGCGTCGAGGCCGACCTGGCCCGACACCCAGATCGTGTCGCCGACGCGCGTCGCCGGCGAGAAGTGGTACGCGTCGTACCACGGCTGGAATGCGGCCGGCACGATCGATTGCCGCTTGGGGGTTGCTGTCATGATGAAAATCTCCCGGTTCAAACAAGTTGGCGGAAACACGACGCGCGAAACGGATCGCCGGCCTTCAGCGCGGCCAGTTCCTCGACGAACAGCACGCCGGCCGGCGTAAAGCCTGAACGGCTTTCGTCCGGCAGCGGGCTGAACACCGCGTCGTCGCCGAAGAAGCGCAGCACGAGCGTGTGGCGATCGGGGAAGTCGGCATCGACCGCGCCGCCGCCGTGCAGTACGCCCGGATGAAGCAGCAGCACGTCGCCAGGCTTCGTTTCCCACGACAGGATGTCGTACGCATCCGGCGCCGCGCGGCGCTCGACCTCGATGTTCGGCAGGCGCGGCCACACGTCGCCGCCATGCAGCGGGTCCGTCGGATCCTCGGCGTTCTGGAACGTCGTGCCGTCGTGGCGCACGCCGTGATGCGAGCCACGTACGATTTCCAGCGCATTGCGCTTCGGCACGCCCTCGAAGCTGATCCACGCATTGCCGAAATGCATCCCTTGCCACGGCAGGTACGACGTGTCCTGGTGCCACGGCGAGCGCGCGCTCTTGCCGCCGGCCTTCATGAACAGCTCCTCCGCGAAATACCAGACGTGCTTCGAGCCCCACAGGTCGGCGAACAGCTGCCCGAACGGCAACGTCCCGACGAGTTCGTCGAGCCGTGCCTTCGCATACGGGTTCGCGTTGTCGTTGTGCGACCGGTATTCGGTGCCGTCGAGCAGCGCCGATGCCATCGGGCCCGGGTTCTCCATCCCCCAGTCGAACGCCGCGCGGCAATGCGCGAGTTGTTCGTCATTGAGCGCCCCTTCGAGGAGCACTGCCCCATCCTCGAAGAAAGCCTTTCGCATCTTTGCGTCCATCGTCAATCTCCTGATTCGTTCAGCGACAACCGGCGGCCGATCTTCACTGCCGGCCCCTTCAGTAGAACATGATGACTATGTTAGGTCATCATGACAAAAATAATGAAAAGAAAAAGACGGGGTATTCCCTGTTTCGTCTGCATGATCGAACGCGCATCGCGGCGGTCTGCCGGTCTGTCATGACAACCCGCTTTCAGCGTTCGTACAATCGGGCGACGAAGCCGGGCCGCGGCTTCGCCGTTACGTCATCCGCGCATGCGGTCGAACACCGTGTGCGTGAGGAAGCCGACCAGCACCGCATCGGCCAGCGTGTCGTCGGTACTGCATGCGTCGGCCGCACGGCACGACTGCACGCCGTCGCACAGTGCAGTCAGGCCGAGCGCCAGCACGTGCGCGGGCAGCGGTAGCGACACGCCGGTGCGCGTTGCGAACGCGTCGATACACGCCGTCGCGAGCGCCTGCCGCTCGCGCAGGAACGCGCCGAACTGTGCGCGAAACTGCGGATCGCGCGCCATCTGCAGCTGCGCCTCCAGCCACATCAGCCGCGACGCGTGCCGCGCGGCAAGCCGCCGCCAGTACGCAAGCATCGCGCGCTGCGCGTCGTCTGCCGAACCGGTCGGCATGCCGATGATTCGCTGCAACGCCGTCGCGGCATCGTCGTGATCGCGCCGCAACAGCTCGAACAGCACCTCCGTCTTGCTGCGAAAGTTCGAATAGAATGCCCCGCGTGTATACCCGGCCGCTGCCGCAATTTCTTCCACGCTCGCGGCCGCATATCCTTTCTCCACGAAGATCGCGTGCGCGGCGCCGAGCAGGCGTTCGCGCGTCGCCTCGCGCCGCTGCGCACGGGTCAGGCGAACCCCGTCCATCCACGCGCTCCGCGATCGTCGCGGCCGGATCGGAAAACGGCGCGAGCCATCGCCAGTTCCTCAGCACAGCTACTCATTTCGGATACGACAAGACATTCGCGTTCGCATTGCTGCGTCCTGCCTCGCGCTCCAGTGCGCAATACGCGTAATAGAGCGCGGCGGTCAGGTACGACCACGTCAGCAGCGCCAGTACGTAGAAATTGAACACGATGTTGGTTTCCTCGCCCGGGATCTTGTAGAAGTCGTAAATGCACGCGATCGCCTGCGAAGCGACGAGCGCGATCGTCGTCGTCAGCGCATGGAACGCGTGGCCGGCACGCACGAGCCGCAACACGAAACCGGCGAGATAGATCGACATCAGCGTCCACATCGTCACGTAGAAGTACGGGAGCACGTGCCCCAACGCACCGGCCACGAGCGCGATCGTCCCGAGCGCCGCGAACACGAACAGCGTCACGTCCTGCCGCATCGATGGCCGGTAACCGTGCGTGACGGCCATCAGGCCGGCAACCGCGATCACCGGCATCCCGAACCCGCGCGAGAACGCGTCGAGAAAGTGCGAAATGAAGTACGACACCGGCGATTCGGTCGCGAAGAAGATCACGGCATTGGATGCGGAGATCGTCACGATCCACCACTCGAAGCCGAGCAGGAAGTTGCGCTTGCGGACGAACTTGAAGCCGTACACGCCGGTCGTCGCCGCAAGCGTCGCGCTGGAAAGACAAAGGACAAGTGATCTGTGATCCATGATTCGAACTCCGTAGGTCGATTGCTTTCGATGATTCACTGTTTGCCAGGGCTGACGCTCGCGAGGTAGGTCGCGATTGCCATGCGGTCGTCGGCCGACATCGCCTTCGTGACGCGCTGCATCGTGCCCGTCGCCTCGCTGCGCGTGCCGTTCGCAAACGCGTCGAGCTGCGCGAGCAGGTAGTCGTAGCCCTGCCCGGCCAGACGCGGAAACTGCGCCTGCCCCGTCAGCCGTGCACCGTGACACGCGGCGCACGCGGCGCCTTTCACCCGTTGCTCGCCCTTCGCCCGCAGTCGCGCATCCGCTTTGAAGTACCGGTTGTCCACCGGCACCTGCTTCGCGTAGTAGTCGGCCAGATGCGCGACCTCGGTTTCGCTCATGGTCATCGCGAGCGGCCCCATCGTCGGGTTCGCGCGTTGCCCGCTTGCAAACGCACGAAGCTGCACGGCCACGTATTGCGCCGGCTGGCCCGCGAGGCTCGGGTACGCCTGGTTGAGCGATGTGCCTTTCACGCCGTGGCAGCCCATGCACGTATCGGTCACGCGCGGCCACGGGCCGCCGTCTGCGTCATCGGCTTGCGCGGCCGTATCGATATGGCGCTGCAGGCGATAAAAGCCGAGCAGCGTCGGGCCATAGAGCGCGAGCAACGCGCCGGCCGCCACGAGCGCCGCAAGCAGCAGCATGCGTTTCTTCATCTTCGCTCTCCTAAGCATGACGCAGCGCATTGAGCGCGTGAAGCGCGCTTTGGTGACCCGAGCGCACGGCGCCGTCCATGTAGCCGGCCCAGATGTTCGCCGTCTCGGTACCCGACCAGATCAGGTTGCCGCACGGCGCGCGCAGCGCTTCGCCGTGCGCGCTCCAGAAACCGGGCGGGATCGCCGACACGCACGTGATCGTCCACGGATCGGCCAGCCCCCAGTCGCGATCGTGGTACGACACCGGCGCACGCGCCTCGTCGCCCCACGCCTGCGCATAGAGATCCATGTGCATCTGCTTCGCCGCCTGTGGGTCCGACGGCATCAGCGCATTCCGGACGAACGCGTTGATCACGCCGATCTCGCCGCCCGGCGGCGAATTGTCGTAAGCCCAGAAAACCGGCCCGTCGGTCTGGAAGATGTGTCCGTTCAATCCCTTGTCACGCCAGAACGGGCGCCGATAGACCAGCGCCGTCTTGCGCGCCGGCGAATGGGCCGGCCACGCGCGCTGCAGTGCGTGGCGCCTTTCCGGCAGCGGTGGGTCGAACTGCACCTGGTGGCACAACGCCGGGTGGAGCGCCATCACCACCTTCTTCGCGCGCACCATGCCGCGATCGGTTTCCAGCGTGACGACGTCGCGATCCCAGCCGACGATCCGGCGCACCGGCGACGACAGCCGCACCTTGTCGCCCAACTGCTGCGCCATCCGGATGCTGAGGACCTGCGAGCCGCCGACGAAGCGCGTTTCCTGCGCGCTGTGCCTGATCGAGTCGAGCTGTTCGTAATCGCAATCGGCGGAGTTGATCATCGACAGGAAATGCAGCAGCCCCATCTTTGCCGGTGCGGTGCCGCCCGACAGCGAAATCGACGCGTTCCAGCCCATCCGGTCTTCCGGCTTGATGCCTTGTGTCGCCAGCCAGTCGCCGACCGACAACCGATCGAGCTCACCCGCCTTCGGCGACGTCCACGGCGCCCCCGACGGCACGTCGCGCGACAGCTTGCTCAACTTTGCCGCGACGGTTTCGTCGGTGCCGAACGTACCCTGCAGGTCGATCTCGGCGCGCCCGTCGCCGCCGAGAATCACCGTCTTGCCCGTGTAATAGCTCGGGAACGTGCCGACCTCCAGTTCGCGGGCAAGATCGGCGACGGCCGTCTGGCCCGGGCCGATCCACTGGCCGCCGACTTCGGTTACATACCCGCCGCCCACGTCGTAGTTGAGCGTGCGGCCGCCCACGCGATCGCGCGCCTCGAGCACGACGAACGATTCGCAGCCCGCGTAGCGCAGGTCGCGCGCGGCCGTCAGGCCGGCCAGCCCGGCGCCGACGATCGCGACGTCGAGCACCGCACCGTCATGGCCGGCGGCCGGCGCCGCATCGGCCTTCGCCCGCGCGGCGCCGAGCGCCAACCCGCCCGCCGCGACCGATGCGCCCGCGACCTTGAGCCACTGCCTGCGCTGCAGGTCGGCCGTTCCGCTGATGGATGACTTCCTGGACATGATGTGTGGGTACCGCCTGCAAATGGCGCGAACGGCGGCCGCCCCGGCGGCACGCGGCCATCGCTCGCGCGGAATCTGACACTGGATGCGATCTCGGGCCGCCACACCCACCGGCAGTCCGCCCACTTGGAAAGTGCGCGAATCCGGTTCGCATGCCTGCCTGGTCACGTGCCGTATTGCCTTGTCCCGATAAGGATTTCCCGGCACCCTTAATTAGTACATATTGCAAAAGATAGGTCATGATACATAAAACAGGATCGAAAAAAAAAGACAGGGTATTCCCCTGTCGCACGGCGATCGCTTCCATTCCGAAAGGACGTGGAAAGACGTCTCCGGCGATCCGGCAACGGCACGGCCCCGCCCACCTTCGTTCGATTGATTTGGCCGTGCGGTAGTATGGCGACTCGATGGAACCCCGATGGATCTGAACGAGTGGCCATGCCCGAATTTTCTTCATCTCCCGGCGCCGGCCAGGGCGCGCAAGCGCTCGTCCTCATCGCCGAGGACGAATCCGAGATCGCCGAGATCCTGACCGCCTACTTCGCGCGCAACGGCCTGCGCACCGTGCACGCGGCCGACGGCCGCCGCGCGCTCGAGCTCCACCTGTCGCTGAAACCCGACCTCGTGCTGCTCGACGTGCAGATGCCGCACGTCGACGGCTGGAAGGTGCTCGCCGAAATCCGCCATCGCGGCGACACGCCGGTCATCATGCTGACCGCGCTCGACCAGGACATCGACAAGCTGACCGGGCTGCGCATCGGCGCCGACGACTACGTGGTCAAGCCGTTCAACCCGGCCGAAGTCGTCGCGCGCGCGCAGGCCGTGCTGCGCCGGTCGATGGCCGGCTCGCGCCAGGAAGAACAGCGCGTGCTGCGCGCCGCGCCGTTCGAGATCGATCTCGAGCACCACGAAGCGACGGTCGAAGCCGGCGGCACACGCCACACGCTCGTGCTGACGCTCACCGAATTCAAGCTGCTCGCGCAGCTCGCGCGCGCACCGCGCCGCGTATTCAGCCGCGCCGAGCTGATGGCCACCTGCCTGCCGGAAGGCGATGCGCTGGAGCGCACGGTGGACAGCCACGTCAGCAAGCTGCGCAAGAAACTGGACGACCTCGGCGTGCAAGGCGTGCCCGCCAGCGTGCGCGGCGTCGGCTACAAACTGTGGAGCGGCGATTGAAACTCGACGGCCTGAGCCGCCAGATCGCACTGACGATGGGCGCGATCGCCTTCGGCATCACGGTGCTGATCGTCGTGACGGCCTACGCGTTCTACTACCTGCTGTACCGGTACTCGCCCGAATACTTCAAGCCGCAGAGCTGGCTCCCGAGCGGGCCGGAGTGGGTGTGGATCATCTCGACCACGCTGGTCGGCCTGCTGATCTCGGTCGTCGTCGCGGTCAACCTGTCGCGCCGCATCCTCGTGCCGCTGAACTCGGTGACGGACAGCATCCGCCGCGTCGCGCGCGGCGATCTCGGCGCACGCGCCGTCGCCGGCGACCGTTCGCTGCACGAGGCGGCGCTGCTCGCCGACAACTTCAACGCACTCGCGAGCGAACTGCAGCGCGTGACCGACGAGCAGACGTTCTGGAACGCGGCGATCGCCCATGAACTGCGCACGCCCGTGACCGTGCTGCGCGGGCGGCTGCAGGGGCTCGCCGAAGGCGTGTTCACGCCGAGCGAAGCGTTGTACCGCAGCCTGCTTGCGCAGGTCGAAGGGTTGACGCGGCTGATCGAGGATCTGCGCGTGGTCAGTCTCGCCGACAGCGGCCACCTGAGCATCGAAATCCGCGAAACCGATCTCGCCGCCGATGTGCGCGCCGTGGTCGACGTGTTCGCGCACGCGCTGCAGGCCGCCGGCCAGCATCCGGAACTCGATCTCGACGCGCGACGCATGCGATGCGATCCGGTCCGCATCCGCCAGGCGTTGCTGGCGCTGCTGGAGAACGCGCGCCGCCATGCGGTGCCCGGCACGATCCGGATCCAGACGCGCGTCGAAAACGGGATGTGCCGCCTGCGCGTCGAGGACGACGGCCCCGGCATCCCGGCCGAGTTCGCGCAGCACGTGTTCCAGGCATTCCGGCGCGTCGACGATACGCAACCCGGCGGCACCGGCCTCGGACTCGCCGTCGTCGCGGCGATCGCGCATGCGCACCGCGGCGAAGCCCTTTGCGTGCCGACCGGCGCTGGCGGCACGCGGTTCGAGGTGCAGTGGCCCGACAACCTCGTGCCGGCGCCCGACAGCGAGCGCTTCCCGGCGTAGCGCGCGGCCTTTACGCCCGTTACGCCTCTACGCCTCTACGCCTCTACGCCGTTACGCCTCTACACCCTCACGCGCGCGGCTCGCGCCCGACCTGTTCGAGCGGCGGGCTGAACCCGAGCACCGTGTACTCCATCACGGGCACCGTGCCTTTCGTCCCTTCCCCGGCCGCGCCCTGCACGACCACCGCGCGCACGGCGCCGGCCCGGTCGAATTTCAGCTTCGTGCCGACCGTTGCATTACGCAGCGCCTCCAGCTCCTCGATCCGCGCGATCGCCAGCTTGCGCACCGCGCCGGACACGTACACCGGCAGGAACACCAGCGCGATGAAGATCGACACGGCATCCTTCGACACGCTGTCCAGCACCGGCTGGCCCGACATCACGAGCGACAGCGAGGTCGCGGCGACGAAGATCGCGAGCACCGTCGCGCCGACGCCGAGCGACGCGAGCCGCTCGGCCGCCTTCTTCATGCGCGCCTTCACGAGTGCGCGCGCGGTCGCGGACGTCACCAGCCATTCGCGCTGCGCGCCGTAGTAACCGGCGACGCCGAGGAACAGCGTCGCGGCGGCGCTGACGGCGATGCTCGTGTACAGCGCTTCGAACATCATGCAGACGAATTCGAGCACGAACACGAGCACGAGCGGGCACAGCAGCAGACGGAACGAATAGCCGTCGCGGCCGTGCCCGCGAATCCACCATTTCACCGGCGCAAGCTGCCAGAAGCGGCTCTCCGGGCGCAGCGATAGTTCTTCGTTGTCGGTCAATTCGTCACCCGTGGTGTTCCGTTGCTCCTGGCGCGGCTGAAACAGGAATGAATGCCGCAGGTTATCAATTGATCCAAAAGATTCATTAGACGCCGTCTCGGCCGGCGCGCGATGCTGGCCCCGCCAGTGAACGCGGCGCCATTGCAGCGCCGCGCACGAGAATGGAGTGAGACACATGCCTAACGACCATCGTCAACGGCGCCACACGCTGTGGCTGCTGTGCGCGCTTTCGTTCATCCTCTACGTCGACCGCGTCAACCTCGCGACCGCGGCCGGCGCGATCAAGACCGAGCTCGGCCTGTCGAATACCGAACTTGGCGTCGCATTCTCCGCGTTCGCGTATTCATACGCAATCTGCCAGATCGGCGGCGGCTGGATCGCCGACCGCTTCGGGGCCCGCATCACGCTGATCGGCTGCGGGCTGATCTGGGTCGTCTCCACCTTCACGACGGGGCTCGTGCACAGCCTCGGGCTGCTGTTCGCCGCGCGCCTGCTGCTCGGCATCGGCGAAGGCGCGACACTGCCGGCCCAGGCCCGCGCGATCACGCACTGGTTCCCGCGCGAGCGGCGCGGCGTCGTGCAGGGCTTCACGCATTCGTTCTCGCGGCTCGGCAACGCGGTCACGCCGCCGATCGTCGCCGCGCTGATGACGTGGCTGTCGTGGCGCGCCGCGTTCTTCGTGATCGGCGCGGTGACGCTGGTCTGGCTCGCGTGGTGGATCGTCGGCTTCCGCGAACATCCGCTCGGCGACGAATCAGGCAACGGCCGCCCGCGCGCCACGCACCCCGCCGCACCGTCCGGCCCGACGCCGTGGGGCCCGCTGTTCCGCCGGATGGCGCCCACCATCTTCGTCTACTTCTGCTACGGCTGGACCGCGTGGCTGTTCTTCACGTGGCTGCCGACGTTCTTCCTGAACGGCCAGGGCCTGAACCTGAAATCGACCGCGCTGTTCGCGTCCGGCGTGTTCTTCGCGGGCGTGGTCGGCGACACGCTCGGCGGCTGGCTCTGCGACCGCATCTACCGGAAGACCGGCAACCTCGCGCTGTCGCGCCAGAGCGTGATCGTCACGAGCTTCGTCGGCGCGCTGATCTGCCTGCTGCCGCTCGCGATCGTCCATTCGACGGCCGGCGTCGCGCTGTGCCTGTCGGGGTCGTTCCTGTGTCTCGAACTGACGATCGGTCCGATCTGGGCCGTGCCGAGCGACATCGCGCCGAGCCACGCCGGCATCGCGAGCGGGATGATGAACGCCGGTTCCGCGATCTCGGGGATCCTGTCGCCGATCCTGTTCGGCTATCTCGTCGATCGCACCGGCAGCTGGACGCTGCCGTTCATCGGCTCGGTCGCGATGCTGCTGATCGGCATCGTCGCCGCGTTGCGGATCCGCCCGGACCGCACGCTGTCGGAATCGATGCCGACGCTCGCCGATGCGCCCGCCGCGCCGTCGGCGCGCTGAAGCGGTTCGCGCCGGGTTCGCCTGACTCTTCCGGCTCGCCGGCGTCGCCCGCCATCACGCTTCACCGCGTTCCGCGATGGTGGCTTGGCTTGCTTGGCTGGTTCGGCTGGTTCGGCTGGTTCGGCTGGTTCGGCTGGTTCGGCTGGTTCGGCTGGTTCGGCTGGTTCGGCTGGTTCGGCTGGTTCGGCTGGTTCGGCTGGTTCGGCGTATTCGGCGTGTTCGGCGTGTTCGGCGTGTTCGGCGTGTTCGGCGTGTTCGGCGTGTTCGGCGTGTTCGGCGTGTTCGGCGTGTTCGGCGTGTTCGGCGTGTTCGGCGTGTTCGGCGTGTTCGGCGTGTTCGGCGTGTTCGGCGTGTTCGGCGTGTTCGGCTTGATCGGCTTGATCGGCTTGATCGGCCTGCTCGGCCAGCGCGGTTGGCGCGGCTGGCTCGGCCGCCTCGGCTGGCAAACCGCGCCATTACGCATCGCCGTCATCCCCCACCCCGTCCCGGTGGAACAGCGCGAGAAACTGCTGCGCGGGGATGCTCAGCGGCCGGTCGCGCCGCACGAGGCTGCCGTATGACGGCAGCTTCTGTTCGAGCGCGTAGTCGATGATCGTGACGAGCCCGTGCTCCGCGTTGCGCTGCGCCACCGTCAGCGGAATCACGCCGAGCATCGACGAACGGTCGACGAGGTTCATCGTCGTCAGGATCGACCCCGTTTCGACGAGCCCGCGCGGCATCGGCTGGTGACGCGCGCGGAATTCGCGCTCGACGACTTCGCGCGCCGGGCTGCCGGCCGGCTGCAGGATCCACGCGTAGTCGAGCAGCGCATCGAATTCGACCTGCCCCGCGCCCGCGAGCGGATGGTCGCGGCCCGCGATGATCGCGAGCGCCTCGTCGTCGACCACGCGGAAGTCGCAATCGGTCCCGACGTGGCGCCCGATCACCACTTCGAGCACGCCTTCGCGCAGCTGCGGCATCAGACGGTCGCTCGTGTCCACCGCGATGTCGATCGCGAGCAGCGGATAACGCGCCTTCAACTGCACCAGCGCCTCGGTCAGCCGGCCCGGCGACGCGGCCATGATGCTGCCGATCGCGAGCCGCCCGGCACTGCCCAGCTGCAGTTCGCCGAGTTCGCGGTTCAACGCTTCCACGCTGCCGCGAATCCCTCGGAAATAACCGAGCACGCGCTCGCCGGCCGGGTTCAGCACGAGCCCGCGCCCGACGCGATCGAACAGCCGCTGGCCGAGCGCGCTCTCCAGTTCGGCCAGCATCTTCGTCGCGGCCGGCTGCGTGAGGCCCATCTGCTCGGCTGCCGCGCGCAGCGTCGAGCATTCGTCGACGGCCAGCAGCAGCGCGATCTGCCGCATGCGCAGCCGGTTCAGCAACTGCGGGGTCGAGTCTCGTCGGTCGATCGAGCCCATCTTTGATTACTCCAGGTTATCGATTCATCAAGAGTTTTCAATTTACCGACTCATTCCGTCTACCTAGCATGAACCCCATACACGAACGGCTACGCGCCGCCACCGGAGACACCGCATGAACACCCCCTCGACCGCCGCCACCCTGCCCGTCGTCGCGCTGACGCTCGGCGACCCCGCCGGCATCGGCGCCGAACTGATCGCGAAACTGCTCGCCCGCCCCGACGCGACCGCCCGCGCGAACCTCGTGCTGATCGGCGATCGCTGGCTGTGGGAAGCCGGCCAGCGCGTCGCCGGCGTCACGGTCGACGTCGAGCCCGTCGCGTCGCTCGCCGCCGCGCGCGGCCGGCCGTCGACCGCACGCGCCGCGTTCGTCGCCATCGACACGATCGATCCCGCCGGCGTCACGGTCGGGCAGCCCGGCGCGGCCGGCGGCCGCTCGACACTGACCGTGCTCGACCTGTGCCTCGACGCCGCGCTCGCCGGCGAGAT
Source organism: Burkholderia sp. BCC1644 (assembly GCF_902833225.1). Lineage (GTDB taxonomy): Bacteria > Pseudomonadota > Gammaproteobacteria > Burkholderiales > Burkholderiaceae > Burkholderia. The sequence goes on from NZ_CADFEI010000009.1 coordinate 268,569, forward strand.
CGACGCGATCTGCTTCGCGCCGCTGAACAAATACGCGATGAAGCTCGGCGGGCTACGCCACGACGACGAGCTGCACCACTTCGCCGAAGCGCTCGGCGTGACCGGCTATTTCTGCGAATTCAACACGCTCGGCGAACTGTGGACGGCGCGCATCTCGTCGCATATCCCGCTGAAGGACGCGGCCGGCTGCCTGAGCATCGAGCGGATCGAGCAGGCTTCGGAACTCATCTACCGGTCGCTGCTCGCGAACGGCGTCGCGGCGCCGAAGGTGGCGATCGCCGCGTTCAACCCGCACGGCGGCGACGGCGGCAGTTGCGGCCGCGAGGAAGTCGACATCATCGAGCCGGCCGTGCGCAAGCTGCAGGCGCGCGACTGGCCGACCGACGCGCCGTTCCACGGCCCGTTCCCCGCCGACACGATCTTCCTGAAGGCGCAGGCCGGCGACTACCAGGCGATCGTCACGATGTACCACGACCAGGGGCAGATCGCGATCAAGCTGCTCGGCTTCTCGCGCGGCGTGACCGTGCAGGGCGGGCTGCCCGTGCCGATCACCACGCCCGCGCACGGCACCGCGTACGACATCGCGGGCCGCGGCACGGCCGACGTCGGCGCGACCTGGCAGGCACTGCAGATCGCCTGCCGGATGGGCGCCGCGCGCCGCACCCCCGCTGTTTCGGCGTGACGCTCGCACGCCTCGCTCGCACCCCCTTTGCACACGACAACACCGCATCCCGGAGACACCCTCATGAAGATCCGTTCCGTACGCGCACGCGTATTCCAGTGGAAAGGCAAGACCGTTCCGCCCCAGGGCAACTTCTGCTCGAACGCGATGGACCTGCTGTACGCGCCGCAGGAAACGATGAGCACGTTCCGCTTCCATGCGTGGACGGTCGTCGAGGTCGAGACCGACGACGGCATCGTCGGCCTCGGCAACGTCGCGCTCGCGCCGCACGTCGCGAAGGTCATCATCGACCAGTACCTCGCGCCGCTCGTGATCGGCCAGGACCCGTGGGACTACGAATACCTGAACCAGCGGATGTACCGCGCGACCCACGCATGGGGCCGCAAGGGCATCGGCATGGCGGCGATCTCGGCCGTCGACATCGCGATCTGGGACATCCTCGGCAAGAGCGTCGGCAAGCCGGTGTTCAAGCTGCTCGGCGGCCGCACCAAGGAAAAGATCCCCTGCTACTACTCGAAGCTCTACCGCACCGACCTGAAGGAGATGCAGGACGAGGCGCAGCGCTATCTGAAGGAAGGCTTCCGCGCGTTCAAGATGCGTTTCGGCTACGGGCCCGCGCACGGGCAGCAGGGCGTGGTCGAGAACCTGAAGTCGGTCGCGGCGATCCGCGAGGTGATCGGCTACGACAACGACCTCATGCTCGAGTGCTACATGGGCTGGAACCTCGAGTACGCGAAGCGCATCCTGCCGAAGCTCGAAAAATACCAGCCGCGCTGGCTGGAAGAACCGGTGATCGCCGACGACATCGACGGCTACGCGGAGCTGAATCAGCTCACCCGCATTCCGATCTCCGGCGGCGAGCACGAGTTCTCCCTGTACGGCTTCAAGCAGCTGCTCGACCGCAAGGCCGTGTCGGTCGTCCAGTACGACACGAACCGCGTCGGCGGGATCACGATGGCGCACAAGATCAACGCGCTGTGCGAAGCGTACAGCGTGCCGGTGATTCCGCACGCGGGCCAGATGCACAACTACCACCTGACGATGAGCACGCTCGCGTCGCCGATGAGCGAGTACTTCCCGATGTTCGACGTCGAGGTCGGCAACGAGCTGTTCTATTACATCTTCGACGGCGAGCCGGTGGCCGAGAACGGTTTCGTGCAACTGCGTGACGACGTGCCGGGTCTCGGCCTCACGCTGAAGACCGAGTACCTCGACCAGTTCGACATCGTCGAGTGAGGCCCGCCATGAACGCACGCTACCAGGGTGTCTTTCCGGTCGCGCCGACGATCTTCGACGCGCACGGCGCGCTCGATCTCGACGGCCAGCGCCGCTGCCTCGACTTCATGATCGACGCCGGTTCGCACGGCATCTGCATCCATGCGAATTATTCGGAGCAATTCGCGCTCGGCGACGACGAACGCGACCTGATCACGCGCACCACGCTCGAGCACGTCGCGGGCCGCGTGCCGGTGATCGTCACGACGTCGCACTTCAGCGCGCGGATCTGCGCGGCACGCAACCGGCAGGCGCAGGCGCTCGGCGCGGCGATGGTGATGGTGATGCCGCCGTACCACGGCGCGACGTTCCGCGTGCCCGAGGCACAGGTGCGCGCGTTCTTCCGCGAAGCCGCCGACGGCCTCGACATTCCGCTGATGATCCAGGACGCACCCGCGAGCGGCGTCGCGCTGTCCGCGCCGTTCCTCGCGACGCTCGCGCGCGAGATCGATGCCGTGTCGTACTTCAAGATCGAGACGGCCGGCGCCGCATCGAAGTTGCGCGAGCTGATCGCGCTCGGCGGCGACGCGATCGAAGGGCCGTGGGACGGCGAGGAAGGCATCACGCTGCTCGCCGATCTCGATGCCGGCGCGACCGGCGCGATGACGGGCGGCGGCTATCCCGACGGGATTCGCCGGATCACCGACGCGTATTTCGCCGGACGCCGCGACGAAGCGGTCGAGCAGTACGCGCGCTGGCTGCCGCTCATCAACTACGAGAACCGCCAGTCGGGCTTCCTGACCGCGAAGGCGCTGATGCGCGAAGGCGGCGTGATCGCGTGCGACCAGCCGCGCTCGCCGTGGCCCGAGCTGCATCCGCAGGTGCGTGCGGGCCTGCTCGATACGGCGCGGCGGCTCGATCCGCTCGTGCTGCGCTGGGGGCGTTAGCGATCGGTTCACACGTGCGACGCCGCAAGGCGTTGCGCATCGGCGGCCGGTGCGACTCCGGCCCGCCACGGCGAGACAGCGGCCCATCAGAAGGCCGCCGCGGCCGACTACCCAAACTGGATGGAGACACCATGACCCTGTTGACCCCGGCCACCCCGGCATACGAAGCCGGCGAAGCCATTCCGCGCCGCCGCTGGCTGCGCGTGATTCCGCCGCTGCTGCTCGCCTGCATCATTTCCTACATGGACCGCGTCAACATCGCGTTCGCGATGCCCGGCGGGATGAACGCCGATCTCGGCATGGACGCGACGATGGCCGGCCTCGCCGGCGGCATCTTCTTCTTCGGCTACCTGTTCCTGCAGATTCCCGGCGGCCGGCGCGCGGCGCTCGGCAGCGGCAAGAAGTTCATCGCGTGGTCGCTCGTGAGCTGGGCCGTGCTGTCGGTGCTGACCGGGCTCGTCACCCATACGTGGCAACTTTTGGCGCTGCGCTTCATGCTCGGCGTGGCCGAAGGCGGGATGCTGCCCGTCGTGCTGACGATGGTCAGCCACTGGTTTCCCGATCGCGAGCGCGGCCGCGCGAACGCGATGGTCATCATGTTCGTGCCGCTCGCCGGCATGATTACCGCGCCGCTGTCCGGCTTCATCCTTGCCGCGTACGACTGGCGTCACCTGTTCTTCAGCGCGGGCGCACTGTCGCTGCTGTGCCTGGTCGCGTGGATGATGTTCGCCGACGACGGCCCGGAAACCGCGCGCTGGGTGTCGCCGCGCGAAAAAGCCTACATCCTCGACGCGCTGCGCGACGAGCAGGAACGCAAGCGCGCGGCCGGCGCGCCGGCTGCCGCGTCGTTCGGCGAGCTGCTGCGCAACCCGACGATCTGGCTGCTCATCGCGATCAACTTCTGCTATCAGGTCGGCATCTACGGCTATACGATGTGGTTGCCGACCCTGCTGAAAAATCTCACGCACAGCGGGATGGGCAAGATCGGTCTGCTCGCGATGCTGCCGTATGTCGCGATGGTGATCGGGATGTTCGTCACGTCGTATTGGTCTGACCGGACCGGCAAGCGCCGACTGTTCGTGCTGCTGCCGCTGGTCGGCTTCGCCGCGTGCCTCGCGCTGTCGGTGCTCACGCATGCATCGATGGCCGTGTCGTTCACGTTCCTGATCGGCTGCGGCTTCTTCCTGCAGGCCGCCGCCGGCGTGTTCTGGGCGATTCCGCCGAAGCTTTGCAGCGTCGAGACGGCCGGCAGCGCGCGCGGCCTGATCAACGCGCTCGGCAATCTCGGCGGCTTCTGCGGCCCGTATGCGGTCGGCGTGCTGACCCAGCACGTGAGCGCGGCGGCCGGCGTGTACAGCCTCGCGGTCACGCTCGCGATCGCCGGCGTGCTCGCGATGACGCTGCCGCAGCGCTGCGAGGACTGATACCGGATACGCGGGACAGCGAACGATATTACGGAGACTCACCATGAACGACACCCTGTTGCTGGTGCAGAAATGCGCCCATACCTTCAGCTTCTACGACCTCGACACGAAAGCGCCGCTCAAGCACATCGTGCTGCCGAACTTCCCGCACGAATTCACCGTCGACGTGAACGAGCGCCATGCGTACGTCGGCATCTTCGGGATCGAAACCGCGTGGTCGCGCGGTCATGAAGGCGATCACCGGATCGCCGAGATCGATCTCGTCGAGCGCACGCACACGCGCATGCTCGACCTGTGGCCGTACTACCGGCCGCACGGGATGGCGACCGACCGCGACGGCCGGTTGTACGCGATGAGCGAGGCGCACGACATGCTGCTCGTATTCGACGAGCCGACCCGGCAGCCGGTGCCGAACATGGCCGTGCCGTCCGGCGGCGTGAAGACGCACCTCGTGACGCTCACGCGCGACGCGAGCCGCGCCTACGGCGTGCACCTGCTGTCGAACACGGTCACGCAGTTCCATCCACGCGACGCGACGGTCGCGCCGCGCGCGGTGATGCCCGGCCCGCGCCCCGAAGGCAATGCGCTGTCGAGCGACGAGCGCACGCTGTTCGTCGCGAATCGCGGCGACGACACGCTGGTCGAGATCGACACGGAAACGATGACCTGCGGCCGCCGCGTGAAGACCCGCAGCGATCCGAACCGCATCTACCGGACGAGCGCGCCGGACGGCCGCGACCTGCTGCTGCTGACCAATTCGGGCGAACGGTCGATCTCGGTGTTCGATGCGCGCCAGCTTGAAGAGATCGAGCGCATCGCGCTGCCCGCGAACCCGACCGCGCTGTCGTTCCATCCGTCGCGGCGCGTCGCCTACGTGTCGTTCCAGGACGACTACGTGCGCGAACTCGATCTCGATACCTGGCGCTTCGTCGGCGCGCTCGCGACGCTGCGCGAGCCCGATGCGTCGTACGTGCTCGCCGGAGCACGCTGACATGCACGAAGGGTCGCCGCCGGACGGCATGCCGGATGCGCTCGTCGATGCGCATCACCACCTGTGGCGGCTCGATGCGGGCGCGCACTACCCGTGGCTGCAGGCGGACTACGATCCGGCGCGCTTCATGTTCGGCGACTACGCGGCGCTGTGCCGCGATTTCGGGGTGGACGATCTCCGCCGCGCGGCGCAAGGTGCGCCGATCGTCGCCAGCGTGCACGTCGAAGCCGAACGCGCGCACGACGAGGCGCTGGCGGAAACGCGCTGGCTGCACGAGGTCGCTGAAACGCACGGGTTGCCGTCGGCGGTCGTCGCGTGGGTCGACCTGCTGGCCGGCGACGCGGACGAGCGGCTCGCCGAACAGGCCGCGTGGCCGCGCGTGCGCGGCGTGCGCTTCAAGCCGCGCACCGCGGCCACGCCCGATGCCGCAGTCGACGGGCCCGGCACGCTGCACGACCCGCGCTGGCCGGCCGCGCTCGCGCGCCTCGCCGCGCACGGCCTGAGCTGGGATCTGCGCGTGCCGTTCTGGCATCTCGGCGAAGCGGCCGCGCTGCTCGCCGACGCCCCCGGCGTCGACGTCGTGCTCGAACACGCGGGGCTGCCGTGGGACCGCTCGGAAGCCGGCCTCGCACGCTGGCGCAACGGCATGGAAGCGCTCGCCGCGTTGCCGCGCGTCGCCGTGAAGATCTCCGAACTCGGCTTGCGCGACGCGGCGTGGAACGAAGCGGACAACGCGCGGATCATCCGCGACACGATCGCGATCTTCGGCTGGCGGCGCTGCCTGTTCGCGAGCAATTTCCCGGTGGCCGGCCTGCGCGTGACCTATCCGGTGCTGCTGCGCACGTTCGCGCGCGCGATGACGCATCTCGACGACACCGCGCGCCGTGCAATCTGGCAGGACAACGCGCTGCGCGTCTACCGGATCGCGCTCGACGCGCCGCACCGGCCGGCGCACGGCTAGCGCCACCTTCTCCCTCCCCTCCCATCCCCTCCTGTCGATCGGGCGGCGCATCGCGCCGCGGCCCGACCGACACATTTTGTGCATCGCACGACCGAACCTGAGCAAAAAGTATCGGTTCGCGTTTTCTTTTGATGTGGTGCCCGCATCGCCGCCGTCACACCATGAGTCCTGTCGTCATCGACGGCATTCGAACAAGCAGAATCAAGGAGACACGGGTGAACAAGATGCGAATCGTCGCAGCCGGCCTGCTGCTCGGCGCCTGCCTGCCGGGCGTCGCGGCCGCGCAAACCTGCAAGGTGCCGACCCTTCGGGTGCTCGCGCAGAAGAGTCTCGGCCTGTCGGTGATGGAGAAGTCGCTGGCCGACTACGAGAAGAAGAGCGGCACCAAGGTCGAGATCAGCTATTTCGGCGAGAACGACCGCCGGGCGAAATCGCGGCTCGACGCGTCGACCGGCGCGGGCTCCTACCAGATCTACTACGTCGACGAGGCGAATGTCGCCGAATTCGCGTCGGCCAACTGGATCGTGCCGCTCCTCAAGTACTACCCGAAGGAACACGACTACGACGACTTCCTGCCGGGCCGCCGCGCGGTCGCGAGCTACAACGGCGTCGCGTACTTCGCGCCGCTGATCGGCGGCGGCGACTTCCTGTTCTACCGCCGCGACCTGCTCGACGCCGCGCACATCCCGGTGCCGAAGACGCTCGACCAGCTCGTCGCCGCGATCAAGAAACTCAACGCGCCGCCAAAACTGTACGGCTGGGTCGCGCGCGGCCAGCGCGGCTCGGGGATGAACGTGTGGCGCTGGTCGCCGTTCATGCTCGGGATGGGCGGCGCATGGACCGACAAGGGCGGCCAGCCCACGTTCAACTCGCCGGCCGCCGTGAAGGCCACGCAGCTCTACAGCGACCTGTTCAAGTACGCGCCGCCGGGCGCCGCGACCTACGACTGGAGCAACGCGCTCGAAGCATTCCGCTCGGGCAAGGTCGCGTTCATGATCGAATCGACGCCGTTCGCGGACTGGATGGAGGATGCGAGCAAGTCGAGCGTGGCCGGCAAGGTCGGCTACACGCGCCCGCCCGCACCGCTGCCGTCGGCCGCTTACGGTCACGGCTTCGCGATCTCGGCGGTCGGCGCGAAGGACGACTGCACGCGGATGGCCGCCGGCCGCTTCATCGCGTGGGCGACCAGCAAGGACCAGGAACAGGCGCGGCTGCGCAGCGGCGTGTTCAGCGACTACAACCGCACGAGCACGATCGGCAGCCCGTACTTCAAGCAGCACGTCGCGCCGCAGATCCAGGCCGGGCTGAACGACACCAACCCCGTCACGCAGGTGACGATCTGGCGCACGCCGCAATGGCCGGATATCGGCGACAACCTCGGCATCGCCCTCGAACAGGTGTTCACCGGCACGCAGGCCGACGCGCGCGGCACGCTCGACGACGCGACCCAGTACGCGAAGGATGCGCTCGAACATGGCGCTCGCAAATGACGGCGCCGGCGGACGCGCGCTCGGCGTCCGCCCGCCCCCTTCCACCCCTTCGGCGCGGCACGGCCGTGCGCGCCGCGACCGCACGAGCCTGCCGTGGGTATTCCTCGCGCCGACGCTCGCGCTGCTCGCGGTCCTGAGCCTCGTCCCGACCGTCGCCGCGATCAACCTCGCGCTGCGCAACCGCGTGCTGCGCTACCCCGACAGCGAATACGTCGGCCTGCGCAACTTCATCCGGCTCGCATCCGACCGGCGCTTCCTGAACGCGATCGAGGTGTCGGTGCTGTGGGAAGTCGTCACGGTCGCCGGCGCGGTACTGGTCGGGATCGCGCTCGCCGTGTTCCTGTTCGAGCGCGTGCATGGCCGCTGGCGCCGCTTCGCGTCGCTGGTGCTGATCATGCCGGTGCTGCTGCCGCGCGTATCGGCCGCGTTCATCTGGAAGTTCATGTACGCGCCGCTCACCGGCATCCTGAGCTGGCTGCTCGGCACGCTCGGCGTCGAGAACACCGCGTTCCTCGCCGATCCGCATCTCGCGCTGTACGCGGTCGCGCTCGTCGACGTGTGGCAATGGGGGCTGTTCTTCGCGGTCGTGATCCTGAAGCTGCTGGAGACGCTGCCGCCCGAGCCGCTCGAAGCCGCGCGGCTCGACTACGCGACGACATGGCAGGTGCATGCATACATCGCGCTGCCGATGCTGAAGGCGCCGCTCGTGAGCCTCGTGTTCATCAAGATGGTCGAGTCGCTGCGCTCGTTCGACCTGATCTACGTGATGACCAAGGGCGGCCCCGGCATCGCGACCGAAACGCTCGATCTCTACGCGTACCAGCAGGGCATCGGCCTCGCCGGCAAGGTCTCCTATGCGTCGGGCATGGCCGTGCTGATGATGGTCGCGACCACGCTCGTCTTCACGCTCATCTGGAAGAGGGTCAACAAATGGGACGACTGATGGCTCGCCGGATGGCCCGCCGCGGCCCCGCCGCGACCGTTTCGACCGCATCGACTGTCGTGATCGCCGGCGCGATCCTGCTCGTCGCCGCGTTCCCGCTGTTCTGGGCCGTGCTCAATTCGCTCAAGCACCTGCTCGACATCGTCACGCCGACGCCGCGCTTCATCTTCACGCCGACGCTCGCGAACTACGAGCAGGTGCTGTCGAGCCCCGAGGTGCTGATCGGGCTCGGCAACAGCATCGCGATCGTCGGCGCGGCCGTGCTGATCGGCGCGGTGCTCGGCGTGCCGGCCGCCTACGCGATCGCACGCTACCCGGTGCGCGGCAAGCGCGACATCCAGTTCTTCCTGCTGTCGCTGCGCTTCCTGCCGCCCGTCGCGGTCGCGCTGCCGCTGATCGCGATCTGGGTCGACCTCGGGCTGTACGACACGAAGCTGTCAATGATCGTCACGTACCTGCTCGTCACGCTGTCGACCATCACGTGGCTGTCGATCCCCGTGTTTCGCCGGCTGCCGCGCGAGATCGAGGAGGCCGCCGCGCTCGACGGCTACGGCCCGTACGCGGTGTTCTGGCATATCGCGCTGCCGGTGTGCGCGAGCACGCTGCTCGGCGGCATCGTATTCAGCTTCGTGCTGGTCTGGAACGAACTGATGATCGCGCTCGCACTGACGTCGTCGCGCAGCGCGACGCTGCCGGTGGTTGCCTCCGCGTTCACGTCGCTCGGCCAGGAAGTGCCGTGGGGCGTGATCAATGCGTCGACGGTGCTGCTCGCGCTGCCGCCGCTCGTGTTCGTCGGCATGCTGAGCCGCCTGCTCAATTCGATGGTCAAGGGAAAATAAGGAGGATGTGTTGAAAGCGCTCGTACTCGAACGCACGCGCGAGCTCGCGCTGCGCGACATCGACCTGCCGCAGGCGGTCGGCCCCGGCGACGTCCGGATCAAGGTGCATACCGTCGGCGTCTGCGGCAGCGACGTGCATTACTACGTTCACGGCGGGATCGGCCCGTTCCGCGTCGACGCGCCGATGGTGCTCGGCCACGAAGCCTCCGGCACCGTCGTCGAGACCGGCGCCGGCGTCACGCACCTGCGCGTCGGCGATCGCGTGTGCATGGAACCCGGCGTACCGCGCTTCGATTCGCCCGCGACGCTGCGCGGGCTCTACAACCTCGACCCCGACGTGCGCTTCTGGGCGACGCCTCCCATCCACGGCTGCCTGACGCCGTTCGTCGTGCATCCGGCCGCGTTCACCTACCGGCTGCCGGACAACGTGTCGTTCGCGGAAGGCGCGATCGTCGAGCCGCTGTCGATCGGCCTGCAGGCCGCGAAGAAGGCGGCGATGAAGCCGGGCGACCTCGCGGTCGTGATCGGCGCCGGCACGATCGGCGCGATGACGGCGCTCGCCGCGCTCGCGGGCGGCGCCGCGCGCGTGATCCTCGCCGACGTCGTGCCGGACAAGCTCGCGCTGTTCGCCGGCAACCCGGCCGTCACGACCGTCGACGTCCGCACGCGGCCGCTCGCCGACGCGGTGGCCGAAGCGTCCGGCGGCTGGGGCGCGGACGTCGTGTTCGAGGCCAGCGGCAGCGCGAACGCGTATGCGGACCTCGTCGACCTGATGTGCCCGGGCGGCTGCGCGGTGCTGATCGGCATGCCGGTCGCCCCCGTGCCGCTCGACGTGGTCGCGCTGCAGGCGAAGGAAGGCCGCATCGAATCGGTGTTCCGCTACGCGAACATCTTCCCGCGCGCGCTTGCGCTGATCGCGTCCGGCGCGATCGACGTGAAGCCGTTCATCTCGCGCACGTTCCCGTTCTCCGAAGGCGTGCGCGCGTTCGAGGAAGCGGCCAGCGGCCACCCGCGCGACGTCAAGATTCAGATCGAAATGGACTAAACCATGGCCCAGATCACCTGCAAGGCTTTGTCGAAGCACTACGACGGCGGCCCCGCCGTGCTGCACCCGCTCGATCTCGAGATCGCCGACGGCGAATTCATCGTGCTGCTCGGCCCGTCCGGCTGCGGCAAGTCGACGATGCTGCGGATGATCGCGGGCCTCGAAGCGATCACCGGCGGCGAGCTCGTGATCGGCGACAGCGTCGTCAACGACCTGCCGTCGCGCGAGCGCAATGTCGCGATGGTGTTCCAGAACTATGCGCTGTACCCGCACATGACGGTGTACGACAACATCGCGTTCGGCCTGCGACGCCTGAAAGTGCCGGCCGACGAGATCGACCGCCGCGTGCGCGATGTCGCACGCATCCTGAGCCTCGACGCGCTGCTCGAGCGCCGCCCGCGCGCGATGTCGGGCGGCCAGCAGCAGCGTGCGGCGATTGCGCGCGCGATGATCAAGACGCCGGCCGTGTTCCTGTTCGACGAGCCGTTGTCGAACCTCGACGCGAAGCTGCGCACGCAATTGCGCGGCGACATCAAGCGGCTGCACCGGCAACTGAAGACGACCACGCTGTACGTCACGCACGACCAGCTGGAGGCGATGACGCTCGCGGATCGCGTCGTGCTGATGCGCGGCGGCCACATCGAGCAGATCGGCTCGCCGGCCGAGCTGTACGGCCAGCCGCACACCGTGTTCGCCGCCGGATTTGTCGGCACGCCCGCGATGAACTTCGCGGATGGCACGATCGAGCGCGTCGGCGAGAACGTGCTGCTCGACTGCAACGGCGCACGCTGGCCGCTCGCGTCATCGCGCTTCGCGCGGCTGCAGGACGGCCAGCAGGTGAAGGCCGCGATCCGGCCGAACCACCTGCGGCTCGTCGCCGAAGGCGATCCGACCCCGGGAACGCTCGCGCTGACCGGTACGGTCGAACTCGTCGAACTGCTCGGCGCCGAGGCGCTCGTCACGCTGGACTGGCACGGCCAGCCGTGCGCGGCCCTCGTGCCGGCCCCGATGGCCCCGGCGCCGGGCGCCGTGGTAGCGTTCCGCTTCGACGAAGAAGCCCTGCATCTGTTCGACGCCGGCACCGAGCGCAACGTCGCGCTGCCGGACGCGAACCCGATCGCGCAGGCGGCGCTGCCGGCGGCCGCGACGCGCGCCACGCCGCCTGCCGCGACGGGCTGGTCGATGTCCCGTTCGTAGCACGCCGGCACGCCCGACGGAGCACACGATGAACCCGGATCTCGAGATCGTTCCCACCCACCGCGACGAATCGTTCCGCGCGTGGGTCCACGACTACCCGCATTCGGTCGCGAAGTGGCACTTTCATCCCGAGTACGAGATTCATCTGATCCAGGCATCGCACGGCAAGGTGTTCGTCGGCGACCACATCGGCGATTTCGGCCCCGGCAACCTGATCGTCACGGGGCCGAACCTGCCGCACAACTGGGTCAGCGAACTCGCCGACGGTGAACGCGTGCTGTCGCGCGACGTCGTGCTGCAGTTCTCGCGCGATGCGATCGAGAAGATGGTCGGCGCGTTCAGCGAGTTGCAGCCGGTGATCGACCTGATCGACGATGCGGCGCGCGGCGTGCAGTTTCCCGACCGCGTCGGCGCAGAGGTTGCGCCGCTGATGCTCGAACTCGCGAACGCGCACGGCTGCCGGCGCGTCGAGATCCTGATGTCGCTGTTCGACCGGCTGTCGTCGTGCCGCGAGCGGCGCGTGCTCGCGGGCCCCGGCTACCGCAGCAACGCGCAGCACTACATGTCGTCGACCATCAACCAGGTGCTGTCGTACCTGCAGCAGAACCTGCCCGGCATGCTGCGCGAGACCGACGTCGCCGCGTTCGCCGGCATGAGCGTCAGCACCTTCACGCGCTTTTTCCGCCGCCATACCGGCTCGTCGTTCGTGCGCTACCTGAACCGGCTGCGCATCAACGAGGCATGCGAGCTGCTGATGTTTTCCGACCTGACGGTGACCGACATCTGCTACCGGGTTGGCTTCAACAACCTGTCGAACTTCAACCGTCAGTTTCTCGCGATGAAGCAGGTGCCGCCGTCGAGGTTCCGCGCGCTGCACCGGCTCAACGAACCGCACGGCCGCGACGACGCGCCGCCCCCGCGACGCGCGCCGCCGCGCACCCCAGACAGGACGCTTCATACGTGACATTTCTCGGTATCGATCTCGGCACGTCCGAGGTCAAGGTTCTTCTCACCGACGCCCGTTCGGTACCCCTCGCGACCGGCTCGGCCACGCTGTCGATCAGCCGCCCGCATCCGCACTGGTCGGAGCAGAGCCCGCAGGCATGGTGGCACGCGATGCTCGACGCGATCGCGACGGTGCGCGCCGCGCACCCGGCCGGCTTCGCCGCGTTGCGCGGCATCGCGCTGTCCGGGCAGATGCACGGCGCGACGCTGATCGATCGCGCGGACCAGGTGCTGCGCCCCGCGATCCTGTGGAACGACACGCGCGCCGGCACCGAATGCGTCGAGCTCGAGGCGCTGGTGCCGGAATCGCGCGCGATCACCGGCAACATGGCGATGCCCGGCTTTACCGCGCCGAAGCTGCTGTGGCTCGCGAAGTACGAGCCGGCCGTGTTCCGCGCGGTGCACAAGGTGCTGCTGCCGAAGGATTACCTGATCTGGCGCCTGTCCGGCGAATTCGTGTCCGACCTGTCCGACGCGTCGGGCACGCTGTGGCTCGACTGTGCGCGCCGCGACTGGTCCGACCGGATGCTCGGCGCGACCGAGCTGTCGCGCGCGCAGATGCCGCGCCTCGTCGAAGGCAATGCGCCCGCCGCGCAGCTGCGCGACACGCTGCAGCACGAATGGGGCATCGCAGGGCCCGTGACGATTGCCGGCGGCGCCGGCGACAACGCCGCGTCCGCGATCGGCATGGGCGTGACGGGCGCCGGCAGCGGCTTCCTGTCGCTCGGCACGTCCGGCGTGCTGTTCGCCGGCAACGACCGCTTCGCACCGAACCCGGATGCCGCCGTGCACGCGTTCTGCCACTGCGTCGAAGGACGCTGGCACCAGATGAGCGTGATCCTGTCGGCGGCCGCGAGCCTCGACTGGCTCGCGCGTGCGCACGGCACGACCGCCGGCGCGCTGGCCGCGCGTGCCGAACGCGCCGAGCCGGCGCGTGCGCCGCTGTTCCTGCCGTATCTCGGCGGCGAACGCACGCCGCACAACGACGCGCATGCACGCGGCGTGTTCTTCGGGCTGTCCAACGAGCACGATGCGAACGACCTCGCGTATGCGGTGATGGAGGGTGTCGCGTTCGCAATGGCCGACGGCTACGACGCGCTGCGCGCGGCCGGCACGACGCTCGACGCGGTGTCGTTCATCGGCGGCGGATCGAAGAGTGCGTTCTGGGCGCGGCTGTGTGCGAACGCGACCGGGCTCACGATGCAGCGCCATGCGGACGGCGCGGTCGGCGCAGCCCTCGGCGCCGCGCGTCTTGCGCGACTGGCGGCGACGGACGACACGCTCGAGGAAGTCTGTGTCGCCCCGCCCGTGACGGAGACGGTCGCGCCCGATTCAGCGTCGGTCGATCTGCTCGCCGGCCGGCTCGCGCGATATCGGCGGCTATATCGCGCGCTGCGGGACGAGTTCGCGGACGCCAACTGAGCCGGCGTGCAATCGCGCTTGACCCGGCCCTTGGGATCGCCTTTATGCTGACCGCAACGAATCGACAGCAAAGAGAGGTGACGGATGGGCACGTCCACGCCCCGTTTGAACGCATCGGCCGCCGCCGCGCGTCTCGGCGTCTCGATCAAGGCGCTGCGGCTGTACGAGCGGCACGGCCTCGTCACGCCCGAACGTACGCCGGCCGGATACCGCGCGTATGGCCCGGACGATCTCGCCCGCGCCGCCCACATCGCGGCGCTGCGCAAGCTCGGCCTCGGTCTCGCGCAGGTGGCGAGCGTGCTCGACGGCGACGCGCGCAGCCTGGACGACGCGCTGGCCGCTCACGAAGCGGTGCTGGACCACGGCATTCAGGATCTCGTGCACAAGGTCGACCGGGTACGCGTGATCCGCGCCGGCCTCGCGCGCGGCCGGATGCCGGCCGATGGCGAACTCGCAAGGCTGCTCGACGATACGGGCGCCGGTGTCGCATTCAACCTGCCGTGGCCGTGGGGCGGCGAGTGGTTCGAGTGTCGTGACATCCGGCCGCTGAACTACATCATCGGCTCGCTGGGAAGCGGCAAGACGCGGCTCGCGCTTCGGCTGGCCGACGCGCTGCCCGGCGCCGTGTTCGTGGGGCTCGATCGGCTGGAAAGCGATTGTGCGGCGGCACACTCGGCATTGCGCGCCGATCCTGCGCTGAAGTCGCGGGTCGACCGCACATTGACCTCGCTCACCGCCAGAGGCGCAACGTCGTCGACAGCGCTGACCGCGCTGCTCGTCGGTCTCGAAGCGGAGGGCCCGCACGCGCGGGTCGTCGACATGATCGAACAGGATCTCGACCGGCCCACGCAACTGGCCTTGATCGCGCATCTGCGCGAATGCGCAGCCGCCGGCATGCGCCCGCTGTTTCTCCTCACGCGCTCGTCCGCGATCCTCGATCTGTCCGCAGTCGGCCCCGACGAAACCATCCTGTTGTGCCCGGCCAATCACAGCCCGCCTTCACGCGTGGCGCCTTACCCCGGCGCACCCGGCTATGAAGCCGTGGCGACCTGCCTGGCGTCGCCGGAGATCCGCGAGCGGCTCGCCCGCCGGCCGGAAGCGACGTAGTCCGCAGTCAGGATTCCGGCCGCCCCATCCTGCGCGCCATCGCCGGGCTCACCGCATGCACGGGATCGAAGCCGAAGAATTCGAGCACGTGCCGCGCGACGTCGTCGCGATCGTTGTCCGCGCAGATCATGTGATAGCTGTTTTCGAGCACGATCCCGCGCGCGTCGGGCATCTTCTCCAGCAGGAAATCGGCCGAGCGCAGGCTCGTCAGTTCGTCCTCGCGCGCATGCAGCACGAGCGTCGGGCACGGCGTGCCGGGCGCGGCCTCGAGCGCCCAGTCGCGCATCCGGTCGACCTGCCGCACGCAGGCAAGCGGCACCCACGCGTAGTGGAAGCTGTCCTGCCGCTCGAACTTCTTCTTCACGATCGCGCGGATCGTCGCGTTCTTGATGCCGAACGGATCGCCTTCCTCGACGCGCATCCGCTCCGCGACACCCGGCACGCGGTACAGCACATGCCGCAACGACCGGTACCACGGCGTCGACCAGCCGTCGATGAACACCGGCGTCGCCAGCAACGCGAGCCGGCCGCGTGCATGCTGCACGCGGTGGCACAGCAGCAGTGCGACCAGCGCGCCCATGCACATGCCCGCGACATGCAGCGTGTCGTACTCGCGTTCCAGCGCGCGATACTGTTCGGTCACGGCATCGAGCCACACCTCCGCGCGCACGCCGACCAGGTCCTCGGGGCGCGTGCCGTGTCCCGGCAGCGTGATCATGTGCGTGTCGGCGCCCGCGCGCCGCATCGCCTTGTGCAGCGAACCGAGATCGTATTGCGTGCCGCCGAGCCCGTGGATCAGCAGGACGCCCGTGCGGCCCGTCATGACACTTGCCCGCTCATTCGTCCGACGGCCACACGCGCTCGATCTGCCAGACGCCCGCGACCACCGTCACGTCGACGTTCGAATCGAGCAGCGGCGCGCCGTGGTCGGTGATCGTCTGCGTGCCGCCGTCGCGCAGCACGATGCGCAGCGACAGCGACGCGCAATCCTCGCCGGCGATCTCCGCGTTCCAGTAGTCGCTCAGTGCTTCGCGGTCGCCCGGCTGCACGCGTTCGAGCACGAGCGGCACGCTCGCGATCTGCGACGCATCGACGCCGACGCCGAACACGCGCTCGACGTCGCCGCTCCAGTCGATCCGGCCCGACTCCGGATCGAGCACGTACGCGATCTGGCCGGCGCTCGCGAGCGCGAGCTCCATGTTGTTCTGCAGGACCGCCGCATGCTCGTGCACGCGTTCGCGCGTCGTCTTCAGCGTGCTGACCGTCAGCACCAGCAGCGACGCGACCGCGAGATAGAGCTGCGCTTCGAGCAGCGCGCTGCCGTAGTGTTCGTGGAACGACGCGAACGGGCCGTCGCCCTGCGCGGTCTGCTCGATCACGATCAGCGCGAGCACCAGCACCGACGACGAGCCCGCGCGACCGCCGAGCAGCAGCGTCACCGCGACGGTCAGGAACAGCGGAATGTACGTGAGCGCGAAGCCGGCGCCCGTGCCGAATTTCTGCGACGTGTCGCCGTCGAAGATCACGAGCGCGGCGCCCACGACCAGCGCGAACGAGACCATGCCGAGCACCAGGTCGAAGCGCTCGTGGTCGCCGGAGCGGTGCGCGCGAAAGCGCGACCACGACGCAAGCACCGGCGTGACCAGCAGCACGCCGACGAAATCGGATGCGGCCCACACCGACCACACGTCGAAAAACGGCGCGCCCTTGACCGTCGTGTACCACGCCGCGCCGCCGATCGCGCCGACGACGCCCGCGATCAACCCGGCGAGGATCACCGAGCGCAGGAAGTACAGCCCTTCGAGCGAGAAGCGCACGCGCTGCACGAGCCAGACCGCGAGCGCGGCCGCGCCGACCTCGTCGATCGTGAACAGCACCGCATTGACGAGGCTGCCGTGTTCGAGCGCCGTCAGTGCGAGCTGCCCGACGAGGAACGCGCCGGCCAGCGTCAGCCAGTCGCGCGCCGGCCGCAGCATGAACGCGCCGACCGTGACGCCGGCCGGCAGCCAGATGTAGCCCGTCAGCCGGACGGGGCCGTTGAACTCGTGCGAGATGTAGCCGGTCGCGAGATACAGCGCCGCCCAGAGCAGCGCGGCGACGAGCCCCGGCCGCGATCGTTTGGTGTCCATCGAGAATCCCTGTGTGCCGCGCCTGCGGCCTGCAGGTGCGCGATGTGCGAATGATATGCGGATGGGGTGGGTGGGGGAATACCGGGGCCGGAAGCACGTTCGGGGCGCCGGCACGCCCGCAGGCTGGCGAGTGTGACCGGGAAAGTATCGGAAAAGTTCGTGGCTTCCCGGACGCTATCGGGACACGACCGTATGCCGTCTTGTCCAGATGGCCAAAATCGCACGCATCCGGTCGTTCGCCCCTACCATGAAAGGCATCCGAAAGCGTTCGTTTCGGGTATCGTCCACGTCTCCAGCCCGCATTCCACATGACCACACGTAATGGAAACAGCCCCGGTCCGGCCGACATCGGCCCCTTCGATGCCATGAGCCGATTTCGCGTCACGTACGACGGGCCCGCGCTCGAATCGTCCGAGATGGACGTGCGCGAACTCGCGCCCGCGCTGCTTGCATTCGGCGATTTGCTCGACGCATCGACGCGCGCACTGTGCGGCGATCAGGTTCGGCCGCAGGTGAACGTGCGCGACAGCTTCAAGACCGGCAGCTTCGGTATCGACTTCACGCTCGCGACCTCACTGCCCGGCCGCATGCGCGACATGCCGAGCGGCAACGAAGGCACGGCGCTCGCCAATGCGGTCACGATCCTGACCGCGCTCGGCATCGCCGCGCCCAAGGCGAGGAAGGGGCTCTTCGCCGTCCTCAAATGGCTGCGCGGGCGCGAGATCCGGCAGGTGCGAATGCAGGACCACACCGCGGTGCTGCAGGTCGAGGGCGACGAACTCGAGATCGACCTGCCCGTCCTCACGCTGCTGCGCGACGTCCGCGTTCGCCACGCAACCGCACAGGTCCTGGCGCCGCTCGCGCGTGAAGGCGTCGAGATTTTCGCGGCCGGCACCGATACGGAAGTGTTCGAGACGGTCGCCCGCCACGAAATTGCGTGGTTTCGCGCACCCGAGCCAACCGACACGCTCCTGCTCGACGAGCATCGCAAGATGGCGTTCTCGATCGTGTCGCTCGCGTTCAAGGACGACAACAAATGGCGGCTGTACGACGGCACGTCGACGATTCATGCGGCAATCACGGACGCCGGCTTCCTGTCGCGCGTGAACAACAGCCAGATCAGTTTCAGCAAGGGGGATGTGCTCTTGTGCAATGTCCGTATGCAGCAATGGCAAACTTCGGACGGCGCAAAAACCGAATATGAAGTCACGGATGTCCTCGAACATCGCCCGGCCGGCCTTCAGATTCAGTTACCCGGCCTGTGATCCGCGTCGAAGCCCCGATGCCCAACGCAACCCGTCATCCATCATGAAACCGGCGATCGATCTGCGTCCTGCCTCCGCCACCGACCTCCCGTTCCTGCTGACGCTCCGTCGACTGACGATGACCGAGCACCTGCAACGCGTCGGCGCGCCGACCGACGACGCGGCGCACGACCAGCGCATCCGCGCGCACTTCGACGACGCGATGATCGTCTGCGAAGGCGCGGAGGCCATCGGCTTGTTGAAGGTGACGCGCGCCGCCGGCGAATGGCACGTCCATCAGATCCAGATCCTCCCCGCGCACCAGGGCCGCGGCATCGGCGAGGCCGTGCTGAACGCATTGCTGACCGACGCCGCGCGCGAGCACGTGCCGGTATCGCTCAGCGTGCTGCACGGCAACCCGGCGCGGCGGCTCTACGAACGGCTCGGCTTCCGGCTCGCGTCGGAAACCGACACGAGCGCGAGCATGATCTGGCGCGCGTGAGGCGCGCCGTTGCGACGCCGCCGCATGACGATTACTGCGTGATCTTCGCGTCCTTCAGCAGATTGCCGATCATCTGCGCGCTCGCCTTCTCGACCGCGATTGCCTGCAGCTGCTGCTGAAGCCCCGGCTTCGCGGCCTCGAAACCCGGCACCTGCGTCGGCCGCTTCGCATCCAGCTTCACGATCGCCCGCACGCCATCGACCGGAATCGAATCCTTCGTCGCCGCGCCGACGGTCAGCTTCTCGAGCGCCTGCGCGACCGGCAGCGGCAACCCGCCCGTCTTGCCTTCCGCCGCCGGCGTGTTGAAGCTCACCCACGGCAGCTCACCGCCGCTGTCGCGGCTCGGCGCCATGCTGTACTGCCGCGCGAGCCCGTCGAACGACTTGCCGGCCTTCAGCTCGCTCAGCACGGTCGCGGCCGTCACCGGATCCTTGACGACGATCACGCGCGGCTTGTATTCGCTCTTGCCGAGCGTCGCGACGAGTGCGTCGTAGCGCGCCTTCACCTGCTCGTCGGTCACCGGCTCGGGCTTCACGTTGTCGCGCAGGTACAGCTGCACCTCGGCCGTCGCCTTCGCCTGCTGCACCGCCGCCTTGACTTCGGGCTTGTCGCCGTAGTTCGCCTTCTCGGCCGCCTGCTGCACCAGCACGCGCGTGATCAGCTGGTTCTTGATCGCCTGGCGGACCTGCGGCGAGTCGGGCTGCCCGGACGCGCGCAGCAGCGTATCGACGTCGGTCTGCGTGATCGGCGTGCCGTTGACGGTCGCGACGGTCGCGGCCGTCTGCGCGTAAACGGAACCGCTCAGTGCGCCGGCCAGCGCGGCAATCAGCAACAGGCGGTTCGGTGTCGTCTTCATCTTCATCGTTATCGTCGCTTCGAGCGTAAAAAGCGCGGCATGGAGCATGCCGCGCCAGTTCATCGTGCACGCACACGCAGCGTCCGCGTGTGCCGCTGTCATTGTGCACGGAACCGCATTTCCGCGTCGGGAGGTTGGGACGCGCCGCGCAACGCGGCACGGCGCGCATTGCACGCGCCGTTCATTGCGAACGTGTGGCGTGGCCATCTCGCGAAAGCGCGTCGATTGCCGTCACGACTTCGCGAGTCCGGCCGCTACCCGAGGCGGCCGCCCGTTCGGCGGGTCAAGGCGTCCACCGGTACACGGTGATGCTGTTGCCCTTCACGTTGTTCTTCATCACCACGTACTCGCCATTCGACCGGCGATACGCGCGGATGCTGTACATCGCGTCGATCGCGCTGCTCGTATCGACGGTCGCGGGGCTCGCGTTGACCAGCGTGGTGTCGAGATTGCCGGTGGTGAGGTTGAACGCGTCGACGTTCGGCCACAGCGGCCCGCTGCTGCTGAACCAGTAGCCGACGAACAGGTGATTGCCGACCGCATCGATCGATTTCGCGCCGCTGTGCGGCAGCGTGATCACCGGATCGGGCTTCGTCGTGTTGCCCGCGCTCCAGCCGTGGTACACCTCGATACGCGTGCCGATCGACGTCCAGTCGTTGCTGCCGACCGCCCCCTGCGCGAGCACCATCGTGTCGCTGTCCGCGAGATAGACGATGCGCGTCAGCGGCAGGATGCTGGCCGGAATGCGGGTCGCGACACCCGGCCCCCACGACGGTTTGCCGTTCGCGTCGAAGCCGATCAGCGGGTAGTGCGTGATCGCGCCGGTCTTGTCGAGGCCGGCCCACACGCCGCCCTTGCTGTCGATGCTGAAGCCGCTCGTCACGCGCTGCGTCGTGTTGAACGCGGGGCCCGGAATCGATCCGTCCGGAATCGCGACATAGCCGTTCGCCGCATTGAAATGGTAGAAGTAGAAGACGGGCGGATTCTGGCCGGCCGCGACGAGGATCCGGTTCGCGCCCACCGACGTGAGCAGCCCGAAGTGCTCGTCGCGCTGCGTATCGCTCATGTTGATGCGCGGGTCCGACGGGTACGCGAACGGATCGACGGTGTTGGCGACGAACTTGCCGCCCGCGGTTCCGCTGTACACATGCGTGCCGCCATAGAACAGCGCGCCGTCCGTGACGGGGTCCGGCGCCGCGATGCCTTCGAAGTTCAGCGACTGCAGCGTATAGCGCAGGCTTCCGGTGCTGCTGTACGCATGAATGTCGGTCGCGCCGTTGCGGCCGAGATCCCAGCTGCCGCCCCACGGATTGTTGAGCACATAAAGGTTGCCGCCGGTGTCCTTGCCGATCCCGACGATCCGCGTGAAGCGTTGCGCGCCGACCTGCCCCTTGATGCCCGTCGTCGTGTCGAGATAACCGCCGCGCACGCCGAACGTGCCGGCGAGCGCCGGCCGGCCCGCCACCGTATAACGCTTGATGTTCTGGTCGGGGCCTTCATCGCCCACCAGCAGTTGCGCGGCCGCCGCATCGAAATACAGCGCCGACGGCTGCGACCCGGCCGGCATCCGGATCGTGTTCAGCAGCGCGCCCGCCGGGCTGAAGCCGACGATCGAGCCCGCGCCCTTCTGCGCGACCCACACGTTGCCCGCGCCGTCCACCGCGAGCGCGCCCGGCGCCGACACATTGATGTCGCGCTGCCACACGCCGTCGGTGGTGAATACGCGCACGCGATTGCCGTAGAAGTCGCTGGCGTAGAGCAGCGAACCGGCCGTCGCGAGCCCGGTGACGACGTCGATGCGCGGCTGGTTGGTTGCCGCGCTGATCTGGATCACGCGGTCGCGATACTTCGTTGCGCGGTTGTAGCGCCCTACCGCGCCGCTGCCGTACGTCTTGCCGGGCTGCAGCGCGACGAACAGCGAGGTCGCGTTACCGGTGATCGCGCTGCCCTGGAATTCCGAATGCGTGCCGATCGAGCCGATGCTCTTGCCGTTCTGGTAGATCGCCACGCCGCCTTCATCCTCGTCCCACATCGACGCCGTGTAGATCACGCCTTCGGGCGCGACCCACATCGCACGCGCGACGTTGCCGACGTGCGCCGCGAGCGTGCCGTAGGTATTCGCCAGCCAGTCGGTGGTATTGCCGGCGTGCGTGGCCGGTGCGATCGCGGCGATCGCTGCGGCAAGAAGCGCAGCCTGGATTCGTTTTCTGGCGACCATGACGGATGCTCTCCTGAATGATGCAAACATTCACATGAGGGGTCGGCCGGCCAGATGGCTTGAAATCCGCAATGCGTAAATTCTTCCCCTGAATCATCTGGCGCAGTCGGTATTACGTACGGCATGCCTTCGATAATGAGCAGGGCGAGAATAGCGTTATATAAATCGAAAAAAATTGCGAACCGCTTGCGCTCGCGGCAAGCGCGATTGCGCGACAGTGAATGTTCACTTACGCGCCGGCACGGGAATAGCGGGAATCAGGCATTCGCCTGCGGGAATATCACCGCAGGTCCAGCGATGACGGATTGAAACGGCAAACATTTTTACCGGCGAATCGGAAAAATCCGCCGAATACGGTGCAAAGGCACTGCACAAAACAAATCGCCGGCCTGAATCCGTATCGAATCCAGGCCGGCGATCGTCATCGACTACGGGACAGGCAACGTGTCGCCACGTTGCCACGCGTCATGCCGCTGTCTCCCGCACTTTCACCTCGGCCACGCGCCCGCCGTCCGAATCGTTGTCGTCGCGCGGATCACCGAGTTGCCCTTCCCACTTCGCGACCACCGCAGCCGCGATCGAGTTGCCGACCGCGTTGGTGGCCGAGCGCCCCATGTCGAGGAACATGTCGACGCCCATGATCAGCAGCAACCCGGCTTCGGGCATGTTGAACTGGTTGAGCGTCGCCGCGATCACGACCAGCGACGCGCGCGGTACGCCGGCCATCCCCTTCGACGTCACCATCAGCATCAGCAGCATCGTGATCTGCGTGCCGAGCGGCAGATGGATGCCGTACACCTGCGCGATGAACAGCACCGCGAACGTGCAGTACATCATCGAGCCGTCGAGGTTGAACGAGTACCCGATCGGCAGCACGAAGCTCGAGATCTTGCGGTTCACGCCGAAGCGGTCGAGCGCGTCCAGCAGCTTCGGATACGCGGCCTCGGAGCTCGCCGTCGCGAACGACAGCAGGAACGGCTCGCGAATCAGCCGGATCAGCGTGAACGCACGCTTGCCGAGGAACGTCACGCCGGCGAGCGTCAGCACGCCCCACAGCAGCGCGAGCGCCAGATAGAAGCTCGCCATGAACTTCGCAAACGTCAGCAGGATGCCGAGCCCTTCGGTCGTGATCGTCGACGCGAGCGCCGCGAACACCGCGATCGGCGCAAACCACATCACCGCGCCCGTCACCTTCAGCATCACCTGCGCGAGATCCTCGATCACGCCGGTCAGGCGCTTGCCCGCGTCGCCGAGCGCCGACAGCGCGGTGCCGAAGAAGATCGAGAACACGACGATCTGCAGGATTTCATTGTTCGCCATCGCCTCGGCGATCGACTTCGGCACCAGGTGGACCACGAAGTCCTTCAGTGTGAAGGCGCCCGTCTTCAGGTTGAGGGCCGCATCGGCAGGCGGCAGCGGCAAGCTCAGGTGGCTACCCGGCTGCAGGATCGTCGCG
The DNA here is from genome assembly GCF_902833225.1 of Burkholderia sp. BCC1644. Classification (GTDB taxonomy): domain Bacteria; phylum Pseudomonadota; class Gammaproteobacteria; order Burkholderiales; family Burkholderiaceae; genus Burkholderia. Next base: position 292,242 of record NZ_CADFEI010000009.1, read on the forward strand.
GTCAGCAGACCCAGCAGCAGCGACGTGAACGACGCAATGAAGAACCAGCCGAACGCCTTGACGCCCACGCGACCCACCGCGCCTCCGTCGCCCATCTGCGCGATGCCGACGGTCAGCGTCGCGAATACCAGCGGCGCGATGATCATCTTGATCAATCGCAGGAATACATCAGACAGCAACGACACGTAACCGGCGACTTCCTTCGCCATCTTCGGGTCGGGAAACGCGCTATGACACGCGTAACCCACGGCGATACCCAGCATCATCGCGACGACGATGTACTTGGTAATGTTGTGCTTCTTCTTCATTAGTAATCCAAATCACAAAACGTATGTTGCTAACGGCTGGCAAATCATTCGCGTCCGGCTGCGAATCGGAACCCACGTCGCCAGGCAGGCGACCAGTCCGCGTTTGGCGGTCGCCTTGGCGGACAGGGGGGGCATTCTAACGCAAATGGCGCACCGGCTTTCAAATCTGAAAGCGAGGCCGGTCGATCTGTGTCCGGATGTCGCTGGGCAGACAGGTTTTGTCGCGATCCAGCACTACCCTGGCCAGGAACGGCCGCCACGGAACAGCCCGGCCGACGATGCGAAACCGGCCGTCGCCACTGCGGCAAACGGGTTTCGCGCGGACACGCGCATCAGTGGTCCGCCCGCACAGGGCGCCGACACGGTCAAGCGATCGCGACACATTCTCACAAAGATGCGCAGACCTCGACACTACGATACGTAAACGATATGTAATATTTGGAAATGATTCGCGTTGACGCCATGCCCGGGCGTCGATGCGCGATCGCGGGCCGGCAACGCGGCGCCGTGTTCGAGTCATTGCTCCCGACGGGTTGAGCCATTCATTCATAAGCAGTCCTCTGGATGGACGATCGAGGAAAAGCGGCATCGTGATGAACATTCTGTACACCAATTTCCACGGCGACTACGGCGGCGGCCAGGATACTTACGTACGCGATCTCGCCGCCGCGATGAGCCGGCATCATCGCGTGACCGTCGCGTCGCCGGAGGGAAGCCGCCTGTCGCGCCTGTTGAAGGACAGCCCCGACGTGGCCATCTTCGACATGGAATTCAAGCCGCGCTGGAACCGGCTGTGCCAGGAAATCGTCCGGCTGCGCCGGCGGATCGCCGCCGAGCGCTTCGACGTCATCCATGTGAACGGGTCCGCCGACCACCGGCAGGTGATGCTCGCGCTGCTCGGGTGCCGGTACCGGCCCGCGGTCGTACTCACCAAGCACAACACGTATCGCGCCGACAGCTTCGGCAACCTGCTGCGCGCACGGCTCGCCACCGACCACACCATCGCGGTCAGCGACTACGTCGCGAGCATGCTCGCGCTGCGCTCGCCATACGGAAACGTCACGGTCGTGAAGCACGGCGTGCGGCGGTCGGCCGCCGAACGACTGGCCATCGACGAAATCCGCCGCCGCAAGATCGCGCTGTTCGGGCCTTCCGGCGCGGACGCGATCGTGCTGGGCAGCAGCGCCGGCACCGCGCCGGAGAAAGGCTGGATGGACCTGATCGCGGCACTGGGCGGCCTGCCCGAGGGCGAGCGCGAGCGGTTTCGTGTGCTGCTGGTCGGCGCGGAGCCGTCTTACGAACAGCGTGAACAGATCGCGCGGCACGGCATGGCGTCGCGCACCGCGTTCACCGGGCGCCTTGACGACGTGCGGACGCCGTTCTCGATCATCGACGTGTCGTTCGTGCTGTCATACCACGAGAGCCTGTCGTACGCGTGCCGCGAAGCGATGTCGCTCGGCTGCCCCGCGATCGTCACGCGCGTGGGCGGGCTGCCCGAAAACGTCGAGCCGGGCGTGGACGGCTGGGTCGTCCCGCCGCGCGAGCCCGAGGCGATCGAGGCCATCCTGCGCGCGATCGCGCGCGAACCCGGCTGCGTCCGTTCGATGGGACGCAGCGCGCGCCTGAAGGGCAAGCGCGAGTTCTCGTTCGATACCTTCGTCGACGCAACGTTGTCCGTCTACCAGAAATCGATTCGACACAACCCCTACCGTTGGGTGACATCCATGAGGTCCGTTTGATGGCAATGAATATCTGGAAGAAGTACTGGGACTTGCGGACGCAGGAATGCCCGTGCGACGTGCACTTCGTCGAATGGCTGGAATCCGTCCGTCTCAGGGGCGTGCGCATCTATCACTTCGGCACCGGCGGGCATCACCATGTCGGCGTGGAATGCGCGCGGCCGCACCTGAACAACACCGTCTTCGGCGTAACGGCGTCGCCGAAGGAATACAAGTCGTACGTCGATCTCGTCACGCGGCAACCGGAAGTCAGCAAGACCTACCTCGCGTATTTCGGCGACATCTATACGAGCAACTCGGGCCTGTTGCCGGCGTTCGACGTCGTCACGCTGTTCCATCTGTGCGAGTTCCGCGACGAATCGAACAGCCGCTATGGCGCGAACACTGACGAAGAGGTGCTCGACCTGTTCGCACGCCACACCGTCGCCAACGGCCACCTGCTGTTCTACAAGGGCTCGTCGGCGTACCGGAAAGCCGAGCCGATCATCGCGCAGTGGGCGGCGAATGCCGATTTCGTCGAAGTCGGCGACTTCAAGACCCTGCGGATCTTCCGCAAGGCTGCGTAACTCCGCGTTCTTCCTGGTCCGCCGATGTTTCTGTCCACCCCGCGCCATCCGATCCTGATGTATCACCAGGTACGCCCGTTGCCGCCGCCGCCCGACCGGCTGCGCAGCCTGAGCGTCGCACCCGATGCGTTCCGCCGCCAGATGTCGCTGTTCAAGCGGCTCGGCTACCGCGGGCTGAGCGTGCGCGAACTGCAGCCGTATCTGCGTGGCAAGCACAGCGGGAAGGTCTTCGGCATCTCGTTCGACGACGGTTTTCTCAACGTACTGACCCATGCGATGCCGGTACTGGACGAGCTCGGGTTCACCGCGACCTGCTATTTCGTCGCTGGCCGCTTCGGCGGCGAGAACGACTGGGATGCAGGTGCCGACACCGCGCGCTCACCGCTGATGACCTGCGAGGACATGCTCGTGTGGCGCGATCACGGCCATGAAATCGGCTCGCATACGCTCGATCACGTCGCGCTGTCGCAAGTGCCCGGGTACGAGTCGGATCATCAGGTAAGCGAATCGAAGCGGCGGCTCGAGGCATTGAGCGGCCAGCGCGTCGAATCGTTCTGCTATCCGTACGGCGACCTGGATGCGCGGGTGCGCGACCAGGTCGCCGACGCCGGTTACGGTAATGCGACGACGACCCGGCGCGGGTGCGCCGGTGCGGCCGACGATCCGTTTCTGCTGCCGCGGATTCCGGTCGCGGGCGGTGTCGGGGCCGTTCGGTTGTGGTTCAAGTGCACGAAGGCGCGGGTTCGGGCGCGCGGGTAATCGAGCCAGCCAAGCAGAATTCCCCTCCCTCCGTACCGGCATTCGTCAAACCAACTGTACCGGTACTGTACAGAAAACCGTCGCTAAACTGATCTCCATCCCAGTCCAGAATAGATATGGAGAATCCGCGATGGAATTCCTCACCCTGAGCGCACTGCCCGCCGGCATGCTGTTTGCGCTCGTCACGACGATCACGCCCGGCCCGAACAACACGATGCTGCTCGCGTCCGGCGTCAATTTCGGCTTCCGCCGCACGATGCCGCACCTGTTCGGCATCAGCATCGGCGTCGCGATCCTGATGCTCTGCGTCGGCTTCGGCCTCGGCGAAGTATTCAAGCGCGTTCCGCTCCTCTATACGATCCTCGAAGCCGCGAGCGTCGCGTACCTGCTGTACCTCGCGTGGCGCATCGGCACGTCGGGTGAAGTGAAGCCGCACGGCGGCAAGCCGCGGCCGATGACGTTCATCGAAGCCGCTGCGTTCCAGTGGATCAATCCGAAAGCCTGGATGATGGTGCTGACCGCCGCGACGACGATCCGCCTGTCCGCCGACTACGGGATGAACGCCGCGTGGATGGCCGTCGTGTTCATCCTGATCGGCTTCCCGTGCATCAGCCTCTGGGCCGCGTTCGGGCTCGGCCTGCGCCGCTTCCTGTCGAATCCCCGCGCGCTGCGCATCTTCAACGTGACGATGGCCGTGTTGCTGATCCTGTCGCTGTACCCCCTCATCGCCCACTTGCTGCAGCAGTGAGCGCTCACAGCGCGCCCGTTGAGATTCATGCAATGCAGGCGTACCCTTTTGGCACGGGCGCGCGCAACCGCTTCGCCGGTTGCGCCGCTGCTGCCGGGAGAGTGCCGATGAAGCCACTGCTGAGGACGGGCGAACACATCGAGGGGATGCACTGGATCGCCGAGTATCATCCGCTCACGCACGAGATTCGTGTGCTGCGCGAAGACATCGAGATCGGTATCTACTGCGCGCCGCCGACGATGTTCGGGGAAGAGGAAGACATGGGCGCCGCGAACCTCGCCGATCATCGCAGCCGGGAGGCCGCGCTGCGCGCGTATCTGCGCAACTTCGTCAAGGAACACGACGCGGAAGAATAGCGGCCCGAACGGTGCCGCTCAAAAAGGGCCGGCGCAGCGCACCGGCCCGCACGTCGCTCAATGCCCGAGCGACTCGATCTTGCCTGCCGGCTGCGCGACGCCATGCGGCCGCGCCATCTGCTTGATCAACAGCGCGATGCACGCAAGCACGCCCGCGACGGCGATCGTCGCGAACACACCCGCGAACGAAAAGTGCCGGCGCGTCAGTTCGGCGACGAGGAACGACCCCGCGATCCCGCCGAAGCGGCCGACGCCGAGCATCCACGCCACGCCCGTGCCGCGCCCCTCCGTCGGATAGAACGCCGCGGCCAGCGCCGGCATCGACGATTGCGCGGTGTTCATCAGCACGCCGGCCACGAACACGACCAGCACGAGCAGCCCGACGTTGCCGGCCGCCTGCCCGATCGCATACACGCTCACCGCCGTCAGCGCGTAGCACACGGCAATCACGCGGTTCGCGTTGAAACGGTCCATCAGCACGCCGCACAGCACGGCGCCCACGCCGCCGAGCGGGAACAGCGCCGAGATCAGCGTCGCGCTCTTCGGCGTCAGCCCCGCGTCCTTCAGCAGGATCGGCATCCAGTTGATCGACGCGTAGAAGATCACGAGCCCCATGAAGTACGCGAGCCACAACATCACCGAGCCGACGATGTACGAGCGCGACAGCACGACGCCAAGGCCCTTGCTGCCCGTCTGAGGCACGGCTTCGGTCATCGCGAACGAGCCGGCGTTCAGCGCGTCGCGCGAGATGCGCGCAAGCGTTGCGCGGATCTTGTCGACCTGCTGGCCGCTCGCGACCATGAAGCGCACCGATTCCGGCATCTTCAGCAGCAACAGCACGCCGAGCAGCAGCGGCGTCACGCCGCCGAGCATCAGCACGCTGCGCCAGCCGAAATGCGGAATCATCCATGCGGCGAGGAAACCGCCGAACGCCGCGCCGAGCGGGAAGCCGCAGAACATCAGGTTGATCACGGTCGCGCGGCGCTTGTCCGGGCAGAACTCGCCCATCATCGTGACCGCGTTCGGCATCGCCGCACCGAGCCCGACGCCGGTGATGAAGCGCAGGATCGTCAGGTGCCCGATCGTATTCGAGAAAGCGGACATCAGGCACGCGACGCCGAACAGGAACACCGAGCCGAGCAGCAGCGAGCGACGCCCGAGCCGGTCGGACAGCGGGCCCGACACGAGCGCGCCGCACGCGAGGCCGAACAGTGCGGCGCTCAGCACCGGCGCGAGATCGGGCTTGGTGAGGTTCCATTCGCCGAGCAGCGACGGCGCGATGAAGCCGATCGCGGCCGTATCGAAGCCGTCGAGCAGCACGATCACGAAACACATGAGGAACACGAGCCATTGAAAGCCGCCGAACGGCTGCTCGTTGATGAAGGTCTGGACATCGACCACGGGTGCGCGATTCATCGCGAGTCTCCTGGATGGTTATGCAAGAAACGCGGCTTCAGGGCCGCGCTTTTTCCTTTCTTCGCGCACCGATTCACTGCCGGTGCGTTCTTTCATCGTCGACGGCCCGCCAACCTCGGCGGGCCGCGCGATCGGATCACCGCCGGCGCTTAACCGGCCGCATCCTGTTCCTTGAAAATCTTGTCGGCGAGATGGAATGCGGAATTCGCGGCCGGCACGCCGCAGTAGATCGCGGTCTGCAGCAGCACTTCCTTGATCTCGTCGCGCGTCACGCCGTTGTTGCGCGCAGCGCGCAGGTGCAGCGCCAGTTCCTCGCCGCGGTTCAGCGCGACCATCATCGCGATGGTCAGCAGGCTGCGCGTATGGCGCGGCAGGCCGTCGCGCGTCCAGATCTCGCCCCATGCATAGCGCGTGATCAGGTTCTGGAATTCGTCGGTCACCTCGGTGCGGTTCTCGATCGAACGGTCGACGTGCGCGTCGCCGAGCACCGCGCGACGCACCTTCATCCCTGCTTCGTAACGTTCCTGGTCGTCCATCGCCTTTGCCTCACGCGTTCAGGAAATCGAGCAACGCACGGTTGAAGCCGTCGGTGCACTCGATGTTCGAAATGTGCGCGGCGTCGAATTCGACATGCAACGCACCGGGAATCGCGGCAGCAAGCGCGCGGCCCTGATCGGGCGGCGTCGACATGTCCTTCGCGCCGGTCACGACGAGCACCGGCAGCGTGATGCCCTTCACTTCCTCGCGCAGGTCGGCCGCGTTCAGCGCGTCGCAGTTCGCCGCGTAGCCGTCCTTGTCGGTATGCACGAAGGTGTCGCGGATCGCGTCGAACAGGCGCGGCTCGCGTTCGACGAATGCGTCGGTGAACCAGCGCGGCAGCACGGCGTCGGCGAGCGCGGCCATCCCTTCGGCGCGCGCCTTCTGCGCACGCGGCGCCCACACTTCCGGCGAGCCGATCTTCGCGGCGGTATTCGACAGCACCGCGCGCACGATGCGCGACGGATAGCGCGCGGCGAGCGCGGCGCCCGTCAGCCCGCCCATCGAGATCCCGCAGAAATGCGCGCAGTCGATGCCGACGTGGTCGAGCAGGCCGATCACGTCGCCGGCGAGCTGCTCGATCGTGTACGAACCGGCCGGCGCGTCGGAATGGCCGTGACCGCGCGTGTCGTAGCGCAGGATGTTGAAGTGCTGCGTGAGCGGACGGATCTGCGGCGCCCACATCTGCAGGTCGGCGCCGAGCGAGTTCGAGAAAACGAGCCACGGCGCGTCGGCGCGCGCGGCACGGTCGATCCGGTAATGCAGTTTCACGCCGTTGACAGTGGCGAAAGGCATCAATGTTCTCCTGGTTGGATCGTGCCCGCATGCAGCGCGAGCACGGCGTCGACATAGGCCTGCGCCTCGCCGACGTAATGTGCGGGATCGAGCAGCCGCGCGAGCGCGTCGCGCGACAAGTGGGCCGACACGGTCGCGTCGGCGGCGAGCACGTCGAACAGCGTCGCGCCGGTGCGCAAGGCTTCCTTCGACGCGTGTTCGACGACGTGGTGCGCGTCGAGCCGGCCGATCCGGTCGCCAAGCGCGAGCATCACGGCTTCGCCGAGGATCAGCCCGTGCGTCAGGTCGAGGTTCGCGGCGAGGCGTTCGGTATTGACGTCGAGGCCCGCGACGATCTGGGCGACCTGCGCGAGCGCACCGCCCGTCAGGCGCGCGAGGTCGGGCAGTGCATCCCATTCGGCCTGCCAGCCGCCGAGCGCGCGCTCGTGCTCCTGCACCATCCCCGCGAACACGGTCGCGACGAGGCCAGGCGCACGCACGGCGGCCGTCAGCACGGCTGCGCAGCCAACCGGGTTGCGCTTGTGCGGCATCGTCGACGAGCCGCCCTTGCCGGCGGCGGCCGGTTCGCCAAGCTCGCCGACTTCGGTCTGCATCTGCAGCGACACGTCGCGCGCGATCTTGCCGAGCGTACCCGTCAGCATCCCGAAACAGGACGCGGCTTCCGCGATGCGGTCGCGCTGCGTATGCCACGGCACGGCCGGCGCGGCGAGCTTCAGGTCGGCCGCGAGCGCGGCCGTGACGCCCGCCGCCTGCTCGCGCAGGCTCGCGAGCGTGCCGGCCGCGCCGCCGAACTGCAGCACGAGCGCACGCTCGCGCAATTCGGCGAAGCGCGCGCGGTGGCGCAGCAGCGCATCGAGCCATTGGGCGAATTTCAGGCCGAGCGTGATCGGCAGCGCCTGCTGCAGCCACGTGCGGCCGATCATCGGCGTCGCGCGATGCGTGCGCGCGAGCGCCGCGAGCGTCGCACACGCTTCGTCGAGCATCGGTTCGAGCACGTCGAGCGTGTCGCGCAGTTGCAGCACGGTCGCGGTATCGATGATGTCCTGGCTCGTCGCGCCCCAATGCACGAACTTCGCGGCCTCGGGGTCGTCGGCCTTCACCTGCGCGGTGAGCTGCTTGACGAGTGGAATCGCGAGATTGCCGCCGAGCGCCGCGCCGTGCGCGAGCGCGTCGGCGTCGAGCCGGCCGGCGTCGCACGCGCGCTCGATCGGCGCGACCGCGGCGGCGGGAATCACCTGCTGCGCGGCAAGCGCACGCGCAAGCGCGGCCTCGACGTCGAGCATCCGCTGGATCGTCGCGCGGGGCGACCAGATCCGGTTGAGCGGCTCGGTGCCGCAGATCAGGGAGGTCAGGCGGGCGCTGTCTTCGAGCATGGCATCAGATAGGGGAAACGGCGTGCGCCTATTGTCCACCCAAGCGTGCCGGCCTGCGCGCAAGCGCACGCGCCGGCACGTCGGTGGTTCAGGCAGCTGCCTTCTGCGTCGCGTCGATCAGCGGCACGCCGGTCAGCTTCTGCAGTTCGTCGAACGACAGGTCGGTGAAGATCTCGCTCACCGCGAGGCCGTCGGCCGTCACGTCGAGCACCGCCAGATCGGTATAGATACGGCTTACGCATTGCACACCGGTGACCGGGTACGAGCATTGCGCGACGATCTTGCTTTCGCCCTGCTTCGTCAGGTGCTCCATCATCACGAACACCTGCTTCGCGCCGATCGCGAGATCCATCGCGCCGCCGACGGCCGGAATCGCATCGGGTGCGCCCGTATGCCAGTTCGCGAGGTCGCCGTTCGCCGACACCTGGAACGCGCCGAGCACGCAGTAATCGAGGTGGCCGCCGCGCATCATCGCGAACGAATCCGAATGATGGAAATACGCGCCGCCGGTGAGCAGCGTCACATGCTGCTTGCCGGCGTTGATCAGTTCGTCGTCTTCCTCGCCGGGCGCGGGCGCGGGGCCCATGCCGAGCAGGCCGTTCTCGCTGTGCAGGAAGATTTCCTTGCTCGGGTCGAGGTGGTTCGCCACCAGCGTCGGCACGCCGATGCCGAGGTTCACGTACGCGCCTTCGGGGATGTCCTGGGCGACGCGCTTGGCCATTTCATCGCGGGTCAGTCGTTTCATCTGGATGTCTCCCTCAAGCAGCTTGTGATGCAGCGTGTTCGGCGGCCAGCTCGGCCGCGTGCGCGGCCTGCGGCACCTCGACGACGCGCTGGACGAAAATGCCCGGCGTCACGATATGCTCCGGGTTCAGCGCGCCGAGCGGCACGACTTCCGACACCTGCACGATCGCGACCTTCGCGGCGCTGGCCATGATCGGCCCGAAGTTGCGCGCGGTCTTGCGATACACGAGGTTGCCCCAGCGATCGCCCTTGTACGCCTTCACGAGCGCGAAATCGGCGTGGATCGGCGTCTCGAACACGTACTGCTTGCCGTCGATCACACGCGTTTCCTTGCCTTCCGCGAGCTTGGTGCCGAAGCCCGTCGGCGTGAAGAAGCCGCCGATGCCGGCGCCCGCCGCGCGGATCCGCTCCGCGAGGTTGCCCTGCGGCACGAGTTCCAGCTCGATCTCGCCTGCGCGGTACAGCCCGTCGAACACTTGCGAATCGCTCTGGCGCGGGAACGAGCAGATGATCTTGCGCACCTGCTTCGCCTTCAGCAGCGCCGCGAGGCCCGTCTCGCCGTTGCCCGCGTTGTTGTTGACGATCGTCAGGTCGCGCGCGCCCTGTTCGATCAGCGCGTCGATCAGCTCGGACGGCATGCCGGCCGTGCCGAAGCCGCCGATCATGATTGTCGCGCCATCGTGGATGTCGGCCACCGCCGACTGAAGCGATTCGAAAATCTTGTTGACCATGTCTCTTCCTGATACGAACCCGCGGCTCGATGCGCGGCCTGTCGAGGGGACACGCGCGTGCCGCGTGCCGCGCCGGGGCCGATGTCGATCCCGGTGTTTGTTCGCTATTCGAACCTAGATTCGATTAGCGAACGATGGGCCGATCATAGAGTCGCGCACAGCGCGTTGTCAAGGCGGGTTCCCTCGGGGGCCGTCGCGTCGTCGAACGGCAACCCGACGTAGTTTTCGGCGAGCGACTGCGCGGCGGCCCGCGAGCGCGTCACGTATTTCAGTTCGGCAAACTTCAGGCGATTGACGAACGGCGAGTCCTCCGGCGACGAATGCAGCATGTTCGTCATGAAGTACGAGAAGTGCTCGGCGCGCCACACGCGTTCGAGGCAAGTCGCCGAATACGTGTCGAGCGGCGTCGAGTCGCCCGTCCGGTAGCGCGCGCCGAGCGCGCGGGACAGCGCGCGGACGTCGGCCACCGCGAGGTTCATCCCCTTCGCGCCGGTCGGCGGCACGATGTGCGCGGCGTCGCCGGCAAGGAACAGGCGCCCGTGCTGCATCGTCTCCGACACGAAGCTGCGCATCGGCGTCACGCTCTTCTGCGTGATCCGGCCCTCGGTCGGCGTCCAGCCCGTGTCGTTCGAGAAGCGCGTGTGCAGTTCGTCCCAGATCCGCGTGTCGGACCACTCGGTGAGGTCTTCGTCGGGCTTGCACTGCAGATAGAGGCGCGTGACCGTCGGCGAGCGCATCGAGAACAGCGCGAAGCCGTTGTCGTGATGCGCGTAGACGAGCTCGTCGAGCGACGGCGCCGCATCGGCGAGGATGCCGAGCCACGCGAACGGGTACACGCGCTCGAACGTGTTCAGCCGCTCGGCCGGGATCGTCTGGCGCGCGATGCCGTGGAAGCCGTCGCAGCCGGCGATGTAGTCGCAGTCGATGCGGTCTTCGCGGCCATCGGCATGCTTGAACGTGACGAACGGGTGCTCGCCTTCGACGTCGTGCAGCGCGACGTCGCTCACTTCGAAATGCATCTGATGACCATGCTCGACGCCGGCTGCGATCAGGTCGCGCACGACTTCGTGCTGGCTGTAGACGGTAATCGCGCGCCCGCCGGTCAGTTCGGACAGGTCGATGCGATGGCGCTGACCCGAGAACAGCAGCTCGATGCCGTGGTGTTCGAGCCCTTCGCGGCGCATCCGGTCGCCGAGACCGGCTTCGTTCAGCGTGTCGACCGTGCCCTGCTCCAGCACGCCGGCGCGGATGCGGTTCTCGCAGTATTCGCGCGAACGCGCTTCGACGAGGATGGAATCGACGCCTTGCAGGCGCAGCAGATGGGAAAGCAAAAGGCCGGACGGACCGGCGCCGATGATGGCGACCTGGGTGCGCATTGTTCGTCTCCTGAACATTGGTTCGAGTAATGGAACACATTTGAGCGCTTTCCCGACTATGCGGCAACGCGATTCAGGAGATATGTTGTATACGTTTTGACGATACTGGCCCGGCGATGGATGCGCTCGATCTGAACCTGATTCCCTACCTCGTCGCGCTCGACGACACGCGCAACGTAAGTCGCGCGGGCGACCTGCTCGGCGTGAGCCAGCCGCGCGTGAGCACCGCGCTCGGCCGGCTGCGCGAGTATTTCGGCGATCCGCTGTTCGTGCGCACGTCGCGCGGGATGGAGCCGACGCCGCGCGCGCTCGCGCTGCTGCCGGCCGCCCGCGATGCGCTCGCGCAGATCGAGCGCGGCCTCGTCGCGCCGCACGACTTCGATCCGGCCGCGAGCACGCATACGTTCTCGATCGCGCTGTCGGACGTCGGCGAGATCGTGTTCCTGCCGAAGCTGCTGCAGGCCTTCGCGACGCGCGCGCCGCACGCGAACCTGCGCTCGGTTTCGCTCGCGCACGACGAAGTCGGGCGTGGCCTCGAAGCCGGGTCGATCGATCTCGCGGTCGGCTACTTCCCCGATCTCGACGGCAACAACTTCTTCCAGCAGCGGTTGTTCACGCACCGGTTCGTGTGCCTGATGCGGCGCGGCCATCCGTTCGAGCAGGCGCCGCCGTTCACGGTCGAGCAGTTCCTCGCGTGCGGGCACGCGGTGGTGCGCGCCGAAGGCCGCAGCCAGGAGGTGCTCGAGAAATATCTCGCGAAGCAGCGCATGCAGCGCCGTGCGGTGCTCGAGACGCCGCACTTCATGAGCCTGCCGTTCATCCTGAGCCGGACCGACCTGATCGCGACGGTGCCGCATGCGATCGGCTATGCGTATGCGGCCGAGCACGCGTTCATCGTGCCCGTCGAGCCGCCGCTCGCACTGCCGCGCTTCGACCTGAAGCAGCATTGGCACCGCAAGTACCACAACGATCCGCGCACCGAGTGGCTGCGCGGCGTCGTCGCGTCGCTGTTCAACGACGAGCAGGACGAATGGCCGAAGTGACGGAGGGTGAGCGGCGGGCCGCACACACGACCCGCGAAAGCATGAAACAATGGCCGGATATCGGCCGCCGCTGGCGGCCTTCGATGGAGCCACTACATGGGTAAGGGAAAGAAAACCGCGCAGGCCGGGCCGGCCGCCTCCCGGCCGAGCCGTGAAGAAGCAGAAGACGCCGTCCGCGTGCTGTTGCGCTGGGCCGGCGACGATCCCGCACGCGAAGGGCTGCTCGATACGCCCGCGCGCGTCGTGCGGGCGTACGAGCAGTTCTTCGCCGGCTATGCGCTGGAGCCGCGCGACATCCTCGCGCGCACCTTCAGCGAAGTCGACGGCTACGACGAGATGATCGTGCTGAAGGACATCCGCTTCGAGAGCTACTGCGAGCACCACATGGTGCCGATCATCGGCCGCGCGCACGTCGCGTATCTGCCGAACCATCGCGTGGTCGGCATCTCGAAGCTCGCGCGCCTCGTCGACGCATTCGCGAAGCGCCTGCAGATCCAGGAAAAGATGACCGTGCAGATCGCCGACACGCTGTTCGACGTGCTGCAGCCGAAGGGCGTCGGCGTGATCCTCGAAGCCGCGCACCAGTGCATCTCGACGCGCGGCGTGCACAAGCCGGGCGTCGAGATGGTGACGTCGCGCATGCTCGGCACGTTCCGCACCGATCCGTCGACGCGGCGCGAATTCCTGTCGATCGTCGCGAATCCTTCTTCAGTCAACCTGACGAATACCTGATGGAGCAGACGAAGCAAGCGGCACACGCGCCCGTCGTGCTCGTGACCGGCGCCGCGCGCCGGGCCGGGCGCGCGTTCGCCGAGTATTTCGCGAAGCATGGCTATCGCACCGCGGTGCATTACGACCGTTCCGCCGACGCCGCGCAGGCAGCCGCCCGCGCAATCGCCGACCGCGGGCACGACTCGGTCGCGCTGCAGGCCGACCTGTCGGATGCCGCGCAGATCACCAGGCTGATCGACCAGGTGTATGCGCGCTTCGGGCGCCTCGACGTGCTGGTCAACAACGCGTCGGTGTTCTGGCAGGACCACTTCCCGAGCTTCGACCTCGCGGCCTTCGACCTGGCGTGGGCCGTCAACTGCCGCGCGCCGATCCTGCTCACGCGGGCGTTCTACGAACGCGCGCGCGCCGCCGGCACGCAGGGCGTCGTCGTGAACGTGGTCGACCAGAAGATCAAGGAAAACTTTCACCGCGACCACTTCAGCTACACGGTCGCGAAGGCCGCGCTCGGCAACCTCACGCAGATGCTCGCGCTGTCGTCCGCGCCGGTGCTGCGCGTGAACGCGGTGTTCCCGGGGCTGATGCTGCCGAGCGACGACCAGACCCAGGCCGACTTCGAGCACGCGAGCCGCGCGTCGACGCCGCTCGCGCGCATCGCCGGCCCCGACGACGTCGCGAGCGCGATCCTGCTGCTGACCGGCAATGCGTACAACGGCGTGGATTTCGTCGTCGATGCGGGGCAGAACCTGATCCGCGTCGACCAGGACGTGCTGTACAAGCACCGCTCGCCGGACGGCAAGCACTGACGCACACGGCACGCGCCCGTGCGAATCGGGCGCGCCGCCGCCCGCCGCGTTACGGCTTCTCGGCGCTCCCGCCTTCGCGAACCTTGCCCTGCGCGACACTCGTGCCGGCCGGCACGCTGTGCGTGAGCCACACGTTGCCGCCGATCACCGAGCCACGCCCGATCGTCACGCGGCCGAGAATCGTCGCGCCCGCGTAGATCACCACGTCGTCCTCGACGATCGGGTGCCGCGCATTGCCCTTGACCAGCGCGCCTTCGCCATCGGCCGGGAAACTCTTCGCGCCGAGCGTGACGGCCTGGTACACGCGCACGCGCTCGCCGATGATCGCGGTTTCGCCGATCACGACACCGGTGCCGTGGTCGATGAAGAAGCTCGGGCCGATCTGCGCGCCCGGATGGATGTCGATGCCGGTGGCCGAGTGGGCGATTTCATTGATGAATCGCGCGAGTAGCGGCACGCCGAGCTGGTGCAGCGCGTGGGCGAGCCGATGGTGCATCATCGCGAGCACGCCGGGGTAGCACAGCAGGATCTCGGTGATGTGCTGCGCGGCCGGATCGCCCGCGTACGCGGCCTGGATGTCGCTGACGAGCAGCGCGCGCACCGCCGGCAACTGCCGGCCGAATTCGCGCGCGATTTCGAACGCGCGTTCGTCGAGTTCCGCGAACGGCGTATCGGCATGCTCGGGCAGGAACGGCAGCGCACGGCGGATCTGTTCGGACAGAATGCGCAGCGTGCTTTCGAGCGTATGGCCGACGTAGTAGTCGACGCTTTCGTCGGTGAGGTCCGGCGCGCCGTAATGCGTCGGAAACATCGACGCGCGCAGGCCGGTCACAATCTTGCAGATCGCATCGCGCGACGGCAGTTCACGAATGCCGCGCGGATGGCGCGTGCGATGGAGTTCTTCGCGCGACTCGCGCAAGCCGGCGACGATTTCTTCGAGGCCCCACTGACGGACGGGTGATGTCGACATATGCCAATGCAGGCGGCCGCGCTCGGTCGCACGGCCGCTAATAAAGTGACGGGTTCCACAAGATTACCGCGTTTTTTGTCCGGGAGCGGCACACCGGGGATCGGCCGGACGGCCGGCGACGCGCGAGCGCGGCGGCGTCACATCGTGACGCTGCTCGCGTCGATCCAGCGCACGGCCCAGTCGCGCGCGTGCGCGATCGCGTCGCCTTCGTCGTTGAACTGGAGCTCGATCGGAAAAAAACGGTTCGCAACCAGCTCCCCGTCGCTCGATCGGGAGATCACGACGTAGGGCTTGAACGAACCATCGCTGGCGCGCGCGGGCGCGCAGTTCAACAGATAACCGCGGTGCGTGAAGGCAGTAGTCGCTTGCATGAATCCGCCACCTCTAGTCCCTTGCTTTGTTGTTCACTACCCGTCTTTAAGGGTGCTGCGGCGCCCCGGCGCGGGCAGAGGCGGCGAGACTTCATCCCCTGTCGCCGCTTCGCAGGAAAAGAATCATACTCTGTAGAAAACGCGTCTTCTAGCTGAAATAAATCATGACAAATCAGTGCGCGTCGCGCGACCGCGGCGATCGCCCGCGCGCCTTTTCCCGTCGTGCCCGGAACGGGATTTGCTTCGATCCGGAGCGTTTCGCCGCCAGGAGAGCCGCGATGGAATCATCCGGTCAAACAGGTCGTGTGCACCCGCGCAGCGTCGAACTCGACAACGACGACACGCACGACAGCACGGTCGACACCGACGGCAAGAACCGCGAGGCGGCGCGCCTCGCCGGCGCCGGACCGATCTCGCCCGACCAGATCACGCGCAGCAACGCGTCGCTCGTCAATGCGATGCCGGAAGCCGGCGACGGCTTCGCCGGTTTCGACAGCCGCCCCGGCGGCAACCATCCGGCGTTCGCGCTGCGCGCGGGTTACATGGTGATCGAGAAAGGCTTCGACGCGCCGGCTCCGAGTGACGCGCTGTTCGGTCCCGTCCACCGGATGTACGGCAGCGCGTACTGGCCCGGCCACGGACGGCGGCCGGAACGCATCATCGAGCTGACAGCCGTACCGCGCTAGCCGGCGCGGCGTTTGAATCGATCGTTCGTTTGCGGAAGTTTGCGGAACGGCATCGGTCGCAGATCGATGGCGGCGGATCGGCGCGCGCGATCGATGCTCGAGTGAACGATTTCACGCATCGGCGTCGGCGGTTTCATGCGTACCGCGAATCGTGCCGATGCACATGCGTTGATCGAAGTCATGTCGAAACGGCGCAGTTGCGATTGAATGGCGATGCGTGCGGTGCATCGATCTGCCTGTCGCGCACGATCGACGTGCGTACCCATGCAACGCATCACGCCGCTGCATGCGCATGCGTTCCGCCACCGGCGCGAACAGCGGCTACGACCGGGCCACGCGCCACCCCTCGCGCGATGCAGCATGCGCCGCGCGCATGGCCATTCGCCACGGCGACAGACGCGGCGCGGCGGCCCGACCCGACGGGCACCGCACTGCAAAGTCCCCGCCGTTGGTTTACTCTGCCTCGCAGCATTGCGCATTGCCCAGCCCGATCGGCCATCCGGCCGACTTCGTTTCAACCCGCCACTCGGAGACACTATGTACAAGCGTATTCTGGTTGCCGTCGACGGCAGCGACACGTCCCGCCACGCATTCGATGCCGCGCTGGCGCTCGCGAAAGCACACGGCGCCGAGCTGCAGCCGTTCTACGTCGTCGAGAACGCCGCGATCTACTACAACGTGCCCGGCTACGATCCGTCCGTGCTGCGCGATCAGCTCGTCGCACAGGGCAACGAACTCGCGCAGGAATTCACCAAGCTGATGCAGGCAGCCGGCGTGAAAGGCGAAACGCGGCTGAACGAAGCGACGTCGCTCAACGATGTGTCGTCGCTGATCCTCGACGGCGCGAAGGCGTTCGGCGCCGATCTGCTCGTGCTCGGCACGCATGGCCGCCGCGGTTTCCGCCGCCTCGTGCTCGGCAGCATCGCCGAACAATGCGTGCGGCACGCCACGCTGCCCGTGCTGCTGATTCCGGCCGCTGCGAACGTCGACGAACAGGCCGCCTGAACGCCATCCGGCGGGCGCGGCCGGTCGCGACGTTTTGTCACCCGACAGCGGCAACTTGCGGTGGGACAATGATTCCGTCGATTCAACGCCGGAGTAAACGATCATGCTGACGCCCGTCGCCACACGTCCCGCCGCCACGCCTCATGCCGGTAGCTGGGCTCCTCGCCAGGCCGCGCACTGCTCGTCGTGCGCAATGCGGCACCTGTGCATGCCGCAGGGCCTGGCGCCCGAAGCACTCAGTCGCCTCGAGTCGGTCATCTGCGCGGCTCGCCCCGTCAAGCGCGGCGAAGCGCTGTTCCGCGAAGGCGACGCATTCGACAACCTGTACGCAGTACGCTCGGGTTCGCTGAAAACCGTCGCGACGCGCCATGACGGCCGCGAACAGGTCACGGGCCTGCATCTCGCCGGTGAGGCGCTCGGTCTCGACGGCATCTGCGACGATAGCCACCCGCGCACCGCGGTCGCGCTGGAAGACAGTTCCGTCTGCGTGATCCCGTACAGCGCGCTGAAGACACTGTGCTCCGAAGCCGGTTCGATGCAGCTGCGCATGCACAAGCTGATGAGTGAACAGATCGTGCGCGAAACGTCGCAAACGATGCTGCTCGGCTCGCTGAATGCCGAAGAGCGCGTCGCGGCCTTCCTGCTCGACGTCTCGTCGCGTTACCTGAAGCGCGGTTACTCGCCGTCGGAATTCAACCTGCGCATGACGCGCGAAGACATCGGCAGCTATCTCGGCATGACGCTCGAAACGGTCAGCCGCACGCTGTCGAAGTTCCAGAAGCGCGGCCTGATCGAAATGCAGGGCCGCCACGTGCAGATCGTCGACTTCGACGGCCTCCAGCAGGTCTGATCCCTCACGGCGCGCACGGCTCGCGCGCCGCCTGCATCGCACCCCGAATCAATCGAGAAACAGCGCGGCGCGCGTCTTCAGCGCCGCGCTGAAATCGTCGAGCCAGCCGATCGACAGACGCCAGCTCTG
Organism: Burkholderia sp. BCC1644; assembly: GCF_902833225.1. Lineage (GTDB taxonomy): Bacteria > Pseudomonadota > Gammaproteobacteria > Burkholderiales > Burkholderiaceae > Burkholderia. The sequence goes on from NZ_CADFEI010000009.1 coordinate 310,279, forward strand.
CCAGTAGAGATCGATGTCGATGGTCCGCCCGCGCGACATGTCCACGAGCTCGCCCGCCGCCAGTTGGCGATCGACCATCCGGTCCGGACACATCCCCCATCCCAATCCCGTTTCGCATGCGCGCAGATAGCCTGCGACGTGCGGTATCCAGTGCTGCGGCGGATCGAGATCCGCGTGTGTCACGCGCCGGATGAAACGCGACTGCAGACCGTCCTTCGGATTGAACATCACGCACGGCGCGCGGCGCAGCGCCTCGCGCGTGATGCCCGCACTGAAATAGCGTTCGTAGAACGCCGGCGAGCACACCGCGCGATAGCGGATGCGCCCGAGCCGCTCCGACCGGCACCCCTGAATCGGCTCGGCCTGCGCGGTCACGGCGCCCTGCACGCTGCCGTCGCGAATGCGCGACGCCGTGTAATCCTGGTCGTCGATCACGAGGTCGAGCAACGTCTCGCGCTCCGTGCAGAACGGCCCGACCGCGTCGATGAACCACGTCGCGACGCTGTCGTCGTTGACGGCCACACGCAACGTCGGCCATGCGCTCGCGATCTGGCCCGGCAGCGCCGGCATCCGGCCGCCCAGTTCGGCTTCCAGCAGCTGCACGCGCTCGGTATGCCGGCACAGCAGCGCGCCCGACGTCGTCGCAACACACGGCTGCCCGCGCTTGACGAGCACGCTGCCGACGCGCTCCTCCAGCAGCTTCACGCGCTGCGACACGGCCGACGGCGTGACATTCAGCTCCTTGGCCGCCCGCTCGAACGAACCGTGCCGGATCACGGCCGCAAGGGCATCGAGCAACGCATAGTCGAGCATTAGATTTCCTTAATCTGCATTAGGTGAATTAGCTTCTCTTATTTTCATGCTGACCGCAGACTAGCGCTACCCGAATCATTCGTCTACTGCTTCCACCGCTGCCCACCATCATGAACTGGCTCGCTTTTTCCCACGGCGCCGCCCTGTGCGGATCGCTCATCGTCACCATCGGCGCGCAGAACGCATTCGTGCTCCGCCAAGGCATCATGCGCGCGCATGTCGGCAAGATCGTGCTGCTGTGCGCGGTGTCCGACATGATCCTGATCGGCGCGGGCGTCGGCGGCGCGTCGGTGCTCGTCGAACGCTATCCGATCTTCATCCATGCGGTGCTGTACGTCGGCCTCGCGTATCTCGCATGGTTCGGCATCAACGCGCTGCGTCGCGCGTTCAAGCCGGGCCACGAAACGCTCGACGTGCGCGGCGACGCGGTCGCGCCGCAGTCGCAGAGCGGGCTGTCGATCGTGCTGATGACGCTCGCGTTCACGTGGCTCAATCCGCACGTGTATCTCGACACGTTCCTGCTGATCGGCACGGCCGGCGCACGCGAGCCGGAAGGCGCACGGCTCGCGTTCGCGATCGGCGCGATGACGGTCAGCGTCGTGTGGTTCCTCGGGCTCGGCTACGGCGCGCGACTGCTGGCGCCGTGGTTCCGCAAGGCCGTTGCGTGGCGCGTGCTGGATGGCGCGATCGGCAGCATGGTGCTGTTTCTCGCGGCGGTGCAGTTGCGCTGACCGCCCCCTCGTACGGGCGGCCGACTGCCGCCCGTCTCCCCTTCCGCGCCGGCGCAACGCCGGGGCAACCCGCCTCCCCTCATCGCGCTCCCCGCTGCAAAAAATCGCTCCCGATCGAACGCAGCCATACGAGACACTCACGTAACGGACGAATCGTCCGCCATCTGCTGCAAGCCATCCGTCATCGCGGCAACGTGCCGGCTGCACGAATCGGAGCGATCGGCGAGAATGGCCGGAGTCCCGCGACAACGGCGGAACCGCACCGCGCACACCGCCGTCCCGCCGCATTCGTATCGCCCCACCCCGCAGTTCAATCCCGTCACCTGCAGTTATCGGAGAGGAACATGGCACACCGCACCCTCGGCACATCGACCATCCAGGTTTCACCGCTCGCGTTCGGCGGCAACGTCTTCGGCTGGACCGTCGACGAGAACGCGTCGTTTTCGCTGCTCGACGCGCTTGCCGACACCGGCATCAACTTCATCGACACGGCCGACGTCTATTCGGCCTGGGTGCCCGGCAACAGCGGCGGCGAATCGGAAACCATCATCGGCAAGTGGCTCAAGCGCTCCGGCAAGCGCGAGCAGGTCGTGATCGCGACCAAGGTCGGCCTGCTGGCCGCACGCGCGGGACTGAAGAAGGACAACATCCTGAAGGCCGTCGACGATTCGCTCGGCCGCCTGCAGACCGACTACATCGACCTGTATTTCTCGCATCGCGATCTCGCCGACACGGCCCCGCTCGAAGAAACGCTCGGCGCGTATCAAACGCTGATCGACGCCGGCAAGGTGCGCATCATCGGCGCGTCGAACTACAGCGGCGCGCGCCTGCGCGAAGCCGCCGCCATCAGCCAGCGCGACGGGCTGCCCGCGTACCAGGTCATCCAGCCCGAGTACAACCTGATCGACCGAGCCGACTACGAACGCGATCTCGAGCCGGTCGTGCGCGACCTGAAGCTCGGCGTCGTCAACTACTATGCGCTCGCGAGCGGCTTCCTGTCGGGCAAGTACCGCGGCGAAGCGGACCTGAAGAAGAGCGTGCGCGGCGATCGCGTCGCCGGCTATCTCAACGAACGCGGCCTGCGCATCCTCGCGGCGCTCGACGCCGTGTCGGCAAAGCACCGCACGCAGCCGGCCGCGATCGCGCTCGCGTGGCAGATCGCGCGACCGACGATCACCGCGCCGATCGCCAGCGCGACGTCGCTCGCGCAGCTCGAACTGCTCGGCGAAGCGATCCGCGTTCAACTCGATCAGGACGATATCCGCCAGATCGACGAGGCCAGCGCGACCTGAAGTCCGCGACGGCAGCAGGCCGGTGGGGAAATCGCGCGAGCCACGTGGTTTGTCGACCGGCCTGCATCGTCTAGCCGAAAACCACGCACGTGTTTTGACTCGCACGGCCGCTTCCGTTGACTCAGCCGGACATCGATCGCGTCACCGCCCGCCGCGCCCCGCTGCAAGCGCGTCACGCGCCCGTCCCGGGTCTTTCACGGATTGACCGCGCCATTCGACGTGCCCGAGACTGCGCCGCTCAGGCGGTCATTGGGAGAACGTCATGCCGGACATCAGCACGGAGATCGCCACGGTCTCGACGCGCGCCGTACGCGGCGCCGAGCGCGTCGACTTCTGGGTCGACCATGTCGCGCGCACGCTCGTGCGGATCGAATGCAGCGGCAAGTCGTCCGAAGGCATCGACGCGTCGATGCGCAAGCGCGATCTCGGCCTGTTCAGCGCATGCGACATCGTCGCGAACCGGCATGCGGTCGTGCGCACGCCGCACAACATCCACGCGGACCAGCGCGACGCCGTGTTCATCTGCCTGATGCACGAAGGGCAGGGCTATACGTTCCAGGATGTCGACTGCATGCAGCATGCGCCCGGCGATCTCGTGCTGTACGACACGTCGATGCCGTACGGTCACGGCTTCCCGGCCGACATGGCGATGACCGTGCTCGACGTGCCGCGCGACACGTTCGAAGCGCGCGTCGGCCCGTGGCGCTATCGCAGCCTCGTCAAGATCGATCGCGACGACGGCGTGACGTCGTGGGCCGTGCGACAGGTCCATGCGCTGCTCGCCGCGCCGCAGGAGCCGACGCCCGACGCGCGCGAACGGCGCGCCGCCGCGATCCTCGACCTCGTGCAGTCGATGCTGCGGCTGCGCGACGGCGACGCGTCGCCGACGAAGTCGACCGTCCACACGCTGTCGCGCGCGAAGGCGTTCATCGACAGCCATCTCGCCGACGACGATCTCGACAGCCAGTCGGTGAGCCGCGCGATCAACCTGTCGCCGCGGCAGCTGGCGCGCGTGTTCGAGATCGAAGGGATGCCGCTCACGCGCTACATCCTCGCGCGGCGGCTCGAACGCTGCCGCGCCGACCTGCGCGACCGGTCGCTGAAGCACCTGACGGTCAGCGAGATCGCGTTCCGCTGGGGCTTCAACAACAGCGCGCATTTCAGCCGCAGCTATCGCGCGCGGTTCGGCGAGACGCCGAGCGAGTCGCGGGCGCCTGCCGACGCGCGCTAGGGCCGTTCGCGCCGCCACCCGCCGCCACTCGCCGCCGTGTCCGGGCGAGGCAAGCGCGGCGTCCGTCCCGGTCAAATGGGGCCGCAACCCGCTCGCTAAGCTGGCTTCCTGCGCGGCGGCACTCGTTCCGCCGCCCGACAGCAAGGAGAAGAAGCGGGATGGAGACGTACGACCATATCGTCGTCGGTGGCGGGTCGGCCGGCTGTACGGTCGCGCATCGGCTGGTGAAGGCCGGCAGGCGTGTACTGCTGCTCGAGGACGGACCGAAGGACGACAGCCTGTTCGTCCGGATTCCGGCGACGTTCATCCGCGTGCTCGGCACGCGGCGCACGGTCACGTTCGAGAGCGAGCCGCAGCCCGGCGCGGCGGGCCGCAAGACCTATGTGCCGCAGGGTCGCACGCTCGGCGGCGGCAGTTCCGTCAACGCGATGCTGTACGTGCGCGGCACGCGCGACGACTACGACGACTGGGCCGCGCTCGGCTGCACCGGATGGGGCTGGGACGACGTGCTGCCCGTGTTCAAGCGCGCCGAATCGCATCTGCGGCTGTCGGAGCCGTTCCACGGCACCGACGGCCCGTTGAAAGTCGGCGACACGCGCTTCCGGCATCCGCTGAGCCTCGCGTTCGTGAAGGCCGCACAGGAGGCCGGCATTGCGTACAACGACGATTTCAACGGCGCCACGCAGCACGGGGTCGGCTTCTATCACACGACGATCTTCGACGGGCAGCGCGGCAGCACCGCGGCCACCTATCTCGCCGAAGCGATCGCTCATCCGAACCTGCGCGTGCTGACCGGCTGCCGTGTAACGCGCATCCGGTTCGACGGGCGGCGCGCAACGGGCGTCGAATGGCGCATCGAAAGCGGCGCAACGGGGTCGGCTGCCGCGCGCGCCGACATCGTGCTCGCGGCCGGCGCGCTGAGCACGCCGAAGCTGCTGATGCTGTCGGGCATCGGGCCCGGCGCGCACCTGCATGCGCACGGCATCGACGTGCTGCACGACAGCCGCGACGTCGGCGCGAACTACCAGGACCACCTCGAGGTATCGATCTACGGCCGCAGCCACGCACCGGTCAGCCTGCTCGGCGAGGATCGCGGGCTGAAGGCGCTGCGTCACGGGCTGCAGTGGATGCTGTGCCGCACGGGCCTGCTGACGTCGAACGTCGTCGAATCGGGCGCGTTCGTCGATACGACCGGCAGCGGCCGCCCGGACATCCAGTTCCACGTGCTGCCGATCCTCGTCGGCGACGTCGATCGCGAACCGCTGCCCGGCCACGGCCTGTCGATCAACCCGTGCCTGCTCAGGCCGCGTTCACGCGGCTCCGTGCAACTGCGCGGCAACGATCCGGCCGCGCCGATCCTGTTCGACAGCGGCGCGCTGTCCGATCCGGCCGACGTCGACGGCCTCGTGCGCGGCGTCGCGCTCGCACGGCGGGTCATCCGCGCGCCGTCGCTCGCACGCATCGTCCGCGAAGCCGAGACGTTGACCGACGCGGCACTCGCCGACTACGTGCGGCACCGCGCGAAAACCGTCTATCACCCGGCCGGCACCTGCCGCATGGGCAACGACGCGCATGCGGTCGTAACGCCGCGCCTCGAGGTGCAAGGCATGGATGGATTGCGGATCTGCGATGCATCGGTGATGCCGCGCATCGTGTCCGGCAACACGAACGCGCCGACGATCATGATCGCGGAGCGCTGCGCCGAGTTCATGCTGGCGGAGTGACGCGCCGTGGACACAAAAGCGGCGCGTGACACACGCGCCGCCGAACCATCAGGAGAGCGGAGAGCGGCGACGTCACCCGCCCGCCCGCGCCGCATCGCGCAGCGCCATCGGAGACGCGCCGTAGCGCTCGCGAATCGCGCGGCTGAAGTGTGCCTGGCTCGAAAAACCCCAGCGAAACGCGATCTCGCCGATGCTCGTCTTGCGCAGCCGTGCGTCGGTCAGCTCACGATGCGCGTGCGACAGCCGCTCCGACCAGATGTGCTGCGTGATCGACTCGCCTTCGGCCGCGAAGAGCCGGCCCAGATGCCGCAGCGACAACCCGACCGCATCGGCGACGGCCTGCGGCCCGAGCTCCGGCTCGCCGAGATGCGTCGCGATGTACTGCTTCGCGGTCAGCAGGTATGACAGCGACGCGCGCGACGCGCCCGCGCCATTCACTTCCGTGTCGATGAGCTCCGCGATCAGCGTGCGCGTGTGCTCGGCAAACCGCGCGGCATCGCGCTCGACTGGATCCTTCATGAACCGCTCGACGCTTGCGCGCAACGTCGCGCCGAGCATCGCACCCGCGCCCGGCTTCGGCGCGATCCGCAGCGGCAGCGCGGCCAGCTCCGCATCGAGCCGGTCGTCGAACGACGTGACCGGAATGTCGATCAGCAGCTGGCGCATCGGCGTCAGGAATCCGAACAGATAAGGCACGCGCGTGTCGTAGACGACGACATCGCCGGCTTCCGCGAGCAGGCACCGGTCGCGCTGGATGAAATATGCGCGCCCGCTCAGGATCTGGCACGCGAACAGCGATTCCTTCGGCAACTGGCGCACCAGTGCGGGGCTGCGCTCGATCACGTGGTCCTGCCCGCTGATGTCGGCGATGCCGAGGCCCGGCAGCGCGATGTCGGTCTTCTCGACTTCGAGCCCGGCCGGCGACAGAGACGAGCAGCGCAGCCCGACCAGCGTCGCCGCATTGAACGCATCCCAGTACGCCATCCTGTCGCGCGCCGGCACGTCGGCCGTCGAGCCTCGCGTGCATGAAAAAACGGTCGAATTCGTCACGTCGCCTCCTGCGGGCGCCTGTCGTGCGGAGCGGCACGGATTGGGGGATGGTTCGTCTGGATTTTGGTGCAACGCAATGTCCGGCGCGGTCAAGCAATTCGTCCAGCCCAGTCAAGAGCGGCGCGCACCGGCTGGCTAAAGTCGAGCCCACGACAACTCATGCAAGGAGACAACCCGTGGTCGACAAAGCCGTATCCGAATTCTGGCAAAACATCCCGGCGATTGCCAATCCGTTCAAGCCCGATGCGCTGCCCGAAGCGTACATCCCGAACGCGGCCACCGACGACGAGCGCTATTACGTTCCGTTCACCGAAACGGTTTCGTCGCGGCCGCTGTGGATCTCGCCGTCGCAGAACAAATGGTGCGACATCCTGATGGCGAAGGAAGCGGGGCTCGTGAACCGGCACTATCACCCGCACGAGGTGTTCGCGTACACGCTGTCCGGCAAATGGGGCTACCTGGAGCACGAATGGACCGCGACGCGCGGCGATTTCGTGTACGAGACACCCGGCGAAGGCCACACGCTGGTCGCGTTCGATCATCCCGAGCCGATGCGCGCGTTCTTCATCGTCAAGGGGCCGCTGATCTGGCTCGACGAAGACGGCAACCCCGACGGCTACTTCGACGTGCATTCGTACATCGCGATGTGCAAGGCGCATTACGAGAAGGTCGGCCTCGGCGCGCAAGCGATCGAGAAGCTGTTCCGCTGACGCACGACGAGGCTCCCCATGACATCTCCCTCTTCATCCAGATCCGCGTGGACGTACGAAAACAGGCTGCTGCTGATCCTGTTCATGACGTTCGGCTTCGTCTTCTTCGACCGCCTCGCGCTGTCGTTCCTGTTCCCGTTCATGTCGGCCGAGCTGCACCTGACGAACACGCAGCTCGGCATGGTGTCGTCCGCGCTCGCGCTCACTTGGGCGCTGTCCGGCGCCGCGACCGGCGCGTGGTCCGATGCGCGCGGCACGCGCAAGCCGCTGCTGATCGCGGCCGTGCTCGGCTTCTCCGTGTGCTCGGCGCTGTCCGGGCTCGTCGGCGGCTTCGCGAGCCTGATCGCGTTCCGCGCACTGATGGGCATCGCCGAAGGCCCCGTGCTGCCGCTGTCGCAGTCGCTGATGGTCGAAAGCTCGACGCCGAGCCGCCGCGGATTGAACATGGGCCTGCTGCAAGGCTCGGCCGCCGGCCTGCTCGGCGCGATGATCGGGCCGCCGGTCGTGATCGGCATCGCGACCACGTACGGCTGGCGCGAGGCGTTCTACGTGTCGTGCATTCCGGGCTTCCTGATCGCGTTCTGCATCTGGCGCTGGGTACGCGAAGTGCCGCCCGGCGGCGTACGGTACGCGCAGGCCGACGGCACCGGCGTGCCGGCCGCGAGCGGCACGGCCATCAACCGCTGGGCGCTGCTGAAGGAACGCAACATCCTGCTCTGCGTGCTGATCAGCTGCTGCTTCCTCACGTGGTTCGTCGTGATCATCTCGTTCGCGCCGGTCTTCCTCGTGGAAAACCGCCACCTGTCGCCGTCCGACATGGGCGTCGTAATGACCTGCCTCGGCGCCGCATGGGTGTTCTGGGGCTTCGCGGTGCCGGCGATCTCCGACCGGATCGGCCGCAAGCCGACGATGATCGTGTTCGCGCTGATCGCGGCCGTGTGCCCGATGGTGATGATCCACGTCGGCTCGGTCTGGGCGCTCGGCACGCTCGTGTTCGTCACATACACGGGCCTCGGCTGCTTCACGCTGTTCATGGCGACGATCCCGGCCGAAACGGTGCCGCCGCGCGCGATCGCCAGCGCGCTCGGGCTGATCATGGGCGCGGGCGAGCTGATCGGCGGCTTCGTCGCGCCGACCGTCGCCGGTTTCGCGGCCGACAAGTACGGCCTGCAGTTCGCGATGTGGACGTCGACCACCGGCGCGATCCTCGCGTGCGTGCTGTCGTTCGGTCTCGTCGAAACCGCGCCGGCCGTGCTGCGCAAGCGCGCGCTCGCCGGCGCCGCATCGGGCCGTCTCGATGCGCAGAACCTCGGAGGACGCTGACATGCGCGCACTTCAATGGCATGGCCCGCGTGACGTCCGTCTCGTGGAAATCGCTACGCCGGGCGTCGGACCGGGCGAGGTGCGCATCGCGGTCGCGTATTGCGGCATCTGCGGCAGCGACCTGCACGAATACGCGGACGGCCCGCACGCGATTCCGGTCGACACGCCGCATCCCCTGTCGCGCCGCACCGCACCGCTGACGCTCGGCCACGAGTTCTGCGGCACCGTGGTCGAAGTCGGCGAAGGCGTGACGACGCTGAACCCGGGCGATTGCGTCGCCGTCGAGCCTGAATATCGTTGCCACCAGTGTGCGTACTGCCGCTCGGGGTCGTACAACCTGTGCGTGTCGATGGGCTTTGCCGGGCTGATGGGAGACGGCGGGATGGCCGACTTCGCGGTCGTGCCGGCCTACATGCTGCACCGGCTGCCCGACGGCGTGAGCCTCGAGCAGGCCGCCGTGATGGAACCCGCGGCCGTCGCGCTGCACGCGCTGCGCCGCGCCGAGCTCCGGCTCGGCGACACGTGCGCGGTATTCGGGCTCGGGCCGATCGGCCTGCTGCTGATCCAGCTCGCGAAGCTGCAGGGCGCGACGACCATCGTCGCGGTCGACGTGTCGACCGAGCGTCTCGCGGCCGCCGCGCGCTTCGGCGCGACGCACGCGTTCAATGCACGCACGCTCGACGCGTCCGTGCTGCGCGACGCGATCCATGAGGCATCGGGCGGGCTCGGCGTCGACGCGAGCTTCGAGGCGGCCGGGTTGCCGGCCACGTTCGAGGCGGCGATGCAAGCGCTGCGCAAGGGCGGCCGCGTCGTGATGGTCGGCCTGATGCCGCAGGCGGGCTTCGACGCGTTCCGCGCGGTCAACGACGAGCTGACCTTCACGGCGAGCGTCGGCTACCGGCATGCGTACGAAGACCTGCTGCGGATCGTCGCGTCGGGTGGGCTCGACCTCACGTCGATCGTCACGCGCACGGTGTCGTTGGAGGATGCCGTCGCCGACGGCTTCGACGCGCTGCTCGCCGACCGTACGCAAATCAAGATCCTGGTTTCCCCCGCGCAGCGGCACGCGCGCTCCACCCCCGCCGTCGAGAGTGTCGAACATGAGTCTCCAGTGGTTATTTGAGGGCAAGACCGTCGCCGTAACGGGCGGCACGTCGGGCATCGGCGCGAGCACGGCGTGGCGTTTCGCGGAAGCGGGCGCATCGGTCGTTGCGCTCGGGCTCGACGCAACCGGCCCGCATGCACCGGTCCATCCGCGCGTCCGGTGCGTCGAGCTCGACGTGACCGACAACGATGCACTGACGCGCACGATCGCCGCATTGCCGCGGCTGGACGTGCTCGTCAACGGCGTCGGCATCAGCCGCCATTCGGACGAATACCGGATGGACCAGTTCGAGCTCGTGCTGAACGTGAACCTGACGTCGGTGATGCGCGCGTCCGACGCCGCGTTGCCGGCGCTGTCCGTACAAGGCGGCAGCATCGTCAACGTCGCGTCGATGTACACGTACTTCGGCAGCAAGGACCGGCCCGCGTACAGCGCGAGCAAGGGCGGCATCGCGCAGCTCACCCGCTCGCTCGCGCAGGCGTGGGCCGATCGCGGCATCCGCGTGAACGCGGTCGCGCCCGGCTGGATCGACACGCCGCTCAGTACCGGCCTGATGGCCGATGCGCAGGCGTCGCGCCGCATCCTCGAGCGCACGCCGCTCGGGCGCTGGGGTACGGCCGACGAGGTCGCGGACGTGATCCTGTTCCTGTGCTCGCCCGGCGCGTCGTTCGTGACCGGCGCGGTCGTACCGGTGGACGGCGGGTACTCGACGGTCTAGCGCACCGCGCGCAGGGCATCGGCGGATTCACGAAACCCGCCGATGCCCGTTGCGCGGCGCGGTTCCCGCCTGCCGCCACCGAACCGGGTTTCGCCCGGTTCCGGTTTGTTCATATCAATCAGTAGTCCCATCAAAAATATCCGATCCGATCGGAACATGTGAGGAGCACATTGGAGATGACGAAAAAGACTTTCCTGACACTCGCGGTCTGCACGATTCCGGCTGCGGCGTTCGCACAGAGCAGCGTGACGATGTTCGGGCTGATGGATGCCGGCATCAGCTATGTCAGCAACCAGAGCGGCCACGGCGCCGCGAAATTCGACGACAACATCTTCTTTCCGAACCTGCTCGGCTTCGAGGGCAAGGAGGATCTCGGCGCGGGCACGCGGGCGATCTTCCGGCTCGTGAACCAGTATTCGCTCGGCAACGGCTCGATCATCGGCGGCGGGTTGTTCGCGCGCACGGCCTACGTCGGGCTGCAGAACGACCGGTACGGCACGCTGACGCTCGGCAACCAGTACGAGTTCATGGTCGATTCGCTGGCCGCCAGCGGCAACGAGATCGCGCAGGATCTCGTCGGCCTGTACGGCTTCCGCAACGGGCCGTTCGACAAGCTCGCGCTGCCGAACAACCCGACCGGCGCATTCGACTGGGACCGCGTCGCGGGCAGCAATCGCGTCGCGAATTCCGTCAAGTACACGAGCCCGTCGCTGTCGGGCCTCACCTTCGGCGCGCTGTACGGCTTCGGGAACGTCGCCGGGTCGGTTGGCGCGAACAACACCGTCAGCGTCGGCGCGAGCTACGACAACGGCCCGTTCGGCGCAGGTGCCGCCTATACGAACCAGAAATACGGCGCGGCCGGCGGACTGCCGCCCACCAGCGTGCGCAACTGGGGCGCCGGCGTGCATTACACGGTCGGCACGGTCACGGGGAAAGCGCTCTTCACGACCGTGCACAACGCGCAGAACGGCGCGGGTGCGTGGTCGGCCGAAGCCGGCGCCGCATGGCACCCGTCGCCCGGATGGGTCGTCGGCGCGAGCTACACGTACATGAAGGGCAACGACACGCTCGACAACGCGCATGCGCATCAATTCCTGGCCGCCGTCCAGTACTGGCTGTCGAAACGCACGATGGTGTACGTCGCCGGCGTGCATCAGCGCACCGGCCACGGCAGCAACGCGCAGATCAACGGCGTGATGGATGCGGACGGTGCATCGAGCGGCGCACTGCAGTCGATTGCGCGGATCGGGTTCAGCACGCGGTTCTGACGGGAAAAAAGGGCGCCGGCCGTGATATCGGGCCGGCGCCAGCCGGCGCGCCGCCGGGCTTTCAGCCGGCAACGCGCCCGTCATGCACTTGATTCAGAAGCGGATCGTGACGGATTTCGGTTCCGTATAGGCATCGATGAACGACGAGCCGTATTCACGGCCGATGCCGGACCCTTTCGCGCCGCCGAACGGCACGGCCGGGTCGACGAGCGTATGCATGTTCACCCACACGGTACCGGCCTCGATGCGCGGGACATGGCGCAGCGCCTTCGCGAGATCGTTCGTCCACAGGCTCGCGGTCAGCCCGAACGGCGTGTCGTTCATCATCGCGATCAGTTCCTCGTCATCGTCGAACGGCACGAACGCGCCAACCGGGCCGAAGACTTCGTTGCGGTACACACTCGATTGCAGCGACTTCGGCAGCACGATCGTCGGCTTCACGTAAAAGCCGTCGCGCGCATAGGCGCCGCCGCCCGTGACGATCGTGTCGCCGTCCGCGCGTGCCAGGTCGAACGCGTCGAGGCACTTGCGAAACTGCGGCTCGTTGCACACCGGGCCGATCATGCCCGCGTCGTCCATCGGGTCGGACGGCTGGAAGCTGTCCAGCCGCGCCTTCAGCTTCTCGACCACCTCGTCGAATTGCGAACGATGCACGAAGAAGCGCTCCGCCGATGCGCACACCTGCCCGCTGTGCAGGAACCCGGCCTCGAGCACGCCGTCGACGATCTTCCCGACCGGCGTATCGGGCAAGAAGCCGGCCGCATTCTTGCCGCCCAGTTCGAGCGTGAAGCGCGTGAAGTTCGCTCTGACGGCCTCCTCGCCGATGATGCGGCCGGTCGGCACCGAGCCCGTGAACGACACCTTCGCGATACGCGGATCGCGGATCACCGAAGCGCCGACCTTGCCCGAGCCGTTGATCACGTTCAGCGTGCCCGGCGGCAAGCCGGCTTCGGTGCCCAGCTCGGCGATCCGCAGCATCGTGAGCGGCGTGAACTCCGACGACTTGATCAGCACCGTGTTGCCGGTCGCGAGCGCCGCGCCGAATTTCCACACGGGAATCATCACCGGGAAATTCCACGGGATGATGCCGAAGACGACGCCGAGCGGCTCGCGCAACGTGAACGACGTGTACCGCTCACCGTTCATGCTCGGGAACGACGGCGCGAGCGTTTCGCCCGCGATCTTGGTGGCCCAGCCCGCGTAATAACGCAGCCAGCGCGCCGACCAGCTCACTTCGATCGCGCGCGACAGGCCGATCAGCTTGCCCGACTGCGCGGTTTCGATCTGCGCGATCTCTTCGCCGTGTGCTTCGATCAGATCCGCGAACCGCAGCAGGATGCGCTCGCGCTCGGCCGGCGTCACCTGCGCCCACTCGCCGCGAAACGCGCGATGCGACGACGCGACCGCCGCCTCGATCTCGCCGTCGGTCGCCTGCGCGACGGAACCGGTCACCGCGCGTGTCGCCGGGTTACGCACGTCGATCCGTTCGCCACCGCTGCCGGCGACGGCCCGGCCGTCGATGTAGTGACCATGTTCGCGCGCGAGAAACCGTTTGACCTCGTCCAGCATCTGCACCAATGCCATTTTCCTGCCTCCGGAAATCGATGTGAATGAAACGCCCGATCAGGCCGCGCCGGCGATCAGGTCCGACGCCTTTTCGGCGAGCGCGATCGTCGGTGCGTTCGTGTTGCCGCTCGGGATGCTCGGCATCGTCGAACTGTCGGCCACGCGCAGCCCGGCAATGCCGTGCACGCGCAACTGCGGGTCGACGACGGACGACGCCGCGTCCGTGCCCATCCGGCACGTGCCCACCGGGTGATAGACCGTCTTCGCCGCGCCGCGCACCCAGTCTTCGATGCCTGCTTCGTCGTCGGGCGGGCAATCCGGCGAGAAGATCTCGTCGACGTGCTCCGCGAGCGCGGGCTGGCGCAGGATCTTCAGCGCCAGCTTCGCCGCGCGAATCTGGCCGTCGACGTCGCGGCGATCGGCCAGATAACGGCCGTCGATCCGCGGCAGGTCGGCCGGATTCGACGAACGGATCATCACGCGACCGCGCGAATGCGGCTGCAGGTGGCCCGTCTTGATCGTGATGCCGTGCGTCCTGCCCTGCGTCACGCCGATCGGGTCGTCGAACGAATCGATCGTCGGCAGGAAGTGGAACTGCACGTCCGGCTGCCCCTGCCCGCAGGTATCGACGAACGCGAACCCTTCGAGCACCGGCGAAGTCAGGATGCCGGAGCGGAAGAACTTCCATTCGATGCCGTGCTTGAGCGCGCGCCATCCCTTGTCCTGACCGTAGAGCGACACCGGCGTGCGGATCGTCGCGTTGACCGACATGTGCATGTGATCGTGAAAATTCTCGCCGACCGGCAGCACGTGCCGGACCGGCACGCCCGCGCCTTCGAGCACGCTGCGCGGCCCGATGCCGGACAACTGCAGGATCTTCGGCGAACCGATCGCGCCGGCCGTCACGATGATTTCCGCACGCGCCTTCGCCGTCACGCGGCGGCTGCCCTGGCGATAGGTGACGCCGGTCGCGCGGCCACCCTCGATCTCGACGCGCTCGACCAGCGCGTCGACTTCGAGGCTGAATTCAGGACGGTTCCGGATCGCCTTCAGATAGGTGGCCGCGGTCGAGCCGCGCTCGCCGTTGAAGATCGTTGCCTGATAGAACCCGACACCCTCCTGCCGCTCGCCGTTGTAGTCGACCAGGTAATCGAGACCCATCTGCTGGCCGGCCCGTACGAACGCCTGCGACAGCGGATGCCGGTAGCGGATCTCGGTGACCTGCAGATGCCCTTTGTTGCCGTGATAAGGCGCCGTCAGCGACTCGTTGTTCTCGGCCTTCGCGAAGTAGCGCAGCATCTCGTCGGCGCCCCAGCCCTTGCAGCCGAATTCGTTCTCCCAACGGTCGTAGTCGTTGCGGTGCCCGCGCACGTACAGCATCCCGTTGACCGAACTCGATCCGCCGAGCACGCGCCCTTGCGGCACCGCGATCGACCGGCCCTTCACGTCGTCCGACGGGTCGGCCGCATACGGCCAGGTGTGGCGCGGGATGGCCTTGGCGAGCCCGCCCGGCATGTGGATGAACAGGTCCTTGTCGTGCCCGCCCGCTTCCAGCAGCAGCACGGTGCCCTTGCGGCGCTCGACGAGGTGGGTCGCAATGGTGCAGCCCGCCGACCCGGCGCCAATGACGATGTAGTCGAAAGTTCTATCGGACATCCTGATATGCGCCCGCCGTTGTCCGCGCAACGTTCGCCGGCGCGTGCCGCCGCCGCGTGCGTCGCCTGCCTTCGGCGGTGTCTCCTTAAAATCGGTGGTGGTTCCTGATGGCGCGAGCCAGCCCGTGCGGTGCGTTGCGGCGCAGCGGGATTCGCCGTGGCAGAAGCCCGATACGCCCGGATGATTCGTCGACCGCGTTCCGATTCTAGAAGCGCGCCGCCGGCACACCTCGGCGTTCCGTGCACACTTTTGGCTTCAGCGTGCAGAACCGCGCGGCCACCGTACCGGCTTTTTTCGTTTGCATTAATCTTGGGGCGTTCCCGGCACCCTCCCTTCCCCGGCCATGGCACATGAACTCGTCGTCAGCGCGAGCAACGGCAGCGCAAACCTGCGAGAACTCGTCGCAGACAGTTTCCTGCCGCTGGTTTTTCACGACACCGGCCCTCTTTTCCAGATGTCGGTGCGCGTCGCGTCGGTGGGCGGGCTGCGCATGGCGGAGGTCGACACCACGGCCGTCCGGGTCGACCGCGACCGCGCGCTGGCCGCGCGTACCGAAAGCGACTGCTACAAGATCCTGTTCCAGATCGCCGGGCAAAGCCGCATCACGCAGCGCAACACGACATCGACCGTCAATCCCGGCGAATGGGTGATCTACGACGCCACGCAGCCGTACCGGATCGAATCCGCGCATGCGTCGCGCTTCGTCGCCGCGCTGACGCCGCCGCGCAGCAGCACGATGTGGCGGTGGTTCGTCGAACGCGCGGGTGTCCAGGTTCGGCAGACCGTCGGCAATGCGCGGCTCGCGCTGCAGTCGATCCACTACCTGATGGACGGGCAGGTGCCGAACGATCCGGAAAGCCTGTTCGGCTTCGAGCAGTCGACGCTGATGCTGCTCGATTCGGTGATCCGCCGCGAAGCCGGCGATTCGCTCACCGGCGCCGACGCACGCAGCGCGGCGCTGCGCATGAATGCCGAAATCCATCTCGCGCATCACTACCACGATCCCGACCTCTCGCCGGACCGGCTCGCCAGTGCGCTGAACGTATCGAGACGCACGCTCTACAGCGCGCTCGCCGCGACCGACCAGACGCCGCAGAGCCTGATCCAGGAATACCGGCTGCAGGCAAGCCGGCGCGCGCTGGAGGATCCGGCCGATACCCACCGGAATCTGCTGGAACTTGCGATTGCATGCGGTTTCTCGGACATCACGCATTTCGGCCGCGCATTCAAGGCGCGGTTCGGGTGCAGCCCGGGCGCTTACCGGCTCGCGCATCGTGCCATTCCGGGGTCTTGAAGCGCGGCGTCCGGCGGTGTTTCGACCGCCTTTCCGGATACCGTAACGATTCCGCTTCGACAGCGAGCGACGCATGCCTCGGGAATAAATCCGGCGCGGCACCGGTACATCGGGTGTCGCCACGCCGTTCGCCGCACCGGACGTGCGGGTGCGCGACGCCCCACCCGAATCAGCGAGACCGCTCATGCCACAGCCCAACCACGCCGCCTACGCGCGCTTCGCCATCGCCATGCACTGGTCGATCGCGATCCTGATCCTGTTGAACCTGTCGATCGGGCTCTACATGGATACGTATCCGCACAACTCGTCGCAGTTCAACGGCATCCTGTTCTATCACGCGTCGATCGGCAGCCTGATCTTCATGCTGACCGTGCCGCGCCTCGTCTGGCGCGCAACGCACACGCCGCCGCCGCTGCCCGACAGCGTTCCGGCCTGGCAGGCGCGAATCGCCGGCGCGTTGCACGGCTTGCTGTACCTGCTGCTGTTTCTCGTGCCGCTGACCGGCTACGTGCACCGCCTCGCAGGCGCACATGCGGTCAGCTTCTTCGGCATCACGGAACTGCCGGTGCTCGTCGGTCGCGACGAACCGTTGAGACTCCTCACCGATACGCTGCATCGCGCACTGGTGCTGACGCTCGGCTTGCTGCTGGCCATGCACGTCGGCGCCGTGGTGAAACACAAGTTCGTCGATCGCGACGCGGTGGCGGAACGGATGGGGATCTGAAGGAAACGGGAACGCGCGCCGGCACGCGGCGCGTCGTTCATCGGGCACTCACCGCGAACCGCAGCGGTTCCGGTGGACGATCTCGGGGTCGACGCTCGCATGCCCCGGCGAAATCCGCATCATCACCAGCTTTGCGTCGCCGCCCGGCGTGGACCACAAACTCATCTGCGTCAGGTCGGTCCCGTTCGACGACTTCAGCCAGCGCACCATGCGGACCTGATCCGGGAAGCAGGTCGTCGCGCCTTCGTTGTCCTCGACGATGGTCCCGTACGCTTTCAGCGTCGCACGCATCGCGTCGGCAGCCTGCGTTCGTGACACGGCAGCGTGCATCGCGTCGGACGCATCGTCGTAGATCGCGTCGAACGCTTGTGCGTTGAAGCGCTGCATCACCAACGCCTCCGCCCGAAGCGCGGCCTGCCTGTCGTCGGCGTAGTAGCCGAAATGAATGCGCGTGCCGAGCGCGAACAATGCGACGCCCGTCAGCGCAATCAGCGCCAGCGCGATCTTCCATGTGCGGTTCGCGGCCTTCGATCCCATGGTCGGTGACCTGTTACGAGATATCGGCGATATCGTGCATGTCACGCCGTCCCGCATCCGTTGTCAACCCACGGGAATCCTCGATGCGCTGCCTGGCCTCGGCGACGATACGCAGCGATTCGCGGACGAATCCGTCATCCGCCGTCGCTTCGAGAAGCAGCGCGTCGGCGCGTTGACGCCGGTCTTGGCGGGGATTGTGCGGCAGGATGAACGTCATTCGAATTTTCCAAGGCGCGAAAAGCGAGAGCCGCTTCGCAAGCGCGCTCGCCCGGGCGAGCGGACCGATTGTCGCCACTGAGTGCGCGGACGACAATACGCCGGGATCGGAATTGACCATTGTTGACATGGGCACCCTTACGGCTAGCGTGTGTCCTTGATACTTCTCCATCCGGGCGGCCTTGGAACCCGGGTAGCGACATCGCATACCGGACGCGGTTGGCGAATGCCGGGACCTTCTCGTGCCCGAGAAGCCAGCGTTTCCGGTGGACTCCCCACGCGTACCCTCTCAGGTCGCCGTTGCTTGCGATCACTCGGTGGCATGGCACCACGATTGCGATGGGGTTGGCTGCGTTGGCCGCCCCGATGTCAATCGCCGCGCGAGGATCGTCAAAGCCCAGATCCTTCGCCAACTTTCCGTACGTCGTAGTTGTGCCCGGCGGAACGGATCTCAATGCATGCCACACGCGCTACTGCAGATCTGTCCCGGCGGTCGCGGTCGATAGTTCGTTGACAGCTTGCAGTTCGCCTGAAAAGTATCGCGTGAGGGCACTCGAGATTGTCCGCAACGGCTCGATCAACAAAGCGAATGCTGCGCATGATCTCGACTCGTTCGGCGAACGGAATCACCGGCTTGATGCCCCTGCTTTGGCGAGCCGATTCGTCTGTCGTCACGCCGACGATCAGATAGTCACAACGATCGCGGGCATAGCCGAGCATGTTGAGATGCCCAACGTGAAACAGATCGAATATGTCCGCGAGATACCCGACAATTTTCATTTCATCCTCACCGAGTTCGAGACGAGCGATCAGGGCAATTCCCGGCACCCATCGAACGCTTGAGAGCGACATCCGCAGTTCTCGCGATTCGTATTCTCGAGGTGAACGATACCTCTCGGCGATTGATTTTTCGATCCGCTTCTTGCTTTCAAATTCTCACTGATCGACGTACAGACAGCGGGCAAATATTTATTAAATTGCATCACAAGAAACGAGTAGAAGTGCGCATGCCTGATCGCTATTGTTCGTTCCGAGCGGAGCAACTCCGTCTCTCCATCAATCAAGATCATCAAGGAGTCGAACATGTCGAAGGAAGACGATAACAAGGCAGTCGTCGGCCGCTGGTTCACGAGTTTCTGGGGCGAGAAGTGCGACCTCAGCATCGTCGACGAAATCGCTGCACCGGACATGCTGCTGAAGTACTCGTTGCATGAACCGCGTCGCGGCCGCGAGGACATCAAGGCATTCATGACCGACTTCCGTGCCGCCTTCCCGGATCTCAACTTCTGGGGTGTCACGGACCTGATCGCCGAAGGCGACTACGTGGTCGGTCAGTGGGAAGGTGGCGGCACGCACACCGGCCCGGCTTTCAGCGACTTCCTGATCGGTTCGCTGCCCGCGGCAACCGGCCGCCGTATGCGCTTCACCGGGACCACGGTTCTTCGTCTGAAGGACGGTCTGATCGTCGAGGAACTCGGCCTTGACGATGGCGTGACGGCACTGACGCAACTCGAGCTGATCAAGAAAGCGTAAGTGAGCGCACGGTCCGAACCATAACGGATCGCCTATCGGGTGCAAGACCTGAACACGGATCGGCTGAGGCCGGTCCGTTTTTCTTTCGGCGTAAAGCGCTGGGACGGGTCTGAATTCACAGCCCTATCCGCAGCGAATCCGTCGCAGTCGACCTCGCGCCAGTCTTATATCGAGGTCATCCAGGAGCACATCGTGACCCTCACGAAACTCAACGCAAGCGATGAGCCGGATCTTGTGAGCAGCTTCGCGGCCGCATTCAGTGGCACCGGTCCGGTCGCGAGCGTATGCATCAAGTTCGCGATGTACAACGGAACGTTTCGATTGTCCCAGTGGGAAGCCCTGCAGTTGCAGGCGCTGTACCAGTGCATCGAGCACTACAGCGGGGTCCATTACTACGGCTCGGATCTGCAGAGAATGTCTGACGATTCTTCTTTCGGCGCGACGCTGCCGACGCGGCATCCGGTTCGCACGATGCTTGACGAGCGGCCGATACTGACCAAGCGCGACTATCAAATTGGTTTAGAAAGGCATCGCGTGAAATCGCTGGTGGTGGTTGACCGGGGCGACGCCTGCGAGATCAGGTGCACTTACGTGAACGAATCACAACGCAGCGATTTGCTTCCTGTGTACATCGCCATGAATCTTTACGGGGCATTGCGCGCCTGCATCAATCTTTCAGGCACTCTGGCCAGCGAGGTCGGCGGGCCCGCACCGATATGAACGGCCCTCGGAAAGCACCTGGATGACGCAATGGCATGTACCCGAGTCGTCGAGACAGGGGCACTCACCGGTACGGATCGAGCACTTCGGCAAGGCGCCGATTTGCAATACATGACACGGTTGGCGATCGGCATGCAGGAATCGTTGTAGTCCGTGTGGCTGCCCGTCGCTGGGTGCTCATCTTGCACAACGTGTTCACTGCGAAATGCCGCGCGCGCGTGGTGATCATGACCATGTCGATCACCTTCACATTCGCGACTATCGGTATCTTGCGCTGCACGGCCGGACAAGCCGTCAAGCGCACATCGCGCTCCGTGAAGTTGGAGGGGCCGAACTGCGCAATCATTTCCCGCCGTCCCGGATGCGCAAGCTGCCGGACGCTTGTCGGCGCCGAGCGGCCAGACCAGATGTCCGAAAATGGCGCACTTCGTGGGCGTCCAAGATATACGATCTCACTCATGCCTACTCCCATCGACACCCCCGACAGCGACGCCTGCTATCTGGCGCTGAAGGCGCACGACGCGCGCTTCGACGGTTCTTTTTTCGCGGCCGTCACCAGCACCGGTATCTACTGTCGTCCGGTATGTCGTGTGAAGACGCCGCGTCGCGAGAATCTCCGCTTCTATCGTCATGCGGCAGAAGCCGAAGCGGCAGGTTTCAGGCCTTGCCTGCGTTGCCGCCCCGAATTGGCCCCGCGAGCGGCATCCTGGAGCACGGAGGACGCGTCGCGCATCCTGGCCCTGCAGGCGGCGCGCTTGATGGATGAACCGGACGCCTGGAGATTCATGCCCGCGCTCCCGACCTCCGGTCAATCGGCCGGCGGTTTGATGCCGCGAATTGCTCAACGGCTGGGCGTGAGTGACCGCCATTTGCGTCGCATTTTCGAGGCGCACTTTGGTGTCTCACCGCTCCAGTATCTCCAAACACGCCGGCTGTTGGCAGCCAAGCAGCTGATCGCCGATACCCAGCTGCCGATGAGCCAGGTTGCGGCGTCCAGCGGCTTTTCCAGCGTGCGACGCTTCAACGATGCCTTCTCGCGCCACTACGGCCTGAATCCCAGTGCCTTGCGCCGGGCCAAGTCCACATCCGACGGCCAAGGTGTGAGCGTGAGACTGGGCTGGCGGCCTCCTTATGACGTGGAGGCAATGTTGGGCTTTTTGCGCCTGCGTGCCTTGCCCGGCGTGGAGCAGGTCGCGGGTCTGGAATACACGCGAACGTTGCGGCTGTTGCAAGGCACGCAGGCTCGCAGCGGCTGGTTGCGCGCGCGCTTCGACGAAGATCGCGCTCAGGCCGTGTTGACGATCAGCGACTCATTGGCCACCGCCCTGCCGGCCGTGATCAATCGCGTACGTGCCGCGTTCGATCTGGACGCCGACCCGATCGCCATTCATGCTGCTCTGCACGCCACCTTCCCGTTGGGTGAAGGCTTGCGCGTGCCGGGCACACTCGACGGCTTCGAGCTGGCGGTGCGCGCTGTGTTGGGTCAGCAGATCACCGTGGCAGCTGCGCGTACGCTGGGCGCACGCCTGGTCGCAGCCTTCGGCGACCCGATCGAAACGCCTGTCGCGGGCCTGGATCGTCTCTTTCCCACTCCGGCGGCTCTGGCCGCTGCCACGGGCGACGAGCTCGGCCGCTTGGGCATCACGCGACAACGTCAGGCCGCGCTGCATGCGTTGTCTCACGCCGTACTGGAGGGGCGCATCGCTTTGCATCCAGGCGTGGACGTCGCGGCGACCTGCGCCGAATTATGTGCGCTGCCCGGCATCGGCGACTGGACCGCGCAGTACATCGCCATGCGTGCGCTGCGCTGGCCTGACGCCTTTCCGGCCGGCGACGTCGCGCTCCAAAAGGCCCTGGGTGTGGGTAGCGCCCGTGCCGCGGCACAGGCTGCCGAGAAATGGCGGCCCTGGCGCGGCTATTCGGTGCTGCGTGCATGGCATGCCATGGATCGCAGCGCTTCGATCTGAATACTACTTATATCAACGCCCCTCCGGGTCGCGTGACCCGTCGCCACCGGAAGCGATCAATTTGCACGATGAACTCAATCACACAGATCCTGGATACGGTACATGCCCAGAGCGATTTATTTGGAAGCAGCGACACCGAGTTCTCGATAGACGAGTCCTTTCGATCGGCACGACGTTTCGACCTCGACGCTCATTCCTGGATCGAAATCGTGCCCGAATGGATGTCGGGAGCTTCGCAGCTCTACGAGCAGTTGCGCAATAGCGTCCCGTGGCTCGAGCACGATCGGCGCATGTTCAACAAGGTGTTTCGCGAGCCACGCATGACGGCGGTCTACAAGAACGTTGCGGACGTGCCCGACGCGCGCCTGCTGCAGGTTGTCCGTGCGCTGTCGCGTCACTACGGTGTGGAATACGACGGCCTGTGGATGAACCTCTATCGCAAGGGGCAAGACAGTACAGGCTGGCACCGCGATCACGGCTCCTGCCGGAAGCTGAACTGCATCGTACCGGTCCTGACGCTCGGCACGACCCGCCGGTTCCTGATCAAGCCGATCAAGGGCGGCCGCTCCATGACCTTCAAACCCTCCTCGGGCGATTTGGTGGTGATGGGCGGGCGCTCCCAGCAGGACTGGGTGCACTGTGTGCCCAAGGAGCCGGAAATCGAGGGCGCGCGAATCAGCGTCAACTTCATGAGCTCGGCGCAAGGCGTGCGGGATTAGCAAGGGCGCCGCCGGGATCTGGCGACACGGGAGCGATTACGCGGTATGACGCGCCTGGCAGGCCGGCGATCACCACATCTCGACATGAAGACCATCCACATCGACATTCAACTGGACCGCGTACGCGTGACTGCGACCGAATCGGGCCCGGCGAACGTGTGTTCCGAGGGCCAGAAGAGCAACTCCGACACCGAGGATCGGCAACCTGACCCTGCCCGTCACCCGATGCGCGAGGCCGCCCGGCAGTTGTTCGCCGATCTCGACGGTCAACGCCGCGGCCTTAACCTGCCGTTTGAGGTATCGCGCGGAACACCTCTTCAACAAGCGGTCCGAAGCGCCCTGTTGGCTATCCCTCGTGGCGAAACCATCAGCTATGGAGATTTGAACCAGATCATCTGCGCGACAGTCGCGCGCGCCGTGGGCGCAACGATGGGCCGCAATCCCGTCGGCATCGCTGCACCCGGTCACCGCGTGGCGCGTGCCGGCGACAGCCTGGCTGATCGCCCTGATCAGGGCGATCAGACGTAAAGATGTGGAATGAGCGGGTGATATCGACTCGCCTTTCGGTACTCACTCAAGCAAGGGCCTATCGAACAGCCGGCCGGTGAATCCTCGCTTGCCAGATAAAGCCGCTTCCGGTTGCGCCGCTCCTTCGAGAATTGGTCGATCGGGTTACCTGGCGTCCGTCAGCGTCAACATGCACGGAAGTTGGGAAGCAACCGCGTCTACCAGCTCACCTCCCGACTCCAACGCGGGCCTCGGTCAGTGATCAATTGGATCATGTCGGAACCACATCCCAATAATTTCGATATCCTTATTTTTAAGAGAGGACAACGATTGCTTGCAAGTCACCGCAAACGTGGCCGCAATCGAACCTTTCGCACCCCGTAAGCATTCAGCCGGTACGTCACGTTCGCGGAAAGCCATGCCGAAGGTGCCGTTCGAAGGCACGCTGCGAGGGGACGTGCAATGCGATCCCGCGACAGCGCCTCCGTCCAATTTGCGGAACCAACGTGACGCCCCCTTGATGGCGGCTCGGACAACATCGCCGAGAAGAGCGGCCAACGGGATCCTCGAAACGACAGCACCGATCTCCCGCCGCATTTCATCCAACCCCAAATAAATCCCCTTGACGACCTATCTTTCGATATATATCTTTAGATATGTTTTTCGACACATAGGACAGGATCATGCGGCACAACCACTTCCGCGGCCATGACCGTTGCGACGGTCATGGTGCACATGCCCGCCCCGACTGGTTCGGCGGTCTCTGGTACGCGATCGGCCGCCATCGCCGCGGCCACGACATGTTCGGTGGCGGCCCGTTCGGCGGCCGGGGCGGGCGCGGCGGCTTTGGCGATTTCGGCGACGACGGCATGCCGCGCGGCCGCCAGTTCAGTTCCGACGATCTCCAGCTGCTGCTGCTCGCGCTGGTCGCCGAGCAGCCGAGCCACGGCTATGAGCTGATCAAGGCGCTCGACACGCGTTCGAACGGTTTCTACAGCCCGAGCCCCGGCATGGTGTATCCGGCGCTCACGTATCTGGAAGAAGTCGGCTTCGTCGCGTCGCAGGCGGAAGGCAACCGCAAGCGCTACGCGCTGACCGACGCCGGCCGCGCGCATCTCGATGCGCAGCGCGAGCGCGTCGACACGCTGTTCGCCCGTCTCACGCACCTCGCCCGCAAGATGGAATTCATGCGCCGCGCGTTCGCCGGGGAATCGGCCGGCAACGAAGCACCGGACGAATCGCAGGCCGGCTGGCTGCCGGAGTTCGTCGAGGCACGCCTCGCGCTCAAGCGTGCGCTGCTGCACAAGAGCGCTGCCGATGCCGACGAACAACGCCGCATCGCGGCCATCATGCGCCGCGCGACGGCCGAAATCGAAGGCGGCTCCGGCGCGTGATCCGCGCCGCCCCGTCACAATTCAAGGAGAACGGATCGATGCAGAACACATCCGAGCGCACCGTGACCCGCGTGCGCCATACCCTCAAATTCCGCCTGCTGCAGGTCCTGCGCGTGCATGCCGTGACGCCGCACCTGCTGCGCGTCACGCTCGGCGGCCCCGATCTCGCGGATTTCGAATCCGCGTCGTTCGACGATCACGTGAAAGTGTTTTTCCCGCCGCCCGGCGCCGAACGGCCCGCGATGCCGACGCTCGGCGCGAATGGCCCCGAGTTTCCGGAAGGCGAACCGAAGCCGGTCGCGCGCGACTTCACGCCGCGCCGCTTCGACCGCGCCGCCCGCGAACTCGATCTGGAATTCGTGCTGAATCATCCGGGCCCCGCGTCGCAATGGGCTGCGCAGGCACGTGTCGGCCAATGGCTCGGCATCGGCGGCCCGCGCGGTTCGTTCGTCGTCCCGACCGGTTTCGACTGGCATCTGCTGATCGGTGACGATACGGCGCTGCCGGCCATCGCGCGGCGTCTCGAGGAATTGCCGGCCGGTGCGCGCGCGGCCGTCGTGCTGGAAGTCGCCGATCGTGCCGCACAAATCTCGTTCGATACGCGCGCCGACGTGCATGAAGTCTGGCGCTTCCGCGCCGAAGCCGACGCGGCAGACGGCGATGCACTGCTGAATGCCGTTCGTGACCTGCCGTTGCCGCCGTCGGGCGACGGCTACGTGTGGGCGGCCGGCGAAGCGCTGTCGATGCGCGCGGTCCGCCAGCATCTGACCGGCGAACGCGGCGTCGACAAGTCGCGCATCCGCGCGGCGGCCTACTGGAAGCGCGGCGCGGCGGCCGTGCACGAAACGCTGGAAGATTGACGGATACGGGCGCCCGGCAAAGGGGCCCCGGGTTGGCCGGCGGATGACACAATCGTGGCGTCCGCGCACCAGCGGGCTTGGCACCGGTATCGCGGCTGGTATATACCTGTGTCTGCGACGCCGCTGTCAGGCGACAGCCGCCGCAGCCCGCCCAGGAGCGCCCGGTCATGACAAAAGAAAGCCACGCTTCGCCGTTCCTTCGCAACCTGAAGATCGTCGGCTATTGCGGCCTCGCCGCGGTGGTACTCGCGCTGTTCGTCGCGATGTGCGCGATCCTGAAGGAAAGCGCCCTCGATCGCGATGCCGCTCAGCACCCGGCCGATACGCCTGAACTGCACGATGCAGGCGGCGGCCCGTCCGCATCGGCCGAATCGGCCAAGACACCCGGCTGACGGCGTCCTGCCCGGTTTCCCTTCGCTCAGGGCGCGTGCCGGCGCCCCATCACGACCGCGTGTACCGCATCGCCGAGCCGTTCGAGCAGCGCGATCGCGCGTTGCCCGTACAGGTGCGCGGCCAGCGCGCCGGCCGTACCGACCAGCACACCGCCCGCCATGTCGAACGGCCAGTGCACGCCCGCATAGACGCGCCCCCATGCAATCGCCACGGCCATCGCGGCCATCACGAACCCGGTCACGCGCGTCGAGCCGCCGAGCATCAGGCCGACGGCCATGCTCCACGCAAACGTCATGTGATCGCTCGGAAACGAACTGTCCGGCGCGTGCGGAATCAGTTGCGTGCCGACGCCGGCCATGAACGGGCGCGGCGAGAACCAGACATGCCCGATCACCTGCGCGAGCACGAGCGCCACGCATACGCCGACGCCGGCTTCGATCGCCTGGCGCCGCGTCGAGCGCGCGCCGAAGATCCAGGTCAGCAGCAGCATGGCCGGCAGTGCGTAGACGAGCCAGTCGGCGGCAAAGATCGCGAGGCGGGCGACGCCCGGCTGCGGCGCAACCCCGGCGTTGATGGCGGAAAAGAGGGTGAGATTGAGGTTCTGCATGAATCCGGTTGCGTGGGGCGTAAAAAATTCGACCGGTTGCCCGGCCTGATACGAACGATGCTAGGACGCACCCGCTTAAGCGATGCTTAATGCGGCCGCCGGCGCGAATCCCGCTGCGGCGAACGCACTTAGAGCCTGCACTGCAACACAAGTTCACACAATTGTCATATTCCCGCGCAACTGTCTCCCGTAAAGGCTCACCCGGCTTCCCGTAAAGACTCACCTTTTTCACATCGTGGCGTCATCGACGCGTGCGACCATCGCGCCGCCGGGCGCCATCCCTGCCGTTTGCGTTATTCATCTCAATATTTACGTCGCGAATTCTTCGAAATCGGCAACAATTAATTCCATATGCGGCATCGCACAACGGCAACGCACAGGCATAGGATTACGAGCTTACGAGCACTCATCCACGAAGCGATCAACAACAAGGAGTCCGCATGAAAGCCAGCGATGTCCGATCGAAAGCGTTTGCGATGCCGTTGACCAGCCCTGCCTTCCCGATGGGCCCGTACCGTTTCGTCGATCGTGAGTTTCTGATCATCACGTATCGCACCGATCCGGACCGTCTCCGCGAAATTGTCCCCGAGCCGCTGCAGGTCACCGAGCCGCTCGTGCATTACGAATTCATTCGCATGGCCGATTCGACCGGCTTCGGCGACTACACCGAAAGCGGCCAGGTCATCCCGGTCGAATACAACGGCCAGCCGGGCGGCTACACGCTCGCGATGTATCTCGACGATCACCCGCCGATCGCCGGCGGCCGCGAGCTGTGGGGCTTCCCGAAGAAGCTCGCGTCGCCCACGCTGCACGTGAACACCGACCACATCCTCGGCACGCTCGACTACGGCAAGGTGCGCGTCGCCACCGGCACGATGGGCTACAAGCACAAGGAACTCGACATCGACGAGCAGACGAAGCGTCTCGCCGGCCCCAATTTCCTGCTGAAGATCATCCCGCACGTCGACGGCACCGCGCGCGTCTGCGAACTGGTGCGCTATTACATGCAGGACATCAAGATGAAGGGCGCGTGGACGGGCCCCGCCTCGCTCGAACTGGCGCCGCACGCACTGGCGCCCGTGGCCGACCTGCCCGTGCTCGAAATCGTCGAAGCCCGGCACCTGGTCGCAGATTTGACGCTGGGCCTCGGCGAAGTCGTCTACGATTACCTGGCTCAGTAACACGTCCGCAGTCCTTTCTCCCTGTCAATCCTTTCACCACGGGAATTCGAAATGAGCAACCTGAATGGCAAGACCGCAGTCGTCACGGGCGCCGCGAGCGGCATCGGCAAGGAAATCGCACTCGAGCTCGCCAAGGCAGGCGCGGCCGTCGCGATCGCCGACCTGAACCAGGACGGCGCGAACGCGGTCGCCGACGAGATCATCAAGGCAGGCGGCAAGGCGATCGGCGTCGCGATGGACGTGACGAACGAGGAAGCCGTGAACAGCGGCAT
>NZ_CADFEI010000010.1 GCF_902833225.1 Burkholderia sp. BCC1644
GCCACTCGCCACCAGGTGCAAGCACCCGTGCTGCCGTTCGACTTGCATGTGTAAGGCATGCCGCCAGCGTTCAATCTGAGCCAGGATCAAACTCTTCAGTTTAAACCTGTTACTGTTTTCGGTTCAGTTAAGAACCGGTCGCTCACTCAAAGCTGACAGGAATATGAATCACTTCATAAACCTGACTTACTTTAGTGTGAGACTCTTGATACTTTCGCTATCTGATCCGAAGATCAGCTCGCTTCCATCAAGCGCCCACACTTATCGGCTGTTAATTTTTAAAGAGCATTTCTGCGAGAAACTTCGTGTTTCTCAGCAGCGCTGCGTTTTCAGCAGCAGAGAAGCGAGATTATGAACCGTGTTTCGCAGTTCGTCAACAACTTTTTACACGACATCGTTGCGACTGCGGGGCTCAACTTCCTGTACCGCCGAGGCTCGTACCACCTGCCTCAACAGCACCGCTTCCCTTCCTCCCGCGCCGCGTTTCCGTTAGCGCGAAAGAGGCGTGATTCTATGCATCTGCCCCGATCCGCGCAAGCCCCTTTGTGAAAAAAGTTTGAAAAAGCCCCCGTGCGCTGACGCGCACGAGGGCTTCGGGCTCGACGGACGACGTGGCACCGCTGACCTCCACGACGCCGGCAACACTTCCCTCTATATATAGAGAGGCATCACTTGCCACCCGCCGCAGCCTGCAGCTGCTCGACCGGCACCGCGTCGGCCATCGCCGTGTAGCCGGCGTCGCTCGGGTGAATACCGTCGCCGCTATCGTATCGGCGCTGCAGCACGCTCGGACGCGCCGGGTCGCGCAGCGCCGCGTCGAAGTCGACCACGCCGTCGAAGCCGCCACCACTCCGGATCCACCGGTTCACCTCGAGCCGGATCGCTTCGCGCCCGGCCGGCAACGCAGCCGGCGTGAGCGTCGCGCCGTATACCTTCACGCCCTGACGGTGCGCCGCCTCGATCAGCCAGCGATAGCCGTCGATCAGCGACGCGGCCGTGACCTGCGTATGCGGGTGGTCGCAGTCGAGCCCCGCGCGCGGCGGCATCGCCGCGAAGTTGATGTCGTTGATGCCGATCAGCACGACCGCCGCCTTCACGCCCGCACGCGACAGCGCATCGCGTTCGAACCGCGACGCCAGCGACGTGCCGTAGCACGCGGAATCGCTGAGCAGCCGGTTCCCGCTGATCCCCAGATTCACGACGCCGATCGAATCGGCTCCCGACGCCGTCAGCCGGCGCGCGAGCGCGTCAGGCCAGCGGCGGTTCCGGTTCACGCTGGAGCGCAGCCCGTCGGTGATCGAGTCGCCGATCGCAGCGACACTGGCGCGCGCGGTACCGGCTTCGACAGCCAGCTCGGACACCCATGCGTATTGCGTAAAACGAGTGCGGAACGCGGCGGCGCCCGGATCGCTCACGTGATCGCCCGGTACGGACACATAGTTGAACTGGTTCGACACGCGGTGCCAGACCGTCATGCGCTGGTTCGGCCCCATCTGGAGACTGATCGCATAAGGCTGCGCGGCCATCACGTCGATGGCCACCGGATCGCTTTCGCGCTCCTGGCCCGGCGCGAGCGTCACCGATGACTTGCCGCCGAACCGGACCGGCACGGCCGCGCCGCCGGCAAGCGCCGCGCCCTCACCGGCACGCGCGAGGCTCGCGGCCTCGACGACCAGCGGCGCGCGGCCGTAGGCATTGCTGACGCGAATCCGCGCGGCGCGCCCCGACACCGTCGGGTACACGATCTGGCGCACGGTCCGCCCGGCCACGTCGGGCGCGCGGTAAAGCGGCGGCGGCGCGGCAAGGTCGGGAATCGGCTGCAGCGCGGTGGCCCACGCGGCAACCCATCCGGCCGGCGCGGCCGACGCCACGAGCGGCGACACGAAAACGGCCGCACCCAACATGGCCGCGGCGAAACTGCTTCGGAATGACATCGGCAAAATCCTCATCGGAAAGCGGGCATTGTGCCGCAGAAGGCGCGAGACTCACGTGCGGGACCGCGCTTGTGCCGCCCGATCGCGCCCCGACGTCCCTCGTTTACCCGAGTCTCGCCGCAAATCCACAAGAAATTTATTAACCGACCGGTCGGTTGGTTTATACTTCGCACACATTCAACCGGACGAGAATCTCGCCATGTACACGCAATCCCTCGACATCCCCGGCAACGTCGCGCCGCTCGACGCCGCAGCCGAGTCGCCCGAGCAGGCGCGGTTCGACGCGGTGATGGCAGCCGACGGCAAGATCGAACCGCAGGACTGGATGCCCGACGCCTATCGCAAGACGCTGGTGCGCCAGATCTCGCAGCACGCGCATTCGGAAGTCGTCGGCATGCTGCCGGAAGGCAACTGGATCTCGCGCGCGCCGAGCCTGAAGCGCAAGGCGATCCTGCTCGCGAAGGTCCAGGACGAAGCCGGCCACGGCCTCTATCTGTATAGCGCGGCCGAAACGCTCGGCGTGTCGCGCGATTCGCTGATCGACGCACTGCACGCCGGCAAGGCGAAATATTCGAGCATCTTCAACTATCCGACGCCGACCTGGGCCGACGTCGGCGTGATCGGCTGGCTCGTCGACGGCGCCGCGATCATGAACCAGATCCCGCTGTGCCGCTGCACGTACGGCCCGTACGCACGCGCGATGATCCGCGTGTGCAAGGAAGAGTCGTTCCACCAGCGCCAGGGTTTCGATGCCCTGCTGTCGATGATGAAGGGCACCGACGCGCAGCGCGCGATGGTCCAGCAGGCCGTGGACCGCTGGTGGTGGCCGGTGCTGATGATGTTCGGCCCGAGCGACGCCGATTCGGTCCACAGCAGCCAGTCCGCGAAATGGGGCATCAAGCGGATCTCGAACGACGACCTGCGCCAGAAATTCGTCGACGCGACGGTCGACCAGGCGAAGGTGCTCGGCGTGACGCTGCCCGACCCCGACCTGAAATGGAACGAAGCGCGCGGCCATCACGACTACGGCACGATCGACTGGGACGAATTCTGGCGCGTGGTCAACGGCGACGGCCCGTGCAACAAGGAACGCCTCGCGACCCGCGTGAAAGCACACGACGACGGCGCCTGGGTGCGCGAAGCCGCGCTCGCGCACGAAGCGAAGCGCCAGGCCCGCGCCGAACAGCACGCCGCCTGAGCGGCAACACTCGAATTCAGGAATCAGGAGAAAGTGATGAACAAGGAATGGCCGATCTGGGAAGTGTTCGTGCGCAGCAAGCAGGGCCTCGACCACAAGCATTGCGGCAGCCTGCACGCCGCCGACGCGACGATGGCGCTGCGCATGGCGCGCGACGTCTACACGCGCCGCCAGGAAGGCGTGAGCATCTGGGTGGTGCCGTCGTCGGCGATCACCGCGTCGGACCCGAGCGAAAAGGCCGAACTGTTCGAGCCGGCGGGCGACAAGATCTACCGCCACCCGACGTTCTACACGCTGCCCGACGAAGTCAACCACATGTAACGCCCGCGCCATGACGATCACGCCCGAACACCTCTCCTACGTGCTGCGCCTCGCGGACAACGCGCTGATCCTCGGTCAGCGCAACGCCGAATGGTGCGGCCACGGCCCGATCCTCGAGGAAGACATCGCGCTCACCAACATGAGCCTCGACCTCATCGGCCAGTCGCGCATGCTGTATACGCACGCGGCCGAGCTCGAGCGCCAGCTCAACGGCGCGACGAAGACCGAGGACGACTACGCGTACTTCCGTACCGAGCGCGAATTCGCGAACTTCACGCTCGCCGAGCTGCCGCACTACGGTCCGGTCTCCGGCACCGCACACGCCGACAAGGACTACGCGGTGACAATCGTGCGCAACTTCCTGTACGCGGCGCTGATGCTCCACGTATGGAGCGCGCTGGAAACGTCGACCGACACGCAGCTCGCCGCGATCGCCGCGAAATCGGTGAAGGAAACCCGCTATCACGTACAGCACGCACGCGAGTGGCTCGTGCGCCTCGGCGACGGTACCGACGCATCGCACCGCCGCGCGCAGGATGCGCTCGACTACCTGATGCCGTACACGCGCGAATTCTTCGCGGCCGATGCGATCGACGACGCGATCGCCGCCCCCGGCATCGGCCCGGCACCGGCCGCGATCGAAGCCGCGTGGCGCGCCGACGTGGACGATGCGCTCGCCGAGGCGACGCTCGCCCTGCCGGCGCCCGTGAAGCACGTGACGACCGGCAAGCAGGGCGAGCACTCGGAGCACATGGGCTACCTGCTCGCCGAAATGCAGAGCCTCGCGCGCCAGCATCCCGGCGCGACCTGGTAACCGGCCAACGCCACGGAGCCCGACGATGTCCGTCCAGACCGCCGCCCCTGCCCACGCCGCACCCGCCGTGCGCCATGACGATCCGCTGCTCGCCCGTGCGTGGGACGTGCTGGAAGCCGTGCCCGATCCGGAGATCCCGGTCGTGTCGATCCGCGAGCTCGGCATCCTGCGCGACGTCCGCCGCGCGGACGACGGCCAGCTCGAAGTCGTGATCACGCCGACCTACTCGGGCTGCCCGGCCATGTCGCAGATCGCCGAGGACATCGCCGCCGCGCTGCAGGCCGCCGAACTGCCGCCCCACCGGATCGAGACGGTGCTCGCGCCCGCCTGGACGACCGACTGGATCACGGAGGAAGCGCGCGACAAGCTCCGCGCGTACGGCATCGCGCCGCCGGTCGGGCAGTGCGGCAGCGCCTCACCGCGGGAAAACGTCGTGCGTTTCGTGCCGCGGCCGGTCGCGGCGCCCACCTGCCCGCGCTGCGGCTCCGCCCGCACCGAGCGTCTCGCGCAATTCGCGTCCACGGCCTGCAAGGCGCTGTATCGCTGCGTCGACTGCCGCGAACCCTTCGACTACTTCAAACCCTATTAAATATGGCGACCCCGCAATTTCATCCGCTGCGTATCCGCGACGTGCGGCCAGAGACCGCCGACGCCGTGACCGTCTCCTTCGACGTGCCGCCCGAGCTGCGCGACGCCTACCGCTTCACGCAGGGCCAGTTCGTCACGCTGAAGACCCACATCGACGGCGAGGAAACGCGCCGCTCGTATTCGATCTGCGTCGGCACGACGGACTACGACCGTGACGGCGAACTGCGCATCGGCATCAAGCGCGTGCGCGGCGGCCGCTTCTCGAACTTCGCGTTCGACTCGCTGAAGGCCGGCCACACGATCGACGTGATGACGCCGGACGGCCGCTTCTTCACGCACCTGAACGCCGATCACGGCAAGCAGTACGTCGCGTTTTCCGGCGGCTCGGGGATCACGCCGGTGCTCGCGATCGTGAAGACGACGCTCGAACTCGAGCCGCGCAGCACGTTCACGCTGATCTACGGGAACCGCAGCGTCGACGCGATCATGTTCGCGGAGGAGCTCGAGGACCTGAAGAACCGCTACATGAACCGCTTCATCCTGTATCACGTGCTGTCGGACGACCTGCAGGACGTCGAGCTGTTCAACGGCGTGCTCGACCAGGCGAAATGTGCGGAATTCCTCGAAACGCTGACGCCGGCCGATGCGATCGACGAAGCGTTCATCTGCGGCCCCGCGCCGATGATGGACGCGGCCGAAGCCGCGCTGAAGGCGGCCGGCGTGCCGCAGGCGAAGGTGCATGTCGAGCGCTTCGGCACGCCGCTGCCGCAAGCCGGCGCGCCGGTCGTCGAGATCACCGACCAGACACCGGCCGCCGACCTCGAAATCGTGCTCGATGGCAAGAAGCGCAAGCTGCGCCTGCCATACCAGGGCGTGAGCCTGCTCGACGTTGGCCTGCGCGCGGGCCTCGCGCTGCCGTACGCGTGCAAGGGCGGCGTGTGCTGCACGTGCCGCGCGAAGGTGATCGAGGGCGAGGTGAGGATGGAGAAGAACTACACGCTCGAGGAGCATGAAGTGAAGGACGGCTTCGTGCTCACCTGCCAGTGCCACCCGATCAGCGACAAGGTCGTCGTGAGCTACGACGAGCGTTGAGCGGCGTTGCGTCGCGGCGCCGAACGGTTTCTCGCCGTCACACATCTCGCTTACACTAGGGGCCGCCGGCCGGCTGGACATCGCAATGTCCGCCCGGCCGGCGGTTTTCTTTTGTTGACGACAGGCCGATGAGTACCATTCATGTGATTCAGGGCGGCACCGCCGCCGCGTCGCTGCGCGAGGCACTCGCGCAAGCCGGGCGCGACGAGCGCGTCGTCGGATTGCTCGACGATCTCGGCGTCGGACCGCTCAAGGGCGCCGACGAGACGCCCGACACGCGCGCCGCCTTCTGGCACCACGTGCTCGGCGACCAGATCCCCGACTGGAACGCGGAAATCGAGGATGAATTCGCGCGTCTCGACCAGCTCGCGATGGAGTCGGGCCAGGTGGTCGTGTGGCACGCGCCGAGCGTCGGCGACAAGCTGCTGCTGCGCCGCGTCGCCTACCACCTGCGCAACGTGCCTCAGCGCCTGAACGAGGTACGGCTGTCGGCCGCCGATTTCGACTCGACGCAGCGCACGGCGCTGTCGCGCACCGACCAGGCCTGCTCGACCGGGATGTTCTCGCCCGCGGAACTGGCGCGCAAACGCCCGGTGGCCGCGCCGATCTCGGTGCTGCGCATCGGCCGCCTCGCACTCGAATGGCAGGAAGCGAAGCACCTGAACGCCGAACTGCGCTACTGGGTCAGCAACACGATCAAGAGCGGCCACTACGCCGATCTCGACGCGCTGATCGTCTCGCGCGCGGAAGCCGACTGGCTGCCCGCGCGACGCCTCGTCGGCAGCATCATGGCCGCCGCCGACCGCGGCGGGCTGTTCGTCAGCGATTCGATCGCCTGGTGGCGCTGCCGCGAGCTCGCGGCCGCCGGCCGGCTCGAGCTGCAGGACGACGCGCCCGACGCCCTCTCTTCCACGCAGGTGCGCGCGGCCCGTGCGGCTCTCGCGCACCGCTAATCTTCCGCATTCGACCATGGCCCGTACCCGAGCGCCCGACCACGAATCCCAGCGCGAACAGATCCTCGATCTGGCCGCCGAGAAATTCGCGCAGACGAGCTACCCGAGCACGTCGATGTCCGATCTCGCGACCGCGAGCGGCACGTCGAAGGCACGCCTCTATCACTATTACGAGAGCAAGGAAGCGATCCTGTTCGACCTGCTCGACCGCTACACCAAACGGCTGATGCTGATCATCGCCGAGGTGGAAGGCGCGAGCCAGCGGCGCGGCCTCAGCGAGCGCGACGCGTTCGCCGAACTCGTGCGCGCGTTCCTCGCCGAGTACGAGACGTCGCACAGCCGGCACGTCGCGCTGCTCAACGACGTGAAGTATCTCGAGGATGCGCAGCGCGAAATCGTGCTCGACCGCCAGCGCGACATCGTCGCGGCGTTCACGCGCCAGCTCGCCCGCGCGTACCCTGACCGCATCTCGAAGGAAAACCAGACATCGGTGACGATGATGGTGTTCGGGATGATCAACTGGACGTTCACGTGGCTGAAGCCGGGCGGCCGCCTCGGCTATCGCGACTTCGCCGAGCAGGTGATCGACCTGATCGAACGCGGGCTGTCGACGGCCGCCTGATTGCCGCGCAGCAGCATGCGTTGCGTGACGGGCACACTGCGACCGCCCGTCGCGCATTTCATATGATTAATTTTAAATCCGTTAAAAATCAATTGGATAGAAAATTAACTAAGCGGATTTAGAATTTCCCCTCAGCACAAATAACGTCAAATACGGGTTTTCCCCAACCCCCGTCGGGTAAAATGCTGTTGCATTGCACAACCCGCTTGTGCAGCCACACACTGAGGAACCCACGATGAACACGCAATTCAACGGCCCTGCCGAAGTCGTCGGCACGGTCGGTAGTGCGCCGGTTC
Source organism: Burkholderia sp. BCC1644 (assembly GCF_902833225.1). Classification (GTDB taxonomy): domain Bacteria; phylum Pseudomonadota; class Gammaproteobacteria; order Burkholderiales; family Burkholderiaceae; genus Burkholderia. The sequence goes on from NZ_CADFEI010000010.1 coordinate 7,819, forward strand.
TCGTCAGGGAACTGGCTTCCAAAGACCGTGAGCAGATGCTCACCCACTTTCTCTCGCTCGACGAAGAGGACCGCCTGCTGCGCTTCGGCCAGATGGTGCCCGACCACGTGATCGAGAACTATGTCCGCACGATCGACTTCGGTCGCGACACCGTGTTCGGCGTGTTCGACCACGACCTCGAACTGATCGGCGTCGGCCACCTGGCCTATCTGCCGGCCGAGGGCGACAAGCGCACGGCCGAATTCGGCGTGTCGGTGCTCGAAAGCGCACGCGGCCGTGGCGTCGGCTCGAAGTTGTTCGAGCGCGCGGCGATCCGCAGCCGCAACACGCGCGTGACGATGCTGTACATGCATTGCCTGTCGCGTAACGCGACGATGATGCACATCGCGAAGAAGTCCGGGATGCGGATCGAGTACGCGTACGGCGAAGCCGATGCGTACCTGTCGCTGCCGCCGGCCGACCACTCGACGATCATCGCCGAGATGCTGCAGGAACAGGCCGCGGTGTTCGACTACGCGATGAAGCGCCAGGCGCACCGCACGACGAAGTTCATCGAATCGCTGATGCCCGCCGCGCTGACGGCGTAACATCGGCCAGCCGGGCCGCGTCGGTGGCGCGCCCGGCCTCCCTCCTTCCCCTCCCCGCTAGCGCACCGAGCGAATCGGCAATGCCGTCGTCTCCTTGAAGCATTCGAGCGAGAAGCTCGTCTTCACGTCGATCACCGACGGGTGATGCAGCAAGTGCTCCTGCACGAAGCGGGAGAAATGCGCCATGTCCTCGACCTGCACTCGTAGCAGGTAATCCATGTCCCCTGTCATCGCGTGGCACGCGACCACTTCCGGCCAGGTCTGCACGGCCGCGCGGAACAGCTCCGCATGGGTCGCGCCCGCGCGCGCCGACGTCTCGTCGACCCGCACCGGCGCCAGGCCGCCGCGCTTCTCGAGCCGCACGCTCACGTACGCGAGCAGGTCGAGCCCGAGTTTCTGCGGGTTCAGCAGCGCGACATAACCGGTGATCACGCCGATCTCCTCGAGCCGCCGGATCCGCCGCAGGCACGGGCTCGGCGACAGGTTCACGCGCTCGGCGATCTCCTGGTTCGACAGGCGCCCGTTCTCCTGAAGAATCGCAAGAATCCGCCGGTCGATGGCATCCAATTCGGCTTGCGCCATCTTCTGCCCTCCAATGATTAATTCAAGACTGGAAATTGCGCCATCGTAGGGGCCGGCGATTAAGTTCGCAAGTTTCCGCTCGCGGCCGCCCGCTACACTCTGTCGCATGTACCGATTCGCCGCACACACCCATGCGTGTGCGGCCTTCGACATCGAACCAGGCCAGGCAGGCGCACGTCGCCCCGGCCGATCGCCCCGCACAGGAGACACGACATGCAGATCCCCAACTGGGACAACCCCGTCGGCACCGACGGCTTCGAGTTCATCGAATACACGGCACCGGACCCGAAAGCGCTCGGACAACTGTTCGAACGGATGGGTTTCACCGCGATCGCGCGCCACCGCCACAAGGACGTGACGGTGTACCGTCAGGGCGACATCAACTTCATCATCAACGCCGAACCCGATTCGTTCGCGCAACGCTTCGCGCGCCTGCACGGCCCGTCGATCTGCGCGATCGCATTCCGCGTGCAGGATGCCGCGAAGGCCTACAAGCACGCGCTCGACCTCGGCGCCTGGGGCTTCGACAACAAGACGGGCCCGATGGAGCTGAACATCCCGGCGATCAAGGGCATCGGCGACTCGCTGATCTACTTCGTCGACCGCTGGCGCGGCAAGAACGGCGCGCAGCCGGGCGCGATCGGCGACATCAGCATCTACGACGTCGACTTCGAACCGATTGCCGGTGCGAACCCGAACCCGGTCGGCCACGGCCTCACGTACATCGACCACCTGACGCACAACGTGCACCGCGGCCGCATGCAGGAATGGGCCGAGTTCTACGAGCGCCTGTTCAACTTCCGCGAAGTGCGCTACTTCGACATCGAAGGCAAGGTGACGGGCGTGAAGTCGAAGGCGATGACGTCGCCGTGCGGCAAGATCCGCATCCCGATCAACGAGGAAGGCTCGGAAACGGCCGGCCAGATCCAGGAATACCTCGACGCGTATCACGGCGAAGGGATCCAGCACATCGCGCTCGGCGCGAGCGACATCTACCAGGCGGTCGACGGCCTGCGCAGCAAGGAAGTGACGCTGCTCGACACGATCGACACGTATTACGAACTGGTCGACCGCCGCGTGCCGAACCACGGGGAATCGCTGGACGAACTGAAGAAGCGCAAGATCCTGATCGACGGCGCACGCGACGACCTGCTGCTGCAGATCTTCACCGAGAACCAGATCGGGCCGATCTTCTTCGAGATCATCCAGCGCAAGGGCAACCAGGGCTTCGGCGAAGGCAACTTCAAGGCGCTGTTCGAATCGATCGAACTCGACCAGATCCGCCGCGGCGTCGTGCAGGACAAGGCCTGACGCATCCGGCAAGCGGCCGCCGCGGGCAACCGGGCCGGCTGCACGATCCGGCAGCACAAAGAAAAAGGGCGGGAATCCAGGGATTCCCGCCCTTTTTTCATTCCGGCACGGCCTGCCGGCCGTGCGACCGGATCAACGCGCGTTCGCCTTCGACTCGACGGCACGCTCGGCCGACGGCTGCGCGACGGCGTCCTGGGCCGGCACGATCTGTTGCATCTGCGCGCCGGCTGCCGCCAGTGCGCTCGCGCCTCGCGCATGCACCGGGCCGGTCATCGAGAAAAACGCGGCGGACACGATCAGGAAACTCTGGATATGACGTGTGTTCATTGCACCTCCTGTAAAACTGCCGGCGCCTCCCCGATTGCGTCGAAACGAACCAACGCCACCGGGCACCTCCGGCAGGCCGACAAGATTAACGGCACTTGCCCGCAGATGGACGCGGCTTTACATGCTTTTACATGATGTAACGCATCATCACGCCCTTTTTTCTGGTGCGCCGCCGCAATTTCCCCCGCATTCCAACCGATGGCCGGCGGGTTTGCCCCAGTGCTACCATCGCTTAAAACCGGCGAACATGCCGGCCACTGCCGACGCGTCCACAAGACGCCAGAAGCAGTCGAGTTTTGGTGATCCCAAACTGGGTGGAGGAGACAGTTAATGAATGCCCCGCTAGACGCAGGCCAACGCGCGTCGCTAGAAGCCGCGCTGAAGTCCGTCACGCTTGATGACAAATACACACTGGAACGCGGTCGCGCGTACATGAGCGGCATCCAGGCCCTCGTGCGCCTGCCGATGCTCCAGCAGGAACGCGACCGCGCCGCCGGTCTCAATACGGCCGGCTTCATCTCCGGCTACCGCGGCTCGCCGCTTGGCGGCCTCGATCTGTCGCTCTGGAAAGCCAAGCAGCACCTGGCAGCCCACCAGATCGTCTTCCAGCCCGGCCTCAACGAAGATCTCGCCGCCACCGCCGTGTGGGGCTCGCAGCAGGTGAACCTGTACCCCGGCGCGAAGCACGACGGCGTGTTCGGCATGTGGTACGGCAAGGGCCCGGGCGTCGACCGCACCGGCGACGTCTTCAAGCACGCGAACTCGGCCGGCTCGTCGCAGCACGGCGGCGTGCTGGTGCTCGCCGGCGACGACCACGCGGCGAAATCGTCGACGCTCGCGCACCAGTCCGAACACATCTTCAAGGCCTGCGGGCTGCCCGTGCTGTTCCCGTCCAACGTGCAGGAATATCTCGATTTCGGCTTGCACGGCTGGGCAATGAGCCGCTATTCGGGCCTGTGGGTCGCGCTCAAGTGCGTGACGGACGTCGTCGAATCGTCAGCGTCGGTCGACATCGACCCGCATCGCACCGAGATCGTGCTGCCGACCGACTTCATCGTGCCGGAAGGCGGCCTGAACATCCGCTGGCCCGACCCGCCGCTCGTGCAGGAAGCACGGCTGCTCGACTACAAGTGGTACGCGGCGCTCGCCTATGTGCGTGCGAACAAGCTCGACCGGATCGAGATCGATTCGCCGAGCGCGCGCTTCGGGATCATGACGGGTGGCAAGGCGTACCTCGACGTGCGCCAGGCGCTGACCGACCTCGGCCTCGACGACGAAACCTGCGCGCGGATCGGCATCCGGCTCTACAAGGTCGGCTGCGTGTGGCCGCTCGAAGCGCAGGGCGCGCAGGCATTCGCGCGCGGCCTCGACGAAATCCTCGTCGTCGAGGAAAAGCGCCAGATCCTCGAATACGCGATCAAGGAAGAACTGTACAACTGGCCGGACGGCCAGCGGCCGCGCGTGTTCGGCAAGTTCGACGAGAAAGACGGCGCCGGCGGCGAATGGTCGGTGCCGATGGGCAACTGGCTGTTGCCCGCGCACTACGAGCTGTCGCCCGCGATCATCGCGAAGGCGATCGCGACGCGCCTCGAGAAGTTCGAGCTGCCGTCCGACGTGCGCGCACGCATCGCCGCGCGGCTCGCGGTGATCAACGCGAAGGAAATGGCGCTCGCGAAGCCGCACGTGCAGACGGAGCGCAAGCCGTGGTTCTGCTCGGGCTGCCCGCACAACACGTCGACCAACGTGCCGGAAGGCTCGCGAGCAATCGCCGGCATCGGCTGCCACTACATGACCGTGTGGATGGACCGCAGCACGAGCACCTTCAGCCAGATGGGCGGCGAAGGCGTGCCGTGGATCGGCCAGGCGCCGTTCACGGACGAGAAACACGTGTTCGCGAACCTCGGCGACGGCACCTACTTCCACTCGGGCCTGCTGGCGGTGCGCGCGGCGATCTCGTCGAAGGCGAACATCACCTACAAGATCCTCTACAACGACGCCGTCGCGATGACGGGCGGCCAGCCGGTCGACGGCGTGCTGACGGTGCCGCAGATCACGCACCAGCTCGCGTCGGAAGGCGCGAAGAAGATCGTGATCGTCACCGACGAGCCGGAGAAGTACGACAGCCAGAAGGCGCTGCTCGCGCCGGGCGTGCCGATCCATCACCGCGACCAGCTCGACGACGTGCAGCGCGAGCTGCGCGAGATCGAAGGCACGACGATCCTGATCTACGACCAGACCTGCGCGACGGAGAAGCGCCGCCGCCGCAAGCGCGGCACGTATCCGGATCCGGCCAAGCGCGTCGTGATCAACGACGCGGTGTGCGAAGGTTGCGGCGACTGCTCGGTGCAGTCGAACTGCCTGTCGGTCGAACCGCTGGAAACCGAATTCGGCACGAAGCGCCAGATCAACCAGTCGAGCTGCAACAAGGACTTCTCGTGCGTGAAGGGCTTCTGCCCGAGCTTCGTCACGGTCGAGGGCGGCCAGCTGAAGAAGCCGAAGGCCGTGTCGGTCGACGGCAACGCGCTGCCGCCGATCCCTGAACCGACGCTGCCGGACATCGACCGCGCCTACGGCGTGCTCGTCACGGGCGTCGGCGGCACGGGTGTCGTCACGATCGGCGCGCTGCTCGGGATGGCCGCGCACCTGGAAAACAAGGGCGTGACCGTGCTCGACGTCACCGGCCTCGCGCAGAAAGGCGGCGCCGTGATGAGCCACGTGCAGATCTCGCACGCGCCGACCGACATCCATGCGACGCGGATCGCGATGGGCGAAGCCGACCTCGTGATCGGCTGCGACGCGATCGTCACGGCCGGCGACGAGTGCACGTCGCGGATGCGGCACGACACGACGCGCGTGGTCGTCAACAGCGCGCAGACGCCGACCGCCGAGTTCATCAAGAATCCCAACTGGGCGTTCCCCGGCTTGTCCGCCGAGAACGACATCCGCGCGGCAGCAGGTGAAGCCGTCGATTTCATCGATGCGAACCGCTTCGCGGTCGCGCTGCTCGGCGACGCGATCTACACGAACCCGTTCGTGCTCGGCTACGCATGGCAGAAAGGCTGGCTGCCGCTCACGCTCGCGTCGCTCGAACGTGCGATCGAGCTGAATGCGGTGTCGGTCGAGAAGAACCGTGCGGCATTCGACTGGGGCCGCCGCGCTGCCCACGACCTGGCCAGCGTGAAGCAGGCCGCGGCCGGCGATGCGCGCCCCGCGCAAGGCGCCACGGTGATCGCGCTGCACACGAAGAAGGCGGTCGACGCGTTGATCGCGAAGCGCGTGGAATTCCTCACCGCGTACCAGAACGCCGCGTACGCATCGCGCTATGCAGCCTTCGTCGACAAGGTGCGCGCCGCCGAGCGCGCGCTGGCGGACGGCGACACGGTGCAGGAGCAGCTGACCGAAGCGGTCGCGCGCAACCTGTTCAAGCTGATGGCGTACAAGGACGAATACGAGGTCGCGCGGTTGCAGTCCGACCCCGCGTTCCTCGCGCGCCTGACCGCGCAGTTCGAAGGTGACTGGAAGCTGAAATTCCACCTCGCGCCGCCGCTGTTCGCGAAGACGGACGCCCACGGCCATCTCGTGAAGAAGGCGTACGGCCCGTGGATGATGTCGGCGTTCCGGCTGCTCGCCAAGGCGAAGTTCCTGCGCGGCACGGGGCTCGATCCGTTCGCCCGTACCGAAGAGCGTCGCACCGAGCGCGCGCTGATCGGCGAGTACGAAGCGCTGATCGACGAGGTGATGGTCAAGCTGAACGCGGCCAACCGCCCGCTCGCGCTCGAACTCGCGGCGCTGCCGGACGGCATTCGCGGCTACGGCCACGTGAAGGAGAACAACCTGCGCGCGGTACGCCAGAAGTGGAACACGCTGCTGACGAAGTGGCGCTCGCCGGCAGGCGGCCAGTCGCACCAGCAGGTCGCGTAACGGCACGCGGCGGGGCAGGCGAGGCGTTCGCGGTCAGGACGCCCCACCCGCGCCGCCCGTTGCGGTTCATGCAAAAAAAACGCCACGGAACGCAGGTTCCGTGGCGTTTTTCATTGCGCCGCGCGTTGCGCGGCACACGCGGGCGTGGACTTACTTCGTGTTCACGTTCGCGGCGGCGACAGCCGTCATGTTGATGATCCGGCGCACGGTCGCGGCCGGCGTCAGGATGTGGGCCGGCTTGGCCGCGCCGAGCAGGAACGGCCCGACCGTCACGCCTTCGCCGCCGACCATCTTCAGCAGGTTGTACGCGATGTTCGCCGCTTCGACGTTCGGCATGATCAGCAGGTTTGCTTCGCCCGACAGCGTCGTGCCCGGGAACGCCTGCTTGCGGATCAGTTCCGACAGCGCCGCGTCGCCGTGCATTTCACCGTCGACTTCCAGGTTCGGCGCACGTTCGACGATCAGCTTGCGGGCCTCGGCCATCCGGCGCGACGACGCCGACGGCGCGCTGCCGAAGTTCGAGTTCGACAGCAGCGCGGCCTTCGGCGCGATGCCGAAGCGCTCGATCTCGGCCGCGGCCTGGATCGTCATGTCGGCGAGCTGTTCGGCGCTCGGCAGTTCGTTCACGTACGTGTCGCACACGAACAGGTTGCGGCCCGGCAGCATCAGCAGGTTCATCGCGGCGAAGTGCTCGGCGCCCTTCGCACGGCCCAGCACCTGCTCGATGAACTTCAGGTGGCTGTGGAACGTGTCGATCATCCCGCAGATCATCCCGTCCGCGTCGCCCAGGTGCACGAGCATCGCGCCGATCAGCGTATTGAACTTGCGCATCGCGGCCTTCGCGACTTCCGGCGTCACGCCGTCACGCGCACCGATTTCCTGATACGCCTGCCAGTAGCGGTGGTAGCGCGCATCGTCTTCCGGATCGACGATTTCGAAATCGACGCCGGCCTTCAGCTTCGAGCCGATCTTCTGCAGGCGCATGTCGACGACCGACGGGCGGCCGACGATGATCGGCTTGGCGATCTTTTCCTGCAGCACGAACTGCGCGGCGCGCAGCACGCGCTCGTCCTCGCCCTCGGCGAACACGATGCGGGCCTGCTTCTGCTTCGCGGTCGCGAACACCGGGCGCATCACCATGCCCGTGCGGTAGACGGTCGCGCCGAGTTGCTCGCGGTACGCGTCCATGTCCTGGATCGGACGCGTGGCAACGCCCGAATCCATCGCTGCCTGCGCCACGGCCGGCGCGATCTTGATGATCAGGCGCGGGTCGAACGGCTTCGGAATCAGGTAGTCCGGCCCGAATTCGAGCGAGTGGCCTTCATACGCCTTCGCGACTTCCTCGCTCTGGTCGGTTTCCTCGGCCAGCTCGGCGATCGCGCGCACGCACGCGAGCTTCATTTCTTCCGTGATCGTCGTCGCGCCGACGTCGAGCGCGCCGCGGAAGATGAACGGGAAGCACAGGACGTTGTTGACCTGGTTCGGGTAGTCCGAACGACCGGTCGCGACGATCGCGTCCGGACGCACGGCCTTCGCGTCTTCCGGGCGGATTTCCGGTTCCGGGTTCGCGAGCGCCAGGATCAGCGGGCGGTCGCCCATCGTCTTGACCATGTCCTGCTTCAGCACGCCCGCGCTCGAGCAGCCGAGGAACACGTCCGCGCCGACGATCGCGTCGGCGAGCGTGCGCGCGTCGGTGGTCGCCGCATAGCGCTGCTTCGACGGGTCGAGGTTGCCGCGCCCTTCGTAGATCACGCCCTTCGAATCGGTGACGAGGATGTTCGACTTCGTCAGGCCGAGGTTCACCAGCAGGTCCAGACACGCGATGGCCGCGGCGCCGGCGCCCGAGCACACGAGCTTCACTTCGGACAGCTTCTTGCCGACGACCTTCAGGCCGTTCAGGATCGCGGCCGACGCGATGATCGCGGTGCCGTGCTGGTCATCGTGGAAGACGGGGATCTTCATGCGCTCGCGCAGCTTCTGCTCGATGTAGAAGCATTCCGGCGCCTTGATGTCCTCGAGGTTGATGCCGCCGAGCGTCGGCTCGAGCATCGCGATCGCCTCGACGAGCTTGTCCGGATCGGTCTCCGACAGTTCGATGTCGAACACGTCGATGCCCGCGAATTTCTTGAACAGGCAGCCCTTGCCTTCCATCACCGGCTTCGACGCGAGCGGGCCGATGTTGCCGAGGCCGAGCACCGCCGTGCCGTTCGTCACGACGCCGACGAGGTTGCCGCGCGACGTGTACTTCTGCGCGTCGAGCGGCTCTTCGAAGATCGCCATGCACGCCGCGGCGACGCCCGGCGAATACGCGAGCGACAGATCGAGCTGGTTCGACAGCGGCTTGGTCGGGGTGACCGAAATCTTGCCGGGTTTCGGATTCTGGTGATAAGCGAGAGCGGCCTGCTTCAGTTGTTCGTCCATGATTGACCTGCGAGAGACATGCGAAATATTGACGGCTCAGTACACAGCACCTTCAGCCGCGTCTGCTTGAATCGAGGGGATGGTCGACTGCGAGACGGCACGCGACGCGCCGGGTCGGCACGCCATCGAACCTTGGCGGGTGGCAAGAGGAAAGTACAAAGTACTGAACGATTTCTAAGGGTCGCCTAGTGTACACCCCCTAAATGACCTCCGTTGGTGCAGCGCCGCATCCCTGGCATCAGCGTCGGGTTGGTCGCGCCCCGTTTGTTTCGCCGGTGGTGAGCGGCGGCGCGAACCTGCTCGAATTCCGCCGAAAACCGGCCTGAATCGGGTAAAATGTCGGGCTACGCGCGCAGCGATGCGATTGGTTCTCCGATCGCGCCCCGGCCCCCAGGGCAGGTTCCCCTTGCTGCGCCACCGGGCCCGCGCCCGCTCCTCGCTCAACACCCAAGGAATGCCCATGACAGGCTACGATCGTCAGTCGATCTCGGATACGACCGCCAAAATGCTGCTCGAAGTGCAGGCGGTGCACTTCAACGCCGAAAAACCCTTCGTTTTCACGTCGGGCTGGGCAAGCCCCGTCTATATCGACTGCCGCAAGCTGATCTCGTATCCGCGCGTGCGCCGCGGCCTGATGGAAATGGCGGAAACGACGATCCTGCGCGACATCGGTTTCGAGCAGATCGACGCGGTGGCGGGCGGCGAAACGGCCGGTATCCCGTTCGCGGCGTGGATCGCGGACCGGATGATGGTGCCGATGCAGTACGTACGCAAGAAGCCGAAGGGTTTCGGCCGCAACGCGCAGATCGAAGGCCATCTGGAAGAAGGCTCGCGCGTGCTGCTGGTGGAAGACCTGACGACCGACAGCCGCAGCAAGGTCAACTTCATCAACGCGCTGCGCACCGCAGGCGCGACGGTGAACCACTGCTTCGTGCTGTTCCACTACAACATCTTCAAGGAAAGCGTGTCGGTCCTGAAGGACATCGACGTCGACCTGCATGCGCTGGCGACGTGGTGGGACGTGCTGCGTGTTGCGAAGGCATCGGGCTACTTCGAAACGAAGACGCTCGACGAAGTCGAGAAATTCCTGCACGCGCCGGCCGAGTGGTCGGCCGCGCACGGCGGCGCGACGGCCCCGAAGGAATGACGCCGCGCCGGCATGCAGGCCGGCGTCCTGGCTGAAAAAGCCGCCCGCTCGATCGCGGGCGGTTTTTTTTCGTCCGTCGATCCGCACGATGACCGATCGCAATCGCGGGTTGCGGTGTGCGTCGCTCATCGAACCCTAATGCTAGACTTGAACCAGCGCCGCCATCAGCTGCGCGGGCAACGCACAACGCCAACAACGCCGGAAGCATCGGTCCGGCCCACGTGACGGGAGAAGCGCCATATGCGTGTGGATCGCCGGATCACTTCGCCTGCGCCATCGGGTCACCCGTCTCCGTCCATCCTCTTCGTCTTCGTCTGCGCCGCCGTGTTCGCGACGCTGCCCGCGCATGCGGAAACCCCCTTCACCGTGACGAGCGACGACCTGACGCCTGGCGGGCGCGTGCACGCCGCGAACGTGTTCGACCGCGGCGACTGCAAGGGCGCGAACCGCTCGCCGCAACTCACCTGGCACAACCCGCCGCCCGGCACGCGCAGCTATGCGGTCACGATCTTCGATCCCGACGCGCCCGGCCACGGCTGGTGGCACTGGGCCGTCGCGGGCATCCCGGGCACCGTCACGAGCCTGCCGGCCGACGCGAGCGCGTCCGGCTTCCTGCGGCGGATCGGCGCGAGCGAGGCGCGCAACGACTTCGGGATCGACGGGTACGGCGGCCCGTGCCCGCCGCCCGGCAAGCCGCACCGCTACGTGATCACCGTCTACGCGCTGAAGGGCACCGACCTGCGCGTGTCGCAGGGCCGCCCCGCGCCGATGTTCGAGCATGAGATCGGCACGCTGGCGATCGGCACCGCGCAACTCACGGTCAACTACGGGCAGTAACGGACCCCGCGATTGACGGCCGCCGGGAATTTCAGTGCGCCGCCTGCGCGCGTTTTCCCGTCATTTCGGCTTGCTAGACTCGTTGTCACCGGTCGCGGCGCCATGCCGCGCATCCGCCGCGCCGCCCGCCGGCGGCGCGTGACGCGGCGAGCCTGCGGTCCGCCGTTCCCGTCCCTTTCCGGAGAACGCTTCATGTCGAACATCGTCATCGTCTATCACAGCGGCTACGGTCACACGCAGAAACTGGCCGAGGCCGTGCATGCCGGCGCTCAGGACGCCGGCGCGAACGCGCGCCTGATCGCCGTCGGCGACCTCGACGACGCGGGCTGGGCCGCGCTCGACGCGGCCGACGCGATCATCTTCGGCGCGCCGACCTACATGGGCGGCCCGTCGGCGCAGTTCAAGCAATTCGCCGATGCCACGTCGAAAGCGTGGTTCACGCAGAAGTGGAAGGACAAGATCGCCGCGGGCTTCACGAACTCCGCGACGATGAACGGCGACAAGTTCTCGACGATTCAATATTTCGTCACGCTGGCGATGCAGCATGGGATGGTGTGGGTCGGCACGAGCCTGATGCCGGCCAACTCGAAGGCGGCCACGCGCAACGACATCAACTACCTCGGCGGCTCCACGGGCCTGCTCGCGCAATCGCCGGCCGATGCGACGCCCGACGAGGGCCCGCTGCCGGGCGACCTCGAGACCGGCAAGGCGTTCGGCCGGCGCGTGGCCGAAGCGACCGCACGCTGGGACGCCGGCGCCCGCTGAGCCCAGCCCCGACGCCCGCGCGCCCGCAGCGGCGGGTGTCAAAGGGACACAAGGCGGCCCGCCGGCCGTCTTTTTTCGCCCCGCGCGGCGCAGACCCGCCGGATGACGTCTTAAAATGGCGGTTTCCGGGCGCGGGCCCGCGTTTCATTCAGTGAGAGCGAAATGAGCACCAAAGTTTTTGTCGACGGCCAGGAAGGCACGACCGGCCTCAAGATCTTCGAATACCTGTCGGCACGCAACGACATCGAGATCCTGCGGATCGATGAAGCGAAGCGCAAGGACGTCGACGAGCGCCGCCGCCTGATCAACGCGTCGGACGTCACGTTCCTGTGCCTGCCGGATGTCGCGTCGCGCGAATCGGCCTCGCTCGTCGAGAACCCGAACACGACGCTGATCGACGCGAGCACCGCGTTCCGCACGAGCGCCGACTGGGCCTACGGCCTGCCGGAACTGACCCGCGCCCAGCGCGAGAAGATTCGTACCTCGAAGCGCATCGCGGTACCCGGCTGCCACGCATCGGCGTTCGTGCTCGCGATGCGTCCGCTCGTCGATGCCGGCATCGTCGCGCCGACGTTCGCCGCGCACAGCTACTCGATCACCGGCTACAGCGGCGGCGGCAAGTCGATGATCGCCGACTACGAGAATGCGGCGCCCGGCGGCAAGCTCGCGAGCCCGCGTCCGTACGCACTCGGCCTCGCGCACAAGCACCTGCCGGAAATGGCCGCGCATACGGGCCTCGCGAACGCACCGATCTTCACGCCGATCGTCGGCCCGTTCCTGAAGGGTCTCGCGGTGACGACCTACTTCACGCCCGAGCAGTTCGCGAAGCGCGCAACGCCGCAGGACGTGCAGCGCGTGTTCGCCGAGTACTACGCGGACGAAGCGTTCGTGCGCGTCGCACCGTTCGACGCGGACGCGAACCTCGACGGCGGCTTCTTCGACGTGCAGGCAAACAACGATACGAACCGTGTCGACCTGTTCGTGTTCGGCAACGCCGAGCGCTTCGTCACGGTCGCGCGCCTCGACAACCTCGGCAAGGGCGCGTCGGGCGCCGCGATCCAGTGCATGAACCTGAGCATCGGCGCAGCCGAGGACGCCGGTCTCAAACGCTGATTCAACATCGCACGCAATGCAAAGCCGGCCACTGGCCGGCTTTTTATTTACTCGTATCAGGCAATAAATAAAAATCCCGGATCGCGCATTTACAAATATTTACAAGCTTTCCATTGCGCGATTACCAGCGGATTAAATCCCCCCTTCTTTATCCAGTCAATCCCGAATAGGGATAAACCGGATACCGCCGCTTTAAACGCTGCCGTTATACGCAGGAAGGCCCTACGACAGCCTGCCGAGCGTGGCACATCCCCCACTCCCGCAGCTTGCGGCGACCCCTTGCGCGTTTAAATTCTTACCGAATGCCGTATCCGGCAAGGAATCAATACCCGATACCCGTTTCAATCGCCTTTTTTAGACGGGTTCATCAATTGACAGCAAAAATCAAGGCGGCGACATTAGCTCGCACAATTAAACGATTGGAGACAGCGGCATGTCGCACGCCTTATCGAAGGGGGTGGCAACGGCCTTTGCCATTGCCCCTTTCCTGGTTGCATGTGGTGGGGGGGACGGCGGCGCACCTGCGCCGATCAACGCGCCCCAATGTTCCGGATCGAGCTGCGGCACGCAAGGGCCGCCGCCTTCGCAGCCCGTCAACGCCGCGCTGTGCCCGGCCAACGCCGACATCGTGAAGAGCACGTATCTCGGCGGCGCAGGTAGCGGCGAGATCGTCAGCGTCAACATCGACGCGGTCGCGATGACGTACACGCTCAAGTGGCTCGAATCGCCGATTCCGCTGAAGACGGGCACCGTCACGCCGAGCCGCGTCGGCACGACGATCGCCGGCAAGGTCATCCATCCGCCGACCGGCACGCTGCCGACCGCCGAGCAGACGCGTTGCGCGTTCGTCCTCACGCCGGGCACGGGCACTGCCGGGGACGGCTCGACCTATTCGACGGCCGCCGACTTCAACCAGGCGAACCCGCCGATGCTGCTGGTCGGCATGGGCGTCGCAGGCGGCGGCATTCCCGGTGCGACGATCCAGTTCGACGGGCTGACGATCATCCCCGGCGTCGTGCAGAACGTCGGCCAGGTGCCGAACCGCCACTTCGATTTCTATCCGTTCCTCGGTTTCGCGAACACGACGACCGACCTGTCGAAGCTGCCGGGCACGTACAACGCGCTGATCTATCACCTCGTGCCGTCGGGCAACTACGCGACGAAAGGCACGAACTCGAGCGAGACGTTCGATGCGAACGGCGCGTGCACGTCGAGCGGCTCGGGCGGTTGCCAGACGACCGGCGATCCGTGGAAGACGAGCGCGAACGGCGGCTACTTCGACAGCACGAAGGCGCCGCAGACGCTGCCGCAGACGCAACTGCCGATCGTCGGCGCGACCGGCAAGTCGGCGACCGCCCACATGGTGATCGGCCAGCTCAACGGCGCGACGGTGCCGGTGATCGTCCGCACGGGCAACGTGAACCTCGGCACGCCGCCGCTGCACCTCGATGCGCAGGTCGACGACGAATCGGGCATCGCGGTGCTCGGCGCGGCAACGGCGATCACGTCGGGCGCGATCGACGGCGGCTACGCGGGCGCGGACTCGAACTTCAAGTACACGGCGGCACTGATCCGCGGCAGCAACGCGTCGTTCATCAACCCGACCACGCAGGCCGAGGAAGACGGCTTCACGCTCGACTACGGCCAGGCGACGCCGGGCCTGCTGAACGCGAAGACGACGCCGCCGAGCGGAGCGAGCTACCCGTCCGCATCGGGCGTGGTGATCGCGACGGGCGGGCTGTACGCGGCACTGGTCCAGGGCACGGTGAACGGCGGCGTCACGTCGACGTCGGCGAACTCGACGACATCGTCGACACCGTACTTCGGCGTGGGTGCGCAGATCAGCAAGTAGCGAACGGGGACGCGGCGGCGGCTGGCCCGCCGTCGCGTAACGCACGGCGGCACGACGCGCGCGGCACGGCGCAGGCAGGACGAGCACCACCAACAGAAGCGGCCGACAGGGAGCTGGCCGCCGCACAAGACAAATCTGGAGGAGCAACATGAAGCGCAACCTCATTCTGGCGGCGGCCCTTGCCGCCCCCCTTCTTTCCGCCTGCGGCGGCGGCAGCGACAACCCGCCCCCGCTCGTCGAAGACCGGCTCTGTCCCGCCACGCTCGACTACAGCACCGTGTTCACGGGCGGTGCGGGCAGCGGCGAACTCGCGAAGGTCCAGCTCGACACGACCAAGATGACCTGGCAGGTGACGTACGTGGAATCGGCCGTGCCGCGCACGACCGGCACCGTCACGCCGACCCGCGCGGGCACCGTCGACAGCGGTACGCTCACGCAGGAAACGCTGCTGCCGACCAACAAGCTGAACCAGTGCGCGTTCCGCCTGAACGGCGCGAGCCTCGATCCGTCGCGCCCGGCGCGGATCTTCGTCGGCGAAGGCGTCGCGGGCGGCACGATCCCCGGCAAGGAAATCCAGTTCAACGGCGTGCTCGGCCAGGCCGCGGTGCCCGACACGAAATTCCCGTACTACCCGTTCATCGGCTTCTCGTCGATCGAAACCGACATCACGAAGGTCGCCGGTACGTACAGCCATATCGGCTTCGGCGAAGTGCCGTCGCAGAACTTCGCGCCCGCATCGATCGACGCGAAGGTGACGATCAACGCGGACGGCTCGTGGACCAAGTGCGATTCGACCGGCCAGTTCGCCGGCGGCGCGTGCACGCAGCAGGGCACGAACTTCGCGCAGTCCGCGGACGGCAGCGGCGCGTTCCAGTCGAACAACTACACGAGCCAGCTGAAGCCGACGCTGTCGGCAACGCCGCAGGGCAAGGGCTTCATGATCGTCGGCAAGCTGCGTAACCAGCTCGTGCCGATCCTCGTGCGCACGGGTGTCGCGAACCCGAACCCGACGCCCGACAGCAACGGCGTGCCGGGCCTCACCGCCGACGACGAATCGAGCATCTCGATCCTTTCGCCGCAAACGGCCGTCGCGGCCGGTTCGCAGAACGGCGAGTACGTGGGCGTCGACAGCCAGTTCGATTACCGGACCACCGCGCTGATCAACAACCAGGCCACGCTGCTCGATCCGTTCCAGCCGTCGCAGGCATCGCTCGCGACCGCGCTCGACCTCGACTACACGCAGAAGGTGCCGGGTACCGTCACGACGATTCACACGGGTTCGGGCAGCACGTCGCCGACCGGCAAGTTCATCTTCACGGGTGGCGTGTTCGGTTTCCTCGATAACGCGGGATCGACGCCGTATTTCACGATCGGCGCGTTCGTCCAGTAAGCGGAGGCGGAAGCCGTGATGAAGAAAACCCTTCTCCGCGCGGCGGCCGGCGCCGCCGTGCTGGCGCCGCTCGCGGCGCACGCGCAGAGCGCCGGCAGCAACGTCGTCACGCTGGGCTGGTTCCACGTGATGCCGCAGCAGAGCAGCACGCCGATGACGACCAACGTCGCGCCGACGCCGATCAACACGCCGCTGCGGCTGCCGCCGTCGTTCACGTCGCCGGGCACCGGGCTGCGCACGAGCGGCGCCGACACCGTCGGCCTGACGGTCAGCCACTTCCTGACCGACCACATCGCGGTCACGTCGGTGGCCGGCGTGCCGCCGGTGTTCAAGGTGTCGGGCCAAGGCACGATCAAGCCGCCCGGCCCTGCCGGCGCGCTCGGCACGCAGAACATCGGGCTGGGGTCGGTCAACCCGATCGTGAAGAGCGTGCGGCAGTGGAGCCCCGCGGTGATCCTGCAGTACTACTTCGGGCAGGCCACCGCGAAGTTCCGGCCGTTCCTCGGCCTCGGCGTGTCGTACAACTGGTTCAGCGACCTGCAGCTCAACACGAACTTCATCAAGCAGACGCAGGACAACCTCGGCGCGATCCTCGCGGCGGGCGCGGGCAAGCCGGGTACGACATCGGTGGAGGCGAAGGCGTCGTCGTCATGGCAGCCGGTGTTCAACGCGGGCCTGCAGTACAACATGACGGAGCATTTCGGGCTGGTCGCGTCGGTGACGTACATCCCGCTGAAGACGACGTCGACGGTGACGATCAAGGCGGCCGACGGTTCGGTGCTCGCCGAGTCGAAATCGGACCTGAAGGCCGACCCGATCATCAGCTACGTCGGGATGACGTACAAGTTCTGACGCCGGCGAGCGCCGACGAATGGATTGCCGCGGCAAAATCGCAGGCAAAAAAAAGCCCGCCTAAGAGGCGGGCTGAATCCATATCAGAGGAGACATGGAGGAGACAGGTGCAATTCTAGCGAATCAGTTTCCGCATTGCAACATTTCCGTAGAGAAAATAAGGATTTTCCCTCGAATGCTGCCTCTAGTTCGCCATTGGCGCATCTGACCCTCTCCCGTTCTCGCGGTCGAGCACCTCGCCCAGCGCGTCGCGCAGCAGCGCGACAGGCCGCACCAGCCGGCCCGGCAGCGTGCCGTGCACGATCCACACGTTGATCCGCGTTTCCAGTCCTGCCGTTTCCACCACCCTCAACGCTTCGCGATGCGCGCTGCGCGCCAGCGCATTCGGCGCGGCGATGCCGATGCCGGCGCCGCGCGCGACCAACGACAGTTGCAGTTCCGAGCCGAACGCCTCGACCGCGACGTCGAACGGCAGCCCGGCCGCGCCGAGCGCGCGGCTCAGCGCCGAACGCATCCCGCAGCCGTCCTGGCTCAGCACCCACGGAAAAGCCGACAGCGTGTCGAGCGACAGCGGACCGTCCGGCAGCGGAAAGTCGCGCGCGGCGACGAGCACCGTCGGCTGCGTCGCGAGCAGCGTCGCGGTGAACGCGTCGGGCAGCACTGCACTCGCCGGCACCATCACGGCCGCGACGTCGAGCGCGCCGCGCTCGATGCCCTGCATCAGCGCCGGCGACCAGCCGGCCGTCACGCGCAGCGTGAGGCGCGGGAACGCGTCGCGCAGCAGGTCGATCGGCCGCTCGAGCGCCAGCTCGGACAGGAACGGCGGGACGCCGATGCGCAACTCGCCCGACGGTTCGCTGTCCGGCGCACCGGCCGCCATCAGCTCGTCGACCGCGCCCAGCACGTTGCGCGCGAGCGCGTAGACGTCGCGCCCGGCGGCAGTCGGCTTCAGCGGCTTGCTTTGCCGTTCGAGCAGCGGTACGCCGAGCAGCGTTTCGAGGTTCTGCACGCGCCGCGTCAGGCCCGGCTGCGTCAGGTGGAGCTTCGCAGCCGCGGCGACCATCGACCCGCTGTCGACCACCGCGACGAACGCCAGGAGATCACGCGTATTCAAAACAAACTCGCATAATCATGTTAGACATATTTCAATTGTCGCATAAACATCGGACACCTACGATGGGGATTCCTCCGCCCCCTCTCCCAGGCTTCCGATGAACTGCCCTGCCAACCGTTGCCCCGCCGCCGTTCCTCCGTCCGTCACCGTGCCGCCCGCGCTGAGCACCGGGATGACACTGTTCTTCGCCGCGACGGTCGGCGTGATCGTGATGGACCTGTTCGCCGCACAGCCGCTGACAGGCCCGATCAGCGCCGACCTTCATCTGCCGCCTAGCCTCGCCGGCCTCGTCGCGATGCTGCCGCAGCTCGGGTACGCGGCTGGGCTCGTGCTGCTCGTGCCGCTGGTCGACCTGCTCGAGAACCGCCGCCTGATCGTCGCGACGCTTGCCACGTGTGCGGCTGCGCTCGCGCTGCCCGCGTTCACACGGTCCGGCACCGTATTCCTGCTGGCGACGCTCGCAGCCGGCGCCGCGTCGAGCGTGATCCAGATGCTCGTGCCGATGGCCGCGTCGATGGCGCCCGAAGCGCAGCGCGGCCGTGCGGTCGGCAACGTGATGAGCGGGCTGATGCTCGGCATCCTGCTGTCGCGGCCGCTCGCGAGCCTGATCGCGGGCTCGGCCGGCTGGCGTGCGTTCTACCTGCTGGCGGCGGTCGCGAATGCAGCGATCGCCGTCGTGCTCGCGCTGCGCCTGCCGTCGCGTACCCCGGCGGTCACGGCCGGCTACCGCGCGCTGCTCGGGTCGATGGGGCGCCTGCTCGCCGACGAACCGGTACTGCGCCGGCACGCGCTGTCGGCCGCGCTCGCGATGGCCGCGTTCAGCGCGTTCTGGACGGCCGTCGGGCTGCGGCTCGCGCAGCCGCCGTTCGCGCTCGACCTGCACGGGATCGCGCTGTTCGCGTTCGCCGGCGCCAGCGGTGCGATCGTCACGCCGCTCGCCGGCCGCGCCGGCGACCATGGCCACGGCCCGGCCGCGCAGCGGATCGCGCACGGCACGATGCTCGCCGCGCTCGTCGTGCTCGGCATCGCCGGCGCCGGCTGGTTCGGCTTCGACGCGCATGCGCATCGCGGTGTCGCGCTCGCGCTGCTGGCCGGCGGTGCGGCGCTGCTGGACGCGGGCGTCATCGTCGACCAGACGATCGGCCGCCGCGAGATCAACCTGCTGAACCCGGCCGCGCGCGGCCGCCTGAACGGGCTGTTCGTCGGCCTGTTCTTCGTCGGTGGCGCGCTCGGCGCGGCGCTCGCGGGGAGCGCGTGGGCATGGGGCGGATGGAGCGCGGTGTGCGGCACCGGTTTCGCGTTCGCGGGCGCCGCCGCCGTGTTCGGGCTCGCGGCCGGACGCGGGGCCGGCGACGCTGCGTTGACTCGCCCGCGGGCGTAGCGAGACCTGAAGCGGCCCCGAAAAGCCGAACGCCCCGCCCTCTTGCGAGGGACGGGGCGTTCGGCACACCGGAATCCGTCAGGTCGAAATCAGTGACGGACCAGCGCCATCATCGCGCCGAAGCCGACGAACAGCCCGCCCGTCAGCCGGTTGAACACCTTCGCGACGCTCTGGCTCTTCAGCGTCGCGCCGATGCGCGTGCCGAACGACGCGTAGACGAGATACCAGCTCACCTCGATCACCGCGAACGTGACGACGAGGATGCCGAACTGCGGCAGCGTCGGCTCGGCCGCGTTGATGAACTGCGGCAGCAGCGCGGCCGCGAACAGGATCGCCTTCGGATTGCTGCCCGCGACCAGGAAACCGTTGCGGAACAGCGTCCCGCGCGATGCCGGCGCGACCTGGCGCGACACGGTTTCGACGTCGTCGGCAGGCTGCTCGTCGTCGACGCGTGCGCGCCACGCCTTCACGCCGAGGTAGATCAGGTAGGCCGCGCCCGCAAAGCGCAACGTGTTGAACATCGCCGGCCATGCCTCGAGCACGGCACCGAGACCCGCCGCCGACACCGACAACATCAGTACCAGCGCGGTGAGACAGCCGGCCATCGTCCACGCCGAACGCCGCAGCCCGTGCCGCGCGCCGTGCGTCATCACGAGCAGCATGTTCGGACCCGGAATCGCCGATACGACGAACACCGTCGCCACGAAAAGCCACCACGTATGCAAGTTCATGACCGCCTCTGCCTGAATGTCGGGAAAACGAAACGTCGATTATGCCGTGAGCACGGCGCTCGTGTCGCGCGTCAGCGGCCTGCGCGGCGCAGCGCGACCTCGCCGAGCACCGCGAAATCCTGGTCGCCGCCGCCGTGCGCGAGCGCATCGAGCAGGCTGTCGCGCACGACGCTCGCGATCGGCAGCGGCACCGACGTCGCGTCGCCGGCTTCCAGCGCAAGGCGGACGTCCTTCAGCCCGAGCCGGGCCTTGAAGCGCGCGGGCTCGTATTGCCGCTCGGCGATCATCGAGCCGTAGCCTGCGTAGACGGGGCCCGGAAACACGCTGCTGGTGATCACGTCGAGGAAGTCGCGCATCGCGACGCCGTGCGCGCCCAGCAGCGCGGACGCCTCGCCGAGCGTCTCGATCGCCGACGCGAGCGTGAAGTTCGCGGCGATCTTCGCGACGTTCGCATGCTGCGGCAGCGAACCGAACCGCCAGGTCTTCTGGCCGATCGCGTCGAACAGCGGCTGCACGCGGTCGATCGCCTCGGCCGGGCCGCCGGCCATGATCGTCAGGCGCGCGGCGGCGGCGACGTCGGGCCGCCCCATCACGGGCGCCGCGACATAGTCGATGCCGCGCGATGCGTGCGCATGCGCGAGCGATTCGGCGAGCGCGACCGACACCGTCGCCATGTTCACGTGGATCAGACCCCGCGGCGCCTGCGCGAGCAGCGCGTCGTCGAACACCGCGCGCGCGGCGGCATCGTCGCCGAGCATCGAGAACACCGCGTCGCCGCGAAACGCGTCGGCCGGCGTGTCGACGATCTGCGCGCCGAACGCCGCGAGCGGCTCGGCACGCTCGCGCGACCGGTTCCAGACCCGCACCGTGTGGCCCGCCTTCAGCAGGTTCGCCGCGATCGCCTGCCCCATTTCGCCCAGCCCGATAAAACCGAGATCCATTGCCCGCTCCTTCGCTCCGTGAAGCCGCGAGTTAAACACAGATGCCGGCCGTCTGCAGCGCCTGCCGCCGGCCGGGCGCGGTGCGATACTGGACGGATGGCGACCGCGACCTTCCGCTTCCACGGCGAACTGAACGCCTTTCTCCCGCGCGCGCAGCGCGACCGCGCGTTCGGGCAGGCGTGTGCGCGCGACGCGACGGTGAAGCATGCGATCGAGGCGCTCGGCGTCCCGCATACCGAAATCGGCCGGCTTTGCGTGAATGACGCGCCGGCCGCGCTCGACCGACCGCTCGACGACGGCGACCGGATCGAAGCCTTTCCGGAGCGCGCGCAGCCAGCGGCCAGCGAGGCCGCCGCGCAGGGCATGCAGCCGGCGCAATGGCGCTTCGTCGCCGACGCGCATCTCGGCGGCCTCGCGCAACTGCTGCGCCTCGCGGGCTTCGACACCTGCTATGACAACCACTACCGCGACGACGAGCTCGCGGCGCTCGCCGCGCGAGAGGGCCGGATCGTGCTGACCCGCGACCGCGAGCTGCTCAAGCGGCGCGCGGTCGCGCGCGGCTGCTACCTGCACGCGCTGCAGCCGGCCGACCAGCTGCGCGAACTGTTCGAGCGGCTCGATCTCGCACCGCACATGCGGCCGTTCCGGCTGTGCCTGCGCTGCAATGCGCCGCTGCATCCGCTCGACGCGGCCGCCGCCGCACCGCGCGTGCCGGACGGGGTCCGGCAGCGGCACCGGCGTTTCGCCGCGTGCGACGTGTGCCGGCGCGTGTTCTGGGAGGGTTCGCACTGGCGGCGCATGCGCGCGGTGGTCGACGCGATGCGTACGCCAGCCCAGCCATTGCCGCCGCGGCCCGGCGAGCGCGACGCCTGAAAAAACAAAACCCCGCATGCCGAAACATGCGGGGTCTCGCGACAGGCGGCCGGCGATGCCGGCCCCGGGCAAAGCGCTTAGTTTGCTGCGCCTGCGTCGTTCGTACCGGCTGCCGATGCGGCGGCGGCCTTCGCCTTGCCCTTGGCCGAACCGTGTTGCTTCAGCTGGTGCTTCGGCTTGCTGTGATCCTTCTTGGCCGGTGCGGCAGCGGGAGCCATCGCGCCTGCCGGCGCCGACGCGGCTTCCTGTGCGAATGCCGAAACCGATGCGAGTGCGAATGCTGCGGCGATGATCGAAGCGAGCGTCTTCTTCATTGTTCTTCCTTTAGCGGAGAAAAAATCAAACGTACCGGTAGGTAAAGATGCGAGGCATTCGCATCGGAGCCCCAGGTCGCGAGGCCGGCTTTCGCCGTTCCGTCGAGACAAAACCTGACGCACTGGTTCCATAACGCATCGTGTTCGCGGCAAGTTGACACGTTGCTTGCGTCCCTCGGGTTTCCCCGGGGGAGCACGCGTATTCCCACGTCCGTGGCCGCCGCGGCAGCGCTGCAAACCGGCTCGCGCGCCATCGGGACGACGCTTATACTGGCGTCCATCCGTCCCTTTCCCCGGAAACCGGATCGCGGCCGTCGCCAGACCGCCGCCGTCTCGAGGCGCTCAAATTGCCCGATCACAATCTGGACAAACTGAAAATCGACCGGCGTCCGCTCGCACCGGCGCCCCGCCGGCGCCGGTGGGTCCGCTATGCGGTCGCCGCCGCGATCATCGTGATCGCGATCGTCGCCGGCATCGCGCTCACCGGCCGGCCGACCGTCGAAACCACGTCCGTCACGTCCGCGTACCCGTACCAGAACGACACGCAGCTCAATGCGACCGGCTACGTCGTGCCGCAGCGCAAGGCCGCGGTCGCATCGAAGGGCCAGGGGCGCGTCGAATGGCTCGGCGTGCTCGAAGGCTCGCGCGTGAAGAAGGACGACATCATCGCGCGCCTCGAAAGCCGCGACGTGGAGGCGTCGCTGGCGCAGGCGCTCGCGCAGGCGAAGGTCGCCCGCGCGAACCTCGGCGTGCAGCAGGCCGAGCTGAAGGACGCCGAAATCGCGTTGCGCCGCACCGCGGCGCTCGCGCCGAAGGGCGCAGTGCCGGCCGCGCAACTCGACATCGACACGGCACGCGTGAACAAGGCGCGCGCATCGCTCAGCAGCGGCGAGGCCGCGATCGTGTCCGCCGACGCCAACGCGCAGGCCGCGCAGGTCGCGGTCGACCAGACGGTGATCCGCGCGCCGTTCGACGGCATCGTGCTCGCGAAGCACGCGAACGTCGGCGACAACATCACGCCGTTTTCATCCGCGTCGGACAGCAAGGGCGCCGTCGTGACGATCGCCGACATGGACACGCTCGAAGTCGAGGCCGACGTCGCCGAATCGAACATCGCGAAGATCCGCGCCGAGCAGCCGTGCGAGATCCAGCTCGACGCGCTGCCCGACATGCGCTTCGCGGGGCGCGTGTCGCGCATCGTGCCGACCGTCGACCGCTCGAAGGCCACCGTGCTCGTGAAGGTGCGCTTCGTCGACCGTGACGAGCGCGTACTGCCCGACATGAGCGCGAAAATCGCGTTCCTGTCGAAGCCCGTCTCGGCGCAGGACCGGCAGCCCGTGACGGCCGTGCAGGCGAGCGCCGTGGTCGAGCGCGACGGCCGGCCGGTGGTGTTCGTCGTGAAGGACGACACCGTGCACGCGGCGGCCGTGACGCGCGGCATGCGGATCGGCGAACTCGTCGCGGTCCGTGGCGTGAAACCCGGCGACACGGTCGTGCTTGCACCGGGCGTCAAGCTGAAGGACGGCGCGAACGTGACCGTCGCGAAGAAGTAGCGCGCGTGAACGACGCCTCGCCGCCCCTCGTCGAGATCAGCCACGTCGCGAAGTCGTACCGGCGCGGCAACCAGATCGTGCCCGTGCTGACCGACATCACGCTCGACATCGGCGAAGGCGACTTCGTCGCGCTGATGGGGCCGTCGGGCTCCGGCAAGAGCACGCTGCTGAACCTGGTGGCCGGCATCGACCGGCCCGACAGCGGCGAGCTGCGCGTGGGCGGGCTCGACATCTCGCAACTCGCGGAGGCGCAACTGGCCGAATGGCGCGCGGCGAACGTCGGCTTCATCTTCCAGTTCTACAACCTGATGCCGGTGCTCACCGCGTTCGAGAACGTCGAGCTGCCGCTGATGCTCACGCACCTGTCGCGCCGCGAGCGGCGCGAGCGCGTCGAGCTGGTGCTCGACATGGTGAACCTCGGCGACCGCACGAGCCACTACCCGTCCGAGCTGTCGGGCGGCCAGCAGCAGCGCGTCGCGATCGCCCGCGCGCTGATCACCGACCCCGTGCTGATCGTGGCCGACGAGCCGACCGGCGACCTCGACCGCGCGTCGGCCACCGACGTGCTCGCGATGCTGCAGCGGATGAACGCCGAGCTCGGCAAGACGATCATCATGGTGACGCACGACGCGCACGCCGCCGGTGCCGCGCGCGCGCTCGTCCATCTGGAAAAAGGGGAGCTGATCGATGGGCACGCCGGCTGACCGGCTGCGGGAGCGCGCGCGATGTACGTGCTGAAGCTGATCGCGCGCAACGCGCTGCGCCACCGGCTGCGCACGCTGCTGACCGTGCTCGGGCTCACGATCGCGGTGCTGGCGTTCGGGCTGCTGCACACCGTGGTCGACGCGTGGTACGCGGGCGCGGCCGCCGCGTCCAGCGGGCGGCTCGTCACGCGCAACGCGATCTCGCTCGTGTTTGCGCTGCCGGTGAGCTATGAGAACCGGATCCGCGGCGTCGACGGCGTAACGTCCGTGGTCCGCTCGAACTGGTTCGGCGGCATCTACCGCGATCCGAAAAACTTCTTCGCGAGCTTCGCGGTATCGGACAACTACCTCGACCTGTACCCGGAATACATCGTGCCCGAGCAGCAGCGCGCCGATTACAACCGCGACCGCCGCGGCTGCCTCGTCGGGCGCCAGCTCGCGGATCAGTTCGGCTTCAAGATCGGCGACGTGATCCCGTTGAAGGGCACGATCTATCCGGGCACATGGGATTTCGTCGTGCGCGGGATCCTCGACGGCCGCGACGACTCGACGATCACGCGCCAACTGGTATTCCACTGGGACTACCTGAACGAAACGGTGCGCCAGCGCACGCCGAAGCAGGCCTACCAGGTCGGCGTGTTCGTGCTCGGCGTCGCGCGCCCCGACGACGGCGCATCGATCGCGCGCAACGTCGACGCGGTGTTCAAGAACTCGCTCGCCGAGACGCTGACCGAGACCGAGCAGGCGTTCCAGCTGGGCTTCGTCGCGATGTCGAACCAGATCATCGCGGCGATCCGTCTCGTGTCGTACGTGGTGATCCTGATCATCATGGCCGTGATGGCCAACGCGATGGCGATGAGCGCGCGCGAACGCACGTCCGAATACGCGACGCTGAAGGCGCTCGGCTTCGGCCCCGGCTTTCTCGCGCTGATCGTGTTCGGCGAATCGGTCGTGATCGCGGTGGCCGGCGGCGGACTCGGGATCCTCGCGACGCCGCCGGCCGCGAGCCTGTTCAAGCAGGCGGCCGGCGGCATCTTCCCGGTGTTCAAGGTGTCGACCGAGACCGTCGTGCTGCAGGCCGCGTGCTCGGTCGCGGTCGGCTTCGCGGCCGCGATCGTGCCGGCGTGGCAGGCCGCTCGCGTGCGTGTGGTCGAAGGCCTGCGGGCGATCGGATAACGACGCGCATGGCGATCCCGCTCAACTACATCGCGCGCAACCTGTGGACCCGGCGCCTCACCACCGCGCTGACCGCCGGCGGGATGGCGCTCGTGATCTTCGTGTTCGCGACGGTGCAGATGCTCGACGCCGGGCTCACGCAGACGCTCGTGTCGACCGGCGAACCCGACAACGCGGTGGTGATCCGCAAGGGCGCCGAGACCGAGATCCAGAGTTCGATCGACCACCAGCAGGCCAACGCGCTCGAGATGCATCCGGCCGTCGCGCTCGGCCCCGACGGCCGGCCGCTCGTGTCGAAGGAAGCCGTCGTGCTGATCTCGCTCGTGAAGACGTCGACCGGCAAGCCGTCGAACGTCGTGATCCGCGGCGTATCGCCGGCCGGGCTCGCGCTGCGCCCGCACGTGAAGCTCATGGCCGGCCGGATGTTCGCGCCCGGCTCGTCGGAGATCATCGTCGGCAGCGCGATCGCGAAAGGCTTCAGCGGCACGCAACTCGGCGACAGCCTGCATTTCGCGCAGCGCGACTGGACCATCGTCGGCCTCTTCGACGCGGGCGGCAGCGGCTTCGATTCGGAGATCTGGGGCGACGTCGACCAGCTGATGCAGTCGTTCCGGCGCACCAGCTATTCGTCGATGGTGCTGCGCATCCCGAGCGCGGACGGCTTCGCGCGCTTCAAGGCCGACATCGACGTCGACCCGCGGCTGACCGACGAAGCGAAGCGCGAGCAGACGTTCTACGGCGACCAGTCGAAGTCGCTGTCGACGTTCATCAACATCCTCGGCATCACGCTGTCGACGATCTTCTCGATCGCCGCGATGATCGGCGCGATGATCACGATGTACGCGTCGGTCGCGAACCGCGTGGCCGAGATCGGCACGCTGCGCGCGCTCGGCTTCAAGCGCAGGAACGTGCTCGCCGCGTTCCTGCTGGAAGCGCTGCTGCTCGGCTTCGTCGGCGGCGTCGCGGGGCTCGCGTGCGCGTCGCTGATGCAGTTCGCGTCGTTCTCGACGACCAACTTCCAGACCTTCTCGGACCTGTCGTTCCGCTTCGTGCTGACGCCAGCGATCGTCGTGAAGACGCTGCTGTTCTCGCTCGTGATGGGGCTCGTCGGCGGGTTCCTGCCGGCGATGCGCGCCGCGCGGCTGAAGATCGTCGACGCGCTGCGCGCGCAGTGACGCGCGCCGCCGCTCATCAGCCTGCGCGCGGCACCCACGCGCCGTGGAACCCGGCCGGCACGCGGCGCGGCAGGTGCACGGTCGCGACCGGCTCCGCGTCGATCGCGCGCGCATCGAGGATCACGACGTCGCTCGTGTCGGTCGCCGCGCGGTAGACCATCACCAGCAGCCAGCCGTCGTCCTCGTCGATGCCGCCCGGGCGCGGCACGAACACCGGCTCGCCGTTCTGGTCGCCAGCCGGCACCGCGTAGTGCGTCGTCGTGCCGCGCACGTGATCGAAGCGCATCACGCCGCGCATTTCCGCGTTGTTCGGCTGCTCGACCGCATACAGGTAGCGGTAGCGGCGCCCCGTCCGGCTTTCGTTGATGCGCGGCAATTCGATGCCGCCGTCGGCGAGCGGCCCTTCGTCGATCAGCCCGTTCGCCGTATCGATCACGTAGCGCCACAGCTCGCCGACCGGGTTGTCGGCGAAGCGGCCCGTGTGCGCGTCGAGCCGCAGAAACGACGGATAGCGCACCGCGTCGAGCACGATGCACGATTCGTCGCAGTCGTACGCGTTCACGACGTGCTGGATGAAGCACGGCTCGATGCCGAACCAGCGCACCGCGCCGCCGTGGCGCGGAATCACGCCGATGCGCGCGGGCCGGTCGTCGTGCCAGCGCAGCGGCATCCGGTGGCCCTGCTTCAGCAGCGAGAAGTCGTAACCGACGTTCAGGTCGAGCAACAGGCTGCGGGTTTCCGTGATCGCGAGGTCGTGCATCATCGACGGCGCCCCCAGGTCGATCTCGACGTCGACACGCTGCACGCCGTGCGCGTCGATCACGCCGTAGCGCAGCCACGGCGCACGCCAGTCCGCGCGGAACGTCATCAGCTCGCCGGTCACCGGATCGACCTTCGGGTGCGCGGTCATGCCGCCGTCGAAGCCCGCATGCCGCGCCGGCACGCCGAGCGAATCGAGTTCGGCCGTGATCGCGAGCGGCGCGCCGCCCTCGGCCAGCGCGAGCAATTCGCCCGCATGCTGCAGCACGTTCACGTTCGGATTGGTGTCGGGCAGATGCGGCGCCTGCTCGGGCGCATGCACGGCGGCCCAGCGCCGCGTGCGCGCCCAGCGGTTCCGGTAACCGGTCGCGCGGCCGTCGTCGAACGCGATCGCGTGCAGCATCGCGGCTTCCGGCCACCACGACAGCATGTCGTTGCCTTCGAAGCGGCCGCCCGGCGGATTCGGGCCGTTGCGCAGCAACGTGCCGCAGAGTGCACGCGGGATGGCGCCAGTCACGCGCAGATCGACGACATCGACTTCGTCGGCGACCGGCGCAATCGCGCCGCGGTTCAGGTCGAATACGGTCATTGCATCGGCGCTCCGTCAACAGTCTTCGGCGGACGGCGGCAGGCCGCCGCGCGCCAGGGCGAGCGCATGGTCGCGCACGTCGTCCGGCCAGCCGGCGGCCAGCTCGGCCAGCCGTGCCGGATCGTTCGCATACAGCGCCCGCGCGGCTTCCTCGAAACCGGGCAGGTCGCCCGCCATCGCCGACATGAAGTGGTAGGCGCGGGTTTGCGCATCGCGGTGCCGGTCGGCCGCCGCATGCGTGCGCCGCGCGTCCTCGACGAGCTTGCGCAGCGCAACCGACGCGCCGCCCGGCTGCGCGCCGAGCCATTCCCAGTGACGCGGCAGCAGCGTGACTTCACGCGACACGACGCCGAGCTTCGGCCGGCCGCGGCCGCGCTGTTCGCCCGCGCCTGCCGGCCCGCCGGCCGCGCCGGACGTGTCGCCTGACGGCGGCGCATAGCGCGCGCGGATGTCGTCCTCGGTGCCGCGCAGGTCGAGGTCGATCGAGCGGCCCGTACCGTCATCGAAGATCAGGATCGTGCCGGGCATCGCGTCGCCGGCTGCCTGCCGGACCGCGAGCGCGACCGTCGCGAGCGGGCCCGACGCAAGCCGCCGGTGGCCGTCGAAGGCCGTGTATGAAGGGACGAGCGTGGAGGTTGTCATCGTGGTCACCCGGAGGCAGGAATCAGAATGACGCTATTTTTATCCGGGTGTTAATTGGATGTCAATATTATCCGGGTAAAAAAAACATCCATCACGGATTCCCCCTTCGGGCAACCGCGTCGCCGGTCAGGCCGCCCGGGCCGGCAACGCGATGCCGCGTGCGCTTGCCAGCGCGTCGTCGAGCGATACATGCCCTTCGAACGCCAGCGACGCCGGCAGCGGCAGGTTTTCCTCGATCGCATGCGCGAACTGCACGCCCGCGTCGTCGGCAAGCCGCGCACGCAGCGCGGCGATGCGCGGGAACGCGTCGCGCTCGAATACCGCGTGATAGTCGGCCCAGCGCGCGATCCCGGAGAAGTACGCGTCGGCCAGCGTGCGCCGCGCACCCAGCAGCCATGGGCCATCGCCGCGCTCGAGCAGCGCCTCGAGCTGACGGTGCGCCTTCAGCACCTTGCCGCGGCCATAAGCCTGCAGCGCCGCTTTTTCCGCGCCCTCGGTGTCGTGTTCGTACACGTGCCAGAGCGCGCCGAACGCGTTGAAGAAGGTCGTGTTCAGCCACGCGAGCATCCGGTTCAGCCGGTCGAACTCCGCGCTGCCCTGGGGAAACGCGAGGCCGGTGTCGAGCGCCTGCGCGCCGATGTGACCGAGGATCGCGAGGCTTTCGGTCAGCACCTCGCCGTTCGCGGTCACGAATGCCGGCGTTTCGGCGACCGGATTCAGCGCGAGGTACGCGTCGCTCGTCGCGGCGCTCGGCATCGCGATGCGCGACAGCCGGTACGGGCGGCCGGCCCATTCAAGCGCGACGATCGAGCCGAACGAGCAGCCGGCGGGAATGCCGTAGAGAAGGATCGGGGACATCGGGAGATTCCGCGGAAGTTGAACGAGCAGTCATGCTCCCATGGCGAACGATGGCGCAGTAGCCGCTAAAATTGAAACCCGTCGTTTCTTCATGTGGACGCTGGAAGTGAACCTGAACGATCTCTATCTGTTCGTGCAGGCGGTCGATGCGGGCGGCATGTCGGCGGCCGCGCGCCGGCTCGGCCTGCCGAAATCGACGGTCAGCAAGCGCGTGGCCGAGCTCGAGCGCACGCTCGGCGCGCGGCTGGTGCATCGCACGTCGCGCAGCTTCCGGCTGACGCCGGTCGGCACCGAATTCTTCGAGCATGCCCGCGCGGCCGTGATCGAGGCCGACAGCGCGCGCGACGCGGTACTGCGGCAGGCCGCCGAACCCGCCGGCGTCGTGCGGATCACGAGCTCGGTGCCGGTCGCGCAGCACATCCTCGCGCCCTGCCTGCCGGCGCTGGCCATCGCGCATCCGAAGCTGCTGCTGCAGGTGCATGCGAGCGACCGTCTCGTCGACATCGCGCAGGAAGGTTTCGACATCGCGCTGCGCAGCCATTTCGCGCCGCTGCCCGATTCCGCGCTCGTGCAGCGGCCGCTCGCGACGTCGCCGATCATCGTCGTGGCGTCGCCGGCCTATCTCGCGCGTGCCGGCATCCCGGACGAACCCGCCGATCTCGCCCAGCATGACGGCCTCCACCCCGGCCAGCAACCGTGGCGGCTGCAGCGTGGCGACGACACCGTCGACGTGGCGCCGCGCATCCGCCTGCAGGCCGACGAATCGACGTTGCTGCTGCAAGCGGCGACGGCCGGCCTCGGCATCGCCTGCCTGCCCGACTGGATCGCCGGCGCCGCGCTCGCGTCCGGCGCGCTCGAGCACGTGCTGCCCGGCTGGCGGGCCGGCACCGTCACGACGACACTGCTGATGCCGCATCGGCGCGGCCAGTTACCCGGCGTGCGCGCCGCCGTCGAGTTTCTCGCGCAGCACGTGGCGCGCCATCACGGCATCGGCACCGACGACGCGCGCGCGTAGCCGATCGCGGGAGCGATCGATTCAAATGCTGAATCGATCAAGTCAGCAATTGGCATGAAAGCGCAAATTTCGACATGACAGAATGGTCCGGACGCCCTGCCCGTATCGGCGTCCGGGGCCCGGCTTCCAGCCGGCGGCAACCGCATACATAACGCGCGCACCGACGCGCCGGCCGCACGGCGGCACCTTCCGCCCTTCGGAGGAGACAAGTCATGAATCCGCTTCACGCGCTGCCGGCGTCCGCGTCGGCAACGGCCCGGCGCACGCGCGTGCGCTGGCTCGTGCTGACCGTCCTGTTCGCGGTCACGACGATCAATTACGCGGATCGCGCGGCGATCGCCATCGCGGGCCCGAGCCTCGCCCGCGCGCTGCACCTGAGCCACGTGCAGATCGGCTTCATCTTCTCCGCGTTCGGCTGGTCGTACGTGATCGCGCAACTGCCGGGCGGCTGGCTGCTCGACCGTTACGGGTCGCGCATCGTCTACGCATTCAGCATCTTCTTCTGGTCGCTGTTCACCCTGCTGCAGGGCGGAATCGGCTTCTTCGGCGGCGCGGCCGCGTTCGCGCTGCTGTTCGGGCTGCGCTTCCTGGTCGGTGCGGCCGAGGCGCCGTCGTTCCCGGCCAACAGCCGGATCGTGTCCGCATGGTTCCCGGCCGCGGAACGCGGCACCGCGTCGGCGATCTTCAATGCCGCGCAGTACGCGGCGACCGTCGTGTTCGCGCCGCTGATGGGCTGGCTCGTGCACGCGTTCGGCTGGCAGTCGGTGTTTGCGGTGATGGGCGTGCTCGGCTTCGCGTTCGTCCTGGTGTGGAACCGCACGATGTACGACCCGAAGGACCACCCGAACATCAACCGCGCGGAACTCGACTACCTCGCCGAAGGCGGCGCGCTCGTCAACATCGATCAGGCGACGGGCGGGCGCGACGGCGGCCCGTCGATGCGCCACGTGAAGGCGCTGCTGAGAAACCGGATGCTGGTCGGCGTGTACGTCGCGCAGTACTGCATCAACGCGCTCACCTATTTCTTCATCACCTGGTTTCCCGTCTATCTCGTGCAGGCGCGCGGGATGTCGATCCTCAACGCGGGGCTCGTCGCGTCGATCCCGGCCGTGTGCGGGTTCCTCGGGGGGATTCTCGGCGGCGTCGTGTCCGACGCGCTGCTCAAGCAGGGCCGCTCGCTGTCGGTCGCGCGCAAGGTGCCGATCGTGTTCGGCATGCTGCTGTCGATGTCGATGATCGTCTGCAACTACACCGATTCGCACGTGCTCGTCGTGCTGTTCATGGCGCTGTCGTTCTTCGGCAAGGGGCTCGGCGCGCTCGGCTGGGCCGTCAACGCCGACACCGCGCCGCGCCAGATCGCGGGGCTGAGCGGCGCGCTGCTCAACACGTGCGGCAACCTCTCCAGCATCACGACGCCGATCGCGATCGGCTATATCGTCGACCGCAGCGGCTCGTTCAACGGCGCGCTCGTCTATGTCGTCGCGCACGCGCTCGTCGCCGTGATCTGCTACCTGTTCGTCGTCGGCGAGATCCGCCGCGTCGAGCTTCAATGAACGGCGCGGGCCGCGCCGGCGCGTCCGGCGGCCCGCGCGCCACCGGAACCAGGAGCGAACCGATGTCCGAACCCAGCCGTGCCGGCACGCCGCGCGTCACGCGCATGCAGGTGATTCCCGTCGCCGGCCGCGACAGCATGCTGCTCAACCTGTGCGGCGCGCACGCGCCGTACTTCACGCGCAACCTCGTGATCCTCGACGACAGCAGCGGACATACGGGCGTCGGCGAAGTGCCGGGCGGCGAAGGCATTCGCCAGGCGCTCGAGCGCATGACGGATCTCGTGGTCGGCCAGTCGATCGGGCGCTATCAGGCGACGCTCAACGCGGTGCGCGCGGCGCTGTCCGGCGCGGGTGAGGGTGCGGGCCGCACGATCCGGCACGAGGTGACGTCGGCCGGCGAGGCAGCGGTGCTGCGCCAGCCGCACGAGATCAATCTACGGCTCGACAACGTGATCACGGCAATCGAGGCCGCGCTGCTCGACCTGCTCGGCCAGCATCTCGACGTGCCGGTCGCCGCGCTGCTCGGCGAAGGCCAGCAGCGCGACGCGGTGCCGATGCTCGCTTATCTGTTCTATATCGGTGATCGCGGCCGCACCGACCTGCCGTATCGCGACGAGGCGCAGGCGCGCTCCCCGTGGTTCCGGCTGCGCAACGAGGAAGCGCTCACGCCGGCCGCGATCGCGCGGCAGGCCGAAGCCGCCGTCGAGCGCTACGGTTTCGCCGATTTCAAGCTGAAGGGCGGCGTGATGGCCGGCGCCGACGAGATGGAAGCGATCGCGGCGATCAAGGCGCGCTTCCCCGATTCGCGCACGACGCTCGATCCGAACGGCGCGTGGTCGCTCGACGAGGCCGTCGCGCTGTGCCGCGGGCAAGGCCACCTGCTCGCGTATGCGGAAGATCCGTGCGGGCCGGAAGGCGGTTATTCGGGCCGCGAAGTCATGGCCGAATTCCGCCGCGCAACGGGGATCCCGACCGCAACCAACATGATCGCGACCGACTGGCGGCAGATGGATCACGCGGTGCGGCTCCAGGCGGTCGACATCCCGCTGGCCGACCCGCATTTCTGGACGATGCAGGGCTCGGTGCGGCTCGCGCAGCTGTGCCGCGACTGGGGGCTCACGTGGGGTTCGCACTCGAACAACCACTTCGACGTGTCGCTCGCGATGTTCACGCATGCGGCGGCGGCCGCGCCCGGCACGATCACCGCGATCGATACGCACTGGATCTGGCAGGAAGGCGATGCGCGGCTCACGCGCGAACCGCTCGAGATCGTCGGCGGCAAGGTGGCCGTACCGGAGCGGCCGGGGCTCGGGATCGAGATCGACATGGCGCAGGTCGAGGCCGCGCATGCGTTGTACAAGGAGGTGGGCGGCACCGCGCGCGACGACGCGGTCGCGATGCGGTATCTCGTGCCGGGGTGGACGTACGATCCGAAGCGGCCGAGTTTCGGGCGGGGGTGACGGGAAGGCGGGATGGCGGGTGGCTGTTGCCAAACGCGGAAAACGCCCGCATCCTGCCGGCTGCCTGAACCGGCCCGCACGGCGGACGGTCGGGTGCCCCGTCCACTCGCAGGAAAAGCGCTCGTCATGACGTCTCCCGATCCGACACCACGACAGATCGCCCTCCTCGTACCCTGTTCGATACTGTGCCTGCCGGCCAGCATGACCGTCGCCGGCTATGTCGCACTCCGGATGACCGAGAACGTCTCTCGCTTCGAGGGTGGCGCCGGTTACGCATGGCTCTGGCTCACGATCCTGCTGAGCTGCGCGTTCTTCGCGCTGGGAATCGGCATCTGCGTGCTACTGCGGAAAAGGATCGTGCCGCTCGTCTTGATCGCGGTGGCATTCGCAGCGCTGTCGGTGCCGACGCTCAAGGAAATCCATGACCTGCTGAACTAGCGGGCCACGCGTTTGCGAATGCCGCGCATGCCAGCGGGTTCCCAAAACAAAAAGGCCCGATCTCGCGATCGGGCCTTTCAAATTCCGTTGGTGGAGCGGAGGAGGATCGAACTCCCGACCTTCGCATTGCGAACGCGACGCTCTCCCAGCTGAGCTACCGCCCCAACAGTCAATCATCATACACACGCATTTCTGCGCTTGGCAATAGGGGTTACGTGCCCCCGAAGCGCTACTTTGACGGCGCGCCGGCCAGCACCCATTCGACCACCGAACGGACGTCGGCGTCGCTCATGCGCGGATGCGCAGGCATCGGAATCGCACCCCAGACGCCGGAGCCGCCTTCCTTCACCTTCTTCGACAGCTTCGCGACGGCCTGCGGATCGGACTTGTAGCGTGCGGCGATATCCTTGAACGACGGGCCGACGAGCTTGCGGTCGACCGCGTGACAGCCCATGCAGGCGTTGCTGCGCGCAACCTTCAGGCCGTCGCCGACGTCCGCATGCGCTGCGCCCAGCGTGCCGGCCACGAGCGCCGCGGCCGCGGCGCCCTGCACCATCCAGCGTTTCATCTGCTTCATCTGCACGCTCTTCATTGCGCCGGCGCCTTCGGGTTGCCCGGGTGCACGCTCGACGAATTCGAGATCGGCGCGGGCGACTGCAGCGGCGCGGACTGCACCGACGCGTCGGGCACGGCGCCGACCGTCGCGCTGTCCGCCGGCGCGGCGGCAGCCGGTGCGCCGGACGCGCCGCTCGCGGGCGATGCGTCCTGCAGCGCCTGCGCGTCCTGCGGCTTCACGTACTGGAACACCTTCACGACCTTCTCGACGCCCGGCACCTGGCTCGCGGCTTCCGCGCCGCGATTGCCTTCGTCCACCGTCACGAGGCCCATCAGGTAAAGGTTGCCGCGTTCGCTGACGACCTTGTAGTAGTTCGCCGAGATGCCCTTCGTCGCGATCAGCTCGGACTTCACGCGCCCTTCGAGGTACGAGTCGTTCGCGCGCGACGACAGCGACGACGCCGGCTCGACCGACAGTTCGTTGACGATGCCGTTCACGTTGTTGATGGCGCGCACGATTTCCTCGGCGCGCTGCTTCGACGCATCGTTCGGCACTTCACCCGTCAGCAGCACGCGGCGGTTGAACACCGTCACGTTCACGTGCGACTGGTCCGGCAGCCCGTTGTTGATCTGCGAGAGCGACTTGACCTGGATCTCGCGGTCCTCCGTCTGCGCGCCGAGCGTCCGGCGGTCGGTCGCAACCAGCGCGCCGCCGCCGGCCGCCGCACCCACGATCCCGAGCACACAACCCTGCAGCGACACGGCGAGGCCCGCCATCAGCGCGGCGAGCAGCGTGGTCCTGACGAGCGTCTGTTTGACGCGGCTTTGATTCATCGACAGCTCTCCTTCGTTCAATCCTCACCCAGCAGCATCGCGTCGATGCCGTCGCACAGGCAGTGGATGGTCAGCAGATGGACTTCTTGGATGCGTGCCGCGCGAACGGCGTGCACGCTGATCGGAATATCGGTATCGGACAGCGCGGCCGCGACTGCATGGCCGTTGCCGCCCGTCAGGGCGACGACGGTCATCTCGCGCTCGTGCGCCTCGTCGATCGCCGCCAGCACACGCGGCGACGCGCCGCCCGAATCGAGCACCAGCAGGATGTCGCCCGTCTGGCCGAGCACGCGCACCTGCTGCGCGAACAGCTGCTCGGCGGCCATCGCCCCCATGAGGCCGGCCTGCGATGCATCGGTGGCCAGCGCGATCGCGGGCAGGCCCGGACGCTCGCGCTCGAAGCCGCCGACGAGCGACGCGGCGAGATACTGCGCGGCGGCGGCCGACGGACCTTCGCCACACGCGACAATCTTGTTGCCGTTCGCCAGCGCGGCGAACATCGCATCGACCGCGGCTGCGATCGGCAACGACAGCGCATCTGCCGCTTCGGCGTGAAGCGCGGCGCTGTCGTGGAATTGTTGCTGAATACGTTCGACTGACATCGATTCCTGGTGAACTGGGCGCGTGGCACATATCGCGCGACATCGTGGGTGCGGCGAGTTTACCGTACTCCGGCGCCCTCTCCGGGGGTCCGGCAAGAACTCTTTACATCTCGTCACACGTCGCGGCTACGCATCGTCGGTACGAAATGCGTCGCGCAGCCACGCGAGCCGGCCGGCCTCGAATGCGACGACGTCGAACCGGCACGCGGCACCGGCACCGTGCCGCGCCCAGAACTGCAACGCCGCCGCGACGAGACGCCGCCGCTTGCGCCAGCCGACGCTCGCGGCCGCGCCGCCATGCCGGACACTGCGCCTCGCGCGCACTTCGACGAACACGAGCATGCCGTCAGGCTCGCGCATCACGAGATCGAGCTCGCCACCGCGCATCGTCACGTTCGCCGCGACGTACCCGAGGCCGCGCCGCTCGAGAAACTGCCGCGCGCGCAGCTCGAACGCCGCGCCGACCGGTTTGGATCGTGCCGCGCCGGAAAAGTTGTCGCCCGCGCGCGGCAAACCGCGCCCGTCGCCCGGGCCGGCCGGCGCCGCGTGGCACAATGCCGACCTTGTTCCGCTTGCGCCGCGATTGCGTGCATTGCCTGCCATGACTGCCCTCCTCGAACTCGCGCATACGCAGCACTACCCGGACGCCGCGCTTTACGTGGTCGCCACGCCGATCGGCAATACGGCCGACATCACGCTGCGCGCGCTGCACGTGCTCGGCCTCGCCGACCGCATCGCGGCCGAAGACACCCGCAACACGGGCCAGCTGCTCGCCCGCTACGGGATCTCGAAGCCGCTCCTGGCCGTGCACGAGCACAACGAACGCGAAGCCGCGCAGCGCGTGATCGACATGCTGCGTGGCGGCGAACGCGTGGCGTACGTCTCGGACGCCGGCACGCCCGGCATCTCGGACCCCGGCGCGCGGCTGGTCGACGCGGTGCGCGCGGCCGGTTTCGCGGTGATCCCGCTGCCGGGCGCGAGCGCGGCTGTGACCGCGCTGAGCGTGGCCGGAGACTGGGCCGGCGCGTTCACGTTCGCCGGCTTCCTGCCGCCGAAGGCCAAGCAGCGCGCAACCGCGCTGCAGGCGCTGGTGTCGCACCCGTATGCGCTGGTGTTCTACGAAGCGCCGCACCGGATCGCCGAAACCGTCACCGCACTCGCCGATGCGTTCGGCCCCGCGCGCCGGCTGCTGATTGCGCGCGAACTCACCAAACTACACGAGCAGTTGTTCCAGGGCACCCTGGCCGAAGGACAGACCTGGCTTGCCGGCGATGCGAACCGGCAGCGCGGCGAGTTCGTGCTGGTCGTCGAAGGCGCGCCGGCGGCGAGCGGCGAAGCCGACGACACCGCGCACGACGCGCTGCTCAGGCTGCTGCTGGAAGAAGTGCCGGTGAAGAGTGCCGCGAAGCTCGCGGCCGCGCTGACGGGCGCATCGCGCAACACGCTGTATGCGCGTGCGCTCGCGCTGAAGGAAGGCTGACGCGCAACGACGCCGCGCCGAAACGACAAAGGGCTGCCGGAAGGCAGCCCTTTGTACTTGATGCTTGATACCTGATGCGTGAACGCACGAACCGCCGCGTTACTTCGCCGAGATCGACGCGAACATTTCGTCGCGTGCCTCGCGCGCTTCCTGCGGCGACAGCCCTTCGATCTTCACGCGGCCCGTGCCGGCGTGCACGAGGCCGATCATCTTGGCAGCGGCATACGACAGGTCGAGCACGCGGCCGCGCTTGAACGGCCCGCGATCGTTGACCTTCACGACGACCCACTTGCCGCTCGACGCGTTCGTCACCTTGATGTACGACGACAGCGGCAGCGTGCGGTGCGCGGCGGTGAGCGCATTCATGTTGAAGCGTTCGCCGTTCGCGGTGCGGCGGCCGTGGAAATCGCGCCCGTACCACGATGCGCGGCCGGTCTGACGGAAGTCGGACACGTCCTTGCCGTCGATCGGCTCGGCGTCCGCCAGCGACGACTTCTTCGCGTCCTTGGCGTCGGCAGCCGGCATCGACGCCAGTGCGGAGTCGAAATTCAGTTGCTTGTCGTTGTCCGCTTTCGCGGCAGCGGCCGTCTTGTCGACCGCGTTCTTCTGGTTCGCGCTTCCGGTGGTCTGGCTGGGTGGCACCGCACAGCCCGTCAACGCAAAAAATAATGCAATGGTCCCGAATCGGCTCGGAAATCGTACGTTCATCGACGTGTCGCCTTCTGGTTCGGGCCGCTCCTACATCACGCTGTTCACAGCGCAGATACGCGGCCCGGACGGCAAATGCGTGCACGCCCCGCTCGAATGCGAGCAGGCGGCTAGCATGGGCGCGGCTTTCGTCTATGCCGCAACCGTCCTGATTAGCTTTCACGTCTGGCGCAACCTGTCCCCAACAGCCTGACCAGACCCCACATGCCGCCATCGAACATGGCTTCAAGTTCGCGCGCGTCGATACGACCAACGCACAGGAACGGCGGCACAGGCCTCATCCGGCGGCGCGGCAGCAGGGCCGCAGGCGGGCGCGCAGCACCCGGCCGGACAAGACGTGAGCACCGAATGCTCGGTGCTGGATACACCGCCGGACTCCCCGGCGGCTGATGCTTGACGGTGCTTCCGACGCCCTTTTTTAACGGGGCCGAAACACCAGCGAATGGCGTGAAACTCACGCTCAATGGGGCGCATTATACATAAACCAAAAGGTCTACCCGGAAAGCACCCCCGGAGGACCATTGATTCTCACTATGGCTGTAACAATCGACATGCTCCGGGAATGCCCTCATCCGCGCGTCGCGGCACGCGTCGAGCGAACGGCAGGCGGCGCGCGCGACCGGTACAATCGCTCCTTTTAGCCGCCGGTGTCTCCATGAAAGTCACGCTCATTCCGGTCACGCCGTTCCAGCAGAACTGCTCGCTGCTCGTCTGCGAGAAAACGGGCCGTGCCGCCGTCGTCGATCCGGGCGGCGATCTCGACCGGATCCAGCAGGAAGTCGCGCGGCAGAACGTGCAGGTCGAGAAGGTGCTGCTGACGCACGGGCACATCGATCACTGCGCGGGCGCGAAGACGCTCGCGACGCACTACGGCGTGCCGATCGAGGGGCCGCAGGAAGAAGAACGCTTCTGGATCGAGAAGCTGCCGATGCAGAGCGAGCGCTTCGGCTTCCCGGCCGCCGACGCCTTCGAGCCCGACCACTGGCTGAACGACGGCGACACCGTGCAGTTCGGCGACGAAACGCTCGAGGTCTATCACTGCCCGGGCCACACGCCCGGCCATGTCGTGTTCTTCAGCCGCGCGCATCGCGTCGCGATCGTCGGCGACGTGCTGTTCGCCGGCTCGATCGGCCGGACCGATTTCCCGCGCGGCAATCACGAGGATCTCGTCCGTTCGATCAAGGAGAAGCTGTGGCCGCTCGGCGACGACGTGACGTTCGTGCCCGGCCACGGCCCGGTGTCGACGTTCGGCGACGAGCGCCGCACGAACCCGTTCGTGTCCGACAAGGTATTCGGATGAACCAGACCGCCATCCCGGAAATCTACGTCAGCACCGACGTCGAGGCCGACGGCCCGATTCCCGGCCCGCACTCGATGCTGAGCTTCGCGTCGGCCGCCTATACCGAGGACAAGCAGCTGATCGCGACGTTCTCGGCCAACCTCGAAACGCTGCCCGGCGCGCAAGCGCACCCGGTGCAGGAAGCGTGGTGGAAGACCGAACCCGAAGCGTGGGCCGCGTGCCGGCGCGACCTGCAGGCGCCCGAGGCGGCGCTGGTCGCGTACGTCGACTGGGTCGAGGCGCTGCCCGGCAAGCCCGTGTTCGTCGCGATGCCGGCCGGCTTCGATTTCACGTTCATGTTCTGGTACATGATGCGCTTCGCGGGACGCTGCCCGTTCTCGTGGTCCGCGCTCGACATCAAGACGCTCGCGTTCGCGATCACGGGCCTGCCGTACCGCAAGGCGATCAAGCCGCGCTTTCCGAAGCACTGGTTCGACGACCATCCGCATACGCACGTCGCGCTCGACGACGCGATCGAGCAAGGCGCGCTGTTCTGCAACATGCTCGCCGACCTGCGCCGGCAGCAGGCCGCGCTCGCGGACCTCGCCGTCGCGGACACCGATCGGTCGGAAAACGCGGAGGCGGGGCAAAATCCCACGGATCCGCGAGCAAATTAGCGAATCTCGCTCACCAGCGCCACGCCAGATTGCCTTTCCTTTCCCGGCCCTCTAACAT
Source organism: Burkholderia sp. BCC1644 (assembly GCF_902833225.1). GTDB lineage: Bacteria > Pseudomonadota > Gammaproteobacteria > Burkholderiales > Burkholderiaceae > Burkholderia. The sequence continues at coordinate 48,393 of NZ_CADFEI010000010.1, forward strand.
TCAGCATGTTGTTGCTGCCGCATGGAGGCGCAGGTGACGCTCGATTCCTTTTCGCAAAAAATCCTTCGCCTGTTGCAGCTCGACGCGCGCCGTTCCGTTCAGGAAATTTCCGACCAGGTCGGCCTGTCGAGCACGCCGTGCTGGCGCCGCATCAAGGACATGGAACAGTCGGGCGTGATCCAGCGCTACACGGCGCTGCTCGATCGCGAGAAGCTCGGCCTGCACGTCTGCGCGCTCGCGCACGTGCACCTGACGCGCCACAACGAAGGCGGCGTCGAGCAGTTCGAGCGCGAGATCGCGACCTGCCCGGAAGTCACCGAGTGCTACAGCACGACCGGCGAAGCCGATTACATCCTCAAGATCGTCGCGCCGGACATCAAGGCCTACGACGTGTTCCTGCACGAACGCATCTTCAAGATCCCGGCCGTGTCGCAGGTGCGCACGAGCGTCGTGCTGCGCGAAATCAAGTTCGACACGCAACTGCCGCTGTAACGCGCGGGCCGGTGCGGCCGATGTGCGGCGTTCGCGGCTAGCGGCCGCCGGTCACGTCTGCGCGGGCATCGTGCGCGTGAAGCCGATCCGGCGCGCGCCGAACTCGCGCTCCAGCGCGCCGACGTCGATCCGGCCGGCCAGCGCCGCATCGGTATCGTGCGGATCGCTGGCGAGCGTGACGTCGATCTCGAGCCCCGTACTCAGGTAATGCAGGTTGATCGCCGTCGCCTGCAGCCCGCGCTGCGCGAGCGCGGCCTCGAGCCGTGCCGCGATCTCGCCGCGCGGCGGCAGCGCAAGCGCCGGGCGGCGCGCCGCGTCGTTCTCCGGGTCGACGTGGATCAGCGCATCGAGCACGCGCGGGTCGGACAGCACGCGCGCACGCGCGGTCTCGGCAATGTAGTGCCCTTCGGATACGGAGATCTTCGGATCGACGAGGATGTGCGCGTCGACGAGCGCGGCATCGCCCATCTTGCGCGTGCGCAGGTCGTGCACGTCGCGCACACCGGGCGTCGCCGCGAGCAGCGCGCGGATCTCGGCCGTGTCGGCCGTGTCGAGCGCACGGTCGGACAGGTCCTGCAACGCGTCATAGCCGAACGTCCAGCCCATCCGCGCGACCATGAAGCCGACGATCGCGGCCGCGATCGGGTCGAGCAGCTTCACGCCGGCCAGGCTGCCGACGATGCCGATCGCAACGACCAGCGACGACGCGGCATCCGAACGCGCATGCCACGCGTTGGCGACGAGCATCGCCGATCGCACGCGCCGCGCCTCGCGCAGCATGTAGCGAAACAGCGCCTCTTTCGACACGAGCACCGTCACCGCGACGATCAGCGCGGAAAAATGGACAGCGGGAATATTTTCGAGATTAACGAGGCGATCGCCGGCGCGCCAGAGCATGCCAATCCCGACCGCAATCAGGATCGCGCCGAGAAACAATGACGCGACCGTTTCGTAGCGGCTATGGCCGTAATTGTGGTCGGCATCCGGCGATGCACCACTATGGCGATTCGCAACCAGGACGACAAAATCCGAGATCAAATCGGATATCGAATGCACACCGTCAGCAATCAATGCCTGCGAATGCGCAATCGTACCGACGACGATCTGAAATGTCGCAAGCACGACATTCAGCACAATACTGACGAGCGTGCTCTTGCGCGCAACTGCGTGCTTATCTGCGCTCTGCGCGTCGCCGGAAAACGTGGACATGAAATATGGGATATCGGTTGGCGATGCGCAATTCTATCAAACGCGCCCCGCGAATCCGCCCAATACCCACAAATTTCTTATTTAAATCAATCGCTTATACGAACGTGTCGCATTTTCATTCACACGGCATCATTACATTTTCATGACAATGTTTGCGCACCGGCGGCGCCCGGAAACAAAAAAGCCGCGCTCCTGAAGGATACGCGGCTCTTTTGAAGCGCAGGCAACTTAAACAAACGCTTAAATCGCAAACTGTTCGCGGTTCTTGCCTGCAATCCAGCGCGGCGGCTTGCCACGGCCCGACCACGTCGCGCCCGTTTCCGGATCGCGGTACTTCGCGGCCACGCCTGCGCGCGGACGGCCAACCTTGCCTGCCTTCGCGCGGCTGAGACCGAGTTCAGCGAGCGAAAAGCCGTAGTCGGCAATTTTCTGCTTCACGTCATTCAGCACTTCAGCGTATTCACGCGACTTTGCTTCTTCGATTTGCTTCTCCAGCTTCTCCCGCTGGGCCAGCAGGTCCTTGTAAGAAGACATAGTTTCCCTTTCTATCTGACCAATGGCGCCGGTCTGCAGCCAGCTCACCATTCATGAAATATATGTGCCTCGGATTTTCGAAGGCAGAGATTAGCACAAAAAAGATTTGATAGAAGCGAGATTCACGAAAATCCCGAGACCAATTGTAATTCGCACATGTCATTTTGACCGGCCGCGGCCTTTTCTCAAATTTTTACGTCTCTGTACAGAGATTAGGACATTAGTGATTGCCTATTAGGGCTATCAACATACGCAATTACCCTGTATTCGGGAAAATCGAAGCTTTCATCGGACGACAGCTTTGCGAAAACCACATGACGCGGTTTGCCAAACGCACAAATGACTGACCCGCGACGTCACGTCACATCTCGAGCGCATGCAATCAGCCGGTCGCGCAGCGCGCCGATGTCGGCCGACGGCATATCGAATGGCGTGCGCACGCGCCGGCCGTCGTATCGCCAGTCGGCGCCATGGCGATCGACGCCGAGCAGGTCGAGCCCGTCGCGGCGCGCCTCGCCGGTATCGTAGGCGCTCCACAGCGCCTGCTCGTCGTCGAACGCGAGCGGCGGCCGTGCGTCGAGATGCGTGCCGTCGACCCAGCCCATCCGCCCGAAACCGCCGATATAGCGCAGCCGCTCGATATCGAGCGCCCAGAACGTGAAATCGCCGAGTGCGAGATAACGCGCGGCGTCCGGCTCGTAGCGCAGGTAGCGCGCGGCAACATGAGGATCGTCGGCGAGCGGCACGAACCGGCCGAGCAGCGTCGCGCGCTCGGCGTTCAGCACGTCGCCATCCGGCGCGTCGACAACCAGAAAGCCCGCCCGCGGATCGGCGGCGAGATTGCGCGTGTGCTCGGCCAGGCCGCTGACGAGAATCACGGGCCGATGGCCTGCATCGGGTGCAAACGGGACGACCGTCGGGTACGGGAAACCCTGCGGTTCGCGCGCATGGGTAGCGAGCGTGCCGAGCGCGCAACGGTGCAGCAGATGCAGCGCGAGGGCGGGATCGATGTTCAAGAGGACTCCTGCGGTCGAAGGGCGGCGCGTCGTTCATGCCGCACGCGCTTCGATGTTACCCGCCGATGCGGCGTGCCGCGCATCGGTCGAACGGCCAATGCTGCCCGCCCCCCGATCGTCGGTCGAACGGATAAGCACCCGGCAGGATCGTAAGCGGTTCGATAGAATCGGACGATTCCGACGGACGCTGCATGCGTCCGCGCATTTTTTGACGAGCCTTCCCGTGTCCGAATCCTCTTCTCCCGAATCGTCGTCCCCGTTCGCCGCGCCGCCCGACGCGCATCGCGTGCTGCCGCTGCCGGCCCGCCAGCGCGCGCGCACGGCGTCGATGGCGCTGTTCTTCGTTGCCGGCATGATGTACGCGTCGTGGGGCGTGCACGTGCCGACCGTGCGCGACAAGTTCGCGCTGAGCCCCGGCCTGCTGTCGATCGCGCTGTTCGCGGTCGCCGGCGGCTCGATCGCCGCGATGCTGACCATCGCGCGCTGGATCACCCGTGTCGGCTCGCGCACCGCGTGCGTCACGGGCGGGCTCGTGATGTCCGCGTGCGCGGCGCTGATCCTCGTCGTGCCCGACTACTGGATGCTGCTCGCGGTGCTCGCGCTGTTCGGCTTCTCGATGGCAACGCTCGACGTCGCGATGAACGCCGAGGCCAGCGCGGTCGAAATCGCGCTCGGCAAGCCGATCATGTCGTCGCTGCACGGGATGTTCAGCATCGGCGGGATGTCGGGCGCGGCCGCCGGCGGCGCGCTGCTGTCGGCCGGCATGGCGCCGGCCGTGCATCTCGCGCTCGCGGCAGCCGTGAGCGCCGCGGTGCTCGTGGCCGCCAGCCCGGCCGTGCTGCCGCATGTGCCGCACCACGAACACGCGCACGGCGGCGGCAACCGCTGGCGCTCGCCCGCGTTGTGGATGCTCGGCGGCATCGCGCTGATCGCATTGATCGCCGAAGGCGCGATGTACGACTGGGCGACGGTCTACATGCGCGATGTCGTCGCGGCGAGCCCCGCACTCGCGAGCGCCGCCTATGCGGCGTTCTCCGGCGGGATGGCCATCGCGCGCTTCGCGGGCGACGCCGTGCGCGCGCGCTTCGGTGCGCCGCAGCTCGTATTCGCGAGCGCGTCGCTCGCATGCGCGGGGATGATCGGCGCGCTGCTGCTGCCGAATCCCGTCGCGGTGTTGACCGGCTTCACGCTGATGGGCCTCGGCCTCGCGAACATGATGCCCGTGCTGTTCGCGGCCGCCGCGCGCGTGAAGGGCATCCACGCGGCCGAAGGGCTCGCGCACGTGGCGGGGCTCGCGTATTTCGGACTGCTGTTCGGTCCGGTCGTGATCGGTGCGGTCGCGCAGGCCGCGAACCTGACGATCGGCCTGTCCGTCGTTGCGCTGTGCGCGGCGCTCGTCGCGATCATCGCGCCGAAGGTGCTCGCCCACCTGAAAATCTGACGGCACGGCGCTCATCGGCCCGAGCGGCGCGAGCGGCCCGGGCGGCCAAAAAGAAAGCGCGCATGCGTTGCCGCATGCGCGCTTTCACCCCTTCTGTCGACCGCTTGTCGCGTTACATCTTCACTTCGTCGAGCAGCGACTTCTTGCCGCCCTTGTAGTTGTACAGCGAGATCACGCCGTGCTGCAGGTCGCCCTTCGAGTCGAAGGTCGTCGTGCCGATCACGCCCGAGTAGTTCGTCGCCGGCATCGCGGCGAGGATCTTCGCCGGATCCGTCGAGTTCGAGCGCTTCATCGCATCGACGATGATGTACACGGCGTCATACGTGAACGGTGCGTAGATCTGGATCGGCTGGCCGAAGCGCTTCTCGTACTTCGCCTTGAACGCTGCGCCGCCCGACATCTTCTCGAGCGAAGCACCGGCTTCCGAGCACACCACGTTGTCGGTCGCGTCGCCGGCCAGGTCGGCCAGCTTTTCCGTGCACACGCCGTCGCCGGCGAGGATCTTCGCGCGCAGGCCGAGCTGCTTCGCCTGTTTCGCGAACGGGCCGCCAGTGGCGTCCATGCCGCCGTACATGATCGCGTCCGGATTCTCGCCCTTGATCTTGGTCAGAATCGCGCGGAAGTCGACGGCCTTGTCGTTCGTCGCGTCATGCGACATCACCTTCAGGCCGAGCGCCTTCGCCTTCTTCTCGAACTCGTTCGCGAGACCCTGGCCGTAGGCGGTCGAATCGTCGACCACCGCCACGCTCTTGATACCCTTCGAGTGCGCGTAGTTCGCCAGCGCCGGGCCCTGTTGCGCATCGGTCGCGACCACGCGGTACGTGGTCTTGAAGCCTTGCTGCGTGTAGGCCGGGTTGGTCGCCGACGGCGAGATCTGCACGATGCCCGCATCGCTGTAGATCTTCGAGGCAGGGATCGACGTGCCCGAGTTCAGGTGGCCGACCACGGCGACGACCTTGTCGTCGACGAGCTTCTGCGCAACCTGCGTGGCCTGCCGCGGGTCGGCCGCGTCATCCTGCGGGTCGAGTTGCAGCGTGATTTTCTGGCCGCCGACCGTGAGACCCTTCGCGTTGATCTCTTCAACTGCGAGACGTGCGCCGTTTTCGTTGTCCTTGCCCAGGTGTGCAATACCGCCCGTCAAGGGCGCGACGTGGCCGATCTTGACGACTTGATCGGCGGCCGCGTTGCTTGCAGCTGCAACGCACAGCATCGCCGCGGCGGTGATCGGCAACAGCTTTTGCATCTTGATATTCATGTAAGTCTCCAGTTTCGGTCCCAATAAAACGCCATCGCCCGGTGCCCCGCTGCCATCCCTGTGTTTGCAATCACTGGACGATTCGCCGGTTGCATCGTTCATGCACTTGGCCTCAAGCACGTGAAAACAGCCGCTTTTAGCAGCCACCCGTCCGTACTTGCGCGCAAGTGTAGGTGATCAAATTAATTTGTGGGACTTTTTTGGGGTAGTGGTAACACTACTGATATGCGCACTTTGGAATGACTACTCGAATATCGCCGCAAGCCCCGCCGGATAAGGGTTTCCGCTAATTCAAGGCGGCCCGCCGAAAGGTCGTTTCAAAAGATTCCCGGGTCATTTCGATTCGGTATTTTGTGCCCGGGATCATTGAATGAAACGCGCGTGACAACACGCGCGTTTCGTCGTCCGATATGAACGATTCAGGCGGCCGATGCACGCCATTCGGCATCGAGCGCCGCGACGAGCTGCGCCGTCGTCAGCGCGTCGCCGCGCCGCCGCGCAAGCGGCGCACCCTGCCCGGCCCACAGCGACAGGTAGTCGCCGTCGTTCGCGCGCGCGGCGGCCTGGCGCAGCGGCTGCGTCAGCGCGTTCTGCACCGGGTACGGCGCGACGTCGGCCACATGTTCACCGAGCCGCGCCATCAGCGTGTTGCGCAACCCGCGCGCATGGCGGCCGGTGATCGCCCGCGTGACCTGCGTCGACGTATCGGTGCTCGCGAGCAGGCGCGCCTTCCAGTCCGCCGCGATCGCGCTTTCCATGCAGGTGAGGAACGCGGTGCCGAGCTGGGCGCCCTGCGCGCCGAGCGCGAGCGCGGCCGCGATCCCGCGGCCGTCCATGATGCCGCCCGCGGCGAGCACGGGCAGGCCGGTCGCGTCGACGAGCTGCGGCACGAGCGCGAGCGTGCCGATCAGCGCATCGTCGGCGGAACCGATGAACGTGCCGCGATGGCCGCCCGCCTCGGCGCCCTGTGCGGACAGCGCGTCGGCGCCGGCCGCTTGCCACGCGAGCCCTTCGGCCACGTGCGTCGCGGTACCGATCACATACGTGCCGGCCGCCTTCAGGCGCGCGACGTCGGCCGCGTCGAGCACGCCGAACGTGAAGCTTGCAACGGGTACGCGCAGCGCGACGAGCGCATCGAGTTGCGCGCGGAAGTCGGGCGCGTAGCGGGCCGGCGCGGCGCCCGGCGGCAAGCCGAGCGCCGCGTTCAACGGGTCGATCGCGGCCAGGGCCCGCGCGACGGTCGCCGCATCGGGCGTGGCGTCCGGCAGCACGAACAGGTTGACCGCGAACGGGCGATCGGTGGCCGCGCGAATGGCGTCGACTTCGGTGGCGAGGCGCTCGGGCGCGAAGGCGGCGGCGCCGAGGCTGCCGAGCGCGCCGGCGTTCGATGCGGCGGCGACCATCGCGGTCGTGGTCGCGCCGACCATCGGCGCCTGCACGAGCGGCAGGCGCAGGCCGAAGCGTTCGGAAAAGGGGGTGGAAAACAGACGGGCAGACATGGCGAATCCTTCGATGACGATGCGCGAAAGCGCTTTGTAAAGGCCGACACATCGACTCTATCGAAGCAGCGCAGCGCCGAAAAATGAATAATCGAGATCGAAACGATCGCTGCGCGAGAAGCAGGCGCGCGCCCTGCATCACCAGACGATTGATGGCACACTAGGCCGCCCTCTTTCACCCCGGGGTGCGCATCGCGCCCCCCGTTCGCCAGGAGTTCAGAACGTGACTGCCCAATGGATCGACATCCCGACCGGTAACGACAGCTTCGGTGGCTATCTCGCGCTGCCCAAGCGCGGCAAGGGCCCTGCCGTCATCATCATCCAGGAGATCTTCGGTGTGAACTCGCACATCCGCGCGGTCGCCGACCAGTACGCGTCCGACGGCTTCGTCGCGCTCGCGCCGGACGTGTTCTGGCGCACGCAGCCGCGCGTCGAGCTGACCTACGAAGGCGCGGATCGCGACAAGGGCATCGAGCTGATGAAGAAGACCGACGTGGGTCTCGCGGTTGCCGACATCGGCGCGGCAGCCGACGCGTTGCGCGCGCGCCCCGAAGTGGCCGGCAAGGTCGCCGCGATCGGCTACTGCTTCGGCGGCCAGCTCGCGTACCGCTCCGCCGCGACCGGCAAGCTCGACGCGGCGGTGTCCTATTACGGCGGCGGCATCCAGAATGCACTCGACCTCGCCGGCAAGGTCACGCAGCCGATCCTGTTCCACTACGCGGAAAACGACCACGGCATCCCGCTGACGGCCGTCGACGACGTGAAGGCCGCGTTCGCCGGCCACGGTCACGCGTCCTTCCACGTGTACCCGGGCGCCGAGCACGGCTTCAACTGCACGGACCGCGCGTCGTACAACCAGCGCGCATCGGCGCTCGCGCATGGCCGCACGCTGACGTTCCTCGCCGAGCACCTGTAATCGTGCGCGGCCGCGGGCCCGATGCACCGGGCCCGCGTTATGCTCCCATCATCGCCACGAGTCACAACGGGGGTGACTGCGATGCACTCGGACTATCTCGCGCATGACGCGATCGGCCTCGCGACGCTCGTGCGCGACCGCAAGGCCAGCCCGCGCGAACTGCTCGACGCCGCGATCGGCCAGGCCGAAGCCGTCAACGGCGCGATCAACGCGATCGTGCTGCAGGACTACGAAGCCGCGCGCCAGCGCGCGACCGCCACGCCCGAACCCGGCGCCGATATGCCGTTCGCAGGCGTGCCGTACCTCGTCAAGGATCTCGGCGCAGCCGTCGCCGGGCTGCCGCTGTCGATGGGCAGCCGGCACTACCGGTATTTCGTGCCGGCCGACGATTCGCCGGTGATCGCGCGCAGCCGCGCGGCGGGCCTGAACGTGTTCGGCAAGACCAACACGTCGGAAATCGGCCAGATGCCGTACACCGAACCCGAGCTGTTCGGCGCGTGCCGCAACCCGTGGAATCTCGACCACACGCCCGGCGGCTCGAGCGGCGGCGCCGCGGCAGCCGTCGCGGCCGGCATCGTGCCGCTCGCACATGCATCCGACGGCGGCGGCTCGATCCGCATCCCCGCATCGTGTTGCGGGCTGTTCGGCCTGAAGCCGAGCCGCAACCCGGTGCTCGTCGACCTGCCGTCGAACGGCGAGCTGGTCGTCCAGCATGCGGTATCGCGCAGCGTGCGCGACAGCGCGCTGCTGCTCGACGTGACGACCGGCCAGACGCTGCCGCCCGGCGCGTCCGGCACCTTCCTCGGCGCGCTCGACACGCCGCCCGGCCCGCTGCGGATCGGCCTCGTCGTCGATCCGATGCTCGCGCCGGCACTCGCCGACGACACGCGCGCCGCGCTCGACGATGCGGCCGCGCTGCTCGAATCGCTCGGCCATCACGTCGAATCGGCCACGCTGCATGTCGACTACGCGCGCGCGGCCGAAACCTTCCTCACGCTGTGGGCGACGATCGCCGAGGAAATGGTGCTCGGCGCGCGCGAGTTGACCGGCCGCACGCCGCGGCGCGGCGAATTCGAAGCCGCGACGTGGGCGATGGCCGTGGTCGGCCGGCGGCTCGCACGCACGCGCCTGCCGGACGTGCTCGAATGGCAACGTCAGTTGACCGTGCAGGTTTCCGGCCTCGTGTCGCGCTACGACGCGATCCTGTGCGCGTCGCTCGCGGCGCCGCCGGTGAAGATCGGCGAGCTGCAGCCGACGCCGTTCGAATCCGCGCAGATGAAGCTGCTTGCCGCGCTGCCGGTGAAGCCGCTGCTGAAGGAAATGCTCGCGAAATCGTCGGAGAAGGCCTTCGCGTGGGCCGGCTGCACCGAGCTGTTCAACCTGACCGGCCAGCCGGCGATGTCGGTGCCGCTGTACTGGAATGCGCGCGGGTTGCCGATCGGCGTGCAGTTCGCCGCGCGCCACGCCGACGAAGCGTTGCTGCTCAAGCTGGCACGGCAGCTCGAACAGGCGCGGCCGTGGTTCGACCGCCGCCCGCCGCTGATGCAGGCGCAGCGCTGACGCGCGCAAGCGCTTGCGCCCGCCGTCACGAACGAAAAAAAGCCCCGCCGGCGAACCCGGCGGGGCTTTTGCGCATGCAACTGCGCGACCGCGCTTACACGACGAGCCGTTCGCAGATCGTCCGCGTGGCGGTCGCTGCGTTCAGCGTATAGAAGTGCAGCCCCGGCACGCCCGCATCGATCAGGCGCTGGCACAGGCCCGTGACGACGTCCGCGCCGAACGCGCGGATCGACTCGCGATCGTCGCCGAAGCTTTCGAGCCGGCGCGCGACCCAGCGCGGCACTTCCGCGCCGCACATCTCGGAGAAGCGCATCAGCTGCGAGAAGTTCGTGATCGGCATGATGCCCGGCACGATCGGCACGTCCACGCCCAGCTTGCGCGCATCGTCGACGAAGCGGAAATACGCGTCGGCGTTGAAGAAATACTGCGTGATCGCGGAATTCGCGCCGGCTTTCACCTTGCGCGCGAAATTCTCGAGATCGGCCTTCGGCGAGCGCGATTGCGGGTGGTACTCCGGATAGCCGGCGACTTCGATGTGGAACCAGTCGCCATGCTCGGCGCGGATGAAGCTGACGAGCTCGGACGCATAGCGCAGCTCGCCGACCTCGCCCATCCCCGACGGCAGGTCGCCGCGCAGCGCGACGATGTGCCGGATGCCGTGCGAGCGGTACTGGTCGAGGATCGCGCGCAGGCTGTCGCGCGACGAGCCGATGCACGACAGGTGCGGCGCGGCCTCGAGGCCGTCCTTTTGCATGTCGAGCACGGTATCGAGCGTGCCCTGCTGCGTCGAGCCGCCGGCGCCGAACGTCACGGAGACGAATTTCGGCTTCAGCGGCAGCAGCTGCGCACGCGTCGCGCGCAGCTTTTCGACGCCGTCCGCCGTCTTGGGCGGGAAGAATTCAAACGAAAGTTCGATCGGTTTCATGATTCGATGGGGTTGGGCCTGCGCCCGCCGGCCCTCAGCCGATGTCGCGCTGGCCGAAGATCAGGGCGGACAGCAGCCACGACACGATGCTGTACAGGATCGAACCGAAGAACGCGGACCAGAATCCCGACACCTCGAAGCCCTTCAGCAGCGACGACGCGAACCAGAAGCACAGCGCGTTCACGACGAGGATGAACACCCCGAGCGTGACGATCGTCACGGGCAGCGTCAGCAGGATCAGCACCGGACGGATCACCGTGTTGATCAGGCCCAGCACGACCGCGATGATCAGCGCGGTGCCGAAGCTCTTGATGTGGATCGACGGCACGAGATACGTGATGATCAGCAGCGCGAGCGCGTTGATGACCCAGGTGAGGATGACGCTCATGGAGTGCTCCGGTTCGGTTGTCGATCTGTACGATCAGCGGCCGCCGCCGCACCGTGTGCCCCGTAGCGGGGCGCGCACGGCGCGGCGGCGGCCGCGACGCATCAGTAGCGGTAGTGGTTCGGCTTGAACGGGCCGTCCTTCTGCACGCCGATGTACGAAGCCTGCTCGTCCGACAGCACGGACAGGTTCGCGCCGATGCGCGCGAGGTGCAGGCGCGCGACCTTTTCGTCGAGATGCTTCGGCAGCACGTACACCTTGTTCTCGTACTCGTTGCCGCGCACGAACAGCTCGATCTGCGCGAGCGTCTGGTTCGCGAACGAGTTCGACATCACGAACGACGGGTGGCCGGTCGCGCAGCCGAGGTTCACGAGGCGGCCTTCCGCCAGCAGGATCACGCGCTTGCCGTCCGGGAAGATGATGTGGTCGACCTGCGGCTTGATGTTTTCCCACTGGTACTGGCGCGTCGACGCAACGTCGATTTCCGAGTCGAAGTGACCGATGTTGCAGACGATCGCGTTGTGGCGCATCGCCTTCATGTGGTCGTGGCCGATCACGTGGAAGTTGCCGGTTGCCGTCACGAAGATGTCGGCCTTGTCGGCCGCGTATTCCATCGTCACGACGCGGTAGCCTTCCATCGCCGCCTGCAGCGCGCAGATCGGATCGATTTCGGTGACCCACACGGTCGCGCCCAGGCCGCGCAGCGACTGCGCGCAGCCCTTGCCCACATCGCCGTAGCCCGCGACGACCGCGACCTTGCCCGCGATCATCACGTCGGTCGCGCGCTTGATGCCGTCGACCAGCGATTCACGGCAGCCGTACAGGTTGTCGAACTTCGACTTCGTGACCGAATCGTTCACGTTGAACGCCGGGAACGGCAGGCGGCCGTCCTTTTCCATCTGGTACAGGCGGTGCACGCCGGTCGTGGTTTCTTCGGTCACGCCCTTGATGTGCGCGAGGCGCGTCGAGTACCAGGTCGGGTCCGCGTCGAGGTGCGTCGCGATCGACTTGTACAGCGCGACTTCTTCCTCGTTGGTCGGCTTCGCGATCACCGAACGGTCCTTCTCGGCCTTCGAGCCGAGGATCAGCAGCAGCGTTGCGTCGCCGCCGTCGTCCAGGATCATGTTCGCGAATTCGCCGTTCGGCCATTCGAAGATGCGGTGCGAGAACTCCCAGTATTCGTCGAGCGACTCGCCCTTGAACGCGAACACCGGCGTGCCGGCTTCGACGATCGCGGCCGCCGCGTGATCCTGTGTCGAGAAGATGTTGCACGAGGCCCAGCGAACGTCCGCGCCGAGCGCCTTCAGCGTCTCGATCAGCACGCCCGTCTGGATCGTCATGTGCAGCGAACCGGCAATGCGCGCGCCCTTCAGCGGCTGCTGCGCCTTGTATTCGTCACGGATCTGCACGAGGCCCGGCATTTCGGTCTCGGCGATGTTGAGTTCCTTGCGGCCCCAGCCGGCCAGCGCCATGTCGGCGACGACGTAATCGTGGGAAGCCTTGGAATCGATAATGGCGTTCATCACGCCCTCCTTTCTAAAAAGTTTCTAGATTGGTGACGTGAGCGCCGTTCAGGAAGCGGGGCCGGCGCGACAACACGCTGAACGCGCGCCGCACGGCTGCTTGGTGAAGCCTTCCGAGCCTGGCGGACGCAGATGGTCCGTCGCAACGCTCCTCGGAAAACGGAGGGGATTGTAGCAAATCGGCGCGCGGAATGCGCGAGCACGGCACAAGCGCGCGGCGTCGGCGCGCATGGCCGCCCTGAAAGGGTCAGGACTCCGCGCCGACCCAGGCCTGTTCGCGCAGCCGCGCACGCAGGCGCGCGACGGCCTGGCTGTGCAGCTGGCACACGCGCGACTCGCTCACCTCGAGCACCGCGCCGATCTCGCGCAGATTCAGACCCCGTTCGTAGTACAGCGACATCAACAGCTTCTCCCGCTCCGGTAGCCGCTCGATCGCCTCGACGAGCGCCTCGCGCAGATGCTCGTCGAGCAGCGACGACAGCGGATCGGCGTGATCGACGCGATAGCGGTCGAGAAACGGCTCGTCGTCGGCCGCGCGGTCGAAATCCTCATAGTAGATGAGCTGGCTGCCGTGCAGGTCCTGCAGCATCCCCTGGTATTCGTCGAGCGGCATCTTCAGGTGCTCGGCGATCTCGGTCTCGCTCGCCGAGCGGCCGAGATGCTGCTCGACCTGGTGCACCGCGTGCTCGACCTCGCGCGACGTCTTGCGCAGGCTGCGCGGCAGCCAGTCGTTGCTGCGCAGCTCGTCGAGCATCGCGCCGCGGATACGCTGGGTCGCGTAGGTCTCGAACTGCGCGCCCTGGTCTTCCTTGTAGCGGCCGGCCGCGTCCATCAGGCCGATCATGCCGGCCTGGATCAGGTCGTCGAGGTCGACGCTCGCCGGCATCTTCGCGACGAGCTGCAGCCCGAGGCGGCGCACGAGCGGCGCATATTGCGCGAGCACGTCGGCCTGGGACATCTTTCCTTGAGCGTTGTACATCATGGCTCTCTCCTTCCGGTGGCGCTCACGCGGCGTGTGCCGCGCCCGCCTCATACGACGGCTTGCCGCCCGCGTGGACCGCGCGCCCCGCGCCCGAACGCGGGCGCATCGGCCAGTACAGCAGGTCGGCGGCAATCTGCCGGTAATCGCGCGCGGCCGCCGACGACGGAAACGCGTCGACCACCGCATGCATCAGTTCGCGCGCATGCTCGACGAGCGGATCGGCGCTCACGCAGCCCGCGTCGGCGATCGACACGGTCAGGTAGCGGCTCGCGACGCCCGCGAGGTTGTCGAAGGCCGTCTTCGCGTCCGCGTGGCTGCCGACGTGATTGGTCAGCACGCGGAACTGCGCGAACGCGTGCGCGAAATGCAGCCGCTTCATGCACGCGTACGCCTCGGTGATCGCCTGCGCGGCGACCCGCGTGACGACCAGCACGTCGTGCGCTTCGCGTGCGAGCGCCGAGAACGAACCGTCGGCGCCGAGCTGCGCGTCGACGAGGACGATGTCGGCCGGCCCGTCGATGAAATCGCTCAGCTGCGCGTCGCTGTAGCCGGCGCGCGCGAGCCGCGCCGCCGAGCACAGGCCGAAGCCGGCTGCCACCCGCGTGCGTTCGCCGTCGCGCAGCCATGCGCCCGCCAGGGTCGCGCTGGCCGAATGCACGTCGGCGCGTTCGTCGACGACGAGCACGTCCTTGCCGAGCGACGCGAGCGCCGTCGCCAGGTTCACGATGGTGGACGTGCAGCCGACACCCGCCGGCCCGCCCGTCACCGCGACGATGCGCGACGCGCGCCCGGCCAGCAGGCGCCGCAGCCCTTCGGCCTGGTCGATGATCCGTTTATCCAAATCGCACCTCGTGCAGCTCGGCGGTGGAACGTGCGGTCAGTGCGGAAAGCAGCGTCGGCATGTCCTCGTCTTGCGGCACGAAGGGGGAGCCGTCGCGCGGTACACAGAACGCGCTCTTCAGCAGGAATTTGGTCGAGGCGACGTACAGGTTCTCCGGCACCTTCTGGCCGGTCGACACGTAGTGGACCGGCAGCTTGTAGCGGATCACCGTGTCGAGCACGCCGCCGAGGTGGGTCGCTTCGTCGAGCTTCGTGAGGATGCAGCCGGCGAGGTCCGGGTGCTCGCCCGCGCTGCGGTACGCCTGCACGACTTCGTTGAGCGTGTCGCCGTGGCTCGTCGCGTTGAGCAGCAGCAGGCGCTGCACCGGTGCGTTCGCGCCATGCAGCATCGCGATCTGGTCGGACACCGCGCGGTCGCGCTGGCTCATGCCGATCGTGTCGATCAGCACGATGTGCTTGTTGCGCAGCTCGGACAGTGCGAGCGCGAGATCGCCCGCATCCTTCACCGCGTGCACCGGCACGCCGAGGATCCTGCCGAAGATGCGCAGCTGCTCGTGGCCGCCGATCCGGTAGCTGTCGGTGGTCAGCAGCGCGACCTTGCTCGCGCCGAAGCGCATCACGCAGCGCGCGGCCAGCTTCGCGGTGGTGGTCGTCTTGCCGACGCCCGTCGGCCCCATCAGCGCGAACACGCCGCCGCGCTCCATCAGCGCATCCTCGCTGTCGAGCACCGGCAGGTTCGACGCGAGCACCGACTGCGCCCATTCGGCGGCCTGCTCGAAGGTCTGCGCGCCGTCGCCGGACGGCAGGTTGTCGACCAGCATCCGCACGAGCTGCGCGGAAAAACCAGCCGCGAACAGGTGCTTCGTCAGCGCGCCGTGCACGGCGCTGCGACGCTGGCGGTCGTGCCACTTCAAGCTGTCGAACTGCTCTTCCAGCATGCCGCGCAGTTCGCCGAGTTCCTGCATCACCGTGTCGTTGACGATCCGCTCGATGCGCGACTTCACCGCATCGGCCACCGCGGCGGCCGCGTCGGCGGGCAGGCGCGTGCGCTCGGCCGTCTTCGCCGCATGCGCGGCGCTCGTGTCGGGTGCGCGGGTAGCGGCGGCCGGCATCCGGCGCTCGGCGTCGCGCACGATATCGCGCGCCCAGTCGGGCGGGGTCGCGCGCGCGGCGGCCTGCGGCGCGGGCGCGCTCGCGGGCGGCGTGGCCGGCGCCTGCGCGCGTGCGATCAGCGCGTCGCGCTGCTGCGTCAGGCGCTTCGCGTGCTCGACCAGCCACGGTGCGGGTTCGGACGCACCGGCGGCCAGCGTATCGGCGGCGGGCATACCGGCAGCGGGGCCGGCGCTCGCCGGCGAGGCCGCAACCGCCGGTGTGCCGGCCAGCGTGTCCGCGTCGATCGCCGACGCGTGCGCGCCCGCGTCGTCCGCATCGGCGCTCGCGCCGAACACCGACGAGAACACGTCCGGCAGCCCGCCTTCGCCGGCAGCGTAGGGATTGACGGCCGGGCGAGCCGGCGCGGCGCCGGGGCGCGACACGATGCCGGGCACCGCGGCGGCCGGCACGGATTCCGGCAGGCGCGGCGTGGCGACGCGCGGGCGGGCAGCCGGCGGCGTCACCGCGGCCAGGTCCGAATCGGCGAGTGCAACGATTTCGACGCTGCCGTCATCGAGCGTGCGGTTCGACAGCACGACCGCGTCGGCGCCGAGCGCCTCGCGCACGAGACGAAGTGCGTCGCGGCTCGTTGCGCCGGTGAATTTGCGAATGTTCAAGCGGAACCCCCGATGACGTTAACGACTTTGATCGTGCGTGTGTCCGGCACTTCGGCATACGACAGCACTTTCAATTGCGGAAGGCTGCGGCGCAGGAAACGCGCGAGCATCGCGCGCAGCGCGTGCTGCACGAGCAGCACGGGCGGCAGCCCGAGATTCTGTTGACGCAGCATCGCTTGCTGCGTGCCGGTCAGAAGGTTGTGCGCGAGGCCGGGCTCGAGGCCCGGGTTCGCGCCGGTGGCGAGCGCCTGCGACAGCACGCGCTCGAGATTCGCGTCGAGGCCCATCACCTGCATCTCGCCGGCGCCCGGATACCACTGCTGCGTGATCGCGCGGCCGAGCGAGAGCCGCACCGCGGCGGTGATCTCGTACGCGTCGCCACGGCCCGCGTGTTCGGACACGGCTTCGAGAATCGTGCGCATGTCGCGGATCGGCACGCCTTCCTCGAGCAGGTTCTGCAGCACTTTCTGCAGCGTCGTCAGCGAGATCGTCTTCGGCACGAGGTCCTCGACGAGCGACGGCGCGTCCTTGCCGGTGCGCTCGATGAGCGCCTGCACTTCCTGGCGGCCGAGCAGTTCGGCCGCGTGCTGGACGACCAGATGGTTCAGGTGCGTCGCGACGACCGTGCTCGCGTCGACCACCGTGTAGCCGTACACCTGCGCCTGCTCGCGCAGCGCGACGTCGATCCACACGGCCGGCAGGCCGAACGCGGGATCCTGCGTGACGGCGCCCGGCAGCGCGGCCGTCACCTGGCCCGGGTTGATCGCGAGCCACTGGCCCGGAAACACTTCGCCGACGCCGATCTCGACGCCCTTCAGCGCGATCCGGTACGCGTTCGGCCGCAGTTCGAGGTTGTCGCGGATATGGATCACCGGCGGCAGGAAGCCGATTTCCTGCGCGAATTTCTTGCGGATGCTCTTGATGCGCTTGAGCAGCTCGCCGTCGCTGCCCTTGTCGACGAGCGGGATCAGCCGGTAGCCGACCTCGAGGCCGAGCGGGTCGATCAGCTGCACGTCGTCCCAGGTCGCCTCGTGGCTGTCGGTCGGCAGCACCGCGGGCGGCGCGATGTCGGTCACGTCGCCGGCCGCCTTGCGGGCCGCCGCGCGCCGGGTCTGCGTGCGGGCCAGCCAGATCGCGCCGCCGCCGAGCCCGAGGAACGCGAAGTGCGGCATGCCGGGGATCAGCCCCATGATCACGATGATCACGCCGGTGATCGTCAGCACGCGCGGGTTCGTGAACAGCTGGCCGGTGATCTGCGTGCCGATGTCCTCGTCGGTCGCGACGCGCGACACGATCACGCCGGCCGCGGTCGAGATCACGAGCGACGGGATCTGCGCGACGAGGCCGTCGCCGATCGTCAGCAGCGTGTAGTTCGTGCCGGCCGCGGCGAACGACATGTCGTGCTGAACCATCCCGACGATCAGCCCGCCGATCACGTTGATCGCCATGATGATCAGGCCGGCGATCGCGTCGCCGCGCACGAACTTCGACGCGCCGTCCATCGACCCGTAGAACTCGGCTTCCTGCGACACGGCCAGGCGGCGCTTGCGGGCCTGATCCTCGTTGATGAGGCCCGCGTTCAGGTCGGCGTCGATCGCCATCTGCTTGCCGGGCATCGCGTCGAGCGTGAAGCGCGCGGAGACTTCGGCGATCCGCCCCGCGCCCTTCGTGATCACCATGAAGTTGATGATCATCAGGATCACGAACACGACGATGCCGACCGCGAAGTTGCCGCCGACGAGGAAGTGGCCGAATGCCTCGATCACCTGGCCGGCCGCATCCGGCCCGGTGTGGCCTTCGAGCAGCACGACGCGCGTCGACGCGACGTTCAGCGACAGGCGCAGCAGTGTCGAGAACAGCAGCACGCTCGGGAACGCCGCGAAATCGAGCGGCTTCATCGTGTACATGCTGACGAGCAGCACCATCACCGACAGCGCGATGTTGAACGTGAACAGCAGATCCAGCAGCAGCGGCGGCAGCGGCAGGATCATCATCCCCAGGATCATGCAGATGAGGATCGGGCCCGCGAGCGCGCGCAGGTTGGTCCCCGCGAACGGGTTCGGGCGCTTCCCGAGCAGGCCGGTCGGGGTGCTCATGCGGAGGCTCCTTGCTTGCCTTGATTACCTTGCTTGCCAAGCGTGTCTTCGGCTTCTTCGCGCTCGTCGCCGGCGGGCACCGACGTGCCCTTGTCGAGTTCGACCGGCACGTCGAGATCGACCGGCACTGCCGGGAACGCGCCGCCTTCCGAACGGAAGCGCTTGAGCTGGTAGACCCACGCGAGCACTTCGGCGACGGCCGAGTACAGCGAGCCGGGGATCTCGCGCTCGAGTTCGACGTTGTGATACAGCGCACGCGCGAGCGGCGGCGCCTCGAGCAGCGGCACGTTGTGTTCGGCCGCGAGTTCGCGGATGCGCGCGGCGACGAGGTTCACGCCCTTCGCGACGACCTTCGGCGCACGCATCTCGCCGTCCGTGTATTGCAGCGCGACGGCGAAGTGCGTCGGGTTCGTGACGACCACGTCGGCCTTCGGCACGGCCGCCATCATCCGGCGGCGCGCGATCGCACGCTGCTGCTGGCGGATCCGCCCCTTCACGTGCGGATCGCCTTCGTTCTCGCGATGCTCGCGCTTCACTTCTTCCTTCGTCATGCGCAACTTCTTGTTGTACTGCCAGATTTGGTAAGGCACATCGAGCGAGGCGACCACCAGCATCCCGGCGACCGTCGTGCCGCAGCACACGGCGACCAGGTGCAGCGCGTCGGGGAGCGCGACGCCGAGCGGCTGCGTCGCGAGGCCGAGGAGTTCGTCCTTGCTGCGCCAGATCGCGACGCCGCCGATCCCGCCGACGACGATCGTCTTCGCGACCGACATCCCGAGCTGGATCGGCCCCTGGATCGAGAAGATCCGGCCGAGGCCCGAGATCGGGTTCAGGCGGTCGAACTTCAGCTCGAACGTCTTCTGCGAGATCAGCCAGCCGCCGAGCGCCATCGGCGCGAGCAGCGCGGCGAGGCCGGTGAGCGCGAGGATCGGCAGCAGCGCGGTGAGGCCCTCGAGGCTCGCGCTGCCGGCCGCCGACAACATCCGGTTCGTGTCGAATGCGGTCGCGCGATCGAACGTGAACGCCCCGCGCAGCATCGTCTGCAGATGCGCGCCCGACGGGCCCGCGAGCAGCCATGCACCGTAGAACCCGGCCGCGAGCAGCGCGAACGAAGCCAGTTCGCGCGAACGCGCGACCTGCCCCTCCTCGCGCGCCTTCTCGCGGCGCCTGGGAGTGGCGGCTTCGGTCTTGTCGAGATCGCTCTCGTCTGCCACGGGGCCTCCAGTCGGGTACGGCGGAATGCCGCTTTCCAGTGACACCGATTATTCATGCAGGCGTCAAACGCCGATCGGTCGAGCAAAGCCGGGAAAGGGGGGTATTTCGGGGAATCGGGCGAACCGGCGCGAACGCGGCTGGCGCGGGGCGCAGCGACGCGCGGCAAGGCGGAAAAACATGCCGATCGGCGCGCTGGCGAGATGCCGGCCGCGGGCAGGATGCCGACGGCGGGAAGCGGGGAAACGGAGAAACGACGGGCGGGAAAGGCGGGGCATTCAGGCCCCGGCGCGACGGCGTCGCGCGCCGGGGCAGGCGTCGGTCAGACCGCCGGGATCGGATCGGCGCCGAAGCGGTTCGGGCCGTCGGTGCCGCGCGAGCACATCCACACGAGCAGCAGGATGCCGCCGACGATCGGAATCAGCGCGATCAGCAGGAACCAGCCCGAGCGGCCGGTATCGTGCAGGCGACGCACGCTCACCGCGATGCCCGGAATGATCAGCGCCAGCGAAACCAGGCAGATGATGCCGAGCAGCAACAGCGTGATCAGGCCCCCATCGCGGCCGCCCGCGCCGATGATCTGGACCACGATCGAAAGAATGACGCTCACCAGCGTGAAATACCAGTATTCGGCGCGACGCGCACGGCCTTCGAATGTCGCGTATTTATTGAGTACGGTACGAACGGCTTCGGAAAAACCCATCTTATTACCCTCCTGTTTTATATTGGCACCCCGGAAACAACGCCGGAATTATATGTTTGAATTTCGCGGGATTCCAATTCTTTTCGCTTGCGCGCCAGCCCGCCAGCTCGCTTGAGCAGCACGCCGATGCAGCGCGGGAAAGGCCGCAGCAGCATAAAGCGGGGGGCACGAATTGGCCTGTCGCGTGATTTTAATAATCTTGAAGACCTGACAGAAACGACAGCCCCCATAATCCAGCACCTGATTACAGCCGAATGAAATCCGGCACGTTCGATAATCAGTGCGTGCGCAGCATTCGATTAACCGGCCGCCGCCCGCTGCAGCACGGCGAGATCGAGCTTCTTCATCGTCATCACCTGCGCCATCACGCGTTCGGCGCGCGCGGCATCGCCGGCCATCAGTTCGGACAGTTGCACCGGCACGACCTGCCACGACACGCCGAAGCGGTCGCGCAGCCAGCCGCACTGCTGCGCGCGCTCGTCGCCGCCTTCGCCCAGGCGCGCCCAGTAACGATCGATCTCGTCCTGGTCGCGGCAGTTGACGACGAACGACACGGCCGGCGTGATCTGGAACACGGGGCCGCCGTTCAGCGCGACGAACGCCTGCCCGTCAAGCTCGAACGCGACGGTCATCACCGCGCCCTCCGCGCTGCCGGACGCGTGCGCGCCGGCCTTGCCGTAGCGCGCGACGTGCACGATGCGCGCGTTGTCGAACACCGACACGTAGAAGCCGGCCGCCGCCTCGGCGTCGCGGTCGAACCACAGGAACGGCGTGATGCGCTGGATTCGCGGGCTCATGGCGTTGTCTCCTCGATGTCGTGCCGGCACCGGTGCCGGTCTTACATCGTAGGCGCTGCGCCCGCGCATGGCGGGAATCCGGCTTGGCGCGCTCGCCCGGCCGCCGGATAAAAAAGGGGGCGATCGCTCGCCCCCTTGTTCCTGCCTGCGGCCGCGCCGCGTCAGAACGCGACGAACGGCTGCGCGCCGCCGCTCGCGGTCTTGTCCATCCCGAAGTAGATCGTCTTGCCGTAGAAGTGCGGCATGCCGATGTCGAGCCAGCTGGACGAGCCGAACGGGCCCGCGATGTCGTTGAACGCGAACGTCGACGAGTTCGAGAACAGCGAATCGGCGTTCGACACGGGCATCGTCACGGTGCCCGATGCGCCGTTCTGTCCGCTCAGCGTCGCCGAATAGCTGGTCGCGGGCGTCGGGCAGTAGAACTCCGTGTTCCGCGGGCACGTCTTCGAAACCCCGGTCGAATCGTTGAAGAAATACGCGTTCGAACCCGTATCGAAGAACGCGGTCACGTTGCGCCCCTGGAACGTCGCGCTGACGTCGCCCGTCGTGGTCGATGTCAGCACCGTCTTCCCGCTCAGGTTCGGCAGGCCGAACGTCAGCGTCCCGGTCGCGCTCGCCTGCCCGCTATCCGAGATGGCCGGCATCTGCACGCTCACGCCGTCGCTGTTCGCGAAACGATGAACCGGGTTGGCCACCTGCTGCGCCAGCGGCACGAGCGTCACCGCGCAATTCGCGTTGTCGCCGTTCGGGCACGCGTAGTAGTTGTTGCTCGACGAGGTCGACGTCGCGCAGGTCGTGCCGCAGTCGTACGGCGCCGGCCCGATGCCGAGGATCCCGTTCGCGCCGAGCGCGCCCGCCGAGTTGGCCGACGCACCGCCGTTCGTGCACGAGCTCGGCACGTTCGTCGTACCGAGGTCGCCGATGATCTGCACGGGCAGCGAGGTCGCCTGCTCGGTGCCGATCGACAGGTCGACCGTGCGCACCGACCCCCACGTATAGCTCGACACGAACTTGCCGCACTCGGCGACCGGCGCGCCGCCGCTCGTCACCTGCGGCAGGCTGCTCAGCACGCCCGACACGGCGCTGCCGACGAGCCGCAGCCCGTAGGACGCGGTATCGACCAGCACGTTGTTGACCACCTGGCAGTTCGACGTGCCCGGCACGCAGACCTTCACGCTGACGGTCGGGATGTTGATCACGCTCGCGACACCGGTGCCGACCGTGATGACGGCCGTATTCCCGCTGTTGCCGTCCGATCCGCTGTTGCCGTTGTTGCCCGAGCTGTTGCTGTTGCCGCTGCCGCCGTCGCCGCCGCCGCAGGCCGTCACGAGCACGGCCGTCGCAGCCGCGAGGCCCAGCACGCCGAGCCAGCGCTTGAATGTACGATGAATGCTCAAGATCGCTCTCCCGCTGTCACTGGATGTCGGTGCCGGCCAGGCCGGCAGGCAGTGCCGCCGGCAGCCACGCCTGGCCCGAGAACGCGCCCATATGGCCGCCCGTCCGGATCACGAGGCCGCTCGTGTCGACGGCCACGGGCGCACGCCAGCCGCGCGCCTTGTGCGCGGCCTGGACGCCTGCGGTGTACTGCGGGAAATAGCTGCCGAGCAGCGACGCGAGATCCGGCATCGTCGGCCCGCTCCAGGCGAGGCCGAACACGCTGCCGGCGGCCGACGTGTATTCGTGGATGACGGTGCCCGATCCGAGCGTGATCTCGCGGACGGTGTAGCCGGCCGTGCTTGTCTGCACGCCGTCCGCCGAACGCATCGCGCGCTGCAGCGCGCGCACGGTGGCGGCCTGATCGTCCGCGGGCGGCGACATCGGCGCGCCGCCCAGTTCAGCGTGCGCGTGGACGGCCCACAGCACACCCATTGCAGCCGTCGCATGCGCGACGGTCCAGCCCAAGCGTTTCAGCTTCACGTTCCCCCCCAAGGGACTGGCTTCGTTGCCGGCGGCGCCGCCGTCGGGCCCGCGCCGCCTGCCAACCTATGAATCGTACGAATGACGCTACATTGCTGCTGACGCGTAGTATGCCTGCTGAGTGTGGCGAAGTGTCAATTTGACGCAGGATCACGCCACGCCGCGGGGATGCGGCGCACACGGGGAAACGAGGCGGGAACGGGAAATGCGCGCATCGGGCGGCCCCGCGGGACGGGGCGCGCCGATGCGTGGCGGCAAGGTCAGAAGCCCAGGCTCGCGAGCAGGTCGTCCACCTGCCCCTGGTCCTGAACCACGTCGGATTTGCCTTCCGGCGCGATCTGCGGGCCGTTCAGCAGCGACTCGGGGCTGCCGGTCGGGCTCATCTGCTCGGCCGCGAGCGCGGCCGCGGTGGCCGCGAACTGTTCGCGCCGCTCGGGCGCGATGTTCTCGACGAGCACGGTGAGGAGCTGCTGCTCGATCAGGTAGACCATGTCCATGATCTTCTTGATCACCTGCCCGGTGAGATCCTGGAAATCCTGCGCGAGCATGATCTCGAGCAGTTGCGCGCTGGTCGCCGACGTCGATTCGGGCAGCGCGCGCAGGAACGTGCGCGTATCGTCCATCAGCGCGCGCACTTCCGCGTGCTCGATCGGCGCCGCGTACCACTGCGCCCAGCGCGCGTCGAGCGCCTCGGCCTCGTTCTGGATGCGCTCCTGCATCGGCTTCGCGACCTCGATCGCATTCAGCACGCGCACTGCAGCCTGCTCGGTCATCGTCGCGACGTAGCGCAGCCGGTCGCGCGCATCGGGCACGGCTTCCGCCGCGCGCTCGACATGCTTGTCGAGCCCGAGCTCGCGCATCGAATCGCGCAGCGTGCGCGTGACGTGGCCGATGCGCGCGAGGATGCGGTCGCTCGCGAAATCGGCGCCTTCTGGATGGCTGTCGGCGCTGAACCCCGCGCCGGCGAGCGCCGCATGGATCGGCTCGTTCACGTCAGCTCCCGGCCTTCGCCATCTTGTCGATGATCTTGTTCAGCTTCTCGTCGAGCGTCGCGGCCGTGAACGGTTTCACGACGTAGCCGCTCGCGCCGGCCTGCGCCGCCGCGATGATGTTCTCCTTCTTCGACTCGGCCGTGACCATCAGCACCGGCAGGTGCGTGAGCGTCGCGTCCGCGCGGATTTCCTTCAGCATCGCGAGGCCGTCGAGGTTCGGCATGTTCCAGTCCGAAATCACGAAGTCGTAGCCGCCGCCGCGCAGCCGCGCGAGCCCGGCCAGGCCGTCCTCGGCCTCGTCGACGTTCGAATAGCCCAGTTCCTTGAGCAGGTTGCGGACGATCCGGCGCATCGTCGGGAAATCGTCCACCACCAGGATTTTCATGCTCTTGTCCATCGTCGTTCCTTTCCAGATTCGTTTCCGTCGGGACGCGTATCGTGGCACGCGCCCCGTGACATTCCATTCAAACGCGCTGCACGCGGTCGCCCATCGTCGCCAGGCGCGCCATCACGCGGCGGCTCATCTCGGCGAGCGGCGCGATCTCGTCCGCGCCGCCGAGCGCGATCGCCTCGCGCGGCATCCCGAACACGATGCAGCTTGCTTCGTCCTGCGCGAACGTGTGAGCGCCCGCGCGTTTCATTTCCAGCAGGCCGGCCGCGCCGTCGCGGCCCATCCCGGTGAGGATCACGCCGATCGCATTCTTGCCCGCGTGCGTCGCCGCCGAGCGGAACAGCACGTCGACCGACGGGCGGTGCCGGTTCACCGGCGGCTCGTCCGACAGTTGCGCAATATAGTTCGCCCCGCTTCTCGCAAGCAACAGGTGCGCATGGCCCGGCGCGATGTACGCGTGACCCGGCAGCACGCGCTCGCCGTGCTCGGCTTCCTTCACCGCGATCCGGCACAGGCCGTTCAGCCGCTGCGCGAACGACTTCGTGAAGCCCGGCGGCATGTGCTGCGCGATCAGCACGGCCGGCGCATCCGGCGGCAGCGGCGTCAGCACTTCGCGGATCGCCTCGGTGCCGCCCGTCGACGCGCCGATGATGATCAGCTTCTCGGTACTGACGAGCGGGTTGTTGAACATCGGCGCGGCCGCGTGGCTGTCCGCCGCGCGTGCGACGGCCTGCGGCTGCGGCGCCTGGCGCACGCGCGCACGCGACGCCGCGCGGATCTTGTCGGCGAGCTTTTCCGCGTAGTCGAGCATGCCGTCGCGAATCCCGACGCGCGGCTTCGTGACGAAATCCACCGCACCGAGTTCGAGCGCGCGCAGCGTGATTTCCGAGCCGCGCTCGGTCAGCGACGACACCATCACGACCGGCATCGGCCGCAGGCGCATCAGCTTCTCGAGGAAGTCGAGCCCGTCCATGCGCGGCATTTCGACGTCGAGCGTGAGCACGTCGGGGTTGTGCTGCTTGATGAGTTCGCGCGCGACGAGCGGATCGGGCGCGGTCGCGCACACCGTCATGTCGGGCTGGCTGTTGATGATCTCGGTCATCAGGCTGCGAATCAGCGCCGAATCGTCGACGCACAATACTTTGATCTTCTGCACTGCGGTCATGCCTCCTGCTTTCTTGATAGGTTAGCCGCATACGGGCTGCCGGCTTGCGGGTTCGCTGCCCGTACGCCGCCGGCACCCGCCGCGCTCCCGGAACCGGCCGGCGCCGCGCCGCGCGCACCGAACAGCTCGACGCGCGGACGCGCCGGCTGCGCCGCCGCCGGCCGCTTGGCCGCGAACAGCTCGACGTGCGGGCGCGGCCGCGCGGCGCGCAGGCGGTCGGCCTCGCGCGCGAGCGCGGCTTCGCGCTCGGTCACGCCCGGCACCTGCAGCCGCAGCTTCTTCACCATCGCGCGACCCGTGCGCGGCATGAACGCAACCTTGCGCGGATGGACGTCCTGCAAATCCTCGGCGGTGATGCGGATGCGTTCGAGCGCCAGATAGCGGCGCACGAAATCGGCGTTGCGATCGCCGATGTTGATCGTCGTCATCCCGGCCAGCACGGCCGCGCCGCCGAACACCTTCGCCTCGAAGCGCTCGCGGCGCCCGCCGGCCTTGATCAGCTCGTTGATCAGCACTTCCATCGCGTACGCGCCGTAGCGCATCGAATCGGATGCTGCCGCGCCCGCATCGGCGCCGTCGTCGGGCAGCATGAAGTGGTTCATCCCGCCAATGCCCGCGTACGGATCGTGAATGCACGCGGCGACGCACGAGCCGAGCACGGTCATCAGCACCATGTCCTCGGACGTCGTGTAGAACTCGTTCGGCAGCAGCTTCACGCCGGGAAGGCCGAAGTGGTTGTCGAAGTAGCGATTGGTCGCGATCGGCAGCGCACTCATCCACGCTCTCCCAAGGCGGGCGCGGCGCCCGCAGCCCGTGCGCGCACCGGCGACGGCATCGCGGCCGCCGCAGGCGCCTGCGCGCCACGCGGCCGCGCACCCTGCGCGGCGTCGCGGGTCAGTTCGTACACCGTCTGCCCGCGCAGCCGGAACGCCTGCGTCACATACGTGAAGTTTTCCGAATGGCCGGCGAACAGCAGCCCGCCCGGCTTCACGAGCGGCTCGAAGCGCGACAGCACCTGCCCCTGCGTCGGCTTGTCGAAATAGATCATCACGTTGCGGCAGAAGATCGCGTCGAACGGCTTCGCGATCCCGTAGTCCGCATCGGTGAGGTTCAGTTGCTCGAAGCGGATCATCGCGCGCAGCTCGGGACGCACCTTCACGCGGCCGGCCTGCGGGCCCGTGCCCTTCAGGAAGAAGCGCTTCAACCGCTCCGGCGACAGGTGCTTGACCTGGTCGTACGTGTAGATGCCGGCTTCCGCCTTCGCGAGCACCTGCGTGTCGAGATCGGTCGCGAGGATCGATGCGCCGCGCGCGGCCGAATCGCCGAGCGCCTCGATCAGCGTGATCGCGATCGAGTAAGGCTCCTCGCCGGTCGACGCCGCCGAACACCAGACCGACACCGGCGCCGGCCGCCCTTTCACGAAATCCGACAGGATCGGGAAATGGTGCGACTCGCGGAAAAACGCGGTCAGGTTCGTCGTCAGCGCGTTGGTGAACGCTTCCCACTCGAGCGGATCGTCTTCCTGCTCGAGCAGGTCGAGGTAGTCGCGGAACGTGTCGAGGCCGCGCGCCCGCAGCCGCCGCGCGAGGCGGCTGTACGCCATGTCGCGCTTGTGCTCGGACAGCGAGATCCCCGCGCGTTGGTGGATCAGCGCGCGGATGCGTGCGAAATCCGCGCCCGTGAACGCGAAGTCGCGCCCCGGCTCGCCCGCGCGGGGCGAGGCATCCGGTGCATCGGGTCGAAACGGCGCGCGCGCGTGCGGCATGGTTTAGAAGGTCTCCCAGTCGTCGTCGGACGTGCCGGCTGCCG
Source organism: Burkholderia sp. BCC1644 (assembly GCF_902833225.1). GTDB lineage: Bacteria > Pseudomonadota > Gammaproteobacteria > Burkholderiales > Burkholderiaceae > Burkholderia. The sequence goes on from NZ_CADFEI010000010.1 coordinate 75,821, forward strand.
CCAGCGCCGGCTTCTCGCCGTTCAGCGCCGGGCGCACGAGCGCGGGCTTCGCGGCCGGCTTGTCCGCCGGTGCGGCCGCTTTCGCGAGACGCGGGCCATAGCCGCCCGCGGCGGTGCCGCGGGAAGCCGGGGCATCCGTCTGCGTGCGCGCGGCGCTATCGGCCGCGCGCTTCGGTTCGTGGCTGGCGCCCGACGCCGCTGCACGCGCTGCCGGCGCGCTGCGGCGTGCCGGTTGCGCCGCCGCCTGCGGAGCCGGCAGCGCGGCGGCTGGCGCCCGCGGCTCCGACGGCAGTGCCGGCACGGCCGCCGGTTCATGCGCGAGCGGCCGCGCGACACTGCGCGCCGGCGCGAGCACGATGCCGCCCGCGACGCGCCAATCCGACACGATCGCCTTCATCTGGCGCGTCTGCTCCTCGAGCGACGCCGCCGCGGCGGCCGCCTGCTCGACGAGCGCCGCGTTCTGCTGCGTGACCGAATCCATCTGGCCGACCGCGCGGTTGACCTGCTCGATGCCGGTCGACTGCTCGTCGGACGCGGCGCTGATCTCGCCCATGATGTCGGTCACGCGGCGCACGGCCTGCACGATCTCGTCCATCGTCGAGCCCGCGCGCGACACGAGCGCCGACCCGCTTTCGACCTTCCCGGCCGAATCGCCGATCAGCTGCTTGATTTCCTTCGCGGCGCTCGCGCTGCGCTGCGCGAGCGAGCGCACCTCGCCCGCGACGACCGCGAAGCCGCGGCCCTGCTCGCCCGCGCGCGCGGCTTCGACCGCCGCGTTCAGCGCGAGGATGTTGGTCTGGAACGCGATGCCCTCGATCGTGCCGATGATGTCGACGACCTTGCCCGAGCTCGCCGCGATGTCCTGCATCGTCGACACGACCTGGCCGACCACGTCGCCGCCCTGCGTCGCGATGTCCGACGCGTTCACCGCGAGCTGGCTCGCCTGCCGCGCGTTCTCCGCGTTCTGCCGCACGGTGCCCGTCAGCTGCTCCATGCTCGATGCGGTTTCCTGCAGCGACGCGGCCTGCTCCTCGGTGCGCTGCGACAGGTCGATGTTGCCGGTCGCGATCTCCCGCGCGCCGACGTCGATCGATTCGGTGCCGCGATGCACGGCCTGCACCATCGTCGTGACGGCGTCCTGCATCCGCTTGATGCCGCCGAACAGGCGGCCGATCTCGTTCGTGCTGAACACGTTCACCGGCTGCGTGAGGTCGCCGCCGGCGATGCGCTCGAAGTGCGCGATCGCGTCCTCGAGCGGCTTCACGATCAGCCCGCGCAGCGCGAAGCGGATCGCGATCACGACGACGAACGCGAGCGCGATGCCGGCCGCGATCAGCGCGACCATCAGCGAGATCTGCGACTGCGTCGCGGCCTGGCGGTCTTCCGCGCGCTTCTGCAGCGCGGCGACCACGGCCGCCGACGCGTCGCCGTAGGCGACGAACATCGGGCTGATCTTGGTGTCGGCGACCGCGTGGAACGCGGCCATGTCGCCCGCGCGCGCGGCCGCGAATTCGGGCTCGACGCCTTCCTTCACGATCGTCGTGTAGCGCGCGGTCAGCTCGTCGACGAGCGCCTGCTCGACACCGAGCCTCGGGGTCGACTGGAACGCCTGCCAGTTCTGGTTCGACTTCGCGAACAGCTCCTGCGCGCGGTCGAGCACCTTGGCGGCCTCGGCCGTGTTGCCGGCTTCCGTCAGCGAGCGGAAGCGGTCGAGCGACACGCGCGCGCGCAGCAGGTACGACGACGTGTCGTCGAGCGTGTGGATCGCCGGCAGGTCGACGTGCGCGATCTCGTCGAGCGAGCGGCTCGCGTGATTCAGCGCGTAGAGGCCGAGCCCGCCGACCGCGGCGGCCAGGCACACGAGGATGAGTCCGACCGCCGTGAGCGTCGTGCGGATCGACCAGTTATGCAACATTGCAGATTCTCCCGAAATTCCTGCGCACGCGGCGCACTTACCCGCCGAGCGACTCGATCAGCGCCATTTCACGGCTCGACATCAGCTTCTCGATGTCCATCAGGATCAGCATCCGGCCGTCGACCGTGCCGAGGCCCGTCAGGTACTCGGTCGTCAGCGTCGCGCCGAACTCCGGCGCCGGCATGATCTGGTCGGTCTGCAGCGTCAGCACGTCCGACACGCCGTCGACCACCATCCCGACCACGCGATGCGCGACGTTCAGGATGATCACGACGGTCTGGTGGTCGTACTCGACGCGGCCGAGATGGAACTTGATCCGCATGTCGACGATCGGCACGATGATCCCGCGCAGGTTGATCACGCCCTTGATGAACTCCGGCGCGTTCGCGATGCGCGTGACGCTGTCGTAGCCGCGGATTTCCTGCACTTTCAGGATGTCGATCCCGTATTCCTCGTCGCCGAGCGTGAACACGAGGAATTCCTGGCCCGTCGCGTCGCCCTGCACCGCGTCGCGGCGGCTCGTCGCCGCGTTCGCCGCGGCCGGATTGATCATTTGGACTTCAGCAGACACGTTTGCCCCCAATCGGTTGAATGGCGAGAGTCATCAGAACATCGCGAGCTCGGCGCCGGCACGGGCGCCGTGCGTCGCACGGGTTTCGCGGTTCAGCGCCGCGACGTCGACGATCAGCGCGACGCTGCCGTCGCCGAGGATGGTCGCCGCCGAGATGCCATGCACCTTGCGGTAGTTGGTTTCGAGGTTCTTCACGACCACCTGCTGCTGGCCGACCAGCTCGTCGATCAGCATCGCGAAGCGGCGCCCCTCGGTTTCCATGATCGTGACGATCCCCTGCGTCGGGTCGGTGCGCGCATCCTCGACCGAGAACACCTCGTGCAGCGCGACCAGCGGCAGGTATTCGCCGCGCACGCGCACCACGCGCTCGCCGTTGCCGACCGTGTAGATGTCGTCGTTCGACGGCTGCAGCGACTCCATCACGAAGTTCAGCGGCAGGATGAAGATCTCGTTGCCGACCTTCACCGACATCCCGTCAAGGATCGCCAGCGTGAGCGGCAGCACGATCCGCGTGGTCGTGCCGCGGCCGGCCAGCGACGTGATCTCGACGTGGCCGCCCATCGACTGGATGTTGCGCTTCACGACGTCCATCCCGACGCCGCGGCCCGACACGTCGGTCACCGTCTCGGCGGTCGAGAAGCCCGGCGCGAAGATCAGCTGCCAGACCTCGTCGTCGCTGATGTTGTCCGACACCTGCATGCCCTGCTTCGCGGCCTTCGCGAGGATCCGCTCGCGGTTCAGGCCCGCGCCGTCGTCGCTCACCTCGATCACGATGTTGCCGCCGTGATGCGCGGCCGACAGCACGAGCTGGCCGACCGCGTCCTTGCCGGCGGCGACGCGCTTGTCGACGGTCTCGATCCCGTGGTCGAGGCTGTTGCGCACGAGGTGCGTGAGCGGATCGATGATCCGCTCGATCAGGCTCTTGTCGAGCTCGGTCGCCTGGCCGAACGTGACGAGCTCGACCTGCTTGCCGAGCTTGCCGGCGAGGTCGCGCACGAGGCGCGGGAAGCGGCTGAACACGTAGTCCATCGGCATCATGCGGATCGACATCACCGCTTCCTGCAGGTCGCGCGCGTTGCGCTCGAGCTGCGCCATCCCGTTGAACAGGCGGTCGTGCAGCGCCGGATCGAACGCGCTCGCGGTCTCCGCGAGCATCGCCTGCGTGATCACGAGTTCGCCGACGAGGTTGATCAGCTGGTCGACCTTCTCGACGCCGACGCGGATCGAGCTGCCTTCGGCGCCCGATGCGGCGGCGGCGGCCGGGCGCGCGCGCTTGTCGTCATGGTGCGCGGCGGCAGGCGCCGCGTGTTCGGCTTGCGGTTGCTGCGCGGGCGGCTGCGGCTCGGCCGGTGCAACGGCGGCGGCCGGCTCGTCAGGTGCCGGAGCCGGTGCGGCCTGCGGTGCGGCAGCCGGCAGCGCGAACACCTCGACGCGAGCGGGTTGCGCGGCGGCGACCGGTTCGGCAGCCGGCGCGGCAACGGCCGGCGCCGTGCCATGCGCGACGCGGATCTGGCTTTCGTCGATCACGAAGCAGCATACGGCGACGATGTCGTCGGACGGCACGTCGGATTCGAGCCACAGCGACAGGTCGGCGCCCGTTTGCTCGCGGCCGACGATCCGGCCGAGGTTGCCGAGTTCTTCGGTGAGCAGTTCCTGGTCCTTCGCGTCGACGCCGACCAGCGTGATCTTCAGGTGCGGGCCGCCGGCGCCTGCGTCGCCCGCGGGATGGGCGGCCGCGACAGCCTGCTCGACCACGTGATCGGGCGCACGGTCGCCACCGGCGACCGGTTCGACGGCCGGTGCAACGGCTACGGCAGCAGCAACCGGCGCGGCGGGCGCAGGCGCGGCGGCGGCAGCCGGCGCACCCGCACCGCTCTCGGCCTTCAGCCGTTCGAGCTTCGCGCAGATCGTCGCGGCGGCGGCCGCGTCCGGTTCGGCGCTCGCGCGGTAGTCCGCGAGCTGGTCGGACAGCACGTCCTTGGTCTCGAGGAACGCGTCGACCATGTCCTTGGTCAGCGTCAGCTCATGGTTGCGCGCGCGGTCAAGCAGCGATTCGAGGATGTGCGTCGTATCGGTCAGCGCGGAAAAGCCGAACGTCGCCGCGCCGCCCTTGATCGAATGCGCGGCGCGGAAGATCGCGGCCAGGTCTTCGGGGTCGGGCGCGTCGACGTCCAGATTCAGCAGCAGCTGCTCCATCTGCGCGAGCAGCTCGTCCGCTTCGTCGAAAAAGGTCTGGTAGAACTGAGTGATGTCGAGAGTCATGCCCGGGCACCGGTTGGATTCTTCGCGTTCATGTCAGGAGGCGGCCGGCTCGGACAGCGTCGCGACCAGGTCGACCAGCACGGCCGGGTCGATCGGCTTCTCGATCCAGCCGGTCGCGCCCGCGTCGCGCGCGGCGTCCTTGAAGGCATCGCTGCCCTCGGTCGTCAGCACGAGGATCGGCGTGTCCACATAAGCAGTCAGCTTGCGCAGTGCGGCGATCACCTCGAGCCCGTTCTTGCGCGGCATGTTCTGGTCGGTCAGCACCAGGTCGTACGGCGCGGTCGCGGCCATGTCGAAGCCGGCTTCGCCGTCCGGCGCCACCGTCACGTCATAGCCGGCCTGTGCAAGCGTCGCCTGCAACAGTGCACGCATGGTCGCGGAGTCGTCGATGGCGAGAATGGTTCGGATCATGTCTGTCTCGGAAGCTTGTCTTGTCGATATCAGGGTTTCGGCACGGCGACGGCGGACGCCGCGAGCGCCGGGCGCACGGCAGGCGCCGCGCCGCCGAGCTGCTGCGCGAGCTGCTTCGAGCCGGCCGCATCGGCCGACAGCGTCGTGGTCGTCGCGTCGTCGCGCATCAGCGCCTCTTCGGATTTGCGGTTCAGCACGATCACGCTGATCCGGCGGTTTTCCGGATCGAGCGGGTCGGCCTTGTTCAGGTTCTGCGTCGACGCGAGGCCGAGCACGCGCAGCACTTTCGCCTCGTCCATGCCGCCGGAGATCAGCTCGCGGCGCGATGCGTTCGCGCGGTCGGCCGACAGTTCCCAGTTGCTGTAGCCGCCCTCGCCGCCCGCGTACGGCACGGCATCGGTGTGGCCCTGGACGATGATCCGGTTCGGCACGTCGTTCAGCGTCTTGCCGATCTCGCGCAGGATGTCGCGCATGTACGGCTCGACGTTGTCGCTCGACATCGCGAACATCGGCCGCTTCTGCGTATCGACGATCTCGATGCGCAGCCCCATCAGCGTCGAGTCGATGCGGATCTGCTGCTTGAACTGGCGCAGCGTCGGGTTGGCCTCGATCGCGGCCATCAGCTTGATCTGCAGGTCATGCAGGCGCGCCTGCTCGAGCCGGTCCTGCGCGCCCTGCGCCTGCGAGCGCGTGTTGTCGTCGCCGGCCTTCGCGACGCGATCGGCGAGCTGCGTCGTGCCGTCGGTGCGGCGCAGCGTGCCGGCGTCGACGCTCGACAGGTCGCGGCCGCCGGCGTTGAGGATGCTGGAATCCTGCGAATTGCGGTCGCCGCTGCCGAGCAGCGCGGCCTTCAGCGGCGTGTTGAAGTACTCGGCGATCCCCTTCAGCTGCACCGGCGTGACCGAGCTCAGCAGCCACATCAGCAGGAAGAACGCCATCATCGCGGTCATGAAGTCCGCGTACGCGAGCTTCCATGCGCCGCCATGGTGGCCCTTCTTCGCCGGGGCCACCCGCTTGACGACGATCGCGCGATCCTTGCTCTTGCTCATCGTGCGCTCCGCGTCACTTCGCCTTCACGCGGCGCACGTGCTCTTCGAGCTCCGAGAACGACGGGCGCTCGGTCGAGAACAGCACCTTGCGGCCGAACTCGACGGCAATCGCCGGCGCATAGCCGTTCAGCGTCGCGAGGATCGTCACCTTGATGCACTGGAACATCTTGGTCGATTCGGCGACGCGCTGCTCCGCGAGGCTCGCGAGCGGCCCGATCAGCCCGTACGACAGCAGGATCCCGAGGAACGTGCCGACCAGCGCCTGCGCGATCATCGCGCCGAGCACCGCGGGCGGCTTGTCGGCCGACGCCATCGTGTGCACCACGCCCATCACGGCCGCGACGATGCCGAACGCCGGCATCGCGTCGCCGACGCGCATCAGCGCGTGCGCGGGGCCCTCGCCTTCCGCGTGGTGCGTCTCGATCTCCTCGTCCATCAGGCTCTCGATCTCGAACGCGTTCATGTTGCCGCCCACCATCAGGCGCAGGTAATCGGTCAGGAACTCGACGATGTGCTTGTCGGCGAGGATCTTCGGGTATTGCGTGAAGATCGGGCTCTTTTCCGGATCGTCGATGTCGGCCTCGAGCGTCAGCGTGCCTTCCTTGCGTGCCTTCGCCAGCAGCACGTAAAGCAGCGCCATCAGCTCCATATAGACGTCCTTCGTGTACTTCGAACCCTTGAAGAGCGTCGGCAGCACGCGCAGCGTGGCCTTGATGGTCTTGCCGCCGTTGCCGAGGATGAATGCGCCGACGCCGGCGCCCGCGATCATCAGGATCTCGACCGGCTGGATCAATGCGCCCAGATGCCCGCCTGCCAGCGCATAGCCGCCGAAGACGGACAACAGCGTCACGAGTGTTCCCACGATAATCAGCACTGCCTGTCCCTCACGAAAGACCGGCGGGAAGACCGCCGTTAAACAGGTTTACGGCAGTCGGCAGGAAAACTTTCGCGGCCGTCCGGCGGCGGCCCGACGGTGTTTACCAGCAATGCACGGACGATTCGCGTGGCCCGCGGCAACCGCCCGCGCCCCGCCCGGCCCGGCGCTCAGGCCGCGGCGGCAGCCAGTTCGGCGCGCGCGGCGGCGGCCTTGCGGGTCTTGCCTGCGCGCGACGGCGGCTGGCACAGGCCACACACGAAACCTTGATGCGGATCATGCGCATGCGCGACGAAGTGGCCGCCGCAGCGCGTGCACGGAGTCATCTGCAGCATCCCGGAATCGAAGAAGCGCACGAGCGTCCACGCCCGCGTGAGGCTCAGCGCGGCCTCGTCGCCGGACAGGTTCACGTGCTCCTGATAGAGCCGGTACGCCTTCACGATCGACTGGATCGGCTCGCAGCGGCCGTGGTCCTGCATGAACCGGTAGATGTTGTAGAACAGCGACGAGTGGATGTTCGGCTGCCACGTCATGAACCAGTCGGTCGAGAACGGCAGCATCCCCTTCGGCGGCGACACGCCCTTCAGTTCCTTGTACAGCTTGATCAGACGGTCCCGCGACAGGCTCGTCTCCGCCTCCAGCAGCTGCAGCCGGGCGCCCAGTTCGATCAGTTCGATGGCGAGGGTGATTTCCTTCACCTCGATCACGACGCTTTTGCTTGCCATGGTGATAACCGTCCGCTTGACGTTGTTCGGATGGATGGCCAATACGCTGCCCTCCGGCTCGGTACGCCGGGGCACAACGCAAGGCGGGATGGATCAGCGGACGCTTTCGACCTGCTGCCCGGCCATCAGGATGGCCGAGTGGGCGTGCGCGACGACATCGCTACGGCCCTTGTCGGCGAGCGACGACAGCAGCGCGTGATCGTCGAAGCGGAAGCGGCACAGCATCTGGTTCGACGCGGCAAGCTTCACGGTCTGTGCGAGCGTGAGGTTTGCGAGCACGTCGGCGAGTTCCTGGGAAATTCCCATGCGGAACATGCCCATCGCCTTGTCTTCCCGCAGCAGGCGTTGCGCGAGGAGGAGGTACGACAGGTTGACCTCTTTGATCTCACTGAGCATTTCGCTGGTAGCGCTCATGATTCCCCCGTTAAAGAGCTTTGCTTTGGCCATTCGTGTTATGAAAACGTTTGCTCGCTCGGAGCGCTCTTGGCGCTCGGTCGGCTCGTTTATAGTCTTACAGGGCGAATTTTGGCCAAACGGCATTTATGCCGGTATCAGCGAAGTGGCGTATGCCATGCAGGATTTGTCTGTAAACCGTGTAGGAATTTTTCCGACAAAGCGAATTGAAAGGGGTAATCGGGAAAGCGGGTGACAGCGCGAATTCGGCTGTGAGGGCTCCGATGGCCGCCGCTCGGTAGCGAAAGGCTTGCCGGCAGGGCTGCCGACAATCGGATCGGTAAAAATTATAGTGGTTTTTCACGATAGCGCAACAATAGTTGCTGTCATCTCGATTCATGATTCCGCGCCCCTTTTCTCGGGGTTTTCGCGTATTTCATCGTGTAACAAGCCTTAAGTGTTTGAAAAAACACTCGAACCCCTCAAGGCGATATCGATAATGGACTCCAATGGGCGGCGGCGCGAGCCGTGCCGGCCCGCCCCGCAGCTTGCCGTCCGGCGCCCCGCGCACCCCGTCCAGGGCCCGGCCACGTACCGCCAACCGCGTGCGTCGGCGAGTTCCGCAACGTTGGATGGGATCCCTATCAGCGCCACGGCGCCCACGGATCGAAACCGGAGAACACCCATGCGAATTGCCCAGATCGCGCCGCTTTACGAAGCCGTTCCGCCGAAACTCTACGGCGGCACCGAGCGTGTCGTGTCCTACCTCACCGAGGCGCTCGTCGAACTCGGCCATGACGTGACGCTGTTCGCCAGCGGCGACTCCGTCACGTCGGCCCGTCTCGAGGCGGCGTGGCCGCGCGCGCTGCGGCTCGACCCGTCGATCCGCGATTCGATGGCGCCCCACATGCGGCTCCTCGAGCAGGTCGCCCGCGTCGCGCACGAATTCGACGTGCTGCACTTCCACCTCGACTACCTGCCGTTTCCGCTGATGTCGCGCCTCGACACGCCGTACGTAACGACGCTGCACGGCCGCCTCGACCTGCCGGAACTGCAGCCGGTGTTCGATGCGTTCCCGGACGCGCCGGTCGTGTCGATCTCGAACAACCAGCGCAAGCCGCTGCCGCAGGCCGCGTGGGCCGGCACCGTGTATCACGGGCTGCCCGACACGCTGCTCACGCCGCAGCCGGGCGTGAAGCCCGAATACCTCGCGTTCCTGGGCCGGATCTGTCCCGAAAAGCGCGTCGACACCGCGATCCGGATCGCCGCGCAAAGCGGGCTGCCGCTGAAGATCGCCGCGAAGGTCGACAAGGCCGACGCCGACTATTTCAAGGAAGTGATCGAGCCGCTGCTCGGCGAGGCGCACGTCGAGTTCATCGGCGAGATCAACGAGGCGCAGAAGCCTGCGTTCCTGTCCGGCGCGAAGGCGCTGCTGTTCCCGATCGACTGGCCGGAGCCGTTCGGCCTCGTGATGATCGAGGCGATGGCCTGCGGCACGCCGGTCGTCGCGTTCAACCGCGGCTCGGTGCCGGAAGTGATCGAGGACGGCGTGACCGGCTTCATCGTCGAGGACGTGCAGGGCGCGGTCGGCGCGCTGCACCGGATCGACACGCTGTCGCGCACCGCGATCCGCCAGCGTTTCGACACGCGTTTCAGCTCGAAGGCAATGGCGCAGCGTTATGTCGAAACTTACGAATCGCTTTGCACGGCGACCAAGCAACCGGTATTGCGCCGGGTCGCAGGTGCCTGACGCGGAAATCCGCGCTGAAATATTCGGTAAAATCCGCGCCAAAATCGGCGCGTAAAACAAAAGAGCCGCATCGACGATGCGGCTCTTTCTTTTTGGCTTCCGGTCATTCGATCACGAAGCGATCGCGGTTTTTCCCGACGATCCAATTCGGCGGCTTGCCGCGCCCGCTCCAGGTTGCACCCGACTTCGGATCGCGGTATTTCGGCGGCAGCGGCGCCTTCTTCGGCGGGCGTCCGCGCCGTGCCCGTTCCGCGAAGCCCAGGTCCTGGGCCGTCAGGCCATATTCCGCAATCATTCGCTGGACGTCGGCAATGACCGCCGCCACTTCCTGGCGGCGTACGTCGTCCGCCTGGGCCTGCAGATCGGCGATCTGCGCCTTGAGTTTCGCGTATTGAGACATTTTTTGACTCCCCTTTTCGATGATGCGGCCCCGGCGAATCCTGCCGGGACGCCAACACCCGTTACGTCATCCGCACTGCCGCCCTGCCCTTCGAAATAAATGCTGTCATCTTTAACCGATTTGGCTATATCGAGAATGCGGACTTATTCTAATAAAAGGCATTCGTCAGCCATTCAAATTTAACAATCGTTGACCCTCCCGGACGCGATTCATTTCCTATAATCCAGACCAATTCCGGGCGATCGAATAAATCCGTCGTGTCGTCCGTTGGTCTTCAACCCACTTGAACGAGGTCCTTACATGAATCTTTCTCAGCGTCTCGCTGCAGAGGTATTCGGCACGTTCTGGCTGGTGCTCGGCGGGTGCGGAAGCGCCGTGCTGGCCGCCGCCTTTCCGGGCCTCGGCATCGGCTTTGCCGGTGTCGCACTTGCCTTTGGCCTGACCGTGCTGACGATGGCATTCGCAATCGGCCACATCTCGGGTTGCCACCTGAATCCGGCGGTGAGCGTCGGCCTGACGGTCGCCGGCCGCTTCCCGGCACGCGATCTCGCACCGTACATCGTCGCGCAGGTAGTCGGCGCCACGCTCGGCGCGTTCGTGCTGTACCTGATCGCAACCGGCAAGCCGGGCTTCGACGTCGTCGGCAGCGGCTTCGCGACGAACGGCTTCGGCGATCGCTCGCCCGGCCACTACTCGCTGACCGCATCGTTCATCTGCGAAGTCGTGATGACGGGCTTCTTCCTGTTCGTGATCCTCGGCGCGACCGACAAGCGCGGTGTGCCGGCCGGCTTTGCGCCGATCGCGATCGGCCTGTGCCTGACGCTGATTCACCTGATCTCGATCCCGGTCACCAACACGTCGGTGAACCCGGCGCGCTCGACCGGCCCGGCGCTGTTCGTCGGTGGCGACGCGATCGGCCAGCTGTGGCTGTTCTGGGTTGCGCCGATGATCGGCGCGGTACTCGCAGGGATCATTTACCCGCTGGTCGCCGGGCGTGACGACGCCGTCGACCGGCTGCCGGCATCGGCTCGCACAAGCGAATAAAACACTACGGGGTCAAGCGAGCAGAGCAGCGAGCCTCACGCTGTCCAAGAACATCGAGGCAGGTAGTTTCGACGGGCGCCATTGGCGCCCGTTTTTCATTGCCGCTCGGGAAACGCGCCCGGGACCGGGCACTCAGGACGCGGCGACGTTGCCCTCGAGCGAGAACAGCGTGCGCAGGTGGCGGGCGACACCCGCATCGAAGTTGTTGCCGATCCGCGGGACGTGCGGCAGCCGCGCGACCAGGTCGGGGTTCGCGTTGTTCATCATGAACGCGTGACCGGCGGTTTCGAGCAGGTCGATGTCGTTCATGTTGTCGCCGAACGCGATGCAGTGGCCGGTATCGACGCCGAGCCGCGCGAGCACCGTGCGCAACGCACGGCCCTTCGACACGTTCGCGGTCATCACTTCCAGACAATCGGGCAACGAGTACGTGACGTACAGCGCATCGCCGAAGCGCACGCGCATCTGCTCGGCGACGATCGCCAGATCGGCCGGCTCGCCGATATACAGCACCTTCGCGATACCGGCGCCGTCGTGCGCGGCCATGTCGATCACGTCGTACCGGAAGCCCGAATCCTGGTGGAAGTCGAGCAGGTGCGGCGCATCGCGGTCGATCAGCCAGCCGTCGTTGGTGAACAGGTTGACGATCACGCGGCCATGCGCGCCGGTGACGTCCGGCTGCACGAGGCCGCGGACGATCGCGGGATCGATGTCCTGCGCGTGGATCCGCGTGTCGTCCGGCGCATGCACGCGCGCGCCGTTCGACGTGATCAGGTACGGCCGGATGCCGAGCACGTCGCGAATGCCGGCGACGTCCGCATAATGGCGCCCCGTCGCGATCACGAACTGCAGGCCGTCGCGGTCGAGCCGCCGGACGGTGTCGATCGTGTACGGGTCGAGCTGGTGGTCGCTGTTCAGCAGGGTACCGTCGAGATCGGTGGCGATGACTTTGTACATAGGACGGGAGAATGGCGCGCAGGGCTCTGCGGAATCGCCATTTTAACGTCGTGCCCGGCGGCGCGCCGGACGGTTCCCGGTCAAGCGCCGCCTCCGGTGCGGCGTCAACGCACCTTCCACCCCGCCTTGCCTGGCCTCAACCGCCTTCTGCCGCCCGCAGCGCCTGCAGCGCGAGCCGCAGCGAGCCATGCGCGGAATCGTCGAGCGGCGCGCGCAGCCGTGCGGCGTGACGCGCCGGCACGGCCGGCGCGAGCGCGTCCGCCAGCCCGCCGCACAGCGCGACCGGCAGCGCCTGCTGCGGATCGAGCGCATCGATCATCTTGCCGATCTCGTCGCCGGCCTGCGCGATCAGCGCGCCCGCGACCGGATGCGTGCGATGCGCGAACACGATCGGCGCGAGGCGCGCGTAGATCGTCTGGTTCGCATCGCACGACCACTGGACGAGCGCGTCGCGATCCTGCGCGCCCGTTTCCGCGAGCAGTGCATCGGCGAACGCATCGCGCGGCACGCGGCCGTCGAGCGCCTGCTGCGCGTACGCGAGCGCACGCACGCCGAGCCACGCGCCGCTCGCCTCGTCGCCGGACGGAAAGCCGAAACCGCCGGCGATCCGGCACGTACCGGCCGCATCGAGCGCCGCCGCGATGCTGCCGGTGCCGAGCGCGACGATCAGCCCCGGCGCGCCGCCGTGCGCGCCGACGACCGTCGTATATGCGTCGCTCTCGATCGCGAGCGCGCCGAGCGGGGCCTGCGCGCGGAACGCGGCGAGCCACGCCGCATTGTTGACGCCCGCGAGCCCGCAGCCGAGCGCGCACTGCGACCACTCGAACGCGAAGCCGGCCTGCGTGAACGCGTCCGCGCACGCCGCGCCGATCGATGCCCATGCGCGCTCGATGCCGAGCCCGAGCCCCGACGGGCCGCCGCGCCCCTGCGCGAGCTCGCGCCCGTGCCGGTCGGCCAGCACCGCGCGCGTGCCCGTGCCGCCGCCGTCGATGCCGATCGCAAAAAGTAATGCCGCCATGCCTTCATCCCGCTGATTCGAACAGGCGCCAAGCTTAACCGGATCGGCGCCGCGCGCCCATCTGCCGTTCGGCCGGCTATCCCGCGAAAAGGGCTTCCGCTATGCTGGCACGATCAAATCGACACTGAACACGAGGCAGACGATGTCGCAGCGGTGTAACTGGGTGAAGACGGAAGCGGACGCTCACTACCACGATACCGAGTGGGGTATGCCGTCGCATGACGATCGCCACCTGTTCGAAATGCTGATCCTGGAAGGCGCGCAGGCCGGGCTGTCGTGGTCGACGATCCTGAACAAGCGTGCGGGCTATCGCGAGGCATTCGCGGCGTTCGACGTCGACGCCGTCGCGCGTTTCACGCCGAAGCGCATCGAGAAGCTGCTGGAGAATCCCGGCATCGTGCGCAACCGCGCGAAGGTCGAGTCGGCGGTCACCAATGCACGCGCGGTGCAGCGCATCCGCGAGGAACACGGGTCGCTCGCCGCGTTCCTGTGGTCGTTCGTCGGCGATACGCCGATCCAGAATGCCTGGCAGTCGTATCGTGACGCGCCCGCATCGACCGAGCAGTCCGAGGCGCTCAGCAAGGCGCTGAAGGCATATGGCTGCAAGTTCGTCGGCTCGACGATCTGCTATGCGCTGATGCAGGCAACCGGCATGGTCAACGATCACGAGGCCGGCTGCCCGTGCCACGCGCAGTGCGCGGCGCTCGGCGGAAAACAGCCGGCCCGGAAGCGCAAGGCGGGCTGACGGCGAAGGCGAAAAGCGCCGGCGCAAGTCGGGCGCCCGTCCTTCACCAGCGCCCGCGGCGCTGGCGGCACCGGCGCCACGCGTCACTTATCGCGCGTCACTTATCGCGCGTCACTTACCGCGCGGCGCGTGACGATGCCGGCACGACCGGCCGCGCACTCCGTGCGGCCCGCACACGTGCGCTGCGCTTCTTCACCCAGATGCAGACACCCGTCACGCTCAGCATCGCGATGACGATGCCGAGCGCGCTGACCGCGATGCGGCCCGCGACTCCGGCGATCCGCCCCGAGTGCAGCGGAAACTGCACCTGCATGAACAGGTCGCCGGCCGAGCCGCGGCCCGGCACCTGGGCCGCGACGGGCTTGCCGGTCACCGCATCCCAATACAACCACGCATTGCCGAGCCCGACATCCCCGTGGTCGTTGCCGGGCGTGAAAAACCCGACCGCATAGACGTTCATCGCCGGCGCGAACAGCAGCGCACCGGGCGGCGCGGTAATCCCCGCGTCGCGCCCGGCCGCGCGCGCGATCTCGACGATCCGCTCGCGCGGCAGCACGGTGCTGCCCGGCGGAGCCGGCGGGAAGTGCCCGGGATTCGTGTACGGCGTCTCCGCGAGCGGCGACACCAGCGACACCAGCGGGCGCACGACGGGCACGGCGAGGTTCATCGAGATCGATGTGACCGCAACGACCAGCAGCAGCCCCCACACCCATACGGCACCCGAGCGGTGCAGGTCGAACACGAGCGGATAACCGCCGCGCCGCACGCGGAACGCGAACGACTTGCGCCAGCTTTTCAGGTTCGGGAACGCAAGCACGAGCGCGATCAGGCAGTCGATCGCCCACACGATGCCGACGACGCCCATCACCCAGAACCCGAAGTTGATCCCGCGGTACTCGGGCAGGAACAGCGAGTAATGCAGCCGGTAGATGAACGGCATCAGGTCGAGCCGCGCGAGCGACAGCTCGCCCCATTCGCGGCGGCCCTGCACCGCGCCGGTCGCGGGATCGACGGCGATCTGGCTGAAGTCGATCGCGTGCGGCTGGCCGGTCGCCGGATCGGTGCGCGGGATCACGCCCGCCTGCAGCGTGTGCCCCGGCTCGACCGCGAGCGGCAGATAAGTCACCTGCACGCGCGGGTCGGCAGCCTCGATGCGCGTCGCCAGGTCGAGCGGCGGAAGCGGCGCCGCAGCGCTGTGCGCGAGGTAGAAGTCCGGATTCAGCGCCGCGTCGAGCTCGTGGTCCCACGCAATCAGCGCGCCGGTGAGCCCCGCGACGAACAGGAACAGCGCAATGGCAAGCCCGAACCAGCGATGCAGGCGGACGAGAAACGGTCGCAGGAACGCATTCATCGCGTACACGGCGACAGGAAAGCGGGCCGGCACAGACGGCGGCCCCGGTTCGACGGGATGCAGGTCATGTGATGTCGAATGCCGCGCAAGCGCCGTCCGGCCACGCCAGGCGAGGCCGGATGCCCTTGTGCGCGGCATGGAAATGTTGCGCGTTCGGCGGGTTTTGATACGATGCGCGACATTTTAACGCAATGCGAATGATTCTTACTTGCATTTTTACTCACTCGCCATGACCGCCAGCCTCGCCCGACCTCCCGTTCGTCCACGCCGCGTGGCCGCCGCCCTTGCCTGTTTCGCCGCATCGCTCGCGCACGCCGACGATTCGCCCGGCGACGCCGCGGTGCTGCCGGCCCTCAACATCACGGCCGCGCACGATTCGCCTCAACACCTGACGGACACGATCTCGACCGGCGCGCTCGGCACGCGCCGTCAGCTCGACACGCCGTTCTCGACGACGATCGTCACGTCGGAAGAACTCGAGGCGCGCCAGCCGTACAAGCTCGGCGACGTGTTCGCGAACGACGCATCGGTGTCCGACAACAGCGGCGCGTACAGCGCGTGGGCGAGCTACATGACCGTACGCGGGATGCAGCTCGACTGGCAGAACGGCTACAAGATCGACGGGCTGCCGTTCGTCACGTACGGGATCACGATGCCGTACGAGCAGCTCGAGCGCGTCGAGCTGCTGAAGGGGCTCGGCGGTTTCCTGTACGGCTTCGTGACGCCGGGCGGCGTCGTGAACTACGTGACGAAGCAGCCGGGTACCGAGCCCGTGCGCAGCGTCGACGTCGGCTACCGCAGCACCAGCGTGTGGACCGAGCACGTCGATCTCGGCCAGCGTTTCGGGCCGAACGGCATGTTCGGCGCGCGGCTGAACGCGACGCACGAGGAAGGCAAGACGTACAACGACGGCAACATCCGCCGCGACAGCGTGTCGCTCGCGCTGCAGGCGAACCTGACGCGCGACCTGTCAGTGTCGTTCGGCGCGCTGTACCAGGAACGCCGCACGACGGGCCAGACGCCGTCGATCTTCACCGGCAGTTATCCGGGCGGCGCGCTGCCGGCAACGATCAGCGGCGGCTCGACGAACCTCGGCGGCAAGGACCAGTACCTGAACACGAACCTCCAGTTGTACACGGCCGGGCTGCAATACCAGCTCGCGCCCGACTGGCAGCTCGACGTCGCCTACAGCTACAGCAAGGCGACGCGCCGCCGCAACGAAAGCACGCTGTACCTGCAGGACGCGTCCGGCAACTACACCGACAGCCGCTACGTCGGGATGGAGGATCACCGCTTCAGCCAGTGGCGCGCGATGGTCGAGGGCAAGGTGCGCACGGGCCCGTTCAGCCACCAGATCGTGCTCGGCGCGTCGTGGCAGAAGCAGGCGAACGACTATTCGGCGAACAGCGTGTTCGTGCCGCTCGGCGCGGGCAACCTCTATGCGCCGAATCCGTACCGCTACGAGAGCCCGCACGGCTTCATCCAGTACCGCACGAGCGAGATCGTGCAGAAATCGCTGTTCGCGAGCGACACCGTGCAGCTCACCGAGCGCTGGTCGGTGCTCGCCGGCGTGCGCTACATGAATTACGAGCAGCGTTCGTTCCAGGCGAGCGGCGCCGAGGATCCCGGCTACCGCCAGAACGGCGTCGTGACGCCGACCTTCGCGGTGATGGTCAAGCTCGCGCCGACGACCACCGCGTATGCCAGCTACGCCGAATCGCTCGAGCCCGGCAGCCGCGTGAACGACGTCTACGCGAACGCGGGCCAGGTGCTCAAGCCGTTGCGCAGCAAGCAATACGAGCTCGGGATCAAGAGCGAGCACGCGCGCTGGAGCGCGACGGCCGCGCTGTTCCGCATCGAACGCAGCGCCGAGTATGCGAATGCCGCGAACGTCTACGTGCAGGACGGCGAATCGATCATCCAGGGGATCGAATTCGGCGCGCGCGCGAAGTTCGGCTCGCGCTGGAACGCGGGCGTCGACGCGATGCTGCTCGACGCGTGGTATGCGAACGGGGTCGGCAACAACGGCAATCGCGTTGCAGGCGCGCCACGCTTCGTGCTCGCCGGCGACATCGGCTATGCGGTGCCGGGCGTGCCGGGGCTGACGCTCGGCGTCGACGCGAAATTCACCGGCGCGACACCGCTGCGCGCGGCCGGCGGCCTCGACGCGCCGGGCTTTCTCGTCGTCAATGCGGGCGCACGCTACCTGACGCGGGTCGGCCGCCACGACGTGACGCTGCGCGCGTCGATCGACAACGTGCTGGGCCGCCGCTACTGGGAATACCAGTACGCGGATTACGTGAAGCCGGGCGACCCGCGCACGGTGAGCCTGAACGCGAAGATCGACTTCTGAACGCCGCGCCGGCGGCCGCACACCGCCGGCGATCAACCCTTGGCCGGAACGGCCGCCCACGGCGGCCTCGGGATTTTCCCGGACCCCAAAAGCAAAACGGCGGAGCGGCCTCTTTCGAGGCACACCCCGCCGTTTCGCGGCAAACCGTCAGACGCTCTTAGTGGAGCTTCTTCGGCAGCATCTGGCTGCGCAGACGCTTGTGCAGGCGCTTGACGGCTGCTGCCTTCTTGCGCTTGCGGACTGCGGTCGGCTTTTCGTAAGACTGGCGCTCACGCAGTTCAGCGATCAGGCCATTTTTTTCGATAGCGCGACGAAAGCGGCGAATCGCCACTTCGAACGGCTCGTTTTCTTTCAGAAGAATCGTCGTCATGTCGTTCCTAAATTGCTTAAACGGTCAAAAACGTAGCGGCCAAGCGCCACGCACCGGCCATCCGGGCGTCCCCACAACAGGCGAAACGAGCGGAAATACGGCCTCGGAGGCCGGAAAAGAGAGGCGGAAAGCACCGCGAGTACGCTTCACAAGCTGCGTGCAGCGCCGCGTTTGACTGCCAGCAGACATGCCGAAAACGGCAGGGCCTCGACAGAAATCTCAATTCAGCCCGCCATCATAGCAGGGAATCACAGACAAAACCATCCTTTTGTCGACCGCGGGCAAACGTTCCATCCAACCGGACGATTCTCGAACCACTGCCATCGCGCTGCCCGCCATACCGGACGCGCCTTCCCGGCGAAACCGGTCCTTCCGTCCCGAATTTCCTCAAACATCCCTCTAAAGTTTTCGCCGGGTGCCGCCGTCAACCAGGAAAGGCGGGCAGCGCCAGACGCGAAAAAGCGCAACGCCGAAATCAGAACCTGTCTGTATCTCAGGCATTTTCCAAAACGAGGAAGCAAATGCTGAACATCAACACCAACATCCTTTCGCTGACGACGCAGACGAATCTGTCGGGCTCGCAAAACGCACTGTCGCAAGCGATCAACCGCCTGTCGTCCGGCAAGCGCGTCAACACGGCAGCCGACGACGCGGCAGGTCTCGCGATCTCGACGTCGCAAACGGCAGCGATCAACGCGCTGACCCAAGGCGTGTCGAACGCGAACAACGGCATCTCGATGATCCAGACGGCAGCCGGCGCGCTGCAGTCGACCGTCGACAACCTGCAGCGTATCCGTACGCTGGCAGTCGAAGCAGGCGACGGCTCGCTGGATTCGAACGCACGTGCGAACCTGCAGGCTGAAGTCACGACGCGTCTCGGCGAAATCGACCGCGTGGCGACGCAAACGTCGTTCAACGGCCAGACCATCCTGAGCAACGCCGGCAATGTCACGTTCCAGGTCGGCGCATCCGCCAACCAGACCGTTGCCGTCAACTTCGGCGCGACGGTGTGGACGAGCACGGGCGCAGGCCTGAGCCTGAGCGGCCTGTCGGTCAGCGACCAGACGAGCGCACAGTCGGCCATGACGGCAATCGACGCGGCACTGAAGAACGTGAACACGTTCCAGGCAACGCTGGGTGCAGCACAAAACACGTTCCAGGCTGCGATCACCACGACGCAAACCCAGGCAACGAACATGAGCGCAGCGCGTTCGCAGATCACCGACGCGGACTTCGCGACGGAAACGGCGAACCTGAGCAAGGCGCAAGTGCTGCAGCAAGCCGGCATCTCGGTGCTCGCGCAAGCGAACTCGCTGCCGCAGCAAGTCCTGAAGCTCCTGCAGTAATCGGGAACACCCGCGCCGGGCGGTCCGCCCGCGCGCACGGCGTCGTCCGCGTTGCGGCGCGCGACGGCGCCGGTTCGATTCGTCGAACCCGACACTCCAGGGAGGCATGCCTCCCTGCTTGCATTGAAACCGAAGTACGGCGACCCGCCGGATCGCGCGCAATCGCGCAAACGACTGGAGCACCCGCATGACCACGACGAGCACAAGCACGACGGATATCGGCAGCATCCTGGCGCAGGCCGGACAATCGATCATCAGCGGCGCGACCAATTCGACGCTCGACGTCAATTCGCTCGTCACGTCGCTGGTGCAGGCCAAGACCATCGGCCAGCAGACCACCATCACGAACAAGCAGACGGCCGACAACACCGAGCTGTCGGCGGTCGGCAAACTGAAATCGGCGCTGTCGGCGCTGCAGACCGCGATCACGGGCCTGTCGAACGGCACGACGCTGAGCGGCCTCGCGGCGACCGCGAGCGGCAACGGCATCACCGCGTCGGTCAAGAGCGGCGGCGGTGCGGTGGCCGGCTCTTATGCAGTCAACGTCACGCAGCTCGCCACCGCGAACAAGCTGTCGTCGGCCGGCGTCACGTCCACGGACACGATCTCCGCCGGTTCGCTGAGCATCACGCTCGGCACGGGCACGCCCTTCAACGTCAACGTCGCCGCCGGCGCATCGCTGTCCGACATCGCGAAATCGATCAACACGACGGCCGGCAACCCGGGCGTCACCGCCTCGGTGATCACCGGCTCGGACGGCCAGCATCTCGTGATCCAGTCGAACAACACCGGTGCGGCCAACACGGTGTCGGTGAGCGGTACCGGCGTCAATTCGAAGCTGACCTCGGGCTACACGACCGTGACGCCGGCCGCCGATGCGAAACTGACCGTCGACGGCACGCCGGTGACGAGCGCGTCCAACAGCGTGTCGGGCGTGCTGACGGGCGTCACGCTGAACCTGACGACGCAGGCGCTGAACACGACCCAGACGGTCACGCTGTCCCCCGACACGACGGCCACGACGACCGCGATCAACGCGTTCGTCAGCGCGTACAACACCTACGTGACGACCGCGCAGTCGCTGTCGTCGTACGATCCGAACACGTCGACGGCCGGGCCGCTGCTCGGCGATTCGATGCTGAACACGATCTCGAACGGCCTCGCGACCGCGATCAGCGGTGGCGTCACGACGGGCGGCTCGACCTATTCGCTGGCGGCCATCGGCATCAACCTGCAGGCCGACGGCACGCTGCAGGTCGATTCGACCGCGCTGAACACCGCGCTCACGTCGAACAACCCGGCCGTCGCCGGCCTGTTCAACACGACGAACGGCGTCGGCCAGACGCTCAACAACCTGGTCAACACCTACACGCAGACCAACGGCCTGATCGACCAGCGCACCACCGCGATCAACGCGGACCTGAAGAACCTGTCCGACCAGGCGACGCAGCTGCAGAACTACTCGGCCCAGCTGACCACGCAGTACAACGCGCAATTCACCGCGCTGAACAACCTGATGGCGACGATGGCGAACAACACGAAGTACCTGACCCAGCTGTTCGGCGGCACCAACAGCGCCGGTGCGCTCGCCACCAACAAGTAACCCGCCCTTCGCACGACGCCGGACGACGACCATGACCATGATGACCGATGCCCTGAACCATGCGCTGCACCTGACCCAGGCGATGCAGTCGGCGACCGCGTTGCGCGACTGGGAGCGCGTCGCCGCGCTGGCCGACGAGCGCTCGCCGCTGCTGATGGGCCTGTCGCCGGAGCAGACGCCCGCCGCGCTCGACACGATCCGCCGGATCATGGACATCGACGCATCGATCGCGCAGGACGCGCAGTCCGATCGCGACCGGCTCGCGCAGCAGTTCACCGCATCGCGCGAGCGGATCCGCGCCGCGAGCGCCTACCAGGCGACCGGCATGCTGTAAGCGCACGAACAACAACGCGCGCCGCCATCGAGCGGGCGCCGACGTCGTATCGTCGAGCCGCATTCGTGCGGCTTTTTTTTCGCCGGTCCGGCGGGTGGAATGAGGGGGCGCCGTCGCATGCGCCCCCGGGTGCCGCGCTTGCGCTATTGCGCGGCGAGCGCCGACTGTTCGACCGCCGCGGCATGCATCTGCCCGAACGCCGTTTCGAGGTGACGGGCGAAGCGCGGCGCATCGCACAGCGGCGAGCGCAGCAGCCGCTCGCGCAGCCCGCCCCGTACGGCTGCCAGGCGCGGCAGGTCCTGCGCGAACGCAGCCGCCTTCGCGACGTAGTCGTCGTCGCCGTCCGCGATCCATTCGGGCATGTCGAGCGTATGCAGGATGCTTTCGCCGATATGCGACAGGAAGCGGTCGCCGCGCCGCGTGACGAACGGCGCGCCCATCCACAGCCCCTCCATGCTCGTCGTGCCGCCCGGATACGGAAACGGGTCGAGCACGATGTCGATGTCGTTGAACGTGCCGATGTGCGCGAGCCGCTTCGACCCGCCGCGCAGCAGCAGGCGTTCGGCCGCAATGCCGTGCGCGGCAAAACGCGCGGCGAGACTCGTGCGCAGCGCCGCCTCGTCGAGCTGCGCCGATTTGAGCAGCAGGCGCGAGCCCGGCACCGCGTGCAACACGCGCGCCCACAGCGCGACGACCGGCTCGCCGAGCTTGTTCGCGTTGTTCAGGCAACCGAACGTCACGCACCCGTTTCCTTCGGCCGGCAACGGCCCGACATCGAGCGGCAACGCGGGCGGCGTGAAGCACAGATAGCTGTCCGGCAGCCGCCACGGTCGTTCGACGAAATGCGGCGCCTCGTCGGCCGGCAGCACGTAGCGATCGCCGATCACGTAATCGATCGCCGCGACGCCCGTCGTCGCGAAATAACCGAGCCAGGTCGCCTGCACCGGCGCCGGCTTCCACGCGAACAACGGCAGCCGGTTCGACGCGGTGTGGCCGCTCAGGTCGACCAGCACGTCGATGCGGTCGGCCGCGATCAGATCGGCGGCCGCGCGGTCGTCGAGCGGCGTGAGGTCGCGCCATAGCGCGAAGTGGCGCTTGAGCGCCGCGGTCGTGTCGTCCTCGACCGGCTGCGTCGCGTAGGCCGCCAGTTCGACGCGCGACGGATCGAGCGCCGCGACGACACTCAGCAGGAACACCGCGACCGGATGCGATTTCAGGTCGCCGGAGACGAAGCCGACGCGCAACGCGCGCCCGTTCGCCGGCCGCGGTGCGTGGCGATGCGGCGCCGCCTGCGCCGCCATCTGCGCGCCGAACGCGCATGCTCGCTCGCGCAGTTGCGCCGGCGACAGCCGGTCGGTGCCGGCGGCGTGGAACATGCGGCCCGAGTGTGCGTTGCGGAACGCCGGATCGAGGTCGAGCGCGCGATCGTAGCTCGCGAGCCCGGCATCGAGGTGCCACAGCGCACAGAGGATGTCGCCCATCACCGCGTGCATCTGCGCGGTCGGGTTCGGCAGCGACAGCGCGATGCGGCAGCTGTCGAGCGCCTCGCGCCGTTTGCCCTGCCGCGCGAGCGTCTGCGCCAGATGGTGATGCAGTTCGGCGCGATCGGGCGCGACCGCCAGCGCGCGACGCAGGCTCGCCACCGCACCGTCGAGATCGCCCGCACGATCGAGCGCGGCCGCGAGACCGAACAGCCGGTCGACGTCGCCCGATTCCGCCGCGCACGCGAGGCTGGCGATCGCGGCATCGAGTTCGCCGCGCTCCAGCAGCAGCATGCCCAGCGCGTAATGCGCTGCGTGCAGGCCCGGCTGCAGCGCGATCGCACGATGGTAGTGCGCAATCGCGTCGTCGTGCCGGCGTTGCGCGCCGCACACGTTGCCCAGGTTGAAGCAGGCTTCCGCATAGGCGGGATCGAGCGCGATCGCCTTCTCGTACGCGCGCGCCGCGGCATCCGCTTCGCCCTTGTCCCGCAGCGCGTTGCCGAGATTGTTGTAGGCCGGCGCGTAGTCGGGCCGCAGCGCGAGCGCCTGTGCGCAGCTCAGCATCGCGGCATCGGGGTCGTGCGCGTCGCGCAGCGCGTTGCCGAGGTTGCTGTGCGCTTCCGCATAGCCGGGCGCGAGCGCGATCGCGCGGCGGTAGGCATCGATCGCGTCGTCGAGCCGGCCGTGCGCACGCAGCATGTTGCCGAGGTTGTTCAGGTAGACGGGATCGGCGCGCAGCGCGATCGCGCGCTCCATCAGCGCGAGGCCCGCCGGAAACTGGCCGAGCTGACACGCGAGCAGCCCGAGGAAATGCGTCGCGTCCGGCTGGTCGGGCGCATCGCGGCGGATCGCCTCGTACAGCACGCGCGCATCGTCGAGACGCCCGGCCTGGTGGTGCGCGAGCGCCGCGTTCAACCGTTCCGCGACGAGGCCCGTCATGCGCGCGGCTCCGTCGTGTCGCCGGCCGCGTAGCGATCCCACATCCCGTGGAACGCATCCTCTAGATTGCGTGCGAACCGCGCGGCATCGCACAGCGGCGACGCCAGCGTGCGCTCGCGCAGCGTCGCGCGCAACGTGGCCAGCGCGTCGCGATCCTGAGCGAACGCGATGGCCTTGGCAAGATACGTGGTTTCGTCGTCGGCGATCCAGTCGCCCATGCCCGCCGCATGCAGCAGGCTCTCGCAGATGTGCGTGACGAAGCGCCCGCCCTTCATCCCGATCACCGGCACGCCCATCCACAGCGCTTCGGCCGTCGTCGTGCCGCCCGGGTACGGGAACGGGCTCAGCGCGATGTCGATCCGGTTGTACGCGGCGAAGTATTCCGCGCGCGGCGAACCGGCCTCGAGGATCAGCCGGCTCGCGTCGATGCCGTGCCGCGCGAAGCGCGCGCGCGTCGCCTCGTTCAGGTCGCCCGCGCCAAGCTCGTGCGCCTTCAGCAGCAGGCGCGCATCGGGCAGCGCCTGCAGCAGCCGCGACCACAATGCGACGACGTCGTCGCTGATCTTCGTGAGCTTGCCGAAACAGCCGAACGTCACGCCGCCGTTCGCCGCCATCGGCAGCGGGCCGACCGGCACGTCGTAGGCCGGCGGCGTGAAGCACAGGTAGCTGTCCGGCAGCCGCCACGGCGCCTCGACGAAGTGATCGGCCTCGTCGGCCGGCAGCGTGTACGCGTCGCCGACGAAATAGTCGATTGCGCGGCAACCCGTCGTCGCGAAAAAGCCGAGCCAGCTCGCCTGCACCGGCGCGGGCCGGTGCGCGAAGATCGGCAGCCCGCTCCAGTTCGTGTGCCCGGCCAGGTCGACGAGCACGTCGATGCCGTCGTCGCGAATCATCTGCGCCGCCTGGTCGCGGTTCATGCAGGTCAGTTTCTTCCAGCTCGCGAAGGCGGGCTTCAGCCGCGCCGTCACGTCGTCCTCGACCACGAAGGTCACGTACGCATGCGGCTCGATGCGCGTGCGATCGAGATGCGCGAGCACGCTTTCGAGAAAGATGCCGACCGGGTGCTGGCGCAGGTCGCCCGAGACGAAGCCGACCCGCAGCGGGCGGCCGCGCGCGTGCTGCACGCGCTGCGCGCGATCGTGATCGAACGGCTGCACGTCACGCGCCAGGCAATCGCCGTAGCGGTGCGCTTCGACCACCCAGTCGCGCGGCTCGAACGCCGCCGAACTCGACATGTTGAACAGCAGGCGCGCATACGCGCGATGCGGGTCGTGCTCGATGGCTTCGCGGAAGGCCGCGACGGCGCCCGCGAAGTCGCGTTTCGCCCAGCGGATGTCGCCAAGCGTCAGCTGGATCTTCACCGGATCGATGCCGAGTTCCTGTGCGATCCGGTATTCGTCCATCGCCTCGTCGAGCTTGTCGAGGCGGAACAGCGCGGCGGCGAGGTTGTGGTGCGCGTCGGCATCGTCCGGGTTCAGGTCGATCGCGTGGCGATGGCTGAGCTCCGCGGCCGCCATCCGGTCGAGGTTGTGATACGCGAGACCGAGAAAGTTGTACGCGTCCGCCAGGTCGGGATCGAGTTCGATCGCGCGCCGGCACAGGTGCACGGACGCCTCGTATTCACCCTGCTGGCAACGCAGCTCGCCGAGCCGGGCCCAGGCCGGCGCATGGCGCGGATCGATTTCGCACGCGCGCTCGAACAACTGCGCGGCGCCGTCGAAATCGTTGATGCTGCGCAACGAGATGCCGAGCGCGCAATGCGCTTCGGCGTCGTCCGGCTCGAGGCCGGCGCGCGCATGCGCGAGCGCGCCGTCGAAATCGCCGGTCGCCCGCAGCGCGGCGCCCAGCCCGCGTTGCGCGACGCGCAGCGCGGGATTCAGCTCGATCGCGCGGCGGTAGTGCGTGATCGCTTCCACGTGCTTTTCCTGCGCGCGCAGCACGTTGCCGAGGTTGCTGTGCGCTTCCGCATACGCAGGGTGGAACGCGATCGCCTTGCCGTAACTGGCCGCGGCCGCGTCGTGTTCACCGAGATCCTGCAGCACGTTGCCGAGGTTGTTGTACGCCTCTGCATAACCGGGGCGCAGCTCGATCGCACGCGAGCAGCTCGCCATCGCCTCGGCCGGATCGCGCGCGTCGCGCAGCGCGTTGCCGAGGTTGTTGTGCGCCTCCGGAAACTCGGGACGCAGCGTCACCGCGCGGCGGTAATGCGCGATCGCATCGTCGAGCCGGCCGCATTCGCGCAGCATGTTGCCGAGGTTGTTGAAGTACGACGCGTCCGGCCGCGCCGCGAGCGAGCGCTCCATCAGCGCGAGGCCCGCGTCGTACTGCTTCAGCTGGCAGGCGAGCAGCCCGAGGAAATGCATCGCGTCGGGCTGGCCCGGCTGCGCGGCGAGGATCGCGTCGTACAGCGCCTTCGCGTCCGCGAGACGGCCGGCCTGGTGATGCGCCAGCGCGCGTTGCAGGGTGTCGTTGATGTCGTTCATGCTGCGTGTGCCGTTTCCGTATAGCGTGCCCACATGCCGTGGAATGCGTCTTCGAGATGGTGCGCGAAACGCGCCGCGTCGCAGAGCGGCGACGCGAGCAGCCGGGCCCGCAAATCCGTGCGCAGCGCCGCCAGCCGCGCACCGTCGGCCGCCGCCGCGACCGCCTTCTCGACGTAGTCGTCTTCGTCGCGGGCGATCCAGTCGTTCATGCCCGCCGCATGCAGCAGGCTCTCGCAGATGTGCGTGACGAAGCGCGTGCCCCGCATGCCGAGGACCGGCACGCCCATCCACAGCGCCTCGGCCGTCGTCGTGCCGCCCGGGTACGGGAACGGGCTCAGCGCGATGTCGATCCGGTTGTACGCGGCGAAGTATTCCGCGCGCGGCGACGCGGGTTCGAACGCAAGCCGGCTCGCGTCGATCCCGTGCCGCGCGAAGCGCGCGGCGGTCGCGTCGCGCACGGCCGCGTGTTCGAGTTCGCGCGCCTTCAGCAGCAGCCGGGCCGACGGCAGCGCGTGCAGCACGCGCGACCACACGCGCACGACGTCGTCGCCGAGCTTCACCAGCTTGCCGAAGCAGCCGAACGTCACGCCGCCGTTGGCCGCCATCGGCAACGGGCCGACCGGCACGTCATCGGCCGGCGGCGTGAAGCACAGGTAGCTGTCCGGCAGCCGCCACGGCGCCTCGACGAAATGATGGCCTTCACTTTCCGGCAACGTATGCGCGTCGCCGATGAAGTAGTCGATCGCATCGCACCCCGTCGACGCGAAGAAGCCGAGCCAGCTCGCCTGGACCGGTGCGGGCTTCCAGCCGAATGCGGCCAGCCCGCTCGCCTGCGTGTGACCGGCGAGATCGACGAGCACGTCGATGCCGTCGTCGTGAATCGTGCGCGCGGCCGCCTGCGGGTCGAGCGCAGCGATCGAGCGCCAGACGGCCGCATGCGGCTTGAGCCGCGCGGTGACCGCGTCTTCTTCGTCCGACGTCGCATAGACGTGCGGCGCGACACGTGTGCGATCGAGCTGCGCAAACACGCTTTCGAGAAAGATCCCGACCGGATGCAGGCGCAGGTCGCCCGACACGAAGCCGACGCGCAACGGGCGGTGCCGCGCGCGCACCGCGCGTTCGCGCACGTCGTGCGAATAGCGCGTCGACCGGGCCGCCAGATGCCGGCCATAGCGAAGCGCGTCGTTCAGGTAATCGGCGGGCGGCACGCTCGCCGAGGCGGCCGACGCGAACAGCAGGCGGCTCAGCACGTCGGCCGCGCCCTCGTCGGCATCGTCGCGCACCAGCGCAAGCGCGTCGCGGTACGCCGGCACGGCGGCGTCGACGTTGCCCTGGCCGCGCAGGATGTCGCCGAGATTCACGTGCATCGCCGCGCTCGGGCGGCCGGCCGCCAGCGCCTGCCGGCAATACGCGAGCGCGTCGTCGTGCCGCTCGCGCTTGAGCAGCACGACCGACAGGTTGTGGGCGGTACCGGCGTCATCCCGGTTCAGCGCGAGTGCGGTGCGGTAGCTCGCCTCCGCCGCGTCGAGATCGTTCAGGCCGTGATACGCGTTGCCGGCGTGGTTGTAGGCATCGGCAAGACCGGGCGCCAGCCGGATCGCATGCTGCGCTTGCAGCAAGGCATCCGCGTAACGTGCCTGGCGGCGCAGCACGCCGCTCAGGTTCGCATGCGCGACCGCCATCGATGGATCGCGTTCGATTGCGCACCCATAGTGCGACGCGGCGCCGTCGAAGTCGCCCGCATCGCGCAGCACGCCGGCCAGGTTGTTGTGCAGGTTCGCGTCGCCGGGTTCGGCAGCGAGGGCGGCACGCAGCACCTGCGCGGCTTCGCCGGGTTCCCCGACCGCCCACAGTGACAGGCCGAGACCATGACGCGCGGCCGGCAGGGCAGGACTCAGCTCGAGTGCGCGGCGGTAGTGCGTGATCGCTTCCGTATGCTTTTCCTGCGCGCGCAGCACGTTGCCGAGGTTGCTGTGCGCTTCCGCATACGCGGGGTGAAACGCGATCGCCTTGCCGTAACTGGCCGCGGCCGCATCGTATTCACCGAGATCCTGCAGCACGTTGCCGAGGTTGTTGTACGCCTCGGCATAACCGGGACGCAGCTCGATCGCGCGCGAGCAGCTCGCCATCGCCTCGGCCGGATCGCGCGCGTCGCGCAGCGCGTTGCCGAGGTTGTTGTGCGCCTCCGGAAACTCCGGACGCAGCGCCACCGCGCGGCGGTAATGCGCGATCGCGTCGGCCAGCCGCCCGCATTCGCGCAGCATGTTGCCGAGGTTGTTGAAGTACGACGCGTCCGGCCGCGCCGCGAGCGAGCGCTCCATCAGCGCGAGGCCCGCGTCGTACTGCTTCAGCTGGCAGGCGAGCAGGCCGAGGAAATGCATCGCGTCGGGCTGGCCCGGCTGCGCGGCGAGGATCGCGTCGTACAGCGCCTTCGCGTCCGCGAGACGGCCGGCCTGGTGATGCGCGAGCGCCGCCTGCAGCTGCGGTTCGATCGACTCCATCGCGTGTGCCGCTCAATACGGATGCGGTTCGCGCCCGAAGTCGATCAGCCGGCCTTCGTGCTCGATCATCACGGTCGCGGCCGCGATCCCTTCGCGCGACATCTCGGCGACGATGTCGCGTGCGCGCCATTGCGTCGGGATGATGATCACGTCGGCCGGCGCCGCTTTCAGCGCGTCGCGGAATTCGATCTTCTGGCCCGTGCCCGGCACGTAGGTGCCGACCTTGTCGGGATCGGAATCGACGACGAGCGGAAAGCGCGCGGCATCGGCGTCGAAGTGGTGGATGAACGCGGCGGCCTTGCCGGTGCCGCCCCAGATCGCGACGCGCCGCCCCGATTCGGCCAGCGCGGCGAGCTGCCCCGCGATCGCCACACGGTGCTCGACCGTGCGGGCCGCGAACCGAGTCGACGCATCGGCGCGTTCGCGCGCCTGCGCGGGCACGCCGAGCCGCACCAGCGCATAGACGACTTCGCCGTCGTAGCCGTGCGCGAGCGTGACGACCTCGCCCGCGCGCGCCATCAGCGTGCGGAACGACTCCGTCGTGAATTGCGACACGTGCTCGTAGAAGAAATCGGCGAGGCGCTCGGTTTCGAATACGCGGTCGATGCACGGCACTTCCGCGAACAGCCAGCAGGCGTTCGGCTGGCTCGCCGCGCCCCATGCGAGCTGCTCGACGAGCTTCGCGGGTTCGGTCAGGTGTTCGAGCACGTGGCGGATGACGATCGCATCGGGCCGGAAGGCCGGCATGTCCGCGAGCGGCTCGAACAGCCGCGCATGGAACTCGATGCCGTGGCCGGTGCCCGCGCTCGCATTCGGATCGAAGCCGGCAAAGCGGCCGCCGCGGCTCGCCTCGGCGAGCCCGCGCACGAAATGCCCTTCGCCGCAGCCGATCTCGACGACGGCCGGTTCGGCCGGCAGCGCACCGAGCAGCAGGTCGCGCGTGGCGGCGAGATGGCCTTTCCAGATCCCGCCGCTGTTGAACATCCGGTTCGGGTTGCTCTGATACGGAATCGCGTCGTAGCTGAAGCGGTGGTTCCACACGTGCGAGCAGCGCGGGCACTGGACGAAGTCGAGCGCATGGCGCGGCAGCCGGCGCGCCGCTTCGGCGGACGCAGGCCAGGCGAGCGTCGCGAGCGTGCGCTCGCCGGCCGAGAAGAACGGTGCGGCAACGGTGTGCGCGCAGGCGGGGCAGGTGGCGTCGATCAGTTCGGGGTTCATGCATTCACCTGTTTGCGGAAATAGGCGATCGTTTCCTTCAGGCCGTCCTCGAGCGCGATGCCGGGCTGCCAGTCGAGGCGCTGGCGCGCGCGGCCGATGTCGGGGCGGCGCTGCAGCGGATCGTCGGCCGGCAGCGGGCGATATTCGATGCGGCTTTTCGAGCCCGTGAGCCGCAGCACGCATTCGGCCAGCTCGCGGATCGTGATCTCGCTCGGGTTGCCGAGGTTCATCGGGCCGGTGTCGTCGTCCTGGTCCATCATGCGCAGCAGGCCTTCGACGAGATCGTCGACGTAGCAGAACGAGCGCGTCTGGCTGCCGTCGCCGTAGAGCGTGATCGGTTCGCCGCGCAGCGCCTGCATGATGAAGTTCGACACGACGCGCCCGTCGTCGGCGCGCATGCGCGGGCCGTAGGTGTTGAAGATCCGCACCACGCGGATGTCGACGCCGTGCTGCCGGTGATAGTCGAAGAACAGCGTCTCGGCGCAGCGCTTGCCTTCGTCGTAGCACGCGCGCGGCCCGTTCGGATTGACGTTGCCCCAGTAGCTTTCCTGCTGCGGATGTTGCTGCGCGTCGCCGTACACCTCGCTCGTCGACGCCTGCAAAATGCGCGCGCCGCAGCGCTTCGCGAGGCCGAGCATGTTGATCGCGCCAAGCACGGCCGTCTTCACCGTCGATACGGGATCGCTCTGGTAATGCACCGGGCTCGCCGGGCACGCCATGTTGAACACGCGGTCGGCTTCGACGTAGAGCGGCAGCCACACGTCGTGGCGGATCAGCTCGAAATTGACGTGCCCCATCAGGTGCGCGACGTTGTGCTTGCTGCCCGTGTAGAAGTTGTCGACGCACATCACGTCGTAGCCGGCGCCGACGAGGCGCTCGCACAGGTGCGAGCCGAGAAAGCCCGCGCCGCCGGTGATGAGGACCGACTGGCCGTTCACGATGCGGCTCCCGGCGCGGCCTCGACGTGGCGCGCCCACATCGCGTGCAGCGCGTCCTCGAAATGGCGCGCGAAGCGGGGCGCGTCGCACAGCGGCGCGGCGAGCACCTGCGCGCGCAGCGTCGTGCGCAGCACGGCCAGCTCGGCCGGGTTGCGTGCGAACGCGACGGCTTTCGCGACGTATGCGTCGTCATCGTCGTCGGCGATCCATTCCGGCAGGCGCGCCGCGTGCAGCAGGCTTTCGCAGATGTGCGACAGGAACCGTGCGCCGCGGCGGCCGAGCACCGGCACGCCCATCCACAGCGCTTCGGCCGTCGTCGTGCCGCCCGGGTACGGGAACGGGCTCAGCATCAGGTCGACGCGCCGGTACGCGGCGAGGTATTCGTCGCGCGGCGAGCGGCCTTCGAACACCAGGCGCGCCGCGCCGATGCCGTGCGCCGCGAAGCGGGCCTGCAGCGCGTCCTGCTCGCGCGGGTCGTCGAGATGCGGCGCCTTCACGAACAGCTTCGCTTTCGGCACGTCGGCCAGCACGCGCGACCACACCGCGATCACGCGGTCGGTGAGCTTCGCGAGCTTGCCGAAATAGCCGAAGGTCGGATAACCGTTCGCGAGCATCGGCAACGGGCCGGCGTCGAGCTCGACGGCCGGCGGCGTGAAGCACAGGTAGCTGTCGGGCAGATGCCACGCGCGTTCGACGAAATGCGCGGCCTCGTCGGCCGGCATCACGTAGCGGTCGCCGAGCACGTAGTCGATCGCGCGCATGCCGGTACTCGCGAAATAGCCGGGCCAGCTCACCTGCAGCGGCGCGGGCTTCCATGCGAACAGCGGCAGGCGGTTGTGGATCGTGTGGCCCGACGCGTCGATCAGCACGTCGATGCGATCGTCGCGAATCCGCGCGGCCGCGGCTTCGTCACCGATGCCCGCGAGGCTGGTCCACGACGCGCAGCGCTGCTTGAGGCGCGCTGTGACGTCGTCCTCGACGTCGCGCGTCGGATACGCATGCAGTTCGATGCGCGCGCCGTTCAGGTGCGCGAGCATCCCTTCGATGAAATAGCCGACCGGGTGCGACTTCAGGTCGCCCGACACGATGCCGACGCGCAGCGGCCGGCCGATGCGCGCGGTCAGGTCGACGAGCCACGTCGACCACGGCTGCGCGCGGCCGGTGACGAGCGCGTCGAAGCGGGCCGCTTCGTCGAGATACGCGCGCTGGTCGAACGCATCGCTGTAGTGATACGCGAACAGCAGGTTGCTGCGCGGCTCGGGCAGCTCGGGACGCAGCGCGACCGCGTGCTGGTACGCCTCGAGCGCGGCCGGGATCTCGTTCAGGTCGAGCAGCGCGTTGCCGAGATTGTTGTACGCCTGTCCGTGGTCGGGCTGCAGCGCGATCGCCTGGCAGAACGCTTCGACGGCCGCGCGCGCGTTGCCCGCGAGCCGCTGCGCGTTGCCGAGGTTGTTGTACGCGTCGATGTAATTGGGCCGCAGCTCGATCGCGAGACGGAAGCACTCGGCCGCCGCGGCCGGGCGGTTGTGCGCCTGCATCACGTTGCCGAGGTTGTAGTAGTAGATCCCGTCGGGCTTGATCTCGATCGCCGCCATGATCAGTTCGGACGCCTCCTGATAGCGCCCGTACTGGTGACCGATCAGGCCGAGCAGGTGCAGCGCGTCCGCGTGCCGCGGGTCGGCGTCGAGGAGTTGCCGGTACAGCGTCTCGGCTTCTTCGAGTCGGTCGGCCTGGTGCAGCGCCAGCGCCGCTTCGATCGTGGCGACGGGGGAGTCGGGCAGCGTGAGATCAGTCATCGTGGTAAGCCAGCCTGGGTTCGATAGGGGCGCGCGCACCGGCGCGCAGGCCGGCACGTGATCGCGAAGGCACGCACCGGAAGATGCCGGGCGGCATGCGGGCGGACGGCCTTCGACATGCCAGCATTCTCGGCGCGCGCACGCCGTTCCAATCGGCGGAGCAGGTGCCGGATTTGGTCGCTTTTCATGTGACCGCACGGGCGGCCGCTTGACGCCGGTCAAGGTTGCGGTTCGGCCAATAGGAGCGCGGAATTCCGGCCTCGACGCGCGGCCTCGTATCGGTGCCGGATCGCGCCGGGCCGCATCGCGTAACGGTTTGCGTCGTTGCCGCAGCAGGCGGATGTCGCGCCCGCCCGGCCGCCCGACGCGGCGGCATCCGTCGAAATGCGGGGTGAAACGGCCCGCTAATCCGCCATTCGATCCGGGCGCGGATCGATAGACTCGGGCACAGACTTGGAGGCGTCCACCGCGCGGACGATCGCGCAGGGCGCAAGCCGCTTGCCGGCCCGCGGCTGGGGATGCCCTCGAATCCACCCTCAGCGCCTGGAGCCATGTGTATGCACGAGTCCTCAATCATCTCCAACTCGAACGACGACCAGCTCGCCGCGCGGCGCGAACTGTTCGACCTGATGCAGACCTATCCTGCGACGCAAGAGGAACTCGAACGCTCGCTCGGCCTGTTCGTGCGCGGCTCGCTGCTCGCGCGGATTCTCGCGACGTTCGAGGTCTACGAGCAGATCGTGCCGTTGCCCGGCTCGATCCTCGACCTCGGCACCTGGCGTGGGCAGACCGCCGTGCTGTGCGAGAACTTCCGCGCGATCCTCGAGCCGCTGAATTTCCAGCGCCGGATCCACGCATTCGATACGTTCACCGGTTACGCGGGCTTCTCCGACAACGATTCG
Organism: Burkholderia sp. BCC1644; assembly: GCF_902833225.1. Classification (GTDB taxonomy): domain Bacteria; phylum Pseudomonadota; class Gammaproteobacteria; order Burkholderiales; family Burkholderiaceae; genus Burkholderia. The sequence goes on from NZ_CADFEI010000010.1 coordinate 109,550, forward strand.
CGCGATCGCAAGCTGTTCTCCGACGGCACGTACTCGCTCGCCGGCGACTACGCGGACCTGTTGCGCAACCTGCTGTCGCTGCACGAACGCAACAACGCGATGGGCCACGTGAACGGCAAGCACCACGTATGGGAAGGCGACTGCCGCGAAACGCTCGCCGCCTACGAGGAAGCGCATCCCGGCGAGCCGGTCGCGCTCGCGTGGTTCGACCTGAATGTGCCGGGGCCGACGCGCCATGCGTTCGAGACCGTGATGAAGCGGCTCGTGCCGGGCGGCGTGGTCGCGTTCTGGCAACTCACGCGCGGCGGCCAGACGCCGGCCGAAGGGATCCACTACGTGCGCGAGCTGCTCGGCAAGTACCCGCACCGGATCCACAAGGCGAAGTCGTATCCGTCGTTGTGCTATCTGACGTTCCCGGAAGGCGGCGGGGTGCGCCCATGAAGATCGCGATCCTCGGCAACGGCATCCTCGGGCTGATGACGGCCCGTGCCTGGCAGCGCGCCGAGCCGGGTATCGAGCTCGTCGTCGTCGGTCCCGCGCAGCGCCCGGGTTCGGCGACGCGTGCGGCTGCCGCGATGCTCAACTCGTTCACCGAACTGGAAGGCGATTCGCTCGGCACGCCGCTCGACCGCTTCAAGTTCGAACTGAGCCGCGCGGCGACCGCCGCCTGGCCCGACGTGTTCGCCGAGATCTGCACGCCGGCGCACGCGGTCGCGCACGGCTTCGGTACCTACGTGCTCAACAACGCGGCCACCGACGCGCTCGACGACGAGAACTTCGCGGCGATGCGACGCTTCTGTCGCGAATTCGAGGAGCCGTGCGAGGCCGTCGATCCGGCCAGCATTCCGAACTATCACCCGCATCCGCAGTTCCGCGCACTGAACGCGGTGTATCTGAGGCGCGAAGGCTGGACGAACCCGAAACAGTTTCTCGATGCGCTCCAGGCCAGCGTGGCCGCGGCCGGCCATGTCACGTTCGTTTCCGCCGAAGTCGAGCGTATCGACGTCGCGAGCGGGCGCGTGACCGGCGCCCGGCTGAGCGACGGCTCGACGGTCGAGGCCGACCGCTTCGTGCTCTGCAACGGCGCGAACCTGACGCGCGTGCTGCAGGCGAGCCTGCCGGAGTTGCCGGTGCAACGGCTGTTCTACGGCATCGGCATGTCGATCGAACTCCAGAGCAGCGAGAACGTGCACACGCACTGCGTGCGCACGACCAATCGCGGCCTCGCATGCGGCGTCTATTCGGCACCGTACGGCCCCGACCGCACGCTCGTCGGCGCCAGCAACTACATCAGCCCGGTGCCGCACGAGCACGGGCATGCAGGCAGCGCGTACACGTTGCTCAAATCCGCGATGGACCAGATCAACACGCGTTTCTCGCGCGCGAACCTCGTCAACGTCAACGTCGGCTGGCGGCCGACGACGTCCGATCTCTATCCGCTGATCGGCGCAACCAGCGTGCGCGACCTGTGGATTCTGGGCGGCACCAAGCGCGACGGCTTTCACCTGTCGCCGGTCCTGTGCCGCGACCTCGTCGCGGCGATGCGCGGCCAGCCGATCGATCCGCGTTACGCGGACCTCGCGCCGGAGCGGCCGTTGATCCGCAACCTGTCGCGCGAAGCGGCGATCGCCAAGACGGTCCGCCACCAGATCAACGCGGCGTACCAGCACGACTTCGTCCCCGCGCGCAATCGCATGGTCGAACAGCTCGAACGCGCGAGCCGCGCGGATCTCGAAGCGCTGCACGACCGGCTCGGCGCGACGGACTGGGGCATTCCGCCCGAACTCGTCGACATGTACCGGTACGGTCACATCCCGGCCTGAGCGACATGAATCCGCAGCCGAAGCGCATCGCGATCGTCCAGTCGAACTACATCCCTTGGAAGGGCTACTTCGACCTGATCGCCGCGACCGATGAATTCATCCTGTACGACGACGCGCAGTACACGCGGCGCGACTGGCGCAACCGCAACCAGATCAAGACGCCGCAGGGCGTGCAGTGGCTGACCGTGCCGGTCAAGGTGAAAGGCCGCTATCACCAGAGCATCCGCGACACCGAGATCGACGGTACGCAATGGGCGGAGCAGCACTGGACGCGATTGCGGCAGAACTACGCGCGTGCGCCGCATTTCGCCCGATATGCGGAACAGCTCGAAGCGCTTTACCTGAACGGCCGGCACGACACGTTGAGCGCGCTGAACCTTGCGATGCTGGCATGGATCAACCAGCAGCTGGGCATCGCCACGCGCATTTCGTCGTCGTCCGATTACACGCTGGAAGGCGACCGCACCGACAAGCTGCTGAACCTCTGTCTCCAGGCCGGGGCGACTGAATACCTGTCGGGCCCCGCCGCGCGCGACTACCTCGACGAGAGCCGGTTCGCGGCCGAACGCGTCGCGGTGCGCTGGTTCGACTATCCGGCGTATCCCCCCTACGCGCAGCTGTGGGGCGAGTTCGTTCACGGCGTGACGGTGCTCGACGTGCTGTTTCATTGCGGCCCGGATGCGCGCCGGCATGTCGTGACCGGCCGAACCTGAGGACCACGCGATGCACGATTCCCGACACTCGAGCCTGCTGGCAGACGTCGCCGCCTATTACGGCGCGCGCCTGGCCGAGCACGGACAGACCGCGCGCGGCGTGGACTGGAACGGCGAGGACGGCCAGCGGCTGCGATTCGCACAGCTGACGAAAATCGTCGCGCCCGATGCCCACGGCTTTTCGGTCAACGATATCGGCTGCGGCTACGGCGCGCTGGTGGATTTTCTCGACGAGCACACGGCGGGGCGTCGTCACGTCTATGCGGGCAACGACGTGTCGCCCGAGATGGTCGACGCGGCGCGGCAACGTTATCGCGACCGCGCCAACGTGTCGTTTCACGTCGGCGACGCGCCGCTGGCGACCGCCGACTACGGCATTGCGTCGGGCATCTTCAACGTCCATCGCGGCCACGACGACGAGACGTGGCTCGACTACATCCACGCGACGCTCGACGTGCTGCACGCGACGAGCCGCCTCGGCTTCTCGTTCAACTGCCTGACGTCGTATTCCGATCCGCCGTTCATGCGTCCCGAACGGCTGTACTACGCCGATCCGTGCGCGCTGTTCGATCGCTGCAAGCGCCGCTACTCGCGGCACGTCGCGTTGCTGCACGACTACGGGCTGTACGAATTCACGCTGCTCGTCAGGAAGGACGGCTGAGCGCGCCCTCGCGCGAGCCGCCGCCCGTCGCCCGTCGCCCCTCATATGCCCCCGCGGAGTCCCGTCATGTTCGCTCCTCCCAATCTCGATCGCATTCCGTTCGGCCGGCCGTTCATCGTCGGCAAGGAGCTCTACTACATCGCGAAAGCGGTCGAACAGGGCGGACTCGCCGGCGACCAGGCGTTCACGAAGCTGTGTCACCAGTGGCTTGAAACGCGCATCGGCTGTCATCGCGCGCTGCTCACGCACTCTTGCACGGCCGCGCTGGAGATGGCCGCGATCCTCACCGACGTCGGCCCGGGCGACGAGGTGATCATGCCGTCCTACACGTTCGTGTCGACCGCCAACGCGTTCGCGTTGCGCGGCGCGACGCCCGTCTTCGTCGACATCCGTCCCGATACGCTGAACCTCGACGAGCAGCTCGTCGCGGCCGCGATCACCGAGCGCACGCGCGCGATCGTCCCGGTTCACTACGCGGGCGTGTCGTGCGACATGGACACGATCTCGCACCTCGCGGCCGATTACCGGCTGTGGGTCGTCGAGGACGCCGCGCAGGCGATCCAGTCGACCTGGAAGGGCAAGCCGCTCGGCAGCATCGGCCATCTCGCATGTCTCAGCTTCCATGAGACCAAGAACGTGATCGCCGGCGAAGGCGGTGCGCTGCTCGTCAACGACGAACGCCTCGTCGAGCGCGCGGAAATCGTCCGCGAGAAGGGCACGAACCGCAGCCAGTTCTTCCGCGGCCACGTGGACAAGTACACCTGGGTCGACGTCGGTTCGTCCTATCTGCCGGGCGAGCTGATCGCCGCGTTCCTGTATGCGCAGTTCGAGCACGCGGACGTGATCACCGCGCAGCGACGCGCGACCGTGAAACGCTATGAAGATGCGCTGCGGCCGCTGCACGACGCCGGGCACATCACGCTGCCCGCCACGCCGCTGAGCGAGCAGGGCAACGGCCACCTGTTCTATCTCCTCACGCGCAACCTCGCCGAGCGCACGGCGCTGCTCGAACGGATCCGCGACGCGGGCGTATTCGCCGTATTCCATTACGTGCCGCTGCACAGTTCGCCGGCGGGTTTGCGCTACGGCCGGTGCGGCTCCGGCATGCAGGTCACCGACAATGTCGCCGACCGGCTCGTGCGCCTGCCGCTGTACCACGCGATGAGCGAAGCGGAGCAGGATCGCGTCATCGAAGTGGTATCCGACTTCTACCGGGCCGGCGCATAACCGGCCGCCGGCCATCCGTCGCCCTTCATCGCGCCTTTCGCCATTCGTCCCATGAACGACTCGCCCCGCATCTTCGCGCCGCTCGGCCATCCGTACTACCTCACCGCGCCTGGCTACAAGCAGACGTCGGGCGGCGTGCGCGCGATGCACTACCTGTGCCACGCGCTGAACCTGCTCGGCTGCGAGGCCTACCTCAAGACCACGGAAGTGCACCCGGGGCTGCGCACGCCGTTGCTGACGCAGGAGATCGCGCAGGCCCACTTCGAAGCGGGCCGCAGCCCGGTTGCCGTGTATCCCGAGATCGTCGAAGGCAATCCGTTCGGTTCACGCTGCGTCGCGCGCTACCTGCTCGCGGAGCCCGGCCGCATCAACGGCAACCCGATCGACCTGGCGCCGACCGATCTCGTGTTCGCGTTCGGGCCGACGATCGTGCCCGACGGATGGCAGGCCGACCTGCTGAGAATGCCGCTCGTCGATACGCGCATCTTCCACTGCGACGGCGTCGACGACGCGACCCGCAGCGGCACGGCCGTCTTCCTGAACCGCCACCTTCGCCGCGGCGGCAGCCTGCATCCGGCGACGGCCGAATCGATCGAGATCTCCGGCCGCGTGCCGGAGCGCTCGGCGCACGAACTCGCCGAGCTGCTGCGCCGGGTGGAATGTGTGTACCTGTACGAGTGGTCCACCATCGCCTTCGAAGCGCTGCTGTGCGGCTGCCCGGTCGTGTGCATCCTCAACGACGCGTCGATGCCGAACGCGGAACGCTGGGTGATGGGCGGCAAGGGCATCGCCTGGGGGCTCGATCCGCATGAGATCGCGCACGCGAAGGCGACCGTGCATGAAGTGCGCGACGTCTACCGCGAGGAAGAGGCAACGTTCTGGCAGCAATTGCGACACTTCGTCGACAAGACCCAGGCACGCGCCAGCGAACTCGACGCCCGGCCCGGCTCGCCGGGCTCAAGCGCGCGGCCGGCTGCGGTGCATGCGGTGCGGCGCATGGCGGTCGTATGCGCCGAACCGGCCACGCATCCGCACATCCAGGCGCGATTCGGCACCCCGTTCGGCCGGCTCGATCGCGAATGGGCCGTCGACTTTCCCGTCGGCAGCAACGGCATCGACCTCGACGCGCTCCAGCGGGCGGACATCGTCGTCCTGCACGGCGCGGTCGCGAGCCTGCTGTCGGGTCCCGCGCTCGAGCAGATGTTCGCGCTCGGCAAGCCGGTCGTCTGCGATCTCGACCGGCCGCTCGACGCGCTCGCGCTCGACGGTCAGGCGATTGCAGGCAGCGCGCGCCGGCTTGCCGCGATGCACGACGCGATCCGGCGCGCCGATGCACTGGTGGTACCGTCGGACGCGATCGCGCGCACCTACCGTCATGTCAACGCGGCAGTACACGTGCTGCCCGGCGATGCCGATGGCACCCGCCACGGCACGCTATACGCGTGGCTCGCCGAACAGGGCCGGCGGCCGGCTCGCGCATCGGCACCCGCGCCGGGCGGCGCGCACGCGCTACGTGCGTGGCAGAAGAAGCGTCTCGTCGCGTATGCGCTCGATCCGGTCGACGGCGCGTCCGTGCAGCGCCGCCTCGCACTGCCGTTCGCGCAGCTCGGCAACGATTGGGAACTCGTCTGGGGTACGACCGACGGCACCGCGATCGCCACGGCCGACGCCGTGCTGCTCGATCGCCACACGCCCGGCCGGCTGTCGCTCGACGGACTACGCGCGATCTTCAAATTCGACAAGCCGGTGATCTACGCGACCGACAGCCCGCCGCCCGCAGCGCAGGACGATCCGGCGTGGACGGGCATCGCGTACGCGCTCGGCAACGCGTGCGCGATCGTCGTCCCGACGCCGGATCTCGCGAACCGCTACCGGCCGTGGAACCCGCGCGTGTTCGTGCTGCCCGACAGCGTCGATCTCGACCTGTTCCTGCGCCCGGTGCCGGCCCGCGCGGATGACCGCGTGACCATCGGCGTCGCGGGCGATGCACTGCTGCCGGTCAATTTCGCGCGCGTGGACGCCGCGCTGCGCGCGGTCTGCGCACGCAACGCCGGCCGCGTCGCCGTGCAGTTCTTCGGCACGCATGTGCCCGAAGGCTGGGCGGACCATCCGGCAGCTGAGTTCCGGCCTACGTCCGATGCGTACCGCGCGTATGCGGAGCAATTGCGCGCACTGGACTGGGATATCGCATTGATGCCGCTCACCGATGCGGATGACTACGCGGCCAGCGCGATCCAGCGTCAGGAATTCGCGGCCGCCGGTATCGCCATCGTGGCGAGCGACCTGCCGGCGATCCGCATCGGCCTGAACGACGGCGATGACGTACTGCTTGCCGTCGACGACCCGCACGCGTGGGACGACGCGATCGACCGCCTGGTCATGCAGCCCGCGCTGCGCCGGCGGCTTGCCTGCACCGCGCAGGCACGCGTGCGCAAGCGCGACGCGCTGCAGGCGCAACTGCCGCTGCATCGCGAGCTTTACCGGGTGTGTGTCGAACGCCAAGGCACGGCCGTGCAGTTACCGCCGCGCGAAGCACCGATTCCAGGCGTGCTGATCCTCGACGCCGCCGGTGACGGCGAACGCGTGCAGACCGCGCTGCGGATCGTCGCGGCTCGCGCCGAACAGGATCTGCTGAGCGTCGTGCTGACGACGTCATCCGGCCCATTGCCCGAGTGGACGGACCGGCTGCGTTACCTGCGAGCCGCACCGCAGGAGTACGCGGCCACGGCCGACCAGCTCGCCGCGATGCCCGCGTTCGACTGGATCACGATCATCGACGCAGCGGAAGCCGAAGCCGGCGACGATATTCAGGAGACGTCCGCCGCAGATGCGGCGATCGATTGACGAAGGCGCGCGGACCGGCGCGCGCCTTCATGACCGGGCGCGCTCAGCTCGACGAGCATCCGCCGCAACTGCTCGAACTGCACGAGCTGGAGCTGCACGAACTCGACGAACTACAGCTTGACGACGAGCCGCCGCTGTCGGAGGAATCGAATGACCCTCCGCCCGATTTCGCGGCCATCGCGCTCGCCAGCGGCGACGGCGCCATCACCGTGCCCGAGTATGCGGCCCACGCGGTGCCGGCCAGCGCGCCGGCGCCGAACAGCGCCGCCGTCCATAACAGCGTGTCCGCCCCGTCGCGCTCGTCGCCCGGCGCATCGCGCGTGCCCTGGATATTCCGCTCGACCTGCACGTTGCGCGCCGATCGTGCATCGTGCGAGACCCGACGCGCGACCAGCGCGGCCTGTCCGCCGGCTGTCGCGCCGCCCAGCCTGAAGCCTCGCAGGCGCCGCGCGAGCAGACGGTACGCGATCGCAAAGACCACCATGCAGATGGCGAGCAGCAGCACGGGCCGCCCGCGGCTCAGGCCGACCGCCAATTTCGCGGCGCCCGTACCGAGCACGAGCAGCGCGATCGCACGCGCGGCCATGCGCGATACACGCATCTCGCCGACCAGCCAGTACCAGCCCTGTCCGTGCAGCCCGTCAACAGCCTCCTGCACGTACCGCGCGAGCCGTTCTCGAAACACGCCGTAGCGCACGGTGCCGGTCGACTGCCCGTTCAGCCAGGTACAGACTTCCTCGTAACGCCCCGCACGCGTCACATCGGCGATCTGCACGTAGCCGCCCTGCTTCGGAACGGTCCACAGGTCGATCGCGCCCGCATGCGCGAGCGACATCGTCACGACCTGCGCGACCCGCGACTCGCCGCCCATCAGATAGGCGGCTTCCGTCGCCGACATGTCGCGCTTGGGCTTGCTGCTGCGCCAGCCCCAACGCCGCCACCGGTACTCGATCCAGTGCAGGCCGGCGATCAGCAGCAGCGCGGCCACGCAGGCCGGGATGTAGAACGCAAGAAACTGCGGCCCCGTGTAGTTCAGCACGTTGAAGTCCTGCGCCGATGCGCAGGTCGCGGCGACGCTCGCGGCCGCCGCGGGCCACGCGAGTTTCGGCAGCCGGTTGCGCCAGGTGCGGCGCGGCGCAGCGGTGGCCGGTTCGTCTGCCTGCGGCGCCGGCGCTTCGACCGGCTGATCGACGGGGCGCGGCCAGATCGATTCCGGCGGCTCGCAGCCGAACAACCGCCGATAGCTGTCGAGCGTGTCGCGATAGCGCTGCGCGTACACCGCGCCCTCGTCCGGCGCACCCGTGCCGGGCATGTGATGCAGCCGCGTGCGCAGCACGCCGGCGCAGAAGACGTCCCAGTATTCGAGCGTGTACTGCAGGTGGAAATGCCATGCGGCATCGACCGCGACCGACGGCGTGACCGGGTGCCCGGCCGCCTGCGCGAGAAACGCGAAGCGCTTGTATTCGTCGATCACGGCCAGCGCATGGGCATGCGGCCAGCCTTCGGCTTCGGCGAGGCGCCGGCTGTACGGCAGCGGCGCGCCCGGATCGTCGGGGGAATAGGCGTTCAGACGCGCGAGCAGCGCCTGCTGCGCATCGGTCAGCGTGCGGGCATCGACTGCGGTCGAGGGAGACGGGATGGCAGCCATCGGGAGTCGGCGCGATGCGCGGACGGCCGCCGCGATCGACGCTTGGAGTTGTCGTTGCCGGCGATTCTCGCATAACGGCGAGGCGGCACGATACCGACGCGCGGGCGGCCCTCGGCGTTCGCCGCGCCGCGCGTCAGGCCGTCAGAAATCGAGCTGCGCCAGCGTGATGCCGAGTGCGGCCGCGATCTTCCTGCGCATCGGCTTGCGCAGCTTCTCGCGCTTTTCCCGTTTCGCATAAGCCGCCCGACCGATGCCGATGCGCTGCGCGACCTCGGCCCGCGTCAGCCCGAGATACTCGCGCCACGCGCGTGCCGGCGAGCTGCCGTCGAACACGGCGCGCGTCACGACCTCGTGCGGGACCGGGTCGCGCGCGACCCGCTGCTGCGCGACATAGTCGGCGTACGGAATCACGACGAAGGCCGGCGCCCCGTCCGGCCCGTTGATGATCTGAACGGAAAGTGATTTGCTCATCCGGTGATTGCCGGTCGCGATGCGATGCGGCGACTCCTCGTTACGGTCGATAGGTTCGATCAGCGTCTTCAGGCGGCCTCGAGCACGTCGAACCGGACCCGCGAATGGTTTCGCCGGGCCGGATGCGCACGCGATCGACAACCGCCATGCCGTCAATCGGCCGGGGATGTTACTGCAAACGGGAAAACGACGATGCGGAGAAACCGCTGAAAGCCTGAACAGGCATGTTTTGGCGCGCCCGGCTGGGATCGAACCAGCAACCCCTGCCTTCGGAGTTTTATCAGCGCACCACAACCCCTTATAAATCAAAGCCTTGCGCAGCTCGCAACTCACAAAATCAAGGCTAATCAAGGTCAATCAGGGCTACCCAAGCTCGTCCACACTGAAATTTCACTGTACTTTGATCAAAGCACGGTGACGCAGTTCGTGGCGCTTAATCCCGACCACCATACCGTCGCGACACATGGCCGGATGACCTTAGGCTGGACGCTCGCGACCGCGCCTGATGTATGCAAATGAATATCAGTCACATGCCAACGCGACCGCCACCGTCAGCGAAAGTGCGCATCGTTGCATCTGATTGTGCCGGCTCGCAGATCGTGAAATATACTTCTGGACAGCTCGTCATCGAGACCATGAGCTCAGAGGGCAGGAAGTAGAACCACTGCGAACGCATACTGAAAATCGGGGGAAAAAGCGTGTCTTGGACAGCAAACGCGAAGCCGACAAAAGAGTTTTTTATCAATATGATCACTCGCGACATTGGTCTAGACGAGTGTATTTTTGATTTACTCGACAATAGCATAGACGGCGCGAAACGAGGAACATCAAATGATCCCGAAAAGCGATACGCCGGATTCCATGCCAAAATAATCATAAACAAAGACCAGTTCATCCTTACGGACAATTGCGGCGGCATTAGTTTGAACGACGCCGTAAATTATGCCTTCCACTTTGGAAGACGATCAGACGCCCCACCAACTGAAGGCCAATCCATCGGCCTATATGGCATCGGCATGAAACGGGCTATTTTCAAAATGGGGAAGGACATCAAAATCAAGTCCGCCACAGAATTGAAATCCGCCGAGGCCTTTCAAACACACATCGTAGTAGACGATTGGGCAGCTACTGACGACTGGGACTTCACACTCAATCAATGGGATGCGGATTTTGTTGGAACCGAAATCGAAATTAAATCCCTAAGAGAGGGCACATCCTCTGAATTTTCCGATGAGATGTTTTTAAACAAACTTCGGAGGGATATTGGCAAATACTACTCGTTCATCATTCAAGATGGATTTGAAATATTTGTTAATGGAAAGATTGTCGCCGCCTACGATTTCCGCCTACGTCACAGTAGCGAAATTGCCCCAATCTCTCTCTTATATTCTGACAACGTCGACACCGACGTAACGGTGCGAATTACAGCAGGTCTCGCCGGGGCAATTCCTGACGATGTTTCAGATCCCGAACTAGGTGTAAAGGATGCCGAGTATTGGGGCTGGTTCGTCGTCTGTAACGACCGAGTCGTACTAGCAGGCGACAAGACTGATAAGACCGTCTGGGGAGATTCAGGGTTTGCGGTATGGCACCCGCAATATAATGGCTTTATGGGTATCGTCGAATTTAGTTCAAGTTCACCTCGAAAGCTTCCGTGGACCACAACCAAGCGCCAGATCGACGACACCACACCGATCTATCGCCGAGCCGTCGTAAAGATGAAAGAAGCAACTCGCACGTTTACTACATACACAACCGCGAGAAAGGCTGACCTCGATAAAGCTCGACAGTCCGAAATTGCAGCGCCGCTTACGCCCATTCGCAACCTCACGACTCAGCCGGCAATGAAATTGCCAGTGTTTCAATCGCCAAATGCTGTACAAATGGCGACCATTTCATTTCAACGCCCCAAAAAAGAAGTGGCTCGAGTGGCTGAATCGCTCGGCAACAAAAATATGACCAACAGACAGGTTGGTTTGGAAACGTTTAAGTACTATCTGGAAAATGAAGTCGGAGGCTCGGATGGCCTCATTTGAGTCTGTTAACTATACGCTACGGCTTAATAAAAACGTTGAGCGGAAGCTGATGTTTGAGGCGCTACAATGCATCGGCCATAAGATATCGCTTATTGATTATCAATATATCGGCATGGGATCAATGTGGTTTGTTGATTTGATAATGGCCCACCGCCTCCTACACATCCAAGACCTCATTTCGCTCGAACACTCTGACTACGCCGATCGCGCAATCTTCAATAAACCGTACGACTGTGTGCAAGTTGTGCCCGGCGACACATCGACTCTACTCCCAACACTAAATTGGGGGAAAAAAACCATCATTTGGTTGGACTATGACACTGGAGTCTCCGGGCCACTCTTCGATGACTTAACCATCGTCGGAGAGAAAATAAATGCCGGATCGATAATAATGATTACCGCCAAGGCACACATCGGCGATCTTCCTAATAAAAAGGAAGACGGATCGGAGTTTACTCGACGTGAGGCCATGGAGTATACGCTCGGCCAATATATCCCACAGGACATGCAACCTGTGAAAGCGAGTCAGTATCCGGAGATCCTCGGACGCTCGATTTTCGTCGCCCTTCGCAGCCACCTCCGCGTGCGCTCCGCCGGCTTATCCCTCCTTCCTATTTTTCATTTTTATTATAAGGATGGGGCGCCTATGGTCACGGTTGGCGCGATCGTCGTGGATGAAACACAAGGATATCGCGAGCTCGTCGAATCGAGCGGAGTATTCTCTCGCTTCCCTTACTTCACTGGCGAGACGCAATATACGATCAAGGTTCCTCCCCTTACCCAAAAGGAGAAAATGGCCCTTGATAATATGATGCCTTCGATAAGTGCCCCCAAAGAGCTTTTGGTAAGGGCAAAGTACGGATTTTCAATTGACCAAGAATTGCTCGATAATTTTTTCCAACTTTACCGAGCATATCCGACCTTCAGTGAACTCGCGATATAGCGTTAGCGCAATTTCCTCTTAATCGCCGCCAACACTGATTCCGCCAGTAGGGGACTTACACTGTTCCCTATCTGGCGGAATGAATGCCACTTCGTCGGATGAAACGTAAACCAGTCAGGAAAGCCCTGAATTCGTGCAGCCTCGCGAGGAGTAATGACGCGTGGGGACCCATAGTGAATAGGACGTACGGCCTGAAAGCTTCCGCGTTCCGCGCCCGTTCCGGCCCGAAGAGTCGGACAAAGTCCATCGCGGCTTAGACGCATCGCCCTCGAAACCGGATCTTTCGCGCCTGGACGGAGTTTTCGAAATCGCTCGATGGTCGCCTCTTCATGAACCGTGCCGAAACAACCTGAAACCTCTCCCTTTACCGTATATCGCTCCAACGCCGTTGGCTCTCCGACGTTATCGGGGACCCGCTCTTGAGCACTCCGGTGAAAAAATGTGTCGGGCAGCCGTCCAACCCGTCGCCACGACTGCTGCTCCGTACCCCAGTCAGCCCGAACTGACGGCAATCCCGCGAACGCGTCTCCGACCGTCGTGGCAATTACCTCTGCTCCCGGGACAAAGATATCCCCACTCAGATCGTCCATTTGCATTGGATCGAAGCCCACGAAGAAGCAGCGCTTCCTCGTTGTAGCAGCACCGAACGTGCTTGCGACGAGCAATGTCGGATCCAACAAGACGTAGTGTCTAGGAACACGGGCAAGCGCCGCCTGCACAATGTCGGAATTACGCTCCGCCAGCACACCTGGCACGTTTTCGGCAATGAAGAACGCCGGTCGAATTTCGCTTACAAGGCGGAAGAAATGCCCCAACAGTTGATTGCGGGGGTCGGCTGCATTCTTCTTACCAATTTCGCTAAATCCTTGGCATGGCGGCCCCCCAATCAGTCCTGCCACTTCACCGCTGCGCAGATCGCACTGTTGCAGCAGCGTGGAGCCAGTGAGAGCCCCTACATCAGCGTCAATGTGACGCGAGTTCGGGAAATTTAGCGCATGAGTTGTGACCGCGATCCGGTCCAGCTCGACTGCCCCCGCCACCTCAAAGCCGGCACGAGCAGCCCCGAGGCTAAGCCCGCCAACCCCTGCAAACAAGTCGATTACTTTTGGTTTATGCACGATCAAGCCACGCTATTTGGATGGGTGGCATCTTAATCGATTCGTTTGTGTTCGTCGATCGTGGCGTCCCGCAAGCACCGGCCGGTACTACGTGACAACCGATATTTAGATCGTGTTACCAACGAGCAAAAACGCTACAACACGCTCAACAAGACTGTCGAAATCTCGAAACTCGCATTGCCATACTACCAAGACCGACCAGCCCGACTGCTCCAGGAGATGGATTGCAGACGCGTCGCGGGCCTGATTCCGGACCACCTTTTGAGACCAAAAATCAACGTTTGACTTCGGCAATCGCCCGAGCCGACAGCCGTGCCCGTGCCAAAAGCAGCCGTGCACGAAGACGATCTTCCGACGACTGGGAAAAACCAAGTCTGGCGAGCCCGGCAGGCGCTTCACGTGCAGGCGATAACGGTATCCTAACGCGTGTAAGGCCCGGCGAAGCCGGAGCTCAATTCCAGTATTCTTACTCCCAACCGCGCGCATGATCGCGCTCCGTTTCGCCTTTTCAACCTTGTCCATGACGATGCAGCCCTGCAGTTCTGTGACACATCGCGCCTAGTTGCGGCTCTGATGCGATCTTGCACGAAAGCGAGCGAAACCGCTGGAGGTGCACTAAGGCTGCCGAACTAAGGTGCATAAATTCGCATCGTCGCGCAGCAATACGCACGATTTCCGCGCATCGCAAATTGCCCGGAGCCTCGCGCCACGGGGGCCGCGAAGCCTCTCGGCCTAGTGCACTAAAACCACCCGGCCAAGCAAAGCCCGCAGGCGGGGAGGGGACCGCGCAGCGGCGGCCGCAGCGCGGGCCGGCCTCCCCTCCCCCATCCCGCCAGACGCCCGCCACGGCCGCACGACGGCCTCCACGCGCCCTTCGCAGCAAGGCGTCCGACCCTGAGCCACCCTGCGCCGGCCAACCCGCTGTAGCGCCTCTATGCGCGCCGGCGCCAGACGCAAAAAAGGGCCGCGCCCGGCTGCCCGGTGCGCGGCCCTGCCGCATGACTTCGAATCGCTGGATGCGCTACGCGGTCGCCGGCGCTGGCGGAATCTCGTAATCGTCGAACGACACGACCTCTTCGCCGAGCCAGTCGTTCAGCTCGGCGAAGCGGGCCTGCAGCGGCTTGATTTCGTTCCGGCCGAACACGCGCGCCGCGGTGTCCGGCGTGCCGAACCCGCCCGAGTTGCTCGGCACGATGCCGAGCAGTTGCGGCGGCACGCGATGCGCGGCAAGTAGGTCGTCGCGCGTCACGTTCTTGATGTTGAAGAATTCGTCCTTCGCCGCGACCTCCGACACGGGGATGAGCTGGATACCGTCTTTCTTCCCGCCCGGCGCGTACATGAACACGTTGCGGAAGTTGCCCGGCCCCTTCGCGTTCTTCAGCGCCGTACGCATGTTGTCGACATCCTCCTGTTTCTGCGCCGCGTCGGTCATGTAGAGGATGAAGCCGGCATGGCTGCCGTTTTCGTAGTACTTCCGCCGGAACAGCGTCGACGATTCGTTCAGCCAGGCCGAGTGAAGCGAGCTGAGATATTCGGGCAGGCCGTACACCTCCTGGTTGATGTCCGGTCGCATGAGCTGGAACACGCTGCCCGGCTCGAACTCGTGCTTGTCCTGCCAGCCGTTCACGTACACAAAGCCGCTGAAATCGGCCTTGCGCCGCGTGTATTTGGCCAGGGCCGGTTCGAGCCGCAGCGTGTCGCCGAGCTGATTGCGGCGGCGTTCCAGGTAGCCGTTGCCGAACGTTAAGAAGTCGAGCGCCCATCGCTCGAACGCATGCCGGGATAGCCACCTGTGAGGCCGGAACGTCGACGCCAGCACGTTCGCCTTGAAGTACAGCGCGGAGCTGTGGTGCGTGCTGGCGCGGAACGATTTCGCCAGGCCGGCGAAGCTGACGGGCGGCTCGAACCAATCGCCGTTCGACCAGCATTCGACATAGTCGAGAATCTCGGCGCGATTCATGACCGGCGTGGGATCGTCGAAGGTGAAGACCTCGGCGCGCGCCGGCGCGGCGCCGGCGGCGCCCGAATCCGGCGTGGCCGCGAACGTGCGCGGCGCGCGCGATCGGCGCTTGCTCATGAATAGAACTCCGTGAAAGATGAAGAATTGATGTCGCCGCCGGCGAGCGGCTCGCGGTCGATCGCGTGCAGGCAGGCCCATGCCAGGTCGGCGTGGCCCGTCTCTTCATTGCGGTCGGCGGTGTACGTTGCGTGGCGGCCGCTCGCCGTCATGGTCTGTTTGATTCCCATGAACGCCGCGGCCAGGTCGGTCCATCCCGCGTCGAATTGCAGGCGGCCGTTGCGGATGACGGATTGCCCCTTCAGCACAAGGCGGGTTTTGACCTCGGGTGAGTAGTTCAATGCAACGGCCGCCGGGTAGAACTTCCGCACGAGCTGATAGACGCCCTGCCCCATGCCCGTCGTGTCGATCGCGATATAGCCGACGTTGTAGCGCTGCGTGATCTGCTCGATCGCCGCGGCCTGTTCCTCGAAGTCGTTGCCGCGGAACTGGTGACGTTCGAGCACGCGGAACGTTCCACCCTCGACACGCGGCGGCGCCACGACGACGAGACCGGCCGAATCGCCGGTCAGCGCCGGATCGTAGCCAACCCACACCTCGCGATAGCCGAACGGGCGCAGCAGCAGCGGGGAGAAATCGTCAGCCCATTCCTCCCACGAGTCGACCATGCAGCGCTGCAGCTCGGCCAGCTTGAACACCGACACCGAATCGTCGATGAATTGGCACATCAGCAGGTTCGCGAAAGCCTCTGCGCTGTACCGGCGCCGAAGTCTCTCCAGGTCGAACAAGTCGCAGCCGCCCTCGATCGCATCGAGCACGGTAACGATCTGACGCCACTGCTCGTCCTCGCCCAGCATGCCGCGCACGAGCGCTTCGTGGCTCGTGTCGATCTGGATGCGATCGCCGGGAGCGCGTCCACGATTCGCATCGGCGCCGCTCCAGAACGCGTAGGCTTCATGAGTCGTACTCGACGGCGTGCTGAAATAGGTCAGCCGCCACCGCTTGTGCATCGCCATGCCGGACGCCACGGTATTCAGCTCGCGGAACTTCGGCACCCAGAAATATTCGTCGAAGTACAGATTGCCGTGATACGACTGCGCGGTGCGCGAGTTCGTCCCCAGGAAGTACAGCGTCGCACCGTTCGGCAGAATGATCGGATCACCCGTCAGCTCCACGTCGGCCACGTCACGCGCAAACTGCACGATGTACTGTTTGAAGACGTGCGCCTGTGCTTTGCTGGCCGACAGAAAAATCTGGTTGCGGCCAGTATCGAGCGCGTCGACGAACGCCTCGCGTGCGAAATACCAGGTCGCGCCGATCTGCCGTGACTTCAAGATATTGCGCGTCTGCTGATCGCCATTGCGATACCAAACCTTCTGGTAGTCGAACAGCGATTCGCGGAACGCCTTCACGATCCGCTCTTCCTGTTCCTCGCTGATTTCGTTTTTCGGCGGCTTGCGCTTCGGCCCGGCATTGCGCGCGGCAATGTTCGGGTTCAGGTCGCCTTCCTTCCCCGTCTCCCCGTATTTCTGCACGCGCGCGAGCCGCTCGATCTGTCGGCCGAGCAGGTCGATTTCCTTGTAGTCCGCGCCGTCTTTCTTGTCCTTCGCAATCAGGACCATCAGGCGCGTTTCGGCCGCCGCCTCGATGCGCTCGATCGGCGTCGCGTCTTTCCACTTGTCACGACGGCACCACGACGCCACGGTCGCGGGCTTCAGTTCGAGATGCCGCGCGATCGACGAGATGCGCCAGCCTTGCCAGTAGAGTGAACGCGCGATCTGTCGCACGTTCGCTTCGCGTTGAATTGGATCTGTCGTTTCGAGCATGCGGCAAGCGTAGGGCGACGCGCGCGCGCGATCACGCGGAGCACTACGTACCCATGCGAGCAACACACGCCGCTCGTTGAGCCGTGGCGCGTGAAGGTCGAACATGGGAATCACATTCACTGACCCACGGTTCGACCTCTCTCTATGGCAACCAACAAAACGAAGTTTTTCCGCGTCGCGGTCGAAGGTGCGACTGTCGACGGTCGCGAGATCAAGCGCGAATGGCTCACGCAGATGGCGAAGAACTACAACCGCGAACTGTACGGCGCGCGTCTCAATATCGAGCACCTGAAGGGATGGGCGCCGCTCTCGGCAACCAACCCGTTCGGCGCGTATGGCGATGTGATCGCGCTGAAGGCATCCGAGATCGAAGACGGCCCGCTGAAAGGCAAGATGGGGCTGTACGCGCAGCTCGATCCGACCGACGAGCTGGTCGCGCTGTCGAAGAAGCGCCAGAAGGTTTTCACGTCGATCGAAGTCAATCCCGACTTCGCCGACATCGGCGAAGCGTATCTGGTCGGCCTGGCCGCGACCGACGACCCGGCGAGCCTCGGCACGGAAGCGCTGCAATTCGCGGCGCGCCGTTCGAACAATCTGTTCTCGGCCGCGTGCGAAACGTCGATCGAGTTCGAAGGCGAACCCGAATCGACGAACCTGCTGTCCATCGTCAAAGGCATGTTCGCGCGCAATCGCTCGACGGACGATCAACGTGAGGCCGACGTGCGCCACGCAGTCGAAGAAATCGCAGGCTTCGCCAGTCAGCAGGGCCGCGACGTCGCCGCGCTGCGCGTCGACCTCACCATCGTGCAGGACGATGCGACCGCCGCGAAGAAGCGCGCCGACGAGGCGATGGCCGCTGTCGAAGCACTGACTGCGAAGCTGTCGGCCACCGATAACGGCGCACCGCGGCGCCAGCCGTCGACCGGTTCGACCGGCGAGCTCGTGACCGACTGCTGATCCTTTCCACGCTCACACCCCGGAGAACCCAACTCATGAAGAAGGAAACGCGCCAGGCGTATCGAAAGTACGCCGCGCAAATCGCCAAGCTGAACGACACCGACGACGTATCGCAGAAATTCGCCGTCGAGCCGTCCGTCCAGCAAACGCTCGAAACCAAAATGCAGGAATCGAGCGCATTCCTGAAGAGCATCAATATCCTGCCCGTGACCGAGCTGGAAGGCGAAAAGCTCGGCCTGTCGGTATCCGGTCCGATCGCGAGCCGCACCGACACGACGAAGGCTGAACGCCAGCCGATCGACCCGACGGCGCTGGACAGCAACCGCTACCGCTGCGAGAAAACCGACTACGACACGGCCATTACGTACCGCAAGCTCGACGCCTGGGCGAAATTCCCCGACTTCCAGCAACGCATCCGCAATGTGATCCTCAACCAGTCTGCGCTCGACCGGATCATGATCGGCTGGAACGGCGTCAAGGCGGCACTGTCGACGGACAAAGCAGCGAACCCACTGTTGCAGGACGTGAACATCGGTTGGCTGCAACAGTATCGCGACCGCGCCGGGCATCGCGTGCTGCACGAAGGTGCGAAGGAAGCAGGCAAGGTGCTCGTCGGTAAGGGCGGCGACTACGTGAACCTCGACGCGCTCGTGATGGACATCGTGTCGTCGATGATCGACCCGTGGTTCCAGGAAGACACGGGGCTCGTTGTGATCTGCGGCCGCGAGCTGCTGCACGACAAGTATTTCCCGATCGTCAACACGACGCAGGCACCGACCGAGCAGCTCGCGGCCGACCTGATCGTCAGCCAGAAGCGCATCGGCAACCTGCCGGCCGTGCGTGTGCCGTTCTTCCCGAAGCGCGCGATGATGGTGACGAAACTGGAAAACCTGTCGATCTACTTCCAGGAAGGTGCACGCCGTCGCTCGCTGATCGACAACCCGAAGCGCGACCAAATCGAGAACTACGAATCGTCGAACGACGCGTACGTCGTCGAAGATTTCGGTTGCGGCTGCGTCGCGGAAAACATCGAGTTGGTGGCGGCATGACAATCAACACGCCCGCTCGCGCGCACTTCGCGCGTGTGTCGGCCGCCCGCGCGGCGGCCGCGACGGCGCCCGGTCAGACGATGGCCGGTGCGACGCCCTACGAGCTGATGCTCGCGAAGCTCGCGGCCGACCGCCGCGCCCTGAAGGGCGTGCAGTCGGTCGCCCGCAAGGTCGAACTGAAGCGGAAGTTGCTGCCGGAGTACGCCGACTATGTGGCGGGCGTGTTGAACGGCGGCCGCGGCGCCCAGGACGACGTACTCGTGACGGTCATGGTCTGGCGCATCGACGCCGGCGACTATGACGGCGCGCTCGCGATTGCCGCCTACGCGCTCACGCACGGTCTCGCCCTGCCCGACCAGTTCGAACGGTCGCTCGCCTCCGTCGTCGCCGAGCAGTTCGCCGATGCCGCGCTGGCCGCGTTCCTGGAGCGCAGCACGTTCGACGCCGCCAGCCTGGAGCTGGTCGACGCGCTGACGGCCGACGCGGACATGCACGACCAGGTGCGCGCGAAGCTCTGCAAGGCGCTCGGCTATGCCGTACAGGAAGCCGACCCACCGCGCGCCCTCGACTATCTGCGCCGCGCGGTGTCGTTGAACGATCGCGTCGGCGTGAAAAAAGACATCGATCGGCTCTCGAAGCTGATCGAAGCCACGGGCCGTCCGGGCGACGGCGCCGAAGGCACGTAAAGAGCCCACCCCGGCATGGCGGCATCGAAGGCACGGCCCAACGCCTGACGGACACAGGCCCTGACCTTCGGTCCACCGCCATCACTCCCGGAATCGACCATGAACAGTTTCGTTGCCACTGCTGCGCCTGCCGTCGCGGCGTCGCCGATCGACGGCACGCTGACGAACGACGGTTTCTTCCCGGACATCGACCTGTCGGCGCTGCGTGATGCGATGCGCCTGGACGGCACCGTGACGCGCGAGCGCCTGCGCCACGCCGCGCGCGACGCCATGCTGACCGTCAACGACGAGCTGGCCGCGTGGCGCGCCCGGCAACGGGCAGATGGCGCCGAGTCGCTCGCCGACGTGCCGGCCGAGCGCGTCGACGGTGAATCCGCGCACGTATTTCGCTACCGGCGCGCCGTCTATCACCTGGCGCATGCGGATGTGACGGAGAAATACCGCGGCTTCGACTCGACGAAGAGCGGAGGCCAGGTGGCGGCCGAGCTGGCCGTGACCGCCGACGAGTCGCGCCGCAACGCACGGTGGGCCATCAGCGACATCCTGGGCGTCGCGCGCTCGACGGTTGAGCTGATCTGATGAAGGTCGCCACGCTTCAGGGTGAAACGCTCGACGCCCTTTGCTGGCGGCACTACGCCAGCACGGCTGGCACCGTCGAAGCGGTCCTGGAAGCCAATCCCGGCCTCGCCGAGCTGGGCGTCGTGCTGCCGATGGGAACCGTCGTCGATATGCCCGAGCTGAACACGATCGAGCAGACGAAGCCCCTCCTGCAACTGTTTGACTGACCTGGAATTGTCTGAATGGCTGAACCGAACACCACTACCGCCGCAGCGCTGGCCGCCGCGATCGGCCTGGCCGGCATCGCGCCGGGCATCGACGGCGACGCGCTGATCGGCGCGTTCGCCGGCGCGGCGCTCGTCGTCGTCACCTCGAAAGACCTCGGCATCGGCCGGCGCGCCGCGTACATGCTCATCTCGCTCGTGATGGGCTATCTCGCCGCTCCGGAAATCACCCACCTTGTGCCGGTCCGCTCATCGGGCGTCGCCGCGTTCTTCGCCGCCGCGCTCGTCATCACGGTCACGCTGACGCTGATGGAGCGCGTGAAGGACATCGACTTCGGCGCGCTGATCCGCAGGGGGAAATGACATGCACCTGTCGTTTGCCCTGGTCGCGCTCGCCGCGCACCTCGCCGTCATCCTGCGCGTACTGACCTACCGGAAGAACGGCGCGCGGCACCGTTCTCACGTTGCCTGGACGGCTTGGTTGATCGTCGCGATTTCCGGCGGCTCGGCAATCGAGCTGCTCATCCACCCGAAGCCGGTCGGCTTCTTCCAGGCCGTGCAGGCCGTGATGCTGGCCCTGTTCGTCTACCTCGCGCGCGGGAACGTCGCGCGCCTTCTCCGGAGCACCGAATCATGAATATTCTCCGCTTCAACGACCGCGGCGCCGAAGTCGGCCTGCTGCAGCAACGTCTCGTACGTGCCGGCTACGCGCTCGACGCTTCCCACCTGTACGACGAAGCGACCGAGCAGGCCGTGAAGGCGCTCCAGGCCGCCGCCGGGATCGTCGTCGACGGTATCGCCGGCCCGAACACGTATGCCGTGCTGTCGGCCGGCCAGCGCGACCGCAAACACCTGACCGAAGCGGACATCGCGCGCGCCGCGGACAAGCTCGGCGTGTCCCCCGCGTGCGTGCGCGCCGTCAACGAAGTGGAATCGCGCGGCTCGGGCTTTCTGGCGGACGGACGGCCCGTGATCCTGTTCGAGCGGCACGTCATGTACCGGCAGCTCGTCGACAGCATCGGCGCAGACGATGCCGCCCGGTACGCCGCGCAGTTTCCGAACGTCGTCAACCAGAAGCCGGGCGGCTATCAGGGCGGCGGCGCCGAATACGTGCGGCTCGACACCGCCGCCCGCATCCACGCGGCATCGGCATACGAATCGGCGAGCTGGGGCGCGTTCCAGGTGATGGGCTACCACTGGAAGCGCCTCGGCTACGCGAGCATCGACGAGTTCGTCGCGCGGATGGAGACGAGCGAGGGCGACCAGCTCGACGGGTTCGTGCGCTTCGTCGCGGCCGACTCGTCGCTGCTGTCAGCCCTGAAGAACCGGAAGTGGGCTGCGTTCGCGAAGGGCTACAACGGCCCGGACTATGCCCGCAACCTCTACGACGCGAAGCTCGCCCAGGCGTACGAACGCTATGCCGGCGCGAAGGCGGCCGCGTGAGCGTGCCGGGCCTTCGCTTCTGGCTGGCGCTCGCGGCGCTCGTCGCGGCGATCGCCGGCGCGCAGTATGTGCGCGCGCTGCAGGGACGCCTCGCCACGGCACAGGATGCTGCCCGCGAGGCGAAACAGGGCGTAGGCGCGCGTGACGCGATCATCGGCCGGCTGCTCACGGATGCCCGCGAGAAAGACGAACAGCGCGCGCAGCTCGACCGCACACGCGGCGCGGTCGACGCGACGCTCGCCGAGTATCAATCGCAACTCCGGAGACTCATCGATGAGAACGAAACCGTTCGCGCGTGGGCTGCTGCTCGCCTGCCTGACGACGTTGTGCGCCTGCACAGCAGCCCCGCCCTCGCCGGCGCCGACGATTACGCTCAACGCGTGCGCAGCGGTGACGCGCTGCACCCTGCCCGCGACGCATCCGCAGACGAACGGTGATCTGAGCGATGCGCTGACCGTCGCGCGGGCAGCATGGGCGCGCTGCGCGGCCGAAGTCGACATGATTGCTGCGTGCCAGGCGCGCAGTCAGACGAATCCGCAGGCGGCCGCCCATGATTAAACCGAACAGCCTGCGCGCCGCGCTCGTCGCTGCGCTTCCGCAGCTCGCCGCTGCGCCCGACCTGCTCGTCGTCTTCATCAACGACGGCCACGTCGTCGCGACCGGCACACGCACGCCGTCGTTCGAATACCGGTACGAGTGCGAGATTCTCATCCGCGACTTCATCGGCAGCGCCGACGATGTGATGATCGCGGTCGTCGAATGGGCGCGCGCGAACCAGCCCGACCTCGTGACCAATGCCGACCAGCGCCGCGACGGCATGACGTTCATCGCCGACATCCTCGCGAACGATGCCGTCGACCTCGCGATCAAACTGAAGCTCACGGAAAGTGTTGTGGTCGGTACGGACGAAGGCGGCCGCCGCACGGTCGAACACGTCGACGACGCGGCCGAGCAATGGGTGGCGTGATGGACGACGATCTGCGTGCGCTTGAAAAGTGGGCCGGCCGGCTGCTCGCGAAGCTGGCGCCGGCAGCTCGCCGGAGACTGTTTCGCGAGCTGGGGCGCGATATGCGTCGCGCGCAACAGTCGCGCGTCGCCGCGCAGCAGAACCCGGACGGCAGCGCGTACGTGCCGCGCAAGATCAAGAAGGGCGGCAAGGACTTGCGCACCAAGGTCGGCCGCATCAAGCGGCAGGCGATGTTTCGCAAGCTGCGCACCGCCCGTTATCTGCGGATCGATGTCGACGACACGGGGCTTGCGATCGGCTTCGACGACCGTCTATCGCGCATCGTGCGCGTTCACCAGGAAGGCCAGAAGGCCCCCGTCGAACCGGGCGGCCCGCTCGCGCAGTATCCGGTTCGCGTCGTGCTCGGCTTCAGCCCGGCCGATCGCGAACTCGTGCGCGACCGGCTGCTACGCTACCTCAACCGCTGAATCGTTCACAGCAGCCAGGCGCGTCGACGCGATCGCGTGATACGCCTGGCTCGTCTCACATCCGACCCACTGCAGGCCGGCTTCGCGTGCGGCGACCAGAAACGTCCCGGAACCGGCGAACAGGTCGCACACGACCCCACCATCGGGCACCAGGCGCACCACATCGCGCGCCAGCTCGATCGGCTTTTCAGTGACGTGTTGCTTCGGCAGCGCCAGGCGCGTCGGGAACACGCCGGGTAGGTACACATCGCTGTCATTCATCGGCCCGCGGCTCGCCCATACGATGAATTCGGCCTGTTGCGCGAATCCACCTCGACGCGGCCGCGTACGGCCCGGCGTCTTGTCCCATACGGCGATGCCGCGGAGCGTCAGGCCGGCCGCCTGCACCACGTCCGTCAACGTCGCGAGCTGGCGCCAGTCGATAAAGCAAACGAGCAGCGCGCCGGGTTTCATCGCACGGTGGCATTCGGTCAGCCAGGCGTGGCACCAGAACGCCCAGGCGCGTTGATCCATGTTGTCGCCTTCGAAGTCGGTATAGACCGCCTTCGTGTCGCTGTTGATGTACTTCTGGCTCGGCGCGCGCGTTCGTGCGGACAGGTGCAGACCACCCGACGCATACGGGGGATCGGTGAATACCAGGTCGACGGACTGATCCGGCAGTGTGCGCGCCAGGGCGAGCGCGTCGACGCGATGGAGCTGGTTGAGCATTGGAGCAATGTCGGCCGCGGGCACGGCGTCGGAAATGTGAATCGTCATGGTTCTGAGGCAACGTGAAAGGGACACCCGCGACGTGTGCGAGGCACGTCATCGAGGGAGTAATAGCGATTGTCGACGCACGTTTGCTCGCGCGCGCGACGAGCATGCTGTACCCGCAAGCACGACATTTGCGTTCGCTCGCGTCACGCGAGGACGGCCGGCAACATGGTCGGCATGGATGCGAACGAAATTCAACGACAGGCACGCAACGCCGTGCGCAAGGGCTCGATTCTCGATGTCGACCACGACGCGGGCCTCTGCCGCGTCGCAGTCGGCGAGTCCGACGACGACGGCCTGCAAACCAACTGGATTCCCTGGCTCACGCCGGCGGCCGGCAGCACGCGCGAATGGCTTCCGCCGACCAAGGGCGAACAGGTCGTGCTGCTCGGCCCGATGGGTGACTTCGCGCAGGCTGTCGCGCTGCGCGGCCTCTACTCGGACGCCGCGCCAGCGCCGGACAATTCCCCGAACACCCACACCCGCATTTACGCGGACGGCGCGCGCGTCGGCTACGACCATGCGGCGCACGCGCTGACGGCCGACCTGCCGGCTGGCGCGACCGTGCACATCGTCGCACCAGGTGCCGTCGTCGTGCAGACGAAGGACGCGACCGTGCAGGCCGAGCACATTCTGCTCGACGGTGATGCCACCGTCACGAAATCGCTGACAGTGAAAGGACCGCTCACGTTCGAATCCGGCATGACCGGCAAGGGCGGCGACGGCGGCGCCGTGATGAAGATCGACGGCAGCGCCGACTTCACCGGCGACGTGCTCGCCTATGGCGTCAGCCTTGTCAATCACCCGCACCAGGCGCAGGGCGAGTTCGCCATTACGTCGAAGCCGATCCGGAGCGGTGCATGAAGGGCATGAACGCTGTCACCGGTCGCGCGATTTCGGGCGTCGACCATCTGTCGCAGTCGGTCGGCCGAATTCTGACGACCCCGCTCGGCTCGTGCATCCAGCGCCGTTCGTTCGGCTCGGAATTGCCCGACCTGATCGACGCCCCGACCAATGGCGCGACGCGCATTCGCCTGTATGCGGCCGCCGCGACTGCGCTGATGCGCTGGGAACCGCGTCTGACCGTCACACGCGTGCAGCTCGTGGCGGATACCGATGAGGCGTTCGCCGGTCAGCAGCTCGTCGACATCGAAGGATGGACCGACGAGCACGACGAGCCCGTGTCGCTGCGCGTACCCGTGTCGAACGGAGTCGGTGCATGAGAACGACCCCGATCGACCTGTCGCAACTGCCGGCGCCCGATATCGTCGACCCGCTCGACTTCGAAACGGTCTTTGCCGAACGCAAGGCGCGGCTCATTTCCCTGTACCCGGCCGACCAACGCGCCGAGATCGCCGCGACGCTCGCACTCGAATCCGAACCGCTGACGCGATCGTTGCAGGAAAACGCCTATCGCGAAGTGCTGCTGCGCCAGCTCATCAACGACAAGGCTCGCGGCATCCTGCTCGCATATGCACGCGGCACGACGCTCGAACACATTGCCGCCCTCTTCGACGTGGAACGCCTGGTCATCTCGGCCGGCGATCCTGAAAACGGCGTCGATCCGGTCTATGAAGACGACGACAGCCTGCGCGAGCGCGTGCAGCTCGCGCCGCGCGGCTTCTCCGTCGCCGGTCCTGAAGAAGCGTACGTGTTCCATGCGCGTTCGGCCGATGGTCGCGTGCTGTCCGCCGCCGCGTTCAGCCCGGAGCCGTGCGTGATGGTCGTCACGATCCTGTCGCGCGAAGGTGACGGCACCGCGAGCGCCGAGCTGATCGAGATCGTGAAGAAGAATCTGGAAGGCAAGCGACCGCAGACCGACGAAGTGATCGTGCAGAGCGCGAAGATCGTGCCCTACGCGATCCGCTCGACGCTGCGCTTCTTCTCCGGCCCGGATCGCGCCGTCGCGCTCGCGGAAGCGAACAAGCGCACGGCGAAGTTCGCCGCCGACATGCACCGCATCGGCATGGAGGTGACGATCGACGGGCTGCACGCGGCAATGCGCGTGGCGGGCGTGCAGAAGGTATTGCTCGACTCGCCGGCCGGCGGCGTCGCCGTGACGGGCGAGCAGGCGCCGTACTGCACGGGAATCGAGCTGATCGACGGCGGGGTCGCGGATGAATAAGCCGATGCCCTCGTTGCTGCCACCGAACGCGACCGCGCTCGAGCGGCGTCTGGCTGAGACCAACGCGCGAATCAGCGACATTCCGGTCGACATCGGCACGCTGATGGACCCGGACGCGATCCCGCTGGCGTTCCTGCCGTGGCTCGCCTGGCACGTCGGCGTCGAGACCTGGAAGGACTACTGGCCCGAGCAGGTGAAACGCGCGCGCGTGAAAACCGCGATCCGCATTGCACGCATCAAGGGCACGGCCGAAGCCGTGCGCCAGGTCTGCGCGTCGTTCGGCGCAAACGTGGCGATGCGCGAATGGTTCGAGATGACGCCGCGCGGCCGGCCGGGCACGTTCGACATCGTGATGACGGTCGGCAGCCGCGACGGCGTGCCCGCGACCGCCGAGTACGTCGCCGACATCCGCGCGGAAGTCGATCGCGCGAAGCGCGGTACCGCGCATTACATCTTCAAGCAGGGCTATAGCGCGGCCGGCACCCAGCGCGTCGGCGTCGGGGCACGCGCAGCGGTCTATTGCCGTCTGTCCCTCTCGGATACCTGAAACATGGCTGGAAACCAGATCCAAATCACCGACGCCGGCCGCGCGGCGCTCGTCGCCGCCGGCAACACTGGAACCGTGGCGCACCAAGTCGTCGAGATCGGCCTCGGCACCGCCGCGTTCGCATTCGACAAGGGCATGAAGACTCTGCCGAACGAGCGCAAGCGTGTGACGACGTTCGGCGGCGAAAACGTCGCGCCGGACACCGTGCACGTCGTCATCCAGGACGACACGAACGACCAGTACACGTTGTACGCGTACGGCCTGTACCTCGACAACGGCGTGTTGTTCGGCGTCTACGTGCAGAGCACTCCGATTCTTGAAAAATCGCCCGCGGCCATGCTGCTGCTCGCGAGCGACATCGTGTTCGCGTCGATCGACGCGGCGCAGCTTCAGTTCGGCCCGGCAACGTTTCTGAACCCGCCGGCGACGACCGAACGCAAGGGCGTCGTGGAACTCGCCACGCAGGCCGAAGTCGACGCGGGCACGGACGACTCGCGCGCCATCACGCCGAAGACCGCCGCCGCCCGGTACGCCGCGCTGACTGGCGCGAAATTCACCGGCCCCGTCGTCGCGGAGTTCGATGCGGGTCCAGACACCGCGCACGTCACGGTTCGCCCACCGTCCGGCAAGACCGGCCGCGAGGGCCGGGTTCGCCTGTATGGCACGTTCGGCGGCAACAACGTCGACACGAGCACCCGCCTCATCGCGACCGTCCGTTCGGGGTTCGATGGCGGTGCGTGGGGACGCGAGTATCTCGATATCTGGCTCAACAAGACGGCCAACGACACCCAGGCCGACGCGTACCAGGCGCGCGCAGTGCGCATCGCCTACGGTGGCCGCGTTTTCGTCGGCGACGTGAAGAGCGACGAGGGCGGCTCTCGGCTTCTCGTCGGCGGCAACACCTACACCGAAGGCACCAGCTATTCGAAGGCTGTTTCGATCGATGGCGGGGCCGGCGGCTTCTCGACGCTGTTTTTCGCCGATGGCGGAAAGATTCGCTGGTCGTTGTTCAAGGGTGACGGCGCGGCAACGGGCGGTAACGTCGGCAACAACTTCGGTTTGAACGCGTATGCAGACGACGGCAAATCCCAGTTTCCAGTGTTTCGTGTCGACCGCAGCACGCAGGTGTTTTCGCTCACGAAGCGCCTGTTCGTCGGCGATGTCACCGATGACGACCAGAGCACCGTACAGGTCAAGGGTGGTGTCAGCGCCTCGGCTGGCGTGAAGAGCGCCGGAACCGACAACGGCGGAGCCCAGTTTCGAGCGACCGCGCCCAACTACGGCGTGATTCTTCGCAACGACGACAAATTTGCATGGCTTCTGACGACAGCCAAGGGCGACCCGAACGGATCATGGAGTGCGTTGCGTCCATTCTGGTGGGCGCTCGATACCGGAAAGGTCAGCATCGACGGTACGGGGGCGGGGACAGACTTCGGCGGCAACGTCTTCATCCGCGGCGAACTGACGGTCGGCACCTCGTCATCCGAAGGTCGCGTTCGCCTCGGCCCTGCCGATGGCTATTTCTACACGAGCAAAGTGGGCACGGGCTGGTGGTCACCGTCGGCTGGATCGTTCGACTACATTTTCGCCGACCGCACGTTCCGAATCGACGGTAAGCCCGCGTGGCATTCGGGCAACGTCACGCCGCTCGATCGCCTGAAAGGCGGAACGATGGCTGCTGACGTGTGGTTCGATCCGGGCAAGCGCATTTTCCTGTCGGAAGGCAGTGCCGGCTCTCCTTCGCTCACGTTCCAAAACGACGGAGCGCCAGACACGGGCTTGTATCACATAGCAGATGGCTCGTTCGGGATTACGTGCAACTCACTCCCCCAAGTGACGTTTACTCCGAACGGAACGAATTTCGAAAAGCCGGTACAGGGACCGACGCCCCCGCAGGGTGATCGCTCGACGCGCCTCGCGACGACGGAATGGGTGCTGTCCGCCATTTCGACTGTGACGGTCGGCCAGATTGTCTTCGAGCCCCGCACGCTGGCGCGCGCCGGCTTCCTGAAAGCCAATGGCGTTGTCGTCAATCGTGCCGACTATCCGGCGCTGTGGGCATATGCCCAGGCGAGCGGTGCGCTCGTGTCCGAAGCCGAATGGAATAACGGTCGCTGGGGCTGCTTCTCAACCGGTGACGGCACGACGACGTTCCGCCTGCCCGAGATGCGCGGCGAGTTCATTCGCTGTTGGGCGGACGGCCGTAACGACATCGATCCGCAGCGCGCCATCGGCTCGTACCAGAGCGACCAGAACCGATCGCACGCGCACGGGGCGAGCGCCAGCGAAGTTGGCGACCACGCTCACTCGGCATGGACTGATGTTCAAGGCTGGCATGGCCACCACGGATGGACGGCCGGCGTCGGCGATCACCAGCACGTCTCACCGTGGGGCGAAAACTCCAGTCGTTACGCGCCACCATGGGGAACATGGGGAGGAAATGACAAAACCGGCTCAAACAACACTGACAGCGACAACACATGGGGCATGACCAGCCCTGCGGGCGGCCACAACCACGAATTCAACACAGAGGGCGAGGGCAACCACGGCCACAACGTCGGCATCGGCGGGGCTGGTCGGCACAGCCACGGCATCACCGTCAACGCGGATGGCGGCAACGAAGCCCGGCCACGCAACGTCGCGCTGCTCGCCATGATCCGCGCCTACTAATTTACGGACCTCGAAACATGCTGATTCACCACTACAGCCCATCGACCGGCGAATACTTGACCAGCAGCCAGCCCGACGCCGATCCGCGCAATGACGGACGCTGGCTCATTCCGTCGTCCGCGACGATCGATGCGCCGCCGCCGCGCACGCCGACCACCTGGCCGTTCTATCGCGACGGCGCTTGGTTCCTGCTGCCTGACTTCCGCGGGCGCGTCTGCTACCGCACCGACACCGGCGAGCCCGTCGAAATCGCGATTGCCGGCAAGACGCCCGACGATCTGGAGCTAACGACCGAGCCGCGGCCGTCGCCGCGCCACGCGTGGATCGACGACGCATGGACCGTTCCGCCCGAGCTGATCGCGCGCGAAAAGCGTGACGCCGGGATGGCCGAGTTCGAACGGCTGATGGAAATCGCACGCCGAGCGAACGCTGGCAAGGCCGACGCGTACGCCGCCGGCCTGCTCGACGACGAAGGCACCTACTACTTCAAAGCCTGGTCCGCGTACCAGATGGCGCTCGTCTCCGCGATCAACGCCGACACGTTTCCGGATGCCGTGGCGTGGCCCGCGACGCCCACGCCGTACGTTGCGCCGGCCGAGCCGATCGAACCGCAAAACCCGGCCCCCGTCGCATCGACCTGACAACGGGCTCTCCCGTTTCCTCTCACCTGTATACCTATAGGAGCTGCACACCATGCCGCAGGATTACCACCACGGCGTACGCGTCATCGAAATCAACGAAGGCGGCCGGCCGATTCGCACGGTCTCCACGGCCGTGCTCGGCATCGTCTGTACCGGCGCTGACGCCGACCCGGCGACGTTCCCGCTCGACACGCCGGTGCTGCTGACGAACGTCATCGCCGCACTCGGCAAGGCCGGCACGAAGGGCACGCTGCGCCGCACGCTCGATGCGATCGGCAAGCAGACGAAGCCCGTCACCGTCGTCGTGCGCGTCGCGGAAGGCAAGGACGAAGCTGAGACGACCTCGAACGTCGTCGGCACCGTGACGCCGGACGGCAAATACACCGGCATGAAGGCGCTGCTTGCCGCACAGGGGAAGCTCGCCGTGAAGCCGCGCATCCTGGTCGCGCCAGGCCTCGACACGCAGCCCGTCGCCGCTGCATTCGCGACGGTCGCGCAGTCGCTGCGCGCGTTCGTCTACGTGGCGGCGCACGGCTGTAAGACGAAGGAAGAAGCGGTCGCGTACCGCAAGCAGTTCGGCCAACGCGAAATCATGGTGATCTGGCCGGACTGGCTCGGCTGGGACGACGTGACGAACTCGACCGTCACCATCCCGGCGCCGGCGATCGCCGCGGGCCTGCGCGCGAAGATCGACAACGACATCGGCTGGCACAAGACGCTGTCGAACGTCGTCGTCAACGGCGTGACCGGCATCAGCGCGGACGTGTCGTGGGATTTGCAAGACCCGGCGACGGACGCTGGCTATCTCAACGAGAACCAGGTCACCACGCTCGTCAACCGAAACGGCTTCCGCTTCTGGGGCTCGCGCACGTGCGACGCGGACGGCAAGTTCTTCTTCGAGAACTACACGCGTTCCGCGCAGGTGATCGCCGACACGATTGCCGAAGCGCAGATGGGTGTCGTCGACGGGCCGCTCAATCCGTCGCTCGCGCGCGACATCATCGAGAACATCAACGCGTGGTTCCGCCGCGAAGTCTCGGTCGGCGAGCTGATCGGCGGCGGCGCCTGGTACGACCCGGAGCCGAACACGACCGACGAGCTGACGTCGGGCGGTACATGGATCGACTACGACTACACGCCGGTCCCGCCGCTCGAAAACCTGAAGCTGCGCCAGCGCATCACTGATCGCTATCTCGCCGATTTCGCCTCGCGCGTGTCGGCCTAACCAGGAGTCACACACATGGGTATGCCCCGCAAGCTGAAAGGCTTCAACCTGTTTCACAACGGCACCAACTTCGTCGGCGAGACGAAGGAAATCCAGCTCCCGAAGCTGTCGCGAAAGATGGAGGATTACCAGGGCGGCGGCATGAGCGGCCCGATCCCGATCGACTTCGGCCAGGAGGCTATCCAGCTCGAATGGACGTGCGGCGGCTTTATGGAGGATGTCGTTCGCATGTACGGCATCACCACGCACGACGGCGTGCAGCTCCGTTTCTCGGGCGGCTACCAGCGCGAGGATTCGAAGACCTACGATTCGGTCGAAATCGTCGTGCGCGGGCGCCACAAGGAAATCGACATGGGTTCCGGCAAGCCGAAGGAAGACACCGATTTCAAGGTCACGACGGCAGCCAGCTACTACAAGCTCTCCATCAACGGCCAGGAGCTGATCGAGATGGATTTCATCAACATGATCGAGAAGATCAACGGTAACGACCTGCTCGCCGGTCTGCGCCAGGCGATCGGCCTGTAACCGCTTATTCCCACCCCGCCCGCGCCAGCCGCGGGCATCCCTCTCAATCATCATCAGGACACGCAACATATGACGACCCTCGACACCAACAACGCCCCCACCGGCGGCGCCGTACTCGACGCGATCGCGGCCAACACGCACACCTTCGACACGCCGATCATGCACGGCGACCAGCCCATCACGCACGTGACCCTCGCGAAGCCGTCCGCAGGCGCCTTGCGCGGCACGTCGCTCGCGGCGCTCGTGAATCTCGACGTGGACGCGCTGCGCAAGGTACTCCCGCGCATCACCACGCCGACGCTGACCGAAATGGATGTTACGTTGATGGACCCGGCCGACCTCGTGGCATTGGGGGGTATTTTTGCCGGTTTTTTGATGTCGAAGGCGCTGAAAGCGAGCATGGAATCCCAGAACGCGTAGAAGACGCGATGGCCGATGTCGCGACGGTGTTCGGCTGGACACCGCGCGACATGGACGACTTTTCCCTTTCTGAGCTGATGGATTGGCGCGAGCGCGCCCGGATACGAAGCGGACACGAGTAACGATGGACAACGCCCTGAAACTGCGCGTCATGTTCGACATGGTCGACAACTGGACGAAGCCCTTGCGGAACATGTTGAACAGCAACAAGGGGCTCGCGCAGTCGTTGAAGGCGACGCGTGGCGAGCTTGCCGAACTCGGCAAGCAACAGAAAGCCGTCGCCTCGTTCCGCGAGATGCGCGCCGGGCTCGCCGACACCACGAAGAAGCTCGGTGCGGCGCAATCCAACGTGAAGGCGCTCGCCGGCTCACTGCACGCATTCGGCCCACCCACGCAGAAAATGGTTGCGGACCTGGCACGCGCGCGTCAGGCAGCATCGCGCCTGCGCGCCGAGCAGAAGAAGCAGACGGCCACCGTCGACGAGATGCGCGGCCGGCTCGCGCAGGCGGGCATCGAGACGCGCAACCTCGCACAGCACGAGCGCACGCTGCGCTCGAGCGTCGCGTCGACGACGGCCACGATGCAGGCGCAGACGCGCCAGCTCGAAGCACTGACGGAGCGCGATCGAAAGCTCGCCGCAGCGCGCGGCAAGATGCACGCAATGCAGGGCGTCGCCGGCGGCATGGCGATCGGCGGCTATGCCGCTCGCTCGACCGGCATGCGCGTGCTTGGCGGCCTCGGCGGCACGCTCGACGAAGCCAAGAAGATGACGAACGAGCGTGCGCGCATCACGGCGCTCGGCCTTGGCGACCAGGCGACGCAGGACGCCGAGAAGTACGTGCGCGCGATGAACATGATGGGCGTCAGCACGTCCGACAACATGACGCTGATGCGCGACGCGCTGTCGATCTTCGCGGACGAGCATCACGCGCAGATGGTGATGCCGACGCTCGCAAAAATGAAGTTCGCGAACGAAGCACTGTTCGGCGCGGAGGACGCCCACGCGAACGAAGAGAAGTTCATGAACATGCTGAAGGTGATCGAGCTGCGCGGCGGCACGAAAGACGAAGCGACGTTCAAGAACGAAGCGAACATGGTGCAGAAAGTGCTGTCCGCAACCGGCGGCCGTGTCGGCGGCGACGAGTGGCGCAACTTCATCCAGACCGGCGGCGTCGCCGCGAAGCAGATGCGCCAGGACGCGTTCTATTACCAGATGGAACCGCTCATTCAGGAAATGGGTGGCCACGGCGTCGGCACCGGCCTCATGTCCGCGTACAGCAACGTCTACCAGGGCAAGACGACCGTGCGCGCGGCGCAGGAGATGATGAATCTCGGCCTGGTCGACAAGAAGAACGTCGAGTACAACAAAATCGGAATGATCAAACGGATCAAACCTGGCGCGCTGCTCGGCGGAGATCTGTTCAAGGCGTCGCCACTCGAATGGCTGGAAAAGGTGTTGCTCCCGCAGATGGCGAAGAAGGGCATCACCGATCCGGACAAGGTGAAAGACATGATTTCGACGATCTTCACCAACCGGACGGCCGCGAACCTGTTCTCGACCATGTACATGCAGCGGGACCAGATTCACAAGAACGAAAAGCTCAACCGCGGCGCATATGGGATCGACGACGCGGCGAAGCTCGCTGCGCTGCAAACCCAGGGCAAGGAAAACGACCTGCTCGCGAAGGGGCGCGACTTGCGTCGCGAGATCGGCGAGCGCATCGCACCGCTGTACAACGCGGCGCTCGACAAGACCCGCGAGATTCTCGGCGGCCTCATCGCCCTGATCCAGCGCCACGGCGCTGCGGCGAAGATCATTCTATCCGTGCTCGCCGCGTTCGCCGCGCTGCTCGTTGTAATGGGAACGTTCACGATCGTGCTCGCGGGCATCCTCGGGCCGCTCGCGATCGTGCGGTTCAGCATGGCGACGCTCGGCATTCAGGGCAGCTTCCTCGCGCGCACGCTCGGCGCGAGCGCGAGCGGCTTCGGCCAGTTGTCGGGTGCGGCGTCCCGGTTCTCTGTTGTCGGCAACGCTGCGCGCACAACCGCCGCGCGCATGCGCGCCGCACTGGCGGCCGCCTGGTCTGCGTCGTCCCCGCGCGCAGTCGTGTCGAGCGTCGCGCAGTGGGGCCGCACCGTGGTCACGTCGATGAAAAACGGCCTGGTCGCCACTCGGCAATACACCGCCCAGGTATGGCGCGCCGTCTCCGCGCAGGCGGCCGCGTCACGCGCGGCTGTCGCCTCGCGCTGGACGGCCGCCCGACAGTACGCCGGCCGCCGCGGCGTCGCCGGGATGTCGGTCGACGCGCTCAAGGGTGCGGGCGGTCTCATCAAGGGCGGGGCAGTCGGCGCAATCAACGGCGTCGGCGCCGCGCTCGGCGGGCTCGCGCAAATGCTGATGTTCGTCGGCCGTGTCGCGCTCATGAACCCGGTCGGCCTCGTCATCACCGGGATCGCGCTGGCCGCGCTGCTCATCATCCGATATTGGGAGCCGATCAAGGCGTTCTTCTCTGGCTTCTGGCAGGGCTTGACCGAAGGTCTGCAACCACTCGCGCCGATTTTCAGCCGCGTATTCGGCGTACTCGGCGCGATGTTCGAGCCGCTCAAGCCTGCGTTCAACTGGCTGATGGATGCGGTCAAGGGCGTGTGGGACTGGATTTCCCGTCTCCTGGGGCCGGTCGACGCGAGCAAGGAAAGTCTGGACAAGGCCAGCAACGCGGGCCGGGGCTTTGGCGAATGGCTCGCGAACATCATCGTCGTGGCCGCCAAGGTCGCCGAGAAGATGGCCGAATTCGGCGCGAACCTGATATCCGGCCTGGTCAACGGCATCACGAACGGCCTGGGCGCCGTGAAGGAGGCCATCACGAACGTCGCGAATTCGGCCGTGACGTGGTTCAAGGAAAAGCTCGGCATTCACAGCCCGAGCCGCGTGTTCGCCGAGCTGGGCGGATTCGTCGGCGAGGGGGCCGCGCTCGGTATGGCGGGAGAGCAGCGCGGCGTCGCGCGCGCGGCGCTCGGGCTCGCGACGGCCGCCGTGACCGGGTTCGGTACACCCGCGCTGTCGACGGCCGCGCCGCTCGTGCCAATCGATCGGCGGCCGCCGATCGCGGCATCGGCTCCGGCCGCAGCGTCGTCTGCATCGGCCGCCGCTCCCGCGTCGATCATCATCAACATCTACCCGCAGGCCGGCGACGATCCGCGCGCGATCGCACGCGCCGTGGCCGCCGAGCTGGATCGTCGCGAACGCGCGCAGCGTGCGCGCGCCGGCTCGCGCCTGTCCGACTGACATTCACGGAGGATCTGTCCCATGTTGCTGTCGCTGGATCAATTCGTGTTCAGCCTGACTACCGCCCCCTTCCACGAGCTGAAGCGACGCAGGAACTGGAAGCATCCGAAGAAATCGCGTATCGGCGCGCGCGATGCTCGCCAGTACACCGGCCAGGGCGACGATGTCATCACGCTCGACGGTCTCATCGCGCCGGATCAAATCGGCACGAGCGCGTCGCTCGACCAGCTCGTCCAGATGGCGAACGTCGGCGAAGCGTACGTGTTGGTCGACGGTCTCGGGACCGTCTACGGCGCGTACATCATCGTAGGGCTCGACGAAACGCGACGTTACTTCACCCGCGAAGGCAACGCGCGCAGGATCGAATTCACGTTGACACTCGAATGCGTCGACGACGACGCGCTGCGCATCGAGCAGGATGCGGCGCTTGTCGACGATGCGGAAGCCGATGACGCAGCGAACGCGGAGCCGAAGGCATGACGACGCGCGCGATCGAACACTCGAACGCTGCCGCGTATCGGCTCGAACGTGTCGAGCCGATGGCCGACTACCGCATCACGCTCGGCGGCCGCGATATCTCGCGACGGTTCCTGCCGCGCCTCGAATCGTTGACCCTCACGGAATCGCGCTCTGATGACGCGGACACTGTCGACCTGGTACTCGACGACTCGCGCGGCGACCTGGCGCTGCCGAAGCGCGGCGACGAAATCAAGGTGTCGATCGGCTGGGCCGGCGAGCAGCTCGTCGACAAGGGCACGTTCGTCGTAACCGAGTTCGAACATAGCGGCGCGCCCGACACGCTGACCGTGCGCGCACGCTCGGCCTCGATGTCGAACGGCATGCAGGAGCGTCGTGAGAAGAGCTGGCACAAGCAGACGATCGGCTCGGTCGTGCGCGCGATCGCCGGCCGCTACAAGCTGACGCCCGCTGTCGCCGACGCCCTGGCGAAAATCGTGATCGCGCATATCGACCAGACGCACGAAAGCGATATGTCATTTCTGACGCGCCTGGCGAAGCGCTACGACGCCGTGATGAACGTCAAGGATTTGCGGTTGCTGTTCACGCCGATCGGCACCGGCAAGACCGTCAGCGGGAAGTCGTTCCAGGTGTTGAACCTGACGCGCGCGAGCGGCGACCAGCATGCGTACCACGTGTCCGAACGCGAGAATTATTCGGCCGTGCGCGCACATTACCATTCGAACGGCAAGGCGAAGCGGAAGTCGGTGATTATCGGCGGGGAGAACAACAAGAACGTGAAGGTGCTGCCGGAGGACTACGCGACGGAAGCCGAAGCGCGAGCCGCGGCGCAGGCGGAGTTCAAGCGCATGCAGCGCAGCCAGGCGACGATGCGGTACTCGCTCGCTCGCGGCCGCGCCGATCTGTTCCCCGAAATGCCCGTCACGCTGTCGGGCTTCAAGCCCGAAATCGACGAAACCGCGTGGCTCGTGAAGAAGGCGACGCATACCATCGACAGTGACGGCGGATTCACGACCGGGCTGGACCTCGAAATGCGCGACGATCCGACGACCGATCGGCACCGCTCGCATTTCAAGAAGGGCGGAAAGTAAAAAGCCCGCACGCGGCGGGCTTCAGGTTGCTTGCTATGGGAGACGGTCAGCTCGATTTGTAGAGATCGTTCATATTCACATGGATTGGCGGCCCGTCGTCGCACCGTGCGAGCGCCGCGCGTGCAACACGAAGATTTCCCATCGCCTGAATCGCAACTTCGAGCACGTGGCTGACCGACTGCATGGCATCGTCGATCGCTGCGCACGCAACATCGCGCTCGCAGCCGGTCATGTCCGAACGGACTCGCCCCCCGCCCATCGCTTCGGCGCGTGCGTCCGCATGACGGGCGGCTATGCCAACCGTGTCGTTGTTGTGCTTCATGTCGATGCTCATTCTTCTGGTCCCTCACAAACATGTTCATGGACCGACGACACGCAACACGACGCGGTTGCCTCGAAATACCCCACGTCGCCAGCATCGCCGGCTTTCAGGATGCTAACTCAATACTGGATGGATATACAGTGTTTGTGGGAAGAATGACCAGTGCGCTATGACGCGCGCGAGCTATTTCTTTCCGTCCTTGGCAGCACGCTCGGCCCGCAAGCGCTCGATTTCCGCCATCGCACGATCGACGTTTTCCGCTGCCCGCTGATCCAGCGCCGCGCGTCGATTTTCCGGCAGGCGTTTCGCGCGCCGCGGCGTGCCCGTCTTGAGCATGACAGCCTGGTTTAGAACGCTGCCGATGAAGGATTGCAGGGTGGCTTTGCCGGTTTCGTTGAGCTGCCGAAAGCAATCTACGAAGTAGCGTTCGTCGTCCGACGATCCTGCGTCAACGCCGTCTTCATTGGATCCAGACCTCGTGCCACGCAATACGTAAAGCACGTCGACGCCTATTTCAGCAACCGCGCTCAGATACTTCGCGTCGGGCGATCGGTCGTCCGCTTCGTAGTTCGACTGCGCGCGTCGTAGCACCCCCCCCACCGCTGCAAATTCGTCTTGACTCAGTCCGAGCCGCAAGCGCTCTTCCCGCAAACGCGTGCCTATCGTGTTCATATGAACTCACAAATTAATTGACGTGCTCATTTGAGCTCATTACACTAGCCTTACCGTAACGCAAGGCTAATTACCAAAGTATACCGACCATGACTACCGCCAAAGGCCCGCGTCGATCGCCACGCGGCACCCTGTCGGACAAGCCCGTATACGTCCGGCTGACATCCACCGAGCGCGACGAGCTCGAACAATTCGCCGCGCAGCGCAATCGCTCGATTTCGAGCATGGCACGCGAGCTGATCCGTATCGGCGCAAGCCAGCTTCGTGCCATCCCTCGTTCCCGTTCCGCTCGCTCGTGAATTGAGGAGCCCGCATGTATCCCGATCCCAAGCGCATCCGCAACAACAAGCACACCGTTCGCTTCGACGACTACGAGCAAGCCGTGTTGACGGCTCTCGCGAACTATCAGGGCGAGCAACTCGCCGTGTTGATTCGCGAGATCGTCATGCGCGAAGCGACCGCCGTACTTGCCGAACGCAACACCTCCATTCTGGACCGCGCCGGCGCCTGAACGAAGGCACTGAAACGCCAACAATGAGTAGCTCCACCGATGCCCGAAACCAGCACGGAAATTGCCCTCTCGGACGCCGACCGCGACGTGCTGGAACGTGTGCGGCAGCAGTACAGCCTCCCATCGATCGAGGCGGCCGCCGAGTGGCTCGTGAAGCGTCGCCTGCGCCTCACGTCGAAGCAACTGAACGGTCGCGGCCGCGCCCTGTATCTCGTCCGGAGTAAGCCGAAATGCGCATCCTGAATCGCTGCCCCCACTGCCGCACGCGCGCGACCGCGCGTAGCAGCCGAGAAATGTCTCAGACCTTCCGGGAAGTCACGTACCAGTGCAACAACGTCGAGTGCGGCCACACGTACGTCGTGAACATGGAGTTCGCCCGCACCCTGTCGCCGTCCGCGACCCCGAATCTGTCGCTAAACCTGCCGCTCTCGCCAAACGTGCGCGAGCGTCTCGTCGAGCAGCTCGAACTGCCCGTCTAGCGCCCTAAACCCCTTCCCCTGTTTTCCCCTCGCATCGTGCCTATCCGGCGCGAGGGGCTTTTTTTGCCCGAAAAAAGGAGATCAGCATGGCCACCCTCGCTTCCGCCGCAGTCGTTATGCCGTTCGATCCGGCCCGCCTGTCGCTCGACAAACGCCGCGAATACCTGCGCGCACTGTGGCGCGCCGACGTGGATCCGTTCCTGTTCGTCGGCACCGCCCGCCGGCTCGGCTACGTGTTGGGCTGTCATTGGGACGCCGACGCCGGCATGCCTGTCCTGACGCCCATCGTTCTGCACTGATCCGATGCGCGCGCCCCTCACCGACCTCGACCTGCGAGCGATGTGGCGCCGCCTGCGCATGGTCGGCAGTTTCGACGCCCTATGTCCGGCCGCCCGCCACGCCTTCGAATGCACGGCGAACGTATGGCGCGATCGCGAACCCGCGCCCGAGTTGCCGGCCGTCGACGGGAAACGCTGCGCCGCGAACGACTTCGACTGACCCATCCGCGCCGGCCGCCGGCGCACTCACCTGGAATCACACCATGAAGCCCTACGTTTTCAGCATCGGCGTGCTGCTGATGCTTTCCCTCTCCCTCACCGGCGTCTACTACCTGGCCGCCGACGTGCTGCGCCTGTTCGACGTTCGGCTCGCCCGGCCGATCGCTTTTGTAATCGGCGTCGTCGCAATGATCGTCCTGGTCGCAGCGCTGGCCTGGGCCGTTCCGCCGCGGGGCTGACACGATGACGAAACAGCCCACCATTCGTTACGAGCTGCTGACTCCGGCTGGTCTGCGCACTGTCGCAGGCGATCACGTCGCTATCCCGAACGACGCCGGCGCCACGTTCGGCATTCACATCGAGTCGCACCTGCACGACGGCC
Organism: Burkholderia sp. BCC1644; assembly: GCF_902833225.1. Taxonomy (GTDB): domain Bacteria; phylum Pseudomonadota; class Gammaproteobacteria; order Burkholderiales; family Burkholderiaceae; genus Burkholderia. The sequence continues at coordinate 149,851 of NZ_CADFEI010000010.1, forward strand.
ACCCCGAAAAGTGCATCGTCACGCACCTGATATCGGGCATCCGCATCGGCCACGGCGCGACACGTACCGCAGCCCTCGCGAACGCGACGTCGAATCTCGAACGCAACCGCAAGCGCCTGCGCGCCATGCTCGATCAGGCGACGACCTCGCGCTACGAGCTGCAGCATGCCGTTCAACGCCTGCAACAGAACCATCACGACATCCTCGGAGGCGCCGCAGCATGACGCACTCAACCACCCCTCACGACGCCGCGCTCGCGGCTTCCATCGCGGCGGCCGCCGACGTTCTTCGCTTTGACCACGAACCCGGCGACCTCCAACGCGTCGCGGTGCTCGCGCTGTTCGTCAGCGTCCTCGGCGATCGACTGGCCCTTGCCTTCCCCGCGTCGGCCGGCGCGCTGCGCGCGCTGGTCGACAGCCCCGCAACACCCGGTAACCCTGCCGCCCTCTCCCTGCACCAACAGCAATAACGATGGCCTCGATCGACGAACTGAAACAACGCATCGACCTGCACGACCTCGCCGACCGGCTCGGCTTGAAGCGCGGCCGCGGCGGCGACCGCGCGCTCTACCACTCGCCGCAGCACGACGACAAGAGCCCGTCCCTGTCGATCTACGTGAACCACGCGAAGCACGGCACCGGCTGGCGCGACCACAGCGCCGACGTCGGCGGCTCGTGTATCGACCTGGTCATTCACGCGCGCGGCGGCACCGTCGCCGACGCGGTGCGCTACCTGCACGACGCGTACGGCTTTCCGCTCGATCGGCCGGCGCCGGCCGAGCGCCGCGAGAAAACGACCGTCGAATACATCGCCGATCGGTGCTTGGCCGAGCGCGACCAGGTGCGCGAATACCTCGTCGGCCGCGGCATTTCCGCAGCCGCGATCGACGCGGCGATCGCCGCGCGCTCGCTCGGCTTCAACACGTGGACCAGCTCGAAGGTCGCGGCCGGCGAAGTCGGGCACGCCGGCCCGGCCGCCGCGTTCATCGTGCGCGCGCCTGGCGACGGCCGCGTCGTTGCGGTCGACATGCGCTATATCGATCCGGCGCTCAATGGCGGCGTCAAGACGCAGACCCAGGGCGACAAGGCCGGTTACGGCTGGACCGCCGATCCTCGCCGGCTCGACAAGGCGAAGCGCGTGTTCATCGTCGAAAGCGCGATCAACGCGCTGTCGATCGACACCTGCGCGATGCCTGGCGCGGCCGCGCTCGCGCTGCGCGGCCTGGCGAACGTCGACGGCATCGACTTCACGTTCCTGCGCGGCAAACAGGTCGTGATCTGCCTGGACAACGACGAGCCGTTCGCGGACGGCCACCCGCGCGCCGGCCGCCGCCCTGGGCCGGAAGCTGCGTGGGCGCTCTACGAACGGCTCACGGCGCTGAACATCAGCGCCGTGCTCGTCGACCAGGCGAATTGGTTCGCCGACCTCGCGGACGGCGAGAAGGCCGTCAAGCCGATCAACGACGTGAACGACTACCTTCAACTGCGCGGCCCGGCCGATCTGCAGCGCGCGCTCGACCAGCTCGAGCCGTGGCTCATCGCCGGCCTCGCTGGCGACGCCACGCGTCGCGGCCGGCCGCGCATTTTCCTGCCCTCGCACGACTTCGCGCAGTACTGGCGCTTCCGTGTCCGGCCGGACTTCACCAGCTACATCACGAAGATGGACCGTAACGAGGAATCGGGCGTTGAAACGCCGGTCGTAACGGATCTGTGCGGCTTCCGCATTGCCGGCATCAGCCGCGTGTCGGTTGCGAGTGCGACGTCGACGATGACAGGCGACGCCGACCAGGCGCCGACCGTCTACTTCGCCGTGTCGGTCCAGGCGCCCCGCCACGGCGCGCAGCTCGTGCGCCGCGTGATGCTCGACGACCAGCTCCACAACGTCGACCAGTGGGGCAAGTTCGGCCCGATCTGGTCGCCGGCGCCGTTCAAGCGAATGGTGAACATCCTGGAGCGCGGCGCCGACCTCGGCGCGCGCCAGGCGGCCAACTTCGTCGGGCTCGCCTGGCGCGACGGCCGCCTGATCGTCAACGAAGGCCCGGACTGCTACTTCACCGAAGCCGACAAGCAGTGCCCGTATCACAACCTGACCTTCCCGACCGGGCCGGCCAGCGACGCGCGCCGCGTCATCGCTGCGTACCAGGCGACGTTCAAACAGAACGCCGCGACGATCCCGCTCGTGTGGGCGCTCGGCGGCCACCTGAAGGCGCTGCTCGGGTTCTGGCCGCACATCACCATCCAGGCGAACAAGGGCGCCGGTAAGTCGACGCTCATCAAGCGGCTCGAGCGCTCGCTCGCGTTCACGATGTTTTCGGGGCAGTCACTGCAGACCGAGTTCCGGCTGCTGACCAGCATCAGCCACACCAGCCACCCGGTCGGATGGGAAGAGCTGTCCGCGCGCCGGCAGGACGTGATCGACAAGGCGGTCGGGCTGTTGCAGGAAAACTACCAGTACACCGTGACACGTCGCGGCACCGACATGACCGAATACCTGCTGTGCGCGCCCGTCATGCTGGCCGGCGAGGACGTACCGGTACGCAGCCTGCTCGGCAAGCTCGTCCGCACGACGCTGACCGGCAAGCGCGGCCCGCTCATGCCCGACGACCTGCCTCGCTTCCCGGTTCGGCAGTGGCTTGAGTTCCTGGCCGGCCTGGACAAGCGCACCGTGGCCGACCACTACGCGACGCTGCGCGACAAGGCGCTGGCCAACTGCCGCGCCAGCGGCGAGGACGACGGCGCGAAGCGGATGGCCGGCAACTATGCGGCCGTCGCACTCGCCTGGCGCTACCTGTGCGAGTTCGCCGGCATGGACCCGAGCGAAGGCGACTTCCCGCGCGACCTGCTCGCCGAGATGAACGGCCACATCGCCGAGACCAGCGCCGATCGCGAGCCGTGGGTATGGATCATGGAAACCGCGCTGTCGGAAATGGACTGCGGCAACTACAAGCACCCGTACACCTTCGACACCGTGGACGGCGAGTTCTGCCTGCTCATCAACACCGGCCACGTGATGGACCACATCGCCCATACGAGCGCGCTACGCGACAAATGGAACGGCCTGCCCGTGAAATCCGACCGTGTGTTCAAGGCGCAGCTCAAGCACGCCGGCGTCATCGTCGGCGACAAGGAAGTCGAACGCCGCATCTACACGCGCCGCGTGCGCTACCTCACGCCGATCTCCCTCGAACGCCTGGCCGCGTTCGGCCTGCACGTGTCCATTCGCGAAGACCTGGCCACCGACGCATTGCAAGGGAGCGCAGCATGACGCCCTCTCAGCCGATGCGGCCGCCGTGCGGCCGTACTCCTTCCTTCAATCTTTCCGGCCGCGTAGCGGCCCTGTATTCGGGTTTCCGGTGCGTGCGCCGATGCGCGCAGCAATCGGCGCACATCGTCACGCGGCCGCCGTGCTGTCCGCTTCCCCCCGTCCCCCCCGCGAGTCGAAACGGCCGGGCAACTACGCCGCCCTTGAGGGAGAGGGGCCGCGCGGACCCGTTTTTCCACAGGGAACGGGCAGGCAGCGCAGAAAACTCGGGGATTCCGGGCCTCTTCGCGCGTAAGTCATTGATTGTCGAGAAGACACCCGCCCCGTGTGGCGTCCCGTTTGCCCCTATTCAGGCTGGTTTTACCCCTAGTCCGATTTTTGCGCCGGCCGCCGTCGCCCCTTTCTCTTCTCTCTCTAATTTATTGAAAAAGAAGAAGAAAGAATACGAAGAGAGGCAAGGAATCGACTCAAACGCAATGCCCCGAATCATGCCCGTTTTGCCCCCATTCGCAACGGCTGCCTATTTTTTGTGCCCCGAGTCAGGACGCGTGCCCCGCGTCATTCGGGGCAAATGGGGGCGCGCAATACCCAATGATTTCAATCAGTTATGAGCAGATTCGGCGTTAGCCCCCAATCCCCTAGTTGCGCTGCGTGTGCTCCCCCCGCACGGGACATGGACGCGGCCTCGACGAGCACGGTCGACCTGCTCGGTGCGGCGGCAATACTCGGCGCCCATCCCGAAACGGTGCGCCTGAAGGCGAAGGCCGGCGAGCTGCCCGGCCGCAAGGTCGGTAAGCGCTGGATGTTTTCGACGGTTGCCCTGCAGCGCTACCTCGCCGGAGAATGGATTCCGCGAGTTGTGCAGGGCGATCAGCAGGAGGAAGTTAAAAAATGTCGCTCTATAAACGCAGTAGCAGTCCCAACTGGTATTACCGCCTCACCCCGCCTGGTGGCGGTCCGGTCGTACAAGGCAGCACTGGCACCAGCAACAAAGCGCAGGCCCAGGAGTTCTACGATCGCCTGAAGGTCGAGCTGTGGAACCAGGCGAAGCTCGGCCACAAGCCCCGCTATACCTGGAACGATGCGGTTGTCCGTTATGTCGGCGATCGCGAAGGGCTGCCGAGCCTGGAAACGTCGAAAACGCACCTTCGCTGGCTTGACCAACACCTGTCCGGCGTCGCGTTGGCCGACATCGACCGCAACCGCATCGACGCTATCGCCCTCGCCAAACGGAGGGAACCGAAGGTGATCCGCACGAAGCACGGGATCGTGACCACCGATGAGTGCGTCAGCGCCGGCACCGTGACGCGCGTCATCGGCGTACTGAAGGCCGTGCTGAACGCGGCCGTCGAGTGGGAATGGCTGGACCGCGTGCCGGTCACGAAGCGCGGGAAGGTCGTGCAGAAGCGGATTCGCTGGCTCACGCCGGCCCAGGCCGAACGGTTGCTCGCCGAGTTGCCGGATCACCTGGCCGACATGGCCCGCTTTGCGCTTGAGACAGGCTTGCGCCGCTCGAATGTGACCGGGTTGCAGTGGTCGCAGGTCGACATCGTGCGGCGCGTCGCCTGGATTCATCCGGACCAGGCGAAGGCGAAAAAGGCGATCACGGTGCCGCTGTCCGATACGGCGATCGCCGTGCTCCTGCGCCAGCGCGGGAAGAAGCGCGCGCCCGAGTTCGTCGACAGTGTGTTCGTCTACCACGGTCGGCCGGTCTATCAGACCGTGACCGAAGCCTGGCGCAAGGCGTTGAAGCGCGCCGGCATCAGCGATTTTCGCTGGCACGACCTGCGTCACACCTGGGCGAGCTGGCACGTGCAGCGCGGCACGCCGTTACAGGTGTTGAAAGAGCTGGGCGGGTGGGAAACGCTGGAGATGGTGCAGCGCTACGCGCACCTCTCGGCCGCTCACCTGGCGCAGTGGGTGCAGCCGCACTTGCCGGTGGCGCAGGTCATCGAGCTGCCGCGTGAAACGGTGTCAGCGCCGCCGGAAACACTGCTGACCGCAGCCGGCTAACTGTAATTTCACTGTAACGGGGGAATACGATGAAGTAACGAAACCGCTGGAAGCCTGACTAGGCTTGGCGCGCCCGGCTGGGATCGAACCAGCAACCCCTGCCTTCGGAGGGCAGTACTCTATCCATTGAGCTACGGGCGCGTGAGACAGTGAAGCGACCCCAATATACAGGCCGCCCACGATTGGCAAGACGGCAAGGATACCCGGTTTCCCATGAAGCGTCCACCTTGCCCGACGAATGGCCGCCTGGCCGCGCTGCGTGCGGGTAAACACGCGCCATCGCACCGCTCGCCGTGATGTAAACGTTCCGTCTATAATCGTCCGTGCTTCATTGGACTGCCATTTTGCCGTTGCACCGCGCTCACAATTCCTATTCATGGAGACGAGGCAAGCATGAGCGAAGCACCCCACGAATCCCCCGTCAAAACACCCGGGCAGCTGATTGCCGTCATCATCGCGTCGTTCGCGATCCCGATCATCCTGATCGTTCTGTTCGCCAACTACGCGAACCATGCGTTCCGTTCCGGTGCCGGCACGGATGCCCTATCCGACGAACAGGTCGCCGCGCGTATCGCGCCACTCGCGAAGGTCGACGTGAAGGACGCCAACGCGCCCCGCACGTACAAGACCGGCGAGGAAGTCTACAAGGCCGTCTGCGTGACCTGTCACGGCACGGGCGCCGCCGGCGCACCGAAGTTCGGCAACAAGGACGACTGGGCGCCGCGCATCTCGCAAGGCTTCGACACGCTGCTGAAGACGGCCCTCGCCGGCAAGGGCGCGATGCCGCCGCGCGGCGGCACGAGCCCCGACGACGTCAGCGACTATGAAATTGCCCGCGCGATCGTCTACATGGCGAACAACGACGGCGCGAACTTCCCCGAACCGGCCGCCCCGGCCGCCAATGCAGCGCCCGCCGCCGGCGCCGCCGCATCGGGCGCCGACGCGTCGAACGCGCAGGCCGCCGCCGCGATGGCTGCGATCGCCGCGATCCCGAAGGCCGGCGAAGCACCCGCCGCCGCACCGGCCAGCGCCGATGCGGCAACGGCCGGCAAGGCGCTGTACTCGTCGACCTGCGTGGCCTGCCACGGGGCAGGCGTACTCGGCGCGCCGAAGTTCGGCAGCAAGGAAGACTGGGCGCCGCGCCTGAAGGAGTCGATGGATACGGTCTACAACTACGCGCTGCACGGCAAGGGCGCGATGCCGCCGAAGGGCGGGTCGACCGCGTCCGACGCCGACGTGAAGGCGGCCGTCGACTACATGGTCAACGCGTCGAAGTAACCACGCCGGGCCATCCGTAAAAAACCCCCGCGACGCTCACGCATCGCGGGGGTTTGTCTTTCCGGCCCGCCGGACCGCCGCCTCACTTCTGCAGCAGCGCCTTCAGGCTCGCGAGCCGGTCCTTCGGCGACATCGGCGCTTCTTCCGGTGTCGGCGGCGGCGCTTCGTCGAGCCCCATCTCCGGGATGAAGCGCGACGGCTCGCACACGACCGTCTCGCGCGCCCGCTTGCGCTTCTTGCACCAGTTCAGGTGCAGGCTGCGCTGCGCACGCGTGATCGCGACATACATCAGCCGACGCTCTTCCTCGATCCGCTCGCTGTCGATCGGGCCGTCGTCCTCGCTGCCGCCGCGGTGCGGCATGATGCCTTCCTCGACGCCGACCAGGAACACGTGCGGATACTCGAGCCCCTTCGACGCATGGACGGTCGACAGCCGCACCGCGTCCGGATCCTCGTCCTTGCCTTCGAGCATCGACATCAGCGCGACGGTCTGGATCAGGCCGAGGAGATTCTTGCCCGTATCGGCGAGCCCGTCCGCGTTGTGGAAGCCTTCGGCCTCGCCGTCGACGGCCGCCGTCTCGGGCTTGGTGCCCTTGCGCTTCAGCCATTCGAGGAACTCGAGCACGTTCTGCCACTTCGACTGCGCCTGCCGCTCGTCGAACGCGTCGTACAGGTACGCCTCGTAGTGGATCGCCTCCATCATGTCGTCGAGCACGACGGTCGCGGGCTCCTTGTCGGCGCGCTCGGTCAGGCGCTGGATGAAGTCGCAAAACATCCGCAGCGGCTCGACCTGGCGCGCCGACAGCCGCGCCTCGATTCCGCCCATGTACACGGCTTCGAACAGCGACACCTTCGCCTGCCCCGCGAACGAGCCGAGCGCCTCGAGCGTCGTGTTGCCGATCCCGCGACGCGGCGTCGTGATCGCGCGGATGAACGCGGGATCGTCGTCGGCGTTCGCGATCAGCCGCAGGTACGCGCACAGATCCTTGATCTCGGCCTTGTCGAAGAACGACTGGCCGCCCGACAGCACGTACGGAATCCGCTCGCGTCGCAGCACCTGCTCGAAGATCCGAGCCTGAAAGTTGCCGCGGTACAGGATCGCGTAGTCGCGGAACTGCGCGCGCCGCTCGAACTTGTGCGCGGACAGCCGGAACACGACCGATTCGGCCTCGTGTTCCTCATCGTTGCACGGCGTGACGGTGATCGAGTCGCCCATCCCGTGCTCGGACCACAGCTTCTTCTCGAACAGCTTCGGGTTGTTCGCGATCACGTTGTTCGCGGCCGTCAGGATCCGCACCGTCGACCGGTAGTTCTGCTCGAGCTTGATCAGGTGCAGCTTCGGGAAATCCTTGCCGAGCTGCGCGAGGTTCTCGAGCGTGGCGCCTCGCCAGCCGTAGATCGCCTGGTCGTCGTCGCCGACCGCCGTGAACGCGGCGCGCGGGCCAGCGAGCAGCTTCACCAGCTCGTACTGGCACGCGTTGGTGTCCTGGTACTCGTCGATCAGCAGGTAGCGCAGCTTGTTCTGCCAGCGGTCGCGCACCTGCTCGTTCTTCGCGAACAGCTCGGCCGGCAGGCGGATCAGGTCGTCGAAGTCGACCGCCTGGTAAGCATGCAGCGTCGCGACGTAGTTGCGGTAGACGATCGCGGCCTGGTGCTCGTCCTCGTTCGCCGCGATCGCCATCGCCTCGTCGGGCATGATCAGGCCGTTCTTCCACAGCGAGATGATGCTCTGGATCTTGCGGATCAGCCCCTTGTCGGTCGTGCCGAGCTGCTCCTGGATCATCCCGAAGCAGTCGTCCGAATCCATGATCGAGAACTGCGGCTTCAGGCCGAGGTGCTCGGCCTCCTGTCGCAGGATCTGCACGCCCAGCGAATGGAACGTACAGACGGTGAGCTGGTTGACGGGCACCTTGCGGCCTTCCTTGCCGGGCGTGGTGAGCGTCTTGCCCTCGAGCAGCTTCGACACCCGCTCGCGCATTTCGGCGGCAGCCTTGTTCGTGAACGTGACGGCGGCGATATGGCGCGGCTCGAAGCCTTTCGCTTCGATCAGGTGCGCGATCTTCTGCGTGATCACGCGGGTCTTGCCGCTGCCCGCGCCGGCGAGCACGAGACAGGGACCGTCGAGGTAGCGCACCGCTTCGTTCTGAGCGGGATTGAGGCCTGCGGACATGATGGCGGATGGTGTTGCGGTTGACGGCGGAACGCCTGGAGGATGCCGTGCGCGACAGGCTGGCGAATCAGGCGGACACGCGGGCAGGACGCGCATGTTAACACGTCGGCGGCGTGCATTTCGGGAGCGCCGCCGGACGGGGCCGCGCGGGCCGACCGGCCGGCCGCACCCTGTCCGTCCGGCCAATCCGGCCCCGTCCGCGCACCGATCGGCCACAATAGGTATCCCCCGGCGCCGCCCGCGCCGGTCCGCTTTCATTCGTCTGAATCACCACCGGATCGACCCCATGGGATACCCGTTCGCCACTGCCGCCCTCGTCCCGCTGCTGTTCGCGCAGGGGCGCTACGTGCGGCGCGTCACGCCGCGGCTGCCCGAAGCGGCCGGCCCGCGCGACGGCGTGGCTGGCGACGGCCCGCCGCTCCGTGTCCTGGTGGTCGGCGATTCGGCGGCCGCGGGCGTCGGCGTCACGACGCAGCGCGACGCGCTGTCCGGGCAGCTGGCGCATGCGCTGGCGGCCACCCACCGCGTGAGCTGGAAGTTGCTCGCGCGCACGGGCCTCACCACGCGGGAGCTCGTCGACTGGCTCGCCGCCGAGCCGGCCGAACCGTTCGACGTGGCCGTCACGTCGCTCGGCGTCAACGATGTGACGGGCGGCGTGGCCCCCGCGCGCTGGCTGGCGCAGCAGGCCGAGCTGGTCCGGCTGCTGGCCGGACGCTTCCGGGTCGGGCACGCGATCCTGTCGGCGGTGCCGCCGATGGAGCGCTTCCCGGCGCTGCCGCAGCCGCTCGCGTGGTATCTCGGGCTGCGTGCGAAGCGGCTCAACGCGGCGCTCGCCGGCTGGGCCGGTGCGCAGCCGCACTGCACGTTCCTGCGGGTCGACCTGCCGCTCGAGCGCCACCTGATGGCCGTCGACGGCTTTCATCCCGGCGAATCGGCATGCGCGGTGTGGGCCGCGCAGGTCGCGGCGGCCGTGCGGCAGCGGGTAACCGCGTGATGCGGCGTGTCGGCCATTCACCGGGCGGCCGAGCAGCCGGCCATGCCGCGCGCGGCGTGCGGCGTGCGCCGCGCAGCCCTGCGCAAAATGCCGCCCTTCCTTGCGCAAGCGCCGTTCCGCATCGCGCGTTTCGCCCAACGCGTCGGTGCAAGCGGCGGCGCCATGCCAAAATAGCCGGTCGTCTTCGCGCCGTTTCGGCGCGCCATCCGTTAGTTTCCTTCGCAGCCAGGGATTGCCATGTCGTCATTGCTCAGGATTGGTTTGATGGGTTTCGGTTTCGCCGGCGCGACGTTCCACGCGCCGGTGATCGCCACGAGCGGCCGCACTGAAGTCGCCGCGATCGCGACGGGGCAGCCCGATCGCGCGCAGGCCGCGTATCCGGGCGCGCGCGTCGTCCCCGACCTCGACACGCTGCTCGGCCTCGACGACATCGAGTGCGTGGTGATCGCCACGCCGAACGACACGCACTTCACGCTCGCGCGCCAGGTGCTCGAAGCCGGCCGCCATGTGGTCGTCGACAAGCCCGTCACGCTCACCGCCGACGAGGCGCTTGCGCTCGCACGGCTCGCGAACACGCGCAGCCGGCTGTTCGCGCCGTTCCACAACCGCCGCTGGGACGGTGATTTCCTCACCGTGCGCGACATCGTCAAATCGGGCGAGCTCGGCCGCCTCACCTATTTCGCGTCGCATTTCGACCGCTTCCGCCCGACGCCGCGCACACGCTGGCGCGAGGAGCCGGCCCGCGGCGGCGGCCTGCTGCTCGACCTCGGCCCGCACCTGATCGATCAGGCGCTCGCGCTGTTCGGCCTGCCGGAAACGGTGAGCGCGACCGTCAAGACGCGCCGCGACAACGGCACGGCACCCGATCTCGTGCACCTGCTGCTCGGCTATCCGGACAAGGACGTCGCGCTGCATGCGAGCGCGCTGTCGGCGATCGAACCGGCCCGCTTCACGCTGCACGGCACGCGCGGCAGCTACCAGAAGTTCGGCCTCGACACGCAGGAAGACCAGCTCAAGGCCGGCCTCACCGCGGACGACGTCGAATTCGGTGGCGGCAACCCGCCCGGCCTGCTGCGCGTGCTGGACGGCGAAGTCGAGGTCGAACGCCCGGTTCCGACGCTCGACGGCCAGTACGCGGAGTTCTACCGCGCGCTCGCCGCATCGGTCCGCGACGGCGCGCCGTTCCCCGTCACCGCGCAGGACGCCGTCGACGTGATGACCATCATCGAGCTCGCCGCGAAAAGCGAGCACGACGGCCGCCGGCTGCCGTTCGTGCGCCGCACGGTCTGACGCCGCGCGCCGGCCGGTCGCGGCCGGCCGGCACGCTTGCGTGTGGATCACGGCCGAACATTCGGTTACAAATGCCGGGGGAACGAAAGTCAGCGTCCGACCGGTCTGATGCGTTTCTCAAAAAAGTCGATCCGACACCAATCCGTCAGGAGAATGTTGATGCAACGGTTGATTCGCGCAGCGGCGTGCTGCGTCCTGGTTTCCTCGCTTGCGGCCTGTATCGTGCAGCCGCAGCAGCCGGTCCGCCCGGCGCCCCCGCCGCGGCCGAATCCGCAGGTCGTCGCGAACGAGCGGATGCAGCAGATCCAGGGCCGGATCGACAACCTGCACCGCCGCATCGATGCGCGCGTGAACGGTGGCTACTATCCGCCGCCGTACGGTGCGCAGCTTCACCACCGCCTCGACGTGATCCGCCAGGAATCGAACGACATGTCCGCGCAGCATAGCGGCGGCCTGTCTGGCGACGAGCAGCGCGTGCTGAACCAGGAACTCGACACGGCCGCCCGCGCGATCGGCGAGTAATACCGGTAGCGCCGGCACCTGCCGGTGCCGGCAAAAAGCGGCGGCGCCCCACGCCGCCGCTTGTCGCGAAGCGACATTCTTTTGCCCAAATTGACAAGGCCCACCCGCTCGCGTACAGTCGCCCGCACGCGTCGGGAGAGCGTGTAACCGGGTGGTTTCGACACCGGTTGCGCCGCCGAAGGGGCACACCCGCAAACTCTCAGGCAAAAGGACCGACCGCGTCGGGGAATCGCGTCCGCGCATTGCGCGGGCCACACTCTCCCCGCACTCTGGAGAGCGGCAGTAGCTCGCAGCGCACTGGTTGCGCGGGCAAGCTGCCCACCGAAGGGGCGCGCGTTGGCCGGGCTTTGCCCGCCGCGCAATCTCTCAGGTATCGAGGACAGAGGGGCATGTACCGGATCGCTGGAGGCCATCGGCCACGGCGGTCGGCACATGGCCGTTCTGATCCGCGCGCAAGCGCCTTGCCTGAGGCCTCGATGACTGCACTGAATCACACCCCGCTCAACGCCGCGCACCGCGCGCTCAATGCCCGCATGGTCGACTTCGGCGGCTGGGACATGCCCGTCAACTACGGCTCGCAGATCGAAGAACACGAAGCCGTGCGCACCGACGCCGGCATGTTCGACGTGTCGCACATGTGCGTGGTCGACTTCACCGGCAGCCGCGTGCGCGCGTTCTTCGAGCACGCGATCGCGAACAACGTCGGCAAGCTCAAGACGCCCGGCAAGGCGCTCTACTCGTGCCTGCTCAACCCGCAGGGCGGCGTCATCGACGATCTGATCGTCTATTACTTCACCGAAGAATTCTTCCGCGTCGTCGTCAACGCCGGCACGGCCGAGAAAGACATCGCGTGGTTCAACCAGCTGAACGAGCAAGGCAGCTTCGGCCTCACGATCGCGCCGCGCCGCGATTTCGCGATCGTCGCCGTACAGGGCCCGAACGCCCGCGAAAAGGTCTGGACGACCGTGCCTTCCGCACGTGCCGCGACCAGCGAGCTGAAGCCGTTCAACGCCGCGCAGGTCGCCGCCACGCCGTTCGGCGATCTCACCATCGCGCGCACCGGCTATACCGGTGAAGACGGTTTCGAAGTGATCGTCCCGGCCGTGCACGTCGAAGCGCTGTGGGCCGCACTGCAGCAAAACGGCGTACGCCCGTGCGGGCTCGGCGCGCGCGACACGCTGCGCCTCGAAGCCGGCATGAACCTGTACGGCCAGGACATGGACGACACCGTCTCCCCGCTCGACGCAGGCCTCGCGTGGACGGTCGACCTCGCCGCGCCGCGCGACTTCGTCGGCCGCGCCGCACTGGAAGCCAACGGCACTCGCGCCGCGTTCGTCGGCCTGATCCTGCAGAAGGAAAACGGCAAGGCGGGCGGCGTGCTGCGCGCGCACCAGAAGGTCGTCACGCCGCACGGCGAAGGCGAGATCACGAGCGGCACGTTCTCGCCGTCGATGCAGGAATCGATCGCGTTCGCGCGCGTGCCGGCCGCCGTCCAGATCGGCGACCTCATCCAGGTGCAAATTCGAGACAAGAATCTTCCCGCGCGCGTGGTAAAACTGCCGTTCGTGCGCAACGGCAAGGTCCTCGCTGCGTAACGGCCGGGAGGCCCGCCTCCCGGGAAGCCGGGAGATGGCGCCCGGCGCAACACCACACCCGGCGCGCCCCGACGGCGCGTCAGCAAAACGAACAAACCCTTTTATCAGGAGCATCCGATGAGCAACGTCCCGGCCGATCTGAAGTACACCGACGAACACGAGTGGATCCGCACTGAAGCCGACGGCACGCTGACGATCGGCATCACCGATCACGCGCAGAACACGCTCGGCGACATCGTTTTCCTCGAACTGCCGCCCGTCGGCAAGCAGGTGAAGGCAGGCGACGCGATCGGCGTCGTCGAATCCGTGAAAGCCGCGTCGGACATCTATTCGCCGGTGTCGGGCGAAGTGGTCGCGATCAACGCGGATGCAGTCGACACGCCGGAAGAGGTGAACAGCGACGCGTACGACACGTGGCTGTTCAAGGTCAAGCTCGCGGCCGGCGCATCGACCGACAGCCTGCTCGACGCAGCCGCCTACAGCAAGCTGATCGACTAATTCCCCTACCCGAACCGCGCGGCGCCGGCCAGCCGGCCCGCGCGGGACCAGAGTCACGCCATGAAGCTCGAACACCCGGACCGCCTGATGAACCGCACGCCCCTCTCGCTCGCCGCGCTCGAAACGCACGACGCGTTCGCCGAACGCCACATCGGCCCCGATGCCGCCAGCCAGCAGGCCATGCTCGACACGCTCGGCTTCGCGTCGCGCGCCGCCCTGATGGACGCCGTGATCCCGGCCTCGATCCGCCGCGCCGAAACGCTGCCGCTCGGCCCGTTCGCGCAGCCGAAGAGCGAGGCCGAAGCACTCGCCGCGCTGCGGGTTCTCGCGGACAAGAACCAGGTGTTCCGCTCGTATATCGGTCAGGGTTACAACGACACGCACACGCCGGCCGTGATCCTGCGCAACGTGCTCGAAAACCCGGCGTGGTACACGGCCTACACGCCGTACCAGCCTGAAATTTCCCAGGGTCGCCTCGAGGCGCTCCTGAACTTCCAGCAGATGGTCGCCGACCTGACGGGCCTCGCGATCTCGAACGCGTCGCTGCTCGACGAAGCCACCGCCGCGGCCGAAGCGATGACGCTGCTGCAGCGCACCGGCAAGCCGACGTCGAACGTGTTCTACGTCGCCGACGACGTGCTGCCGCAAACGCTCGAAGTGATCCGCACGCGCGCGCTGCCGGTCGGCATCGAGGTCAAGACGGGCCCGGCCGCCGACGCCGCGCAGGCCAACGCATTCGGCGTGCTGCTGCAGTACCCGGGCGTAAACGGCGACGTGCGCGACTACCGCGCACTCGCCGAAGCGATCCACGCGGCCGGCGGCCACGTGGTCGTCGCGGCCGACCTGCTCGCACTCACCGTGCTGACGCCGCCCGGCGAATGGGGCGCGGACGTCGCGATCGGCAACACGCAGCGCTTCGGCGTGCCGATGGGCTTCGGCGGCCCGCACGCCGCGTACCTCGCGGTGCGTGACGAATTCAAGCGCCAGATGCCGGGCCGCCTCGTCGGCGTGACGGTCGACGCGCAGGGCAAGCCCGCGCTGCGCCTCGCGCTGCAGACGCGCGAACAGCACATCCGCCGCGAGAAGGCGACGTCGAACGTGTGTACCGCGCAGGCGCTGCTCGCGATCATGGCCAGCATGTACGCGGTCTACCACGGCCCGCACGGCCTGAAGACGATCGCGCTGCGCGTGAACCGCATCGCGGCGCTGCTCGCCGCCGGCGTGAAGCAGCTCGGCTTCGCGACCGTCAACGACACGTTCTTCGACACGCTGACGATCGACACCGGCGCGCGCACCGCGCAGGTCCACGAATATGCGAAGGCCAAGCGCATCAACCTGCGCCGCGTGAGCGACACGCAAGTCGGCGTGTCGGTCGACGAAACGACGACGCGCGACGACCTCGCCGACCTCCTCGCCGTGTTCGCGCAGGCCGCGGGCGGCACCGCGCCGGCCGTCGACGCGCTGGACGCAGGCCTCGCCGGCGTTGCCGCGCTGCCGGCCGGCCTCGAGCGCACGAGCGCGTACCTGACGCACCACGTGTTCAACCGCCACCATTCCGAAACCGAAATGCTGCGCTACCTGCGCAGCCTGTCGGACAAGGATCTCGCGCTCGACCGCTCGATGATCCCGCTCGGCTCGTGCACGATGAAGCTGAACGCGACGTCGGAAATGCTGCCGGTCACGTGGCCCGAGTTCGGCGGCATCCACCCGTTCGCACCGGCCGAGCAGACCGTCGGCTACCGCGAGATGATCGACCAGCTCGAGCAGATGCTCGTCGCGGCCACCGGCTACGCGGCCGTGTCGCTGCAGCCGAACGCGGGCTCGCAGGGCGAGTACGCGGGCCTGCTGATCATCCACGCGTACCACGCATCGCGCGGCGAAGCCCATCGCGACGTGTGCCTGATCCCGGCGTCCGCGCACGGCACGAACCCGGCGTCCGCGCACATGGCCGGCATGAAGGTCGTGGTCGTGGCCTGCGACGCGCAGGGCAACGTCGACATCGCCGACCTGAAGGCAAAGGCCGACGAGCACGCGAAGGACCTCGCGGCGATCATGATCACGTACCCGTCGACGCACGGCGTGTTCGAGCAGAACGTCCGCGAGATCTGCGAGATCGTCCATGCGCACGGCGGCCAGGTGTACGTCGACGGCGCGAACATGAACGCGATGGTCGGCCTGACCGCGCCGGGCCAGTTCGGCGGCGACGTGTCGCACCTGAACCTGCACAAGACCTTCTGCATCCCGCACGGCGGCGGCGGCCCGGGCGTCGGCCCGGTCGCGGTCGGCGCGCACCTCGCGAAGTTCCTGCCGAACCAGCGTTCGACCGGCTACTCGCGCGACGAAAGCGGCATCGGTGCCGTGTCGGCCGCGCCGTACGGCTCGGCGTCGATCCTGCCGATCTCGTGGATGTACATCGCGATGATGGGCGCGAAGAACCTGACCGCCGCGACGGAAACGGCAATCCTCAACGCGAACTACATCGCGAAGCGCCTCGCGCCGCACTACCCGGTGCTGTATTCGGGCCCGGGCGGGCTGGTCGCGCACGAGTGCATTCTCGACCTGCGTCCGATCAAGGAATCGAGCGGCATCAGCGTCGACGACGTCGCGAAGCGCCTGATGGACTACGGCTTCCACGCGCCGACGATGAGCTTCCCGGTGCCGGGCACGCTGATGGTCGAGCCGACCGAATCGGAATCGCAGGAGGAACTCGACCGCTTCATCGCCGCGATGATCGCGATCCGCGACGAAATCCGTGCGGTCGAGGAAGGCCGCGCCGACCGCGAGGACAACCCGCTGCGTCACGCACCGCACACGGCGGCCGTCGTCACCGCGAACGAATGGCCGCACGCGTACTCGCGCGAGCAGGCCGCGTACCCGGTCGCGTCGCTCGGCACGAACAAGTACTGGCCGCCGGTCGGCCGCGCGGACAACGTCTACGGCGACCGCAACCTGTTCTGCTCGTGCGTGCCGATGTCGGAATACGCATAACGCACGCCAGGCCAGGAACCGACCGATGGTGACCGCACCGCACGCAACTCCGTGTTGCGTGCGGTTTTTTGTTCGCCGCTCGAACCGGTTCACGTTCGTCCGCCAATCCGGCTAACATCACACGCGATCCAGCCAATGAAGGAGTTCCGCATGGTGCGTCCGATGTTTCCGGGCCATGGTGCAACAGAGAGACGGCCGCGCACGCGCGCGGGCCGGTTCGTGCCGATGCTCGTCGCGTCGCTGTCGCTGGCCGCTGCCGGCCTCGGCGCGGCCGGCAGCGCGCGCGCGGCGATGAATTTCTGCGCGGCGCCGGCGCTGCAGGCGAGCGAGACGACGCAGGCCGAACCGGGCGTGCAGGCACTGATCCGCAGCGTCGACGCGCGCATCGGCGAGCAGCCGAAGGCGATGGCGCGCGTGCACACCGAGGGCACGCTGCCGCATGAAGGCATCTACGACCAGAGTGCGGCCGCACTGAAGGACATGGACCTGATGCGCGACGCGGCGCTCGCGTGGCGCGTGACGAACGCGCCGCGCTACCTGCAGCTCGTCGACCGCTTCCTGTCCGCGTGGGTCTCGACCTACCAGCCGAGCTTCAATCCGATCGACGAAACGCGCTTCGAGAGCCTGATCGTCGCGTACGACATGACCGCGAGCGCGCTGCCGGTGAAGACCCGCAACGCGACGGCCGCGTTCATCGCGAAGCTCGGCGCCGGCTATGTCGCGCAGATCGACGCGCAGAAGCGCCCGCTCACCGGCACCTGGCGCAACAACTGGCAGAGCCACCGGATCAAGCTGATCGCGCTGTCCGCGTTCACGCTCGGCGACCGCAAGATGATGAACGCCGCGCAGCGGCTGTTCGTCGAGCATCTCGCCGACAACATCGGCCCGGACGGCAAGACGTGGGACTTCGAGGAACGCGATGCGCTGCATTACGCAGTCTACGACCTGCAGCCGCTGGTGACGGCCGCGCTCGCCGCGCGCCGCTTCAACCGCAACTGGCTGCGCGAACGCGGCGCGAACGGCGCGACGCTCGCGGCCGCGCTCGACTGGCTCGTGCCGTACGCGCTCAGCGAGAAGACGCACGAGGAATTCGTGAATTCGCCGGTGCCGTTCGACGCGAAGCGCCGCGAGGCGGGCCTGCCGGGTTACACGGGGCAGTGGGACCCGAAAAACGCCACCGAACTCTTTCATCTGGCCGCGCGGCTCGACGGGCGCTACGCCCGCGTCGCGCAGCAACTCTCCCCAACGCCGCCCGCATGGCTCGCCGCGTGCCTGCCATTGCAGGCGCGCTAGCACTACTCTTAAAGCAAGGCAGGTATCGAAATGGCAGTCAGCGTCTTTGACCTCTTCAAGATCGGCATCGGTCCGTCCAGTTCGCACACGGTCGGACCGATGCGCGCGGCGCTGATGTTCGTCCAGGGCCTCGAGCGCGACGGGATGCTCGATGCAACCGCCCACGTGAAGGTCGAGCTGTACGGCTCGCTCGGCGCCACCGGCAAGGGCCACGGTACCGACCGCGGCGTGATGCTCGGCCTGCTCGGCGATGCGCCCGACACCGTCGATCCCGAAACCATCGACGCGCGCCTGGAAGACGTCCGCAAATCGAAGAAGCTCGCGCTGCTGGGTACGCATCCGGTGCCGTTCGTGCTGAAGGAGAACATCGCGTTCTACCGCCAGGCGCTGCCCGAGCATCCGAACGGGATGAAACTGCGCGCATCCGACGCGAACGGCGCGGTCCTGGTCGAGCGCACCTACCTGTCGGTCGGCGGCGGCTTCGTCGTGACGGCCGGCGCGCCGAACACGAAGGTGCTGAGCGCGGCCGAGCAGATGACGCACCCGTTCCGCACCGGCGCCGAGCTGCTCGCGCTGACCGAGTCGACCGGCAAGTCGATCGCGCAGCTGATGTGGGACAACGAGCGCGCGTGGCACACCGAGGAAGAAACGCGCGATGGCCTGCTGAAGATCTGGGCCGTGATGCAGTCGTGCGTGTCGCGCGGCTGCGGGATCGGCAACCCCGATGCCGACGGCAACCTGCCCGGCCCGTTCCAGGTCAAGCGCCGCGCGCCGCAGCTGTACCGCACGCTGACGGGCAGCCCGGAGCGCGCGCTGCAGGATCCGCTGTCGATGATCGACTGGATCAACCTGTACGCGATCGCGGTCAACGAGGAAAACGCGGCCGGCGGCCGTGTCGTCACCGCGCCGACCAACGGCGCGGCCGGCATCATCCCGGCCGTGCTGCACTACTACACGCGCTTCACGCCCGGTGCGAACGAGCAAGGCGTGATCGACTTCCTGCTGACGGCCGCCGCGATCGGCATTCTTTACAAGCTCAACGCGTCGATCTCGGGCGCGGAAGTCGGCTGCCAGGGCGAAGTGGGCGTCGCATGCTCGATGGCGGCCGGCGCGCTCGCGGCCGTGCTCGGCGGCACGCCGCAGCAGGTCGAGAACGCGGCCGAAATCGGGATGGAGCACAACCTCGGCCTCACCTGCGACCCGGTCGGCGGGATGGTGCAGATTCCGTGCATCGAGCGCAACGCGATGGCGTCGGTGAAGGCCGTCAACGCGGCGCGCATGGCGCTGCGCGGCGACGGCTCGCACTACGTGTCGCTCGACTCGGTGATCAAGACGATGCGCGAGACGGGGGCGGACATGAAGACGAAGTACAAGGAAACGTCGCGCGGTGGGCTGGCGGTGAATATCGTCGAGTGCTGATGCGGTAACGGCGGTCATGCGGGGCGAATCGATACCCTGCATGACCGCCGGACATGGTTGCGCGTTGCGTCACGCCTGCCGGGCACGCTAGTCGTTCAACCAGTTCTCCAGCCGCACGCCCGGATAGCTCGCGAAATCCCGCTCGTTGTTGGTCACGAGCACAACGTCGAGCGACACCGCATGAGCCGCGATCAGTTTGTCGAGATGATCCTTCTTCCGTTCGCGGGTCGCTTCGCGGACAGGGCCGTACGCTTGCGCAGCCGACGCGTCGAACGGCGCAACCGGAATATCCTCGATCAGCGCGGCAAGATTGCTGCGCTCCTGGGCAGGACTTGCACACGCAGTCAAGCCGTACTCGAGCTCGGCATAGGTAATCGCCGACATCACGACGTCCCCCGTGTAGCACTGTGCAAACCGCCTCGCGACCTGTTCCGGCTGATTCTTCAACAGATAGATGCACATGTTGGTGTCGAGCATGTAGCGCGGCATCACAAGCCCTCGCGGTCGGCCTGCTCCTGATCGCCACGCCCTTCGGCCATGAAATCCGGCCCGAATTTCGCGAACTTCTCGAGCACGCCGGTCAACGGCCGTCGCATGGGCCGAATACGGATTTCGTCGCCGATCCGTTCGATTTCGAGCTCGATGTCGCTGCGCTCGTAGGCAAGGTCCGCCGGAATCCGGACGGCTTGCGAGTTGCCGTTCCGAAACACCCTCGTGGTATGCATGCCGATCTCCCATGCGTGTGTACGAAGGATGTACTTTAGGTTATTTCCGAAACAGTGTAAATCCATGTGTGTACGCGACTCCGAAGCGGTCGTGGATGGCGGTATGCGATACGCGGGAGATATTCACTAGGCCAGCGGCCGTCAAATGTGGCAAACAAGTACGTAGTTCAGGGCAATCCGCCACCCGCTTGACCGTGGCAGCGGATCACCCTGTCCGGCTCGATGCTTGCAGCATCCACTTTCCGCCGTCCGGCAATCGCGCACCAGTCGTCCTTTCGGCCAGCCGAACCCGGCACGCACGGATGACGCACCGTCCGAATCACCCGGCGTTCCGGCACTTTTCACCGGCCGGCGCACCGGCGCCCCGCCGACAGGCGTAAGCTGTACGTCCCGCTACCCAGGGAGACGGCAGCCCATGTCGCATTCCAAGGATCTCGAGCAGCCCGCCACGACCGGCGCGCGACTGCTCGTCGATGCGTTGCTCGCCAATCACGTCGAACGCGTGTTCTGCGTGCCGGGCGAGAGCTTCCTCGCCGTACTCGATGCGCTGGCGGACGACACCGCGCGCATCCAGACGGTCGTCTGCCGCCACGAGGCGGCCGCCGCGAACATGGCCGAAGCGGTCGGCAAGCTGACCGGTCGCCCCGGCATCGCGTTCGTCACGCGCGGGCCCGGCGCGACCCATGCGTCGATCGGCGTGCACACCGCGTTCCAGGATTCGACGCCGATGATCCTGTTCGTCGGCCAGTGCGCGCGCGAGCACCTCGACCGCGAAGCCTTCCAGGAAATCGACTACCGGCGGATGTTCGGCCAGATGGCGAAATGGGTCGCGCAGATCGACGACCCGCGCCGTATCCCCGAATACCTGAGCCATGCGTTCCACGTCGCGACGTCCGGCCGGCCCGGCCCGGTCGTGCTCGCGCTGCCGGAGGACGTCCTGTCCGAAGCGTGCGCTTCGCAGCCCGTCGTGCCGGCCGCGAAACGCGTCGCGGCCGCGCCGTCGGCCGGGCAGGTCGACGAGCTGCGCGAGCGGCTCGCGCGCGCGGAACGGCCGGTCGCGATCGTCGGCGGTAGCGGCTGGACGCCTGAAGCCTGTGCGAACCTGCGCACCTTCGTCGAACGCTGGCAACTGCCCGTCGCCTGCGCGTTCCGCTTCCAGGACACGATCGACAACGCACACCCGAACTACGCGGGCGACGTCGGGCTCGGGATCAATCCCGCGCTCGCGAAACGCATCCGCGACGCCGACCTGCTGCTCGTGATCGGGCCGCGCCTCGGCGAAGCGACGACCGGCGGGTACACGCTGCTCGACATCCCGAAGACACGCCAGACGCTGATCCACGTACACCAGGGCGCGGACGAGCTCGGCCGTGTATATGCGGCCGACCTGCCGATCGTGTCGGGGATGCCCGAGATCGCCGCGCCGCTTGCCGCGCTCGAACCGCCCGAGCGCCCGGCCTGGGCCGGCGCGGCCGCCGATGCCCATCGCGCGTACCGCGAATGGCATGCGCCGCTGCCGATGCCCGGCGACGTCCAGCTCGGCGACGTGATGGTGCAGTTGCGCGAGCGCCTGCCGCACGACGCGATCCTCACCAACGGCGCCGGCAACTACGCGATCTGGCTGCATCGTCACTTTGCGTACCGGCACTTCCGTTCGCAACTCGCGCCGACCAGCGGCGCGATGGGCTACGGGCTGCCGGCCGCGCTCGCCGCGAAGTCGCTGTACCCGTCGCGCGCGGTCGTCGCGCTCGCGGGCGACGGCTGCTTCATGATGGCCGGCAACGAGCTCGCGACCGCGATGCAGTACGGGCTGAACATCGTCGCGATCGTCGTCAACAACGGGCATTTCGGCACGATCCGCATGCATCAGGAGCGCAACTACCCGGGCCGCGTGCACGGCACGGGGCTCACGAATCCCGATTTCGCCGCGTATGCGCGTGCGTTCGGCGCGCATGGCGAGACGGTCGAGCGCACCGCCGATTTCGCGCCCGCGCTCGAACGCGCGCTGACTTGCGGGCTGCCTGCGGTGATCGAGATCCGCATTCCGCAGGACGCCAGCACGCCGGCCGCGACGCTCGAACAGATCCGCGAGCAAGGCCGCCGCGCGCGCGGCGGATGACGGTGGATACGCACACCGCGCCGCCTGGCGTCGCGCTGTCGCATGAGGACGCGCTGGCCTGCCCCGGCACGCTGCTCGCGCCCGACGGCACGCTCGTCGCCCCGTACGACCTCGAGCAGGGTGGCGCGCGCGCCGACGGCCACGTGCCGGCCGCGCCGGCACTCGGCCTGCTGCACGCCGCGCACCGGCCGTTCCGGCTCGACTACGACGGCGCGCGGCATGTGCACGTGATCAACGGAATGGGCGTCACGCTCGGCGATTCGGTGATCGGCCTGACCGCCGTCGCCGCGCTGCGTGCAGCCCGCCCGGGCCTGCGCTTCACGCTGTACCGGCCGGCCCGCGCCCCGCGCTATGTCGAAGCGCTGTATGCGCTTGCGGCCGACGTCGTCGCGCCGTCGCGCACGCTGCCGTGCCCGGTCGAGGCGTTGCCCGCCGATGCACCGTGCATCGACGTCGGCAATCACCTGTACTGGCCCGCGTTCGCGCAGCTGCCGATGATCGATTTCTTCCTGGATGCGCTCGGCGTCGATCCGGCCGCCGTGCCGGCCGTCGCGAAGCGCAACCGCTGGCTCGCACGGCTGCCGCTGCCCGCGCTGCCGGCCGCGTGGCAGCGGCCGTACGTGCTGTTCTGCCCGAACGCGACTACCGCCGTGCGCAGCGTGCCGCCGGCCCTGCGCGCGGCGTTCGTGGAACGGCTCGCGCAGCGCTACGGGCTGCCGGTGGCCGGCTTCGGCCCGGTCGCGCATCCGGATTACGTCGACGTGAGCAGCGATGCCACCGACACCGCGCGTTTCATCGCATGGGTCAGGGGCGCCAGCCTGCTGTTCGCGCCCGACACGGCCGCACTGCATCTCGCCGATGGTTTCGACGTGCCGACGCTCGCGTGCTTCACGACGATCGGGCCGGCGCTGCGCATGCGCGACTATCCGCATTGCGTGCCGGTCGAACTCGAGCTGCCGGCCGAATTGCACGGGCTGCACCGCAGCGAGCGGCCGGACGATCTCGCGGCGGTCGAGGCCGCTTACAGGAAAATCGACTGGGATGGACTGCCGTGGCCCGCGCCGCGCGACGCGGCAGCGTCGACCAGCGGATAAGGAAACAGGGCGCGGCAGCCGGGTTGGAACGCCGACCGCACCGCCTTCGTCACCCCGCCGCGACCATCACGGCGCGATCGCGCAGCGTCTCCGACGGCCGCTTGCCGAACAGGCGCCGGTAATCGGTCGCGAACTGGCTCAGGTGCCAGAAGCCCCACGCCTCCGCAACATCCTGCACCGAGCCGGCCGCGCGGCCGCACAGGTCGCGCCGCGCGCCGTTCAGCCGCAGCGTGCGCAGATAAGTCGCGGGCGCCATCCCGAGCACGTCCTGGAAGCAGTACTGCAGGGTGCGCCGGCTCACGAGCAGCTGCTCGCACAACTCCGGCACGCCGACCGGGCGCGTACGGTGCGCGAGCACGTAGTCGCGCGCCTGTTCGACGATCCAGCGGCGCGTCGACGGCGCGGCGCCGCTGCCGTCGTCGGCAGGTTGCGCGCACGCGTCGAACAGCGCGGCCAGCACGTCGGCCTGCAGGTCGTCGCGCTGCGCATCGGGCAGCGGGCCGGCGATCGCCACCGCGCCGTCGAGGCGGCGGCCGAGCAGCGCGCACAGCCGCGCGAGCCGCGCATCGCCGACCTGCATCACGCGCTGCGTGAACAGCCGCTCGTCGAGCGCCCGGTGCTCGACTTCCTCCGCATAGCGGCGCAGCACGTCGCCGCGCACGACGACGCCGTAGATCGAGAACTGCGCGGGCGTCACCAGTTCGAATTCGACGTTGCCGGGCCGAAATGCGAGCGCGCCGGGCCCGATCCGGCATGCGTCGACGCGCGCGGTGCCGTCGCACACGAGCGGGATGCCGAACCAGTACGCATCGCCACGCACTTCGCACGCCTGGCGCAGCAGGTGGCTCGTCGATTCGCGAAACAGCTTCATCGTGTCGAGCGGCAGCTCGGTCAGCGTGCCGACGAAGCGGCCGGCCGCGAGCTGGTCGTAGGTCTGCCGCCATCCAATCAGGTTGCGCGCCTGCTCGTCCGCATCGTGCGCGACGCTGACGACGGCCTGCCCGGCCTGCGCGTCGTCGCCCTGCGCGTTGCGCCGCGTGTCTTCGGCGGTCGGTTCTTCCCTGCACGCCACGTATTGATCCATCGTGTCCTCCCTCACCTGCCCGGAACGGCGCGTATCACGCAAGTCCCGTGCCGAACCGCACGGCCCGGCGACCAGCCCGTCATTCCACACAGCCCGGCCGGTGCGCGCCATGGGGGCGCACCCGAAGGCGGCGTCCCGCGCACGCCGCCGGTGCGGCAAGCGCGACGACCGCGCATCCGCGCCGTGACCGGCTCCCGGATTCCGGCTACCTGGCCGGCTTCAGCCGCACGACCCGCGTGCCGCAGTTGCCGTACGCCTGCGCGACCGCCAGCTCGACGATCGCACTGCCGGCCGCCCACGGCGCCGCGTCCGCGTCAGGCAGATCGGCCCGCAACGTCGCGCGACCGTTGATCCGGTAGCGGATCCCGCGCACGAAATCGACGAACAGCAACCCGACACCGCCGCCGTCGCACACGGCCGCGTCGATCCGGCCGCCGTCGCCGTCAGGCGCGGGCAACGCGAACCGCAGCGTCTTCGTGTCGATCACGCGAACGACGGGCAGCAGATCGCCGTTCGCATCGCGCAGGCTCTGCACGATGTCGCAGGTCACCGCGCCGCGTGCGCCGCTTGCAGCGCCGACGAACATGAACGGCTGCGACTCGACGAACTGCCGCACGCCGATGCTCAGTCGCGTAGTCACGACGTCGCTCATCCGCTCGGCTTCGTCGGCGACGCCGAAACGGTGTTGCGCGTCGAGTTCGCCCGCATGGAATACCGGGTGACGCGGAAAGGATCGGGGCAGTTCTGCCATGCTGGTTGTTGTCGTCGAACGTATCGGCGCACCGCGCCGCCGCGAGCACGCGGCCGCCGGTATCGTTTCCGGCGCGGGCCGCCGGAAAACGCGGCCCGCACCGGGCGTCGAATGTCGGGATCGAACGGGGCGAAGCACCGGGCCGAACGGCCCCGGCGCTACGCCCCTGCTCCGGCGATCAGAAGAACCCGAGCGCCTCGGCCTGGTAGCTGACCAGCAGGCACTTCGTCTGCTGATAGTTCGACAGCGCCATCTTGTGCGTCTCGCGGCCGATCCCCGACTGCTTGTAGCCGCCGAACGCCGCGTGCGCGGGGTACAGGTGGTAGCAGTTGGTCCACACGCGGCCGGCCTCGACCTCACGGCCCATCCGGTACGCACGCGTGCCGTTGCGCGTCCACACGCCCGCGCCGAGCCCGTAGAACGTGTCGTTCGCGAGTTCGATCGCGTCCGCCTCGTCCTTGAACGTCATGACCGACGCGACCGGCCCGAAGATCTCTTCCTGGAACACGCGCATCTTGTTGTTGCCGAGCAGCATCGTCGGCTTCACGTAGTAGCCCGTGCCGAGTTCGGCAGCCGGCGCCGTGCGCTCGCCGCCCGTCAGGCATTGCGCGCCTTCGCCGCGGCCGATGTCGATGTACGACAGGATCTTGTCGAGCTGCTGCTGCGACGCCTGCGCGCCGATCATCGTCTGCAGGTCGAGCGGGTGGCCGGCCTTGATGCGTTCGACACGCGCGACGGCCTTCTCGATGAACTTCTCGTAGATCGATTCCTGGATCAGGATCCGCGACGGGCACGTGCACACTTCGCCCTGGTTCAGCGCGAACATCGCGAGCCCTTCGAGCGCCTTGTCGAGGAACGCGTCGTCCTGGTCGAGCACGTCGGCGAAGAAGATGTTCGGGCTCTTGCCGCCCAATTCGACCGTCGACGGGATCAGGCTGTCGGCCGCCGCGCGCAGGATGTGCTTGCCGACCGGCGTCGAGCCCGTGAACGCGATCTTCGCGATCCGCTTGCTGGTCGCGAGCGCCTCGCCCGCTTCCTTGCCGAAGCCGTTGACGATGTTGATCGTGCCGGCCGGGAACAGGTCGCCGATCAGTTCCATCAGCACCAGCACCGACGCGGGCGTCTGCTCGGCCGGCTTCATCACGACGCAGCAGCCGGCCGCGAGTGCCGGTGCGAGCTTCCATGCGGCCATCAGCAGCGGGAAGTTCCACGGAATGATCTGCCCGACGACGCCGAGCGGCTCGTGGAAGTGGTACGCGACGGTGTTGTCGTCGATCTCGGAGATGCCGCCCTCTTGTGCGCGGATGCAGCCCGCGAAGTAGCGGAAGTGGTCGATCGCGAGCGGCAGGTCGGCCGCCATCGTCTCGCGCAGCGGCTTGCCGTTGTCGATCGTCTCGGCCACGGCCAGCAGCTTCAGGTTCTTTTCCATCCGGTCGGCGGCGGCGAGCAGCAGGTTCGCACGCTCGGCCACGGACGTCTTGCCCCACTTGCGGCGCGCGGCATGCGCGGCGTCGAGCGCCAGCTCGATGTCGTCGGCGCCCGAGCGCGGCACACGGCAGAACGGCTGGCCGTTGATCGGCGACACGTTCTCGAAATACTCGCCCTTCACCGGCGCCACCCACTTGCCGCCGATGTAGTTGTCGTACTGCTGACGGTACGGGTATTCGACGTCGAGGCCCAGTTGCTTCAGGTCAAACGGGTTCATACATGTCTCCTGTTCATCGTGCTTGTGTGAGTACAGCGCCGGTTGGAATGCGCTGCACCCGTTTACGCAACATGCGTGCCAAACAGGACCGGAGCACGTCGATCACGGCCGGCCCGCGTGCACGCCGTGCGGTGTTCACGCACGCAGCACGACGGGTGCGCCGATTCTGAACACCGCGATTGCGCAGCGGCGCGGCCGGTGTTCGAAATTTCCACAGTGCGCGGCGGCACGTTGCACGCGAATGCGGGCCGCGCCGCGTGGCATGTCGCTTGCGTGCGGATCGACGATCGACACGCCACGGCATTCGCGCCGACCGACACCATGAACGACCCGGGCCCGCTGACCGACGACGCCATCGCGTTCATCCGCGAGCAGGCGTTCCTGATCGTCGCGACCGCCGACGCGGCCGGCAACAGCGACTGCTCGTACCGCGGCCGCCAGCCGCGCGGCGACGGGTCGTTCGAGCCGCTCGTCCACATGCCCGACCGCCGCACGCTGGTGCTGCCCGACTTCGCGGGCAACAACCTGTTCAACACGATCGGCAACCTGCTCGTGAATCCAGCCGTCGCGCTGCTGTTCGTCGATTTCGTGCGCCAGACGACCTGGCTCGTGCAGGGCCGCGCGACGATCGACGAGGATGCGGGAAGCCGCGCGCATCTGTGGCCCGACGCGCAACGCTATGTGGTGGTTGAAGTGGAGCGAGCGCAGGCACGCGCGGATGCGGCGCTGCCGCCGCTCGTGCTGGCGTGATGCGTGTGACGGATCGTCAGCGTGCGAATGCAGCGATGACGAAATGAGGCGGCGCTCCGGCTGCCGTGGCCGACGCGCCCGTGTGCGCCGACGCGACGCTCAACGCCCGCGCGCCTCCGGACAAGCCGTTGCGATCCGGCTGGGCACCGGCGCGTCGGCATGTGCGTGCCCGCCGGTGTCGTCGCCCGCTTCGGCGGCCGCTCGCCGCCCGCCGAGGAACACGAACACCACCACCGCGCACAGCACGGTGACGACCGCCAGCCCGATCAGCAACCGGTCGAACGCATGCGTATAACTCGCGAGCAGCGTCGCGTGCCCGACACCCGGCAACGCGGCCGCCGCGCCCGCGAGATCGCCGGTCGCGAGCCGTGCGGCCGCCCGCAGCGTCGCGTCCGGCGTGCCGGCCGCGCCCGCCGCCTGCCTCAGCCCGGTCTGCGCGAGCGCGGCCAGCACCGCGCCGACGATTGCCAGCGCGATCCCCTCGCCGGCCACGCGCGTCGTGCTGAAAATTCCCGTCGCCATCCCCGCGCGCTCCTTCGGCACGACGCTCACCGACAGCCCGTCCATCAGCCCCCACGGCATGCCGGCGCCGACGCCGATCGCGAGCATCGGCGCGATCGCCGCGGGCCCCGCGCCGCCGCGCAGCGCGATACCGAGCCACACGAGCCCGGCCGCCGCGACGAGCAGCCCGAGCCCCGAGATCACGCCGGCCGACAGCCAGCGCGTGAGCGTCGCCGCGACGAGCGGCACGACGAGCATCGGCGCAGAAATCGCGAGCATCAGCCAGCCGGCGTCGATCTCGCTGAAGCCGTCGATGCCGATGAAGCGCAGCGGCAGCACGACGAGCAGCACGATGTAGCAGCAGCAGGTCGACACCGGCAGCACCTGCACGCCGACGAAGCGTGCGATGCGGAACAGCGACAGATCGAGCATCGGCCGCGCGACGCGCGTCTCGATCATCACGAACGCACCGGCGCCGAGCGCCGCGCCGGCCAGCAACGCGATCACGAGCGCACTCGACCAGCCACGCGCGGGCGCCTCGATCACGCCGAACGTGAACAGCGTCAGCGCGGCGGTGAACGCCGCCGTGCCGGGCCAGTCGAGCCCCGTCGCATGCGGGTCGCGCGACTCGTGCATGCGCGGCAGCCCGAACACGAGCGACGACACGCCGGCCACCGCACTCGTCACGAAGATCGCGCGCCAGCCGTAATGCCCGATCAGGCCGCCGGCCAGCACGGGCCCGAACGCGAGCCCGATGCCGAAGGTCGTGCCGAGCAGGCTGAATGCACGCGTGCGCGCCGCGCCGTCGAATTCCTGCGCGAGCGCGGCCGTGCCGCCGGCGAGCGCCGCGGCCGCCGCGAGCCCTTGCGCGGCGCGCAGCAGGTCGACCGCGAGCATCGACGGCGCGAACGCGAGCGCGACCGACATCAGCGTGAAACCACCGACGCCGATCGCGAACAGGCGCTTGCGGCCGAATTGATCGGCGAGCGCGCCCGACGCCATCAGGAAACTGCCGAACGCGAGCATGAACGCGTTGGTGATCCAGTTCATCGCGACCGGGCTGCCGTGCAGGTCGCGGCCGATCGCGGGCGTCGCGACCGCCCCGCCCGAAAACGACAGCGGCAGCGCGACGGCGGCCATGCAGACGGCGGCCAGCACCCACGCGCGCCGGCGCGCCGACTGGGCCGAAACGGCTGAAACAGGGTGATCCATCATCGCTCCTCGAAAAGCTGGCGCGGATGCGCCGTCAGAGCGACAGAAGATAAATCCGATTCAATTCGCGAAAAACCACGCGAAGTTCCGCATATAACGGACTAGAATTCCGCAATTCTCCCGGTCGCGTGCGTCGGCACGCACGCTTCGACTCAATGGAAAACCTCACCGGCATCGTCGCCTTCGTCCGCACCGCCGAAGCGCTGAGCTTCGTCGCGGCCGGCCGCACGCTCGGCATCTCGGCATCGGCAGTCGGCAAGACGATCGCGAAGCTCGAACAGTCGCTCGGCGTGCGGCTGTTCAACCGCACGACGCGCCGCGTCACGCTCACCGAGGAGGGGCGGCACTTCCACGAACGCTGCCAGCGGATCCTCGAGGATTTCCGCGAAGCGGAAGCGACCGTGACGGCCTCCGCGCAGCGCCCGCGCGGCAAGCTGCGCGTGAGCCTGCCGGTGATCGGTTACCGCTTCCTGTTGCCCGTGCTGCCCGAATTCCGGCAGCGCTATCCGGACGTCGAGCTCGATCTCGATTTCAACGACCGGATGGTCGACGTCGTCGAAGGCGGGTTCGACGCGGTGATCCGCAGCGGGCCGCTGTCCGATTCGAGCCTGATGTCGCGGCGGCTCGGCCCGTTCGCGTTCGTGCTGTGCGCGACGCCCGCGTATCTCGCGCAGGCCGGCACGCCGCGTACGCCGCGCGACCTCGAAGCGCACGACTGCGTGCGCTACTGCTTCCCGACCACCGGCAAGCTGCAGGACTGGGCGCTCGCGGCCGACGACGGCGCGCCGCTGAAGCTGCGCACCGCGATGACCTGCAACAACATGGAAGCGCTGCGCGGCACCGTGCTCGCGGGGCTCGGCATCGGCTACATGCCCGACTTCCTCGCGCGCGACGCACTCGAACACGGCGCGCTCGTCACCGTGCTCGACGACTACCGGATCGCGCCGGGGCAGTTCTCGATCGTGTGGCCGTCGAGCCGGCAGCTGTCGCCGAAGCTGCGCGTATTCGTCGATTTTCTGTGCGAGCGGCTGTTCAGGTAGCGGGGTAACGGGCGCCTCGACAGCCGCCCTGGTGCCGCTCGAATGGCACGCATGCCGCCACGCGGCAGCGGCCCGCGCACGACCCTTTTCAGTCCGCCCCGATCCGCTCAGCTTCCGCCGGCGGCAGCAGCGCATCGCTGTCGTCCTTCAGCCCGACGCCCGTCAGCTGGAGCCTGCGCGCATGCGTCATCAGGTAATGCAGCTTGTGCGCGGCCGCCGCGTGCGGCAGCCCTTCGGGCCGCACGTTCGAGATGCAGTTGCGCAGCGCGTCGTGGCAGCCGACTTTCGGCGCCCACGTCAGGTACACGCCGAGGCTGTCCGGCGAGCTGAGCCCCGGCCGTTCGCCGATCAGCATCGCGACGACCTTCGCGCGCAGCAGCTCGCCGATCTCGTCGCCGAGCGCGACGCGCGCCTGCGTCGCGACCACCACCGGGCCGACGCGCCAGCCGTCCGCATCGAGCCGCGGCCGCACGGCCTGCAGCAGCGGCAACGCCTGCTTCGCGGCCGCGAACGCCGACAGCCCGTCGCCGACCACGAAGACGACATCGGGTCCGTCGCCGCTCACCGCGTCGCCGTGCGCAGCCAGCAGCGCGCGCCCTTCGTCGGACAGCTTGCGGCCGAGATCGGGCCGGCGCAGGTAATGCTGGCGATCGGGCGCGGCGCTCTGCACGCCGAGCGTCGCGAAGCCGGCCGCGTCCAGCTCGCGCCGCAGCGCGTCCGAATCGAGCGGCTGGTGCACCGCGTCGCGCGCCTGCGCGTGCGACAGGTTGAACGCGAGCAGCGGCGCGGTCGGCAGGCTGTTGCCCGCGCGGCCGAGCGCGATCCGCGCGTTCGTGAACGACTTCAGCTGGCCCCACGGGTTCTTTTCGACGGCGTCGCTCATGCTGACAACCCCATCCAGTCGTTCGCGCCGGCCAAAAGCGGCACGCGCGACGTCGCCGCACGCAACGCGCCGTGCGCGTCGGCGATCTCCATCGTCTCCAGCCACTCCTCGAATTCCGGCGCGCGGCGCAACCCGAGCACCTCGCGCACGTAGAGCTGGTCGTGGAACGACGTGCTCTGGTAGTTCAGCATCACGTCGTCC
The DNA here is from genome assembly GCF_902833225.1 of Burkholderia sp. BCC1644. Taxonomy (GTDB): domain Bacteria; phylum Pseudomonadota; class Gammaproteobacteria; order Burkholderiales; family Burkholderiaceae; genus Burkholderia. The sequence goes on from NZ_CADFEI010000010.1 coordinate 181,237, forward strand.
GCGCCCGGGATCCCCATGATGAAGTTGATGCCGGCCGCACCGAGCAGCGTCAGCAGCGTGTCCATGTCGTCCTGGTCGGCTTCCGCGTGGTTCGTGTAGCAGATGTCGCAACCCATCGGCACGCCGAGCAGCTTCCCGCAGAAGTGATCCTCGAGCCCCGCGCGGATGATCTGCTTGCCGTCGTACAGGTATTCGGGGCCGATGAAGCCGACCACCGTGTTCACGAGGAACGGCTCGAACTTGCGCGCGACCGCATACGCACGCACTTCGCAGGTCTGCTGGTCGACGCCGAAGTGCGCGTTCGCCGACAGCGCGCTGCCCTGGCCCGTCTCGAAGTACATCAGGTTGTTGCCGACGGTGCCGCGCTTCAGCGACAACGCGGCCTCGTGCGCTTCGCCGAGCAGCGCGAGCGAGATCCCGAAGCTCGCGTTCGCCTTCTCGGTGCCTGCGATCGACTGGAACACGAGATCGACCGGCGCGCCCTTCTCGATCGCCGCGATCGTGTTGGTCACGTGCGTGAGCACGCACGACTGCGTCGGCACGCCGTAGCGCTCGCGGAACCCGTCGATCATCGCGAGCAGCTTCACGATCGCCGCGAGGCTGTCGGTCGCCGGGTTGATGCCGATCATCGCGTCGCCGCAGCCGTACATCAGCCCGTCGAGCATCGACGCGGCGATGCCCTTCACGTCGTCGGTCGGGTGGTTCGGCTGCAGCCGCACCGACATCCGGCCGGCCAGCCCGACCGTGTTGCGGAAGCGCGTGACGACGCGGCGCTTGCGCGCGGCCGCGATCAGGTCCTGGTTGCGCATCAGCTTCGACACGGCCGCGACCATCTCGGGCGTGAGGCCCGGCGCGATCCGTTCGAGCGCCGCGCCGTCGGCCGCGGGCGACAGCAGCCAGTTGCGGAAATCGCCGACGGTGAGGTGCGAGATTTCCGCGAACGCCTGCGCGTCGTGATCGTCGATGATGAGGCGCGTGACCTCGTCGTCTTCGTACGGGATCACCGCTTCGTTCAGGAACGCCTTCAGCGGCACGCCCGCGAGCGCGATCTTCGCGGCCACCCGCTCCTCCTCGCTCGCCGCCGCGACGCCGGCGAGCTGGTCGCCGGAACGCAGCGGGCTCGCCTTCGCGAGCAGCGTCTTCAGGTCCGCGAAGCGGTACGTGCGCGGACCGATCGTCTCCGTGTAGGACATCTGCGAGCCTCCTTGCCCATCCTAGCCAAAAGCCGACGGCGCGCCCGTTCGACGGGGCGCGCCGGATACCGTCAGAAACGGCCTTCCACTTTTACCTTCACCTTCACCCTGCTCACTCCTCCAGCAGCGCGTCGCCCGGCGCGCTCTCGCGCTGCGAACGCGTCGCGAGGAAGTACGCGTAGCCGACCGCGAGAAAGCCCAGGAACACCAGCGCGACCAGCCCGTTGAAGTACACCATCGTACCCAGGCAGACGAGCGCCGCCAGGATCGCGAAGGCCGGGAAGATCGGGTACAGCGGCGCGCGGAAAGGCCGCGCCATGTTCGGCTGCGAACGGCGCAGCTTGAACAGCGACGCCATGCTCACGATATACATCACGATCGCACCGAATACCGACATCGTCACGATATTCGCGGTGAGCGTCTGCCCGCCGAACTGGATCAGCTCGTCGCTGTAGATCGCCGCGATGCCGACCACGCCGCCCGCGAGGATCGCGCGGTGCGGGGTCTTGAAGCGCGGATGCACCTTGCCGAGCCATTCCGGCAGGTAGCCTTCGCGGGCCAGCGCGAAGATCTGGCGCGAATAGCCGAGGATGATCCCGTGGAACGACGCGACGAGCCCGAACAGCCCGAGCCACACGAGCATGTGCATCCAGCCGCTGTTCGCGCCGACGATGTACTTCATCGCCTGCGGCAGCGGATCGTTGATGTTCGCGAGCTTGGTCCAGTCGCCCGCGCCGCCGGCGAACACCATCACGCCGATCGCAAGTGCAACGAGGGTCAGGATCCCGGCCACGTAGGCGATCGGAATCGAGCGCTTCGGGTTCTTCGCTTCCTCGGCGGCCATCGCGACGCCTTCGATCGCGAGGAAGAACCAGATCGCGAACGGGATCGCCGCGAACATCCCGTGGAATGCGCCGACGCTGAAATGATCGGCGCCCGACCAGCCGCCCTTCATGAAGTTGCTCCACGCGAAGCCCGGCGACACGACGCCCATGAACACCAGCAGCTCGAAGATCGCCAGCAGCGTGACGACCAGCTCGAAAGTCGCCGCGATCTGCACGCCGACGATGTTCAGCGCCATGAACACGAGATACGCGCCCATCGCCGCGTGCTTGGGCTCGAGGCCCGGGAACTGCACGTGCAGGTACGCACCGATCGCGAGCGCGATCGCGGGCGGCGCGAACACGAACTCGACGAGCGTCGCGGCGCCGGCAAGATAACCGCCGGTCGGGCCGAATGCACGGCGCGCATAGGCGAACGGGCCGCCCGCATGCGGGATCGACGTCGTCAGCTCGGTGAAACTGAAGATGAAGGTCGTGTACATCGCCGCGACGAACAGCGCGGTGACGACGAAACCCAGCGTGCCGGCACTCGCCCAGCCGTAGCTCCAGCCGAAGTATTCGCCTGAAATCACGAGGCCGACCGCGATACCCCACAGTTGCCAGGTCCCGAGCGTCTGCTGCAGCGCGGGCTGGCCGGACGACTTGGCGCCGGCGGCGGGCCGGCCATTCGACTCTGCTTTCATCGGACTCTCTCCTCAAAGGCGCCGGGCCTGCCGGCCAGCGCGACTGAGAATCGATGCTAGAGAGTCATTAAACGACGTGTTATCGAAATTCGGCAAAGATCGCGGCTCCCTCGGTACGTGGCCAGCCTAGACCCTCAACGCTGGCAGAGAGATAGCGTGGATATCTCCGGCATACTTGACAGCGTGTTTTCGCTTGCTGATACGCTTGAATCATGCAACGCTTTCAAGCCTTCAAGTATGAACTGATCCCGACTGGCGAACAGCAGCGTCAGATGCGCTGCTATGCCGGGGCGTGCCGTTTCGTCTTCAACAAGTCGCTAGCGTTGCAGCAGGAGCGCTACGAACGCGGCGAAAAGAAGCTCGACTATGCCGGGCTGTGCAAGCTGATCACCGAATGGCGTAACAGCTCGCAGACGCCATGGCTGAAAGATGCGCCGACACATCCCCTGCAGCAAACGCTTAAGGATTTGGAGCGCGCGTACGCCAACTTCTTTGCCAAGCGTGCCGCCCCTCCGCGCTTCAAAAAGAAGGGCCAGTCTGACAGTTTCCGCTATCCCGATCCGAAGCAGATCAAGCTTGAGCAGAGTAACAGTCGTATCTTTCTGCCCAAGCTCGGCTGGCTGCGCTACCGCAACAGCCGCGACGTGTTGGGCGTAGTGAAACAGGTCACGGTATCGGCCAGCAGCGGCAAGTGGCATGTGAGCATCCAGACCGAACGCACGGTCGAACGGCCTGTTCCCAATGGCGGCACGGTCGGTATCGACCTAGGCATCGTCCGCTTTGCCACCCTCTCTGATGGCACATGCTACGCGCCGCTGAACAGCTTCAGACGGCATGAGGCGGCATTGCGCCGTGCGCAGCAGGCGATGAGCCGCAAGTTGAAGTTCAGCAACAACTGGAAGAAAGCGAAAACCCGCATCCAGCGTATCCATGCCCGGATCGGCAACGCCCGCCGCGACTACTTGCACAAAGCCACGACCACGATCAGCCAAAACCACGCGATCGTATGCATCGAGGAATTGCAGATTCGGAACATGTCCAAATCGGCGGCGGGTAGTATCGTGCAACCAGGAAAGAACGTTCGAGCCAAGTCCGGTTTGAATAAATCCATCCTCGATCAGGGCTGGTTCGAGTTCCGGCGCCAACTCGATTACAAGCTGGCGTGGAACGGCGGGCATCTCGTCGCCGTGCCGCCGCAAAACACAAGCCGCACGTGCCCTCGCTGCAGGCACATGTCGGCGGACAACCGGCGGACCCAAGCCCGGTTCGAGTGCGTGAATTGCGGTTTCAAGGAAAACGCCGATTTGGTCGGCGCGATCAATGTGCTCAGGGCGGGACACGCCCGTTGCGCCTGTGAAGTGAGCGATGCAGCAAAATCGCCAGCAGCAGGAACCCACCGAAGCGAGCTATCTGCATAGGCAGTCAGACGCAGTAGGAATCCCCCACCCTCAGGCGGGCGAGGATGTCAAATTTCGCTTACGGAAACGCCAGCTGCGGCTATTGAGCATGCCATCCGGCCGCACGAGGCGGCCGGTTCCCCGCCGCTTACTGCCCGCCGCCGCGCTGGTTGAACCAGCGGTCGAGCAGCTTGCCGGCCGCTTCACGGCCGCCGAGGCCGAACGACAGCGCCACCGCCACCGCGATCGCGCCGAGCACGAGCCCGAACGCGAGCTGGACGATCTCGTTCGCGATGCCCATCGCGCGCAGCCCCATCGCGAACACGAGGCCGAGGATCGCGAATTGCGCGATGCGCGCGAACAGCACGCTGTGTTCCCGGTCGGCCTGCTCGATCACGCGGCGCGCGAGGCCCGCGAGCCACACGCCGATCACGAGGATCACGCCGCCCATCAGCACGTGGCCGCCGAATTCGATGAACAGCGTGACGACGTCGCGCACCTGCGAGAAGCCGAGCCGGTTCGCGGCCTCGACCGACGCGAACAGCATCGCGAAGAACACGATCAGCCGCGCGACCAGCACCGACGGCTGCAGGATGCCCGAGAACACGCGCTCGACGCCGAGCACGGTCGGCAGCCCGTCGACGCCGGCGGCTTCCAGCAGCTTCTGCGCGAGCGAGGCGACAAAGCGCGCGAAGTAGAACGTGACGAGCACGATCACGATCGCCGCGACGATGTCCGGCACCGCGCCGAGAAACTGGTTCAGCATGTTGGTCGCGGGGATCGAGATCGCTTCGATCTTCAGCGCGTCGAGCGCGGAGATCAGCGTCGGCACGAACACGAACACGTAGACGATCGTGCCGATCAGGCTCGACACGCGCACGGGCGTCGGGCTGTCGAGACGCTGCGTGAGGCGATCGGCCCCGGCGGCGACGAGCAGGTTCGTCACGAGGCCGCGCAGCACGCGCGCGACGATCCAGCCGACGAAGCCGATCACCGCGGCCGCGAACAGGTTCGGCACGATCGCGAGCAGCTTGTCGACCATCCCCTGCACCGGCGACAGCAGGCCCGACAGCGCGAACGACGCGAGGATCGCCGGCAGGAACATCAGGATCACGAGCCAGAACAGCACGTCGCCGAGATAGCCGCTCATCGGCTGCATGCCGGCGCCTTCGGACAGCTTGTCGTCGATCTTGCTGGCCTTCAGCGCGCGGTTCGCGAGGCTGCGCAGCAGCGACGCGATCAGCCACGCGATCAGCGTCAGCGCCGCGCCGCCGATCAGGTTCGGCAGATAGTTGACGATGTGCGTGACAAGCAGCGAGAACGGATTGGAGACCGCGTACAGGTTGAGCACGTTGAAGATGCCCACCGCGGTGACGAGCAGCACGAGCCAGAACAGCCCGCCGGCGATGATGCGCTCGACGCACGCGCCCTGGCCGGTGCTGTCGGTGATCCGCTTGTCGACCTTCAGCGCATTGAGCAGGCGCAGCGCGCCGGCCCGCACCACCACGGCGATCAGCCAGCCGATCACCAGGATGCCGATCGCGCCGGCGATCTTGGGCAGGTATCCGCCTAGCGTGGCCTGCAGCGACGTGATGAAGCTGGAAGCATCCATTTCTTCTTCTCCCGAAAAACGTGGTGTTGCGATTGAACATCGACGAACTACCTGCGTACTTCGAAAAGCGTGCTGCCCGGTTCGAGCAACTTACCCGAGAAAAATGACGCGATCACCCGATTTCACCGTCTTTAACTTTAGTCATAGATCGCAGGGGGGCAAGACCCCATTTCGGCAAAATTAAAAAGGGGCGGATTCAGGATGACTACGCATTTCCGCAAGATTTGTCCATTCGGCCCGTGCTACCGTGGCTTCGGTTCTTGCCCGGACACGTCGATGACAGCCGAAACGAAAGCCGACAAACCCGCGTGGATCCGCTATGCGGCGAGCGTGGCGCGCGTTCACGAATACATTCGCGCGCATCTCGACGGCCCGCTCGACCTGAACCGGCTCGCCGAAGTCGCGTGCCTGTCGCCGTATCACTGGCAACGCGTGTACCGCGCGCTGTACGGCGAGTCGATCGTGCTGACGGTCCGGCGGATGCGGATCGTGCGCGCGTCCGAGGATCTCGTGTGTACCGCGCGGCCGATCGACGAGATCGCGCGGCGGGCGGGCTACGGTTCGGCGCACGCATTCGCGCGGGCGTTCCGCGATGCCTACGGCGTGCCGCCCGCGCAGCACCGGCGCACGGGCGTCCACCGGCCGATCTATCCGCTACAGAGAGGAGAGGAAGACATGTTCAAGCATGAAGTCGAAATCCGGCGGTTGCCGGAGCTGCGTGGCTACGCGGTGGCGCACACCGGCGCGTACCTGAAGGTCGGCGATGCGTTCGGTCGGATCGGCGCCTGGGTCGGGCGGCACGGGCTGATCGGCCCGGGCGCGAAGATGATCGGTATTTTCTACGACGATCCGGACACGACGCCCGAAGCGCAGCTGCGCGCGAAGGCGTGCTTCATGCCGGCCGACGACGCACCGGACGTCGAGCCCGTGCCGCCGGTCGAACGCGCGACGGTCGCGGGCGGCGAATACGCGGTGCTGCTGCATACGGGGCCGTATGCGGACCTGAAGACGGCCTACCAGTGGCTGTACGGCGACTGGCTGCGTCATGCGGGCCGCGAAGCCGCCGACGCACCGCCGTTCGAGCTGTACCTCAATACGCCGATGGACGCGGCGCCGGCCGACCTGCGTACCGAGATCCACCTGCCGCTGCGCTGAGCGACGGGCCGCTGCGCCGGCCGTGAAACGAAGCGCGCCGGCCGATGGTCAGGCCCGGCCGGCGCAAATGGGCGGCATGCTTGTTATGCCGCCTGCGTCCCGCACCCGGGACAGAAGCGTGCGTCGGCCGCCAGCGCGGTGTGGCAGCGGCCGCAGGCCCGGCTGCGTTGCGCCGCGCCGCAGCCCGCACACGCGAGCTGGCTCAGCGGCACGTTGCCGCCCTGCCCGCCATTCGCGTCGGCCGGCGCCTGCCAGCCCCAGCCGTGGCGATCGCGGCCGCGTGCGTCGTGGCCGCCCTGCCCGTCCCGGCGCTGCCCGCCGTGATGCCCGCCGCCGCCGTGACCACCGCTGCCGCCGTTGCCGTGCCCACTGCCGTGCCCGCTGCCATGGCCGCCGCCGTGGCCGCCCAGGATTCGTTTCAGAAAGCTCATCGCCCGCTCCTCAACGCTTGGCCTGCGTACCGCCGAACGCCCCCGAGGACGACAGCAGCCGCAAGCCGTTGGCCACGACGATCAGGCTCGCGCCCGCGTCGGCGAAGACCGCCATCCACATCGTGCCGAGCCCCGCGACCGTCAGGCCGAGGAACACCACCTTCACGCCGAGCGCGAAGCCGATGTTCTGCACCAGCACGCGGTGCGTCGCGCGCGACAGCCGCACGAACGCGGGAATCTTGCGCAGGTCGTCGTCCATCAGCGCGACGTCGGCCGTCTCGATCGCCGTGTCGGTGCCCATCGCACCCATCGCGAAACCGATGTCGGCACGTGCGAGCGCCGGTGCATCGTTGATCCCGTCGCCGACCATCCCGACCGCGCCCGCGCCGCCGGCCGACAGTTCCTCGACCGCCGCGAGCTTGTCTTCCGGCAACTGGTTGCCGCGTGCGTCGTCGATGCCGGCCTGCTGCGCGATCGCCTGCGCCGTATGCGGGTTGTCGCCCGTCAGCATCGCGGTGCGGATGCCGAGCGCGTGCAGATCGGCGATCGCTTCTCGGCTCGTGTCCTTGATCGTGTCGGCCACTGCGAAGATGCCGAGCACGCGCGCTTCGTCGACCAGCACCACGACGCTCTTGCCCTGCCGCTCCAGCGCGTCGAGCTTCGCTTCGAGCGCCGTCGAGCAGCGCTCGAGCTCCTCGACGAGCCGGTGGTTGCCGAGCCAGTAGCGCGTACCGTCGATCGTGCCGCGCACGCCGCGCCCGACGATCGCTTCGAAGTCCTGCACGTCGGCGAATGCCGCCGTGCCGGCATCGCGCGCCGCGGCCGCGATCGCCTGCGACACCGGGTGATCGGAGCGCGCCGCGAGGCTCGCACCGAGGTGGCGGACACGCGCTGCATCGGCGTCTTCCGCATGCACGTCGAAGTCGGTCTGCACCGGCTTGCCGTGCGTGATCGTGCCGGTCTTGTCGAGCGCGAGCCACGCGAGCTTGCGCCCTTCTTCCAGGTAGACGCCGCCCTTCACGAGAATCCCGCGCCGCGCGGCGGCCGCGAGCCCCGACACGATCGTCACCGGCGTCGAGATCACCAGTGCGCACGGGCACGCGATCACGAGCAGCACCAGCGCGCGGTAGATCCAGTCGTGCCACGCGCCGCCCATCACGAGCGGCGGCACCACCGCCACCAGCAGCGCGACCGCGAACACGATCGGCGTGTAGACGCGCGCGAACTGGTCGACGAAACGCTGCGTCGGCGCCTTCGCGCCCTGTGCTTCCTCGACCGCGTGGATGATCCGCGCGAGCGTCGAGTTCGCGGCGACGGCCGTCACGCGGTATTCGAACGAACCCGATTCGTTGATCGTGCCCGCATACACGGCGTCGCCGGTCGCCTTCTCGACGGGCAGGCTCTCGCCGGTGATCGGCGCCTGGTTGACCGTCGAGCGTCCCGCGACGACTTCGCCGTCCAGCCCGATCCGCTCGCCCGGCTTCACGCGGACGACCGCGCCGAGCGCGACCTGCGCGGCCTCGATCGTGCGCCACGAGCCGTCGGCCTGCTGCACGGTCGCGGTATCCGGCGCGAGTTGCATCAGGCCCTGGATCGCATTGCGCGCGCGGTCGAGCGACTTCGCCTCGATCAGCTCGGCGATCGTGAACAGCACCATCACCATCGCGGCTTCCGGCCACTGGCCGATCGCCATCGCCCCCGTCACCGCGATGCTCATCAGCGCGTTGATGTTCAGGTTGCCGTTGCGGATCGCGATCCAGCCCTTCTTGTACGTGGTGAGCCCGCACGCGAGCACCGCGGCGAGCGCGAGCGCCGCCGCGAGCCACACTGGCAGTCCGGCCCACGTCGCGCCTTCGGATGCGATCGCGGCGACGCCGGCCAGCGCCAGCGGCCACCACGGCTTCGCGGGCGCGTCGGCGACGCGCGCCGCCGGTGCGCCGGCCGTCGCGGCCTCGGGCGTCATCCCGAGCGAGCGGATCGCGCTTTCGAGCGCCGGCTGTGCGCCAGGCACGTGCTCGACGGTCAGCATCCGCTGCATCAGGTTGAATTCGAGCGCCGACACCTCGTTCATCCCGCCGAGCTTCTTGCGGATCAGCGTTTCCTCGGTCGGGCAGTCCATCTGCATGATCCGGAACGCCGAGCGCACGTGGCCCGACGCCGTCGCCTGCGCGACCGGCAGCGGCGCGAGCGTCAGCGCCGCAGGCGCGCAGCAGTCGCCGGCCGCGTGGTCGTGGTCGTGGTCGTGGTCGTGACCGGCATGGTCATGCGCGGCGTGGTCGTGCGAGCACGCCGCGCCGTGCACATGCGCATCGCCGCGTGAATGATCGTGGTCATGGTCATGACCCGCTTCGTCGGACGCGGCATGATCGTGCGCGCACGTCGCGCCGTGCTGATGCGCGTCGCCGTGCGAATGATCGTGATCATGGTCGTGGCCGCGCGATGCAGCCTCGCCGTGCGCGCGCTCGCCGGCCGCCGGCGCCGCGTCGGCAACGGTCGCCGTCTGCGTGTCGCGCGAGTCGGCGCAGCACGCATCGGCGCCGTCGGCATGACGGTGTCGTGGGTCGTGGGTACGCTTGGCGTCGGTCATGACAACCTCCTTTGTGGCTTGACGGTGTAGAGTTAACACCCTGAAGCCACTACAAGGTCAACCCTTACACGGGAGAAAGGCATGAAGATCGGCGAACTGGCCAAAGCGGCCCGCTGCACCCCCGAGACGATCCGTTTCTACGAGAAAGAGGGGCTGATGCCGGATGCGGAGCGCACCGACTCGAACTACCGCAACTACACCGATGTGCACGTCGAACGGCTGCGCTTCATCCGCAACTGCCGCGCGCTCGACATGGCGCACGACGAAATCCGCGCGCTGCTGCAGCTCACCGACACCCCGGCCGACCGCTGCGATTCGATCAATTCGCTGCTCGACGATCACATCGGGCACGTCGATGCGCGCCTCGCGGAACTCACGCATCTGCGCGACCAGCTCACCGAATTGCGCCGCCAGTGCGTCGGCGAGCATTCGGTCGAGGATTGCGGAATCGTGCATGGTCTCGCGACGATGGAAACCGTCGCACCGGCTGCCAAGCGATCGCACCTCGGCTGAAACCCTTGTGAAATAAGATAGTATCGTCGAGAATAGTTATATCCTTACTAGATATTCAATAACTATTCATGTCCACGAGCCGCCCATCCCCGCTCGCGCTGGCCGTCCTCGCGACGCTCACCGAAGCGCCCATGCATCCGTACGGGATGCTGCAGCAACTGAAGGCCCGCGGATACGACGAAGTCGTCAACGTGCGGCAGCGCACGAGCCTCTACCAGACGATCGACCGGCTGCTGCGCGACGGGCTGATCGCCGTGCGCGACACCGAGCGCGACGGCGCGTTTCCGGAGCGCACGCTGTATGCGCTGACCGAAGCCGGGCACACGGCGGGACAGGCGTGGCTGCATGCGCTGCTCGCGGAGCCCGCGCGTGAATTTCCGGTGTTCGGCGCCGGCCTCGCGTTCCTGCCGCTGCTCGACGCCGAAGATGCCCGCCATCAACTCGAACTGCGGATTGCGCGGCTCGACGCCGAGCGCGAACGGCTGGAAACGCTGCGCGCCACCGCGCAGGCCGATCAGGTGCCGCGCCTGTTCCTGCTGCAGAACGAACATGCGCTGGTGCTGCTCAATGCGGAGCTTGATTGGGCGCGCAGCGTCGTCGAACACCTGAAGATCGGCGCGCTGCGCTGGGTGGACGGCTGACGTGTCACGCAGGTCGATTCCCGTCAGTCACGGGAATCGACCGTGTCAAAGTACCTTGCCGGGATTGAGGATGCCGCGCGGGTCCAGCGCGGCCTTCAGGCGTCGCATCAGCCCGATTTCCGCATCGCTGCGCGTGTGCGCGAGATAAGGGCGCTTGAGCACGCCGATCCCGTGCTCGGCCGACACCGAGCCGCCCATGTCGCGCACGACCGCGTACACGCAGTGATCGAGCGCATCGAGGTCCGCGTCGCTCATCCCCGCCAGCGATACGCCGATATGCACGTTGCCATCGCCGACATGGCCGAAGAACAGGCACGTGACGTCCGGCCAGCGCGCCCGCAGCGCCGCCTCGCAGCGTTCGGCGAACGCACCGAGTTCACCCGTCGGCAAGCTCACGTCGAAATTGACGAGATGCGGCAGCGCATCGATCGCGAGACCTTCACGCAGCGTCCACAGATCGCGCGCCTGCCGCTCCGACGTCGCGAGCACCGCGTCGTCCACCAGCCCTGCATCGAACCCGGCCGCGAGGCCCGTTTCCAGCGCCTGGTGCGCATCGCCGCCCGGTGCGCTCGTCGCGCATTCGATCAGCACCGCGAAGCCATCGTCGCCGACAAACGGCGCCGAGACGCCCGGCGTATGACGCGCGACGTAATCGTAGAACGCCGGCCACATCGCTTCGAAGCTGACGACTTCCGGCAACGTACGCACGCGGTTCCACAGCGCGACCACCGCGTCGTAATCGCGCACGCGGCAAAGCGCGGTAGCCGGCGCGGCGAGCAGCGGATGCAGCCGCAACACCGCGCGCGTGACGACGCCGAGCGTCCCCTCGCTGCCGATGAACAGCTGCTTCAAGTCGTAACCCGCGTTGTTCTTCAGCATCCGGTTCATCGACGACACGACCGTGCCGTCCGCGAGCACGGCCTCGAGCCCGAGCACCTGCTCGCGCATCATTCCGTAGCGGATCGCGCGCGTGCCGCCCGCATTGGTCGCGAGCATGCCGCCGATCTGGCACGAGCCACGCGCGCCGAGATCGACACCGAACGTGAAGCCCGCCGCTTCGGCGGCTTCCTGCACCGTCTGCAGCGGCGTCCCCGCGCGTACGGTCATCGTGCCGGCCGCCACATCGATCGCCTCGATACCGGCAAAACGCTCCATCGACAGCACGACCTCGCCGCCGAGCGCGACCGCGCCCCGCGCGAGCCCGGTCAGCCCGCCCTGCGGCACGACCGGCTGCCCGAGCCGCGCGCACAGTGCGAGCGTGCGCGACACGTCGTCGACGCTGCGCGGGCGTACCAGCGCGCGCGGCCGCACGCCGGCCGGCTCGTTGTACGCGGTGAAGTAGCGCGGATCGATGTCGGCGGAACGCGTGACGAGCGCGTCGCCCAGTTCGGCGGCGAGCACGGCGTCGGGCGCCGCGCCCGACAGCCGCACGTCGCGCGGTTCGCCGCCCGCGCCAACCGTCTCCCGGTTCTGCATCGTGCGGCCCCGCTTACTTGGTCGAGATGTCGATATCGCCGAAATACTTCAGGCCGAGCGTCTTCACCGTGCCGTCCGCCTTCAGCTTGTCGATCGCCGCGTCGAGCTTCGCCTTCAGTGCGTCGTCGCCCTTGCGCAAGCCGAATGCGATGCCGCTGCCGAGGATCTTGTCGTCGTGCACGGGCTGGCCGACGAACGAGAAACCCTTGCCGTCCGGGCGCGACAGGAAGCCGCGCTGGCCGGACGGTGCGAGCACGAGCGTCGCGTCGAGGCGGCCCGCGACCAGGTCCGCGTACGCCTGGTTCTGGTCCTGGTACGCGACGATCGCGATGCCGGCCGGCTCCCAGTGCGCCTTCGCGTAGGTTTCCTGGATCGACGCCTGCAGCACGCCGACGCGCTTGCCCTTCAGCGATTCGGGCGTCGGCAGCAGACCGCTGCCGGTACGGGCGATCAGCTGGGTCGGCACGCGGTAGATGATCGTCGTGAAGTCGATCGCCTGGCGGCGCTGCTCGGTCGCGTTCATCGCCGAATTGATCGCGTCGAACTTGCGGCCCTTCAGCGCGGGAATCAGCCCGTCGAACGACGTCTCGACCCATTTGCACGACAGCTTCGCCGTCTGGCAGACGGCATTGCCGACGTCGATGTCGAAGCCCTGCAGATCGCCGTTCGGCGCTTTCGATTCGAACGGCGGGTATTGCGCTTCAAGGCCGAAACGCAGCGTCTGTGCGTCGGCGAGCGCCGCGCCGGAGCCGATTGCGCATGCGAGTGCAAACGCGAGTTTCAGGGTGGCCGTGTGCTTCATCGTGATCTCCTGTGACTGGTCGATGCGACGCGCCCGTCGCCGGGTGCCCGTCGCCGGTTTCTTACAGCGAACGCAGCCGCCGCGCGCCTTCGACCAGCGTCGCGTCGTCCTTCGAAAAACTGAGCCGGATCACGCCGGCATCGGTGCCGTCGGTATAGAACGCCGACAGCGGAATCGTCGCGACGCGCGCGTCGCGGATCAGGCGCAGCACGAAATCGCTGTCGCTTTCGTCCGAGAAGTGCCGGAAGCGCGCGAGCATGAAGAACGAGCCTTCGCTCGGCAGCAGCTCGAAACGCGAATCGGCGAGCTCGCGTGCGAGCAGGTCGCGCTTGGCCTGGTAGAACGCCGACAGGCCGAGATAGCTTTCCGGCCGCGCGAGGATCTCCGCGAACGCGATCTGCATCGGCGTATCGGCCGAGAACACCATGAACTGGTGCACCTTGCGGATCTCGTCCATCAGTTCGGCCGGCGCGAGGCAATGGCCGACCCGCCAGCCCGTCACGTGGAACGACTTGCCGAACGACGACACGATCACGCTGCGCTCGGCCAGCTCGCGGTGGCGCGCGACGCTCTGGTGCTGCGCGCCGTCGAACACGACGTGCTCGTAGACTTCGTCGGACAGCACGACGATGCCCGTGTCGCGCGTGAGCTGCGCGAGCCGCTCGAGATCGTCGGCCGAGAACACGGTCGCGGTCGGGTTGTGCGGCGAGTTGACGATGATCATCCGCGTGCGCGGCGTGATCGCGGCCGCCACTTCATCCCAGTTCACGCGGAAATGCTCGGGCGACAGCTTGATCGCGACCGGCGTCGCGCCCTGCAGCCGCACGATCGGCGCATAGCTGTCGAACGACGGTTCGAAGTAGATCACCTCGTCGCCCGGATGCACGAGCGCGCTGATCGCCGCGTACAGCCCTTCGCTCGCGCTCGCGATCACCGTGATCTCGGTCGCCGGGTCGTAGCGCACGCCGTACAGCGCTTCCGTCTTCTCGGCGAGCCGTTCGCGCAGCGCCATCACGCCGGCCATCGGCGCGTACTGGTTGTGGCCGTCGCGCATCGCCCGCGCGACGCCTTCGACGAGCGCCGGATCGGGCGCGAAATTCGGCGCGCCTTGCGACAGGTTCAACGCATCGTGTTGAGCGGCCAGCTGGCCGATCACCGTGAAGATCGTCGTTCCGACGTCGGGCAGCTTCGAACGGGGCGCGGTGGCGCTTCGCATGACTCCTCCTTCTGATGTCCTTCGGGCAGGCCCGCGCGGCGTGCGCGGCCCAGCATCTGCCGCATGATTTAGCCCGAGCCAATATCGGCGGACAAACGAAAGTTCGTCATGGCGGCCATGCGTTTTTCTCATGGCTCGGAGGGAGAAGCACGGAACGGCGAGGCTGACCGACGGGCCCGACATGCGAATCGGGCATTTCCCCTGGAGGCGCTACGCGTCCGCGTCCGCCAGGTACGCGAGCAGCACGGCTCGCAGTTCGCGGCGTTGCACGGCGAAATCGAGCGCGGGCCCGAGCGTCAGCAGGGCCTGCGACAGGCCGCCGTAGCAGATCGCATGGGCCATCCGGGCGAGCCCGTCGAGCCGCGTGGCCGGCGGCGGATCGGCCGCATGGGCCAGCGCGTCGCGCCACAGCGCGACATACGCGTCGTAATGCCGGCGGTACGCGGTGAGCGGCGACACCTGCCGCTCCAGCACGAACAACGCGCCCCACAGCGCCGCGTCGGCGGCGATCGCATCGACCTGCAGGTCGACGAGCGCGGCCGCGAGTTCGGCCCGCGGCACGCCACGCAAGCGCTCGACCGCGTCGCGCAACCGGTCGGCCAGCGCCAGCACGCGGCGGTGGATGCAAAGCGCCGCGAGGCTCTGCTTGTCGCCGAAATACTCGTAGAAGGTGCCGATGCTGACGCCCGCGACGGCCGCGATCTCGCGGATCGTCGCCTTCGCATAGCCGCGTTCGAGCAAAAGCTGAACGAACGCCTGCTGCAACGCATCGGAGCTCGCCTGCGCGCGCGACTGGCGCGGCCGGCGGCGCAAGGCGGGCGCGGGTTGCGCCGCCGGCTGGCCGGGCGGCGCCGGAACCTGAACATGTCGCGGCGGCATATTTGCTACTCTGAAATCAGCAGGGAATACGTTTACCGGGAGCCGGAACCCGCGCCGAAGCGCCCTCCGGGCGGCATGACGCCGGCTGCCCGCGAAGCATGAGACCGGAGACACGCCCGATGACCGAATCGACTCACGCCGTTACGAACCAGTTCGACGAACTCGTCGACTATAACCTCTTCGCGACGGATATCGCGCTGCGCGACGCGCTCGCCCGGGCAGGCGCCGACTGGGCCATGCCGCAGCTCGACGCTTACGGCGCACGGCTCGGCAGCGCCGACACCGCGCGGCTCGCCGACGAAGCCAACCACCACCCGCCGGAACTGAACACGTTCGACCGGCGCGGCCGGCGCATCGACCGCGTCGATTTCCACCCGGCGTGGCACGCGCTGCTCGGCCAGTATCGCCACGAAGGCTTCGTGTCGCTCGCGTTCCGCGAGTCGCGCCGCGGCCGCTGGGCCGCGACCGCCGCCGGCTTCTACCTGCATGGGCAGATCGAGGCCGGCACGCTGTGCCCCGCGACGATGACGCAGGCCGCGATCCCCGTGCTGCAGAAGGAGCCCGCGCTGTGGGACCTGCTGCGCGACAAGCTCTACAGCGACGCTTACGATCCGCGCGACGTACCGGTCGCCGACAAGCGCTCGATCTGGTTCGGCATGGGCATGACCGAGAAACAGGGCGGCTCCGACGTGCGCGCGAACACGACGCTCGCCACGCCGGTCGGCGCGGGCGGGCGCGGCGGCGAATACCGGCTGCGCGGCCACAAGTGGTTCTTCTCCGCGCCGATGTGCGACGCGCACCTCGTCGTCGCGCGCACCGAGGCCGGCAGCCCGTCGTGCTTCTACGTGCCGCGCTGGCGGCCGGACGGCACGAAGAACGCGGTCGAGATCCAGCGGCTGAAGAACAAGGTCGGCAACCGCAGCAACTCCAGCAGCGAAATCGAGCTGAACGACGCGTGGGGCATCATGCTCGGCGACGAAGGCCGCGGCATCCCGACCATCATCGAGATGGCCACCTACACGCGGCTGAACTGCGTGCTCGGCAGCGCGGCGATGCTGCGCCAGGGCGTCGTGCAGGCGATCGCGTACACGCGCCAGCGCCACGCGTTCGGCCGCGCGCTCGCCGAACAGCCGCTGATGCGCACCGTGCTCGCCGATCTCGCGCTCGAAAGCGAAGCCGCGCTGTCGCTCTCGATGCGTCTCGCCGACGCGTTCGAACGCGACGACTCGCCGCTCGAACGCGCGTGGAAACGCATCGTCACGCCTGCCGCGAAATTCTGGGTCTGCAAGCGCGCGGTCGAGCTGACCGGCGAGGTGATGGAAGTGTTCGGCGGTAACGGCTACGTCGACGACGGCCCGATCGCGCGGCTGTTCCGCGAGGCGCCCGTCAACTCGATCTGGGAAGGCTCCGGCAACGTGATGTGCCTCGACGTG
This sequence comes from Burkholderia sp. BCC1644, assembly GCF_902833225.1. Classification (GTDB taxonomy): domain Bacteria; phylum Pseudomonadota; class Gammaproteobacteria; order Burkholderiales; family Burkholderiaceae; genus Burkholderia. The sequence continues at coordinate 198,097 of NZ_CADFEI010000010.1, forward strand.
CTGCGCGCGGTGTCGCGCGAGCCCGACGCGGCCGCCGCGCTGTTCGACGAACTCGCCGGCCTCGGCGCGGACGAACCACGCATCCGCGCGGCGCTCGACGCGTTGCGCGCGATGCTCGCCGCGCCGGCCGACACGCTCGAAGCGTCGGGCCGCGTGTTCGCGCAGCGGCTCGCGCTCGTCGCGCAGGCGTGCCTGCTGCGCCGCGACGCGCCGGCCGCCGTCGCCGACGCGTTCGTCGCGACACGGCTCGCCGCGCCCGACTGGGGCCGCGTCGCGGGCGGCTTCGATCCGCGCGCGATCGACGTCGCCGCGCTGCTGCAGCGCGCGTATCCGGCCTGACGCCGGCCCGTTCACCCTCGTTCGCCTTTGTTCGCCCGCCCGGAGCCCCGATGAACCTCGTCGCCGCCCTCGACCGCGCCGCCCGTGCGACGCCCGACAAGCCGTTCCTCGTCAGCGAATCCGCGACGATCACCTATGCCGCCGCACGTGAGCGCTCGCACCGCGCGGCCGCCGTGCTGAGCGCGCTCGGCGTCGCGGCCGGCGACCGCGTCGCCGCGATGTGCTTCAACACGCCGGCCTTCGTCGACCTGATGTTCGGCGCATGGCGGCTCGGCGCGGCGTTCGTGCCGATCAACCACAAGCTGCAGGCGCCGGAAGTCGACTACGTGCTCGAGCACAGCCGCTGCAAGGCGTTGCTGTTCGACGTGGCGCTCGCGCCGGTGGTCGAGCGCCTCGTGCATCCGGCGCGGCGGCTCGTGACCGAGGGCGAACTGGACGGCGTGGCGAACTTCGACACGATGTGCGCGACGCGCGACGGCCTCCCGGGCATCGAACCGGCCGACGGCGACATCGCGCAGATCCTCTATACGTCCGGCACGACCGGCCGCCCGAAAGGCTGCGTGCACAGTCATCGCACCGTGACGCTCGCGGCAATGCAGGCGGCGCTCGCGACCGGCATCGGCCGCAACGAGCGCACGCTGATGGCGATGCCGATCTGGCATTCGTCGCCACTGAACAACTGGTTCGGCGGCACGCTGTTCGCCGGCGGCACCGTCGTGCTGCTGCGCGAATACCATCCGCTGCGCTTCCTGCAGACCGTCGAGCGCGAGCGCGTGACGATGTATTTCGGCGCGCCGGTGTCGTACACGCTGCCGCTCGACACGATCGACGGCTTCGGCGCGTTCGACCTGTCGAGCGTGCGCGCGTGGCTGTATGGCGGCGGCCCGATCGGCGCCGCGCAGGCCGAACGGCTCGCCCAGGCGTATCGCAGCCACGCGTTCTTCCAGGTGTACGGGATGACCGAAACGGGGCCGGCCGGCACGACGCTGTATCCGGACGAGCAGATCGCGAAGGCCGGTTCGATCGGCCGCCAGGGCGGCCCGGGCGTCGACCTGCGCGTGGTGCGGATGGACGGCATCGACGCGCAGCCGGGCGAGACCGGCGAAATCTGGCTGAAGGCCGACTGCATGATGCTCGGCTATCTCGACGACGCGGCCGCGACGCGCGCCGCGTTCACGCCGGACGGCTGGTATCGCACCGGCGACATCGCGCGGATCGATCAGGATGGCTACCTGTTCATCGTCGACCGGCTGAAGGACATGATCGTGACGGGCGGCGAGAACGTCTATTCGAAGGAAGTGGAGGACGTACTCAGTGCGCACCCGGACATCGCCGAAGCGGCCGTCGTCGGCGTCCCGCATCCCGACTGGGGCGAGACGGTCGTCGCGCACGTCGTGCTGCGCGCGAACGCGGCGCCCGACGCGGATGCGCTGCGCGCGTTCTGCGGCGAGCGGCTGGCCGCATACAAGGTTCCGCGCGAGTTCACGTTCGCGCAGGCGCTGCCGCGCACGCCGACCGGCAAGCTGCAGAAGTTCCTGCTGCGCGTGCGCCGGGATTAGCGCCAGCCGCGGCAATAAAAAAGCCACCCGGCCTCGACGGCCCGGTGGCTTTTTCGTGATCGGCCGGGCAGCGACCTTCGCCGCCGCCCGCGCGTCACCTCACATCAGGCTGCTTACTTGCCGCCGATGCTCTTCAGCGGCTTCCACTCGCCCTTCTCGACCTTGTACATCGTGATGCCGCCGTTCTTCAGGTCGCCCTTCGCGTCATACGCGACGTGCGTCGACGTCACGCCGGCCATGTCGGACTTCGCGAGCACCGGCAGGTACTTCGCCGGATCGGTCGAGTCAGCCTTCTTCATCGCGTTCAGCATCGCCATCGCGCCGTCGTACGCGTACGGCGAGTACGTTTGCACGTCTTCGCCGAAACGCTTCTTGTACTTGTCGGCGTAGGTCTTGCCGCCCGGCATTTCTTCCAGCGGGAGGCCGGCCAGCGAAGCGATCGTGCCGTCGGCCGCGTTGCCCGCGATCTTCAGGAACGTCGGCGTCTTCACCATTTCGCCGCTCATCAGCGGTGCGGCGATGCCGAGCGTCTTCATCTGCTTGACCATCGGCGCTGCCTGCGAATCCGCGCCGCCGTAGTAGACGAGGTCCGGCTTCGTCGACTTGATCTTGGTCAGAATCGCCTTGAAGTCGACTGCCTTGTCGTTCGTGAATTCACGGTCGACGATCGTCGCGCCGCCGGCCTTCGCGGCCTTCTCGAACTGGTCGGCGAGACCCTGGCCGTAGGCCGTGCGGTCGTCGACGATCGCGATCTTCTTCATGCCGAGATCCTTCGACGCGAACGTGCCGGCCACCGAGCCCTGCTGCGTGTCGGACGTCATCATGCGGAAGGTCGTCTTGTAACCCTGCTGCGTGTATTCCGGCGCCGTCGCCATCGCGATTTCCGGAATGCCCGCGTTCGCGTAGATGCGCGAGGCGGGAATCGTCGTGCCCGAGTTGAAGTGGCCGAGCATGCCCTTGATGCCGTCGTCGACCAGCTTCTGCGCGACCGTCGTACCCGTGCGCGGGTCAGCCTGGTCGTCCTGCGTGTTCAGCACGAACTTCACCGGCTTGCCGCCGATCTTCGGGTTCGTCGCGTTGAAGTCTTCCAGCGCGAGCATGATCCCGTTCTGCATATCCTTGCCGTAGTGCGCCTGCGCGCCCGTCATCGGCCCTGCGTAACCGATCTTCACGTCATCCGCATGGGCCGTCCCCGCCAGCGACATGACGGCGACAAACGTCGCGCCTGCCAGCTTTTTCATCGTGTGTTGCATAGCATCTCCTTGGTACCAGGGTAAATGGAGCGGCTTCGGGATCGCCTTGCCGCTTCCTATGTTTGATCCGAACGGCAAGGATGATCAGCCGATCGTCATCAAATTCGCATTGCCGCCGGCCGCGGCCGTGTTCACGCTCACCGAGCGTTCCGTCAGCAGCCGTTCCAGCGCGTAATCTTCCGCATCGCCGTTCTCGAACGCGCCCACCGACACGCCCTGCACCGACACGATCGGGCCCGGCCGCTGCGCGACGTCCTTCACGAGCGTCTGCAGTTCGTCGCTGTCGCCTTCGAACAGCACCGCGTCGAACGGCACGTCGGCCTGCTTGCGCACGCTCGCATGCGCCTTCAGCGACGCCGGCAGCGCGGCGACCAGCGCCTCGCCGGCCGCGCCGGCGAACAGCGCGCGGTTGCCCGTCGCCAGCACCGCCGCGAACTGCGCGCGCGCACCGCCCGGCGTGGCCGCGACACACAGCACCGTGCCGCGCGGGCCGAGTGTATACGTGTTTCGCTCGCCCGTCGGGCCGCTCAGCACGGCGGTCGCGCCGGCCGGCACCTGTGCCAGATAGCCATCGCAACGTGCGGCCAGCACCGGCTCGCGCTGCTCGATCAGCCAGTCGCGCAGCGTCGTGAGCGCTGCCGCCGGGTTGCCGCGCGCATCGCCTTCGACCGCGCCGTCCGCGATCAGCGTCTGCGCGAGCGAACGCGGCAGGCCCGACGGACGCGTCGCGAGCAGGCGCTGCAGGTACAGCGCGCCGCCGGCCTTCGGGCCCGTGCCCGACAGCCCTTCGCCGCCGAACGGCTGCACGCCGACCACCGCGCCGATCACGTTGCGGTTCACGTAGATGTTGCCGACGTGCGCGTTCGAAATCACGTGCGCGATCGTCTCGTCGATCCGCGTGTGGATGCCGAGCGTCAGCCCGTAACCGGTCGCGCGGATCTGCTCGAGCAGCTTGTCGAGCTGGCTGCGGCGGTAGCGCACCACGTGCAGCACCGGGCCGAACACTTCACGCTTCAGCTCGTCGATGGTGCCGATCTCGATCAGCGTCGGCGGCACGAACGTGCCGTGCGCGCAGGCTTCCGGCGACGGCAGCTGCGTGACCGCGTGGCCCTTGTCCTTCATCGCCGCGACGTGCGTGTCGATCGTCTGCTTCGCTTCGCCGTCGATCACCGGGCCGACGTCCGTCGACAGCCGGTCGGGGTTGCCGAGCGCCAGCTCGTGCATCGCGCCCTTCAGCATCGTCAGCGTGCGGTCCGCGACATCGTCCTGCAGACACAGAACGCGCAGCGCCGAACACCGTTGACCGGCCGAGTCGAACGACGACTGCATCACGTCCGCGACGACCTGCTCCGCGAGCGCCGACGAGTCGACGATCATCGCGTTCTGGCCGCCCGTTTCCGCGATCAGCGGAATCGGCTTGCCGTCCGGGTCGAGGCGCGCCGACAGCGTCTTGTTGATCAGGCGCGCGACTTCGGTCGAACCGGTGAACATCACCGCACGCGTGCGCGGATCGGCGACCAGCGCCGCGCCGACGGTCTCGCCGGTGCCCGGCAGCAGCTGCACCGCGCCGGCCGGCACGCCGGCTTCGCGCAAGAGGCGCACGGCCTGTGCCGCGATCAGCGGCGTCTGTTCGGCCGGCTTCGCGAGCACCGTGTTGCCGGCGGCGAGCGCCGCGGCCACCTGGCCCATGAAGATCGCGAGCGGGAAGTTCCACGGGCTGATACAGACCACGGGCCCGAGCGGACGGTGCGTGTCGTTCGAGAATTCGTCGCGGATCTGCGCCGCGTAGTAGCGCAGGAAGTCGACCGCTTCGCGGATCTCGGCGATCGCGTTCGGCAGCGACTTGCCGGCTTCGCGCACGATCAGGCCCATCAGCGTGTGCATCTGCGCTTCGAGCAGGTCGGCTGCGCGCACCAGGCAGTCGGCGCGTGCGTCGACCGGCGTCGCCTGCCAGATCGGCGCGGCGGCCACCGCATGCGCGAGCGCCGCGCTCACGTGTTCGGCCGTCGCTTCGCTGACCGTGCCGACCAGGTCGCGCTGATCGGCCGGGTTGCGCACGTCGCGTGCCGGGGCGTCGGCGAGCGTGTCGTCGTCGAGCATCGGCGCCGCGCGCCACGGGAAGTGCGCGCTCGCGAGCAGCGCGGACGACAGCGATGCAAGACGGTGTTCGTTCGACAGGTCGAGGCCCATCGAGTTGGGACGCTCGTCGCCATACAGGTTGCGCGGCAGCGGGATCTTCGCGTGCGGCGCGCCGAGCGGCACGACCTTCGACGCTTCGTCGACCGGATCGGCGACCAGTTCCTTCACCGGCACGGCTTTATCCGCGATGCGGTTCACGAACGACGTGTTCGCGCCGTTTTCCAGCAGGCGGCGCACCAGGTACGCGAGCAGCGTCTCGTGCGTGCCGACCGGTGCGTACACGCGGCACGGACGGTTCAGCTTGTCGCGGCCCGTGACTTCCTCGTACAGCGGCTCGCCCATCCCGTGCAGGCACTGGAATTCGTACTGGCCGGGGTAGTAGTTCTGGCCCGCGAGCTGGTAGATCGCGGCCAGCGTGTGCGCGTTGTGCGTCGCGAACTGCGGGTAGACGGCATCCGGCGCCGCGAGCAGCTTCTTCGCGCACGCGAGGTACGACACGTCGGTGTAGATCTTGCGCGTGTAGACCGGGTAGCCTTCGAGGCCGTCGACCTGGGCACGCTTGATCTCGGTATCCCAGTACGCGCCCTTCACGAGGCGGATCATCAGGCGGTGACGGCTGCGGCGCGCGAGATCGATCAGGTAGTCGATCACGAACGGGCAGCGCTTCTGGTAGCCCTGCACGACGAAGCCGATGCCGTTCCAGCCTGCGAGATCCGGGTCGAAGCACAGCGCCTCGAGCAGGTCGAGCGACAGTTCGAGACGGTCGGCTTCTTCCGCGTCGATGTTCAGGCCGATGTCGTAGCGGCGCGCCAGCAGCGCAAGGGCGCGCACGCGCGGCAGCAGCTCGCTCATCGTGCGGTCCTGCTGCGAGCGCGAGTAGCGCGCATGCAGCGCCGACAGCTTGATCGAGATGCCCGGGCCTTCGTAGATGCCGCGGCCGCCGGCCGCCTTGCCGATCGCGTGGATCGCCTGCTCGTACGACGCGTAGTAGCGCTGCGCGTCCTCTTCGGTCGTCGCCGCTTCGCCGAGCATGTCGTACGAGTAGCGGAAGCCGCGCGCTTCGTACTTGCGGCTGTTCGCGAGCGCTTCGGAAATCGTTTCGCCGGTGACGAACTGCTCGCCCATCAGGCGCATCGCCATGTCGACGCCCTTGCGGATCAGCGGCTCGCCGCCGCGGCCGATCAGGCGCGTGAGCGCGGACGACAGGCCTGCTTCGCTGTTGGTCGTCACGAGCTTGCCGGTGATCATCAGCCCCCAGGTCGCCGCGTTCACGAACAGCGACGGCGCGTGGCCGACGTGCGAGCGCCAGTCACCCTTGCTGATCTTGTCGCGGATCAGCGCATCGCGTGTCGCGCGGTCGGGAATGCGCAGCAGCGCTTCGGCGAGGCACATCAGCGCGACGCCTTCCTGGCTCGACAGCGAGAACTCGTGGATCAGCCCTTCGACGCCGCCACCCGAACTCTTCTCGCGCAGCGCCTCGACGAGCTTCGTCGCGAGCGCCTGCACGTCCGCCTGCAGGTTCGCCGGCAGGCGCGCCTGGCCGAGCAGGAACGGCACGCACTCCGGCTCGGGTCGGCGGTACGCAGCCGTGATCGCCGCGCGCAGCACCGATTGCGGCTGCACGTTCTGCGCGAACTCGAGGAACGGATGCGGCGAGTTGTCGTCGTCGCCGTCCGCCGCCTGACCGTCGGCGAGCTCCGTCACGCCGCTGTGGCCCGACAGCTCGGGCGGCAACTGGCCGTGCTCGATCCGCTCGAGATACGCGAAGATCGCCTGCTTGATCAGCCAGTGGGGGGTGCGCTCGAGACGCGCGGCGGCGTCCTTGAGGCGCGAGCGGAGAAGGTCGTCGACTTTGACGCCGAGAGTCGTGCTTGCCATGGTGGGTTCGTGCGCCGGTGCGAGCCCGGCAATGAGGTGTAAGAGGATGCGCGAAATCCTACGGCACGCAATAAAAAGGTGCAACCAAATTGCGAGATAGGTTGCACCCACAAGTTAGTCAATATAATCAGCCACTTATGCGGTTGCAACCTAGGGGTTGCCCGTGGTCGGCGGATCGGTGTTTTCCCTGATCGGGCCGATTCGACGCACGTGTGCAACCTTCGGTGCGCACGGATGCAGCCGAAAACGGGTTGCACTGGGTCGGATAACGGGATGTGGCACCCGGTTCGGGCGCGCAACGGGAGACAGTTGGGTGCTGCCCGGCGGGCCGGGCAGCTTCAATACGGCAGCGCGCCGCTCAGATATCCAGCGGATCGACTTCGACACTCCACCGCAGCACGCCCTTCAGCGCGCGCAGCTCCGGCTGCCAGGCCCGCAGCGCATGCTGCAGCGCTGCCCGCGATGCGCTTTCGAGCAGCAACTGCGCGCGATGGACGTTCGCGACCTTGACGATCGTCATCGGCACCGCGTCGTACACGGTCACGCGATCGGCGCCCGGCAGCCCCGGCAAGACGGCCGCGGCCTGCAGCAGGAACGCGAGCGCCGCGTCGAGCGTGCGCCCTTCGGCGCGCAACAGCGCCTGGTAGACGAACGGCGGCAGGTGCGCGTCGCGGCGCTCGCCGAGCGTCGAATTCGCGAAGCCGACGTAATCCTGCCGCCCGAGCGCGTGATACAGCGCGTGACGCGGGTAGCGCGTCTGCACCATCACCTCGCCCGGCAGCCCGGCCCGCCCCGCGCGGCCGCTCACCTGCATCAGCTGCGCGAACAGCCGCTCGCTCGCGCGGAAGTCGTGCGAGAACAGCGCCGTGTCGGCATTGAGCACGCCGACCAGCGACACGCGCTGGAAGTCGTGCCCCTTCGCGATCATCTGCGTGCCGACCAGGATGTCGACCTCGCCCGCGTGCACATCGGAGAACAGCGCCTGCGCACTGCCCTTACGGCGCGTGCTGTCCGCGTCGATCCGCAACACGCGCGCGCCCGGCACGGCCTCCGCGAGCGCCTCCTCGATGCGCTGCGTGCCGCGCCCGAGCGGTGCGATGTCAACGTTCCCGCACTCGGGGCACGACCGCGGGATGCGTGCTTCCCAGCCGCAGTGATGGCAGCGCAGCGCGTGCTCGGGCTTGTGCAGCACGACGTACGCGCTGCAGCGCGGGCAGCCGGCGACCCACCCGCATGCGTCGCACGCGAGCTGCGGGGCGTAGCCGCGCCGGTTCAGGAACACGAGGCTCTGCTCGTTGCGTTCGAGCCGCGCCTTCAGCGCCGCGACGAGCGGCCCCGACAGCCCGCCCATCGACGCGCGGCCGCGCCGCCGCTCCTCTTCGAGATCGATCAGCCGCACGGTCGGCAACGTCGCGTCGGCCACCGCGCGGCGCGACAGCGTGAGCCGCGTGTAGCGCCCCTGCTCGGCCTGCCACCAGCTTTCGAGCGACGGCGTGGCCGAGCCGAGCACGACCGTGATGCCGAGCTGCTTCGCGCGCCAGACAGCAAGGTCGCGCGCCGAATAGCGCAGCCCTTCCTGCTGCTTGTACGCAGGCTCGTGCTCCTCGTCGACGACCACCAGCGCGAGCGTCGGCATCGACGCAAGCACCGCGAGGCGCGTGCCGAGCACGATCCGCGCGCGGCCCGTGTGCGCGGCCAGCCAGTTGCGCGCCCGCTCGCCCTCGGCGAGCCCGCTGTGCAGCGTGACGATCGCGTCGTCGGCGAGCGCGCCCGCGAAGCGCGCGCGAAACGCGGCCTCGAACTGCGGCGTCAGGTTGATTTCGGGAACGAGCACGAGCGCCTGCGCGTCCGGCCGCGCATCGAGCAGCGCCGCGAGCGCATGCAGATAGACCTCGGTCTTGCCGCTGCCCGTCACGCCGTGCAGCAGGAACGGCGCGAAGCCCTCCGCCGCGCGGATCGCGTCGAGCGCCTCTGCCTGCTGGTCGTTCAGCGCCGGCGGCACAGTTCGTCCACTGGTTGTCGACAGGTTATCCACAGCTTTGGGCACAGGCGCATCGGCCCAGCCGATCTCTTCGACATCGACCCAGCCGCGCGCCGCCCAGTCGTCGAGCGTCGCGGCCGCCTTCGGATGCAGCGCACGCGCGTCGGACAGCGTCAGCGAGCCGGTATCGACGAGCGCCTGCGCGAGCCGCCGCAATGCGGCGCCGCGTGCGGGCAATGCACCGGGCAGCACCGCGCGGCCGGCTTCCGTCGGCTGGTAGCGCACTTCGGGCGCGAGCAGCCGCCCCCAGCGCCCGGCGTCGCGCAGCGCCTGCGGCAGCGCCGGCAGCGCGACCTCGCCGCGCCCGCGCTGATAGTAATCAGCAGCGAACGACACGAGCGCGAGCCAGTCGGGCGACAGCGGCGGGAGATCGGTGCAGATCGCGTCGACCGCACGCAGCCGCGACGGCGGCACATCGGTGTGAGTCGTCACTTCGCAGACGAGTCCGACGGCCTGCCGCTTGCCGAACGGCACCTGCACGAGCGTGCCGGGCACCGGTGTCGGCTGCGCGTCGCAGCGGTAGTCGAACAGGGTCGCGAGCGGATGATCGAGCGCGACACGCAGGTAGGTGCCGCTCATTGCGGCGCTCCGGCGGCAGCGATACGCGAAATACAGGCGGCTTGCATCCGCGTCCGCATCGCGGCAGCGAACTTAAAGTAAAACTTCAGATTCGGCGCTAAGTTTTGGATTCGCATTAGGAATCGCCGTATACCCTGCCCAGCCTGTGGATAACTTTGTTGAGAACTCGCCACTCAATGGCCGCAACGCACGCGGGGCCGTGCTTTCCGCTGTTTTTCGCCGTGCATTGCACCGCCCCGCGGAGCCTTATTCCATAAGGCTGCTATTCAAATTACCGAACCATAGCCAGACAAATTGACCGATACAGGGCTCTACCGCGCTGCAACGTGGAAAATGTGTATAAGTCAAGTCTTGACAAGCACCGCATCGGCAACCGGTGCGGGGTTGCGCCCTGTTTAGTGCCGGCAACGAAACGCTGTCACCCCGCAGTGCAGCATGACAGCGCTTGCGTTCAGCCGGCGGCTCCGCTACGGATCGCGCGGCTGTGGCTATGCACTTCGTCGACGAGTTCGGCGACGTGATCGGGCGACGTGAACTGCGAGATGCCGTGGCCGAGGTTGAACACATGGCCCGGATGGTTGCCGTAGCTGTCGAGCACCGCACGCGCCTGTTCGCGCACTGCGGCCGGCGGCGCAAACAGGATCGTCGGATCGAGGTTGCCCTGCAGCGCGACACGCCCCGCCACGCGCTCGCGCGCGGCGCCGAGGTTGACCGTCCAGTCGAGCCCGACCGCGTCGACGCCGGTCGCCGCGATCTCCTCGAGCCACAGCCCGCCGCCCTTCGTGAACGTGATCACCGGCACGCGCTCGCCGTCGTGCTCGCGCTTGAGCTGCGACACCACGCGGCGGATGTAGTCGAGCGAGAAGCGCTGGTATGCGCCGTCGGCCAACGCGCCGCCCCACGTATCGAAGATCATCACGGCCTGCGCGCCCGCTTCGATCTGCGCGTTCAGGTACGCGGCCACCGACTGCGCGTTCACGTCGAGGATCCGGTGCATCAGGTCGGGGCGCGAATACGCCATCGACTTCACGGTACGGAAATCGTCCGACCCGCCGCCTTCGACCATGTAGCACGCGAGCGTCCACGGGCTGCCCGAGAAGCCGATCAGCGGCACGCGCTGGCGACCCTGGCCGTCGGTGAGCGCACGGCGGATCTCGCGCACGGCGCCCGTCACGTAGCCGAGCGTTTCCTCGATGTCCGGCACCGCGAGCTTCGCGACGTCGGCCTCGGTACGCACCGGATGCGCGAACTTCGGCCCTTCGCCGACCTGGAAGTCGAGGCCGAGCCCCATCGCGTCGGGAATCGTCAGGATGTCCGAGAACAGGATCGCGGCGTCGAGCGGGAATCGGTCTAGCGGCTGCAGCGTCACCTCGGTCGCGTAGTCGGGATTCTTCGCGAGACCGAGAAAGCTGCCGGCGCGCGCGCGCGTCGCGTTGTATTCGGGCAGGTAGCGGCCGGCCTGGCGCATCAGCCAGATCGGCGTGTAGTCGGTCGGCTCGCGCAGAAGCGCACGCAGGAAGGTGTCGTTGAGCAGGTTATGGGCCACGGTAGGAGCGACGATGCGAAGGCAAAGCGGCATTTTACCGGACAGCCGCCCTCAGGCTGCGTATCCCGACGCGATGGCGGCCATATGACGCGCGCGATGGCTCCGTTATGATCGGACGCTCATATCGAACGAAACGAAGGAGGAGACCGATGAAGACATTCGCCACGCTGGCCGCCGCCGCGCTGCTCTGCTGCGCCACCGCGCACGCGCAGACCGCCACGGGCGCCGCCGCCGCGCCGGGCGCCGGTTCGCGGCTCGACGACGTGCTCGCGCGCGGCACGCTGCGCGTGTGCACGACGGGCGACTACAAGCCGTACTCGTACTACCGCGCGGACGGCCGCTTCGAGGGCATCGACATCGACATGGCCGAATCGCTCGCGAAATCGCTCGGCGTGAAGGCCGACTTCGTGAAAACGAGCTGGCCGAACCTGACCGCCGATTTCGTCGCGAAATGCGATATCGCGGTCGGTGGCGTCTCGACGACGCTCGAGCGCCAGAAGCGCGTGTTCTTCACGCAGCCGTATGTCGTCGACGGCAAGACGCCGATCGTGCGCTGCGCGGACGCCGACAAGTACCAGACCGTCGCGCAGATCGACCGGCCCGAGACGCGCGTGATCGTGAACCCGGGCGGCACCAACGAGCGGTTCGCGAAACAGTTCTTCACGCACGCGAACCTGACCGTCTATCCGGACAACGTGACGATCTTCAAGCAGATCCTCGCGGGCAAGGCCGACGTGATGGTGACGGACGCGTCCGAGACGCAGTTGCAGCAAAAACTGAATCCGGGGCTGTGCTCCGTGCATCCGGACAAGCCGTTCCAGTTCGGCGAGAAGGCGTACATGGTGCCGCGCGGCGATGTCGTGTTCCAGCAGTACGTCGACCAGTGGCTGCATCTCGCGTTGTCGACCGGCGAATACCAGGCGATTTCGGACAAGTGGCTGAAGTAAGCGCGCCTGCCCGCGGCGGCCGATAACGGGCATCGACCCCGTGGCCGCTGCCTGCGGAATACGCTGCACGGCGGCGGCAAACGTACCGCCGTTACACATCGCCATCGCGCCGCCACGCCCCGCAACCGGCGCGAAACCACCCGAATTGGCCATTCGTCCGACTTCCGCGCATTCCGATCACGTTTCAAAATCTTTCCGACGAATGAATCGTCATGCGCGGCATTGGTCATGCCGCGCACTTTCTCGCGTGAAAATCGACAATTCATCGCGCCCGATACGCATGAAAAACGCATCGTGCGCATGCGCTGAAAACGCTGCGGAAAATATGGGTAAAAATGACCTTTCTCAGGACCCCGAAAACAGCAAAAAATCCCGCTAAGCCTTATCTGGCGGGCGTTACAACCTGAAACACTTTGTTACCGCGACGGGTCATTAATTCGCCCACAATGGCCTCAACGGTTTCAACACGGATGCGGTCTCGTGTGCCAAGTGTGAGCGGACGCGAAGCGCTGCGAGCCAGTCGGTCACGTACCGAAGCCCTTCCGAGGGGCATCCTTGTTGGAGTCGTTTCCGGCCCCCCGCCGGACTCGGTTTCATCTTTGGTCTCCTCGCGCTAACCCCGTAGCGTGTGGTTTTTAGCGGGCTAATAAGCCCGCTTTTTTTCGTCCATCGAAAGCGTAACGGCCCGCAGGCCGCCACGTCTTTTCCCGCATGTTTTCCGCCGCCGTACCGCTTCAAGCGGTCTTCTGCACGTCGAGCTTCAGTTCCTCGATCATTCGGTCGCGCATCACGAACTTCTGCACCTTGCCCGTCACCGTCATCGGCAGCTCGTCGACGAAGCGGATGTAGCGCGGAATCTTGTAGTGCGCGATCTGCCCGCTGCAGAACGCACGCACGTCGTCCTCCGTCATCTGCTCGTCCGCGCGCAGCACGATCCACGCGCACAGCTCCTCGCCGTACTTCGCATCGGGCACGCCGAACACCTGCGCGCTCTGGATCTTCGGATGCCGAAACAGGAACTCCTCGATCTCGCGCGGATAGACGTTCTCGCCGCCGCGAATCACCATGTCCTTCAGGCGGCCGACGATGTTGCAGTAGCCGTCCGCATCGAGCGTCGCGAGGTCGCCCGTATGCATCCAGCCGTCGACCAGCACCTCGCGCGTCTTCGCGTCGTCGTCCCAGTAGCCGAGCATCACCGAGTAGCCCTTCGTGCAGAGCTCACCCGTCGCGCCAACCGGCACGATGTCGCCGCTCGCATCGACGATTTTCACTTCCAGGTGCGGCTGGATGCGGCCGACCGTCGTCGTGCGCTTCTCGAGCGGATCGTCGGTCGAGCTCTGGAACGACACGGGGCTCGTCTCCGTCATCCCGTACGCGATCGTGATCTCCGACAGGTGCATCTGCGACACGACGCGCTTCATCGTCTCGATCGGGCACGGCGAGCCGGCCATGATCCCGGTGCGCAGCGTCGACAGGTCGAACTTCGAAAACTCCGGATGATCGAGCTCCGCGATGAACATCGTCGGCACGCCGTGCAGCGCGGTGCAGCGCTCGCCGGCCACGGCCGCGAGCGTCGCGACCGGGTCGAACGCTTCGCCCGGGAACACCATCGCCGCGCCCTTCGACACGCACGCGAGCACGGCCAGCACCATCCCGAAGCAGTGGTACAGCGGCACGGGAATGCACAGCGTGTCCTGCTCGGTGAAACGCATCGCGGTCGCGATCGAGCGCCCGTTGTTGACGACGTTGCGGTGCGTGAGCGTCGCGCCCTTCGGGCTGCCCGTCGTGCCGCTCGTGAACTGGATGTTGATCGGCTCGTTGGCCGTGAGCGTCGCGCCGATCGCATCGAGCAACGCGGGATCGACCGCCTGGCGGCCGCGCGTCATCACGTCCGCGAAACGGAACATGCCGGCCGGCGCGACGTCGCCCATCGACACGACCGTGCGCAGGCTCGGCACGCGTGCCGCGTGCAGGTCGCCCGGCGTCGCGGTCGCGAGCTCCGGCGCGATGGTCTGCAGCATCTCGACGTAGGCCGACGACTTGAAGCGCTCGGCCGTGATCACGGCCTTGCAGCCGACCTTGTTCAGCGCGTATTCGAGCTCGGCGAGCCGGTAGGCCGGATTCAGGTTGACGAGTACCGCGCCGATCCGCGCGGTCGCGAACTGCGTGAGCAGCCATTCGCTGCGGTTCGGCGACCAGATGCCGACGCGGTCGCCCTTCACGATGCCGAGCGCGGCCAGGCCGGCCGCGAGCACGTCGACCTCGTTCGCGAACTCGCGCCAGGTCCAGCGCACCTGCTGCTCGCGAAACACGACGGCCGGACGGTCGGGAAAGCGGCCGGCGGTATCGCGCAGGAACCGGCCGATCGTCGCTTCGGATAGCGGTACGTCGGTCGCGCCACGCACGTACGACAAGCCGTTCTCGGGCGCGATCAGCGCGCCCACGCCAAGGTCTGCTGCCATGAATGTCTCCGTCCTTTTTGTCTGATCGGCCCGCGCGCGCCTGCTGCGCCCGCCTCCGCCGCCTGATCGCGACGAAGAGCCTCACCGCGGATGATGCCGCGCTCCGCTGACGACACTCTGACATCGAATCACGGCAGACGGGTGAAATAGCACGACCGGACGAAATGATCCGGCCCGCAAAAAACAGACGAAAACGACAGGCGAAAAAAAAGCAGCCCGAAGGCTGCTTTCTTTCGCGGGATACGCGGCGCGGCTCAGTGCCGGCTGCGGATCTTCGCCAGACGCTGGATCGCTTCGAGCTGCGCCATCGCGGTCGCGAGCTCGGATTGCGCCTTCGCGAGGTCGAGATCCGACTTCGCGTTCTGCAGCGTTTCCTCGGCACGCTTGCGCGCTTCCTCGGCTTTCGCCGCGTCGAGGTCCTTGCCGCGGATCGCGGTATCGGCGAGCACCGTCACGGCGCCCGGCTGCACTTCGAGAATGCCGCCCGCGACGAACACGAATTCGTCGTTGCCGCCCTCGACTTCGATGCGCACCGCACCCGGACGAATCCGCGTGATCAGCGGCGTGTGGCCCGGCAGAATACCCAGCTCACCCGTTTCGCCCGGCAGCGCGACGAATTTCGCCTCGCCCGAGAAGATCTGCTCTTCCGCGCTGACGACGTCTACTTTGATGGTTGCCATATCGACTCCTGTCGATCAGAGTCAGCGCTTGCGCGCCTGCTCCGATCCCATGCACGGCGGGTTGAGCGTATTACGTGGGCGCTCGTCCGCGAAAACCACCCGAACGGTAGCAATCGCGGACGCACGGCGCCCGCTGCGTTACGCCTGACCCTTACGAGATCTTCTTGGCCTTTTCGAAGGCTTCGTCGATCGTGCCGACCATGTAGAACGCCTGTTCCGGCAGGTGGTCGCACTCGCCGTCGACGATCATCTTGAAGCCGCGGATCGTTTCCTTCAGCGGCACGTACTTGCCCGGCGAGCCCGTGAACACTTCAGCGACGTGGAACGGCTGCGACAGGAAACGCTGGATCTTACGCGCGCGCGCGACCGACAGCTTGTCTTCCGGCGACAGTTCGTCCATACCCAGAATCGCGATGATGTCGCGCAGTTCCTTGTAGCGCTGCAGCGTCTGCTGAACGCGACGGGTGATCGAGTAGTGCTCTTCACCGATCACGTTCGGGTCGATCTGGCGCGACGTCGAGTCGAGCGGGTCGACCGCCGGGTAGATACCCAGCGAAGCGATGTCACGCGACAGAACGACGGTTGCGTCCAGGTGGCCGAAGGTCGTAGCCGGCGACGGGTCGGTCAAGTCATCCGCAGGGACGTACACGGCCTGGACCGACGTAATCGAGCCCTTCTTGGTCGACGTGATGCGCTCTTGCAGCTTGCCCATTTCTTCAGCCAGCGTCGGCTGATAGCCCACTGCCGACGGCATACGGCCGAGCAGTGCCGACACTTCGGTACCGGCCAGCGTGAAACGGTAGATGTTGTCGACGAAGAACAGCACGTCGAGGCCTTCGTCACGGAAGTGCTCGGCCATCGTCAGGCCGGTCAGCGCGACGCGCAGACGGTTGCCCGGCGGCTCGTTCATCTGGCCGTACACCAGCGCGACCTTGTCGAGAACGTTCGAGTCCTTCATTTCGTGGTAGAAGTCGTTCCCTTCACGGGTACGCTCGCCCACGCCCGCGAACACGGAGTAACCGCCGTGTTCCTTCGCGATGTTGTTGATGAGCTCCATCATGTTGACGGTCTTGCCCACGCCAGCACCGCCGAACAGGCCAACCTTGCCGCCCTTTGCGAACGGGCAGATCAGGTCGATAACCTTGATACCCGTTTCGAGCAGTTCGGTCGACGGCGACAGTTCGTCGAACGCCGGAGCCTTCTGGTGGATCGAACGCGTCGTTGCGCTTTCGATCGGGCCCGCTTCATCGATCGGACGGCCGAGGACGTCCATGATCCGGCCGAGGGTCGGCTTGCCGACCGGCACCGAGATCGGCTTTGCCGTGTTCTTCACGGTCAGGCCGCGGCGCAGGCCGTCGGATGCACCCAGACAAATGGTACGGACCACGCCGTCACCCAGCTGCTGCTGGACTTCGAGCGTCAGTTCCGAGCCATCGAGAATGAGCGCGTCGTAGATCTTCGGCATGCTGTCGCGCGGGAATTCCACGTCGATAACGGCGCCGATGCACTGTACGATCTTGCCTTCTACCAAAGCAGCAGTACTCATCGCTTTTCCTTTAAATACCTGATTCTTTACTCGCGCAAAGGCGCAGTTGTCGTCCGTGGCGCGCGCTTAAACAGCGGCTGCGCCGCCGACGATCTCCGACAGTTCTTTCGTAATCGCGGCCTGACGGCTCTTGTTGTACACGAGCTGCAGTTCGCTGATCACCGTCTTCGCGTTGTCGGACGCGGCCTTCATCGCGACCATGCGCGCCGATTGCTCGGACGCCATGTTTTCCGCGACGGCCTGGTACACCAGCGCCTCGACGTAACGCACGAGCAGTTCGTCGACGACTGCCTGCGCGTCCGGCTCGTAGATGTAGTCCCACGACGTGGCCGGCGTACCGTCATCGGCTTCGAAGTGTTCCGACGACAGCGGCAGCAGCTGCTCGATCACGGCTTCCTGCTTCATCGTGTTGACGAAGCGCGTGTAAGCGATATAAACCGCCGACAGCTTGCCTTCCGAGTACAGATCGAGCTGCGTCTTCACGGCGCCGATCAGCTTGTCCAGATGCGGGGTGTCGCCGAGGTGCACGACCTGCGACATCACCTTCGCGCCGAAGCGGTTCAGGAACCCGAGGCCCTTGCTACCGATCGCGGTGGCTTCGACCTTCTGGCCCTTCTCTTCCAGCTCCTTGAACTTCTGAACCGTCGCACGCAGCACGTTGGTGTTCAAACCGCCGCACAGACCCTTGTCCGTCGTGACGAGAATGATGCCGGCCGTGTTCGCGTCTTCGTTCGCCACCATGAACGGGTGGCGGTACTCCGGGTTCGCGCGGCTCATGTGCGCGGCGATGGCACGGACCTTGTCCGCATACGGACGAGCGGCGCGCATGCGTTCCTGCGCGCGACGCATCTTCGATGCGGCCACCATCTCCATCGCCTTCGTGATCTTGCGCGTGTTCTGCACGCTCTTGATCTTGCCGCGAATTTCCTTCATTCCAGCCATAGCTTGCTCCTTGACCGAAGCGGCGCGGGCGCGTCAGCACCCGCGCGGCCTCAGTGTGTCACTCGCGGATCAATAGGCACCGGACTTCTTGAAGGATTCGATCGCCGAGCGCAGTGCGCCTTCGTCGTCCTTCGAGAGATCCTTGGTGTCTTCGATGCGCTTGATGAGGTCAGCGTGGCTGGTCTTCAGGTTTTCGCGCAGGCCCTTCTCGAACGACAGCACTTGCTTGACGTCGAGGTCGTCGAGGTAGCCGTTGTTTGCGGCGTACAGCGACACGGCCAGTTCCCACACCTGCAGCGGCTGGTACTGCGGCTGCTTCAGCAGTTCCGTCACGCGGCGGCCGCGCTCGAGCTGCTTGCGGGTCGCTTCGTCGAGGTCCGATGCGAACTGCGCGAATGCGGCCAGTTCACGGTACTGCGCGAGGTCGGTACGGATACCGCCCGACAGCTTCTTCACGACCTTCGTCTGAGCGGCGCCACCGACTCGCGACACCGACACGCCGGCGTTGATTGCCGGGCGGATGCCTGCGTTGAACAGGTCGGTTTCCAGGAAGATCTGGCCGTCGGTAATCGAGATCACGTTCGTCGGAACGAACGCGGTCACGTCGCCAGCCTGCGTTTCGATGACCGGCAGTGCCGTCAGCGAACCGCTCTTGCCCTTCACTTCGCCGTTCGTGAACTTCTCGACGTACTCTTCCGACACGCGAGCCGCACGTTCCAGCAGGCGCGAGTGCAGATAGAACACGTCGCCCGGGTACGCTTCACGGCCCGGCGGGCGGCGCAGCAGCAGCGAGATCTGACGGTATGCCCAGGCTTGCTTGGTCAAGTCGTCATAGATGATCAGCGCGTCTTGGCCACGGTCGCGGAAGTATTCGCCCATCGTGCAGCCGGCGTACGGTGCGAGGTACTGCATCGCTGCCGAATCCGACGCCGAAGCGGCGACGACGATCGTGTATTCCATCGCGCCCGTTTCTTCGAGCTTGCGAACCACGTTCATGATCGACGAAGCCTTCTGGCCGATCGCGACGTAGATACAGATCAGGTCCTTGCCCTTCTGGTTGATGATCGCGTCGAGCGCCACCGCGGTCTTGCCGCACTGACGGTCGCCGATGATCAGCTCACGCTGGCCACGGCCGATCGGCACCATCGCGTCGATCGACTTGATGCCCGTCTGCACCGGCTGCGACACCGACTTACGCCAGATCACGCCCGGGGCGATCTTTTCGATCGCGTCGGTCAGCTTGGCGTTGACCGGGCCCTTGCCGTCGATCGGGTTGCCGAGCGCGTCGACCACGCGGCCGACGAGTTCCGGACCAACCGGGACTTCGAGAATGCGGCCCGTCGTCTTGACGATGTCGCCTTCCGAAATGTGTTCGTATTCGCCGAGAATCACCGCGCCGACCGAGTCGCGCTCGAGGTTCAGCGCGAGGCCGAACGTGTTGCCCGGAAACTCGAGCATTTCGCCCTGCATCACGTCCGACAGGCCGTGGATACGCACGATACCGTCGGTCACGGAGATCACGGTGCCCTGGTTGCGAACGTCTGCGCTCGCTTCAAGGCCCTGGATCCGGCTCTTGATCAGCTCGCTGATCTCAGAGGGATTGAGTTGCATTATTCGCTCCTGATAGTCAATTCTGTTGCGTGCCGGCGTGGCGCTCAGGCGGTCAAGGCAGCCTGCATCGATGCGAGGCGCGCGCGAACCGAGGTGTCGAGCACTTCGTCGCCGACCGTCACGCGCACGCCGCCGATCAGCGACGAATCGACTTCGACCGTCGGTTTCAGCTTGCGCTTGAACTTGCGTTCGAGGCCCGAGACGAGACTGTCGAGATCCGCGCCGTTCAGCGGGAACGCGCTCACGATCTCGGCGTCGGCGGCACCTTCACGTTCGTTCTTGAGCGCCTCGAACTGCTCGGCAATTTCCGGCAGCAGCGCGATGCGATGATTGTCGACCAGCATCTGCACGAAGTTCTTCGCTTCGGCGCCAGCCGCGAGCGGCGACTTCACCGCAGCAAGCAGCAACTCGGCTACTTGCGTGCGCGTCACCTTCGGGCTCGACGCGACCGACAGCACTTCCGGCAGACGCGCAACCTGGGCCAGCTCTTGCACGAGCGTGGACCAGGCGGCGATGTCACCGCCCTCGGCCACGCGGAACAGCGCTTCTGCGTAAGGGCGGGCGATGGTTGCAAGTTCGGCCATGATCAGAGCTCGGCTTTCAGTTGATTCAGCAGTTGGGCGTGGGCCGTTTGATCGACTTCGCGCTTCAGGATCTGCTCGGCGCCCTTCACGGCCAGCGAGGCGACTTCGCCACGCAGCGCTTCGCGCGCCTTCACGATTTGCTGTTCTGCTTCCGCCTTCGCCTGAGCGACGATGCGGGCGGCTTCAGCCTGGGCGTTGGCCTTGATTTCCTCGGCGACCGCCTGGGCACGCTTTTCAGCGTCGGCGATGCGCTGCTGGCCGTCATTGCGGGCCTGCGCGAGTTCCTGGTCCACGCGCTTGTGCGCTGCGTCGAGTTCCGCCTTGCCCTTTTCGGCGGCGGCGAGGCCGTCGGCGATCTTCTTCGAACGTTCGTCGAGGGCGTTGATCAACGGCGGCCACACGAATTTCATCGTGAACCACGCGAGGACCAGGAACACGACCATTTGCGCAAACAGAGTTGCGTTGAGATTCACGGTGTTTCCTTATCTGCTATTCCGGAAAAATGAAACGGTAAGGCGCTCATCGAGTTGCATTCGATCAGCGCCCCAAGTCTCCGTTCCGCCCTGCGCCGGCTTGCGCCGGACGCATATTTCCGAGGAACCTTAGCCTGCGAGCTTCGACAGGAGCGGGTTCGCGAACGCGAACAGCATTGCAACACCCACGCCGATCAGGAATGCCGCGTCGATCAGACCAGCCAGCAGGAACATCTTCGTTTGCAGCGGGTTGATGAGTTCCGGCTGACGTGCGCAGGCTTCGATGTACTTGCCACCCATCAGCGCGATACCGATACAGGCGCCGATTGCACCCAGGCCGATGATGATGCCGATACCGATGGCGGTCAGACCCTGGATGTTGGCGATGTAAGCTTGCATGATCACTCCTTTGTGAAAAGACTTGGAACTGAGATTTAAAAAACTAAAACGGAAACTCTTTCTTGCACGCCGCGCTTAGTGCTTGTCGTGCGCCTGGCCGAGATACACCAGCGTCAGCATCATGAAAATGAATGCCTGCAACAGAACAATCAGGATGTGGAAGATTGCCCAGACGCTGCCCGCGATCACGTGGCCAACGAAGCCGAGGAACGTTGCGTCGCCACCGAAGCTCCACATGCTGCCGAGCAGGGCGATCAACAGGAACAACAGCTCACCCGCGTACATGTTGCCGAACAGCCGCATACCGAGGGAAACGGTCTTTGCGAGATATTCGACGATGTTGAGCGCGAGGTTAGGGATCCACAGCAGCGGGTGGGCACCGAACGGGGCCGACAGCAGCTCATGCACAAAGCCGCCCGCGCCCTTGATCTTGATGCTGTAGTAGATCATCAGGACGAACACGCCGAGCGCGATGCCGAGCGTGCCGTTCAGGTCGGCCGTCGGGACGATGCGATGGTGGGAAATCACGTCCGACAGACCCAGCAGGCCGATCACGCGGCCCGGCAGGTCGACCGGGAGAAAGTCGAGGGCGTTCATCAGCGCGACCCACACGAACACCGTGAGGGCGAGCGGAGCGATGAAGGTACGATTGCCGTGGACGATGGCCTTCGACTGGTCTTCGACCATTTCGACGAGCATCTCGATTGCGCACTGGAAACGGCCCGGCACGCCCGACGTCGCCTTGCGGGCAGCCAGACGCAGCAGGACGAACGTCACGATGCCGCAAACGATCGACCAGAACAGCGTGTCGAGATTCCAGACGTGAATGTCGAAAATCGACGTCTGATGCGAGGTGGAGAAATTCTGCAAGTGGTGCGCAATGTACTCGGACGGATCCGGACCGCGCGTGCCTTCGCTAGCTGCCATATCGTTAATGCCACCCAAATTGTCGAAAATCGTTTTGCCTGTTCCGCAACACGCTATTGCGGGAACGGGCCGGTGCGGTTCGTTGTCGAAACCGCACGCTGCTTGTTCCTTACCGCCAGGCCAGCGCGATCCAGTACGTCTTCAGCACGACGAGGTACGTGACGAGGAACGGCACCCAGTGCACGCCGGCCCAGCCGAACGCCACTGCGGTGAACATCCCGATCGTCAGAGCGAGCTTCAGGGCTTCGCCCATCACCCAGCTCATCACGGTGGCCGAGCCACCTGCCTTCAGTCGTGCCACGAATACCGCACTTGGCACCCAGCCGATCGCTCCGCCCAGAAACGCGGATTGCGCAGCGGCGCCCGGCGACTTCGAAAACAGCCACCACGCCAGCGTTGCAACCAGGGACAGGACCACTTGCGCGAACACCACCTTGTAGGGGGTCACGCGCGAGGGCTTGCTCACGTCCGGACCGAACAGCCTCTCGGCTTCTGTCCGTGTAAGCGGAACGATGTTGTTATCTTGCTGCTCGACATCCCAGTCATCGTCGGATTCGCGCCACTCGCCGGCCGCCGAAGCGGTGCGTTGCGTGCGCTGATCATCGTGCCTGTCGTCCGGCGCCTGACCCGCCATCGCAATCTTCCGCAAAGTCCTTGAACCCGACCCCAAGCTTTCTGAAAGCTTTCAGGGGTGCCTAGCTAACAAATCCGGGCGATTGTAAGCGATAGTTGCAAGTGATTCAAGGCTTTAGAAGCGACAAAAACCTGCGTAAAACGACGCCTCATGATGTGAAAAAACGCCCGATTCGACGACGTACGATGACAGTTGTAAGGTCAATTTTTTGCACCGGTATTTCTTGCACGAAAAAAGCCGGTGACGGCGGGAATGACAGGGAAACGACGTCCGATGCGGGCCCGGACGGAGCCGCGCGATCGCCGCGGGGAACATGCAGTGGAACTGCCATCCGGAATGACGCGGCGCGACGCCCCGGAACACACGAAAGGCTTTGAGCGATCGGCCGCACGCAACGTGCGATTTTCGATCCGACGCTCATACATCGATACGTCCAATCAGTTGTCGCGCCGCCACAGATGTTCGACTGTGGGTTGCGGCACTTATCAACAACCTATAGCCAATGCGGACGCTGTGCCCTCCTCCCGGCCGCCCGACTCGCACATCTGTGCCGCGCGCACCCGCCTCGCTCAACCGCGGACGAGCAGCCACGCACCGAGTATCGCGCTCACGAGCGCGAACGGAATCGACACCAGATGAAACGGCAGCCACATGCGCGGCTCCTTCGCGAGACGCACCGCGATCAGGTTCGCGAGCGAGCCGATCGCGAAACCGAAACCGCCGACCGATACGCCGAATGCGAGCGCGCGCCAGTCGTGCGTGAATTCCGACAGCAGGATCGCGGCCGGCACATTGCTGATGACCTGTGACAGGAGCGCGCCGGCCGCATAGACGCGCAGCGGCGAATCGAGTTGCGCATTCGCAATCGTGTCGTGCACGACGGGCAGCGCAGCCGCAGTACGCAGCACGACGAACATCAGTACGAAGATCAGCAGCAGCAGCCAGTCGATCTTTAGGACTGCGTCGCGTTTGACGGCGAGCAGCACGATGGCGACACCGACGAGACCGGGCAGCGGATGATGCGCATCGGCGAGCAGCACGAACGCCGCGAACAGCACCGCCGCGATCAGCGCGTGCATGCGTTGTACGGGCAACGCAGTGGCGTCGCCGGACAGGTCGAGCGGCTTCGCGCGAAACACGCATGCGGTCAGCACGAGCAGCAGCGCCATCAGCGCGAGCGCGAGCGGCCCGAGCGTGACCACGAAGCGGCCAAACGACACGCCGCTCAATTGCCACAGGAAAAGATTCTGGGGATTGCCGAGCGGTGTCGCGACGGACCCTGCATTGACGGCCAGCGCGACAACGATCACGAGGCGCCGGAACGGCAGTGGTGTCAGTGCACGCAGCGACACCATCAACGGCACGACGACGAACAGCGCGACGTCGTTGGTGAGCCACATCGACAGTACCGCGGCGAACCCGACGAGCAGCATCGCAAGCCCGCGCTCGGAGTGCACGTGATGAACGATGCGATGTGCGAGCCACATCAGGCAGCCGGACAACTCGAGTGCCTTGGTCAGCATCAGCAGGCCCGCGAGCGTCGCGACGGTTTGCCAGTCGACGCGACCGGCAAGCACCGCAAATGGTTGCGGGCGCACCCATTGCAGCACGATCAGGCCGAGCGCAAGCACCGACAGAACCGGTTCCTGCGCAAGCCAGCCGAGCCACCGACGCGGCGCAGGCGCGCCGGTCTTCTCCATCGGCACCGCGTTACTCTTCGGTCGCGACGTTACCGCGCAGCCGCGCGAGAATGCCCTCGAGCGCGTCGAGGCTGCCGAAGTCGATCAACACCTGCCCGCGCCCGCGGCGGCCGAGCTTGATCTTCACGGTCGACGCGAGCAGGTCAGACAACTCCTCCTCGAGACGGCGCGTGTCGCGGCCGCCGTCGTCTTTCGCGCGCGCCTTCACGGCCGGCGCTTCCTTCGTCGTGTGCGACACCAGCTTCTCGGTCTCGCGCACCGACATGCGCTTGTTGACGACCTGATGCGCGAGCGTAATCTGCGTCGCCGCATCGACGGCGAGCAGCGCACGCGCGTGGCCCATGTCGAGATCGCCGGCCAGCAGCATCGTCTGCACCGGCGATGCGAGGTTCAGCAGGCGCAGCAGGTTCGACACCGCGCTGCGCGAACGGCCGACCGATTCGGCCGCCTGTTCGTGCGTGAAACCGAATTCGTCGAGCAGGCGCTGGATGCCGTGCGCTTCTTCAAGCGGGTTCAGATCCTCGCGCTGGATGTTCTCGATCAGCGCCATCGCGGCGGCGGCCTGATCGGATACGTCCTTCACGAGTACCGGCACTTCATCGAGGCCGGCCAGGCGCGCCGCGCGGAAACGCCGCTCGCCCGCGATGATCTCGTATTTGTCTGACGAAATGGGCCGCACCAGGATCGGCTGCATCACGCCCTGCGCGCGAATGCTCGCGGCGAGCTCCTGCAGGCTGCCCTCGTCCATCCGCGTCCGCGGCTGGTACTTGCCGGCCTGCAGCTTGCCGAGCGCGAGCGTGTTCGGCGCCCCTTCGATCTTCACCGCCTCGGTGATATCGGCACTGCCGCCGAGCAGCGCTTCGAGGCCACGTCCCAAGCCCTTCTTCTTTGGTACCGCGTTCATGTCTTTCTTCCTCGCTTCGCTCATGTCCGGATCACGACACCTCGAACGCGCGCACGCGCTCGATCATCTCGGCACCGAACTGGAGATACGCTTGCGCACCGCGCGAGTTGCGGTCGAACACGACGCCCGGCAACCCGTAACTCGGTGCTTCCGCCAGGCGCACGTTGCGCGGAATCACCGCGTCGAACACCTTGTCGCCGAAGTGCGCTTTCAGTTGATCGGAGACTTGCTGCTGCAGCGTGATACGCGGGTCGAACATCACGCGCAGCAAGCCGATGATCTTCAGGTCGCGGTTCATGTTCGCGTGAACCTGCTTGATCGTGTTGACGAGGTCGGACAACCCCTCCAGCGCGAAGTACTCGCATTGCATCGGGATCACGACGCCATGTGCCGCGCACAGCCCGTTCAGCGTCAGCAGCGACAGCGTCGGCGGGCAATCGATCAGCACGAAATCGTAGTCGTCGGCGACGTGCTCGAGCGCCGCCTTCAGCCGGCGCTCGCGGTTGTCGATGCTGATCAGTTCGATCTCGGCACCCGACAACTCGCGATTCGCGGGCAGGACGTCGTAGGTAACGCCGTCCGGGCGGATGCGCGCGTCGGTCACCGACACGCCGTCGATCAGCACTTCGTACACGGTCGATTCGCAGGCGGCCTTGTCGATCCCGCTGCCCATCGTCGCGTTGCCCTGCGGGTCGAGATCGATCAGCAGGACTCGTTGCTCCTGCGCTGCAAGGCTTGCGGCGAGATTGACCGATGTCGTCGTCTTGCCGACGCCCCCCTTCTGGTTCGCAACGCAGAAGATCTTTGCCATCGTTGGTGTGTTCCCTTTACCTTCAAACAAACGGCGCGCTACCGCGCGCCTTCAATTCGCGTCGTCGACGGCCACTTCGAACAGATGCCGTTCGGCATCGAGCATCGGCACCGCCAGCCGTATCGTCTGCTTCACGCGGCTGCCTTCCGGCAAGCGCGCGATTTCGTCATCCGGGTGAACGCCCTTCATTGCCCAGATCGATCCGCCCGGCGCGACCAGATGTCGAGCAAGTTTAACGAAGTCGGACAGATCCGCGAAAGCGCGCGATACGATCATGTCGAATTTTTCCGGCACTTCGACACCCGGCTGCAGCGATTCCACCCGCCCGGTGACGACCGACAGGTTTGCCAGCTTCAGCTCCGCACGCATTTGCGTCTGGAATGCAGACTTCTTCTGCACGATATCGTTCAGCGTGACCTGCCAGTCGGGCTCGACGATTGCCAGCACGATGCCGGGCAGCCCGCCGCCCGAGCCGACGTCGAGCACGCGCGCCGATGCGCGGCCACGCAGATGCGGAACGATCGAAAGCGAATCGAGGATGTGCTGAATCAGCATCTGCTTCGGGTCGCGGATCGCAGTCAGGTTGTAGACCGCGTTCCACTTGCCGAGCAGCGCGACATAGTCGAGCAGCTGGTTGCGTTGTGCATCCGTCAGCGCGAGGCCGAGCGCCCTCGTGCCTTCGACGAGCATCTGTTCCAGTACGTCCCGATTAACCGCCGGCGCGCGACGCGCCGTCATTGTTGCGTCGGGACAGCGCCGTCCCCCTGCTCCGTTGCCTCAGTGGCAGGGCCATTCCGGCGGCCCAGGCCGCGACGCTTCAGGTGCACCATCAGCAGCGAGATTGCCGCCGGCGTGACGCCCGAAATACGCGAAGCCTGCCCGATCGTTTCCGGCCGGAACTCGTTCAGCTTCTGGCTCACTTCGAACGACAGCCCGCGCACTTCGCGGTAATCGATGCCGTCCGGCAAGCGCGTGTTCTCGTTCGCATCGTTGCGCTCGATCTCGGATGCCTGACGCTCGATATAGCCCTGATACTTGATCCCGATCTCGACCTGCTCCTTGATCTGCTCGAGCAGCACCGGATCGTCGCTCAGCGGCTCCGCAGGACCGCATTCGCCACCCTTCAGGCCGCACACGCCGTCGTAGCTGATGCCCGGGCGGCGCAGCAGTTCAGCAAGGCTGTATTCGTGATCGATCGCCTTGCCCAGCAGCGCAGTCGCCTCTTCCGGCGGCAGCGTCTTCGGCGTGACCCACGTCGACTTCAGGCGTTCGGTTTCACGTGAAACAGCGTCGCGCTTCCGGCTGAATGCGTCCCAGCGCGCGTCGTCCACGAGCCCCAGCTCGCGGCCGATCTCGGTCAGGCGCATGTCGGCATTGTCTTCACGCAGGCTCAGGCGATACTCGGCGCGGCTCGTGAACATCCGGTAAGGCTCGGCCACGCCACGCGTCACGAGATCGTCGACCAGCACGCCCAGGTAGGCCTGGTCGCGGCGCGGGCACCATGCGTCCTTCTCCTGCACGTAGCGGCCCGCATTGAGACCGGCCAGCAGGCCCTGCGCTGCCGCTTCTTCGTAGCCTGTCGTGCCGTTGATCTGGCCCGCAAAGAACAACCCGTTGATCGCCTTCGTCTCGAGCGACGCCTTCAGCGCGCGCGGGTCGAAGTAGTCGTACTCGATCGCGTAGCCGGGGCGCAGGATGTGCGCGTTCTCGAGGCCGCGCATCGAATGCACGAGCTCGAGCTGGACGTCGAACGGCAGGCTCGTCGAGATCCCGTTCGGGTAGTACTCGTTGGTCGTCAGCCCTTCCGGCTCGAGGAAGATCTGGTGCGACTCCTTCGATGCGAACCGATGGATCTTGTCCTCGATCGACGGACAATAGCGCGGCCCGACACCTTCGATCACGCCGGTATACATAGGCGAACGGTCGAGGCCGCCGCGAATGATGTCGTGCGTGCGCTCGTTCGTGTGCGTCACCCAGCACGGCAGCTGCTGCGGATGCTGCTCCGCGCGGCCCAGGAACGAGAACACGGGGATCGGATCGAGGTCGCCCGGCTGCTCGTCGAGCTGCGAGAAGTCGATCGTCCGGCCGTCGATACGCGGCGGCGTACCGGTCTTCAGGCGGCCCTGCGGCAGCTTCAGCTCCTTCAGGCGCGACGACAGCGACACGGCCGCCGGATCGCCTGCACGGCCGCCCGTGTAGTTGTTCAGGCCGACGTGGATCTTGCCGTCGAGGAACGTGCCGGCGGTCAGCACGACTGCACGGGCGCGGAAGCGGATGCCGATCTGCGTGACGGCGCCCACCACACGGTCGCCTTCGACCATCAGGTCGTCGACGGCCTGCTGGAACAGCCACAGGTTCGGCTGGTTCTCGAGCCGGTGGCGGATTGCCGCCTTGTACAAGATGCGGTCGGCCTGTGCGCGCGTCGCCCGCACGGCCGGGCCTTTCGACGAATTGAGGATCCGGAACTGAATACCGCTCTCGTCCGTCGCCGCGGCCATTGCGCCGCCCAGCGCGTCGACTTCCTTGACCAGATGACCCTTGCCAATGCCGCCGATCGACGGATTGCAGCTCATCTGCCCGAGCGTTTCGATGTTGTGAGTCAGCAGCAGCGTCTTCGCGCCCATACGGGCGGAAGCCAGTGCGGCTTCAGTGCCAGCATGGCCGCCACCGACGACGATGACGTCAAATTCTGTGGGAAAAAGCATGGTGGATTCCGCACGCAGAGCTGCGCACGAACCTATCAGAGAAATGTATGGGCCGAATTATAGCGGGTTCGCTTTTCACCCGAATGCCGTCCGAATGGTAGGGTCTGTGCATTTCGTCGTTTTTTGGGCTGTGAACCCGGGAATCCAGGGTGCAGAGCCTGCTCCAGCAATGCTTGCGGACGGTTTGCCGCACATCGCGGTGTCTGTGCAAAAACTTGGCGACGAGGAACACACGACCCGATCGATGCCTGTGATCTACGAGGCAGAACGGACGCGACACGCTGTGCCCAGCCCCCTCTTCACAGCATTTCTGTCGGTTGCCCCAGCACTTGTCCACCGACGTTCCACACATCATCGGCCTATGCCACGCCCCGCCGCACAGACTTTCCGGCTATTCCCTCGCCACTTATCCCCATGCCTCGCACCATCGAAACCTCACCCACAAACAAAAACGGCGTGTTTCACGTGAAACACGCCGCCCGTTTCCCGCCAACTTGCCACAACCATCAAGCCGTCTTCTTCGCCAGCCCAAGGTACGTTTCGATCACACGCGGATTCTGCGCGAGTTCGGCAGCCGGCCCTTCCAGTGCAAACTCACCGGTCTCCAGCACATAGCCGTAGTCCGAGATCTGCAACGCAGCCCGTGCGTTCTGCTCGATCAGCAACGTCGCCACGCCCGTACCGCGCAACGCGCTGATGATATGAAAGATCTCCTTCACGATCAGCGGCGCGAGCCCGAGGCTTGGCTCGTCGAGCATCAGCAGGTCGGGCTTGCCCATCAGCGCGCGGCCGACCGCGAGCATCTGCCGCTCGCCGCCTGACAGCGTGCCGGCCGCCTGCTTGCGGCGCTCCTTCAGCCGCGGAAACAGTGCAAACACGTGATCGAGCTGGTCGAGGAAGTTCGATTCGCCCGCCAGCTTGCGCCGATACGCCCCCAACACGAGGTTGTCTTCAACCGTCATCGTGCTGAACAGCTCGCGCTTTTCCGGTACGAGGCACATCCCGCGCGCGACACGCTGCTCGACCGGCAACGCGCCGACATCGTTGCCGCGATACACGACCGCACCCGACGCATGCCCCGTCACCGGCAACGCACCCATGATCGCGTTCAGCAGCGTCGACTTGCCGGCGCCGTTCGGGCCGATCACGCTGACGATCTGCCCGGCGCCGACCTTGATCGCCGCGCCGTGCAGTGCTTCCACCTTCCCGTACCGGACCGCCAGCCCGCGCACTTCGAGAATCGGCATTGTCGTGCCCGTCATCACTCCACCCCGCCCAGATACGCTTCGAGCACGGCCGGGTCCTGCTGCACATCTTGAGGCAGCCCTTCCGCGATCCGCGTGCCGAACTCCATCACCACCAGCCGGTCGGTGAGATTCATCACGAAATCCATGTCATGTTCCACGAGCAACACGCTCATGCCTTCGGCCTTCAGCCGTCGCAGCAGGTCGGCGAGTTGCTGCTTCTCCTGGTAACGCAGCCCCGCCGCCGGCTCGTCGAGCAGCAGCAGCGTCGGATCGCAGCACAGCGCGCGTGCGATTTCGAGAATCCGCTGCTGGCCGAGCGCGAGGCTGCCCGCTTCGTCGTACATGTGCTTTTCAAGCCCTACGCGGCGGATCTGGCGTGCGGCCTCGGCCAGCAGCTGCGCCTCCTCGTGCGCGTTGAGCCGCGCGATGCTGCGCCAGACGCCCGTATGGCCACGCAGATGCGCACCGATCGCGACGTTCTCGAGCACCGTCATCGCCGGCAGCAGCTTCACGTGCTGGAACGTGCGGCCGATGCCGCGGCGGACGATCTGGCGCGACGTGAGCCCGTCGATGCGCTCGCCACGGAACGTAATCGTGCCGCCCGTCGGCTTCAGCACGCCCGTCACGAGGTTGAACGTAGTCGACTTGCCGGCGCCATTCGGGCCGATCAGCCCGATGATCTGCCCCGCTTTCACATCGAAGCTGACGTCGTTGACGGCCACGAGCCCGCCGAACTGCTTGCGCGCGTTGTCGACGACGAGCAGCGGCTCGCCGGCCACCGGCTTCGCACGCTGCGGCAGCGGATCGGCCTGCTCGGGCACGTGCGCGCGCGGCCCGCGCGGGAACAGCCTCGCAACGAACGGCCAGACGCCCTGGCGCGCGTACTGCAGCAGCAGCACCATCAGCACGCCGAACACAATGATCTCGAAGTTGCCTTCCGACCCGAGCAGCTTCGGCAGCAGCGTCTGCAGGTAGTCCTGCAGCACGGTGAGGATCGCCGCGCCGAGCACCGCGCCCCACACGTGCGACACACCGCCGACCACGGCCATGAACAGGAATTCGATCCCGTGGTTCAGGCCGAACGGGGTCGGGTTCACCGCACGCTGCAGATGCGCGTACAGGAAGCCCGACACGGCTGCCAGCACCGCTGCGTAGACGAAGATCACCACGCGCATCCACGCGGTGTTCACGCCCATCGCCTCGGCCATCACGCCGCCGCCGCGCAGCGCGCGGATCGCGCGTCCCGGGCGGCTGTTCAGCAGGTTCTGCACCGACACGATCGCGGCCAGCACGACGGCCCAGATCAGGAAGTACAGACTACGGCCGCTTTCGAGCGTGATGCCGAACAGGTTCAGCGCCGGAATCCCGTTGATCCCGTCGTACTTGCCGAGCAGTTCGAGGTTGCCGAACAGGTAGAACAGCGCGAGGCCCCACGCGATCGTGCCGAGCGGCAGGAAGTGGCCGGACAGCCGCATCGTGACCGCGCCCAGCACGAGCGCGACAATCGCCGTCAATACGACGCCGACGATCAACGCGAGCCACGGCGACACGCCGTAGCGCGTCGTCAGGAACGCGGTCGCATATGCACCGATGCCGACGAACGCGGCCTGGCCGAAGCTCGTCATCCCGCCGACGCCCGTCAGCAGCACAAGCCCGATCGCGACGATCGCATAGAGGCCGATATAGTTCAGCAGCGTGATCCAGTACTCGGGCACCTGCAGCGCGCCGGGCAGCACCGGCAACGCGAACAGCACCACGAGAAACACCCAGAAGGTCTTGTTGCGTACCATCGTCTTCATCGCGTCACTCCTCTTCCTCTTCCGCATGCGGCGTCACGAAGCTCCGCCACAGCAGCACCGGAATGATCAGCGTGAACACGATGACCTCCTTGTACGCGCTCGCCCAGAACGACGAATAGGATTCGAGTACGCCGACGAGCAGCGAACCGGCGGCCGCGAGCGGATAGCTGACGAGCCCGCCGATGATCGCGCCGACGAAACCCTTCAGGCCGATCAGGAAGCCCGAGTCGTAGTAGATCGTCGTCAGCGGGCCGACGAGGATCCCGGACAGCACGCCGAGCCCCGCCGCGAACGTGAACGCGAGCCGCCCCGCTTCGGTCGTGCCGATGCCGACCAGCCGCGCGCCGAGCCGGTTCACCGACGTCGCGCGCAGCGCCTTGCCGGCGATCGTGCGGCCGAAGTACACGTAGAGCGCACCGATCAGCACGAGCGCCGTGACGACGACCAGGACACTCTGCACCGACACCGTCATGCTGCCGATCGCGAGCGACGCATCCGAGAAACCGTTGGTGCGCGAGCCTTCCGCGCCGAACATCACGAGCCCGAGGCCGACCATCGCGAAGTGGACGGCAACCGACACGATCAGCAGCAGCAGCGTCGTGCCTTCGGCGATCGGCTGGTAGACGAGCCGGTAGACGAACGGCCCCATCGGCACGACGATCGCGAGCGTCAGTGCGATCTGCGCAAGCATCGGCATCGGCTGAGCGGCAAAGCTGCGCGTGATCGCGAACACCGCGAGCGGCAGCAGGATGTAGCGGCTACCGAGCGTCGCGAGCGTGCGGCCGAGTTGATGGCGGCGTTCGCGATGCCGGATCAGGCCGCCGACTTCGAGCAGGAAGCACGCGATGCCCATCACGAACAGCAGCCAGCAGGTGGCGGGAAATTTTTGCGCCTGTAACGCGGCAAGCGTCAGCGCACCGTAGGCGACGAATTCGCCCTGGGGAATGAAGATCACCCGCGTGACGGAAAACACCAGCACGAGCGCCAGAGACAGCAATGCATAAATGGCGCCGGTCGTGATGCCGTCTTGCGCGAGGATCGCCGCAATCGAGAGATCCATACGTTTCGTGTATCGAGAATGCTGCGGAGAAACGAAAGACGGATACGGCCGGGGCGCGGACGACACGCCAGGCGCGTCACGCGCCATGTGTCGGGCCCCGGACGTTCCAGGCGGCATGGGTGCGGGCCCGTCAGGCCCGGCGCCCTGCCGACGGCATGCGCAGCGCCGTTCGCGCCGCGCACGCCGGTTTCACGTGATGCTTACTCGGCCTGCAGCTTCCACTTGCCGTCGACGATCTGCACCATCACGCGCGCACGCGTGTCGAAGCCGTTGTGATCGGTCGCCGTCATGTTGATCACGCCGTGCGACACGGGCAGGTCCTTCACGTTTTCGAGCGACGCTCGCAGCGCTTCGCGGAATGCCTCGGTGCCCGGCTGGCCCTTCTTCAGCGCGTCCGGAATCGCCCGCTGCAGCAGCAGCCCCGCATCCCACGCATGGCCGCCGAACGTCGCCAGCGAGCCCGCGCCGTAGGCCTTCTCATACGCGGCCTTGTAGCCGAGCGCCGGCTTCTTCACCGGATTCGAATCGGGCAGCTGGTCGGTCACGAGCACCGGGCCGGCCGGCAGGATCTCGCCTTCGCAATCCTTGCCGCACACACGCAGGAAGTCGTTGTTCGCGACGCCGTGCGTCTGGTACACCTTGCCCTTGTAGCCGCGCTCCTTCAGCGTCTTCGCCGGCAGCGCCGCCGGCGTGCCCGAGCCGGCGATCAGCACTGCATCCGGGTTCGAGCCCATCAGCTTCAGCACCTGCCCCATCACCGACGCGTCGGTGCGGTTGAAGCGCTCGTTCGACACGACCTTCAGGCCGTTCTTCGCGGCCGCCGCGTTGAACGTGTTGTACCAGCTGTCGCCGTACGCATCGGCGAAGCCGATGAAGCCGACCGTCTTCACGCCGTGCTTCGCCATGTAGCCGGCGATCGCGTCGGCCATCAACTGGTCGTTCTGCGGCACCTTGAACATCCACGCGCGCTTCGCGTCCATCGGCGCAATGATCTGCGCGCTCGCCGCGAGCGAGATCGTCGGCGTCTTGCCCTGCGACACGGGATCGAGCATCGCGAGCGAGTTCGGCGTGACGGACGAGCCGATGATCGCGTCGACATGATCCTCGTCGATCAGCTTGCGCACGTTCTGCACCGCGCGGCTCGTATCGGAGGCGTCATCCAGCACGATGTACTGCACGCTCTTGCCCGCGATTTCCTTCGGCAGCAGCGCGATCGTGTTCTTTTCCGGAATCCCGAGCGATGCGGCCGGCCCGGTGGCCGACAGCGTCACGCCGATCTTCACCTGCGCCGACGCCGTTGCCGCCGCGCACACGAGGCCCGCGGCAAGCACGGCCTCCATCCATCGATTCATCTTCATTTACGTTGTCTCCAAACGCTGCTCGAAAAAGCCACGGGTCGCTCGGCGGCTCCCGGTCCCCAAACAAGTTAATATCTTAATTATCTCGCTCAGCCGCGCCCATGCTCGTTTTCCCGTGAAACGCCGCACCCATGCGCCCCACGCCGGCCGAAACGGTCGTTCGACCGTCACGATGCGCAGCAGCAGTGTCGTCAGGATGAAGACGGCGAAGAAATGCAGGATCGTGCGGGAGATCGATGCGGGCGCAACGATAGCGGGAAGGCATGCCGATCCGGCCGGATATGGCCGAGTACATGCGCGGTGAAACGTCGGAAAACCGGCGGGTCATGAGGATGCGGATACGGATGCGAGCGCAACGACCCGGGATGGCGTCGCAACGCGCATACAGGCCGCAGAACGGCTCGGGATAGCCGCGAAGACCTGTCCCCCACCCCGCGACGAACGAGCGGCGCCAGCCGCCCCTCCTGCCCCGAACCATCGTCCTGCGCTGCTCATCCAACCGTACTCCCTCTTCTGCATTCTGCTTGTAGGAGAACTGCCGACCGTTTTCCCGACCGCTCGGTCGGCGAAAGCTGAGTGTAACGGACGCGTTTCGCGCACGCCAACCGGGTAAGCCCGGACAGCGTGTGCGCAATGGCGCGCTGTCTGCGAACGAATCACGGAAACGGGAAAAACGAAGGGACGACGCGAAGCGCGGAAGAGAGGCGGTGCGAATGCAGGCGCGCGACAGGATGATCGCGCAGGCCGATGCACCATCGGGGGAAATCCGTGCACGCAAATGAAAAAGCGCTGTTGGATTCCGTCCAACAGCGCTTTGGGGTCCGGGCACTTTGTGCCTCGATTGTCTCCTCGTTCTCCACCTGCAAATTCGTTTCGCGGTGCATCAGAACTAGGGTGAATCTTAAAGAGGCTTAAGCACCGCGGCAACTTAGCATTTACCCCTATGGTGCATCGCCGCACGAAAATGGGGCATCAGCGTGCCGCGCGGCGCCGGCCCGAGCCCGCTGCAACGCCCTTCCGGAGCATGCCGGATGGTGCTTCGCATCAACGCCCCGGTGACGCGCGCCGCACGCACTCACGACGCCCTGAGCGGCTTGATCCGCGCGACCATCTCGCCGACGATGCCGCGCCGGAACGCAAGCACGCACGCGATGAAGATCAGCCCCGTGACGATCGTCGCCGATTCGCCGAGCGAGTGGAACCACGCGACGCCCGTCGTCGACGCGAGCCATTCGCCGATATCGCCGAGCCGGTCTTCCAGCGCGACGATCAGCGCCGCGCCCAGCAGCGGCCCGAACAGCGTGCCCATCCCGCCGACCAGCGTCATCAGCACGACGAGGCCCGACATCGTCCAGTACGCGTCCGACAGCGTCTCGAAGCCGAGCACGAGCACCTTCAGCGAGCCGGCCAGCCCCGCGAGCCCCGCCGACAGGATGAACGCGAGCAGCTTGAAGCGGTCGGTGTCGTAGCCGAGCGAGATCGCGCGCGCTTCGTTCTCCTTGATGGCGACGAGCACCTGGCCGAACGGCGAATGGACGACCCGCACGATGAACGCGCAAGCGGCGACGACCACCGCGAGCACGACGTAATACAGCGCGACGTCGTTCGACAGGTCGAGCAGCCCGAACAGGTGGCCGCGCGGCACGCCCTGCAGGCCGTCCTCGCCGTGCGTAAACGGCGCCTGCAGGTAGATGAAGTAGACCATCTGCGCGAACGCGAGCGTGATCATCGCGAAGTAGATGCCCTGCCGGCGAATCGCGAACAGCCCGACGACGAGCCCGAGCAGCGTCGCGGCAACGGTGCCGGTCAGCACGCCGAGTTCCGGCGTGAAGCCGAGCGTCTGCATCGAATAGCCGGTCGCGTAGCCGGCCGTCGCGAGAAACATCGCATGGCCGAACGACAGCAGCCCCGTATAGCCGATCAGCAGGTTGAACGCGGCCGCGAACAGCGCGAACGTGAGCACCTTCATCACGAACACCGGATACGCGCCGATGAACGGCGCGGCGAGCAGTGCGGCGAGCAGCAGGCCGTAGAGCACTTTTCTCTGCATCATTTTTCCTTGCCGAAGAGGCCCGCCGGGCGGAACAGCAGCACGATCGCCATGATCACGAACACGACGGTGGCCGACGCTTCGGGATAGAACACGCGCGTGAAGCCCTCGATCACGCCGAGCAGCAGTCCCGTGACGATCGAGCCGAGGATCGAGCCCATCCCGCCGATCACGACCACCGCGAACACGGTGATGATCATCGGCTGCCCCATCAGCGGCGACACCTGGATCACCGGCGCGGCCAGCACGCCCGCGAATGCGGCGAGCGCGACGCCGAAGCCGTAGGTGAGCGTGATCATCATCGGCACGTTCACGCCGAACGCCTCGACGAGCTTCGGGTTCTCGGTACCCGCGCGCAGGTACGCACCGAGACGCGTCTTCTCGATCACGAACCATGTCGCGAGACACACCGCGAGCGACGCGACGACGACCCACGCGCGATAGTTCGGCAGGAACATGAAGCCGAGGTTGGTGGCGCCGGACAGCTGCGACGGCACGTCGTACGGCTGGCCCGACGATCCGTAGATCGACCGGAACACGCCTTCGACGACCAGCGTGAGGCCGAACGTGAGCAACAGCCCGTACAGGTGATCGAGCTTGTACAGCCAGCGCAGCATCGAGCGTTCGATCGCGATCCCGAACGCGCCAACCACCAGCGGCGCCAGCACGAGCATCGCCCAGTACGGCAGCCCGAAGTACGACAGGCCCATCCACGCGAGCATCGCACCCAGCATGAACAGCGCGCCGTGCGCGAAGTTGATCACGTTGAGCAGCCCGAAGATCACCGCGAGCCCGAGGCTCAGGATCGCGTAGAACGAGCCGTTGACGAGCCCGAGCAGCAACTGGCTCAGCATCGCCGGCAACGGAATGCCAAAGATTTCCATCGACTTAGCCGTCAGAATGAGTTTCGTTGCGTGCGCAACCTTTCTGCACCATGCACGCGGGCGGCGCAGCGGGCACGTCGCTGCGGCCGCCGCCGAGCGGCGCGCCCGTGCGCGCCGCTACGCCCTGCTTACTTCCACAACGCGCAGCGCGTTTCCTGCTTGGTCCCGAACGCCTGTTCGCCCGGAATCGTCGCGAGCACCTTGTAGTAGTCCCACGGCTCCTTCGATTCCGACGGCTTCTTCACTTCCATCAGGTACATGTCGTGGATCATGCTGCCGTCCGTGCGGATGTAGCCCTTCGCGTAGAAGTCGTTGATCTTGATCTTCTTCAGCTCGGCCATCACCTTGTCGGAGTCGGTCGTGCCGGCGGCCTGGACTGCCTTCAGGTAGGTCGTCACCGACGAATAGTCGGCCGCCTGCAGGCTCGACGGCATCTTCTTCATCTTGCCGAAGTAGCGCTGCGCCCATTGGCGCGACGCCGCGTCGCGGTTCCAGTACCAGCTGTCGGTCAGCACGAGGCCCTGCGTCGTCTCGAGGCCGAGGCTGTGCACGTCGTCGATGAACATCAGCAGCGCGGCGAGCTTCATCGTCTTCGTGATGCCGAACTCCTTCGCGGCCTTGATCGAGTTGATCGTGTCGCCACCCGCGTTCGCGAGGCCGAGGATCTGCGCCTTCGACGCCTGCGCCTGCAGCAGGAACGACGAGAAATCCGACGCGGACAGCGGGTGACGCACCGTGCCGAGCACCTGGCCGCCGTTCGCCTTCACGACATCCGAGGTGTTCTTCTCGAGCGCCTTGCCGAACGCGTAGTCGGCCGTCAGGAAGAACCACGACTTGCCGCCCTGCTTCACCACCGCCGAACCGGTGCCCTTCGCGAGCGCCATCGTGTCGTACGCGTAGTGGACCGTGTACGGCGTGCACTGCTCGTTGGTCAGCGTGTCGGCGCCCGCGCCGATGTTGATGTAGACCTTCTTCTTCTCGCCCGCGACCTGGTTCATCGACAGCGCGGTGGCCGAGTTCGTGCCGCCGACCAGCAGGTCGAGCCCGCCGCGGTCCATCCATTCGCGCGCCTTCGACGCGGCGATGTCAGCCTTGTTCTGGTGGTCGGCGTAGACGACCTCGATCGGCTTGCCGAGCACCTTGCCGCCGAAGTCGGCGACCGCCATGCGGATCGCTTCGAGGCCGCCCTGCCCGTCGATATCCGCGTAAAGCCCCGACATGTCGGTGATGAAGCCGATCTTCACGGTATCCGCCGCGTGTGCGGCGCCGGCGGTGAACGCGGCGGTCGCGAGCGCGAGACAGGCCTGTGCGAGGGTCTTCATTTTCATTGACGTCTCCTGTTGTTCTGATGCGTTGTGGTTATTCGAGGGCCGCCACGGCTAGCGGCAAGGGAAACGGGGCGGCGTCACACCCCGAGCAGGTCGTGCAGGGTCGGCATCTTGCTTTCCAGTTCGGCCGCCTGGAAATGCTCGACGATGCTGCCGTGCTCCATCACGTAGAAACGGTCGGCAAGCGGCGCGGCGAAGCGGAAGTTCTGTTCGACCATCACGATCGTGTAGCCGCGCGCCTTCAGCGCGACGATCATCCGTGCGAGCGCTTGCACGATCACCGGTGCGAGGCCTTCGGAAATTTCGTCGAGCAGCAGCAGGTTCGCGCCGGTGCGCAAGATCCGCGCGACCGCGAGCATCTGCTGTTCGCCGCCGGACAGACGCGTGCCCTGGCTCTGCCGGCGCGACGCGAGGTTCGGGAACATCGCGTAGATCTCGTCGAGCGACATCGCGTGCTCGCGCGGCCCGATCAGCGGCGGCAGCATCAGGTTCTCCTCGCACGACAGGCTCGAGAAGATCCCGCGCTCCTCCGGGCAGTAACCGATGCCGAAATGCGCGATGCGGTGCGTCGCGAGGCCGATCGTCTCGTTGCCCGCGACCTTGATCGACCCGCTGCGGCGGCCCGTGAGGCCCATGATCGCGCGCAGCGTCGTCGTGCGGCCCGCGCCGTTGCGGCCGAGCAGCGTGACGACTTCGCCGCGATGCACCGTCAGGTCGACACCGTGCAATATGTGGGATTCCCCGTACCAGGCCTCCAGGCCCGTGATCTCCAGCGCGGGCGTACCGCTC
Source organism: Burkholderia sp. BCC1644 (assembly GCF_902833225.1). Classification (GTDB taxonomy): domain Bacteria; phylum Pseudomonadota; class Gammaproteobacteria; order Burkholderiales; family Burkholderiaceae; genus Burkholderia. The sequence continues at coordinate 237,271 of NZ_CADFEI010000010.1, forward strand.
TCGACGCCGCTCAATTCGCGTTCCTCCCGTTCGCTGTGCTTCATGCGTGCGCCCCCGCGAGCGCCGCGTCGGCACTGCCCATGTAAGCCTCGATGACGAGCGGATTCTTCGATACCTCCGCATACGAGCCTTCGGCCAGCACCTCGCCGCGTTGCAGGACGGTGATCGTGTCGGAGATGCCCGCAATCACGTTCATGTTGTGCTCCACCATCAGGATCGTGCGGCCGTTCGCGACCTTCTTGATCAGCGCGGTCACGCGGTCGACGTCCTCGTGGCCCATCCCCTGCGTGGGCTCGTCGAGCAGCATCAGTTCGGGCTCCATCGCGAGCGTCGTCGCGATCTCGAGCGCGCGCTTGCGGCCGTACGCGAGCTCGACGGTCGGCACGTGCGCGAAATCGGTGAGGCCGACCTGCGTGAGCAGATCCATCGCGCGATCGTCGAGCCGTTTCAGCGTGCGTTCGCTGCGCCAGAAATGGAATTCGGTGCCGAGTGCGCGCTGCAGGCCGATGCGCACGTTCTGCAGCGCGGTCAGGTGCGGGAACACGGCCGAGATCTGGAACGAGCGGATGATGCCGCGCCGCGCAACCTGCGCGGGCCGCTCGTTGGTGATGTCGATGCCGTTGAAGACGATCTGGCCGGCCGTCGGCGTCAGGAACTTGGTGAGGAGGTTGAAACAGGTGGTCTTGCCCGCGCCGTTCGGCCCGATCAGTGCGTGGATCGCGCCGCGACGCACACGCAGGTTGACGCCGTTCACGGCGGTGAAGCCCCTGAATTCTTTTGTCAGTCCGCGTGTTTCCAGAATCGTGTCGCCGAGAATCATGTTCCCTTCCGTACGAAGTCAGGCGAAGCACCGGGATGCCTGGCGCAAGCGGCCGCGAACAGGTCAGCGGATCAGCGGGCTGCCCCCGGGCGCCGTGGTACGCCTCGAGGGTTGGTCTCCCGCGCCGACGCGTATGCACATTGCGCAACATTGTCGCGCCGTTGGTGCAGTGCAATCATCGGGATTTGCACTTATAGGGCTGGCCGCCCTGTCGCGCGCGGCTGTGCGTGATTTTTCGCCATGCTTTTTTGACACGGGCATCATCGCGCGTTGACCTTCCGACATGCACGGTACGCATGCGATGAAAAAAGCCGCGCGATTGCGCGGCTTGCATGGCTCGTGCCGTTCGAGCAAACGCAACGGCAGCTTGTTTCGCATAGCGAATCAGCGGGCGCTTTCATGACGGCCCGCTGTCGCGCGTGTCAGCGCGCCGTCACGCGGCTGTCACCGCAGGCTCGGTTCGCACCGGAGTCGCATCGCGCGCCGCGCGGCGATCGGCGCGGATCATGTCGCTCGCGCGCTCGGCAATCATCAGCGTCGGCGAATTGGTGTTGCCCGAGGTAATGAACGGCATCACCGACGCATCGACGATCCGCAGCCCGGCGATGCCGCGCACGCGCAGCCGGCTGTCGACCACCGCGCGCTCATCGTCGGCACGCCCCATCCGGCAGGTTCCGACCGGATGGAAGATCGTCGTGCCGACCGCGCCGGCCGCCTCGATCAGCTCGGCTTCGCTCCGGTATTGCGTGCCCGGCAGGATTTCCGCGGGACGATAGCGCGCGAGCGCCGGCGCGGACGCGATCCGGCGCGTCAGGCGCAGCGCGTTCGCGGCGACATGCCGATCGTGGTCGGTCGACAGATAGTTCGGCGCGATCGCCGGCGCGATGTCCGGATCGGCGCTCGTGACATGCACGCTGCCGCGCGATGTCGGCCGCAGATGGCAGACCGACGCCGTAAATGCATTGAAGCTGTGCAGCGGCTCACCGAAGCGTTCGAGCGACAGCGGTTGAACGTGGTATTCGAGGTCGGGGCGCGTGAGCGCAGGATCATCCGGATCGGATTTCGCGAACGCGCCGAGCTGCGACGGCGCCATCGACATCGGCCCGCGCTGCAGCAACGCATATTCGGCGCCGATCATCAGCTTGCCCCACCAGTGCGCCGACAGCGTATTGAGCGTGCGCACGCCCTCGACGCGAAACGCCATCCGCAACTGCAGGTGATCCTGCAGGTTTTCGCCGACGCCCGGCAAATCCTGCACGACGTCGATGCCGAGCGCCTGCAGCCGACGGCCGTCGCCGATCCCCGACAGTTCGAGCAGTTGCGGCGAATTCACCGCGCCGGACGTCAGCAGCACTTCCGAGCGCGCCCGCGCGACGTAATCGGTGCCGCCGCCGCGATACTCGACGCCGACCGCGCGCCGCCCGTCGAAGATCACGCGCTGCGCCTGTGCGCCGGTGATCACGGTCAGGTTCGGCCGGGCCATCGCGGGACGCAGGAATGCCTTCGACGTATTCCAGCGAACGCCGCGCTTCTGGTTCACCTCGAAATAGCCGACCCCGGTATTGTCGCCGCGGTTGAAATCGTCGGTGGCGGGGATGCCCGTCTGCTGCGCGGCCTGCGCGAACGATTCGAGGATTTCCCAGCGCAGCCGCTGCTTCTCGACGCGCCAGTAGCCGCCCGCGCCATGCGCATCGCTCGCGCCCGCATGGTGGTCCTCGCTGCGCTTGAAGATCGGCAGCACGCTGTCCCACGACCAGCCGGCGTCGCCGGTGGCCTCCGCCCAGCTGTCGTAATCTTCGCGCTGGCCGCGCATGTAGATCATTCCGTTGATCGACGAGCAGCCGCCGAGCACGCGGCCGCGCGGATACGACAGCGCGCGGCCGTTGAGCGCCGCTTCGGGTTGCGTCTTGTACAGCCAGTCGGTGCGCGGGTTGCCGATGCAATACAGATAGCCGACCGGGATATGGATCCAGTGATAGTCGTCCTTGCCGCCTGCCTCGAGCAGCAGCACGTGGATGTCGGGATCCTCGGTCAGGCGGTTCGCGAGCACGCAGCCCGCAGTGCCCGCGCCGACGATCACGTAATCGAATTCGCCTTCGAGCGTGCGTGGAGTACTCACGGCGTGTCCCCTTCTTCCTTGTTGTGCGCCGCGCGGCGCGGTGCCGCGCGCATTTTCAGCATAGTGCGTCGCGGGCCGCGCTGGCGGCCGCGCGCCACGACCCGAGGAAGCGTACTCCCGCCGCCGGCCGCCGATCCAATGAGTTATGCTGAACTGCGTTATAAGCTGCGCTCATATCACGACGATGGATCTCACCTTGCTCCGCGCGTTCGCGACGGTCGCACGCGAAGGCAACCTGACGCGCGCCGCCGCGCAGCTGCACCTGACGCAGCCGGCCGTCAGCCTGCAGATCAAGCATCTGCAGGAACTGCTCGGCGTCACGCTGTTCACGCGCACGTCGCGCGGGCTCGCGCTCACGCGCGACGGCCAGACGCTGCTGCCGCACGCGGAACGCGCGCTCGCCGCGGCCGCGGACGTGCAGCGCGCCGCTGCTGCGCTGCGGCACGAGGTGCGCGGCCGGCTGCGGGTCGGCACGATCCTCGACCCGGGCTTCCTGAGGCTCGGCGGCTTCCTGCGCGCGCTGGTCGAAACCCATCCGCAGATCGAGACGGCGCTGCGGCACGGGATGTCGGGCTGGGTGATCGAACAGGTGCGCGCACGCGCGCTCGACGTCGGCTACTACATCGGCCGGCCCGGCGAGGACGATTCGCTCGACGGCGCACTGTTCCACACCGTCACGCTCACGCATTTCCAGTACCGGGTACTCGCGCCGGCCGGCTGGAAGGAGCGCGTGCAGCGCGCGCACGACTGGCGCGCGCTGGCCACGCTGCCGTGGATCTGGACGCCGCCGGCGTCCGCGCACCACCGGCTGCTGTCGCGGCGCTTCGCGGATGCCGGCGCGCAACCGGTGAAGGTCGCCGAGGTCGACCAGGAGCAGTCGATGCTCGACCTCGTCAAATCGGGGATCGGATTGACGCTCGCGCGCGACTCGACCGCACTGGCCGAAGCGCACGCGCACGCACTGACGATCGTCGAGCGCGTGACGGTGCCGACCGAGCTGACGTTCGTGACGCTCGCCGAGCGGCGCGACGAACCGGCGATCGCGGCCGCGCTGCGGCTGATCGAGGCCCAGTGGGCGATATGAGCGACGCTGATGACGCGGCATCCGCGCGCGGACGCGTCATCGCGCCACACCGGCCGTCACGCCAGCGTCTCCGCGTTTTTGCTAGATTGTGCGTTCGCACACCGCGAGACCCCGATTGAAGGAGACCCGCATGGCCCGCAACATCGAGATCAAAGCCCGCGCCCGCGAATTCGACCGGCTGCGCGAACAGGCTGCCAAGCTCGCGACCGAAGCGCCGCTGTTCTACCGCCAGCAGGATTTCTTCTATGACGTGCCGCGCGGCCGGCTGAAGCTGCGCCGCTTCGAGGACGGCACGCCGGCCGAACTGATCTTCTATCAGCGCGACGACCGCGACGGCCCGAAGGCGTCGTACTACACGCGCAGCCCCGTGACGAACCCCGACGCGATGCATTCGCTGCTTGCGACCGCGCTGACCACGCGCGGAATCGTGACGAAGGAACGGCACGTGTACCTGGCGGGCCGCACGCGCATCCACCTCGACCGCGTCGACGGTCTCGGCGATTTCATCGAACTGGAAGTCGTGCTCGGCCCGGACGACGATGAAGCCGGCGGCGAAGCCGAAGCGCACGACGTGTTCGCGAAGCTCGGCGTGGCGCAGGACGATCTCGTCGCGGTCGCATACGTCGACCTGCTGAACGCCGATACGCAGCACGAACCGGCCTGATCCGGCCCCGCGACGGGTGGTGCAGCACGGCCGCCTTCAGCCCTGCTGCCGCCGCCTCACTGCTTCAAGCGGCGCCGGGCGCCAGGTGCGCGAGCGGCAGCGCGCCGTTGCGCTTGAAGGTCGTCAGCACGATGTTCGAGCGCACGCTGTCGACACCCGGCACGCGCATCAGCTTCTTCATCACGAACTGCGACAGCGCGTTCAGGTCGGGCGCGACGATCCGCAGCAGGTAGTCGGCATCGCCCACCACCGCATGGCATTCGAGCACTTCGGGCAGCACGTCGATCTGCTGCTGGAACTGCTCGATGATCGAATCGCCGTGGTGCTTGAGCTTCAGGCTCGTGAACGCGGTGACGCCGAGCCCGAGCTTTTCGGGCCGCAGCATCACGCGGTAGCCTTCGATCACGCCGGCCGCCTCGAGCCGCTGCAGCCGCCGGCCGATCTGCGACGGCGACAGCGGCACCTCCTCGCCGAGCTGCTGATGCGTCGCGCGACCGAAGCGCTGCAGCACGTCCAGCAGCGCGAGATCGAAGTGATCGAGTTCCAGCATGAGCATTCTCCGCATTGATTCGTGATTTGATGCGCGATTATCGCATCAACAGGCAAATCAACGCCAACTATGCGCCCATTCCGCGCACGGCCCGCTCTACACTTGCATGGTTACCCACCACAGCGTGCAGAGCCTGATCATGTCCACCGTCGTCACCGCCAAACTGCAGGAGCAGTTCGACGCGGGCCTCGAAACCCGCGCAGATTTCACCATCGACCAGCCGTTGCAGCGCTATGGCCAGGTCGACCACGCGGTGTGGAAGCAGCTCTATGCGCGCCAGTCGGCGCTGCTGCGCGGTCGCGCGTGCGACGCATTCGTCGCGGGGCTGGGCAAGATCGACCTGCCGGCCGACCGCGTGCCGTCGTTCGCCGACGTGAACCGCCAGCTGAAGCCCGCGACCGGCTGGGAGATCGTCGCGGTGCCCGGCCTCGTGCCCGATCGCGTGTTCTTCGAGCACCTCGCGAACCGGCGCTTCCCGGTCACCTGGTGGATGCGACGCCCCGACCAGCTCGACTACCTGCAGGAACCCGACTGCTTCCACGACCTGTTCGGCCACGTGCCGCTGCTGATCGACCCGGTGTTCGCCGACTACATGCAGGCGTACGGCCGCACCGCGCTCGCGGTCGCCGACGACGAAGCGGCGCTGGCGCGGCTCGCGCGGCTCTACTGGTATACGGTGGAATTCGGGCTGATCCGCGACCCGCGCGGTACCAACGGGCTGTCGATCTACGGCGCCGGGATCGTGTCGAGCAAGGGCGAAAGCCTGTACAGCCTCGAAAGCGCGGCGCCGAACCGGCTCGGTTTCGACCTCGAGCGCGTGATGCGCACGAAGTACCGGATCGACACGTTCCAGAAGACCTACTTCGTGATCGACGATTTCGCGCAGCTGTTCGCGCTCGCCGACGTCGACGGCCGCGCGCTGGCCGACCGGCTCGCGGCGCTGCCCGAGTTCGCGGCCGGCGCGGTGCTCGATACCGATCGCGTGCTGCACCGCGGCACGGGCGAAGGCTGGCCCGACGACGCCGACGCGTGACGCTTCAGGGCGCCGGGGCCGGCGCCCGTCGCCCTTCCCGCAACTATGAAACAATGAACGGTGCCGGCTTTGCCGCGCGGCGCAGCCGTGCGCGGGCGCCGCTACCGAACGAGAGGTGCAAGATGATCCACAAGCTCACATCAGAAGAACGCAAGACGCGGCTCGAGGGCCTGCCGCTCTGGACGGCCGTGCCGGGCCGCGACGCGATCCAGCGCAGCCTGCGCTTCGCCGATTTCAACGAAGCCTTCGGCTTCATGACGCGCGTCGCGATCAAGGCGCAGGAAATGAACCACCATCCGGAATGGTTCAACGTGTACAACCGCGTCGACGTCACGCTGTCGACCCACGACGCCGACGGCCTGACCGAACGCGATATCGAACTGGCGCTGTTCATCGATCGTGCCGGCGCGCATGCGAAACCGGCCGCCTGAGGCTTTCCTCTACCGCCGCGCGTCTTTCGATGCGCGGCGCGTCAACTTTTCATTTCGATGAACGTTTTCTAGGATGTAGTCAGCGAAAGCCTTCAGCTTTCCAAGCCATCCTTAAGGCGCACGTAAGTCTCGTATGCTTTCCGTGCCTTGGGGTCCAAACCTTCCAGTTGCAGCGCGCTTTCGCGCTGTACAATCAGCAGCGCATACGGCTTGGAGAGCGCGCTGGCCTCTTCGCAGAGTTTGAGTTCGTCGCCGCTCGACGGCGAGCGGGCGCGCCAGAAATTGATCGCGGCTTCAAGGTCGTTGATCGAAATATCGGACATGATTGGATTTAATCGTTCGCTGGCCGCCATGCTTGATGTCACGCGATGCGGCGCCCCTGTGGAAACGGCTTCGTGCTGTCCGCGTGCCTGAACCGCCAACCCATTGTACTTGAGCGAACTTCATGCGACTCCTTCTGATCGAAGACGACCGCCCCATCGCACGCGGTATCCAGAGCAGCCTCGAGCAGGCTGGCTTCACCGTCGACATGGTGCATGACGGCATCTTTGCCGAACAGGCGCTGGCACAAAACCGCCACGAACTCGTGATCCTCGACCTCGGCCTGCCGGGCATCGACGGGATGACGCTGCTCACGCGCTTCCGCCAGACCAACCGCCACACGCCCGTCATCGTGCTGACCGCACGCGACGAGCTGAACGACCGGATCCAGGGCCTGAATTCGGGCGCCGACGACTACATGCTCAAGCCGTTCGAGCCGGCCGAGCTCGAAGCGCGCATCCGCGCGGTGATGCGCCGCAGCGGCCCGCACAGCGACATGCCGCGTCCGGAAGTGTCGCTCGGCGGCGTCCGCCTGTCGGGCGTCGACCGCCGCATCTTCAACGACGACAAGCCGCTCGAACTGTCGCCGCGCGAATTCGCGGTGCTCGAGATGCTGCTGCTGCGTCACGGCCGCGTCGTCAGCAAGGCCCAGCTGCAGGATCACCTCACGCACTTCGGCGGCGATCTCGGCGACACCGCGATCGAAGTCTACGTGCACCGCGTACGCAAGAAACTCGAGCAGTGCCGTGTCGAAATCGTCACGGTGCGCGGCTTCGGCTACCTGCTGCAGGAAATCCGCCAGACGGCGAGCGTCTGAGCGGCGCAGCGCGCCGGCCGGCCGCGTGCCGCCGGCGTGTGTGCGCCCTGCTCCGCGTCGCCGCCCGGCGCACGACCGCGCCGCTCCCCGTGAGCGGCGCTTATCCATTTGCCCGTCGAAATGTCTCCTGATCCGGCTGTGACCACCAGCCTGCGCCGCTCGCTGCTCCGGCGCCTCGCCGCCCCGCTGTCGATGCTCGCGCTGATGAGCGGCCTGATCGCCTACTGGCTCGCGTGGCAATACACGCAGCACGTGATCGACCGCTCGCTCGCCGATCTCGCCACCGCCATCTCCAAACAGATCCAGATCGCCGGCCCCGATGCGCCGTTCACGGTGCCACCGCTCGCGCAGGCGATGTTCTCCGATCCCGCCGAAGCGCTGATCTACCGGATCAGCGATGGCGAGCAGGAACTCGCCGGCGATCCGAAGCTGCCGCTGCAGGGCATCAACGTGCGCCGCATGCATCACGCGTATGTGTTCGAGGCCGAGTACGACAACCGCGCGGTACGCGTCGCGCAGGTGCGCGTCGACGACGTCGAGGGCGGCAAGCCGATGGTCGTCGAAGTCGCGCAGCCGGTGCGGCACCGCTACCGGATCGCGGCCGAATTCCTCGTCGCGATCATGATGCCGCTGCTGCTGCTGCTGCTCGCGGGCTGGGGCATCGTGTGGCGCGTCGTGAACCAGCAGCTCGGCCCGCTCACGCATCTGGCCGATTCGCTGAACCGGCAGACCCACACGTCGCTGGAGCCGGTCGACGAAACCGAGGTGCCGCTGGAAATCCGGCCGCTGACGAGCGCGATGAACGCCCTGCTCGGCCGCCTGAAGACTGCGCTCGACGCGCAGCGCAAGTTCATCGCCGATGCCGCGCACCAGCTGCGCACGCCGCTCACGGCCGTGAAGCTGCATGCCGAGCAGGCCGCCGTCGCGCGCGATCCGCACCAGACCTTCGCCGCGGTGCGCGAGTTGCGCGCGGCCGCCGATCGTGCGGTGCGGCTGTCCAATCAGTTGCTGTCGCTCGCCCGTGCGGAACCCGGCGAACAGGCCGCGCGCTTCGTCGACGTCGACCTCGCGGCGATGGCGTTCGAGACCGGTGCCGAATGGGTACCGCGCGCGCTCGCGTCGCATGTCGATCTCGGCTTCCAGCGCACCGACGGCGCGGACGACGACGAAAAGCTGACCGTGCGCGGCAACCCCGTGCTGCTGCGCGAGGTGATCGCGAACCTGCTCGACAATGCGCTGAAATACGTGCCGCTCGCGCGGCCGGACGGTGCGCGGATCACGGTGAATGTCGCACGCGGCGCGCTCGAGGATGGCCAGCCGGCTGCCGAGATCGTCGTGGAAGACAACGGCCCCGGCGTGCCCGCGAACCAGCAGGCCGACCTGTTCAAGCGCTTCTTCCGCGGCGACGCGCAAAGCGGCAACGGCGTCGAGACGGGGGCCGGGCTTGGCCTGGCGATCGTGCACGACATCATCGCGATGCATGGCGGTACCGTGTCGTACGAGGATGCGTCGGAGGGTGGTTCGCGCTTCGTGGTGCGCGTGCCGCTCGCCGCGCAGACGGAGAAGCCGGCCAGCGAAACGCCCGCTGCGGCGTCGACGCACTGAGCTCGAGCTGAACGATTCGCGGCGGCAACCGCCGGATACGGGAAGCAGGACGGACGATTACGGCGCGGCAGCCGTCCGCCAAAACAACAACGGCGGCGCATGGTGCGCCGCCGCCTGTCTTACTTCTTGCTCTTCTTGTCTTTCGACCTGGACTCGGACTTGCCGTCCTTCTTGTCCTTCTTCTTTTTCTTCTTCCCGCCTTCATCCGACGTCGCGAGCAGCGTGCCGCGGCACGACGGCGCACCGCAATGGCACGCGTATTCGCGCTTGAGCGTCTTCGTCAGCTTCGCGTCGATCACGAGGCCGTAGTCGTAGAACAGCTCCTCTTCCGGCCCGATGTCGCGCAGCGCATGGATGAACACGCGGCCTTTGACTTCCTCGGCTTCACAGTTCGGCGCGCACGAATGGTTGATCCAGCGCGCGCTGTTGCCGTCGATCTTGCCGTCGATCACGCCGCCTTCGTCGAGTGCGAAGTAGAACGTATGGTTCGGTTCGCTCGGGTCGTGCGGATGGCGGCGCAGCGCTTCCTTCCACGAGATTCGCTCGCCCTTGTATTCCACTACGCGCTCGCCGGCCTTGATCGGCGCCACGGCGAACACGCCCTTGCCGTGTACTCCCGAGCGGCGCACCGCGATCCTGCGTGAACTCATCGAACGAATCCTTGTGAAGACGACTTGAATGGAAGCGGCCGCGATCGCGGCCTGGCGTCGCGCCAAACGAAAACGCGGCACCGGTTGGTGCCGCGTCGGGGCATGCGGCGAATCACCCGCATCCTACACGTTCACGATTGCTTCGTTCAACATCGCGCGCAATATTGCCCGCCGGACGCTCAACGCTGGCCGAATGCGATGTCGCCGAACAACGTCTTGTGCTCGCGCGGCTGCGAACGCCAGTATTGCGGCGGCGCCGTCACCTGCGCGCCGAGCTCGGCCGCCGCATGCCACGGCCAGCGCGGGTCGTACAGCATCGCGCGCGCCATCGCGACGAAGTCGGCATCGCCGGCTTCGATCAGCCGGTTCGCATGCTCGGGCTCGTTGATCAGCCCGACCGCCATCGTTGGCATGCCGACCGCGCGTTTCACCGCCTGCGCGAACGGCACCTGGTAGCCGGGCGACAGCGGAATCTTCTGCAGCGGCGACACGCCGCCGGACGACACGTCGATCCAGTCGCAGCCGCGCCGCTTCAGCTCGTGCGCGAACGCGATCGTATCGTCGAGCTCCCAGCCGCCTTCGACCCAGTCGGTCGCGGACACGCGCACACCAACCGGCCGGTCCTCCGGAAACGCCGCGCGCACGATCTCGTAGATTTCGAGCGGGAAACGCATCCGGTTTTCGAGCGAGCCGCCGTATTCGTCGGTACGCCGGTTGGCGAGCGGCGACAGGAACTGGTGCAGCAGATAGCCGTGCGCCGCATGCACTTCGAGCGCGTCGATGCCGAGCCGTGCCGCGCGCTTCGCCGACGCCGCGAACGCTTCGCGAATGCGGTTCAGGCCCGCGGCATCGAGCGCGAGCGGCGGCGTCTCGCCGTCCTTGTGCGGCACGGCCGACGGCCCGTGCGGCAGCCAGCCGCCGTCGGCGACCGATATCAGCTGGCCGCCCTCCCACGGCACGGCGCTCGACGCCTTGCGCCCCGCATGCGACAGCTGCATCGCGACGCGGACCGGCGAATGCTTGCGGATCGCGGCCAGCACGGGCTTCAGCGCGTCTTCGGTCACGTCGTCCCAGAGGCCGAGGTCGCCGTGCGTGATGCGCCCGTCGGGTTCCACGGCCGTCGCCTCGATGCACAGCAGCCCCGCGCCCGACAGCGCGAGATGGCCGAGGTGAATCATGTGCCAGTCGGTCGCTTCACCGCGTTCGGCCGAGTACTGGCACATCGGGGAGATCACGATCCGGTTCGGAAGGGTCACGCCGCGCAGCGTGAATGGAGAAAACAGCGCAGTCATGGAAGCCGCTCGCCTGGAAAGGGAATGAGCGGACGAGCGTAGCACGCAGCCCCAAAGCGTGCAGATGGCGCAACCGGCAGTAAGCGGATGGTCAGGCAGGGCCGGCGAAAGGTGGCCGGCGATGCGTCAAATGCGCGGCGTACAGCGAGGCGCCGGCCTGCAATCGATGCAGGCCGGGCTGAACCTTCGCGGCAAACGGCGCCGCGCGCGGCGTCAGAGCCCGACGCTGTCGAGCCACTCCCCGAACATGCGTCGCGCGGCCGTTTCGAGCACGGGGCCGTGCTGCGCGGTATCGGCACGCAACTGGCGCGCATCGATACCGGGCATCGCCGCGATTTCGCCGGCGTTCGCGATCAGCCAGGGTTCGAAGCGGTCGGTACGGATTTCCGGATGGCATTGCAGCGCCAGCACGTGCTGCCCCCACGCGAATGCCTGGTGGCGGCACGCCGGCGTCGACGCGAGATGGATCGCGCCGCCCGGCAGGTCGAACGTATCGCCGTGCCAGTGGAGCATCGACGTCGCCGCACCATCGAGATGATGCAGCGGCGACGCGCGGCCTGCATCGGTGAGCGCCAGCGGCGCCCAGCCGAGTTCGTGCTGCGCGGCCGGATAGACGCGTGCACCGAGTGCCCGCGCGATGAACTGCGCGCCGAGGCAGATGCCGAGGATCGGCAGCCCCGCGTCGATGCGCTGCCGGACGAGCGCCAGGAGCGGCGCGATCGTCGGATACTGCGCATCGTCGTAGACGCTGATCGGCCCGCCGAGCACGACGAACAGCGACGGCTCGAGCACGTCGAGCACCTCGACCCGCGACGATCCGACGTCGACATAGCGCACCCGCCTCCCCCGTTCTCCGAGCACCTGCTCGAAGCTCCCGAGATCCTCGAAATGCACATGGCGGATCGCCACGACTTCAGCGTTCATCATCGGCCTCCCGGTCGATCGACGGACGTCAGCCGGCGAAAATCTTCCAGGTCTTCTTCTGCGTCGCCGCGTCGGCTTCTTCCTGCACCGAGCAGTCGAGACGCAGATCGCTGTCCGACATCGAGATGTCGAGCGCCGCGCAGTGATGCACGGTCTTCTTCGACAGCTTGCCCGGCTGGAAGTGGGCGCACGTCACGCACATGCGTTGCGGCGGCGTCGCACCGGCCACCTGCAGCTCGCGCAGCGTCTTCAGCAGCGCGCGGTACAGCGCGCCCTGCTCGTCCGCGCCGAGCTTGCCGACCGCCTTCGTCAGGAATTCAGGCCATTGCAGCGCCTTCTTCGCGGCCGTCCGGCCACGCGCCGACAGACGCACGGCCAGTGCACGGCCGTCGTCCAGCGCACGGCGCTTCTCGACGAGCCCCTTCGTCTCGAGCGTGCTGACCGCATCGCTCGTGGTTGCCGCGGTGAGCTGAGTCTCGCGCGCGATCTCGCCGAGCCGCATCGGGCCCTTGCGCTGCAGCAGCAGCACGAGAATCTCGCCCTGCGTCGGCGTGAGGCCGGCGCCTTCCGCCCAATCCCATGCCTGGCTTCGCATGGCCGTACTCAACCGCAGCAGGCTGTGGGTCACACGTCCCGAAGCCTGGTTCCCGTAAACGCCTTCGCTCATAGTCTTTTCGCTTTGCCGCCGCCCGGGTTGCCGAGCGGCCGTAGTGTGGAGATCGAATGTCTATCTCAAAACAGACGCGCTCTCTCGAGTGCGTCAGCACGGCCGTCGCGAGGCACACGCGGCGGTCGCGTTCGCGGCGACCGGATAGACACGCGTCGTTCCGGTGTCCGCAAAGCCGACATTCTAAGCGAGAGCGGAAAATCGCACAGCTAAGTTATCCCCTGCATTCTGTGGAAAATCACTGGATAACTGAAATTTTTCGTTGTGCCTGTTATGCCGCGCGCCCGCGGAACGGGGCGCGCTAGCATTTTCCTGTTCGGATCGGCCATCGATCCGGGGGGGTTGATCCACCGGGTTATCCCGCGCACAGATCGTTGACTTTGCAGCGGAATATCGGGTTATCCACAGATTTTCAGGACGCCTGGCAACGATTTCGGCCTGAAATGGCGCCGACCGTCGTTCAGCGAATCGCGACACGGTCGAGCCTGCAATCTGCAAAACATTTTTTCACTCACGCCAACGTAAGCACTGCTGCCGGACCGTCTCGTTCAGCGATTTTTCCTGTTTGAAAACGGTTCTCAACCACGATGCGTCGTTCACGCGTGCTTTCGCGAGCGCGCCGATCTCGTCGAGCGCCGCGCGCGACCCGAGCGCGGCCGCATGCGGTGCGATCCGGTCGAGCGTGTCGAGGATGTCTTCCGCGATCGTGCGGCGCTCACCCGTCTGAGGATTCACGCAGGTGCCCTCGAGCCCGAAGCGGCACGCTTCGAAACGGTTGAACGTGTAGACGAGATAATCGTCCTCCGACAGCTTCAGGGGCCGGTCGGTCAGCAGGTAGCGTGCGAGCGTCTGGATGTAGCAGGCGATCGCCGCCGCACGGTCGACCGACAGCGGCGTATCCATCACGCGCACCTCGATCGTCCCGTAGCCGGGCTTCGGGCGGATGTCCCAGTAGAAGTCCTTCATCGAATTGACGACACCCGTGTTCACCATCTTCGTGAAGTACTCCTCGAAGCTGTCCCAGGTCAGCACGAACGGCGCGCGGCCCGACAGCGGGAACGCGAACACCGAATTCAGGCGCGCCGAATGGAAGCCCGTGTCGACGTTCTGCACGAACGGCGACGATGCGGACAGCGCGATGAAGTGCGGAATGAAGCGCGACATCGAGTGCAGCAGGAACAGCGCGCTGTCCGGATCGGGACAGCCGATGTGCACGTGCTGGCCGAACACGGTGAACTGCTTCGCGAGATAGCCGTACAGCTCGGAGATGTACTGGAAGCGCGGCGCATCGTAGATCTGCCGGTCGCTCCATTGCTGGAACGCGTGCGTGCCGCCGCCGGCCAGCCCGACGTTGAGCTGGTCGGCCGCCTTCACGAGCACGTCGCGGATCGCATGCAGCTCGCTGACGGCCTGCTCGTGCGAATGGCAGATGCCGGTCGACAGCTCGATCATGCTCTCGGTGATTTCCGGCGTGATGTTGCCCGGAAAGGTTTCGCCCTGGATCAGGCGCATCAGGTCGGATGCAGCCTTGGTCAGGTCGTAATTGTGCGTGTTGACGACCTGGATCTCCAGTTCGACGCCGAACGTGAACGGTTCGGAATTGACGAAGGTTTCGAGTGCCATGGCAGGTTCCGGAATCAGTTGCTGTCGCTGCGTTCACCGACCGCCGACAGGCAGCGGTAGACGACGAACGGGCTGACGAGCTGCAGGATCACGATCGAGCACATCACGATCGCGCGCAGGTGCGGGTCGAAATTCGGGTAGAGCTGGTACGTATCGTCGACGAGCAGGTACGACAGCGCGGACATCGGCGTCAGCGCGATGCCGAGCGCAATGCCCTGCTTCATCCCGAGGCCGCTCGGCTTCGCGAACGCGACGACGCCGGCCAGCTTCGCGGCAAGCCGCGTGACGATCAGCACGATCGCGAGCAGCCCGCCGAGCGCGATGTCGCCCCACGTGAACGACGTGAGCGTCAGCACGAACAGGACCACCGTCAGCAGCCAGCCGGCCGTGCCGAAATGCTCGGGCCACAGCTGCGGCCGCGCTTCGAGGTTCTTCACGATGATGCCGGCGAGCAGCAGCGTGAGCAGCGTCGACAGCTTCAATGCCTGTGCGACCGCGATCGCGAGCATCACGAGCCCGAACAGCGCGACGAACGAATGCTCGTCGCGCATCGTCGCGGTCATGTGGCGGAACAGGTAGTTGCACGAACGCGCGACGAGATACGCGACGATGAACGAACCGGCGATCAGGTAGAGCGGTTGCAGGATCGTCGCGAACACGTTGCCGTACGCTTCCTGGTGAAGCCAGCTCGTCACGAGCTTGGTCAGCACGATCGCGTACACGCTGTTGAGCGCGGTGAGCGTGATGAGACGTTGCGACACCTGCCCTTCCGCGCGCAGTTCGGTCTTGAGCTGGATCACCATCGACGGCGACGTGGCGATCGCGATCGCCGACAGCACGAGCGCGACCATCCCCGACACGCCGAGCGCGAGCATCACGAACAGCACGAGCACGAACGTCAGCGTGGCTTCCGCGAGACTCGACGCGACGAGCCACGGATTACGCCGGATCCAGCGCAGGTCGAGGCGGCTGCCGAGTTCGAACAGCAGCAGGCCGAGCGCCACATCCATCAGCAGACGTGACGTTTCGTCGGTGCTGGCGTCGATCACGCCGAATCCGAACGAACCGGCAATGAGACCGATCACCGCGTAACCGGTGATGCGCGGCAGACGCCATGCGCGGTAGCACAGCTCGCCACACAGGCCGGCCGCAAACAGCGCGAGCCCGGCCCAGAACACGGCATCCGGCGCAAGCGGCCAGTTGGGCAGGAATGAGAACGCCGACTTCATCGTGGTGACTTCTCCTTTGGAAGCAACCGCCAGCGACACGGGGTCAAGCGTCAGAAATGGATGCGCGCCGGCTGGGAATCGCCCCGAATGTGATTGTTGTGGTCGACGACGGCGGTACATGGGATCCGCCTGTTCCGCCATCGGGCGGAACGTCGTACAGGTTGCCGATCTGGATTGTCGGCCTGGTGTGTGAACGGACTGCGCAGTCTCGAAGATTCAGATTCGAAATCGTGCCGACCGTTCCATTGAAGCATGTCCGGCGCCTGGCCGAACGATCGCGAAGGAAACCGATTGTGCCACAGCTTTTTCGCTCTGGAACCGATTGAATCGACTCGCGGCGCTGTGCGGCACCGCAGGTCTTTGGTTTCAAAGGTTTACTTGTATATATACGTAGTAGAAGTTAACAAAGGGCGCACAGTTCTGTGGATAACTTCGGTTTACGCTGACGGATCAATGCCTTGGCGAAACCATAACCGGTTGTACAGGCTGTTCGTGCACAGACATTTGAGTTGAGCAACTTTCGGGCCGCGTCACAGCTGTGCCGAGTTGCCCAGTTTACGTCCACTGTGATTGCACACGAAGTGCGCGCGGATTCCGCGCGGTTATCCACAGCGTGACGTGGATAACCTTGCGCGAAAAAATCGGGAGACTGTGAGCGATTCGCGTGCCGGTCAGCCGGCGGAACCGGCGCGGCGCGCGCGCAGGGCGCGGATCAGGAAGCGTGCGGGGTCGACGGCGTCCGCAAGTTCGCGCTCGAGCGGCCACGGCTCGCCTTCGAGTTGCGACGCGATCAGTTCGGCGCCGAGTGCCGCCCATACGAGGCCGCGCGAGCCAAAGCCGAATGCACCGTAGAGGCCGGGTGTTCGTGGCAAATCGCGCGCCTGCGCACCGCCCAGCGCGCGTGCGTTCGCGAGGGCCTGCGCTTCGTCGGCGAGCGGGCCGAAGAGCGGCAGGCGGTCGCCGACGACCCAGCGGAACGCGACGCGGCCGCCCAGCGTGGCGGGATCCGGCAGGTCGCCGATCAGGCCCGGTAGCAGGTGTCGAACGCGATCGAGGTTTTCGACGTGGCCGGCCGTGCGCATCGCGGGATCGACGTCGTCAGGCTCGAACGTGGCGCCGATCAGCAGCGTGCCGTCGTCGAGCGGCACCGCGTAACCGTCGCCGATCGTCGGGCATGGCAGCGGCGCCGTGGTGCCCGGCGGCAGCAGCGTGAGCTGGCCGCGTACCGGTTGCAGCGCGACATGCTGCAACCCGGCAAGCCGCGCGGCGTCGCCCGCGTTCGCGAGCACGACGACGGGCGCTTCGGCCAGCGTGCCGCCCGCATCGTCGAGCGCGTGCCATGCATCGCCGCGCCGCTCGAGCCGCGCCACACCGGTGGAGGCAAGCAGGCGTACGCGCTCGCCGGCCGCCGCGTATTGCGCGGCACACAGCCCGGCCGGCCAGACGGCGCCACCGTGCGGAAACAGCAGGCCGCCATGCGCGACCGGCAGGTTCAGATGCGCACGCGCGGCGTCGGTATCGAGCAGCGTCACATAGTCGGGCGGTGCGCCGAACGTATCGAATGCGTCGCGCATCCGCGCGAAGTCGTCGGCCGATTCGGCGAGATGCACCATCCCGTGCGTGCTGCGCGCGAACGCATGGCCCGCGCGTTCGAGTGCGCGCCAGCGTGCGATCGCGTGCAGGAAGCCACTGCGCGTGAGCCGGCTCGCGACGTTGTCGTCGCGTGTCATCAACGGATGGAAGACGCCGGCAGGATTGCCGGATGCTTCGCTCGCGATCCGTTCGTGCCGCTCGATCAGCGTGACATCCCAGCCGCGCGCGGCCAGGCGCTCGACGACCGCGCAACCGGCCAGGCCCGCGCCGATCACGATCGCGCGACGCGTCGCAACAGGCAGTGCGCGCGGCGGTTCATGCCGGCGCGAACGCCAGCGCGGCGCATATTCGCCGACGAGACGATCGTCGACTTCGCGACACGTGAAGCCTGTTTCGCCAAATGCGTGCTTTATGTCGTTGGAACGTGCACGCGTGACAAACGTTGCATCGTCGCCGGCCATCTTCGCGAGCGCGCGGATCACGTCGGTCGATGACGTCGCGCCATCGAGATAGAACGCATCGGCGCGCACGACGAGCTTCTTCAGCAGGCCGAGCGCATCATCGCCGAACGCGAGCGTGAGCACCACGCGCCCTTCGTCGAATTCGAGCCGGTGCAGA
This sequence comes from Burkholderia sp. BCC1644, assembly GCF_902833225.1. Taxonomy (GTDB): domain Bacteria; phylum Pseudomonadota; class Gammaproteobacteria; order Burkholderiales; family Burkholderiaceae; genus Burkholderia. The sequence goes on from NZ_CADFEI010000010.1 coordinate 255,311, forward strand.
CCCGGCACGAGCATCGGCCATGCGTCGATCAATGCATCGGCATCTGCCGATATGGTTGTATGCGCAACCATATGGGAAACCGCGCGATGCAGGTCGTCGCGTGAGAACGGATGCGGCTCGACCGCGACGAAATGCAGCCGCTCGCAGCGCGCGGGGTCGTCGCGCCAGGCAGCCCAGGTCGCGAGGAAGCTGGCGCCCGCGCCGAATTCCGTCGCGACGATCGTGAACGTGCGACGCTGCTGCCAGCGCGCCGGCAGCCCGTTTTCCGCGACGAACGCGTGATGCGCGAGCGTGCCTGACGCACGGCGATGGAGCTCGCCGAACTCGGGCGAGACGAGCGTGCCGTCGTCGCGAAGCGCGAGCGTGGCGGGTACAAGTCGGTCGGGCATGCGAAACAAAAAACGTGGCAGCCAAGCCTGGCAAGGGATTGCGCGGAGCCGTCCGACCGGCCGTTGGAAAAGGGCAACGGGGCGGCGCATGGGCGGACGGCGCTGCGTATCCTGTCCGGTTGGCGCAGGTCAAAAAACGGGCAATCGACGATTCATTCGGCGAAATACCGATGAAAATCTTTGAAACCCTTGTCGTTATTGGGTTTGCGCTGCGCTATCATAGCAACGCCGTACCGCGGGGTGGCCGCCGGCAAGCCGGACGGCGCGTCGCGCGGGCCAGGATTCGGCGCTGTGCCGTCGGAGTCTGACTCTCGACGGCACGGTTCGCGCACGTATAATCGGCGCGTTCGCGCTGTTCGTGTCAACCTAACCTGATAAAGGAACCTTAATGAACAAACAGGAACTGATCGACGCCGTCGCCGCCCAAACGGGCGCCAGCAAGGCTCAAACCGGCGAAACGCTGGACACGCTGCTCGAAGTCATCAAGAAGGCCGTGTCGAAGGGTGATGCGGTTCAGCTGATCGGCTTCGGCAGCTTCGGTTCGGGCAAGCGCGCAGCACGTACGGGCCGCAACCCGAAGACCGGCGAAACCATCAAGATCCCGGCAGCCAAGACGGTCAAGTTCACGGCTGGCAAGGCGTTCAAGGACGCCGTCAACAAGCGTTAAACTAGCGCCTGTTCCAAGAAAAACCCGCCTTTCGGCGGGTTTTTTGTTGGGCGCGCGCGGCATTTTTGCCACAGTCCGCGCCACTCTTGCAAAAGTTAACGGTTACTTTTACAAGCCGTTACGACGCGCTCAAGCGTGCACGATCTGCGTGTCGCCGTGATCGTCGTCGTCGTGCGAATCGACATCCCACGCCGGGAACGGATCGTCGAACGCGATCCACTGCGCCGCGCCGAGTGCGAATTCCGCATCGGTCAGCAGGCATGCATCGAGCTTTGCGCGCCACGCATCGGCGTCGAGTGCGATGCCGATCAGCACGAGTTCCTGACGGCGATCGCCGACCGTGCGATCGTCGAGATCGCCCAGCCATTCGGCGCGGATTTCACCGAGCAGCTCGTCGTCGTCCGGCCATTCCGCGCGATCCTGCGCGGCCCACCACAGACCCGCCGGGCCATGCCGGCAGACACCGCCCGCCTGCGACAGCGAACCCGCGATGTCGTTGCGCGTCGCGAGCCAGAAGAAGCCCTTGCTGCGCAGCACGCCCGGCCACTCCTGATGCAGCAGCGCCCAGAGTCGTGCCGGGTGAAACGGCCGGCGCGCGCGGTAAACAAAATTGCCGATGCCGAATTCGTCGGCTTCGCCGTGCACGTGCGCATGATGTTCGTCATGGCAGTCGGGATCGTCGCAATGCGTGTGATCGTGATCGAGCGATGCGAGCCAGCCCGGCGCGTTCGCGGCTTCGTCGAAATCGAAGCGGCCGGTGTTCAGCACTTCGTCGAGCGGCACGTTGCCGAACGTCGACACGACCTGGTGCGCGCGCGGATTGAGTCGCGCGAGGATGTGCTGCAGGCGCGCGAGATCGTCGGCGCCGACGAGATCGGCCTTGTTGATCACCAGCACGTCGCAGAACTCGATCTGCTCGATCAGCAGCTCGACGAGCGTGCGGTCGTCGTCTTCCGACGCGGCGATGCCGCGCGTCGCGAGCGCGTCGTCGGAGCCGTAGTCGCGCAGGAAGTTGTACGCGTCGACCACGGTAACGAGCGTGTCGAGTCGCGCGATGGCCGACAGCGACGTGCCGTCGTCGTCGACGAACGTGAACGTTTCGGCGATCGGCATCGGCTCCGCGATACCGGTCGATTCGATCATGATCGCGTCGAAGCGGCCTTCGGATGCGAGGTTGCGGATCTCGACGAGCAGGTCGTCGCGCAGCGTGCAACAGATGCAGCCGTTCGACATTTCGACGAGGCGTTCCTCGACATGCGACAGCGCCTGCGCGTCGCGCACGAGCGACGCGTCGATGTTGACCGCCGCGAGATCGTTGACGATCACGGCGACCTTCAGGCCCGCGCGGTTCGCGAGGACGTGGTTGAGCAGCGTGGTCTTGCCGGCACCGAGGAAGCCGGACAGCACGGTGACGGGCAACGGCTGGTTCATTGCCGGATTCATGATGATATGCACCAACGGAAAAGATGAAAAAGCGGCCGCGGCGCCCTTCCGGGGCGCGATCGGCCCGCGGACGGGCGAAGTTGCGGCGCGAGATCCGCATTGTGCATCAAACGCGCGCCGGCCGGCCGGCGCCGCGTCAGGCCGCAATGCGGCGCAACGTCACTGCACGGGCGGCAGCAGCTTCCACTGCGACAGGATGCCGGCGATCTGCCGCGCATACTTGTCGCGCAACGACGGCGTTTCGGAATGATAGGCGCCGACGGCCTGCCACGTGTTGCCGTAGCGGTTCATCTTCTGCTTGAGATGCCACGCGGCGATGTAGACGTTCTTGCACGGCTCCATCAGCGTGTCGCGGCCGATGCCGTAGCGCGACAGCGCGGGCAGATGAATCGAATTGATCTGCATCAGGCCGTAGTCGACCGAGCCGTTCGTATTCTTGTTCAGCGCACCGGGCCGGTTGCGCGATTCCTGCCACGCGATGGCGCGCAGGATCAGCGGATTGACCTGCTGATATTTAGCGGCTTCGTCGAAACAATCCGCACGAGCGTTTGCGCTGGCGAACCACGCGCCAGCGGCGATCAACGCGATCGAAGCGAACCGTCGTCTGTTCATCGTGCGGAAACGAAAAGGAATTGCGCAAAGGTCGGGAAAACCCGTGCCTGTTATTAGTGCGACGAGAAACGTGCCGCCCGTATCATACCGGCAGACCGTCAGATTGCGACATGCAGGAATACGGCAGCCCGGTTATACCGCATTTCCATGTCGGTTCATCGCGAATCGGGGGCGATGGCCGGCATGCGAAGGGCCGCGCCTATTCTTACATATTGCATACGATTCGCCGGACACATGTCGTATGTGAGACAGTCCTCGGATCAATGTGATATTTCGGACATGAAAAACTGCTAATGTCGCCTCTTTCGGACTTGGATCCCAGCACTACCGCCGGAAGTGGCCTGAGCCGGCATCGACCCATTCATCCATGACAAGAAATCGCTTCGTTATGCGGCGCATTGCCACGACCCTCGTCGTCGCCGGCATCATCGTCTCGCAGGCCGCCTACGCTCAGGTCACGCTCAACTTCGTGAATGCGGATATCGACCAGGTCGCGAAAGCGATCGGCGCCGCAACCGGCAAGACCATCATCGTCGACCCCCGCGTGAAGGGGCAACTCAACCTCGTGGCCGAACGTCCGGTGCCGGAAGACCAGGCGCTGAAGACGCTGCAGTCGGCGCTGCGCATGCAGGGCTTCGCACTCGTGCAGGATCACGGTGTGCTGAAGGTCGTGCCGGAAGCGGACGCGAAGCTGCAGGGCGTGCCGACCTATGTCGGCAATGCGCCGCAGGCTCGCGGCGACCAGGTGATCACGCAGGTGTTCGAGCTGCACAACGAATCGGCGAACAACCTGCTGCCCGTGCTGCGGCCGCTGATCTCGCCGAACAACACGGTGACGGCCTACCCGGCGAACAACACGATCGTCGTGACCGACTATGCGGACAACGTGCGCCGCATCGCGCAGATCATCTCGGGCGTCGACAGCGCCGCCGGCGCGCAGGTGCAGGTCGTGACGCTGCGCAACGCGAACGCGATCGACCTCGCCGCGCAGCTGCAGAAAATGCTCGACCCGGGCGCGATCGGCAACAGCGACGCGACGCTGAAGGTGTCGGTCACGGCCGACCCGCGTACCAACTCGCTGATGCTGCGTGCGTCGAGCGCGTCGCGCCTCGCGGCCGCGAAGCGCCTCGTGCAGCAGCTCGACGCACCGAGCGGCGTGCCCGGCAACATGCACGTCGTGCCGCTGCGCAACGCCGATGCGGTGAAGCTCGCGAAGACCTTGCGCGGCATGCTCGGCAAGGGCGGCAACGACAGCGGCTCGTCGGCGTCGTCCAACGATGCGAACAGCTTCAACCAGAACGGCGGCTCGTCGTCGAGCGGCAACTTCTCGACCGGCTCGTCCGGCACCCCGCCGCTGCCGTCGGGCGGCCTCGGCGGCTCGTCGTCTTCTTCCTCGTACGGCGGCTCGTCCAGTAGCGGCGGCCTCGGCACGGGCGGCCTGCTCGGCGGCGACAAGGACAAGGGCGACGACAACCAGCCGGGCGGGATGATCCAGGCCGACGCGGCCACCAACTCGCTGATCATCACTGCGTCCGATCCGGTTTACCGCAACCTGCGCTCGGTGATCGACCAGCTCGACGCACGGCGTGCGCAGGTCTATATCGAAGCGCTGATCGTCGAACTGAACTCGACGACCTCCGGGAACCTCGGGATTCAATGGCAGGTGGCGAGCGGCCAGTTTCTCGGCGGCACGAACCTGGCGGCCACGGCCGGCACCGTCGCGGGCAACAGCATCATCAACCTGACGACGGGCACGGCGGGCACCACCGGGGCCGGCCTCGCGGCGAATCTCGCGAACCTGAACCAGGGCCTCAACGTCGGCTGGCTGCACAACATGTTCGGCGTGCAGGGCCTCGGCGCGCTGCTGCAGTATTTCGCGGGCGTGAGCGACGCGAACGTGCTGTCGACGCCGAACCTGATCACGCTCGACAACGAGGAAGCGAAGATCGTCGTCGGCCAGAACGTGCCGATCGCGACCGGCTCGTACTCGAACCTGACGAGCGGCACGACGAGCAACGCGTTCAATACCTACGACCGTCGCGACGTCGGCCTGACGCTGCACGTGAAGCCGCAGATCACCGACGGCGGGATCCTGAAGCTGCAGCTCTACACCGAGGATTCGGCAGTCGTCAGCAGCACCACGACCGCACAAACGGGCCCGACCTTCACGAAGCGCTCGATCCAGTCGACGATCCTGGCCGACAACGGCGAGATCATCGTGCTCGGCGGCTTGATGCAGGACAACTACCAGGTGTCGAACAGCAAGGTGCCGCTGCTCGGCGACATTCCGTGGATCGGCCAGCTGTTCCGTTCGGAATCGAAGCAGCGCCAGAAAACCAACCTGATGGTGTTCCTGCGCCCGGTGATCATCTCCGATCGCAGCACCGCGCAGCAGGTCACGGCCAACCGCTACGACTACATCCAGGGCGTGACGGGTGCGTACAAGTCGGACAACAACGTGATCCGCGACAAGGACGATCCGGTCGTTCCGCCGATGCCGCTGGGTCCGAGCCAGGGCGGCACGCCGGCCGGCAACCTGTTCGACCTCGAGAAGATGCGCCGCCAGCAGCTGCAGCGCCAGGTGGCACCCGTGCCCGCGCCGGCGCCGGTCCCCGCACCGGAACCGGTGCAGTCGCAGGGCGTGCCCCAGCAATCGGTACCGCAACAGCCGCTGACCGCCACGCCGGGAGCCTCGCAGTGAGCGACGTGCTCGCGTCTTCCGCCCACGACGGCGCGCCGGGCGAACGCCAGCCGCCGTCGCCGCTTGCCGCGCGGCTGTTGCCGTACGGCTTCGCGAAGAGCGGCCAGGTGCTGATCGCGCACCAGCTCGACGACACGCTCGAGGTGTGGATCAGCGAACGCACGAGCGATGCCGCGCTCGCGGAGATCGCGCGCAACTTCGGCTCGATCGCCGTGCACCACGTGCCGGCCGACGAACTCGCGCAGGCGATCAACCAGGCGTATGCGCGTCAGGACGGCAGCGCCGCGCAGGTGGTCGGCGAGGTCGAAGGCGAAGTCGACCTGTCGCGGCTGATGCAGGACATCCCCGAAGTCGAGGATCTGCTCGAGTCGGAAGACGACGCGCCGATCATCCGGATGATCAACGCGCTGCTCACGCAAGCGGCGCGAGAACACGCGTCGGACATCCACATCGAGCCGTTCGAGAATGCGTCGGTCGTGCGCTTTCGCGTCGACGGCACGCTGCGCGACGTCGTGCGTCCGAAGAAGGCGCTGCATGGCGCGCTGATCTCGCGGATCAAGATCATGGCGCAGCTCGACATCGCGGAGAAACGCCTGCCGCAGGACGGCCGTATCACGCTGCGCGTCGGCGGCCGGCCGGTCGACGTGCGCGTGTCGACGCTGCCGACCGGGCACGGCGAGCGCGCGGTGCTGCGTCTCCTGGAAAAGGATGCGCAGCGCCTGAACCTCGAAGCGCTGGGGATGGGCCGCGACACGCTTGTCCAGTTCGACAAGCTGATCGGCCGCCCGCACGGCATCGTGCTCGTCACCGGTCCGACCGGTTCGGGCAAGACGACGACGCTGTATGCGTCGATGTCGCGGCTCGAAACCGCGACGACCAACATCATGACCGTCGAGGACCCGATCGAATACGACCTCGGCGGCATCGGCCAGACGCAGGTGAACGAACGGATCGGGATGACCTTTGCCCGTGCGTTGCGTTCGATCCTGCGCCAGGATCCGGACGTGATCATGATCGGTGAAATCCGCGACCTCGAAACCGCGCAGATCGCGGTGCAGGCGTCGCTGACGGGCCACCTGGTGCTCGCGACGCTGCACACGAACGATGCGGCTTCCGCCGTCACGCGCCTGACCGACATGGGCGTCGAACCGTACCTGCTCGCGTCGTCGCTGCTCGGCGTGCTCGCGCAGCGCCTCGTGCGCCAGCTCTGCCCCGTCTGCAAGGAAGAGCGGCACGAGGACGGCCGCACCGTGTGGCATCCGGTCGGCTGCGACAAGTGCGGGCATTCGGGTTATTCGGGCCGGCGCGGTGTCTACGAATTGCTGCTGGTCGACGATTCGATCCGCTCGCTGATCCACCGCAACGCGGCCGATGCCGAGATTCTCGCCGCCGGCCGTGCGGAAGGCATGCGCACGCTGCGCGACGACGCCGAGCGCTGGCTCGCGTCCGGCGCGACGTCGCTCGAGGAAGTGCTGCGCGTGACGGGAGGCGCATAGCGCGATGCCGGCATTCCGTTTCGAAGCAATCGATTCGGCGGGACGCGCGCAGAAAGGCGTCATCGACGCCGACAGCGCGCGCGCCGCACGCGGCCAGCTGCGCACGCAGGGGCTCACGCCGCTCGTCGTCGAGCCGGCCGCCAGCGCGACGCGCGGGGCGCGTACGCAGCGGCTCGCGTTCGGCCGCAAGCTGTCGCAGCGCGAACAGGCGATCCTCACGCGCCAGCTCGCGAGCCTGCTGATCGCCGGCCTGCCGCTCGACGAGGCGCTCGGCGTGCTGACCGAGCAGGCCGAGCGCGACTACATCCGTGAACTGATGGCCGCGATCCGCGCGGAAGTGCTCGGCGGCCATTCGCTCGCGAATGCGCTGGGCCAGCATCCGCGCGATTTTCCGGAAATCTACCGCGCGCTCGTTGCGGCCGGCGAACACACCGGCAAGCTCGGCATCGTGCTGTCGCGTCTGGCCGACTACATCGAGCAGAGCAACGCGCTGAAGCAGAAGATCCTGCTGGCGTTCACCTATCCGGGGATCGTCACGCTGATCGCGTTCGGCATCGTCACGTTCCTGCTGAGTTACGTCGTCCCGCAGGTCGTCAACGTGTTCGCGAGTACGAAACAGCAGCTGCCGATCCTCACGGTCGTGATGATGGCGCTGTCGGATTTCGTGCGGCACTGGTGGTGGGCGATCCTGATCGCGTTCGCGCTGGTCGTGTGGTTCGTGAAGGCAACGCTGTCGCGCGACGGGCCGCGGCTCGCGTTCGACCGCTGGGTGCTGACCGCGCCGCTCGCGGGCAAGCTCGTGCGCGGCTACAACACGGTGCGCTTCGCGAGTACGCTCGGCATTCTCACCGCGGCCGGCGTGCCGATCCTGCGCGCGTTGCAGGCGGCCGGCGAAACGCTGTCGAACCGCGCGATGCGCGCGAACATCGACGACGCGATCGTGCGCGTGCGCGAAGGCTCCGCGCTGTCGCGCGCGCTGAACAACGTGAAGACGTTTCCGCCGGTGCTCGTGCACCTGATCCGTTCGGGCGAAGCGACGGGCGACGTGACGACGATGCTGGATCGCGCGGCCGAAGGTGAAGCGCGCGAGCTCGAGCGCCGCACGATGTTCCTGACGAGCCTGCTGGAGCCGCTGCTGATCCTGGCGATGGGCGGCATCGTGCTCGTGATCGTGCTGGCGGTGATGCTGCCGATCATCGAGCTGAACAACATGGTGCAGTGACGTGGCGGCCTGACGGTCAGGCCGCCGCCGCTCAACGCATGTAGATCGCGGGGGACGGCGTGTTCGCCGGGAGCTGGATTTCGGCGCGGGCGCCGTTGCGGTCGACGATGATCGAGCGCGGGCGGACTTCGGCGAGCTTCGCGCCGGGCGTGACGTCCGCGCCGAGCGACACGGCGCGCGGCGGTTCGCCGCCCACGCCGACGATCGCCGCACCGCCGTGGTCGAGCGCGAGAATGCCGAACAGGTGGATGTCCTGGACGGGATTCTTGTCGAGCTGACCGCCGAAGAGCGCGGCCGCGTCCTCGGTGCGGATCGGCAGCCGCGCGGCGGCGGCGGGCAGCGGCGCTTCGCGGGCCGACAGCGTGACGACCCAGTAGGTGGCCGTCGCGCACAAACCCGCGAAGAGGGCTAGGGAAAGGATCCGGATCGAGAGCGCGTTCATGCGCGCTATTGTACGGATGTATATGAAATTTGCGTTGGGTGAAAGCCCTCGACGATGCGCGCCTTACAATGCGTGCTCCGCGCCCGCGGGACCGGAAGCTTGCTGTCAGGCAATCGTCCGGTGCGCGGGGTGCGTCACTCAATCGACGACATTTTTTGGAAGAGGTAGTCAGTCATGCAAACGTGGATCACTCGCCGCAACGCGGCCGTGCGTCGTCAGCGCGGTTTCACGCTGATCGAGATCATGGTGGTGGTCGCGATCCTCGGGATCCTGGCGGCGCTGATCGTGCCGAAGATCATGAGCCGCCCGGACGAGGCGCGCCGCATCGCCGCGAAGCAGGACATCGGCACGATCATGCAGGCGCTCAAGCTGTACCGGCTCGACAACGGCCGTTATCCGACCCAGGAACAGGGCCTGAATTCGCTGATCCAGAAGCCGGCCACCGATCCGATCCCGAACAACTGGAAGGACGGCGGCTATCTTGAACGCCTGCCGAACGACCCGTGGGGCAACGGGTACAAGTACCTGAACCCGGGCGTGCACGGCGAGATCGACGTGTTCAGCTACGGCGCCGACGGCAAGGAAGGCGGCGAAGGCAACGATACCGATATCGGTTCGTGGCAGTAAGCCGGCACTGATCGGCCCGACGTTCCATTCCCGTTCTTCATGCCCGCCATTCGCACGACCTCCCGCTGCGGTCGCGATCGCCGTGTGCGTCGCGGCGCGGTGTCGTCCGTACCGTTGCGTGCCGACGGCGGGCCGATGAAGCACGGCGCGCCGCACCGTCGCGCGCGCGGCTTCACGCTGCTCGAAATGCTGGTCGTGCTGATGATCGCCGGGCTGCTCGTGTCGCTCGCGTCGCTGTCGCTGACGCGCAATCCGCGCACCGACCTGCGTGAAGAAGCGCAGCGCGTCGCGCTGCTGTTCGAGACGGCCGGCGACGAAGCGCAGGTGCGCGCGCGGCCGATCGCATGGCAGCCGACCGCGCACGGTTTCCGGTTCGACGTGAGCTCGCCCGACGGCTGGCGCACGCTGCGCGACGACCTGTTGCGCCCGCGCGACTGGGACGGCGGCGTCACCGGCGCCGATATCGACTATCCGGGTTCCGACACGCATGCGAATCGCGTCGTGTTCGGCACCGAGAGCATCGACACGCCGGTGCGCGTGACGCTGCATTCGGCCGTCGGCAGCGCGACGATCGTCGGCACCGGCAACGGCCGCTACGAGGTGCAATGACGATGCGTCGTCGCCTGCCCTCTTCCATGTCCTCATCGCGCGGTTTCACGATGATCGAGGTGCTCGTCGCACTCGCGATCATCGCGGTCGCGCTCGCCGCGTCGATCCGGGCGGTCGGCACGATGGCGACCAACGCGTCCGACCTGCATCGCCGGTTGCTGGCCGGCTGGAGCGCCGACAACGCGCTCGCGCAGTTGCGGCTCACGCACGCATGGCCGGAGGTCGGCGAGCAGAGCTTCGACTGCTCGCAGGGCAACGTGCAGCTCGTCTGCACGCAGCGCGTGAGCACGACGCCGAACCCGGTGTTCCGGCGCGTCCGGATTTCGGTGAGCACGCCCGGCCATTCCGGCGTGCTCGCACAGATGGTGACGGTGGTCGCGAATGAAACCAGCCGTCCGCTCTGACATGCCGATGCGACGCCCGTCCGCCCGCCGCGCCCGCGGCTTCACGCTGATCGAGCTGATGATCGCGATCGCGATCCTCGCGGTGGTCGCGATCCTCGCGTGGCGCGGGCTCGACCAGATCATGCGCGGCCGCGACAAGGTCGCGTCCGCGATGGAAGACGAGCGCGTGTTCGCGCAGATGTTCGACCAGATGCGCATCGACGCGCGGCTCGCCGCGACCGACGACGAAGCCGGCCAGCCGGCGATCGGCGTCGCCGGCAATACGCTGCAGATCGTGCGCGAACTCGAGGTGCCGGGCGCCGCGCCGCGGCTGCAGGTGGTCCGCTACCGGATCGCCGGCGGGCGCGTCGTGCGCTATGCATCGCCGCCGATCGACGACGCGAACCGGCTGCGCAGCACGCTGAAGGACAGCAGCGTCGAAGGCTGGAGCTGGGTCGCGCTGATGGGCGGCGTCGGCGCGATCGACGCGAAGCTGTACGTGCCGCGCGTGGGCTGGACCACCAACCTGCAGACGGCCGACGACGCGCTCGCGCAAAACAACGATGCGCTCAAGGTGCCGCAGATCGGCAACGCGCCGCCCACCCGCGCGGTGACGGGGCTGCAGGTCAGCATCGGCGCGACGTCGCTGCGCGTGCCGGTCACGCGCATCTTCCTCGTCGGGGAATGACGATGCGCGCGCGCCTTTCCCGTCCCCCCTTCTTCAACCGCGCCGCCGGTCGCGCGCGTGCCCGCCGCCAGCGCGGCGCGGCGATCATCACGGCACTGCTGGTCGTCGCGCTGTCCGCGATCCTCGTCTCGGGGATGCTGTGGCGCCAGCAGGTGCAGATCCGCCGCATCGAAAACCAGCGCGTGATCGCGCAGGCGCAGTGGGTCGCGCGCGGCGCGCTCGACTGGACGCGGATGATCCTGCGCTCCGAAGGCGACACGGCGCCCGGCATCACCTATCTCGGCGGAATCTGGGGCGTGCCGATCGCGAAGACGAAGCTGTCGGATTTCCTCGGCCGGATCGGCGCACCCAACGATGGCGGCGGCGAAGACACCTATATCTCCGGCTCGATCGAGGACGCGCAGGCGAAGTTCAACCTGCGCAACCTCGTGTCGTCGCCGGCGCCCGGCGTGCTGCAGCTGAACGTCACGCAGCTCCAGGCGTTCCAGCGCCTCCTGACGACGCTCGGCTACGACGGCGCGTTCGCGAAGCGCATCGCGCTGCAGGTGCGCGCGGGCCTGCTGCATTCGGCGACGCGCTTCCAGATGCCGAACCTGCCCGGCGGCGGCGGTACCGCGGCGAACGCCGCGACCGCGCCGGTGACGACCGACCAGCAGGGCGGCGGCGACTTCACCGACGACCCCGGCATGTCCGGCGGCGATCGCGGGCCCGCACCGCTGATGATGACGAGCGTCGACAGCCTGCTCGACGTCGATGGCGTGACGCCCGAGATGGTGGCGCGGCTGCGCCCGTTCGTCACCGTGCTGCCGACCACGACGCCGGTGAACATGAACACCGCGCCGGCCGAAGTGATCGCGTCGCTGGTGCCGGGGATGAGCGTGTCGTCCGCGCAGGCGCTCGTGTCGCGCCGCGAGACCGTGTTTTTCCGGAACGTCGGCGACGTGCAGCTTGCGCTGCGCGGCGCCGGTGCGCCGAACGTGACGATCGATTCGAGCCTCGTCGACGTCAATTCGAGTTATTTCATCGTGCATGGCCGGATCCAGCACGATCGCGCGGAGGTCGACCGCACCTCGCTCGTGTATCGTGATCCGACCACGCACTCGACGCGGGTCGTGCGTATCCGCGACCAGCTATAACGACGCCAATCGGGAGAGGAGCTCTTGTGAGCACGTTGATTGTTTCTTTGCCGCCGCGCGAGCCTGCCGTGCCGTTGCAGGAATGGCAGTGGCCCGAGCTGCCGTTCACGCTCGTCGACAAGGCCGGCCAGGTGCAGCGCGCCGGCCGCGCCGCGCTCGCGCTGCTGCCGCGCGCGAACGCGACGGTCCTGATCGTCGCCGCGCGCGACGTGCTGCTGCTGGCCGCGACCGTCCCGCCGCTGAAAGGGCCGAAGCTGCGCCAGGCGTTGCCGAACATCGTCGAGGATCAGCTGATCCAGGACCCGCTCGGCTGCCACATCGCGCTCGATCCGGCCGCGCTGCCCGACGGGCGCCGCGTGCTGGCCGTCGTCGATCGCGCGTGGTTCCGCACGATCTGCGAAGCGTTCACGGCGGCCGGCCACCGGCACCTGAGCGCGGTACCCGCAACGCGCTGCCTGCCGGCGCCGCGCGCGCCGGCGGAAACGGCATTGATTGCGCCGGCCGACGGCGAGCACGCCGACACGGCCGCGCTCGCCACGGATGCCGTCGAGCCGGCTGCCCGTCCGGCGACGGTCGCCGCGGTGCTCGGACTCGCGACGTCGGTCGAACCGGTGCTCGTCGAGGCTGGCGCGCAGCCGGCCGCGGCCGGTGCGCCGCGCCTGGAACTCGCCGTGGCGCGCGGCGCACTCGGCGAAGGCTTCGCGGCGCCCGCAGCGCGCGCGGCCGGCACGCTGACCGCGCTCGCACGCGGCGGCGATGTGGAGCTGTACGAACTCGGCGAACCGGGCGCGGAGCCGCGGCTCGCGTCGGTCGGCCGACCTGACGCGGTGCTGTTGCCGGGCGCCGCCCCGCTGCCGTTCGACACGTTTGCGCGCCGTGCGCTCGCCGAGAAGTTCGATCTGTGCCAGTTCGAATTCGAGTCGCAGCCGTGGCGCTTCGACCGCGCAACGGTGAAGCGCCTGCGCGTGCCGCTCGCGCTCGTCGCGGCGACGCTCGGCGTCGCGGTGATCGGGATGAACCTGCACTGGTGGAAGCTGTCTCGCGAGCGCGATGCGATGTCCGCGCAGATCACCGAGACGCTGCTGTCCGCCTTCCCGAAGACGACGACGGTGCTCGATCCGCCCGCGCAGATGCAGCGCCAGCTCGACCAGCTTCGGCTCGCGGCCGGCGAACTGTCGCCGAACGATTTCCTCTCGCTGTCGAGCGGGCTGTCGCGTTCGATGGGCGCGTTGCCGCTGAACGGCATCGCGTCCCTCGACTATCACGACCGGCGGCTCGACGTCGGCTTCAAGCCGGAAGTCAAGGTCGATCCCGATTTCACGCAGCGCCTCGCGCGTAACGGACTGTCCGGCGAAGTCGACAGCAACACGGGCAAATGGACGATCCGGAGCCGCTCATGAAAACCGAACAACTGAACCAGACGCTGGCCCAGTTCTGGGGTGAGCGCTCGCCGCGCGAGAGGACGCTGCTCGGCTGGGGTGGCGCCGTGCTGGCGGTCGCGATTGCGTATTCGGTGCTGTGGTCGCCCGCGCAGGAAGGCCGCGCCCGGATCCAGCGCGCGCTGCCGGCGATGCGTCAGGAACTCGCGCAGATGACCGCACAGGCTAACGAGGCGAAGTCGCTGGCGGCCGCCGCGCAAGGCGTCGCGCCGACCGGCCTCGCGCTGAAGGACGCGCTGACCGCATCGTTGTCCGATCACGGGCTGCAGGGTGCGCAGGTGCAGATTGTCGGCAACGGCGTGCAGGTGCAGATGAAGAACGTGTCGTTCCCGGCGTGGACGCAGTGGCTCGACGATGCGCGCCGGCAGTTCAAGGTGCAGGTCGGCGAGGCGCACGCGACCGCGCTGAAGGACGACGGCCAGGTCGACCTGACGGCCGTGATGCAACCTTCCGTACAGAAATAAATGACGCAGTGGATGACGCAAGCGGCGGTCGGCCGATGAGGCCGGGGATGAAGCGGCTCACCGCCGTATTGCCGTGGGTACTGGCGGGCGGATTGGCGACGGCGGTGACGCTCGTCGCGCTCGCACCGGCCGCGTGGATCGCGCCGCAGTTTGCGCGCGCGACCGGCGGACACGTGAATCTCGTCGACCCGGACGGGTCGCTGTGGCACGGCTCGGGCACGCTGATGCTCGCGCCGGGTGCCGACCAGAGCGCGGCGACGCTGCTGCCTGGCCGGGTCGAATGGACCACGCGCTTCTGGCCGCTGCTGACCGGGCGCGTGCAGATGCGCATGCGGCAGACCGAGGCGATGCCCGATGCCGTGACGCTCGATGCGACGTGGCGCGGCGCGGTGCTGTCGGCGGGCACGATGGCCGTGCCCGCGTCGTTGCTTGCCGGGCTTGGCACGCCGTTCAACACGCTCGACCTGCAGGGCGACGTGCGGGTCGGCTGGAGCGACTGGCGCCTGTTCGGCAACAACGCGTTCGGCCAGCTGACGGTGACGATCGACTCGATGAGTTCGCGCGTGTCGCGCGTGAAGCCGCTCGGTTCGTACCGCGCGGTGCTGCAGGCGAAGGGCGCGGGCGCCGATCTCGACGTGTCGACGACGCAGGGCCCGCTGTTCCTCGACGGGCACGGCAACTTCGGCGCCGGCCAGGGATCGTTTCGCGGCACCGCGCATGCGGCGCCCGAGCAGCAGGCGAACCTCGCCGGGCTGCTGAACCTGCTCGGCCACCCGATCGGGAACAACGAGGTATCGCTGATCTTCGGCGACGCGCAGCGCTGACGCGCGCGTCGCACGCTTCCCTTACTTCTGCGCGAGCGGCGTCGCGGCCGACGGTGCGGTGGCCGCGGGCGCAGCCGCACCGGACGCCGGCACGGCTGCCGGCGCCGCCATGCCGCCGTTCTCGCGTGCGATGTCCGACACATCCCAGCCGCCGCCGAGCGCCTTCACGAGCCCGACCGACGACGCCATCCGCTGGCCGGCGATCGTCGCGAGCTTCTGCTGCGCGGTGAACGCGGTGGTTTGCGCGGTCAGCACGTTCAGGTACGCGACCGTGCCGGCCTTGTACTGGTTCGTGACGATCGCGAGCGAGTGTTCGGCGCTGTCGACGGCCTGCCGCTGCACGTCGATTTCCTGCGCGAGGATGCGCTGCGACGCGAGGTTGTCCTCGACGTCCTGGAATGCGGTGAGCACCGCGAGGCGATACGCGGCGACGTCCTGGTCGTAGGTTGCGCGTGCGGCGTCGGTCTGCGCGGCGCGCAGCCCCGCATCGAACAGCGTGGCCGCGAGCTGCGGGCCAACCGTCCAGAAACGCGCCGGCAGCGTGAACAGTTGCGACCACACCGAGCTCTGGAAGCCGCCGGTGGCCGACAGCGTGAGTGTGGGAAAGAACGCGGCGATCGCCACGCCGATCTGCTCGTTCGCGGCCGCCGCACGCCGTTCGGCCGCCGCGATGTCGGGCCGGCGCTCGAGGATCGCGGACGGCACGTCGACCGGCGTGATCGGCGGCTCGGCCGCGAGCGGGTTCGGCGGCAGCGAGAAGGTCGACGCCGGTTCGCCGATCAGCGTCGCGATCGCGTGCTCGTACTGCGCGCGCGCGACGCCGTTATCGATCTGCGCGGCCTGCGCGCTCTGCAGCTGCGTCTGCGCCTGGATCACGTCCGCGCGGGCGGCAACACCCTGCGCGTACTGGTTCTGCGTGAGCTTCAGCGACTGTTCGTACGACTTCACGGTGTCGTCGAGCAGCTTTTGCAGCGCATCGGACGTGCGCAGCTGGAAATAGGTCTGCGCGAGCAGCGCCTGCTGCGACAGCCGCGCATTCGCGAGATCGGCCGCCGCCGCCGCTTCGCCGGCGCGCTGCGCGCTGACGGTGCGGCTCACCTTGCCCCACAGGTCGGGTTCCCAGCTTGCATCGAGGCCGACGCTGTAGCTGTTGTTGATCGACCCGGACGACCCGCTGCCGAAACTCGACGACGAGCCCGACGACACCGACGTGCGCGGCGTGCGGGCACGTGAGCCCGACGCGGTCAGCCCGACGGTCGGGAAATACGCGGCGCGCGCCTCGGTGACGAGCGCGCGTGCCTGCCGGTAGGCGGCCGCCGATTGCGCGATGGTCTGGTTCGATGCGTTGAGCTTGCCGATCAGCGCATCGAGCTGCGGATCGTTGTAGACCGTCCACCACGCGCCGCGGTCGGAGCGGTCGGCCGGTTGCGCGACTTTCCAGCCCGCCGGCGCTTCCTTGAAGGCTGCGGGGATCGACGTGTCGGGCCGGTGATAGTCGGGCCCGACGGCGCAGCCGGCGAGCAGCACGGCCGTCGCAACGGCGACGGCGGCGCTCAGCGGGCGAAGGGCGCGCGGGAGGGAGGCGTACGGCATCGTGGTTTTCCTGTCTGGGCGTGACGGCCGGCGAGCGGCGTCGCGCGATGCGGTCGTCATGCCGCTGGCGGACAAATGGTAACTGACGGCGGGGAAGCTGCGCAGCCCTAAGGGTACGGTGCGCGAAGGGCGGAATGTGTTACCGGCGCGGACGGCCGGTTTACCGGCCATTACGGATCGCTTGCGGGAACGCAGGCGTGTGGCGCCGGCCACGCATGGCGCGGCGGGCGCCCGGTCGGATCAGGCGGGAAAGCGGGGGCGGTGCGGCGTCAGTGGCAGCGCACCGGCACCGGGATGGGCTCGGCGGCGGACCGCCATGTCGACGGCTCCGTGGCGGCCGGCTGGCTCGTGCGGCGTGCGCCGCCCTTCGCGTTGCGTTGCCGGCGATGATCGAACCATGCGAACCCCAGCGCCGCGAGCGAGCCGCCCGGCACGACCAGCATCGTCACGTACAACGCGATCTTCCAGCCGCGGTGCGGCCCGGAAAATACATGATGAGCGGTATCGGTCAGGTTGCGGCGCAGCGCGCCGGCGGCATTTTTCAGGGACAGCATCGCGAACATCCTCGGGGTGCCCGGCAGCGCGGGCGAATCGGTCAGAACATCGTCTCCGGCAGTGCAACATGCACGTCGTAACTGGTTGCCTCAAATAATATTGACTAAGCAATCATTTTTCAAGATACTGGGCGCGTTTTAACCTGAAACGCACTATTGCTGCGCGCGCAATCGTATGACCGGCGGCCTTTACGATCCCGAGAACATCGCGCTGGAAACGAGCCTCGGCTATTACCTGTCGAAGGCGAAGCAGGCGCTCGTCGAGCGGATGGACCGTGCGCTCGAACCGCTCGACCTCACCGCGCAGCAGATCGGCGTGATCCTGCTGCTGTCGCGCGGCTATGCGCGCACGCCGTTCGAGTTGTCGCGCAAGATGTCGTACGACAGCGGTTCGATGACGCGGATGCTCGACCGGCTCGAACGCAAGGGGCTGATCGCGCGTTCGCGCAGCGAGCAGGATCGCCGGATGATCGAGCTGTCGCTGACCGAACGCGGTGCCGAAGCCGCCCGCGCGCTGCCGTCGCTCGTCGCGACCGCGCTCAACGCGCAGCTCGACGGCTTCTCGGCCGACGAACTCGCGACGCTCACCGGCCTGCTGCAACGCTTCATCGCCAACGGGCCCGGTTCGACCGGCTGCCCGAAGCCCGACGAAGACGCCTGATGCGCGCGGAGGCCCCATGTCTAGGTTAAGCATTCGCTTATTTCTCTGTCTGGGCAGAAGATGACAGGACACGCGCTCCGCTTTTTCCCTTTTTCGTTCCACCCGGCCGGGCTGCGCTGCGTCGCACGCCCGGCCGTTGTGCCGGCGCGTCGTGCGCGCCGCGTCTAGGAGATTCCGATGTCCGCCACCACGGCATCCGCCGCCTCCCCCGCCGCACCCGCGCCGCTGTCCGGCGGGACGCTCGCGCTGCTCACCATCGGGCTCGCGCTCGGTACCTTCATGGAAGTGCTCGACACGTCGATCGCGAACGTCGCGGTGCCGACCATCTCGGGCAGCCTCGGCGTCGCGACCAGCGAAGGCACGTGGGTGATCTCGTCGTATTCGGTCGCGTCCGCGATCGCGGTGCCGCTCACCGGCTGGCTCGCGCGGCGGGTCGGCGAGGTGCGGTTGTTCACGCTGTCGGTGCTCGCGTTCACGATCGCGTCGGCGCTGTGCGGCTTCGCGACCAATTTCGAGACGCTGATCGCGTTCCGGCTGCTGCAAGGCCTCGTGTCGGGGCCGATGGTGCCGCTGTCGCAGACGATCCTGATGCGCAGCTATCCGCCCGCGAAGCGCGGGCTCGCGCTCGGGCTATGGGCGATGACGGTGATCGTCGCGCCGATCTTCGGCCCGTTGCTGGGCGGCTGGATCAGCGACAACTACACGTGGCCGTGGATCTTCTACATCAATTTGCCGATCGGCGTCTTCTCCGCGGCCTGCGCGTATTTCCTGCTGCGCGGCCGCGAGACGAAGACGTCGAAGCAGCGGATCGACGCGATCGGCCTCGCGCTGCTCGTGATCGGCGTGTCGTGCCTGCAGATGATGCTCGACCTCGGCAAGGACCGCGACTGGTTCAACTCGTCGTTCATCGTCGCGCTCGCGCTGATCGCGGTCGTCTCGCTCGCGTTCATGCTCGTGTGGGAGGCGACCGAGAAGGAGCCCGTGGTCGACCTGTCGCTGTTCAAGGACCGCAACTTCGCGCTCGGCGCGATGATCATCTCGTTCGGCTTCATGGCGTTCTTCGGCTCGGTCGTGATCTTCCCGCTATGGCTGCAGACGGTGATGGGCTACACGGCCGGCAAGGCCGGCCTCGCGACCGCGCCGGTCGGGCTGCTCGCGCTCGTGCTGTCGCCGCTGATCGGCCGCAACATGCACCGGCTCGACCTGCGGATGGTCGCGAGCTTCGCGTTCATCGTGTTCGCGGGCGTGTCGATCTGGAACTCGACGTTTACGCTCGACGTGCCGTTCAACCACGTGATCCTGCCGCGGCTCGTGCAGGGGATCGGCGTCGCGTGCTTCTTCGTGCCGATGACGACGATCACGCTGTCGAGCATCTCCGACGAGCGGCTCGCGAGCGCATCGGGGCTGTCGAACTTCCTGCGCACGCTGTCCGGCGCGATCGGCACCGCGGCCAGCTCGACGTTCTGGGAGAACGACGCGATCTACCACCATGCGCGGCTGTCTGAATCGGTGAGCGTGTATGCGCAGAGCACGACCGACTACCAGGGTGCGCTGTCGCAGCTCGGCATCGTCGGCCAGACGGCCAACGCGCAACTCAACCAGCTCGTCACGCAGCAGGGCTTCATGATGGCGACCAACGACTTCTTCCTGCTGTCGGCGTTCATGTTCGGCGCGCTCGCGGTGCTCGTGTGGATCACGAAGCCGAAGAAGGGGGCGGGGCCCGCGATGGGGCATTGAAATCGGTGGGACGGTGGGCTGGCCCTCTCGGCGGAGGGGCTGGCCTTGATTGCTTTTCTCGATTGAACTAAGCTAGAAAAATATTTGAACTTAGTTCAATTGGAGAATGCGATGCATACCTACAACATGCATGACGCGAAGACGAACCTGTCGCGTTTGATCGATGAGGCCGTGCATGCCGGCGAGCCGTTCGTGATCGCGAAAGCAGGCAAGCCGCTCGTCAAGGTGGTTCCGATCAATACGCCGGATCCCGTCCGGCCGAGCCGGATCGGCTTCATGAAGGGGCAGATCCGCGTTCCGGACGATTTCGACACGATGGGGGGCGACGAAATCGGCAAGCTGTTCGAGGGTGACGCATGAAGTTGCTGCTCGACACACACCTGCTTCTTTGGGCGGCAGCCGGCGCGGCCGAACTGCCCGCTCGCGCCAGTGTGCTCATCGAGGATCCCGCCTGCACCCCGCTTTTCAGCGTTGCGAGCCTCTGGGAGATCGTCATCAAGCGTGGACTGGATCGCGACGATTTCCAGGTGGACCCAAACGTGCTTCGCCGCAATCTCCTCGATGTCGGCTATGTGGAACTGCCGATCACGAGCGCACACGCACTTGCGGTCGAACAACTGCCGTCGATCCACCGCGATCCGTTTGACCGTCTCCTGGTCGCGCAGGCGATCTCGGAAGGCATTACGCTGCTCACGCACGACCATACCGTCGCCCGCTATCCGGGGCCGATCCAGCACGTCTGATTGCGCCGGGCATCGCCCGGCCGTCACTCCCTCGCCCGCAACCCGCCGAACGCCAGATCGTCGCCGGGCGCGATGGGCAGCGTCGCCCGCGCGACGTCGAGCCACGCGCGCGCCGCGTGCGACAGATAGCCCTTCTTCAGCCAGCCGAGCGCGATCGCCCACGTGATCTCCGGCTCGACGATCGGCCGGCACGTGAACTGGCCGGCGTCGAGCCGCCGGCAGTACGGCTCGGGCAGCAGCGCGATGCCGACGCCCGCATGCACGAGCGCGGCCATGAAATCCCAGTGGCCGCTGCGGCTCACGATCGACGGCGTGAAGCCGACCTGCCGGCACGCATCGAGCACCGCGTCGTGCAGTGCGAGGCTTTCCGCATAGAACACGAACGATTCGCGCGCGAGATCGCCGAGCGGCACGGCCGCGTGGTCCTCCCAGCGCGACTCGCGCGGCGCGACGAGCCACAGCGGCGCGCGCACCATCGGCAGCCGCTCGAAGGTGCCGGGATCCACCGGCTCCAGCAGCCCGCCGAGTTCCAGTTCACCCGACGTCAGCGCGGCCTCGATCATCCGCGCGCCCTGCTCGAACAGCTTCAGCTCGATGTTCGGGTAGCGCTGCTTGTACGCGGCGATGATCGGCGTGAACAGCGAGCCGCCGAGCGGCGGGATGCCGATCGTCAGCTCGCCGCGGCCGAGCGTGCCGAGATCGTTCAGCTCCGACTGCAGCTGCGCCTGCGCGGCGAGCACGTCCTGGCCGCGCTGGAACACGATCCGCCCCGCATCGGTCAGCACCATCTGCCGGCCGTCGCGCAGCAGCAGCGGCGAACCGATCTCGTCCTCGAGCGCCTTTACCATCTTGCTGATGGTCGGCTGCGTCACGAACAGCTTGTCGGCGGCCGCCGTGAAGCTCTGCTGGCGAACCACCTCGACGAAGTACCGCAGCGCGCGCAATTCCATCGACGTCTCCCCAAATTGGTGCGGCAATCAAAAGATGAATTCCGAATTGGAATGATAAGGATAGAGACAAGTCATTTTATTTATGGTTAGGGGAAACCCTATACTCCCTCCATCGACGCACTATCTGTATGGAGCCCGCCATGACCAAGCCGACCACCGCTGCCGCCGCCCGCCCTGCCGCCTCGGGCAGCCTCGCGCATACGGGCCGGATCGTGCTGCAGGCCGCCGCGCTCGGCGCGCTGTGGATGGCGGTCGACTGGGCCGTGCGCAAGGTCGGGCTGCCGATTCCGTCCGGCGTGATCGGCCTCGCGGTGCTCCTCGTGCTGCTGTTCTCGGGCCGCGTCGCGCCCGCATGGGTGAAGGACGGCGCGAACTGGCTGCTGTCCGACATGCTGCTGTTCTTCGTGCCGGCCGCCGTCGCGGCCGTGCAGTACGGCGGGCTGTTCCGCGAGGACGGCTGGCGCATCGCGCTGGTGATGCTCGCGGGCACCGCGTTCGTGATGGTCGCGGTAGCCGTCGCGGTCGATCTCGCCGCGAAGCTCGAACGCCGGCTCGCCGTGCAGCGCGTGTTCGCCGAGCGCCGCCGCACGCGCCTGAGCGCCGTGTCCGCGCACTGAGCCGGAGCCGCCCATGCTAGCCGCGCTATCGAACCTGCCCGCCGACCGCGTGAACACCGCGATCTCCCTCGGCTGCTTCGTGCTGACGGTCGTGCTGTATTTCGCGTCGAAGCGCCTCTACGCCTACAAGAAGACACTGCTGTTCTCGCCGCTCGTGTTCGTGCCGGGCGTGCTGGTGCTGCTCGTGCTGCTGACCGGCATCCCTTATTCGGTCTACTTCCGCGACACGCGCTGGCTGATGTGGCTGCTCGGCCCGGCGACGATCGCGTTCGCGGTGCCGATCTATGAATATCGCGACCTGATCCGCCGCCACTGGCTGTCGCTGTCGGTCGGCGTCGCGGTTGGGATCGGCGCGGGCGTGTGCGGATCGCTGCTGCTCGCGAAGCTGCTGCACCTGTCGCCCGAGCTGCAGCGCTCGCTGATGACGCGCTCGGTGTCGACGCCGTTCGCGCTCGCCGTGTCGGACAAGATCCACGCTCCGAAGGACCTCACGGCGCTGTTCGTGATCGCGACCGGCATCTGCGGGATGCTGCTCGGCGAGCTCGTGCTCGCACTCGTGCCGATGCGCACGCGGCTCGCGCGCGGCGCGCTGTTCGGCGCGGCCGCCCACGGCGTGGGCACCGCGAAGGCGCGCGAGATCGGCAGCGAGGAAGGCGTCGTGTCGAGCCTGACGATGATGATCGCGGGCGTCGCGATGGTGCTGATCGCGCCGCTGCTGACGCTGCTGCCGATCTGACACCCCCGCGCCGGGCGGCCAACGCCCGCCCGGCATGCCGCACCGCCGCGTTCTGCCGGCCCCGATACCCTGCATCCGGCCGACACCCGGCCGACAATCGGCTGAGATAGCCGCAAATCCCCCCTCTTTTCCGCCCATCGGGCTCGGCCCGGATGCCGAACAATGCATGCTACGAGACATCACGCACGCATTCACATGGCCTCCACGACCGCAAACCCGACCGCCGACAAGCCGGCTTCGTCCGGCAAGTTCAAGCGCATCGCACTCATCGCCATCGTCGCGCTGGGCGCGGCCGCTGCCGCAGCCGGCGGCATGTACGTGTTCCTGAGCAAGGCAGGCGTCGGCCATGCGAGCGCGCCCGCCGAGCCGCCGCCGTTGGCCGCGCCGGTGTTCTTCCCGCTCGACCCGCTCACGGTGAACCTGCAGTCGGACGACGGCGCGCAGCACTACCTGCGCGTCGGCCTGTCGCTGAAGCTCACCGACCCGAAGGCACAGGAGCAACTGACCGCGCGGATGCCGGAGATCCGCAGCCGGATCCTGCTCGCGTTGTCGAACAAGCATCCCGAGGAACTCGCGACGCCGGACGGCAAACGTTCGCTCGCGAAGGAACTGCGGGACCTGATCGAGCAGCCGACCCAGCCGGGCAACCAGCGCGCGAAGGTCGACGACGTGCTGTTCACCGAGTTCGTCGTCCAGTAACGCGGCCGAGAAAGGAGCGCGTATGGGTCACCAGGAGTTCATGTCCCAGGAGGAGGTCGATGCCCTCCTCAAGGGCGTCACGGGCGAAACCGATGCAGTCGACGAGCAGCGCGACACATCGGGCGTCCGCCCCTACAACATCGCGACGCAGGAGCGGATCGTCCGCGGCCGGATGCCCGGCCTCGAGATCATCAACGACCGTTTCGCGCGCCTCTTGCGGATCGGCATCTTCAACTTCATGCGGCGTACGGCGGAAATCTCCGTCAGCCAGGTGAAGGTGCAGAAGTACAGCGAGTTCACCCGCAACCTGCCGATCCCGACGAACCTGAACCTGGTGCACGTGAAGCCGCTGCGCGGCACGTCGCTGTTCGTGTTCGACCCGAACCTCGTGTTCTTCGTCGTCGACAACCTGTTCGGCGGCGACGGGCGCTTTCACACGCGCGTCGAGGGCCGCGATTTCACGGCCACCGAGCAGCGGATCATCGGCAAGCTGCTGAACCTCGTGTTCGAGCACTACACGGCCGCATGGAAGAGCGTGCGGCCGCTGCAGTTCGAATTCGTGCGCTCGGAGATGCACACGCAGTTCGCGAACGTCGCGACGCCGAACGAGATCGTGATCGTCACGCAGTTCTCGATCGAGTTCGGGCCGACGGGCGGCACGCTGCACATCTGCATGCCGTACTCGATGATCGAGCCGATCCGCGACGTGCTCAGTTCGCCGATCCAGGGCGAGGCGCTCGAAGTCGACCGCCGCTGGGTGCGCGTGCTGTCGCAGCAGGTGCAGGCCGCCGAGGTCGAGCTGAGCGCGAATCTCGCCGAGATCTCGTCGACCTTCGAAAAGATCCTGAACCTGCGCGCGGGCGACGTGCTGCCGCTGGAGATCGAGGACACGATCACCGCGAAGGTCGACGGCGTGCCGGTGATGGAATGCGGTTACGGAATTTTCAATGGTCAATATGCGTTGCGCGTGCAGAAGATGATCAGCGCGGGCGATGCGATGAAGGAAGGTGGATATGAGTGAGCTGAACCAGACGCCCGACGACGACATCCAGGCGATGGCCGACGCGGCCCTCGCGGCTTCGGCTGCCGACGCGCAGGCGGCACCGGCCGCGGCGGAGGAAGATCCGGGCATGGACGACTGGGCGGCCGCGCTTGCCGAACAGAACCAGCAGCCGGTGCAGGCGGGCGCGACGGGCGCCGGCGTGTTCCAGCCGCTGTCGAAGGCCGCGGCGAGCTCGACGCACAACGACATCGAGATGATCCTCGACATCCCGGTCAAGATGACCGTGGAGCTCGGCCGCACGAAGATCGCGATCCGCAACCTGCTGCAGCTCGCGCAGGGTTCGGTCGTCGAGCTCGACGGCCTCGCCGGCGAGCCGATGGACGTGCTCGTGAACGGCTGCCTGATCGCGCAGGGCGAGGTCGTGGTCGTCAACGACAAGTTCGGCATCCGCCTGACCGACATCATCACGCCGGCCGAACGGATCCGGAAGCTGAACCGATGAATGTCGTGCAGCCCGGCCGCCGCGCGTACCACGCGATCGCAGCGACGGCGCTGGCCGTCGTCGCATCGCTCGCGTGCGCGCCGGCCGGCGCCGCCGACATGAACGCGGTGAACAACGCCGGCTCGATCGCGTCGAGCGTGATGGTCGGCTCGGCCGCGCCGTCGCTCGGCTTCGGCGCGGTGCTGCAGACGCTCGTCGGGCTCGCGGTCGTGATCGGCCTCGTGTTCGCGTGCGCGTGGCTCGCGCGCCGCTTCGGCTTCCAGCCCGCGCGGCGCGGCGGCCCGCTGAAGGTCGTGTCGAGCGTCGCGGTCGGCACGAAGGAAAGCGCGACGATCGTCGAGATCGGCGACACCTGGCTCGTGCTCGGCGTCGCGCCGGGCAACGTGCGCCTGCTGCATACGCTGCCGGCCGGCTCGGCGGCGGCCCCTGCAATGGCTTCAGCGTCGGCTTCGGCCGACGCGCCCGCCGGAGGCACCCCGTCCGACGGCGGCCTGCCCGGCACGTTCGGCTCGCGGTTTCGCGACGCGCTCGCGGGCGAAGCCGCCAAGCGCCTCGGTCGCGGCAAGGACCGCTGACATGGCGCCGCGCCCTCTTTCCGTCTCCGCATTCCGATGAAACACGCATTCCTGCATCGCGCGGCGCGCGTCGCGCCCGTGCTGATCCTCTGCCTCGCGCCCGCGTTCGCGTACGCGCAGGCGAACGGCCTGCCCGCGTTCAACGCGAGCCCGGGCCCGCATGGCGGCACCACCTATTCGCTGAGCGTGCAGACGATGCTGCTGCTCACGATGCTGTCGTTCCTGCCGGCGATGGTGCTGATGATGACGAGCTTCACGCGCATCATCATCGTGCTGTCGCTGCTGCGCCAGGCGCTCGGCACCGCGACGACGCCGCCGAACCAGGTGCTCGTCGGCCTCGCGATGTTCCTCACCTTCTTCGTGATGTCGCCGGTGCTCGACCGTGCGTACAACGACGGCTACAAGCCGTTCTCCGACGGCTCGATGCCGATGGAGCAGGCCGTGCAGCGCGGCCTCGCGCCGTTCAAGACCTTCATGCTGAAGCAGACCCGCGAGACCGATCTCGCGCTGTTCGCGAAGATCTCGAAGGCCGCGCCGATGCAGGGCCCCGAGGACGTGCCGCTGTCGCTGCTGGTGCCCGCGTTCGTCACGAGCGAGCTGAAGACCGGCTTCCAGATCGGCTTCACGGTCTTCATCCCGTTCCTGATCATCGACATGGTCGTCGCGAGCGTGCTGATGTCGATGGGGATGATGATGGTGTCGCCGTCCACCGTGTCGCTGCCGTTCAAGCTGATGCTGTTCGTGCTGGTCGACGGCTGGCAGCTGCTGATCGGCTCGCTCGCACAGAGCTTCACGTAAGCGGCGGAGGATTCGCGCGATGACGCCCGAACAAGTGATGACCCTCGCGCACCAGGCGATGATGATCGGCCTGCTGCTCGCGGCCCCGCTGCTGCTGGTCGCGCTCGCGGTCGGCCTCGTCGTGAGCCTGTTCCAGGCCGCGACGCAGATCAACGAATCGACGCTGTCGTTCATCCCGAAGCTGCTCGCGGTGGCCGCGACGCTCGTGATCGCCGGGCCGTGGATGTTGACGACGATGCTCGACTACCTGCGGCAGACGCTGCTGCACGTCGCGACGCTCGGCGTCGGCTGAGCCGCGCGCACGCGCACGATCGGGCCGGCATGTTCTCGGTTACCTACGCGCAGCTCAACGGCTGGCTCACCGCCTTCCTGTGGCCGTTCGTGCGGATGCTGGCGCTCGTCGCGACGGCGCCCGTCGTGGGCCATGCGTCGGTGCCCATGCGCGTGAAGATCGCCATCGCCGCGTTCATGGCGCTGGTCGTCGCGCCGACGCTCGGCGCGATGCCGGACGTCACCGTGTTCTCCGCGCAGGGCATCTGGATCGTCGTCACGCAGTTCCTGATCGGCATCGCGATGGGCTTCACGATGCAGCTCGTGTTCGCGGCCGTCGAGGCCGCCGGCGACTTCATCGGGCTGTCGATGGGGCTCGGTTTCGCGACCTTCTTCGATCCCCATTCGAACGGGGCGACACCGGTGCTCGGCCGCTTCCTGAACGCGATCGCGATGCTCGCGTTCCTCGCGGTGGATGGCCACCTGCAGGTGTTCGCGGCGCTCGCCGCGTCGTTCCAGTCGCTGCCGGTGTCCGCCGACCTGCTGCACGCGCCCGGCTGGCGCACGCTTGCCGCGTTCGGCGCGACCGTGTTCGAGATGGGGCTGCTGCTCGCGCTGCCGGTCGTCGCGGCGCTGCTGATCGCGAACCTCGCGCTCGGCATCCTGAACCGCGCGGCGCCGCAGATCGGCGTGTTCCAGGTCGGCTTCCCCGTCACGATGCTCGTCGGGATGTTGCTCGTGCAACTGATGATCCCGAACCTCGTGCCGTTCGTGTCGCACCTCTTCGATATGGGGCTCGACACGATGGGGCGCGTGCTGACCGGCTGGCGCTGAGCGCATCCCGCCCCCGTTGCCGGCCTGTTCCGGCCCCCCGTTGCTGGAAAACCCCTAAAGGAATCGCCCGCCCGCGAAAGGTAGCGGAAGGTTTCGTCTCCCTATACTCGTCGTGACGATGCAGCAAGCATCGCGCCAGACGAATACAACGAACGGAGACGACCCGATGCGACCCATCCTGCGCACCCTCGCCGTGGCAGCCAGCCTGAGCTGCGCGCTTGCCGCTCACCCCGCCTTCGCCGACGACGGCGGCAAGATCACGATCATGGTCGGCGGGATCGCGAAGCTGATCTACCTGCCCGCGCGGCTCACGCAGGAACTCGGCTACTTCAAGGCCGAAGGGCTCGACGTCGAGCTGCTGTCGCAGCCGGCCGGCGTCGACGCCGAGAACGAACTGCTCGCGGGCGCCGTGCAGGGCGTCGTCGGCTTCTACGACCACACGATCGACCTGCAGAGCAAGGGCAAGGACGTCAAGGCGATCGCCGTGTTCGGCCAGGTGCCGGGCGAAGTCGAGATGGTGTCGACCAAGGCCGCGCCGACCTTCAAGTCGATGGCCGACGCGAAGGGCAAGACGCTCGGCGTGACGGGCCTCGGCTCGTCGACGAGCTTCCTCACGCAATACCTCGCGCTCGCGCACGGCGTGCCGTCGACGCAGTACACGATGCTGCCGGTCGGCGCCGACGCGAGCTTCATCGCCGCGATCAAGCAGGGCCGTATCGACGCGGGCATGACGACCGAACCGACGGTGTCCGCGCTCGAGAAGATGGGCGACGCGAAGGTGCTGGTCGACATGCGCACCGTCGAGGGCACGCGCGCCGCGCTCGGCGGCACCTACCCGGCCGCGAGCCTGTACGTGCAGTCGGCCTGGGCCGATTCGCACAAGGCCGAAGCGACCAAGCTCGCGCACGCGTTCGCGAAGACGATGCAGTTCATCCATACGCACAGCGCCGACGAGATCGCCGCGAAGATGCCGGCCGACTACCAGAAGGACAAGGCGCTGTACGTCTCCGCGCTGAAGGCGTCGCTGCCGATGTATACGGCCGACGGCAAGATGCCGGCCGACGGCCCGGCGACCGTGCTGAAGGTGCTGTCGGCGTTCAACCCGTCGGTGAAGGGCAAGCACATCGACCTCGCGCGCACCTTCACGAACGATTTCGTGAACGCGAAGTAAGCAGCGGCGCCGGCGGCGGCGATCCCGCCGCCGTGCGTTCCCCGTTCCGGTCCGGCTGGCCGGCCCGGCGTCGCCACGATGCGATGCCCTTTTCACCCGCAGGATCCATGCGATGAACCAGGCAGTCTCCCCGAGCACACCGGCGATCGAGTTTCGCAACGTGTCGTGCCGCTTCATTTCGCCGGAAGGCAAGGCCACCGTCGCGTTGCGCGACTTCAGCATGAGCGTCGCGCGCGGCGAGTTCATCGCGATCGTCGGGCCGACCGGCTGCGGCAAGTCGACGACGCTGAACCTGATCACCGGGCTGCTCAAGCCCGTGTCGGGCGAAGTGCGCGTGATGGGCCGCCCGGTCGACGGGATCGATCCGCGCATCGGCTTCGTGTTCCAGGCCGACGCGGTGTTCCCGTGGCGCAACGTGATCGACAACGTCGCGGCGGGCCCGCTGTTTCGCGGCCGCTCGAAGGACGTCGCGTATGCGCAGGCCGAGGAGTGGATCCGCAAGGTCGGCCTCGACAAGTTCACGAAGCACTACCCGCACCAGCTGTCCGGCGGGATGAGGAAGCGCGTCGCGCTCGCGCAGACCTTCATCAACCAGCCGGAAATCCTGCTGATGGACGAGCCGTTCTCCGCGCTCGACATGCAGACGCGCACGCTGATGCAGGACGAGCTGCTGCAGCTCTGGTCCGCGAACAAGGGCTCGGTCGTGTTCGTCACGCACGATCTCGAAGAGGCGATCGCACTCGCCGACCGCGTGTTCGTGCTGACCGCGCGCCCCGCGACGCTCAAGCGCGTGTACGAGATCGACCTGCCGCGCCCGCGCGTCACGTCGGAGATCCGCTACGACGCGCGTTTCATCGAAATTTCCAAGGACATCTGGCACGACCTGCGCGAAGAAGTGCAGATCGGCTGACGCATACGCCGCACGGCAAGGACAGCAAGGACAGGAGCATGACCGACATGACGCTTCCCCCCACCGCCATTCCGGCGACGACGCTCGAGGACGACGAGCGCGCCGCACAACGCCGGCTGCGACGCCGACGCAACCTGATCGTCACGCTGCGGATCGCCGTGCTGGTCATCGTGCTGGGCGGGTGGGAACTCGCCGCACGGCTCAAGTGGATCGATCCGTTCTTCTTCTCGATGCCGTCGCTGATCTTCGAACAGATCCAGGACTGGTTCGTGAACGGCACGTCGCAGGGCCCGCTGCTCACGCAGGTGTGGGTCACGCTCGAGGAAACCGGGATCGGCTTCATCATCGGCTCGGTCGCCGGCGTGATCTGCGGGATCGTGCTCGGCCGCAACAAGCTGATGGCCGACGTGTTCGGCCTGTACATCCAGATCGCGAACTCGATTCCGCGCGTCGTGCTCGGCTCGATCTTCGTGATCGCGCTCGGCCTCGGGATGGCGTCGAAGATCGCGCTGGCCGTCGTGATGGTGTTCTTCGTCGTGTTCGGCAACGCGTTCCAGGGTGTGCGCGAAGCCGACCGCTACCTGATCGCGAACGCGCAGATCCTCGGCGCGTCGCGCCGGCAGATCACCACGGCCGTCGTGATCCCGTCCGCGCTGAGCTGGATTCTCGCCAGCCTGCACGTGAGCTTCGGCTTCGCGCTGGTCGGTGCGGTCGTCGGCGAATTCCTGGGTTCCAAGCAGGGCATCGGGCTGCTAATCTCCACCGCCCAGGGCGCGTTCAACGCGAGCGGCGTGTTCGCGGCGATGATCGTGCTGGCCGTGGTCGCGCTGGCCGCCGACTATCTGCTGACCTGGCTCGAGAAGCGGCTGCTGAAGTGGCGACCCGCGGCGTTCTGAACGCTGCCGACGGACGCCTGACATGACACTTCCGACCGCGCCGGCGACCCCGGCGCGGTTCGGCATTTCGGAGAAGGAGCGCAACAGGATGGCGCACAGCCTGCGCGGACGGCTGCTGTGGTGGCTGCTGCTGCCGCTCGCGGTGTTCGTGCTGATCGCGGGCGCGATGTCGTACGACACCGCGCGGACCACGGCCGGGCTCGTGCAGGACAGCGCGCTCGTCGCGTCCGCGCGCACGATCGGCGAGGACATCGAATGGCGCAACGGCCTGCCGGTCGCCGACGTGCCGCCGGCCGCGCTGGAGATCTTCGAGTCGCCGTCGGGCGATTCTGTGTTCTACAAGGTGATCGACAGCCACGCCCGCCTGCTTGCCGGCAATCCGGCGCTCGACCTGCCCGCGCGGCACGGCATCGAGCCGACGCTGTACGACACGTCGCTCGACAGCGTGCCGCTGCGCGCGGTGGCCTACGACCGCCAGCTGTACGACGAGGGCCAGGTCGAAACCGTCACGGTGGTCGTCGCGAAGACGACGCGCTCGCATGGCGCGATGGTCGCGACGATCTGGCGGCCGCAGCTCGTGCGCCTGTCGCTGATGCTGGTGCTCGCGGTGGTGCTCGTCTATCTCGGCCTGACGCTGGAGCTGCGCCCGCTGATGAAGCTGAAGGACGACGTCGCCGACCGCGGGCCGATGGAACTCGAGCCGATCCGCCCGGAGCGGCTGCAGCACGAACTGCGGCCGATCGTCGATGCGATCAACCAGTGCATCGCGCGGCTCAATACGCACACGACCACCCAGCGCCGTTTCATTGCGGACGCCGCACACCAGTTGCGCACGCCGATCGCGGTGCTCGATACGCAGATCCAGTACGCGCAGCGGCGCGGGCACGACGATCCGGAACTCGCGACGGTACTCGACAGCATGCAGCGCAGCAGCCGCAAGATGGCCGACGTGACCGACAAGCTGCTGCTGCTCGCGCATGCGGAGGCGACGCCGTCGACGCTGCTGACCCATCGCGTCGATCTCGCGGCCGTGGTGTCGAGCGTGCTGGAGGAGACGATCGTGCTCGCGCAGCGGCGCGACATCGATCTCGGCGCCGATCTCGGCGAGCGGCTCGACGTCGCGGGCAGCGACAGCCCGCTGACCGCGCTGGTGATGAACCTCGTCGACAACGCGGTGCGCTACACGCAGCCGGGCGGCTGCGTGACCGTCTGCGCGCGGCGCGACGGCGACACGATCGTGCTCGACGTGGTCGACAACGGGCCCGGCATCCCGGCCGAAGCGCGGCCGCACGTGTTCAAGCGGTTCTACCGCGTGTCGGCCGACACCGAAGGCTCGGGCCTCGGGCTGGCGATCGTCCGCGAGATCGCGCAGGCGCACGGCGGCAGCGCGTCGCTCGCGCCGGGGCCCGGCAATCGCGGTATCGTCGTGACCGTACGGCTGCCCGCCTACGATTGAAGAGAAAGCCGTCATGAAACTCCTGCTGGTCGAAGACAACGCCGAACTCGCGCACTGGATCGTGAACCTGCTGCGCGGCGAGGATTTCGCGGTCGACTGCGTCGGCGACGGCGAACGCGCGGACACCGTACTGAAGACCGAACGCTACGACGCCGTGCTGCTCGACATGCGCCTGCCCGGCATCAGCGGCAAGGAAGTGCTCGCGCGGCTGCGGCGCCGCAACGACAACGTGCCGGTGCTGATGCTGACCGCGCACGGCTCGGTCGACGACAAGGTCGACTGCTTCGGCGCGGGCGCCGACGATTACGTCGTGAAGCCGTTCGAGTCGCGCGAACTCGTCGCAAGAATCCGCGCGCTGATCCGCCGGCAGGCCGGCGTCGGCACGACGCAGCTCGTGTGCGGCGACCTCGTCTATGCATTCGGCACGCGCGAATTCCGCTGCGGCGAAACGGTGCTGGCGCTGCGGCGGCGCGAGCACGCGATCCTCGAAACGCTGATGCTGCAGCAGAACAAGACGGTATCGAAGTCAAGGCTGATGGACAGCGTGTTCGCGCTCGACGACGAGCCGAGCGCCGACGCGATCGACATCTACATTCACCGGCTGCGCAAGCATCTCGCGGGCAGCACGGCCGAAATCATCACGCTGCGCGGACTCGGTTACATCCTGCGCATGAAGAGCACGCAGGACTGACGGGCACGCTCCCGTCGCACGGAACGTCGATTCGTAGCACGAAAGGTCGCTCTGGCCAGCCGGATGCCCGGCAGGCCCGCTTGCGCATGCCTGCCCGATCCGTGATTGTTGCGCGTTCGGTGTTTTCACCGATCCGATTCTTGCGTCCGGGAAAGCGTCGTGAAGGATTGCACGCTCTACGATGCTATGCGTCGGCCCTCTCGCTGTGGCCGGCAAGAGTCGGCATACATTACGTACTGCCAACGACCAGATTTCAATGCGGCAGCTCGGAGGAGACGATCTTGAAACGAAAAACCCTTGCCCTTTCCATCGCGGCGGCTGGCCTGTGCGCCGGCACCCAGGCGCATGCGCAATCGAGCGTGCAGCTCTACGGCCTGATGGACCTGAGCTTTCCGACCTACCGGACCCACGCCGACGCGAACGGCAATCACGTGATCGGCATGGGCAACGAAGGCGAGCCGTGGTTCAGCGGCAGCCGCTGGGGCCTGCGCGGTGCCGAAGACATCGGCGGCGGCACGAAAATCATCTTCCGCCTCGAAAGTGAATTCGTGGTCGCGAACGGCCAGATGGAAGACAGCGGCCAGATCTTCGACCGCGACGCGTGGGTCGGCGTCGAGGACGAGCGCTTCGGCAAGCTGACGGCCGGCTTCCAGAACACGATCGCGCGCGACGCGGCCGCGATCTACGGCGACCCGTACGGTTCCGCGAAGCTGTCGACCGAGGAAGGCGGCTGGACCAACTCGAACAACTTCAAGCAGATGATCTTCTACGCGGCCGGCCCGACCGGCACGCGCTACAACAACGGCATCGCGTGGAAGAAGCTGTTCAGCAACGGCATCTTCGCGAGCGCCGGCTACCAGTTCAGCAATTCGACGCAGTTCGCGACCGGCTCCGCGTACCAGGTCGCGCTCGGCTACAACGGCGGCCCGTTCAACGTGTCGGGCTTCTACAACCACGTGAACAACGGCGGCTTCACGAACCAGACGTTCTCGGTCGGCGGCAACTACACGTTCGACATCGTGCGCCTGAATGCCGGCTACTTCCGCTACAACGGCGACCAGGGCTCGCTCGGCCAGCGTCACGACGATTCGTGGACGGTGTCGATGAAGATCGCGCCGAAGGGCGCGCTCGACTACGAGCTCGGCTACCAGCAGATGCGCGTCAAGAACGCCGCGAACAACTCGGACGGCTTCACGCCGAACGCGAACCTCGGCGCGTTCAGCCTGACCAACGGCGTCAGCAACGGCTTCAAGGAGACGATCTACGGTTCGGTGTTCTATCACCTGAGCAAGCGCACCGAGGTGTACCTCGCCGGCGACTACATGAAGCTGCACGGTGGCTACACGGTGTCGTCGACGTTCGGCGCGAAGAACCAGCTCGAACTGACGTCGGGTATCCGTACCCGCTTCTGATCCAGCGCGGGGCCCGGCGGGCCCCGCCGCACCCTCCATCCGGGATTCTCCATGCGGGCACGCCGGCGCTTGACGCCGACCGTGCCCTTTTTTTCGTCCTTTTCCCGGCGCCGCCGGCCGGCCCGTGCGACAACCGGCCCGAACCCGCTTGCGGCCCGTGGGGCGGGCGATCGCGGCCGATGCCCGCACGATCGGCTCACATCGGCGCTTGACCTGCGCCGACCGACTCGATAGCGTTTCGGGTTTGCCCGGGCGGCCGTTGCCGCCGGTGCCGTGAGCACGCCCGACGTCCTGGCGCGCGCGGCCGGGCTCCGATGGAAAAGACGATGCAGAAACTCGATGCGGCCAGCCCGCAGGCGATGTCGACGGATTTCACCGCCGACAACGTCGCGCGCCTGAAGGCGCTGTTCCCCGAACTCGTGACCGAAGGCCCGGACGGCGCGTCGGTCGACGTCGACGTGCTGAAGGCGCTGATCGGCGAACGCACGGTCGGCGATGCCGACGAGCGCTACGGCTTCCACTGGCACGGCAAGCGCGGCGCGCGCCAGGCCGCGCTCACGCCGTCGACGGGCACGCTGCGGCCCTGCCCCGACGACAGCGTCGCGTGGGACGACACGCGCCATCTCGTGATCGAGGGCGACAACCTCGACGTGATGAAGCTGCTGCACAAGAGTTACGCAGGCAAGGTGAAGCTCGTCTACATCGATCCGCCGTACAACACCGGCAGCGATTTCGTCTATCCGGACGACTTCAGCGACAGCATCCGCCACTACCTGGCGATGACCGGGCAGACCCAGGGCGGCGTGAAGCGCAGCACCAATACCGAGGCGAACGGCCGGTTCCACACCGACTGGCTGAACATGATGTATCCGCGCCTGAAGCTCGCGCACGCGCTGCTGTCCGACGAAGGGCTGATCGCGGTGCACATCGACGAGCACGAAGTGCATGCGCTCGTGCTGATGCTGCGCGAGATCTTCGGCGAGGAGAACGAGCTCGGCGTGGCCGTGTGGGACAAGCGCAACCCGAAGGGTGACGCGCGCGGCGTCGCGTACCAGCACGAATCGCTGGTGCTGTTCGCGCGCAACGCCGAGACGCTCCTCGAGCAGGCGCCGCTCAAGCGCCCAAAGCGCAATGCGCAGCGCATGCTCGACGCCGCGCACGACGCCGTGTACCGCAGCGGCAACGCGAAGGACGCACAGAAGGCGTACCGCGCATGGATGAAGGCGCAGACCAACCTGTCCGGCGGCGAGGTGATGTACGACCGGCTGTCGGAAGAGGGCCGCGTGTACCGCCTCGTGTCGATGGCCTGGCCGAACAAGAAGAAGGCGCCGGAAGAATATTTCACGCCGCTGATCCACCCGGTCACCGGCAAGCCGTGCGCGATGCCGGCGCGCGGCTGGCGCAACCCGCCCGCGACGATGCAGGCGCTGATCGAGCGCGGCCAGATCGAATTCGGCGCGGATGAAAGCACGCAGCCGCAGCGGATCTATTACCTCGACGAGAACATGTACGAGAACGTGCCGTCGGTGCTGCCGTTCGCCGGCTCCGACGACGCGCTGCTGAAGACGCTCGGGATCCCGTTCGACCTGCCGAAGCCGGTCGACTTCGCGGCGGCCGTGATCGGCTGGTGTACGCGCGGCGACGACATCGTGCTCGACTGCTTCGCGGGCTCCGGCTCGACCGGCCACGCGGTGATGCAGGTGAACGCGACCGACGGCGGCGCGCGCCGCTACGTGCTCGTGCAGCTGCCCGAAGCGCTCGACCGCCGCGACAAGACGCAACTGGCGGCCGCCGATTTCTGCGCGAAGCTGAAGAAGCCGCTGACGCTCGCCGAAATCACCAAGGAACGCCTGCGCCGCGCCGCGCAGCAGGTCGCGCGCGACTATCCGGAAAGCTATGGCGACCTCGGCTTCCGCGTGTACCGGCTCGACACGACCAACGTGATCGAGTGGGACCCGCGCCGCGACGATTTCGACCATGCCCTCTTCGCCTCCGTCGAGCACGTGAAGACCGGCCGCACCGAGGACGACCTGCTGGCCGAGCTGACGCTGAAGCTCGGCCTCGATCTGTGCACGCCGGTCGAGCATCACCAGGTGGCGGGCAAGACCGTCCACCTGATCGGCCGCTCGATCGTCGCGTGCTTCGATGCGCGCATCGCGCGCGACGATGCGGGTCCGCTCGCCGACGGCATCGTCGACCTGCTCGACGCGACCGGCACGACGCACGACGTCATGTGCCTGTTCCGCGACAGCGGCTTCGTCGACGACGTCGCGAAGCTCAATCTCGCCGCGCTGCTCGAACAGCACGGCGTGAAGCGCGTGCGGAGCCTGTGATGCGGCTGCATTTCGAAGCGGATCTCGACTACCAGCGCGAGGCGATCGACGCCGTCTGCGACCTGTTTCGCGGCCAGGAGTCGTATCGCGGCGACTTCAGCGTGCTCGCGAACGCCGCGCCCGGCACGACGGCCGCCGCGCAAGGCTCGCTCGGCTTCGCGGTGTCGGAACAGGGCGTCGGCAACCGGCTGTCGCTGACCGACGACGCGCTCGCGCGCAATCTCGCCGACGTGCAGCTGCGCGGCGGGCTGCCGCCGTCCGGCCTGCCCGGCTCGCGCGACTTCACCGTCGAGATGGAGACCGGCACCGGCAAGACCTACGTGTACCTGCGCACGGTCTTCGAGCTGAACCGTCGTTACGGTTTCACGAAGTTCGTGATCGTCGTGCCGTCGATCGCGATCAAGGAAGGCGTGCACAAGACGCTTTCCATCACCGAGGATCACTTCCGCGCGCTGTACGCGGGCGTGCCGTACGACTACTTCCTGTACGACTCCGCGAAGCTCGGCCAGGTGCGCCACTTCGCGGCGAGCGCGGCGATCCAGATCATGGTGATGACGGTGGCCGCGATCAACAAGAAGGAAATCAACAACCTCTACAAGGACAGCGAGAAGACCGGCGGCGAGAAGCCGATCGACCTGATCCGCGCGACGCGGCCGATCGTGATCGTCGACGAGCCGCAAAGCGTCGACGGCGGCCTCGAAGGCCGCGGGCGCGAAGCGCTCGCCGCGATGGCGCCGCTCTGCACGCTGCGCTATTCGGCCACGCACGTCGACCGTCACCACATGGTGTACCGGCTCGACGCGGTCGATGCGTACGAGCGCAAGCTCGTCAAGCAGATCGAGATCGCATCGGCGATCGTCGAGGATGCCCACAACAAGCCGTACGTGCGGCTCGTGGGCGTGTCGAACCGGCGCGGCGCGATCAGCGCGCGCGTCGAGCTCGACGTCGCGACGGCGGCCGGCGTGAAGCGCCAGATCGTGACGGCCACCGACGGCGACGATCTCGAACGCCTGACCAGGCGCGCGCTGTACGCGGGGCTGCGGATCGGCGAGGTGCACGCGGTGAAGGGCGCCGAGTACGTCGAGCTGCGCCATCCGGAAGGCGAGGCGTTCCTGTCGCTCGGCGAGGCATTCGGCGACATCGACACGCTCGCGGTGCAGCGCGAGATGATCCGCCGCACGATCCGCGAGCATCTCGACAAGGAGCTGCGCCTCGCGGAGCGCGGCGTGAAGGTGCTGTCGCTGTTCTTCGTCGATTCGGTCGAGCGCTATCGCCGCTACGACGAGAACGGCATGCCCGTGAAGGGCGATTACGCGCTGATCTTCGAAGAGGAATATGCGCGTGCAGCGCGCGTGCCGGCCTACCGTGCATTGTTCGACGGCGTCGATGTCGCGCTCGAGGTCGGGCGCGCGCACAACGGCTACTTCTCGATCGACCGCAAGGGCGGCTGGACCGACACGAGCGAAAGCAGCGCGGCGGCGCGCGAGAACGCGGAGCGCGCGTACGGCCTGATCATGCGCGAGAAGGAAGCGCTGCTGTCGTTCGACACGCCGCTGAAGTTCATCTTCTCGCACTCGGCGCTGAAGGAAGGCTGGGACAACCCGAACGTGTTCCAGATCTGCACGCTGCGCGACATCCAGACCGAGCGCGAGCGCCGCCAGACGCTCGGCCGCGGGCTGCGCCTCGCGGTCGACCAGGACGGCGAACGCGTGCGCGACGCGGGCGTGAACACGCTCACCGTGATCGCGACCGAGCGCTACGAGTCGTTCGCGGAGAACCTGCAGAAGGAAATCGAGGCCGATACGGGCATCCGTTTCGGCATCGTCGAGGAGCACCAGTTCGCGGCGCTGCCCGTGCAGGAAGGCGACGGGCCCGCGCATGCGCTCGGCATCGAGCTGTCGCGCGTGCTGTGGAACCACCTGCACGAGCAGGGCTATGTCGACGCGCAGGGCAAGGTGCTCGACCGGCTGAAGGATGCGCTGCGCCAGAGCGCGCTGGTGCTGCCCGAGGCGTTCGAGATGCTGCGCGCGCCGATCGTCGCGACGC
Organism: Burkholderia sp. BCC1644; assembly: GCF_902833225.1. Lineage (GTDB taxonomy): Bacteria > Pseudomonadota > Gammaproteobacteria > Burkholderiales > Burkholderiaceae > Burkholderia. Next base: position 293,640 of record NZ_CADFEI010000010.1, read on the forward strand.
TGCGCAAGCTGTCGGGCCGCTTCGCGGTGCGCAACGCCGACGAGCGCCGCGCGATCGCGTTGCGACGCGACGCGTCGGGCAAGGCCGTCGTGTTCGGAGAGGATTTCCGCGCGCTGTGGGACCGGATCCGCCATCGCACCGTGTACCGCGTCGAGTTCGACAACGCGAAGCTCGTGCGCGACTGCACGGCCGCGCTGCACGACGCGCCGGACATCGCGCGTGCCCGGCTGCAGTGGCGCAAGGCCGAGATCGACATCGGCAAGGCCGGTATCGAGGCGATCGAGGTGGCCGGCGCCGGCACGGTGTTGCTCGACGAAGGCGAGCTGCCGCTGCCCGACCTGCTCACCGAACTGCAGGACCGTACGCAGCTCACGCGCCGTTCGCTGGCGACGATCCTGGCCGACAGCGGCCGGCTCGACGATTTCCGTGTGAATCCGCAGCAGTTCATCACGGTCGCGGCCGATGCGATCAACCGCTGCAAGCGCCACGCGCTGGTCGCGGGCATCGCGTATCGCAAGCTCGGCGAGCGCCACGTGCATGCGCTCGAATCGTTCGAGAGCGAGGCGCTGACGGGTTACCTGCGCAACCTGCGGCCCGACGCGCAGAAGTCGATCCACGAAGCGGTCGTGTGCGAGACGGACGCTGAGCGCGCCTTCGCCGATGCGCTCGAGGCGCACGACGGCGTGAAGCTGTACGCGAAGCTGCCCGCGTGGTTCCGCGTGCAGACACCGCTCGGCAGCTATCACCCCGACTGGGCCGTGCTCGCGGAACAGGACGGCGGCGAGCGGCTGTACTTCGTCGTCGATACGCCGAATACGGACGGCCATGTGCCGAGCGAGCACGAGCGTGCGAAGCTCGTGTGCGGCGAAGCGCATTTCCGTGCGCTGGTGGATGGCGACGGCGCGGCGCGCTTCGTGCGCGTCCGGCAGGCCGATGCGTTGTTCGAGCCTGCGGTGCCGCTGGCGGGCGCCGGACGGTGATACGAAGGGCGGCGATGAGCCGCCCTTTTTTTCAGCCTTGATCGAGCGTGCCGGACGCCCTCGCGGCGCTCTATTCATGCGCCGATTTTCGTTCTGTCATCCGCGTGAAAGCGATCCGTATTGCTGCGTGAGCACGACGCGGTTACGGCTGGTTGCAAATCGGGTCGGCACGACGTTTCCGCGCGACAGCGGCGTTGCGTTTCCGCCATGAAAAAAGGGCGCCGAAGCGCCCTTTCATCGCATGCGTGCGCCGTGCTTACAGCGTGCGGCCGAATGCGTTGTGATGCGAATGATGCGTGGACGTCGACGCATGCGCGGTATGGCCATGCGCATGCCCGTGCGTGTGACCGTGACCCGGCTGCACGCCGGCGCGATCGGCGATCGTATCCGAGCGGTCCGCGGCGCGCGACAGGCCCTTGTCGCGGTCGCCCGCGCGCATGCCGTTCGAGTTGCTCAGCGCCTCGCCGCTCATGTGACCGCCGGACATGCCACCGGCGTTGCCGCCCGAGCCGCCTGCGCCATGACCGCCACCGTTGCCACCGCCATTGCCGCCGGCCGCCGCGTAGGCGGACACCGAGCCGAGCGCGAGCAGCGCGGCCGTCAATACGGACAGATATCGTTGCTGTTTCATCTTGTGCTCCCTGGAGCGCGTTCGTATGACTGCATTCTATGAACGCGCAAAATTCGCGCCACACGACGTTGTAAATGATCGTAACGTTGTGCGCGACGCACATTCGTCAGATCAATCCGGGTGCTGCATGAACGGGGAACGAAGCAGGCGGTGGCGACGCCTCGGCGCCGCCCCGGTGGTGAAGTGCTTACTGCGCCGGCTGCATGCCCTGCGCGGCGGCCTTGTGCTGCGCGGCCTGCTCCTGCGCCTGCTTCTTCGCCATGTGGTGGCCGACGATACAGCCGCCGACCGCACCGACGACCGCGTGGTGCCCCGCGTAGTGGCCGGCGACCCCGCCCACCACCGCACCCTTCATGCAGCCCGCCGCGTGCGCGCTGCCGATCGTTGCGAGCGCAACGACAGCGGCGGCGGCGCACAGCCTGATGTGTCGAATCGGCATCATGTTGTCACTCTCCTCTCGTGGTGATCAGTCGGGCCGCTTAGTCCCAGCGGCCGCCGCGCCAGCCGCCGCGGTCGCGCCACTCGTGCTCGCGCCATTCACGGCGGCGCCACTCGTGTTCGCGCCATTCGCGCTGACGCCAGCCATCGCCGCGCCAGCCGTCATCGCGGTAGCCGACCGGCGCGTACATCACGGGCGGCGGCGGCGCGACGTAGACCGGTGCGGGCGCCGCGTAGACGCCCGGCACGCCGATGCCGACCGACAGGTCGACGTGGGCCGATGCGACGCCCGAAGCTGCCAGCGCCGCTACACCGAGAACTGCACCGAGAATAAGTTTCTTGCTCATCTCGCGACTCCCTGCACGTGTCGTGCGTCATGTGAATACGGTTCGGAGTCTAGGCACCGGACACAGACACAGGTGAAACGGGTATGCGAGACAGGTAACGGACGATTACGGATGCCCGCAAAGCCTTACGGGACAAGGGAGAGGCCGCACTCGAAGCACCGTTGCAGCGGTGCATCGGGCCGGTAAAAAGGGCGTTTCGGCACGAAACCGGGCGATTCGATCGGGCTCGCCGGCATGCGCGGGAAGTGAACCGCTCGCGCCGTGCGGCACGAGCGGTTCGCAACAGCAGGCGTTACGCGCGGATATCGTCGACGCTGCGCAGCCAGTGCACGCTGAACAGGTTGTCCGCATCGGTCCACACGGTGTCGGGCTCGAATCCCGCGCGACGCGCGATCGCGTGGAAACCGTCGATCGTGAACTTGTGCGAGTTCTCCGTGTGGATGCGCTCGCCGGCTTCGAAGCGGAATGCGTGGCCGCGCACGTGCACCGTCTGCGCGATGTCGCTGACGAGATGCATTTCGATGCGCTGCCGCTCGCGATCGTAGAACGCGCAATGCGAGAACGCGTCGATGTCGAAGTCCGCGCCGAGCGCCGCGTTCGCGCGCACCAGCAGGTTCAGGTTGAACTGCGCGGTGACGCCCTGCGCATCGTTGTACGCGTGATGCAGCGTGCGCTCGTCCTTCACGAGGTCGGCGCCGACCAGCAGGCCGCCACCGCGCAGCAGCCGTGCGGCATCGCGCAGGAATGCGTCGGCTTCTTCCGGCGAGAAATTGCCGATCGTCGAGCCGGGAAAGAAGCCGATGCGCCGCGCCGGTGTCGCGGTCAGCTCGGCCAGTTGCTCGGCCTTCGTGTAGTCGGCCGCGAGCGGCGCGACGTCGAGCCACGGATAGGCCGACCGCAGTCGCGCGGCCGCGCCGTGCAGGTAGTCCGCCGAGATGTCGACCGGCACGTAGCGCGCCGGCGCATTCGCGTAATTGCCCGCGAACGCGTCGAGCAGCACGCGGATCTTCTCGAGCGAGCCTGCGCCGAATTCGACGAGTTCCGCATGCGGGCCGACGCGCCGCACGATCTCGGCCGCGCGGTCGCGCAGGATGCCGAGCTCGGTGCGCGTCGGGTAATACTCCGGCAGTTCGCAGATGCGGTCGAACAGCGCGGAGCCGGCTGCATCGTAGAAGTATTTCGGCGAAATGCTGCGCGGCGTGCGCGACAGTCCGTCGATCAGGTCGCGCTCGAACGCGCTCGGCCGCGAATCGCGGGCGGGTTGCTGGCCACCGCTCGTGGCCGTCCGGTCAGACGTCTCGCGCAAGTCGCACTCCCGTGAATTGCCAGCGCGCGGCCGGCGGAAAGAAATTGCGGTACGTCGGCCGTTCGTGCCCGGGCGGCGTCGCGATGCTGCTGCCGCGCAGAACCTGCTGGCCGACCATGAACTTGCCGTTGTATTCGGCCGCGACACCCGCGAGCGGCCGAAAGCCCGGATACGGCTCGTAGGACGAACGCGTCCACTGCCATACGTGCCCGAGCATCTGCTGGATGCCTTCAGCAGGGAACGCGGTTTCCCATTCGAATTCGGTCGGCAGCCGCGCGCCGGCCCATTCCGCATACGCGGCCGCTTCGTAGAAGCTCACGTGGCACACCGGTGCGTCCGGCGCGAGCGGTTCGACGCCGTGCAGGCCGAACGTGCGCCGCACGCGCGTGGCGGCCGCATCGTCGTCGTCGGGCATCCAGTACGCGGGCCCTTGCCACCCTTCCCGCTGCACCGTGGCCCAGCCGTCCGACAGCCAGAACTCGGGGCGCACATAACCGCCGTCCGCGACGAACGCCGCAAATTCCGCATTCGTCACGAGACGGTTCGCGATCTCGTACGGCCGCACGAGCGCCGTGTGACGCGGCCGTTCGTTGTCGAACGAGAACGCATCGCCGTCGTGGCCGATCTCGACGAGCCCGCCCGGCTGATGCAGCCAGCGCTGCGCGCCGGCATCGCCCGCGGCCATCGCGTCGCCGTCCATCCCGTTGCGCGGCCGGAACGCAGGCTTCAGCGGGTTGCACGAGAACGCGTGCAGCATGTCGGTGACGATCAATTCCTGGTGCTGCTGCTCGTGATGCAGGCCGAGCACGACCTCGGGCGCGATCGCGTCGAGCAGCGCCGCATCGGCGCCGGCCAGCGCGCGCAGCATCGCGTCGTCGACGTATTGCCGGTACGCATGCACCTCGTCGAGCGACGGGCGCGTGAGCAGCCCGCGCTGCGGCCGCGGATGGCGCGGGCCGAGCGCTTCGTAATAGGAATTGAAGAGGAACTGGAAGGCGTCGTCGAACGGCGCGTAGCCGGGCACGCGGCGCATCAGCACGACGGTTTCGAAGAACCAGGTCGTATGCGCGAGGTGCCATTTCGTCGGACTCGCGTCGGGCATCGACTGCACGGCCTGGTCTTCGGCGGACAGCGTCGCGGTCAACGCGACGCTGTGGGAGCGCACGTCCTGGTAACGGCGCTGAAGCTGTGATGCAAGGAGGCTCATCGGTTTACCGTCCACGTCGCGATTCGCTGCGTTGCGTTGCCGGAAAAAGGAAAGCCTTGCGCGTGATGCGCGCGGCTGACGTGCGACCTGCTGCTGCGTCGTCGGGCAGCCGGCGCGCGCGCCGTGCCGCGGATGCGGCGTCACTTCATCTGCCCGTGCAGAACAGTATGGGCCAGAAATGTGAATGCTGCGAATCCGGATGCCGGCGAAACGCGATCGAAAGAAAAATGAAAGTGTTGGCTTCGCACGTGTCGAATGCGTGACGGCGCGGGGATCCCTGTCCGGATGGGCTTTGCCGCATGCCGGCCCGCATGGGCGGCTACTGACGACCCATGACATCCGCGCGGCGCGCGAGTTTGTCTGATGAACGCTGTCGCGCGCGGCCATCGGCACTGCGCCGAACCGCTCTGCCCTTCACTTGCGATCCGTATCCGCGCCCGCTTCGAAAAATCTTTTGCGTCGATGTCACACGCGCGGGGGGCTCGCTCGTCATATCACCGGAACCCACACGAAAGGAGAAGGAACCATGACTGCGAAACTCAATCCGTTTGCCGCCGCCCCCGCGCTGATGAAGAACTGGATGACCGTGTCGGTCGCCGCTGCGGGGAGCCTCGAGCCGACCTTGATCGAGCTGGTCAAGATCCGCGCATCGCAGATCAACGCGTGCGCGAACTGCATTAACATGCACACCGCCGAGGCACGCGGGCAAGGCGAGACCGAGCAGCGCATCTACCTGCTCGCCGCGTGGCGCGAAGCGCCCTGCTACACCGACCGCGAACGCGCGGCGCTTGGCTGGACCGAAGCGCTCACGCGGCTGTCGGAAGGCCACGCGGCGCACGAAGCGGCCTATGCGGCGCTGAACGACCATTTCAGCCAGGAGGAACAGGTGAAACTCACGCTGATGATCAACGTGATCAACGGCTGGAACCGGCTCGCCGTCGGCTTCGGGCTGTGGATCGAGCCGGCCGATGCGAAGGCCGCCGCCGCGAAGATGGTGGCCTGATGACGAACCTCGACCCGGCCAAGGGCAGCGCCGAAGCGCGGGCCGACGCGGCGGCGAGCTTCGACCCGCTGCGTCGCACGCTGATCCGCGTCGCGTACCGGATGCTCGGTTCCGTCGCGGATGCCGAGGACATGGTGCAGGAGGCGTTCATCCGCTGGATGGACGTCGACCGTACCGAGGTGCGCGTACCCGAGGCGTTCCTGCGCCGCATGGTGATGCGCATGTGCCTCGATCAGCTGAAGTCCGCGCGACACCAGCGCGAGACCTATATCGGCCCGTGGCTGCCCGAGCCGGTCGTCGAGGAAGACGAACAGGAAGACGTCACGCTGCCGCTGCTGCTCGCGCTCGAACGGCTCTCGCCGCTCGAACGCGCGGCGTTCCTGCTGCACGACGTGTTCGGTCTCGAGTTCGACGAAGTGGCCACGACGATCCAGCGCGACCCGGCAGCGTGCCGGCAGCTCGCCGCGCGGGCGCGTACGCATGTGCGCGAGGCGCGGCCGCGGTTTCATGTCGAGAAGCAGCGCGGGATCGAACTGGCCGAAGCATTCTTCGCGGCATCACGCAGCGGCGACATGCGTGCGCTCGGCGCGATGCTCGCCGAGGACGTGAGCCTGCATTCCGATGGTGGCGGCAAGCGCACGGCCGCAGGCAAGCCGGTGTTGGGTTTCGAACTCGTGATGAAGGTGCACGAGTACCTGGCCGGGTTGTTCGCGACGCATGCGTCGAAGCTCGTGCGGGCCGGGTTCATCAACGGGCTGCCGGGGTTCGTCACGCTGGAAGCGGACGGCGAGCTGCAGACGACGGCGCTCGAGATCGACGACGGGAAGATCGTCGCGATCTATGTCGTGCGGAATCCTGACAAGTTGAAGCATCTGCATTGAAGGTAGCGCGAGCCGGCGCCGCATGCCATGCGGATGCATGGCGACGGCGCCGTCCGCCCTCTTCTTCCTGCCCTGCCGATCGCCGGCTACCGCGATCAGTACGTCGCGCCTCCGGCGTTGCCGAGCATGAATAACAGTACGCCGAGCAGCGGCGTCGCGACGGCGAAACCGGCCGCCGCCAGCCAGTTCGTGCCGCCTTGCGCCTCGAGCAGCGCGAGAAACGATTCGCGAGACGTCGCGTTCGGGCGCAATTTTTCGATCCTGCGTTCGACGTACCGCTTGTAGAGGCTGTTCCCGCACCAGCCGAGCGAGACCGCGATCCCGATGGTGACCGGGTCGAGCGTGCTCGATTCGAAGTATGTCGGGAAGTACAGCAGCTCGACCAGCGTGATGCCGAGCGTGACGGCGAGCACGGCGGCCGCCTGCCAGTACATGCATCGATAGGCCATCCAGACCGGGCCCAGGAAGCACGCGGCCCAGTTCCACGACTGCCGGCTCTTGCGCGATTCGGCGATCGCCCATTTGCGCTCGAACCAGGCGGCTTTCTTGCCGACGTAAGCGGCGATTTCGTCGGTGCTTGCGGACGATGCGGCGGTCGTGACCTCGGACATGGTCGTGTGCTCTCAGTCGCGCGGATCGCGCGTTGTTGTTTCGATGCGGTTTGGAGATGCTTGAAATCGGGTGGCACGCGGCGCAGCCGCTTCGATGTGCACACGATTCTACTCGCCGTGCAGAGGCGCTTGAATGACGGGTCGGGATGCCGGCGACGATGTGATGCCGGGCCGTGTATCGCGCCACGCATCGGGGCACTCTGCGCTGTTTCGGACCGGAAAAGAAAAACGCCACGCGAGGTTGCCGCGTGGCGTTTGTATGTTTGGCGAGCCGCGTTGCCTGTAGGCAAGTTGTGCTGCCGGACCCCTTCATTTTGTTCGTTGGTAGGCTCGATTGGATTCGAACCAACGACCCCCACCATGTCAAGGTGGTGCTCTAACCAACTGAGCTACGAGCCTAAGAAGCCGCGAATTATAGAGAGGGTTTTGGAGAGGCGCAAGCCCCTTCGTGAAAATTTTTTGAATCGCGGCGCACGAACGCTGACGATCGATGTTGCCTGGCGATGCCGCGAACGTCGGCTTCACCTGTTCGCTTCACAGCAAAACGCGTCGATGCGCTGTGGTGTTATCCACATTGCCCTCTGGATAACCGTCCGGCAAGCCTCTGGATTCACAGTGGAACGATTGAGGATATGTCGGCGAGTCCGTGAATCGACGAAAAGTTGTTCTGTGCTGCGCGGAGCTGTTCACGTGACACACCCATGGTTATGCATCCCGCTTCGTGCTGAAAATTCAGTGCGTTACGGAGGTTATCCACTGTGGGGCACAGCGCTTGTTAACTATCACTACGTATGTATACGAACCCTGTTAACACCTTTGGATAAGCACAGTCCGTCGACTGTGATCCGCTCGGGATATGCACTGCGTGCGGCGAACAGAGGAACGAATCGGGAAGCTGTGAAGCACGTGGGTGATACGTAAGCCGTCATGTCTGTAGAATCGCCGGCATCCAGGATGCAAAGGGCCGACGGACAGGCTCACGGCACATGACTGATCTTTCGTTGACCCGGCTCGACGCGCTCGATATCGACACAGTCATGCATCGGATGCAGCAACATCCGGGCGACATCGTGTTCGAGCAACGCGTGTCGATCCCGGAAGCCGACGTTCTGTGTTGCCGCTACAAGGGCGAGCGATTCAACGTGAAGTTCGATCTCGACTACGGGGTGTTTGTCGATCGCGTCGGGAAGGTCTCCGACGAAGACGTCGCGAAAATCGTTAGATGGCTCACGAAGGAGGCAGGGTGATCACAGCGGAAGACACTGGACGATGCGATCGATGAAGGCACCTGTCGACGAGATGCTGGTGACGGATATTGCCGGCCATGTTGCGGTTGTCGTCACGGACGTGGTGGCTGCGGCCGATGGACTAATCCGGTTGGGCTTCGCTCGGCATTCCGATCGCTGGGAACGTGCAATCGCAGACGACAACGACCGGCAGACGCTCGTAGCCGCGCTCATCGAACTCGATGTGCTGTTTTCCGCTGGCCGCGACTGGAGTCCGCAGGCACTCGTCGAGTATTACCGGGAGATCGGCGTCGTTCGAAGCGCGTACCGTTCGGTTGCATGGCACGGACCAGCGCAATACGTCATCGAACGGCATGACTGAATTACGCGAGATAACGCGATGACGTACAAGGTCCTGATGGTGTCACGCGGCGAGATCGTGCTGTCCGACGGAGAGCGTACCGTGCGGGCGCCTGGCGAGGCGTTGCTGCCTGGCGTGGACAACGGTCCCGGATTCGTCGTCTACGTCGATTCAATGAAGTACGTCGAGCCGATAAACGATAGCGGGACGATCGATGCCGTCACGCGCCAGGCCGTGATTTCGGCGATCACCGAGTATTTCTCGTCACGACGCGCGACGGTCGATTTCGAACCCTGAGCCATCGATGATGATGACCGGCACGATGAAAACAAAGAAAGACCCGGGCGACATGAGCGCTGCCCGCAACCGGAGCCGGTAATGGGGCCGATCGTCTGCCGCCGGCATGGATACGACAACGGGATCACGACATCGAAGGGCATTTCCGCGCGCATCCAGCGGCGCGGACAGTTCGTGTCCGGCGAACTCGTGAAGGTTTCGCTCGATCGCCCGAAATACAGCAGGGAAATGTGGATGCTGCGTGCGGAACTCGACGAGCACGAGGTCGATGCCACCTTTGTCGACAACGTTGCACACGTGAAGGCGTTTCCGAAGATTGCGGCGCTGGAGCGTTTGCGGGAGCATCTGTGTTCGGCATGCCTGGACGAACTGCTCGTGCGCTCCGGCGAAACGCCCTATAAACCGACGACGATAGAGCACGCGTTCGACACGTCCGTTGTCGCGGCGAATGCGAAATGGCCTTCGAATCACGCGCGATGCGAGCTTCACGGCTTGATCTTGCCGACCCGGACCTCGCCGGATATCGAAACGGCGATCCTGACGATCGATGTGATTCGCGATCGTCACGTCGTGCAGGTGACGGATGGCAGCGCGAAGCACGAACCGAAGCACTGGTTCGACGAGGCGTTTTTGCGCAAGGTGCTCGGGCCGGATATCGATATCGTCGAGTCGACATTCAGGATCGACGATCGGGCCACGTTCGTGAGGCTGTGGGATGCAGGTGAGCTCGTGTGTCCGGTGTGCCTGCGGGAGGTGCTGAAGCGCAGCGATGTGATCGAAGGGGAGCCGCCGCAGTGATTGTGGACAACCGGCGTCCATAACAACTCCGGATGCTGTGCATCCCGATGGTGAGCGGACCGCTCAGCGTGCGGCAATGCGGGGAAAACGACGTCACGACTGTCAATGCGGTCTTCCTGATCGAGAAGATCTATACAAGCGGTTCCAAACAAATCGCAAACGCTGTGCCGCGGCATCGAGTATGCTTGCGCCCCCGGAGACGGGACTCCGGAAGGCCGGCGGGTCGAACGAAGGCGAGGGCGTGCCGGTCGGCCCGCGTTGTATTCGATGTGGAAAACTTCGCCGCAAGTCAGTCAAAACGCTGTGCAACGAAATGGTGAGCACTTCGCGTGACGTCTGTTTCGGCGCGTGGTGACGCCCGAAACGAGGCCGCATGCGCAGCGGTGGCAGGATCGAATCGATCGGAGCAGCGCAGTTTGCTCGAGGCATCGAGCATTGTGGATATCCGGTCGCCAAGCGACTCGGAATGCTGTGAAGCCAGACGGTGAGGGTGATGCAAGACGACTGAATCGTCCGCCTTGCGCGGAGGGCGATGTGGATAACGGCTCTCGAAACGAATCCGGGCGCTGTGCCCTTCAAGGGTGAGCGCATCGTGCGCAGGGCAGATTTGCCACTGCGCGCCGGCCATGTGGATAAGCGACTCCCGGACGAGTCGGAACGCTGTGCATCCATATGGTGAGCATGACCTCATCAAGCCGGCAAAGCCGCACCAGGCGGGTGTCGGCGGCTATCGGGGACCACCAGTGTGGCGCGAATCGAGCCACTCAAGTCTGCTGATCGAGCGCCTGCACGACCGCTTTCTCCCCGAGACTCCCCGCCGGCCCGACAACCGCATAATTGAGCCCGTTCACCGACCCGTACCGCGCGAGCAACGCACCATCCACGCGTTGTCCGGCCGGCAGCAGCCGATGTTTCGATTCCGCCGGCCGCAGATAGAAGCTCAGTGTCCGCCCGGCCTCGTCTTCATAGAGCACCATCGCAGCCGTTGCGCCGCTGTCCGTCGTGAACAACCGCCCACCAACTGGCCTGAACCCCGCCGCGCTCAAATCCGGCAGCCGCGCCGATGCGCCCACGCGTTTGGTGAGCCACCCCTGCAAATCGCCCGCACCCGTCGGCCGGTAATCGACCTTGGCCGTCTGATCGACCACCATCATCCGGTAAGCCTCGATAGCATCGCTCATCGGTGCGATGGGCGGCGCTGCATTCCAGCCACGCGCCTGCCATCCTCCGAACGTCCCCAGCCCGACGCAGAACACGAACGAAGCCGCTATCGCAAACCGCATCCGCGAGCGTTCCGCCCGCCGGCCGCGAATGGCCGCAGGATCGAGCGCAGGGTTATCGGCCGGCATCCGCACGCTCTCCAGTGCGGCCCGCAAACGCTGCGCATCCTGTTGCCATTGCTTCACCTGTTCCGCGCGCTCCGGATGCAGCGCGAGATAGCGCTCGACCGCGGCGCGCGCATCGTCGTCGAGCTGGCCGTCGACGTAGGCCTGAAGGTCGTGTTCGTTCGGAGGCGTGTTCATTTCTTCATCAACCGGAGAGAAGGAGCAGGTAGCTCGCCGTCGCTGAGCTGGCGCAGCGCCTGGCGCGCGCGGGATAGCCGCGACATCACGGTGCCGATCGGCACCTCGAGCAGGTCGGCGACTTCCTGATAGGTGAAGCCCTCGACCGCGACGAGCAGCAGCAGGCTGCGCTGCTCGTCCGACAGCCGGCCGAACGCTTCGAGCGTCGCGCGCGCCGTGAATTCGCGTTCGGCGGACGGCCAGTGCGCTTCGTCGTCGTCACGGATCCGGCCGAGCAGCCAGTTGTAGCGCTTCGCGCTGCGTTTCCCGTCGAGAAACTGCCGGTACAGGATCGTGAAGAGCCAGCTGCGCAGCGACGCGTCGTCGCGACGGCTCGTCCAGCGCGACAGCGCGCGCTCGAGCGTCGACTGGACGAGATCGTCGGCCGCATGGACGTCGCGTGCCAGCCAGAGCGCGAAGCGTCGCAGCCTGGGGATGAGTTCGCGTAATGCGTCGTCGTCGAGGGCGGTGGAGGGCATGGCCGGGCCGGTTGCCGAAAGGGTCAAGATGCCGCGTAGGACGCCGGCCGGCATCGATTATTCCCTCCAGCATAGGAAAAAAATTTTCGTGGAATAAAGCGGCGCGGGTGGCGTCCTACGCGCGTTCGACAATGATCTGACGATCGGGAGCGCATTCATGAAGCAATCTTCCTCTTCTTCGCCGCAGCGCGAGCCTGGGCGCGGGTGGTGGCGCTGGGCCGTGATCGGCGGCGCGGTGGCCGGCGTGGCCGTCGCGTTCGGCTACGCGGGTGGCTGGCTTGCGCCGGCGCGTCTGACCCCGCAGCGGCTCGTCGACGCGCTGCAGACCAACAGCGGCATCCATCCGGGCTTCCGGCGCAATCACGCGAAGGGCGTGTGCGTGACCGGTTACTTCGAAGGCAACGGCGCCGCGAGCGCGTATTCGGTCGCGCCGTTCTTCAAGGCGGTGCGCACGCCGGTGGTCGGGCGCTTCGCGTTGCCGGGCGGGAATCCGTACGCGCCCGACAGCAGCGTGCCGATCCGCAGTCTTGCGCTGAAACTCACTGCGCCGGACGGCGAACAATGGCGGACCGGGATGAACGCGATGCCGGTGTTTCCGGTGGCGACGCCGCAGGCGTTCTACCAGCAGACGCTGGCGACCCGGCCCGATCCGAAGACGGGCAAGCCCGATCCGGCGAAGGTGAAGGCGTTTTTCGGCGCGCACCCGGAGACGGCGGCGTTCCTCCAGTGGATCAAAGGTGCGAAGCCGAGCGCGAGCTACGTCACCGAAAGCTATTACGGGTTGAACGCGTTCTACTTCGTCGACGCGGCCGGCAAGCGCCAGGCGGTGCGGTGGCGTGTCGTGCCGGAGCAGACGGCCGGCGCCGGCGACGTCGCGACGGCCGGGGATCCGAACGTGCTGCAGCAGGACGTGACGCAGCGCATCGCGGCCGGTGCGCAGAAGTGGAAGCTGCTGGTCACGCTGGCGGAGCCTGGCGATCCGGTGGACGACGCGACGAAGGTCTGGCCCGCCCAGCGGACGACGATCGATGCGGGCACGCTCGTGCTCGATCGCGTGGAGGCGCAGGACAGCGGGCCGTGCCGCGACGTGAATTACGACCCGACGGTGTTGCCGCAGGGGATTCAGGTGTCGGGTGATCCGTTGCTGGCGGCGCGTTCGGCGGCGTATGCGGATTCGTATCTGCGACGCACGAGCGAAGAGGCCGGGGTGGCTGGCGTGGCGCGATTGAGTGGGGAGGGACGATGATGAAGGCTTCGACGACGTTTAGCTTGCCGGCACGCGTGCTGCATTGGGTGATGGCCGCGATGATCCTCGCGATGCTGTTCATCGGGGTGGGGATGGTGGCGTCCGTTTCCGGGCGGCACGAGATCCTGGTGGCGATTCACAAGCCGCTGGGTGTGGCCGTGCTGGTGCTGGTGTGCGTGCGGATCGTGGTGCGGGTGCTGTCGAAGTCGCCGGCGTTGCCCGAGGACCTGCCGTGGTGGCAGAAGGTGGCCGCGCACGGGTCGCATCTCGTGCTGTATGCGCTGATGGTGGCGATGCCGCTGATCGGGTGGGCGATGCTGTCGGCGGGCGGGTACCCGGTGACGCTGGGCGGTGGCGTGCAGTTGCCGGCGCTGGTTTCGGCTGATCCGGTGACGTTCGCCTGGCTCAGGGTCGCGCATCGCGTGCTGGCGTATCTGTTCTTCGCGACCTTCCTCGCGCACTTTGCCGCGGCGCTGTATCACGGGTTGATTCGGCGGGACGGCGTGGTGAGGGCGATGGTGGGGCGGTAACCGACGGTAGCTTGCGTTCGCGGCGGCGGGGCGGTTCACGGGCGACCGAGGCTGCTCTTGCCGTGCCCCTTATATATGAACACTGGGTCGGCTCAACGGCCCCCGACCTAGCATGTCAAAAATATTTCACAAAGGGGGTTGCGGAGACCGGAGTAGGTGCTTAGAATCACGCCTCTTTCGCGCTAACGGAAACGCAGCGCGGGGGAAAGAAGGGAAGCGGTACTGTTGAAGTCGGTTTTATCGACTCCAGTGCACACGAAATTAAACCGCAGTCGTCGCAACGAAGTAGTTAAAAAAGTTGTTGACGAGTTTTAAAAAACGGTTGATAATCTCGCTTCTCTGCTGCTGAAAACGCAGCGCTGCTGAGAAACGCGAAGTTTCTCGCAGAAACGTTCTTTAAAAATTAACAGCCGATAAGTGTGGGCGCTTGATGGAAGCGAGCTGATCCTCGGATCAGATAGCGAAAGTATCAAGAGTCTCACACTAAAGTAAGTCAGGTTTATGAAGTGATTCATATTCCTGTCAGCTTTGAGTGAGCGACCGGTTCTTAACCGAACCGAAAACAGTAACAGGTTTAAACTGAAGAGTTTGATCCTGGCTCAGATTGAACGCTGGCGGCATGCCTTACACATGCAAGTCGAACGGCAGCACGGGTGCTTGCACCTGGTGGCGAGTGGC
>NZ_CADFEI010000011.1 GCF_902833225.1 Burkholderia sp. BCC1644
TGCGCTCCCTCTTACAGCACCTTGGCTTCGGTCTTCAGCTTCTCGACCAGCGTCTTCACGTCCGGCACCTTCACGCCGGCTGCGCGCTTCGGCGGCTCGACGACCTTCAGCGTCTTCAGACGCGGTGCGACGTCCACACCGAGGTCTTCCGGCTTCACGGTTTCCAGCGGCTTCTTCTTCGCCTTCATGATGTTCGGCAGCGTCACGTAACGCGGCTCGTTCAGGCGCAGGTCCGTGGTGATCACGGCCGGCAGCGTCAGCGACAGCGTTTCCGCGCCGCCGTCGACTTCACGTGCGACCGTTGCCTTGCCGTCAGCCACCGTCACCTTCGACGCGAACGTCGCTTGCGGCAGGCCTGCCAGCGCGGCCAGCATCTGGCCGGTCTGGTTCGAATCGTCGTCGATCGCCTGCTTGCCGAGAATCACCAGTTGCGGCTGTTCCTTGTCGACCAGCGCCTTCAGGATCTTCGCGACGGCCAGCGGCTCGACGCTGTCGGTCGATTCGACGAGGATCGCGCGATCCGCGCCGATCGCCAGCGCCGTACGCAGCGTTTCCTGCGCCTGCGTGACACCCACCGACACGGCGATCACTTCGGTCGCGACGCCCGCTTCCTTCAGGCGCACGGCTTCTTCAACGGCGATTTCGTCGAACGGGTTCATCGACATCTTCACGTTCGCGATGTCGACACCCGTGTTGTCCGACTTCACGCGGACCTTCACGTTGTAATCGACCACTCTTTTCACTGGCACCAGGATTTTCATGCACACGCTCCAAAGTTACGAATACGACCAGAGGCCATTCTATAGCGAGGCCTCATGACTGCGCGGCCAAGCGGACCCATCCATCGTGGCTGTCGAGGATACCGCTTCTTGGCGACGCGCCAATGATAGCGAACGATCGTTCTATTTTAAAAGAGAAAAAACCCGGACGCAAAGCCCGGGTTTTCGATCACCAACTCTAATCCCGCCGGGCGCCCGTCCTCCGCCCGTTACCAGGCGGCGATGACCGCACCGCCGAACTTGCCTTCGATGAACTGCTTCACGTCGGCCGAATGATAGGCCGCGATCAGTTTCGCGACCCAGGGCTTGTTCCGGTCCGCCTCGCGAATCGCGAGGATGTTCGCGTACGGACCGTTCGGACCCTCGATCGCGATCGCGTCCTGTTTCGGTTTCAACCCCGCTTCCATCGCGTAGTTGGTGTTGATCGCGGCCGCGTCGACATCGCCGAGCGAGCGCGGAATCTGCGCCGCATCGAGTTCGACGATCTTCAGCTTGCGCGGATTGTCGACGATATCGAGCGGCGTGGCCTTCAGCCCCGCATCCGCGCGCAGCTTCAGCAGACCCTGCTTCTGCAGCAGCAGCAACGCGCGGCCGCCGTTGGTCGGATCGTTCGGCACCGCGACGCGCGCGCCCGGCTTCAGTTCGGCCAGCGACTTCACGCGCTTCGAATAGATGCCCATCGGGAACGTCACGGTATCCGCGACCTTGATCAGCTTGTAGCCGCGATCCTTCACCTGCGCCTGCAGATAAGGATCGTGCTGGTAGCTGTTCGCGTCGAGGTCGCCCGACGCGAGTGCCGCGTTCGGCTGCACGTAATCGGAGAATTCGACGATGCGGATCTCGAGGCCGTTCTTCGCCGCGACCTTCTTCACCGCCTCCATGATCTGCGCGTGCGGTCCGCCCGTCACGCCCACCTTGATGGTTTCGGCCTGCGCGTGCGCGCCCGCGAACAGCGCGGCCGCACCCAGTGCCGCCGCGAACTTCAGCATGAAACGTCGTTGCATCGTGTCTCCCCTAACGGATCGGTTTCGTCTTATTTGTGGCTCAGCCGGCGCACGAGCCAGTCGCCGAACGACTGCACGATCTGCACGAACACGATCAGGATCGCGACGACCGTCCACATCACTTCAGGCAGATAGCGCTGGTAACCGTAGCGGATCCCGAGATCGCCGAGCCCGCCGCCGCCGATTGCACCGGCCATCGCCGAATAACCGACCAGCGACACGAACGTGATCGTCAGGCCCGCGACGACGCCCGGCAGCGATTCGGGCAGCAGCACCTTGAAGACGATCTGCGACGTGGTCGCGCCCATCGACTGCGCGGCCTCGATCAGCCCGCGGTCGACTTCGCGCAGCGCCGTCTCGACGAGACGCGCGATGAACGGCGCGGCTGCGAGCGTCAGCGGCACGACCGCCGCGGCCGTGCCGATCGACGAACCCGTGACGAGACGCGTGAACGGAATCACCGCGACCAGCAGGATGATGAACGGCGTCGAGCGGACGGCGTTCACGATGCCGCCGAGCACGCGATTCACCGCGAGGTTCTGCAGCACGCCCTGGCGGTCGGTCAGGTAGAGCAGCACGCCGAGCGGCAGGCCGACGAGCGCGCCGACCACTCCGGAGATGCCGACCATGATCAGCGTCTCCCAGAACGACTGCACGAACATATCGAACATCTCACTCAACATACGAAAGCTCCTCTACCACCACACCTTGCTCGCGCAGGAACGCGAGCGCCTGCCCGACCTTGCCCGGCTCGCCGCCCGCGAGCACCGCGAGCGAACCGAATGCCTGCCCCTGGATCTCGTCGATCTGGCCGTGCAGGATGTTGAAATCGAGTTCGTACCGGCGGATCGTCTCCGACAGGATCGGCTGGTCGACACCCGAGCCCGTGAACGCGAGCCGCAGCAGATGCCCGCGGCCCGTCTTCAGGCGTTCGGCCACGCGTGCCTTCAGCGCGGACGGCAGCTCCTGTGCGATCACGTCGCCGATCAGCGCGCGCGTCACTTCGTGATGCGGCTGCAGGAACACGTCGATCACGCGGCCTTCCTCGACCACGCGCCCGGCATCGAGCACCGCCACGCGATCGCAGACCTGCTTGATCACTTCCATCTGGTGCGTGATCAGCACGATCGTCAGGCCGAGTTCGCGATTGATGCGCTTCAGCAGATCAAGGATCGAACGCGTGGTTTCGGGATCGAGCGCGGACGTCGCTTCGTCCGACAGCAGCACCTTCGGCTGGCTCGCGAGCGCGCGCGCAATGCCGACACGCTGCTTCTGCCCACCGCTGATCTGCGACGGGTAGCGATCCTTCTGCGCGGACAGCCCGACGAGGTCGAGCAGCGGCAGCACGGCGGCCTCGATCTCGGCACGGCTTGCGCCGGCCAGCTCCAGCGGCAGCGCGACGTTGTCGAACACCGTGCGCGACGACAGCAGGTTGAAGTGCTGGAAGATCATGCCGATCTCGCGGCGCGCCTCGCGCAGCGCGCCAGCCGGCAGCAGCGTGAGATCGCGCCCGCCGACGACGACATTGCCTTCGGTCGGCCGCGTGAGCAGGTTGATGGTGCGCACGAGCGTGCTCTTGCCGGCGCCGCTTCGGCCGATGATGCCGAACACCTCGCCCTGCGGGATCGTCAGGTTGACGTTGTGCAGCGCCTCGACCCAGCCGCTCGGCCCGGGGAAACGCTGCGAAAGATTGCGTAATTCGATCATGTAAACAAAACGGCGGCCGGCCGGCGAGATGGCCCGCCAGTCGGCCGCCGATGCATCTGGAATAACCGTCGATTTTACCGCAAACCCCTCATTCCCCTTAATAATCGATTTCGATCTTTTCATAACTACACGAAATTAGAGGGGCGCCGCTGGCCCGCCGCGCAAAGGCCGCGTCTATGATCCGGAACACCGACCAACAAACAGGGGACACGCCAGATGACCGCCACCACCACGCCGGCCGCCGCGCCCGCCACCGCCGGCGTCGCGCCTTCGTCGGTACCCGCACCGAAAATGGGCCGGCTGCGTACCGCCGACGGGCTCGAACTGGCGTCGTACCGCTGGCCGGCTGGCGACGGCAGCGCGCCGCCACGCGCGACTGTCGCGCTCGTGCATGGCCTTGCCGAACACGCGGGCCGCTATGCCGCGCTCGCCGGCCGGCTGAATGCGGCCGGTATCGACGTGCTCGCGATCGACCTGCGCGGGCACGGCCAGTCGCCCGGCAAGCGCGCGTGGGTCGACCGCTTCGACGGCTACCTGAACGATGCGGATGCGCTGGTGGCCGAAGCCGCACGCGGCAATTCGCCGCTGTTCCTGATGGGTCACAGCATGGGCGGCGCAGTCGCGGCGCTCTACGCGATCGAGCGCGCGCCGGCCCGCGGCCACGCGCTGACGGGCCTCGTGCTGTCGAGCCCGGCGCTCGTACCGGGGCGCGACGTGCCACGCTGGATGCTCGCGGTGAGCCGCATCATCAGCCGCGTATGGCCGACGTTTCCCGCGATCAAGATCGATGCGGCATTGCTGTCGCGCGATCCGGCCATCGTCGCGGCCAATCGCGCCGATCCGCTCGTGCACCATGGCGCGGTGCCCGCGCGCACCGGCGCGGAGATTCTCGACGCGATGGCGCGTATCGAAAGCGGCCGCGGCGCGCTGCGCGTGCCGGTGCTCGTCTATCACGGCACCGAAGACAAGCTGACCGAACCCGACGGCAGCCGCGCGTTCGGCGCGCGCGTCGGCTCGCCCGATCGTACGCTGACGCTATATGAAGGCGGTTTCCACGAAACGATGAACGATCTCGACCGCGACCGCGTGATCGACGCGCTGATCGCGTGGATTCACGCGCGCGCGCCGGCACGCTGAGCGCGCCCGGCGCGCCCTGCCAGCCGGGAATCAGATACCGGCCAGCACGCGCAGGTGCGCGACGACGCTGCGCCCGAGCGCGGACAGGTTGTAGCCGCCTTCGAGGCAGCTCACGATGCGGCCCTGCGCATGCCGGCGCGCCACGTCGACGATTTGCGCGGTCAGCCATTCGAAGTCGGCCTCGACGAGCCCGAGGTTGCCGATGTCGTCCTCGCGATGCGCATCGAAACCGGCCGACACGAACAGCATCTGCGGCTTGAATGCGTCGAGGCGCGGCAGCCAGAACATGTCGACGGCTTCGCGGATCGCCATCCCGTTGCTGCGTGCGGGCATCGGCAGGTTGACCATGTTCGGTGCCTGGTGATCGACGCCCGAGAACGGGTACAGCGGATGCTGGAAGAAGCTGCACATCAGCACGCGCTCGTCGTTCGCGAACGCGGCCTCGGTGCCGTTGCCGTGGTGCACGTCGAAATCGATGATCGCGACACGTTCTAAGCCGTGTACGTCGAGCGCATGCCGCGCGGCGATCGCGACGTTGTTGAAGAAGCAGAAGCCCATCGCACGCGCGGGCTCCGCATGGTGACCGGGCGGACGCACGCCGCAGAACGCATTCGCATAGCGGCCTTCGATCACCGCATCGGTCGCCGCGATCGCGGCGCCTGCCGCGCGCAGCGCCGCGCGCCACGTGTCGCGATTCATCAGCGTATCGGGATCGATCTCGACGTAGCCGTCGACCGGCGTCATGCTGCGGATGTAGTCGATGTGCGCCTGCGTATGCACTCGGCCCAGCGCGACCTCGCTCGCGAACGGCGCGGTTTCATGCACGATCAGATCGTCGATGCGGCTCGCAATCAGTTGATCCTGGATCGCCGACAGGCGGGCCGGGCATTCCGGATGCCATTCCCCCATCTCGTGCAGCATGCAGTCGGGGTGCGTATAGAAAGCGGTTGCCATAAGCTGTCATCGGCGGCGCGCGGTGCGCCGCAGGTCTCCATCAATGATGTCCATCGTCTGCCGCGAATTCGCCGCTAACTTACCACAACGGGGGCCTGCTACGCCCCGGCGCGCGGGATCCGTCGGGTATACTGCGCCGAACACAATCGCCCTGTCCGCCCGCTTCGACATGAATTCCAGCAAGCCTGCCGCCCCCCTCTCCGCGCTGTTCCGTGTTCGCGTGCCGCTCGTCGCCGCCGCTGTCGTCGCGGCCCTCGGCACTGCGCCTGCCGGCGCGCAGACGCAGCCGGCGAAGCCCGCCGGCAAGCTCGTCGCTCAGGCCCAGCCGCAGCAGCCGGTGCCGCAAGGCCAGACCTTCGAAGAGGAAATTGTCCCGCAGCGTTACGCGAACAACGCGAAGGTCGACGCCTTCATCGACGAGATGGTGAGCCGCAACGGCTTCGACTCCGCAAGCCTGCATGCGCTGTTCTCGCGCATCAGCTACTCGGCGACGGCCGTCAAGCTCGTGAGGCCCGCCCCGTCGCCGACGGTCAAGAACTGGCGCGTCTATCGCTCGCGCTTCATCGAGCCGATCCGGATCAACGCGGGCGTGAAGTTCTGGAAGGCGAACCAGGCGACACTGCAGCGCGCGTCCGAGCAGTTCGGCGTGCCGCCCGAGGTGATCGTCGGCATCATCGGCGTCGAGACGATCTATGGCCGCTACATGGGCAATTTCCGCGTGCTCGACGCGCTGACGACGCTCACGTTCGACTATCCGGACACGCCGAATCGCGACAGCCGCCAGGCCACGTTCCGCAAGAATCTCGAGGACTTCCTGGTCTGGACCCGCGACAACCAGCTCGACCCGACCACCGTGCTCGGCTCCTACACGGGCGCGATCGGGATTCCGCAGTTCCTGCCGAGCAGCATCCGCGAATATGCGGTCGACTTCGACGGCACGGGCCACGTCGATCTGCGCAGCAGTCCTGTCGATGCGATCGGCAGCGTCGCGAACTACCTGAAGCAGCACGGCTGGGAAACCGACCGACCGGTGGTCTGGCAGATCACGCCCGATACGGGCAGCCTGGGCATCGCGCAGGCCGCCGCCGACGGCCAGCCGGAACCGCACTGGGCGCTGTCGCAACTGATGCGCGCGGGCATGACGCTGAACGAGCCGACTGTCAACATCACGACCGAAGCCGGCACGCCGGTGACCGTGGTCGACCTGCCGTCGCCGGGGCGCGCGACCGAGTACATGCTCGGGCTCAAGAATTTCTATGTGCTGACGCGCTACAACCGCAGCTTCTTCTACGCGCTCACCGTGTACCAGCTCGGCGAAGCCGTGAAGGCGCAGATGGAAGCGAGCGGCGCGCTGAAGCCGGCCGACACCGACGACGCGCAGTCGCAGTAAGATCTGCCCGCCCAAAGAAAAAGCGCCGCACAAGCGGCGCTTTTTTTATCGCCGGCGCGCTGCGCACGCCAGCCCGTGTTCAGGCAGGGAACACGCCGGTGGACAGATAGCGGTCGCCGCGGTCGCAGACGATGAACACGATCGTCGCGTTCTCGACCTGACGCGCGATGCGCATCGCGACTTCGCACGCGCCGCCCGACGAAATGCCCGCGAAGATGCCTTCAACCGCCGCCAGCCGGCGCGTCATCGTTTCCGACGCAGCCTGGCTCACGCTTTCGACACGGTCGACGCGGCTGCGATCGAAGATCGTCGGCATGTACGCTTCCGGCCACTTGCGGATGCCCGGAATGCGCGAACCGTCTTCCGGCTGCGCACCGATGATCTCGATCGCCGGATTCTGCTCCTTCAGATAGCGCGACGTGCCCATGATCGTGCCCGTCGTGCCCATGGCCGACACGAAGTGCGTGATGCGCCCTTCGGTATCGCGCCAGATCTCCGGCCCCGTCGCTTCGTAGTGCGCGACGGGATTGTCGGGGTTCGCGAACTGGTCGAGGATCACGCCCTTGCCTTCGCGCTGCATCTCGTCCGCAAGATCGCGCGCCAGTTCCATCCCGCCCTTCACCGGCGTCAGGATGATCTCGGCGCCATAAGCGGCCATGCTCTGGCGGCGCTCGACCGACAGGTCCTCCGGCATGATCAGCACCATCTTGTAGCCGCGAATCGCCGCTGCCATTGCGAGTGCGATGCCGGTGTTGCCGCTCGTCGCCTCGATCAGCGTATCGCCCGGCTTGATGCGCCCGCGCGCCTCGGCCTTGCTGATCATCGACAACGCGGGACGATCCTTCACGGAACCGGCCGGGTTGTTGCCTTCGAGCTTCGCGAGCACCACGTTGTTGCGCGCGCGAATCTCGTCGTCCGGCAAGCGGACCAGTTGCACGAGCGGCGTATTGCCGATCGTGTCTTCGATAGTTTTGTAAGCCATGGATATACCGTCAGTACGAGGCCGATCAATCAATCGATTGTAAACCAGCGCCGCCACTCGCGCCGGCAACCCCATTACGACGAAGGAATACGCATGCCGCGCGATACGTGGTCGCCGCCGGTATCGCACACGCCGCCCCCACGCAAAAAACCCGCGGCATGCCGCGGGAAGCCGTCATGACGACGGCGACTGAAGGAGCTCGTTGTCGGTCGCGCGCGACGCGTTACTTCTGTGCGGTGCGGGCCGGCGCAACAGCAGGCTTGGCGGCCGTCGGCTTGCCCGCGGCGGGTAGCGCCGCAGCCGTGCCGGCTGCGCCTGCCGCGCCGATCGTCAGCCCTTCCTTCTGAAGCCGCTCGACGGTATGCCCGCCCATGCCTTTCACGCGCGCGGCGAGATCGTCCGCATTCCTGAACGGACCGCGCGTGCCGCGTTCATCGAGGATCGCCTTCGCCCGTGCCGGACCGATGCCCTTGATGCCGACGAGCGCATCCTCGCTCGCGGTGTTGACGTCGACGGCCGCCCAGGCCGACGCGACTGCGCCGAGCATGACCGCTGCAGCAAACCATTTCCTGATCATGTGCTGGATCTCCGAAGAAAAACGGCCGGCGGCTGCCGACCGTGAGACCCAGTCTAGCGAGACAACGCCGCTGTTTAAACCTGGCCGGATAGCCAACGGACGTAGCGGTCGACCCCTTCCTGCACGGTCAGGAACGGTGCGTCGTAGCCGGCTGCGCGCAGCTTCGTCTGGTCGGCCTGCGTGAAGCACTGGTACTTGCCGCGCAATGCATCGGGGAACGGTACGTATTCGATCAGCCCCTGCTCGACCTGCTGCGCGAGCGTCAGCGGCGGCTGGTTGTCGAGCGCGCGCAGCGTGTTCACGACCGTCGACGCGATATCGTTGAACGGCTGCGCCCGGCCCGTGCCGAGGTTGAAAATGCCCGACTTCTCCGGATGATCGAAGAAGAACAGGTTCACCTTCGTCACGTCCTCGACCGACACGAAGTCACGCGTCTGCTCGCCCGGCGCATAGCCGTTGTACTCGCCGAACAGCTTCACCTTGCCTTCCGCGCGGAACTGGTTGAAGTTGTGGAACGCGACCGACGCCATGCGCCCCTTGTGCGTCTCGCGCGGGCCGTACACGTTGAAATAGCGGAAGCCCGCGATCTGGCTCTTCGCGCTCGGCAGCACGCGACGGATCACCTGGTCGAACAGGAACTTCGAATAGCCGTACACGTTCAGCGGCGCCTCGACGTCGCGCTCCTCGACGAAGCGCGTCGAGCCGCCGTAGATCGCGGCCGACGACGCGTACAGGAACTGCGTGCCCTGCGCGAGGCAGGTATCGAGCACCGCGCGGCTGTAGCGGAAGTTGTTGTCCATCATGTAGCGGCCGTCGGTTTCCATCGTGTCCGAACAGGCGCCTTCGTGGAACACCGCACGCACCTTGCCGAAATCGCCGCGCGCGAAGCGTTCGACGAATTCCGTCTTGTCGAGATAGTCGTCGATCTCGCAATCGACGAGATTCCGGAACTTGTCCGCGCGCGTCAGGTTGTCGACCGCGATGATGCGCGACTCGCCGCGCTCGTTGAGCGCCTTGACGATGTTCGCGCCGATAAAACCGGCTGCGCCGGTGACGATGAGGGTCATGATCGTCCTGCCTGAAAAGTGCGAGCCACTCGTGCGACGCGCTGGTCGCGCCGCCGAATGCGCTCAGTGAAACAGTTCGTCGTAGTCCACCGTGGCCGTGCCGAGCTTGCCGACCACGATGCCAGCCGCGCGATTCGCGAGCACGACCGCGTCGACCAGCGGCACGCCGGCGCCGAGCATCGTCGCGACCGTCGCGATCACGGTATCGCCCGCGCCCGACACGTCGAACACCTCGCGCGCGAGCGCCGGTGCATGCAGTTCGCCGGTGGCGGAAAAAAGCGTCATGCCCTCTTCCGAGCGCGTGAGCAGCAGCGCGTCGATGCCGAGTTCCCCACGCAGGTTCGCGACGCGCGCGCGCAGATCGTCTTCCGACTTCCACTGGCCGACTACTTCGCGCAACTCCGCGCGGTTCGGCGTGATCAGCGACGCGCCGCGATAGCGCGCCCAGTCGTCGCCCTTCGGATCGACGAGCACCGACTTGCCGGCCGCACGCGCCTTCTCGATCATCGTCGTGACGTGCGTCAGGCCGCCTTTCGCGTAATCCGACATCAGCACGACGTCGTGCTGGGGCAGCAGCGCGTCGAAGCGCGCGAGCCCCGCGAGCAGCACCTCGTGCGTCGGCATCGCCTCGAAGTCGACGCGCAGCAGTTGCTGCTGGCGCGCGAGCACGCGCAGCTTGATCGTGGTCGGCAGTGCCGGGTCGCGCTCGAGATGCGGCGTCACGCCGCTGCTGGCGAGCAGCTCGACGATCCGCTCGCCGGGCTCGTCGCACCCGACGACGCACAGCAACCCGGCCTGGCCGCCGAGCGTCACGGCATTGCGCGCGACGTTGGCTGCGCCGCCGAGCCGCTCCTCCTGACGCTGCACGTGCACGACCGGCACTGGCGCCTCAGGCGAAATGCGATCGACGTTGCCGAACCAGTAACGGTCGAGCATCACGTCGCCGACGACGAGCACGCGCGAGCGCGCAAGCTGCGCACGCGGCACCGGAACGATTTCGCGAAGTGTATTCATCGTGTGGTCAGCCACGGGAGGACGACTGGGGATCGACATACGGCCGGCCGATCGCGTAGTAGTCGATGCCCAGTTCGGCCATCGCGTCCGGCTCGTACAGGTTGCGCCCGTCGAAGATCACCGGTGCCTTCAGTTCGGCCTTCAGGCGCGTGAAATCGGGGCTCCGGAATTCCTTCCACTCGGTCACGATCACGAGTGCGTCCGCACCCGTCACGGCGACGTCCTGCGTCTCGACGAGATGCAGCCGCGCCAGCGCGTCGGCATCGTTGCCGAAATCCAGCTCGAACACACGTCGCGCTTCGTCGACCGCGACCGGATCGTACGCGCGCACGGTCGCGCCGCGCTCGAGCAGTGCGGCGATCAGGCGACGGCTCGGCGCCTCGCGCATGTCGTCGGTATTCGGCTTGAACGCCAGGCCCCATACGGCGAACTCGCGGCCCTTGAGGTCGGCGCCGAAGCGCTGCTCGATCTTGCCGATCAGCACGTCCTTCTGCGCATGGTTCGCAGCCTCGACGGCTTCCAGGATACGCAGCGGCTGGCCGTTCTCGCCGGCGGTGCGAATCAATGCCTGGACGTCCTTCGGGAAGCACGAGCCACCGTAGCCGACGCCGGCGTACAGGAAGTGATAGCCGATGCGCGGATCGGAACCGATCCCGCGGCGCACGGCCTCGATGTCGGCGCCGACCTTGTCGGCGAGATTCGACATCTCGTTCATGAACGAGATGCGCGTCGCGAGCATCGCGTTCGCCGCGTACTTCGCGAATTCGGCCGAGCGCACGTCCATGTAGATCGTGCGCTCGTGGTTGCGGTTGAACGGCGCGTAGAGCTTCTTCATCTTCTCGCGCGCGATCGTGCCCGTCTCGTCGTCATCGACGCCGATGATGATCCGGTCCGGACGCATGAAGTCCTCGACCGCGGCACCTTCCTTCAGGAATTCCGGGTTCGACACGACCGAGAAGCGATGCGCGACGCTGCCCGCGAGCCCGCGTGCGGCCAGCGCCTCGTCGACCACGCCGCGCACGCGCTGCGCGGTGCCGACCGGCACCGTCGACTTGTCGACGATCACCTTGAAGCCCGTCATGTAGCGGCCGATGTTGCGTGCGGCCTCGAGCACGTACTGCAGGTCGGCCGAGCCGTCCTCGTCGGGCGGCGTACCGACCGCAATGAACTGGATCTCGCCGTGCGCGACGCTCGCCTCGATGTCGGTCGAGAAGCGCAGGCGCCCCGCCGCGCGGTTGCGCGCGATGATGTCCAGCAGCCCCGGTTCGTGAATCGGCATCCCGCCGTTGTTCAGGATGTCGATCTTGCGCGGATCGACGTCGAGACAGAAGACGTCGTGACCGATCTCCGCGAGGCAGGCGCCCGTGACGAGACCGACATAGCCGGTGCCGATGATGGTGATTTTCATAGATGTTCCGGTACTTCCCGGTGATTGACTAACTTGGCCGCCGGGACGAGCCCGGCGGCAACCGCAGCGCGTTGGCTCCGCGTGCCGGGATCAGCCCGGCATCGCAGGTTCGACGCGGCGCGGCGCATAGGTTTCCCAGCCGCTGCATCCGGGGCACTGCCAGTAAAAGAGCCGTGCCCGGAAACCGCAATTCTGGCACGTATACCGTGGCAGATTTTTCGTGCGCTGCTTGATCAGCGCACGCATCATTTCAAGTTCCTTACGGCGCGGCTCGTCGGCCGCCGCGATCTGCGCATCGAGCAGGTGCAGCATCCCCGACAGGTTCGGCGACTTCTCCATCTGCATGCGCGCGAGCGTGTGCGCCGCCTCCTGGCCGCGCAACCCGGCGATGTGCTGGTACGCGATGTCGAGCAGATCGTTCGACGGATAGCGGTCGACATACCCCATCAGCAACTCGGCGCCCTCGGCGTTCTTGCCAAGCGCGACATAAGCCTTCATCAACTTGTCGGCGACGAGCGGCAGGTACGCGGGGTTCTGCGCTTCGACGCGCTTCCAGTGCTCGATCGCGGCTGCGTGGTCGCCCGCCGCCTCCGCTGCGTCGCCGGACAGCACCGTCGCACGCACGTTCTGCGGGTTCACGGTCAGCGCCAGGCGCAACTGTTCGGCTGCCGCAGCCGCATTCTTGCGCTGCAGCGCTTCCTGCGCGAGTTCGCAGTGGAACTGCGCAATTTCGACGCCGAGCGGCTTGTCGCTCATCGATTCGATGCGCTTCGCGGTATCGATCGACTTGTTCCAGTCCTTCTCGATCTCGTAGATCGTCAGCAGCGCCCGCTGCGCGCCGAGCGCGTAGTCGCCGTCGGCGAGCTTGTGGAACGCCTCCTCGGCGCGATCGAGCAGGCCGGCCTTCAGGAAATCCTGGCCGAGCTCGTAAAGCGCGTGGTCGCGTTCGTTGACCGGCAGGTCCGTGCGGCTCAGCAGGTTCTGGTGCACGCGGATCGCGCGGTCGGTCTCGCCGCGGCGGCGGAACAGGTTGCCGAGCGCGAAGTGCAGCTCGACCGTCTCGGGATCGAGCTTGGCGACCTCGATGAACGCGTCGATCGCCTTGTCGGGCTGTTCGTTCAGCAGAAAATTCAGGCCGCGGAAATACGAGCGCGGCAGGTTGGCACTCTCCGACAGGAGATTCTTCAGGTCATAGCGTGACGCCGCCCAACCGAGCGCGAACGCGACCGGAATCGCGAGCAACCACCAAAAATCCAGATCCATGCGAAATATCGAAGCAGAGACGAAAACCGCGCGATGATCGCGCGGCGTCCGTGTTAAATGACGGGCGGCATCGGCGGCTGATCGATGACGGCGGGCGTTTCGCGCGCCGCACGCAGATCGCGCTTCAGGCGCCCGTTCTCGAGACGCAGGCGGAAAATCGAAGGCAGCGCGGACAGCAGGCCCGCCAGCAACCCCACGGCGAAGAACGCCAGGCCGATCAGGATCAGCGGCGCTTGCCATGTGTAGCCGGCAACGAAATTCAGCGTCGCGGTTTGCGTATTGGCCAGCGCGAGCACCAGCAGCAGGACGAACACCAATACCCGGATCAGCCAGACGATAAACTTCATGAAGCCCTCTCTTTGTTGAGGTTTGCTGCGGCGCGCGACTCCCCTTCGTCGCACCGAATCGACCCGTATTGTAAAGGAAGCGTTTCCGCGGCTGCGCACATCCTGCGCCAGCCGTTGCGTCGCTGCCGCCGGAAATGAAAAAAGCGCCCCAGGGGGCGCTTTTCTTTTCAGCCTTCGCCGGACGGGTTCCGGGCACTCCGAACGACGTTCAACGCTCGTCGTCCGGATCGTCAGCCTTCAGCGGTTCACCGGCGCGGCCGTCGACGCGTTCACGCAATTCCTTACCAGGCTTGAAGTGCGGCACGAACTTCTCGGGCACCTGCACTTTCTCCCCTGACTTCGGGTTGCGTCCGACGCGCGCCGGGCGACGATTGAGGCCGAAGCTGCCGAAACCCCGAATTTCGATGCGATGCCCTTTCGCCAGGGCATCGGACATCGCATCGAGCATCGTTTTCACCGCGAAATCCGCATCCTTGAGGACAAGTTGCGGAAATCGCGATGCCAGCTGCGCGACCAACTCGGATTTGGTCATACTTCAGCAGACCTCGTGAGGCTTACTGGTTCTGGCCGTCGAGCTTCGCCTTCAGCAGCGCGCCGAGGTTGGTCGTACCGGTCGCAGCCGAGCTGGTGTCCGACTGCAGGCCGCGGATCGCTTCCTGTTGTTCAGCCGAATCCTTCGCCTTGATCGACAGGTTGATGCCGCGCGACTTGCGATCGATGTTGATCACCATCGCGTTGACCTTGTCGCCTTCCTTCAGCACGTTGCGTGCATCTTCGACGCGATCCTGCGAGATTTCCGACGCACGCAGGTAGCCTTCGATGTCGCCCGTCAGCGTGACGACCGCACCCTTCGCATCGACCGTCTTCACGACGCCGTCGACGATCGAGCCCTTGTCGTTCATTGCAACGTAGTTGCTGAACGGGTCGCCTTCGAGCTGCTTGATGCCGAGCGAAATACGCTCCTTCTCGACGTCGATACCGAGCACGATTGCTTCGACTTCGTCGCCCTTCTTGTACTTGCGAACGGCTTCTTCGCCGGTTTCGCTCCACGACAGGTCCGACAGGTGGACCAGGCCGTCGATGCCGCCCGGCAGACCGATGAACACGCCGAAGTCGGTGATCGACTTGATTGCGCCCGTGATCTTGTCGCCCTTCTTGAAGTTGCGGCTGAAGTCATCCCACGGATTCGGCTTGCACTGCTTCATGCCGAGGCTGATACGACGACGGTCTTCGTCGATCTCGAGGACCATGACTTCGACTTCGTCGCCCAGCTGGACAACCTTCGACGGTGCAACGTTCTTGTTGGTCCAGTCCATTTCCGACACGTGGACGAGGCCTTCGATGCCCGATTCCACTTCGACGAATGCGCCGTAGTCGGTGATGTTCGTGACCTTGCCGAACAGGCGCGTGCCCGACGGGTAACGGCGCGAGATGCCTTCCCACGGATCGTCGCCAAGTTGCTTGATGCCCAGCGAGACGCGGTTCTTCTCTTGGTCGAACTTGAGGATCTTCGCGGTGACTTCCTGGCCAACCGACAGGACTTCGCTCGGGTGACGCACACGACGCCATGCGATGTCGGTGATGTGCAGCAGGCCGTCGATGCCGCCGAGGTCGACGAACGCGCCGTAGTCGGTGATGTTCTTGACCACGCCGTTGACGATCGCGCCTTCCTTCAGCGTCTCGAGCAGCTTCGCGCGCTCTTCGCCCTGGGTCGCTTCGATCACTGCACGACGCGACAGCACGACGTTGTTACGCTTGCGATCGAGCTTGATCACGCGGAACTCGAGCGTCTTGCCTTCGTACGGGGTCGTGTCCTTGACCGGACGCGTGTCGACCAGCGAACCCGGCAGGAACGCGCGGATGCCGTTGACCATCACGGTCATGCCGCCCTTCACCTTGCCGGTGATCGTGCCGGTGACGAGTTCGTTGTTGTCGAGCGCCTTTTCCAGCGACAGCCACGATGCAAGGCGCTTCGCCTTGTCGCGCGACAGGATCGTGTCGCCGTAGCCGTTTTCGAGTGCGTCGATCGCGACGGACACGAAATCGCCCGACTGCACCTCAACCTCGCCCTGATCGTTCAGGAATTCCTCGATCGGAATGTAAGCCTCGGACTTCAGGCCTGCATTGACGACCACGAAGTTGTGGTCGACGCGCACGACTTCGGCGGAAATCACTTCGCCGGCGCGCATGTCTTGGCGGGTCAGCGACTCTTCGAACAGAGCCGCAAAAGATTCAGTATTCGGGGTAGAGGTTTGCAGGTCGGACATAAAAATCTGATTGTGCATGGGTCGCTGTGCCACGCCGGCCGGAATGGCAGGCTGAAAGGGCCAGATCGATGACCACACGGGGTTAAGGGTTCGAAACACGCTCCGCGCTTACGACGCGGAGCACCTACCGCGACCCGCCTTCTCAGGCGGGCTGGCCGAGCGCCCGGTACCACTGCAGCACTTGATCGACGGCTTCATCGACCGAAAGCGCCGACGTATCGAGCAGCTTGGCATCTGCTGCAGGCTTCAGCGGCGCGGCTGCGCGATTGCTGTCGCGCGCGTCACGTTCACGAAGATCCCGGAGCAAGTCATCTATATTAGCAGAAAAACCTTTTTGCATCAATTGCTTATGCCGTCTGGTCGCGCGAGCCTCGGCGCTGGCCGTCAGGAACACCTTCAGCACGGCATCCGGGAAGATCACCGTGCCCATGTCGCGCCCGTCTGCGACGAGGCCCGGCGTCTTGCGGAACGCGCGCTGGCGCGCGACGAGCGCGGTGCGCACGGGCCCGTGCACGGCAATGGCCGATGCGCGGTTGCCAACCGCTTCGGCGCGGATGTCGTTCGACACGTCGACGCCGTCGAGCTGCGCACAGCCTTCGCGAAACGTGATGTGGAGATCGTCGATCAGCTTCACCAGCGCGTCGATATCCTCCGCCGCGATGCCGTAGCGCACGCTCGCGAGTGCGGCAAGCCGGTACAACGCGCCGCTGTCGAGCAGGTGGAAGCCAAGGTTCGCGGCGACGAGCGCGGCGACGGTGCCCTTGCCGGAAGCGGTCGGGCCGTCGATCGTGATGACGGGAGTCGGGTGAAAGGGTCGGGTCGATTTCATCGGAACAGTCGGGTCATGCTTTGGCGAGCGCGGCGAAGCGGTCGAAATAGTCGGGGAACGTCTTGCCGACGCACTTCGGATCGTTGATCCGCACGGGCACGCCGCCCAGGCTGACGAGCGAGAAGCACATCGCCATCCGGTGATCGTCGTACGTGTCGATCGCCGCGTTCGGCGTGAGCTTTTCCGGCGGCGTGACGACGAGATAGTC
This sequence comes from Burkholderia sp. BCC1644, assembly GCF_902833225.1. Taxonomy (GTDB): domain Bacteria; phylum Pseudomonadota; class Gammaproteobacteria; order Burkholderiales; family Burkholderiaceae; genus Burkholderia. Next base: position 16,934 of record NZ_CADFEI010000011.1, read on the forward strand.
GGGGCCTTCCTCGACGATCGCGCCGACCTTGCGCAGCTCGGTCGCCATCGCGGCGATGCGGTCGGTCTCCTTCACGCGCCAGCTCGCGATGTTGCGCAGCGTACTCGTACCGTTCGCGAACAGCGCCGCGACCGCGATGGTCATCGCCGCATCGGGGATCAGGTTGAAGTCCATGTCGATCGGCTCGAGCTTGCCGTGGTCGTGGCCGATGCCGCGCACATCGATCCAGTCGTCGCCCATCGTCACGTTCGCACCCATCTGCATCAACGCGTTCGCGAAGCCGACGTCACCCTGGATGCTCGCGCGCCCCACGCCCTCGACACGCAGCGGGCCGCCGCCGAGCGCGCCGGCCGCGAGGAAGTACGACGCGGACGACGCGTCGCCCTCGACCATGATCCGCCCCGGCGAGCGGTAGCGGACGCCGGCCGGCACGACGAAGCGCTGCCAGCCGTCGCGCTCGACGGTCACGCCGAAGCGCTCCATCAGCCGGATCGTGATGTCGATGTACGGCTTCGAGATCAGCTCGCCGTCGACTTCGACGACGGTCCGGCCGTCCTTCGCCTTCACGAGCGGCAGCGTCATCAGGAGCGCCGTGAGGAACTGGCTCGACACGTCGCCGCGCACGCGGATCGGTGCATCGACCGAGATCGCCGCCGGCTTGATCCGCAGCGGCGGAAAGCCTTCGTTCAGCTCGTAGTCGATCTGCGCGCCGATCTGGCGCAGGCCGTCGACGAGATCGCCGATCGGCCGCTCGTGCATGCGCGGCACGCCGTGCACGCGATAGTCGCCGCCGTTTACCGCGAGCGCGGCGGTCAGCGGCCGCACGGCCGTGCCCGCGTTGCCGAGGAACAGGTCGGCCGTCTTCGCGGTGAACGCGCCGCGCGTGCCCGTGACGACACAGGTGTCGCCGTCACGCGCGAGCTTCACGCCGAGCTTGCCGAGTGCATCGAGCATCACGCGCGTGTCGTCGGAGTCGAGCAGGTTGGTGATCGTCGTTTCGCCTTCGGCCAGCGCCGCAAGCAGCAGCACGCGGTTCGAAATGCTTTTCGAGCCGGGCAGGCGCACGGTGCCCGATGCGCTGGAGTACGGGCCGAGATCGAGATAGTCCATGGGAATCGTCCTGTTATTTCTTGACCGGTTCGGCAACGGGCGCGCCGCCGCGCTCCTGCCATGCCTTGCGTGCGGCGCGCGAGCGCGTGAACACGGCTTCGAGCGCCGCGCCGTCGCCGGCGTCGATCGCCTCACGCAGCCGCGCGAGCACGCGCGTGTAGCCGTCGAGTTCGTCGAGCAGCGCCGTGCGGTTCGCGACGCATACGTCGCGCCACATTTCCGGGCTCGACGCGGCGATGCGCGTGAAATCGCGGAAGCCGCCCGCCGCGTACGAGAATTTCAGTTCCGCGTCGGTCTCACCGAGGATCTGCTCGACGAGTGCGAACGACAGCACGTGCGGCAGATGGCTGATCGATGCAAACACGCGATCGTGCTGCTCGGTGCTCATCATGCGCACGTCGGCGCCGGTCGCACGCCACATCGCTTCGATGCGCGCGACGGATTCCGGCGCGTTCTCCGGCAGCGGACACAGCACGACGTTGCGCCCGACGTACAGGTCCGGCAGCGCGGCCTCGACGCCACTCGACTCGCGGCCGGCGATCGGATGCCCCGGCACGAACTGCGCGATCCGCGGGCCGAGCGCTGCACGCGCGGCCGCAACGACGTCGGACTTGGTGCTGCCCGCATCGGTGACGATCGTCGCATCGTCGAGCCACGGCGCGATGCGCGCGAGCAACGGGCCCGTCTGCGCGACGGGTGCGGCCAGCAACACGAGATCGGCGCCGGCAAGCGCGGCGCGCAATTGCGCATCGTCGTCGAGCGCCGCCGCGCGGTCGATCACGCCGAGCGACAGTGCGCGCTCGACCGATGCACGCGAACGGCCCACGCCGACGATCTCGCCCGCACCGCCCGGCGCACGCTCGCGCAGCGCGCGGGCCAGCGATCCGCCGATCAGGCCGACACCGAAGATGACCAGTTTGTTGAATGCAAAGCCTGACACGACAAGAGCCAAGTTACGCGCGCGAAGCGTTGCCCCGCACGCGGAATTCCAGATTCCGGGCAACGGGCCCGCACCCGGCGCAACCTGCACCGAATGCCGCCCGAACCCGCCTTCGGCAGCGCCGACCGGCCTGCCCTGCCCGCCTGGCCGCCGCGCCTGCACGTGCAGGCGACGGACCGCCGCGCGTCAACGTGCGCGCGGATACGAACCGAGTATCTTCAGGAACGCGGCTTTCTGGCCGAGTTCCGCGAGCGCGGCCGCCACCGACGCATCGTCGCGATGCCCTTCGATGTCGATGTAGAAGTAGTACTCCCACGTGCCGACGCGCGCCGGACGCGACTCGAAGCGCGTCATCGACACGCCGTGCCGCGCGAGCGGCTCGAGCAGCTTGAACACGGCGCCCGGCTCGTTCTTCACCGACACGATCAGCGACGTCTGGTCGTGACCGCTTTGCCCGGCCGGCTGCTTGCCGATGATCACGAAGCGCGTGCGGTTGTGCGGATCGTCCTGGATCAGCGAGAACGCGATCTGCAGGCCGTAGTGCGCGGCCGCGCGATCGCCCGCGATCGCCGCGACGCTCGGGTCGGCCGCCGCGAGACGCGCAGCTTCCGCGTTGCTCGCCACCGCCTGCCGCTCGAGCTGCGGCGCATTCGCCGCGAGCCACTGCTGGCATTGCGCGAGCGCCTGCGCATGCGCGCAGACGCGCTTCACGCCGTCGAGCGTGCCGCTTTGCGTCAGCAGATTGTGGTGGATCGGCAGCGCGAGTTCGCCGCTGATCAGCAGTTGCGTCTGCAGCAGCAGGTCGAGCGTGCGCGACACGGCGCCTTCGGTCGAATTCTCGACCGGTGCGATGCCGAACGCGGACGCACCGGCCTCGACCGAGCGGAACACCTCATCGATCGACGGGCACGGCAGCCCTTCGATCGACTGGCCGAAATACTCGAGCATCGCCTGTTCGCTGTACGTGCCGACCGGCCCGAGGAACGCGACGTGGATCGTCTGCTCGAGCGCGCGGCTCGCGGCCATGATCTCGCGCCAGATGGCGCTGATATGCTCGCTCGCGAGCGGCCCCGCACTCATGTCCTGCAGCCGCGCGATCACCTGCAGCTCGCGCTCGGGCCGGAACACCGGTGCGTTGAAATGCTTCTTGACCTCGCCCACCTCCAGCGCCACCGCGGCGCGCTGGTTCAGGAGTGCGATCAGCTGCGCATCGATCGCATCGATGCGATCGCGCAGCGGTTTCAGGCGGGAATTCAGTTCGTCGTCCATGCGTTTTGCCGTGCTGTTTGAACAGCGCCGCCGTCAGGCGCCGCGCTGCTCGAAGTCCTTCATGTACTCGACGAGCGCTTTCACGCCCTCGAGCGGCACCGCGTTGTAGATCGACGCCCGCATGCCGCCGACGGACTTGTGGCCCTTCAGCTGCAGCAGCCCGCGCGCCTTTGCGCCGGCAAGGAAGTCTTCATTGCGCGTTTCGTCGGCCAGGAAAAACGGCACGTTCATCCGCGAACGCGCCGACGGCTCGACCTTGTTCAGATAGAAGCCGCTCGCGTCGATCGTGTCGTAGAGCAGCTTCGCTTTTTCGGTATTGCGGGCCTCGATCGCTTCGAGGCCACCCTGCCGCTTCAGCCACTGGAACACGAGGCCCGCGATGTAGATCGCGTAGGTGGGCGGCGTGTTGTACAGCGAGTTGTTCGCGGCAATCGTCTTCCATTCGAATGCGGACGGGCAGATCGACAGCGCGCGATCGAGCAGATCCTCGCGCACGATCACGACCGTCACGCCGGCCATCCCGATGTTCTTCTGCGCGCCGCCGAACAGCACGCCGTACTTCGCGACGTCCATCGGGCGCGACAGGATGTGCGACGAGACATCCGCGACCAGCGGCACGTCGCCGAGATCCGGAATCTCGAACGTCTCGACGCCGTCGATCGTCTCGTTGGTGCACAGATGCACGTAGGCCGGATCGTCCGACAGCTGCCATTCGGCCCGTGCGGGTGCGCGCGTGAAGCCGTCTTCGGTCTTGCCGGTTGCGGCGAGATGCGGCGTGCCGTATTTCTTCGCTTCGCTGAACGATTTCTGCGACCACGAGCCCGTCACGACGAAGTCGGCCGTCTTGCGCGAGCCGAGCAGGTTCATCGGCACGATCGCGTTTTCGGCGATACCACCCCCCTGCAGGAACAGGATCCGGTGGCTGGCCGGCACGCCGAGCAGGTCGCGCAGGTCGGTCAGCGCGGCCTCGTGGATCGACATGAACTCCTTGCCGCGATGGCTCATCTCCATCACGCTCATGCCGCTGCCGTGCCAGTCGAGCATTTCGTCGGCGGCTTGCCGCAGCACTTCCTCGGGCATCGCCGCAGGGCCGGCGGAGAAATTAAAGACGCGCATCGTGAAAACCTCGGAGGGACGCGACCGGCTCGCCGCCGGCAGAACGCGCCAGAAAAGAAATGGCCGCTTGCGCTCACGCGCAAACGGCCATTATCGCACTGTCGTCAGGCTCCCGCCAAACCCGGCCGAACGGCCGGTGGCGTGCCCGGACGGCTTTACTTGCCCGGCTTGACTGCTGCGACTTCCTTGTCAGCCTGCGTACGCGTTGCCTGGATCGCTTGCGGCATGTACTTCTGCATCAGGCCGTTGACCACGTCGCGACCGACCTGATCCTGAACCTGGATGAACTTGCGGCCCGTCGGGCTCTTGTAGAACGTCGTCAGATCCTTGATCTCCGACGTGCTGTAGTACTTCGCGTAGGCGTCGTACTGAGCCGACATTGCGTCGTTCTGGAACTGTTGCGTACCGAACACCTTGCCTGCGCCGTCAACCAGCTTCGGCACGGCGTTCTTCTGCAGCGTCGGAACGGCAGCCTGCTTCTGCTTGTCGTTCAGCGTCTTGTTTTCCGACAGCGCGTCCGACAGGATCGCCGGCACGAGTTGCTTGGCCTGCATTTCGGCGCTGTTGCCGATTGCCGACACGAGCTTCGGCGCGTCGATCGCGTCGAGCAGATCCTTGATCGCCGCCTTCTTGTCGGCGTCGATCGGCGCAGCTGCCGCGGCAGGCGCCGGTGCGGAATTCGACAGCGCTTGCGCCATCGCGAACGTCGGCACCAGTGCAGCCAGCAGGACCAGTTGCTTGAATTGCTTTTGCATCATCACTCCCTTTTGGAAATATGAATGGTTGCTCGCCGGCCGCGGCGCTTTTCGCCCGCGGCGGCCAGAGTCTCATCCGTTCTTCAGGCTTCGCCGTCCGACGCCTCGTCGGCCTCGCCATCGCCCTCCTCGGCCTCCGCGATCTGCTGCAGGCCGGAGAGCTTGGTACCCTCATCGAGACTGATGAGTGTAACACCTTGCGTAGCACGCCCCATCTCGCGAATCTCGGACACACGGGTGCGAATCAACACGCCGGCCGTCGTGATCAGCATGATCTGATCCTCGGCGTCGACGAGCGTCGCGGCCACCACCTTGCCGTTACGCTCGGACGTCTGGATCGCGATCATACCCTTCGTGCCGCGGCCATGACGCGTGTATTCGGTGATCGGCGTGCGCTTGCCGTAACCGTTCTCGGTCGCGGTGAGCACGGTCTGCTCCTCGCTGCCGGCAACCAGCAGCGCGATGACCTGCTGCCCGTCCTCGAGCTGCATGCCGCGCACGCCGCGCGCCTCGCGCCCCATCGGACGCACGTCGTTCTCGTCGAAACGCACGGCCTTGCCGGAATCGGAGAACAGCATCACGTCGTGCGCGCCGTCGGTGATCGACGCGCCGATCAGGAAGTCGCCGTCGTCGAGGCCGACCGCGATGATGCCCTTCTTCATCGGACGGCTGAATGCCTCGAGCGGCGTCTTCTTCACGGTGCCGAGCGACGTCGCCATGAAGATGAACTTGTCGGCCGAGAATTCCTTGACCGGCAGCACGACGTTGATCTTCTCGCCTTCCTGCAGCGGGAACATGTTGACGATCGGGCGGCCGCGCGAGTTGCGCGAACCCTGCGGCACTTCATAGACCTTGACCCAGTACACGCGACCGCGGTTCGAGAAGCACAGGATGTAATCGTGCGTGTTCGCGATGAACAGCGTCTCGATCCAGTCGTCTTCCTTCATCTGCGTCGCCTGCTTGCCGCGGCCGCCGCGCTTCTGCGCGCGGTACTCGGACAGCGGCTGCGACTTCACGTAGCCCGCATGCGACATCGTGACGACCATGTCCTGCGGCGTGATCAGATCCTCGGTGTTCAGCTCGGTCGCGTTCAGCTCGATCTTCGAGCGGCGCGCGTCGCCGAATTCGGCCTTCACCGAGGTCAGCTCCTCGCCGATCATCGTCGTGATCCGCTCGGGGCGCGCGAGGATGTCCAGCAGGTCGGCGATCTGCGCCATCACTTCACGGTACTCGCCGATGATCTTGTCCTGCTCGAGGCCGGTCAGGCGCTGCAGACGCATCTGCAGGATTTCCTGGGCCTGCGTGTCGGACAGGCGGTACAGCCCGTCGCCCTGCATGCCGAACGCCGGGTTCAAGCCTTCCGGACGATACGCGGAGCGGCCGCCCGCCGATGCGTTCTCGGCTTCGGCACGCGTCAGCATTTCGCGCACGAGCGACGAATCCCACGGCTTCGCCATCAATTCCGCTTTCGCGATCGGCGGCGTCGGCGCGGCCTTGATGATCGCGATGAAATCGTCGATGTTCGCGAGCGCGACCGCGAGACCTTCGAGCACGTGGCCGCGTTCGCGGGCCTTGCGCAGTTCGTAGATCGTGCGGCGCGTCAGCACTTCGCGTCGATGCGACAGGAAGCACTGCAGGATTTCCTTCAGGTTCAGCAGCTTCGGCTGGCCGTCGACGAGCGCGACCATGTTCATGCCGAACGTGTCCTGGAGCTGCGTCGCCTTGTACAGGTTGTTCAGCACCACTTCCGGCACTTCGCCGCGCTTGAGCTCGATCACGACGCGCATGCCGCTCTTGTCGGACTCGTCGCGGATGTCGGAGATGCCTTCGAGCTTCTTCTCGTTGACGAGCTCGGCGATCCGCTCGAGCAGCGAGCGTTTGTTCACCTGGTACGGCAGTTCGTCGACGATGATCGCCATCCGCTGGCCGCGGTCGATCTCCTCGAAGTGCGTGGCCGCGCGCATCACGACGCGACCGCGCCCGGTGCGGTAGCCGTCGCGCACGCCGGCGACACCGTAGATGATGCCGGCCGTCGGGAAGTCCGGCGCCGGGATGATCTCGATCAGCTCGTCGATCGTCGCTTCCGGGTTGCCCAGCAGGTGCTGGCACGCGTCGACGACTTCGTTCAGGTTGTGCGGCGGGATGTTGGTCGCCATGCCGACCGCGATGCCCGACGAGCCGTTGATCAGCAGGTTCGGGATGCGCGACGGCAGGACCGACGGCTGCGTTTCGTTGCCGTCGTAGTTCGGCTCGAAATCGACCGTTTCCTTGTCGATGTCGGCGAGCAGTTCGTGACCGATCTTCGCCATGCGAATTTCGGTGTAACGCATCGCCGCGGCGTTGTCGCCGTCGATCGAGCCGAAGTTGCCCTGCCCGTCGATCAGCATGTAGCGCAGCGAGAAGTCCTGCGCCATCCGCACGATCGTGTCGTAGACCGCGGTATCGCCGTGAGGGTGGTATTTACCGATCACGTCGCCGACGATACGCGCCGACTTCTTGTACGCACGGTTCCAGTCGTTGTTCAGTTCGTGCATCGCGAACAACACGCGCCGGTGCACGGGCTTCAGGCCATCGCGGACATCCGGGAGGGCACGTCCGACGATCACGCTCATCGCGTAATCGAGATACGAACGGCGCATTTCCTCCTCTAGGGAGGTGGGCAGGGTCTCTTTGGCGAATTGATCCATGTATCCGTATCGTTTCGGAGCGAAGACGGCGAACGCCTTTCGCGTGGGCGCTGCATGCGCAACGCAACGCAAGATTCTAACATGCGCCCATCAGCCGCCAATTCGCCACCCCCTCTATATATAAATAGCAAAAATCGCGGCGCCGGCGATTCGACGGAAATCGCACGCGACTCGACGTCGCAGGCCATCCCGTCACGCTCGTTTCACGCGCACGAGTAAACAACTGCACACATTCGCGCAATTTCGCCGACACACTCTTGACAATCTCTAAAAGTTGCGGCAGGCCGGTGTTGCGCATGCACCACAAAGTTGAAGCGATCTTAGGGTGGGGAGGATTTTTTTTCGTAGGAAGGGAACGATATGGCAAAATGCCAACGCACTGAGGGTTAGACGCTGCTCGAAGTCTAAAGTCTACACAGAGCGGTGCCGCGTTTTTTGTACCGCACCAATGTTATACTTCGAGCAATGTATGACTTGTCACCGTCAACAGGCTCGCAGTAAACCTGCGGTAATCTCAATTTCGAGAGGAGAAATATGAATAAACTTTCAAAGCTCGCGTTCATTGCAGCTACCGCAGTTATGGCTGCATCCGCTTCGGCACAGTCGGTGCCGGCGTCGCGTCAAGCCGTCAATGACAACTGGGTGAACGGCACGGGCGAATGGGTGTGGATGAACGGCACGAACGAGCTCTGCTGGCGCGATGCATTCTGGACGCCGGCCACCGCCAACGCGAAGTGCGATGGCGCACTGGTCGCCCAGGCACCGCAGCCGCCGGTCGCTCCGGTCGCTCCGGCCATCACGAGCCAGAAGATCACGTATCAAGCTGACGCACTGTTCGACTTCGACAAGGCAACGCTCAAGCCGCTGGGCAAGCAGAAGCTGGACGAACTGGCTTCGAAGATCGAAGGCATGAACACGGAAGTCGTCGTTGCAACGGGCTACACGGACCGTATCGGTTCGGACAAGTACAACGACCGTCTGTCGCTGCGCCGTGCGCAAGCCGTGAAGTCGTACCTGGTCACCAAGGGTGTGCCGGCCAACAAGATCTACACGGAAGGCAAGGGCAAGCGCAACCCGGTTACGACTGGCTGCAACCAGAAGAACCGCAAGCAACTCATCGCCTGCCTCGCACCGGACCGCCGCGTGGAAGTCGAAGTGGTTGGTACGCAAGAAGTCCAGAAGACGACCGTTCCGGCAAACTAAGCCGCGGTTTTCGACTGCTTCAAAGCCCCGCTCCGGCGGGGCTTTTTCTTTGATGCCCGTCCGGGCGCTCGCCGCTTCGCCGCTCGTCCGCTTCTTATATACTCGGGTCTGACGAACCGCAGCACCGCCCTCCTTCCGTAGCCCGTTTGCCGACATGACCAACGCCGATCCGCACGAACTCCAGAAATTCAGCGACCTCGCCCACCTGTGGTGGGATCCGAATGCCGAATTCAAGCCGCTGCACGACCTGAACCCGGTCCGGCTCGGCTGGATCGATGCGCATGCGCACCTGGCCGGCAAGCGCGCACTCGACATCGGCTGCGGCGGCGGCATCCTGTCCGAATCGATGGCCGGACTCGGCGCCCACGTGAAGGGCATCGACCTGTCGACCGAAGCACTTGGCGTCGCCGACCTGCACAGCCTCGAAAGCGGCATCACGGTCGACTACGAGGCCATCGCCGCCGAAGCAATCGCCGCGCGCGAACCGGGCACCTACGACGTCGTCACGTGCATGGAGATGCTCGAGCACGTGCCGTCGCCCGGCGATGTCGTCGCCGCATGCGCGACGCTCGTGAAACCGGGCGGCTGGGTGTTCTTCTCGACGCTGAACCGCAACCTGAAGTCCTACCTGTTCGCGGTGATCGGCGCGGAGTACATCGCGCAGATGCTGCCGAAGGGCACGCACGACTACGCGCGCTTCATCCGCCCGTCGGAACTCGCCGGCTTCGTGCGCGCGACCGATCTGCACATCGTGGAGATCAAGGGCATCACGTACCACCCGATCGGCAAGCGCTTCGCGCTGTCGAACGACACCGACATCAACTACCTCATCGCGTGCCGCCGCGCCGCGTGACCTTCCTACCGGCATGACGACTCCCCTCTCGACCGCGCGGGCTGCAGACGAACCGCGCCTGCTGCACTGCGATGCCGTGCTGTTCGACCTTGACGGCACGCTTGCCGATACGGCGCCCGATCTCGCGGCGGCCGTCAACAAGATGCAGCGCGAGCGCGGCCTGCCCGAAACGTCGCTCGACGTGTTGCGGCCGCTGGCTTCGGCCGGCGCGCGCGGCCTGCTCGGCGGCGCGTTCGGCATCGATCCGCACACGCCCGGCTATGAAGCGATGCGAGACGAGTTCCTGACCAACTACGCGACGGATCTCTGCGTGCATACGGTGCTGTTCCCCGGCATCGGTGACGTGCTCGACGAACTCGACGCGCGCGGCGTGCGCTGGGGCATCGTCACGAACAAGGCGATGCGACTCACGGCGCCGCTCGTCGACCTGCTCGGCCTCGCGCCGCGCGCCGCCTGCGTCGTCGGGGGCGACACAACGCCGCACCCGAAGCCGCACCCGGCCCCGCTGCTGCACGCAGCCGACCAGTTGACGCTCGCGCCCGTGCGCATCGTCTACGTCGGCGACGACCTGCGCGACATTCAGGCCGGCAGCGCTGCCGGCATGGCGACGGTCGCCGCCGCGTACGGTTATTGCGGCGACGGCGTCGCACCGGCCGACTGGCAGGCGCAGCATCTCGTCGATACGACGCAGGAACTGCGCGAACTGTTGCGCGATGTTGGGCTATAATGTTTGATCTTATCCGCGGGGGCGACCTGGTTTCGACAGGGGTTGTGAAGCGGCTAGGGCATGTCGAGGACCCGTCACCTCGTTAATCAATGGGAAAATCGTAACTGCAAACGACGATACGTTCGCACTGGCAGCCTAACGGCCGCCGTCCTCTGCCTAGTTCACTGACGGGCTAGTGTCGCAAGACCGGTAGCAATACCGCCAGAGGTCATTTACGTCAGTTAAGCCCTGTCGGCGTCGCGACGCCAGGGTCGAAAACCTAGCGAATCGCCGTAGTGCAGCGTGTTCGTCCGCGTCGCTGCGGTTAAATCAAAAGACTGGACTAAACATGTAGAACTAGTCGTGGAGCGCTTCTGGACGCGGGTTCGATTCCCGCCGCCTCCACCAAATTCCGCGCTCGTCGCACGAACCCCGCATGACGCAAGTCTGCGGGGTTTTTTGTTGCCGGCGAAACGCATGCACCCCTCTCCTGCCGAAAAAGCGCCCAGCCACGGACGGGCGGCCGGGCGGAATGCCACCGGTGCTCCGGCGGCAGGAGGTGACGGATGGTCGGCCGCGCCCGCGCAGCGATTGGCCGCGCCTGACCGCGGCCTGCCCGGCTACCGCAGCGTCGGGCACGACGCGTCGTCGCACCCGGCGCTCACGCACGCCGAGCGATGCGCGACTTAGCTGCCGCGATACAGCGACTTCATTTCTTCAGCGCTGGCCGGACGCACGCCCATCGCGCGCGAACCCGACGCCGATGCGCCCTGAGCCTGTGCACCGTAACCGCTGGCGTCGGCGCCTTGCGCTTGCGCCAGCGCACGCTGCTGCTCTGCAACACGGGCCGTGGCGGCCTGGATCGCTTCCGGATAGTGCGGATCTTCGCCGCGGGCGGAGTTGTAACCGGCCTGCTGGAGCTGGACCAGTTCGGCACGGACCTGCGCGCGGGTGATCGTCGAGCCCGGCTGGGCGAACGACACGACCGGGGCAACGAGAGCGGCGGCAACGACAACAGCTTGAACGAGCGACTTCATGATGACCTACCTCCAGATTTGTCTGTGTTCGCGGTGAACACCTTGTTCATCGCTGACAAACCGAAGTTTATGTAGGCGGATGCTTAAGAATAAGGCAGGTTTCTGGAAGACATCCTTCCTGGATTACGGGTTAACCCTAGATCAGTTGCCACGGCGGCGACGCGTGCAAACGGCGGCTTCGTCCGGCAACCCATTGCATGCAGCCTCGCCGAAAAGCACGAGCCCCGCGAAGCGGCAACGCTTCGCGGGGCTCGAACATGGTCAGATCCGGGGACGGCGCTCGTACGCCTGTCGGTCAGGTGACTTGGCGCTGTGCGAAAGCACGGCGCCCCACCCCGGGCGCAAACGCGCCAGTCAGCGCATTACTGCGTATCCATCGGGCACTTCAGGTTGCAGCCGTTCGGATCGCCGAGGTCGCCCTTGCGGCGCAACGCCGACTTCTTGCTGCCCTGGTATTTCTGCGACGGCGCCGACGCCGCGAAAGGCATCTGCGGATGTTCGTTCAAACGAAACTGCTCGCTCAGGATGCCGCCCGGCACACCTGGGGAATTCTGCGCGAGCGCAAACGGCGAAGCGACGACCAGCAGCCCCGCGGTCAACGCTGCCGCGGCGAGGGAAACGGAAAATTTCATGGCGGAATGACGCCTGAACGGCGTGCTTGTTGGAACGTTGATCAAGCGGCAAGCGTAGCGCAAATCCCCTACTGCTGCAGCGCGGCTCGATCGTGTCCCCGTTACCGGGAGTTGCCGTCCTGCGCATGCGTGCCGTCGCCGCCGGCCAGCCCGGTCGCAACGCTCGTCAGCGTGCCGCACGCGGCCGGATCGTAGCCGTCCAGATGCGCGACGCGCTCGACGAAACGTGCGTCGCGCAGCAGCGCCAGCACGCCGGCGAGCGGCCGCGCGTCGAGCCGCGCGCGTTCGCACGCGAAGTAATAGTCCTCGTCGACGACCGGGATGAAATCGAGCCCGAAATGATGGGCGGCCGGCTCGACGCCGAAGCCGAGATCGGCCATCCCGCTCGCGACGAACGCCGCGATCGCCGAATGCGTGAGCTCGGCCGATGCATAGCCGTCGATGCGCTCCGGATCGATGCCGATCGCGCGCAGCGCGAGGTCCAGCAGCATGCGCGTGCCCGACCCGGGCTGCCGGTTGACGAAGCGGATGTCGTTGCGCGCGAGATCCGCGAGCCCGCGGACCTGCTTCGGGTTGCCGCGTGGCACGAACAACCCCTGCTGGCGGCGCGTCAGGTGGATCAGCACATGGCGCGTGTCGTCGAGCCACGGCCGGTAGATCTGCGCGCACTGCGCGCGAAACGCGCCGCGCGGCAGGTGAAAGCCGGCCAGGTCGCATTCGCCGCGCGCGAGTGCCTGTACGGCTTCGACGCTCTCGCGATACTTGATGTCGACGGCGGCCTGCACATCGACGAGTGCGGAGACGAGCGTCGCGACCGCGTAGCCGTGCGACGCGTGGATGCGCACGGCGCCGTCGCGCTGCGCGAGCCGCCGGTTCAGGTCGCTCGCCACTTCGGCCGCGAGCGTGCGCAAATTCCCGTCGAGCCGGCTGCGCGCGAGGCGCTGCGCATCGACGACCGCCTGCCCGAGCGCCGACAACGTCGATCCCTTGCCGCGTGCCGTTTCGATCAGCTCACCGCCGATGCATGCCTCCAGCGCGCGGAGCAGGCCCCAAGCGTGCCGGTACGACAGTCCTTTGGCTTGCGCCGCCTGCGCAATGCTGCCCGTGTCGGCCACGAGTTCCAGTAACGGCGCAACGTCCGACAGGCTGGCCGACCGGCCTTCCGTGTCGCGTACGGTCAGATACGCGTCGCATTCGATTCGAATCAATTATGCACTCCGATTTCCTATTGCGACCGCGAAATCTTCCGCTTATCGTTGGTCAAAATCAATCTAAACGAAGTCACGGTGCGCACTATATGAATTTCGAGCGCATATGAGACTTTGGAGGAGCATAACCGATGTCCCCGAATTCCCCTGCGCCCGACGCGCTGGTCGAGCGTCATGCGCGCGCCGGCCGGTCGCTCGTCGCGATCCTGCACGCGATCCAGGACGACGCCGGCTACGTGCCGCCGGGCTGCGTCGCGCCGCTCGCCAAGGCACTCAACCTGTCGCGCGCGGAAGTGCACGGCGTACTGACCTATTACCACCACTTCCGCACCGCGCCGCCCGCGCGTGTGACGATCCAGATGTGCCGCGCCGAAGCGTGCCGCAGCATGGGCTGCGAAACGCTGGCCGCACACGCGGAAGCGCGCACGGGCTGCCGGTTCGATGCAGCACACGGCGAAACCGCGGCTGCGCACGCGCCGGACGCCATCGCGCTCGAATCGGTGTACTGCCTCGGCCTGTGTGCGCAGTCGCCGTCGCTGACGGTCAACGGCGTGCTGCACGCGAAGGTCACGCCGGCGAAGTTCGACGCGTTGCTCGCCGACGCGGTCGCCCACACGCCGGAGGCCGCATGACGACCCGCATCTACGTTCCGCGCGACTCATCCGCGCTGGCGCTCGGCGCCGACGCGCTCGCAGCCGCGATCGTCGCCGAAGCCGAACGGCGCGGCGTCGCGATCGAACTGGTCCGCAACGGCTCGCGCGGGCTGCTGTGGCTCGAGCCGCTCGTCGAGGTCGGCACGGCCGCGGGCCGCGTCGGCTACGCGAACCTGTCGGCCGCCGACGTGCCTTCCCTGTTCGACGCCAGCTGGCTCGACGGCGGCACGCACCCGAGCGCCGTCGGCCTCGTCGATGCGCTGCCCTATCTTGCGCGCCAGCAACGCCTCACGTTCGCGCGGATCGGCCTGACCGATCCGCTGTCGATCGACGACTACCTGCAGCACGAAGGCCTCGCGGGCCTGAAGAACGCACTCGCGCTCGACGGCGATGCCGCATGCGAGACGCTGCTCGAATCGGGGCTGCGCGGCCGCGGCGGCGCGGCGTTCCCGGCCGGCATCAAGTGGCGCACCGTGCGGAACGCGCGCGCCACGCAGAAGTACATCGTCTGCAACGCGGACGAAGGCGATTCGGGCACGTTCTCCGACCGCCTGCTCATGGAATGCGATCCGTACTGCCTGATCGAAGGGATGATCATCGCCGGCATCGCGACAGGCGCGACGATCGGCTACATCTACGTGCGCAGCGAATACCCGCACGCGATCGCCACGCTTGAAGCCGCGATCGTCCGCGCCCGCGAAGCCGGCTGGCTCGGCGACCACGTACTCGGCTCCGCGCACGCGTTCGAGCTGCACGTCGCGAAAGGCGCGGGCTCGTACGTGTGCGGCGAGGAAACGGCGCTGCTCGAATCGCTCGAGGGCAAGCGTGGCGTCGTGCGCGCGAAGCCGCCGCTGCCCGCGCTCGCCGGCCTGTTCGGCCAGCCGACCGTCATCAACAACGTGATCACGCTCGCGACGGCGCCCGTGATCTTCGCGCGCGGCGCGGCGTTCTATCGCGACTACGGGATGGGCCGCTCGCGCGGCACGCTGCCGTTCCAGCTCGCGGGCAACATCCGTCAAGGCGGCCTCGTCGAACTCGCGTTCGGCGTCACGCTGCGCGAACTGCTGTTCGATTTCGGCGGCGGCACGGCCAGCGGCCGGCCCGCTCGCGCCGCGCAGGTCGGCGGCCCGCTCGGCACCTACCTGCCCGACCATCAGTGGGACGTGCCGCTCGACTACGAGGCGTATACGGCGATCGGCGCGGTCGTCGGCCATGGCGGGATCGTGCTGCACGACGACACGTCGAACCTCGCCGAGCTGGCCGAATACGCGATGAAGTTCTGCGCGATCGAATCGTGCGGCAAGTGCACGCCGTGCCGGATCGGCTCGACGCGCGGCGTCGAGACGATCGCACGCATCCGCGACGGCGACACGTCGGAGCGCCAGGTCACGCTGCTGCGCGACCTGTGCGACACGATGCTGGCCGGCTCGCTGTGCGCGATGGGCGGCATGACGCCGTACCCGGTGCTGTCCGCACTCGACCATTTCCCCGAAGATTTCGGGCTCGCTGCCGGCAAGGATGCCGCGTCGGGCCCGGTCAAGGCTGCGGCCTGACCCAGAAGGAGCCCTGCATGTCCCTCGACACGAACAACGTCCGCCAAGGCGGCTGCGGCTCGGGCCAATGCGCGTGCAAGAGCGCCGCACAGGCGCGCGAGCGCGACCCGTTCGACGATACCGATTACGGCACGCCGCAACGGCATGCCGATACCGACGTCACGCTCGAAATCGACGGCCAGCCGGTGACGGTACCGGCCGGCACGTCGGTGATGCGCGCGGCGATCGAAGCCGGCGTCAACGTCCCGAAACTCTGCGCAACCGATTCGCTCGAGCCGTTCGGCTCGTGCCGGCTGTGCCTCGTCGAGATCGAAGGCCGGCGCGGTTATCCGGCGTCGTGTACGACACCTGCCGAAGCCGGCATGAAGGTGCGCACGCAGTCGGACCGGCTGCAGTCGCTGCGCCGCAACGTGATGGAGCTGTACATCTCCGACCACCCGCTCGACTGCCTCACCTGCCCCGCCAACGGCGACTGCGAGCTGCAGGACATGGCGGGCGTCGTCGGGCTGCGTGAAGTGCGCTACGGCTTCGACGGCGCGAATCACCTGAAAGACTGCAAGGACGAATCGAACCCGTACTTCACGTACGACCCGTCGAAGTGCATCGTCTGCAACCGCTGCGTCCGTGCGTGCGAGGAAACGCAGGGCACGTTCGCGCTGACGATCGCCGCGCGCGGCTTCGAATCGCGTGTGGCCGCGGGCGAAAGCGAATCGTTCATGGCGTCGGAATGCGTGTCGTGCGGCGCGTGCGTCGCAGCATGTCCGACGGCCACGCTGCAGGAAAAATCCGTCGTGCAGCTCGGGCAGGCCGAACACTCCGTGGTCACGACCTGCGCGTACTGCGGTGTCGGCTGCTCGTTCAAGGCCGAGATGAAGGGCACGCAGGTCGTGCGCATGACGCCGCACAAGAACGGCCTCGCGAACGAAGGTCACGCGTGCGTGAAGGGACGCTTCGCCTGGGGCTACGCGACGCACAAGGACCGCATCACGAAGCCGATGATCCGCGAGAAGATCACCGACCCGTGGCGCGAAGTCAGCTGGGACGAAGCGCTCACCTACGCGGCAACGCAATTCCGCAAGCTGCAGCAGAAGTACGGTCGCGATTCGATCGGCGGCATCACGTCGTCGCGTTGCACGAACGAGGAAACCTATCTCGTGCAGAAGCTCGTGCGCGCCGCGTTCGGCAACAACAACGTCGATACCTGCGCACGTGTGTGCCATTCGCCGACCGGCTATGGCCTGAAGACGACGCTCGGCGAATCGGCCGGCACGCAGACGTTCGCGTCGGTCGGCCAGGCCGACGTGATCGTCGTGATGGGCGCGAATCCGACCGACGGCCATCCGGTGTTCGGCTCGCGGATGAAACGCCGCGTGCGCGAAGGCGCGAAGCTGATCGTGATCGATCCGCGCCGCATCGACGTCGTCGACGGCCCGCACGTGAAGGCCGCGCATCACCTGCAACTGCGTCCCGGCACCAACGTCGCGATCGTCAACGCGCTCGCGCACGTGATCGTCACCGAAGGGCTCGTAGCCGACGCATTCGTCGCCGAGCGCTGCGACACGCGCGCATTCGAGCAATGGCGCGAATTCGTGTCGCGCGAGGAGAATTCGCCGGAGGCGACCGCCGACGTGACCGGCGTGCCGGCCGAACGCGTGCGCGAGGCCGCGCGTCTCTATGCGACCGGCGGCAATGCCGCGATCTATTACGGGCTGGGCGTCACCGAACACGCGCAGGGCTCGACGACGGTAATGGGCATCGCGAACCTCGCGATGGCGACCGGCAACATCGGCCGCGAAGGCGTCGGCGTCAATCCGCTGCGCGGCCAGAACAACGTGCAGGGCTCGTGCGACATGGGCTCGTTCCCGCACGAACTGCCCGGCTACCGGCACATCAGCGACGAGGTCGTGCGCACGCAGTTCGAGCAGGCTTGGTCGGCCACACTGCAACCGGAACCGGGGCTGCGCATCCCGAACATGTTCGATGCCGCGCTCGACGGCAGCTTCAAGGGGCTCTACTGCCAGGGCGAGGACATCGTCCAGTCGGACCCGAACACGCAGCACGTATCGGCCGCGCTGTCGGCGATGGAATGCATCGTCGTGCAGGACATCTTCCTGAACGAGACCGCGAAATACGCACACGTGCTGCTGCCGGGCTCGACGTTCCTCGAGAAGGACGGCACGTTCACGAACGCCGAGCGCCGCATCTCGCGCGTGCGCAAGGTGATGCCGCCGCTCGCGGGCTATGCGGACTGGGAAGTGACGCTGCTGCTGTCGCAGGCGCTCGGCTACGACATGCACTACACGCATCCGTCGGAAATCATGGACGAGATCGCGCGGCTCACGCCGACCTTCTCGGGCGTGTCGTACGAGAAGCTCGACGCGCTCGGCAGCATCCAGTGGCCGTGCAACGAACACGCGCCGGAAGGCACGCCGACGATGCACATCGACGCGTTCGTGCGCGGCAAGGGCCGGTTCGTGATCACCAAGTTCATTCCGACGCCGGAAAAGGTCACTCAGCGTTATCCGCTGATCCTGACGACGGGCCGCATCCTGTCGCAATACAACGTCGGCGCGCAGACGCGCCGGACCGAAAATGTCCGGTGGCACGAAGAGGACCGTCTCGAGATCCATCCGCACGACGCGCAGGATCGCGGGATCCGGAACGACGACTGGGTCGGCATCGAATCGCGCGCCGGGCACACGGTGCTGCGCGCGCTCGTGACGGAGCGCATGCAGCCGGGTGTCGTGTACACGACGTTCCACTTCCCCGAATCGGGCGCGAACGTGATCACGACCGACAGCTCCGACTGGGCGACGAACTGCCCGGAATACAAGGTGACGGCGGTGCAGGTGCTGCCGGTTGCGCAACCGTCCGACTGGCAGCGCGCGTACGCGCGCTTCAACGCGGAGCAGATCGACCTGCTCGAGCGCCGCGCGGCCACGCCCGACACCGTGACGACAGGCAAGTGAGGCTGCGATGGACCAAGAACACCTGATCGACATGGCCAACCAGATCGGCGCATTCTTCGAATCGATGCCCGATCGCGACGAAGCGCTGGCCGGCATCGCCGACCATATCCGGCGCTTCTGGGAACCGCGGATGCGCCGTGCGTTTCTCGCCGCGCTCGACGATCCGTCGAGCGAAGGCGCACAACGCGCGGCACCGATCGTGCGCGACGCGATCGCCGCGCACCGCGCATCGCTCGTGCCCGCCGCCGCGAGCGCCTGACCGCACCGCTACGCGGACTGCGTCATGCCCGCGAACCAGGTTTCGCAGTGGCGCAGCAGCGCGTTCGCGTCGGTTGCCGTGCGCCCGCGCGCGGCAACATAACCGTCGGGCCGCAGCAGGTAGAACGACGGCCGCGAGCGGCCGTATTCCTGCGCCAGCCCGGCGGCCCCGTCGCCGGCGGTATCGGTGACGCGCCACACGCGCACCGCATCCGGCATGATCCGCTCGAGCCCCTGCACGAGCGCCTGCGCATCGGCCGCGATGGCCGGTGCGCCGCCGGCATCTTCATTCACCGGCTCTTCCAGCAGCAACAGCGCGAAGCTCGCCGGATCGTGAAGATCGTATAGCCGCGCCGTTCCCGGCGCGCGGCCGAGCGGCCCGTCGAGCACATGGACGAGTGCATCGGGCGCCCGCTCGCCTGCGCGCGGCCCGCCGTCGAGCACGCGTTCGAGCGTGAGCGGACTCTTCCGGTACTGCACGCCAAGCTCGCTGACCGTGCGCCGCACCGCGTCGCGCATCGGCCCGAACGACGCCAGCAGCGGCACGACATGATCGCGCAGCAGCCTCATCGCGCCGCGCTCGGCTTCGACCATCTGCGTGACGAAACCGGTCTGCCGCAACACGTCGCGCTCGATCGGATGGCGTTCCGCGTGGTACGTGTCGAGCAGCCGCTCGGGCGTGCCGGCGCCAAGCACGCGCGCGAGCTTCCAGCCGAGATTGAACGCTTCCTGGATGCCGGTGTTCATGCCCTGCGCGCCGGCCGGGCTGTGGACGTGCGCGGCGTCGCCCGCGAAAAACACGCGCCCGTGACGCAACCGGTCGACCATCCGGCTATGCAGGTGAAAATAGGATGACCACGCGAGATCGCTCGGCGAGATCGACACGCCGGCACGTTTGCGCACGATCGCGTCGCACTCCGCGAGCGTCGGCGTCGGCGCATCGGACGACGCGTCGCTGCCGGGCGGACGGTCGGCCACGAGCCGGTAACGGCCGTCGCCCATCGGAAACAGGCCGGCCATGCCTTCGGGCGACGTGAACAGGTGGATCTCTTCGTCAGGCCAGTCGGGTATCGCCGCGAAATCGGCCAGCAGGAACGTCTGTTCGAATGCCTGCCCGGCAAAGCCCAGGCCGAGCAGATGCCTGACCGTGCTGTGCGCGCCGTCTGCCGCGATCAGGTACGACGGCGCGAACGACTCGTCGCGGCCGTCCGCGCGGCGGATCGACACGTCGAGCGACGTGCCGCCCGCGTCGCACGCGGTCAGCGTCGCGCCGCGCTCGACCGTCACGCCGAGCCGCGCCAGGTGTTCGGCCAGCAGGCGCTCGGTGATGCTCTGGTCGAGAAACAGCAGATAGGGATAGCGCGTTTGCAGCGGATCGAAATCGAGCCGCGCGATCACGCGGCCGTCGGCGTGCAGCGCGGCCGCATGTGCACGATGACCGAGCGCGAGAAACGGCTCGACCGTGCGATGCTGCTCCAGCAGTTCGAGCGTGCGCGCCTGGATGCCGATCGCGCGCGAATACGGCGCGGGCACCGCGAGGCGATCGATGATGCGCACCGGCACGCGGGCCCGCGCGAGGCTCATCGCCGCGGCAAGACCGGTCGGCCCCGCGCCGACGATCAGCACGGGCGGGATATCGGGCAGTGTGTCAGCCATGAGAACCTCCGCGACCCTGCAAGTCTACGCCGCTCGGCGTGACGGGGCCATATGCCGACCGGCCGAAGCGCGGCCGCGGCTCGCGGTGTGGGAAAATACCGGCTTTCCGTCAGTTTTCGCGTCATGGATTCCGTATTCGACCGGGCATATGCCGCACACCGCGCGGGCCGCCTCGCCGAGGCCGAGCACGGCTATCGCAACGCGCTCGCCGCCAACCCCGCCGACGCCGACGCGCTGCACCTGTTCGGCGTGCTGCGGCACCAGCAGGGCCAGCATGCCGAAGCAGCCGATCTCGTCGGCCGCGCGGTCGCGCTGCGCCCGGACGATGCCGCGCTGCAGCTCAATCTCGGCAACGCGCTGAAGGCGCTCGGCCGGCTCGACGAAGCGATCGACCGCTTTCGCAACGCGCTGACGCTCGCGCCCGAATTTCCGCTCGCGCACTACAACCTCGGCAACGCGTATGCGGCACTGCAGCGTCACGACGATGCGATCGATGCGTTCGGCCGCGCGCTGCGGCTCACGCCCGATGACGCTTCGATCCACAACAATCTCGGCAACGCGCTGAACGCGCTCGGCCGCCACGACGACGCGCTCGCCGCGTTCGGCCGTGCGCTCGAACTGCGCCCCGGGCATGCGGGCGCGCACAACAACCTCGCGATGGCGCTGAACGCGACCGGCCGCGCCGACGATGCGATCGCGCACTTCCAGGCTGCGATCGCCGCGCAACCGCGTTTCGTCGCCGCGCATTTCAATCTCGGCAATACATTCGATGCGGTCGGCCGGCATGCCGAAGCGGCAGCTGCGTTCGAAACCGCGCTCGCGCTGCACCCGCCGTTTCCGCTCGCGCTGTTCGGGCTCGCGAATGCCCTGTGCGCGCAGGCGCGCCACCGCGATGCGCTGCCCTACTACGAGCGCGCCGTCGGTCTCGATCCGTCGTTCGGCCTCGCATGGCTGAATCTCGGCAACGCGCATCACGCGCTCTGCGCACACGAGATGGCGCTGCGCGCATTCGACCAGGCGCTGCGCGTCGCGCCCGATCTCACGCTCGCGCGGTTGCACCGCGCGGTCACGCTGCTGACGCTCGGCGACTTCACGCGCGGCCTGCCTGCATACGAAGCGCGCCACGACACGCCGGGCGCCACACCGCTCGGCACGCTGCCGCGCTGGCAAGGCGAGCCGATTGCGTCACGCACGCTGCTGATCCGTGCGGAACAGGGGTTCGGCGACACGCTGCAGTTCGTCCGCTTCGTGCCGCTTGCCCGCGCGCGCTGCGCGCACGTCGTGCTCGAAGTCCAGCCGGAACTCGTGCCGCTGCTGGCGCCGGCTGCGTCACGCTGGCGCGTGACGCTCGTCGCGCAGGGCACGGCCAGGCCGCCTGCGGCGGAGGTCGCCTGCACGCTGATGAGCCTGCCGTTCCTGCTCGGGCTTCAACCGGACGACATCGTCGGCGGCTCGCGCTACCTCGACGCGCCCGACGGCGCCCGCCGGCGCTTTCGCGGCTCGCTCGGCGGGCAATCGAAGCGCAAGTTCGGCCTCGCCTGGTCGGGGCGCCGGCAGGCGCAGGAAAACCGCTCGATGCCGTTCGATGCACTCGCGCCACTGCTCGCACTGCCGGACATCGACTGGATCGTGCTGCAACCGGCCCTCGACGACGACGAACGCATGCGCGTCGACGCGCATCCGCGCGTGCATCGCCTCGACGGCCGGCTGAACGACTTTGCCGATACGGCCGCACTGATCGAGCGGCTCGACGGCGTCGTCACGATCGACACGGCCGTCGCGCACCTCGCGGGCGCACTCGGCAAACCGCTGTGGGTCATGCTGCCGTTCGCGCCCGACTGGCGCTGGTTCACCGGCGACGACTGCCCGTGGTATCCGCAGGCCCGGATCGCCCGCCAGCCCGCGCCGGGCGAATGGCTCGACGTCGCGGCCGCGGTTGCCGGCAAACTGCGCGAAGCCTGAACGCAGACAAAAAAAGGGAGCGCGCGGCGCTCCCTTTTTCAATGTGATCCGCGCGGCCCGTGCCGCGCGTTCTGGCGCGATGTAACGGCGCCCGTCAGGCCGCCTTGTACTGGTTGCGCGCCTCGGTCGTGCGATACAGCACGAGCGTCGCGATCAGCCCGCAGATAGCCGCCACGCTCAGCCACAGCCCCGGCGCCGCCTTGTTGCCCGTCTGGTGAATCAGCAGCGTCGAGATCGCGGGCGTGAAGCCGCCGATCGTCGTCGCGAGGCTATACGCGAGCGAGAAGCCGGCCGTGCGCACGTCGGCCGGCATCACTTCGGTCAGTGCGACGACCATTGCGCCGTTGTACGACGCGTACAGGAACGACAACCACAGCTCGACCGCGAGCAGCCGCAGGAACGACGGATCGCCGACGAGCCACAGCACGGCCGGGTAAGCCGTCAACAGCGTCAGCACGGTGAACGCGATCAGCACCGGCCGGCGGCCGATGCGGTCGGACAGCGCACCGGACAGCGGCAGCCACACGAGGTTCGAGATACCGACGCAGACGGTCACGACCAGCGCGTCGAGCGACGACAGGTGCAGCACTTCCTTGCCGAAGGTCGGCGTATAGGCGGTGATCATGTAGAACGACACCGTCGTCATGATCACCATCCCCATGCCGGCAACCACGACGCCCCAGTTGTCGAGCATCGAGCGCATGATCTCGCCCATCGTCGGGCGATGACGCTTCGCGAGGAATTCGTCGGTCTCCTTCAGAGAACGGCGGATCAGGAACAGGAACGGCACGATCAGGCAGCCGATCAGGAACGGAATGCGCCAGCCCCACGCCGTCATCTCCTCGGCCGGCAGCGCGCGGTTCAGCAGCACGCCGACGAGCGCGGCGAACACGACGGCCACCTGCTGGCTGCCCGACTGCCACGACGTATAGAACCCCTTGTGCCCCTTCGTCGCGATCTCCGACAGGTAGACCGACACACCGCCGAGTTCGACGCCGGCCGAGAAGCCCTGCAGCAGCCGGCCGAGCAGCACGAGCACCGGTGCGAGCACGCCGATCGTCGCGTAGCCCGGTATCGCGGCCACCGCGAGCGTGCCGATCGCCATCAGCCCGAGCGTCAGGATCAGCCCCTTTCGGCGGCCGTGATGGTCGATGTACGCGCCGAGCACGATTGCGCCGACCGGCCGCATCAGGAAGCCCGCGCCGAACACCGACAGCGACAGCATGAGCGACGCGAATGCGTCGCCGCTCGGGAAGTAGGTTTTCGCGATGGCCGACGCGTAATACCCGTAGACCATGAAGTCGTACATTTCCAGGAAGTTGCCGCTGACGACCCGGAACACGGTGCGGACTTTCGATTCCTGCGCGATGGCGTGTGACGCTGTGGACATGTTTTTCTCGCTCAGCTCGGATGGCGCGAATTCGCGCCGCGTGGACCCGGCGATACGCGACGCGCCTGGCTGGCGCGCACGGGCATCGGTGCCCTCCGGCGGCGCATCGCACAACGACGCGTGCACCGGTATGGTCCGCGCATGATGCCACGCGAAGCCGACATTTGCCTTGTAGCGCCGCTGTCGTTGCGGTCGCGGCATCCGCCTCGTACGAGTCGCCCTGAAACGGGCACAAGAATCAGATTGATCTGATCGACCGGCCTTCGCTGACTGACCACAATGTCACGATTTGCGACGACATTTCCGCGCCGCGCCGGCACGGTTGCCCGTGTCGCACGGCGCACCGCCCTCAT
This sequence comes from Burkholderia sp. BCC1644, assembly GCF_902833225.1. GTDB lineage: Bacteria > Pseudomonadota > Gammaproteobacteria > Burkholderiales > Burkholderiaceae > Burkholderia. Next base: position 41,244 of record NZ_CADFEI010000011.1, read on the forward strand.
GACCCCAACGCCCCTCGTCCCCGTCGAAGGCGCGCTCGCCCGCCCTCGCGTCGCCCCGCTCGACAACGTCCCGCCGTTCGGCCGTGAATGGAAATTTCGCGGCGCGCCCGGCGCGCGGCCCAGCAGGAACTGCCTCGCGACGCTGACGACGTCCTGCATCGACGTCGACCGGCCGCACCGCGCGTGTCACTGGCAACCGGTGCCTGCGTCGGCCGGGGCGCCTGTCGCGCCTGCCGTCACCGGCTGGCGCTTCCGCCGCTCCGCCGGCAACCGTCGAGACCGGCGCGCGACGTACGCAACCTGCTGGAGCATCGGCGCGCTCGGCATCATCGGCTGGCTGATCGCCGTGCATGAGCCGCCCACGGGTTTCGGGTCCACGCATGCGATTCATACGGCGAGCACCGTGCCGGATCACGCTACCTCGTTCAACGGCACTGTGCGCGTCGCCGCCGTACAACCCGTACAACCCGTACAACCCGTTCAACCCGTTCAGCCCATTCAGCCCGTTCAGCCCGTTCAGCCCGTTCAGCCCGTTCAGCCCGTTCAGCCGATGCACACCGCGCCGCCGCACACGGTGGCGACACCCGTCACGAAATTGGCCGAATCGCAGCCGGCCCTGCACCGCGTCGCCCGTCGTCCAACACCGCTTCCCCCGCAGGCAACGTTCGACACGCAACGCACGGCCGCGGCATCGCTGCATCGGACAGACGGTCGTCAGCCGGCAACGACGCCGGCCCGAACGCCGGCCGTCAGGCGGCTCACCGCACATTCACCGCTCCGGCACACCGCAGCCACCGTCGCGACGCGCGAGCGACGCGCCCTGCCGCCGCTCACGACCGACGCGCTCGACGATCCGCTCACGCTGATCGCAATGGCAAACGCACTGCGCGGCACCGAACCTGCCCGCACGACGCACGCGAGCGCCACCGGTTTCGACTGGACGTCGCAACTGTCCCACCGCCGATTGATCGACGCACCCGGCGCATTCGCGCGCTGACGATTTCCCGATAACACCCGCCCAATAAAAAACCCGGCGAAGATCGCTTCGCCGGGTTTCGCTCGTCTCCGCCGTCCATCAGACGATTCGTTACTTGTGCGCGGGCAGCCCCGTCTCGGTCTGCTTCTCGAGTTGCCGCACCTGCTCTTGCAGATCGCGCAACTGCAACTGCGCGGCGCGCTTCTCGACCTGCAGCGCCTGCGTCTGCTCCTGCGCCGACTTCTGACGCTGCGCGACTTCGGCCTGCTGGCTGCGCGCGACGCTCAGGTCGGCCTGCAGTTGCTGCGCACGATTCGACTGCAGCGCGATCACGCGTTCGAGAAACGCCTTCTGCGCCTGCAGTTCAGTACGACGAATTTCGATATCGGCAAGTTGCACGGTCTGCTGGACGAAGTTCGCGTACACCATCTCCGCGCGGTTCTTCTCCTGCGAGCGGATCACACGCCACAGATTCTTGTCCTGGAACAGCGCGACGTAGTACGTCATCTCGCGCGGATCGAACAGCAGGCTCGCGCCGTAGCTGCCGTTGTACGTGGTGCGCATCTCGACGATCCGTCCGTCGTGCAGCATCTGCGTCAGTTCGGCGACGTTGCCTTGCGTGGCGGCGTCCGTCGACGCGGCCGCCGGCGCTGCGCCGCCGCTCAGGCTCGTCACCGCCGGACGCGTACCGGCGACGGGGGCGGTCGCGTCGGCAGACCAAGCCGCACCCGTTTGCGCGCAGGCCGCCAGCGCTACGATCCACGTTGCGCATCGGGCAGGGGAAAAATTTCGGAAAGCCAACGTCAGACTCCGGCGAACGAATCGGAACTCGCGATTATCGTTCAAAACGAAAAGGCCGCATCTCGAATTTATCGGGATGCGGCCGGCCTTCGCGCGACGCGAAGCATGCGCGCTGCTACAGGCGCGTTTCGCGCGCCGCGCGCAGGAACGCATCGAGCAGCGGCGTGCAGTCCAGCAGCTCCGAGCCGCCCGCGCGATGGAACTCCGGGTGCCATTGCACGCCGACGACGAACGGCGAACGGCGATGGCGTATGCCCTCGATGATCCCGTCGCCAGCCGACACGGCCTCGATGTTCAGGTCGCGGCCGAGATCGCGGATCGCCTGGTGATGGATCGAGTTGACGATCGCTTCGTTGCGCCCGGGGAACATGCTCGCCAGCGTCGACGAATCCGGGAAACGGATCGCGTGGCGATGCTGGTCGTAGTGCTCGCTCACGTGCGCATTCGCGGTCGGCACATCGGTGGCGATGTCCTGGTACAGCGAGCCGCCGAACGCGACGTTGATCAACTGGCAGCCGCGGCACACGCCGAGGACGGGTTTGCCGGACTCGACGAATTCATGCAGCAGCTCGAGTTCGTACATGTCGCGCACGCGATCGCCCGGCCATTCCGGGCGCACATCCGATGCCGCGTAGGTTTGCGGCGACACATCGGCGCCGCCTTGCAGCAGCAGACCGTCGAGATGCTTCGCATAGTCACGCAGGCGGATGTTGCTCGGGTGGATCATCCCCTGGTGGCCGACGGTCGGAATCATGAACACGAGCACGTCGCGCGACATCACCCAGTGGGCGATCGATTCCTCGAGATACTGCAGCGTCTTGCCGCGCAGCCCTTTCGCGCCCGGCTCCGGATGGAAGATCCGCGCCGACACGCCGATGCGCAGCGTGCGTTGCGTAATGCGCTGGCCGGCGCGATCGAACAGCCGGCGGGCCCGCGCCGCGATGATCCGGCCGAACACCGACCATGGCGTGTCGCTCTGCTTCAGGTAGGCCGGCGGTGCATTCTGCGCGCTCGCGGGCGGCGGGCGCGCCGTTTCGAAATCCGGCTGCGCGCCGAAGCCGGGCGGCGGCGCACCCGGCTTCGGCGGCGCGGCAACGCCATCGACGGCGGCAGCCGCCGCGCCGGGCGCACCGGGCTCGGACGCGGCCGTGACCGGCGACGCGCCGTCCGCAGCAACGTTCGGCGCGGTGGCTTGCACGGCCGGCGCATCGGGCGTTTGCGCCGGATCGGGACGGAGGGAATCGGAAGAAGCGGAAGAGGTGCCGGGCAGACCGGCCGGGGAAGGCGTGTGTTCGCTCATGACGATGGTCTGGTACGTCGCTCACGCGTATGGATAGACGAGGATTCATTATGCTTCAGTGCACGATCGCGCGGCAAACCTGCAACATCCTGTCGCCATTGTTGCAAGTGGATGCAGGCGACGCCGGGGCGCGTCCCAGTTCGTGAGTCGGCGCCACCGGCGTCTTGCCGCCCGCACTGGACATCTGTGATATATCACAATAATATCCAGACATCGTCCACGCTTCCCGATCGCCCGCGCCATGATCGCGCCCCGTCCAGCCGCCCCGCCGCACCTCGCATGAGCACCCTGACCGACGTCACCCACGACCGTCCCGCCACGCCCGCGGCCAGCCTCGCCGACCGTGCGTACGCGTTGATCCAGCGCGACATCATCACGATGCGCCTGAAGCCGGGCGCCGCACTCAATGAAGCCGACCTCGTCGCGCGCACGGGGATCGGCCGCACGCCGGTGCACCAGGCCGTGCATCGGCTCGTGCTCGAGGGGCTGCTGTCCGTGATGCCGCGCAAGGGCTTGATGGTGCAGCCGCTGTCACTTGACGACATCGTCGCGGTGATCGACGTGCGACGCATCAACGAAGCGCACTGCGCCGAACTCGCCGCGCGCCACGCGACGCCGGACGACCTCGCGCGCATGGCCGCGCTGCTCGACGACGGACAGGTACGCGTCGACACGCACGACGTCGAGGGAATGATGGAACTCGACCGCGCATTTCATCAGGCGATCGCCGTGGCCGCACGCAACGCGGTTCTCGCCGAAATCCTGCGCGCACTGCACGAACGCTCGCTACGCTTCTGGTTCGTCACGCTGTCCGAACCGCACCACCTCGCCGACGTCCAGCACGAGCATCGCGAGCTGTTCGAACGGCTGTCCGCACGCGATGCCGCCGGTGCGCGCGCGGCCGTCGAAGGCCATATCGATTCGTTCCGCTCCACGCTTCTTCAACATCTTCGCCCCTGAGCCGCCCATGACCACTTTCACGCCCTTCCCCCCGCTCGCCCAGCTCGCCGCCGACCTCGCGGCCGGCCGCACCACGAGCCGCGCGCTCGTCGATACCGCGCTCGACCGGATCGCCGATCCGTCGGGCCAGGGCGCTGCCGTCTTCACCGAAGTCGACGCCGACAACGCGCGCGCAGCCGCCGACGCGCACGACCGGTTGCGCGCCGCAGGCACCGTGCTGTCGCCGCTTGCGGGCATTCCGGTGTCGGTGAAGGACTTGTTCGACGTCGCGGGCCAGGTGACGCGCGCGGGTTCGCGCGTGCTCGACGGCGCGCCGGCCGCGCGCACCGATGCGGTCGCCGTCGCGCGGCTCAAGCGTGCGGGCGCGGTGCTGGTCGGCCGCACCAACATGAGCGAGTTCGCGTTCTCGGGGCTCGGACTAAATCCGCACTTCGGCAATCCGCGCTCGCCATACCACCGCGACGTACCGGGCGATGCGCGGATTTCCGGCGGCTCGTCGTCGGGGGCGGCGGCCTCCGTCGCCGACGGGATGGCCGCCGTCGCGCTCGGCACCGACACGGGCGGCTCGATCCGCATTCCGGCCGCGCTGTGCGGGCTGACGGGCTTCAAGCCGACCGCGAGCCGGATTCCGACGCAAGGCGGCGTGCCGCTGTCGACGACGCTCGACTCGTTCGGCCCGATCGGCCTGACGGTCGCGTGCTGCGCGCTCGTCGACCGGATGCTCGCGGGCCTCGAGCCGCACGTGCCGGCCGCCCGGCCGCTCGAAGGCGTGCGGCTCGGCGTGCTGACGAACTACGTGACGGACGGTGTCGATGCCGACGTCGCGGCCGCGCTCGACACCGCGCTCAAGCATCTCGAAGCCGCCGGCGCGATCGTCACCGAAGTGCGCTTCCCCGCGCTCGACCGGCTGCCGGAGATCAACCGCTTCGGCTTCTCGCCGATCGAGGCGTACGCCTGGCATCGTCCGCTGCTCGCGCAGCATCGCGACCAGTACGACCCGCGCGTGCTGACGCGGATCCTGAAGGGCGAACCCGCGAGCGCGGCCGACTATCTCGACCTGCTCGCCGCGCGCGCCGCGATGCTCGACGAAGCCGCGCACACGGTCTGGGCACGCTTCGATGCGCTCGTCGCGCCGACGGTGCCGGTCGTGCCGCCGCGCATCGCCGACCTCGAAACGGACGACGACGCGTTCACGCGCACCAATGCGCTGATCCTGCGCAATCCGAGCGCGTTCAACTTCCTCGACGCGTGCGGCCTGTCGCTGCCGTGCCATCCGCGCGACGCGGCGCCGGTCGGCCTGATGCTCGCGGCGGCGCCGCATCGGGACGACGCGCTGCTCGCGATCGGCCAGGCGGTCGAGGCCGTGCTGAACACGATCCGCTGACCGCACCGGCCGGTCGCCGGCGGGCAACGCGCGCGGTGCGGCAGGGTGCCGCACGCGCGCTGTCAGTTTCGTGCCAGACCGTTCGCGCTAAAATCGCGCGATTGTTTTCCGGACCGACCGACGAGGAACCCCGCTGACATGAACGACTACACGCTTGCGCTACGCCGTGAACGCCGCCTGCTGATGCTGCTCGGATGGGGCTGCATCGCCCTGCTGGCCGGTGCGCTGTACCTGCAGTACGTGAAGAACGAGGATCCGTGCCCGCTGTGCATCATCCAGCGCTACTTCTTCTCCGCGATCGGGATCTTCGCGTTCCTGGCCGCCGGGATCCGCAACTGGCGCGGCATCTGGGTGCTCGAACTGCTGATCGCGATCGCGGCGGCCGGCGGCGTCGGCACGGCCGCGCGACACCTGTCGATCCAGATGAATCCGGGCTTCAGCTGCGGCTTCGACACGCTGCAGCCGATCGTCGACAGCCTGCCGCCCGCGCAGTGGTTCCCCGGCATGTTCAAGGTCGCCGGGCTGTGCGAGACCGTCTATCCGCCGATCTTCGGCATCCTGCTGCCGGGCTGGGCGCTGATCGGCTTCGCCGTGATCCTGGTTGCCGTCGTCGCGAGCCTCTGGCGCCATCGCCGCAAGCTCGCGGGCTGACCCGACGGCCGCTTTGACGGCCGCTTTGCCGGCCCCTGGCATGTGCGGCCCGACCGATCGGGCCGCACGTCGCCGACACGTCCCCCGGCTCAGATTCACGCGTTTGCCGGCCGCATCCGGCCGGTCGCGTGTAAACACCTACTCCGCCGCCGCCCCGATCAACGGGCAAACGCGCGGCGCGCGACCGTCGCGCCCACGCCCCGTCACGCGTGCGTTTCAGCCCGATGTGCACGCATCGGCGCCCCGATCCCGCGCGGCGGGCCTATGATCGACATGATCGCCTCCTGATAGCCCGGATCACCGCCCGGCCATGTTCGCGCCGCATGGCGGTGCTATCTTCGGGACTGGATGGCGATCTACGTGCGCGAGGCCAGGCGGTCTCACCACCCCTGCGTAACGCGCGCCCGATCCGCAATGTCGACTGGATTCATCATGACAACGCAAACCATCCGCATCCGTCACCCTCATGGCGTCCGCGTGTCCGGCGGCGCCGTTCGCGCGCGTCGTCAGCGCGCTGCCGTCGCACTGCATCAGCCGTGCGGCCGGCCTGCCCTGCTCCCGTCTGTCCTCGTCATCGCCACGCCCGCCAGCCCGCGCCGCGTGTCGTGCCGCGTCGTTTCGCACGGGGTGTGCTGATGGAAGCCTGGCTCGGCGATCTGCAGCAACTGCTTGCGCACGGCGAAGCGGCCGTGCTCGTGACGGTCGCGCATACCGACGGCTCGGCGCCGCGTGAAGCCGGCACCAAGATGCTCGTCACGCGCGACATGGCCCGCCATACGATCGGCGGCGGTCATCTGGAATGGAAGGCGATCGAGATCGCGCGGCATCTGCTGAAGGATGGCGCGCACGTGCCGCACGCGCGCCGGCTCGAACGGCTCGCGCTCGGCCCGAGTCTCGGCCAGTGCTGCGGCGGCGCCGTGGTGCTCGCGTTCGAGCGGCTCGACGTCGGCGATCTCGGCTGGATCATGTCGCTCGCAAAGCGCGTCGCGGCCGGCGCCGCGACCGTGCGTAGCGTATCATTCGGCCCCTCGCCGGGCGCGCCGCTGTTGAGCGAGCCCGAATCGGAAGCCGCGCGTGCCGACTGCCTGCTGTGGGAAACCGGCGGCGTGTCGCTGATGACCGAAACGATCGCGCCGTATGCGTTCCCCGTCGTGCTGTTCGGCGCCGGGCACATCGGCACCGCGCTCGTGAAGGTGCTGGCGACGCTGCCTTGCCACGTGCGCTGGATCGACGGGCCCGATGCGGTGTTCCCGCCGGCCGACGCGCTCGCCGGCATCGGCAACCTCGCGATCGAAGCGGCCGCTGCCCCGGCCGACGCAGTCGACGCAGCACCGCCGCAGTCCTACTTCGTCGTGATGACGCACGACCACGCACTCGATTTCGTGCTGGCCGAGCGCATCCTGCGTCGCGGCGACTATGCGTACTTCGGGATGACCGGCTCGCACGCCAAACGCGTGCAGTTCGATCATCGCCTCGCGGCGATCGGCATCGACCCGGCCCAGGTCGCGCGGATGCGCTGCCCGATCGGTGTCGAAGGCATCATCGACAAGGCGCCCGAAGTGATCGCGATCTCGGTGGCTGCGCAATTGCTGCAGGCCGTCGAGGCGAATGCGTCCGTGCAGGCTTCCCCTACCTACTGACCGACCAAGAACGACGCCATGACCCCGACATTCAAGGACAAGATTGCCCGTGCGCCGAAAGCGGAGCTGCACATCCACATCGAAGGCTCGCTCGAGCCCGAACTGATTTTTGCGCTCGCGCAGCGCAACGGCGTGAAGCTCGCGTACGACTCGATCGACGCGCTGCGCGCCGCGTACGCGTTCACCGACCTGCAGTCGTTCCTCGACATCTATTACGCCGGCGCGAGCGTGCTGCTGACCGAGCAGGATTTCTACGACATGACGGCTGCGTATTGCGAACGCGCGCTTGCCGACAACGTCGTCCACACCGAGCTGTTCTTCGATCCGCAGACGCACACCGAGCGTGGCGTGCCGATCGAGACGGTCGTTGCGGGCATCGAGCGCGCACTCGCCGATGCCGAACAGCGCGGGCTGTCGAGCAAGCTGATCCTGTGCTTCCTGCGTCACCTGTCCGAAGAGGACGCGCTCGCGACGTTCGAATCCGCATTGCCGCTGTTCGAGCGCTATCGCCACCGGCTGATCGGCGTGGGCCTCGACTCGTCCGAGCTCGGCCATCCGCCCGTCAAGTTCGCGCGCGTGTTCGAGAAAGCGCGCGCGCTCGGGCTGAAGCTCGTCGCGCACGCGGGCGAGGAAGGCCCGCCCGCATATATCTACGAAGCGCTCGATGTCCTGAAGGTCGACCGGATCGACCACGGCGTGCGCAGCATCGAAGACGCGGCGCTCGTCGAACGCCTCGCCAAAACGCGCACCGCGCTGACCGTCTGCCCGCTGTCGAACCTGAAGCTGTGCGTGTTCGACGACATGACGAAGCACACGCTGAAGGCGCTGCTCGATCGCGGCGTCGCGGTGACGATCAACTCCGACGATCCGGCCTATTTCGGCGGCTACGTCAATGAAAACTACTTCGCGACGGCCGAAGGGCTGCAGCTCACGGATGCCGAAGTCCATGCGGTGATCCGCAACGGCTTCGAAGCGTCGTTCATCGAACCGGCGCAGCGCGACGCACTGTACGCGCGCCTCGACGCGTACTGGCAGGCCGCGTGACGGCCCGCATCGAGGAACGCTGACAGATGAGACACGGAAACGGCATCCGCTTCGCGACCATCGGTTCGGCCTTGCGCCGGGCCGGTCGCGGGCGTGCGCGCGTGGCGACGGCACGGTTCGTCGTCGCCCGCGTGTGCCTGCCGTCGCGGTGTGCCGTTCCGTTCGCCGCCGCATCGGTCGCGAGCGCAACGGCTGCGAGGTTAGCCGGCAACCACTGGCTGGCGGCTTCGGCCGCCACGTTCGCCCGCGCAATCGCCTTCGGTCGTGCCGCACGCAGCGTGCCGCAACCGCTCGCGAAGCACCGTCCCGCCCCCGTGCGGCGTCGATCGCTTTCTTCTGTTCGCCTTACCTTGATGCAGGACCATTCGTCATGACGCAAACCGCTTTCCGTTCCCAGCTGCTGACCTTCAACGGCGACCCGGCGCAATCGAGCCAGGCCGCGAACTACGAGACCGACGGCCTCCTGATCGTCGCCGACGGCAAGGTCGTCGCGGCCGGCCCGTATGCACAGCTCGCGGCGACGCTCGCGCGCGACGCGGTCGTCCACGACCTGAGCGACAAGCTGATCGTGCCCGGCTTCATCGACACGCACATCCACTACCCGCAGACGGACATGATCGCGTCGCCGGCGCCGGGCCTGCTGCCGTGGCTCGACAAGTACACGTTCCCGACCGAGCGCCAGTTCGGCGACCCCGAGCATGCGCGCGAAGTCGCCGATTTCTTCGTCGACGAACTGCTCGCGTGCGGCACGACGAGCGCGCTCGTCTACTGCACGGTGCACAAGCAGTCGGCCGATGCGCTGTTCGCGGCGAGCGACGCGCGCGACCTGCGGATGATCGCGGGCAAGGTGCTGATGGACCGCAACTGCCCCGAGTTCCTGCGCGACACCGCGCAATCGGGTTACGACGACAGCGCCGAGCTGATCGACCGCTGGCATGGCAAGGGCCGCCAGATGTACGCGCTCACGCCGCGCTTCGCGCCGACGTCGACCGAGGCCCAGCTCGAAGCGTGCGGCGAACTCGCGCGCCGCCATCCGGACGTGTTCGTGCAGAGCCACGTCGCGGAAAACGTCGACGAGGTGAAATGGGTGGCCGAGCTGTTCCCGGGCCATCGCAGCTATCTCGACATCTACGACCGCTACGGTCTGCTGCGTCCGCGCGCGGTGTACGGCCACTGCATCCACCTCGACGACGAGGACCGCCGCCGGATGGCCGAGACGCGCACCGTCGTCGCGCACTGCCCGACGTCGAACTTCTTCCTCGGCAGCGGACTGTTCGACTTCGACAAGGCCGGTGAGCACGACGTGCCCGTCACGCTCGCGACCGACGTCGGCGGCGGCACGTCGTTCTCGATGCTGCAGACGATGAACGAGGCGCACAAGGTCGCGCGGCTGTCGGGCCACCACCTGACCGCGACGCGGATGTTCTGGCTCGCGACGGCCGGCGCCGCGCAGGCGCTCGACCTCGCCGACACGGTCGGCACGCTCAAGCCGCGCACTGAGGCCGACTTCGTCGTGCTCGACCCTCAGGCCACGCCGCTGCTCGCGCGCCGCACGAAGCGCGCGGATTCGCTGGAGGAACTGCTGTTCGCGTTCGCACTGCTCGGCGACGACCGCGCGGTGTACCGCACCTATGCGGCCGGCGAGCTCGTCCACGAGCGCGGCGCCGCGCGCCGCCCGGCCGCCGCGTAACGTAACGGTAACGGCCCGCCGGAACGCTGCCCCGGCAGGCGCGGCACATTCGCCGCCGCGCCTGCCGGGCAGCCGGACGCAGATCGGGCCCCGACTCTCTGCCCGACCGCCTTCCAGCACGCAATGCGCCGTGCTAGAATTCGCCGCTCATTGGGGAGTAGCCGCTCCGCTCGATGTCCCGCGCCCCCGGCGCGCATCGTGACGGAGGCGTCCGTCAACAGACTTGGCCGTACGGCCATGGCGGACGCAGCCACCTGGGCCTGGCGAGACCGATGGTTCACAGTGCGCCGCATCAGGGCCCGGCGCGCCGTGGATCGTCGCTCGCACGCACAACATCGGCCCGTGGAACCCCATCCGTGTCTCAAGCCTTCCTGATCTCCACCGGCGCCGTCGCCCTCGCTGAAATCGGCGACAAGACCCAACTGCTTTCCCTCGTCCTGGCCGCGCGTTATCGCAAGCCGGTGCCGATCATTCTCGGCGTGCTCGTCGCGACGCTCGTGAACCACGGTTTCGCCGGCGCGCTCGGCGAATGGCTCGGCGCGCTCGTCACGCCGTCGATCATGCGCTGGGCGCTCGCGTTCTCGTTCATCGCGATGGGGTTGTGGATTCTCGTGCCGGACAAGCTCGACGCCGACGAAGCCAACGCCAACCGTTCGCGGCTCGGCGTGTTCGGCGCGACGCTCGTCGCGTTCTTCCTCGCGGAAATGGGCGACAAGACGCAGATCGCGACCGTCGCACTGGCCGCGCGCTTCCAGGACTACATCGGCGTGGTGGCCGGCACGACGTTCGGGATGATGCTCGCGAACGTGCCGGCGATCCTGCTCGGCGACCGCTTCGCGCACCGCCTGCCGACCAAGCTCGTGCACGGGATCGCGGCCGTGCTGTTCGTCGTGCTCGGCGCGCTGGCGCTGCTGGGTATCGGGGTCTGACGGAAAGGGTTGGCTGGCGCGGCCGGACGGCCGCGCCGAAATGGATACCGCGTTACTTCGCGACGGCCGCGCCCGAAGCCGGTGCAACCGGCACCGCGCGTTCGTTGGCGGCCGGCGCCGCCGGCCCGCCGCGCTTGTCGACCGGCAGCCGGACCGAGCGGACCGCGCCGTTCGACAGCGGGAAATCGGCGAGCGCGCTACGCGCGAGGAACGGCATCGCGTACAGCAGCGTGCCGTTGTCGCCGGTCGTGCGCGCGGACACGTTGTACACCTCCTTGCCCGTCGCCCGCTCGGTGATGCGAATGCCGAGCGTGTAGTCGAACACCTGGTAAGTCTGCGCGACATAGCCGGCCGGCATCGGCCCCCAGGGACCCCACGGGCCCCACGGGCCGCGCCGCCAGTACGGCCCGGGCGCGAACCACGGATCGTAATAGACAGGCTGCGGCACCGTCACGAGATCGCTGCCGACCGCATAGGTCAGTCCGACGAGATAGCGCGCCTGCGCCGGCGGCACCTGCCGGAACGCATACGCGGACAGCTCGTTCGCGACGATCGGCTCGTAGGTCGACTGCTCGATGCTGTTCTTCTGCGCATCGGTGCGCGTAAACGCATAGGTGCGTGTCGCGTCGCTGCCGCTCCAGTCGGAGAAGGCCGTGACCTGGGTCGTCACATAGCTGGTGCAGCCCGTCAGCAGCGCCACGCACAGCGCCGCCGCCCAGCCCGCACCGCGAAAAATCCAATCGCGTTTCATGTTGATCCTCGTCGATCCGTCACCCGTTCGTCGCACCGTGCGAACCGTAACGGGATGCCGATAATACGCGGACTGCCGGAAGCGGTAAAAAGTTCGCCCGGCACGCAGCCGCAAGCCTTTGTACAATGGCCCGGTTCGCCTGGCCCGCGTGACGGGCCCGCCCCCCACTCCACCGATCTCGACGACCATGTCCGACAACGCCTCCTCCACCGTGATCCGCCGCGCCGACTACACGCCGCCGGCCTTCCTCATCGATTCCGTCGCGCTCGAATTCGATCTCGCGCCGGCCCGCACGATCGTCAGGAATACGATGCGCGTGCGCCGCAATCCGGACGCCGCGCCCGCGCCGCACCTGGAGCTGATGGGCGAAGCGCTCGAATTCGTCGGCGCATGGCTGGACGGCGCGCCGTATGGCGCCGTGCGCACGCACGAGCACGGGCTGACGGTCGAGAACGTGCCCGATGCGTTCGAGCTGACGCTCGAAAGCGCATGCGCACCCGACCAGAATACGACGCTGTCGGGCCTCTACGTGTCGAGCGGCAACTTCTTCACGCAGTGCGAAGCCGAAGGCTTTCGCCGCATCACCTACTTCCTCGACCGCCCCGACGTGATGGCGTCGTACATCGTCACGCTGCGTGCCGACAAGGCCGCGTACCCGGTGCTGCTGTCGAACGGCAACCTCGTCGATTCGGGCGACCTGCCCGACGGCCGCCACTTCGCGAAGTGGGAAGACCCGTTCCGCAAGCCGAGCTACCTGTTCGCACTGGTCGCCGGCAAGCTCGTCGCGATCGAGGAAAAGATCACGACCGGCTCGGGCAAGGAAAAGCTGCTGCAGGTGTGGGTCGAACCGGCCGATCTCGACAAGACGCGTCATGCGATGGATTCGCTGATCCACTCGATCCGCTGGGACGAAAAGCGCTTCGGCCTCGAGCTCGATCTCGACCGCTTCATGATCGTCGCGGTGGGCGACTTCAACATGGGCGCGATGGAGAACAAGGGGCTCAACATCTTCAACACGAAGTACGTGCTGGCGAACCCCGAGACCGCGACCGACACCGATTTCGCGAACATCGAATCGGTGGTCGGCCACGAGTACTTCCACAACTGGACCGGCAACCGCGTGACCTGCCGCGACTGGTTCCAGCTGAGCCTGAAGGAAGGCCTGACGGTGTTCCGCGACCAGGAATTCTCGGCCGACATGGCCGCGGGCGACGAGATCAACTCGGCGGCCCGCGCAGTCAAGCGCATCGAGGACGTGCGCGTGCTGCGCCAGCTGCAGTTCGCCGAGGACGCGGGCCCGATGGCGCACCCGGTGCGCCCGGAAAGCTACGTCGAGATCAACAACTTCTACACGATGACCGTCTACGAGAAAGGCTCGGAAGTCGTGCGGATGTACCAGACGCTGTTCGGTCGCGACGGCTTCCGCAAGGGGATGGACCTGTACTTCAAGCGTCATGACGGCCATGCGGTGACGTGCGACGACTTCCGTCACGCGATGGCCGACGCAAACGGGCGCGACCTCGCGCAGTTCGAGCGCTGGTACAGCCAGGCCGGTACGCCGCGCGTGTCGGTGCGCACCGCGTACGACGCGGCCGCGCGCCGCTATACGGTCACGCTCGCGCAGGGCTACGGCGACGCGTCGCCGGCCGCGCGTGAAACGCAGCAGGGGCCGCTGCTGATTCCGTTCGCGATCGGCTTGATCGGCCGCGACGGCCGCGACCTGCCGCTGCGCCTCGACGGCGAAGCCGCCGCGTCGGGCACGACGCGCGTGCTCGACTTCACCGACACCGAGCAGACCTTCACGTTCGTCGACGTACCGGAAGCGCCGCTGCCGTCGCTGCTGCGCAACTTCTCGTCGCCGGTGATCGTCGAGTACGACTACAGCGACGACGATCTCGCGTTCCTGCTCGCGCACGACAGCGATCCGTTCAACCGCTGGGAGGCCGGCCAGCGCCTCGCGACGCGCGCGCTGCTGACGCTCGCCTCGCGTGCCGCCGCGGACGAACCGCTCACGCTCGGCGAGAACTTCGTCGCCGCATTCCGCCGCGTGCTGACCGACGCGACGCTGTCGCCCGCGTTCCGCGAACTCGCGCTGACGCTGCCGTCGGAAACCTATCTCGCCGACCAGATGGCCGAGGCCGATCCGGCCGCCGTGCATCGTGCGCGCCTGTTCGTGCGTCGCCAGCTCGCGACCGCGCTGCGCGCCGAATGGCTCGCCGCGTACGAGCAGCACCAGACGCCCGGCGCCTACGAGCCGACACCGGAGGCCTCGGGCCGCCGCGCGCTGAAGAACCTCGCGCTCGCGTATCTCGCCGAACTCGAGGATCCGGCCGATGCCGTACGCCTCGCGACCGCGCAGTACGACGCGGCGAACAACATGACCGATCGCGCAGCCGCGCTCGGCGCGCTGCTGTCCGCCGCAGCCGCGGGCGCGAACGAGCCGGCCGAGCAGGCGCTCGCCGACTTCTACCGTCGTTTCGAGAAGGAAGCGCTCGTGATCGACAAGTGGTTCGCGATGCAGGCGGCGCAACGCGGCACGGCCGCGCAACCGACGCTCGCGAAGGTGCGCAAGCTGCTCGCGCATCCGGCGTTCAACCTGAAGAACCCGAACCGCGCACGCTCGCTGATCTTCAGCTTCTGTGCCGCCAACCCCGCGCAATTCCACGCGGCGGACGGTTCGGGCTACGCGTTCTGGGCCGAACAGGTGCTCACGCTCGACGCGATCAACCCGCAGGTCGCCGCACGCCTCGCGCGCTCGCTCGAACTCTGGCGCCGCTTCACGCCGGCGCTGCGTGACCGGATGCGCGGCGCGCTCGAGCAAGTCGCGGCCGGTGCGAAGTCGCGCGACGTGCGCGAGATCGTCGAGAAGGCGCTCGCATAACGCCATCGCGCGCATCGCATTCGCGCGATGAAGCCGGTGCCGCCCGATGCGGCGCCGGCTTTTTTATTGCGCGGACGCGGATGAAATCGCGCGGATTCTCGGGGTCTGACCGCGCGGCTGGCCGCCGTGGCGATACGCGCCGCGCCCGCCTCCGCCGCCGGAAACCGGGCCGGCCCGGCCGCCCGGCGATGTAACCGGACGAAAAAAGCCGGCGGCGCGGGAGGCGCGACAGGTAAAATTGCGGCCATTCAAGGATTCTTTGGCCTTTCGGAGTCTGTCATGTCCATTGCCCGCCGCACCACGCTGTCGAAGTTCCTGATCGAACAGCAACGTGAGACCAACAACCTCCCCGCCGACCTGCGCCTGCTGATCGAAGTCGTCGCACGCGCGTGCAAGGCGATCAGCTACAACGTGTCGAAGGGCGCGCTCGGCGAAGCGCTCGGCACCGCCGGCAGCGAGAACGTCCAGGGCGAAGTGCAGAAGAAGCTCGACATCCTGTCGAACGAGATCCTGCTCGACGCGAACGAATGGGGCGGCAACCTCGCCGCGATGGCATCGGAAGAAATGGAAACGTTCTTCCCGATCCCGGCGAACTACCCGCGCGGCGAATACCTGCTCGTGTTCGATCCGCTCGACGGCTCGTCGAACATCGACGTGAACGTGTCGATCGGCACGATCTTCTCGGTGCTGCGCTGTCCGGACGGCAAGCAGGCGACCGAAGAATCGTTCCTGCAGCCCGGCACGGAACAGGTCGCCGCGGGTTATGCCGTATACGGCCCGCAGACGGTGTTCGTGCTGACGACCGGCAACGGCGTGAACTGCTTCACGCTCGACCGCGAAGTCGGCTCGTGGGTGCTCACGCAGAGCAACATGCAGATCCCGGCCGATACGCGCGAATACGCGATCAACGCATCGAACGCGCGCCACTGGTACGACCCGGTCAAGCGCTACGTCGACGAACTGAACGCCGGCAAGGACGGCCCGCGCGGCGACAACTTCAACATGCGCTGGATCGCATCGATGGTCGCCGACGTGCACCGGATCCTGAACCGCGGCGGCATCTTCATGTACCCGGCCGACAAGCGCACGCCCGATCGCCCGGGCAAGCTGCGCCTGATGTACGAAGCGAATCCGATGTCGTTCATCGTCGAACAGGCAGGCGGCGCCGCGACGACCGGCACGCAGCGCATCATGGAAGTGCAGCCGACGGGCCTGCACCAGCGCGTGCCCGTGTTCCTTGGCTCGAAGAACGAAGTCGAGCGCGTCACCGGCTATCACGACGAAGCAAAATAATTGCACTGCAGCACTAGACGGAGGTGCGATGCGCAAGTACAATCGCGCCTCTTGATGTGGCCCTGACCGGTCGCATCACAGTGAAGTGAAAGCGGGAAGTCCGCCGGATCGAGGGTTTCGCGAAGCAGCGGCAGCAAGCTGAAAAAAGTTCGCAAAACCTATTGCCAAGATCTCGGATTTCACCATATAATTTCATTTCTCTGCTGCCGGTGTAGCTCAGTTGGTAGAGCAGCGCATTCGTAATGCGAAGGTCGTAGGTTCGACTCCTATCTCCGGCACCAAGACATAAAGGTCTGACAAGCATCGCTTGTCAGACCTTTTCTCTTTTCCGGCGCCGAAATCGTGCGCACGCCCCTCCCCGACTCATCTCCGCTTGCGGGCATCCCCCGACTCACGCATCGCGTGCCGCCGATTACAATCGCCGGACCATTCCGCCCTCTTCCCCGCATCATGCGCACCTGGCGTCTCGAGCGACCGACTCTCAACGCGCAGCTGGATATCTCCCGCGCAACGCGCCTCGTCGCCGCGATCGGCGGCAACGAGCCTAACGCGTTCGCGGCCGAAGTCCTGAAGCTGTTCGACGATGCGCTGTCGATCACGCAGTGCACGATCTTCGCGTACGAGTTCGGCAATCGCCCGCGCACGATGTCGGTTGCCGATCATCGTGGCGGCCGCTACCTGCGCGACATCGCCGACACCTACGCACGACACTTCTACGCACTCGACGGCAACCAGCAGGTCGTATCGACCGCCCATCGCGGCGCGCACCGGCACGACCTGCTGCTGCATCAGCAGGCAGGCGACGAGATCGATCACGAAGCGTATCGCGCCGCATGCTATCGCGGCCCCGACGTATCCGACCGGCTGGCGCTGCTGATGCAGCCCGACGATGCGACGTGGCTGTCGATCAACCTGTATCGCGCACATCGCAGCGGCGCGTTCCAGCCGCGCGAGATCGCGGCGATCGAAACGCTCGCGCCGCTGATCGCGCAGGCCGCGAAACATCACTACGCACTCGCCGGCGCGACGCAGATCGGCATCCCGCAAAGGATGCTCGCGCGGTTACGCCACGCATGCCCCGAACTGTCCAAGCGCGAACTCGACGTGCTGCGCGGCGTGCTCGAAGGCCAGAGCGCGCACGAGATCGGCGAGACGATCGGCGTGAAGACATCGAGCGTCGTCACCTATCAGAAGCGCGCGTACCGGCGCCTCGGCGTTTCGAGCCAGCGCGAGCTGTTTGCGCTGTGCATGCAGCCCTGATGCGTCCCGGTTCGCGCCGAACGTAGCGCCGCCGTGCCCGCGGTGCCCCGCTGTACCCGAAATGGGGACAACGGCGGCACCACCGGCTTCCATACTGCATCGACCCGTTGCACCCATCGCATCGCCGATGCGCGCACGTCGAGCCAGACCACCGTGGAAGCCAACGATGACCATCGCGTTCAAACCCTATCCGTTCGTCGCCGAACGCTATCCCGCACATCGGCCGGACCGCATCGACGGCGTCGATACGCACCGGCATCGCGTCGCGATCGTCGGCGGCGGCCCCGTGGGCCTCGCCGTCGCGCTCGGCCTCGCGAATCACGGCATCCGCAGCGTGTTGATCGAAGCCGACGATTCGGTCTGCCATGGCAGCCGCGCGATCTGCATCTCGCGCCGCAGCCTCGAAATCATCGAACGGCTCAGCGCGCTCGACGATTTCCTGCGCACGGGGCTGCCGTGGGCCGGCGGACGCAGTTTCTATCGTCACGACGAAGTGCTGCATTTCACGATGCCGCAGGACGAGAACCAGAAACTGCCGCCGATGGTGAACCTCGCGCAGTATCACATCGAGCAGTTCCTGCTCGACGCCGCGCGGCGCCGCCCCGATCTCATCGAAATCCGCTGGCGGACGAAGGTCACCGGCGTGACGCGGCACGCGGATGGCGTGCGTCTGGATGTCGACACGCCGCTCGGCGGCTATGCGCTCGATGCCGACTGGGTGGTCGCATGCGACGGCGGACGCAGCACGATGCGCGATGCGCTCGGCCTGTCGCTCCGGGGCACGAGCTACGAGGGCCGCTACGTGATCGTCGACATCGCGCTCGACAGCAACCGGCCGACCGAACGGCTCGCGTACTTCGATCCGTCGTCGAATCCCGGCTCGACGGTGCTCGTCCACAAGCAGCCCGACAACGTGTGGCGGATCGACTACCAGTTGCGCGACGACGAGGATGCCGAGGCTGCCGTGAAGCCCGACAACGTGATCCCGCGCGTGCAGAACCTGCTCGACATGATGGGCGAGCGCGGCGCATGGTCGCCGATCTGGATCACGATCTACAAGGCGAACGCATTGACGCTCGAACGCTACCGGCACGACCGCGTGCTGTTCTGCGGCGACGCAGCGCACCTCGTGCCGATCTTCGGCGTGCGCGGCGCCAATTCGGGCATCGACGATGCCGACAACATCGCGTGGAAACTCGCGTACGTGATCCGCGGCATCGCGTCGGACGCACTGCTCGACAGCTACTCGGACGAGCGCGTGTTCGCAACGCACGAGAACCTGCGCTATGGCACGAAGAGCACCGAGTTCATGGCGCCGCCGTCGTTTGCATTCGAGTTGATGCGCAAGGCCGTGCTGACGCTCGCGGTTCGGCATCCGGCGCTGCGTTCGCTGATCAACCCGCGACAGACATCGGCCATCGCCTATGCGGCGTCGCCGCTCAACGCGGCCGAACGCGACACGTTCGCGGCCGGCCCGGCGCCCGGCATGGTACTCGCCGAATGTCCGCTGACACTGTATGCGGCACACGGCAGCGACACACGCCGCGGCCACCTGACCGATCTCGTCGCGCCATGCTTCACCGCGTTCTGCTTCACGAGCGATGGCGTGCCCGATCCGTCGCTCGACGATCTCGAGCGACGCCTGCAGGAGGCGCACGTGCCGTTCGCGCTCGTCACGCTCGCACGACATGCGGCGCCGCGGCACCCGGCCTGCCGCGGCCATGACGACGACGGCCGTCTGTTCGACCTGTACGGCGCGCGCAACGGCACCGTCTACCTCGTACGGCCGGACGGGCACGTACTCGGCCGCTGGCACGACGCGCACGCCGACGATCTCGCCGCCGCGCTCGAACGCGTGCTCCATCCACGCACGTCCACCGAAACCGATCTTCAGGAGACCGCATGATGACGGACACCGAACGCGACATGCTCTATACCGACCTTTGCCGGACGATGACCGGAATCGGCGAAGCCGATGCGTCGCTCTTTCTCGCCCGCTTCGCACTCCTGGCGATCGAGGCGATCGGCGAACCCGCGACCGTCGCTCGGCTGATCGCCGATGCAGGCGAAGGACTGCCCGATACAAACGTGCCGGCAGCGACGCACGGACGGCGAGACAACTGACCGGCCTGGCCCGGTGCCCCCGCTCATTTATTACAAATTCATTTCGCCACGCATTGTCACCGCACGAACCGGGTCGTATGCAGACGAATTCCCTGGAAAATCCGCTTGAGGGTGCATAACATTACTTAACGATTCTGACCCGCCTATCGCGTTACATTGCGTGGGCGGCGCGGCGGGTCGCATGCCGCTTTCACCCAGCTTGCGGCGCACGACAGCCGACGTCCGGTCATTTCGACTCAACCCAAGGAGAGGACCACCATGACTCATGGCTTGATTATGTGGCTCATCATCGGCGCGATCGCCGGCTGGCTTGCAGGCTTGCTCGTAAAAGGCGGCGGCTTCGGGCTGATCGTCGACATCATCGTCGGGATCGTCGGCGCGGTGATCGGCGGCTGGCTTGCCGGGATACTCGGCATCAGTGTCGGCAGCGGCTTCATCGGCTCGGTGATCGTCGCGGTCGTCGGTGCGGTGATCCTGCTGTTCGTGATCCGGCTATTCAAGCGAGCGGCCTGACGCACCTCTCCACGCGCCTTCGGGCGCGTTTTCGCATCAGGCCGGCGCGCGGCTCGTTTGCCGCGCGCCACCCGCTCGTTCAACGCTTCGCGTGCTGCAACCAGCCATCGAGCACCTCGGTCGTCAGCACCCCGCTGCGCGCTTCGCGTGCACCATCGCGCCCGATCCACACGGTGCGCGGCATTTCCCCTCTCCATCCCGCATCCAGTGTCGCGCGCAAACGCTCGGGCATCGGTTCCGCGTTCGCATACTGCGCAACTTGCGGCGGCAGGTTCATCTGCGCGAGCGCCTGCGCGATCGCCGCACCGTTGTCGTCGTACGCATCCATCGCGACCATCGCGAGTTGCACGTCCGGGTGACGGCGCTGCCACGCAACCAGATGCGCGGCGTTCTCGCGACAGTATCCGCAATCGAGCGACCAGATCTCGATTGCCAGCGGCCGCCCATTTGCGGCCGCAACCACCCGCGCGACGTCGGCCGCACGCAGCGGCTGCAGTTCACCGCCGGCCCACGCCGGCATGCTCGCAAGCACGACGCCGAGCAACACGATCAGTCGCTTCATTGCGCTCCCTCCACCGCGATCAGCCGATAGCCGTCGTTGCGCGTACGCCACGACAGATAGACGCGGCCCGCATCGTCGAGCAATTGCGGGTTGTCGCTTGCGCCCGACGTCGCCGCGATCACGCGCGGCGCCGACCAGTGCTCGCCGCGATCGTCCGACCGTCGCAGCTTGATCTGCATCGTGTCGCCGTCGAATGCCTTCCACGCGAGCCACACGACGTCGCCGCGCGCGACGAGCGCCGCATGCGACGCCTGCTCGCCCGGCACCGCCGGGTTCGCGCCGAATGCCCAGGGCGTGCCGCGCGGCTGGCCGTCGGCGCCGATGCGCAAATAGAACACGTCGGCCCGACCGTCGACAACGCCGAACCATGCAAGGTGACGCGTGCCGTCCGGCGTGATCGCGAGCGCCGGCCCGTGCTCGGGACATGCCTCGACGTGCCAGTTCGAGAACGTCGCTCGCACCGGCACGACCGGCTCCGACGCCGCGACGGGCAACACCGCGAGCGCATGATCGCGGATCTGCCCCGGAAACACGTTGCGCCACGCGGCCTCGATGCGTCCGGCCGGATCGATCGCCATCGCGATCCGGCAGCATTCGCACGTGTGATCGGTCACCTTGCGCTCGGGCTCGAACGACGCGCCGCCGTCGCGCGACACCGCGTAGTAGACGGCCGCGCCTTCGTACGCCTGCCCCGCCGCTTTCGCCGCGACGAGATCGCGCTTGTCGATCCACGCGATCGCGATGTTGCCGGCCGGATCGACGGCCATCATGTCGAAGCGATGCGTGATCGCCTGCCGGTCGCGATGCACGGTGGCGGGCACGCTCCACGTCGCGCCGCCGTCGAGCGAGCGCGAGAAACGCACCATGCCCGTGTACGGCGCATCGAGCGGCATCGACCATGACGCGTAGACCGCGCGTCCGTCAGGGCTCGTCGCGATCTTCGGACGATTCTCGGCGCTCGTGTAGACCGGCTCCGGCATCGCGTTGACGGTGACGGGTGCCGACAGCGTGCGGCCCGCGTCGTCGGAGTGCGCGACGACGACGTGCGCGCCTTCGACCCACGCGACCCACAGCCGGTGGCGCGCATCGAACGCGGCGCCCGTCGCGAGCGGCTGCTTCTGCTGTGCAGGCGCAGCCTGCATGCTCATGTGCGCTGCATGCGGATCGGCGGCTTTCGACGCGTCGCTCGCGTCATGCGCGCCGGCGGGCGACAGCGCCACGAGCCACAGCGCGCAGCCCGCCGCGAACGACTTCACAGCGACCATTTCAGTTCTCCATAGAAAGTGCGCCCCGGATACGGGTGGAACACGTAGTAGCGGCGGTCCGTCAGGTTGTCGATGCCGAGCGACGCGCTCCAGTGACGATCGAGTCGATAGCGCGCCTTCAGGTCGACGACCGTGAACGAGCTCGTGCCGCCATACACGTCCGGATTCACGTCGCTGTTGTCGAGCGTGTTGAACTGCCGGCCCGAGTAGCGCACGCCGACGCTCGCGAGCCAGTGCTCGTCGAAGCGATACGACGCGAGCAGGTTCGCGCGCATGCGCGGAATGCGCGGGAAGCGCGCGCCGACATAGGTCGGATTCGCGGCATCGGCGAGGATCCGTGCATTGCTTGCCGACACGTTCGCGTCGATCGCCAGCCCCCTCAGCCCGACGTTCTCGCCGCTGAACGCGAGTTCGACGCCGCGTACGCGCACGCGGTCGACGTTCGAGATGTTGGTGACGGTCGACGCGCCCGAGACGGTCGTCTGGCTGTAGATCGAATCGCGCAGGTCGCTCTGGAACACGCTCGCGCGCACGACGCCGACACCCACGTCGCGCTCGGCCGTGAAGTCCCAGTCGATCGCCTTTTCCGGCCGCAGGTTCGGGTTGTTGTTGACGATCGCATTGTTCGAGATCGTGCCCTGGAACAGTTCGCCGACCGTCGGGAACCGCGTGCCGGTCGCGAACGACAGCCGGAAGCGCCACACCTGCGTCGCGTCCCATTGCAGTGCGACCTTCGGCGAGAGCGCATTCGCGCCGCGGTCCGCATAGCCGAGCGTGCCGCTCGCGTTGCCGAGCGCGCCGCCGTACGCGTCCCAGCGCTCGTAGCGCAACCCGAGCGTCGCGAGCCAGCCCGGCGCGAAGCGCCACGCGTCCTGCCCGAACAGCGCCTGCGTGCGCGTATCGCCGCGATAGACGCTCGCGAGCGACGTGGTCGGCCCGGCCAGCCAGTCGGCCGTGTTGTACGTGACGTTGCGCAGGAAGTAGTTGTCGTAGTGATAACCAAACGTGAACGTGTGGCCCTTCACTTCCGGCGCCTCGGCCTTCAGGTCGAGCGTGCGCCAGCCGGTGCCGTCGCCCTGGAACAGCGTGCCCGCGCCGCCCTGCACGGTCGACGCCGCGCGCAGCACGTCGCGCGACACGTCGTACGCGGACACGACGCCCGACAGCCGCCAGCCCGAATCGAGCCGGCCGTTCAGGCCGAGCGCGTACAACCAGTTCTCCTGGTCGCCGCGCTGCGGCGCGAACGCGTTTGGCGCGACGGTCATGTTCCGGCCGCCGATCGACACGTTGCCGCCGTAGACCGGGTTACCGGCCGCATCGCGCAGGAAGGTTTCGCCATGCTGCCGGTAATGGTTCTCCCAATGCCCGAGCGTGAGCGTCGCGTCGACGTGGTCGGTGAATGCGTACCCCATCCGGACCGTCTCGTTGAGCTGCTCGGTCCGTTCGATCGTCTGCGCGCCGACGATCGTCCGCGGCTTGCCGTTGGGCCCGATGTCGGTCACGGCGCCCGTCACGGGCACGGCGGCGCCCAGCTTCGGGTTGTAGGCCGAATTGGGGCTCGCATACTGCATCGGCTGGCCATTGTTCTCCAGCCGGTCGAGCGACAGCGCGAACCAGAACCGGCCGACACGGTTGGCGATCCGCGCGGTCTGGTGATTGCCGCCGAAGCTGTCCGCGAATCCGTAGCCGTCGTGATAGCGCTGCGTGAAGAACTGCGTCGACAACGACGCCTCGAGCGTGTCCGGGCGGCGCGTCGTGAGCAGCACGGTCGAGCCGATCGAGTTGCCGGGATACAGCGCGGAAAAGGGGCCATAGAGCACGTCGACGCGCGCGATGTCGTCAGGCGGAATCAGCGACCAGCGCGGCGGATACGCATAGCTCGACCCGAGCAGGTTCGACAGCAGCACGCCGTCCGCGTACACGAGCCCGCGCGCACTCTGCAGCTCGTTGAAGTCGCGGCCCGCGAACACGCTGTTGCGGTCGCCGATGTAGCGCTTGCGGACCATCAGGTTCGGCGCGTACTTCAGCGCGTCCTCGGTGGTGACGTTGGTGTGCGACTCGATCTGCTCGCGCGTGATCGACGTCACGACGGCCGGCGTATCCGGGTCGACCGGTTGGCGCTGGGCGGTCACGCTGACGGCGGTCAGCGTATCGCCGGCCGGTGCCGGCGGCACGGTGGCAACCGCGGAAGCCGGCACGGCGCCACTGGCCGGGCGCTCGACGCCACCAAGGGCGGAATCGGCGCGCGCATCGTCCGCGGATGCGGCGTGAGCGGCGGGCCACGCAAAAGCGGCCGCGCATGCGAGCGCGAGCCGGCCGCGCGGCAGCCGCGCGACGTAGGGAGACGACATGAATGAATTCCTGAAAACGTGATCGGACGCCGCCGGACACGAGCGCGCGCCGCGCACGCACGGCGCGGCGCGCGGATCGGGCCGCGGGCGGCACGCGCGCCACCGGGGCGCGCGAACGACATCAATCAGATCGGGAGGTTTTCAGGCGGGGCGCGCGGCTGCGCGAGCCGGATGCCCTTGCGGGGAAAATCGGGAACGGCCGGCGCGGCCACGCGATACGCGAACGTCCGCACGAAACCCGGCATGTCGGGCAGACGCGTGCCGAGCGCAAGGTTCGCCGCAAAGCCCGGGCAGTACACGCAGTGCGGCACGCCGGCATGATCGAACGACGACGTGTCGCGGTCGTCGCCCGCTTGTGCGAGCACGACCTGGCGCGCGCCCGCTGCACTGCACAATTCGAGCGTGAGCGCGCCTGAACCACTCGACGCAAGACGCGCGTAGCCGACGACGGGCGACAGTACGTTCAGTACCAGCGCCAGCCATACGAGGCCGATCCATCGCGTCGTTCGTCTCATCGCGGTCCAGGAAAAAGTGCGCGCAAGTATAACAAGCGCCCCGATTGTTGCCGATTGCGCTGGATGCAATAGCGGCCATCACACTTCGCGTCGCAGCGCATGTGCCGTTAATACAACAGAGACAAAATCTAACGATTCGCCTCTGGCATAAATCCAAGCGCGAGGTTGATAATCATTGAACCTGCTGGAGAAATGACCATGGACGAAAGACCCACTCGCATGCCACCGCCCGAGCAAGTGATGAGCCCGGATCCGGAACCCGTCGGCGTGGAATTCCTCGCCGAATTGCCCGAGCACGTGCGGGCATTCTTCGACGAGCAGCACAAGCTGTACTCGCCGAAGTGAACGCCCGTCCGGTTCTGTAACCGCCACGTGTCGATCATCGCTATCGTGCGGTCCATCACTGCGCATCGCGCGCAATTCGCCTCGCACCCGGGCCGCAAGAGCCTGACGGTGCCGGATCAGCTCGCCTGCTGATTCTCCTGTCGCGACGCTACGCCGCGCGACTGTCTTCGTCTATTCTTCTGGTTTTCCACGTCCGGCCCGCCCGGCTCCCCCGATCATTCCAATGAAGCAAGCCATTCGTGCCAGCGTCGCTGTCGCCGCGCTCGGCGTCGCCCTCTTTGCGTCGCCCCACGTCGCGCGTGCCGACGGCGACGACACCGCGCTCACCAACATCGTCGCGCTCGCGTCGCAGCGCCTCGCGCTCGCCGAACCGGTCGCGCGATGGAAATGGGCGAATCACAAGGCAATCGAGGACCAGCCGCGCGAAGCAGCCCTGCTCACGTCGGTCGAAAAGCGCGCGGCACAGGCCGGCGTCGATCCTGCATTCGCACGGACGTTCTTCGAGGACCAGATCGCCGCGAGCAAGGACGTGCAGAACGCACTGTTCGCGACCTGGCGTGCGACGCGGCCGCCCGAGGGCACGCCCCCCGACCTCGCGACCAGCACGCGCCCGGCCCTCGACCGGCTGACGCAAAAAATGCTCGCAGGCCTCGCGCAGGTCGAGCCACTGCGCAATGCGCCCGATTGCCAGGCACGCCTCGCGCGCAGCATCGCGAACTGGAAAACGCTGACGCGCTATGACTCGAAGCAGACGCAGGCACTCGACACCGCGCTGTCGCACGTCTGCTCGGCCGGCGGCGCAAGCGCGATCGGCTGACGCGGCGGGCACCGCACGCGTGACGCGCGGCCGCCCTCAACCTGCCGGCGTGAGCGCGGCGAGCGGAATCAGCTGCAGCCCGCGCGCGAGATGCGTCTGCAGCAAGCGATGGGTGAAGGGTTCGAATGCGCCGTCCGCCGCCTCGGCGACGAGCCGCGCGGCCGCGTCGAGCGACTCGGCCGCGCCAAGGTAACGCCAACCGTCGATCACATGAAACAGGCGGCGCTCGCCGGTCGCCTCGAACGCAACGGCGCCGTCGAACGGCCAGGGTGCATTGCCACCACGGGCGCCATCGGCTGCCGGGCGCCGGTTGTACGACGGCCGCAGCTGCGCAATCCATTGCGCTTCCGCCAGCATCGCGCCCAGTTCATTACCGGTCTCACGCCATTCGACGCGCCGCACCTGCTGCGCGAGTCGCATTTCCTTCGACGAACGGCGCTCGCCGGTCAGCAGCGCACGCAGCCGCTGCCGCACCCTCACGCTGCGGCCCACATACAACGGTGCGTCACCCTCCCCGAACAACGCATAGGCACCGCACCCGGCAGGCGCGGTGTCGAGCCACGCCTCGGTCAGATCGCCGCCCAGGCGGAAGTGGCGCGTCGTGCGCGCGATCTGGTCGCGCAGCCGCTCGAGCGGCACGATGTCGTGCAACTGACGCCAGAACTGCCACAGCAGGTCGGCATCCGCCAGCGCGCGGTGGCGCGCAGCCGGAACGAGACCGTGCCGCTCGATCAACGCGTCGAGCCCGTGCCGCGACTCGCGCGGGAACAGCGCGCGCGACAGCCGCACCGTACACAGCACGTCGGGATTGAACGCCAGGCCGATACGCTCGAATTCGGCACGCAGGAAACCGCGATCGAAGCTCGCGTTGTGCGCAACGAACAGCTTGCCGTCGAGCCGCTCGAACAGCGCCGGCGCAAGCGACGCGAACGACGGCGCGTCGCGCACCATCGCGTCCGAAATGCCCGTGAGTTGCTGGATGAACGGCGGTATCGCCTGCCCCGGATTGACGAGACTCGTCCACGTCGACACGCCGAGCGGGCCGATTTCGACCACGCCGATTTCGGTGATGCGGTGCTCGGCGGGCGAGCCACCGGTGGTTTCAAGATCGACGAAGACGAGCGGTTGTTCGCTGGCGGGATCGGACGGACGGGAATCGGACATGAAAAGACTGGAAAACGATGCTTCCGTGAGTATGCACCGGCAAGCAGGGTCGCGGCCAGCGTGGACCGCCGTGTTCCATCCCCGAAAAACAAAAAGCCCCCGCATTGCGGGGGCCGGACGTGATCGGCAAAGCGTGGCGCGTCAGGCCGCCTGGATATTCGCTGCCTGCTTGCCTTTCGGCCCGACTTTGACGTCGAACGAAACACGCTGGTTTTCCTTCAGCGTCTTGAAGCCGTCCATCCGGATTTCGGAAAAGTGCGCAAACAAATCCTCACCACCATTGTCCGACGTAATAAAGCCGAAACCTTTAGCATCGTTAAACCATTTCACGATACCGGTATCCATGTCTTCGTTCCCCACTCGATTAGATCAAAAAAGCTATTTTTATAGCCGTTTCCCGAAATCCCGAAACATTGCGCCAGCACCCGCACCAGCACGCCGCCCGAGGACGGAGTGCTGACTTTATAAATTGGACAATCCGGGTGCGTCAAGAAAATTTTTAACAGTTGTTTTATCAAAAAAGCGCTAATGCCAATGGAATCGGTACACCATCGCCTTTGATTAATTGATTCGCATCAAAAACCTGTCAACATTACCGGGATCCGATCGATGATAATCGCGGCAATGAAATTTCTACCGGGGACGAATCGGTTCGGTAAATTCCTCGGGTTTTTTCCGGGTTGCAGAAATCCGGGGACATTGAGATGCTGACGCAACGCCGAAAGGAAGGAGACGGTCATGTGGCTGGACGGAATCAAGCGCTTCGCGAGCCGGCTCGGGCGCGTACGCCGCAAGTCCCGCGCCTTGGCCGAGTCCGCGCGCGAAGTGCCGTGCGATACCGAATTCGATACGACTTGGCACGGCGACCACTGGCAGAACCTGCTCGCATCGCCGCTGGATGCCCGTCACTACGTGATGGAAGACTGGACCTATACACCGCCGCCGACCGATGCCGAGGAAGTCGCGCCCGCGGCCAAGCGCAAGCGGCGCTCGTACGCGCAGTAGCGCACGGACCGGCGGGGCAAAAAAAAAGCGCGACTGGGAAGTCGCGCCGACAAAGGTTTGGAGATCTTTTCCGTCAACGAAAAAGTCTGCTTCGGAAAGCAGAGATCGCAGTATAACGAGAGATCAACCTTTCATTAGCCATGCTCCACACAAACCTCTATTGCCGATGTGTCAATAATCGCGCTATGAGCTCCCCCGCCGGCCGCTGATTGCCTGTCGCGATCGCGCAACGCCCGATACGTAGTCCTGAACGCCATTTTCCTTCGCTGCACTGCCGCAAACCCTTGATGGGCAATCGTTTGCGCGCGTCGACCGATCTTTGCGGATTTCTAAATACATTATTGCTTAAAGCGCGCCGCTCCCCCGCTTCCTGCGCTCCGTACACTGCAGATGGCTTTCTGACAAGCGTACCGCCGCTCTGCCGGTCACGGCGTCAAGCAAAACAGCCCGGCCCGGCAGCAGGTTCGATCGACATCATCCTGTTTGGAGACAGATCCATGAAAAAAACCCTGATCGTCACCGCGTTGTCGGGTGTATTCGTTACCGCCGCACACGCGCAAAGCAGCGTGACGCTATATGGCCTGATCGACGCAGGCATCACCTATACGAACAACCAGGGTGGCCACAGCTCATGGTCCGAACGCAGCGGCCAGATCAATGGCAGCCGCTGGGGCCTGCGTGGCACGGAAGATCTCGGCGGCGGCCTGAAAGCGATCTTCGTGTTGGAAAACGGCTTCAACATCGCCAACGGCACGCTCGGCCAGAATGGCCGCGAATTCGGCCGCCAGGCGTTCGTCGGCCTGTCGCAAGACCAGTTCGGCGCCGTCACCCTCGGTCGCCAATACGATAGCGTCGTCGACTACATCGGGCCGCTGTCGCTGACCGGTACACAGTTCGGCGGCACCCAGTTTGCCCACCCGTTCGACAACGACAACCTGAACAATTCGTTCCGGATCAATAACTCCGTCAAGTACACGAGCGTCAATTTCGGCGGCCTGAAGTTCGGTGCGTTGTACGGTTTCTCGAACAGCGACCAGTTCTCGAACAATCGCGCATACAGCGCGGGCGTGTCGTACACCTACGCCGGCTTCAATATCGGTGCCGGCTACCTGCAGTTGAACAATGACATCTCGGGCCTCACGTCGGCCGCGGTCACCAACAGCGGCGGCGCGGTGGCAGGCGACAATACGTTCGTCGGCAAGCGCCAGCGCGTGTTCGGCGGCGGCCTGAACTACACATTCGGTCCGGCAACGGCCGGCTTCGTGTTCACGCAATCGCGCGTGAACCGGGCGCTCGGCATCTCTGCGGGTGCCTCGGGCGTGTCGAATGGCCTGGGTCTCGACGGCACGTTCGCCCGCTTCAACAACTACGAAGTAAACGCGCGCTACGCGCTCACGCCGGCCTTGTCGCTGGCCGGGTCGTACACGTACACCGCCGGCTTCCTGGACGGCCGCCATCCGGGCTGGAACCAGTTCAACCTGCAGACCGACTATGCACTGTCCAAGCGGACCGACGTGTACGTGCAAGGCGTGTATCAGCGAGTCAGCACGGACGGCCTGGGCATCGGCGCCTATGTCAATGGCCTCGGCGGCGCTTCGTCGACCAACAAGCAGATCGCGGTCACGGCCGGCCTGCGTCATCGCTTCTGAGCGACCGGCAACGCCACCGTACGCCGGAAGAAAAAAGCGCCCCACCGGGGCGCTTTTTCTTTACCGCACCGGGCTGGCCGTCGATCAGGCGTCACCCCGCGCCGGATAGCGGACGTCGAGTATGTCGATCGGCTGCGGGCCGGCCGGCGTCATCAGCGTGACGGTATCGCCGATCTTCGCCTTGATCAGCGCACGCGCGACCGGCGAAATCCAGCTGACGCAGCCGTGGTCGAGATCGACCTCGTCGATCCCGACGATCGTGATCGTATGATCCACGCCGTCCGGCGTCTCGTAATCGACCGTTGCACCGAAGAACACCTGGTCGACATTCTCCTGCCGGCTCGCGTCGACGACTTCGGCAAGATCGAGCCGCTTCGTGAGGAAGCGGATGCGGCGGTCGATCTCGCGCAGCCGACGCTTGCCGTAGATGTAGTCGCCATTCTCCGACCGGTCGCCGTTCGACGCGGCCCACGACACGAGCCGCACGACCTCGGGGCGCTCGACGTCGATCAGGCTCAACAGCTCGTCCCTCAGCCGCTTGTGGCCGGCCGGCGTGATGTAGTTCTTCGCGCCCGCCGGAATCGCGGGTTGAGCCTGGTCGAGATCGTCGTCGTCACCGTCCGACTCTTTGACAAACGCCTTGTTCATGGTGCAGATTCAACATGGATGACTGATCCTCCAAGGGTACACGAAGGGCCACCGCCCGGGCCATGCACCCTAATTCGCGAATAAGGCTTCCCTTTTTATACAACCCTGCTATAATTTCGCTTCTGCGTGCGGCTGTAGCTCAGTTGGATAGAGTACTTGGCTACGAACCAAGGGGTCGTGGGTTCGAATCCTGCCAGCCGCGCCACTTTTTCGAGGGCCTTCCCAACCGAAGGCCCTTTCAGTTCAAAGCAGTAGAAGTTTTGTTTTGCGTGCGGCTGTAGCTCAGTTGGATAGAGTACTTGGCTACGAACCAAGGGGTCGTGGGTTCGAATCCTGCCAGCCGCGCCACCTTAAAAGGGCTTTCCTCCGGGAAAGCCCTTTTTTCTTTTCCGCATCCCCTCTTCTCTCGCTCGCGCCGTCGCAGGTTCGTGCCGCGGCACTCGTGAAAACGGCGGCCATTGGCCGCCGTCTGTCGATCGAGCACCTGCGCGCCGAGCGCGTCAGTAATCCTGCCGTTCGCGCTCGATACGCATGCCGCCGTCGTGGCGCGCATGCGCACCGTCGTCGGTCGAGCGCTCGCGCATGATCCGCATCACATCCGGGTTGGTTCGCACGCGCCGCATCACGTTCGCGAGATGCACGCGATCGCTGACCTGGATCACGAAGCGCAGCACCGTCGATTCGTGCGTCAGATCCTCGTCCATCGCGATATGCACGATGTTCGCGTCGGCCGACGTGATGTCCGCCGCGACACGCGCGAAGATGCCCTTCGTGTTCTTCACGAGCGCCTTCACCGCGACATCGAACAGGCGGCCCGGCTGCGGCGCCCATTCGACGTCGATCCAGCGGCCCGGGTCGCGGCGATGGATCCGCTGCGCAACGCGGCAATCGGTCGTATGAATCGCCATCCCCAGGCCGATGCCGATGTAACCCATGATTGCATCGCCCGGAATCGGCCGGCAGCATGCCGACAACTGCACGGACATCCCTTCGGTGCCGGTAATCACGACCGGCGGCGCATGATGCGCGGGATGCCGTTCGGACTTCGGCAGATCGTCGTCCGCGTCGCGGCCGCTCATCAGCACCTCGATGCGCTTGGCCATCACCGCGGCGACGCGGCGGCCGAGGCCGATGTCCGCGAAAATTTCCTGACGACTCTTGTTGCCCGTCCACTGCACGAGCTTCTCCCACACTTCCGGCTCGACGTCTGCCAGCGCGAGACCGTAGCCCTTCAGGCTCTGGTCGACCAGCCGTTCGCCCAGCTGCACCGACTCGTTCAGGCGCATCGTCTTCAGGTAGTGGCGGATCGCCGAACGCGCCTTGCCGGTACGTACGAAACCGAGCCATGCGGGATTCGGCTTCGAATACGGCGCGGTGATCACTTCGACGATGTCGCCGCTCTTCAGCTCGGTGCGCAGCGGCAGCAATTCGTTGTTGATCTTCACGGCCACGCACTGGTTGCCGAGATCGCTGTGGATCGAATACGCGAAATCGAGCGCCGTCGCGCCGCGCGGCAGCGCCATGATCTTCGACTTCGGCGTGAACACGTAGACCGCGTCGGGGAACAGGTCGATCTTCACGTGCTCGAGGAATTCGCTCGAATCGCCGGCTTCGCTCTGGATGTCGAGCAGCGACTTCAGCCACTGGTGCGCGCGCTTCTGCACGTCGCTGAGATCGGCGCTGCCGTTCTTGTACAGCCAGTGCGCGGCGACCCCCGCCTCGGCGATCTCGTGCATCTTACGCGTGCGCACCTGGAACTCGATCGGCGCGCCGAACGGGCCGACGAGCGTCGTGTGCAGCGACTGGTAGCCGTTGATCTTCGGGATCGCGATGTAGTCCTTGAACTTGCCGGGCACGGGCTTGTACAGCGCATGCAATGCGCCGATGCACGTGTAGCAGTCGAGCGGGCTATCAACGACGACGCGAAAGCCATACACGTCGAGCACCTGCGAGAACGACAGCTGCTTGTCGCGCATCTTGCGGTAGACGCTGTAGATGGTTTTCTCGCGGCCGGTGATCTCGGCGTCGATCTTCGCGTCGGCCATCGCGCGCTGTGCGGCCTCGAGGATCTTGCTGATCACTTCGCGGCGATTGCCGCGCGCGGCCCTCACGGCCTTCTCGAGCGTCGCGTAGCGATGCGGGTTGAAGTTCGCGAAGCTCATGTCCTGCAGCTCGCGATACGTGTTGTTCAACCCGAGGCGGTGCGCGATCGGCGCATAGATGTCGAGCGTTTCGCGCGCGACGCGACGACGCTTTTCCATCGGCACCGCACCGAGCGTACGCATGTTGTGCAGGCGGTCGGCGAGCTTGACGAGAATGACGCGCACGTCGCGCGCCATCGCGAGCAGCATCTTGCGGAAGTTTTCCGCCTGCGCTTCCTCGCGGCTGCGGAACTCCATCTTGTCGAGCTTCGACAGGCCGTCGACCAGTTCGGCGACCTTCGGGCCGAACCGTTCGGCCAGCTCGCTCTTGGTCACGCCCTGGTCTTCCATCACGTCGTGCAGGAGCGCCGCCATGACGGCCTGCGCGTCGAGCTTCCAGCCGGCGCAGATTTCCGCGACGGCGACGGGATGGGTGATGTAGGGTTCGCCGCTCTGGCGATATTGACCGAGGTGGGCTTCGTCGCTGAAGTGGAACGCCGCCTTGACCTCTTTGATTTCTTCCGGAGGAAGATACTCGGCAAGCACGGCCGTCAGTTTCGCGATCGAAACGACGCCGTGCTTGCGCGGCTGCTCCGGTGTGGCGGTCGGCCCGAACAGATGCCGGAAGGACTGTTCGAGGACCGCGTCGATGTACTGGCGCGCAGGCGACTGGGCCGTGGCTTCGGTGGTCGAATCCGCGGAGGCGGACGATGGGGTGGTGCTCATATTCGCCTCCAGGTCGGGTCGTTGCGCGCGTGGATTACATGGCTGGAACGGGCCGGATGCGCGTTACACCGGCACCTTCTTCAGCATCTCGACGCCGACCTGGCCGGCAGCGATTTCGCGCAGCGCGACGACGGTCGGCTTGTCGCGGCTTTCGATCTTCGGCGTATGGCCTTGCGCGAGCTGCCGCGCGCGGTAGGTGGCGGCGAGCGCCAGTTCGAAGCGGTTCGGGATTTGCTTCAGGCAGTCTTCGACGGTAATGCGAGCCATGGTGGTAATTCCTTCTGAATATAGTCCTTATTCTACCTTATGTCCCTCGGCCCCCGCGTCATTCCGCGTGGGGCAGATGGATGCCGAGCTCGATGAACAGCTCCGTGTGTCGCGCGTACTGCGAAGCAAAGCGCAGGCGCGTCGCGGCGACGATGCATTCGAGCTCTGCGAGCGCACGCTCGAAATTCTCGTTGATCACCACGTATTCCGCTTCCGACGCGTGCGCGATCTCGCTGCCGGCAGCCAGCAGGCGGCGCGTGATCACGTTCGGTTCGTCCTGGCCGCGCTTCTTCAGACGCTCCTCGAGCGCATCGAGCGACGGCGGCAGGATGAAGATGCCGACCGCGTTGCGGAACTGCTTCTTCACCTGCAGTGCGCCCTGCCAGTCGATCTCGAGCAGCACGTCATGGCCGCTCTTCATCTGCTCTTCGATCCAGACGCGCGACGTGCCGTAGTAGTTGCCGTGCACTTCCGCGCTCTCGAGGAATTCGTGCGCCGCGTGACGCGTGCGGAAATCCTCGACGGTCGTGAAGTGATAGTGCTGGCCGTCCTGTTCGCCCGGGCGCGGCTTGCGTGTCGTGTACGAGATCGACAGGCAGATGTCGCTGTCCTTCGACAGCAACGCGTTCACGAGCGTCGACTTGCCGGCGCCCGACGGCGCAATGACCATGAACAGGTTGCCGGGATAGACGCCCGCGTGAAGCGTATGCGCGTCGTGAGTGGGGTGGATCATCTTGCGTTACTCCAGGTTTTGCACTTGCTCGCGCATCTGCTCGATCAACAGCTTGAGCGCCATCGATGCGTCGGCCAGTTCCTTCGCCGCCGCCTTCGAGCCGAGCGTGTTCGCTTCTCGATTCAGTTCCTGCATCATGAAGTCGAGACGCTTGCCGACGCGGCCGC
This sequence comes from Burkholderia sp. BCC1644, assembly GCF_902833225.1. Taxonomy (GTDB): domain Bacteria; phylum Pseudomonadota; class Gammaproteobacteria; order Burkholderiales; family Burkholderiaceae; genus Burkholderia. The sequence goes on from NZ_CADFEI010000011.1 coordinate 75,796, forward strand.
CCTTCTCGATGACATGGCGCGTTTCGTTCAGGTGCGCGGTGAGACGCGACAGCTCTTCCGCGATGTCGATCCGGATCCCGTACATCGTCACTTCCTGACGAATGCGTTCCGCGGCTTCCTCGCGCGTGACGATCGTCGAGCTGCCTTCGGGCGCCGCGATGCCGAGCGCTTCCTGCAGCCGTTCGACGATCTTCTGCTGATGCTTCGCGATCAGTTCCGGCACGAGCGGCGTGATGCGCGCGACGATCGCTTCCATCTCGGTGACGTTCGACAGCAGCATCGTCGCCAGCTGCGCGCCTTCGCGCGAACGCACGACGACGAGCTCGCCGATCGCTTCCTTGCCGCATGCGAGCACTGCGTCGCGGATCGCTTCCGCCGACACGCCGCTCTCGGCGATCACACCGGGCCAGCGCAGGATCTCGCCCGCGCGCAGGCGGCCGACGCCCGGGAACGAATCGAGCACCGAGCGCTCGAGCTCGGCGAGCTGGCCGAGCGCCGACTGGTTCAGCGCACCCGCGCCGATGCTCTGTTCGCCGCGCTGCAGGTTGATGCGGATATCGACCTTGCCGCGCGACAGCTTGTTCATCAGCATTTCGCGCAGCGCGGGTTCGCACGCGCGCACGTCGTCCGGCATCCGGAAATTGAGGTCGAGGAAGCGCGAGTTCACGGTGCGCAGTTCGACCGACACGCTGGTGCCGCCGTTGCCGGTGGCCGTCGCGAGTTCGCGCGTCGCGCTCGCGTAGCCCGTCATGCTGTAGATCATGGTTCGTCTCGCCGTCTGGGTGCCCTCGCGGGCGGGGATATGTCGAGGCGCCCGGCGCATCGGAAAGCGCGGGGCGGGAAGCGCGCATTATCCCATTTTGCGGACCACCCCGCCGGGCAAGCCCGCCGTTCGGCGCTAAAATCGGGGTTTCCTCTCCTTCCGCGATTTCCCCATGACGTCTTCCGTTTCCCGCCCGAGCGGCCGCCGCGCCGACGAACTGCGCAAGGTCGCCCTCACGCGCCACTACACGAAACACGCCGAAGGCTCGGTGCTGGTCGAATTCGGCGACACCAAGGTGCTCTGCACCGCGAGCGTCTCCGAACGCGTGCCCGACTTCCTGCGCGACCGCGGGCAAGGCTGGCTGACCGCCGAATACGGGATGCTGCCGCGCGCGACGCACACGCGCAGCGACCGTGAAGCCGCGCGCGGCAAGCAGACGGGACGCACGCAGGAAATTCAGCGCCTGATCGGCCGCGCGCTGCGCGCGGTGTTCGATCTCGAGGCGCTCGGCCCGCGCACGATCCACCTCGACTGCGACGTGATCCAGGCCGACGGCGGCACGCGCACCGCGAGCATCACCGGCGCCTTCGTCGCCGCGCACGACGCGGTGTCGAAGCTGATCGCGGCCGGCAAGCTCACGCGCTCGCCGATCACCGACCACGTCGCCGCGATCTCGGTCGGCGTGTACGAAGGCGCGCCGGTGCTCGACCTCGACTACGCGGAAGATTCGCAGTGCGACACCGACATGAACGTCGTGATGACGGGCGCCGGCGGCTTCGTCGAAGTCCAGGGCACGGCCGAAGGCGTGCCGTTCTCGCGCGCCGAAATGAACGCGCTGCTCGACCTCGCGCAAGGCGGGATCGCCGAGCTCGTGCAGCTTCAGAAAGACGTGCTGGGCGCCTGACATGCCGGACGACCACACCATCGCGCCGCTGTCGCGCATCGTTCTCGCGTCGAACAACGCCGGCAAGCTGCGCGAATTCACCGCGCTGTTCTCGACGGTCGGCATCGAGATCGTCCCGCAGGGCGATCTCGCCGTGCCCGAAGCGGAAGAGCCGTTCGGCACCTTCATCGAGAACGCGCTGACGAAGGCGCGTCACGCGTCGCGGCTCACCGGGCTGCCGGCGATCGCCGACGATTCGGGCCTGTGCGTGCGCGTGCTGCGCGGCGCGCCGGGCGTCTACTCGGCGCGCTATGCGCAGCGCGCGGGCCGCGACAAGGGCGACGCGGCGAACAACGCGTATCTCGTCGAGCAACTGCGCGGCATCGACGACCGGCGCGCATACTATTGCTGCGTGCTCGCGCTCGTGCGCCACGTGGACGATCCCGAACCGCTGTTCGCCGAGGGGCGCTGGACCGGGGAAATCGTCGACACGCCGCGCGGCGAGCACGGATTCGGCTATGACCCGTATTTCTACCTGCCGGCGCTCGGCGCGACGGCCGCGGAACTCGATCCGGCCGTGAAGAACACGCACAGCCATCGCGCGCTGGCGCTGAAGGCGCTGCTGGCGCGGCTCGCGGAGGAAGCATGAGCGTGCCCGATACCCGTTCGCTGCAGGGGGTTGCATGAGTCAGGCCGCGGAAACCGGCGCGCGTGTCGTCGCGACCTTCACGTCGCCCGGCCAGGTGCGACTCACGTCGCTGCCGCCGCTCGCGCTGTACGTGCATTTCCCGTGGTGCGTGCGCAAGTGCCCGTACTGCGACTTCAACTCGCACGAATGGAAAGGCGAACGGTTTCCGGAAACCGAGTACCTCGATGCGCTGCGCGCCGACCTCGAGCAGGCGCTGCCGCTCGTCTGGGGGCGGCAGGTGCATACCGTGTTCATCGGCGGCGGCACGCCGAGCCTGCTGTCGGCGGCCGGCCTCGACCGGATGCTGTCCGACGTGCGCGCGCTGCTGCCGCTCGACGCCGATGCCGAGATTACGCTCGAGGCGAATCCCGGCACGTTCGAAGCCGCGAAGTTCGCGCAGTTCCGTGCGAGCGGCGTGAATCGCCTGTCGGTCGGCATCCAGAGCTTCAACGAAACGCACCTGAAGGCGCTCGGCCGGATTCACGACACGGCGCAAGCACGCGCGGCCGTCGAGATCGCCGCAAAGAACTTCGACAACTTCAACCTCGACCTGATGTTCGCGCTGCCGAACCAGACGCTCGACGAATGCCGCACCGACATCGAGACCGCGCTGTCGTTCGCGCCGCCGCATCTGTCGCTGTATCACCTGACGCTCGAGCCGAATACGATGTTCGCGAAGTTCCCGCCCGTCGTCCCCGACGACGACGCGTCGGCCGACATGCAGGAGTGGATCCACGCGCGCACGGCCGAGGCCGGCTACGGGCGCTATGAAGTGTCCGCGTATGCGAAGCCGAATCATCAGTGCAAGCACAACCTGAACTACTGGCGCTTCGGCGACTATCTCGGGATCGGCGCGGGCGCACACACGAAGCTGTCGTTCCCGAACCGGATCCTGCGGCAGGCACGCTACAAGCATCCGGCGACCTTCATCGAGCAGGCGAAGGCCGGCACGGCCGTGCAGGAAGAGCGCGAAGTCGGTGCGCGCGACCTGCCATTCGAGTTCATGCTGAACACGCTGCGGCTCGTCGAGGGCTTCCCGGTGCACAGCTTCGCCGAACGCACGGGCCTGCCGATGAGCACGATCGAGCCGGCGCTGAAGGAAGCTGAGCGACGCGGGCTGATCGCGCGCGATTTCGCGCAGATCGCGCCGACGCCGCTCGGCCAGCGTTTCCTCAACGACCTGCAGGAATTGTTCCTGCGCGACGATTGAAGGAATGAGCGAGGCAGCATTTCGGTTACAATGCCGCCTCGTGTGGAAGCGTGGCCGAGCGGTTTAAGGCACCGGTCTTGAAAACCGGCGACGGGAAACTGTCCGTGAGTTCGAATCTCACCGCTTCCGCCAGGAAGTTCGCCAAACCCCGTCCATTCGTTGAATGACGGGGTTTTTGCTTATCGGTTCGTCCGTGCGCGCCCTCCCCGCACGTTCCGACGCATCGCGCCGGATGCCGTTACAATCCCGCGCTCCGATTTGCGAAACGGGAAACCCACTTCATGAAGCCCTTCATCGTCTCGTCGCTTGTCGCCCTGCTGGCTGCCGTCAGCACGCATGCTGCGGCCGACACCGCGTCCGGCAGCGGCACACCGGCATCGTGCGCGATCGCAACCGTCAGCGGCGTCGGCGGTTCGCCGCGCGGCCTGAGCGAGTACCTCGCGAGCCCGTCGCCCTACAACTACCTGAAAGACAACGACCTCCAGTGCAAGGTGGGAGACGACGGACGCACGTCGAACTGCACCGGCGTGACCTACCTGCGCAACGAACAGGTCAGCGTGTACGACGATTCCGATCCGGCGACGCTCACCGTCGTCGCGCGCGTGGAGCTCGACCACGGCCAGAAATACCCGGTGATCATCGTGGTGCAACGCAAGGACGCGCGCTGCAAGCCTTGACGCAGCCGCACACGCGCACCTGTCAATCGGGACGGCAAGGGGCCGTGCGTCGCGCCGGAAGCCTCCCGGCCCGCCCCGCGATCACCTAGAATTCGTTCAACACGGCGACACGACCGCCGCCGCGTACTCGATGCCGTACGCGCCACCCCTGCGCGCGGCACACGGAGATCGCCATGACCGAACTGTCGAACGCGACGGAACCCGTCGATTACGAAGGCTTCGAGATCCATGTCGTGCCGGCCGCCGTGCCCGGCAGCGACACGCGCTACACCTACACCGGCTACGTGTGCCATCCGGGCGCGAATCCCGCGCTGCCCGGCCACGCGGTGCCGTTCCACGCGGACGGCGAGGAAAGCTTCACGAGCCTCGACGAGGCTGTCCACGAAGCCGTGCACATCGGCAAGAGCATCATCGACGGGACGCACCCCGACCTGTCGGTGCTGTCGCTCGTCACGCACGGATTCTGAACCGGGCGGCACGCATCGCCGACGCTTGCGCGGGCGCCTGCCTCGGTGCAGCCGACGGCAACCGATGCGCCCGGCCGCACCATCGTCACGTGCCTGCGCGCCACCCGCGTTCGTCGCCTTGCTTTCAACCTTGCAACACGCACGCCGGGATGCGCGCGTGCGGCAGTCGCGCGAGCGTGCCGTCACATGTCACGTCACATCGCGATACGCCGACGCACGCCGCCTCGTCATCAGCAATCGCAACGCCCGGCCTCGCGCGTTATGCGTTTGTCCCGATATCGACTCGCGTCCGTGCGCCTATCATTTTTTTATAGTCACTTCCGGCCAGCCTCCCATGCGCCCCCTTCTCCGTTTGCGCGTCGACCGGCTGCGTGTTGCCGCGTTGGCCGTCGCCGCCCTGCTCGCGGCGTGCACGATCACACCGCCGCCTTCACTGCACTCGGTCCTGACGATTCCTTCGATCACGCGTAGCGGCAGCCTCGACCAGTATCGCGTCGAGGTCGCGCGGCGTGTCGCCGAACGCAATCCTTCCGGCCTGCTGCGTGGCACGCCGCAGGCGATGCTCCGTTCGCTCGTCGTCGTGTCCTTCACCGTCGATGGCAACGGCCGGCTCGTCAATGCGTCCGTCTATCGCAGCAACGGCGACAGCGAGGCGGAAGCGCTCGCCCTCGCGTCGCTGCGCCGCTCGGCGCCGCTGCCGCCACCGCCGTCGCGGCTGCTCGACGGCAACGGCCGGCTCGAAATGATGGAAGGCTGGCTCTTCAACGACGACGGCCACTTCCAGTTGCAAAGCACGGCGTCCGCGCAGGCGCAATCGATCGACTGATGCGCCGCCGCGCGATTGCCGGTGTGCGGCAGCGCTGGCTATAATTTTCCGCAACCGCGCGGCCATCACGCCGCGCGCGCGTTCGCGCGCCCCACCCGGCATGCGAGCCGACCACGCCGGCACCGGGCGGCGGCGACATACCCGTCTCCATCGTCGACCGGCGGGTGACGTCCGCGCCACGGCGCGCGTCCACGCCGCCATCGCGTCATCCGCATCATCCGCTCGGCTGCACCCGGCAGGCATCCGCCTGCCCGACCGCACGCTCAGCCGACCGCCCAACGACAAAACGGAGACATCCATGTCCGCATCCCCCCCGACCGTTGCTCACGCAACCGGTTCGGCCGGCGCCGTCAGCCACCGGCGCATCGTGTTCGCGAGCTTCATCGGCACCGCGATCGAGTTCTACGACTTCTATGTGTATGCGACGGCCGCCGCGCTCGTCATCGGCCCGGTGTTCTTCCCGCACGGCTCCGCGACCGCACAGGCGCTGTCCGCGTTCGTCACGTTCGGCATCGCATTCATTGCCCGCCCGATCGGCTCGTTCCTGTTCGGGCACTTCGGCGACCGCATCGGCCGCAAGTCGACGCTCGTCGCGTCGCTGCTCGTGATGGGCGTGTCGACCACCGCGATCGGCTTCGTGCCCGGCTACGACGCGATCGGCGCGCTCGCGCCGGTGCTGCTGTGCGTGCTGCGCTTCGGCCAGGGGATCGGCCTCGGCGGCGAATGGGGCGGTGCGGCGCTGCTCGCGACCGAGCACGCGCCGCAGGGCAAGCGCGGCTGGTTCGGGATGTTCCCGCAACTCGGGCCGTCGGTCGGCTTCCTGATGTCGAACGGCCTGTTCTTCGCGCTCGCGCTGTCGCTGTCCGACGAGCAGTTCCGCAGCTGGGGCTGGCGCATTCCGTTCCTCGTCAGCGCGGTGCTCGTCGCGCTCGGCCTGTACGTGCGGCTCAAGATCACCGAAACGCCCGCGTTCCAGGCCGCGCTCGACCGCAACGAGCGCGTGCGCGTGCCGGTCGCGACGCTCGTCACGCAGCACTGGCAGCCGACGCTGCTCGGCGCGCTCGCGATGGTCGTCTGCTACACGCTGTTCTATATCTCGACGGTGTTCTCGCTGTCGTACGGCGTGTCGGCGCTGCATATTCCGCGCCAGAGCTTCCTCGGGCTGCTGTGTTTCGCCGTCGTGTTCATGGGGCTCGCGACGCCGCTTTCCGCGTGGGCGTCGGACCGCTTCGGCCGCAAGCCGGTGCTGATCGTCGGCGCGATCGCCGCGCTGCTGTCGGGTTTCGCGATGGAGCCGTTGCTCGGCAGCGGCTCGATGCCGCTCGTCGCGCTGTTCCTGACGATCGAGCTGTTCCTGATGGGCGTGACGTTCGCGCCGATGGGCGCGCTGCTGCCGGAACTGTTCCCGACCAACGTCCGCTATACGGGCGCGGGCGTGGCGTACAACCTCGGCGGGATCCTCGGCGCGTCGATCGCACCGTATATCGCGCAACTGCTGGCGGCGCGCGGCGGGCTGTCCTGGGTCGGCGGGTACGTGTCGGTCGCAGCGGCGATCAGCCTGATCGGCGTGCTGCTGATGCGCGAAACGCGCGACGCATCGCTCGTCTGATGCCCCCGGGGCGACCCGGGTTGTGCGGCGGCGGGCGCTGCCTATACTCGATCCTGGGCGCGCCGTTGCGTGCCCGGGGATCCCGCCCCGAAAGGAGCCGCCGCCATGAATATCCGCCTCGGCAATGCCGATCTCGTCCTGATCCTCGCACTCGCGCTGGGTGGCGCGCTATTGCTCGCGCTGCGGTTCCGGCCGAAGACGTGGCGCGGCCTCGTGTTCGAGGCGCTGCTGGCGAATCTGGCGGCCATCGCCGCCGTCATCACGGTCGAGGCGCTGCTGGCCTGAACCGGCCCGCAGCAAGCCGTCAGGCGGTCAGGCGCGCGCGCAGCGCGCCATAGGCAGGGGCGACCGCATCGATCGCGTCCAGCGCCTCGTCGACGGACGGCATCGCGCCCGGTTCGCCGATCGACAGGGCGTTCGGCGCACCGCCGATACCGCAATGGTGGCGCGATGTCGCGACGAAGATCATGACGGTCGGCCGCTGCAACGCATGCGCCATGTGAACGAATCCCGTATCGACCCCCACCACCAGCGCGGCCCGTCCGAGCGCCGCACCGAGTTCGCGCACAGTCATCGCCGGTAATACGACTGCGCCCGGCGCACGTGCGGCGATGTCCTGCGCGTCGTCATGCTCGGCGTTCGATCCCCATGGCAACAGCACCCGCACGCCGCGCGCCATCATCTGCGTGGCCAGCGCGGCCCAATGGTCGGCCGGCCATTTCTTGTCGGGATTGGACGTCGCATGGAACAGCAGCATGAACGGTGCACCATCGGTCACGGCCGCCGGCAGGTTCGCACCCTGCGGCGGGACGATGCCGTAGGTGGCGAGGCCTTCAGGCCGGTAGCCGAGCGCTTCGCCGGCGCTCACGCGCATGCCGTGCCACGCATCGCAGTCCGGCCGCGGGCCGAAACGATGCGAATACGCGAAGCGCGCGCCCGTTTCGCCGAGATCCTGAGTCTGGTAGCCGACACGGCGCGCCGCACGCGCCAGCGCCGAAATGATCGCGCTCTTGTACACGCCGTGCAGGTCGATGACCGCATCGTAGCGATGCGCCCGCAACGCGCCGATCGACGACGAAATCGCCTTCAGGTCACCGGCGTTGCGGAGTTTCTTGAAGCGGCGCAGCGGCGCGCACAGCACGGCGCTCACGCCCGGATGCCAGCGCACGACCTCGGCACACGATTCGTCCACGGCCCAGTCGACCGTCACGCCCGGAAAGGCGCGATGCAGATCCGCGACGACGGGTAGCGTCTGGACGACGTCGCCGAGCGACGTCACTTTCACGATGAGGATACGTTTCACGTTTGCGGGGAAGAGCCAGCCATTTGGGGATGCTAACGACGGATGCCCGCCGCGAACATTACTCCTGAATTACATTTGCAACGAAATGCTACAAGCTTGCAAAACATTGTCGCCCGACTGCGCGGCGCCGGTTCTTTTTATAATCGGTCCTTTGCCTGATGGCCACCGCCGATGCCACGCCCTGCCATTCCCGCCCTGTTTCCCGCCGTCACCCGCCGCTCGCTGCGCATCTGGCGACAGTACGGTATTTTCTGGCTCGGCGCGATCGTCGTCGGGCTCGCAGCCGTACTTTACGCGCGGCTGATCGACTGGGGCTACGAGTCGTTCCGCGCGATGCGCGAGCACGCGGTGTGGCTGCCGCTGCTGTTGACGCCCGCGATCGCCGCCGTGTCGGTATGGCTCACGCGCCGGTTCTTCCGCGGCGCCGAAGGCAGCGGCATCCCGCAGGTGATCGCGACGCTGCATGCGCGCCCGAGCGCATTCGGCGCCCGGTTGCTGACGCTGCGCATCCTGTTCGGCAAGGTGCTGATTTCGTTCCTGGGCATCCTGGGCGGCTTCACGATCGGTCGCGAGGGGCCGACCGTGCAGGTCGGCGCGGCGCTGATGTTCAACCTGCGACGCTTCTACCCGCGCTCGAACGCGCAGATCGAACGGCAGCTCGTGCTGGCCGGCGCGGCGGCCGGACTGTCGGCCGCGTTCAATACGCCGCTCGCCGGGATCGTGTTCGCGATCGAGGAACTGACGCGCAGCTTCTCCGCGCGCGCAAGCGGCGTGCTGATCACCGCGATCATCCTCGCCGGTGTCGTCGCGCTCGGCCTGAACGGCAATTACACGTATTTCGGCACGATCGATGCCGGCCTCCATTTCCCGAAACTGCTGGCGGTCGCGGTGCTGGTCACGGCGATCGTCACGGGCATCGCGGGCGGCCTGTTCTGCTGGCTGCTGCTGAACACAGGGCGCTGGCTGCCCGCGCAACTGCTGGGCCTGTACCGCGAGCGGCCGATCACGTTCGCCGCACTGTGCGGCTTCGCGATCGCCGTCGTCGGCCTGGTGTCGGGCGGCACGACCTTCGGCAGCGGCTACGCCGAGGCGCGCGGCCTGCTCGACGGCAGCCAGCACCTGTCGGTGTTCTATCCGTTCCTGAAGATGATCTCGATGGTCGCGTCGTACCTGCCGGGCATCCCGGGCGGGATCTTCGCGCCGTCGCTGTCGATCGGCGCCGGGTTCGGCAACCTGCTGCACGTCGTGTTCAGCAACATGAGCCTGCCGATGCTGATCGCACTCGCGATGGTCGGCTATCTGGCGGCCGTCACGCAGTCGCCGATCACGTCGTTCGTGATCGTGATGGAAATGATCAACGGCCATGCGCTCGTGATTTCGCTGATGGCGACCGCACTGGTGTCGAGCCGCATATCGCGCTTTTTCGCGCCGCCGCTCTACGAAACGCTCGCGCTGCGCTATCTCGCGCCGCCCGCCGCGGCCACCGAACCCGCCGCGGCATCGACGGCGAGCACGACGGCGAGCGCGGCGGCTGCGACCGGCGTGACCGGCGTGACGGAGCCGCAGGATGCGGCCGCCGCGCCCGCCGATCCGCTCGACACGCTGCGCGACGTGGGCGGCGACGAGCCGGTCGCTGCAACGCCGGGCGCACGCTCGGCGCACGCACCGGCCCCGCAGGGCGACGAACCGGCTGCGGCCGGCGCGAACGGCCCGGCGCAACCCGGCCCGCGCGACGCTCAGTAGATCACGACCGGCGCCGGCCGGTAATAGACGGGCCGCGCCGGCACGACGATGCACCCGGCCAGCGTGATCGCGACGAGCGCGATGGCAATGACGGTTCTTTTCATCACGCGCCTCCATCACGCCCAGTGGCCACGGGTCCAGAACCAGTTCGGACCGCGCTGGTCCCAGTGGCCCGGCACCCATTGCATGCCGACGCGCTCGGCTTCCCAGTGGCCGCCGATCCACACGTAGCGGCCATGCTCCCAGCGCCAGTGCCCGCGCTCCCACACGTAGCCCACGCGCGCGGTCGGCACGACCTCGTAGCGCACGGGCGGCGGCGCGTTCGGCGAAACGACGACGATCTCCTCGGTGCGCACGGCAACCGGCTCGGCGATGACCACGCGGCCCTGCGGCGCGATCACGGGTGTGCCGACGAGAATCTCGTCCGCATGCGCGGCAAACGGCGCGACGACGGCTGACAGGCCCGCGGCAAACAGGGCGAGCGAAACGATACGACGTTGAACGGTAGAGACAGCCATCACAACCTCCTGGTTGAACAAGTTACGCGAGCGTATTCGTTCAATGCGGGAGGGGCGATTACGGCCGACAGGCGCCGTGTTACGGCGTGCCCGAAAGTGCAACAGGGCGTAAGACGCGCACGGCGGCGGGCGCCGCCGTGCGGAGGGACACCGGCAAGCGTCAGGCTTGCGGGATCTCGATCTTCACTTCGAGGACTTCGAGGTCGTCCTGGCGCTCGAGGCTCACGCGGATGTCGTCGTTCGAAATATGGACGTACTTCGAGATGACCGCGACGAGTTCCTTCTGCAGCGCCGGCAGGTAATCGGCCGGCGGCCGGCCGCCGACCCGCTCGTGCGCGATGATGAGCTGCAGGCGCTCCTTCGCGACCGATGCGGATTTCTTCTTCTCGCCGAGGAGAAACGAAAGGATGGACATGGGCGGCCTCCGTTACTTGCTGCCGAAGAGGCGCTGCAGCAGGCCCGGCTTCTGGTAATCGGTGAAGCGCAGCGGCTTGTCCTCGCCGAGGAAGCGCGAGACGACGTCCTTGTACGCTTCGGCGACGTCGGTACCGTCGATATGCACGGCCGGCAGACCCTGGTTCGATGCGTGCAGCACGGCTTCCGACTCGGGCACCACGCCGATCAGCTTGATGCGCAGGATCTCGCTGATGTCCTCGAGCGACAGCATCTCGCCTTCGCTCACGCGCTTCGGGCTGTAGCGCGTGATCAGCAGGTGCTCCTTGATCGGATCCTTGCCTTCGGTCGCGCGCTTCGTCTTCGACGACAGGATGCCCAGGATGCGGTCCGAGTCGCGCACCGACGACACTTCCGGGTTCGTGACGATCAGCGCTTCATCCGCGAAGTACATCGCGTGCAGCGCGCCGGCCTCGATACCGGCCGGCGAATCGCAGACGATGTATTCGAAGTCCATCGCGACGAGGTCGTTCAGCACCTTCTCGACGCCGTCGCGCGTCAGCGCATCCTTGTCGCGCGTCTGCGACGCCGGCAGGATGAACAGGTTCTCGCACTTCTTGTCCTTGATCAGCGCCTGGTTCAGGTTCGCTTCGCCCTGGATCACGTTCACGAGGTCATACACGACGCGACGCTCGCAGCCCATGATCAGATCGAGGTTGCGCAGGCCGACGTCGAAGTCGATCACAGCCGTCTTGTGGCCGCGCAGCGCGATACCGGACGCGAAGCTCGCGCTCGTCGTCGTCTTGCCCACGCCGCCCTTGCCCGAGGTCACCACGATGATTTTTGCCATTTACCCAATACCCTGTGTTCGTCAATGAGAGCCGATCGATCCGGAGCGTGCCGCGTGATTTACGTCAGGCGCAGCGGTTCGATCATCAGTTTTTCCTCTTCGAGCCGGATCTGCACCGATTTGCCCAGTACTTCGGCGGGCAACGGGTTCTCGGTTGTTCGATAGATACCCGCGATCGAAATCAGTTCCGGTTCGAGACACGTGCAGAAAATGCGCGCGTCGTGATTACCGTGCACGCCCGCGAGAGCGCGGCCGCGCAACGGCGCGTAGATGTGGATATTGCCTTCCGCGATGATCTCCGCGCCGTGACTGACCGGCGCGAGCACCACGAGGTCTCCTTTCGCGTAAATCTGCTGCCCCGAACGCAACGGCCGGTCGATCACGAGCGTCTGGCCACCCGGCTGATTCGATGCCGGCGCCTGCTCCGACGCCGGTTCGGGCGTCGCCGCGGCTGCCGCGGCGACGACGGCCTCGGCGATCGACGACGGTTCCACGCCCTCGGCCGGCCTTGCGGCCGGCACACGGCGATCGCGCGCCTCGAGCAACGGCAGGCCGGCTTCCCCCGCCCAGCCCTGCGTTGCCAGTGCGACGACGCCCACCGGGCGCATCCGCACGTCGTTCAGCATCTGCCGGATGTCCGCGAGCGCGACGCGTTCGCCGTCAGCCAGGCGGCGGACGTCGATCGCGACGACATCGTCGGCGAAAAACTCGGGAGTCGCTTCGAAGCGCTTGACCAGTTCGGTACGCAACGCGTCGAGATCGGTCGTCTTCACGGTGAACAGCAACGTATCGACCGATCCGCTGCGCAGCTCGAAGAATGGCGATTTTTTAAGCGACATGGATACTCTGCAAAAATTTTTTGCGTATTTTACAGGCGTCCACGCGCGCAGCCATTATTTTTGGGACTCGGGGTTGCGGCGGCCCGGGCGGGCACGCAACCGGCAGGCGGGCGGGCAAGCGGGCGGCCGGGCCTTCATCGCGCCGCGCGGCCCGTGTTTCGAGGGTACGTCAGTGCTTCACCTGCGACACGAACAGCGATTTCATCGCGCCGGGCATCCGCGCGATCGGCGCGTGCTCGCCGGTGTTGCCGAAACCCGCACGCTCGTAGAACCGGATCGCGTTGCGGTTCGCATCGGCGATCCACGCATAGACGTCGCTGGCGCCGCGCTCGGCGAGCCATGCGGTGGCCGTCTCCAGCAGCAGCACGCCGCCGCGCAGATGACGCACCGCGTGCGCAACCCACAGTTCGCTGACGAACGCGCGCCGATCGGGCGTGTTGTCGAAATACGCGCCGATCATGCCGGCCGGATGGCCTTCGGTGTACAGCAGGAAAGTCGTCGACTCGTCGGACAAGGCGCGCAGCGCGGCGATCGCCGACGCTGCGTCCGTTTCGACGTTCAGCAATTCGGCCTCCGGCGCTTCGCCCGGTGCGTAGGGCTCACGCAGCGATGCGGCGCGGAGTTCGCGATACACGCTGCCCTGGTTGGCAACGATACGACGAACGGTCAAGGTCGAACTCATGCAGGCACAGCCCCCTTCGGACAGCAAGCTATTAGCTTCAACCGAAAGCGGGGCATGAGTCAAATCGTTATTTTCAAATGACGGCGCGGATCGAAAGGCAACAGGCGTCACCAGCAGCGGCATGAGCCAACCGGTGTGCAGGTGCAGCATCGGCATGCCGATGCGTGCCGACGGACAACCGTCGAGGATTCGCCGTCCGACGTCTCGCCCGGCTTGCCTTGCGACGCATGGCAGTTGCGTTTCGAAGCGCGTCGCATGTCACTCCCGGCTCCGTAATGCGGCGTAATATAAGCAAACAAAAAGCGCGCTCCTCCAGTGTCTGCCCACCCGGTTTATTGCAATGCAACATTTGTTGCGGACGCGCACGATCGACGCGCTCGCACGCACGCCGCACGATTCATCTGACAAACACGCGGCATGCGCGAGCCGATCCGGCCTGCGCTGCATGTTTCAATCAGCGCGTGCCGGCCCCTCCCGGCATGGCTCGCGCGCGCCCTTCCGTTTGGAGTCGCGCGCCTAGCGCCGGTGTTTGGCAAGCGGGCGTACGGGTCGTATAACAGGCAGAACCGGGCAACGATCCGGTGCCACCGCGCGCGCGTCGCGGGCTCACGAGGATTCGAACAACCGTGCATGCGGCCGCCCATCGGGCCCGCTGACTGGAGGGAGACAATGGCAATGACCGACGGATCGGCCGCGGGCTGGTCGGATGGCAAGCGGTACCTGTGGCTGCTCGGCGCACTGACGATCACGCTGCCCATCCTCGCTGCCCAGCTTGCGCTGTCGACAGGCCTTCATGTGTTCTGGTGGTTCGGCCCGCTGTTCGCATTCGGCGTGATCCCGATCCTCGACACGCTGATCGGCGACGATCGCGACAATCCGCCCGAGGCAGTCGTACCGCACCTCGAACGCGAGCGCTATTACCGGTTCATCGTCTATCTGGCGACTTTCGTCGAATACGTCGCGTTCTTCATGTGCGTATGGATCGTCGGCACGCACGCGCTCGCGTGGTACGACTACGTCGGCTTCGCACTGTCGCTCGGCGCCTCGACGGGCATCTCGATCAATACCGCGCACGAGCTGGGGCACAAGACCGACCGCTTCGAGCGCTGGCTCGCGAAGATCACGCTCGCACCGGTCGCGTACGGCCACTTCTACGTCGAGCACAATCGCGGCCACCACGTGCGCGTCGCGACGGCCGAGGATCCGGCGAGCGCGCGCTACGGCGAGTCGTTCTGGGCATTCCTGCCGCGCACCGTGACCGGCAGCATCCGCTCGGCATGGCGGCTCGAGAAGGCGCGTCTCGAACGGCTCGGGCATTCGCCGTGGACCTGGCGCAACGAGGTGCTGCACGCATGGGCGATGACCGTCGTCGTGTGGGGCATCGCGATCGCGATGGCCGGCAAGGTCGTGATCCCGTTCCTCGTGATCCAGGCCGTCTACGGCGCATCGCTGCTCGAAGTCGTGAACTACGTCGAGCACTACGGGCTCGGCCGCCGCAAGCTGCCGAGCGGCCGCTACGAACGCTGCACGCCGCAGCATTCGTGGAACAGCAACCACGTCGTCACCAACCTGTTCCTGTACCAGTTGCAGCGGCACGCCGACCATCACGCGAATCCGACGCGCTCGTACCAGGCGCTGCGCCACTTCGACGATTCGCCGCAACTGCCGGCCGGCTACGCGACGATGATCCTGTTCGCGTACCTGCCGCCGCTCTGGTATCGCGTGATGAACCCGCGCGTCGTCGCGCACTACGGCGGCGACATGGCGCAATCGAACATCAAGCCGTCGATTCGCGCCAGGGTGCTTGCGCAGTATCCGGCCGCGGCGTGATCGGCGGTGACCGGTCCGCGTGAACGGGCGAGGGCTCGCCAGGTCGCGCGCCCGCCACTGACAGCCATCACGCCATTTCCCGCAGCCGGAACACGGCCACCGCGTGCCGCAGTGCGCTCGCCTGCTCGGCCAGCGCCTGCGTCGCGGCCGTGGCCTGCTCGACGAGCGCCGCGTTGCGCTGCGTCGCTTCATCCATCTGCGTGACCGCGACATTCACCTGCTGGATGCCGCCGCTCTGCTCCTGCGACGCGGACGAGATCTCGCCGACGATCGTCGTGACGCGTTGCACGGCGCCCACGATCTCGTGAATCGATTCCCCTGCACGGCCGATCAGCACCGCGCCTTCGTCGACCCGCTGCGTCGATTGCTCGATGAGCCCCTTGATCTCCTTCGCGGCCGACGCGCTGCGCTGCGCGAGCGTGCGCACTTCTGCCGCGACGACCGCGAAGCCGCGCCCCTGCTCGCCCGCGCGCGCCGCTTCGACCGCCGCGTTCAGTGCGAGGATGTTGGTCTGGAACGCGATGCCGTCGATCACCGCGATGATCTCGCCGACCTTCGCCGCGCTGTCGGCGATGCCGTTCATCGTGTGGACGGCATCCGACATCACGCCGCCGCCGGCAGACGCGATATGCGACGCATCGCGCGCCAGTTGCGCCGCGTGCTGCGCATGCTCGGCCGACTGGCGCACGATGCCGGTCAGCTGGGTCATGCTGGCAGCCGTCTCCTCGAGCGAAGCGGCCTGCGACTCGGTCCGCGCCGACAGATCGTGGTTGCCCGACGCGATCTGCGCGCTCGCGGTCGCGACGGCTTCGGCATGCGTGCGCACCTCGAGCACGACGCCCGACAGGCTCGCCTGCATCGTCTGCAACGCGCGCAGCAGATCGGCGATCTCGTCGCGGCCGGTTGCGTCGACGTCGCGTGTCAGGTCGCCACCCGCGACGGCCTGTGCGCACGCCACCGCACGATCGAGCGGGCGCAGGATCGCGCGGCTGAACAGGAACGCGCCGACCATCGCGACGCCGAGCACGACCAGCATCAGCGCAAGGCTCGCGGTGGTCGCATGCTGCGCGTCGCGGCTCGCCTGCGCCGACACGGCCGCGCTTTCGTCCGCAATCGACTTCGCGGCCCGCTCCAGCAGCGCGGCAGGCTCACGGTCGACGCCCGCCACGGCCGCATCGCCGGCCGACGGCTCGAAGCCGGCCGCCTTGAACGCGTCGAAGCCGCGCCGGTAACCGTCGCCCATCGCGGTGTGCGCACGCATGAACTGTTCGACGAGCGAGCGGCTCTCGCCGGCCGGCAACTGGCGGACGAGTTGCGCGGCGAGCGCATCGACCGACCGCTCACGCGTCTGGAACGCCTGCCAGTACCGGTCGAGCTTGTCGGGCTGCTTGCCGCGCAGCAGCGTGTCCTTCCATTCCTGCACCTGCAGCTTGAATTGCACGAGCGTGGCCGACACGAGCCGTTCGTCGCCGACGTTCGTCTGAACGTCTTCGGCGAACGTATCGATCGACCGGTTGAGGATGTGGATGCCGTACAGCGCGCCACCGAACATCAGCAACAGCGCGACAGCAAATGCGAGGGGAATCTTGTAGCTCAGCTTCATGGGACCTTGAATCGACGGGGAACGATGCAGCGCGGCGCGCGTGCCGGCCGCCGCACCGTGTTAACGGCGCGGAGATCGAAGGCTTAAAGCTGAGGAAAGCGGCGAAGACCGGAGCGCGGTGCGGTCGGATCAGGTCGTAGCGAGACACGGTCGATGCGGCATCGGGATCGGCGATGCCGAAATGGACGATCGGGCTTTGCGCGGGAAACGATGTCGACACGAGGACAACGATCAGCAGCGCGAAAGCCGTCAGGACTTTCGACAGCCGGTTCGTCATGGGTCGCGGTGTACATCATGCAGCGACGCTGCATCGAAGGCGCGGCACGATCGTGTGCGCAATTGGCGGCCATCGCATCAGCACGATCCGGTGTGCCGGTAGCAAGCCTGACGTTGCAATCGACACGCGCACCGCAGACCCAAAACGAAAAACCCCTTGATCCTTCCGGATCAAGGGGCTTCGTATTTTGGCGGAGAGGGTGGGATTCGAACCCACGGTACGGGGAAACCGTACGCCTGATTTCGAGTCAGGTACATTCGACCACTCTGCCACCTCTCCTTCCTTACTGCATTTCGCGGCTGGTCGTTTCCGCGAAAGAAAAGATTATAAGACGATCTCTTCTTGGCTGACAAGCCCTCTGTGCAAATTTTTTTGCGGGGACTTCGAAGGCCTGCGTTACGTTACGACGCCTGGGCAGGCGCGTCGATGCGCTCCATGCCGCCCATGTACGGACGCAGCGCTTCCGGCACCGTGACCGAGCCGTCCGCGTTCTGGTAGTTCTCCAGCACCGCGACGAGCGTGCGGCCGACGGCAAGCCCCGAACCGTTCAGCGTATGCACGAGCTCCGGCTTGCCCTGCGCGTTGCGGAAACGCGCCTGCATCCGGCGCGCCTGGAACGCCTCGGTGTTCGAGCAGCTCGAGATCTCGCGATAGGTGTTCTGCGCGGGCAGCCACACTTCGAGGTCGAACGTCTTCGCGGCCGAAAAGCCCATGTCGCCCGTGCACAGCGTGATCACGCGGTACGGCAGGCCGAGCTTCTGCAGGATCGCTTCCGCATGGCCGACCATTTCGTCGAGCGCCGCGTACGACGTTTCCGGCGCGACGACCTGCACCATCTCGACCTTGTCGAACTGGTGCTGGCGGATCATCCCGCGCGTATCGCGGCCGTACGAACCGGCTTCCGAGCGGAAGCACGGGGAATGCGCGGTCAGCTTGATCGGCAGCGCGGCTGCGTCGACGATCGACTCGCGCACGGTGTTCGTCAGCGAGATCTCGGACGTGGAAATCAGGTATTGCGTGACCGTGTTCTCCGCGCCGCCCTTCTCGACGCGGAACATGTCGTCCGCGAACTTCGGCAACTGGCCCGTGCCGTAGAGGATCTCGGGGTTCACGATGTACGGCGTGTACGTCTCGGTATAGCCGTGCTGCTGCGTGTGCGTGTCGATCATGAACTGCGCGAGTGCGCGGTGCAGGCGCGCGATCGGGCCGCGCAGCATCGTGAAGCGTGCGCCGGCGAGCTTCGCGCCCGTCTCGAAATCGAGGCCGAGCGGCGTGCCGACATCGACGTGATCCTTCACCTCGAAATCGAACTGGCGCGGCGTGCCCCAACGGCGCGCCTCGACGTTGTCGGCTTCGTCCTTGCCGACCGGCACGCTGTCGTGCGCGACGTTCGGCATGCCCAGCATCAGGTCGGACAGGCGCGCCTGGATGTCGCCGAGCTTGGCTTCCGACGCCTTCATGTCGTCGCCGATCCCGCCGACCTCGGCCATCACGGCCGACGTGTCCTCGCCCTTCCCCTTCATCGCGCCGATCTGCTTCGACAGGCTGTTGCGGCGCGCCTGGAGCTCTTCGGTGTGGGTCTGGATCGCGCGGCGTTCCGCTTCGAGTGCGGAGAACGCGGCGACGTCGAGGGTGTAGCCGCGATCGGCGAGGCGCTTCGCGACGCCGTCGAGGTCTTTGCGCAGCAACTGGATGTCGAGCATGGGAGGACTTGGAAAATCGTTGTGTAAGACGGGAATTCTAACGCACCGCGCGGCCGCCACGGCACCGGCCGGACGGACAATGCCGCAAACGGGCGGCGGCCATGGCAACATGACCTGGCCGGCCCGTGCGCCGACGGCCGGCGAATCGCGGTGCGCCCGACCGTTGCGGATCGCAAAACAGCGGCGCCGGCGGGCCGCAGCGCATCAGGCGAAGCGCCCGGTTTCACATCACCGCATTCCGAGGAACCCGATGGCCATCGAACTCGACAAGGATGTCCGCGACCGCGCAATCGCGTCGCTGCAACGCTATTTCACAGAAAACATGGACGAACCGATCGGCAACATCCAGGCCGGTGCGCTGCTGCATTTCTTCGTCGATGAAATCGCGCCGGCGATCTACAACCTCGCGATCGCCGACGCGCAGGAGCACCTGCATGGGCGCGTCGCCGAACTCGACATCGAATGCCACGAGGAGCCGTTCGAATACTGGAAGAAACAGCAGCCGGGCCGCAAGCGCTGACGGATCGGCGGTGGCGCAGGCCGAACCGGCCCGCGCAACGCTCCGTCAGTCCTTCTTGCCGGCCTCGCGGTCGAGGTCGCGCAGCCACGCGAGCTTGTCGGCGATCTTCGATTCGAGCCCGCGCGGCACCGGCTGGTACCAGCGCGGCTCGCGCATCCCGTCCGGCAGGTACGTCTCGCCGGCCGCATAGGCATTCGGCTCGTCGTGCGCGTAACGGTAAGCGTGGCCGTAGCCGAGTTCCTTCATCAGCTTGGTCGGCGCGTTGCGCAGGTGCACGGGCACCTCGCGCGACTTGTCCTGCTTCACGAACGCCATCGCCTGGTTGAACGCGTTGTAGCCGGCGTTGCTCTTCGCCGCGCACGCGAGATAGATCACCGCCTGCCCGAGCGCGAGTTCGCCTTCCGGCGAGCCGAGCCGCTCGTAGGTCTCGGCCGCGTCGTTCGCCATCTGCAGCGCGCGCGGATCGGCCAGGCCGATGTCTTCCCACGCCATCCGCACGATGCGCCGCGCGAGATACTTCGGATCGGCGCCGCCGTCGATCATCCGGCAGAACCAGTACAACGCGCCGTCCGGGCTCGACCCGCGCACCGACTTGTGCAGCGCCGATATCTGATCGTAGAAGTTGTCGCCGCCCTTGTCGAAGCGTCGCGCGTTCAGCGTCATCGCGTTGCTGACGAAGTCGGCATCGATCGTCGCGACGCCGGCCGACGTCGCCGCGGTCTGCGCCTGCTCGAGCAGGTTCAGGAAGCGGCGGGCGTCGCCGTCCGCATAGCCGACCAGCGTATCGATCGCCTTGTCGTCGAACGCGAGGCCGTCGAGCGCGATTTCCTGCGCGCGCGTCAGCAGCTGGCGCATCTCGTCGTCGTTCAGCGACTTCAGCACGTACACCTGCGCACGCGACAGCAGTGCCGAGTTGACCTCGAAGCTCGGGTTCTCGGTGGTCGCGCCGATGAAGGTCACGAGGCCCGACTCGACGAACGGCAGCAATGCATCCTGCTGCCCCTTGTTGAAGCGGTGGATCTCGTCGACGAACAGGATCGTGTGGCGGCCGGTGCGGTTCAGCGTGTCCTTCGCCTGCTCCATCGACTCGCGGATGTCCTTCACGCCGCCCAGCACCGCCGACAGCGCGATGAATTCGCAGTCGAACGCGAGCGCGGTGAGCCGGGCGAGCGTCGTCTTGCCGACGCCGGGCGGCCCCCACAGGATCATCGAATGCGGCTTGCCCGATTCGAACGCGAGCCGCAGCGGCTTGCCTTCGCCCAGCAAATGCGTCTGGCCGATCACCTCGGCGAGCGTCTTCGGCCGCAGCGCCTCGGCGAGCGGGCGGCGCGGCTCGACTTGAAACAGGTCGGACATGAACCCTCGCTCCACATCAAACAATGGCGGCCGAACCGGCCGCCGGATCCGACATTATGACAGCCGCGCGACGGCGCCGCCGCGCCTGGTGCCCGCGCGCAGAAACAACACGGGCCTGCCGTCGCCGGCAGGCCCGTTGCGGGAGAGCGGCGCGCGGCGCCGGTCAGCCGGTGATCACGTCGGCGCCCTTGGGCACGACGAACTTGAACGTATCGCCCTTCAGCGGCGGGTTCGTCTGGATGTTCGTGAACGTCAGCAGCGTGACGTTGCCGAACACGTCATGCAGCTCCATCGCGGCGAGCGTGCCGTTCCGGAAGCCGATGCCGATCCGCTGGAACTGCGTGTCCTGCGCCTTCGGCAACATCTCGAGCCACTCGATGCCGCCCTTCTCGCCGGCATCGCGCAGCGTGTAGTTCTTGTCGAGATCGTTGCTGCCGAACAGGATCGCGGCCGGGCTCGCGCCCAGCGCGCCGTTCAGCTTGCGCTCGGTGACCTGGTTCAGGTCGCGGTCGTACACGTAGAGCTTCTCGCCGTCGGCCTGCAGCACCTGCTGGTACGGCTTCTGGTACGTCCAGATGAACTTGCCGGGACGCGCGAACACGAACGTGCCGCTCGAATTGTCGGTGGGCTTCGGCGCGGCCTGCACGGCGCTCGCGCCCTTGGCCGGCGCCTTGACGATCTGCTGCGTGAAATCGCCCTTCGCCGAACGCACCTGCGACACGAACGCCTTCAGTTGCTCGGTGCCGCCCGCGAACGCGTGCGTCGCCGCGAGCATCAGCGATGCGCCGGCGAGCGCCGCGCCGAGCCAGCGCCGCGTCGAACGAAGGGACATTGCGAACGAATGTTGCTGCATATTGCGGTTTTCTCCCTGGGTGGCCGGCGCTGCGAACGCCGCGGACTCATTCCGCGTCGCGCGCCGGCACAAGAATTTCGCGGTTGCCGCTCGACGACATCGCGGACACGAGCCCCGACTGTTCCATCTGCTCGAGCAGCCGCGCCGCGCGGTTGTAGCCGATCCGCAGGTGGCGCTGCACAAGCGAGATCGACGCGCGGCGGTTCTTGATGACGATCTCGACCGCCTGGTCGTACAGCGGATCAGACTCGCTGCCGCCTTCACCGGTTCCCGCGCCGGCGGAGCCCTCGTCGCCGTCGGCGGTGCCGCCTTCGAGCAGGCCCTCGACGTAGTTCGGCTCGCCCTGCTCCTTGAGCTTGTCGACGACGCGGTGCACTTCGTCGTCAGCGACATACGCGCCGTGCACGCGCACGGGCAGCCCGGTGCCGGGCGCCAGGTACAGCATGTCGCCCATCCCGAGCAGCGACTCGGCGCCCATCTGGTCGAGGATCGTGCGCGAGTCGATCTTCGACGACACCTGGAACGCGATCCGCGTCGGCACGTTCGCCTTGATCAGGCCCGTGATCACGTCGACGGACGGACGCTGCGTCGCGAGGATCAGGTGGATGCCGGCCGCGCGCGCCTTCTGCGCGATCCGTGCGATCAGTTCCTCGACCTTCTTGCCGACGACCATCATCAGGTCGGCCAGCTCGTCGATCACGACGACGATGTTCGGCAGACGGCCGAGCGGCTCCGGATCCTCGGGCGTCAGGCTGAACGGATTCGGAATCTTCTCCTCGCGCTTCGCCGCATCGTCGATCTTGTTGTTGTAGCCGGCAAGGTTACGCACGCCGAGCTTGCTCATCAGCTTGTAGCGGCGCTCCATCTCCGCGACCGTCCAGTTCAGCGCGTGGCCGGCCTGGCGCATGTCGGTGACGACCGGGCACAGCAGGTGCGGAATGCCTTCGTAGACGCTCATTTCGAGCATCTTCGGATCGATCAGGATCAGGCGCACCTGTTCGGCGGTGGCCTTGTACAGCAGCGACAGGATCATCGCGTTGATCCCGACCGACTTGCCCGAACCGGTCGTGCCGGCCACCAGCAGGTGCGGCATCTTCGCGAGATCCGCGCACACGGGCTTGCCGCCGATGTCCTTGCCGAGGCTCAGCGTCAGCGCCGACGAGGCGGCCGCATACACCTCGGAGCCGATGATCTCGGACAGGTGCACCGTCTGGCGGCGCTGGTTCGGCAGTTCGAGCGCCATGTAGTTCTTGCCGGGGATCGTCTCGACGACGCGGATCGACACGAGCGAAAGCGAGCGCGCGAGATCCTTCCCGAGGTTCACGATCTGGCTGCCCTTCACGCCGGTGGCCGGCTCGATCTCGTAGCGCGTGACGACCGGGCCCGGATACGCGGCGACGACGCTCGCCTCGACGCCGAAGTCCTTCAGCTTCTTCTCGATCAGGCGCGACGTGAATTCGAGCGTATCGGCGGAAATCGCTTCCTGCGTCTTCGGCGCGGCATCGAGCAGCGACACCGGCGGCAGCGTCGAATCGCCCGGCAGGTCGGTGAACAGCGGCACCTGGCGCTCGCGCTCGACGCGCTCGGACTTCACGGGCGTGACGACCGGCGGCACGATCGTCACGGGCTCGTGATCCTCGATGCGCACGCGCTCCTCTTCGACCTTGCCTTCGCGGCGCACGGCCGCGGCCTCGCCGAGCTTGCGGTCGCGCTCGGCCTCGCGGCGCAGCTTCGCGACGTTGACGGCGGACAGGATCGCGCCGCCGACGCGCTCGGCAACCGACAGCCACGAGAAGCGGAAATACAGCGACAGGCCGATCGAGAGCGCGATCAGCAGCAGCAGCGTGCCGCCGGTGAAGCCGAACGCGTGCGACATCGCACCGGCGACGGCCTCGCCGACGACGCCGCCCGGCGCGCGCGGCAACTGCACCTTCAGCGACCACATACGCAGCGCCTCGATGCCGTCGCACGCGAGCACGACCAGCACGAACGCAAAGATTTCGGTGAGCCACCCGATCGGCCGCTCGGGTTCGTCGGGAATCGCCTCGTGGCGCGTGATGCGGCGGTAGTTGACGGCGATGCGCCGCCCGAGCGGCACGATCAGCCAGTAGGCCGACAGGCCGAACAGCAGCAGGATGATGTCGGCCGTCCACGCGCCGACGCGACCGGCCCAGTTCGAGATGTGATCGACCTGGGCGGCGTGCGTCCAGCTCGGATCGCGCCGGCTGTAGCTCAGCAGGGCCATCACCAGAAAGGCGCAGAGCGCGACCTGGAGAATCCAGCGGATCTCCGTGAGGAGCTTCGACATCCGGTGCGGCAACGCCTGTGCCTGGGCGGAATAAGGAGCTTTTGCCATGAATCCGTATAAAGAGGACGGGCCGTGCGCCCGCCTGTCGTTCGATCCCGCTTATTGTAAACGCTGCACCGGGCCGCCAAGTGTAAATGACGGTTACATAACAGGGACGGGGTGCCGAACCGGCCGGCTGCGCACGCTCGGGACCGGCCGGCCGTGCCGGCCCGGAGCGCGTGCGACAACGCGCCGCCGCGCACCGGCGGGACGCCCGGCCTGCCGCGCCGGCGCGGGCGGCTCGCCGCGAAACGCTATCGCGACGATTGAAACTCTCGTTCGGCAGCGCAGCAACGAGGCCTTTATAATGCGCGTCTGATACCCATCTATGACGGCATCCCGGTCAACCCGGATCGTACGGCGAGCCCTACCCCGCCCGCCACGGCCGCCTTTTACGGATTCGCACATGTCCACGCCCAAACACGCCAAAGTCCTGATTCTCGGTTCCGGCCCCGCCGGCTACACGGCTGCCGTCTACGCGGCACGCGCCAACCTGTCCCCGGTGCTGATCACCGGCATCGCGCAGGGCGGCCAGCTGATGACCACGACCGATGTCGAAAACTGGCCGGCTGACGCGAAAGGCGTGCAGGGTCCGGAGCTGATGGCGCGCTTCCTCGAGCACGCCGAGCGCTTCAACACCGAAATCGTCTTCGACCACATCCACACCGCGAAGCTGCACGAGCAGCCGATCCGCCTGATCGGCGACTCGGGCGAATACACGTGCGACTCGCTGATCATCGCGACCGGCGCGTCCGCGCAGTATCTCGGCCTGCCGTCCGAAGAACACTTCATGGGCAAGGGCGTGTCGGCCTGCGCGACCTGCGACGGCTTCTTCTATCGCGGCCAGGAAGTCGCGGTGATCGGCGGCGGCAACACGGCCGTCGAGGAAGCGCTCTACCTGACGGGCATCGCGAAGAAGGTCACGGTGATCCACCGCCGCGACAAGTTCCGCGCGGAGCCGATCCTGATCGACCGCCTGCTGGAGAAGGAAAAGGAAGGCGCCGTCGTGATCAAGTGGGATCACGTGCTCGACGAAGTGACGGGCGAGGATTCGGGCGTCACGGGCCTGCGCATCAAGAACGTGAAGACCGGCGCGACGGAAGACCTCGCCGTGCAGGGCGTGTTCGTCGCGATCGGCCACAAGCCGAACACCGACCTGTTCCAGGGCCAGCTCGAGATGAAGGACGGTTACATCCTGACGAAGAGCGGCCTGCACGGCAACGCGACGTCGACGAGCGTCGCCGGCGTGTTCGCTGCGGGCGACGTGCAGGACAACGTGTATCGCCAGGCGATCACGAGCGCCGGCACGGGCTGCATGGCCGCGCTCGACGCGCAGCGCTACCTCGAAAGCCTGCACGACAAGAAGTAAGCCGCGAGCCTGGCCGCGCCGGGCGCTACAATGGCGTCCGCTGCCGCGAAGCGGGCCCGACCGGAAAGCCGCTGCCGCCGTGCAGCGGCTTTTTTTTGCCCGCGCGCCCGAACGCGCCTGCCCCGTTACCGAATCATGGCGAAGAACCAGCCCCACCCGAGCGATCCCGCGAAGCGGAAGATCGCCGCCCGTCCCGCGAACCCCGCGCCGGCCGCCCCGCCGCCCGCGCCCGATCCGGCCGCGTTGCGCGGCCAGGGCCTCGCGGGCCTCGGCGCATTGCGCAAGTCGCTGCAAGGCGAAGCCGAGCGCCGCGAACGCACGCGCGTCGAAACCGCGAAGGCAGAACGCAAGGCGGAAGCCGACGCGAACCTGTTCCGCAACGAAATCGGCTCGATCCGGCCGCTGAATGCGCCGCCGCGCGCGTCGTCGGGCCGCACGCCGCCCGACCCGGTGCCGAAGCAGACCCAGCGCGACGAGGAAGCCGTGCTGAACGCGACGCTGTCCGACGAATTCGATCCCGAGACGCTGCTCGACAGCGACGACTCGCTGTACTACCACCGCCCCGGCATCAGCCGCGACGTCGTGCGCAAGCTGCGCAGCGGCGCGTGGATCGTGCAGGCGCAGATCGACCTGCACGGGATGCGGCGCGACGAGGCGCGTGACGCGCTCGCCGAATTCATCCGCGAAGCCGGCAAGAAGGGGCTGCGCTGCCTGCGCGTGATCCACGGCAAGGGGCTCGGCTCGATCGGCAAGGAACCCGTGCTGAAAGGCAAGGTGCGCGCGTGGCTCGTGCAGAAGGAAGAAGTGATCGCGTTCTGCGAGGCGCGCGGCAACGACGGCGGCGCCGGCGCGGTGCTCGTGCTGCTGCAGCCGCATGCGGCGCCGGCCGAGCGGGGGCCGCGTGCCGCATCCTAGGCTGACGCTCGCGATCGCGATACTGGAGGCGATCGCCACGCTGGCCTTTGCGATCTCGGGTTTCATCGAGGCGCGCAAGAACCGCCTCGACTCGGTCGGCACGTTCGTCGTCGCGCTCGCGACCGCGTTCGGCGGCGGCACGCTGCGCGACATCCTGCTCGAGCGCCGGCCGTTCTACTGGGTCGTGCACGACGACTACGTGATCGCGATCTTCGTGCTCGCGCTGTTCGCGCCGTTCGTGCTGCGGATGCTGTCGCGACTGTCGGCCGAACGGCTGCTGCTGATCGCCGACGCGATCGGGCTCGGCATCTTCAGCATCTCGGGCACGGCGATCGCGCTCGACGCCGAGATGCCGCGCTTCATCGCGGTGATGATGGGCGTGATCACCGGCGTGGTCGGCGGGATCGTCCGCGACGTGCTGTGCAACGACATCCCGCTGATCCTGCGCGATTCGCGGCCGTACGCGACCTGCGCGTTCGTCGGCTGCTGGTTCTATCTGCTGCTCGTGTGGCTGCAGTTCGACTCGGTGTACAGCGTGCTGCTCGCGACCGGCTTCATCCTCGTCGCGCGGCTCGCGACGTTCAAGTTCGACGTGCGGCTGCCGCACTGATCGCCACGTCCGCGGCCACCTCGGCCGCATCACGCAAACAAAAGGGGCCGTTCGACACGGCCCCTTGCTCTTTCGTTCAGCGCAACCGCTGCCGCTGCGTCACGCGATCCGCTCTTCCGAAGCCGGATCGAACAGCACGGCCTTCGACACGTCGAACAGCAGCGACTGCGTCTGCCCCGGCTGCGGGTTCGCGGCCGGATGCACGCGGCTCACGATCCGCTTGCCGTTCACCTGCGCGAACACGTGCGTGTCCGGCCCGGTCGGCTCGGTCACGTCGACGCGCACGTCGATCGGCTGCAGCGTCGACGCCTCGCCGTGGTGCGCGTTGCGCGCGTCGGTGATGCGCTCCGGGCGCAGCCCGAGGATCACCTCGCGGCCGACGTGGCCGTTCATCCGCTTCGCGTCGAACGGCAGGTTCAGCGCGCTGCGCGCAAGACCCGTGTCGATCTCGAGCGCGATCCCGCTGCCCTGCTCGACCAGCTTGCCGTTGATGAAGTTCATCGGCGGCGCGCCGATGAAGCCCGCGACGAACAGGTTCGACGGCGAATCGTAGATCTCCTGCGGCGCGCCGAACTGCTGGACCACGCCGTCCTTCATCACCGCGATCCGGTCGCCGAGCGTCATCGCCTCGATCTGGTCGTGCGTCACGTAGACGATCGTCGTGCCGAGGCGCTGGTGCAGCAGCTTGATTTCCGCGCGCATCTCGATACGCAGCTTCGCGTCGAGGTTCGACAGCGGCTCGTCGAACAGGAACAGCGACGGATCGCGCGCGAGCGCGCGGCCCATCGCGACGCGCTGGCGCTGGCCGCCGGACAGCTGGCCCGGCTTGCGGTCGAGCAGGTGCTGGATCTGCAGCATCTGCGACACGCGGTCGACGATCTGCTGCTGTTCGTTCTTCGGCACCTTGCGGATGTTCAGGCCGAACGAGATGTTCTCGCGCACCGTCATCGACGGGTACAGCGCGTACGACTGGAACACCATCGCGATGTCGCGATCCTTCGGCGACAGGTCGTTGACGACCTTGCCGTCGATGCAGATCTCGCCGCTCGTGACCGTCTCGAGCCCGGCGATCATGTTGAGCAGCGTCGACTTCCCGCAGCCCGACCCGCCGACCAGGATCAGGAACTGTCCGTCCTCGATCTCGATGTCGACACCCTTCAGGACCGGCACCCCGTTCGGGTAGGTCTTGTACACGTCACGGATGGAAAGGCTTGCCATGCTGTGAATCCTCTGTCTCGTCTCGCGCGGCGCACTCGGGCGCCGCGTCGGGTTCGTTTCGATGCGCCGCGCGTCGTGCGCGGCCGGTTCGTCGTATCGGATAAAGCCGCGCCTACCCCTTCACCGCGCCCGCCGTCAGCCCGCGCACGAAGTAGCGGCCGGCGACGATGTAGACGAGCAGCGTCGGCAGCGCGGCGATGATCGCGCCGGCCATGTCGACGTTGTATTCCTTCACGCCCGTCGACGTGTTGACGAGGTTGTTCAGCGCCACCGTGATCGGCATCGAATCGACACCGGAGAACACGATCCCGAACAGGAAGTCGTTCCAGATCTGCGTGAATTGCCAGATCAGGCACACCATGAAGATCGGCAGCGACACCGGCAGCAGGATCTTCGTGAAGATCGTGAAGAAGCCCGCGCCGTCGATGCGCGCGGCCTTCACCAGCTCGGCCGGCACGCTCACGTAGAAGTTGCGGAAGAACATCGTCGTGAACGCGATCCCGTACACGACGTGCACGAACACGAGGCCCGGAATCGTGTTGGCGAGGCCGAGCATCCCCTGCAGCCGCGCCATCGGCAGCAGGATCACCTGGAACGGGATGAAGCAGCCGACCAGCATCATCGTGAACAGCGCGTCGGCGCCGCGAAAGCGCCAGTGCGTGAGCACGTAGCCGTTGAACGCGCCGATCAGCGACGAGATCAGCACGGCCGGGATCACCATCTGCAGCGAGTTCAGGAAGAACGGCTTCATGCCGTCGCAGCGCACGCCGGTGCACGCCCCGCTCCACGCCTTCACCCACGGATCGACGGTCCAGCTGGTGGGCGGCGTCAGCAGGTTGCCGGTGCGCAGCTGGTCGAGATCCTTGAACGACGTCGACAGCATCACGTAGATCGGGAACAGGAAATACAGCGCGAACAGGATCAGTGCCGCATAGATCACTGCCCGGCTGATCGTCATCTTAGGCTGCATTGCGGGTGCTCCTCGATTCCATATACATCAGCGGCACCAGCACCGCGACCACGGTCGCGAGCATCATCACCGAGGACGCCGCGCCGAGCCCGAGCTGGCCGCGGTTGAACGAAAACGTGTACATGAACATGGCCGGCAGCGACGACGACGTGCCCGGGCCGCCTGCCGTCAGCGCGACGACGAGGTCGAAGGTCTTGATCGTGATGTGGCACAGGATCAGCAGCACCGAGAAGAACACCGGGCGCATGCTCGGGATCACGATCTTGCGGTAGATGGTCGGCAGCGTCGCGCCGTCCACCTGCGCGGCCTTGAAGATCTCCGCGTCGACGCCGCGCAGCCCCGCGAGGAACAGCGCCATCACGAAACCGGTCGACTGCCACACGGCCGCGATCACCACGCAGAAGATCGCCTTGTCCGGATCGCCGAGCCAGTCGAACGAGAAGCTCGTCCAGCCCCAGTCGTGCATCACCTTCTCGAGGCCGAGGCCCGGGTTCAGGATCCACTGCCACGCGGTGCCGGTCACGATGAACGACAGCGCCATCGGGTACAGGAAGATCGCGCGCAGCGCGCCTTCGTTGCGGATCCGCTGGTCGAGCAGGATCGCGAGGAACAAGCCGAGCGCGACGCAGACCGCGATGAACGGAATCCCGAACCAGCCGAGGTTCGCGGCGGAGGTCCACCACACGTCGTTCTGGAACAGGTCCGTGTAACGGCCGAAGCCGTCGAATTCGTAGTTCGGCAACAGCCGCGAGTTGGTCAGCGACAGATAGCCGGTAATCAGGATGAAGCCGTAGATGAACACCACGGCGATCGCGACGCTCGGCGCAAGCACGAGCTTCGGAATCCAGCGATCGGCGAAGGCCGACATCGGCGACGTACGCCGCGCGGCGGCAGCGCCGGATCCGTTTCCGTTAAGAGGGGCAGCCACTTGATTCGACTCCTGGAACGAGGGCGACGCAGGCCGGGCCGGCGCCAGGTACGGCACGGGCCCGCGGGCGAGCCCGTTTGCTGCACATGCAAAAACGCCCGGCCGATGAAGCGCTTCCGGCCGGGCGCCTGTCGCGCGTTACTTGACCTTCGCGGCCTTCGCGAGCGCGGCGACCGCGCTCTTCGAATCCTGCTGCGAGTTCATGAACTTCGTCACGACGTCCGTGATCGCGCCGGCGGTCGCGTCGCTTTGCGCCATCCCGTGCGCGAGCGACGGCACGAAGCCGCCCGACTTGATCGCGGTCTGCTCGTCGGCGTACGACTTCTTCGCGCAGTCGTCGAACTTGTCCATCTTCACGCCGAGGCGCACCGGCACCGAACCCTTCAGCAGGCTGAACTGCTCCTGGAAGTCCGGCGTCATGATCGTCTTCGCGAGCGCGAGCTGGCCCGGCGTCGCGGCCTTCTCGCCCTTCTGCTGGAAGAACACGAACGAGTCGACGTTGAACGTGTACGAGTTCGCGGTGCCCGGCACCGCTGCGCAGATGTAGTCCTTGCCCGCCTTCTTGCCGGCGTTCTCGAACTCGCCCTTCGCCCAGTCGCCCATGAACTGCATGCCGGCCTTGCCGTTGATGACCATCGCGGTCGCGAGGTTCCAGTCGCGGCCGTTACGGCCCGCGTCGAAGTAGCCCTGGATCTTGCGCACCGTGTCGAACACGGACAGCATCTGCGGCGACGTCAGCGTCGCCTGGTCGAGGTCGACCAGCGCCTTCTTGTAGAACGCCGGGCCCTGCGACAGCACGACGTCTTCCCACAGCGTCAGGTCCTGCCACGGCTGGCCGCCCATCGCGACCGGCTGGATGCCCGCGGCCTTCAGCTTGTCGGCCACCGCGAAGAATTCAGGCCAGGTGGTCGGCACCTTCGCGCCGACCTTGTCGAGCGCGGCCTTGTTGATGTACAGCCAGTTCACGCGGTGCACCGAGAACGGCGCGGCGACGGTATGGCCCTTGTACTTGATGATCTTGTCGATTTCCGGCGGCAGGTTCTGCTTCCAGTCGCCGGCAGCGGAATCGATGTTGACGAGCACGCCCTGGTCGGCCCAGTCCTGGATCAGCGGGCCCTTGATCTGCGCGGCCGACGGTGCGTCGCCGCTGATCACCTTGGTCTTCAGTGCCGTCATCGCCGCGGCGCCGGCGCCGCCCGCGACCGCGAAGTCCTTCCACACGTAGCCCTGCTTCTGCACGTCGTCCTTCAGCACGCCGACGGCCTTCGACTCGCCACCCGAGGTCCACCAGTGCAGCACGGTTACATTCTCGGCTGCCTGCGCCGCCACGGCGCCAGCCATCAGACCCGCGGCGCAGAGCGCACCCATGATCGAGCGAACTTTCATTACTTATCTCCTCCAGACTGAATCAACTCGTGAGGTTCCCTGACCGGGAACCGGCTTCTTGATAACGACGGGGAAATCGAGCCGCGGGACGCATGCAGCGTACGGGGCCGATGACCGGCCGGGCTCTTACAGAAAGCGTGAATCGAGATTCAACGGTGTGTCTCCTCTTTGTGTTTCTGGCCCGCCGCGATGATGCGACGCGAGCCCGGGGCCGACGGCGCGCGGACGATGCGCGCCGCCAATGTCCGATAACATTCGGCACAAGGCGCCCCCGAAGATGAAGCTCGCGCAGTTCATCGACCGCACTTCTTTTTTTCTTCACCCAGGTGCTACCCCTTGCGGCGGATTGTAGTTAAACTACAATTCAGTGTCAAAAATATTTTTATCGCACTACGGATCGCTTCCCAGCACCCCCAACACGGCGGAGACACATGCATACCGATTCCAGCTTTACCTTCGTACTTTTCGGCGGCACCGGCGATCTGTCGATGCGCAAGATCCTGCCCGCGCTGTTCGAAGCGCACCGCGCGAACATGCTGGCGGAGAGCGGCCGGATCGTCGCCGTGGCACGACATGAATCGGATCGGGCGGGTTATCTCGAGTGGGTCGACACGCACGTGAAGCCGCATGCGGAGAAAGCCTCCGGCAAGGCGTTCGACGACGCCGCGTGGAAGTCCTTCCTCGATCGCATCGAGTACGTGAAGCTCGACCTCGGCCGCGCGGAAGACTACGTCGTGCTGCGCGACGCGATCGCATCGCTGCCCGGCATCCGCGTGTTCTATCTCGCGACGGGCCCGTCGCTGTTCGTGCCGATCTGCAAGGCGCTCGCGTCGGTCGGCCTGAACGAAGGCTCGCGCATCGTGCTCGAGAAGCCGCTCGGCTACGACCTGAAATCGTCGAACGCGATCAACGACGCGGTCGGCGAGATCTTCGCGGAAGGCCAGATCTACCGGATCGACCACTACCTCGGCAAGGAGCCGGTGCAGAACCTGCTCGCGCTGCGCTTCGGCAATGCGCTGTTCGAGCCGCTGTGGCGCCGCGAATGGGTCGAAAGCATCCAGATCACGATCGCCGAGGAACTCGGCGTCGAGGCGCGCGGCGATTTCTACGACAATACGGGCGCGTTGCGCGACATGGTGCAGAACCACCTGCTGCAGCTGCTGTCGATCGTCGCGATGGAGCCGCCGCATTCGATGGATTCCGACTCGGTGCGCGACGAGAAGCTGCGCGTGCTGCGCGCGCTGAAACCGGTCGATCCGCGCGACATCGGCAAGGTGGCCGTGCGCGGCCAGTATCATGCGGGCGTGATCAAGGGCGCGCAGGTGCCGGCGTACGCGACCGAGCCGGGCGTGAAGCCCGACAGCCAGACCGAAACCTTCGTCGCGCTGAAGGTCGAGATCGAGAACTGGCGCTGGGCCGGCGTGCCGTTCTTCCTGCGCACCGGCAAGCGTCTCGCCGATCGCGTCGCCGAGATCGTCGTGAACTTCCGCCCGGTGCCGCACTCGGCGCTGGGCCCGACCGCGCTGCGCCCCGGTTCGAACCGCCTGGTGATCCGGTTGCAGCCGAACGAGACGATCCGCCTGTACTGCCTCGCGAAGCAGCCGGGCGAAGGGATGAACCTCGCGAGCGTGCACCTCGACCTCGCGTTCGACCAGTTCTTCAAGGAAGGGCAGATGGAGGCGTACCAGCGCCTGCTGCTCGACGTGATCAACGGCCGGCTCGCGCTGTTCGTGCGTCGCGACGAACAGGAGGCCGCATGGCGCTGGGTCGAGCCTATCCTGAACGAATGGGCGCGCACGCTGAAGCCGCCGAAGCCGTATGCGGCGGGCACGTGGGGGCCGGCCGCGGCGAGCGCGATGCTCGCGCAGCACGATACCTGCTGGCTCGAAGAAGAGAACTGATGTAAACGTAGCCGCGCACGTCATCGCACGCGGCTACGCGCCCCACGATTCGTACGATTTGAACAGACAAAGCAGTCCGGAGGAGATGTGATCGAGATCCACGCTTTCGACACCCAGGAAGCGCAAAGCGAAGCGCTCGCGCGCGCCGTCGGCGAGGCGCTGCGCGCCGCGCTCGCCGGGCCCGCGCGCCCGACGCTCGCGGTGTCCGGCGGCACGAGCCCGCGCCCGTTCCTGCACACGCTGTCGCACGCGGCGCTCGACTGGGCCGGCGTCGACGTGACGCTGGTCGACGACCGCTGGGTGCCGGACGACGACGCAGCCAGCAACGCACAACTCGTGCGCGACACGCTGCTGCAGCACGCGGCGGCCCCTGCCCGCTTCCTGCCGCTCGTCGACACGCGCAGCACGCTCGACGCGCACGTCGCCGCACTGAACGCGAACGCCGACTACCGCGTGCCGACCGTCGCCGTGCTCGGCATGGGCGAGGACGGCCACACCGCGTCGATCTTCGCCGACGCACCCGAATGGGACCACGCGATCACGACGCCCGAGCGTTTCGTCGCCGTGCATCCCGGCGCCGCGCCGCACGCGCGCGTGAGCTATTCGCTCGATGCGCTGAAGCGCGTCGACCGGCTGTTCCTGCTGATCGCGGGCGACCGCAAACGCGACGTGCTCGACGCCGCGGCCGCGTCGCTGCAGAAGAACGCGATTTCCCAACTGGCCAACGACAAGGGGACCCAGCTCGATGTCTACTGGTGCGCAAAGTAAGGCGGTCGTCGCGAGTCAGCATGCCGACGGCCCGCGCCTGCTCGCGGATGTCGGCGGCACCAACGCGCGCTTCGCGCTGGAAACCGGCCCGGGCGAGATCACGCAGATCCGCGTGTATCCCGGCGCCGATTACCCGACGATCACCGACGCGATCCGCAAGTACCTGAAGGACGTGAAGATCAACCGCGTGAACCACGCGGCGATCGCGATCGCCAATCCGGTCGACGGTGACCAGGTCACGATGACCAACCACGACTGGAGCTTCTCGATCGAGGCGACGCGCCGTGCGCTCGGCTTCGACACGCTGCTTGTCGTCAACGATTTCACCGCGCTCGCGATGGCGCTGCCGGGCCTGACCGATGCGCAGCGCGTGCAGGTCGGCGGCGGCGCGCGACGTCAGAACAGCGTGATCGGGCTGCTCGGGCCCGGCACCGGGCTCGGCGTGTCGGGGCTGATTCCGGCCGACGACCGCTGGATTGCGCTCGGCAGCGAGGGTGGCCACGCGTCGTTCGCGCCGCAGGACGAGCGCGAGGATCTGGTGCTGCAGTACGCGCGCAAGAAATTTCCGCACGTGTCGTTCGAACGCGTGTGCGCGGGCCCCGGCATGGAGATCATCTATCGCGCGCTCGCCGCGCGTGACAAGAAACGGGTGGCCGCGACCGTCGACACGGTCGAGATCGTCGAGCGCGCGCATGCGGGCGATGCGCTCGCGCTCGAGACGGTCGAATGCTTCTGCGGGATTCTCGGCGCGTTCGCGGGCAGCGTCGCGCTGACGCTCGGCGCGCTCGGCGGCGTGTACATCGGCGGCGGCGTCGCGCTGAAGCTCGGCGAACTGTTCACGCGCTCGTCGTTCCGCGCGCGCTTCGAGGCGAAGGGCCGCTTCACGCACTACCTCGAGAACATCCCGACCTACCTGATCACCGCCGAATACCCGGCGTTCCTCGGCGTATCGGCGATCCTCGCCGAGCAGCTGTCGAACCGCTCGGGCGGGGCGTCGTCGGCCGTGTTCGAGCGGATCCGCCAGATGCGCGACGCGCTGACGCCGGCCGAGCGCCGCGTCGCCGATCTCGCGCTGAACCATCCGCGCTCGATCATCAACGATCCGATCGTCGACATCGCGCGCAAGGCCGACGTGAGCCAGCCGACCGTGATCCGCTTCTGCCGCTCGCTCGGCTGCCAGGGGCTGTCGGACTTCAAGCTGAAGCTCGCCACCGGCCTTACCGGCACGATCCCGATGAGCCACAGCCAGGTGCATCTCGGCGACACGGCCACCGACTTCGGCGCGAAGGTGCTCGACAACACGGTGTCCGCGATCCTGCAATTGCGCGAGCACCTGAATTTCGAGCACGTCGAGAACGCGATCGAGATCCTGAACGGCGCGCGGCGCATCGAGTTCTACGGGCTCGGCAACTCGAACATCGTCGCGCAGGACGCGCACTACAAGTTCTTCCGCTTCGGGATTCCGACGATCGCGTACGGCGACCTGTACATGCAGGCCGCGTCGGCCGCGCTGCTCGGCAAGGGCGACGTGATCGTCGCGGTGTCGAAGTCGGGGCGCGCGCCCGAATTGCTGCGCGTGCTCGACGTCGCGATGCAGGCCGGCGCCAAGGTGATCGCGATCACGTCGAGCAACACGCCGCTCGCGAAGCGCGCGACCGTCGCGCTCGAAACCGATCACATCGAGATGCGCGAATCGCAGTTGTCGATGATCTCGCGGATCCTGCATCTGCTGATGATCGACATCCTCGCGGTCGGCGTCGCGATCCGTCGCGCGTCGACGAACGGCGAGGTGCCGGAGGCCGTCGCCCAGGCGAAGGCGCGCGCGAGCGACGACGAGACAGCCGACGTGCTCGACTGGCTGAGCCACGGCGCGTCGCCGGCGGCGAAGGACGTCGCGCGGGACTGATGCGCGCGCGGCGTCAGCCGCTTCCCGCGTCCCAAAGAAAAACGCCACCGCGCGCGATGCGCCGGTGGCGTTTTTCTTTGTGCGGCGCGGCTGCCGTGTCAGGCGCCCGCTTTCACCGGCCGGCCGTGCCAGCGCAGCACGAGGTAGCGTCCGGCGAAACACAGCACGCCCGACACGCCGATCGTCACGCCCATCGCGAACGGCGTGCCGTCCGCGAGTGCGCCGATCGCGACGCTCGCGAGCGCGCCGAGCGCGAGCTGCATCGCGCCGAACACGGCCGCCGACGCGCCCGCGTTGTGCGGATAGCGGTGCATGAGGTCGGTCGTGCAGTTCGCGGACAGGATCCCGACCACGCCGACGACGAAGAACAGGCACACGACGATCGACCACAGCCCGCCCCACCCCGTCAGCGCGACGAGCGCGACCGCGAGCGACGCGATGGCGCTCACGAGCGACGCGGCCGCGATGATGCGCAGCGAGCCGATGCGGCCGACGAGGCGCGTGTTCGCGAAGTTGCCGATCATGATCCCGACGACGTTCAGGCCGAACAGCAGCCCGTAGTGTTGCGGCGATACGTGGAAATACTCGATGTACACAAACGGCGTCGCGGTGATGTACGAGAACATCGCCGCGAACGCCATCCCGCCGCACAGCATGTGCCCCCAAGCGACGGGGTCCGACAGGATGCGCCCGTACGACGCGAACGACGCGAGCACGGCCGTGCTCTTGCGCCGCTCCTTCGGCCAGGTTTCGGGCACGCGCAGGTAGGCAGTGGCCGCGCATATCGCGCCGAACACGGCCAGCACGACGAACACGCCGCGCCAGCCCGAGAAGCGCAGGATCTGGCCGCCGATCAGGGGCGCGAGCAACGGCCCGACCGCGGTGACGATCGCGACCATCGACAGCACCTTCGCCGCGTCGCTCGGCTCGTGCGCGTCGCGCGCGATCGCCCGCGCGAGCACCGATGCGGCGCCGGCACCGAGCGCCTGCAGGAAGCGCACGACGATCAGCATGTCGATCGAGCCTGACACGAAGCAGCCGATGCTCGCGAGCGTGAACAGCGCGATGCCGCCGAGCAGCACGGGACGACGCCCCCACGTATCGGACAGCGGGCCGTACAGCAGCATGCCGACCGAGAAGCCGGCCATGAAGCTCGTCAGCGTGCGC
Organism: Burkholderia sp. BCC1644; assembly: GCF_902833225.1. Lineage (GTDB taxonomy): Bacteria > Pseudomonadota > Gammaproteobacteria > Burkholderiales > Burkholderiaceae > Burkholderia. Next base: position 112,874 of record NZ_CADFEI010000011.1, read on the forward strand.
TGCGCGGCGCCGGGGCTGACGGAGAAGCCGTCGGCGATCGACGGCAGGCTCGGCAGGTACATGTCGGTGGCGATCGGCCCGCAGGCCGCGAGCGCGCCGAGCAACAGGATCAACCGGGCATCGGGCCGGCGGCGGACGACGTGAGACATGGGTATCCGGAATGGAGCCCGCGCGCATCGCGGCGCGCGTGGCGGTGAAGACGGGAGGCCGCGCCGCAAGCGACGCGTTCAGGCCCATGATTGTACGCGCAACTTTTTTACGTGCCGCCGGCCGCGTACGATGGCGGGCCGGCAAGCCCCCGTGCGCGGGATCGCACGCGGATTCGATTAAGCTTGCCGCTCTCGTCTGATCATTTGAACGCACGACCGAACCGATGACCGCTTTCCTGCTGATCTGGAGCCCCAAGAAATGGCCGTGGCCCGAGCTGCCCGAGGTCGCCGCGCGCGTGAAGGCCGGCGAGGCCGTGCATGACGTGTGGGGCTGCGGCTTCGCACGCGGCATCCTGCCGGGCGACCGCGTGTTCCTGCACCGCGTCGCGAAGGAGCCGAAAGGCGTGTTCGGCTCCGGCTATGTGACGCGTGCGCCGTACGAGGTGCCCGATGCGTCGACGAAGCGCGGCTACCGGCTGTGCATCGACTTCGTCTACGACTGGCTGGTCGACGCGCACCAGGACGTCGTGATCGCGCGCGACGCGCTGCGCGTCCACCCGTACTCGGTGCAGACCTGGGACGCGCAGACGTCCGGCACGTCGATCAAGCCGATGGTCGAAGGTCCGCTCGAGAAACGCTGGGCCGAACTGACCGGCAAGCGCAAGCCGCCGCGCTAGCCGGGCCGGGTGCCGGACCGAATCCGGCCCTCGTTTCCGGCCCGTGCCGCTCCCCGCGCGCCGAAAGGCCGCACAAGCGCTGGCGGGCCCGCCGCGGGCGTCTCCGGTACAATCAGACGATCGTTCCGCCCAGGCGCCGCGGCCCGTGCACAGGCCCCCGCGCCCCTCTCTCGCAGGTTTCGCTCATGTCCAACAATCAGATCCTCTTCGAACGCGCCCAGAAGACCATTCCCGGCGGCGTCAACTCGCCGGTGCGCGCATTCCGTTCGGTCGGCGGCACGCCGCGCTTCGTCGCACGCGCGCAAGGCCCGTATTTCTGGGATGCCGACGGCAAGCAGTACATCGACTACATCGGCTCGTGGGGCCCGATGATCGTCGGCCACGTCCATCCGGAAGTGCTGTCGGCCGTGCAGAACGTGCTCGCCGACGGCTTCTCGTTCGGCGCGCCGACCGAAGCCGAGATCGAGATCGCCGAGGAAATCTGCAAGCTCGTGCCGTCGATCGAGCAGGTGCGGATGGTGTCGAGCGGCACCGAGGCCACGATGAGCGCGCTGCGCCTCGCGCGCGGCTTCACGGGCCGCAGCCGCATCGTCAAGTTCGAGGGCTGCTACCACGGCCACGCGGACAGCCTGCTGGTCAAGGCCGGCTCGGGCCTGCTGACATTCGGCAACCCGACGTCGGCCGGCGTGCCCGCCGACATCGCGAAGCACACGACCGTCCTCGAATACAACAACGTCGCCGCGCTCGAGGAAGCCTTCGGCGCGTTCGGCGACGAGATCGCCGCCGTGATCGTCGAGCCCGTCGCGGGCAACATGAACCTCGTGCGCGGCACGCCCGAATTCCTGAACGCGCTGCGCGCGCTGTGCACGAAGCACGGCGCCGTGCTGATCTTCGACGAGGTGATGTGCGGTTTCCGCGTCGCGCTCGGCGGCGCACAGGCGTACTACGGGATCACGGCCGACCTCACCTGCCTCGGCAAGGTGATCGGCGGCGGGATGCCGGCCGCCGCGTTCGGCGGCCGCCGCGACATCATGGCCCACCTCGCGCCGCTCGGCGGCGTCTACCAGGCCGGCACGCTGTCGGGCAACCCGATCGCGGTCGCGGCAGGCCTGAAGACGCTGCAGCTGATCCAGGCGCCGGGCTTCTACGACGCGCTCACCGCGCAGACGAAGCGTCTCGCCGACGGCCTCGCGGCGGAAGCGCGCGCGGCCGGCGTGCCGTTCGCGGCCGACTCGATCGGCGCGATGTTCGGCCTGTATTTCGCCGAGCGCGTGCCCACCAGCTTCGCGGAAGTCACGAAGAGCGACACCGAGCGCTTCAACCGCTTCTTCCACCTGATGCTCGACGAAGGCGTGTACTTCGCACCGTCGGCCTACGAGGCCGGTTTCGTGTCGAGCACGCACGACGACGCGGTGATCGACGCGACGCTCGCGGCCGCGCGCCGCGCCTTCGCGGCACTCGCTGCCTGATCCGGGGCCGCGCGCATGTTCTCGGATATCGATTTCGCCCACATGCAACGCGCGCTCGCGCTCGCCGCGCGCGGCATGTACACGACCGCGCCGAATCCGCGCGTCGGCTGCGTGATCGTCAAGGACGGCGACGTGATCGGCGAAGGCTTCACGCAGCCGGCCGGCCAGGATCACGCGGAAGTGCAGGCGCTGAAGGATGCACGCTCGCGCGGCCACGACGTCGCGGGTTCGACCGTCTACGTGACGCTCGAACCGTGCAGCCATTTCGGCCGCACGCCGCCGTGCGCGAACGCGCTGATCGAGGCGCGCGTCGCGAAGGTCGTCGCCGCGATGGAAGACCCGAACCCGCAGGTGTCGGGGCGCGGCCTCGGGATGCTGCGCGACACGGGCATCGACGTGCGCTGCGGGCTGCTCGCGCATGAAGCCGGCGAGCTGAACATCGGTTTCGTGTCGCGGATGACGCGCGGCCGCCCGTGGGTGCGGATGAAGGCCGCCGCGTCGCTCGACGGCCGCACCGCGCTGCCGTCCGGCGAAAGCCAGTGGATCACCGGCGAGGCCGCGCGCCTCGACGGGCACGCCTGGCGTGCGCGCGCCTGCGCGATCCTGACCGGCATCGGCACCGTGCGCGAGGACAATCCGCTGCTGACCGTGCGCGGCATCGACACGCCGCGCCAGCCGCAACGCATCCTGGTGGACAGCCGCCTCGACCTGCCGCTCGACGCGCGGCTGCTCGAGGGCGCCCCGCTGCTGATCTTCTGCGGACGGCTCGACGCCGGCGGTGAAATGCGGGCGAACGTGCTGAAGTCGCGCGGCGCGGAAATCGTGCCGCTCGCGAATGCGCACGGCAAGGTCGACCTGCCCGCGATGCTGGCGGCGCTCGGCGCGCGCGGCGTCAACGAATTGCACGTCGAGGCCGGTCACAAGCTGAACGGCTCGCTGCTGCGCGAACAGTGCGTCGACGAATTGCTGGTCTATCTCGCGCCGAGCCTGCTGGGCGCCGATGCGGCCGGCATGTTCGACCTCGCCGCGCCGGCGAATCTCGAGGCCCGCACGCGACTGTCGTTCCACGGGGTCGAGCGGATCGGCGACGACCTGCGGATCCTCGCGCGTTTCGCACCGCCCGATACGCCTCATTGAACGGAATCGTCACGATGTTCACCGGAATTGTCGCGGCCGTCGGCCGCATCGAATCGATCAATCCGCTCGGCACGTCGGCCGACGCGGGCGTGCGCCTGACCGTGCAGGCCGGCGGGCTCGATCTCGCCGACGTCGCACTCGGCGACAGCATCGCGATCCAGGGCGCGTGCATGACGGTGATCGACAAGCGCGACACCGCGTTCGATGTCGACGTGTCGCGCGAAAGCCTGAACCGTACGGTCGGCCTCGCCCAGCCCGGCGAAGTGAACCTCGAGAAGGCGCTGCGCGCGCACGACCGGCTTGGCGGGCACATCGTGTCGGGCCACGTCGACGGCCTCGGCACCGTGTCGCGCTTCGCGCCGGTCGGCGAATCGCACGAATTGCGCGTCGTCGCGCCGCGCGAGCTCGGCCGCTATCTCGCGTACAAGGGATCGATCACGGTCAACGGCGTGAGCCTGACCGTCAACACGATCGACGATCGCGCGGACGGCTGCGAATTCTCGATCAACCTGATTCCGCATACGGTCGAGGTCACGACGCTGCGCCATGTGAAGGCCGGCGACAAGGTCAACCTCGAGGTCGACATGATTGCGCGCTATGTCGAACGGATGCTGTCGTCGTCGCAGGGCGCGCACCAGGACTGATCGCAGCGGCAATCCTCGAAGCGGCGGCTGACGGCCCGATATCCGGGTATCGACAGCCGCCGCTTTTCTTCTTCCTGCCCGGCATCACCCGCCGGCAATCAGGCATCCGCGCCTTCCCCACCCGCTCGCGCCAGTATCGTGTCGAGCAGTTGCCGCACGTGCTCGCGCGCCGCACGCTCGGCGGCATCCGCATCGCGCTTCGCGATCATGTCGAAGACCTGCCGGTGTTCGGCGACATTCCCGCCCAGTCGCGCCCAGTCGTCCATCGGGCTCGCGCCGCCCGCACACATCGTCTGCACTTGTGCGTATAGCGCCCTGAGCGACGTCTCGATCGTCGCGTTGCGCGCGGTGGCGAGCAACCCGTGGTGGAAATCGAGGTTGGCGATGCGGTATGCGTCGCCGTCGCGCACGTCGACCGCACGCGCCTGCCGCACCAGCGCTTCGTCCAGCATGGCGTGATCTTCGGGCGTCATGCGCTGCGCCGCCAGGCGCGCGGCCATGCCCTCGAGCGCTTCGCGCGCCTCGAAGATGGCCACGATCCGCGCGCGGTCGAACGCGATCACGAACACGCCCTGCCGTGGCACGACCTGCAGCAGCCCCTCGGCCTCCAGGCGCGAGACCGCCGCCCACACGGGCGAGCGGCTGATGCCGAGGTCGCGCGACAGCGCCTCGATGCTGATCTTCTCGCCCGCCGCGAAGCGCGCTTCGTCGACCAGCATCTCCCGGATCGCCCCGTAGGCGTCGCGCCCCAGTGTCGTGCGCTCGAGTGTGGCGCGCGTCATGCCGGCCGCCGGCGACGTGCGATGTGGAGCCCCTTGCCGACCGGCACGATCGTCGTGTCGAACTCGCGCGTGGCGTCGACCGCGGCGAGATAGCCGGCGATCTCGTCCGGATGGGACAGCGCGTTGTCCGCGATAAGCAGCGCGTCGGCGGTCAGCTTCGGCACCAGGTGCGCCAGTTGCAGCGGCGCGCTCACGCGATCGGCATCGAAGAACACGCAATCGAACGGGCCCGTCACGGCCGCGCAGACCTGCGTCGCGTCACCTTCGATCACCTGCGCCCAGTCCTGCAGCGCCGCCGCGCGCAGGTTGGCCCTCGCCTGCCCGGCTTTCTGCGGCGAATACTCGACGGTGACGAGCGGCTGCCCGTCCGTTTCGCGCAGCGCATGCGCGAGCCAGATCGCGCTGTAGCCGTTGGACGTGCCGATCTCGAGCACGCGCCGGCGCCGCGCGCCGGTGACGAGCAGGTACAGCAGTTCGGCCGTGGGCGGCTCGAGGTTGAGCATCTTGCGGCTGCGGTCGGCCATCTGCGCGTCGTTTTCCTGGCCGAAGGACGCCAGCCGGGCAAGGACGGCCGATGCGGCGCTGTCGAGTTCGATCATGCGGGTCTCCGTTACTTCATATTTCGTGTTTCGTGTTTCATGATACGACGATTTTCGGGTCGACGCCCGGCGCCCGTGAGGGCCGCCATTCCAGCGTGATTGAAACCGCTCCGGCGCGGCCGGCGGCCGTTTGCCCTAACGATTCCCGGCCGAATGGCCAACGACGCGCACGGGTCATGCCGTCGCGCTAAGATGCGTCAACAGCGGTTTCAACGCCGCCACGCACGACGCGCCGCGCACCGGCCGCCCCTCTTCCCACAGGAGTCGTTCCCATGTCCATCTCGATGTACCAGGCTTCGCTGCCTGTCCTGATCCGCGGCCTGACCAACCTGCAGCACATCCTCGGCAAGGCGCAGGCGCACGCGGCCGAGAAACAGATCGATCCGTCGGTGTTCACCGGTGCACGCCTCTACCCGGACATGCTGCCGCTCGTCCGCCAGGTCTACATCGCGACCGATACGGCGAAGGGCTGCGCGGCGCGGCTCGCCGGTGCCGAGATCCCGAGCTTTCCCGACGTCGAGCAGACCTTCGACGAACTCCACGCGCGCATCCAGAAGACGATCGACTACCTGAAAGGCTTCGACGCCGCGCAGATCGACGGCAGCGAGGCGCGCCAGATCGTGCTGAAGATGCGCGTCGGCCCGATCGAGTTCACCGGCCAGTCGTACCTGCTGAACTTCGTGCTGCCCAATTTCTTCTTCCACGTGACGACCGCCTACGACATCCTGCGCCACAGCGGCGTCGAGCTCGGCAAGCTCGACTACCTCGGCGGGCGCGACCAGCAAGCCTGACGCGCGGCCGGGCTCAGCCCGGCCCACAACCTTCTGCACCCGCGCGCCGGCCACGCGCGGCGGCCCGTCGGGCCTGCCGCGCGGGCCGTCCGCGACGCTTTCCGGAGCGCTTGCCCGACGCGCGCGGCCCATGCCAGCCGAAACACCGTCCGGCTGGCGTAAAATACGCACTTTCCTCTTTCTCGCCCCCTTATGACGCTCGCCTCCACGCTCGACATCATCGCCGAGCTGAAAGCCGGCCGGATGGTGATCCTGGTCGACGAAGAAGACCGCGAAAACGAGGGCGACCTCGTGATCGCCGCCGAATTCGTCACGCCGGAAGCGATCAACTTCATGGCCAGGTACGGCCGCGGCCTGGTTTGTCTGACGTTGACGCAGGAACGCTGCAAGCAGCTGCACCTGCCGCTGATGACCTACCGCAACGGCACGCAGTACGGCACCGCGTTCACGGTCAGCATCGAAGCGGCCGAAGGCGTGACGACCGGCATCTCGGCCGCCGACCGTGCGCACACGATCGCCACCGCGGTCGCGCACGACGTGCGCCCCGAGCACATCGTGCAGCCGGGCCACGTGTTCCCGATCATGGCGCAACCGGGCGGCGTGCTCGTGCGTGCGGGCCACACCGAAGCCGGCTGCGACTTCACCGCGCTCGCGGGCCTCACGCCGGCCGCGGTGATCTGCGAGATCATCAAGGACGACGGCACGATGGCGCGCCTGCCGGACCTGATCGAATTCGCGAAGGAACACAACCTGAAGATCGGCACGATCGCCGACCTGATCCAGTACCGCAGCCGCACCGAATCGATCATCGAGCGGATCGCCGAGCGCTCGATGCAGACCGCGCACGGCACGTTCCGCGCGGTGCTGTACCGCGACCAGCCGAGCGGCTCGCCGCACATCGCGCTGGTGCGCGGCGCGCCGTCGCCCGACCTCGATACGCCGGTGCGCGTGCACGAGCCGCTGTCGGTGCTCGACCTGCTCGAAACGGGCGTGTCGACGCACTCGTGGACGCTCGACGCCGCCATGCGCGAGATCGCGGAGCGCGATCTCGGCGTGATCGTGCTGCTCAACTGCGGCGACACGAAGGAACACCTGATCGACGTCTTCAAGGCGTTCGACGAGGAAGAAAAGGCTGCTGCGCTCAAGCGCCGGCCGGTCGATTTCAAGACGTTCGGCATCGGCGCGCAGATCCTGCGCGATGTCGGCGTCGGCAAGATGCAGGTGCTGTCGAATCCGCGCAAGCTGGGCAGCATGTCCGGCTACGGCCTCGAAGTCACGGGCTTCATTCCGATGCCCGGCGGCGAAGCCAAGTCCTGCCCGGCGTCCAACGCGTAACCCGCCACGACGCTTTCGCCCTATAACCGTTCATCCACACCACGGACAAGATCATGGAAATCGGACAATACCAACCGAATCTCGAAGGCGACGGCCTGCGTATCGGCATCGTGCAATCGCGCTTCAACGAGCCCGTGTGCAACGGCCTCGCCGACGCGTGCGTCGAAGAACTGGAACGCCTCGGCGTCACCGGTGAAGACGTGCTGCTCGTGTCGGTGCCCGGCGCGCTGGAAATCCCGCTCGCGCTGCAGAAGCTCGCGGAAAGCGGCCAGTTCGACGCGCTGATCGCACTCGGCGCGGTGATCCGCGGCGAGACCTACCACTTCGAACTCGTGTCGAACGAGAGCGGCGCGGGCATCACCCGCATCGGCCTCGACTTCAACCTGCCGATCGCGAACGCGGTCCTGACGACCGAAAACGACGAGCAGGCCGTCGCGCGCATGACCGAAAAGGGTCGTGACGCCGCACGCGTCGCCGTCGAGATGGCCAACCTGACGATGGCCCTCGACCAGCTCGGCGATGACGACGAGGACGAAGAGGAAGACGAAGACGACGAAGAGGAGCGCGCATGAAGAAGAGCGCCCGCCGACAATCGCGCGAGCTGGCGACGCAAGGCCTCTACCAGTGGCTGCTGTCGAACGCGTCCTCCGGCGAGATCGACGCGCAACTGCGCGGCGCGCTCGGTTACGACAAGGCTGACAAGGAGCTGCTCGACGCGATCCTGCACGGCGTGATCCGCGAGCACGTCACGCTCGTCGAAGCGCTGACGCCGTCGCTGGACCGTCCGATCGAGCAGCTGTCGCCGGTCGAACGCGCGGTGCTGCTGATCGCGACGTTCGAGCTCACGCACCATGTCGAAACGCCGTACCGCGTGATCATCAACGAAGCGGTCGAACTCGCGAAGACGTTCGGCGGCTCCGACGGCTACAAGTACGTGAACGGCGTGCTCGACAAGCTTGCCGCGAAGCTGCGCCCCGCCGAAACGCAGGCGCGCCGCAACGGCTGACACCGTTTGCTGGTCCACGGGCGCGCAAGCGCCCGTTTTTCATTCTTCCTCTCCCCCGCCCTGCCCGCCGATGAATACCACCGCCGATTCGCTCGTCACGCTCGCCGCACGCGTCGACGCGATCCAGCCCTTCCATGTGATGGAACTGATGAAGGAGGCACAGCGGCTCGAGTCCCTCGGACGCGATGTTATCCACATGGGCATCGGCGAGCCGGACTTCACCGCGCCGGAGCCTGTCGTCGAAGCCGCCGCGGCCGCGCTGCGCCGTGGCGTCACGCAGTACACGAGCGCGCTCGGCATTGCGCCGCTGCGCGAGGCGATCGCCGCGCACTATGCGCGCGCGTACGGCCTCGCGATCAGCCCGGAGCGGATCGTCGTGACGGCCGGGGCGTCGGCCGCGCTGCTGCTCGCGTGCCTCGCGCTCGTCGGCCGTGACGACGAAGTGCTGATGCCCGACCCGTCGTATCCGTGCAACCGGCATTTCGTCGCGGCGGCCGAAGGCCGCGCGGTGCTCGTGCCGAGCGGCCCGGACGCGCGCTTCCAGCTCACCGAGGACGATGTCCGCACGCGCTGGGGCGACCGCACGCGCGGCGTGCTGCTTGCGTCGCCGTCGAACCCGACCGGCACGTCGCTCGAACCGGACGAACTGAAGCGGATCGTCGAAGCCGTGCGCGCGCGCGGCGGCTTCACGATCGTCGACGAGATCTACCAGGGGCTCAGCTACGACGCGGCGCCCGTGTCGGCGCTGTCGTTCGGCGACGACGTGATCACCGTGAACAGCTTCTCGAAGTATTTCAGCATGACGGGCTGGCGGCTCGGCTGGCTCGTCGTGCCGCCCGCGCTGGTCGGCACGTTCGAGAAACTGTCGCAGAACCTGTTCATCTGCCCGTCCGCGCTCGCGCAGCACGCCGCGCTCGCGTGCTTCGAGCCGGCCACACTCGACCTCTACGAAGCGCGCCGGCTCGAATTCAAGCGCCGCCGCGATTTCATCGCACCGGCACTCGAACGGCTCGGCTTCACGGTGCCCGTGATGCCGGACGGTGCGTTCTATGTGTATGCGCATTGCGGCGGCGTCGCCCATCCGGCAGCCGGCGACAGCGCCGCGCTCACGCAGGCGATGCTGCACGACGCCGGCGTCGTGCTGGTGCCCGGCATGGACTTCGGCGTACATGCGCCGCGCGACTATATCCGCCTGTCGTATGCGACGGCCTACTCGCGGCTCGAAGAGGCGGTCGACCGGCTCGCGACGCTGTTCGGGCAGCACTGACGCGACGGCCCGCACACCGGCGCGTTTCACGCGCCGCAAACAGAAAAGGCACCCGGATCGGGTGCCTTTTTCATTGCCTGCCGGACGGAACCGGGCGGAACGCGCGACGTTACGCGCCGAGCTCCGAACGATCGCCGTGCGACTGCTTGGCGGTGTCGACGCTCGCGTCGTCCTGCGGCGACGCTTCCTTCGGCGCGGCCGCCTTCGCCGACGTCGCGCTGTCGAGCGTCGCGTGCACGCGCTTCGCGCCGCCTGCGGCTGCCGTCACGGCAGCCGTGACGATCGGCTTCGCCGGCTGAGCCGGTGCCTGCGGTGCATTGACCGGCACGCTGCGGCCGCGTGCGACGTCGCGCAGGCGACCACGCTCGGCCATCACCTTCGAACCGTAGCCGTTGTCTTCGGGGTTCGTCGAACCGTTGTACATGCGCAAGCCGGTCGCGAGCGAGCCGCCGCGTGCAATGCAGTCCTTCAGCACCAGCGCGCCGACCTGCAGGTTCGCGAGCGGCTGCAGCGCCGTATCGGTGCCGCCGAAGTATTCGAACTTGTCGGAATGGACCTTCGACATGACCTGCATCAGGCCCTTCGCACCGACGCCGCTTTCGGCATACGGGTTGAAGCCCGACTCGATCGCCATCACGGACAGCAGCAGCAGCGGATCGAGGCCGACGTCGCGCCCGGTCTGGAACGCAGCCTTGACGAGCTGGCCGAGCGGCTCCTGCGCGACGCGGTAACGGCGCGACAGGTAGGTCGCGACGAGCGCCTGTTCGCGGTTCGACGCAAGTGCACGATCGTCGCGCGCATCGGCGGCGACCCGCTGGGTCGGGATTAGCTTGGCCAGTGCGACCGGCGACGGGCCGTTGCGGGCCGGATCGGACGCATCGGCCTGGGCGCCCGGTGCGGCGGCTTCCGGTGCGACATCGAGGCCGACCGCGAGCGCGTCCGTTTCAGGCGTCTCTTCCTGCTGCGGCTGCGCGCCGGCAGGCGCGAAGTTCGGCAGCGGATGACCGGACAGCAAACGGGCTGGCCCGGCCTGCACGGCCGCGGATACGACCGGCATCAGCTTCGCGGCGAGCGTGCCGCGGACGGTTGGCAGCAGCCACAGTGCAAGCGCAACTGCGACAGCGAAACAGCCGACAACGCTGAATAGATGGTGACTGACACGCGTCCCGCGACGCAGCATGTTGCGCACGATCTGCGCATGCTGCTCATTGGGACGCCACGATAACCAAGCGTTCATTCAGATCATCTCCCATGAACATGACTCGTGCGGCTCGCTCAGCTCGATGGCGAGACAGAAAACGCGCCGCGGAATCACGATGCCGCACGCCTTGGTTGGGACGTACAAGCATCGGGGAAACGGTATAAGTACCGTTCGAGGCCACGGTGTAAGAGGGCCGGCGCCTTCGCACACTGGGCGAGGCGGGCATACGCGGTGGCACCCACGCAAAAAACCAGCGTCTGGTAGCGCTGGCTGGGACTACTACTCAAGCCGTCGGATACGCCGTGCAGGATTCGGCGGACGGTGACGCGCTGCGTCAAAGATCGGTGATTGGCGGCTCGAAGCCTTTTACCCTGCAGCCAATGTGAGCGGATTCTAGCAGGGTTTTATAGATCGTCAACACTATAAAACCACGAAATCATAACAAAAAGTAATTTACGATCGCTCTTCAGATCGCAAATCCCGTGCCGTAGGGGGTTTGCGCGCGGTCGACTTTTTTCTCCGCCGGGCGGCCGTGCGGCGGCGCGGGTAAAATCGTCGGTCGATTCGGGGCCGCAGCCGGCCGCTGTGCCCACCCATCGCTGCCTGCCATGCGGGTGGCCCGGACCTTCTTCATGAAATACAAAGACTTACGAGATTTCATCCAGCGCCTCGAGGCGCTCGGCGAACTGCGGCGCGTCACGCAACCCGTGTCGCCCGTGCTCGAAATGACCGAGCTGTGCGACCGCGTGCTGCGCGCCGGCGGCCCTGCGCTGCTGTTCAACGCGCCGACCGGCCACGACTTCCCGGTGCTGGGCAACCTGTTCGGCACGCCGCGCCGCGTCGCGCTCGGGATGGGCGTCGATGCGGGCGACGACGCCGCGCTCGATTCGCTGCGCGATCTCGGGCGCCTGCTGTCGGCGCTGAAGGAGCCCGATCCGCCGAAGAGCCTGAAGGATGCCGGCAAGCTGCTGTCGCTCGCGAAGGCCGTGTGGGACATGGCGCCGAAGTCGGTGTCGTCGCCGCCCTGCCAGGAGATCGTCTGGGAAGGCAACGACGTCGACCTGAACAGGCTGCCGATCCAGACCTGCTGGCCCGGCGACGCGGGGCCGCTCGTCACGTGGGGCCTGACGGTCACGCGCGGGCCGAACAAGTCGCGCCAGAATCTCGGCATCTACCGCCAGCAGCTGATCGGCCGCAACAAGCTGATCATGCGCTGGCTCGCGCATCGCGGCGGCGCGCTCGACTTCCGCGAGTTCGCGCTGCAGAACCCCGGCAAGCCGTATCCGGTCGCGGTCGTACTCGGCGCGGATCCGGCCACGACGCTCGGCGCGGTGACGCCCGTGCCCGATTCGCTGTCCGAGTATCAGTTCGCCGGCCTGCTGCGCGGCAGCCGCACGGAGCTCGCGAAGTGCCTGACGCCCGGCGTCGACACGCTGCAGGTGCCCGCGCGCGCGGAGATCGTGCTCGAAGGCTTCATTTATCCGCAGGAAGGCGCCCCTGCCCCCGCGCCGGCCGGCGCACCGCCGCGCCCGTCCGGCAACGCGTCGGCCGCGTACGAGCACGCGCTCGAAGGTCCGTACGGCGACCACACCGGCTATTACAACGAGCAGGAGTGGTTCCCCGTGTTCACCGTCGAGCGCATCACGATGCGCCGCGACGCGATCTACCACTCGACCTACACGGGCAAGCCGCCCGACGAACCCGCGGTGCTCGGTGTCGCGCTCAACGAGGTGTTCGTGCCGCTGCTGCAGAAGCAGTTCTCCGAGATCACTGACTTCTATCTGCCGCCCGAAGGCTGCAGCTACCGGATGGCGATCGTCCAGATGAAGAAGAGCTACGCAGGCCACGCGAAGCGCGTGATGTTCGGCGTGTGGAGCTTCCTGCGGCAGTTCATGTATACGAAGTTCATCGTGGTCGTCGACGAGGACGTGAACATCCGCGACTGGAAGGAGGTGATCTGGGCGATCACGACGCGCGTCGACCCCGTGCGCGACACGGTGATGGTCGACAGCACGCCGATCGACTATCTCGACTTCGCATCGCCGGTGGCCGGTCTCGGCTCGAAGATGGGGCTCGACGCGACCAACAAGTGGCCCGGCGAGACGAATCGCGAATGGGGCCGCCCGATCGAGATGGATGCGGCCGTGAAGGCGCGCGTCGACCGGCTCTGGCAGGAGATCGGCCTCTGAAGTCATGCGGCCGGCGCGCGCCGGCCCGTGCATCGCAATCGCCACAAGAACGACGAAGATGAGCTTTCCGCCCGCCTCCATGCTGTCCGACGGTTTCTTCCTGTCGCTGTCGCTCTGTCTCGACATCGGCCTCGTGAACGTCGCGATGCTGTCGCTGACGCTGTCGCACGGCTTCCGGCCGGGCTTCTGGCTCGGTGTCGGCTCGTGCGTCGGCGATCTCGTCTACGCGGCGCTCGCGCTCGCGGGAATGGCCGTGCTGCTGCAGTTCGAGCCCGTGCGCTGGATCGTCTGGATCGGCGGCGGCGCGGTGCTGCTGTTTCTCACGTGGAAAATGGCGCGCGAAGCGCTGACGCCGGCCGGCACGGCCGACGACGATGCAGACGACACCCCGCAGCCGCGGGCGAGTGCACGTCGCAGCTTCCTGCGCGGGATGCTGCTCGCGATGTCGTCGCCGAGCGCGATCCTGTGGTTCGCGGCGGTCGGCGGCGCGCTGATCGCGAAGGCCGGCGCGACGACGCCGGCCACCGCGTCGGTGTTCCTGTCGGGCTTCTTTCTCGGCGGCCTCGCCTGGACGCTCTTCATGTGCACGCTCGCGAGCCAGGGCCGCAAGCGCGCGGGCGCCGGATTGATGCGTGCGTGCCATATCGCGTCGGCGCTGCTGTTCGCGTATTTCTCGTACAGTGTGATCGTCGGCGGCTACCGCGACCTGATCGCGCACGCGGTGTAAGCGAAGCCGGCCCGCACGGGCCGCCCGTCAAGCGGCCGCCCCAAAGAAAAACGGCGCAACGCCCCTCGCGGGACGATGCGCCGTTTTGCCACGCGCGGTCAGACCGCGCGGGACGAATCAGCGACGCCAGTAGCCGTGATGGCCCCAGCCGCCGTAACCATGGCGCCAGTACGGGCGACCGTAGTAGCCACCATAGCCACCGACGACCACGGCGGGCGGCGGTGCATAGTAGGCCGGCGCCGGTGCGTAGTAGACGGGCGGAGGCGGCGGCGCGTAGTACACGGGCGGCGGCGGTGCATAGACGGGGTACGCGGGTGCGACCGGGATACCGATGCCGACCCCGATCGACACGTGAGCCTGCGCGGCGCTTGCGGCACCCAGGCCCAGCGCGGCGGCGGCGATGAACGGAATGAGCTTTTTCACTTCGATTCTCCTGCTGGAGCGGTATTTTGTGCGCTCCTGTCGGCAACGGCGGGCATGCACGTCGCATGGAAGCAATGTAGCGAAAACCCGCCCCTCACGTATCGTGCATTTGTTGCAAATTGCAATTGCACGCGGCTTGAGGTGCGCTGCGGTGTGGCGTCCGGAGCGGGCGGCGACCCTTGCAGATCGCGCGATTCCGTCCGACGACTCAGGTCGCGACACACTGGCCGGTCAGTCTTACCGGATACGGCGCGCGCAGCAGCCACGCGCACGTAATGAACGATTACAAATTTGAGACAAGATGCCGACATTTCAAGCGGGACGTGCGCACGATGTGTTTCGGGGTCGGATTCCACGATCATGATTCGGCCGTCGCACCGGGCACCGATACGCGAGAGGATCGGGGCGCGTGTCGGTAACGACTACCCGCAGCGTCGCGACGACTGCCCTTCCGCGACGCCACCGACATTCCTGCGATACTGGCGGTTGCTTCGCTTTTGCTTACGCTCGCTGCCATGCCCCTTCCCGACACACCCCGCCTCGGCTTCATCGGTGCCGGCCGCCTCGCGCGCTGCGTCGCGCAGCGCTTCGCGCAGGCCGGCTTCCCGGTCGTCGCGATCGCGAGCCGCACGCCCGCATCGGCTGCCGACCTCGCCGCACGCATCGGCGGGTGCCACGCAGTCGACACGCCGCAGCAGGTTGCCGATGCCGCCGACCTGATCTTCGTGACCGTGCCCGACGACCATCTCGCGCCGACGGCGGCCGCCCTCCGCTTCGACGCGTCGCGCGCCGCGAGCCAGGCAGTCGTCCACTGCAGCGGCGCGTCGGCGGTTGCGCTGCTCGATCCGGCCAGGCAGCAGGGCGTGGCCACCGGCGGCTTCCATCCGCTCTACCTGTTCGGCGGCACCGATGCCGACCTCGCGCGCATCGACGGCTGCTCGGTCACGATCGAAGCAGCCGGCCCGCTGCACGCGACGCTGCTGCGACTTGCTGCCGCACTCGGCTGCCATCCGCTGTCGATTCCGGCCGGCGGCCGGATGCTGTACCACGCGGCCGCGCACTACGCGGCGAGCTTCGCGCTGTGCGGGCTGTCGGAAGCGGTCGAGCTGTGGCGCGGCCTCGGTTTCGACGAGGACGCCGCGCTGCGCGCGCTGCTGCCGATGCTCGCCGGCACGATCGAGACTGCGCGGGACAAGGGGCTCGCGAACGCGCTGTCCGGCCCGGTGTCGCGCGGCGATACGGGTATCGTCGAACGCCAGTTGGCACTGCTTGAAACGCTCGGCGGCGATCACGCGACGCTGTATGCGCTGCTGACGCGCCGCGCGGTCGCGCTTGCGGCGAAGCGCGCCGCACCGCCGGCGTCGCTGCCGGCGCTTGCCGACGCGGTCGAAACGTCGCTCGCGCGCACGGCCGCGCACCCCTCCCCGTCGCAAGACGAGGCGTGATAATGTGTCGGCCGATGCGCCGCCAACCGGCGTTGGCGGCCGCGCGCTACTGACTGTATAAAAAGGATGCCAACGATGTTCGGCGAGATCGCCCGTTTTCTGCTCAATACCGTCTTCACGCTGTTCGGCGCCGCGCTGATCCTGCGCATCTGGATGCAGGCCGTCCGCGTGCCGCCGTACAACCCCGTCACGCAGGCCGTGCTGCAGGCGACCAACTGGCTCGTGCTGCCGCTGCGCCGCGTCATCGCCGGCGTGCGCGGGATCGACTGGGCCAGCGTCGTCGCAGCCCTCCTCACCGCGCTCGTCTACGTCGTGCTGATGGTCGTGATGGCCGGCTTCGATCCGGCCGCGGTGATCGCGACGCTCGTCGTGGTCGCGCTGCTCACCGTCGTGAAGTGGGCGCTCAATCTCGTGATCTGGATGACGATCCTGATGGCGCTGCTGTCGTGGCTCAACCCGCGCTCGCCGGCGATGCCGATCCTCTTCCAGCTCACCGCACCGTTCCTGAACCCGCTGCGCCGCATCATCCCGAACCTCGGCGGCATCGACCTGTCGCCGATCCTGCTGTTCGTGATCGTGCAGGTGCTGCTGATGATCGTCACGCGTGCGGCCGTCTCGCTGACGATGTTCGGCATCTGATCCAGCGCACCGTCCTACGCCGCCGGCCCCTGCGCCGGCGGTGCGCCGAGCGTGTCGATCACGCCGAAGTGCGCCGGCATCATCGCGTAACACACGCGCACCTTCTCATGTGACAGCCGCTCGAGCAGCCGCTGCGCCTCGTCCTCGGTGACGATGAATTCGACCTCGATCGCGAGCGATCCCTGCAGTTCGAAAAAGCGGTCCTCGTGCAGCACGCGATGCTGGCCGAAGCCGGCCATCGCGCGAAATGCGGACCCGCCCGCGACGCCCATCCGGCTCGCCTCCTCCAGCAGCCATTCCCACAGCGGCTTCCAGTGCAGCCGGTGCTGCTCGTGCACATAGAAGCGCAAGAAGACCCTGTCCATCGCACCCTCCGATGGCGGCACGCTCAGGCCGCCACGAGCCACGCACGCGCGGTCCACATGCCGAGCGCCGTGAGCGCGAACGATCCAGTCAAGTGTAGGGCAGCCACCGCAAACGCCCATCCGAATTCGCCCTCGAGCGCATGCGTCATCACTTCGACCGAATAGGTCGAGAACGTCGTGAGCCCGCCGAGGAAGCCCGTGATCACGAACAGCCGCCACTCGGGCGGCAGCCCGACGCGCGCCGTGAACACGACGGCGGCCACGCCGATCACGTAGCCACCGATCAGGTTCGACGCGAGCGTGCCGAGCGGCACGGCCGGAAAGAATTCGTTGAGCGCAAGGCTCAGGAACCAGCGCAGCAACGCGCCGAGCCCGGCGCCGACGAAGATCGCGACCATCGAATAGAACAAGGGCACTCCTCACTGACGACGCCGTGCGGCGGACACGGCCTACGCTGAACTGTATGCGGAATCGCGCGACGGCGGCAATGCCGGCGGGCCGGGGAGACAGGCGCCGGGTCGTGTCGCGACTGCGCAATGCCGCTCATTGTTTTCGCGAGTGCGATTGAATAAATATTTCCAGGCGATTACATCTGACATTACAAATTCGTTTTGAATCAGCCGATTATTTATCAGATTTTAAAAAGCAAAACGCGATTCAATCCATCCGCACGCCAATTCCTCAAACCCCTGTTTGTACGGGGATTCCACGTACTTACCCTTATCAGACATTCCCGTATCCGGCCGATATTCAATTCAATTGACGTCGTCGATTTCGTAAAATTGTTTCGCCACTCCACTCCATCGACATGGAGACTCGAAAAATGAACAATATCCGCCCGTCATCCATGTTGATTCCGGCGCTGTGCGCGTCGCTGCTCGCATCGAGTGTCGCGCTCGCCGACGGCAACGGGCCGCCGTCCTACGTCGAAGGCAACCGCGCGCCGAAAGGATTCGCCCGTCCGCCGTTCCACACGAAGCAGCGCGCGAACACGGCCACGATCGCCGGCCTCACGCCCGCGCTCACGCGCCACGCGTACGGGTTCGACTCGATCGCCAACCAGGGCGACGGGATGACCGTCGCGATCGTCGACGCGTACGACGACCCGAAGATCGAGTCCGACCTCGGCACGTTCAGCAACGCGTTCTCGCTGCCGGCCTGCACGTCGTCGAACGGCTGTTTCACCAAGGTGTACGCACACGGCGCACGGCCGAAGACCGATTCGGGCTGGTCGCTCGAGATATCGCTCGACGTCGAATGGGTGCACGCGATCGCGCCGAAGGCGAAGATCGTGCTGGTCGAGGCGGCATCGGCCAGCTTCAGCGACCTGCTCGCCGCGGTCGACGTCGCGGTCAAGCGCGGCGCATCGGTCGTGTCGATGAGTTTCGGCGGCAACGAATTCAGCACCGAGACCGGCTTCGACAGCCACTTCAACGTCGCGGGCGTCACGTTCGTCGCGTCGTCCGGCGACAGCGGCGCCGGGACCGAATACCCGGCCGCGTCGCCTTACGTGGTATCGGTCGGCGGCACGACGCTGTCGTCCGACTCGGCCGGCAACTACGTCGGCGAAGCCGCGTGGAGCGGCAGCGGCGGCGGCGTGAGCACGACCGAGGCCGAGCCGGCCGGCCAGACGGCATGGCCGATTCCGGTGGCCGGCAAGCGCGGCGTGCCCGACGTCAGCTACGACGCGAATCCGTCCAGCGGTTTCGCGGTGTACGACTCGGTCACCTATCAGGGGCAGACGGGCTGGTTCCAGGTCGGCGGCACGAGCGCGGGCGCGCCGCAATGGTCGGCGCTCGTCGCGATCGCGAATTCGCTGCGCACGGCCGCCGGCAAGAAATCGTTGAGCGGCACCTACGACGCGCTCTATACGGTCGGGAAAACCGGATACGGCAGCGACTTTCACGACGTGACGACCGGGTCCAACGGCAGTTGCGGCAGCATCTGCAACGCAGCAGGCGGCTACGACTATGTGACCGGCCTCGGTTCACCCGTCGCGCCGGCGCTCGTGCAGGCGCTCGTCGCCCGGCCGTAACGGCGCGGTCGGCGCCGGTCGGCCCGTGGCGCGGTACTCAACCACCGCGCCACGCGCGATCGAGCACGCTCAGCGTCGCCAGCGCCCCGCCCTTCAGTCCGATCACGTCCGCGCGGCGCGCATGCGCTTCGCGCGTGTTGATGCGGATCACGTCCGCACCGAGCCGTTCGCTCAGCAGACGCACGGTCGGAATCGCGGTACCCCCACCGATCTCGACCACCGTGACGCGCCCGGCCTGCGCGATCCAGTCTTCCAGCGCGCGCTCCTGCGCGTCATAGCGCTCCCCGAGCCAGCCGGTATCGCCGAACATCAGGATGTTCGGCCGCGCGAGGCCGCCGCAGTGCGGGCAGCGCGGCATGTCGCCAACAAGGCGGCAGGTGGCCTCGTCGACATCCGGCACGAACGGCGCCGCCTCCCATGTCGCGTCCGTGCACGGCCTCAGGCACTGCATCGCATGAATCGACCCGTGGATCTCGACGATGCGCGCCGGATCGAAGCCGGCTTTCTGGAACTGGCCGTCGACGTTGCTCGTCAGCACGAAGCCGCCGTTCGGCATCGCGTCGATCCAGCGGCGCAGGATCGCGAAGCCCGCGTGCGGCACCGTCGCGCGATAGAGCGCGAGACGGTGTCCGTAGAACCCCCACGCGAGCGGCGCACGCGCACGGAACGCGTGCGGCGACGCGATCTCGTGGAATTCGAAACGCTCGTGGCGCAGCGCCGGATACGCGCGCCAGAACCCGTCCGTGCCGCGAAAATCGGGCAGCCCGGAATCGACGCCGATACCCGCGCCGGCCGTCACGAGCAATGCGTCGGCGCGTGCGAGCGCGTCGACGGCGGCCGCGACGAGATCGGCGGGCAATTGCGCGGCGGTGGAGTCGGCGGAATCAGCGGGATCGGAGAACGGCATGATGGGCAGGCGGTAGCGTCGAACGTTGCGCGAATGGCGTCGCGATCATACGCCCGTTCGAGCGTCGCGCCGCATGCGCGATGCAGCGGCACGACGCCACGCTCGTCCGGTCATCGGCCGTGCAGGTATCGACCGATGCGGCGAGGCCGCCGGTGTTCCGTCGGCCCGGCGCCGCCCTTCCCGGTCAGCGATCCGGATCGTCCTGCGCGAGCGGAATCTCGTCGGCCGCGAAATAGACCGGTTTGCCAAGCTCCCGCGCAAGACCGACGTCCATGTCCGCGCCGCGCGACGCGCCGTCGATCCGCAGGACGGCATCGCAACGCCGCAACAACCGGTGCGCGGCCGGATACAGGAATGTCTCGCTGATCGCGTCGCCGACCTGCGTCGACCCGGCCGCGACCGCAAGCGGCAACGACACCCATTCGCCGATCATCGGCACGTGCCCGCGCCGGTACACGGCAAGCGCCGCCGCTTCCAGCCGGTGCAGGTTCGCGGCGATGCGCGCGGGGTCGCCGTCGGTGCCGCTGCGATAGGGGCCGGCGACCAGCACGAGCTGCGGCGTCATGCGGCGCGCGCGCCGGCGGTTTCCCGCAGCGCGACGTACTGCAGCAGCATGATCGTCTTCGCGTCGACGATCTCGCCGCGCTCGACCGCGTCCAGAGCCGCTTGGAGCGGCATCTCGACGACTTCGAGATCCTCGCCCTCTTCCGCGACGCCGCCGCCGTCACCGGTACGCAGCGACGCATCGTATTCGCCGACGAAGAAATGCAGCTTCTCCGTCACGGAGCCCGGGCTCATGAACGCCTCGAACACCTTGCGCACGCCACGCACGCGGTAGCCGGTCTCCTCCTCGGCCTCCGCGCGGATGCGCGCTTCGGGTGTTTCATCGTCGAGCAGGCCGGCGGCCGCTTCGAGCAGCATGCCGTCGTGGCCGCTGACGAACGCCGGCATCCGGAACTGCCGCGTCAGCAGCACGTCGCCCGTGCCGGCATGGCGCAGCAGGATCGTCGCGCCGTTGCCGCGATCGTAGGTCTCGCGGTTCAGGCGCTGCCACGTTCCGTCGCGGCGCTGGAAATCGAAGGTCACCTTTTTCAGCACATACCAGTCATCGGACAGCACCGTCGTATCGACGATGCGGACCCGGTCACGCGTTGCAGCCATTGCAGCCTCCCGTTCGACAAAAGACGGCGCCCATGGTAACGTGCAGATTCGTGCAATTTCAAGAATTTTCGTGCAATCCCGATGCTGACGACCCAACGCAAGAAGGCGATCCTCGATGCGCTCGCGCGCGACGGCCAGGTACTGGCGGTCGAGCTGAGCGCGCAATTCGGCGTGTCCGAAGACACGGTTCGCCGCGACCTGCGCGAGCTCGCGGCCGAAGGCCTGCTGCAGCGCGTGCACGGCGGCGCGCTGCCGGCGTCGCCGGCCGTCGCGCCGTTCGCGCAGCGCGAGACGCTCGAGACGGCGGAAAAGCGGCGCATCGCGCGGCGGGCCGCGGAGATGATCGCGCCCGGCCTGGTCGCGATCGTCGACGGCGGCACGACCTCCGCGCTGCTCGTCAGCCAGCTGCCGGCCGACCTGCGCGCGACGATCGTCACGCACAGCCCGAGCGTCGCGGTCGCGCTGGCCGCGCATCCGTCGATCGACGTGATCCTGATCGGCGGGCGGCTCTACAAGCACTCGATCGTCGCGGTCGGCGCGGCGGCGATGGAAGGCATCGCGCGCATCCATGCGGACCTGTACTTCATGGGCGTCACGGGCGTCCATCCGGTCGCGGGGCTGAGCACCGGCGATTTCGAGGAAGCGGCGATCAAGCGCGCGCTGGCCGAACGCGCGGCCGAGACGGTCGTGCTCGCGTCGCAGTCGAAACTGCGCGCGGCGTCGCAGTTCGTGATCGGCGAGATCACGCTGGCGCAGACGGTCGTCGTCGAGAAGGAAACCGAAGCCGCGCTGACGGAGCCGATCGAGGCGGCGGGCGTGACGGTCGTGCGCGCGTAGCGCGCCGAATCGGTTGCGGATGTCGCCGCGCCGAGCCGATGTCAGCGTGCTGACAGGCGCCGCTTGCTAACATGGGCGATCACCCGATCGCCACGCGCCACCCGCCCGATGCCCCCGCCTTCCGCCACGACTCCACCGGCACCGCCCGCAGGCGACGCACCGCCGCCGGGCATCCTCGCGCTGTTCATCGCGTTCACGCAGATCGGCCTGACCAGCTTCGGCGGCGGACTGAGCGGGCGGATGATGCGCGACTTCGTCCACGAACGGCGCTGGCTCGATGAAGAGGCATTCCTCAACGGCCTCGCACTGTCGCAAGCGTTGCCGGGCGTCAACGTGAAGAACCTCGCGATCTGGATCGGCTACCGCCTCGCCGGATGGCGCGGCGCGGTGGCCGGCTTCACCGGCATCATCGCGCCGCCGGCCGTGCTGATCGTGCTGATCGGCGTCGCGTTCTCGACGCTCACGCGCTTCCCGCTCACGCATGTCGCGCTCGCCGGCGCGGCAGCCGCGGCGATCGGACTGTCGATCTCGATGGCGATCACCGCCGTGCGGCGGCTGCCGCGTCGCGCGCTGCCGTTCGCCGTGATGGCGCTCACCTTCGTGTCGGTGGCGGTGCTGCATTGGCCGCTCGTGTGGACCGTGCTGATCGGCGGCGCGCTGAGCGTCGCGCTCGAATACCGCCGCGCGGCCGCCACACCGGTCAGGAGCGACGCACGATGAACGCGTCTGCACGTTACGCGGCACTGTTCGGCGTATTCGCGCCGTTGTCGATCGCGACGATCGGCGGCGGGCAGGCGATCATCGCCGACATCCAGCGCCAGGTCGTCGACGTCCATCACTGGATGACCGCCACGCAATTCGTGAACGACTTCGCGATCGCGCGGATGGCGCCGGGGCCCGGCTCGCTGCTGGCGACGCTGATCGGCTGGCAGGTAGCCGGTTTCTGGGGCGCGGTGATCGCGACGCTCGCGCTGTTCGGCCCGACCGCCTTCCTGATCTACGGCGTCGCGCATCTGTGGCGGCGGCACCAGGGCAAGCGCTGGCAGATCGCGCTCGAAGCCGGCCTGCGCCCGGTCGCGGCCGGCATGATCCTCGCGTCGGTCTGGGTGCTGCTGCAAGCGCTCGACGGCGGCTGGGCCGCGCGCGCGATCGCGGTCGCGTCGACGCTGTGCGTGATCTACACGCGCATTCATGCGCTACTGCTGATCGCGATCGGCGCGCTGCTGCTCGTCGGCCTGCACGCGTTCGGCGGCGTGTAGCGCACGCCGCCGTCGCAACGCGACCGGTACGCCTAGGCGCCGCGAAACCGCGGCGTACGGCGCTCCGCAAACGCACGCAGCCCTTCGTCGAAATCGGCGCCTTCGCACGCTTGCCGGCGCAACTCGGCAATCCGTTCGAACGCGTCGGCCGGCAGCGGCCGCGCGTCCTGCAGCACGCGCAACTGCTCCTTCACCGCATGCACGGCAAGCGGCGCCTTCGCGGCAATCGTGCGCGCGACGTCGAGCGCCGCGTCGTCGACGCCGCCCGGTTCGGCCAGCCGGTTCACGAGCCCGTGATGCGCGGCGCGCTCCGCATCGAGCGGCTGCGCGCAGAAGAACATTTCCTTCAGCACGTGAATCGGCAGGTTGTCGTAGAAGCGCAGCAGGCCGCTCGTCGAATACGGCAGGCCGATGTTCGCGGGCGTCATCGCAAAACGCGCGTCGCGCGCCGCGACGACGAGGTCGCAGCTCATCACGAGATCGACCGCACCGCCCCACGCCGAACCGGCCACCGCCGCGACCACCGCGCCCGGATAGGTTCGCACGCGCCGCAGCGCACGTTCGAGCGGCTTGCCGTATGCAAGCGGATCGCGATCGTCGGCCAGTTCGCGCAGGTCGTGCCCCGCGCTCCACACGTCGCCGCTGCCGTCGTTCGACAGGATCACGACGGGCGGCGGACAGTGTCCGGCGAGCACATCGAGACGCGCGACCAGTGCGTCGAGCAATGGTGCGTCGAGTGCATGGCGCCGCGCAGGATTCGCGAACCGCACACGTGCGATCCGCTCGCCGATCAGGTCGACCGTCACGGTCGACGCGCTGTCGTGTTTCGTCGGGTCGGTCATTGCACGGCCTCCGCCACGGCTTCCGCCTGGAAGATCGTACGGCCGGCCAGCAGCGCGTCGATCGCGTCGTCGCCGTAGCCGGCTTCGCGCAGCACGTCGACCGTATGCTCGCCGAGCAGCGGCGGCGCATGGCGCGTGCGCGGCGCCGGCACGTCGTCGCCCATCCCGCCGAGCGGCGTGACGACCTGGCGCAGCGCGCCGAGCGTCGGATGGACGACCGGCTCGACCAGCCCGCAATGGGCGAGCTGCGGATCGTCGAACACTTCGTCGAGCGTATTGATCGGGCCGGCCGGCAGCCCGGCTTCGACGAAACGCTGCGTCCATTCGCGCTTGCCGCGCGTGCGCAGCCGGCTTTCAAGCAGCGCTTTCAGTTCGTCACGGTGCGCGACACGCGTATCGTTGGTCGCAAAACGCGGATCGTTCGGCAGTTCGGGAAGATCCAGCAACTGGCACAGACGCAGCCACATGTCGGTCGTGATCGGCGCAAGGTTGAGCGGGCCGTCGGCCGTCTCGAACACGCCGTACGGCGCGATCACCGCGTGCGCATTGCCGGTGCGACGCGGCACGTCGCCGAGGCTCAGGTAGCGTTGCCCGTGCACGCTCAGCAGCGACACGAGGCTTTCGAGCAACGACGTGCCGACATGCTGGCCGCGCCCGGTCCGCTCGCGCTCGAACAGCGCGGCCATCACGCCGGTCGCCACCCACATTCCGGAGCTGAGATCGCCGATCGCGGTGCCCGTGCGGGTCGGCTCGCCTTCCGGGAACCCGGTGAGGCTCATCAGCCCCGCATAACCCTGCGCGATCTGGTCGAAGCCCGGCCAGTCGCGCAACGGACCGCGCGGGCCGAACGCGGTGACGCTGCCCATCACGAGCCGCGGATCATGCGCACTCAGCGCGGCGTAACCGAGCCCCATCGCGTCCATCGTGCCGGCCTTGAAATTCTCGATCACGACGTCGGCCTGCGCGATCAGCCGCCGCACGACGTCGAGGCCGGCCGGCTGCCGGAAATCCACGCAGATCCCGCGCTTGTTGCGGTTGCAGGACAGGTAGTACGTGCTCACGCCGCGATCGAACGGCCCCCATGCGCGGCTCATGTCGCCGTGCGGCCCCGACTCGACCTTGATCACGTCGGCGCCGAGATCGGCGAGCACCATCGAGCAGAACGGCCCCGACAGCGCGCGACTCAGATCGACGACCTTGATTCCCTTCAATGCCTGCATTCCGGACTCCTGATATTGATGACTGGGTGTGGCGTGGATGCGAACGCGCGGTGCGTGCCGCTCATTCGGGCAACGTCTGGTGGCGCGTTTCGACCGCGAACGGCAGGATCAGGATGCCGAGCCCGAACACGGCCGCGGTCCACGCGACCGGCACGCCGAGCGATCCGTAGCCGTGAATCGCGGCGCCGAGCAGGAAGTTCACGCCCGCGCCGATGAAGCGGCCGACCGACGCGTTGAATGCGAACGCGGTGGCGCGTACACGCGTCGGGTACTGCTCGGGCAGCCACAGCGAGAAGATCGCGAAGTTGCCGCCGAAGAAGCCGAGAAACGCGAGCGACACCATGAACGCCGCAAGCCCGTTCGGCTGGTAGAACGCCCAGCCGAACGCGAACACGATCGAGCCGGCCATCCCCGCGAAATACACGCCGAGCGCGGTGCGCCGGCCGAGCCGTTCCGACAGCCACGGTGCGACCAGGCAGCCGGCGATCGTCGCGCACGACAGGATCGCCGCACCGATGGACGCAAGCCGCAGCGCGCCGACGTGATCGATGCCCGCGCGCGCCGCCAGCGTGCTGACCGCGCTCGCCTCGTAGACGGAACCGGCCCACAACCCGACGATCGCGACGCCCACGAGGCTCGCGCTCGTCAGCGTGCGGCGCAGGAACGCCGGCGCGAAGATCTCGCGCAGCGGATGCGCGCGCCGCGCGTCGGCCACGTCGCCGTCGCGCGCGTCGTGCCGGCGCCACTGCCCGGGCTCCTTCACGCGCATCACGGTGAACACCGCGAGCAATGCCGGCGCAAGCCCGCACAGGAACATCGCGCGCCAGCCGTAGGTCGCGCCGATCGTGTAGTTCAGGCAGGCGGCGATGAAGAAGCCGAAGTAGTAGCCCGTCTGCAGGTAGCCGGCGCCCATCTTGCGGCGGTCTTCCGGCCAGCTCTCGGCGACGTAGGTGCCCGCGAGCGCCCACTCGCCGCCGACGCCGATCCCGGCGATCAGCCGGCACGCGGCCAGCGCCCAGACGTCGTGCACGAACGCGGCCGCACCGGTGAACACCGAGTAGATCAGGATGCTCGCGGCGAGCGTGCGCACGCGGCCGAAGCGGTCGGCGAGCGGCCCCCAGATGAACGACAGCCCCCAGCCGATCAGGAACAGCGCAAACAGGATCGAGCCGTACATCCCTAGGTTCGCGGGCGTCGCCGCGATGCCGGAAGCCGGCAGCAACTCGGTCAGTGCGGGAATCAGCACGAGCGCGTAGATCACCGAATCCACGCCGTCGAGCACCCAGCCCGCGTACACGGCCCAGAAGCCCTTCACCTGCTCGCGCGTGAGCGGCGTGCGCCGCGGCTTCGCGCCGGCCGCCGGCGCGTCGATCGCCTTGAACATCTTCGTCTCCTTGCCGGCGGTGCCGGCACGTTCGCCGCGTCCGGTCCGGGATGGCCGGCAGTCGGGCTCTTTTGTGAGACGAGTATAGAAACACCATCGATCGCAGAAAAATATGATATTCATCTTGCTCGATCGGATTGGCTTATGGCTTGAATCGGGAGACGGCCGCGATGGACTTGAGACAGTTGCGCTATTTCGTGAAGGTCGTCGAATGCGGCAACGTCACGCATGCGAGCGAGGCGCTGCATGTCGCGCAGCCGGCGGTGAGCCAGCAGATGCGCAATCTCGAACAGGATCTCGGGATGCAGCTGCTCGAGCGGAGCGTGCGCGGCGTCGCGCCGACCGCCGCCGGCCGCACGCTGTACCAGCACGCGCTCGAACTGCTGCGCCAGGCCGACGGCACGCGCGAGCTGCTGCGCCGCGACGCCGATACGCCCCAGGGCCGCGTGACGGTCGGGATGCCGTCGAGCACCGCGCGCGTGCTGGCCATTCCGCTCGCCCGCGCGGTACGCGACCGCTATCCGGGCATCATGCTGGAACTGATCGAGGCGCCGAGCGCCGATCTCGACACGCTGCTCGAACGCGCGCGGCTCGATCTCGCGATCGTCGTCGATGCGGTCGACACGCGCGGCATCGCGATCCACCGGCTGCTGACGGAAACGCTGTACCTGATCACGTGGCCCGAATTCCCGGTGCCGGACGATCCCGTGTCGCTCGATGCGATCGCGCGCATGCCGCTCGTGCTGCCGAGCGCACCGAACACGATCCGCAACCGCGTCGACTGGGCAATGCGCGAGGCCGGCCTGTCGTATGAGATCAGCTTCGAGGCGAGTTCGACCGGGCTGCTGTTCGCGGCCGTGATGGCGCAGCTCGGCGTAACGATCCTGCCGTGGACGGCCGCGCACGTCGAGATCGAGGAACGCAAGCTCAAGCTGTCGACCGTCGCGCACCGGCTGTTCGCGCGCGACCTGTCGCTGTGCTGGCACGATACGGCGCTCGTCAGCAACGCGGTGCAGAAGGTGAAGGCCGAAATCGTCCGGCTGTTCGATGCGCTCGGGCAGCGGCCCGAATGGGCAGCCGGCCATAGCGATCGCGCGTGACCCGCGCAGCGCTTGCCTTGTGCTGCCCCACCGCGCGTACTAAGCTCGTTTCACTGGGTACCGCTGACACCTCCACTTCTCCTCGCCGCTCGGTATAAGCGTCGGGGGAAGGAGGCCATCCGTGTCCCCGATCCAGTCTGCCTGGCTTCTGCTGGGCATCAGCGTTCTCGCCGAAGTGCTCGGCTCCGTCGGCCTGAAATTTTCCGCCGGTTTTTCCCGCCCGCTGCCGTCTGCGATCACGGTCGTCTGCTATGCGTGCGCCGTGTGGTTGATGGCGCTCGCGACGAAGCGCCTAGAAATGGGACTCGCGTACGCGAGCTGGGCCGCCGCCAGCACCGCGGCCACCGCCGTGATCGGCATCGTCTGCTTCGATGAGTCGGTATCCTCACTGAAGCTCGCCGGCATCGCGCTCACCGTCTGCGCGCTCGTCGCGCTCAACCTCGGCGATGCGGCAACACGGTGACCGGCGCGCAGGCACCTGGCGGGGCATTGACAACGCCCCCCGGCACCCCTTAACGTTGCTCACATCGTAACCATCACCGGTTCAGCTTAAGAGGTTGTCGGCCCGCTCGTGCTCGACACCTCTGCCTTCATCGAAGGCCTGCTGCTTGGCGCCGGCCTGTTCACGTCGGTCGGCCCCAAGGACGCCTTCGTCATCAAGCGCTCGATCTCGAGCCCCCATCTGCTCTCCATCGCCCTTGTCTGCGCAGGTAGCGACGCGCTGCTGATCGCGCTCGGCGCGCAGGGGTTGTCGGCGCTGCTGTCGCGGCATCCCGGTGTGGTATCGGTCGCGCTGTGGGCCGGCATCGCCTATCTCGCCGGTTATGGCCTGCTCGCGTTGCGCTCGGCGATCGTCAGACGGCAGCCCGGGCATGTCGACGGTTCACGCGCCGGCAGCGAGCCCACGCGGTCACGCACGGTACTCGCGACCGCCGCCGTTTCGCTGCTCAATCCGTATGCGTGGATCGACACCGTGCTGCTGCTCGGCACCGTGATCGTGAGCCACACGCCGTCCGCACGCACGCCCTTTGCGATCGGCGCGATGACCGCGTCGCTCGCGTGGTTCCTGATGCTCGCCTATGGCGCACGCGCGTGCCGTGCGTGGTTCGCTCGCACGCTCGCATGGCGTGTGCTCGATGGTTTCGTTGCAGTGATGATGCTCGGCTTCGCGATTCGATTCGCGATCGACGCGCTTTAGGCGTCAACGGCCCGATACCGATACCGCGCGGAATACGTCGTGCGCGTTGGCGTGCAGTTCGAAACCGATGCCCGGCGCCTGCGGCACGCGCGCGTATCCGGCGTCGACGGTTTCGCCATCGGCCAGCCCGCTGAACGGGCGGAACGCGAACGGACTGACTTCCGCACCACCGAGACCGAGCGCCGCGACGACGTGCAGCGAGAACAGATGACCGCCATGCGGCCAGAACGCATCGCACCGCCAGCCGCGCGACACGAAGTGATCGACGATCTGCAGATAACCCGGCAGTCCGTAGCAATGCACGGGATCGAACACGAGCACGTCGCGGTCGTTGCGCAGCCCGCCGTAACGGTCGAGCAGCTTTGCTTCGGCGAGCGAGAACAATGCTTCGCCGGCCGCGATCGGTGGCGCGTATCGTGTGGCGAGGTCTGCCTGGAGCGGCAGGTCGAGCGGGTCGCACACGTCCTCGAACCACCAGAGGTCGAACGGTGCGAGCATTTCGGCCGCCGCACCGACCGTCGTCGTGTCATACGTGTTCATCGCGTCGACCGCGAGACATGAACTACCCGCAAGGGGCGCGGCGGCAACTTCGATGCGGCGTCGATCCTGGTCGAGATCCGCGCCGCCGATCTTGATCTTCGCGTGCGTGTAGCCGAGATCGACGATACGGCGCATCTCGTCGGACAGGCGCGCCAGATCGTCATGCGGATAGCGGTAGCCGCCGCCCGCGTACACACGGACGCGTGGTGCTGCCGTGCGTCCAAGCCGGTCGGCCAGAAAGCGATTGAGCGGCAGGTCGGCGATTTTCGCGGCGGCGTCCCAGATCGCCATGTCGAGCGTGCCGACTGCGACGCAGCGTTCGCCGTGTCCGCCGGGCTTTTCGCCGGCCATCATCGCGCGCCATGCGCGGAACGGGTCGAGGTTCGTGCCGGCTTCGTCGGCTAGCATGTCGGCCGCGGCCAGCAGGCGCGGCGCGAACCGTTCGCGGATCAGGCCGCCCTGTGCGAAGCGGCCGATCGATGCGTAGCCGTAGCCCGTCACCGGGTGGCCATCGCGTACGACGTCGGTCACGACTGCAACGACACTCGTCGTCAGGCCGCCGGATGGAATCGCCGGATCGGCATAGCGGGAGACGGGAATCGCTTGCTCGTGGATCGCGGTGATGCGCATGGGCGGGGTTCCGGGAAAACGTTCGGTGTTCGCAGGCCACACACGCACGGCGGCCGGCGCGACTGGCTGATCGCCGCATCATAGGCGCTTGCGCGATGTCTTGCCGGCACCCGGCGCGATCGCGCGGGGCGGCGAAACCGGCCGAGCGTGCGATCACGCTCGGCGAGTTGTTCCCGAACCGGATCGGGTTTTATTGAGCCGGAATCCCCTGCTTGCCTCCCTGCTCCGTGAACCGGGCGGGTGTCGGGCGACCAAGACAAGCGTGGCTCGAATCTACCGGCCCGCTCAGGCGAAGACGAAGTACTTGCGCACCGTCTCCACTACTTCCCACGTCCCTTTCATGCCGGGTTCGATCACGAACACGTCGCCAGCTTTCAGGTGCACCGATTTCTCACCTTCCGGCGTGATGATGCAGTAGCCATCGAGGAAGTGGCAGTACTCCCATTTCTCGTAGTTCACCTCGAACTTGCCCGGCGTGCAGATCCAGGTACCCATGATCTTGCTGCCGTCCTTGGAGAGATACGCGTTGAGGTTCACGGTGTGCGGGTCGCCGCCGATGCGCTTCCACTTGGTCGCGTCAAGGACCGGCGTCGGGCAGGTTTCGCGAAGAACGGTGATGAAATCGGACATGTCGGCTCCAGACTAACGATCGTGTAAGAGGCTTGTCACGTTAGTTCGAAAGCGTTGTCGGGACTTGTATGCGTCCGACACTGACTCGTCTATTTTCGACACGGGCTTGTGGGCAGGCGTGCGGCGGGTGCGTTTCGTTCGGCGTTGGTGCTGCGGTGCCGCCTTACGTTACGGTCGGCCCGCTCGCGAAGCCAGTTCATCGGGGCGGGTCACCATCGGGAAACGCAAAACCGTTTCCCAGCGGCCAAAAACACCTCACTTGCAACACCGCGGCCAAACTCTGTAGAGCTACGCGCCCCGCGGGCGTCGTACAATTGCCTTTGCCTCAGCTTCCCAATCCGCAGCGCGTTAATCAAAACCACTATTCACGCGCGCTCTCACGCTATACCTTCTCCCAGCTCGACGAAGAACCACAGTTCACGTGGGCTTCACGGCGATGCCAGTTTTCACGCCGGCACCGACGTCAAGAAGCTGATGATCTAGTATCGCGAAGTCTCCCTAGCCAATAGATGCATTGATGGATCTGCAGTCGCATTCTTCGACTGATTCTAGTTGCGATGCATCGAGCTAGGCCCCTCCTGCTCACCCTCCGCGCAGTTCGAAGTTGAAAAACGGCTTACGCGGTCCGGGCCACTGATCGCACTCTAACTCAAGTGCGAGGTCACGATTAGTAACGCGTCGGACAGAAGACGCCGCAATGAATTGGACACCAAGCGCCAGCCTCACAACATCAAGGCGGGTCAAGTGCGTGCCGTCATACCGACTACTCACGTAATCTGGCAACTTCGAAACAATCGAGGCGATCAACGCGTCATCGCGATGCGGTCGCATCCTCGCCAGCCTCTCGGCCAAAACGACATGTCGATGGCCAATATCTCGACGACCGAGCGTTTTGGGATCATCCCCGAGATATATCAAGGCCCCTTTTATCGCTAGCTCCGCCGTCATGCAGACCGGCTGCAGCACTGAAGCGACACTAAATCCACTTGCCAAGATATTGGTGACATCTTCAAGATTAGACAACGCCATCTGCCAGTATTTGGTCACTGCATTTGACTGGTACAGTTCGTCGAGGCCATACGTCAGATCGAATAGATCAGCCAGCGCAAAAGCGCTACCAGCAGCAATTGAACTGTCGTAGCGACACCAGCTCAACCACTCCTCTCGAGAGGAAAATCCCAAACCCTCCTCAAGCGAGAACGTGTTTTGTCCATAAGCAATCGCAACAACAACCTTGCGCACCCTATCGAGAGACGTCGCAAGCCCAATCCCCATTCCGGGCCAAGTTGTATTCACCTCGGGGATGAGCCTCTGATATGCAGATTCAATCTCCTGAAAATCCGGGCTCCCTAGCACATCCAGAACAGCCCCACTTCCCAGTAGATCCATAGCAGCCCGCATTGGACGCGCATGAAATGCAACCCCTTCCTCTGCGTAGCGCCTATCGAGCCGCAGCAAATCTTCGTCTGTCCACTTAATCATTGGATTCGTTAAAAGCGACGCTCTACTTCTGCCGCGCCGATATCACCACGGAACTGTACCGTTATAGTCCGAGTGACTCATTTGCGACATCGCTGCAGATGTCTTGGAGATCACGGGCAACAGATCCAACGCCCGTCTAATCGACGCGAGGCGCTTCGCAAGCGCAGCGCCCTCCGCTGCATGAAATCTACTCAGCATGCTGACGCGGCCGCCAACAGAAGACAATCGCTCCCGAACGCCGACCAGATCGCCATCAGCAATGAGCGATTCGAGTTTGTGGACAGCAGCGCGAATCTGTCCGCGCTGCTGCCGAGAAAGACTAGGCTCTCGATTCACACCCAACTTCGTGGCGACGATACGCCCACGAGATGTCTGGACCTTGTGCTTCGACCGCTTGGCAGAATAGCCGTGTCGCGCCAGCATCGCATAGACCAGCGCAATCACCTTCTTTTTCTCTTCCTGACCGATAGCCTCTAAAGACGAGAGACAAATGTCGTCAACATAACGCGAGTACCTGATCCCGAAACGCGCAAGCTCCGCCCTTACTGTCGGCTCCACCCTCCAGAACACGAGGTTGGCCAAATGTGCACTTGTGATACTCCCTTGTGGGAGCACGCCATCCTTCACACAAAGTGCCGTGAGACAGCGAGAAACATCATCCGAAAACCCGAAGAACCGAGACCAGACTTCGTACACCAAGCACTGCCCCGTAGACGGAAAAAATCCTTTGATATCCTCACTAATTAATATCTTCGAATTTCGATGCAACAGCGCATTTGTACGATAGTCTTGCCCCTTGATGCTGCCAGTGAGATAGCGAGGGAACACCACCTTGTCGAGAATCGCACACTTGATGCGACGATGTATGTCCTTCAGTACGAGCTTTGCATCGAAGGTTTCCCGGAACGTTCCGTCCGCTTTTTCGACCTTTCCTGCGATTCGGTAGAGGGAGGAAGCTCTAGTGGCAACAGCAACAAGCTGAGCACTGGTCACACCGAGCGCGCGAGACAGTGCTGCCATACTTTCTATAGGTGCAGCGGTATATCTAGGAACCTCTACCTGGTTCATAAGTATCACTCAGCATCTCAAGTGCAACTCGAGCAAGTTGACCGGAGAGTTCTTTATCCATACCTACGAGTTCATCTCGGTCAGACCCTAAGAAAAATAGGATCTCGGTCGGAATGCGCAACGCTCCGGCAAGGCTTTTCAACGTCGATAACGAAGGGTCCCTCTGATTGCTCTCGAGCATGGAGAGATAGGAGATGGAACAACCCGCAAGTCCAGCCAGCTCAGCCTGTGACAATGACCTACGAGTCCGACACATCTTAATAGCCTGACCCATATTCATAATACCCACCAATATCAACTGTGGGGCTTGCTGTGACTTGGCTTAACGCCAGTGATCCATAAGATCAGTGACGTTGGTCACGATCCGCAGGACCGCTGCGAAGATGCGCAAAGCTCGGTCTTCGAGCTCTACACGCCGTACAGCTTCGCGGCGCTCGAACTGCTGCCTCAGCAGTTCGAGTACATCATCGAGTTCCACCAGTACACCAGCATCGAGTTGGCTGTGATAGGTTTCGCGCAGCTTTTCGAGCGTTGCAATTGCTACCGCTAAAGCATCTTTCTGCATTTTGCAGCTCCTAGAACGCGGCGCCATCGCCGCTGTCCCATTTCGGCGTAGCCCAACGTCCTTCACGGCAAATGAATCGAAAGGAGCCAACTCGATGCGCAAGCCCAACACCAGTCCCTTCGGCTAGAGGAAGTCCCGTCTGCCGTCCCACCTCGGAACGACGGCTCGGCTTCCTCGACGCAGCCGTCCCCGGCCGCGCACCGATACCTCTCTAACCCTGGACGCTAGAGCTACCCATTCCGCACTCTACTGAATGGGTCAACGCACAACTGATTCCTCGACGTGATAGGAGAAATGCCATTGCTCACCTAGGCGATACGCCTAGCCTGCCAAAGCAGTAGACCACGAAGAATTCACATTTGCAAGTCAAATATTCACTCATTGTGAAATCGGTAAGAAAGCTAGATTGCAATGGTCCAACCCGCACGAGCAAATTAAACAGGACCAGATTAATCAGCATGCGCCGCGATGCTGCCTTTGCCGAGTTTCCGTGATGTGTTCGCTGCTGCAGCGCACACAATATATAGTATAAACGCGACTTGTACACACCACAAATTGTGGATACTCTTTCCCCATCGGCTTGGGGAGGATTCCCGCATGGAAGATATCGACAAAAGAGCAATCGCCAAAGAGGTAAAGCGCTTTCAATACGAAATCTGGCAGCGCGCTGGCGTGACTCACAACACCGTGCCGCACCTGCTGCAACTGTTTCGGCCGGACCATGCCGCTCACGTCCACGGCTACGAATATGAGGTTGCCGAAGGCTCGCTGGGCATTCACGGCATTGGCAAGGACAGATACCAAGTAGCCGGCCTTGTCGACCCGGCGAACAACATCATCAAAATCGCCGGCAACCTTACCTATGAAGTGCAGCGCTTTACTGCTGCACACGAACTCGGCCACATGGTCCTGCATCCGGGCATGTCGTTACACCGCGACCGCCCTCTGACAGGCGAATGGTCGCCACCTGACAAACGCGAGCGCGAAGCGAATCATTTTGCGGCGTGTTTCCTTGCTCCCGAAAAGCTGGTTCGACAGGCTTTCGAAGCGCGTTTCTGCACATCGACTCTGCACCTCGACGACACGACTGCGTTCTATTTGGTGGGTTGCTGCCAGATGCAGGATCTTCTGCGTTCATCAACGGGCTCGCTGGAATTCGCTCGTGCAGTTGCAACGGCAAAGGCGTTTGGTCCGGGCAACTATTTCAAGCCGCTCAGTGAGTTGTTCGGTATGTCACCGACGGCCATGGCCATCCGCCTTGACGAACTCGGCCTGGTGGAGAATGGCCGCGCCATTGCGGCTTAGCCATTCCGGCAAGCCGAACCCTCGGTACCCTCGGGGACGACGTTCGATATGTGCGCCTGCTCGCTTCGGCGAAGGAAAAAAGCAGCCCGATACAGTGTCGCTGCGAGCTAAAATCGGATCGATATTCGTCGGGGCTAGCACTGCCACCGGTCCCGCACCGAGCCACACCAGTTTCGATACCGACGGCCTAAACGCCTCACTTGCAACACCACCGCGAATCCCTGTAGAATTACGCGTTCTGCGGGCGTCGTATAATGGCCATTACCTCAGCTTCCCAAGCTGATGACGTGGGTTCGATTCCCATCGCCCGCTCCAGTCCTTCCAAACCCTTGCCGCACATGGCCTGAAGGGTTCTCCTGCAGTCACTGCCCCTCTTCCAGCAATATCAGTTCTCGAATGTGTGCCACGGCGCATGTCCGTCGCAAGATCTCCAGATAGATCGCCCACGACGTAAAGTCCGGCGCTTGCTCCATCCGCAACGCACATCCCGCCGCCCTCGCCCAACCACATGCGAACGCCGGATCGATGCACGCAACGCCTACCTCATACCGCCCGCATCATGACGATGAGGATAGGCAAGCACAGCAGGCCATGAAGCACGATCGCGCAATACGCCGGCATCGCATTCGCTCCGGCATCGCGGTTTGCATTCAGCAACGCACCGATCGCCCAGACGAGACCGCCGAGCGAGACGATTCCACACAGGACGACAACAGCCAGCGCGGTACCGATCGCACCGAACCCCGACGCCCCGGCAAAAGCCTCCGGACTATTAAAGATCGAAATGCCGACGATGCCGGCAATCGCGCACTCGGCGAGCGCGAGCGTCGCCGGGCCGCTACCGATCTTGCGACGCACGGAAGTTGTTTCGCTCATGGCTTTTCTCCCCAAAGGCCATTGGTCGTGGATCATGCCCACCCGTCATCTCTCACCATCGTTGCCAGTGCAACCCCATGCGGAACATGACGCATCATGGCGGCCGTCATCGCTTCTTGTCGTTCTGGCCGCGAACAATCGAAACGAAACGCGCGCTGTCCATTTTCATCGTGTTGCGCACGCGTCTCGCGCATCCGGTCATGCCGGTTGTGCGTCAGCGATTCTACTCAATCGCCCGGCGGCAGCCCATCGCCCGATCAATCGCGAACCGCCCAACGAAAAAAGGACACGCCCTCCCTCATCAGGAAAGCATGTCCAAAAACCGGTGCCGGGGAGTGCGCCGTTAGCGCCAGCACCGATCAACCCTGCGTGGTGCGAGCCCGTCGTTCAGCTACCGTGCACCGCTTGCCAGGCCTCATACAGGTCCTGCCCTTCATCGCGCGCACGGTGATAGACGAGCTTCATCTCGCGCTCTTCCAGCGGACGCGCGATCTCCACATACCCGCGCGCGGCCGACAGGTCGTACGGTTCGCCGTCTTCGTTCGAGTACGCGTAATACACCTCGCTGACGCCCGCCAGATACATCGCCGACAGGCACATCGAACACGGATACCCGCTCGCATACATCACCGAGCCGCTCAGGTCCGTGCTGCCGAGCGCCTTGCTCGCGGCACGCACGGCCTGCATCTCGGCATGCGCGCTCGGATCGCACGTCGCCTCCACTTCATTGACCGAACGCGCGAGCACCTTGCCGTCGCGGACGAGCACGGCGCCGAACGGCCAGGTCTTGCGCGCTCGTACGTTCTCCATCGCGAGGCGGATCGAGTCGACGAGGTAGGTATCGGTTTGAGACATGGCACTTCTCCATTCAGGTGAAATCAACTGCCGCGGTACGTCGAGAAAGACCACGGCGAGCAGAGCAGCGGCACGTGATAGTGCTGTGCCGGATCGAATACGGTGAAGCGAACCGGCACGACGTCGGACAGCGCACTCGCGTCCTTGAAATGCGCACCGATCGAGAAGCGCAGCTCGAACTGCCCGGCGCGCGCCGCTTCGCTGCGCAGCATCGGCGCGTCGGTGCGTCCGTCGGCGTTGCTGACCGTGCGGTTCAGCAATCTGGGCGGCGTGACGCCGAGGTCATAGAGTTCGATCGGTACGCCGCCGATCGGCTTGCCGGTCGTCAGGTCGAGAACATGGGTGCTGATGCCAGCCATTCGCTTGCTCCAATTCTGGTCGAGGGATCCGGAAAGAACCTGCCGCTCAGCTGCCGCGGTAGTACGTGTAGTTCCACGGCCCGAACTGCACGGGCAGGTGCAGCCGTTCCGATGCATCGGTGACGCGGAAGCGGATCGGCACCTGCGACAGGAACGACGGCGACGGCAGCCGCGCGCCCTTCATCCGGAAGTAATCGTCGACCTGCATCAGCAGCTCGTAGTCGCCCGCGACGTACGTGTCGCCGATCAGCAGCGGCTCGTCGGTCCGCCCGTTCCGGTTGATGACCGCCTTGCGAATCGGCACGGTCTCGCCTTTCTCGATCCGCGAAAACTCGACGTGCATGCCGGCCGCAGGCGCACCGTGATAGGTATCGAGCAGGTGAATGGTCAGGCGCGGGCTCGCGCCGTGCTGCGAGATCGGATCGGCCGCCTGCGCGGGCTTCAGCGCATCGCCCTGCGCCGCCGACGGCGTCGCGGCCTGTGCGCGGCCAGCGAGCAGCATGCCGCCGGCCGCAGCCATCGATGCCATCACGAATTGCCGGCGCTCACGTTTGATGAATTCGCTCATGATCAGGACTCCTTCGACTTGCGTGCATGCGCGATGCCGGTCACGACCAGCACGGCCGCCATCAGCTCGATCGCGGCGACGAGGTAAAGGCCCGGCGCGAGGCTGCCGGTCGCGCTCTTGACGAGCCCGAGCACATACGGCGCACCGAAGCCGGCCAGATTCGACACCGAATTGATCAGCGCGACGCCGATCGCGGCGGCGCTGCCGGCCAGATACAGGTTCGGCAACTGCCAGAAGACAGGGATCGCGCTCATCGTGCCGGCCAGCGCGACGATCATCGCGGCGATCGTGAACGCGGGCGCCACGCCCGGCATCCCGAGCAGCACGGCCATCACCGCCATCGCCAGCGCACCGCAACCGGCCGGTATCGCGAAGTGCCAGCGCACTTCCTTGTTCCGGTCGGAACGCGCACCGTTCAGGATCATCCCCGCAGCACCGAACACGTACGCGAGCGCGGCGATCCAGCCGATCACCACCGTCGCGCCGAAGCCCGAGTCGCGGATGATCGTTGGAATCCAGAACGTCAGCGCGGAGTTCGCGCACAGCAGGCAGAAGAAGATCGCGATCAGCAGCCACACCTTCGGATTGCGGAACAGCGTGCGCCAGTCGTGGCCGCGCTCGCCGAGTTCGCGCTTGTCCGCGTCCAGCACGTTGCGCACGACCTGCTGCTCGGCAACGGACAGCCACGTCGCCTGCTCCGGCCGATCGGTCATGTAGAAGTACGCAACGATCCCGGCCAGCACCGACGGGATGCCCTCGATGACGAACAGCCATTGCCAGCCGTGGAAGCCGTGCGAACCGTCGAGCGACGTCATGATGCTGCCGGCGAGCGGGCCGCCGAGCACGCCGGCGATCGCCGACGCCGACATGAACGTGCCGAACGCCTTCGCGCGCCGCGAGCTCGGATACCAGTAGGTCAGGTACAGGATGATGCCGGGATAGAAGCCGGCTTCGAATGCGCCGAGCAGGAAGCGCAGCAGATAGAACTGCGTCGGCGTCTTCACGAACGACTGCAGGATGCAGATGATCCCCCAGCCGATCGTGATGCGCATGATGGTCTTCTTCGCGCCGATCTTCTGCAGCAGCGCGTTCGACGGCACCTCGAAGAAGAAGTAGCCGAGAAAGAAGATGCCGGCGCCGAGCCCGTAGACGGCCTCGCTGAACTTGAGCGTATCGAGCATCTGCAGCTTCGCGAAACCGATGTTCACGCGGTCCAGCCACGCGAGCACCCACAGTGCGCTGAGAAACGGCAGAAGACGCCACGACACCTTGCGATAGACGCGCTCTTCAAGCGTCGGCTCGACCGACGAATAGACTGACGAATGCTGTTCTGTGACAGACACAGGTGTCTCCTGTAATGACTCGGCCGTCCTGGGCCGGCGACGCGACCGCCCGTCTCGCCGCCGCACTGCGCGGCGATCCGGTCGGGCCTCGGCGGCCTGCAAGGCCGTGATCTTGTTGTGAAGCCCGACCATATCGCAGGGGTCCGGCAGCAGACAGGTTCGGGTTGTTATAGGCCCCATAGCAAACCGCGCTGCAGGCCGCCCCGTACCGCTTCGCGGGGTGTCGCCCGTCAAGCGTGGCGGCCGTTTCAGCAGCATCGACGCCGATCTCGCCCGTCTCCCGATTGCCGGGCAGGCGCTCCGTGACGTACCTCGAACCGTTGACGCCGTTCGGCACTCGACGGCAAAGTGGAGCCGGTCAACGAACCCGAAACCACCATGCGCAACGACGATCCGCTGGACACCTACCTGCTTCGCGTGCTGTGTACGCTGGTCGAGGAACGCAGCGTGTCGCGCACGGCGATCCGGCTGAACCAGTCGCAGCCCGCGCTCAGCAGCGCGCTGAAACGCCTGCGCAAGCTGTTCGACGATCCGCTGCTCACGCGCGAAAAGAACGAGATGGTGCCGACCGAGCGCGCACTGCAGCTCACGCAGGACGCGCGCGTCGCGCTCAATGCACTCGACAAGATGTTCAGCGCCGACGACGCATTCGATCCGCAGCGCTCCGACCGCACGTTCACGATCGCGATGCCCGACTACCTCGCGCCGCCGTTCTTCGCGGACCTGGCGCGGCGGTTCCGCCAGCACGCGCCGAATTCGAAGCTCGTCACGCTGCCGATGGGCGCCGAATACGACTACGAGAAGGCGCTGGCCGAAGGCCAGGTCGACGTCGTGATCGGCAACTGGCCGACGCCGCCCGAGCACCTGCACATGAACGTGCTGCTCGAGGACGAAATCGTGTGCCTGATGTCGAAGGACAATCCGCTCGCGAAACCCGGCAAGCTGACGGCGGAAAGCTATATCGATGCGTCGCACCTGGTGCCGCTGCCCTACTCGAGCTCGCAGCGCGGTGTCGTGGAGAGTTCGCTCGCGACGTTGCGCCTGAGCCGCGGCCGGCAGATGTCTTGCCCGTACTTCAGTCTCGCGCCGTACCTCGTCAGCGAATCCGACCTGATCCTGACGACCGCGCGGCATTTCGCGGCCTACTACGCACGCCGCCTGCCGCTGCTGATCCGCCCGGCACCCTTCAACTTTCCGCTGATGCGCTTCTATGTGCTTTGGCATCCGAACAAGCATCGCTCGAAGGCGCATGCGTGGCTGCGCGGACTGTTGTCGGACAGCGGCGAGCGGCTGACGTCGATTGCCGGCGCCGCATGAAGCGCGCGGCGAAGCGGGCCCGGAACCGCCGACGTGCGGGGCCGATGCCCCGACTGGTATACGGCCAATAGGACTTGCCCACTTCTGGTCGCACCGGCGCGATTCCTATACTCGGAACCTCCATTCCCGCTCGAAGGTTCCTACAGACGATGTCCTCGACTTCACTCGACACCACCAAGCTCGCCGCGATCAACGCGATGGCGAAGGATCAGTTCGTTCAAGCCCTCGGCGACATCTTCGAGCACTCGCCGGACGTTGCCGAAGACGCGTGGGCCGCGCGCCCGTTCGCGTCGGTCGACGCGCTGCACGACGCGATGATGGCCAGCATCCGCGCGCGCGGCATCGATGCGAAAAAGGCGTTCTTCGATCGCCACCCCGAACTGTCGGCACAGGCCGTGCGCGGCGGCGGGCTGACGCATGCATCGGTCAGCGAACAGACGAGCGCCGGCCTCGACGCACTGACCGACGACGAGGAAATCCGCCTGCAGCGGATGAACCGCGCGTACCGCGAGCAGCACGGCTTCCCGTTCATCATCTGCGTGCGCCATTACACGAAAGCCGGCATCTTCTTCGAACTGGAAAGCCGCGTGTCGCGCGAGACCGCATTCGAACTCGATTACGCGCTGAACCAGATCAAGGCGATCACGCGCCGCCGGCTCGACCAGCGCGTCGCGTGACACGCAACAGATCCGTTCGCTGAAACGAGGGCCGAAGCGGCATGCGCTTCGGCCCTTTTTCCATATGGCCCCAACCCGAAGCACGTCGACGCCGGGCCAGCGGCAGCGCGGCCACCGCCCACGCAACCTTGCCAGTCGGATCAAACCAGTCCATAATCCGGCTCTTTCCGGTTGGCTGAACGGGAAATCCTTAAGGATCAACGGCTTGACGGCGTATCGCCGCTCCCGTCGCCACGTTCCGCAACCGCGCGCCAGCCGCCTCGTCGAAGGCGGCTTTTTTGTACCGCGCTGGCGCGTCCCGCGCGCCCGATGCCCTCGCCCGCAACCGAGCCTTTCTCTGTACCGATGATGCACGACGATCCGAACGAAGCCGGCCTGCCGCCGCACGACGACGCCATTACCGACGAAGCCGCCGAAGGCGCCGACGCAGTCAACCCGCTGCACCACCGCCGCATCCGCAGCTTCGTGACACGCGCCGGCCGCGTGTCGACCGGCCAGCGCCGTGCGCTTGACGACCTCGGCCCGCGCTTCGTCGTCCCGTATGCGCCGGAACTGCCCGACTGGGATGACGTGTTCGGCCGCAGCGCGCCGCGCATCCTCGAGATCGGTTTCGGCATGGGCGCGTCGACCGCGGAAATCGCCACGCACCGCCCGGGCGACGACTTCCTCGGCGTCGAAGTGCACGAGCCGGGCGTCGGCGCGCTGCTGAAGCTGATCGGCGAGCAGGATCTGCCGAACATCCGCATCATCCAGCACGACGCGGTCGAAGTGCTCGAGCACATGCTCGCGCCGGAAAGCCTCGACGGCGTGCACA
This sequence comes from Burkholderia sp. BCC1644, assembly GCF_902833225.1. Classification (GTDB taxonomy): domain Bacteria; phylum Pseudomonadota; class Gammaproteobacteria; order Burkholderiales; family Burkholderiaceae; genus Burkholderia. The sequence goes on from NZ_CADFEI010000011.1 coordinate 154,691, forward strand.
TCTTCTTCCCCGATCCGTGGCACAAGGCGCGCCACCACAAGCGCCGGTTGATCCAGCCGCCGCTCGTCGCGCATCTCGCGTCGCGCCTGAAGCCGGGCGCGTACATCCACTGCGCGACCGACTGGCAGAACTACGCCGAACAGATGCTGGAAGTGCTCGGCGCGGAGCCGACGCTCGAGAACACGGCCGCCGACTACGCACCGCGCCCCGACTACCGCCCGGTGACGAAGTTCGAACGGCGCGGGCTGCGGCTCGGCCACGGCGTGTGGGACCTGGTGTTCCGCAAGCGCGCAGGCTGAACGACTCGCCGCTGCCCCGAATGGAAAAAGGCCCGACCGGCATCTGCCGATCGGGCCTTTTTTTATCGGTGGCGCATCGGCCGCCGTATCGGCATCACGCCCAGTTGAGCCAGCCGCTGTAACCGACCAGCAGCACGAACAGCCCGAACGCGATCCGGTACCACGCGAACACCGTGAAATCGTGCGTCGCGACGTAGCGCAGGAGCCAGCGCACGCACACGAACGCGCTGACGAACGCCGCGACGAGCCCGAGCGCGAACAGGCCGAGCGAATCGACGGTGAACGCCTGCCAGTCCTTCACGGTTTCATAGAGCGTCGCGCCGAAGATGATCGGGATCGCGAGAAAGAACGAGAATTCGGTGGCCACACGCCGGTCGAGACCGAACAGCATCCCGCCGATGATCGTCGAGCCCGAGCGCGACATGCCAGGCACCAGCGCGAAGCACTGCGCAAGGCCGACCTTCAACGCATCGAGCGGCGTCAGCGCATCGACCGACAGCACGCGCGGCGGCTCGCTGCGTTCGCGTTGCCGCGCCTCGGCCCACAGGATGATCGCACCGCCCACGACCAGCGCGAACGCGACGGGCACCGGCGAGAACAGCACGGCCTTGATCTTCTTCTCGAACAGGAGGCCGAGCGCGATCGCGGGAATCGTCGCGATCACGACGTTCAGCGTGAAGCGCCGCGCGTCGGGCCGGCTCGGCAGCCCGGACACGATGGACGCGATCCGTTGCCGGTATTCCCAGCAGACCGCGAGAATCGCGCCGAACTGGATCACGACGTCGAAGGTTTTCGCGTGCGAATCGTTGAAATTCAGGAAGCTGCCCGCGACGATCAGGTGACCGGTGCTCGACACCGGCAGGAATTCCGTCAGCCCCTCGACGACGCCGAGGATCAATGCCTTGCAGATCAGGATCCAGTCCATCCGTGGCCCAACTCCGAAATGGTCGAAAGAAAGGGCCACTCTTCCACGCGCGGCCCGCCCGGCCACGCGCGGTCCGTCGTCACTTTTCGACGATCGCCACGCGTATGCCGTTTGTAAGAATCGTAATTGTACCGGGTTCGTAGTTCACCCCGGCAAATTGCAGCTGTTCGGGCTTGAACGTGTAGATCGGATAGTTGGTCAGCAACTGCGTCGCGAGCAGGCCGGCGGCCGCGCCGACCTGCTGCGCATACATCTGCGCGTCGCCGTCGAGCACGAGGCTGTCGACGGCCGGCGCCTTCAGCACGACCGAGCGGCTCGGCGCGTCGTACGCGAGCTGGCCCGACACGGTGAACTTGCCGCTGACGGGCGCGCGCAAAAACGGGCTCGCGAAATGCGCGTCGAGCTGCACCGCGACGCGGTTCTGGTCGGGCAGCAGGTTGACGGCCGGGTTCGCGAGCGACACGTCGACGACCTGCGCGACCGTCTTCTGGTACGGGAACTTGCGGCCGACGGCCTTCTGCACGTCGCCGCGCGAGAACGTGTAGTGATCGGGGATGAACGGGAACGTCGACGCGCAGGCAGCGAGCGAGATGCACACGCCGACGGCGCCGATGGATACGGCAAGGAAACGGCGCCGGCTGGGCGCGCGAGGTGCGGTCATGCTGAACTCTCTCCTGTATGCGACGACGGCTGCGTCGCGGCCTCGAGGCGCGTGAGCCACGCGAGCGCGTCGTCGCGCGACGCGCCGCACATGTCGGCGGACGGCTGCAGCCCGGAACAGCACGCGGGGCGCTCGGGCCGGCCGAAGATCATGCAGCGCAGGTCGCCGCCGAGCTGCACGCAGCGCACGCCGGCCGGCTTGCCGCCGGGCATGCCCGGAATCGGGCTGGAAATCGACGGCGCGATGCAGCACGCGCCGCAACCCTCGCGGCACGCATGCGGCGGGACATCGGCGGGCGCCAGGCGGACAGGCAATTCGACGGACACTCGGCTCTCTCGACAAACAACAAAAACGGTGCGGCAACCGGACGCGGCGTCCGGCAGCCCCACCCCGCATTGTGCCATCGCCGGCTGCGACGTTATTACACAATGCAGCCGAATCGCGCGTTTATATACTCGAAAGCATCTAAAAAGCGCGAGACCGTCATGAGTTCTGGTTCTGCCGACACAATGTTCCGTCCCGATTTGCTCGCGAAATACGGCGCGAACGGGCCGCGCTATACGTCATACCCCACCGCGCTGCAGTTCCGCGACGATTTCGACCCGGCCGACTACGTGCGCGCGGCCGGCGACCCCGGTGCGTCGTCGAGCGAGCTGTCGCTGTACTTCCACATCCCGTTCTGCAACACCGCGTGCTTCTACTGCGGCTGCAACAAGATCGCGACCAACAACCACCGCCGCGCCCGCCCGTATCTCGACCAGCTCAAGCGCGAGATGGCGCTGCAGGCCGCGCTGTTCGATCCGTCCCGCCCCGTCACGCAGCTGCACTGGGGCGGCGGCACGCCGACCTTCCTGTCCGACGACGAAACGGCCGAGCTGATGGCGGCCACCCGCGAGCACTTCGCGCTCGCGCCGGACGCCGACGCCGAGTTCTCGATCGAGATCGATCCGCGCACGGTCACGCCCGCGACCCTCGTGCACCTGCGCACGATCGGCTTCAACCGGCTGAGCCTCGGCGTGCAGGATTTCGATCCGGTCGTGCAGCAGGCGATCAACCGCATCCAGCCGCTCGCGATGACGGCCGACCTGCTCGCCGCCGCCCGCGCGACGGGCTTTCATTCGGTGAGCGTCGACCTGATCTACGGGCTGCCGCACCAGACCGTCGCCGTGTTCGCGCGCACGCTCGAGACGATCATCGAGCTCGCGCCCGATCGCCTGTCGGTGTTCGGCTACGCGCACATGCCGCACCTGTTCAAGATGCAGCGGCAGATCGACGATGCGACGCTGCCGCCGCCCGAAACGCGCATCGCGCTGCTCGGCCTCGCGATCGACATGCTGACGTCGGCCGGCTACGTGTACATCGGAATGGACCACTTCGCGCGGCCGTCCGACGAGCTCGTGCGCGCGCAGCGCAACGGCACGCTGCAGCGCAATTTCCAGGGCTACAGCACGCGCGCGGATACCGATCTCGTCGGCTTCGGCGTGTCGTCGATCGGCAAGGTCGGCGACGTCTACGCGCAGAACGCGAAGGATCTGCCCGCCTACGGCGCCGCCCTCGACGCGGGCCGGCTGCCGATCGCGCGCGGCGTGCGGCTCACGCCCGACGACCGGCTGCGCCGCGACGTGATCACACAACTGATGTGCAACCTCGACCTGCCGTTCTCGCACGTCGAGGCCGCGCACGGCATCCGCTTCGCCGATCATTTCGCGCGCGAGCTCGACGCGTTGCGCCCGTTCGAGCGCGACGGGCTGCTGACGATCGCGGGCGACCGCCTGACGATCCATCCGGCCGGCCGGATGGTCGTGCGCAACATCGCGATGGCGTTCGACGCGTATCTGGGCCAGACGCCGCAGCAGCGCTACTCGCGCACCGTCTGACACCCGCGCCGGCCGCATGCGGGCCGCCGGTTTGATACAGTGTGGGGCTTACGTTCCGCCAGAACCCGCACGATGCGCACCACCAAAGCGACCTACGCCGTCGAACGCCTGAAGACCCGCTCCGGCAACCCGCAATTCGCGGCCGTCGCGATGGCGGGCGGCCTGTTCTATCTCGTCGACCGCTCCGGCGGCACCACCGAGAAGCGCTGCGAGCCGCTGCCGCTCGACGAGTTCGTCAAGTTCGTCGATGAATTCGGCCCCAAAAAACCGCGCAAGGCGAGCAAGCTCGACCTCGCATTCGAGGCGCAGATCAAGAAGAGCAAAGGGTAAGGGTCTGTTGCAGGCCGCCTGAAGGCTTCGCAGCCGCCCCGTTTGGTACAATCACGAAGTTTCTCTATCCCCGCTGATGGCCGACCAGGCTGCGTGACCACACCATGAATATCGAAAACGCGCGTTTCAACATGATCGAACAACAGATCCGGCCGTGGGACGTGCTGGATCTGGACGTCCTGGGCCTGCTGTCGATCGTCAAGCGTGAAAACTACGTTCCGGCCGAATACCGCGATATCGCGTTCGCCGACCTCGAACTGCCGCTGCCCGGCGGCACCAGCAAGATGCTGTTCCCGCGCGTCGAAGCGCGCGTGCTGCAGGAGCTGACGGTCAAGAAGCACGAGAACGTGCTGCTGATCGGCGCGGGTTCGGGCTACCTGGCCGCCCTGTTCGCCCATCGCGCACAGCACGTGACGGCCGTCGAGATCGATCCGACGATCGCGAAGTTCGCGGAAGACAACCTGCGCAACGACGGCGTGACCAACGCTGAAGTCGTGCTCGGCGACGGTTCGCGGGGCTGGGCCGGCAAGGCGCCGTACGACGTGATCTGCGTCGCGGGCGGCCTGCCCGTCGTGCCGCAGGAGATGCTCGAGCAACTGAAGGTCGGCGGCCGCCTGTCGGCATTCGTCGGCGGCCGTCCGGTGATGAAGGCGCAGATCATCACGCGCATCGACGACAAGCAGTACCGCGTCGCCGACGTGTTCGAAACGTACATCGACCACCTCGTCAACGCGATCGAGCCGTCGCGCTTCAAGTTCTGAGCAGCGGAGCCTCCATGCAGATCCTGACGCCCGCGATGCTCGCGGAATGGCTCGGCGATGCGACGCGCCCCGCACCGGTCGTGCTCGACGTGCGTGAGCCGTGGGAAATCGCGACCGCGCAGATCGCCGGCAGCGTGTCGATCCCGATGCAGCAGATTCCCGCGCGCAGCGAGGAGCTCGACGACGAAACGGAAATCGTCTGCGTGTGCCATCACGGGATGCGCAGCGCGCAGGTCGCGATGTTCCTCGAATCGCGCGGCTTCACGAAGCTGTACAACCTGCAAGGCGGGATCGACGCGTGGTCGCGCGACGTCGATCCGTCCGTGCCGCGTTACTGACCTGTCCGGCGGCGCATCGCGCGCCGCCTCGCCGCCCGGCACACTGCCGCCGGCCGCACTGATCCGCCGAACGGGCACGCATCGCGTGCCCGTTGCTCTTTTCCGCCCCGCTCCGTCTCCTTCCGCACGCCGCCGCCGACGCGCAGCGGCGCAGCGCCCCCGACCGTGCACCATTTGCGCCCGCGCGCCTGCACCGCAACGGACCGCGGATGCTGCACGACGCATCATCCGCACCACCCCGACGCCCCGGAACGCCCCGCACAGGCACGCCCGGCGTGCATCCGCGCGACTGGCACATGCCTTGCGTTACACGATGGCAGGCGCCGCCACGGCGCACGCGCATCCAACACGACAAGGGGATCCCGATGAAACGTCGCAGTCTGTTGAAGTTCGGTTCGATGGCCGGCGCGCTCGCGCTGGCGGGCAAGAGCCCGTTCGCGCACGCCGCCGATGCGGGCACCGGCCCGATCAAGGTCGGCATCCTGCATTCGCTGTCGGGCACGATGGCGATCTCGGAGACGTCGCTGAAGGACACCGCGCTGATGACGATCGCCGACATCAACAAGAGCGGCGGCGTGATGGGCCGCAAGCTCGAGCCCGTGGTGGTCGATCCCGCGTCGAACTGGCCGCTGTTCGCCGAGAAGGCGCGCCAGTTGCTCACGCAGGACAAGGTGGCGTGCGTGTTCGGCTGCTGGACGTCGGTGTCGCGCAAGTCCGTGCTGCCGGTGTTCGAGGAGCTGAACGGGCTGCTCTACTACCCGGTGCAGTATGAGGGCGAGGAAATGTCGCGCAACGTGTTCTACACGGGCGCCGCGCCGAACCAGCAGGCGATTCCGGCCGTCGAGTACCTGATGGGCGCGGAAGGCGGCGGCGCGAAGCGCTTCTTCCTGCTCGGCACCGACTACGTGTACCCGCGCACGACCAACAAGATCCTGCGTGCATTCCTGAAATCGAAGGGCGTGAAGGATACCGATATTCAGGAGGTCTACACGCCGTTCGGCCACAGCGATTACCAGACCATCGTCGCGAACATCAAGAATTTCTCTCAAGGCGGCAAGACGACCGTGATCTCGACGATCAACGGCGACTCGAACGTGCCGTTCTACAAGGAACTCGGCAACCAGGGGATCAAGGCGACCGACGTGCCGGTCGTCGCGTTCTCGGTCGGCGAGGAAGAACTGCGCGGGATCGATACGAAGCCGCTCGTCGGCCACCTCGCCGCGTGGAACTACTTCATGTCAGTGAAGAACCCGACCAACACGAAGTTCAAGGATCAGTTCGCCGCATGGGTGAAGGCGAACAACCTGCCGGGCGGCGCGAAGCGCGTGACCAACGACCCGATGGAAGCGACCTACGTCGGCATCCACATGTGGAAGCAGGCCGTCGAGAAGGCGAAGAGCACCGACGTCGACAAGGTGCGCGTCGCGATGATCGGCCAGACCGTCGCCGCGCCGTCGGGCTTCACGCTCGCGATGGACGGCAACCATCACCTGCACAAGCCGGTGATGATCGGCGAGATTCGCGGCGACGGGCAATTCAACGTCGTGTGGAAGACCAAGACCGCGGTGCGCGCGCAACCGTGGAGCCCGTTCATCGCGGGCAACCAGGGCAAGCCGGACATCGTCACGTCGATCCCGGCGTTCCTGCGCCGGCAGCGCACGGCGCTGGCCTGACGCGATGCAGGGGCGCGCGCACCGGCGCGCTGCCCCGCTCGCACGCATGCACCGATGCGCCGGCCGGCACATCGGTGCATGAATCCGCCTCCCTACGCCGACAGGATCTCCCGATGCCTACACGCTTTCGCCGCGCCGCCGTCGCGATCGTCGCGTGCGCCGCCCTCGCGGGCATGCTGCCGCACGCCGCATTCGCGCTGACGGCGGCCGATACCGCCGCGCTCGCCGGCGACGACTTCGACGCGAAGGAGTCCGCGATCGAGCGCCTCGCCGCCGACACCGATCCGCGCGCCGTCGCGGTGCTCAATGCACTGTCGAGCGGCGACGCGCTCGCGACCGGCGACGGCCGCTTGCTGATCCAGACCGGCGACACCGCACACGACGCGCTCACGCAGGCCGCGATGCCGGCCGGCGATGCGCAGCCCGTGATGCTGAACAACCTGCTGCGCACGAAGATCGCGGGCGCGCTGTCGGGCCTCGCGCTTGCATCGCCCGACGTCGCCGCGCGACGCGACGCGATCGATGCGCTGCTGAAGTCGCCCGACCCGGCGCTCAAGCCGATGATCGACCGCGCCCGCGCGAAGGAAACCGACCCCGCGTTGAAGCGCCGCCTCGACGCACTGTGGGCGATCGCCGCGCTGCACGATGCCGATCCGGCGAAGCGCCTCGAAGCCGTGCAGGTGGTGGCCGCGCGCCGCGACCTCGACATGATCGAACAGCTGCGCCCGCTCGTCGCGAAGAATGCCGACGGCAGCTCCGCGGAACCCGACGCGCGTGTGCGCGACGCCGCGCAGCAAGGGCTCGACGCACTGCACACGCTGCAGCGCCGCGGCGAGATCGTCGGCACCTTGTTCGCGGGCCTGTCGCTCGGCAGCGTGCTGCTGCTCGCCGCGCTCGGCCTCGCGATCACCTACGGGCTGATCGGCGTGATCAACATGGCGCACGGCGAATTCCTGATGATCGGTGCGTACGCAACCTATGTCGTGCAGACGCTGATCCAGCGCTACGCGCCCGGCGCATTCGACTGGTATCCGCTCGTCGCCGTGCCCGTGTCGTTCGTCACGGCCGCACTCGTCGGCATCGTGCTCGAACGTCTCGTGCTGCGGCACCTGTACGGCCGCCCGCTCGAAACGCTGCTGGCGACGTTCGGCGTGAGCCTGATCCTGATCCAGGCGACGCGCATGCTGTTCGGCGCGCAGAACGTGCAGGTCGTGAACCCGTCGTGGATGAGCGGCGGCGTGACGGTGATGCAGAACCTGATCCTGCCTTACAACCGGCTCGCGATCCTCGCGTTCGCGCTCGCGGTGGTCTTCATCGCATGGGCCGTGCTGACGAAGACGCGGCTCGGCCTGTTCGTGCGCGCGGTCACGCAGAACCGCCGGATGGCCGCATGCGTCGGCGTGAAGACCGCTCGCGTCGACGCGTATGCGTTCGCGTTCGGCGCGGGCATCGCCGGCCTCGGCGGCTGCGCGCTGTCGCAGATCGGCAACGTGGGCCCCGACCTCGGCCAGAACTACATCATCGATTCGTTCATGGCGGTTGTGCTCGGCGGTGTCGGGCAGATCGCCGGCACCGTGCTCGGCGGCTTCGGGCTCGGCCTCGCGAGCAAGGCGATCGAGCCGTTCTGGGGCGCCGTGCTCGCGAAGATCGCGGTGCTCGTGATGATCGTGCTGTTCATCCAGAAACGCCCGCAGGGCATGTTCGCCCCGAAGGGCCGCAGCGCGGAGGCTTGACGTGACTTCATTCACCGATTCGCTGTCGAACCCGGTCGCCGATTCACCCAAGCCCGCTGCCGCCGCGCGCGCGGCCGACGGCTTCGCGCTCGGCCTGCCGCCGCGCCCGGCGCTGCTGTCGCGCCGCGCATGGCTCGCGCTCGTCGCGTTGTGCATCGCGATCGGCATCGGCGTGCCGCTCGCCGCGCTCGTCGCGCCCGAAGCGAGCGCGTTCCATCTGTCCGCATACGCGATGACGCTCGCCGGCAAACTGATGTGCTACGCGATCGCCGCGCTCGCGCTCGATCTCGTGTGGGGCTACTGCGGAATCCTGAGCCTCGGCCATGGCCTCTTCTTCGCGCTCGGCGGTTATGCGATCGGCATGTACCTGATGCGCGAGATCGGCCGCGACGGCAAGTACGGCAGCGACCTGCCCGACTTCATGGTGTTTCTCGACTGGCACCAGTTGCCGTGGTACTGGAGCGGCACGCAGCACCTCGCGTGGGCGCTCGCGCTCGTCGTGCTCGCGCCGGCCGTGCTCGCCTGGGTGTTCGGCTTCTTCACGTTCCGTTCCCGCGTGAAGGGCGTATACCTGTCGATCATCACGCAGGCGCTGACGTTCGCCGCGATGCTGCTGTTCTTTCGCAACGAGACGGGCTTCGGCGGCAACAACGGCTTCACCGACTTCAAGCGCATCGCGGGCTTCGCGATCACGTCGCCCGGCACGCGCACGGTGCTGTTGCTGCTGACGTTCGCGACGCTCGTGCTGTCGTTCATCGCCGCGCGCGCGATCGTCACGAGCAAGCTCGGGCGCGTCGTCACCGCGGTGCGCGACGGCGAGACGCGGCTGATGTTCCTCGGCTACAGCCCGCTCGCGTACAAGCTGTTCGTGTGGACCGTGTCGGCCGTGCTGTGCGGCATCGCAGGGGCGCTGTACGTGCCGCAGGTCGGCATCATCAATCCCGGCGAGATGTCGCCCGGCAACTCGATCGAAATGGCGATCTGGGTCGCGGTAGGCGGACGCGGCACGCTGATCGGGCCGATCGTCGGCGCGTTCGCGGTGAACGGCGCGAAGAGCCTGTTTACCGCGTACTTCGCCGAATACTGGCTGTTCTTCCTCGGCCTGATCTTCGTGCTCGTGCCGCTGCTGCTGCCGCGCGGGATCATGGGCCTCGTCGAAACCTTGATCGCGAAAGGGAAACGCGCATGAACGGAACGGCCCTGTACCAGTTCACGCCGCCGCCCGAAGACGAACTGCTCGCCGTCAGCGGCTCCGCGTCGATGGGGCGCGTGGTGCCGCAAGGCATCGACACGTCGCACGGCACGATCCTCTACCTCGAGGATATCGAGGTGAGCTTCGACGGCTTTCGTGCGCTGAAGAAGCTGTCGCTCGCGATCGACGCGGGCGAGCTGCGCTGCGTGATCGGCCCGAACGGCGCGGGCAAGACGACGATGATGGATGTCGTCACCGGCAAGACGCGCCCCGACGCCGGGAGCGTATTTCTCGGCCAGACGCTCGACCTCGCGCGGATGAGCGAGCCCGAGATCGCACGCGCGGGCATCGGCCGCAAGTTCCAGAAGCCGACCGTGTTCGAACAGCATCCGGTGTGGGAAAACCTCGAACTCGCGATGCAGACCGACAAGGGCTGGCTCGCATCGCTGCGCGCGCGGCTCGACCGCTCGGCGCAGGCGAAGATCGAGGAAACGCTCGCGTTGATCGGCCTCGAAAGTCACGCATACCGTGCAGCCGGCGAACTGTCGCACGGGCAGAAGCAGCGGCTCGAGATCGGCATGCTGCTGATGCAGCGCCCCGCCCTGCTGCTGCTCGACGAGCCGGCGGCCGGGATGACCGACCACGAGACGATGGAACTCGCCGAACTGCTGAACACGCTGCGCGGCACCTGCTCGATGATGGTCGTCGAGCACGACATGGAATTCGTCGCGGCACTCGCGGGCGACACGGGCCGCGTGACGGTGATGGCCGAAGGCGCGGTGCTCGCGCAGGGCACGCTCGACCAGGTCAAGCGCGACGACGCGGTGATCGAGTCTTATCTCGGACGATGATGCGATGCTGAAGATCGAAGCACTGAACCAGTACTACGGCGGCAGCCACATCCTGCGCAACGTGAACCTCGCCGCCGACGACGGCAAGCTCACCGTGCTGCTCGGCCGCAACGGCGTCGGCAAGAGCACGTTGCTGCGCTGCCTGATGGGCGTCGTCGCCGCGAAAAGCGGCAGCGTGTCGTGGCGCGGCACCGCGCTCGGTGCGCTGCCGCCGTATGCGCGCGTCGCGGCCGGGCTCGCGTACGTGCCGCAGGGTCGCGACATCTTTCCGCGGCTGACCGTCGAGGAAAACCTGCTCGTCGGCGCGGCGAGCCGCAAGGCGCCGTCGAAGGTACCCGACCGCATCTACGACCTGTTCCCGGTGCTGAAGGACATGCGCGCGCGGCGCGGCGGCGACCTGTCGGGCGGCCAGCAGCAGCAGCTCGCGATCGGCCGCGCGCTGATGAGCGAGCCGCAGTTGCTGATCCTCGACGAGCCGACCGAAGGCATCCAGCCGTCGATCATCCAGGACATCGGCCGCACGCTGCGCCAGCTCGTCGACGAATCGAGGATGACCGTGCTGCTCGTCGAACAGTATTACGACTTCGCGCAATCGATCGCGGACAGCTACTGGGTGATGAGCCGCGGCGAGATCGTCGCGGGCGGCGACGCGCACGACATGGAGACGAACGGCGTGCGCGAACTGATCGCGGTGTGATGCGCGGCACGGCGGTAGGCACCGCGATAGACACGGCGGTAGGCACGGCGGTAGGCACGGCGGTAGGCACCGCAACGGGTACCGGCGGCCGGTTCGCGACGCGCCCGCACGCGGCGCTTCCAACGAACGCGGCATCTGCATTATTGTTCCGGTAGCATCCACGTTCTTCGCGCCCGTTTCCCTCGTTTCCCGTTCGCCGCCGATGTCCGCCCCCGATTCGCACGCCACGCTGTCCCGCCCCGCCGTCGCCAAGTCGTGGCGCGGCCGCCTCGAACTCGGCTTCGAGCGGCACGGCGCGCGCACGACGCTCGTGCACCGGCTGCATGACGGCCCGCTGCGCGTGCAGCGGCCGCTGTACCCGGAAGGCGACGCGATCTGCCATGCGGTGATCGTCCATCCACCGGGCGGCGTCGCGGGCGGCGACCGGCTCGACATCGACATCGCGCTCGGCGACGGCACGCATGCGGTTTTGACGACGCCCGGCGCAACCAAGTGGTACAAGTCGAACGGCCTCGACGCGACGCAGCGCATCGGCATCACGGTCGGCCGCGACGCGAAGCTCGACTGGCTGCCGCAGAACAACCTGTTCTTCGACGCATCGCATGCGTCGCTCGATTTCACGGTGACGCTCGGCGCGGACGCGAGCGCGATCGGCTGGGACGCGACGCAGCTCGGCCGGCAGGCGGCAGGCGAAACCTGGTCGGCAGGACGCATCGCGTCGACCTCGGCGCTCGTCGATGCCGACGGCCGGCCGCTTTGGACCGAACGCGCGCTGCTCGACGCGCACGATCCGCTGCGCGGCGCGCTGCAGGGCCTCGCCGGCTTTCCCGCATACGGCACGCTGTGGGCCGTCGGCGCCGCGTGCGACGCCGCGCTGGCCGAGTCGCTCGCAACGCGGATGCCGTTCGACGACACGCTGCGCGCGGGCGCGACCTGCGTGACACCGGGCGTCGTGCTCGTGCGCGCGCTGTCGACATCGATGGAAGCGCTGCAGCGCCACTTCACCGACTGCTGGCTGCATCTGCGCCCGATCGTGCACGGCGTCGACGCACGGCCGCTGCGCCTCTGGCAAACCTGAGCGCGTTCGCGCCGCGCACCGTTTCGGCGCAGCACTGCATCAAACGCTGCACGTTACCCATGCACGGCGCACCACGAACGCGCATCGCGCACCATGCGACAGGCATGGCACGCGCCTTGCTCCTTACATAAGCGATACACGACGCACGCAAAACAGCGCGATGCTACGATGACCCGCGCGTTCGCCCGGTTGCGTGCGCGCCGATAAAAATTACGTTTTCCTGAACGTCTGCCTTCATGAAACTGACTCCCCGAGAGAAGGACAAGCTGCTGATCTTCACGGCGGCGCTGCTGGCCGAGCGCCGTCGCGCACGCGGCCTGAAGCTCAACTATCCGGAGGCGGTCGCCTTCATCACCGCCGCGCTGATGGAAGCCGCGCGCGACGGCAAGACGGTCGCCGAGGTGATGCACTACGGCACGACGCTGCTCACGCGCGACGACGTGATGGACGGCGTGCCGGAGATGATTCCGGACATCCAGGTCGAAGCGACCTTCCCCGACGGCACGAAGCTCGTGACCGTCCATCACCCGATTCCGTGAGGCCCCGCATGATCCCCGGCGAAATCCTCACCGACGACGGCGAACACGAACTGAACGCGGGACGCGAAACGCTCGCGCTCGTCGTCGCGAACACCGGCGACCGCCCGGTGCAGGTCGGCTCGCACTACCACTTCTTCGAAGTCAACGACGCACTGTCGTTCGACCGTGCGGCCGCGCGCGGCTTCCGGCTCAACATCGCGGCCGGCACGGCCGTGCGCTTCGAGCCGGGCCAGACGCGCACCGTCGAACTGGTCGCACTCGCAGGCGATCGCGCCGTCTACGGTTTTCAGGGCAAGGTGATGGGGCCGCTGTAAGCCGCGCCCCGCTCTTCAGGAACAGCACGACATGACACTACGCTTGAGCCGCCGCGCGTACGCGGAAATGTTCGGGCCGACGACGGGCGACCGCGTCCGGCTCGCCGATACCGAACTGCTGATCGAAATCGAACGCGACTTCACCACCTACGGCGAGGAAGTGAAATTCGGCGGCGGGAAAGTGATCCGCGACGGGATGGGCCAGTCGCAGCGCGTGGCGGCCGAGGTGCCCGACACGGTCATCACGAACGCGGTGATCCTCGATCACTGGGGCATCGTGAAGGCCGACATCGCAATCAAGCACGGCCGCATCGCCGCGATCGGCAAGGCCGGCAACCCCGACATTCAACCCGGTGTGACGATCGCGATCGGCGCCGCGACCGAAGTGATCGCCGGCGAAGGGCTGATCGTGACGGCCGGCGGCATCGACACGCACATCCACTTCATCAGCCCGCAGCAGATCGACGAGGCGCTCGCATCGGGCGTCACGACGATGCTCGGCGGCGGCACCGGGCCGGCCACCGGCACCAACGCGACGACCTGCACGCCGGGCCCGTGGCACATGGAGCGGATGCTGCAGGCCGCCGACGGCTGGCCGATCAACCTCGGCTTTCTCGGCAAGGGCAACGCTAGCCTGCCGGAACCGCTCGTCGAGCAGATCGCGGCCGGCGCGATCGGGCTGAAGCTGCACGAGGACTGGGGCACGACGCCCGCGGCGATCGACAACTGCCTGTCGGTCGCCGACGACACCGACACGCAGGTCGCGATCCACACCGATACGCTGAACGAAGGCGGCTTCGTCGAATCGACCGTCGCCGCATTCAAGGGCCGCACGATCCACACGTACCACACCGAAGGCGCGGGCGGCGGCCATGCGCCCGACATCCTGAAGGTGTGCGGCGAGTCGAACGTGCTGCCGTCGTCGACCAACCCGACGCGCCCGTACACGATCAACACGCTCGACGAGCATCTCGACATGCTGATGGTGTGCCATCACCTCGATCCGTCGATCGCCGAGGATCTCGCGTTCGCCGAATCGCGGATCCGCCGCGAGACGATCGCGGCCGAGGACATCCTGCACGATCTCGGCGCGCTGTCGATGCTGTCGTCCGATTCGCAGGCGATGGGCCGCGTCGGCGAAGTGATCATCCGCACGTGGCAGACCGCGCACAAGATGAAGGTGCAGCGCGGCGCGCTGCCGGAAGACACCACACGCAACGACAACTTCCGCGCGAAGCGCTACGTCGCGAAGTACACGATCAATCCGGCGATCACGCACGGCATCGCGCACGAAGTCGGCTCGATCGAACCCGGCAAATGGGCCGACCTCGTGCTGTGGGAACCGGCGTTCTTCGGGATCAAGCCGTCGATGATCCTGAAGGGCGGGATGATCGCGATGGCGCAGATGGGCGACCCGAATGCGTCGATCCCGACGCCGCAGCCGGTCCACTATCGCGAGATGTTCGCGACGCGCGGCGGTGCGCTCGCCCGCACGTCGCTGACCTTCGTGTCGCAGATGGCGGCCGATGCGGGCATCGCGCAACGCTACGGCCTCGCGAAGCAGGTCGTGCCCGTGCGCAACTGCCGCAACGTGACGAAGGCCGACATGATCCACAACGCGTGGCGCCCGTCGATCAGCGTCGATCCCGAAACCTACGACGTGATCGCCGACGGCCAGTTGCTCACCTGCGAGCCGGCGACGGTGCTGCCGATGGCGCAGCGCTATTTCCTGTTCTGATTTCCGGTTCCCCGTTTCATGCGCACCCTCGACAAACGTATTGCCCCGAACGTGAAACTCGCCGCGTCGCTCGTCGCACGCGCGCCGACACTCACGCTCGCCTATGAAGCCCGCTGCAAGAGCCGCCTCGCGGCGACGCTCGACACCGGCGAGGAAGTCGCGGTCCTGCTGCCGCGCGGCACGATCCTGCGCGACGGCGACGTGCTCGTCGCCGACGACGGCGCGCTCGTGCGCATCGCCGCGGCGCCCGAAACCGTGCTGCTCGTGCGCGCGGCCGAGCCGCTCACGCTGATGCGCGCCGCGTATCACCTCGGCAACCGTCACACGCCGGTCGAGATCGGCGACGGTTACCTGAAGCTCGAAGCCGACCCGGTGCTCGCCGACATGCTGCGCCGACTCGGCACGCAGGTCGAGGAAGCGCACGCGCCGTTCCAGCCGGAAGCCGGCGCGTACGGTGGCGGCCACAAGCATGGACACGATGCGACGTTCGCAGAGGATTACGCCCTCGCGCAGCAGGTATTCGGCGAACATCACGGGCACTCGCACGATCACGATCACGATCACGATCACGATCACGATCACGATCACGATCATCAGCATGGTCCCGGATGCACGCACGGCCACGGCCATGACCACCACTGAACTCGTCGCGCTGCTGCACCTCGCGTCGCCGGCGCTGCCGATCGGCGCGTACAGCTATTCGCAGGGCCTCGAAGCCGCGCTCGACGCGAACCTCATTCACGACGCCGATTCCGCACGCGACTGGATCGCCAGCGGCCTGACCGACGTGCTCGCGCACGGCGAGTTGCCGTTTCTCGCGCACCAGCTCGCACGCTGGCATGCGCACGACGCGCCCGCGCTTGCCGCCGAAAACACGTGGTTCGTCGCGAGCCGCGAATCGGCGGAACTGCGCCGCGAAACCGAACAGATGGGCTGGTCGCTCGCGCAGCTGTGCGCGTCGCTCGAATGGGGCGATGCCGCGCGCCGCGCGACGCTCGCGTCGCTGTCGCCGATCGCGCTGCCGACCGCGTTCGCCTACGCGGCCGCGATGCACGACGCCGGCGCCGACGCGACGCTCGCCGCGTACGCATTCGGCTGGGTCGAGAACCAGACGTCCGCCGCGCTGAAGGCCGTGCCGCTCGGCCAGCTCGCCGGGCAACGCATCATCGTCGCGCTGCGCGGCGCGATCGACGCAGCCGTGCGCCGTGCGCTCGCGACGCCGCCCGACGCCGTCAACACGTTCGCGCCGCAGCTCGGCATCCTGTCCGCGCGGCACGAAACCCAGTACTCGCGGTTGTTCCGCTCCTGAACCCGACGCTACCCGCCATGAACGCACCTGCTCCCTCCTCCGCCCGCCGCACGAAGAAACTGCCGCCGCTGCGCGTCGGCATCGGCGGCCCTGTGGGCTCCGGCAAGACCACGCTGCTCGAAATGCTGTGCAAGGCGATGCGCGACAAGTACGACCTCGTCGCGATCACGAACGACATCTATACGAAGGAAGACCAGCGGCTGCTGACGGTGGCTGGCGCGCTGCCCGAGGAACGCATCATGGGCGTCGAGACGGGCGGCTGCCCGCACACGGCGATTCGGGAAGATGCGTCGATCAACCTCGAAGCCGTCGACCGGATGCTGTCGCGCTTTCCGGACGCCGACATCGTGTTCATCGAATCGGGCGGCGACAATCTCGCGGCAACCTTCAGCCCCGAGTTGTCGGACCTGACGATCTACGTGATCGACGTCGCCGGCGGCGAGAAGATTCCACGCAAGGGCGGCCCCGGCATCACGAAGTCCGACCTGCTCGTGATCAACAAGACCGACCTCGCGCCGCTGGTCGGCGCAAACCTCGACGTGATGGCGTCCGACACGCGGAAGATGCGCGGCGAACGGCCTTACGTGATGACGAACCTGAAGGCGCTCGAAGGCGTCGCGGACGTGATCGCGTTCATCGAGAAGAAGGGATTGCTGACGGTCTGAGCTGCGTTGCGGCGGCGCATGTCGCCGCAACGCGTACGCGGGCGGCCTTGCGCCGCCCGTCGTCTATTCGTCGTCGGAAGCCGCGCCCGGCGCGCCCTGCAGCATGCGCTCGCCGCGTTCGGCGGGCGGCAGCAGCGCCGCGAGCACGTCGACCGTACGCGCGGTCGCGCCGCGGTGACGCGATGCGAAGGCCGCGCCGGCCGCACCCATCGCGATACGCCGCGCCTTGTCGGCAAACAGCGCGTCGAGCACGTGCGCGAGATCGAGCGGATCCGCGACCTGCATCGCCGCACCGGCCGCGACCGCGTCGGCGGTCGCCTGCGTGAAATTGAACACGTGCGGCCCGATCAGCACCGGCACGCCGACCGCGCACGCTTCGATCAGGTTCTGGCCGCCGAGCGGCAGCAGGCTGCCACCGATGAACGCGATATCGGCGGCCGCGTAATACGCGCCGAGCTCGCCCATCGAATCGCCGAGCAGGACCGTCACGTCGCCCGGCAACGGCTCGGCAGCCGTCTGGCCGGCCGCGAGTGCAGCCGCGTCGGCCGCCCAGACGGAACGGCGCACGCACTTGAGCCCGCTGCGCGCGACGAGCGCCTCGACCTCCGCGAAACGCTGCGGATGACGCGGCACGAGCACCAGCAGCGCGTCGGGCGTATGCATCTCCGCGAACGCCTGCAGCACCAGCGCTTCTTCGTTCTCACGCGTGCTGGCGGCCACCCACACGGGCCGCGCGCCGATCGCATCGCGCCACGCATGGCCACGCGCCGCGAGTTCCGGCGGCGTCGTCATGTCGAACTTCAGGTTGCCGAGCACGCTCACGTTGCGCGCGCCGAGCGACGTCAGCCGCTCCGCATCGGCCGGGCTCTGCGCAAGCACGCGCGAGAAACCGCCGAACACGTCGCGCGTCGCCGCGCCGAACTTCGCCGCGCGCCGGAACGAACGCGCGGACATCCGCGCATTGGTCAGCACGAGCGGCACGTCCGCGCGACGGCACTCGTCGATCAGCGTCGGCCACACCTCGGTTTCCATCACGAGGCCGAGCGTCGGCCGCCACGCGTGCAGGAAGCGCCGCACCGCGCCCGGCATGTCGTACGGCAGGTAGCAGCGCAGCACGCGATCGCCGAAGATCTGTTCGCCGGTCGCGCGGCCGCTCGGCGTCATGTGCGTGAGCAGGATGCGCGCATCGGGGCGCGCGTGCATCAGCGCGTCGATCAGCGGCTGCGCGGCGCGCGTCTCGCCGACCGACACGGCGTGCACCCAGATCAGCGGCGCGCGGTCGTCGCGCGAGCGGCCCGTCACATGACCGAAGCGCTCGCCGATATGTTCGCGATAGCCGCGCTCCTTGCGCGAGCGCAGGTAGAGCCGGATAACCGCGGCAGGCGCGACGAGCCACCACAGCGCGCGATAGATCACCCTCAGCATGCGGCGGCCCCCGTATTGCGTCGAAGCAGGTGCGCGCTCAAACCAGCGCCCTGCCCTTCAGGCGTTCGAGAATGCCGAGCGGCGCGCATTCGCGGCGGACCATCGCGTCGACCGGCAGGAAGAACGTCTGTTCGAGCATGAACTGGCCGGACATCACAGCGTGCGAAGTCTGATCCGAGAAACATATCCACACGCAACCCGGCGGAAACGGCATCGTCTGCTGCGGGCTCGTCTTCTGGTAGTCGAGATCGGCCTTCATGCTGTCGTGCAGGTTCAGCATCAGGTGGTCGTACGCGCTGCGCGGCGACTTCGTCACGTGCAGCAGGTTCAGCAGCCACGCGGCACCCGGCAGTTGCGGCTTGATCGACGGCAGGAAGCGCTTCGCGACGTCCTCGAACGGCTCGCCGACGCGCCATACGCGCGGCACGCCGGCCGGGTTCACGTTCGTGAACACGCGCAGGATGCGCTCGCCGTAGTTCGGCCGCGAAGGAAACGCGTCGACGTGCAGCCGGCTGTCGTCCTTGCGCCATGATGTCTGGCGCGTCTCGACCTGCATCAGCCGCAGGCTGGTCGGCGCGACGCGCAGCTTGCCGCGGTATTCGGGAAAGAGGCCGTCGACGAGCGTGCCGGCCTGCTGCTGGAAGCGCGCGACGAGCGCGCGCACGGCCGACTGCGTGACGCTGTCGCCGAGCACGCCGGCGAGCGCGCCGCCGTTCGGCGCGAGGCTGATGTTCTTGCGCTTCGGATCGGCGAGCGCCGGATCGAGCAGCGCTTCCTCGCCGCCCTCGATCGCGAAGCGCAGATGCGGGAAATACAGCACCTTGCCTTCCTCGACGGCGGCCAGCAACTGCTCGCGCGGCGCCGACAGGTTGTGTCCGCTCCAGTCGGCGGACGGGACTTCGATGATCTGGGATTCGCTCATGATCGGTTCGCGGATGTGACAGCGTTACAGGAGACCGAAGCCCGCGAGCGCCGACTTCACCTGCGCGATCGACGGGGGCTGCCCCGCCGTGCCGAGATTGACGACGTTCGGCGACCAGTAGCCGCCGGTGCGCCAGGCCGTCGCGAAATTGTACAGTTCGACCGTCGGACGCTTCAGCGCGGCCGCGATGTGAACCAGACCTGTATCAACCCCGACGGTCGCGGCCGCGCCGTCGATCAGCCCGACCACGGCCGGCAGCGACAGCTTCGGCGGCACGATCGCCGCATCGCCGAATTCCTTCGCGAGCCGCTCGCTGGTCGCGCGCTCCGCGTCGTTGCCCCACGGCAGCACGAGCGACGCGCCGCGCCGCACGAGCGCCTGGCCGAGCTCGATCCACGCGGCGTCCGGCCACTGCTTGTCGGCGCGCGACGTCGCATGGACGAACACCACGTACGGCACCGGCAGGTTCAGGCCGAGCGCGGCCACCGCGAGCGCCGCCGCACGCGTGTCGAGGCCGAAGTCGACCGGATCGGCCGGCGTCGGCGCCGGGTCGTCCAGCGCGGCCGCGACCAGTTGCCGCGAGCGCTCGACGACGTGCGTGCGCGGCTCGATCGGCACGCGCTTGCGATAGAAGAAGCGCACCGGCCATTCATAGCCGGCGCCGTCGGTACGGTTGCCGAGCCCGACGAGCGGGCCGCGCGCCCAGCTCGCGACCCAGGCCGTCTTGATCAGGCCCTGGCAGTCGATCACGAGATCGTACTGCTCGGCCGCGAGGCGCCTGCGGAATGCGCGGATCTCGCGCCACGTGGCACCCGAGAACGGCCTCTTGCGCCAGCGGCGCAGCGAGAACGGCAGCACGTTGCGCACGCCGTCGACGAGCCGCACGAGGTCGACGAAGCTTTCCTCGACGAGCCAGTCGATCTGCGCATCGGGGTGGCGGCGCCGGATATCGGCGATCACCGGCATGTTGTGCACGACGTCGCCCAGCGACGACACGCGCACGATCAGGATCTTTTGCACGCTGAAAAAACGCCGGCTGGCAGCCGGCGACAAGCATAAAGGGGGGATTTTATCCCGCCCGGGGGTCCAGACAGACAAAAAGCGGCCGCACGCCTTTGGCGTGCGCCGCTTTTCGGGGATGGCGCGACGATTGGATCGACCCTCGCGCCGTTGGCGGCCCGCGGGCCGCCAACACTCAGAACGGCAGCTTGACGTCCGGCTTCGCGGCCGTCAGCACACGGCGGAAGTCCTCCTGGATGCGCTTGAGCCCTTCCTGCGTCTCGGATTCGAAGCGCATCACGACGACCGGCGTCGTGTTCGACGAACGCGCGAGGCCGAAGCCGTCCGGGTACTCGACGCGCAGGCCGTCGATCGTCACGACTTCCTCGGCGCCGTCGAACTTCGCTTCCTTCTGCAGCTTGTCGATCAGGCGGAAGTTCTCGCCCTCGTCGAGCCACAGCTGCAGTTCGGGCGTGCTCATCGCGTCCGGCAGCCCGTTGAGCAGCGCGCTCGGGTCGGCCGTCTTCGTGAGGATCTCGAGCAGGCGCGCACCCGTGTAGAGGCCGTCGTCGAAGCCGTACCAGCGATCCTTGAAGAACACGTGGCCGCTCATTTCGCCGGCGAGCGGTGCGCCCGTCTCGCGCAGCTTCGCCTTCACGAGCGAATGGCCCGTCTTCCACATCAGCGGCTCGCCGCCCTTCGACTTGATCCAGTTCGCGAGGTGACGCGTGCACTTCACGTCGTAGATGATCTGCGCGCCGGGGTTGCGCGACAGCACTTCTTCCGCGAACAGCATCAGCTGGCGGTCCGGGTAGATGATCTGGCCGTCCTTCGTGACGACGCCGAGGCGGTCGCCGTCGCCGTCGAACGCGAAGCCGAGTTCGGCATCGGTGTCCTTCAGCGCCTGGATCACGTCCTGCAGGTTTTCCGGGTGCGCGGGATCGGGGTGGTGGTTCGGGAACGTGCCGTCGATGTCGGTGAAGCGCTCGACGAGTTCGCAGCCGAGCGCCTTGAACAGGCGCGTCGCGAGCGGGCCCGCGACGCCGTTGCCGGCGTCGACGACCAGCTTCAGCGGCCGTGCGAGCTTCACGTCGCCGACGATGCGCGCGATGTACTGATCGGCGACGTCGATTTCTTCATACGTGCCGCTGCCCGTCTCGAAGCGCTCGTCGACGATGCGGCGGTACAGCGCCTGGATCTGCTCGCCGTAGATCGCGGCGCCGCGCAGCACCATCTTGAAACCGTTGTAGTCGGGCGGGTTGTGGCTGCCCGTGACGACGATGCACGAATCGACGCGGCGCTCGCCGCCCTTCAGCGCCAGCGGCACGTTCGCCGCGAAATAGCCGACCGGCGTCGGCACCATGCCGACGTCGACGACGTCGACACCGGCCGCACGCAGGCCATCGGCGAGCGCGCCGACGAGTTCCGGCCCGGACAGGCGGCCGTCGCGCGCGACGACGACCGCGTCGCCGCCCTGCGCACGCACTTCGCTGCCGAATGCCCGGCCGATCCCGCGCGCCGTGTCGACGTCGAGTGTCTTGCCGACCACGCCACGAATGTCATATGCCTTGAAGATGGATTGGGAGATCATCGATTCTCTTCTCTCTCAGTTGCGTGCATGGAAAATTGTCTGGCTTGGCTGGCCGCCTCTCGCCGGTGCCGCGCATGATACATGCGGCCCCGCAAAACAAGGAACGGAACGGCTGGAGCGGGCGCGATCCCACTTATAATCGCGGGTTTTGATGACGCGCATGCCGCCCATTTTAATGCCTAGCCGCTCCGCCGCAGCCAACCCGCAGCCTTCGGGCGCCCTGCCGGCCGCCCTCTGCGCGTGCCGCCGCTGCGCATGCTGAAGCGCTTCGGCAACCCGGACGTCGCGAAAGCCGTCGCGAACCTCGTCTGGCTGGGGCTCGAACGGCTCACGCAGATCGGCGTCGCGATCGCGATCAGCGGCCTGCTGGCCCGTTATTTCGGGCCAGATGTGTTCGGCAAATGGCAGTATGCGAATACGCTCCTCCTGGTACTGGCGCCGCTCACCTGGGTGTGCGGCGCGGAAATCCTCGTCCCGACCATCGTCCAGCGTCCGCCCGCCCAGCTCGGCGCGGTGCTCGGCAGCGCGTTCGCGCTGCGCATCGCCGTGTCGGTGGCCGCGCTCGTCGCGACCTGGATCGCGATCGCCGCGGGCGCCTTCGATCCGCTGGTCGGCGCGATGCTCGCGGGCCTCGCCGTCACGATGGTGTTCCGCGAGCCGTTCGTCGGCGTGATCAACGCGTGGCTGCAGAGCATGACCTACAGCAAGCCGCAGCTCGTCACCAGCATGGTCACGGCGCTCGCGAAGGCGCTGCTCGTGTGGCTGCTGGTCCGCGCGGCCGCCGGCCCCGCCCGCTTCGCGTGGCTGTGGGCGCTCGAGGCCGCCGCGATCGGCTTCGCGCTGCTGCTGTACTACCGGCATCGTAACGGCGGCACCCTCGGCTGGACGTTCGATAAACCGCTGTTCAGGCACTTTGCAACGGCCGGCACCGTGTTCTGGCTGGGGCTCATCTGCATGTACCTGTTCCTGAAGCTCGACCGCCTGATGCTCGAGCGTCACGTGTCGTTCGCCGATCTCGGCCGCTACTCGGCCGCGCAGCAGCTCAACGAGAACTGGATCACGCTCGCGCTGATGCTCGCGCAGACGATCGCGCCCGCCTTCGTCTACCGCGTGCAAGACGTCGCGCGGCTGCGCCGCAACATCGTCCGGCTGATCGCGATGACGGCCGGGCTGATGACGGCCGGCGCGCTCGTGCTGGACGCAGCCGCCCCGCTGATCGTCGGCAAGGTGTTCGGCCAGGGCTACGAGGCGTCGGTCGACATCTTCCGCTGGGCCGTCTGGCTGTCCGTGCCGGCCGGCATCGAGGCGATAGGCAATCTTATCGTTCTCAAATATCAAGCAAAATTCGTGTTGCTGTCGAAATGGCTGCTCGCGCTGGCGATCGCCGCGGTCGTCAACCTGTTCGCGATCCCCCGGCTCGGCCTGTACGGCGCGCTCGTCGGGCTGGCGGCCGGCTACCTGGCCGCGGCCGCCGTCAATTTTTATTACATCCGTTTCAAGCTGCGAACATGATGTCCCCCGATTACCCGCCCCCGCTCGACGACGTGGCCGTGCTGCTGCCGGCCTACAACGGGCACGACGACGTCGTACGGACCCTCGCGTCGTTTCGCGAGGAGGCGCCCGTGCACGTGCTGATCGTCGACGACGGCAGCACGCCGCCGATCGTCGCGCCCGACCTGCCGGGCCTCGCGATCGAGGTGCTGCGCATGCCGCGGAACGGCGGCATCGAGCGCGCCCTCGCGGCCGGCATCGACGCGCTCGCGGCGCGCGGCTTCCGCTATGCGGCCCGCATCGACGCGGGCGACCTGGCCGCGCCGCAGCGCCTCGCGAAGGAGCGCGCGTATCTCGGCACCCATCCGCGCGTGGCCTGCGTCGGCATGTGGACGCAGGTCGTGTCGCGCGCCGGCGAACCGCGCTTCATGCTGACGCCGCCCACCGATCCGCGCACGCTGCGCCGCACCCGCTTCCTGCGCTCGCCGCTCGTGCACCCGTCCGTGATGCTGCGCATCGACGCCGTGCGCGAGGTCGGCAACTATCGCGCGAAATACCGCGCGGCCGAGGATCTCGATCTTTTTTTACGGTTAATGCAACGCTACGATTGCGCGAACCTGCCGGAACTCGGCCTGTATTACGAATTGAACGAGGGCGGGATCAGTGCGACCAAGCGCCGGCGCCAGCTGGTGTCGACGCTCACGCTGCTGCTGAGCCATTTCAACGTGCTGAACCCGTACGACTGGGCCGGCCTCGCCAAGAACCTGCTGCATTTCGTGACACCGTACCGTACGTTGCAGCGGATCAAGCAGACGCTGTTCGCCGCGCGGCCGTCCGCCTGACGCCCAGCCGGCATTTACGACGCTTTATTTTTTCTTTTTTTCATGTCCGCCACTTCCCCGCTGCGCATCGCGCTCGTCTGCAACACGGCCTGGGCGATCTACACGTATCGCCACGGGCTGATCCGTGCGCTCGTCGCGCGCGGCGCCGAGGTCATCGTGATCGCGCCGCACGACCGCACGGTGCCGTTGCTCGAGCAGATGGGCTGCCGCTACGTGGCGCTCGCGGTCGCGTCGAAAGGCACGAGCCCGCGCGAGGATCTCGGCACGCTCGCGGCGCTCGTGCGTCACTACCGCGCGCTGCGGCCCGATCTCGTGTTCCATTACACGATCAAGCCGAACATCTACGGGTCGGTCGCGGCCTGGCTCGCGCGCGTGCCGTCGATCGCGGTGACGACGGGGCTCGGCTACGTCTTCATCCAGAAGAGCCGCGCGGCGAGCGTCGCGAAGCGGCTGTACCGGTTCGCGTTCCGCTTCCCGCGTGAAGTGTGGTTCCTGAACCGCGACGATCTCGCGACCTTCACCGACGAGCGGTTGCTCGCGCATCCCGACCGCGCGCGGCTGCTGCACGGCGAAGGCGTCGATCTCGAACAGTTCGCGCCCGTGCCGCTGCCTGCCGGCGACGCACCTGTCTTCATCCTGATCGGCCGGCTGCTGTGGGACAAGGGTGTGCGCGAATACGTCGAAGCCGCGCGCATCGTGCGCGGCCGCTTCCCGAACGCACGCTTCCAGCTGCTCGGGCCGCTCGGCGTCGACAACCCGAGCGCGATCGGCCGCGCGGACGTCGACGCGTGGGTCGGCGAAGGCATCATCGAATATCTCGGCGAGGCGCACGATGTCCGCCCGCATATCGCGGCGGCCGACTGCGTCGTGCTGCCGTCGTACCGCGAGGGCGTGCCGCGCACGCTGATGGAAGCGTCGGCGATGAGCCGCCCGATCGTCGCGACCGACGTGCCGGGCTGCCGCGACGTCGTCGCCGACGGCGAAACGGGTTTCCTGTGCCGCGCACGCGACAGTGCAAGCCTCGCCGAACAATTGAATCGCATGATCGCGCTCGGACCGCAAGGCCGTGCGGCGATGGGCGCACGCGGCCGGCAGAAGGTCGCGGCGGAGTTCGACGAGCAGCAGGTCGTCGAGCGCTACAGGGAGACCATCCATTCGTTGACCGGATTCACACTCTGAAGGAGCGCATCAGCAATGACCGCTAAAGGCACCATCCTCGTTACCGGCGGCGCGGGCTACATCGGCTCGCACACGGCCGTCGAGCTGCTCGACAACGGCTACGATGTCGTGATCGTCGACAACCTCGTCAACAGCAAGGCCGAGTCCGTCCGGCGCATCGAGCAGATCACGGGCAAGACGCCCGCGTTCCATCAGGTCGACGTGTGCGACGAAACCGCGCTCGCGAAGGTGTTCGACGCGCACCCGATCACCGGGACCATCCACTTCGCGGCGCTCAAGGCCGTCGGCGAATCGGTCGCGAAGCCGCTCGAGTACTATCAGAACAACATCGGCGGCCTGCTCGCCGTGCTGAAGGTGATGCGCGAACGCAACGTCAAACAGTTCGTGTTCAGCTCGTCCGCGACCGTGTACGGCGTGCCCGAGCGCTCGCCGATCGACGAGTCGTTCCCGCTGTCGGCGACGAACCCGTACGGCCAGTCGAAGCTGATCGCCGAGCAGATCCTGCGCGATCTCGAGGTGTCCGATCCGTCGTGGCGGATCGCGACGCTGCGCTACTTCAACCCGGTCGGCGCGCACGCGAGCGGGCTGATCGGCGAAGATCCGGCCGGCATCCCGAACAACCTGATGCCGTATGTCGCACAGGTCGCGGTCGGCAAGCTGGACAAGCTGCGCGTGTTCGGTTCCGACTACGCGACGCCGGACGGCACGGGCGTGCGCGACTACATCCACGTCGTCGATCTCGCGAAGGGGCACATCGCCGCGCTCGACGCGCTGGCGAAGCGCGACGCGAGCTTCGTCGTGAACCTCGGCACGGGCCAGGGGTACAGCGTGCTGGAAGTCGTGCGTGCGTTCGAGAAGGCGTCGGGTCGACCGGTGCCGTACGAACTCGTCGCACGCCGCCCGGGCGACATCGCCGAGTGCTATGCGAACCCGCAGGCCGCGGCCGACATCATCGGCTGGCGCGCGACGCTCGGTATCGAGGAAATGTGTGCCGACCACTGGCGATGGCAGGAGGGGAACCCGCGCGGTTTTGTATAATCCGCTGTCCATTTTTCGAGCGATCCCATGCTCAGCTTCGCGTCCGGCTTCATCGTCTCCCTGCTCGTCACGCTGTTCATCGTGCGCTACGCGCACCTTCACGAGAAATTCTCGGTCGACAGCGATCTGGCCGGCGTGCAGAAATTCCACGTGCGGCCCGTGCCGCGAGTGGGGGGCATCGGGATCCTCGCGGGGGTCGTCGTTGCCGCACTGATCCTGTCCCGGCGCTATCCGACGATCGCGGGCAGCATTCTCGGCATCGCGGCCTGCGGGATGCCGGCGTTCCTGTCCGGCCTCGTCGAGGACCTGACCAAGCGCGTGTCGCCGCGTGCGCGGCTGCTCTGCACGATGGGCGCGGCCGCGCTCGCGTTCTGGCTGATGAACATCGCGGTCACGCGCATCAGCGTGCCGCCGCTCGACTTCCTGCTCGGCTACGTCGCCATTTCGGCGTTCGTCACCGTGCTCGCGGTTGCGGCGCTCGCGAACGCGATCAACATCATCGACGGCTTCAACGGCCTCGCGTCGATGGTCAGCTTCATGATGTTCGCGTCGCTCGCGTACGTCGCGTTCCATGTCAACGACCCGGTCGTGATGTCCGCGTCGATCATCATGATGGGCGCCGTGCTCGGCTTCTTCCTGTGGAATTTCCCGGCCGGGCTGATCTTCCTCGGCGACGGCGGTGCGTATTTCATCGGCTTCATGCTTGCCGAACTCGCGATCATGCTCGTGATGCGCAATCGCGAGGTATCCGCGTGGTACCCAGTGCTGCTGTTCATGTACCCGATCTTCGAGACCTGCTTCTCGATCTACCGGAAGAAGTTCATCCGCGGGATGTCGCCCGGCATTCCGGACGGCGTGCACCTGCACATGCTCGTGTACAAGCGGCTGATGCGCTGGGCCGTCGGCACGAAGCACGCGCACGACCTGACGCGCCGAAATTCGCTGACGTCGCCGTACCTGTGGCTGCTGTGCCTCGTCGCGGTGATCCCCGCGACGCTGTTCTGGCGGCACACGGTGCACCTGTTCGCGTTCGTCGTGCTGTTCGCGCTGACCTACGTGTGGCTGTACATCAGCATCGTGCGGTTCAGGGCGCCGCGGTGGATGGTGGTGCGCAAGCACCGGCGCAGCCACTGAGCGTCACATCGGCTGCCGGATGAAAAAAAGCGCCCTGCCGGGCGCTTTTTTTCATGCGTCGTCGAGCCGTTCGGGTCGCGACCCGGCCGCATCAATCGTTCGACGCGGCGCGCACCGTCGGTACGCTCTGCAAGGTCGGGGCAACGGCCGTCTGGTATTCCGGCACCCAGCGCCGCAAGTCGCGCCGCACTTCGTCGTCGGACAGCACGCGATGCTGCATCAGCCACGGCAGCAGCTCGTCGAGCAAATTGTCCGGCACTTCGCGCGCCCGCGCGATCCGCAGTTTCGGGTGCGGCGTGCGCGTCGTCGCCTCGTCGTCCGCGAGCAGCTCCTCGTAGAGCTTCTCGCCGGGCCGCAGCCCCGTGAACTCGATCCGGATCTGGTCTTCCGAGAACCCGTAAAGCCGGATCAGGTCGCACGCGAGATCGACGATCTTCACCGGCTCGCCCATGTCGAGAATGAAGATCTCGCCGCCATGCCCCATGCTCGACGCCTGCAGCACGAGCTGCGAGGCCTCGGGGATCGTCATGAAGAAGCGCGTGATCTCCGGGTGCGTGACCGTCACCGGGCCGCCCTTCGCGATCTGCTGCTGGAACTTCGGAATCACGCTGCCCGCACTGCCGAGCACGTTGCCGAAACGCACCGTCTCGAACTGCGTGCGCCCGCTCGTCTGCTGCAATGCCTGGCATGCCATTTCGGCGAGGCGCTTGCTCGCGCCCATCACGTTGGTCGGATTGACCGCCTTGTCGGTCGAGATCAGCACGAAGTGACGTACGTCGTGGCGGATCGCCGCGCGGGCCACGCGATACGTGCCGAGCACGTTGTTGCGCAACGCCTGCCAGGCGTTGTGCTCCTCCATCAGCGGCACGTGCTTGTAGGCGGCCGCATGGAACACGATGTGCGGCGCATGGCGCGACATCACCTGGTCGAGCAGCAGCGAATCCTTCGCATCGCCGATGATCGGCAGCACGGGCAGGTCGGGGAACCGTTCGCGCAGCTCCTCGGTGAGCCGGTACATCGCGTATTCGGACAGGTCGAATGCAACCAGTTGCGCCGGCGCGAAGCGCAGGATCTGCCGGCACAGCTCGGAGCCGATCGAACCGCCCGCACCCGTCACCATCACGACGCGGCCGCGCAGCAGCGCCTCGACGTGCGGCGTGTCGATCGTCACGGCATCGCGGCCGAGCAGGTCCTCGAGATCGATGTTCCGCACCTGCGACAGGAAGCCCTGCCCCGGCATCAGCGCGGTCAGCGACGGCAGCACCATCGCCTTCACGCCGGCCCGCACGCACAGTGTCGCGACGCGACGCTGCGTTTCGACCGACGCCGACGGGATCGCGATGATCGCGTACTCGACCTTCATCGCATCGGTCCAGTGCTTGAGGTCGTTGAACGAGCCCAGCACCTTGTAGCCGTAGATTTCGCGGCCCTGCTTCGTGACGTCGTCGTCGAGCAGGCCGACGAGGCGCCATTCGCCGGAACGCGACAACTCGCGCGCGAGACTCGCGCCGGCCGTGCCGGCGCCGAGCACCAGCACCGGCTTGCCCTTGCCGACGAGGCCGCCGTACAGGTAGTACTCCTTCGTCGCACGGTAGAGCGCGCGGGCACCGCCCATCGCGAGGAACAGCATCAGTGGCGACACGAGCAGCACCGAGCGCGGAATGATCGGCTGCGGCTGGAACATCACGGCGCCGATCATCACGATCACGCCGCCGCCGACTACCGCCTTCGCGATGCGCATCAGGTCGGGCAAGCTCGCGAACACCCACAGCCCGCGATACAGGCCGAACCCGTGGAACATCAGCGCGTAGATGGGCAGCACCCAGGTCAACGCCATCAGCGCGCCGCTCAGGAAATCATGCGGGACGCTGCCGTTGAAACGAACGAGATAAGCGAACAACCATGCGGCTACAACCGCCGTCAGGTCGAACAGGAAAGCACTCAGCGACAGCCACGACGCTCTGGATCGAAACATCGGCGGGAAACCTCAATAGTTGTTTTCGGTGGCCGACTGAAACCGGCGCCAACGCATGTCGATCAACCATCCGAAGCATGCCAGGACGCCATACCACGCGAGGAACGACAGCCATTGCTGCAGTTCGGGGCGGCCCTTTGCCCACATGGCCAGAATTATGCCCGCGAGCATGATGAGGTACCAATAAACGGCGGTCCGACCGTGGCTGACGCCCGATCGGACCATCCTTTGATAATAATGCTCGCGGTGCGCCTGCCAGAACTTTTCTCCGCGTAACAGGCGTCTCAAAAGTGTTACAGATGCGTCGGCAATAAAGGGCGCGAATACCATCGCAGGGAACCAGATCGGCCAGACATCGGTACGCCAGCCCCAGTAGCCCAGCGCACCGGCCAGGAATCCGAGCGGAATCGAGCCGGCATCACCGAGGAACAGTCTCGCCGGGTGGAAATTGAGCAGAAGAAAGCCCAGCGCCGCGCCGGCGACCGCCGCGCCCGCCACGGCGAGATCGGGCGACGCATGTGCGCCACCGAGCGCCGCAACCGCGTAACCGCCGAAGCCGAACAGCGCCATGCCGCCCGCAAGGCCGTCGGCCCCGTCCATGAAGTTGTACAGGTTCGTCAGCCAGACCATCGCGAAACCCACGCCGGCGAGCAGCCACCAGGGTGCATCGGCCGGAAAGACGACGATCAGCGCGACGACTGCCGCGAGGTGCGCCGAGAACCGCACGCGGGCCGGCAGCCCGCGCCGGTCGTCGATCTGCGACATCGCGGCCAATCCCGCCGCGGCGACGGCGATCAGCCAGAGCCGCGGCGACAGCGCCAGCAGCGCAACGACGCAAACCGGCACGATGCCCCATCCGCCGACGCGCGGTGTCGGCAGCGTATGAAGCGAACGATCGTTCGGAATGTCGGTCGCGAGGCGCCAGGCCCACCCCGTGGCAAGCAGTACGCGGAGAATCGTCGTCGAGGCGAATGCGGCGGCCAGGGCCACCGCGGCCGTGGTGAGCCAGGTGGGGTTCGCGAGAAGCATGTGGTCTTATTTTCGTGTATCGCGCGAACGATACCATGCGGCGGTCGCTTCGAGGCCCTGGCGGGTCGTATAGGGCGGATGCCAGCCCAGCACGCGCCGGATCCGGCCCGTGTCGAGCTGCAGGCTGCCGGTCAGGCGATCGATGGCCGCGCTGCGGCCGGTCAGCTTGCCGGCCACGCGCAACAGGGCCGGCGGAACCGCAAGCAGCCGCGCCGGCTTGCCGAGCGCGTCGCCGACGAGGCGCAGCAGGCCCGCGACCGACGGTGCATCGTCGTCGGCGACGTGAAAGCATTCGCCGGCCGCGCGCGGGTCGATTGCGCAACGCAGCAGCGCATCGGCGAGGTTGTCGACGTAGACGATGCTGCGGCGCGCTGCAACCGCGCCGAGCGGCAACGGCATCCCGCGCGCGACCGCGTCCATCATCCGCAGGAAGTTGGCGCGGACGGCCGGCCCGTAGACGAGCGGCGGACGAACGATGACGACGTCGAGCCCCGCCGACGCACCGAACTGCGCGAGCTGCCGCTCCGCCCGCAGCTTCGAGCGGCCGTATGCATCCTGCGGATCGGGTTCGAACGCCTCGGACAGCGGCACCCCGCCGTCACGCTCTCCGACCGCCTTGATGCTGCTCGCGAACACGATGCGGCGCACGCCGTGATGGCGCGCCGCCTCGGCGAGACGCAGCGTGCCGGCGACGTTGGTGGCGTCGAATGCGGCGTCGGGATCGGGCGACTCGTCGCGCATCACATGCACGCGCGCGGCGAGATGGATCACGCAATCGGCGGCCAGGTCGGCCGGCCAGCTTTCGTCAAGGCCGTCGAAATCGGCGGTGTCGTGTACCCATTCGCGCACGCCGTCGATGCAGCCGCCCGGACGCCGCACCAGTGCGGTAACCGTGTGCCCGGCTTCCAGCGCGCGGCGGCAGACTGCACGGCCGACGAAGCCGTTCGCGCCGGTGACGACAAGGTGACTCACCAGAGCCTCCAGCCGAAGCGGTTGTAGAACTTGAAGGCCGATGCGGCGAACATGCGGATGTGCGCGAAGCCCTTGCGGGATGCGCCGCCGCCGTGATGAATCACGCGCACCGACGGGACATACGCGACGCGGGCGACCTCGTGCGCGCGCAGGCTCAGGTCGTAGTCCTCGAAGTACAGGAAGTAGCGCGGATCGAAGCCGCCAAGCTTCTTCAGGACTTCGGTCCGGAACAGCATGAAGCAGCCGCTGACAATGGGGGGATCCCAGACGACGTTCTGGCCGTTGATGACATCGCGCATTTCGTAGCGTGCGAGACGCTTCGCAAAAGGTGCGCGGAACCGCGCCGGCAGGAAGCCGCGCACGAGCAGATCGAGCATCGCCGGGTAACGGCGGCAGAGATACTGCTGCCCGCCCGCGTCATCGCCGATCCACGGTGTCAGCGCACCGGTGTCCGGATGCGAATCGAGAAACGCACGAGCGGCAACAAGCGCGTTTGCGTCGAGATCGATGTCGGGATTCAGGATCAGATGAAGCGGGCGCGTCGACGCTTCGATCGCGAGATTGTGCCCCCGCCCGTAGCCGACGTTGCCGTGGCCCGACAGAATCCGGGTTGTGATGCCTGCGGCAATGAGTCGGTCGATCATCGCCTCGATATTGCCGAGACCACCGTTATCGACCAGAAACAAATCGACCGGGCATTCGGGCGAGGCCGTACGCAGTCGTTCGCACGCAGCGACCAGACTGAACAGCGTCTGCTCAAGTTGAACGGCGTCGGGGTGATAAACGACGATGGAAACTGACAAACCATCATTATCGCGAGGGGGCACGCTTATTACATTCATCCGTGGTTCGACTGCGCGCCTGCATGATGAAGCGCTGGTTGGACAACTGCCGATGCATGAGAATCACACACTCGTACGGTTATCGAACCGTACAAGCCCCCTTTTCGTTTGAAAGGCGGTGTCGTCCCGACATTTTAACGTCTGCGTGCCGGGCAGCAATCATAAAATCCGCCCCCATTTTAAGCGCCGCGTCGAATACGATGAACCAGCACCATCGAACGCACGCGATACCCTCCCCGTGCGCCGCGCTCAACGGTTGACCGGCCGGAACGAATCGGTCTTCGATGAGTCAATGCTGCTCGCAAGTAACGCATGGTAACGGCATGTTTTGAAATTGCCGTACTCAAGTCGTGCCTGCATTTCGTGTCTGCTTAGAATGTACCTACTGTTTCCGGGTGCGCCACATGCCAGCCATTGGATACGGCACGTTGCCGTGCAACTTCGCCTGGAGTGCCCGCGCAGCCCTCGTCGCGGCCGCTTGAACATGGCCTCGCCGGCATCGCACTGATGGCACCAAGCAGCAACGCAATTGCCCCTCTTTATACAGGTCCGTTTCACTCTATGCTCAACTCCTCGTCCGCGACACCGACCTTGATCGTCGTCCTGGGCATGCACCGTAGCGGAACAAGCGTTCTCACGCGCGCGATGGAAACGCTCGGTGCCGATCTCGGCTCGAGACTCATGCCTGCGGCAGCAGGAAACAACGACAAGGGATTTTTCGAAGATCTTGACGTCAATCAGATCAACATCGATGTCATGCACGCCGCTGGGTTCGACTGGGACACCATGGCACCGATCGACTCTAGCGCGATCGACATGCACCGACTCGATGAGCTCCGTGTCAAGGCCGCGGCCATGATTCGTGCAAAATGCGGCGGCAAGACTTTTGCGCTCAAGGATCCGCGCATTGCCCGCCTACCCTGGTTCTGGCAACCCGTCCTTGCTGGATTGCAAATCCGCGTCGTGTACGTCATTGCCATTCGCAATCCGATCAGCGTTGCACGCTCGCTCCTGGAGCGCGACCGGTTTGCCGAAGAAAAATCGCATATCCTTTGGCTCGCTCACACGCTTTCCGCGCTCGAGATGACCGCCGGTAGCACGCGGACACTCATCAGTTACGATGCGCTGCTGGATGCACCTCGAGCGGAATTGGCGCGAATCTCGTCCGAACTGGGATTGCCGCTGATCGAGTCCGAGGCTGCAACATTCGCCCGTGAATTCATCGACGGCGACCTCAGGCACACCAGATTTGCCGCGGAGGACCTCGATCTGCTTCACTCCGCGCCCCGCCAGGTCAAGGCGCTTTTTGCCGCACTCGACGAATCGGTACGAAGCAGACTTTCGGCCGACAATACGTTGCTCTCCGATGCCGCCAGAAACGCGCGTACATACCTTGACGACATCTCGCCACTTTTAAGATATGAATGGCAACTCGATCGGCAGTTCCACCTGACACAAGCGTCCGAGCAAGCAAGCGACGCCGCGCTCCACGATCACCAGCGCGCCACCGACACATTGAATGCGACCATTGCGTCGCTTAACGAAACGATTCACGCATTGGAACAGCAGCAGCAAGCATGGTCCCAAGCACTGCAAAGCGCTCATACCGAACGCGACGACGCGCGTAACAGGCAGGGAGAACTCGAGGCACAGCTGCGCTCGACTCATGCTGCGCTCGCCGACACCGAATCGAAGATGACGACTGCAAGCACGGAACTCGACGACTTACGCAGATCACAGATCGAGTTATTGACGTCGAAAAGCTGGCGAATAACATCACCCCTGCGCACGATCAAGCGCTTGTTGACGAGAGCCTGACCGGGCAACGACACCACCGCCAGCCTGACACTTCACAACCCGTATCCCTTTCCAGGGAATGCGGGCTGCCATATGTCCAACCATGCCCGTTGCGCTAACAACGCAACGTTGCACGCCGCCCCCGACCGGAAAGCCCGCGACACAAGTGGCGGCCACGCATGACCCTACACCGCCATATCCTCGCTCAGATCCTTCTGCTCGACCCACGGCCTGCGCACGCGCGGCGGAAAATTGGGGCGGAAATCGCCGCCACTTATGGTCAGATTCGGGTTATAGAAAGGATCATTCCTGATGACATCCGCCCAGATTCTGCGAAAGTTATCGCACTCCTCAAGGAACTGCCGGCGGCGATCTTCGTTCGTCGGCAATCCGAGGCTCGCCGATTCGTGATGGAAAAGCAGTGCGCGCGGCGTCCATACATTCGCGTAACCCGCCTGTCCGAGACGCATGCCAAGATCCACGTCATTGAACGCCACCGCAAAATTGACCTCGTCAAAACCCGAGACTTCGAGAAAGACTTCGCGGCGCATCACCACGCATGCAGCCGTCACGGCCGAGTACCGCTGAGTACACGCAGCACGTCCGAAATAGCCGAACGTTTCGCCAGGCTCTCCGACGTGCGGATGCCCCGCGAGGCCGCCGATACCCACGACCACGCCACTGTGCTGGATCGTCCCGTTCGGATAAAGCAGCTTGGCGCCAACCGAGCCGACTTCGGGGCGCAACGCGTGCCCGACCATTTCCCGTAACCAGTTCGGTTCGATCACTTCAATGTCGTTGTTCACGAAAGCCAGCAACGGCGCATCCGTCTGGGTCACGGCCCAGTTATTCAGCGCGGCAAAACTGTACGGCTTGTCGTAGTCGAGCAAACGCACCTTTGGCGATTGCAGCGCCTGCGCGAAATACTCCATCGTGCTCGCTTCCACGCTGCGATTGTTCACGATGACGATTTCATAGTTCTCGTAGGTCGTTTTCTCAAGAATCGAGTCGACAGCAACACGAAGCAGTTCGACCTTGTCCTTCGTCGGAATGATGATTGCGACCTTAGGCTCAGGTGCAGGAACCGGCCACGTAACCTGGTAGTAACCGAGATGTGGCTGACGCTCCACCATCGCGCTCCGACCGGTTCGCTCGAGATGCTCGCGAATCGCACGCTCTGCAGCCTCATACGGATACAGCTTCTCCGTCGTGGCAAGCGCGACGGAGCCACTGATTGCACGCCAGTGGTAAAGAATGAACGGAATATGCCTGATGCGCTCCGGCGTGGTTTGCTCGCTGAAGCGAAGCGTCACGTCGTAGTCCTGGCTACCGTTGAACGCACTCCGGAAACCGCCGATCTCCCGCAGTATCGACGTGCGGTAAACCGCCAGATGAACCACCGCGTTCTGCGACAGCATCAGATCGTAGTTCCAGTCCGATTTGAACCACGGCTCGTAGCGCTTGCCCTGCTCGTCGATCTTGTCCTCGTCCGAGTAGAGCATGTCGAGATCGGGCTGCTTGTTCAGCTCCACCGCCATCATATACAGCGCGTGCGCGGCAAGCTCGTCGTCATGATCGAGTAGCGCGCTGAACTCGCCTGTCGCAAGCGACAACGCCGAATTGGTGGCCTCGGCAATATGTCCGTTCGTCTCGCGACGCAAATATCGGATTCTCGAATCCTGCGCAGCATATCGTTCGCAAATCCGCTGCACATGAGGTTGTGGCGACGCATCGTCGACGAGGCACAGCTCCCAGTGATCGTAAAGCTGCTCCCGCACCGACTCGATGCATCGGATCAGGAATGGCTCGGGCGTGTTGTAGAGGGGAACCAGCACGGAAATGAGCGGACGATACGCCAGGCGCTCGATATGCGCCGCGATCCCGGATACGTCGTCCTGCGACAACGTATCGTAGCGTGCCACCCAATCTCCATACTCGTTACCCGACTGGCCTGGCAAGGTGTCGGTCGTGCGATCCCTGAGTGCGTGCCGCAGCGCGCCAACGACGCCACGCTCCTTGACCAGCCGCATGGCTTGCACGGCATACGGAAAAACCATCCCGGGCTTGTCGCGAAGCGCGCGGATCACAGGCTTCATGCGTCGCCAAGCCAGCGACAATCTTGACATGGGTTGAATCGACAACCGCTTGATCCTGAAACGTCCGGGACAGCTCATCGGATCCAGGCGAATCGCCCGTACATTCGCCGGAAATACAACCATCGCACCCTGCGCAGACAAAGACGTTACGGGCAACGCCTGCGCAAGCTCCTGCGAAAATCCGGTGCCGGCGTCGAAATAGAACGTCGGAGCGAGAACGCCGCTCTCGAGTTCGACCTCGAGCGTGACGAGGTTCCACCCCGCCGAGATTCGAGCATTGCCGAAATCAAGCAGAAAATACGGATCCGCCCCGGTGGCAACCCACCACGGCCCGTCAGCAGTCAAATCATTCGCCGGGTTGAGTGTCGGCTCGATCATGTGAGTCATTTTTGAGTGGACGAGTTGCGGGACGAACTATCGCCGCCGGGAATCTGCGCAAACAGGTCGCTTACCGTCTGATCGAAACGCTGTGTCGAACAATCGACGGCAACGCGTTCAAGCGCATTCGTCCGCACTGCATTCCACAACACCTCGTCGTTATACAAGCGCACACATGCATCGGCATACGCATCGGCATCGTCCTCAGCAAGCAGATGCACACCGGACTCCCAACCCAGTTGTTCGGCAATCAGTCGAGTGGTCACCATCGGAACGCCATGCGATGCTGCAACCTGTGCCTTGATCGGGATACCTGCGGCGATTCGAGTCGGGGCAATGACGACGCGTGCAGCGTCGTACCATGGTTCAAGCTCATCGACTCGGCCGACCAGGTGCACGGATCGATCCTTCAATGCGAAAACACTGGCTGCCCGGTTATAGCCCACGATGTGGAGCTTGAGATCGGCGCCCAGTTTTTCGAGAACCTTCGGCCAGATTTGCGTGACGAACCAGCGCAGCGAATCGGCGTTGGGCGAATTATCGTCATGAATCCCGCCGACGAACAGGAAGTCGGCACGTTGCGCGAACGCACGCGGCGTCGGCGTCGGCTCGACCGCGTGGCCGAGCACGTAGACAGGCCCCACGCCATGCGATTCGAATTGACGCTTCTCAGCTTCGGACACGGAAATGATCGCCTTGGCCGGACGGGTCAGCGCAATTTCGCCTGCAATCATCTTGCGAGCTTCGTCTGGCGACACGGTCTCGCCAGACAATTTGCGCTCCAGCAGCACGCGCGACGAAAACAGCGACTCCGCATCGTAAATGATGGCCGTGTCGCTCACCCACGGCGACTTGCCGCCGTTGGTTGCTCCGAGGAACGCTTCCATGTTGTGCGGACGGCAAACCACGATCGCATCGTAGTATCCGGCCCGCTCCTTCAGAAACCGCGAAAGATCACGCGCAGAATAGTCGCGCATCACCTCCACCGAAACAGGAACCGTGCGCCGAATGGCCGGCCAGCTCTCTTCGTGGCGGAACATCGGGAAAAGCGTAATGTCTGCCCCCGCCTTTTCCAGTGCGCACAGAAGCTCCAGTGCGCGCGGATACCCGGATCCCAGGCTTTCATGCGGGACACGGTCCTCGATAAAGAGAAGCCTCTTTCGGTTACTGCGCGCTGCACGCGCCCACAGAATCTTCTCAGGCGCTACCTCGTGCTGCTCCTGGAGCCAGCCCGCGTGCCGCTCGCGGAAGATTCCATGGTTTCTCTGCTGCAGTTGCAAAGCTTGGGCACTGGTCGATGCGCTGCCGAATTCGTAATGCATGATGACGACATCCGGATCGAACACCACGCGATGCCCTGACTCCCACAACCGCAGACAATAGTCCGTTTCCTCATAGTAAGCAGGCGCGTAGCGCTCGTCGAATGCATTCAGGCGTTCGAACAATTGGCGTGGGGTCAACAGGAAAGCCCCCGAGCAATAGTCGACATCGCGGCGGAACATGTATTCCGCACCATCAGGCGCACCACCACGGCCGTAACCCGTGCACGCACCGTTTCGCCAGACCACGGATCCGGCCTCCTGCAGCAATCCGTCCGGCAATATGATCCGCCCTCCGACAGCGCCGATGTCGCCTTCCGCCTCGCACAGCGCGACCGCCGCCTCCAGCGAGCCCGACATCAGAAGTGCGTCGTTGTTGAGGAACAGCAGGTACTTGCCGCGAGCCTCCTTCGCCGCCCGGTTCGTACCCTTCAGGAAGTGCAGGTTCTCCTTGCTGCGGATGATCGTTGCGCCTTCGATACGATCAAGCAGCCGGGAAGTTGCATCGGTCGATGCATTGTCCAGAATGATCACTTCCGCCTTGATCTCGCTGTCGCTCAGGACTTCGGCGATCGATGCCAGGCATGCATAACTCAGCTCGACACTGTTATAGAAGATCAGCAGAATGCTGACGTCGGGCTCCACATGACGTTTGAATCGCAGCATCCCGCTCGAGGTCAAAAACGCGTCGAAACGCACCTTGAATCCGGCACGCATCGCCGCTTTCGCATCAGTTCCCAGTGCGCCATCCGAGGTTCCCGCGGCGGCCGTCGTCGCGCCACCGGCACCGGGAGCACCAGTAGACGAAAGTGCCAGCGGATTCACCGCTCCCGAGCCGCGAAGCCGCGTAATCACGGCCCGCATCGGTGCCGTCACGCGCCAGGATGTGGAACTCCGGAACGACTGAACGATCTGATCGCGCTCGCGAAGCTCGCTCTCCATCAAGCTGTGCAGTTGCCCTTCGTACTCGCTGTGTTGCTGTACAAGTTTCGCTTCGAGCCGCTCGACTTCGGAGGAGAGGCGCGCGCACTCCGCTTTGCTGGCAGCGCGGGACGATTGTTCGTCCCGTGCCCGCGCCAGATCTGCATCGAGTGCGACGATGCGTTGACGGAGAACCTCCTGCGCAGCCGCCGCATCCGCGGCGCCCGATTCCAGTGTCTGCCGAACCACCCGCTCCTGTGCCAGTTCCGACGCAAGAGCCCCGACACGTTCATCGAACCCGGCCCTGGCCGCCTGCGCTTCATTCGACAGGCGCACGATTTCTCCGCTCAGGTTATTGGCGTGCCTGTCGAGGTCAACCGCCTGGACATGACGACGAAAAGCCTCTCCACGCGCAGCAAACATCGCCCGAATCGTCGACGCAGCTGCAGGGTCGGCGCCCAGCGCCATCAGTTTGGCAATCAGCGGCGCACTCTCGGATCCCGTGCAAAGCACGCCGAGTCCCTCGGAGTTGTCGAACTCGAACGACGGGTACTTCGCCGACAGTTCCTGCCAAAGCTGCCAGACGCCGAACCCACGCTCGCGCACATTGATATCGTGGAAAAGGACAACTGCTCGATCCGAGAGTGCGTCGAACCATGTGTCGAAATCGTGCTTGACCGCTTCATACGTATGCAACCCGTCGATATGAAGCAGATCGATTTCTCCTTGCGGACGACTCGGGAAGTAGTCCCTCGCCTCGTCGAACGTCATTCTGAGTAGCTTCGAAAAGCCCGCGTAGTGCAGATCGTTGAACTTCGAGAGGCTATCGAATACCTCCTCACCGTACTGGCCGGCATGCTCGTCTCCCTGCCACGTATCGACCGCAAAGCAGCGCGTCGACAACCCGTACTGCGAAACCGCCTGACAGAATGCCGAGTATGAGTTTCCGCTGTGAGTACCCAATTCCACCAACACACGCGGCTGTATCGCCTTCACGAGCCAGAATGCGGTAGCGATGTGCCCCGCCCACGCGCCCGGAGAAACGAGCCGGCGCGGCTCCCAGAACAACTCACCGTCGATGCCCAAGGCATCGATGATTTCAGGGAGCGAATATTGACCAGTTGTATTTTCCACTTGATTCCTTCGTAGTCGGACGACTGTGCCGCCCCCGCCAGCAATCGATCCGGTGTTCAGACGAACGCAACGCAAACCGCTACAGCACACCTTGTCCATGCTCCGCCGGGCCGCACAATACGGCTTTCGCGACGCAACACGCGCACTTCACTCATATCGGCTTGACGTCTCGCCCGTAATTGTCTTCAAAGCGCACGATGTCATCCTCACTCAAATAAGCCCCCGACTGAACCTCGATCAGTTCGAGCGGGATCTTTCCCGGGTTCTCCAGCCGATGCTTCGCACCGAGCGGAATATAGGTCGACTGATTCTCCGTCAGCAGAAGTTCACGCCCGTCATTCGTCACTCGCGCAGTACCGCGCACGACAATCCAGTGTTCCGCGCGGTGATGATGCATCTGCAGACTGAGCGACGACCCCGGGTTCACGATGATCCGCTTCACCTGGAATCGCTCACCCTGATCGATGCTTTCGTAAGTTCCCCACGGGCGCACAACCTTGCGATGCGTTACTGATTCGTGCCGCCCCGATGCGTTCAGGCGCTCGACGATCGTCTTCACGCGCTCGGTTTCGCTCCGATGAGCAACGAGTACCGCATCCGCTGTTTCAACGACGATCGTGTCCTTCAGCCCGATCGCGGCCACCATCCGGTGGTCTGCCCGGATATAGCTGCCCGTCACGTCCTCCGCGATCACATCGCCCGACAATGCATTACCTTCCGCGTCTTTCTCCGTGATGTCGGCGAGCGCGGACCACGAGCCAATATCGCTCCAACCCATGCCCGACGCAACGACCATTGCCGCACGGTCGGTTTTTTCCATCACGGCATAATCGATGGAGATATCGGGACACAAGGCAAACGCTTGCGCATCCAATCGTATGAAGTCTTCATCGCGCCGGGCTTGTGCAACCGCTTGCTCGATGTGTGCCAGTACCGCCGGGGCATAACGGGCCAGATCTTCCAGATAGGCCGATGCCTTGAGCATGAACATGCCGCTGTTCCAGTAGTACCCGCCCTGGTCCAGGAAGCGTCCAGCCGTTTCTGCATCGGGCTTCTCCGTGAATCCATCGACGCGGCACGCTCCGCCGAATCCGTCCAGCGCTGAGCCGCTGCGGATATACCCGTAGCCGGTATGGGGGCTCGTCGGCTCGATTCCGAAAGTCACGAGATAACCTTCTCGAGCGATATCGGCTGCAGTCGATGCCAGATCCGAAAACATGGCTGTGTCGAGGATGACGTGATCCGATGGCAAGACCATCAGCAACGCATCCGGCGATCGTTCGACAGCAATCAGCGCGGCCGCGGCAACCGCCGGCGCGGTATTGCGCTTCATCGGCTCGAGGAGGATGGCTTCCGGTTCGACTCCGATACCGTGCAACTGGTCTGCGACCAGAAAGCGCTGATCCTGGTTTGCGATGACAATCGGCTCGGCCACACCCGCAACGCCGGCCAGCCGCTTTACCGTCTGCTGGACGAGCGTGTGCTCCCCCGTCAGCCTCAAGTACTGCTTCGGATATCCGCCGCGCGACATGGGCCACAAGCGGGTGCCGCTCCCCCCGCACAAAACGACAGGATAGATGTTCACGTCAACTCCATTCTCTCCGGTGCTTCGTCAATGATCTGTTCGACAGTTCACGTCGTGCACCATCGTCACCGGTTTCCGCAAGACGCCTAAGCAAGCGGAGCCACCCTGGGCGGCCATGCGAGACCGAAATCCTCACGGTCGAGGGTCAGGTTGGGGCTATAGCAAGGATCATCCAGCAACATCTTGCCCCATCGTTGCGTCATA
The DNA here is from genome assembly GCF_902833225.1 of Burkholderia sp. BCC1644. Lineage (GTDB taxonomy): Bacteria > Pseudomonadota > Gammaproteobacteria > Burkholderiales > Burkholderiaceae > Burkholderia. The sequence goes on from NZ_CADFEI010000011.1 coordinate 196,544, forward strand.
TACGCGGTTTCGCGCTGGAAACGCAGCTGGTTAGCGGGATCGGTTTCCGGGCCGCGCGTCGCGGATTCGTGGTGATACAACTCGGCAAACGGCGTCCATACGTTGCGGTAGCCGGCCTCGCGAACGCGCAAGCAGAAATCGACATCGTTGTAGGCCACGGCCAGATTTTTTTCATCCAGCCCGCCGACGTCTCGGTAAATCGACCTGCGCACCAGCAGGCAGGCAGCCGTCACCGCCGAAAACCCACTGACGAGACCGGCACGCCCGAAGTAGCCGCGCGTCGTCCGTGGAACGTGCTTGTGCGCGTTGCCAGCGACGCCGAGGATGCCCAGCACAAGACCGGCATGCTGCACGGTATCGTTCGGATACAACAATTTTGCCCCGACCGCCCCCACTCCGGGCTGCAGTGCCAGTCCAGCCATATTGGACAACCAGTCCGGAGAAATGACTTCGATGTCGTTGTTGAGCAAACAGACGAACTCACCGTTGGCGGACGCGACCGCGGCGTTGTTCAGCGCCGAATAATTGAACGGTCGATCGTCCCTCAAGACCCGAATTCTGGGGTCCTCAATGAGAGACTCGAAATAAAGCAACGCTTCCGCGTCATCCGAACCGTTGTCAACGATCAGGATTTCGTAATTTTCGTAAGTCGTGCGTTCGAGAATGCTACCGATGCATTGGCGCATCAAGTGCACTGCATTACGTGTCGGAATGATCAGCGTAACGAGCGGCGGCTGCGCCGGCAGTGCATGCCGTACGCGATAGCCATATCCGATGTATTCGGCATGCGCTGCAACATTCAGCCTGCCGAAATGCTCGTTGATGGACTTTTCGCCGACCACCGCCGCATAGGGCTTGGCTTCCACGCCGCTCGACGTGCTGGTCGAATGAATACGCCAGTGATACAGCACGCGCGGAATATGACGAATGGCATTCGCGTCGACGCGCTCGATGCAACGCAGCGCGAGATCGTAGTCCTGCGACCCCTCATAGCCGATGCGAAACCCGCCGACCTCGTCCAGCAATGCCTTCTCGTAGACGCCGAGATGGCTGAACATGTTCTGCGAATGGAACAGATCCGGGTTCCACTGACATTTGAAGTACGGATCCCGGCGTTTGCCACCTTCGTCGATCTTGTCCTCGTCCGAATAAATCAGACGGATGGACGGATTTTGCTCGATCGTATCCGCCACGCAGTAGAGTGCGTGCTCAGGCAAAAGGTCGTCGTGATCCAGCAACGCAACCCACTCGCCGGTTACCAGACCGAGCGCGCTGTTCGACGCCGCGGAAATATGGCCGTTCGTTTCGCGGAATACCACCTTGATCCGCGAGTCCAGTGCTGCATAACGCTCGAGCAGCGGACGAATCGCCGGATCCGGTGAGCGATCGTCAGCGATGCACAGCTCCCAATGCGGATAGAGCTGGCCGCGCACCGATTCAATCGCTTCCGCCAGCCACTCGGGACGGGGGTTGTAGACCGGCATCACGACCGAAATCAGCGGTGCCTTTGCAAACCCGCTGATGCGACGCCCGATCGCCTCGCGCATGGCGTCGTCGATCCGATCATGACGACTTATCCAGTTCGCATAGTCCTCAGGATCGATCGCACCGGGCGCACCGGCCATCATCCACGTGAGCTTGCGCTTGACCCCGCCGAAACCTTCGCGGCGATAGACGGCATAGCCCTGGCGCAACATGGCGCCAAGGTTCCTGCCCCCGGTGATCCGCCCTACAAGCGAACTGACTTTTGACAATGTCATCTGGATAACGGCGAGACTCAGGCTACCGCCGCCTCGTACTGCGACACGACCTCATCCGCTGGACCGAATGCGCGGACCCGACCGCGTTCCATCCACAGCGCCTTGTTGCAGACCTTGCGGATTTCGCTGTTCGAATGCATGGCCAGGACGACGATCTCGGCCCGACTATGCAGATCCGCCAAGCGCGCCTCCGCCTTGTGCATGAACGACGCATCGCCGACACCCATCACTTCGTCGAGCAACAGGATCTCCGCATCAACCGCAGTGGACACGGCGAATGCAAGTCGAACGCGCATGCCGCTGGAATAGGTACGAATCGGCAGATCCAGGTAGTCGCCGAGTTCGCAGAACTCCGCGATATCCTGCTGCTTCTGCCGGATTTCCGCGTCGGACATCCCGAGCAGCAACCCCCTCAGGCGAATATTCTGCATGCCGGTGGAGTTCTCATCCATGCCGAGGCTGATATCCAGCAAAGGCACGGCCTTGCCGCTGCGCGACACGGTACCGGCTGTCGGCGGGTAGATGCCCGCCATCACACGCAGCAGCGTCGACTTTCCCGCGCCGTTGTGCCCGATCAGCCCAATGCGATCGCCACGATCGAAGCGGACGTTGACGTCGTCAAGCGCGCGCACGACGATCACGCCGTCACTGCCCTCGGCAATACGATTGCGTCGCCCCATGCGCATGACCTGCTTCTTCAGCGAGCGTCCCTGCACGTCATAGATCGGCAAATCGAGCGTTACGTTCTTCAAATCGATATAGGCCACGACGTGCTCCTCAAACCCAGTACGGGATACGTTTCACATAACGACCGGTCAGCCACAACGCGACAATCCAGCCTACTGCGGCCATGCCGGCCGTCACCCCCCACGTCAGCGCACTCGGCGCCTGCCCGATCAACGGACCGCGTACGACATCGATCAGATAGGCGAGCGGATTCCACTCAACGATGAAGGTATAGCGGTTCAATGCGTTGGGACGAAAGATGATCGGCGTCACGTAAAACGCAACCTGCAGCAACGCCGAGATGATCTGGGGAAGATCGCGAAAGCGCGCGGACAGCAAGCCGACCGTCATCGCAATCCAGAGAATGTTCAGGATGTACAGCAGCAGGCCGGGAATGAACAACGGCAGGGTTTCCCAACTCTTCACGCCAAACACCGCCAGAAGCACGACGATGATCACCGCGTTGTGAGTCATCACGATCAGGTTGCGCCACACCACCTGCAGCATGTAGATCAGCTTCGGCGTCGCCATTTGCCTGATGTATGACGCGCTGTTGATGTAGGCGACGCTACCGTCCTGAATCGTCTGCGAAAGCAGCCCCCACATCACAAGACTCGCGGCAAGGAACGGCAGGTACGCGTGCATGTCCTGACCGAAGAGCGTGCCGTAGACGACGCCCAACGACCCGATCATGACGCCCATGCTGATCGTCAGCCAGAACGGACCGACCCGCGAGCGCGCATAGCGCTGCCGGATCTCCAGCCAGCCGAGCAGCGTCCATAACCGCCAGGACACGATGCTTTGTTTAAGGTCTGCAATTGCGACAGTGAGCATGCGATTCTTCAATAATAAATAGTTAGACGACAAATCCTGGAACCTGCCGTAATCGATGGATTACAGCTCCCCCGAGCGTCCGGACAATCCGTGCCAGATTCCAAGAAGCGAAAGTCGCAGGTGCGCCATTCGTGGTTGCATGAACAACGCATAGATCGCCAACCGGACCGGCATCTTGACCAGCTCGGTCGACTTCCAGCTCCACGGCACGTAGGAACGCCGGATCAGTGCGATCGCATTGCGGAACAGATAGTAATGCCGAACCGCGCTGTGCCCCGGGTAGCTCCGCCCGAAGAACTTCACCGGCTCGCCACCCAGTTCGTGCTTCAACCGCAACGCGGGTGCCCCGAGTACCGAATAGCCTTTCGCGCGAGCTCGGACGCACCATTCGAGATCGACGAAGTCGATGAACAGTGCATCGTCCATCGGTCCGATGTCGCGCCAGGTCTCGAGATTCACGCACGAGCCCGATGTAATCAGGAAATCGACGTCGATTGGCTTTACGCCGTCGGGCTGAACTCGCTGCAATTTCAAGTAGCCGAATCGAACGAACGGCGCGACCCCGCCCAACCGTGCATCCTCGTACGCCGGTCCGACGAGCGCCACGCGATGATTGGTCATGCGTTCTGCCGCCAATGTTCGAGGCAGCTCAACCAGCAATTCGCTGGATGGTTCGCTATCCTGATCGAACAGCAATGCTGCCGTACAGCCGGCCTCGATCAGGCGCTCGACACCCTGGTTGAGCGCCGTCGCAATCCCGAGGTTCGCGCCGTTGGCGACATAGTCGATTCGCCGGTCCAGCCCGAGCGCCTCCGACGTGGACACGGTCTCTGTGTTATCGACCACCACGCACGGCCATACCTTGGCGAGCCGGTTCGCACGAGCCACACAGCCGCTATCCGGTCGGTAGAACACGATCACGACACCGGCCCGCTCCTGATCCGCGGAATTCTGATTCAAGTTACTCACTCAGGCACAGCTTCAGCGCATCGGCCCAGTCCGGCAACCGCAACCCGAATGCTTCGGTCAGCTTGTCGTGCGACAGTCGCGAATTGGACGGACGCTTGGCGGGAACCGGGTAGTCGCTCGCCGGAATCGGCAGCACCTTCGGCGCACGCTCGCCCATCGCGTCGGCGAAGATTGCCTCGGCAAACCCGTGCCACGACGTGGCGCCAGCCGACGTGAAGTGATAGACACCGGAACGCTGCGCCCACCAGTCCGCATCATCGGCCGCCAATGCCTGCGCGACGACGTGCGCGGTCGCGGTGGCGATCGTCTTCGACCACGTCGGCGCACCGACCTGATCCGCGACGACGCGCAGTTCCGGACGCTCGCTGCCGAGCTTCAGCATCGTCAGCAGGAAGTTCTTGCCGCGCCGGCCGTACACCCAGCTTGTCCGCAGGATCAGGTGCGCGCAACCCGTCGCCGCGATGGCCTGCTCGCCCTCGAGCTTGGTCAGCCCGTACACGTTCTGCGGGTTGGTCGCATCCGTTTCGACGTAGGCACCGTCTTTGGTCCCGTCGAACACATAGTCGGTCGAATAATGAACCAGCGCTGCGCCGAGACGCGCCGCCTCCTCCGCAAAAGCACGCGGCACTTCGGCATTCAGCCGACGCGCGGCGTCGACATCCGTCTCGGCCTTGTCGACGGCCGTGTACGCGGCCGGATTCACGATAATCGACGGCTTCAGCTCGCGTACGACACTGCGCACCCGATCGAGATCGGACAGGTCGAGCATCGAGCGGTCGCACGCCACCACGCGGCCGAGGCCTTGCAGCGAGCGCAGCAGTTCGAACCCGACCTGGCCATTCACACCCGTCACGAGGATCGTCGGTTCAGGAGTCACACCCACCTCACGCATAAACTTCGGCTTCGCTCAAACGCTTGCCGGCCGCGTCCTTCGCCGCCAGCAGCGGCTCGAAATCGATCGGCCACTCGATCCCGATCTCCGGGTCGTTCCACACGATGCTGCGCTCGTGCTCCGGGAACCAGTAGTCGGTCGTCTTGTAAAGGAACTGCGCGGCCTCCGACAGCACGACGAAACCGTGTGCGAAACCGGGCGGCACCCACAGCTGCCGATGGTTGTCGTTCGACAGGACAACCCCCACCCACTTGCCGAAGTTCGGCGAATCCTTGCGAATGTCGACGGCGACGTCGAACACTTCGCCCTCGACGACGCGAACGAGCTTGCCCTGCGCGTGCTGGATCTGATAATGCAGGCCGCGCAGCACGCCCTTCGACGAGCGCGAATGGTTGTCCTGCACGAATTCGACGCCGGGTGCGACCTGCTCGGCGAATTCCTTCCCGTTGAAGCTTTCGTAGAAGAACCCGCGCGCGTCGCCGAACACCTTCGGCTCGATGATCTTGACTTCGGGCAGCGCCGTTGCCGTTACTTGGATGGCCATGCGACTTGATCCGTGAGAATGTTCTTGAGGTACTGACCGTATGCGTTCTTCGCCAGCGGCTGTGCAAGCTTCAGCACCTGCTCCGCGTCGATCCAGTTGCGGCGATAGGCGATTTCTTCCGGACAAGCGACCACGAGGCCCTGCCGCTTCTGCAGCGTCGCGATGAAACTGGCGGCTTCGATCAGCGAATCGTGCGTGCCGGTATCGAGCCACGCATAGCCGCGCCCCATGATCTCGACGTTCAGCGCGCCGTTGTCGAGATAGCGCGAGTTGACGTCGGTGATTTCCAGCTCGCCGCGCGGCGACGGCTTGATGTCGGCCGCGATGTCGCATACGCGGTTGTCATAGAAGTACAGGCCGGTCACCGCGTAGTTCGAACGCGGCTTTGCCGGCTTCTCCTCGATCGACAGCGCGCGGAACGACTTGTCGAATTCGACGACGCCGTAACGCTCCGGATCGTGCACGTGATACGCGAACACGGTCGCGCCGGTTTCCTGTGCATGCGCGCGCTCGAGCTGCTTCGCCAGGTCGTGCCCGTAGAAGATGTTGTCGCCGAGAATCAGCGCCGACGGATCGTTGCCGACGAACTCCTTGCCGATGATGAACGCCTGCGCGAGACCGTCGGGCGACGGCTGCACCGCGTACTGGATGTTCATCCCCCACTGGCTGCCGTCACCGAGCATCGACTCGAAACGGGGCGTGTCCTGCGGCGTCGAGATGATCAACACGTCGCGAATGCCCGCGATCATCAGCGTCGACAGCGGGTAGTAGATCATCGGCTTGTCGTACACCGGCAGGAGCTGCTTCGATACGACGTGCGTGATCGGATACAGCCGCGTGCCGGAGCCGCCGGCGAGAATGATGCCTTTACGTGCCATCGCTCCTCTCCTCAAGCGCGTTTCGCGTAGTTCGTTTCGACCCACTTGCGGTACTCGCCCGATGCAACCTCATCGGCCCAGACCTGGTTGTCGAGATACCAGTCGACCGTCTTGGCCAGACCAGTCTCGAACGTTTCCGCAGGCTTCCACCCGAGCTCGCGTTCGAGCTTGCGCGCATCGATCGCGTAGCGGCGATCATGGCCGGGCCGGTCCGTCACGTAGGTGATCTGGTCGCGGTACGAACCCGCGGCCTTCGGGCGCGCCTTGTCGAGCAGGTCGCACAGCGTATGCACGACTTCGAGGTTCTTCTTCTCGTTCCAGCCGCCGACGTTGTACGTCTCGCCGGGCACGCCGCGCGCGAGCACTTCTCGGATCGCGCTGCAGTGGTCGCCGACGTACAGCCAGTCGCGCACGTTCTGGCCGTCGCCGTACACCGGCAGCGGCTTGCCCGCGAGCGCATTCGCGATCATCAGCGGAATCAGCTTCTCGGGGAACTGATACGGGCCGTAGTTGTTCGAACAGTTCGTCGTCAACACCGGCAAACCGTACGTATGGTGGTATGCGCGCACCAGGTGGTCGGAACCCGCCTTCGTCGCCGAATACGGGCTGTTCGGCGCGTATGGCGTCGTCTCGGAGAATTGCGGGTCGGTGGCCGACAGCGAACCGAACACCTCGTCGGTCGACACGTGCAGGAAGCGGAACGCCGCCTTGTCGGCATCGTTCAGGCCGTTCCAGTACTGGCGGGTAGCCTCGAGCAGCGTGAACGTGCCGACGACGTTGGTCTGCACGAAATCCGCGGGACCGTGGATCGAGCGATCGACATGGCTTTCCGCGGCGAAGTGCAGCACCGCGCGGGGCTTGTGCTCGGCCAGGAGCGCGTCGAGTGCGTCACGGTCGCAGATGTCGACGCGCGCAAACACGTGCTTCGGGTTTCCGTCCAGTGACTGCAGCGTGCGCAGGTTCCCTGCGTACGTCAGCTTGTCAACGTTGAGCACGGCTTCGTCGGATGCGCGCAGCCAGTCGAGTACAAAATTGGCACCGATAAAACCCGCGCCGCCCGTAACCAGGATCATGAGGCTCCCTCAAATAATGTGCGGCAGACGTCTTCAGGCGTCGGCCACATCAGATTCGCAAATGCTAGTAACTTGTGATTGCTACGTCAGACCGGGAATTTTAACCGGTCGACATGGCCTTCAAAGTCATGAAATGCTAATTTTGTTGGGGAAAAGGACAATTATAGGGAGCCGCCCCCTGCAAAAGCCATGCCGCTAACAACTTGATACAGCGCATCGAACCCTTTCCGAGCATGAAATTTCTTGCCAAATCAACCAATTGTTGCGGAACACAAATTGCGCAGCGCTGCATTGAATGGATGATTTTTCCCGTGTTGCCGATACTCGCAAAATCCGCTGCCCCATGACCCGCACCCCCATCGCCATCGGCGACATCCAAGGCTGTCATTCTGCTTTCCAGTCGCTACTCGAAAAGCTTTCGCCTCCCGCCGACACGCCGCTGTGGATCGCCGGCGACGTCGTCAACCGCGGGCCGGGTTCCCTCGCCGCGCTGCGCGCGCTCGTCGACCTCGGCCCGCGCGCAACCGTCGTGCTCGGCAATCACGATCTTCACCTGCTCGCGGTCTCCGCCGGGCTGCGCACCGAACGTCCGGGCGACACGATCGGCGAGATCCTCGACGCGCCGGATGCCGATGCACTGCTCGACTGGGTCCGCCATCGCCCGTTCGTGCACGCGGAGCACGGGATGCTGCTCGTGCATGCGGGCGTGCTGCCGCAATGGGACGCCACGCTCGTGCTCGAACTCGCGGACGAACTCCAGCGCGCGCTGCGCGCGCCCGACTGGCGCGACACGCTGGCGAAGCTGTACGGCAACGAGCCGAATCAATGGCACCCTGATCTGAAGAAGCGCGACCGGATGCGCGTCGCGTTCAACGCGTTCACGCGCGTGCGCTTCTGCACGCCGGACGGCGCAATGGAATTCAAGGCCAACGGCGGCCCGGACAGTGCGCCGCCCGGCTACCTGCCGTGGTTCGACGTGCCGGGGCGCCGCACGGAGGACGTGACGGTCGTGTTCGGGCACTGGGCCGCGCTTGGCCTGATGTTGCGCAACAACGTCGTCGCGCTCGATTCGGGCTGCGTGTGGGGCAACCGGTTGTCGGCCGTACGGCTGACCGCCGACCCGGCGCAGCGCACGGTCACGCAGGTGCAGTGCGAAGCGTGCGGCACGCCGGGCGAATGAGCGCCGGCCGTCGCACGACACGGCGTGAACGTTCCGGAACCGCACCGCGACTTCGCGCGGCAAATTCCGGAAAGTACGCGCTATCCGCACACCGAGGACACCGATGAGCAGCCTGCCTCCCGACTTTTCCGCCGAAGCCTATCTGCTGTTGCATCCCGACGTACGCGCTGCGGGTGTGGACCCGGCGCAGCACTATCTCGAGCACGGTCGACGCGAAGGCCGCCGGTACCTGCCGGCAACGCTCGGCCTTCGGGAAGCGCTACCCGGCGAACCGGGATTCCGGCCACTGCCGTTGATCGTCATTTCGTACAACCGGGGGGCGATGCTCCGACGCGTCATCGCGTCGTACCGGCGGCAGCGCGTGCCCGTCGAGATTGCCGTTCACGATAACGGCAGCAATGATCCGGAAACGCTGCGCGTGCTCGACGAACTCGAGCACGATGGGATCCGCGTGTTCAGGCGAGCCGCGATTTCGGATGCCAACGAACTGAATCTCGTCGATGAAACCGTGTCGGCGGTGTTTTCGTCCCGGGAGCCGGGCCCGTACATCGTGACGGACTGCGATATCGACCTCGCCGCATCGAGCCCCGACGCCATCGCGGTCTATCTCGAGTTGCTGAATGCGTTTCCGGACATCGAGTGCGCCGGGCCGATGCTGAAGATCGACGACATCCGCAGGAGCTATCCACTGTTCGGGCGCGTGATGAACCGCCATATCAGCCAGTTCTGGCACCAGCGCCCGGAGATCGGCGCGATCGGCGGCCGGGAAATTGCGTACCTGCGTGCACCGATCGACACGACCTTTGCCGTGCATCGCTCCGCGCAGCCGTTCCGGCGCCTGAAGCAGGGTATGCGCGTCTATACGCCGTTCGACGGCCGTCATCTCGACTGGTATCCGCACGAGCAGCAGAACGACGACCGCCTCGCGTCGGACGTCTACCAGCGCGCATCGTCACCGGAGATTTCTCACTGGGACAATCACGCGTACCTGAGCGCGTATTCGTCGGAACAACCGGAATACGACGACTATGTCGTCGTCAGGCAACACACATCCGGGGCCCTCGAGATCGAGACGCGGCGCATCACCGACCATCCCGACTGAGCGCTCCCGGTTACGGCACACAGCCCGTGCGAGCGCGTCAGCCCTCGCGCCCCGGCACCGGTTCATCGGCCGCCGCATCACCCGTCGCACCGCCACCGAGTTCGGTCGCCGGATACGCATGCTTCTGCAGTTCCGCGAGCGACTCGGCCGAAGGCTTGCCGACTTTCTCCTGCAACGTCGCCAGCGCAGCCGCGATCGCGTCGCGCGCCGCGGCGGACGTCGCCCGCCGGTCGCCGCCCGGCGCGATCGGATTGCACACGTACAGATGCACGACGAGCGGGCCGCCGCGCAGCACCATGTCGAGCGACTTGCCGAGCGACAGCTCGCCCGTGTACGCCGGTGCGACCGACTGCCGCCGCTGCGCATCCTCGTACATCAGGCAGATCGGCTGCACCGCGCAGCCGGCCGATACCGCGGACTGGAACAGGTTCGCATGGAACGGCAGCAGTTCCTGACCGTCGGACGTCGTCCCTTCCGGAAACACGCACATGAGCCCGCCGTTGCGCAGGCGCTCGGCCATCTCGTGCATGATCCGCATCGCCTCGGTGCGCTTCTCGCGCTGCAGGAACACGGTGTCGAGCTTCTCGGCAAGCCAGCCGACGACCGGCCACTGCCGCACCTCGGCCTTCGACACGAACGGCGTCGGCCGCCACGCGTTGACCGCGTAGATGTCGAGCCACGACACGTGGTTGCCGACCACGAGCGCGCTCGCGTCGAGGCGCGCGCCGTCGTTGTGGACGACGAGGCGCATCCCGCAGATGCGCAGCATCTTGAGCGTCCAGCGGCGCGTCATCTCGGCGCGGTGCGCGGGCGTGACGTGCGAAAAACGCAGCGCGACGATCGCCATGCCGCGCAACAGGTGAAAAACGAGACGCAGCTTGCGAAGGGCGGTCATGGCGAGGGTCCGGCGTGGTTCAGGGGCGCTCGAACGCGACCTGCCCGGCCACGAGCGTCGCGCGCACGGTGGCCGGCAGTTCGTAGCCGAGGAACGGCGAGTTGTGGCCCTGGCTCTTCAGCGCACGCGGCTCGACGCGCCAGTGCGCGCGCGGGTCGAACACGCACAGGTCGGCCGCGCCGCCTTCGGACAGGCGGCCTGCCGGCAGCTTCAGCACGTCGGCCGGCGCGGACGTGATGCGGCGCAGCGCCTGCGCGAGCGGCGTACGCGTCTCGTCCGCCCACTTCAGCGTCAGTGACAGCAGCAACTCGAGCCCCGTCGCGCCGGGCGTCGCTTCGCCGAACGGCAGCAGTTTCTCGTCGTCGTCGACCGGCGTGTGGTCGGAGCAGATCGCGTCGATCGTGCCGTCGGCGAGCGCCACGCGGATCGCTTCGCGATCGCGCTCGCTGCGCAGCGGCGGATCGAGCCGGAACTGCGAATCGAAGTAGCCGATGTCGACGTCGATCAGATGCAGATGGTTCACGCCGACGTCGCAGGTCACGGGCAGCCCTTCGGCCTTCGCCTCGCGCACGAGCGCAAGGCCGGCCGCGGACGACAACCGTGCAAGGTGCACGCGCGCGCCCGTCACGCGCATCAGTTCGAAGATCGTGTGCAGCGCGATCGTCTCGGCCGCGACCGGCACGCCGGACAGCCCGAGCCGCGACGCGAGTGCGCCGCTCGCGGCCACGCCGCCGCGGCCGATGAACGCGTCGACCGGACGCAGCCACGTCGTGTAGCCGTAGGTGCTCGCGTACTGCAGCGCGCGCAGCAGCACCTGTGTGTCGCGTACCGGCACGTTCGCTTGCGTGAAGCCGACGCAGCCGGACTCGGTCAGCGCGACCATCTCGGTGATCACTTCACCCTTGAGGCCAACCGTCAGCGCGCCCAGCGGGTGCACGTTCGCCTGGTGCAGGTTGCGTGCGCGGAACTTGAGCATCTCGACGAGGCCCGGCTCGTCGAGCACGGGGTCGGTATCCGGCGGGCACACGAGCGTCGTGACGCCGCCCGCGACGGCCGCAGCCATCTCGGACGCGAGCGTCGCCTTGTGTTCGTAGCCGGGCTCGCGCAGCCGCGCGCACAGGTCGACGAGGCCGGGCGCGACGACCAGTCCCGACGCGTCGATGGTCTTCGCGGCGTTGAAATCGGCCGGCGCCTTGCCGCCCTCGGCGATCGCGGCGATCTTGCCGGCCGCGACGAATACGTCGGCCTGCCGCTCGGTGCCGGCGACCGGATCGATCAGCGTGCCGCCTTTGATATGAATCTTCATGCGCTGTCTGTGAATGCGTTGATTGCGTGAATAAGGATGCGCGAAAGCGGGCTCAATCGCTGTTGCCGGCGACGATGCCCATTACCGCCATCCGCACGGCGATGCCGAACGTGACCTGGTTGAGGATCACCGATTGCGGGCCGTCGGCGACCTGCGAATCGATCTCGACGCCACGGTTCATCGGGCCCGGGTGCATCACGATCGCGTCGGGCGCGGCGAGCGCGAGGCGCTCGGGCGTCAGGCCCCACGTCTTGAAGTACTCCTGCGCGGACGGCAGCAGCGCGCCGCTCATCCGCTCGTTCTGCAGGCGCAGCATGATGATCACGTCGACGCCCTTCAGCCCTTCGTCGAGGTCGTGGAACACCTTCACACCCATCTGCTCGAGACCGCCCGGCAGCAGCGTACGCGGGCCGATCGCGCGCACTTCCGGCACGCCGAGCGTGGTGAGCGCGTGGATGTCGGAGCGCGCGACGCGCGAATGCAGGATGTCGCCGACGATCGCCACGCGCAGCTTCGTGAAGTCGCGCTTGTAGTGACGGATCGTGTACATGTCGAGCAGGCCCTGCGTCGGGTGCGCATGGCGGCCGTCGCCGGCGTTGATCACGTGCACGTGCGGCGCGCAGTGCTCGGCGATCAGGTACGGCGCGCCGCTCGACGCATGGCGCACGACGAACAGGTCGGCATGCATCGCCGACAGGTTGTTGATCGTGTCGAGCAGCGATTCGCCCTTGCTCGTCGACGACGCATTGATGTTCAGGTTCAGCACGTCGGCCGACAGGCGCGTCGCGGCGATCTCGAAGGTCGTGCGCGTCCGCGTCGAGTTCTCGAAGAACAGGTTGAAGACGGACTTGCCGCGCAGCAGCGGCACCTTCTTCACTTCACGGTCCGTCACGCTGACGAACTGCTCGGCCGTATCGAGGATGTGGTTCACGATCGAGCGCGGCAGGCCCTCGATCGACAGCAGGTGCTTCAGCTCGCCGTTTTTCGTGAGCTGCGGATTGCCCTTCAGGAAACCGTAGCGGAACCGGTCGGGGCTCGTGGCCGCAGCGGGATTGCCGGTGCGGCCAGTGGTGTCGGTGGTCATGATGTGCGTGATTCCAACTATGCAAACGGGCCGCGGTGCAAACCAGCGGCCCGGGATACGGTTCGCGTGTCGTTCAGGTGCCGTGCGACTCGACGCGCAGCGTGAACTGCGCGTCGTCGCGCGCGAGCACGAGCGTCGCGCCGGCCGGCACGTCGAGCGTGCCGCCCGCAAAGCGGGCAGCGACTGGCAGCTCGCGGCCGCCGCGATCGGCCAGCACCGCGAGCTCGACCGCGGCCGGACGGCCGTAGTCGAACAGTTCGTTGAGCGCCGCGCGCACGGTGCGTCCGGTGTACAGCACGTCGTCGACGAGCACGATGCGCGCGCCGTCGATCTCGAACGGCAGCGACGTCGGGCTGGCCTGGCTGTGCAGCCCCTTCTTCGCGTAGTCGTCGCGATGCAGCGCGACGTTCACGACGCCGAACGCCGGTGCGCCGAGATCGCGTGCGAGGCGCTCGGCCAGCCATGCGCCGCCGCTGTGAATGCCGGCGAGCCGCGGGCCGCCCGGTTCGGCGAACGCCGCGCCGTACGCGGCGCGGATCTGGTCGAGCAGGACGCGGTAAAGCGCCTCGGCATCAATGGTGCTCATGGTCGGACAATTGATCGAGATACTGTTGAAGGATGACGCGCGCGGCCTCGGCATCGAGCATCTCCGCGCGGGCACGGCCGCGCACGTTGCGCTCGCGCAGCCCGGCCTCGGCCTCGACCGACGAATAGCGCTCGTCGACCCACGTGACGGGCAGCCCGAAGCGGCCGTTCAGCTGGTTGCCGAAGCGCTTCGCCTGCTGCGTCATGTCGTGCGGCGTGCCGTCCGGATGCATCGGCAGGCCGACGACGAGCGCGTCCGGCCGCCATTCGGCCAGCAGGTCGCCGACCGCCTTGAAGCGGTGTTCGCGGTTCAGGTTCTGGATCACGAGGAGCGCACGGGCCGAGCGCGTCAGCGCGTTGCCGACCGCGACGCCGATACGTTTTTCGCCGTAGTCGAACGCCAGGAGCGTCGCATCGCGCGCGCTCGCGCCACTCATGCGTGCCCTGCTTCGCCGGACAGCATCGCCGAGCTGACGCCGAGCAGGCCGAGGGCGGCTTCGAAGCGCTCTTCGGCCGGGGTGTCGAACACGATGCGCGGATCGGCGGCCACGGTCAGCCAGCCGTTGCGGGAAATTTCTTCCTCGAGCTGCCCTGCGCCCCAGCCGGCATGGCCGAGCGTCAGCAGGAAGCGCTTCGGGCCGGTGCCCGTCGCGACCGCCTCGAGCACGTCCTTCGACGTCGTCATCTCCAGCCCGCCGTCGACGGACATCGACGAGTTGTAGCTCGCGCCCTCCACCGGCTCGTGCAGCACGAAGCCGCGCTCGGTCTGGACCGGGCCGCCGAAGTACACGGGAATGTGCAGCAGCGGCTCGATGTCGAGCTTCAGGTCGATGCGGTTGAACAGCGATTCGAGATCGATGTCGGTCGGACGATTGATGACGAGGCCGAGCGCGCCGCGCTCGCTGTGATCGCAAAGATAGACCACCGTTCCCGAGAACGTCGGATCGGCCATGTTAGGCATGGCGATCAGGAACTGGTTGGTGAGATTGATGCGATCGGAAGGCTTTGACATGGTTTGAATTTTAGCAAAGACGCCGCGACCTGACCGGGCCGCGATCAACAAGCAACGCCGCGCCACGCTGGCAACGGCGCGCGCGGATCACACGGCACTCTAACACGCGCGCGGGCGCTGTCGGCAGCGTGTTGCAGGCCCGCGCGACAAGGGGCGCCGCCATGTGTCCGTCCCCTTGTTCGTCAGGTCCGGCCGAGCGCCGTGCCGAGCGCTTCGGACGCCGCGGTGAGGTCCGGCGGTGCAACGCCAGCCGCGATCTTCAGCAGCGCCGCGCGCAGCATGTCGGACGCGTGGCCGTGCGCGTCGAGGCCGCCGTCGGCGAGCGGCACGCCGTGGGCGGCACGGCGCCACGCGAGGCCGAGCGTATCGGCCAGCAGTGCCGCGTGGCCGAGGCCGAGCGCGCACGCGGCCGTGCCGACCCGGTACGCGGCGCCGGACGCGTGCCACGCAGCACCTGCGTCGGCCCTGGCCGGGTCGGCCGCGAGGTCGACCATCGACGCATCGGCCGTCTGCAGGAAATCCTCATAGGCATGCGCGTTGACGGTCACGACGCCGAGCGCACGGGTCGGCGCGACGGCGACCGCGTCGTGCTCGGCCCGCGCGGCATCGGCTTCCCACAGCGCCTCGGACGCCGGCGTGCCGGCGACGTGCCAGTCGACCGTCAATCCGTAGTCGTGCAGCACGTCGACGAGCGCAACGTCTTCCGCCGCAGCGCCGAACAGCGCGAAATCGCGCCACAACAGCGCCACCGTTTCGCGCACGAACTCGGGCGGTGCGCTGCGCCGGCCCTGCGCATGCTCGCCGAGCAGCAGGTTGGTCCGCGCGAGAAAGCGCTTCAGCTCGGGCGCGCCGCTGGCGCGCAGCGCGCGCAGGCACGCGTTCGCGAGCCGCCAGAAATCGTACGGCCCGTCGTCGGTCAGCGCGACCTGCATCGCGTCGAGTTCGTCCAGCGCCGCGTCGGGCGCGCCGTGCTCCGCGCGCAGCGCGCCTAGCAGCGCCTGCTCGTAGCGGGCGCGGATCCGGGCCGCGAATGCGTCGGGCAGCGCGCGCAGCGTGGCCGGCGGCACCGCGCGGCCGACGAGCGCGAGCGCGTCGAGCGGTGCGCTCGCGCGCAGGTCGGCGGCGCTTTGCGCACGCAATGCACGGAAATGGTCGAGGAGAACGGGCGAGCAGGCGAGCTCGCGCAGGTTGTGACGCCCGACGGCCGCACGAAAGTCGCGCAGCGCGGCGCGCCAGCCGGCCGAAGTCGGCTCGGCGGCGACCAGCGGCACAGCGGCCGCCAGTTGCCCGGCGAACCGGGCGGCAGGCAGCCAGCCGGCTTCCGCCAGCACGGCCGCGGCGGCCGACAGCGGTGTTGCCGCATCGTCGTGCCGCCCGAATGCGTCGGCGGCCGCCGCAAGCCACGCGTCGGCCGCGCGCACGGCCCCGCCACGCGGGTTGGGCAGTGCGTCAGGGTGGGGAACGTTCGCCGGATCGGACGTCATGGACACGCGCGCCTGTCATCGTCAAGTCGCTCGCACCACCCGCGGCGCGCGAGCGCCGGGCCGATGCGAGGCCTGAGCGGGGTGTCCGTGGGCCAGCGGTCCGGTCAGATCTGGACCATCTCGAAGTCTTCCTTGCGGGCGCCGCATTCGGGACACGTCCAGTTGATCGGGACGTCTTCCCAGCGCGTGCCCGGGGCAATGCCCTCTTCCGGCAGCCCGGCTTCTTCGTCGTAAATCCAGCCACAAATCAGGCACATCCAGCTCTTGTATTCCATCTTAGCCGCGTCGGGAAAAGTCGGTAAATTCGGGAGCCATGATGGTACCGTGTCGGGGCCGGACTGCCTAGCAATCACGCTGGAGGACCGCGACTACGTTGCGCTGCGCTAAAAAATCCGTCGTGCGGGCCGGATTCCACCGCATAATGGTTGAAAAGTGCGGCCTGCCGGGCAACACAGGGCCAAAAATGGCCACTCGCCTCGCCGTCCGCATCTCCGTCGCTTTCCCGTTTTTCTCTTGCCCCATTTTTACATGTCCAGCAACGCCCCTCCGATCGTCCTCACCTTCGGCCTGTCCGATCCCACCGGCGGCTCCGGCCTCCAAGCCGATCTGATGACCCTGGCGAGCATGGGCTGTCACGGCGTATCCGTCCTGACGGGCTACACCGTGCGCGACTCGGCCGCCTGCGACGAAGTGACCGGCCTCGACCCCGAGGTCGTCGCCGCGCAGGCGCGCATGCTGCTCGAAGACATGCCGGTTGCCGCGTTCAAGATCGGCGCGGCGACGCGCGCGGAAGTCGTGAGCGCGATCGCCGAGGTCGTCGCCGACTACGACGGCGTGCCGCTCGTGCTCGCGCCGGACTTCACGCTCGACGACGAACACGTGCTCGCGGCCGACGACCTGCGCGAATCGATCGCCGACCTGCTGGCGCCGCAAACCACGCTGCTGGTCGCCGACTACGCGACGCTGATCGCGCTCGCGCAGCCGGACGGCGACGCCGAGGCACCGAATCTCGACGCGGCCGTCTCGCACCTGCTGTCGCAGGGCTGCGAGTACATCCTGTCGTCGGAGCCGGGCTCGCACCGGCTCGTCAACACGCTGTACGGCGAGGAAGGCCAGCTCCGCGAGGACATGTGGGATCGCTCGCCGCACCGGCTGATGGGTATCACCGACACGCTCGGCGCGGCGATCGCGGCACTGCTTGCAAACGGCCAGGAACCGCCCGAAGCGGTTCGCGAGGCACAGGAATACTTGTACCAGGCCGTGCGCGACGCGTTCCGGCCCGGCATGGGCGCGTACCTGCCCGACCGGTTCTTCTGGGCGCGCAGCAATGAAGACTCGGACACGCCGCCGGCCGTGAAGGCCGACCCGGTAACGAGGACGTCGCACCGCCATTGACGCAGGCACGGCGGGCATGCCCCGCCGTCATACCTGCCGCGCCGCTTCGGGCGCGACGCCTCCGGCCGCCCGGTGCACGCATCGAAATCCTCGCGCCAATAAAAAAAGACCCGCATCGCTGCGGGTCTTTTCTTTTGGCTGGAACGCGCATCGCTGCGCGCTCCGGACACCATCGACCGAAGTCGATTACATGTCCATGCCCATGCCGCCCATGCCGCCCGGCATGCCGCCCGGCATCGGTGCGTCTTCCTTCGGCAGTTCTGCGACAGCTGCGTCCGTCGTCAGCAGCAGGCCTGCAACCGAAGCTGCGTTCTGCAGTGCGGTACGCGTGACCTTGGTCGGGTCGACGACGCCGGCTTCAACCATGTCGACGTACTCGCCCGTTGCTGCGTTGTAGCCGTAGTTGCCCGTACCTGCAGCAACTGCCGCCACCACGACGCTGGCTTCTTCGCCGCCGTTCGTGACGATCTGGCGCAGCGGCTCTTCCATTGCGCGCAGCACGATCTTGATGCCGGCGTTCTGGTCGGCGTTCGCGCCGGTCAGGCCTGCGATCGCGGTGCGAGCGCGGATCAGCGCAACGCCGCCACCTGCCACGATGCCTTCTTCCACAGCTGCGCGCGTTGCGTGCAGTGCGTCTTCGACACGTGCCTTCTTTTCCTTCATTTCGACTTCGGTCGCTGCGCCGACCTTGATCACTGCAACACCGCCGGCCAGCTTGGCCACGCGCTCTTGCAGCTTTTCACGGTCGTAGTCCGACGTCGCTTCTTCGATTTGCGCGCGCACTTGCTTCACGCGTGCTTCGATGTTCACGGCTTCGCCTGCGCCGTCGATGATCGTCGTGTTTTCCTTGCCCACTTCGATGCGCTTCGCCTGGCCCAGTTCTGCCAGCGTTGCCTTCTCGAGCGTCAGGCCGGTTTCTTCGGCGATCACTTGGCCGCCCGTCAGGATCGCGATGTCTTCCAGCATCGCCTTGCGACGATCGCCGAAGCCAGGCGCCTTGACCGCAACGGTCTTCAGGATGCCGCGGATGTTGTTCACGACCAGCGTTGCGAGCGCTTCGCCTTCGATGTCTTCAGCGATGATCAGCAGCGGACGGCCAGCCTTCGCGACTTGCTCGAGCACCGGCAGCAGATCACGGATGTTCGACACCTTCTTGTCGTGCAGCAGCACGAACGGGTTGTCGAGGACGGCGACTTGCTTTTCCGGGTTGTTGATGAAGTACGGCGACAGGTAGCCGCGGTCGAATTGCATGCCTTCGACGACGTCGAGTTCGTCGGCCAGCGACTTGCCGTCTTCGACGGTGATGACGCCTTCCTTGCCGACCTTGTCCATCGCTTCAGCGATGCGATCGCCGATCGACGTGTCGCTGTTCGCCGAGATCGAGCCGACCTGTGCGATTTCCTTGTTCGTCGTGCACGGCTTGCTGATCTTCTTCAGCTCTTCGACAGCCGCTGCGACTGCCTTGTCGATGCCGCGCTTCAGGTCCATCGGGTTCATGCCCGATGCGACGTACTTCATGCCTTCGCGAACGATCGATTGCGCGAGGACGGTTGCCGTCGTCGTGCCGTCGCCTGCGTTGTCGCTGGTCTTGGAAGCGACTTCCTTGACCATTTGCGCGCCCATGTTCTGGAGCTTGTCCTTCAGCTCGATTTCCTTCGCGACCGACACACCGTCCTTGGTGACCGTCGGGCCGCCGAAGCTGCGCTCGAGCACCACGTTGCGGCCCTTCGGACCCAGCGTGACCTTGACTGCGTTGGCGAGAATGTTCACGCCTTCGACCATCTTCGAACGGGCGGAATCGCCGAATACGACGTCTTTAGCTGCCATCTTCTAACTCCTTGAATTCTTGGGAATATGTACCGTCGGTGGACGCTTAGTTAGCGTTGACCACGGCCATGATGTCTTCTTCGCGCATGACCAGCAGTTCCTGGCCGTCGACCTTGACGGTCTGGCCTGCGTACTTGCCGAACAGGACGCGATCGCCGACCTTCACGTCGAGCGCGATCGGTGCACCCTTGTCGTCACGCTTGCCCGGGCCGACCGCGAGGATCTCGCCTTGATCCGGCTTTTCAGCAGCGGCTTCGGGGATCACGATGCCCGAGGCGGTCTTGGTTTCCTGATCCAGGCGCTTGACGATCACGCGATCGTGCAAAGGACGAAGGTTCATATTCACTCCTCTCTTGACTGAGATTGAAGAACGCTTAGGGAATCTGCCCGGCGGATCGCCCGGCAGAGAATTGTTAGCACTCTCGTGCAGCGAGTGCTAATTATATGGACGGGTTTTGACAAATTCAAGAAGGGGAGCCGGACGAATTTTCAACCCGGCCCGGCAGCAGGAAAAGCACCCGAAAATCACAAAAAACCCTTTCAAAACAAAACCCTGACCCACGCCGCCCGGCCTGACAGGCGGGCCCGCTCGGCCTGCGAATCGCATCCAGCCCCGTTTGGACACCGGGTAAGCACGGAGTTCCTGCGGCCGGCGACATCGCATCGAAAAGCCCGCGCAGGCACCGATTCCGTCCGCCGCAGCGCGCCCGTTCACCGCGCCCGGCGACTGTCGCGCCCCCTGTCCGGCGATCCATCGCTCCGCATCGAAGCATTCATTTTAATTACGCCGATATTTACGTTTTTCCTCCCGGGAAACACTCGTCGGACCCCATCCGTAAGCCCTCCCATTACATTCAGTAATTTAGATGCGAATCATTCTCGTTTACATTGACATTCCCATTCGACACTCCTACGATGCGCCGCGTTGCGCTCTTCTTCATGCCCTGGCCGAACGGTGCCGAGCGTCGGGACAGCGACCGACAAGCAGGACTCCAAACCAATTAGAACCAGGGATTTGATATGAAGGTTGCGTCGTTCCATGGAGACCGCGTCCGCGACCGGATGCGCCCCGCCGCCTGTGCGGCCGTCCTCGCGTGCGCGTCGTTCGCGAGCGGCGCTGCGTTCGCCGCCACGCCGGTCGACGCGCAGCCCGAAGCGCCCGAGGCCGACCTCTCGATCCAGGCGAAGCCGACCGACATGTGGACCGGCATCTGGACGCGCCAGAGCCTGCTCGGCGACATGGGCGGCATCCGCCCGTGGCTCGGCAAGTACGGCGCGACGCTGCAGATCACCGAAACCAGCGAATACCTCGCGAACCTGCGCGGCGGCCTGAACCGCGGCGGCGCCTACGACGGACTGACGACGGCCACGTTGACGGTCGACACGCAGAAGGCGATCGGCTTGGCCGGCGGCACGTTCAACGTCAGCGCGCTGCAGATCCACGGCACCAACCTGAGCGCGCGCAACCTCGGCACGCTCAACACCGCGAGCGGCATCGAGGCGCAGGACACGACGCGCCTGTGGGAGCTCTGGTACCAGCAGTCGTTCCTCGACAAGCGCGTCGACGTGAAGATCGGCCAGCAGAGCCTGGACCAGGAATTCATGGTCAGCACGTATGCGAACACGTTCGTCAACACGATGTTCGGCTGGCCCGCGCTGCCGTCGTACGATCTGCCGAACGGCGGCCCCGCCTATCCGCTCGCCGGCCTCGGCGTGCGCGTGCGCGCGCAGATCACGCCGAAGCTCACCGCGCTCGCGGGCGTGTTCGACGGCGATCCGCTCGGCAACAACCCGAGCAACCTGAGCGGCACGAACTTCAACCTGCACAACGGCACGCTCTATATCGGCGAGCTGCAATACGCGCTGAACCAGCCTTCCGACGGCGAAATGGATACCGGGCACTCGAACGGGCTGCCGGGCACCTACAAGATCGGCGTCTGGTATCACAACGGCCGCTTCGCGGACCAGAGCACCGGCACCGACGGGCTGTCGCTCGCCGATCCCGCGTCGAACGGCAACGCGCAGCAGCATCACGGCGACTACAGCTTCTACGCGGTGGCCGACCAGATGATCTGGCGCCCCGACCCGACCGGCCCGAGGAGCCTCGGCGTGTTTGCGCGCGTGATGGGCGCGCCGGGCGACCGCAACCTGGTGAGCTTCGCGGCCAACGCCGGCATCGTGCTGAAGGCGCCGTTCGAAGGCCGCGACAACGACAGCGTCGGGCTCGCCGTCACGTACATCCAGGTCGGCAGCCACGTGACCGATCTCGACCAGGCCGCGCGGACGTTCGCGGCCGGCCCGTACGGCGTGCGCACCCGCGAGACGACCGTCGAGGCAACCTACCAGTACCAGGTCAACCCGTGGTGGGTCATCGCGGCCGACGCGCAGTACACGTTCAACGCCGGCGCAGGCCAGAACGCGAGCGACGCGACCCAGCCGCTGCGCAACACGTTCGTGCTCGGCGCACGCACGACGATCACGTTCTGAGCGCCGCGCCCACGCCACCCGCCCACGCCACCCGTTTTCGCGCGCCGCCGGCGCGGCGCGCTCCCCAGGAGATCCCGATGATTCAATCCGCCCCGCTTCGCCGCCTCGCGACGGGCGCGCTGGCCGCCGCCGCGCTGACGGCCGCCGCCGGCGCGTTCGCCGAGCCGCAAGGCTTCCTCGAGACGCTGCATCGCCATACGCTGCTCGTCAACACGGTGCCCGACAACGGCGACCAGAACCCGTACGCGATCGCGGTCGCGCCGGTGTCGGCCGGCGCGATCCAGGCAGGCGACGTGCTCGTCGACAATTTCAACAATGCGGCGAACCTGCAGGGCACCGGCAGCACGATCGTCAACTACCGGCCGTCGACCAAGCAGATGAGCCTGTTCGCGACGATCCCGCGCGACCTGAAGGCGTGCCCGGGCGGTGTCGGCCTGTCGACCGCGATGACGATGCTGAAGTCGGGCTGGGTGATCGTCGGCAGCACGCCGAGCAACGACGGCACGACGTCGACCAAGGGCGCCGGCTGCCTGATCGTGCTCGATCCGCAAGGCAAGATCGCGTCGACGTGGTCGAGCGCGAACATCAACGACCCGTGGGGCAACATGGCCGTGGTCGACCGCGGCGACAGCGCGACGCTGTTCGTCAGCATGGCCGGCTTCGGTGTCGGCGGCGCGGACGGCAATCCGCCCGTCTACAAGCAGGCGACCGTGCTGCGTCTCGACCTCGACGTGCCGGCCGGCAAGCCGCCCGTCATCAAGCAGGAAACGGTCGTCGCGAGCGGCCTCGGCGCGCAGGCCGACAAGGGCGTGTTCCTGGTCGGCCCGACCGGCCTCGCGCTGTCGGGCGACCAGAAGAAGCTGTACGTGTCGGATGCGATCGGCAACCGCGTCGTCGAGATCGACGATCCGCTCACGCGCGACACGAGCGCGGGCGTCGGCCGCCAGGTCACGGCCGACGGCTTCCTGCGCCGCCCGCTCGCGCTCGCGACCGCGCCGAACGGCCATCTGCTCGCGACCAACGCGCTGAACGGCCAGGTCGTCGAGATCGATCCGGTCGCCGGCAAGCAGCTCTATGCGCGCTGGATCGACACCGACAAGGCGCAATCGCCGCCCGGCAACGGCGACCTGTTCGGGATCGCGATGACGCCGGCCGGCGACGGCTTCTATTACGTCCAGGACGACGTCAACACGCTGATGCTCGCGAAGTAACGGAGCCGACCATGGCAGACGATCTGAACCCGCCGTCGCGCCCCGCGCGCCGCGGCTTCCTGAAGGCCGGCGGCGCCGCGGTGGCCGCGGGCCTCGCGGCGGGCACGATGCCGGCCGCCCGCGCGGCCGAAACGGCGCCCGCGGCCGCACCCGGCACGCACGCACACGACGACGACATCGAGCCGTTCTACGGCAAGCACCAGGGCGGCATCACGACGCCGCAGCAGCGCAACGCATATTTCGCGGCGCTCGACCTCGCGACGACCAAACGCGCGGACGTGATCGCGCTGCTGAAGACCTGGACCGACGCAGCCGCGCGCCTCACGCGCGGCGACACCGCGCAGCCATTGCCGGCGACCGGCGGCGACGACACCGCGCCGGCCGACTCGGGCGACGCGCTCGGCATCGGCGCGTCGCGGCTGACGATCACGTTCGGCTTCGGGCCCGGCCTGTTCGCGGTCGCGGGCAAAGACCGCTACGGCCTCGCGAAGCAGCGCCCCGCCGCACTCGTCGACCTGCCGCGCTTCAACGGCGACCAGCTGATTCCGGAGAAGACCGGCGGCGACCTGTTCATCCAGGCGTGCGCGAACGACGCGCAGGTTGCGTTCCACGCGGTGCGTCAGCTCCTGCGCCTCGGCGGCAACGCCGTGCAGATGCGCTGGGGCCAGGCCGGCTTCACGTCCGGCAAGCCGGGCGAGACGCCGCGCAACCTGATGGGCTTCAAGGACGGCACGATGAACCCGTCGCGCGACGACCCGGCCGCGATGAACGAATTCGTGTGGGCCGGCAACGAAGGCCCGGCATGGATGAACGGCGGCACCTACACGGTCGTGCGCCGCATCCGCATCACGCTCGAACACTGGGACAACACCGAGCTCGGTTTCCAGGAACAGGTGTTCGGCCGCAAGAAGTACAGCGGCGCGCCGATCGGCGGCAAGCAGGAGTTCGAGGCGCTCGACCTCGACGCGGTCGACAAGGACGGCAATTCGGTGATCCCCGACAACGCGCATGCGCGTCTCGCCTCGCCGCAGGTGAACAACGGCGCGCAGATCCTGCGACGCGCGTACTCGTACAACGACAGCGCGAACTTCTACATCGAGCGCTGGCCGCCATGGCGCCAGCAGACCGAGTACGACGCGGGGCTGATGTTCGTCGCGCACCAGCGCGACCCGCGCCGTGGCTTCATTCCGATCAACGAGAAGCTCGCGAAGCTGGACATCATGAACCAGTTCACCACGCACGTCGGCAGCGCGATCTTCGCGTGTCCGCCGGGCGCGCAACCCGGTTCGTACATCGGCGCCGCGCTGTTCGAAGCGTAACGACACGACGACGCAACGACACGCAACGCACCTTTTTCCCGGCCCGTCCGGATGCAACTCACAGACGACATGAACACTTCACCCGTTAGCCGCCCGCTGCGGCACCTGATCTCCGCGGCTGCCGCCGCGCTCATGCTGACCGGCGCGCTGCACGTCTCGCACGCGCACGCCGCGACGCTCACGCTGTACAACGCGCAGCACGAGCAGGTCGTCAACCAGCTCGTCAAGGACTTCGAAGCACAGAGCGGCATCACCGTGAAGGTGCGCTCGGGCGAAGGCCCCGCGCTCGCCGCTCAGATCGTCGCGGAAGGCGACCGCACGCCGGCCGACGTGTACTTCACCGAGAACTCGCCGGAGCTCGTGCTGCTCGACCGCAAGGGCCTGCTCGCGAAGACCGACGGCGCCGCGCTGCAGGCGGTGCCCGCGCGCTTCAACCCGGCCGACGGCAACTGGGTCGGCGTGCTCGCGCGCGAGAACGTGCTCGTCTACAACACCGCGAAGCTCCAGCCGCAGCAACTGCCCGCGTCGCTGCTCGATCTCGCGAAGCCGGAATGGAAAGGCAAGGTCGGCGTCGCGCCGAGCGATGCGGACTTCCTGCCGCTCGTGAGCGCGGTGCTCGCGCTGCACGGCGAGGCCGCGACGCTGCAATGGCTGAAGGGCCTGAAGGCCAACGCGCAGATCTTCGACGACGACGAAGGCGTGACGGCGGCCGTCAACCGCGGCGGCGTGCTGACCGGCATCATCAACAACTACTACTGGGACCGCCTGCATGCGGAGCTCGGCGACAAGTCGACGAAGAGCGCGATCCATCACTTCGGCAACCATGACGTCGGCGCGGCCGTGAACGTGTCGGGCGCCGCGGTGATGAAGGCGTCGAAGCACCAGGCCGACGCGCAGAAGTTCGTCGCGTATCTCGTCAGCGAGCGCGCGCAGAAGCTGATGGCGAACGGCCACATCAGCTTCGAGTATCCGCTGCACCCGGGCGTCGCGCCCGATCCGATCCTGAAGCCGTTCAACGAACTGAGCCCGCCTGCGCTGACGTTCGAACAGCTCGGCGACGACAGCCAGGCCGGCAAGCTGCTGCGCCAGGCCGGCCTGCTCTGACCGTGAGCGACGCCGTGTCCCGCACGGCGCGCACCGCGCGCGACGGCGAGCGCTCCGCGACGCGGCGGCGCCCGTCGCGCACGCTCGTCGCGGCGGCCGCGTGCGGGCCGCTCGCGATCCTGCTGCCGCTCGCCTTCACGCTGTACCGCGCGGCCACCTTCGGCGTCGACGATGCGATCGAGCTGCTGTGGCGTCCGCTCGTCGGCGAACTGCTCGTCAACACGCTGTCGATCACGCTCGCCGCGACGCTCGCGTGCACGCTGCTCGGCACCGCGGTCGCGTGGTTCATCGAGCGCACCGACCTGCCCGCGCGGCCACTGTGGACCGCGCTCGCCGCCGCCCCGCTCGCGGTGCCGCCATTCATCACGAGCTATGCGTGGGTGTCGCTGAGCCTCGACCTGCAGGATTTCCTCGGCGCACTGATCGTGCTGACCTCTGCGTACTTCCCGCTGGTCTACCTGCCGGTGGCCGCCGCACTGCGCGAGCTCGACCCCGCGCTGGAGGAAAGCGCGCGCACGCTCGGCTGCTCGCCGTGGCATACCTTCTTTCGCGTCGTGCTGCCGCAGTTGCGCCCCGCGCTGTGCGGCGGGATGCTGCTCGTCGCGCTCGGCGTGCTGTCCGAGTTCGGCGCGTTCCAGTTGCTGCGCTTTCGCACGTTCACGACCGAGATCTATGCGGAATACCGCACCGCGTTCGACGGCGGCGGCGCATCGCTGCTTGGCTGCGTGCTGATCGCGCTGTGCCTGCTGTGCCTCGCGATCGAAGCGCGCGCGCGCGGCCATGCGCGCTACGGCCATACGCACCGCGCCGCGCGCCGCGTCGCGATGCGTTATCCGCTCGGCTCCCTGCGCGGCCCCGTCGCCGTCGCGTTCGCCGCGCTCGCGGCCGCGACGCTTGGCGTGCCGCTCGCGATGATCGGCTACTGGCTCACGCAGCAAGGCGCCGCCGCCGTCACGCCGGCCGACGTGTCGCCCGAACTGCTGTGGCAGACCGCACTCGCGTCAAGCGGCTACGGCCTCGCGGCGGCCGCCGTCACGACGCTGCTCGCGCTGCCGCTCGCGTTCCTGCTGGTCCGATATCCGGGCCGCGTCGCGACCTTCCTCGAACGCACCGCGATGACCGTGCAGGGCGTGCCGGGCATCGTCGTCGCGCTCGCGATCGTATCGATCACGGTGCGGCTGCTGCAGCCGCTCTACCAGAGCGCGCCGGCGCTCGTCGCCGCGTACGCGATCCTGTTCCTGCCGCTGGCGGTCGTCAGCGTACGCGCGGCGCTGTCGCACGTGCAGGTCCGGCTCGAGGAAACCGCACGCTCGCTCGGCCTCGGCTGGCGCGCGACACTCACGCGCGTGGTGCTGCCGCTTGCGGCACCCGGCCTCGGTGCGGCCGCGACGATGGTGTTCATCTCGGTCGTGACGGAACTCAACGCGACGCTGCTGCTGTCGCCGATCGGCACGCGCACGCTCGCGACGCAGGTGTGGAGCGATACGGCGACGCTCGCGTTCGCCGCCGCGGCACCGTATGCGGCGCTGCTCGTCGCGCTGTCGCTCGGCGCGTCGGGACTGCTGTTCCTGCTGCTCGGCCGCGCGTCGGTGCGCGACTGAGCGCCGCCCTTTTTCCCGGAACCGCCCATGAGCGAACTACGCATCCACGGCCTGTCCAAATCGTTCGGATCGCATACCGTCCTGCACGACATCGACCTCACGGTGCGGCGCGGCTCGCGCCTCGCGCTGCTCGGCCCGTCCGGCAGCGGCAAGACGACACTGCTGCGCGTGCTGTGCGGCTTCGAGCGCGCCGAGCGCGGCACCGTCGAGATCGACGGGCGCCGCGTGGCGGCCCCCGACGTGCACCTGCCGCCCGAGCGACGCCGGATCGGCTACGTGCCGCAGGAGGGCGCGCTGTTTCCGCACCTGTCGGTGGCCGACAACATCGCGTTCGGGCTGCCGCGCGCGGCGCGGCGGCGCCATCACCGTGTCGACGAACTGCTCGAGATGGTCGGGCTGCCCGCGTCGTACGCGAGCCGTGCGCCGCAGCACTTGTCCGGCGGCCAGCAGCAGCGCGTGGCACTCGCGCGTGCGCTCGCGCCAGAACCCTCGCTCGTGATCCTCGACGAACCGTTCTCCGCGCTCGACACGTCGCTGCGCCACGAAACGCGCAGCGCGGTCGCCGACGCGCTCGCCGCGGCCGGCGCGACGTCGGTGCTCGTCACGCACGACCAGCCCGAGGCGATGACGCTCGGCGACGAAGTGGCGGTGATGTGGCAAGGCAGGCTCGTGCAGACGGCCGCGCCGCAGACGCTGTACCGGCAGCCCGTCACGCGCGACGTCGCGTCGTTCGTCGGGCAGGCCGTACTGCTTGCGGGTCACGTGCGCGATGCGCGCATCGCCTGTGCGCTCGGCGAGCTGCCGCTCGTCGCGCCGCTGCCTGACGGGCCGGCCGATGCGATGCTGCGCCCCGAGCAGATCGGCATCGTGCCGGTCACGCAGGTCGACGCGGCACGCGGCCATACGGCGCGCGTCGAAGCCGCGCAATTCGCGGGCCAGGATGCCGACGTGCTCGCGCGCCTCGATGCCGATCGCGACGTGCGGGTGCGTATCCGCGTGCCGGGTCACCGGTGCCCGGCGGTCGGCGAACGCGTCGCGCTGGTGGTGGACGGTGCGGTGATGGCGTACGCGCGCTGAGCGGCGCGTCTCCACGCGTCGCTACACGTCGCTACGCGTCGGCGCAGCCCGCGCCCGACAGCGGCCGGAAGGTCCGGCCATCCATCTCGACGGCCGCATCCAGCAATCGCGCGAGCCCCTTCGCGCCTTCGCGCATCACGACGTCGTGATTCCAGCGGAACAGCGGGCGCGCGAGCGGCTCGAGCCAGTTCATCCAGCGCACCTGCGTGCGGATGTGCCAGTCGTAGCGCACGACGGTACGCGCGCCGTCGCCGGCGAACGACCAGCGTCCGTCACCTTCGATCGCGCCGCTCGCGCGGCCTTCGAGCGCATGCGGCCACTCGACACGCAGCACGCGCATGTCGAAGGTCAGCCGGTACGGCAACGCGCCCTTCCACGTATACCGGTGCAGCGCACCGACGCCGCGCGCGTCGCCGTGCTCGATCTCGACGGTGCGCTCCGAGCCCTTCCACCAGTCGGGCCAGCGGTCGACCTGGTAGATCGCGTCCCAGACCGCCGCGAGCGGGGCATCCACGCGCCAGGTCGTCGAGAACCGGTATTCCGCCATGCAGCCTCCGGCATGTCCGTCAGGAAAACGGATCCGTGCATCGGTCAGGGTGTGAAGAAACGCTCGGGAAACGCGACGTCGATTTCCACGTCGTCGAGCGTCACGGTTTCGAGCGGCACGTCGTCATCGTCGGCGAAGCTGACGACCTTCAGCGGAAAGCCGTCCTCGGCGTCCAGCCACAGCCGGTAACGATGCACGCCGTCGACCACGTGCGCGGGCGCGCCGGTGACCGATACGCGCAGCGCGGTCCGGCCGCCGACGGCCTCCTCGCCTTCGGTCACCGTCGCGCCGCCCTGCTGCAGCGCATGCACGTTGCGCAGCAGTTCGCCGACGTCCGACCGGTCGACCCGGTGGCCGCTGCGGTCGCGCACGAGCGGATTGGTCGGCGACAGCGTCAGCGCGGGCGGCGCATGCGCGCCGAACGGACGCAGCCGCACCTTGCCGTCGCCGGGGTCGTACGCGAGCACCGCGCCG
The DNA here is from genome assembly GCF_902833225.1 of Burkholderia sp. BCC1644. Taxonomy (GTDB): domain Bacteria; phylum Pseudomonadota; class Gammaproteobacteria; order Burkholderiales; family Burkholderiaceae; genus Burkholderia. The sequence goes on from NZ_CADFEI010000011.1 coordinate 225,910, forward strand.
TGATGCGGCGACACGAAATCCATCCGGACGAAGCCCGGTTTCAGGTAGGCGTAGCGGATTTCGGTATGTTCGCCGCCGCGCGCCGACGAGCGGATCGTCGCGCGGTACGAGTGGACGTGGTCGAAGTGCGCCTGGGCGACGGTCACGGGGTCGGCTGTCATGCTCGCTCCTATCAGGCTCGCGGCCAGCAACGCGGCGATCACGGCGCCGCCTCGACATCGAGCACGCCTTCCATCCCGCGCTCGCGATGGCTCCTGAAAAACAGCAGCCGATGCGTGCAATAGTAGGCGAACCGGCCCGGCTGCGCCGGCGTGAAACGGAACGTCTTCGGCGTCGTGCCAAGTTCGGTATGCACCGCGATGCCGGCCTGCGGCGGCGCATCGATCTCGAAGCTGTGCGGCACGACGCCGGGCTCGGCCGACACGGTCAGTTCGACCGGCACGTGCGCACGCACGATCACATGGTTCGGCCGGAAGAAATAGCTGCCGCCGACGATGGCGACCCGCTGCACGCCGTCGGCGTCGACCGGCACGCGCACCGGCGCCTCGCCGTCCGCCCGCGCGAGGGTCGCACCCGCCGCGAGCACCGCCAGCACGAGCACCTTCGTCGTCTTCATCGCCAGCTCCCTGCGGGCGTCGCGCGTCAGCCCTTCCACGCGTCGGTCGAGCCGCCGAGCGCGCCGCACGCCTCGATCGCGAGCTCGCGCAGGCGCCGTTCGTCGCCGCGGCCGGACAACGCATAGCCCATGCCGCGATCCGACCAGAAATACGTGTAGCGGCCGTCGGCCGACATCGACTGCGGTGCGAGATGCCGCGCATCGTAGGCGGTCATGTACAGCGTCACGCGGGCGCCGTCCGCGCGCTGGTACATGAACTGCGCGGCCGGCTCGTCGCCGCCGGGGAGCAACCGGCCACCCAGCAGCACGTAGCCGTATTCGTCGAGCGACGGTGCGCGCACGGGCCGCCCGACGCGCGCCGACAACCACGCGGCCAGATGCACGGGATCGCCCGCGCCGATTTCGACCGGATGGTCGCGATCGGCTGCGTACACGGCATACGCGACATCGGCTCGCGCGGCGAACGCCGGGCCGCGGCCGAATGCCATCCAGCCCGCATGCAGCGCCACGCCGATCAAGAGCCCGGCCGCCAGCCCCGCGCACGCGTACGCGAAGGCACGACGGCGCGGCGCGCGACGCTGCACGAACAGCGCGGGCGCGGCGCCCGGCAGCGGGAACAACGCTTTCAGCGCGTCGCGCTGCGCGCGGTAATGCGTGAATCGTTCGGCCTCCTCCGGATCGGACTGCAGACGCTCGAGCATCTCGCGCTGCTCGTGCCCGGACAGCTCGCCGTCCAGCAACGCGGACAGCAGTTGCGCCGACGCGTCGTCGTCCCGCTCGTTCGAAGGCTTGTGCGGATCGTCCATCATGTTTTCCCGATCACCCGTAACGCGGCCGTGCCGTGCACCGACGGCTCGTCCGACAGCAGTGCGCGCATCTGCGCGCGCGCCCGCGCGAGCCGCGACATCACGGTGCCCACCGGTACGCCGAGCACCTGCGCGGCATCGCGATAGCTCAACTCTTCAAGCGCGACCAGCAGCAGCACCTCGCGCTGTTCGACCGGCAGCCGGTACAGCGCGCGCTGCACGTCGCGCAGCACCAGCCCGCCGATCTCGCCGGCCGGCGCGGCCATCGTCTGCCACGGTGCGGTCGCGTCGTCGACCGCGATTTCGTGCCGCGCGCGCAACTGGTCGATGAAACGGTGCCGCAACAGCGTCAGCAGCCACGCGCGCAGGTTGCCGCCATCGCGCGGCGGCCGGTTCAGCGCACGCTCGAGCGTGTCCTGTACGAGATCGTCGGCCCACGCGCGGTCGCCCGTCAGCGCACGCGCATAGCGCGTGAGATGCGGCAGCCACACCAGCAGATCCGATTCGTAGCTCATCAGGAAGCCTTGCGCATCACCGTCGCCGTCGCCGTACGGTCACGGGCGCGCGACGTGCCACATGCCGCCGATCCCGTCGCCGCCCGCGTCGCCGGCCTTGCGGTCCATCTTCCAGCGATACAGCGGGCGGCCGCGGTACGCCCATTGCTTCTTGCCGTCGTCGCGCGCGACGAGGCTCAGCGCGCCCGATGCCTTGTCGTACGCATCCGCGATCGCGGGCGGCCAGTTGGCCGCGCACGCGCTGTCGCACGCGCTCTTGCCGGGCGCATCGCGATCGAACACGTACAGCGTCATGTGCGCCTCGTCGACCAGTTTCCCGTCGCCGACCTGAGGCGGTTCCGCGGCCGCCGGCCGCACGATCGCCGCGGTCAGCGCGGCGGCAAAGAGCATCCGTTTCATTCCCGTTCTCCTTGGCAGGGCCTTGCGGCACGGCGCCGCCGGACGGGACGATCGGTTTCGTTGCGACCATTATCCCGCCGGCCGGCCGTGCCGGAACTCGGTATGTAAACGGACGGCTGGAACCGGTTATTCCATGCTGCGCCGCAACGGCCGGCGATGGTCGTTCATGCGACGAAAGGCAACGGGAGACCCGAAAAGACAACGCGGCATGACATCGCTGTCATGCCGCGTGGTGCGACCCGTATTGCGCGACCGTCGTGCACGGCGGCCGGAGCGGCGCCGCCGTGCGGGTCCGGCCCGTTACTTCGGCAGTGCGCCGGTCAGCGACTGGAGCAGCGACGTCACCGGTGCGAGCGGGTTGTTCGGCGAGCTGTTGCCGGAATGCGGCGTCACCGACAGGCCCGGCGCGGAGCCGAGCGCCGTACCCACCGACGTGCCGACCGCATTGACGACCGTCGTCGTCGAGTTGGCCCCCGTCGTCAGCAGCGAGCCGACTGCACCTGCCGTGCCGCCGGCCGCGTTCGCGCCCGAGCCGAGCAGGCTGCCGCCTGCCGCTGCCGTCGAACCGGCCGCGCCCGACAGCGCGCCGGCCGCCTGGCCGAGGGCTGCCGGACCGTTCGCGAGTGCGCCCGTCACCGAACCGAGTGCACCGGTCAGTGCGCCGGCCGGGTTGCCGCCGCCCGTCAGGCCGTTCACGAGGTTCGTGATCGGCGCGATCGGGCTGCTGCCCGCCGCGCCCGACAGCGCGCCGACGACCTGGTTCACGACGCCTTGCACCGGCGCCAGCGGGTTCGAGCCACCGAGGTTGCCGAGGGCACCCGTCACCGAGTTCAGCGCGCCCGTCAGTGCACCGGCCGGATTGCCGCTGCCGAGCGTACCGACGACCTGGTTGACGACACCCTGCACCGGCGCCAGCGGGTTCGAGCCGCCGAGGTTGCCGAGGGCGCCCGTTACCGAACCGAGTGCGCCGGTCAGCGCACCGGCCGGATTGCCGCCCGGCAGCGCGTTCTGCAGGCCGTTGACGAGGTTCGTGATCGGCGCGATCGGGCTGCCGCCGCCTGCACCCGACAGCGTGCCGACGACCTGGTTCACGACGCCTTGCACCGGCGCCAGCGGATTTGCGCCGCTGAGCGCGCCCGTCACCGAGTTCAGCGCGTTCGTCAGCGCGCCGGCCGGATTGTCGTTGCCGAGCGTGCCCGCGAGTTGCGTAACGACGCCTTGCACCGGCGCCAGCGGGCTTCCTGCGCCGCCGATGTTGCCGAGCGAGCCCGTGATCGTGTTGACCGCGTTGCTCAGCGCACCGGCCGGGTTACCGCTGCCGACCGTACCCGTCACCTGGTTGACGATGTTCTGGATCGGGGTGATCGGGTTCGAACCGCCACCGATGCCGCCCAGTGCGCCCGTGACCGTACCGAGTGCGCCGGTCAGTGCGCCTGCCGGATTGCCGCCGCCTAGCGCTCCCGTTACTTGATTCACGACGCCTTGCACCGGCGCCAGCGGGTTTGAGCCCCCGCCGATGCCGCCCAATGCGCCCGTGACCGTGCCGAGCGCGCCGGTCAGTGCACCTGCCGGATTGCCGCTACCGAGCGCGCCTGCGACACCGTTCACGACACCTTGTACCGGCGCCAACGGGTTCGTGCCGCTGCCGAGATTGCCCAGCGCGCCCGTCACCGTGTTGACGACACCCGTCAGTGCGCCCGCCGGATCGCCGCCGCCGATCGAGCCCGTGAGCCCGTTCACGACACCTTGCACCGGAGCCAGCGGATTCGAGCCGCCACCGATGCCGCCGAGTGCACCCGTCACCGTGCCGAGCGCGCCGGTCAATGCACCGGCCGGATTGCCGCCACCCAGTGCGCCCGTCACCTGATTCACCACACCCTGCACCGGCGCCAGCGGATTCGAACCGCCGCCGATACCGCCCAATGCACCCGTCACCGTGCCGAGCGCGCCGGTCAGTGCGCCTGCCGGATTGCCGCCACCCAGTGCGCCCGTCACTTGATTCACCACACCCTGCACCGGCGCCAGCGGATTCGAACCGCCGCCGATACCGCCCAATGCACCCGTCACCGTGCCGAGCGCGCCGGTCAGTGCACCGGCCGGATTGCCGCCACCCAGCGCCCCCGTCACCTGATTCAACACACCCTGGACCGGCGCGAGCGGCTGCACCGTGCCGCCACCACCAAGTGCGCCCGTCACCGCCCCCACGGCACCCGACAGCACTTGTCCCGGATCGCCGAGCGAGGTCTGGATCGCACCCGATCCGCCCGCCGCCACCGTGACCGAACCCAGCGGCGACGTGCCCGTGGCGACCAGCCCGACCGACACACTGTTCGTCGGCGGGTTGACGATCACTTGCGGGATCGGCAGCGAATCGAGGACGCCCGCGACCGCGGAACCCGACGCCAGTACCCCGAACACCGTCGCGACAGACAGCGCCACACCCGTCAATTTAAGATTGTGTCCCATCGTTATTTTCCCCATCTCGGTTGGCACTACGTTGACAAAGCATGGGGACGGTTTGCACGAAGCGTGCCAATTCAAGAAAACGGATTGATTCGTCTGCGCATTGACGGGCAATAACGCTTTTTTAATCGATTTCAGACGAAATTCATGCACTGCATGGGGTCGCCAGGCGTCAATTGTCTGACGAACAAGGCCGACGAAGCGCGGATGTAACGTAACGTTTGCGAGCCCCGTAGTAACGTGTTCCGGGTACATGCCGCGTAACGCCGGAACACCCGGTCGCGATGGTGCCCTATGCCGTCATGGCTGGCTTCCCATTCCGCATTTCAGCAATATGAAAATGCATTGATAAATCGCGGATTTACTGATTTTATTTATTTCGCGATTATCTTTCTTGCCGATTACGCAGATCATTTCCGCGTCGCGTGGTTTTCGATTATCCGGATAGCAGAATGAAATACTGTGAATGCCGCCTCGCGATCGGCGCGGATGACGCGACGCGCGACGGCGGCAGTCGCCGTCGCGCCGCCGGTCAGCCGAAGCGCGCGGGCCGATACGGATGAGGATCGATATAGGTCGGCGCGCCCGTCATCATTTCGGCGAGCAGGCGCCCGGTCGCGGGGCCGAGCGTGAGCCCGTGGTGGCAATGACCGAACGCGAACCACAGATGGCGATGGCGCGGCGCGGGCCCGATCACCGGACGCATGTCGGGCGTGCACGGCCGCATCCCGAGCCACGGCTCGGGATCGAGCCGCTCGCCGATGCCGAACGCGTCGCGCGCCAGCGGTTCGGCGCGCGCAAGCTGCACGCCGGTCGGCGGCGCACCGCGCAGCGCGATCTCGACGCCCGTCGTGAGCCGCAGGCGGCCCCCTTCCATCGGCGCGACGACGAAACCCTCCTCGGTATCGCACACGGGCACGTTCAACGGCGTGCGCGTCGGCCGGTAATGCATGTGGTAACCACGCTTCGCGCGCAGCGGAATGCGGTAGCCGAGCGGCGCGAACACGTGATCGGACCACGGCCCGAGCGCGACCACGGCCGAACGTGCCGAAATCGGCCCGTGTTCGGACCCGACCTGCCAGCCGCCGTCCACCTGCACGAGCGTCTTTGCATCGCCGAGCGCGAACGTGCCGCCGTCGCGCTCGAACAGCCGCGCGTAGGCCTTGGTCAGCCCACCGGGGCTCGACACGGTCTTCGGGTCCTGCCAGTGGAAGGCGCCGCAGAATGCGTCGCCGATGCCGGGCTCGCGATCGCGCAGCGCGCGTGCGTCGAGCACGGCCATCCGCAGCCCGTGCGCGTCCGCCACGCGCTGCTGCGCGCGCGCTTCCGCGTCGAACAGCGCGGGCGAACGGAACGCCTCGATCCACCCGCCGTCGTGCACCAGCGGCTGTGCGTCGGTACGCGCGAGCAGCGCATCGTGCTCGACGACGCTCGCCGCGACGAGCGGCAGCAGGTCGCGTGCGGCGGCCGCGAGCCGCTGCGGCGACGATTCGCGCCAGAACCGTGCGAGCCAGCCCGCATACGCGGGCAGCGCGCGGTAGTCCCAGTACAGATCGACCGAGCGGTTGCGCGCATAGCGCAGCAGCGTGCCAAGCCGGCGCGGAAACGCGTACGGCACGACCGACGAGCGTTCGATCAGCCCGGCATTGCCGTGGCTCGTTTCCTCGCCGGGGGCACGCCGGTCGACGAGCGCGACGCGCAGCCCGCGATCCTGCAGGTGCAGCGCCGACGACACGCCGACGATGCCGGCCCCCAGAACGATGACGTCGAAATCCATGGTTCCCCGCCTTGCGTCGAGATTCGATGCACCGCGCGCCGGCACCATGGCCCGCGCGCGGCGGTGCTTACTTCGCGATGATGTCGCGCTTGAAGTACTTCTGCGACAGCGCGCTCAGCGTGCCGTCCTTCTTCAGCGCGTCGAGCGCGCCGACGATCTTCGCCTGCAGCGCCTTGTCGTTCTTGCGCATCCCGAAGCCCGTGCCTTCGCCGAGCGTCGCCGGATCCTTCAGCGCATCGCCGACGATCTGGTAGTCGCGGCCGGCCGGCTTGTCGAGGAACCCGTCCTGCGCGGTCTGCGCTTCCTGCACGGCCGCGTCGAGCCGACCCGCGACGAGATCGGCGTAGATCTGGTCCTGATCCTGGTACGACACGACGGCCACACCCGCATTGGCCCAGTGCGCCTTCAGGAAATCCTCCTGCGACGAACCCTGCAGCACGCCGACGTGCTTGCCGCGCAGGCTCGCGACGTCGGGCCGCAGCGGCGAGCCGCGCTTCGCGACCATCACGATCGGCACCACGTAGATCGCCGGCGTGAAATCGATGCTCTGCTTGCGCTTCGCGGTGATGTTCATCGCCGAATTGATCGCGTCGAACTTGCGCGCCTGCAGCGCCGGAATCAGCCCGTCAAACGCATTCTCGACCCACACGCATTTCATGTTCAGCTTCGCGCACACCGCGTTGCCGATGTCGACGTCGAAACCCTGCAGCTGGCCGGCCGGCGTCTTGCTCTCGAACGGCGGATAGGCGGCTTCGATGCCGAAGCGCAGCGTGGTCTGTTCCGCATGGGCCGTAACGGCCGCGCACGCGAGCGCCGCAGCGGCGCAAAGGGAAAGCTTCCAGTTCATGACGGTCCTTCTGTTCCGGATTGAGGCGAGGAAGATCGTTCGCACGACGCCGTTGGACCGGCGCTCGATGCAGGCGGCCGCCGCCGGGCGACGTGCCGTGTCCCGCAGGCAAAATATAGACTCAAAGTCTACTATAGACTATAGGGGATACGAGCGTCGTGCCTCGTCGAACGGCATCTCGATTTTGCCGATCGCGATAAACACCCTTGATTTACCGGGATTTTTTCTTGGCAACACGGCGACAGCCAGTCTCGAAAAGAAAAATTTCCCAGATTTCGATTGTCTATATTAGACTTTTCGTCCATCACGAACATCGCCGGACGCCGTCTTTCGAGACCGTTCTGTCCGGCCCCGACCGGAGATGTCTCCATGACGCAAACCGCCCCGACCCTGCCGCTGACCGTCGACGAAGCCGCGGTGCGCGCGGCCCTGCCGTCGCTCGACGTGCTCGGCACGCTGCGCCGCATGTTCGCGTCGCTCGCCGCGGCGCGCGCGGTGCAGCCGCCGCAGACGCTCACGCTGTTTCCCGACCAGGCCGGCGACTTCATCACGTATCTCGGCGCGCTCGCCGATGCGCAGGTGTTCGGCGCGAAGCTGTCGCCGTACGTCGTGACGGGCGGCAAGCCGATCGTCACCGCCTGGACCGCGCTGATGTCGATGCAGACCGGCCAGCCGCTGATGTGGTGCGACGCGGGGCTGCTGACGGTCGAGCGCACGGCCGGCACGACGGCGCTCGCGGTCGACTGCCTCGCGCCGCGCGATGCACGCCATCTGGCGATCGTCGGCGCGGGCGCGGCCGGTCTCGCGCACCTGCGGCACACGGCGGCGCTGCGCGACTGGGAGACGATTCGCGTGTACTCGCCCGCACTCGCCGACGATGCGGCACAGCAGGCGAAGCTCGCCGGACTCGACCCGCGCGCCCGTGCGGCAACGAGCGTCGAAGCCTGCGTGCGCGACGCGGACGTCGTGATGCTGTGCACGTCGTCGGGCACGCCCGTGCTCGGCGACGGGATGCTCACGCGCCCGGCGCTCGTCACGTCGATCAGCACGAACGTCGCACGCGCGCACGAAATCCCGCCCGCCTGGCTGCCCGACATGGACGTGTATTGCGACTACCGGCAGACGACCCCCGCAAGCGCCGGCGAAATGCAGATCGCGGCGGCCGAGCACGGCTGGGATGCCGGGCGGATCGTCGGCGACCTGCCCGCGCTCGTCGCCGGCACCTGTGCGGCGCCGTCGCGCACGCGTCATGCATTTTTCCGCTCGATCGGCCTCGGGCTGGAGGACATCGCGATTGCGCACGCGCTGTACACGCACCTGACGCGCGCATGAGCGGCACGCGCACGCGGGGCCGATACAATGGCGCAACCGCCGCGGCGGCCGCGCGCGGGCGCACGGGCATGCCGGCCACCGGTGCGCCGGCGCGCCGGCCCGACACGCTGCCCGGCCCCCGCCCACCCGAGATGGCGACACCGATGCGCAAGAAGAAATCCCCCGTCAAAGACCTGCTGCTCACCCGCTATGCGCCGATCGCCGACGGTATCGCCGCGCTGTTCTTCCCGTACGCGGAAGTCGTGATCCACGACCTGCACGACCAGACCGTGCTGTATCTCGCGAACAACCTGTCGAAGCGCGAGGTCGGCGACGATTCCGCGCTCGAGGAAATCGATCATTCCGCGCGCGAGCGCGTGATCGGCCCGTACGAGAAGCTGAACTGGGATGGCCGGCGGATGCGCTGCGTCAGCAACGTGCTGTTCGACGACGAAGGCCACCCGGCCGGGATGATGTGCATCAACTTCAACATCGCGGTGTTCGACGAGGTGCGTACGACGCTCGACCTGTTCATCAAGGGCGCGGGGGTCGTCGCCCAGCCCGACGAGCTGTTCCGCGACGACTGGCAGGAGCGCATCAACACGTTCCTGCACGGCTGGCTGCGCGAGCGGCAGGTCGGGCTGAACGGGCTCACGCGCGAACACCGGCGCGAGCTTGTCGAGGCGCTGTACGCGGAAGGCGCGTTCCGCGGCAAGAGCGCGGCGAACTACGTCGCGAACGTGCTCGGCATGGGGCGCGCGACGGTCTACAAGCACCTCAAGCACCTGAAGGAAACGCAGGGCGACGCGTAGGCGGCCGGCCGCGGCAACGCACGGCGCCGGTCATCGCTACCGCGATGCGGTTTCCGTGTCTATGCTTCGTGATGCGTCGGGCCGGGCTCCGCCGCACGGGCGCGGCCGCGACGAAGCGTCGACGCATGAAATGATATAGTCCCGGTTACACTTTTTTTGCCATCCTGGACCGCCCATGACGACCGCTCCCGCCCCGATTGCCCGCCCGACCCTGACCGTCGAAATCTGGTCCGACCTGATCTGCCCGTGGTGCTGGATCGGCAAGCGCCGCTTCGACGAGGCGCTGGCCGCGTTCGCGCACGCCGACCGCGTCGACGTCGCGCTGCGCGCGTACCGGCTGATGCCCGGCCAGCCGGTCGAGCCGGTCGAGGTGATGCTCGCCGGCAAATACCGGATGTCGCCCGCGCAGGTCGACCAGATGCTGCACCAGGTGACCGATGCGGCCGCGACCGTCGGGCTGCGCTACGACCTGCCCGGCACGCTCGTCGGCGACACGCTCGACGGCCACCGGCTCGTGAAGCTCGCGGAATCGACGGGCCGCGCGCACGCGCTGACCGAGCGGCTGTACCGCGCGTATTTCTGCGAACACGGCTCGCTGTTCGATCACGCCGAACTGGCCGAATTCGCGGTTGAAGCGGGGCTCGAGCGCTCGGCCGTCGAAGACGTGCTGCGCAGCGACCTGTACCGCGACGAAGTCGAAGCCGACATCGCGCGCGCCGCGCAGATCGGCGGGCGCGGCGTGCCGCTGTTCGTGTTCGGCGGCCGCTACGCGGTGTCGGGCGCGCAGCCGGCCGACGCATTCGCGCAGGCGCTCGACCAGGCATGGCGCGACGGCATCGTCGAGCTCGACGGCGCCGACGCGGCCGCCTGCGGCCCCGACGGCTGCGAGCTGCCGGCGCGCTCGTAACGCCCTTCCATGCTTGCGGCGCGCCCGTCCGCGGGCGCGCGCGACTACGCGACGCTCCTGCCACAAACCGGCAGGAAGCCCGTGCCGGCGAGGTCTACAATGCATCCTTTCAAATAACTATCAGAAGGCTGCAAGCCCATGACTCACGGGATCCACGGCGAGAAGCGCTGGTACGCGCTGATCGTTCTCTGTCTCGGCGTGCTGATGATCGTGCTCGACAGCACGATCGTGAACGTTGCGCTGCCGTCCATCAGCACCGACCTCCATTTCACCGAAACGGCCCTCGTGTGGGTCGTCAACGCGTACCTGCTGACGTTCGGCGGCTGCCTGCTGCTCGGCGGCCGGCTCGGCGACCTGTACGGCCAGCGACGCATGTTTCTCGCCGGCCTCGTCGTGTTCACGCTCGCGTCGCTTGCATGCGGCCTCGCGCAATCGCAGACGATGCTGATCGCCGCGCGCGCGGTGCAGGGGCTCGGCGGCGCGGTGGTGTCGGCCGTGTCGCTGTCGCTGATCATGAATCTCTTCACCGAACCCGGCGAGCGCGCACGCGCGATGGGCGTGTACGGCTTCGTGTGCGCGGGCGGCGGCAGCATCGGCGTGCTGCTCGGCGGGCTGCTGACGAGTTCGCTGTCGTGGCACTGGATCTTCCTCGTCAACCTGCCGATCGGGATCGCGGTCTATGCGATGAGCGCCGCGCTGCTGCCGCGCATGCGCGCGCCGGCCGGCACCGCGCGGCTCGACGTCGCGGGCGCGATCACCGTGACCGCTGCGCTGATGCTGGCCGTCTACGGGATCGTCGGCGGCAACGAGGCCGGGTGGCTCTCGACGCGGACCGTCGCGCTGATCGGCACGGCTGCCGTGCTGCTCGCGCTGTTCATCGCGATCGAGGCGCGCACCGCACATCCGCTGATGCCGCTCTCGCTGTTCGCCGCGCGCAACGTCGCGCTCGCGAACGTCATCGCCGTGCTGTGGGCGGCTGCGATGTTCGCGTGGTTCTTCCTGTCGGCGCTGTACATGCAGCGCGTGCTGCAATACGGGCCGCTGCAGGTCGGGCTCGCGTTCCTGCCGGCGAACCTGATCATGGCCGCGTTCTCGCTCGGGCTGTCGGCGCGGATCGTGATGCGCTTCGGGATCCGCGGCCCGATCGCCGCCGGCCTGCTGACCGCGGCCTGCGGCCTCGCGCTGTTCTCGCGCGCGCCGGTCGACGGCGGCTTCGTGTGGCACGTGCTGCCCGGCATGACGCTGCTCGGCATCGGTGCGGGCGTCGCGTTCAACCCGCTGCTGCTCGCCGCGATGAACGACGTCGACCCGGCCGAATCAGGGCTGGCGTCGGGGATCGTCAACACCGCGTTCATGATGGGCGGCGCGCTCGGCCTCGCGGTGCTCGCGAGCCTCGCGGCCGCCCGCACCGATGCGCTCGCGGCCGCGCAGGCCGCGCCGCTCGTCGCGCTGAACGGCGGCTACCACGCGGCTTTCGCGTTCGGCGCGGTGTTCGCCGCCGTGGCCGCGCTGATGGGCCTCGCGCTGCGCATCCGGCGGCAGGAAACCGTCGAAGGCGTCGGCCCCGCGATGCACTGAGCGGCGGCACCCACCATCGAACCGGGCGCGCGCTGTCGCGCCCTTTTTTCCGCATGCCGGGCGTGGCACGCTGCGGATTCGTCGCGCGCCTTGGCCCGATGACCATCCATCGGCCGCACCCTCCGCTCAAACGCCCGTTTCACCCTCGCCCTGCCGCCCGCCGCACGGGCCTTCCCGGCCTATTTTTAACGCAGTCGTACATTGACCGGCCACTTTTGCGACAATGGCGGACTTTGATGCGCGCGCCGCAGCCACGCGCCGCCGCCGAACGCCGCATAACCGCCTGCTTCCGATGTCGCTTCCCCATATCGATCTGCTGTACTCCCTGTCCGGCCTGTTCGTCGGCATTCTCGTCGGCCTGACGGGCGTTGGCGGCGGTTCGTTGATGACGCCGATCCTCGTGCTGCTGTTCGGCGTCCACCCTGCGACGGCGGTCGGCACCGACCTGTTGTACGCGGCCGCGACCAAGGCCACCGGCACGCTCGTCCACGGCCTGAAGGGGTCGATCGACTGGCGCATCACGGGCCGGCTCGCGGTAGGCAGCGTCCCGGCCGCGGCCATCACGCTGTGGTGGCTGCACACGCACGGGATGAATACGCCGGGCACCGCGCGGATGATCCAGCTCGTGCTCGGCGTCGCGCTGCTGCTCACGTCGCTCGCGCTGATCTTCCGGCCGCAGCTCACCGCATTCGCCGCGCGCAACCCGCTCGCGCCAAGCCCCTCGCGCACGCTGTGGTCGACCGTGCTGACCGGTGCCGTGCTCGGCGTGCTCGTGTCGATGACGTCGGTCGGCGCCGGCGCGATCGGCGTCACTGTGCTCCTGCTGCTCTATCCGATGCTCGCGACGACCCGCATCGTCGGTTCCGACATCGCGCACGCGGTACCGCTCACGCTGGTCGCCGGCATGGGCCACTGGCTGCTCGGCTCGGTCGACTGGTCGATGCTGCTGTCGCTGCTGCTCGGCTCGCTGCCGGGCATCGTGCTCGGCAGCCTGCTGTCGGCGCGCGCGCCCGAGCGGCTGTTGCGCAACCTGCTCGCCGCGACGCTCGTCGCGGTCGGCGTAAGGCTCGTGCTCGCGTAAGCGGGCGCCGGTCCCGCCCTTCTCCCGCAGTTAAGCCTTTTCCCGGCCAGCGCCTCCGACGCGCCGCACCATCATCCGCGGCCAACGAAAAACAGCCCGACCGGCCTGCGCCGATCGGGCTGTTGTCCATCCGGAGCGGCGCGAGCCGCCCGCGCCGCTTACTGCCCCTGCTGCTGCAGCTTCTGCTGCTTGAGCTGCTGCGTGCGCGCCTGCAGCTTCAACACGCGCTGCAGTGCGGTACGGTTGGCGAGGATGCCGTCGTAGAAGTTGGCGAGATCGCCCTTCAGCGCGGTCCGCGACGCGTCGTTCAGGTAGATCATGTGGCCCGACGGGTAATTCTTGATCGTCAGGTTCTGCGCCTTGATCGTCGGATCGAGCGGCATCTGCGCGAGCGTCAGCTCCGTCTGGTGGAACGGCGTGACGGCGTCGAAATAGCCGTTCGCCGACAGCACCTTCAGGTCCGGGTTCACGCTCATCGTCGATGCCAGGTCGCCGGCCGTGTACAGCGTATTGCCGCCGCCCTTGTTCGCGCCGGTCGGGTCCGTGTGGCTGAAGTCCCAGTTGTTGAAGACCTGGTCGTTCAGGTCCACGAACGACGACGTCGACGTGTACTTGAGGTCGGTGTTGATGTAGTTGTTCCACAGCACCGTGTACGCGCCGCCGACGTTCGTGATCGACGGATCGTTGCTGCCCGAATTCGGCAGGATGTACGGCGCGATGCCCTTGCCCGTGAAGTTCGCGCGACCGTCGTACTGGCCGATCTGCGTGCCCGGCACGAGCGTCAGGAAGAACGTGTACGGCGGGTTGTCGTCCGACGACGGCACGTTGCCGAGCGCGGCCGGATTGCCGAACGTCTGGATCAGCGACGTCGGATCCGTGCCGATGTACGAACCCATCTGCTGCGCGGTCTGCAGGTTCAGGTTCAGCCGCACGTTCACGAAGCCGCCGTCCTGCGGGTTCGGCTTCTGAGCAAGCGGTGCGAGCGTGTTGTCCGCATAGTTGCGGGCCTGGACCATGTACGCGTCGAGATCGGTCGGCGTCGGGTTGAGCGTCGTCTTCTTCCAGTAGAACGCATCGGCCGCGAGCGTCGGGAACGTGCCCGGCGCGGACAGCGCGTTCGCGTAGTCGAGGATCGACGACTGCAGCGTGATGCCGTTCAGGTCGATGCCGTCCTCATGCAGCACCCACGACACGACCGCGCTGCGCGCGGTGCCGTACGACTCGCCGTACAGGAACTTCGGCGAATTCCAGCGCGAGTACTTGGTCAGGTAGCGCTGGATGAAGCGGTCGATCGAGTGCGCGTCCTGGTCGGTGCCCCAGAAGTCCTTGTTTTTCGCCGGGGCGATCGCCGTCGAGTAACCGGTGCCGACCGGGTTGATGAACACGATATCGGTGCGGTCGAGCAGGCTGTCCGGGTTGTCGAGCAGCTTGTACGGCGCGGGCGGCGTGAAGTTCGGGAACGACGACTGCAGGCGCTTCGGCCCGTACGAGCCGAGCAGCAGGTAGACCGACGACGAGCCGGGGCCGCCGTTGTAGAAGAACGTGACCGGGCGCGGCTTCGACGGGTCCGGATTGTCCTGCGTGTACGCGACGTAGAACATCTTCGCGTTCGGCGCCGACGTGACCGGATCGATCGTCGTCAGGTGGCCCGTGGTGGCCGTGTACTTGATCGTCTTGCCGCCGATCGTGACCTGGCGGTGTACGACCGCGGCGCCTTCGGTCGAATCCGTGACCGCGTCGTTCGGCCCGGTGCCGTACACGTCGGTGTCGACGTACGGCTGGTCGGCCGCGGCGGCGGCCGTTGCGTTGGTGTTGGCCTGCGTGCTGCCGCTGGATGTCGCGGCCGCGGCGGCGGCCGAAGCAGCCGGGCTCGACCCGTCGTCGCCGCCGCACCCCGTGACGAGCAGCGCCGCGGCCGCTGCGGCGGCGAGCGGCATGCTCAAAGTCGTTCCGAATAGCGCGAAACCGTCTTTCAAGGACTTCCGTGTCGTCATTATTGCCTCTCGAACAGAACGATAAATACCGCCGGCCGCAAAGGATCATTTGCGCCGACGCTCCGCACCGGGAATGCATTCGTTATGCGACGCACTCCGAGTTTTTTACCGGGCCGATGAATACCGACCGGCATGATTTACCCCACCCGTATTTTTTTGCAACCGCACAATGGAATCAATTCCATTGCAAACGACAATTCAACAATTCGCAGCAATACGAATTCATTTCGCGCATTTTCATGCGCACAAAATCGACGGCAAAAACCCGCCCCGCAAAGCCCGCCCAGCAAGGCAGCTCCGCTTCGAACAGACGAACAATCCCCCTCGGCGAGATGCCGATTAATCGCGAAACGGCGACCAATCGCAGCTCGAGCCGATTTAATAAAATCGAAAGGATCGATTAACTAAACGGAAAGGAATATCTCGTATCTGGAATTTATTAAATTAAGTGAAAATACCGGCGCATATTAGGTTCCGGATTTACCGCCGTAAAGTAATAATTTGTTACGGCGCTCGCCATTCGGATAAAAAGCCGTACGGGACCGATTCCATGGCGCAAAAAAGAAAAAAGCCGGACGACTGTCCGGCTTTGTTTGAGCGGCGCAGCGGGCGCCGTCAGAGCGGCACGTCGATCGCGCCGGCGCCCGTCGTGATCGCGTTCGCGCCCGGGGTGGCCGAGATCGGCGGCAGGTTCGCGCTCGTCAGCGCCGGCGCGGCGCCCGGCGTGCCGCCGCGCGGCACCGTGCGGATCACCTGCGACGGCGGCAGCGGCGCGCCGTTCTTCAGGTGCTTCCACATCAGGTTCAGCGCCTGCAGGTTGTAGTAGTGGACCGGCACGAAGCGCGTGTCGAAGCCCGCGACCGGCAGGAACGCGTCGAAGTGCTGGCCGTTCGTCACCTCGTAGAACACGAGCTGGCTGCGCCCGGCTTCGCTGATGCCGTTCTGCGCGACGTACGCGCGCGACGCGTGGTTCACCGGCACCAGCGCGTCGCTGCGGCCCTGCACGATGATCGCCGGCTTGCCCTGCAGGTTCGCGTTCACGCGTACCGCGTCGACGTTCGCGGGCATCCCGAGCATCCCGTTCGTCCACAGCTGGCGCAGGCACAGCGCGCCCGCGAAGCTCGCATCGGGCGTCGCGAGCCGGTGGTCGACGCCTGCACCGTTGTTGAACACGAGGTCGATGCCGGCCGTCGGCGGCACGCCGTTGCCGACGCCGAATACGGCCGGCATCGGCGACGTGGCCGGCGCCGCGACCGCGCCCGTCGCCGGATTGGTCGTCGCAAAGCTGAAGTTGCACAGGTTGTCGGTGACGCGCGAGCGCGTGTACGCGTTCGCATAGGTGACCGCGATCGCCGGAATCGCCTGCGAATCCCACATCGGCGCCTGCAGCAGGTCGGAATCGGCCAGATAGCCGGCCGCATGGAGCTGCGCGAGCGCGTCGGCGGCCTGGCTTTGCGTGTCGGCGCCCGCCACGAGCCCGGCCGCCGCGAGCGTCGCGCAGCGCTGCGTGCGGATCGACTGCGTGGTCGCGGCCGGCAGCGCGCTCAGGTACGGCGCGGCGGCGAGCGACGCCGACGCGGCCGCGCACGGCTGCAGCAGGTTCGCGAGCGTCGCGTAGTCGGCCAGCGGCCGGCCGAACGACGGCACCGGCTGCCCGCCCGTGCGCACGACCGCGTTCGGCGACATCCGCACGTTGATCTGCGGCTCGCCGACCACGACCGCGGTGATCCAGCCGCGGCTGTCCTGCTCGGCCGCCGCGAGCGACGCGCCGCCGCCGTTGCTGACCGACGCGGCAATCGTCGTGATGTCGCCGGGACGATAGCGCACGCCGTGATGCGAGCCGTCGACCAGCGGTCCGAACTGCTCGTTGAGCGCCCAGTACGCGAACTCGACCGACTGCAGCGTCACTCGCCCCCAGTCCTGCTCGGGATTCTGCTGCGAGTGCGCATGCTTGAATGCGTAGCGATTCGGAAAACGGTTGTTGAACGCGGCGAGATCGCCGCTCGTCACGTTCGCGGTGAACAGGCTCGCGGTGCCGGCCAGCACCGCATTGGCGAGCGTGCCGTCGATCAGCGTGACGGTATCCGACATGAGTTCGTGCGCGCCGTTGCCGCCGCCCTTGTCGTTGTAGGCCACCGCGCAGCCGCGCTTGAGCGCCCATTCGCCGGCCGCGGAAATCGCGCCGTACACGCCGCGCGAGCCCGACGACGTCGCGGTGACGATGCACGGCTGCGCGGGATTGAAGCTGGCGGGCACCTGCACGAGCAGCGTCACGTTCTTGGTGCCGCTGCCATCGTCGGAGTACGCGAGATATTCGGTGCCGGGGATCTTGCCTTCGCCGAGCGTATCGTTGCCGTCGAGGTCGACGTTCGGCCCCCAGAAGCGGCCGTAACCGCCGTTCGCGCTCATGTCGACGAGCGCGCGGTAATTCGACCAGATCGCGAGGCGGCGCAGCTCGGCGCTCGTCGGCCGGGCGGCGTTCGCGAAACCGGGGGCGGTTGCCGTGCCGAGACCCGTCTTGCCGAGGCCGGCCGTCAACAGGTCGTCGCTCGCGCCGTCATAGGCCGTCGTGCGCACGCTGCCGGACACGAAGCCGGGCAACCGGTTGCGCTCGGCCGAATCGTCGCCGTTGCAGGCGCCGAGCATCGCGACCGCGGCCAGCGCCGCGCCGAAAACCATCCGCCTGCCCCATCCGAGCCTCGTCATCGCCGCCCTCTCGATTTCGTTATCGGTCCGCCGCCGCGTCGCGCACGGCTTGCGGCCTCTGAAGCGCAAACGGGCCCCGGCATGCCGGGGCCCGCCTGGAAAACGGGCGCACGCGGCGCTCGCGCGCCGCCGCCCGGCATCACTGCTGCTGAACCGTCAGCTTGTTCGTGACCGACGTCACGCCCTTCACGCCCTTCGCCGCGGCTTCAGCCTTGTCGATCTGGTCCTGGGCCGGCATCGTGCCTTCCAGCGTGATCGCGCCGCCCTTCGAGCGCACGACGAGGTTCGACACGTTCTCGCCCGATTCCTTCGAAATCGCCTTGCGCACCGCGTAGCCGAGCTTGCGGTTCGCCTTCTTCGCGGTTTTCGCGGCGGCCTTCGGCGCGCTGGTCGCGGCCGCGGGCGCTTCCGTTGCCGCTGCGTCGCTCGACTGCGCATACACGCTGCCCGACAGACAGGCCGCCACGGCGGCGACGCCCAACGCTCTCAACACGATCGACTTCATGCTATCTCCTTATCACTCCGGAACGGCCGTGCACAGTACGGCCGGATACCCCCAAAAACAGCCGGCCCACGCGCGAACGGGCGGGACAGCCGGTGTTTTCCACGGCGATACGAGAGAGGCGACACGGGCCGGCGGCCGGCGCACGCTGACAAGCGGGCCGGCCGGGCCGGACAGCCGCCGGCCGGACGCGCCCGGTCTCATTGCGTGCCGGGTCGCGCGCGAATCGGGCGCGGCTGCGTCGCACAATGTAATCCAGCGCCCGCCGAAGCGCAAAGCTTTTGACGCGGGGCCGCCCGCCGCTGTCGCCGCCGCGCCGCGCCGGGCCGCCCGACTCGCGCACGCACGGTGAAACCGGGTACCATCGCCGCGAGCATCCGCATCGCTCGTGACAACCGTCCGACCGTCATCGATGCGTCACGCCAGCGTCATCCGCCGACCCCATGAAGCCTGCCCGCCCTCGCCCGCCTCGCCGCATCCTCGCCCGCTTCGTCGCGGTGTCGTGGCGCGACCTCGCGCTGTCGATCGGCCCGACCGTGCTGCTCGCCGCCGCGGCCATCTGGCTCGCGGTCAAGCTGATCCAGCCGGCGCCGCCGTCCACGCTCGTGATCTCGTCCGGCCCGCCCGGCAGCACGTACTGGAATGCCGCGCAGAAGTACAAGACGATCCTCGCGAAGAACGGCGTCACGCTCGACGTCCAATCGTCTGAAGGGTCCGCGCAGAACCTCGCGCGGCTGTCGAACCCGAACGCGCCGGTCGACGTCGGTTTCGTGCAGAGCGGCATCGGCCCGAAGGAGCGCGACGAGCACCTCGTGTCGCTCGGCAGCATCGGTTACGTGCCGCTTGCGATCATGTACCGCGGCCCGGTCGTCGCGCGCCTGTCCGACTTCAACGGCAAGCGGCTCGCGCTCGGCGCGGAAGGCAGCGGCGCGCGCGAGCTGAGCCTGGCGCTGCTGAAGATGAACGGCATCGTGCCGGGCGGCTCGACCGAGCTGCTGCCGACCGCCGGCGAGGACGCGGCCACCGCGCTGCTCGACGGCAAGATCGACGCGGCATTCCTGTCCGGCGATTCGACGCAGATCCCGGTGATGGCGAAACTGTTCCGCGCGCCGGGCGTGCACGTGTACTCGTTCACGCAGGCCGAGGCCTACGCGCGGCGCTTTCCGTACCTGACCGCGATCACGCTGCCGATGGGCGTCTACGATCTCGGCCACAACCTGCCGCCCGCCGACATCCACACCGTCGCGCCGACCATCGAACTCGTCGCGCGCGACTCGCTGCACCCCGCGCTGTCCGACCTGCTGATCGAGGCCGCACGCGAGGTGCACGGCCACGCGACGATCCT
The DNA here is from genome assembly GCF_902833225.1 of Burkholderia sp. BCC1644. Lineage (GTDB taxonomy): Bacteria > Pseudomonadota > Gammaproteobacteria > Burkholderiales > Burkholderiaceae > Burkholderia. The sequence continues at coordinate 245,569 of NZ_CADFEI010000011.1, forward strand.
CCAGCACGCGGGCGAATTCCCGTCGCCCGTCACGCGCGGGTTCCAGCTGTCCGACGACGCCGCGCGCTACTACAAGTCGGGCAAGACCTTCCTGTACCGGCGGCTGCCGTTCTGGGTCGCGAGCCTGGTCGACCGCCTGCTGGTCGTGATCGTGCCGCTGATCGTCGTGCTGATCCCCGGGCTGCGGCTCGTGCCGTCGCTGTACGGCTGGCGCGTGCGCTCGCGCATCTACCGCTGGTACGGCGCGCTGATCGCGCTCGAGCGAAGCGCGCTCGGCGAGCACACGGCCGAGGAGCGCGTGCAGTTGCTCGACGAGCTGGACGACATCGAGGAAGCCGTGAACCGGATGAAGATGCCGCTCGCCTATGCCGGGCAGTTCTACGTGCTGCGCGAGCACATCGGCTTCGTGCGGGAACGGCTCACCGCGCACGACCAGGACACGCCGGCGGGCTCGCCCGGCGCCGGCGGCCCGCCGAAGGCGCACGCCGAGGCCGCGCCGCCGGCCGGCACGCCCCCTCGGGCGACTCCCGGTTCCGCGTAAGCGGACGATCCGCGATCATTGCTGCACACGCGTGCCGCCGCGTAACATGGAGGCCGCCGCCAGGCGCCGCACGCCCCACCCTCTGGAGAACGACATGACAACCGGCCTCGATACCGCCCAGCCTGCCTGGTTCTTCGACTTCGTGTCGCCGTTCTCGTATCTGCTGCTCGAACAGCACGACAAATGGCCGGACGTGCCGTTCGAACCCGTCGCCGTCTCGCTGCTCGACCTGCAGCGCCACTGGGGGCAGCGCCCGAGCGCCGACGTGCCGGCCAAGCGCGTGTTCACGTACCGTCATGCGCTGTTTCGCGCGGAACAGCTCGGCATCCGCTTCAAGATGCCGCCCGCGCACCCGTTCGAATCCGACAAGCTGCTGCGCCTTGCGATCGCGCTGCGCGCCGATATCGCGACGGTGCTGGAGATGTTTCGCTTCATCTGGCGCGACGGCAACGATCCGTCGACGCCGGAAGGCTTCGCCGCGCTGTGCGAGCGCGTCGGCGTCGGCCACGGCGACGAGCTGATCGAATTCGAGGAAACCGCCGCGCAACTGGCCCGCAACAACGCCGACGCGATCGCGCTGGGCGTGTTCGGCGTCCCGACGTTCTGGATGAACCAGCAACTGTTCTGGGGCGAGGACGCGCTGCCGATGGTGCTGTACTGCGCGCGCACGCCGAACTGGCTCGAATCGCGCGAGGTCAAGCGGATCAGCGCGCTGCCGAAGGGGCGTGCGTGATGGCCGGTATCACGCACGGCAACGCGCGGCTGCGGTAAGGTTACGCGTCACCCGAACACCCCCCAACCGATGGAAGACGACGACCGTACCGCCTCGCTCGATATCTGGCTCGTGCGCGTGTTGCGCACGCTGCTGCTCGAGCGCAGCGTCACGCAGGCCGCGCTGCGGCTGAACCAGACCCAGCCCGCGATCAGCACCGCGCTGCGCAAGCTGCGCGAGACGCTGAACGACCCGATCCTCGTGCGCGGCAAATCCGGCATGGTGCCGACCGAATACGGCGCGTCGCTGCTCGAGGCCGCGCAGCGCGCGCTGCGCGAGGTCGATTTCATCGCGACGCCGCACGGCGACTTCGATCCGTCGTCCGCGCGGCGCACGTTCCGTGTCGCGGCGCCCGACTACCTGAACGATTTCTTCATGCCGACGCTGATCGAGCGCTTTCGCGACGCGGCGCCGCATGCACACCTGGAAATCGATTCGCTGAATCCCGCGCTCGACCACGCGGGCGCGCTCGAATCGGGCGCGCTCGATCTCGTGATCGGCAACTGGCCGAAGCCCGACCCGCAGTTCGCGCGCCAGGACCTGTTCTCCGACACGATCGTGTGCCTGATGCGCGACGCGCATCCGCTCGCGCGCGTGCCGCTCACGCGCGAAGCGTATGCGTCGGCCGCGCACGTCGCACCGACGCCCTACACCGGCGACAAGCGCAACGCGATCGAGATCGGCCTCGCGCGCGCGCGCCTCACGCGGCGCATCGTGACGACGCTGCCGTACTTCGGGATCGTGCCGCAGGTGCTGCTGCAGTCGGACCTGATCTTCACGACGACGCGCCGCTTCGCGACGCACTATGCGCAGTTGTTGCCGCTCGTCGTCGTCACGCCGCCCGTGCCGTTCCCGCGCATCAAGAGCTACCTGCTCACGCATCCGCAGCCCGACCGCCCGACCGACATCGCGTGGCTGTGCTCGCTGATGCAGAGCGTGTCCGACGAGCTGACGGTCGCCCGCAGCCGCAAGCGCTGACACGCAACGCGGCCGCTCAGGCCGTGCAGAAGGTTTCCTGCAGATGGGTCCAGCGCACGACGCCCGCGGCGTCGCGCTCGAACACGGCCGTCGCGCGGCGCGCGGGCAGCTCGCCCGATGCCGCGTGCTGCGCTTCGAGATAGGTGATCACCGCATGCGACGCGTCGGCCGCGAGCACGCGGGTCTCCGACAGCGTGATGCGCAGCCCCGGCTTCGCGCCGGCGAGCTTCGCGAACAGCGCGCGCGTGCCGTCATGGTCGACGACGCGGCCATCGGTCAGGATCATCGTGAAGTCGGGGGAAAACGCGGTGAGCAGCGCGTCGAGTGCCGCGGGCGCGGTATCGACGCCGGACAGCCAGCGCTCGATGGCGACGAGGCTCGCATCGAGCGTGTCGAGATAGATCGGGTGATCGGACATGGTGCGTGCACGGAAAGGCGCAGCCCGATGCCGCGCGTTGCCGTGCAGTGTATGCAAAAACGCGCGGCCGTGCGCCGGCCGCGCGGTGTTACCGCGAGCAGGACACCTCGTCGCGCGCACGCCCGGCCGCTACCGCCTTCGCATCGGCCACCGGCATGCCCGAGCGCGCCTGCAGCAGCTCCGCGCACACGGCCACCGCGATCGCGCCCGGCGCCTTGTCGACGATGCCCGCGACACCGATCGGGCACACCATCTCCACGAGCCGCGCCGGATCGACGCCGCGCGCCGCGAGCCGGCGCTCGAACTTCACGCGCTTGGTGCGCGAGCCGATCATCCCGAAGTACGCATAGTCGCGCCGCCGCATGATCTGCGCGGCGAGCGAGAAGTCGAGCGCGTGGTTGTGCGTCATCACGAGGAAGTACGCACCGGGCGGCGCCGCGTCGACGACGGCCTCCGGCGTGTCGGTCGGCTCCGGCTGCACGTTCGGCGGACATTCGTCCGGGAACAGCTCGTCGCGCGTGTCGACCCATTGCACGACACACGGCAATGCGCCGAGCAGCGTGACGAGCGCGTGACCGACGTGCCCTGCGCCGAACAGCACGATGTGCATCGGCGCGGGCGTACCGGTCGCGCGGTTGCGCTGGCCGGTGCCCTGCGCGAGCGCGGGGACCGGCACGGTGCGAAGCGAGCGTGCGGGGCCGTTCATGTCAGTCTCCGCCGGGCCGCCCCACACGCACCGGAATACGCCATCGGGAGACGGGAGGGTCGTTTCATCTCAGCCTGCCGTTGCGCGCGCGGCACGCACCGCACTGATCGCGCGCAGGATCGACTCGCCGGTCGCCGGCGCGTCGAGCGGCGGGTTCACCTGGTAGTCGCCGACCGCGGCCACCGCGTCGCGCACCGCAAAGAACACCGAGAACGGCAGCAGCAGCGGCGGCTCCCCGACGGCCTTCGAACGGTGGATGCTGTCCTCTACGTTGCGGTTCTTGAACAGCAGCACGTTGAACTCGGGCGGCGTGTCGTTCACCGTCGGGATCTTGTACGTCGACGGCGCGTGCGTCATCAGCTTGCCGCCCTTGTTCCACCACAGCTCCTCGGTCGTCAGCCAGCCCATCCCCTGGATGAACGCGCCTTCGACCTGGCCGACGTCGAGCGCCGGGTTCAGCGATGCGCCCACGTCGTGCAGCGCATCGACGCGCAGCGTGCGCATCTCGCCCGTCAGCGTGTCGATCACGACTTCCGACACGGCCGCGCCGTACGAGTAGTAGTAGAACGGCCGGCCCTGCAGCTTCGACTGATCCCAGTACAGCTTCGGCGTCGCGTAGAAACCGTCGGACCACAGCTGCACGCGCGCGAGGTACGCCTTCGCGATCACTTCGCCGAACGGCACGTTGTGGCCGCCGACCGACACGAAGTCGTTGCCGAACTTCACGTCGGCCGCATCGACCTTGCCGTCGCCGAACTGCTTCGCCGCGAACACCGCGAGCCGCTCGCGCAGCTGGCGCGCCGCATCCTGCGCGGCCTTGCCGTTCAGGTCCGAGCCCGTCGACGCCGCCGTCGCGGACGTGTTCGCGACCTTGCTCGTGTCGGTCGCCGTCACGCGGATCCGGCCGAAGCGGATGCCGAGCTCGTGCGCGACGACCTGCGCGACCTTCGTGTTGAGCCCCTGCCCCATCTCCGTGCCGCCGTGGTTCACGAGCACCGAGCCGTCGGTGTAGATGTGCACCAGCGCACCGGCCTGGTTGAAGTGCGTGACGTTGAATGCAATGCCGAACTTCACCGGCGTGATCGCGATGCCCTTCTTCAGCACCGTGTTGCGCGCGTTGAATTCGCGCACGCCCGCGCGCCGGGCGCGGTAGTCGCTCGTCGCCTCGAGTTCGCCGAGCAGTTCCTGCAGCACGTTGTCCTCGACGGTCTGCCCGTACGGCGTCACGTTGCGTTCGGTCTTGCCGTACAGGTTCGCGTAGCGGACGTCGAGCGGATCGCGGTCGAGCGAACGCGCGACGTCGTCGAGGATGTACTCGATCGCGAACGCGCCCTGCGGGCCGCCGAAGCCGCGGAACGCGGTGTTCGACTGCGTGTTGGTCTTGCCGCAGTAGCCGGCGATGTCGACGTCGCCGAGCCAGTACGCGTTGTCGAAGTGGCACACCGCGCGCGTCATCACCGGGCCCGACAGGTCGGCCGAGAAACCGCAGCGCGACGTCATGTCGAGCGCCACGCCGTCGATGCGGCCGTCGTCGTCGTAGCCGACGTCGAAGCGGTAATGGAAGTCGTGCCGCTTGCCCGTGATCATCATGTCGTCGTCGCGGTCCGGACGCAGCTTCACCGGGCACAGCAGCTTCCACGCGGCGAGCGCCGCGCAGCACGCGAACAGGCCCGACTGCGATTCCTTGCCGCCGAAGCCGCCGCCCATCCGGCGGCATTCGACGAGCACGTTGTGCGACGCGACGCCGAGCACGTGCGCGACGAGGTGCTGCATTTCGCTCGGGTGCTGCGTCGAGCAGTACACGTGCATCCCGTCGTCGTCCTTCGGCACCGCGTAGGCGATCTGGCCTTCCAGGTAGAACTGCTCCTGGCCGCCGAGCAGCATCTCGCCCGACTCGCGGTGCGGCGCGACGGCGAGCCGCGCGGCCGCGTCGCCGCGCGCGAGCTTCAGCGGCGGGATCACGTAGGTTTCGGCCGCGCGCGCTTCCTGCGCGGTCAGGATCGCCGGCAGTTCCTCGTAGTCGACCTGCGCGCGGCGCGCGGCGAGCCGCGCGGTTTCGTGCGACGTCGCGACGACGATGAACATCGGCTGGCCGACGAACTGCACGATGCCCTTCGCGAGCACCGGGTCGTCGTGGATGATCGGGCCGCAGTCGTTGACGCCCGGGATGTCGTCGGCCGTGAACACGGCGACCACGCCCGGCGTCGCGCGCACCGCGTCGAAGTTCATCGACACGATCTTCGCGTGCGGCTTCGCCGACAGGCCGAGCGCGGCGTGCAGCGTGCCCGCGACGACCGGAATGTCGTCGGTGTAGGTGGCACGCCCGCTGACGTGCAGGTGCGCGGATTCGTGCGCGCGCGATACGTGGACCTGCGCGGCGTCGGCTTGCGGGTCGAGGGTGCTCAGGAACGGTTCTGCTTGCTGGTTCATTTTCGGTGTTCTCCGTCTTCAGACGCGCGCCGCGCCGGCGCCGGCTTCGGCGGCCACTTCACGCACATTCAGGGCTTGCGGCGGCAGCGGGTCATGCGGGCGCGTCTCCAGCCAGAATCGGTACATCAGGTTCTTCGCGGTATCGAGGCGGTACGTGCTCGTCGCGCGCATGTCGGACAGCGGCTGGTAGTCGCGCTCGAGCGCCTGCATCGCGGCCTGCGCGGTGGCTTCGTGCCACAACGCGCCGTCGAGCACGGCTTCCGTGCTGGCTGCACGCTTCGGCGTCGCGGCCATCCCGCCGAACGCGATGCGCGGCTCGCGGATCGTGTCGCCATCCGCGATGAACGCGAACGCCGCGCACACGGCCGAGATGTCCGAGTCGAACCGCTTCGACAGCTTGTAGGTGCGGAACTGCAGCTTCTCGCGCACGCCGGTGCGGGTCGGCACCTTCAGGCCGACGACGAATTCGTGCGGCGCCATGTCCTTCTGCTGGTAGCCCGTGTACAGCGCCTCGAGCGGCAGCTCGCGCACCGTGTCGCCGCCGCGCAGCACCACGCGCGCACCGAGCGCGATCAGGCCCGGCATCGAATCGCCGATCGGCGAGCCGTTCGCGACGTTGCCGCCGATCGTGCCTGCGTTGCGGATCGGCAGCGATGCGAAGCGCTTCCACATCTCGGTCAGTTCCGGGTACGTGCCGGCCAGCGCCGCATAGGCCTTCTCGACCGTCACGCCCGCGCCGATCTCGATCCAGTCGCCGCGTTCCACGAGACGCTGCAGTTCGGCGATCTGGCCGACGTAGATCAGGTCGTCGAGCCGGCGCATCTGCTTCGTGACCCACAAGCCGATGTCGGTGCTGCCCGCGAGAAGGCGCGCGTCGGGACGCTCGACCTTCAGCGCGGCCAGCGCGTCGAGCGTGCGCGGCGCCGCGAAGCGCGCGCCGTTGATCGTCGTGTAGTCGAACGTGTCGTCGCGCTTGAGCGACGCGAGCGTGCGGGCCAGCGCGGCCGTGTCGACCGGCGCCGACGGCGCCGGTGCATCGAACATCTGCACGGCCGCATCGACGATCGGGCGATAGCCGGTGCAGCGGCACAGATTGCCGGTCAGCGCATCGGCGATCTCGGTGCGCGTCGGCACGTCCTTCGCCTTCGTGCACGTGGCGGCGCAGCCTTCGTGGCCGTGCTTCTCGTAGAGCGCCCACATCGACATCACGAAGCCGGGCGTGCAGAACCCGCATTGCGAACCGTGGCAATCGACCATCGCCTGCTGCACCGGGTGCAGCGCACCGTCCGGCTGGCGCAGGTCCTCGACCGTCAGCAGCGCCTTGCCGTCGAGCGTCGGCAGGAACTGGATGCACGCGTTGACGGCCTTGAACTCGACCGCGCCGGCGTCGGTCAGCTCGCCGACGACGACCGTGCACGCGCCGCAGTCGCCTTCCGCGCAGCCTTCCTTGGTGCCGGTGCAATGCGCGTCCTCGCGCAGGTATTGCAGCACGGTGCGGGTAACGTCCGCGCCGCTGACTTCGCGGATCGCGTGACGATGGTAGAAGCGAATCGGCTCACTCATGTCTCTATGATTCTTCAAATGGGGGCAAGGCGGCCTGCGCGGAGCGCCTGACCGACGTTTTTCTGACAGTTTGCACGCTATCACCATCAAATTCCGCAACCCATAGCCCATCACGCATGGGGCCCATATAACTGCCGCGATATGAGCGCGCGGGCCGCCCGCGGCCCTTTGCGCACGGTGCTCTGCGCCCGTTCCCGACGCCCCCGCCACCGTCCTCCGACGTCGAAAAAAGGTCGCGATTAACTAAATGGTACCTGCGTGAAAACCGGTTCCATGGGAAAATCCCGATTCCCTTTTTCGCCGTCTTCCGTCCGTTTCGTTCATTCGTTCCGACCCCATGTCAACCGATTCCGCCACACCGCCGCGCAGCGGGTTCGCGGTCACGCTGCAAATCGTGTCCGTCGTCTGCTTCACGTTCATCTGCTACCTGACCATCGGCCTGCCGCTCGCGGTGCTGCCGGGCTTCGTCCATGACGACCTCGGCTTTTCCGCGATCGTCGCGGGCGGCGCGATCAGCGTCCAGTACTTCGCGACGCTCGCATCGCGGCCGCTCGCCGGGCGCCTTGCCGACACGCTCGGCCCGAAGCAGACGGTGCTGCGCGGGCTGATCGGCTGCGGCGCGTCGGGCGTGCTGCTGCTCGTCGCGCTGCTGCTCGCGCACTGGCCGGTCGCGAGCCTCGTGCTGCTGGTCGCGAGCCGGCTCGTGCTCGGCGTCGGCGAAAGCCTGTGCGGCACCGGCGCGATCCTGTGGGGCATCGGCCGCGTCGGCGTCACGCACAACGCGAAGGTGATCTCGTGGAACGGCATCGCGACCTACGGCGCGCTCGCGCTCGGCGCACCGGTCGGCGTCGCGATCGCGAATACGCTGAATCCGGCGCTGATCGGCGTGATCGTGATCGCGCTGGCCGCGATCGGCTTCTACCTCGCGCGCCTGATCGCTTCGGTGCCGCTCGTGCACGGCGAACGGATGTCGTATGCAAGCGTGTTCACGCGCGTGCTGCCGCACGGCCTCGGCCTGGCGCTCGGCTCGGCCGGCTTCGGCTCGATCGCGACCTTCGTCACGCTGTACTACGCGGCGCGCCACTGGCCGAACGCCGCACTGTCGCTGACCGTGTTCGGCACGCTGTTCATCGGCGCGCGCCTGCTGTTCGCGAACACGATCAAGACCTACGGCGGCTTCCGCGTCGCGATCGTGTCGTTCGCATTCGAATGTTCGGGCCTGTTGCTGCTGTGGCTCGCGCCGGTGCCGCACATCGCGCTCGTCGGCGCCGCGCTGACGGGTTTCGGCTTCGCGCTGATCTTCCCGGCGCTCGGCGTCGAGGCCGTCGCGCTCGTGCCGCCCGCGAGCCGCGGCGCGGCGCTGTCCGCGTATTCGGTATTCCTCGACCTGTCGCTCGGCATCACGGGCCCGCTCGCCGGCTATGTCGCGGGCGCGTTCGGCTATCCGCAGGTGTTCCTGTTCGCGGCGGTGGCGGCCGCCGCGGGCGTCGCACTGTCGATGGTGCTGTACCAGCGGCAGGCGCGCGTGGCGGGGAGCGGCGCCGCGGCCTGAGCGCGCTGCGCATCGCACGGCAGCCGATCGCACCCATCGCGCCGCCGGAGGCCCAAAAGAAAACGCCCGCATCGCGGGCGTTTTTTATCCGTTGGCCGGGACGGTGGCCGCGAGCGTCAATCAGGCCGTCCGCAGAAACAGCCGGCGCGTCAGGTCGAACGCGACGAGATTGCCGGCCACCACGAGCAGCAGCCCGACCACCGCGAGCGGCGACCACTGGTAGCCCTCGAACACCGTCGACACGGCCAGCGCGACGATCGGGAACAGCACCGTGCAGTACGCGGCGCGCTCCGGCCCGATCCGCCCGACGAGCGTCAGGTAGGCGGTGAAGCCGATCACCGAGCCCGGCACGGCCAGGTACACGAGCGCGCCGAGATAGCGCGGGCTCGTGTCGAGCGTGAACGGCATCCCGGCCACCACGCTGCCGACGGTCAGGATCGCCGCGCCGATCAGCATCGCCCAGCCGTTGGTCACGAGCGGGTGCAGCCCCATCGACTGCATCCGGCTCGACAGCAGGTTGCCGATCGAGAAGCACATCGTGCCCGCAAACGCGATCGCGAGCCCCGTCCAGGTCGCGTGATCGTCGAGATGGCCGGCCATCTGCTGCCAGAACAGGCACGCGATGCCGGTCAGCCCGAGCAATGCGCCGGCGATCGCCGACGGCCGCAGCGGACGGCCCATGAACAGCCGGCCGTTGATCGAGTTCAGGAGCGGCGCGGTCGAGAAGATCACCGCGACGAGGCCGCTCGGCACGACCTGCTCCGCATAGTAGAAGCACAGGAAGTTCAGGCAGAACAGCGCGAAGCCCTGCGCGACGAGAAAGCGCCACGCTTCGCGCGGCGGGCGCACCGGCCGGCGCATCACGCGCAGCAGCGCGAACAGCACGACGGCCGCGAGCCAGAAGCGCCATGCGATCGACACGGGCGGCGGCACCGAGCCGAGCTGCCACTTGATCGCGATCCAGGTGGTGCCCCAGATCAGCACGGTGACGAAATAAAGCGACAGGTTCATGGCGGCAATCCGGACAATCAGGTGAATCGGGATCCCGACTATGCCGCCGCGCGGCGTGGGCCGATTGTCCGGAATTGCGGTCTTTTTCGGCACGCCGCACGCGCTCCCGCGCGCCCGCTTATACTCGGCCCATCATGAGCCTCTCCCTCTCCGCCCCGCCCGTCGACCATGCCGCCGCCCTGGCCGGCGGCGATCTGCCGTTCGGCCTGCAATCGGTCTGCCGCACGCTCGCCGACGCGAACGCGACGCTCGAGCGCTTTGCGTGGCTCGGCGACCACCTGGCGATCGCCGAATGGACGCGGATCACCGACGAAAGCGAGACGGTCTACGAGCAGCCCGGCCACCACACGCTGTCGTGCTACCTCGACGGCGGCTATCGGACCGAGCGCCAACGCGTGCCGCGCTACGGCGCGCCGAGCCTGCTGTGCGCGCTGCCGGGCGACCACGAATCGCGCTGGTGGGTGCGCGGCGAGATGCACTTCATCCACCTGTATTTCCTGCCCGAGCACTTCACGCAGCGCGCGATCCGCGAACTCGACCGCGAGCCGCGCGAGCTGAAGCTCGCCGATCGCACCTATTTCGAGGATGCGCGCGTCGCGACGCTGCTGCGCTCGCTCGCGCTCGACGGCTGGGACGATGCCGACGAGCAGCTGCGCGTGAACGAGACCGCGCACGAGGTGCTGAGCCTGCTGCTGCGCGGGCAGAGCACGACGCGCACCGACACGACGTTCCGCGGCGGGCTCGCGCCGGCCGTGCGCCGCCGCGTGCGCGACTATATCGACACGTATCTCACGCAGCCGCTGACGCTCGGCGAACTGGCCGAGGTCGCCGCGCTGTCCGAATACCACTTCTCGCGGATGTTCCGGCTGTCGTTCGGCCGGGCGCCGCACGCGTGGGTGGCCGAGCAGCGCCTCGCCCGGGCGCGTGAATTGCTGCGCACGACGGCGCTGCCGCTCGCGCAGGTCGCGGCCGACTGCGGCTACGCGAACGCCGGCCACTTCAGCCACCGCTTTCGCGATGCGCACGGCACGACGCCGAATACGTACCGGCGCGCGATGCAGGGCCGCTGAGCGCGGCCCCTTTCCTCGCTTTCCCGCTTACGCGCCGCGCTGCGACAGTTCCTGTTCGAGCGCCGCAACGCCGGCCGGCAGGTCGACCGGCACCTTCAGGTCGACCATCGTGCGACCGAACGCATGCAGCGTGCGGAACAGGTTGTGTTCGCGGCACTGTTCGCCCATCTGCCCGATCCGCACGATCGGCAAGCCGAACGAGCCCGAGATCTCGACCTGATACTGCTTCGAGATGTGGCCGCAGACCATTCCGGGCGTCAGCCCTTCCGGCGTCTCGATCCCGACCACCGAATTGAGCCGGCAGTCCTTCGGCGCATAGAGCTTGAGCCCCATCGACTCGACACCCGCCTGCAGCGCGAGCGAGCAGCGCAGATGGCGTGCGAAGCGGCTTTCGAGCGTCTCCGCGCAGACGAGCCGCAGCGCCTCGTGCAGCGCGAGCACACCGGACACGGGTGCCGTGTAGTGATAGCCCGCGTTGTGCCAGAAGTTCTCCGCGAGCGCCATGTCGAGGCACCAGTGCGCGTTCGGCTCGGTGCGATGCTTCATGCGCTCCCACGCGGCATCGGAGAAGGCGATCAGCGACACGCCCGGGATCGACGACAGCCCCTTCTGGCCGCCGGTGATCACCGCATCGATGCCCCACGCGTCCATCTCGAGCGGCATCGTCGACAGCGTGCACACCGCGTCGACGACGACCAGTGCGCCGGCCGCCTTCGCGAGCGCCGCGATGTCGCGCAGGTCGCGGTTCCACACCGTGTTCGACGTCTCGCCCTGCACGATCGTGACGATCTCGGGCCGCTCGCGCGCGATCGCATCCGCGATCTCGTCGAGGCTCGCGACCGCGCGGTCGGCCACTTCGAGCGTCGCGACGTCGGCGCCGACGCGCGTGGCCATCTCGGCCATCCGCGCGCTGAAGAAGCCGTTGCGGATCGACAGCACGCGCGTACCGCGCCAGGCGAGGTTCGAGATCGCCATCTCCATCGCGGCCGAGCCGGGGCCCGCGACGCCGAGCACCCACTTCGTGCGGGTCTGGAACACGTAGCGCGCCATCTCCTTCACCTGCTCGATGATCTTCGCCATCGTCGCGCCGAGGTGGTTGATCACGACCGTGTTCGCCTTCGCGACGGCGGCCGGGATCGGAACCGGGCCGGCCCCCATCATCAGCAGCGGTTCTTCGGGCAGGATCGCGTCGAGCGGCACGACGACGGGACAGGGAATCGGCGAGTAATCGATGGACATGGCTGGCAAGAGGTGAGGAAAGGAAATGCACGAACGCTCGCCGCACTGCATGGCGAACTGATCGATCATTCCGCGTTCCGCGGCCTCGCGCAAGAGGCACGCGCGGCCGGACAGCGCGACGGTGGCCCGGTCGCCGGACCGGGCCAGCCGGCCGCGCGCGTATTGCGCGATGGCCATCCTGATTGAAAAAGGATTGCGGACGCGTTGCGAAACGGTTCCATTCGGCTTCCGCACGCATGATTTTCTTCGCCAATAACGCAGCGATTCGCCGATGCCGACGGTTGACGTCGACTTTCGAGCGGAACGCAATAGACCGGCTGCCCGATAAAAACCGACGCATGGAATGCGATACGCAATACTGGCGCACCCCGGAAAAACATCCATTATCGTTGCATGTATTGGGGCACGACTCCCGAAATTAACGAAACCGAGTCATCCACGCCACCAACAAGCCATTGATTAACATACAAAATATTTATCTCATGAGCGTATATTCCAATACCGCGTCAGTTTTGCATGCCACGCACGTGTTGCATCGCAGCGTTTAACCGTTACCCGCGATTTCGATTTTCCGCAACCCGCCCCTTTTCTCAGGTTGACGGATATCGGTTCTGTATTGAACAATCGTCTGCGGAATCGAAAAAAACGATTTTTCGATACGAGGGAGAACTGGGTGCCGCGCGATGCGCTTTCGGGGTTGCGCGGCGAAAAATCACAACATAATCAATCAACCGGGCCAGAAATACGCAAGCCATGAACCAGATTCAGACCATGCGTGTATTCGTCTGCGTCGCCGAGCAGCAGAGCTTCCGGCGCGCGGCACACCATCTCGGCGTGTCCAATGCACTCGTCACGCGTTCGATCGCGATGCTCGAGGGCCACCTGAACACCCGGCTGATCCACCGCACCACGCGCAACCTGTCGCTCACCGAGGCCGGCGTGCGCTACCTCGACGGCTGCCGTGCGCTGCTCGAGGAATTCGACCACCTCGAATCGTCCGTCGCGCATGCCGTGCGCGAACCGGCCGGCACGCTGCGCGTCGTCGCTTCGGGGCTGCTGTCGCCGCTGGCGCTGACGCCGCTCGTCAGCAGCTTCCGGCACCGCTACCCCGAGCTGCGCGTGCAGCTGACCGTCGCCGAAGGGCCGCTCGACGTGCTCGATTCGGGTTACGACGTCGGCATCGTCACGGGCAACCGGCTCGACGGCAACCCGTCGCTGATCGGCCATGCGCTCGCGCCGAATCCGTTCGTCGCCTGCGCGGCGCCGGCCTATCTCGACCGGCGCGGCGAGCCGCGCGCCCCCGACGACCTGCCGGGCCACGACTGGGTCACGCTCGCGCCGCACCAGCATGCGCCGTCGTGGCAACTCGTCGGCCACGACGGCGTCGCGCATTCGGTCACGGTGCGCCCGGCGTGCACGGTCAACCAGCTCGCGCTGGTCCACGCAGCCGCCGTGGCCGGTGCCGGCATCGCGGTGCTGCCCGAGCCGTGCGTCGCCGACGCGCTCAACAACGGCACGCTCGTGCGGCTGCTGGCCGGCTACCGGATCGACGATCCCGACACGCAGCTGTCGCTCGTCTACCCGAACCGCCAGTACGTGCCGGCCCGCACACGCAGCTTCGTCGAACATGCGCTGGACCACTTCAGCGCACGAACGCCTCGCGACCAAACGGACTACGGCTTCCTGCGGCCGCCGCGCGGGTCCGATCGGTCCGACATCGTCACGGGGCTGCAGTAAACTGCGCGCGTCAGCCATCGGAGGTGCAGCGTGCGCGTGATCCTGTTCAGCAGCCGGCAGTACGACGACGATTCGTTTGCCGCCGCCAACCGGCAGTTCGGCTATCGGCTGCACTTCCAGCCGTCGCACCTCGACGCGGAAACCGCGATCCTCGCGCACGGCTATGAAGTCGTGTGCCCGTTCGTCAACGACATCGTCGATGCGGCCGTGCTCGAACGGCTCGCCGACGGCGGCACGCGGCTGATCGCGCTGCGCTCGGCCGGCTTCAACCATGTCGACCTCGCGGCCGCCGAGCGGCTCGGCATCACGGTCGTGCGCGTGCCCGCGTATTCGCCGCATGCGGTTGCCGAGCACGCGGTCGCGCTGATCCTTGCGCTCAACCGCCGGCTGCCGCGCGCGGTCGCGCGCACCCGCGAAGGCGATTTCTCGCTGAACGGGCTGCTCGGCTTCGACCTGCATGGCAAGACCGTCGGCGTGATCGGCACCGGCATCATCGGGAGCGTGTTCGCGAAGATCATGATGGGCTTCGGGATGCACGTGCTCGCGCACTCCGTGCCGCCGTACAACGACGAGCTGATCGCGTTCGGTGCGCGCTACGTCGAGCTCGACGAGCTGCTGCACCATGCCGACATCGTCAGCCTGCACTGCCCGCTGCTGCCGTCCACGCACCATCTGATCAACGAACGGACGCTCGCGCGGATGAAGCACGGCGCGATGCTGATCAACACCGGCCGCGGCGGCCTCGTCGATGCGCAGGCGCTGGTCGACGCGCTCAAGAGCGGCCAGCTCGGACACCTCGGGCTCGACGTGTACGAAGAAGAAGGCGGGCTGTTCTTCGAGGATCACTCCGATCTGCCGCTGCAGGACGACGTACTCGCACGCCTGCTGACGTTCCCGAACGTGATCGTCACGTCGCACCAGGCGTTCTTCACGCGCGAGGCGCTGGCCGAGATCGCGCATACGACGCTGCTGAACATCGAGGCATGGCATGCGGGTACGCCGCAGAACGCCGTGACGGCAAACCGCTGAAAAACGGCGCGTTTGACGGCCTGCAGCGCATCCGCAATCGTTTGCTTGCTCCCGTTGCTGCGCACCGCACTCGTCTTCATCAACAATTCCGCGCTTTGTTTCAGATGAAGTAACGTTTCGTGCGTGCCGTCTGCTATCGTTGCGCCGATGTCACCCCAGCTTCCGCCGCTCATGCGTTTCGACGACTCCGACATCGCCGCGGTCTACCGCGCCATTTTCGAACGGCGCGACATGCGCCACTTCACACCGGCGCCCGTCGATCCGGCGGTGCTCGCGCGCTTGCTGCGCGCGGCGCACCATGCGCCGAGCGTCGGCTTCATGCAGCCGTGGCGCTTCATTCGCGTCACCGATCCCGCGCTGCGCACTGCGATCCACGCGCTGGTCGAGGCCGAGCGCCGCGCGACCGCCGATGCGCTCGGCGAGCGCCAGGACGAATTCATGCGGCTGAAGGTCGAAGGCGTGCGCGAATGCGGCGAGCTGCTGGTCGTCGCGCTCGCCGACGGCCGCGAACGCCACGTGTTCGGCCGCCGCACGCTGCCGGAGATGGATCTGGCATCCGCCGCGTGCGCGATCCAGAACATGTGGCTCGCGGCGCGCGCGGAAGGGCTCGGGATGGGCTGGGTGTCACTGTTCGACGTCGAGGCGCTGCGCTCGCTGCTGCGGATGCCCGACGGCGCGAAACCGATCGCCGTGCTGTGCGTCGGGCACGTCGACGCGTTCTATGCGAAGCCGATGCTCGAACAGGAGCGCTGGGCCGCGCGGATGCCGGTCGAAGCGTGCCTGTTCGAGAACGGCTGGGACGATCCGGCTGCAATCGAAGGCGCCGGCGCAGCCCCGTTACCCGCGAATACGGAATCGGATGCCGACGTGACGAACGCGTCGAGCGCGTCGAACGCCCTCCCCGGCGAAGCGCCCGAACGCGTCGCGTGACGGTCGACCCGGCAGCCGCCATCGCTCCGGCCCCGATACGGCCCGACGCGGAAAACCGCCACCGAATCCCACACTGTGAGCTTCCCGCCTGCTGGCCCGTCGCACGCCGGCAACAACCGTTTTGGCCCCAAGCGTAGGGGTTTTCACTGAAGTAGAATCGCGGCTGTCATTCGACTGACCCACCGCCCGTCCCGCGCATCCTGCGCCCGGCTCGAGCGGCATCTTTCCCGAGCCTACCGCGATGCCCTTACCTCTTTTCGCCCTTGCCGTCGCCGCCTTTGGAATCGGTACCACCGAATTCGTGATCATGGGGCTGCTGCCCAATGTCGCGCGCGATCTCGGTGTGTCGATTCCGGCCGCCGGGATGCTCGTGTCGGGCTACGCGCTCGGCGTGACGATCGGCGCGCCGATCCTCGCGATCGTCACCGCGAAGATGCCGCGCAAGCGCGCGCTGATGGGCCTGATCGGGCTGTTCATCGCCGGCAACCTGTTCTGCGCGATCGCACCGGGCTATGCGGTGCTGATGGCCGCGCGCGTCGTCACCGCGTTCTGTCATGGCGCGTTCTTCGGGATCGGCTCGGTCGTCGCGAGCAACCTCGTCGCGCCGAACCGCCGCGCGCAGGCCATCGCGCTGATGTTCACCGGCCTCACGCTCGCGAACGTGCTCGGCGTGCCGCTCGGCACCGCGCTCGGCCAGGCGTTCGGCTGGCGCGCGACGTTCTGGGCCGTCACCGGCATCGGCATCGCCGCCGCCGCTGCACTCGCGGTGTGCCTGCCGAAGAACCTCGCGATGCCCGACACCAGCATCACGCGCGAATTCAGCGTGCTGAAGCACCCGCAGGTGCTGATGGTGCTCGGCATCAGCGTGCTCGCATCCGCGAGCCTGTTCAGCGTGTTCACGTACATCACGCCGATCCTCGAGGACGTGACGGGCTTCTCGCCGCGCCAGGTCACCTACGTGCTGCTGCTGTTCGGCCTCGGGCTGACGGTCGGCGGCACGCTCGGCGGCAAGCTCGCCGACTGGCGCCGGATGCCGTCGCTGATCGCGACGCTCGCGCTGATCGGCATCGTCCTCGCGCTGTTCGCGGGCACGATGCACGTGCCGTTCGCCGCGCTCGCGACGATCTTCGTGTGGGGCATCCTCGCGTTCGCGATCGTGCCGCCGCTGCAGATCATGATCGTCGATCGCGCGAGCGACGCGCCGAACCTCGCGTCGACGCTGAACCAGGGTGCGTTCAACCTCGGCAACGCGACCGGCGCGTGGCTCGGCGGGATGGCGATCGGCTCCGGCGTATCGCTCGTGAACCTGCCGTGGGTCGGCGTCGCGATGGCCGTCGCGGCGCTCGCGCTCACGCTGTGGTCGGCGTCGCTCGAACGCCGCCCGGTGGCCGTGCCGACCGAGTACGTCTGACGCGACCCTGCTGCATTCGTTGCGTACACAACCCCATTCGATCCTGATGGCCTTCATGGACCTTTCAAGGTCCGCGGTGTAGCATCCCGGCCGATGAAAGCCATTCTGAATCGCGATTTTCTCGCGCTGATCCTGAGCGTCGCGGTCGTCGGCCTCGGGACCGGCGCCACGCTGCCGCTCACCGCACTCGCGCTGACTGAAGCCGGTCACGGCACCAACGTCGTCGGCATGCTGACGGCCGCGCAGGCCCTCGGCGGCCTCGCAATCGTCCCGTTCGTCACCGCGCTCGCGCGCCACCTCGGCTCACGCCGCGCGATCGTCGTGTCGGTCGTGCTGCTCGCCGCCGCCACCGCGCTGATGCAGTTCACGTCGAGCCTGATCCTGTGGGGCGTGCTGCGCGTGCTGTGCGGCGCCGCGCTGATGCTGCTGTTCACGATCGGCGAAGCGTGGGTCAACCAGCTCGCCGACGATTCGACGCGCGGCCGCGTCGTTGCGATCTATGCAACCAATTTCACGCTGTTCCAGATGGCGGGCCCCGTCCTCGTGAGCCAGATCGCCGGCGCGACGAGCATCCGCTTCGCGCTGTGCGGCGCGCTGTTCCTGCTCGCGCTGCCGACGCTCGCGACGATCCGCCGCGCGCCGCTCGCCGGCGACGACGCGCATCACGAAGCGCACGGCCGCTGGCTCGATATCCTGCCGCGGATGCCCGCGCTGATCATCGGCACCGGCTTCTTCGCGCTGTTCGATACGCTCGCGCTGTCGCTGCTGCCGCTCTACGCGATGGATCACGGCGTCGCGAGCGCGACCGCCGTGCTGCTCGCATCGATCATGCTGTTCGGCGATACCGCGATGCAGTTCCCGATCGGCTGGCTCGCGGACAAGCTCGGCCGCGAACGCGTGCACCTCGGCGCCGGCTGGATCGTGCTGGCCGGCCTGCCGCTGCTGCCGTT
This sequence comes from Burkholderia sp. BCC1644, assembly GCF_902833225.1. Lineage (GTDB taxonomy): Bacteria > Pseudomonadota > Gammaproteobacteria > Burkholderiales > Burkholderiaceae > Burkholderia. The sequence goes on from NZ_CADFEI010000011.1 coordinate 263,906, forward strand.
CGTCATCACGAATCCGTGGCTGTGCTGGCCGCTGCTGTTCGTGCTCGGCGCGGCGGCCGGCAGCATCTACACGCTGTCGCTCGTCGCATGCGGCGAACGCTTCCGCGGCGCGGCGCTCGTCACCGCGAGCTCGCTCGTGTCGGCATCGTGGAGCGCCGCGAGCTTCGGCGGCCCGCTGGTGGCCGGTGCGTTGATGGAGCAACTGGGCAGCAATGCGCTGGTCGGCGTGCTGGTCGTCTGCGTCGCCGCGTTCGTTGCGGCCGCGCTGTGGGAACGCCGCACCGCGTTGCAACGCGCAGTCTGATACCGGCGCTGTCGCGGACGCAAACCTTGACGCTCGCACGCAGCATCACACATCGACGCACATGCGCCGCCGCCCCCGCCAGCAAAAACGCAAACGGCCCGCGCGATGCGGGCCGCCCAGTCCTTCCGGACTACCTGCTACGTGTCGCGCTACGATCCGTCACGCATTCCGCGCCGGCAGGATCGTCCCCGCACACGTGCCGAAGCCGACGCGATAGCCGTCGCCCTGGCACCACCCGGCGAGCGTCAGCTCGTCGCCGTCCTCGATGAACGCACGGCTGCCGCCGCCTTCCAGCGCGACCGGCTCCTTGCCGTTCCACGTCAGCTCGAGCAGGCTGCCGAACGAATCCTTCGTCGGCCCGCTGATCGTGCCCGATCCCATCAGGTCACCCACGCGCGTGTTGCAGCCCGCGACCGTGTGATGCGCGAGCTGCTGCGCCATCGTCCAGTACATGTGCTTGTAGTTCGTACGGCAGATCGACGTCGCCTCCGCCGCGCCTTCGGCACGCAGCGTCACTTCGAGCGCGATGTCGAACGCGTGCTTGCCGGCGTGCTGCAGATACGCGAGCGGCTGCGGCGACTGCTCCGGCTGCGCGACGCGGAACGGTTCGAGTGCGTCGAGCGTGACGATCCAGGGCGAGATCGTCGTCGCGAAGGTCTTCGCGTTGAACGGGCCGAGCGGCACGTATTCCCACTGCTGGATGTCGCGCGCGCTCCAGTCGTTCAGCAGCACCATCCCGAAGATATGCGCTTCGGCGTCCTCGCACGCGATCGGCTCGCCGAGCGCATTGCCCTGCCCGACGATGAAGCCCGTCTCCAGTTCGATGTCGAGCTTGCGGCAGGCACCGAACACCGGGCGCTCCTGGTCGGGCAGCTTCAGTTGCCCGTTCGGGCGCCGCACCGGCGTACCGCTCACGACCACCGACGACGCACGGCCGTTGTAGCCGATCGGCATCTCCGACCAGTTCGGCAACAGCGCATTCTTCGGATCACGGAACATCGAACCGACGTTGGTCGCATGTTCCTTCGACGAGTAGAAATCGGTGTAGCCGGGAATCTCGACCGGCAGGTGCAGCGTCGCGTCGCGCTGCGGGACCAGCACTTGCGCGCGTAGCGCCGCGTCGTCACGCAACCGTGCGTTGTCCTGCGAGAACAGGTTCGACAGCTGCACGCGTACGCTGCGCCATGCGTCGCGGCCAAGCGCGATGAACGCGTTGAGCGTCGGCGTGGCGAACGGATCGGCGCCGGCCGGCAGCGTCACGAGGCCCGCGCGCGCGAGCGCCGCGAGATCGACGATCTGGTCGCCCAGCGCCACGCCCGCACGGCAAGCCGCCTGCTTCGCATCGCTGAAGATCCCGAACGGCAGGTTCTGGATCGGGAAATCGCAGGCGGGATCGTTCGCGGTGTCGATCCAGCTCTTGCGAGCCGGGTCGAGCGTCGCGCGCCAGTCTTGGGTATCGCTCATCGTTGCTCCGGATTGAAGTGTTTCTTGATGCCTTGCCAGCATTCGAAGTAGTCGGCCTGCAGCTGCGCGGTGTCGAGCGCATAACGCGTCGGCCGGATCAGCGTGCGGGTCTCGAACATGAACGCCATCGTCGCGTCGACCTTGTGCGGCTTCGTCGTGTCGCTCGCGGACGCCTTCTCGAACGTGTCCGCGTCAGGCCCGTGGCCCGACATGCAGTTGTGCAGGCTCGCGCCGCCCGGCACGAAGCCTTCGGCCTTCGCGTCGTACGCGCCGTGCACGAGCCCCATGAATTCGCTCGCGACGTTGCGGTGGAACCACGGCGGGCGGAACGTATCCTCGGCCGCGAGCCAGCGCGGCGGGAAGATCACGAAATCGATCGTGTCGACGCCCGGCGTGTCGCTCTGCGACTGCAGCACGAGGAAGATCGACGGATCGGGATGGTCGAAGCTGATCGAGCCGATCGTGTTGAACAGGCGCAGGTCGTATTTGTACGGCGCATAGTTGCCGTGCCACGCCACGACGTCGAGCGGCGAATGGCCGATGTCCGCGCGCCACAGGCGGCCGTTCAGCTTCGCGATCAGTTCGAACGCGCCTTCGCGGTCTTCGTAGGCGGCCTGCGGCGTCAGGAAGTCGCGCGGGTTCGCGAGGCCGTTCGAGCCGATCGGGCCGAGGTCCGGCAAACGCAGTTGCGCGCCGAAGTTTTCGCAGATGTAGCCGCGTGCGTCGCCGTCCGGCAGCGTGACGGAAAAACGCACGCCGCGCGGGATCACCGCGATCTCGAACGGCTCGACGTCGACGCGGCCGAATTCGGTCGCGATGAAAAGCCGCCCCTGCTGCGGCACGATCAGCAGTTCGCCGTCCGCGCTGTAGAAGAAGCGGTCCTGCATCGAGCGGTTCGCCGCGTACAGATGGATCGCGCAACCGTTCATCGCGGCGGCCGAGCCGTTGCCGGACATCGTCACGAGCCCGTCGACGAAATCGGTCGGCTCGACCGGCATCGGCAGCGGATCCCAACGCAGCTGGTTCGGCGGCGTCGGCGGCACATCGGTCGAATCGCCGAATTCCGACACGAGCCGCTGCGGGCCCGCGTACGGTTCGAACGGCCGGTGCACGGCGGCCGGGCGGATGCGATACAGCCACGAGCGGCGGTTGTGGCCACGCGGCGCGGTAAACGCGGTGCCCGACAGTTGCTCCGCATACAGTCCGTACGGCGCGCGCTGCGGCGAGTTGCGGCCGTGCGGCAGCGCGCCGGGCAATGCCTCGGTCGCGAATTCGTTCGCGAAACCGCTCAGGTAGCCGGCGGTCGCCGGTTTCGACAGGTCAAGCGTCATCGTTTCCTTTCTCCATCAATTCAGGGCGGCGTCAGGCGCCTGCACGCCGTTGCGCCGCGTCACACCGGCCAGCCCGAGAACGAACAGCGCCGAGCACAGCACGGGCACCGCGGCCGCGTGGAACAGCGCGCCGTTCGACCAGTTGAGCGCAATCAGTTGTCCGCCGACGAGCGGCCCGAGCACCGAGCCGATCCGGCCGATGCCGAGGCTCCAGCCGATGCCCGTCGAGCGCAGCGACGTCGGGTAGTACTGGCCCGCGAGCGCGTTCACGGCCGGCTGCCCGCCGACCACGCAGAATCCGCCCGCGAACACGACGACCAGCAGCCACGGCAGCGCATGCGCGACCGAGCCGATCAGCCCCACCGACACGGCTGCGCACGCGAAGCACACGAACAGCACGCGCACGAAGCCGTAACGCTCGATGAACCAGCCGAGCGACAGCGTGCCGACCACGCCGCCCGTCTGCAGCACCGTGCCGACGATCACCGCGGTGCCCGGCGAATAGCCGGCGTCGCGCATCACGGTCGGCAGCCAGTTCGACAGGAAATACAGATCGATCAGGTTCATGAAGCTGATCGCCCACAGCAGCAGCGTGACCGGCAGGCGGCCATGGCTGAACAGTTCGGCGACCGGCGCACCGCTCGCCGCGCGCTCGCGCACGACGATGCGCGTGTTCGCGTCGATACCGGCGTGCGGCGCGAATTGCGCGAGCCAGTCGCGTGCCTGCGCGACGCGCCCTTTCAGCACCAGGAACTGCAGCGACTCGGGCAGCCGCGCGACCATCGCGATCGTCAGCACGAGCGGCACCGCGCCGCCGACGAAGAACACCGAGCGCCAGCCGAATGCCGGAATCAGCGCGGCGCTGATGAAGCCGCCGATCGCCGCGCCGAGCGTGAAGCCGCACGACACCATCATCATCCGCTTCACGCGATGCGCGGCCGGGCTGAACTCGCCGACCAGCGCCATCGCATTCGGCATGATGCAGCCGAGGCCGAGGCCCGTGACGAAGCGCAGCGCCATCAGCACGGGAATCGAACCCGCGAACGGCGTCGCGAGCATCGTCACCGCGAAGAACAGCGTCGAGCCGATCAGCACCGGGCGCCGCCCGATCCGGTCGGCCAGCACCGACAGCCCGAGCGCGCCGAGCAGCATCCCGAACAGGCTCGCGCTGAACACCGGGCCGAGCGCCTGCTTCGGCACGCCCCATTCGGCGATCACGCTGGGCGCCACGTAGCCCATCGCCTGCGCATCGAACCCGTCGATCACGAGGCACAGCCCGCACAACACGAGCAGCATCCAGTGAAAACCCGGGCGGTGGGTCTCGTCGATCACGCGCTCGACTTCGAGCACGCGCGCGTCGGCCGGCGCCGCGCTCATTGCGCCACCTCGGCGGCCGGATGCACGGGCGGCGTCACGCCCTGGCGCGCGAGCGCCATCGCTTCGCGCAGCACGTCGGCGTCGCCGATCTGGTTCGCGAGCAGCAGGATCAGCTTCGCGTTGACGAGCTGGCTGTCGCTGTCGGACAGGTCGCGATGCATGTCGATCAGCGCTTCGTAGAACGCGTCGGGGTCAGCCAGGCGCGGGCGGGTGTCGAGTGAGGGCATGACGGGTCTCCGGTATCTTTATCGTATTCAGCGCGCGCAGGTTGCGCGCGCCAGTGCGTCGACGATCGCCTGACGGTCGAGCGTGCGCGTGCGTGCGCAGACGTGCTGATCGGGACGCAGCAGGTAGAACGTGCCCGGCTGCGCGTCGTAGCGTTGCGCGGCGAACCCGTCGACGTCCTCCACGACGTCGACGCCTGCCACCGGCTGCGCATGCCCGGCCGGCACGACGAGCACGGGCCGCACCGGCAGCGCGAGGCCGTCGACGGCCTTGGCCAGCGCGGCCGCATCGCCCGGCAACCCGAACAGCACGCCCGTGAAGCCGCCGCACAGACGCTGCAGCAACCAGCCCGACGCACCCTGCACGCGCACCGGCGCGTCGGCCGCCGCCGCGCCCGGCCGCATCGCGCAAGCAAATGCGTCGCCGCTGCGATCGGGCGTGTTCAACGGCGAATCGGCCAGCACCGCCGGCACCGACAGGCGACCGCTGTTCACGAGCTTGCGCGCGAACTCGCAGTCGCGCGCGAGCTTCAACGTCGCGTCGCGGAACACGCGCGACACCGCGCTCTTCGGCGTGATGAAGTCGGTCGAGCGCGTCGAGTTGCGGATGTTCTCGTCGGCCGCGAATTCGCGCTCGCTCGCATACGTGTCGAGCAGGCTGTCGGCCGAGCGGCCGTCGAGCACGAGCTTCAGCTTCCATGCGAGGTTGTCCGCATCCTGCACGCCGCTGTTCGCGCCGCGCGCGCCGAACGGCGACACGCCGTGCGCGGAGTCGCCCGCGAACAGCACGCGGCCGTGGCGGAACGTGTCCATCCGCTGGCAGCGGAACGTATAGACGCTCACCCATTCGAGTTCGAACTCGACATCCGGACCGAGCAGCGCGCGCACGCGCGGGATCACGCGCTCCGGCTGCTTCTCGGCGACGGGGTCGGCGTCCCAGCCGAGCTGGAAGTCGATGCGCCACACGTTATCGGGCTGGCGATGCAGCAGCACCGACTGGTTGCGGTGGAACGGCGGATCGAACCAGAACCAGCGCTCGGTCGGAAACTCCGCCTTCATCTTCACGTCGGCGATCAGGAAGCGGTCCTTGAACGTGCGGCCGTGGCTTTCGAGGCCCATCATCGTGCGCATCGGGCTGCGCGAACCGTCGGCCGCGATCACGTACCGCGCGTGCAGCGTCGCGACGCCGTCCGGGGTCTCGATCGTCAGCACCGCGTGTTCGGCCGACTGCGCGATGCCCGTCACCTTGTGCTTCCAGCGGATGTCGATGTTCGGCAGTTCGAATGCGCGGTCGGCCAGGTAGCCTTCGACGTAGTACTGCTGCAGGTTGATGAACGCGGGGCGCGCATGCCCTTCCTCGGGCAGCAGGTCGAACGCGTACAGCTGCTCGTCCTGCAGGAACACCTTGCCGACGTGCCAGCTCACGCCCTTGTCGACGAAGCGCTCGCCGCAGCCGAGCCGGTCGAAGATCTCGAGCGTGCGTTTCGCGAAGCAGATCGCGCGCGAACCGGTCGACAGCGTGTCGTCGTCGTCGAGCAGCACGACGGGCACGCCCTGTTGCGCGAGGTCGATCGCGGCCGCGAGGCCCACCGGGCCCGCGCCGACGACGATCACCGGGTGGACGGCCGCGTCATGCGCGCGAGCGCGGTACTCGAACTTCAGCGTCTGGTAATCGATGCTCATGGTCGCCATCCGCTCCTCAACCCTGCCGTACGTGCACCGGCACGCCCGTCGTTCCATTCGTCTCCTGCCGGCGCGCCTGCCCGCCTGTCCTGTCACCCGCCACGTCTCGCTCCTTGCTTCCTGTTGATTCGTGAACGGCGCCGTCTCGCGGCGCCCGCATGCCGCATTTCTTGATCGGCGACAAATCTTGGATTTACGAATAGTAAAACCAATTACGAATAGTGAAATCAACGTAAACCCTAGGCGAGCGCGCCCGAACGGGATAACCATATGAGTGAAACGCCAAGCCGAGCTTGGCGCGCGCTGCTAATATCGAGATACGAGGCGGCCCGTTCGGCCGCCGTTTTTCCTTCTTACGCCGATGATTCCGCCCACCATTCCCGAGCTGGTCGCCCGTGCCGGGCAACTGCCGTATCTGCGGGATCACCTCGCGCTTGCCGAAGGCGGCACCGCGAGCGCGAGTCTGCCCGAGCGCACGCTCGGCAGCGCCTACGAACCGATCTACGACGTGACGATGCCCGGCGCGCCGCAGTCGACGTCGTTCGCCGACGCGATCGAGCGCTACGGCGACGAGCTCGGCTTCCAGGCCGTCACCGTCGTCACGGGAGCGCCGCACGATCCGGTCGATTCGGCCATCGACGACCAGACGCTGGTCGCGATCGACCGCCTGTCACGCGCGCTGCATGCGATCAACTTCTTCGGGGCGCAGCGCCACGGGCTGCTGTTCCTGCGCGTGCACGAACGGCTGCTGAAGAGCGTGAAGTACGACCACGGCAAGCATTTCTCGTCGGTGCTGCAACGCTTCGGGCTGCCGCCCGAGCGGATCGTGATCGAGCTGCCGGCGGTCGCGGTCGCGCACAAGACTTTCCTCGGCTACCTGACGCGCAGCTACCAGCATCACGGCTTCAAGGTCGCGGACAAGCTGCCCGATCCGGGCCGCATCCTCGCGGTCGAATCGGACATGGCGCGCCCCGACTTCATCAAGATGGATGCGGGCATCGCGTTGCGCGACGGGATGGTCAAGGCGCTCGTCGCCTATGCGCAGCGCGTGCGGATTCCGCTGATCTTCGACGGCGTCGTCGACGAGACGCAGTGCGAATTGCTGCGCCAGTACGACGTGCGGTTCATGCAAGGGCCCGTGTTTGCGAAGGTCGTGACGGCCTGAGGGAATCGAATCGGCGGCGTGCACGAAGCGGCACGCCGGATGGCGGGATCGGCTGGTCAGCCGCTGATGAAATTGGGGGCAGGTCAGGCGTCGTGATGCGCAGCCCGACCTCTACGGGGTTCCCCGCCGAACGTGCGGCAACCCTCGTCACGCGCTTTCGTCGCTATCGAGTGCCGACGCTCGATGCTCTTCCACCATCGTCGTACCGGGCAGTTCGTCACCGCCCGCGACGCCCGGAAGACGATCGCCATGCACGCACTTCCACGCCTTCCTTGCTGACGAACGCCTAAGGTCTTCCACCGTCGTCGTATTTGGGCAGATCGTCATCGACCTCGACGCCCGGGAAGCGATCGCCATACCAGACGTGCCAGGCCGGACGCAGCCGCGACGGCTCGTCGAGCGTCGCCGAATTGATCTCGACCGTTTCCGGGGCATCGGTCAGCCGGAATTCGAGTTGCGCGCCGCAGCGTCCGCAGAAACGCCGTTCGCCCCACGCGCTCGACGCGTAGACGGTCGGCTCGCCCTGCAGGTATTCGAATGCATCGATCGGCACCGATGCCGATGCGACGACCGCCGCGCCGGTCGTGCGCTGGCAGAGCCGGCAATGGCAGAAACCGGCGTCGGTCGGAACGCCGGCAATCCGGTAGCGAATCGCGCCGCATGCGCAACCGCCTTCCATCGTTTCCGGGTGGGACATCGCGAACCTCGTCGTCAGGAAGCGGGTGAACGATGATGAGCGCGGTTCGTTCCGGTTGCAATGGATGGCAACGGCGCTGCTCTCGCCTGCCTCCGCAGGTACCTGCGTCACGCGGCGCGCGGCGGCGGCCATTGCCGCACGCGCCGCACTCAGGCCGTCTGCCCGAGCCGTTGCGCGAGCGCCTTCAGCTTCGGCCCGATCTGCGTGCGAAACACCGCCTCGTCCATCGACGACGCGGGACCGCTGCAGCTCAGGATCAGCCAGCGTCCCTCGCGCGGCTCGCGAAACGGCACGGCCGCCGCGTTCACGTCCATGTGCCACGCGCGGAACGAATAACAGCACCCGCCCGCCGAGAACTCGGCCACCGCGTGCTGCGCGGCGGTGACGAGCGTATCGGCGTCGGCCGCGCCGCCGGCCGCGCGGTGCAGCTCCGCGTAGAGCGCGCGGCGCACGTCCTCAGGCTGCACGGCCAGGTACGCACGCCCCATCGAGCTCGTCAGCATCGACAGCCGCGAACCGGGCGCGAGCCCGAGCGTCAGCGCCGTCTCGCTGCGGATCGTCTCCAGATAGATCATGTCGAGCCCGTCGCGGCAGCCGAGCGACACGGCCGCGCCGATCTCGCGCGCGAGCGCCTGCATGTGCGGCCGCGCAAGGTCGATCGTCCCCGAACCCGACAGCAGCGCGTAGCCGAGCGACAGCACGCCGGCGTCGAGCGCATACTTTCCGAGCGTCTCGTCGTAGCGCAGATAACCGAGCACGGTCAGCGTATAGGCGAGCCGGTTCACGGTCGCCTTCGGCAACCCCGTGCGCTCCGCGAAGTCGCGGTTGCCGAGCATCGTCTCGCCGGGCCGGAATGCGCGCAGCAGGTCGAGCCCGCGCGCGAGCGCGACGACGAACTTGCGCTCGTCGATCGTGGTTTCGTCGTTGGTTGAAAGAGTCATCTGGTGCTACACTGGGTTCGATTTGCAAAACATTGTTCCGCACAGCGGAACTACAGTCAAGCGAACTTTTGGCATGGGGCCCGGCTGGAAGACCGGACCAACAGGAGATGAAACGATGACCGCTGCAACTTTTCATTGGGACGATCCGCTGCTGCTCGACCAGCAACTGACCGAAGAAGAGCGGATGATCCGCGATGCGGCGCAGGCGTACGCACAGGACAAGCTCGCGCCGCGCGTCACCGAGGCGTTCCGCCACGAGCGCACCGACGCGGCCATCTTTCGCGAGATGGGCGAAATCGGCCTGCTCGGCCCGACGATTCCCGAGGAATACGGCGGCCCCGGCCTCAATTACGTCAGCTACGGACTGATCGCGCGCGAAGTCGAGCGCGTCGATTCGGGCTACCGGTCGATGATGTCCGTGCAGTCGTCGCTCGTGATGGTGCCGATCTACGAATTCGGCTCGGACGCGCAAAAGCAAAAATACCTGCCGAAGCTCGCGACCGGCGAATGGATCGGCTGCTTCGGGCTGACCGAGCCGAACCACGGCTCCGACCCGGGCAGCATGGTCACGCGCGCGAAGAAGGTGCCCGGCGGCTATTCGCTGTCCGGCGCGAAGATGTGGATCACGAACTCGCCGATCGCCGACGTGTTCGTCGTGTGGGCAAAGCTCGAAGAGAACGGCAAGGACGCGATCCGCGGCTTCATCCTCGAGAAGGGCTGGAAGGGCCTGTCGGCGCCCACCATCCACGGCAAGGTCGGGTTGCGCGCGTCGATCACCGGCGAGATCGTCCTCGACGAGGTGTTCGTGCCGGAAGAGAACCTGATGCCGAACGTGAGCGGCCTGCGCGGCCCGTTCACGTGCCTGAACTCGGCACGCTACGGGATCGCGTGGGGCGCGCTCGGCGCCGCCGAATCCTGCTGGCACACCGCGCGCCAGTACGTGCTCGACCGCCAGCAGTTCGGCCGGCCGCTCGCCGCGAACCAGCTGATCCAGAAGAAGCTCGCCGACATGCAGACCGAAATCACGCTCGGCCTCCAAGGCGTGCTGCGCCTCGGCCGGATGAAGGACGAAGGCACGGCGGCCGTCGAGATCACGTCGATCATGAAGCGCAATTCGTGCGGCAAGTCGCTCGACATCGCCCGCCTCGCGCGCGACATGCTCGGCGGCAACGGCATCTCCGATGAATTCGGCGTCGCACGCCACCTCGTGAACCTCGAAGTGGTCAACACGTACGAAGGCACGCACGACATCCATGCACTGATCCTCGGCCGCGCGCAGACGGGCATCCAGGCATTCTTCTGATCATCCGGACGTGACGCACGCGGTGGCGACGCCGCGTGTGCGCCACCAAGCAAACGGCCCGCCCGGCATCACTGCCGGGCGGGCCGTTGTTCATCGGAACCGCGGTTCCGGGCCGCCGATGCTTACTTGTTCGGCTGCGGCGTCAGGCGCAGATACGGACGCACCGCGTTGAAGCCCTTCGGGAAACGCTTCTTCAGCTCTTCCGGATCCTGCAGCGACGGCACGATCACGACGTCGTCGCCATCCTTCCAGTTGCCGGGCGTCGCGACCTTGTAGTTGTCGGTCAGCTGCAGCGAGTCGATCACGCGCAGCACTTCGTCGAAGTTGCGTCCCGTGCTGGCCGGATAGGTGATCGTGAGCCGCACTTTCTTGTTCGGGTCGATCACGAACAGCGAGCGCACCGTCAGCGTTTCGTTCGCGTTCGGGTGGATCATGTCGTACAGCTGCGAAACCTTGCGGTCCGCATCGGCGATGATCGGGAAGCCAACGACCGTCGACTGCGTTTCGTTGATGTCGTTGATCCAGCCCTTGTGCGATTCGACACCGTCGACCGACAGCGCGATCACCTTCACATTGCGTTTCTCGAATTCGCCCTTCAGCTTCGAGGTGAGCCCCAGTTCCGTCGTGCACACCGGCGTGTAGTCGGCCGGATGGGAGAACAGGACGCCCCAGCTGTTGCCGAGCCAGTCGTGAAACTTGATGGTGCCCAGGCTCGATTCCTGCTCGAAATCCGGTGCGATGTCGCCAAGACGCAGACTCATGGTGTTCCCTCCTCGAACGATGCTGGTTGAAACCGCGCGCTGGACAGCGCGGGAAAGTCCATTAGCTTACGGGAAGCAATGGGCCGTGCGAACGAATATTCCGTTTGATATTCATACTTTTTTGTCATTTTTACCCGGCGTCGGGGCGGGACGGTCGGCCACGCGGGAAACTTTTCACCTCGTTTGCCGCTCTGTTCATGATTACAAGTCGTTTACCATGCGGTCTTGCACTGCCGCCGTGTGTGTTCCCGGCTCGCCAGCAGGCAGGGGTTTCGCTAGGATGTGAACCTGCAGCATGACAGCACGAAGGGAGTTGCAATGTCGGAAATCAACAAGGAGAAACTGATGTCGGATATCAAAACCGTTCTCTCGGACGCCGAAGACCTGCTCAAGCAAGCAGCGAGCAGCACGGGCGACCGTGCGGCCGAGCTGCGCGAAAAGGCAATGTCGCGCCTGAAGCAGGCCAAGGAAAAGGCGGCCGACGTCCAGGTCGTGGTGGTCGAGAAAGGCAAGAAGGCCGCACGTGCGACCGACGATTATGTGCACGAGCACCCGTGGACGTCGATCGGCGTGGCCGCCGGCGTCGGCGTGCTGATCGGCCTGCTGATCAACCGCAAGTAACGCGCTCTGCGCCGTTTCGTCCCGCGGGCCGCATCGCGCGGCCCGCGGGCGTCGAAGCCAGCCGGCGGTTTCCGCCGGCCGGCTTTGTCCTAGCTGCTCACTGCACGCGCACGCACCTCATCCATGACGACAGACACCACCTCGCAGCCGTCCGGCCAAGGACCGCTGCGCCGCCTCGTCGGCTCCGTGATCGGACTTCTGCAGACGCGCCTCGAACTGGTGGGCATCGAGCTTGCCGAGGAGAAGGAGCGCCTGATGGGCGTGCTGTTCCTCGGGCTCGCCGCGATGATGCTCGCGACGATGGCGCTCATCAGCCTGACCGTGCTCGTCGCGATCGCGTTCTGGGATACCTATCGCTGGCAGTCGCTCGCGGCCATCACCGCACTGTATGCCGCGGGCGGCATCGTGTGCGCGTTGAAGGCACGTTCGGGCCTGCGCGATGCGCCGACCGTGTTCGAGGCGACGCTCGCCGAACTCGAGAAAGACCGCGAACTGTTCCGCGGCAAGCCGTGAGCGCAATCGCGCTCACCCCTCCCACCTACTTCGCCGACGCGCCATGAGCCAGAACGTTACGGGCAATTCACCCCGCTCCCATTCGTCGCGATCGAACTGGAGCGCATCGCAGCATCGCGCGCTCCGCAAGGAATTGCTGATCCTGCGATCCGAAGTCGAGCGGCTCGAACTCGCGGAAGCCGCCGGCGAGATGCGCCAGGCCGTCACGCGCTTCAGCTGGCTCAAGGTTTTCATCCCCGGCCTTTCCACCAACAAGTTCGGCCAGTCCGCCAGGAACCTGAACGCGAGCCTCGGCAATCTCGTCAACCAGTACCCGATGCTGAGTTCGCTCGCGTCGCTCGTGCTGGCGAAACCCGTTCGCTCGCTGTTGCGCGCGAGCGCGGGCCCCGCGCTCAAGTGGGGCACGCTCGGCTTCGCCGCATGGGAGGTCTACCGGATCTGGAAACAGTCCCGCAACGAGCGCGGGCTCGACTCGCACGACGACTGACCGTCGACATCCCGCGCGCACGGCCACGCGCCGTTGCGCGCCTCTTCTGCGTATTCAACGCACACCCCAGCACGCCGTGCCCGGTTCGTCGGCGCCATCGCGCCACACGTTGCCTTTCGTCCCGACCGAATCCAGCGTGAAGGTACCGCATGCATCGTCGTGCATCGGGCCCGTGTCGAGCGGGCTGGCATCCAGTTCGTAGCTCACCGGCGAATCGTCGCCACCCGGCCGCCGCAACGTCAATCGATAGACGGCACGCCCGTCCGGCGGCGCCTGAGCGAGCGCGTCCGGCAATGCCGAAGGCGGTGAACCATCCAGCGTTTCGAGATACTGGGCCGCGCGGTACAGCGCGGAAACCGCCGACGCGCGATGAACGCGCGCGACATGCTCGCGATACGACGGGATGCCCCATCCGGCCAGCACCGCAACGATCGCGAGCACGATCATCAGCTCGATCAGCGTGAACCCGGCCGATCGGAATACGGAGATACGGCCGTTCATTGAAGCAGTGCCGCGACGCGACGCCAGCGCAGCGCGATGATCCGCTCGTCGCGTATCGAGACCTGATGCTGCAGCCAGACCGCACTCGATGCATGCGCACCGACGCCACGCGCGGTGACGAGGTAAGCGCGGCTACCGGGCGGCCCCGCCCCGCGCCACGCCTCGATCAGGCATCGTGGTGGATGCGTGGCCATCGGCCATCCGGCGAACGGCGTGAATGCCTCGGCAGCCGCCAGCGGCGGCATGCGCCGCCAGGTGTCGGGCTCCGCGTGCGATTCGCGCTCACTCACATAGGGCGCCGAACCACGGAGCAATCGCGCGGTGCACGCCGCCAGCGCGGCATCGGCTGCGTGGAATGCGATCAGCCGATCCGACAGCGCGCGCGTGCGACGCGATTCCGTCAGCGCGGCTTCGAACCACGTGCCCGTCAGCGCTGCAATGGCCGCACCGACCGCAATGACTGCCGGCAATGCAAGACCCGCGTCACGCCGCCAGGCGCGGCGAGCCGACCGCACGCGCATGCGCGATTCATGTGGGTTCGTCGCCACGGCGCTCGTGCACGCAGCCTGCTGCGGTTCGTCGTCGCTTGCGGCAACGGGCCCATGCGTGTTGCCTGCTGCAACGCATCGCGATATTGCCCACGCGTACCGGCCTGCTCCGCTCATCGCGGCACCTCACGCATGCGCGCTGCATCAGGCGACGTAGCGTCGAAGCCGGGCGCGGCATTCCTCACCGCGATGATGCGATCGAGCGTCAAACGCGCGCGGCCGTCTTGGGCAACGGCAGCACGACCGTTGCAGTCGACATGGCTGGCCGGCTCGCGCATCGGTTCGCCGCGCGCACGCACGCAAACATGCACGGCCACGACATCGCGCCAGTCGTCGACACGCATCGCATCGGCGTCGACAAACTGCGCGCCGCCGCGACGCAAATAGCGTACGCGCAACTGGTCGACGCCCGACACGACGGGCTGCGGCGTACCCGGATGGCCGCTCCCTTCGCAATACAGCTCGGGCTCGCCCGTCGACGGACTGACATGTGCGTCGAAGCGGTTCTCCACTTGCGGCCGTTCGCCGGGCGCGCCGACACCTTGCCCGAGGCAATCCGACACCTGGCCGCTCACCGTCGACCATGTCGACACGGCATCGCCCACATACCGGACCAGCAGCGCGTCCGACGCAGCGCGCACGGATTCGCACCGCACTTGTGCGCCATCGCCCCGCACACGCGCCATCGAACAGCCGAATACCGGCGGCAACGATGACGCGCCGTCCGTATCGAGCGGCCGGAACCCCGCCATCTGGATCTGCTGGCCGATCAGCATCAGCGCGGTGCCTGCCGCATCGCGCATCCTGAACCCGTCTTCCGCACGCCGTTGCGCAATGCGCTGCGCGTGATAGAGCGCACCTGCTGCCACGAGCACGAGGAGACCGACGGTCATCGCAATCAGCACTTCGAGCAGCGTGTGCGCGCGCATACGGCGATCAGCTTGCATCGGCATCCGCCTCCCGAAACGGAATCCGGACGCACGAGGGCGGCTGCGCGGTCACGCCCGTGGCTTCGCATCGCAGCGACGCAGGCGCCTTGCCGCTGCGCCAGCCGACGACCGCGTAGCGGACGCCTCCCGGCCCGGCGTCGAGCGTCATCGTGCCGCCGGGCAACGACACGGCCGCCAGCGCCGCGAGGCCATCGTCTGCCCCGGCACCTGCGTACAAGCGCTCGATACGTGCATCGGCCAGCCACAGCGCACGTTCGCGCCAGATCGTCGCCCGCTGAGCACGCGCCATCGAGAGCTGGCTGCCGGCCACTGCCAGCATCACGGTCGCGAGCAGCGCAATAGCCAGCGTCACCTCGATCAGCGACGTGCCGCGCATCGCGTTGCGCATCGCGATCACGCCGAGCCGCAGCGGCCGGCGACGACCCGCGCCCGGCCGCCTGCCGCAATCCGCACGCAACGCGATACGCGTGCGTCGTCCACCTCGGATATGCCGCGCCGCGAGCGCAATTCGAAACGCCGGATTCCGCCGATGGCCTGACCGGCCGGCGGTGCAAAAGCCAGATCGTGCGCGGCGCCCGCGACGATCACTTCGGCATCGCGCGGATAGCGTCGCAGTACGCGTGACTGCCCGTCGACCTGCCCGCTGACGATCCAGTCGCACGACCATTCGGCCGCATCGCACCGCTCGCCGGCACGCAGGCAGGCGCCGTCGCTCCCGGCGCGGCACAGCGTGACGCGCGTGCCGAGGCGCGTCGCCTCAGTACGCGCGAACGACAACGCGCCGAGCAACGCACGCGAGCGTGCATCCACGCGCTCACGCATGCGCCACTGGTCGAACACGGGCGCAGCATAGAGCGCGAGCCCGGCCGCCAGCGAAAGCGCGACCATCAGCTCGACGAGCGTGAACCCGCCCGAGCATCGCAATGGATTTTTCAAGGGTTGAGCGTGTTGTCCCATCGCCATCGTCCTCCACCAGGGTGAGGCGACGACTGTAGCGATGCGTGCGGACTCGCGCCATTTGCCGAACGGCCGACTGGCGACATGCGATCGCGACCGACACAATCGGTGCGAACTGAACCAACGGAGAAGACGATGAACGGACGCAGCGCGTCAGCGCTTACGCGGGGTCTTGGTGGGAGAGGCGCGACGGAACTCTTCGATCACGTCGGCAAATTCGGACACGTCCTCGAACCGGCGATACACCGATGCGAAGCGGACATAAGCGATCGTATCGAGGCCGCGCAACTCGTTCATCACGAGTTCGCCGAGCTTCTCGCTACGCACTTCACGCTCGCCTGTCGCGAGCAGTTGATATTCGATGCGGGCGACCGCCGCGTCGATCGCGTCGGCAGCAACCGGCCGCTTGCGCAGCGCGAGTTGCATGCTGGCGACAATCTTGCGACGGTCGAATTCCGTGCGGCTGCCGTCCTTCTTCACGACGAACGGCAGGGACAGCTCGACCCGCTCGTACGTCGTGAAGCGCTTGTCGCAAGCCGAGCAGCGACGGCGCCGGCGAATCGCGGCGCCATCTTCGGACACGCGCGAGTCTACGACCTGCGTGTCGTCATGCCGGCAGAACGGGCAGCGCATCGTCGATCAGCGATAGACCGGGAAACGCTTGGTCAGCTCGGCGACCTGCGCGCGCACGCGCTCGATCGTCGCTGCATCTTCCGGGTTCTCCAGCACGTCGGCGATCAGGTTGCCCACCTGCTCCGCTTCCGCCGGGCCGAAGCCGCGCGTCGTCATCGCCGGCGAACCCAGGCGCACGCCGCTCGTCACGAACGGCTTTTCCGGATCGTTCGGGATCGCGTTCTTGTTCACCGTGATGTGCGCCGCACCGAGCGCCGCTTCCGCTGCCTTGCCCGTGATGTG
>NZ_CADFEI010000012.1 GCF_902833225.1 Burkholderia sp. BCC1644
AGCTCCTTGCGGCCGTAGCCGACGTTCACGCACCACAGGCCGGCCATCCCGTCGATCACCTTGTTGCCTTCCGAATCCCACAGGTAGACGCCGTCGGCCTTCACGATCACGCGGCTGCCGGCGCGATTCAGCGCGCCCATGTCCGAGAACGGGTGGATGTGGTGCGCGGCGTCGAGCGCGCGGTATTCGGCGGTCGTGCGAGCCTGTGCCGCGCGCGGCGCGGCGGCCGGCGCGGCCGGCTGGATCCAGGCAGATTCGTTGCGGTAAGTCATGTTTCCTCCGTGATTCCGTATTCGGTTGTGCGCGCGCTCAAACGTGCAGCAGCAGATGGCGGCGTTCCCACGAGCTGATCACGCGGAAGAACGCTTCGTATTCGGTTTCCTTCAGCGCGAAATACGCCTTCAGGAACTTGTGGCCGAGGATCTCGCCGAGCGGTTCGCACGCGGCCATCAGCGTCAGACCTTCCTCGAGGTTGCGCGGCAACTGGTACGGCAGGTCGTAGCCGTCGCTGACGAGCGGCTCGGTCGGCTCCAGGCGCTGCGTCATGCCGAGGTAGCCGGCCGCGAGCGTCGCGGCGAGCGCGAGGTACGGGTTGCAGTCGACGCCCGGGATGCGGTTCTCGATGCGGCGTGCCGACGGGCCCGAGTGCGGGATGCGGAAGCCGACCGTGCGGTTGTCGTAGCCCCACTGCACGTTGATCGGCGCGGCCATGAAGCGCGACAGGCGGCGGTACGAGTTGATGTACGGCGCGAAGATCGGCATCAGCGCCGGCGTGTACTTCTGCAGCCCCGCGAGGTAGTTGTAGAACATCGACGTCGCGCCGCCGGTTTCCTGCGACGTGAACAGGTTCTGGCCCGTTTCCTCGTCGACGATGCTCTGGTGCACGTGCATCGCCGAACCCGGTTCGTCTTCCATCGGCTTGGCCATGAACGTCGCGTACATGTTGTGACGCAGCGCGGCCTCGCGCACCGTGCGCTTGAACAGGAACACCTGGTCGGCCAGCGACAGCGCGTCGCCGTGCATGAAGTTGATCTCCATTTGCGCGGCGCCGACTTCGTGGATCAGCGTGTCGATGTCGAGGTTCTGTGCTTCGCAGTACTCGTAGATGTCCTCGAACAGCGGGTCGAACTCGTTGACGGCCTCGATCGAATACGACTGGCGGCCCGTTTCGGGGCGGCCCGTGCGGCCGACCGGCGGACGCAGCGGCAGGTCCGGGTCCTTGTTCATGTCGACGAGGTAGAACTCGAGTTCCGGCGCGACGACGGGCTTCCAGCCCTTCGCCTTGTACAGGTCGAGCACGCGGCGCAGCACGTAGCGCGGCGAGATCTCGACCGGCGAGCCGTCGAAGTGCACGCAATCGTGGATCACCTGCGCGGTCGGGTCGATGGCCCACGGGATCAGGCGGATCGTCGATTCGTCGGGCACGCACACCATGTCGGGGTCGGTCACGCCGGTGAGCGAGCCGTCTTCCGGATATTCGCCGGTGACGGTCTGCACCATCACGGCTTGCGGCAGGCGCATCGATTCGCCGGAGGTGAATTTGTTGCGCGGCGTGATCTTGCCGCGCGCGATGCCGGCCATGTCGGGAATGATCGCCTCGACTTCGGTGATCCGGTGTTGTTTCAGAAAGCTTTCGATGTCTTGCATGTCTGTTCTCGTTGGTTTGGGTCGGCGCGCTCAGGCGAGCGCTGCGGCGGCCATGGCGCGCGTGCGGGCAGTGCGGCGGGCGCGGCAGGCCTCGCCGAAGGCGCGGAAGATCGCGCTCGACAGCGGGTCCTGCGCATGGCGCCATTCGGGGTGCCACTGCACGGCGAGTGCGAAAGCCGGTGCGTCGACGACGCTCACGGCCTCGATCAGGCCATCCGGCGCGACGGCTTCGACGGCGAGGCCGGAGCCGAGCTGCGCGATGCCCTGCTTGTGCAGCGAGTTCACGAGCACTTCGTCGCGGCCGCCGGCGAGTGCGTGCAGCTTGCCGCCGGGCGTCAGGCGCACGACGTGCGCGGGGCCGTATTGCGTGTCCATCGGCGCGTCGTCGTCCTCGCGGTGATCGGCGAGGCCCGGCACTTCATGCACGCGCTGGTGCAGCGTGCCGCCGCAGACGACGTTCAGCTCCTGGAAGCCGCGGCAGACGGCAAGCACGGGCACGCCCGCGGCGATCGCCGCGCGCAGCAGCGGCAACGTCGTCGCATCGCGTGCCGGGTCGTGCTTCGTGCCGGGCGCGCTCGGTTCGCCGCCATACAGGTGCGGCTCGACGTTCGAGTAGCTGCCGGTAAACAGCAGCCCGTCGACCGTGGCGAGCACGTCGTCGACCGACTGGCGCTCGCCGAGCGCAGGCAGCACCATCGCGAGCGCGTGCGCGCCGTCGACGATCGCGGCGACGTATTTGTCGCCGATCGTGTGCGACGCGTGTGCGCCGATTTGCGTGAGGTCGGCGGTGAGGCCGACGAGGGGTTTCCTTTCCATGACGTCAATCAGTTATCCAGAGGGTTGTTGCGTGCATCTCGCCGGACGGCGCGAAACGCAGGCGTGCAACAGCCCCGCAGCCTGGCGCAAAGCGCAAGGCCGCTGGTGAATGGGCGCAACGGGATGGCGTGGCGATCCGCGCTGCGCGCGACGATCAGGCCGTCGTTCGTTTCATTGCGACACGCGACGCGGCAACGAATGCGCGAACGCGTTCCGTCACCGCACGGACCATGCGGTTGGCGAATCAGCAGACGAAACGAACGACGTTAAGAAAGGAGAGGCGCTATGGCAGCAGCGACGCCACTTCGTCGGTATCGACGGCGACGAATGCGCGTGCGGATACGGCGTTGTGGCGCCGAACGGAACGACGGGACAGGATGGTGTAGATCGACAGATGCTGCAGGCGAGGACTATGCCAGCCGCAACTGCCATCGGAAGGGGATGCCGCGCTGCGCGAACTTCGCGCCACGCTTCGATCCCACCTCACCAGAGGGCCACGGACTCTCACGATTACACTCGACTGGGTTGTTGAAAGTATTGAACACCCGATCTTCTCGACGCGCTGGGCGTTTAAAATAATCAAGGCGCCGGTTATGCGTCATTTACATTGATGGGCATCAATTTTTGCGTTGCAATAACGCTTTTTGCTGCCTGTGAAAACTAAATGACGCTGACCTGAGAGCCAGCATATACGAGCCAAAAACGGCGTCAAATGTTTTTTAACGGTCCTGCATCAGGGCTTTCCCGAGCAGTGCGAACAAAAGATTCGCAAACGGAATAGTCGGCGAGGTGTTCATTATTTCGAACGCCTTTCAGGGTTTTCCCCGCTGATCTGCGGCATAAAGTGATTAGAATATTCAACGGCTGTCCACTGCGTCGTTTCACTTTGTCACCGCACTTATCGTGTCCGAAACCGAATCGATGTCCACCGAAGTCGCCGAGCGCCTGCGCTTCGTGCGCAACAAGCATGGCCTGTCGCAGCGCGAACTCGCGAAGCGGGCCGGCGTGACCAACGGCACGATCTCGCTGATCGAACAGGGCCGCGTGAGCCCGTCGGTCGGCTCGCTGAAGAAGTTGCTCGAATGCATACCGATGAGTCTTGCGGAGTTCTTCACGTTCGAACTCGTCGAGTCGCGCTCGGTCGTCTCGCGTCGTGACGAGATGCCGAACCTCGGCAACGACACGCTCGCGTTTCATCTGGTGGGCGCGAGCGTGAAGGACCGCAACATGTGCATCCTGCGCGAGGTCTATCAGCCGCACGCCGACACGGGGCCCGAGATGCTCGTGCACGCGGGGCACGAGGGCGGTGTCGTCGTGTCGGGCCGGCTCGAGCTGACCGTCGACGGCGCGACGTGGCTGCTCGACCCCGGAGACGGCTACTACTTCGAAAGCCGTTTGCCGCACCGTTTTCGCAATCCCAGCGCGGAACTGATCTGCGAGGTCGTCTCGGCCAATTCGCCGGCAACCTTCTGACCGCGCGTCACCCCATTCGCTGACGGCCGGCCGCGCGCCAGGCGCGCGGCGTGCCGCATCGCGAATGTCACAACATTGAGGCATCCTGATGAACAAGTTGACTTTGGCTGACTGGCAGGACAAGGCGGCGTCGCTCAAGATCGATGGGCGCGCATTCATCGACGGCGCGTCGCGCGACGCGCATGGCGGCAAGACGTTCGACTGCGTGAGCCCGATCGACGGCCGCGTGCTGGCGAAGGTCGCCGAGTGCGGCGAAGCCGACGTGAACGCAGCGGTCGCGGCTGCACGCCGCGCGTTCGACGCAGGCGTATGGGCCGGCCTGAACCCGCGTGCGCGCAAGGCCGTGCTGCTGCGCTGGGCCGCGCTGATGCGCGAGCATCTCGACGAACTGTCGTTGCTCGAGACGCTCGATGCGGGCAAGCCGATCGGTGACACGACGACGGTCGACGTGCCGGGCGCCGCGTACTGCGTCGAATGGTTCGCGGAAGCGATCGACAAGGTCGGCGGCGAGGTCGCGCCGGCCGATCATCATCTGGTCGGGCTCGTCACGCGCGAGCCGGTCGGCGTGGTCGCGGCCGTCGTGCCGTGGAACTTCCCGATCCTGATGGCCGCGTGGAAATTCGGCCCCGCGCTCGCGGCCGGCAACAGCGTCGTGCTGAAGCCGTCGGAGAAATCGCCGCTGACCGCGATCCGCGTCGCGCAGCTCGCGTTCGAAGCCGGCATCCCGGCCGGCGTGTTCAACGTCGTGCCGGGCGCGGGCGAACCGGGCAAGCTGCTCGCGCTGCATCGCGACGTGGACTGCATCGCGTTCACGGGCTCGACGGCCGTCGGCAAGCTGATCATGCAGTACGCCGCGCAGTCGAACCTGAAGCGCGCATGGCTCGAACTCGGCGGCAAGTCGCCGAACATCGTGCTGCCCGATTGCCCCGATCTCGACCGTGCCGCGCAAACGGCGGCCGGCGCGATCTTCTACAACATGGGCGAGATGTGCACGGCCGGTTCGCGGCTGCTCGTGCATCGCGACATCAAGGACGCCTTCATCGAGAAGCTCGTGGCGGCCGCGCGCGCGTACGTGCCGGGCAATCCGCTCGACCCGTCGGTGTCGATGGGCGCGATCGTCGACGGCGTCCAGCTCGAGCGCGTGCTCGGTTACATCGAGGCGGGGCGCAGCGAAGGCAGGCTCGTCACGGGCGGTGCGCGCGTGAAGGAGGAGACGGGCGGCTTCTACGTCGAGCCGACGGTGTTCGAGGTGAAACCCGATGCGAAGATCGCGCGCGAGGAGATCTTCGGGCCCGTGCTGTCGGTGATCGTGTTCGACGATGTCGACGAAGCGGTGCGGATCGCGAACGATACCGAATACGGGCTGGCCGCGGCCGTGTGGACGTCGAACCTGACGACCGCGCACGACGTGTCGCGCCGGTTGCGCGCGGGGACGGTGTGGGTGAACTGCTACGACGAGGGGGGCGACATGAACTTCCCGTTCGGCGGCTACAAGCAGTCGGGCAACGGCCGCGACAAGTCGCTGCACGCGCTCGAGAAATACACCGAGCTGAAGTCGACGCTGATCCGGCTGCGCTGACGCGCGGCCAAGCAAGGGCGCATCGCCGTTCGGCGGTGCGCCCGCCCTCCCGGGCGCGCGTCAGGCGGTGCGCAGCGCGGGGTGGAAGCCAGCGGCTTCGATGATCGACTGCACGCGTTCGGCGCCTTGCGCCGATTCGACCTTGACGCGCTTTGCCGCGACGTCGATGTCGAGCTTCGCGGCGGGATCGGCCGCCGTCACCGCGCGCGTGATTGCATTGGCGCAGCCGCCGCAGGTCATGTCCTGGACTTCGAATTCCATCGTGTTCTCCTGAGTTGACGATTGACGAACACCGTCAGCATGAAGTTTGCCATGGTGGGAAGGTCAAGCGTTGTGTGCAGGATAGTGTGCGGCCGATGACGCGTCAGGCGGTGGTCGGACGAATCGGTGTGCCGCCGTGCGTGCCGGTCGGTGTTTGGCCCGATTGACCGTTGCCGCGCGGCGTCGGGCATCGGGAAAAACCTTTCGGGACAACGTGCTGCGAAACGATGTGAAGCATTATTTCCATGGTGGCAACGCGGGCATTCGATGTGGAAATGCGAATCGCTCTTACTATCGATTCCCCTCAAGATCCGTTCTCCGTTTCCGACCATGAATCGTTTTGCTTTCGGCTTCGCGCTGGCCCTGCTGGGCGCATCGGCAACGTCCGCATTCGCTGCCGACGACGTCGTCAACCTGACCCTGAAGGACCACAAGTTTTCGCCCGATGGCGTGACGATTCCCGCCGGCAAGAAGGTGAAATTCGTCGTGAAGAACCTCGACGCGACGCCCGCGGAATTCGAGAGCGACGACTTCAAGGCGGAGAAGGTCATTCCCGCCGGCAAGTCGGCCGAGATCCTGGTCGGGCCGTTGAAGGCCGGGACCTACGAGTTCCACGACGAGTATCACGAAGCGCAGTCGAAGACGCACCTGACCGTCAAGTAAGCGGATACCGACATGCTGTCGACTGCCCTGATCGTTTTTCGTGAAGTGCTCGAGGCCGCGTTGGTGGTCTCGATCGTGATGGCCGCCACGAAGGGCGTGCCGCGCCGCGGCTGGTGGGTGAGCGGCGGGCTGGTCGGCGGCGTGATCGGCGCCGGCCTGATCGCGGCGTTCGCCGACGTGATCTCGCAGTGGGCGTCCGGCATGGGGCAGGAAGTCTTCAACGCGGGCGTGATGTTCGTCGCGACGCTGATGCTCGCGTGGCACTGCATCTGGATGAGCCGGCACGGCCGCGAGATGGCGCTGCACATGGGCGAAGTCGGCCGGGCCGTTGCAGCCGGCAGCCGGCCGCTGACGGGCCTCGCCATCGTGGTCGGTGTCGCGGTGTTGCGCGAAGGCTCCGAGGCCGTGCTGTTCCTCTACGGGATCGCGGCCGGCGATCCGGGGCAGACGCCGCAGATGATCGCCGGCGGGCTGCTCGGCGTGCTCGGCGGCGCCGGGCTCGGCTACGCGATGTATGCGGGCCTGCTGCAGATTCCGTTGAAGCGCCTGTTCTCCGTCACCAACGCGCTGATCGTGCTGCTCGCGGCAGGCATGGCGAGCCAGTGCGTCGGCTTCCTGCTGGCCGCGGGGCTCGTGCCGTCGTGGGGCGATGCGATCTGGGACACGTCGTGGCTGCTCAAGGAATCGAGCATCGTCGGCAAGGCACTGCATACGCTGATCGGCTATACCGCGCGTCCGGCGGGCATCCAGATCGCCGCTTACGTCGCGACGCTGGTGTCGATCCTCGTGCTGACCCGGCTCGTCGGCCGGCCGCAGGAGACGTTGAGACCGCCACGGGCCACCGCCTGAATATCCGGGTTCGAATGCAAGAAGGGGCGTCGATGACGCCCCTTCTTGCATGTGCGATTCGCGATCGGTCCGTGCGCGCTGGCGCGGCGGGATCAGCGGTGGTTATCGATCCAGGCGCGCGCCCATTCGAGCCCCGCATTGCGCGCGTCGTCTTCGGTGTCGAATACGCCGAGCACACCGGACGCTTCGACGAGCCGGTTGTTCTGTGTGATCGTGCCGCTCGCCGCGAAGCGATCGGGCTGCATGATCTCGTCCTGCTGCAGGATCGCGTGGCCCCAGATCTGGTAGCCGTGATAGGTCTGCGCTTCCATTATCGAGTCACCTCCGCGGAGCGGCCGTGCGTGCCGACCTGCAGCACGTTGCCGTCCGGCGTGTATTGACGCGGGATGTTCGAGAAGTTTAACGCGTGCGTCTCGTCGGCGCCGGCAGGGTGCATCACCGTGAGACGGCCCGGCGCAGGCTGCGCGACGGGGCGCGGTGCGGCCGGCGTTTCAGTCGCGGTTGCGGCCGGGTGATGCGAACCGGCTTTCACGGCTTGCGCGACACGGCGCTTGTGCGGTTTCGCGGCGGATTTCGGCGTGACGCTCGCGTGTTTCTCCGCGCTCTTGCCGGTACGCGCGTCGGCGCCCGTGCGTGCGGCCGGCGTACGGGCATCCGGCATACGGGCGTCCGGCGTGCGGGCCGCCGGATGTCGCGCCTCGGGCGGGTTCCAGACCTCGACGTAATGCTCGGCGGCCCAGCCCGTCGACGCGAACGTCAGTGCCAGTAAACCGCATCCAATCAGTCTTGCCATTGTCTCTCCGTCTGTCTCGTCGGCGCGCCGTGCTGGCCGCGCCTAGCCGGCCGCGCCGACTGGCGTCCTGCCTTACTCCACCGTCACCGATTTCGCGAGGTTCCGCGGCTTGTCGACGTCGGTGCCGCGCGCGCATGCGGTGTGATACGCGAGCAGCTGCAGCGGCACGACGTGGAGGATCGGCGACAGTTGCCCGTAGTGCTCCGGCATCCGGATCACGTGGAGGCCGTCGTCGTTGACGATCTGCGTATCGGCATCGGCGAACACGTACAGCTCGCCGCCGCGCGCACGCACTTCCTGCATGTTCGACTTCAGCTTCTCGAGCAGCGTGTCGTTCGGCGCGACCGTGACGACCGGCATCGCTTCCGTGACGAGCGCGAGCGGCCCGTGCTTCAGTTCGCCGGCCGGATAGGCCTCGGCGTGGATGTACGAGATTTCCTTCAGCTTCAGCGCGCCTTCCAGCGCGATCGGGTAGTGCAGCCCGCGGCCGAGGAACAGCGCATTTTCCTTGCGCGCGAATTCCTCCGACCACGCGATGATCTGCGGCTCGAGCGCGAGCACGCTGTTCAACGCGGCCGGCAGGTGGCGCAGCTGCTTCAGGAATTCGGCTTCCTGCGCGGCGTCGACGTGCCCGCGCAGCTTGCCGAGCGTCGCGGCCAGCACGAACAACGCGACCAGCTGCGTCGTGAACGCCTTCGTCGACGCGACGCCGATCTCGGTGCCCGCATGCGTCAGGAACTGCATTTCGGTCAGGCGCACCATCGCGCTCGTCGCGACGTTGCAGACCGCGAGCGTATGCGCGTGGCCGAGCGACTGCGCATGCTTGAGCGCCGCGAGCGTATCGGCCGTCTCGCCCGACTGCGAGATCACGAGCACGAGCTGGCGCGGGTTCGGCACCGATTCGCGGTAGCGGTACTCGCTCGCGATCTCGACCTGGGTCGGGATTTTCGCGATCGATTCGAGCCAGTATTTCGCGGTGAGGCCCGAGTAGTAGCTCGTGCCGCACGCGAGGATCAGCAGGCTGTCGATCTCCGCGAACGCGGCGGGTGCGGCGTCGCCGAACAGCGTCGCGTCGAAGGCTTCCGTCTGCGGCACGGTATCGCTGATCGCGCGCGGCTGTTCGAAGATTTCCTTCTGCATGAAGTGGCGATACGGGCCGAGCTCGACCGCGCCGCCGTACGCGCTGACCACGCGGATCTCGCGCTGCACGGTAGCGCCGTGGCGATCGACGATCGTCACGCCGTCGAGCGACAGTTCGCACATGTCGCCTTCCTCGAGGAACGTGAAGCGGTCGGTGCTGCCCGCGAGCGCGAGCGCATCGGATGCGAGGAAATTCTCGCCGTCGCCATGGCCGACGACGAGCGGCGAACCCTGGCGCGCGCCGACGACGGTATGCGGCTGGTCCTTGTGGATCACGGCGATCGCGTACGCGCCATGCAACTGATGCACGGCTTCGCGCACGGCGTCGAACAGGTTGCCGCGATACAGGCTGTGCACGAGGTGGGCAATCACCTCGGTGTCGGTCTGCGACACGAATTCGTAGCCCTTCGCGCGCAGCGCTTCGCGCAGCGTCTCGAAGTTCTCGATGATGCCGTTGTGGACGAGCGCGAGCGCGTTCGACGAGAAGATCGGGTGCGCGTTGTGCGTGACGGGCGCGCCGTGCGTGGCCCAGCGCGTGTGCGCGATGCCCGTCGTGCCTTCGAGGTGCGACTCGCGCACCTGCGTGTCGAGATCGGCGACGCGCGCGACGCTGCGCGCGCGCTTCGGTGCGCCCGGCTCGAGCACGGCGACGCCGCACGAGTCGTAGCCACGGTATTCGAGGCGCCGCAATCCTTCGATCAGCACCGGAACGATATTACGCTGCGCAACTGCGCCGACAATGCCGCACATGAATGGTCAATCCTGTAAGTCGACGCGGGCGCCGCCGGGGCGCCCGCAAAAGGTTCAGCTCTTCTTCTTGACCGGGCGGACGTAGCCGCTCTTCGCGGTCTGGGTCTTCTCGTTCAATGCGAGCACGCCGTCGGCCACGTCCTTCCAGATCGTCGTGCCGGCGGCGATCGTCACGCCGCGGCCGACGCGCACGGGCGCGACGAGCTGCGTGTCGGAGCCGACGAACACGTCGTCCTCGATCACGGTGCGGAACTTGTTCGCGCCGTCGTAGTTGCAGGTGATCGTGCCCGCGCCGATGTTCACGCGCGCGCCGATGTCGGCGTCGCCGATGTACGTGAGGTGGTTCGCCTTCGAGCCGTGGCCGATCACCGCGTTCTTCACCTCGACGAAGTTGCCGACGTGCGCTTCGTCCGCGAGCTGCGCGCCGGGGCGCAGCCGTGCGTACGGGCCGATCACGGTGTGCGCGCCGAGCTCGGCGCCGTCGATGTGCGTGAACGCGTCGATGCGCGTGCCCGCGCCGACCGACGCGTTGCGGATCACGCAGTTCGCGCCGATCGTCACGTTGTCGGCGAGCGTCACGTTGCCTTCGAACACGCAGTTCACGTCGATCGACACGTCGCGGCCGCAGCGCAGCGTGCCGCGCACGTCGAGGCGCGCCGGATCGGCGAGCGTGACGCCGTCGACGAGCAGCGCGTCGGCGATATTGCGCTGGTGGATGCGCTCGAGCTCGGCGAGCTGCGCCTTGCTGTTCACGCCGAGCGTTTCCCATTCCTCGTCGGGCTGCGCGGTGACGACCTCGAAGCCGGCCTCGATCGCGAGTTCGACGACGTCGGTCAGGTAGTACTCGCCCTGCGCGTTCTCGTTCTTCAGCGCGCCGAGCCACATCGACAGCTGGGCCGTCGGCGTGACGATGATGCCCGTGTTGATCTCGGCGATCTTCAGCTCGTCCGGCGATGCGTCCTTCTGCTCGACGATGCGCGTGACGAAGCCCGATGCATCGCGCACGATGCGGCCATAGCCGGTCGGATCGTCGAGCGTGACGGTCAGAATCCCGTAGCGGCCCTCGCGCGCGGCATCGACGAGACGCTGCAGCGTCGCCGCGCGCGTGAGCGGCACGTCGCCGTACAGCACGAGCGTCGGTTGCGCGGGATCGAGGAGCGGCAGCGCCTGGCGCACCGCGTGGCCGGTGCCGAGCTGCTCGGCCTGCACCGCGAACTGGACATCGGGCGCGGCGACGGCGGCCTCGACCTGCTCGGCGCCGTGACCGACGACGACGACCAGCCGGGACGGCTGCAGCGTGCGCGCGGTGTCGATGACGTGGGAGAGGAGCGGCCTGCCGGCCAGGGGGTGAAGCACTTTCGGCAGCGCGGAACGCATGCGCTTGCCGGTGCCTGCCGCCAAAATCACGATATTCATGGCGCCAGCTTGTCAGAGGAGTTCGAAGCCGTCCATTTTAGCATGCGGCCCCCGCCGTTCCGGGCCTGTCGCGGCGGGGCGACAGCGCCGGAAAAGGGGCCGCGGGCCCTTGTTCCGGCGGGGTTCGGGCCCTGCTTACAGGTCGTCGAACTGGACGATCGAAATCGGCTGGGCGGCGCCCGGCGCGGCGGTGTCGTCGCCCGATGCGCACGGTTCCTCGTCGAACGCGATGTCGCCTTGCGGATCCGCTTCGCCCGTCGCGCGCAGCGACTGGAACGGGTACAGCGTGGTGTCCATCAGGTGCGACGGCACGACCTTCGCGAGCGCGTTGAACATGTTCTCGACGCGGCCCGGGAAGCGCTTGTCCCAGTCGCGGATCAGCGCCTTCATTTCCGCGCGCTTCAGGTTCGGCTGGCTGCCGCACAGGTTGCACGGGATGATCGGGAATTCGCGCAGCTCCGCGTATTTCTCGAGATCGGTTTCCTTCACGTACGCGAGCGGGCGGATCACGATGTTCTTGCCGTCGTCCGACTGCAGCTTCGGCGGCATCCCCTTCAGCTTGCCGCCGTAGAACATGTTGAGCAGCAGCGTCTGCACGATGTCGTCGCGGTGGTGGCCGAGCGCGATCTTGGTCGCGCCGAGCTCGCCGGCCACGCGGTACAGGATCCCGCGGCGCAGCCGCGAGCACAGCGAGCAGGTCGTCTTGCCTTCGGGCACGAGCCGCTTGACGATGCTGTAGGTGTCCTGGTTCTCGATGTGGAACGGCACGCCGACCTGCTTCAGGTACTCGGGCAGCACGTGCTCGGGGAAGCCCGGCTGCTTCTGGTCGAGGTTCACCGCGACGATGTCGAAGTCGATCGGCGCGCGCTCGCGCAGGCGCAGCAGCACGTCGAGCATCGCGTAGCTGTCCTTGCCGCCCGACAGGCACACCATCACCTTGTCGCCTTGCTCGATCATGTTGTAGTCGCCGATCGCCTGGCCGACCTGGCGCACGATCCGCTTGTACAGCTTGTTGTTCTCGTACGCTTCCTTCTGCTCGCGGCGCGTCAGCGCCTGGCGGCCGGCCGGGGCGGCGTCGTCGAGGGTGGCGGCATCGGCCGCCGTGTCATTCATGTGGGGGGCGTTCATGCGCGCTCCTCGTCCTTGATGCGAAAGACTTCGACGCCGACGGCGTCGCAGTCCGGATAGGCGTCCGGTTTCTCGGTACAGACGCGTACCGCGCGCACGGCAGCGTGCGCCAGCAGGTGCGCGGCGATCGCGTCGCACAGCGTTTCCTGCAGGTGGATGTGGCCGCGCGCCACGCATTGCGCGACGCTCTGCTTCATCAGGTCGTAGTCGACGACTTCATGCAGCCGGTCGTCGACGGGGGTGGACAGCGCGAGCGGCACGAACAGGTCGACGTTGATGACGACGCGCTGCTCGCCGCGCTTCTCGTGTTCGAAGGCCCCGATGTTGATGTGCACCTCGTAGTCGCGCAGGTAGAGCCTGCGGCAATCCGCGAGGCGGGGGTGCAGGAGAGCGGAAAACATGGTCGTCCCAGTCAAATTGGCGTGCGCGCACGCAAAGCGGCGCGGGCGGCGGCAGTCAGGCCGCGCGATCCGCGCAGTTCATTCATTCGGGCCGGCGGCGGGCGGCACGAGGTGCTCGCCGCCGTCGACGGTCAGCGTCGCGCCCGTGACGCCGGGCGCGCTCGCGAGATAGCAGGCGGCCGCCGCGATGTCGTCCGCGTGCGGCGCGTGGCCGCGCACGAGCGCCGCGACCCGCACCTTCGGCGCGAGCGCCACCGCCAGCGCCGACGTCGCGCGGTTCAGCGCGGCCTGCATCAGCGCGTGCGACAGCTGCGCCGGTGCCGGGTGAAACAGGGCCTGATCCAGCACGTGGATCGCGCACGCGCGCAGCGCTTCGTACTCGCGCGCGGC
Organism: Burkholderia sp. BCC1644; assembly: GCF_902833225.1. Classification (GTDB taxonomy): domain Bacteria; phylum Pseudomonadota; class Gammaproteobacteria; order Burkholderiales; family Burkholderiaceae; genus Burkholderia. Next base: position 13,307 of record NZ_CADFEI010000012.1, read on the forward strand.
GTCGGGTGTTGCATCGGCGAGCGCGCGGGCCAGCGCGAGCGGCGCCGTCACGTTGCGCGCGAGCGCGCCGGCGAGCGACGCGGCGTCGACCGTCTGCGCGTCGTCGTCGCCCGCGCTGGCGCTGACGAACACCGCGCACGCGGGCCGCCCGAGCGCTTCGCCGCACGCGGCGACGAGCGCGGCCGCATCGGCTTCCAGGGCCAGATCGGCGTCGAGCACGGCCGCGCGGCGGCCGAGCGCCGCGACTTCGGCGACGAGCGCATCGGCAGCCGCGCGCGGCGCGCCTTGGCTGCGCTGCAGCGCGACGTCCCAGCCGCGGCGGGCGAAACCCGTCGCGAGCGCACGGCCGATCGACGCGGCGTCGGCCGCGCTGCCCAGGGCGCCCGTGACGAGCACCACGCGCGGGGTCGACGTATCGGCTGAAACGGTCATTTACAATGCCGGGATGAACCCGAAAGCTCACGAACCCGCTAGTTTACCTGCTCCCGGCCCTGACGCGCTCGCGCAGTCCGAAACCCTTGCCGCGCAACTGCGCGACGAGATCGCGGCGGCCGGCGGCTGGCTGCCGTTCGACCGCTTCATGGAGCGCGCGCTGTATGCGCCGGGCCTCGGCTATTACAGCGGCGGCGCACGCAAGTTCGGGCGCCGCGCCGACGACGGCAGCGACTTCGTCACCGCGCCCGAATTGTCGCCGTTGTTCGCGCAGACGCTCGCGCAACCGGTCGCGGAAGCGCTCGCGGCGAGCGATACGCGCCGCGTGATGGAATTCGGCGCCGGCACGGGCAAGCTCGCGGCCGGGCTGCTCGCCGCGCTCGACGCGCAGGGCGTCGAACTCGACGAATACCTGATCGTCGACCTGTCCGGCGAGCTGCGCGAACGGCAGCGTGACACGATCGAGGCCGCCGCGCCGGCGCTCGCCGCGAAGGTACGCTGGCTCGACGCGCTGCCCGAACGGTTCGACGGCGTCGTGGTCGGCAACGAGGTGCTCGATGCGATGCCCGTGCGGCTGTTCGCGAAGGCGGGCGGCGCATGGCAAGAGCGCGGCGTCGCGCTCGACGCGCGCCAGGCGTTCGTGTTCGACGATCGCCCCGCCGCGCCGGCCGGCCTGCCGCCGGTGCTCGCGGGTCTCGACGATGCGCACGACGGCTACGTGACCGAGACGCACGAGGCCGCGCTGGCGTTCACGCGCACCGTCTGCACGATGCTCGGGCGCGGCGCGGTGCTGCTGGTCGACTACGGCTTTCCGGCGCACGAGTACTACCATCCGCAGCGCGACCGCGGCACGCTGATGTGCCACTACCGTCACCATGCACACGACGACCCGTTCCTGTACCCGGGGCTGCAGGACATCACCGCGCACGTCGAATTCACCGGCATCTACGACGCGGCTGTCGCGACCGGCGCCGACCTGCTCGGCTACACGTCGCAGGCGCGCTTCCTGCTGAACGCGGGCATCACCGACGCGCTGGCCGCGATCGATCCGTCCGACATCCACGCGTTCCTGCCGGCCGCGAACGCGGTGCAGAAGCTGATCTCGGAAGCCGAGATGGGCGAACTGTTCAAGGTGATCGCGTTTTCGCGCGGCATCGACGGCACGCTCGACGCGTTCGCACGCGGCGACCGCTCGCACGCACTCTGACGGGAGCCCCGCATGCTGCGCTGGCTGTTGACGACGTTCATCGCGGTGATGATCCTGACGCGCTGCTGGCCGTGGCTCGGCAAGCTCGGCATCGGGCGGATGCCGGGCGACGTCACGCTGACGCTCGGCGGGCGGCGCTACCCGTTCCCGTTCATGTCGACGCTGGTGCTGACGATGCTGCTGTCGATGGTGGCGCGGCTGCTCTGAGCCGCGCCGAAAAGGGGGGGCGTTACAGCTCGATCTCGCCGAGGATCCGGTGCGCGAGCGCCTTCGCCTCGTCGAACGCTTCTTCCTCGCTGGGGCTCGTCGAGTGGACGTCGTAACGCGTGTTCTCGGTGTCGTCCCCGTCGTCGCGCGCGAGGATCACGTAACCCTGGAACTGCCCGTTGCCCGCATGCTGGGTATGCGCCTTGGCCGTGTAGATGCCTTTCGTGAACGTGTTCGTGTCCATCGTGCTCTCCCGCAAAAGGACACTTCATCGTAGCACTGCGGCGCAGCATGTACAGCGCCGCTTATCGGTGACCGAACAGTGTCCGGTCACCGTCTTTCCCTCAGCGTTCGATCAGCGCGACGACCTCGTCGAGCGTCGGCGCATGCGCGCCCGTATGCCGGCACGCGGCGGCGCCGGCCGCCAGCGCGAACACGAGATGCTCGCGCCACGTGCGCTGCGGCGCGGCCATCAGGCTGAACAGCATGCCGCCGATCGACGCATCGCCCGCGCCGACGGTGTCGGCCACCTCGACGCGCGGCGGGCTGGCCTCGTGCTCGTCGCCGTCCGCGTAGAGCGTTGCCGCCTGCGCGCCGCGCGTGACGAGCACGGCCGCGCGCGGGTTCAGCGCACGCACCGCCGCGATCGCGTCGGGACCGTCGCCGCCGAACAGGTGCCGCAGGTCTTCGTCGGACACCTTGATCAGGTCGGCGAGCGCGGCCATTTTCTCCAGCGTCGGCCGGTATGCGGCCGTCATCAGGTTCCGCACGTTCGGATCGAAGCTGATCTTCACGCCGCGCGCGTGCAGGTCGGCCGCGAGCGCGGCCAGCGTGCCCGCGAGCGGTTCGCGCACGAGGCTGATGCAGCCGAAATGCGCCCATTTCACGTGGTCGGTCCAGCCGGCCGGCAGCCGCGCGGGATCGAACGCGAGATCGGCGCTCGCTTCGCCGATGAAGAAGTACGCGGGCGGGCGCGTCTCGTGGACGATCGCGAGCAGCGGCGGCCGTGCGACGCGCTGCAGGAAACGCAGGTCGAGCCCGGCCGCTTCGCTCGTGCGCCACAGTTCGTCGGAGAAGCAGTCTTCGCCGATCGAACCCGCGAGCGCGCTCGGCACACCGAGCCGCGCGACCGCACGCGCGACGTTCCAGCCGGCGCCGCCCGGCACCGAGGTCCATTGCGCATCGCCCGCGCGCACCATGTCGGTCAGGATGTCGCCCGCCGACACGAAAGCCGGAAACGTGCCGCCGCTCATTGCGTCGGCTCGCTGCGCGCGGTGCGCGCGAGGGTCGCGAGCACGTCGTAGCACGCGCCCATCGTGTGATAGTCGGTCTTGCCGGCCGGGCTCTTCTCGTCGCTGTACTTGCGGTTGTCGCAGGTGAGGATCCGGTACCACGCGCCGTAGCGGTGATCGACGAAATGCGCCCAGCTGTAGCGCCAGATCTCGTCGTACCAGTCCCAGAAGCGCTCGCTGCCGGTGCGCGCGCCGAGCATCGCGGCCGCCGCGAAGGTTTCCGCCTGCACCCAGAAGTACTTGTTGTGGTCGCAGATCGTGAAGTCGGGGCCGAAGCCGTAGTACAGGCCGCCGTGATCGGCGTCCCATGCGTGCGTGAGCGCGGCGTCGAACAGCTCGGCCGCGCGCGGCACGAGCCAGTCGAGCGGGCGGTGCCGCTCGAGGATCAGCAGCAGCTTCGCCCATTCGGTCTGGTGCCCGGGCTGGAAACCCCACGGGCGAAAAATGTTCGAGCTGTCTTCCTTGTTGTAGTCCCAGTCGACCGACCAGTCCGCATGGTAGTGCTCCCACACGAGCCCGCCCGACAGCGCGGCCTGGCGCTGCGTGATGTGGGACGCGAGCTTTTCCGCGCGATCGAGGTACGTCAGGTGACCGGTCGCCTCGTAGGCGGCGAGCAGCGCCTCGGTCATGTGCATGTTCGCGTTCTGGCCGCGGTACGACGACACGATCCAGTTCGGCGTCGCGTCGTCCGCATACAGGCCCGCCGCCGCATCCCAGAAACGGTGCTCGGCCAGCTCGTAGGTCGCCGCGATCAGCGGGCGCGCCTCGTCGATGCCGGCCATCGTCGCGTGCGAGGCCGCGAGCAGCACGAACGCGAGCCCGTAGCAGTGGCGCGTGCCGTCGAGCGTCTCGCGCTTCGCACCGTCGCGCCAGTCGAGTTCCCAGTCGTAGCCCTGCAGTTCGGCATCCCAGTGCGCGTCGCGCAGGAAGCGCAGCCCGTGGCGCGCGTATTCCAGGTGGCGCGGATCGCCGAAATGCCGGTACGCCATCGCGTAGTTGAAGACGAACCGGCAGCTGCTGACGAGGTGGCGCGACGTGCGGTTGTAGATGCTGCCGTCGTCGCGGAAGTAATGGTAGAAGCCGCCCGTCGGATCGAACGCGTTGGTCGCGTAGAAGCGCAGCGTGTCCTCGATGTGCGACAGCAGGAACGACGGATCGCGGAAGCTCGCGACGAACGGTGCGGCTTGCGTGTGGGCGGCCGGCGCGGCCGTGCAGGGTTGGACCGGGGGCATGTTCATGATTCGTTGGCCATTGCGGTATCGAGTGCCGGAGAGGCGGCGGGCTGGCTGCTGGCCCGCACGATCAGCTCGACGGGCAGGGAGATCTCGGTGCGCTCGGGCGAGTCGGCGAGCAGCAGCTCGACGCCGCGGCGGCCGAGCGCTTCCTTGTCGACCGCGAGCGTCGTGAGCGGCGGGCTCGCGTGCGCGGCGGCCGGGATGTTGTCGAAGCCGACGATCGCGATGTCGTCCGGAATCCGCAGGCCGCGCGCGGTGCACACGCGCTGCGCGGCGAGCGCGGCCGCGTCGTTGTACGCGAACACGGCTTCGGGGCGCGGGCCCGGTGCGTCGAGCAACTGCTCCATCGCACGCGCGGCGCCCGTGTCGGGGTCGAGCCCCGCGTCGATCGTCACTTCGTAGGCGGGATCGAACAGTCGCCCGGCTTCGAAGAACGCGCGCCGGTAACCGATCGCGCGCTGCGCGATGCTGTAGTGCGCGGGCGAGCCGCCGATGAACGCGATCCGCGTGCGGCCGGTGGCGAGCAGGTGGCGCATCGCGAGCGCGGCGCCCGTCGCGTTGTCGATGTTCACCGAACGCAGCCCGGGCGCCCACAGGTCGATCAGCACGAGCGGCCGGCCGGTCGCGGCCAGCGCCTCGATCGTCTCGGGCTCGATGAAGCCGGCGACCGCGATCGCGTCGGGCGCGTGCGGGCGCATCTGGCGCAGCACGTCGTCGTTCGGGCCGACCGTCAGCAGCGTCGGCACGATGCCGCGCTCGCGGCATGCGTCCTCGACGCCGTGCAGCACGTGAGAGAAGAACGGGCTGGCGGGAAAGCGGTTGTGCTGGCGGTGCAGCAGGAAGGTGAGCCGGCGGATGCGCGGCCGCAACTGGGCGGGATCGTAGCCGAGCTGCTGCGCGATCTCGACGATGCGCGCACGCGTGGCTTCGGACAGGCCCGGCTGGTTCTTCAGCGCACGGGAGACGGTGCCGATCGAGACCTCGGCCGCCCGCGCCACATCGCGAATGGTCGTACCCATCGTTTGTTCGGGGTCCGGTTTGTTTAGGGTGAAAGCGATTGTATAGTAAAACATATCGCGGAATTCGGGCCGGATAGCCGGGGAATACCCGAGAATAACGGGTTTTTAAGCGCTAATCTGCGAAAACGCCGTTACTAAAAATACTAAACAAAACACGAAAAAGGCAAGGTGGACGTGCGGGTGCCCGGCGGCGCGCGGCGCGGGCGGGAAGTGGACGGGACGCGAGTGGGCTTCGCGTGTCCGGGTGGTATGCGCGGCGGCCGGCGCGGGCAGGCTGGAAGCCGGTGCTCAACGGCCCGTCCGGTCGGCCGTCCGGCAGATGGGCCTCAGCCGCCGTTGCACGGCGCGCTGCCGTGTCCCTGCGAACGCCGGCCGCGTGCCGTTCAGCCCACCGCCACGGCGGGCGGTTCGCCGCGATGGCGCAGCGCGGCACGGCCGGCGTCGAGATCGACGACCGCCAGTCCGTCCGGCTGCTGTTTCGCGCGCCGTTTCGCGAGCGCCGCGACCGACGCGATCTCGTCGCTGCCGTACCGTTTGGCGCCGTGCGCGCCGGCCGGCACGCCGACCGCGCCGATCGCCATCGTCACGAAACCGAAGAACGCCGGGTTGCCGTGGCGGTCCTCGCCGCGCAGGCCGCCCGCCTGCCGGTCGGCTTGCGTGTAGAAGAGCTGCGCGCCGTCGTTGAAGCGCGCGATCGCGTCGGCGGCGCGTTCGCGCCAGTCGTCGCGCTGGAACAGCACGAGGAAATCGTCGCCGCCGACGTGGCCGAGAAAGTCGCGCTGCGGATCGCACACGCCGGCCAGCACCGTCGCGGCGAACTTCAGCACCTCGTCGCCCTGCCAGTAGCCGTACTGGTCGTTGAACGGCTTGAACTGGTTCAGGTCGACGTAGCACGCATGAAAGCCCGCGTCGCGCTGCAGCAGGCGGTCGATGTGCGCGGTGATCGGGATGTTGCCGGGCAGGAACGTCAACGGATTCGCGTAGCGCGCGGCCTCGATGCGCATCTCGGTCACCGCGCGCACCAGGCTCTCGCCGGTGCCGAGCCCGACGTAGCGGCCGTGTTCGGTGATCACGAAGCCATCCGCGAGATAACGCTGGTCGTGGCTCGCGAGCAGCATCGCGAGCTGCTCGAACGTGGTCGCGTTGTCGATCATCAGCGGCGCGTCGTTCGCGAACTGCAGGCACGGCTTCTTCCCGAACACCTCGCGGTGATACGGCAGCGCGAAGCGGTCGATGAAGCCGCGGCGATTCACGAGCGCGACGGGCCGCCCGCGTTCGACGAGCGCGACCGCGTGCAGGTCGGGCATCCGGTTGAACAGGTCGAGCACGTCGTTGCTGGTGGCGTCGCGCGGCAGTGCCGGCGCGGGAACCAGCATTTTCCCGGCGATCGTGCCGGCCGGCCGCACCGAGCGCGTCGCGCCGGGAAACACCGCGATGTGCGGCGCGCGGATCGCGTCGCGCGCGGCCGGCGCGACGACCCGCGACGGCTGCGCGTTCGGCCGGCCGAGCAGGAAGCCCTGCACGCAGCAGATGCCCATGTCGCGCACGACGATCAGGTCGCATTCGTTCTCGATGCCTTCCGCGATCAGTTGCGCGCCGCTCGCCTGCGCGAAGTGCTGCATCGCCCTCACGGCCTCGAACTTGAGCGGGTCGCGCGAGATGTCGTGGATGAAGAAGCGGTCGATCTTCACGACGTCCGGATGCAGGCGCAGCCACAGGTTCATGCTCGCGTTCGCGGTGCCGTAGTCGTCGAGCGCGAACTGGATGCCGGCGTCGCGCAGCGAGGCGACTGCCGGGCCGATGTGTGCGACATCGGGAATCGTATTCTGCTCGGTGAGCTCGATCACGATGCGCTCGGCGCCGACCCGCGCGCGGCCGAGGAACTGGCGTGCGCGCTCGCGTTCGCTGGCGAGTTTGAGGATCGTTCCGGCGCTGAAATTGAGGAACAGCTTGCCGTCGCAGCCGAGCGCGGCGAACGCGTCGAGGCAGGTGAGCGCGGCGGCCTGCTCGAGTGCGATGGTCTCGCCTTCGCGCGCGGCCTGCGCGAACAGCGCGGCGGGCGGCTCGAGGTCCGTGCCGCGCGGGCCGCGGATCAGCCCTTCGTAACCGACGACCGTCCCCGACCCGAGGTCGACGATCGGCTGGAAGACGGCCGCGAGCGCGCGATCCGCGATCAGGCGCGTGGTGCGGGCGGCAGCGGAGTCGGGGTGGGGCGCGGGCATGGGCGAGGGCAGCCGAATCGACGGGACGCCCGGCTTAACGGCACCGCTCGCGGGGAATTGAATGAAGATTTCGTGACGCGATGGGCGCTGATGGTGCATCGCGCCGGGGGCGTGCCGGTGCGCGGGGGGAAGAGCGGTACGACGGGAAGACGGGAAGACGGGAAGACGGGAAGTCGGGAAGACGGGAAGACGGGAAGACGGGAAGACGGGAAGTCGGGAAGACGGGAAGACGGGAAGACGGGAAGACGGGAAGACGGGAAGACGGGAAGGCGGGAAGGCGGGAAGACGGGAAGACGGGAAGACGGGAAGACGGGAAGGCGGGAAGGCGGGAAGGCGGGAAGGCGGGAAGGCGGGAAGGCGGGAAGGCGGGAGGGCGGGAAGGCGGGAAGACGGGAAGAGGGGAGGACGGAAGGCGGAAGGCGGAAGGCGGAAGGCGGAAGGCGGAAGGCGGAAGGCGGAAGGCGGAAGGCGGAAGGCGGAAGGCGGAAGGCGGAAGGCGGACGGCCGGGACGGCGCCACCCGATGGCCGTCCCGCCGCCCTGATCGTCAGCGCTTGCCCGCGCTCAGCGCGCCGGGCGCGGACGTCGCGTCGCCCTCGTCGTGCTCGCCGCTCATGTCGCGCGCGCCCCAGCGCTGCGCGAGCGCCGCGCACGCCATCAGCTGGATCTGGTGGAACAGCATCAGCGGCAGCACGACCGCGCCGACCGCGTTCGCCGAGAAGATCACCTTCGCCATCGGGACGCCGGCCGCAAGGCTCTTCTTCGATCCGCAGAAGATGATCGTGATCTGGTCGGCGCGGTTGAAGCCGAGCCGCTTGCTGACGAACGCGGTCAGCAGCAGCGCGATCGCGAGCAGCACGAGGTTGACGACGAGCAGGCCGCCGAGCGCGCGCGGCGGGATCTGGTGCCACAGGCCCTCGTTGACGGCCTCGCTGAACGCGACGTAGACGACCAGCAGGATCGAGCCCTGGTCGACGAAGCGCAGCACGCCGCGATTGCGGTCGATCCAGCCGCCGATCATGGGCCGCAGCAACTGGCCGGCGATGAACGGCACGAGCAACTGCATGACGATGCTGCCGACCGTGCTCCACGGCGACGCGGCGCCGGCCGACTGCGACGTGATCATCAGCCCGACGAGCGCCGGCGTGACGAAGATCCCGAGCAGGCTCGACGCGGATGCCGCACACACGGCGGCCGGCACGTTGCCCTTCGCGATCGACGTGAACGCGATCGACGACTGGACCGTCGACGGCAGCGTGCACAGGAACAGCACGCCCGCATACAGCGTGGGCGTGACGAGCGGCTGCAGCACGGGTTTCAGCGCGAGGCCGAGCAGCGGGAACAGCGCGAACGTGCTGAGCAGCACGACCGCGTGCAGCCGCCAGTGGGTCGCGCCCGCGACGACGGCTTCGCGCGACAGCTTCGCGCCGTGCAGGAAGAACAGCAGGCCGACGGCGATGTTGGTCGCCCAGTTGAACGCGTGGGCGGCCGGGCCGCGGCAGGGCAGAAGGCTCGCGAGCACGACGGTGCCGACGAGCGCGAGCGTGAAGTTGTCGGGAAGAAAGCGGGGACGGGCCATCGGGAACTCGATTCGGAAACGACAAAGGCGCGCGTCGCGCGCGCGGATGGCGTCATTGTCCCGGTTGACGATTCACTACACAAATTCATTGTGGGAATCGATTGATGAATCGATTGCATGCAATAGCGATCGTCGCACCGGGCCGGCGACGTGCAAAACGGCAGAAGAATGTTCTGTCGCGATCGCCCCCGGAAGTGAAAAAACCTAGCAGTAACATGGTGTTACACCGATGCCCGCGACATAACACTTTTTGGCTCGACACGGTTTCGGGCCGCTCATAAATTACTGCTGAAAGCCTTGGGTCGACCGAAAGGAGCCGGCGGCGGGCGTGGACAGGCACGGAACGATGACGGAACGGGTGAAACGGAAGATCGGACGATGGTTGGCAGGCGTGCTCGGCGCGTTGCTGATGCCGCTCGCGCTCGCCCAGCCACCCCACGGCGGCGGTCATGGGTTCGGCGGCCACGGCTTCGGTGGCGGCGACATGCGTGCATACGGTCAGCCGAATGGCGGCGGGCCGGTCTGGCGCCGCGTTCCGCCCCCTGCAGGCGTGCGTCCGGGCGGCGTGAGCAGCTACGGTTCACGCTGGGGGCTGCGGCCGACGCCGTCGTACGGCCATTACGCCGCGCAAAGCCCGTATCGTCCGATCAGTGCCGACGCGCGCCAGATGCCGCGCCCGCCGGGCGGCGGCAACGTGCCGCTGCGTGCCGGTTCGATCCGCGCCGACGTCGCGCGCTACAACGAGGAGCGCGGCGGCCGTCCGATGCCGCCGCCCCGCTCGCAGGAAGAGCCTGCGCACTCGCCGTTTTTCTCCCCGTTCTACCGAAACTGAGCGCTCCGGCGCTATAGGGCCTGTTCCCGCTAATAACGGGCCCTTCTGGGGGCCAGCCCCACAAATGATTTTTTCCAATCAGGGGAACGTGCCTTGCCGGCCGCATTGCGGCGTCGCGCGTCGCTTGTCCCCCAAGGGGACTTCCTTCGGGGCGTTTGGCAAGGCCAAACGGCGCTCCTTGCTTCTTGCACTGCGACCGGCAAGGCGCGTTCGCAAGCCCGTTATTAGCGGGAACAGGCCCTAGACCCCTGCCGGCTGATGCGAATTCGCCACAGTCGCGCGCAGATTTCCGCTGATTTTCCCGCCGCATTGCGCTATCTTTCGCGCCCGGCACGCGCATGCCACGCCGCCGCCCCGCCGCGCGACCGCGTTCGCGCCGGGCCGCTGCCGTGCATCCGGCCATGTATCAAATCCGCGAAGTTAATGCTGCCGCTATACCAGCAATAAGTGTGCGCAATTTTGACCGGACGAATGATCCGTAAAGATGGCTGCGCCCCATACGACGCAAGCACTCGGCTCCAAAAAACAACGCTCGCGCCACTTATCGACTATTCGACAAAATCTGGAGATCCCATGAAAGCATTTGCTCGCCGTGCGTCGCGCACGTCCGTCAAGCTGATCGCCGCAGCCGCCTGCGTGGCGGCCACTGCGCCCGTCCACGCACAGTCGAGCGTGTCGCTCTACGGTCAGGTCGACGAATGGGTCGGCGCAACCAAGTTCCCGGGCGGCAATCGCGCATGGAACGTGAGCGGCGGCGGCATGTCGACGTCGTACTGGGGCCTGCACGGCGCCGAGGATCTCGGCGGCGGCTACAAGGCGATCTTCACGATGGAGAGCTTCTTCCGCGCGCAGAACGGCCAGTTCGGCCGCTTCCAGGGCGACACGTTCTTCGCGCGCAACGCGTACGTGGGCATCAGCTCCCCGTACGGCACGGTGACGGCGGGCCGCCTGACGACGCACCTGTTCCTGTCGACGATCCTGTTCAACCCGTTCTACGACTCGTACACCTTCTCGCCGATGGTGTATCACGTGTTCCTCGGCCTCGGCACGTTCCCGACCTATCCGAGCGACCAGGGCGCGGTGGGTGATTCGGGCTGGAACAACGCACTGTCGTACACGTCGCCTTCGTTCGGTGGCCTTAACTTCGGCGCGATGTACGCGCTCGGCAACCAGGCCGGCGACAACCGTTCGAAGAAGTGGAGCGCGCAGTTCAACTACGCGAACGGCCCGTTCGCGGCCACCGCCGTGTACCAGTACGTGAACTTCAACAACGGCCCGCAGGATCTGAGCGCGCTCGTCACCGGCATGAAGAGCCAGGGCATCGCGCTGGTCGGCGCGACCTACGACCTGAAGCTCGTGAAGCTGTTCGGCCAGTACATGTATACGAAGAATGACCAGGTCGCGGGCAGCTGGCACGTGAACACCGCGCAGGGCGGCGTGTCGGTGCCGCTCGGCGTGGGCAACGCGATGGCGTCGTACGCATACTCGCGCGACGCGGGCGGCCTCGACCAGACGCGCCAGACCTGGGCCGTCGGCTACGACTATCCGCTGTCCAAGCGCACGGACGTCTACGCGGCCTACATGAACGACAAAATCAGCGGCCTGTCGTCCGGCAACACGTTCGGCGCAGGCATCCGCGCGAAGTTCTGACGCGCACGCGCGAACGGTGCGCCGGCCGCGCGCGTAAATCACGCGTTCCGGCTGCATGTTTTCCCGCCAGAAACGGCGCCGCCACTCGCGGCGCCGTTTTGCCTTTGTTGACCTTTCTGTTTCCTCGCCTTTGTTACCCTATCTCGTAATTGGACCATTCCCCCGTCATTACGAGCTAGTTCGATGGATACCCTCGTCAGCATGAATGTGTTTCGCTACGTCGTCGAAGTGGGCAGCTTCGTCGGCGCGGCCGAGCGCATGCAGATGTCGGCTGCGATGGCGAGCAAGCACGTGATGCATCTCGAGCAACAGCTCGGCGCGCGGCTGCTGCATCGCACGACACGACGCGTTGCGCCTACCGAGGCGGGACGCGAATACTATGAGCGCCTCGTGCAGGCGCTGTCGGAACTCGACGAAGCCGGGCAGGCTGTCGGCGCCGCGAGCGTGGTGCCGCAAGGCAGGCTGCGCGTGACGTCGCTATCCGCGTTCGGGTTGCGGCACGTGATGCAGGCCGTCACCGATTACGCGGGCCGGTTCCCGGACGTAACCGTCGACATGACGCTGTCCGATCGCGTGGTCGACCTGATCGAGGAAGGCTACGACGTCGCGGTACGCGCGGCGCCGAACGGATTGAAATCGTCGTCGCTGGTCGCGCGGCAGATCGCGACCGCGCACATCCTGCTGGTCGCGTCGCCCGAGTATCTCGAGAAGCACGGCACGCCGCAGACGATCGCCGATCTCGCGCACCACAACTACCTGCGGCGCGATTCGAATTCGACGATGCTCGATTCGCTGGTGATCGACGCGGCCGCTGCGTCGCGCGTGAACCTGAACGGCAACCTGATCGTGAATCATCTCGAAGGGCTGCGCGCCGCCGTGCTCGCCGGCGCGGGCATTGCGCTGCTCGGCACCGAGGTGGTTGGCGACGACATCGAATCGGGCCGGCTCGTGCCGGTACTGCTCGATTCCGTGCCGCCGCACGAAGCGCCGATCTATGCGGTGTACGCGAGCCGTCGCCACGTGTCCGCGAAGGTGCGTTCGTTCGTCGACTTCCTGGCGGCGCGTTTCGAAGGGCAGTCGCTGTGCCCGTCGATCGAATCGCGCCTGCGCGTGCTGCCGATCACGCGGATGAAGCGCGCGGTCTGAGCGATGCGTCCCGCTGCGGCGGGGCAATAAAAAAAGCGCGAACCGCTGCGGTTCGCGCTTTTTGTTTGGTCCGACGGTTGGCGTGTCGATGGCGGCCGCGAGGGCCGCCACTTCCTTCAGCGCGGAATGCCGAGCCGCGCCTTCGCGTCGTCGTACTCGCGTTTCAGCCGCTCGACGAGCGCGCCCACGCTCGGCAGGTCGTCCATCAGGCCAACGCCCTGGCCGGCACCCCAGATGTCCTTCCACGCCTTCGTCTTGTCGCTGCCGAAATTCATCTTCGTCTTGTCCGATTCCGGCAGCGCGTCCGGATCGAGGCCGGCCTTCTCGATGCTCTCGCGGATGTAGTTGCCGTGCACGCCGGTGAAGAGGTTCGTGTAGATGATGTCTGACGATTTCGCGTTCACGATCGCGTGCTTGTAGTCGTCGATCGCGTGCGCTTCCTGCGTCGCGATGAAGCGCGTGCCCATGTAGGCGAAGTCGGCGCCCATCGCCTGCGCGGCGAGGATCGAGCCGCCGTTCGCGATCGAGCCGGACAGCACGATCGGGCCGTCGAAGATCTTGCGGACTTCGCCGACCAGCGCGAACGGCGAGGTCGTGCCTGCGTGGCCGCCGGCGCCGGCCGCGACGAGGATCAGCCCGTCGACGCCGGCTTCGAGCGCCTTCTGCGCATGGCGCAGGTTGATCACGTCGTGCAGCACGATGCCGCCGTAGCTGTGCACCGCGTCGACGATCTCGCGCGCCGGCGCGCGCAGGCTCGTGATGAAGATCGGCACCTTGTGCTCGACGCAGACGCGCACGTCGTGTTCGAGCCGCGCATTCGACTGGTGGACGATCTGGTTGACCGCGATCGGGCCGATCACCGCGTCGGGGTGTTTCGCCTTGTGGTCGGCCAGCTCCGACTGGATCTGCGTGAGCCACTCGTCGAGCAGTTCGGCCGGACGCGCGTTGAGCGCGGGGAACGAACCGACGATGCCCGCCTTGCATTGCGCGAGCACGAGTTCGGGATAGCTGACGATGAACATCGGCGACGCGATGACGGGCAGCGTCAGGTTCTGCAGGACAGCGGGCAATGCCATGTGATGTCTCCAGTCTCCAGGGGGCGCCGGCGCCCGCGCGCATCGCGCGGATGCCGACACCATGCTTTGCATTCGAACGGTGATTCGAGTGTAGCTGCGAACCGGACGCGTTCGAGGACGTTCATATTAATACGAACGGTCGTGCGATTCTACGCGAGCTTAACAAAATGCGCGGTGTGGCGGCAATCGAGTGAGTGTTCTCTTTCTAGGGTTTCTGGCTGTTGTCACGCTGTGTAGATGCACGAGCGCTCCTAAAATAGCCGCCATAACAAACCAACGAGAAACAAACCATGTCGTTTGAGGCGTTTGCACCGTTTCGCGTGACGGTGCAGGACACCGACATCTTCGGTGTCAAAGGAGGCGCGGGTCCGCCGCTGCTGTTGCTGCACGGACATCCGCAAACCCACATGATCTGGCATCGCGTTGCCGCGACGCTCGCGAATCATTTCACGGTGATCGCCACCGACCTGCGCGGCTACGGCGCGTCTGGCAAGCCGCCGAGCGACGCGCAGCACACGCCGTATTCGAAACGGGCGATGGCGGCCGACCAGGTCGCGGTGATGCGGCATTTCGGCTTCGAGCACTTCCACGTATGCGCGCACGATCGCGGCGCGCGGGTCGCGCACCGGCTCGCGCTCGATCACGCGGACGCCGTCGAGCGGATGATGCTGCTCGATATCGCGCCGACGCTCGCGATGTACGAGAAAACCGACCGCGCATTCGCGACCGCGTATTTCCACTGGTTCTTCCTGATCCAGCCGGCGCCGCTGCCCGAGACGCTGGTCGGCGCGCATACCGATGCGTACATCGAGCGCGTGATGGGCAACCGGTCGGCCGGGCTCGCGCCGTTCGCGCCCGAAGCGCTCGACGCATATCGCGCCGCGCTCGCGCAGCCGGGCGCCGTGCATGCGATGTGCGAGGACTACCGCGCGTCGGCGACGATCGACCTCGAGCACGATCGTGCGGATCTCGAGCGCGGCAACAAGGTCGCGTGCCCGCTGCGCGTGCTGTGGGGCGAGCACGGGATCGTCGGCCGCTGCTTCGATCCGCTCGACGAATGGCGTCGCGTTGCACGCGACGTCAGCGGCCGCGCGCTCGAATGCGGGCACTACATTCCGGAAGAGGCGCCGGTCGCGCTGATCGACGAACTGCTCGCGTTCTTCGAGGCGCGCGACCCGGCTGCATAAGGGGGCGGACAGGCGGCGCGTGCCGCCCGCTGCTCAGCGATGCGCGTGGTCGTCTTCGACGAGCGGCGGCAGGCGGCGCGGCACCGGCGTCGATTTCACGATCGCGGTGCTCGTCTCCGCGCGCTCCGTCACCTTCGACAGGATGTCGTCGAGGTGTTCGATCGTGCGCAGGTAGAGCCGGCAGATGAAGCAGTCTTCGCCGGTGACCTTGTCGCATTCGACGAATTCGGGAATGCGCCGCAGCAACTCCTCGACCAGGTGCAACTGGCCCGGCAGCGGCTTCACGCGCACGATCGCCTGCAGCGTGTAGCCGAGCGCGCGCGGGTCGAGCTCGACGGTGAACGCGGCGATCACGCCCTGCGCTTCGAGTCGGCGCACGCGGTCGGCGGTCGCGGGTGCCGACAGCCCGATCTGCCGCGCGAGTTCGCTGGTTGCGATGCGTGCGTCGTCGGCGAGCGCCGCGAGGATCGCGCGGTCGGTCGCGTCGAGCGACGCGATGGCGGGTGGGGAAAGGCGTTTCGGCATGATCGCTTTGCTTTCGAAGGTCAATCGGCTGATTCACTTCAGTTTAGCCGTGGTTACGGTGAAAGCAAGTTTCTAGAATCGAAGTCATCCACTCTCTTCAACGGAGTTCATGATGGCCTCGAATGAAATTCGCCGCGGCGCCGCCGAGATGATCGTCGCGATGCTGATGTCCGGCACGATCGGCTGGCTCGTGATGTCGTCGCAGCAGCCGCTGACGAATGTCGTGTTCTTCCGCTGCCTGTTCGGCGCCGCGACGCTCGCGATCGTCTGCGCGGCGTTCGGCTTCCTGCGCCGCTCGCTGTTCTCGCCGCGAATGCTCGCGCTCGCGACGCTCGGCAGCGTCGCGATCGTCGCGAACTGGCTGCTGCTGTTCGCCGCCTATTCGCGCGCGTCGATCTCGATGGCGACCGCCGTCTACAACACGCAGCCGTTCATGCTCGTCGCGCTCGGCGCCATCGTGTTCCGCGAACGGATCACCGCGTCGACGGTCGCGTGGCTCGCGCTCGCGTTCGCCGGGCTCGTGTTCGTGGTGCGTGTCGAGCCGTCCGTGCTCGCCGTGCCCGGCGAGTATCTCGAGGGCGTTGCGCTGTCGCTCGGCGCGGCATTCCTGTATGCGATCTCGTCGATCGTCACGAAGCACCTGAAGGGCACGCCGCCGCATTTGCTCGCGTTGCTGCAGGCCGGCCTCGGCGTCGTGCTGCTCGCGCCGTTCGCGCACTTCGGCACGCTGCCCGCGACGGCCGCGCAATGGCTCGACCTGATCGTGCTCGGCGTCGTCAACACGGGCCTGATGTATGTGCTGCTGTACGGCGCGATCCAGAAGCTGCCGACCGCGATGACGGGGGCGCTGTCGTTCGTCTATCCGGTCGTCGCGATCGTCGTCGATCACGTCGCGTTCGGGCAGACGCTCGCGTGGACGCAGGTGTTCGGCGCGCTGCTGATCCTGCTCGCGGCGGCCGGCGTGAACCTCGGCTGGCGCATCGTGCCCGCGCGTCGCGCGGCGGTCGGCAACTGAAACGGTCGTACGATTCGGCGCCGCTGCACGATGCCGCCGCGGCGCGCCGAACGTGAATTCGAGGAACGATGATTGCGCGCGAAAGCGGCTCGCGCGCGGGTGTGAAAGACGCTGTAAGAAGTTGTAGGGAAACACCCGATGCGAGCGGTGCGCGTCGCTCGTATGATGCGGGCTGTGACGTTGATCACGTTCACAGGATTCCGATCTCGACGCCGTTCGCCCGTGAGGCTGAACGGCTTTTTTTTATGCTTCGCTTCCGGCGAGCAGGCGCCGCCGCGCATCGAGCCGCGCGAGCAGCACGCGCCTCGCATCGTCGTCCGACGCCCGCCATCCCTTGATCTCGTCGCGCGTGCGCAGGCAGCCCGCGCACCAGTCGGTGCGCGGATCGATCCGGCATACGTCGGTGCACGGCGACGCGACCGTGCCGACCGTCAGCGGCACGTCGCTCATGCCGGGTCCCGCAACGCGACGTCCGCGACCGGCGCGCCCGTCAGCGACACGAGTTCGTTGGGCGACAGGTTGAACACCGCGTGCGGATGGCCGGCCGCGGCCCACAGGCTGTCGAGCGTGAGCAGGTCGGCGTCGATCAGCGTGACGGGTTCGACGAGATGGCCGATCGGGCAGACGCCGCCGATCGCGTAGCCGGTGTTGTCGCGCACGAATTTCGCGTCCGCGCGGCCGACCGCGCCGACTTGTGCGGCCACCTTCTTCTCGTCGACGCGATTGACGCCGCTCGCGACCACGAGCACGGGCGCGCCGTCCGACTGACGGCGAAACAGGATCGACTTCGCGATCTGCGCGACCGAGCAGCCGAGCCCGGCTGCGGCCTCGGCCGACGTCTTGCCGGTTTCGGCGAGCATCACGATGCCTTTCGCATGGCCGCGCTCGCGCAGCAGCAGCGCGACGCGTCGCGCGGAATCGGGGAGGGAATCGAATGAAGCAGGTGTCGTCATGTCGAGGAATCCGTGGAGTGCCGCGGTCACACGCAGGTCGCGTCGTCGGCCGCGCTTTGTGCCTTGGCGAGCAGTGCGCGACCGGCGCGCGATACGTTCGCGCGGCCGATCGCGTTCGAGATGAAGTCGCCGGCGGCGACGACCTGAGCGAGATCGATGCCGGTGTCGATGCCGAGGCCGTGCATCAGGTACAGCACGTCCTCGGTCGCGACGTTGCCGGTCGCGCCCTTCGCGTACGGGCAGCCGCCGAGGCCCGCGACCGACGCGTGGAAGATCTCGATCCCTTCGAACAGCGCCGCGTAGATGTTCGCGAGCGCCTGGCCGTAGGTGTCGTGGAAGTGGCCCGACAGGCGTTCGCGCGGGAACACGCGTGTGACGGCCGCGAGCACTTCGCGCGTGCGCTTCGGCGTGCCGACGCCGATCGTGTCGGCGATGTCGATCTCGTCGCAGCCGAGCGCCGCGAAGCGTTCGACGACGTCGACGACCGATGCGACCGGCACTTCACCCTGGTACGGGCAGCCGAGCGTGCACGACACGCTGCCGCGCAGCCGCAGGCCCGCGTCCTTCGCGGCCTTCGCGACGGGCTCGAAGCGCGCGATGCTCTCGGCGATGCTGCAATTGATGTTCCGCTGCGAGAACGCCTCGCTCGCCGCGCCGAAGATCACGACTTCGTCCGCGCGTGCGGCGACCGCGTTCTCGAAGCCCTTCAGGTTCGGCGTGAGGACCGAGTACACGGTGCCCGCGCGACGCTCGATGCCGGCCATCACGTCGGCGCCGTCGGCCATCTGCGGCACCCATTTCGGCGACACGAACGACGCGGCCTCGATATTGCGGAAGCCGGCGCGCGACAGCCGGTCGACGAGCGCGATCTTCACGTCGGTCGGCACGAAGGTCTTCTCGTTCTGCAGCCCGTCGCGCGGGCCGACTTCGACGATCTTGACGGCGGTGGGGAATGTCATGGTTGTCTCCTGATTTTTCGGTAGGGCGGAATTCAGTAGCCGCGCGCGTAGTCGACGACACCGCCGACGCGCTCGCCGCGCTCGAACGCGCGGATCTTGCCGGCGATCTGTTCGACGGCCTCCGTGCGCAGCGTCTCGGCCGAGCTGTGCGGCGTGATCGTGATGCGCGGCGCGAGCCAGAACGGATGGTCTTGCGGCAGCGGTTCGTGCTGGAACACGTCGAGCGTGGCCGCGGCGATCCGGCCGCTCGCGAGCGCGTCGAGCAGGTCGGCCTCGACGAGATGCGCACCACGCGCGACGTTGACGACGTACGCGCCGGGCGCGAGCCGCGCGAACGCACGCGACGACAGGATGCCGTCGGTGTCCGGCGTGCTCGGCAGCAGGTTGACGAGCACCTTCGCGCCGTCGATGCACGCGTCGAATGCACCGTCGCCGGCGAAGGTCGTGACGCCGTCGAGCTGCTTCGCGCTGCGGCTGTAGCCGCGCACCGGCAGGCCGAGCGCGGCGAGTGCGCGCGCGACCTGCGTGCCGAGCACGCCGAGGCCGAGCACGGCGACGGTAAAGCTCGCGCGCGGATGCGGTTCGAGCGGCTGCCAGCGGCGCTCGCGCTGCAGCGCGTCGTATTCGTCGAAGCGGCGCAGGTAGCGCAGCACGGCGTGCGTCACGTATTCGACCATCTGTTGCGCCATGCCCGAATCTTCCAGCCGCACCAGCGGCACGTGCGCGGGCAGCGTGCCGGGATGCGCACGATCGAGCGCAAGCAGCGCGTCGACGCCCGCACCGAGGTTGAAGATCGCGCGCAAGCCGTCACGCGGTGCGAAGAATTCGCGCGGCGCGCGCCACACGAGCGCGTAGTCGGCGGCGGCCGTGTCGCCCGGCTGCCACGCGCGTAGTTCGGCTTCAGGCAGCGCGCGCGCGATCTCGTCGCGCCATGCGCCGGCTTCCTGGTGCGGGGAATAGAACAGGATCTTCATTGCGTGATGGCGGGCGCGCCGGCGGGGCGCGTCACGGGCGAGGCGAGCGGGGCCGGGCGCAGCGCGCCGGCGGGCGTAGCGGACATCGGGCGTCTCCTGACGACCGGGCCCGGCGCATCGGCGCCCGGCCCGGCTCGGTGTGAAGCTGACGGGAAGCCCACATTCTACGGTTTCGCGGCATATTGCGCCGTCGCGCGGTCCGGCCGGCCGCGGATGGCCGCCCTGCGGATGACCGGCCTCCGGGTCGACGTCCGGCGGATGGCCAGCCCACGGATGGCCGGCCCGCGGATGGCCGCCCCCTGCAAAAGCAAAGCACAAAATATTGGTTCGGCCGCCGGGGACGCCGCGCCACAATCGAACCTCGTCTTCAAGCAAGCGAGGGCAATCATGAGCGCATGCAGCAAATCGGCGTGGCCGCCGCGGCTCGTCACCGTTCCGGGCCTGCACGGCAGCGAAGGCGCTCACTGGCAGACCTGGCTCGAGCGGCAGTTCCCGCGTTCGTTGCGCGTCGAGCAAGACGACTGGGACGCACCCGATCTCGCGGGCTGGGCGCGTTCGGTACGCACGCTGCTCGATCGCGAGCGCGGGCCGTTCGTGCTCGCCGCGCACAGCTTCGGCTGCCTCGCCGCCGCGCATGCGCTCGCGCAGGGGCCGCATACGGGCGATGTCGCGGGCGTGCTGTTCGTCGCGCCCGCCAGTCCGAAAAAATTCACGTTCGCCGGGCCGTTCGACGCGCGCCGGCTCGCGGTGCCGTCGATCGTGATCGGCAGCGAGACCGATCCGTGGATGCCGCTCGCCGATGCGCGCACGCTCGCGCAGCGCCTCGGCAGCGCGTTCGTGAACCTCGGCGACGCCGGGCACATCAACACGGCGGCCGGCTTCGGGCCGTGGCCGCGCGCGAAATACTTCATCGACACGCTGGTGCATTGCGCTGCGCCGCTGCGCTTTCGCGATGCGGACGACGGTTTCGAAGCCACGCTCGTCGACCGCGCGCTCGCGCACGCGGTCTGACGGCGCGGGCCGTCGCGCTTACGACGCGGCGACGGGCTTGACGGCGGCCGGATCCGAATAGCTCGGCCGGCCGTTCTCGACGTGGCCCGCGAAGCGGCGCGAGAACGTGCCGTTCGCGCCGTCGCTCACCGTCACGTCATACCATTGGTGGCTCGATGCGAGCGCCCACTGCTCGACATGCTCGTCGCCGCCGTGCAGCGTCACCTGCCGCGACGGCGCACCGTACGCGTTGTCGGCCAGCGTCAGCGTGACGTGGGCGCCACCGTGGTTGCGCAGCTTCAGGTACAGGTTCCCGTTCGCGATGTCGTAGCCGGCCTTGACCTCCGGCTGCGCCGGGTTGCGGTGAGGCGCGGCCGGGGCCGACACGTTGCCGGAGAACACGCGCACGAAGCCGTTCGGCCCGTACACCGAGAACGCATACGCACCGTTCGTCACCGTCAGGTCGAAGTCCGCATGCAGCACGCGGCGCGCGCCGACCGTATAGCGCCACGGGCCGTCGGTGCGGTTCGTCGCATACACGTGGAAGTGCGCGCCCTGGTTGCCGCGGTTCGCGAATTCGATGCGCAGCTTCGTCCCGCCGTAGAGGCTCGCGTTCACGTGCAGCTCGTACGGCAGGGCGCGCGCGGGCCGCACGCCGGGCTCCTGCGGGTCGACCGGCGACGGCGTCGTGGGGACGGTCGGCGCGGGCTGCGACGTGCACTGCTGGTCCGCGATCGAGCGGTACTGGCTCGTGTCGGGCAGCGGCGGGAACGACGCATCCGACGAACGGAAGTCGAATGCGGCGGTGAGGTCGCCGCACACGGTGCGGCGCCACGGCGTGATGTTCGGTTCGTCGATGCCGAAGCGTTCGCCGATGAAGCGGATCACCGACGTGTGGTCGAACACCTGCGAGCACACGTAGCCGCCCTTGGTCCACGGCGACACGACCGTCATCGGCACGCGCGGCCCGAGGCCGTACGGCAGGCCGTCGGCCGTGTAGCTGCCGCCGCGGCCGGGGTTCACGACCGTATGCAGCTCGCCGTCGGTCGTCACGGTCGACGCGCCCTGCGCGGCCGACGTCGGCGGCTGCGGCGGCACGATGTGGTCGAAGAAGCCGTCGTTTTCGTCGTACATGATGAACAGCACGGTCTTGCGCCACACGTCCGGGTTCGACGTGAGCGCATCGAGGATCTGCGACGTGTAGTTCGCGCCGTACGCGGGCGTGTATTTCGGATGCTCGGAGAACGCGGCCGGCGGGCACAGCCACGACACCTGCGGCAACCGGTCGTTGATCACGTCGTCCTTCAGGTTGTCGAGCGTGCGCACGGTCTGCGCGCGCTGGTACAGCGACGAACCGGGCTTCGCGTTGATGAAGTTCGCGAAGTTCTGCAGCACGTTCGTGCCGTAGTTGCCGTTGTACGGATCGTTGCCCGTCGTCCCTTGCTGATAGATCTGCCACGACACGCCGTGCGCTTCGAGGCGTTCGGGGAAGGTCGTCCACGACAGCAGCTGGTACGCGGGCGGCCCGTCGCCGTCGACGTAGTCGCTGTTGTCGAGCAGCGGGCCGCCGAACTTGCCGGTCGGGTCGACCGTGCCCGTCATCAGGTACGAGCGGTTCGGGTGCGTCGGCCCCGGCAGCGAGCAGAAGTAGTTGTCGCAGACGGTGAACGCATCGGCGAGCGCGTAGTGGAACGGGATGTCCTCGCGCACGTGATAGCCCATCGTCATGTCGGTCTTGTTCGCGGGCCACTGGTCGTAGCGGCCGCCGTCGATCGCCGCGTGCGTCTTGTACCACGAGTGGTCGAGATCGCCGACGCACTGCGCGCTCGTCGTCAGCGTGTTCAGACGGAACGGCAGCACGGGCTTGCCCGGATTGGCCTTCGACGGCTGGTACCACACCGGCTTGCCGTTCGGCAGCGGGATCGGGAAGCGGTCGTTGTAGCCGCGCACGCCGCGCAGGTGTCCGAAGTAATGATCGAACGAGCGGTTTTCCTGCATGAACACGACGATGTGCTCGACATCGCGGATCGTGCCGGTGCCGCGCGCGGCGGGAATCGCGAGCGCGCGGCGGATCGATTCGGGAAAGGCGTTGAGCGCAACGGCGGCGCCCGCGGATTGTGCGACGGTATGCAGGAAACGGCGGCGGCTCGATGACGTCATGTTGTTCACCTCGGTTCTGCGGTCGGGGGACGGAAGCGGCGGGATCAGCCCGGCGACGACGCCGCGGCGCTCGACGCGGCTGCGTTCGTCGCAGGCTTCGCGTCGTCGTCGTCATCGGGCGGGTAGTGCACGACGGGCGGCGCGAGCGGTGCGGCATCGGACGCGGCGGCATTCGCGCTGGCATCGTTGTTGAACGCGCTGGCGGAGCCGGCCGATGCGCCTGCTGGCTGCGAGGCGTCGGTCGCGTGGGCGTCGTGCTGCGCGTCGTCGCTGCAGGCGGCGACGAAAACGGCGGCACAAAGAACGACGACGACGGAAACGCGACGCATGACTTCTCTCCTGGCAGGCTGATCGGGAAACGTTTTCGAGTATGCCGATCCGATGCGACGTTTCGGTGAATCGTTTGCGTCCAGTGCGTGATCGCAGAATGCTTTCGATATCCTGACCATGCACTTGCACGGAGTGGCGGCGGCGCAAGATTTTCCGGCGGACGAAGCGAGTCGGGCACTTTTACCCGGGCACGCGATGCGACGCGTACGCGCGTCCGCGGCGGCCTGACCGTTCATGATGGACGCGTGCGGCCGATCGCGTTGCGTCAGCGCCTCGGTGTGCGTCGCCGCACCTCGCTGCGCAGCCAGTCGAGCCAGGTGCGGATCGCCGCTTCGTGCGGATGGCCGGGGCGCCACACGACGTAGTGCGCATACACGTCGGTCACGCGCACCGTCGACACGCGCACGAGCGTGCCGTCCGCGAGTTCGGGCTCGATCAGCGAGCGGCGCGCGAGCGCGACGCCGCGTCCTTTCAGCGTCGCGTCGATCAGCGCGTTCGCATCGGTGAAGCGCGGCGCGCGAGCGGATTCGGTGAGATCGAGCCGCGCGGCCTGGAGCCACGGTTCCCACGGCTGCGCGGGATGGCGCAGCAGCGTCGCGCGCACGAGATCGGCCGGCATGCGTGGCGCAATGCCGTCGCGATTGCGGTACGCGGGGCTCGCGACCGGGAAGATCGTCTCGTTCATCAGCTTTTCGGCGACGACGCCCGGCCAGGTGCCGGGCCCGTAGCGCAGCGCGACGTCGATGCGGTCGCGCTTGCGCAGCGGCGCGAGCGCCACGTCCGGGTGCAGCGCGATCGCGATGTGCGGATGCGCGGCCGCGAAGCGCGGCAGGCGCGGCGCGAGCCAGCGCTCGGCGACACTCGGCAGCACGCTGACGTTCAGCGTCACGTCGCAGGTGCGCGGGCGGCTGCGTACGGCGAGTGCCGGCTCGAACGCCCGTTCGAGCACGCTCAGGCCCTGGCGCACCTGCAGCGCGAGCGCGTGCGCGGCATGCGTCGGCGTCGCGCCGTTGCGTTCGCGCGTGAAAAGCGGATAACCGAGCTGCGCCTCGAGTGCGCGGATGTGCTGGCTGACCGCGCCTTGCGTGAGCGCGAGGGCGTCGGCCGCGCGCGTGAAGCTCTGCAGCCGCACGGCGGTCTCGAACGCGCGCAGCGTCTGCAGCGGAGGGAGGTGGATGCGTCGCATGCGGGTATTAGTAACACTAATGTCCGAGCACGACAATTCATCGTTTGCCGCGCATCGGTACGCGTTCCTACACTCGGTTCCGTCTTCCACAGCCC
The DNA here is from genome assembly GCF_902833225.1 of Burkholderia sp. BCC1644. Lineage (GTDB taxonomy): Bacteria > Pseudomonadota > Gammaproteobacteria > Burkholderiales > Burkholderiaceae > Burkholderia. The sequence goes on from NZ_CADFEI010000012.1 coordinate 37,577, forward strand.
CGTCGGGCCCCACACCATGAACGCATATCGTCTCTATCTTTCGCCGGGCGCCTGCTCGCTTGCCGCTCACATCGCGCTGGAGGAAACCGGCGCGCCGTTCGACGTCGAGATCGTCTCGGTGCAGAAGCAGCAGAACCTCGCGGCGCCCTATCTGGCGATCAACGCGAAGGCGCGCGTGCCCGTGCTCGCGATTCCGGGCGAGCCGCGCGTGCTGACCGAAACGCCGGCGATCCTCACGTATCTCGCGCGCCGCTATCCGGATGCGCAATTGCTGCCGCTCGGCGATCCGCTGCGCGAGGCGCGGTGTCATGAATGGCTCGCCTGGCTGGTCGGCTGGGTGCACGGCGTCGGCTACGGCGCGTTGTGGCGGCCGGGCCGCTTCATCGGCGATCCGGCGCTGCACGGCGCAGTCAGCGCGCACGGGCGCGGCACGATCGAAGCTGCGAACGAGACGATCGAAGCCGCGTTCGCCGACGGCCGCACGTGGGCCGAACCGGGCGCGCATTCGATCGTCGATCCGTTCCTGTTCGTGCTGTATCGCTGGGGCGTCGCGATCGGACTCGACATGACGCAGTACCCCGCGTGGACCGCCCACGCGCAGCGCGAGGCCGAGCGGCCGGCCGCGCGGCGCGCACTGGCGCGCGAGGCGGCCTGACGGATGCGCGGGCGTCGTGGTGCGTGCTGCGCCGCCCGCGTGTGACGAGCGGCTGCTATTTCGCGGCGAACAGCGGATAGGTCGCGCCGGCGACCAGCGCGGCCGCGAGCCACACCACGCTCCATGAACTGACGGCGAGCAGCGGCGGAATCGCGAGCGGTGTCGCGAACAGCCCGAGGTAGACGATCGTGTTGGCCATCCCGAGCGCGGTGCCCGCATGGTTCGCGCCCGCGAGCGTCGCGAGTTCCGTGTATGCGACGCCGTGCCATGCCGATACGCAGATGCCGGCAAACACGAGAATCGCGACGATCGCCGCGAGCGGCACGTGCACGCTGCCGGCCGTCGCGGCCGCGAGCAGCGTGAACGACCCGGCCGCGACCAGCACCGAGCCGCGCAGATACGCGCGCCGGTTGCCGTTCCGGTCGGTATGACGGCCGCTCCACACGCGCATCACCATCGCGCCGAGCTGCAGCACGACCATCGCCGCGCTGATGCCGGCGAGGCCGAGCCGGCCGAAGTCGTGCAGGAATACCGTCGCGAACGTGAGCACCGCGAACTGAGGCGCGCACAGCAGGCCGATGCCGAGCACGATGCGCCACACGGCGCCGCTCGCGAGCGGGTTGCGCGCGTGCTGCGCGTCCGGCTGCCGCGCGACGGGGCGCTGCGTGGCGAGGTGCGCCACGGCCGGCTCGGCGGGCGGCTCGTGCAGCCAGCGCCAGGTGAGCGCGGCCGAACCCGCGCACAGCAGCATCAGCGCCCCGAACACCGCGGCGAAGCCGAGATGTGACGCGAGCGACGGCAGCAGCGCCGCGCCGACGCCGCCGCCGAGCGGTACGGCCGTCTGGCGGATGCTCATCGCGAGCCCGCGTTCGCGCTCGCCGAACCAGCGCATCACCGCGCGTCCGCTCGACCCGTTCACGCTGCCGCCGAGCAGGCCGACGCAGCACATCGCCGCGACGACGCGCGCAAGCGGCGGCACCGCGTGCGCGGTCGGGACGATCGTGCACACCATCAGCGCGAGCATCGCGGCCGTCGCGACGAGCCCGGTCAGCAGCACGCGGCGATCGCCGAAGCGGTCGGCGGCCATCCCCCACGGCAGCTCGGACAGCGCGACGCCGAAGCCGAGCGCGCCGAGCACGAGGCCGAGCGCGCCGTTGTCGAGGTGGTAGGCCGAGCGCATCCACACGGCGGTGGTCGGAATGCCGGCCGCGGCCGCCGAAAAGCTCATGTTCGCGGCGACGCCGGCCGCCAGCACGCGCCAGCGATGGGCCGGGCCGCGCACGTCGCGCTCGGGTGAGGAGGGGGAAGCGATGCAGGTGGTATCCATGACGGCAGGCCCGGTTGGAAATTGACATCCACAGTCTGGCGGCCTACATTCATCCTGAAAATCGGAAAGTTCTTGATGAATCGTTCGATAAAACAGGATGGTTGATATGCCCGGACATGACATTCCACGTAGCGACGGCGAGTCGCTCGCGCTGGCCGATGCCGCGCTGGCCCGGCCCAACTTCGACGTGGCGGCGCTGCGCAGCCTCGTCGTGGGCGTGGATCTCGGCAGTTTTGCGAAGGCGGCCGACCGCGTCGCGCGCTCGTCGTCGGCGGTGAGTGCGCAGATCCGCAAGCTCGAGGAGCAGGCCGGCACGCCGTTGTTCGTGAAAGCCGGGCGCGGGCTCGCATTGACCGATGCCGGCGACGCGATGCTGCGCTATGCGCGGCGGATGATCGAACTGAACGACGAGGCGGCTGCGGCGGTGCGCGGCGTGAATCTCGACGGCTGGGTGCGCGTCGGGCTGCAGGAGGATTTCGGCGAGGCGATTTTGCCCGACGTGCTCGGACGGTTCGCGCGCGCGCATCCGAAGGTGAGGATCGAGGCGCGCGTGGCGCGCAATGCCGACCTGCTCGACCGGCTCGACGCGAACCAGCTCGACCTTGCGCTGGTATGGGGCGATCCGGTGTCGGCCGCGCTGCTCTCGCGGCCGGGTATCGACAGCGAAGTGATCGCGCAGGTGCCGATGCAGTGGATCGGGGCAACGGGGGCGGGCGGGTTCGGCATGCCGGGTGGGGGCGACGAGGGCGCGGAAGGCGGGGCGGCCGCCGTGCACGCCGCAGCGGGCGGACGTGACGCGGGCGAGGCGTTGCCGCTCGTCGTGTTCGACCGGCCGTGCCGGTTCTTCGGCGCAGCGACCGATGCGCTCGATCGCGCGGGCGTGCCGTGGCGCATCGCGTTCACGACGCCGAGTCTCGCCGGATTATGGGCCGCGGCGGCGGCCGGCCTCGGGCTGACGGTGCGTTCGCACTACGGGCTACCCGCGTCGGTGCGCGTGCTCGATGCGGCTTCGCTCGGATTGCCGGTGCTGCCGAGCCTGCCGCTGATCCTGCTGCGGCGCGCGTCGTCGGCGACGCCGACCGTCGACCGGCTCGCGCGGATCGTGACGCAGGCGGTGCGGGAGGCGACGGAGGGGGAGGTGGCGTTGGCGGCATGATGCCACCTGCGGTTGCCGTCGTGGGCCGCGATCCATTCGTCCCTCTGCCGATCGGCCGAATGGATCGATCGAGGGAACCTGACTACAGTGATGGTCACCTGAAACGGAGGCCATCATGCACAAAACGAACATTCCCGGTGCCAGCGCCATCGACCTGTCGCAACGGGCGGATGTATCGATCCGCAACGGCGGGGAATCAGCCGATCAGCTCGCGTCTGCTTCGCTACCCATTCGATTCGGAGTCCTGGAGGGACAGGTCCGAATCGCAGACGACTTCGATGCGCCGCTGCCCGATTCCCTGCTGGATGCATTCGAAGGGCGGTGATGCGACTGTTGCTCGATACGCACATCTTCTTGTGGATCGTGACCAATGACCCCAAGCTCAGCGCACGGGCGCGCAGACTGATTTCGGCCGCCGACGAGCGTTTCGTCAGCAGCGCGAGTATCTGGGAGGCCGCCATCAAGGCTGGCCTGGGGAAGCTCGATATCGACTTGGGCAAGCTGATCCGTGCAATCGGAGCAAGCGGGATTCGTGAGTTGCCGGTTCGGGCCGTGCATGGGGCTGCCGTGCGTGATTTGCCTCACCACCATCGCGATCCGTTCGATCGACTGCTGGTCGCGCAGGCACGACACGAACCGCTTCAGCTCGTGACGGCCGACGCTCACCTTGCCCGGTACGACCTGTCGCTGGTTCTGACAGTTTGAAATAATCCGTCGGGTCGGAATTCATCTGCCGGCAGCGCCATGCGCGGCGTAGCGGTTTATGCCGCTGCGACGTCCGGCTCGATTGCTTCGAGCGCCGCACAGATCGTTGCCAGCCGCTCCCGCAACCCTTCACTCGCGGGCACGAACGGTAGCCGCAACCCGTCCTCGCACCACCCTTGCGCGGCGAGCACGGCCTTCACCGGTGCCGGGTTCGGCTCCGCGAACAGCGCCGCGACCAGCGGTTGCAGCGCGACCGACAGGCGCCGCGCGTCGGCGAGCCGCCCGTCGCGCAGCAGCGCATGGATGCGCACATGCCATTCGGGCAGCACATGCGCGCTGCTCGCGATCGCGCCGTGCGCACCGGCGCACATCGCCGCGAAGTTCTGGTTGTCGTCGCCGGACAGGATCGCGAGCGGCGTGTCGTGCACGAGCCGGCTCATCCGGTCGAGCGTGCCGCCGCATTCCTTGATGCCGGCGACGCGCGAGTCGCTCGCGAGCGCCTGCAGCGTGTCCAGTTCGACGTTCACGCCGGTGCGGTACGGGATGTTGTAGACGAGCACCGGCAGGTCGGCCGCGTCGACGATCGCCTCGACATGGCGGCGGATGCCGTCCTGCGTCGGCCGCACGTACACGGGCGGCGTGACGAGCAGCCCGTCGGGCCGCAGCGCGGCGAGTTCGCGTGCGCGTGCGGCCGCGAAGTGCGTCGCGCTCGCGGTCAGCCCGACGACGATCGGCAGCCCGGGCGCCGCGTCGCGCAGCGTCGCGAACACCGCATCCTGTTCGCGCGCGTCGAGCAGCACGCCTTCACCGGTCGTCGCGCCCGCGACGAAACCCGCGATGCCCGCGCCCGCATAGTGACACGCAAGCCGCGCGAGCGCCGCATGGTCGACTTCGCCGTGGTGAAACGGCGTGATGATCGGCAGCCAGATACCTTCGAAACGTGTGTTCATGCAAAGCCTCATGGTGGAAACGGAGTGGGAAGGAACCGTTCCGCCGGCGGAGGGCCGGAGCGAGGCATGCGTGCAAGGAGAATGAAACGACCTGCGGGCATCCCGTCCGGCATTCGCCTGACGGGACGCGACGTCCCCGTCAGTCGAGGAGTCGTTTTTTCTGTTTCAGCCCGGCCGCGCGCGTACCTGCCGCGACGGCGGCGAGGATCGGGAGCGAGCGCAGGGTAGCGGACATGGATGAACCGTGAGTGGGCTGAGCGGCGATCTTAACACCGGATCGGCGGCGCGCGCGAGCGTCCGCCGCCGTTTAGCAGGATTCGAGATTTGCTTTCCACGACTGATTGGAAAGCGCGCCGTGCCCGGCCGCTAGAATGCCCGCTTACGTTTCGATGACAGCGCGTACGCGTGCCGTCACGCACATTCACCACCACTGGAAACGGGGCATATCACGATGGCAAGCATCAAGGGGATCGGCCGCTGGCTGCACACGGGCGCGGCGGCGGCGCTGGTCGTGGCGGCGACGGCTGCGCATGCGGATACGTCGATCCTGAACGTGTCGTACGACGTGACGCGCGAGCTGTACAAGGACATCAACACGAGCTTCGCCGCTGCGTACAAGCAGAAGACCGGCGAGACCGTCACGATCAAGCAGTCGCACGGCGCGTCGAGCGCGCAGGCGCTGTCGGTGCTGCAGGGGCTGCAGGCCGACGTCGTGACGATGAACCAGCCGAACGACATCGACCTGCTCGCCGAGCGCGGCCAGCTGCTGTCGAAGGACTGGCGCGCACGCTTCGCGGACAACAGTTCGCCGTACTCGACCACGATGGTGTTCCTCGTGCGCAAGGGCAATCCGAAGGCGATCAAGGACTGGAGCGATCTCGCGAAGCCGGGTGTCCAGGTGATCATCGCGAACCCGAAGACGTCGGGCAACGGCCGTTATGCGTATCTCGCCGCGTGGGGCTTCCAGAAGCAGAAGGGCGCGACCGACCAGCAGGCGCTCGACTTCGAGAAGGCGATCTTCCGCAACGTGCCGGTGCTCGACTCGGGCGGCCGCGGTGCGACGACGACGTTCACGCAGCGCGGCATCGGCGACGTGCTCGTCACGTTCGAGAACGAAGTCGCGCTGATGGACACCGGCGCATCGGGCGCACAGTTCGACGCCGTGTATCCGTCGGCGAGCATCCTGGCGGAACCGCCCGTCGCCGTCGTCGACAAGGTCGTCGACAAGAAGGGCACGCGCAAGGTCGCGCAGGCGTATCTCGATTACCTGTACACGCCGGAAGCGCAGGAGATCATCGCGCAACACCATCTGCGCCCACGCGATGCGAACGTCCTGAAAAAGCATGCGGCCGAGTTCAAGGCGCTGAAGACGTTCAGCGTCGAGCAGGTTTTCGGCAGCTGGGCGAACGCGCAGAAGACCCATTTCGCCGACGGCGGCACGTTCGACCAGGTGATCGTCGACCGGAAGTGACCGCGGCGCGCATCGCGCCGGTCCGCACGATGACGACGCAGCCGGCCGCATACGCGGCCGGCTTTTTTTGCGGCATCGCGCGGCGGATTGCCGGTCCGCGCCCGCACGCATTCCCGGCCGCCGCCGCGCGTGCTACGCTCATCGCCTTCCTGCAACCGGCGCCGCGCGATGAACGTCGATTCGTCCTCCCCAGCCCCCCGCGGCCGTGGCCGCAAGATCTGGTCGGGCACCCGCCCGGTGATCGCGTACGGGATGCCGCCGCTCGGCTGGCGCGATTTCTACCATCGCGCGCTGACGGTGAGCTGGCCCGTATTCTTCCTGTCGCTCGCGGTGCTGTTCCTGCTGCTCAACGCCGGCTTCGCGACGCTCTACCTGCTCGGCAACACGCCGATCGCGAACCAGTCGCCGGCCGGCTTCGGCGGCGCGTTCTTCTTCAGCGTCGAGACGCTCGCGACCGTCGGCTACGGCGACATGCATCCGCAGACCGTTTATGCGCACCTCGTCGCGACGTTCGAGATCTTCGTCGGGATGTCGAGCATCGCATTGGCCACGGGGCTCGTGTTCGCGCGCTTTTCGCGGCCGCAGGCGAAGATCCTGTTCGCGCGCAACGCGATCATCCGGCCGCTGAACGGCCGGATGACGCTGATGGTGCGCGCCGCGAATGCGCGCCAGAACGTGATTGCCGAGGCGCAGGCGAAGTTGCGGCTGATGCGCGTCGAAGGCACGCACGAGGGTTACTCGCTGCGCAAGATCCATGACCTGGCGCTCGTGCGCAGCGAGCACCCGATCTTCCTGCTCGGCTGGAACCTGATGCACGTGATCGACGAATCGAGCGCGCTGTTCGGCGAGACGCCCGAATCGCTCGCCGCGCGCGACGCGTCGTTGCTGATCACGATCGAGGGCTCGGACGAAACGACCGCGCAGGTCATGCAGGCGCGTCACTCGTGGGCGCATGGCGAGATCCGCTGGCGTCACCGCTATGTCGACCTGATGCACGACGAAGACGGCATCACGCACATCGACTACACGCATTTTCACGAAGTCGTGCCGATCGACGTCGACACCGACGAGCGCGGATCGCCGGGTGTGGTGGTCGAAGCGGGCGCGTCGGCGCAGGGGCCGGCCGGATCGGCGTGATCGAGGGGCCCGCCCCCCACGAGCGTCACGCGTGCAGCAACCGCGCCGCTTCGCGTTGTTCGATCGCGACGGCGCGACGGAACGCGTCGCGATCCTCGGCGCGTGCGACGTAGTCGCCGAGCACGCCTTCGTGCGGCAGCAAATGTGCGTCGAACGCGATCTTCAACGTGCTGGCGAGCAGCAGGTCGGCCGCGGTGAAACGGTCGCCGACGAGCCACGGGTTGTGGGCGAGCGCTTGCGCGAGTGCGCGCTGCACGCGCGTGATGTTGCCCCAGCCGAACGCGACCGGATTGCCCGACGCGCCGGTGAATTTCTCGGCCATCGCCGGTTCGAGGCAGGTCGGCGTGAAGAACATCCATTGGAGGAAACGGCCGCGCAGCGGATCGTCGGGCGCGATGCCGAGTCCGGCGCCCGGGCAGCAGTCGGCGAGGTAGAGCAGCACGGCGCCCGATTCGGCGAACGGCGCGCTGCCGTCGTCGAGCGCGGGCAGCTTGGCCATCGGATTGACCTGCACGAATGCGTCGCTGCCCTGCTCGTGCGAGCGCAGGTCGATCGGCACGAGTTCGTACACCACGCCGATTTCCTCGAGCATCCACAACGCCCGGAATGCCCGGGTCTTCGGCCAGTAGTAGAGCTTCATCGCGCCTCCGCGTTTGGGTGCAGGTGTCGGTCCCGTCGATGCTCAAGCGTACCCGAGCGCAGGAGGTTCGGACAGGGGCGCCCGGCTAGGGCGCCCGGCCGAGCGAGACCGTTGGAGGCGTTGTATGTCGAGCGTGAGTCGGACAGAAAATCGGGCAAAGCCCGATGGCACAAGGGGGTAATCAATAACTAGTTATATATAGACTAGTTATTGAAGTGAGTGGAAATCCTGACGGAAAGCGGCATCACTTCCCATGGGCGCCGCCGATCCAGCAGCATCCTTGCACATGACCACATCGGCATTCGACCACGACCGCCGACGCATCGCGAAACACGGAAATCACTGGAGACAAGTCACGCATGGCAAACGACGATCGCACCACGATCATTCCGCGAAGAACGCCCGAATCGGCGGCCATGGTGGCCGAGGTCAGGCGAGCGATGGCGATCACCGCGCGGCTCAACCGTCTGACGTTCGACGATGCCGCGGAAGTGCGCGCCTTGTTCGGCGAGCTGATCGGCACGCAGGTGGACGACGGCTTCGTGCTGATCCCGCCGTTTCATGCGACGGGCGGCACCGGCATGAAGCTCGGGCGCAACGTGTTCGTCAACCAGAACTGCACGTTCTACGATCTGGGGGGGCTCGAGATCGGCGACGACGTGATGATCGGCCCGAACGTCAGCCTGATCACGTCCGGTCATCCGGTCGAGCCTACGCGGCGGCGCGACTGCGTCGTCGCGAAGCCGATCGTGATCGAACGGAATGTATGGATCGGCGCCGGCGCGACGATCATCGGCGGCGTGACGGTCGGCGAGAATTCGGTCGTCGCGGCCGCTGCGGTCGTCACGCGCGACGTTCCGCCGAACACGCTGGTCGGCGGCAATCCTGCGACCGTCATCCGGTCGATTGCGGAATAGCCTCCGCTCGGAAGCACCTGTCGGCGCGACGGGCATCGTCGGACGGATGTGGACAACCCGCCCCACGGCGACTCGAAACGCTGTGCATTTGAATGGTGAGGGTGCCGCCGAGGCCGTCCGGGCAAGCCTTTCCGGCTTTCCCCGGATGCGGTGCACCGAGGCGTTCGCCGACGTGGACATTGCGATCTCGTCGCGCAACCGGTTGTGGATATCCCCGCCCCGAAACGACTCGCCGCGCTGTGGATTTCACCGGTGAGGATCGCCGGATGTCGCGCAATACGTGAAGAGGGGTGTGGACAACTCGCCACGAGACGAAGCGAAATGCTGTGAAATCCAACGGTGAGCATCGACGCCCGATCGCGCTGCGCCAGATCCAGCAAGGCTCCCCGGCCTTTGCCGCGATTCGGGGCGCCGCGCATTCTAACGGAACGCGCGAATGTGTGGCTAGGCCACGCGTGCGTCGCGACGTCGGCATCCGGGTCCGGATCCCGATCGAAGGGTCGTGCATTCTAACGGCGAGCGCGAGCACGTGGTCCGAAACGTGCGAATTTCATCGCGCATTCGCGATCTCTCAAGCGACTCGACACGCTGTGGAATGCAATGGTGAGTATGAGCATCCGATTGGCCGGAGGCCCGTCCGGACGCGGCTGTCCGGCCGACGACGTCGCCCGGGGCACGTGCCCGATCAGGAGCGCCGTGCGCGTTGCAGTGTGGATATCCGGCCGCCGAAACGACTTGCGGCACTGTGTAATTCGACGGTGAGCGTCGGTGGCCGATCGGGCGACAGGCCGCTCGCGGCAGGGATTGCCGCCAGCCGGTGCGCTTTGAAACGCGCTTCCGCGCTCGATCGGCCGATTCTCTCCGATGTGGATATCCGGCCGCGGAAACGACTCGCGGCACTGTGTATATCGACGGTGAGCGTCGGTGGCTGATCGCGTGACAAGCCGCTGGCGGCAGGGGTTGCCGCCCGCCGGTGTGCTTTGAAACGCGCTTCTGCGCTCGATCCAACGATTCTCTCCGATGTGGATATCCGGCCGCCGAAACGACTCGCGGCACTGTGTATATCGACGGTGAGCGTCGGTGGCTGATCGGGTGACAAGCCGCTGGCGGCAAGGATTGCCGCCAGCCGGTACGCGTTGAAACACGCTTCCTCGCTCGATCGGCCGATTCTCTCCGATGTCGATGTCCGGCCGCGGAAACGACTTGCGGCACTGTGTATTTCGACGGTGAGAGTCGGTGGCTGATCGGGTGACAAGCCGCTGGCGGCAAGGATTGCCACCAGCCGGTACGCGTTGAAACGCGCTTCCTCGCTCGATCGGCCGATTCTTTCCGTTGTGGATATCCGGCTCCACCGGCCACTCTCGACCCTGTGTATTCGAACGGTGAAGGGCGCAGCGGATCGACGAAACGGGCAGGCCTGGATGTGGATATCCACCGCCAGAACCCACTCGCCGCGCTGTGAATTCCAACGGTGAGCATGCGCGCCCGGGCGAACCGCATGCCGGTTCCGGGTGTGGACATCCCTGCTCCGACGCCACTCGAAACGCTGTGCAATCGAACGGTGAGCGCGCGAGCCCGGTCGGCAGAGAAGCGCATCGTTGTGGACATCCGGCGCCCCCGACCAATCTGAACACTGTGCAAATCAACGGTGAGGATGACCGCCGGAAGCGCCCGAAACCCTTGCCACACGGGGCTCGAGCACCCGCGGCGCGGCCGCGGCGGCGCCATCGAGCGCGCACCGGTTTCCCGGCGAGCCACCCGGCCGCCGCGATGCCCGCCAACCCGCCCGACGCCACCGCGCGCGAAAACTCTCTCAAATCCCGGCAAAAACCTGCGCAGTTTTTCTCGCTACAGCCCCGACCGAGCAAGATGAGAAAAAACATTCTCGGCTGCGCACGAAAAAATAGAGCCATTCGCTGCCGGCCCCCACGCGTCGCCCGACGCCCCGCCGCGCAGCCCAGAACAGCACAATCCGGAGACATCCCCCATGACCGCCCGCCTGCCCGTCGATGGCACGCCTGCCCTGTCCGACTACCGACTGACCGACAACCTGACCGCGACGCGCGGCCGGATCTTCCTGACCGGCACGCAGGCGCTGGTTCGCCTGCTGCTGATGCAGCGCGCGGTCGACGCCGAACAGGGGCTCAACACGGCCGGCTTCGTCAGCGGCTATCGCGGTTCGCCGCTCGGCATGGTCGACCAGCAGCTGTGGAAGGCGAAAAAACTGCTCGACGCTGGCGGCGTGCGCTTCCTGCCCGCGATCAACGAGGAACTCGGCGGCACGGCCGTACTCGGCACGCAGCGCGTCGAGGCCGATCCCGAGCGCACGGTCGAGGGCGTGTATGCGATGTGGTACGGCAAGGGCCCGGGCGTCGATCGCGCGGGCGATGCGCTGAAGCACGGCAACGCATACGGTTCCTCGCCGCACGGCGGCGTGCTGGTGGTGGCGGGCGACGATCACGGCTGCGTATCGTCGTCGATGCCGCACCAGAGCGACTTCGCGATGATCGCGTGGCACATGCCGGTCGTGAACCCGGCGAACATCGCCGACATGCTCGAATTCGGCCTGTACGGCTGGGCGCTGTCGCGCTACTCGGGTGCATGGGTCGGCTTCAAGGCGATCTCGGAAACGGTCGAATCGGGTTCGACCGTCGACCTCGACGCGCTGCAGACGCAGTGGCCGGCGCCCGAGGGCTACACGCCGCCGCCGGGTGGCCTGCACAATCGCTGGCCCGACCTGCCGAGCCTGACGATCGAGGCGCGCCTCGCCGCGAAGCTCGACGCGGTGCGCCATTTCGCGCGCACCCACAGCATCGACAAGTGGATCGCGCCGAGCGCGCAGGCGAACGTCGGCATCGTGACCTGCGGCAAGGCGCACCTCGACCTGATGGAAGCGCTGCGCCGCCTCGACCTGACGGTCGCCGATCTCGACGCGGCCGGCGTGCGGATCTACAAGGTCGGCCTGTCGTATCCGCTCGAAATGACGCGCATCGAGACCTTCGTCGACGGGCTCGCCGAAGTGCTCGTGATCGAGGAGAAGGGCCCGGTCATCGAGCAGCAGATCAAGGACTACCTGTACAACCGCACCGAAGGCGCGCGCCCGCGCGTGCTCGGCAAGCACGACGCCGCCGGCGCATGCCTGCTGTCCGAACTCGGTGAACTGCGCCCGTCGCGCATCCTGCCGGTGTTCGCCGACTGGCTCGCGCGCCACAAGCCGGCGCTCGACCGCCGCGAACGCGTCGTCGATCTCGTCGCGCCGCAGATCCTGTCGAACGAGGCCGACGCGGTGAAGCGCACGCCGTACTTCTGCTCGGGCTGCCCGCACAACACGTCGACGAAGGTGCCGGAAGGCTCGATCGCGCAGGCCGGCATCGGCTGCCACTTCATGGCGTCGTGGATGGAGCGCGACACGACGGGGCTGATCCAGATGGGCGGCGAGGGCGTCGACTGGGCCGCGCACGCGATGTTCACCAACACGAAGCACGTGTTCCAGAACCTCGGCGACGGCACCTACTTCCACTCGGGCATCCTCGCGATCCGCCAGGCGGTCGCCGCGAAAGCGAACATCACGTACAAGATCCTCTACAACGACGCGGTGGCGATGACGGGCGGCCAGCCGGTCGACGGCAGCATCTCGGTGCCGCAGATCGCGCGGCAGGTCGAGGCGGAAGGCGTGTCGCGCTTCGTCGTCGTGTCCGACGAGCCGGAGAAGTACGACGGCCATCACGGGCAGTTCCCGACGGGCACGACCTTCCATCACCGCAGCGAGCTCGACACGGTGCAGCGCGAGTTGCGCGAGACGCCGGGCGTCACCGTGCTGATCTACGACCAGACCTGCGCGGCCGAGAAGCGCCGCCGCCGCAAGAAAGGCGAATTCCCCGATCCGGACAAGCGCCTGTTCATCAACGACGCGGTGTGCGAAGGTTGCGGCGACTGCGGCGTGCAGTCGAACTGCCTGTCGGTCGAGCCGCTCGAGACGCCGCTCGGCCGCAAGCGCCGCATCGACCAGTCATCGTGCAACAAGGACTATTCGTGCGTGAACGGCTTCTGCCCGAGCTTCGTGACGGTCGAGGGCGCGGCGCTGAAGAAGGCCGCCGGCGCGGCGTTCGACGAAGCGGCGCTCGCCGCGCGCGTCGACGGGCTGCCGGTGCCGGCGACGCATCTCGACGCCGCGCCGTTCGACATGCTCGTGACGGGCGTCGGCGGCACGGGCGTCGTGACGGTCGGCGCGCTGATCAGCATGGCCGCGCACCTCGAAGGCAAGAGCGCATCGGTGCTCGACTTCATGGGCTTCGCGCAGAAGGGTGGCTCGGTGCTGTCGTTCGTGCGGATCGCGTCGAGCGACCGGTGGCTGAACCAGGTGCGCATCGACACGCAGCAGGCCGACGTGCTGCTCGCGTGCGACATGGTCGTCGGCGCGAGCGCGGATGCGCTGCAGACGGTGCGTCACGAGCGCACGCGGATCGTCGTCAACACGCACCGGATCCCGAACGCGTCGTTCGTGCAGAACCCGGACGCGAACCTGCATGCGGACGCGCTGCTCGAGAAGATGCACCACGCGGCCGGCGACGGCTACTTGTCGAGCTGCGACGCGCAGGCGCTCGCCGCGAAGTTCCTCGGCGATTCGATCGGCGCGAACATCCTGATGCTCGGCTACGCATGGCAGCTCGGCCTCGTGCCGGTATCGCTCGCCGCGATGATGCGCGCGATCGAGCTGAACAACGTCGCGGTGCCGATGAACAAGCTCGCGTTCTCGATCGGCCGGATGGCGGCCGGCGACGCAGCGGGCCTCGACGCGTTGTGGAATGCACGTCACGCGGTGGCCACGCACGCCGCGCCGGAGACGCTCGCCGAACTGATCGCCGATCGCGAAGCGCGGCTCGACGCGTACGGCGGTGCGCGTTACGTCGAGCGCTACCGTGCGCTCGTGAACGCCGCACGCGCGAAAGGCGACGACGCGCTGACGCGCGCGGTCGCGACGACGTTCTACCGGCTGCTCGCGGTCAAGGACGAATACGAAGTCGCGCGGCTGTACACCGACGACGCATTCCGCACGGCGCTCGAAGCGCAGTTCGAAGGCGTGCCGGGGCAGGCGTACCGCGTGAAGTTCAACCTCGCGCCGCCGACGGTCGCGAAGGCCGGTAGCGACGGCAGCACGCCGAAGAAGCGTGTGTTCGGCCAGTGGATGTGGCCGGTGTTCGGCGTGCTGGCGCGCGTGCGCAGCCTGCGCGGCACGTGGCTCGATCCGTTCGGCCGCACCGTCGAGCGCAAGATGGAGCGCGCGCTCGCCGGCGACTACGAGACGACGCTTGCGCGTGCGTTCGCCGCAATGACGGCCGGCAATGCGGCGCAGGTCGCGCAACTGGCCGACCTGCACGCGCGCGTGCGCGGCTTCGGTCACGTGAAGGTGCGCAACCTGGCCGGCGTGAAGCGCGCGGAGCGCGAACTCGCGCTGGCGCTCGGCATCGATGCGGTGACCAGCGCGGCAGTGCAGCACGCGCTCGACGAGATGAAGGGCGCGGGGATGCTGAAGGGGATTCCGGTCGTCGTCGCGAAATAACGCGAACGCGCGTGGATGTGAAAACGGCGACGCTCGTGCGTCGCCGTTTTTTATGCGTCTCGGCTGTTGCGCGCCGGCAGCCGCCCACGCGTCAAAGAATGCCTTTCTTGCGTGTCGACAGCGCGGTTTCCGACAGGTCGATCTCGCGGAGCAGCTTCGTCAGCGTCTCGTCGGAAATCTTGCTGTCGCCGCGCAGCCGGTACAGCGCCGAGCGTTCCGCGCGGACGGCCGCGATCCGCATCTGCAGCTCCATCGTTTCGGCCTGCTTCGCTTCCGCGCGCGGCGTGGGGCCGTCCTCGGCCAGCGCGGAGAGCCGGCGGCGATACTGGTCCATCACGCGCGCGGAGATGTCCGCGCAGCGCGCCGCGCCCGATTCGTCGAGATCGGCCGAGATGGCATCGTGCGACGAGTCGATCGCGCGGATCGCGGCCTGCGCGGCAGCCGAGCGTGCGACGCGCTCCTCGTCGCCGAGCGGGTTGCGCGTCGAACGCACGCCGCGCAACAGCAGCGGCAGCCCGATCACCGCGACGATCAGCGAGCCGAGGATCACGGCCGACGCGACGAAGATCGCCGTGTCGCGCCCCGGCAGCGGTGCGCCGTCGGACAGCGCGACGGGAATCGACAGCACGCCGGCGAGCGTGACGGCGCCGCGCACGCCGCCGACCGTCATCACCGCGATCGTGCGCACGCCGGCCATCGTGCCCGCGAGGCCCTGGCGCGCGGCGCGGCGGCTCGCGAACCACCGCAGCAGCCACACCCACGTGAAGCGGATCGCATACAGCGCGAGCATCATCGCGCACACGTTGAAGATCATCCGGCCGACCAGCGCGTCGCTCGTATGGTGCGCGTCGACGAGCGCGCGGCCGATGATGTGCGGCAACTGCAGCCCGAGCATGATGAACACCATGCCGTTGAACACGAACTCGATCATCGCCCACGTGCTTTCGGCGCGTACGCGCGACGCGACGGTGCTTTTGCGCGAGAAGCTCGTGTAATTCATCATCATCCCGGCCGATACGGCCGCGAGCACGCCCGACAGGTCGAGATGTTCGGCGAACAGGTAGGCCGCGAACGGCACGAGCAGCGTCATCACGATGCCGGGGGCCGGGTCGCCTTCCTGCTCGGCGTTCAGGAAGCGTGTCGACAGCGCACTGAACACCCACGACACGATCGCGCCCGTCGCGAGCCCGCCGGCGGCGACGATCACGAACGTGACCGACGCGGCGCGCAGCGAAAACACGCCCGTCAGCGCGGCCGCGATCGCGAACTTCAGCGCGACGAGGCCCGACGCGTCGTTCATCAGCGCCTCGCCTTCGAGGATGTGCATCAGTTGCGGCGGGATCCGGCCCTTGCCCGCGATGCCGGACAGCGCGACCGCGTCGGTCGGCGACAGCACGGCCGCGAGCGCGAACGCGATCGGCAGCGGCAACTCGGGAATCAGCCAATGCGCGAAGTAGCCCACTGCGAGTACCGTCATGAACACGAGCCCGAACGCGAGCATCAGGATCGCGCGGCGCTGCAGGTACAGCTCGCGTTTCGGAATCCGCCAGCCGTCCGCGAACAGCAGCGGCGGAATGAACAGCAGCATGAAGATTTCGGGGTCGAACGTGACGTGCAGGTTCAGCTTCGGCCACGCGAGCATCGCGCCGAACGCGATCTGCATCAGCGGCAGCGGCAATTGCAATGGCAGGATGCGCGTGACGGCGCCGGACAGCGCGACGGTCAGCAGCAGGATCAGGACTGTGAAGACGATTTCCATCGATACGGCGAATACGGGGAATGAAACGATCGTACGGAGTGTAGCGTGCTGACGTGACGGCTGCGCTCGAGTGGCCGGTGCGTGCGCACGAAGATGGTGCATCGGGCGTGCGCCACGGTGGTGCGATGGCCCGGTGCAGCCGCATGGCGTACGGGTTGGCGGCACCTTGCACGGAGCTTGCTTGAAGGTGGGCAGCCGTCCGGCATCGACTGGGCAACCGAGGGTCCAACCATGACATTGCACGCGCCGTCCGCTTCGCCGGGCGGCACGTGCGAAGGCATCACCAGGAGGAAGGCATGACGATCGTTCAACAGGAGCGTCCGTCCGCCGCGTCGCCGTACCGGTTCGAGCGGGAGATGAGTTCCGGCTTCGAACGTCTGGCCACGCAGCATCGCGACCTGACGCTGACGACCGTGTTCCAGCCGATATTCAGCCTGTCGCACCAGCGTGCGGTCGGCTACGAGGCGCTGTTGCGCGCGCACGATGCGCTCGACCGCGCGGTGTCGCCGCTCGACGTGTTCGGCGAAGCCGCGCGCCAGGGCGAACTGCTGCAGCTCGACCGGCTCGCGCAGGCGCTGCATCTCGAGAACTTCGCACTGCTCGGCGCCGAGCGCGAGTGGCTGTTCCTCAACGTCCATCCGGGCGTGCTGACCGACCCGTTCCAGGCCGCCGCGCTGCTCGCGAACCTGAAGCGGCTCGGCATGCCGCCGCGCCGCATCGTGCTCGAAGTGCTCGAACAGCGCGCGGAAGACGTCGAGCGGCTCGCGGAGGCCGTGCGCGAATTCCGCACGCACGGCTTCCTGATCGCGCTCGACGATTTCGGCGCCGGTCATTCGAACCTCGAACGGATCTGGCAGTTGAACCCGGACATCGTGAAGCTCGACCGGATCATGCTGTCGCACGCGGCGCACCGCACGGGGCTCACCGCGATCCTGCACGGGCTCGTCACGCTGCTGCACGAGGCCGGCAAGCTCGTGCTCGTCGAAGGGATCGAGACCGAGCACGAGGCGCAGATCGCGCTGTCGTGCGAGGCCGATTTCGTGCAGGGCTACTACTTTGGGCGCCCGGCGCCGGGGCTGCCCGACAGCGCGACCGCGACGGGCTGCATCGGCGAGCTGACCGAGCGCTTTCGTCAACAGACCGAAGCACGCGAGCGGCGGGACGCGCAGCGGCTCGCGCCGTACCTGCGCGCGTTCGAGCGGGCGGCCGAGCGGCTCGCGGCTGGCGAGCCGCTCGACGAGGTGTGCTGGAACTTCCTCGCGCTCGATGCGGCCGCGCGCTGCTTCCTGCTCGACGCGCACGGCCGCCAGTCGGGCCGCAACGTCGTGCTGCGCGCCGATCGCGCGCTCGCCGAGGCGCGCTTCTCGCCGCTCGCGGACGCGCAGGGCGCGAACTGGCTGCGCCGGCCGTATTTCCGTTCGGCGATCGCCGAGCCGGGCCGCGTGCAGGTCACGCGGCCGTACCTGTCGATCAACGAGGCGCAGCCGTGCGTGACGCTGTCGGTGGCCGTGCGCGTCGGCGATGCGCAGCGCGTGCTGTGCGGCGATATCGACTGGGTCGACGACGAAGCGGACGCCGGCTAGCGCCGCTCGGATCGCATGCGGCGACCGGGGGCGCGGCGGCGCGGCTGACGTACGCGCCGGCCAGCACGCTGGCGCCTGTCGCGCGGCTCGGCTAGGATGCGCGAATTGTCCTGACGATTCGCGGGCCGCCCATGAACCGAAACGCCGCTTCTTCCGTCCTCCTCGAAGTGATCGCCACGACCGTCGGCGATGCGAAGGCCGCCGCCCGCGCGGGCGCCGACCGCCTCGAACTCGTGACCGCGATCACCGAAGGCGGGCTGACGCCGAGCGTCGGCCTGATCGAGGCCGTCGTGGCCGCCGTGCCGATTCCCGTCAACGTGATCGTGCGCCCGCACAGCCGGTCGTTCGTCTATGACGCCGACGACCTGCGCGTGATCGAGCGCGACGTGCGCGCGGCCGTCGCGGCCGGTGCGAACGGTGTCGTGTTCGGCGCGCTCGACGCGCGCGGCGACGTCGATCTCGGCGCGCTGGCCCGCGTCGCGGCCGCCGCCGATGGCCGTTCGCTCACGTTCCACCGCGCGTTCGACGTCGCGCGCGATCTCAACGCCGCGTTCGACGCGTTGCTGCGCGTACCGGCCGTCACGTCGGTGCTGACGTCGGGCGGCCATCCGTCGGTGCTCGACGCGGTCGCGACGATCACGCGGCTGGTGCGGCAGGCGGCCGGCTCGACCTGCACGGTGCTGGCAGGCTCCGGGCTCACGATCGACGCGGTCGGCGATTTCGTCCGTGCGACCGGCGTGCGTGCGGTGCATTTCGGCTCGGGCGTGCGGCCGCGCGGCGAGGTGCTGGCGCCCGTCGACGAACAGCGCGTCGAGCGCGTGCGCGCGGCGCTCGACGGCGCGGCGGCGCACGTGTGACGTGCCCGGCGGCGGCCGCTGCCGCACACGCCGGCGCCACGCAACAGAACATGAATCGCGAGAGAGGGCCGCATGACCGACGCAACACAGGACGAGCAGGGCGGCGCGGACGATGACACCGCGCCCGGCTGGGACGCGATCGACGGCGCGCTCGCCCGCCTCTATCCGGGCCAGGAGCCGAAGCACTACGGCACGCTGGTCAAGTGGCGGCTCGGCGGTCCCGATCCGCTCGACGGGATCAGCGTGTGGAAGCGCGCGGAGCCCGTCCCGCACTGGCATTTCGTCACGTACGGGTTGAGCGAGCTGTATGCGAAGGAGTCCGACGATCCGGCCGTCAGCGGCTTCGGGTTCGAGCTGACGATGCGCGTCGCGTGCGCGGCCGGCGACGCAGAGCCGCCGCGCTGGGTGTTCAGCTTCCTGCAGAATCTCGCGCGCTACGTGTTCCAGAGCGGCAACGCATTCGACGACGGCCACTGGATGACGGCCAACGGACCGATCGCGCTCGATACCGGCACGGCGCTCTGCTCGATGGGTTTCGCGTTCGATCCGGAACTGCCGGCGATCGACACGCCGCACGGCCGCCTCGCGTTCCTGCAGGTGGTCGGGCTGACGCTCGACGAAGAGCGTGCAGCGAAGCGCTGGCGCACGCGCGCGCTGCTCGACACGCTGGCGCCGCACATGCCGCTCTGGGTGACCGATCTCGGCCGCGCGTCGCTGCTCGAGCGCGCGGACGTGCGCGAGCAGGTCGACGCCGGCACGCAGCGCGACGGCTCGGCGAGCGGCTACCTGTTCACCGACGTGCTCGGATGGGACACGCGCAAGCGGCTGCTGCGCGCGCCCGTGATCGAGATCGCCGTCGGCGCGCGGCAGGTCGAGGAACTCGTCGCGTTGCTGCCGTTGCGGCTGCCGTTCGACCGCCCGTTCCGCCTGGTCGGTCACGACGGCGCGGTGCGGTTCGTGCACGGCGATGCGAACGGCGTGACCGACGAAGACGGCACGCTCACCCTGCGCCTGACCGACGCGACGGTGCAGGCGCTGGCGCGTACGCTGAAGCCGCGTGCCGGCGAGTATGCGATCGACGGGCTCGACGGCGTGCGCTGGCGCGTCGAGAAGACGGTGATCCGCGACGCGAAGGGCAATCCGGTGCAGACGATCGGCTAAGCCGCTGCCGCGCCGTCGCGCTGCCACGGGCGCGGCGGCGTCACGTATTCCGCACGAACCAGGTCCGCTTCGCGGTGCCGAGCAGTGCGCGATAGACGACCCACGACACGACGAAGGTCGCCGGCGCCGACAGCGACGCGGCGAACCCGGTCGCCTGGTTCAGTGCGAGCCCCGCGAACGCGCCCGCGAACCACGCGGTCAGCCCGCCCGGGTTGAACACCGGCACATGCGCGTCGCGGCATTCGACATCGTCGCCGACGAGCTGCCCGTAGCGCGCCGACAGGATGTGCGCGAGCGCGACACCGACCCACGCGACGACGAAGATCCCCTGGTACGCGAGCGCCTGCAGGATCCGCGAGAAGATGTCGGCCATCATCAGCGCATAGACGACCGCGCCGACCACGAGCGCCCACACGAACTTCGGCGCGCGCAGCCCGGCGACCTTCTGGAAGAACGCCTGCATGTTGACGGTCGCGAGGTAGTAGTTCGCGGTGTTGATGCGCGACTGCGTGACCCACACGAACAGCAGCCCCCACACGCCCATCAGCTTCAGCAGCGCGAGTACGACCGACACTTCCGACAGCGTGCCGAGCCCGGGAATCGTGCTGACGAGATAGATGCCGGCCGCGCCGTTGACGAGGAACGTGACGAGATAGAACGGCATCCCGAAGTTGAAGCGGCCGTGATAGCGGGCGTCCTCCTTGCGGCCGAAGCGCGCGTAGTCGAACGTGAACATCATCAGCACCCACACGCCCATGTAGTAGACGAAGCACTGCCACCAGCCGCCGGCCGGCGCGCCGCCCGCCGGCCCGAAATCGAGCCATGCGGCGTGATAGCCGTACTCGGCCGTCGCGAGCCCGACCGCCGCGAGCAGCCCGAGCAGGTAGAACGGCAGCAGCACGCCGTTGAACTTGTCGAGCCAGTGCTGCACGCTGCCGAACACGAGCGGCACGCTGTAGCAGACGACGATCAGCGCGGCCCACTTGTACTCGAGCGCCGGAAACTGGTGATGCGCGGCGACCGCGATCACGGAGCCCTCGAACACCGCGTAGTAGATCGCCGTCGCGAAGAAGATCAGCGTCGCGAGCGCGGCCCCCGCGCTGCCGAACAGCACGCGCGAGAACAGCGCGACCGACAGGCCGGTGCGAATCGCATAGCGGCTGATGATCGAATTGACGACGCCGTACGACACGACCGACAGCGCCATGCCGATCAGCGCGTTGCGTGCGCCGTAGGTGAGCGCGAGCGTCGCGCCGACGACGATGTAGAACACCGCGCTGCAGACGGCCCACCACGCCATCGTCAGCGAGAAGGGCGGCATGCGCGCGTGATCGGGAATGGCGAGCGTCGACAGGTCGAGATCCTCGTCGGTGCGGGCCTGAGCCAGGTTGGCCATGAACGTGCTCCTCGATGAGCAAAACAGCGGACGACGTCTGGGCCGCGGCAGGTACGATCCGCAGGGTTGCCCCGACGTCGGGCGGGCAACCGGTCCGGCAGAAACGGCGCGCAAGCGTCCCCGCCGCGCCGCGCGCGGCCGCGCGGGCGGGAAACGAAAGCGAGGGATGAAAGAGGAAGGCCGCGAACGGCACCCGGCACGGTGGCCGGGCGCCCGGCGCTCAGTCCTGCAGCACGGCGCGCAGCAGCGCGAGGCGCCGCTGGTACTCGCGGCGCGCCGCGAGCGCATCGGCCATCGTCACGCGCACGAAGCGCGCGCGATGGTTCGGCTGCATCTGGCCGATCAGGTCCATGTCGGCGCTGATGACGGTGCCGATCGTCGCGTAGCCGCCGCCCGACACCGCGTCGCGATGCAGGATGATCGGCTCGAGCCCGGCCGGCACCTGGATCGAGCCGATCGGATAACACGCGTCGACGATGTTCGACGGATCGGCGCCCGCGCCGAACGGCTGTTCGCGCGGCCGGAACTGCAGCGCTCGCCCGTTCTTGTAGCGGTAGCCGATGCGGTCGGCTTCGGGCGCGACCGTCCATTCGTCGTCGAAGAACGTGTGCGCCGATGCGTCGGTGAGCCGGTAGTGGTACAGGCCCGTCAGCACGCGCAGTTCGACCTGGCTGTCGAGCGGCCGGACGACCGCCGCCGGCAGCTCGCGCCCTTCGCGATGCATGCCGCGCGCGGCGCCGATCGGCAGCCGGTCGCCCTTCTGCAGGCGCCGGCCCGCGTGGCCGCCGATCGCGCCGAGCGTGTAGGTCGAGCGGCTGCCGAGCACGACCGGCACGTCGATGCCGCCCGCGACGGCCACGTAGGCCCGCGCGCCGCCCTTCACGTAGTTGAACGACAGCACGCTGCCCGCACGGATGCGCAGCGCGATGTTGCAGCACTGCCCGACGCCGTCGATCTTCGGCGTCATCTCGGCGCCCGTGACGGCGACGAGCGCGTCCGCATGGAACAGCAGCTCCGGGCCGAGCAGCGTGCATTCGAGCACGGCCGCCTGTTCGGGATTGCCGACCAGCAGGTTCGCCGCGCGCGACGCGTACTGGTCGAGCGAGCCCGACGGCGGGATGCCGACGTGGTAGTAGCCTTGCCGGCCCGTATCCTGGACCGACGTCGCGAGGCCGGGCTTGATGACCTCGATCAGGTTGTGCGCGTCAGCTGGCATGCAGCACCTCGACGAGAGAACGGTTGACCGCATCGGGATCGCGCAGGAACGCGTCGAGCGAGAATTTCACGGGGCGCACGCGCAGCGAGAACGTGCCCGCTTCGACGGCCGCCACCGCGGCGTCATAGGCGTCGCGATCGATCGGCTGGAACTTCACGATGTCGCCGGGCCGGAAGAACACCATGAAGTCGCGCAGGTAGTCGAGCTGCTGCGCGGGATCGAAGATCGGCGCCGGCGTCACGCCGAACATCTGGTAGCCGCCCGCGCCGCGTACCGAATAGATGCAGCCGAAGCAGCCGCCGTGACCGACCGTCAGCTTCGGCGTGTCGGTGCGCGGGCGCAGGTATTTCGGCACTTCGAGCTGGCGTTCGCGCTCGACCATCTGGTACATGAACGGCAGGCCCGCGACGAAGCCGACCATCGACACGAACCACGGCGAACCCGAGTGCGCGGCGATGAAGTCGTCGATGTCGCGCTTGCCGTTGATCCGCGCCGCATATTCGAGATCGGTCGACGACGGGTCCTGGTGACGCTCGCGAAACCGCATCAGCGTCTCGTGCGTCCACGGGTCGTTGTAGAGCACCGGCACCTCGACGATGCGCGTGTCGAGTTCCAGCGGCGCGTCGCCGACCTCGGCCTCGATCGTCTTCAGCAGCGCGACGAGCGCGTCGGGCTCGATCACGTCCGGGTCGTAGCGCACCTGGTAGGACGCGTTCGCCGGGCAGATCTCGGTGATGCCCGGCACCGCGCGCCGCTGCAGCTCGCGCGTGATCGCCGTGCCCTTGAAGAAGGCGTCGAGCGACATCGCCTCGCTGATCTCGACGAACACGAACTCGTCGCCGCCGAACGTATAACGGGTCGTCACAGGGCCTCCCCGACGCGCGCTGCGTCCGCGGTTTCGGGCTGCCGGGCGGCGGCCGTCGCGGCCTCGCGCCATTGCGGCATCCATGCTTCGAGAAAATTCGTGTGATAGCGGCCCGCGCGCACGTCGTCGTCCGCGAGCAGCGCGGCGTGCAGCGGCGCGGTGGTCTTCAGGCCGCCGACGTGCAGCTCGCCGAGCGCACGGGACAGGCGCCGCAGCGCGGCCGCGCGGCTCTCGTCGTGCACGATCAGCTTCGCGAGCAGCGAATCGTAGAACGGCGGCACGACGTAACCCGGATAGAGCAGCGAATCGACGCGCACACCGGGGCCGGTCGGCCACACCAGTTCGTCGATCCGGCCGGGATTCGGGCGGAAATCCTGCAGCGGATCTTCCGCGTTGATCCGGCATTCGAGCGCCGCGCCGCGCATCGCGATGTCCGGCTGCGCGAACCGCAGCGGCTCGCCGTCGGCGATGCGCAGCGTCTCGCGCACGAGATCGATGCCGGTGATCGCCTCGGTCACCGGATGCTCGACCTGGATGCGCGTGTTCATCTCGATGAAGTAGAACTCGCCGCGCGCGTCGTCGAACAGGTATTCGAGCGTGCCCGCACTGCGATAGCCGACTTCGCGCGCGAGGCGCGTGGCCGACGTGCACAGCGCGTCGCGCTGCGCCGGCGTGAGCGACGGCGACGGCGCTTCCTCGAGGATCTTCTGGCGGCGTCGCTGCAGCGAGCATTCGCGCTCGAACAGATGGACGACGTTGCGGCCGTCGCCGAGCACCTGCACCTCGATGTGCCGGGCGCGCGCGATGAAGCGTTCGAGATAGACGCCGCCGTCGCCGAACGCGGCCTGCGCCTCGCGCTGCGCGAGCGGCAGCTCGGCGTCGAGCTGCGCGGCGTCGTGCGCGACGCGGATGCCGCGCCCGCCGCCGCCCGCGGCCGCCTTGATCATGATCGGATAGCCGATGCGCGCGGCGACCGCCCGGGCCTCGTCGAGCGACTGCACGACGCCGTCGCTGCCGGGCACCGTCGGCACGTTCGCGCGTCGCGCGGTGTCGCGGGCGCGCGCCTTGTCGCCCATCGTCGCGATGACCCGCGAGTCCGGCCCGACGAAGATCAGCCCGGCCGCCTCGACCTGCGCGGCGAACGCGGCATTTTCGGACAGGAAGCCGTAGCCGGGGTGGATCGCGTCCGCGCCGCATTGCCGCGCGGCGTCGAGGATCGCGGCGGGATTCAGATAGCTTTTCGCCGCATGCGACGAGCCGATGTGGATCGCCTCGTCGGCCATGCGTGCGGCGAGGCTGTCGCGGTCGGCGTCGCTGACCACGGCGACCGCGCGCATGCCGAGTTCGCGCGCCGCGCGGATCACGCGCACCGCGATCTCGCCGCGATTCGCGACCAGCACGGTCTTGATCCGCGACGGGCGATAGAACGTATCGGGGGAGGTTGCCGGCGTCATCGCGTCACCCCTCGATCCGCATCAGTACCTGGCCCGCGTCGACCGGTTCGCCGTCCTCGACGAGCAGCTCGACGACGCGGCCGGCCGCGTCGGCTTCGATCTCGGTGAACTGCTTCATCACTTCGACGAGGCCGACCACGGCGCCCGCGGCGACCGTCGCATCGACCGCGACGTAGTAGGCCGCATCGGGCGACGGGCGCCGGTAGAACGTGCCCGGCAACGGGCTGACGATATCGTGCAATGCCATCTGGCGTCTCCTTGAATCGGGTTCAGTGATGGGCGGCGAGCGGTCGCGGGCCCGCGGTCCGGATGCCTTCGCGGACCAGCGCATCGCGCGTCGCGCGGACGAGGTCGAGCGCGCCCGGCGTGTCGCTGTGGATGCAGACCGAATCGAAATCGATGTCGATGTCGTCGCCGTCGATCGTGCGCACCTTGCCGTCGATGCACGCGCGCAGCACCTTGTCGGCGATCTGCTGCGGGTCGAGGCGGCCGACGCGGCGCGTGAACACGATCGAGCCGCTGCGGTCGTAGTCGCGGTCGGCGTAGAACTCGCGGATCACCGGCTGTTCGTACTCCATTGCCACGCGATAGGTGACCGACGCCTCCATGCAGTACAGCCACAGGCCGGGGTCGACGCGCTGCAGCGTCTCGATCAGCAGCCGCGAGAACGCTTCACTGGATGCCGCATGCATGTAGAGCGCGCCGTGCGGCTTGACGTGCTGCAGGCTCACGCCGTTCAGGCGCGCGAACTCGCGCAGCGCGCCGAGCTGGTACAGGATGTCGTGGACGAGCGCCTGCGGCGTTTCGGTGATCGTGCGGCGGCCGAAGCCGACCAGATCGCGAAAGCCCGGATGCGCGCCGATCCCGACGCCGGCGTCGCGCGCGAGCTGCACCGTGCGCGCCATGATGTTCGGATCGCCGGCATGAAAACCGGTAGCGATGTTCGCCGAGCTGATGAGCGGCATGATCTGCTCGTCGACGCCGTCGCCGATCGTCCACGGGCCGAAACCCTCGCCCATGTCGGAATTCAGGTCGACACTGTGCTTCCTCATACGGTTCGTTCCTCCAGGTTCTCCGGTCTCGCTTGCGCTGGGGCGCGGGCCGAAACCGTGTTGAACGCAGGTTAGCCGTGCGGGGTGCGTCAAAATAGTTCTATTTTTATATGCGACCGTATCGATTTTTCAGATATCGCGCGAGTCGACCGCGCAGCGCCGCCACAGGCCCGTGTGCGCGGGTCGGGCGACCACGGATTGCCGCCGGCGGGGCGGTTGATATGATGTTTGCCGTGTACCCATCAGTTTTCCACCGGACATGGCCCTGACGCTCAGACAGCTCAAGTACTTCGTCGCGACCGCCGAGCTCGGACAGATCTCGCAGGCCGCGATCCAGCTCACGATCTCGCAGTCGGCGGTGACGAGCGCCATCAAGGAGCTGGAGGACAGCCTCGGCACGCAGCTGTTCCTGCGCACGTCGGCGGGCGTGACGCTCACGGATACCGGGCGGCGCTTTCTCAATCATGCGTACACGATCCTGTCGTCGGTCGACGAGGCGATGCGGATCCCGAACCTCGAAAGCACGCTGACCGGCACGCTTGCGATCGCCGCGAGCTACACGGTGCTCGGCTACTTCCTGCCGCATCACGTGCTGCGGTTGAAGACGCTCTATCCGCGCCTGACGATCCACCTGCATGAACTGAACCGCGAGTCGATCGAGGAGGGGCTCATCGCGGGCCGCTACGACATGGCCGTGCTGCTCACGTCGAACGTGTCGAATCCCGAGCTCGTGCTGGAGCCGGTGATCCATTCGGTGCGCCGGCTGTGGGTCGGCGCGCATCATCCGCTGCTCAGGCGCGAGAGCGTCACGTTCGCGGAGGTCGCACACGAGCCGTTCGTGATGCTGACGGTCGACGAGGCCGGACAGACGGCGCTGCGCTACTGGAACGAGACGCCGTACCGGCCGAACGTGATCCTGCGCACGTCGTCGGTCGAGGCCGTGCGCAGCATGGTCGCGAACGGCAGCGGCGTCGCGATCCTGTCCGACATGGTGTATCGCCCGTGGTCGCTCGAAGGGCGGCGTATCGAGACGATCGTGCTGCGCGACCCGGTGCCGCCGATGAGCGTCGGCCTCGCGTGGCGCAAGAACATCGAGTTGAGCCCCGCGATGCACGCGGTGCGCGACTACTTCAGGCACACGTTCATGGAGCCGCGCGCGCTGGGCGGCGCGACCTGAGTGCGCGGCGAACCCGCATGAAAAAAGCCGGGACGCATCCCGGCTTGTTCGTGTGACGGACGCATCCGCCGTGCGTTGCGCTTACGCGTTCGCCGACATCGCGTCCGCGTCGCTCGCGCGGATGCCGAGGCGTTCGAACAGCGCGCGGTCCTTCTGCGATTGCGGGTTGCTGGTCGTCAGCAGCTGGTCGCCGTAGAACATCGAGTTCGCGCCGGCGAGGAAGCACATCGCCTGCAGCCCGTCGTCGAGCTGCTCGCGGCCGGCCGACAGGCGCACGACAGCCTTCGGCATCGTGATGCGCGCAACCGCGATCGTGCGCACGAACTCGAACGGGTCGAGCGGCGCGGTGCCTTCGAGCGGCGTGCCTTCGATCGCGACGAGGTTGTTGATCGGCACCGAATCCGGATACGGGTTCAGGTTCGCGAGCTGCGAGATCAGGCCCGCGCGTTCGCGGCGCGATTCGCCCATCCCGATGATGCCGCCGCAGCACACGTTGATGCCGGCGTCACGCACGCGGTCGAGCGTGTCGAGGCGGTCCTGGTACGTACGCGTCGAGATCACCTGGCCGTAGAACTCCGGCGACGTGTCGAGGTTGTGGTTGTAGTAGTCGAGGCCTGCGGTCGCGAGCTGCTGCGCCTGTTCGTCCTCGAGCATGCCGAGCGTCATGCAGGTTTCGAGGCCGAGTTCCTTCACGCCGCGCACCATCTCGGTCAGCGCCGGCATGTGACGCTCCTTCGGGTTGCGCCACGCGGCGCCCATGCAGAAGCGGCTCGCGCCGTTCGCCTTCGCCGCGCGCGCGGCGTCGAGTACCGCGTCGACGTCCATCAGCTTCTCGGCCTTCAGGCCCGTGTCGTGATGCGACGACTGCGAGCAGTAGCCGCAATCTTCCTCGCAGCCGCCCGTCTTGATCGACAGCAGCGTCGACAGCTGCACCGCGTTCGCGTCGAAGTGCTCGCGATGCACCTGCTGCGCGCGGAACAGCAGGTCGTTGAACGGCAGTGCGAACAGCGCGACGACGTCGGCGACGCGCCAGCGCTGCGAGGCCGGTGCAGCCACGGGAATCGCGTCGGGTTGCACGGCGGCGGTCTGGGCTTGGGTCATTTCGGTTTCCTGTCCTGGGCGGGATTGGGGGATCGGTTGGGTCAATGCTGCGCAGCGCGCAGCGTTTCGACGAGCGCGGCGATGTCGAGCATCGCCGCTGCGGATTCGGGGGCGGCCGGGCTCATGTGCGGAATGCGGCCGAGCAGCGGCGCGCCGTGCTCGCGAGCGAGCCAGTCGCGCATCGTCGCGACGTTCTCGTCGGCGAACGACATGGCCGGGTCGACGTGGTTCGCGACCCAGCCCGCGAGGGTAAGGCCGCGTTGACGAATCGCGTCGGCGGTGAGCAGCGCATGGTTGATGCAGCCGAGCCGCACGCCGACCACGAGCACGACCGGCAGGCCGAGCGCGACCGCGAGATCGGCCATGTCCTGCGTGTCGTTCAGCGGCACGCGGAAGCCGCCGGCGCCTTCGACGACGACGATATCCGCGCGCGTCAGCGCTTCGCGATGGCACGCGACGATCGTGTCGATGTCGAGCGTCACGCCTTCCCGCGCGGCGACGATATGCGGCGCGGCCGGCGCCTTCAGCAGGAACGGCGTGCGCAGCTCGGGCGGCAGCACGACGTTCGCGGCCGCATCGAGCTGGTCGGCGTCCTCGTTGCGCCAGACGCCGTCGCGTTCGTACGCGCCGGCCGCGACGGGCTTCAGCGCGGCCGCGCGCAGGCCGTGCCGCGCGAAGCCGTGCAGCATCGCGGCCGAGACGAAGGTCTTGCCGATTTCGGTGTCGGTGCCGGTGACGAACAGGGAGAGCGGGGCGGCGTTCATGCTGCGGCCTCGCTGGCTTCGATCAACGCGGCTTCGAGCCGCGCGAGATCGTCGAACGAATGCGCGGCCGACAGCGACACGCGCAGCCGCGACGTGCCGGCCGGCACCGTCGGCGGCCGGATCGCGGGTACCCACAGGCCGTGCGCGTCGAGCGCGCGCATCGCCGTGAGCGTCGCGTCGTTGCTGCCGATCACGAGCGGCTGCACGGCCGTGTGCGAATCGACCGGCTGCCAGCGCGTGTTGCGCAGCAGCGCGCGCGTGCGCTCGATCAGCGCGGCGAGATGCGCGCGGCGCGCATCGCC
Organism: Burkholderia sp. BCC1644; assembly: GCF_902833225.1. Taxonomy (GTDB): domain Bacteria; phylum Pseudomonadota; class Gammaproteobacteria; order Burkholderiales; family Burkholderiaceae; genus Burkholderia. Next base: position 66,782 of record NZ_CADFEI010000012.1, read on the forward strand.
TTCGTCGCCGGCGATCACCTTCAGGCTTGCTGACACCGCATGCGCGACGGCCGGCGGTGCGGCCGTCGTGAAGATGTAGCTGCGCGCGCGCTGGATCAGCCATTCGATCACGGTTTCATGCGCGATCACGAACGCACCCGCGACGCCGGCCGCCTTGCCGAGCGTGCCGACGTACACGAGATTCGGCGAACGCAGCGCGGCGGCCGCGAGCGCGCCGCGGCCCTGCGGGCCGAGCACGCCGAAGCCGTGCGCATCGTCGACGACGAGCCATGCACCGTGGCGTTCGGCCAGTGCGACGAGCTCGGCGAGCGGCGCGACATCGCCATCCATGCTGAACACGGTATCGCTGACGATCAGTTTCGTTTCGGCATCCGATGCGTCGAGCAGCGCCGCGAGCGCGGCCGTATCCGCGTGCGGATAGACCTGCACGTTCGCGCGCGACAGCCGCATGCCGTCGATCAGCGACGCGTGGTTCAGCGCGTCGGAGAAGATCGTCGCGTCTTTGCCGGCGAGCGCCGTCATCGCGGCGAGGTTCGCCATGTAGCCGGTGCTGAAGTACAGCGCGCGCGGGGCATCGGAGAAGCCGCCTGCGAAGCCCGCGAGTTCGTCCTCGAGCGTGGCGTGCGCGCGCGAATGGCCGCCGAGCAGGTGCGAGCCGCCGCTGCCTGAGCCGTAGCGCCGCGCGCCTTCGGCGAAGGCGGCGACGAGCGCCGGATGCGCGGCGAGGCCGAGGTAGTCGTTGCTGGCGAAGCCGATGATCTCGCGGCCGTTCACGGTCATGCGTGCGTCGCACGCGGTGTCGGCGATGCGGCGCACGCGGCGCAGCCCCTGGGCGTCGAGATCCGCGAGGCCGCGTTGCAGGGTGTCGAGCAGGCTCATCGGCCGATTTCCTCCAGCGTGGCGTCGAGCGTGTCGCGCGTGCGCTGCGCGAGCCACGCGATGTCGTCGTCGCTCATCACGTACGGCGGCATCAGGTACACGGTCGTGCCGATCGGGCGCAGCAGCAGTTCGCGCTCCAGCGCGCGTTCGAAGAAGCGCCGCGAGAAGCCGCGTGCCGCGTCGCTGTCGAGTGCGACGTCGAATGCGAACAGCGTGCCGCGTTCGCGCAGGTGGCGCACCTGCGGATGCGTGTCGAGGGAGCCCAGCGCGGCGCGCATCGTCGCCGATTTGCGCGCGTTGCTCGCGAGCACGTCGTCGCGCGCGAACAGGTCGAGCGTCGCGACCGCCGCGCGGCACGCGAGCGGGTTGCCCGTGTACGAATGCGAGTGCAGGAAGCCGCGCGTCGTGTCGTCGTCGTAGAACGCCGCGTACACGTCGTCGCGCGTGAGCACGAGCGACAGCGGCAGGTAGCCGCCGCTGATGCCTTTCGACAGGCACATGAAATCGGGCCAGACGCCGGCCTGCTCGCACGCGAAGAAGGTGCCCGTGCGGCCGCAGCCGACCGCGATCTCGTCGGCGATCAGGTGCACGCCGAATTCGTCGCACAGCGCGCGCAGCCCGCGCACGTACGACGGATCGTGCATCGCCATGCCGGCCGCGCACTGCACGAGCGGCTCCACGATCAGCGCGGCGATCCGGTCGCCGCGTTCGGCGAACAGGCGCCGCACGTCCGCGAGCGCGCGGCCCGCGACGTCGGCGGCCGTCTCGCCCGGCAGCGCGCCGCGCGCGTCGGGCGACGCGACGACGTGCGCGTGGCGGATCAGCGGGTCGTACGCGTCCTTGAACAGTGCGACGTCGGTCACGCCGAGCGCGCCGATCGTCTCGCCGTGATAGCTGTTCGCGACGCAGACGAATTCCTGCTTGTTCGCGCGGCCGCGGTTGCGCCACGCGTGGAAGCTCATCTTCAGCGCGATCTCGACGGCCGACGCGCCGTCCGATGCGAAGAATGCATGGCCGAGCGTGCGCGCGGTGAGCGCGTGCAGCCGTTCGGCGAGCTCGATCGCAGGCTCGTGCGTGCAGCCGGCGAGCATCGCGTGCTCGAGCGTGTCGAGCTGGTCCTTCAGCGCCGCGTTGATGTCCGGGTTCGCATGGCCGAACAGGTTGACCCACCACGAGCTGATCGCGTCGAAGTAGCGGCGGCCGTCACGGTCGTACAGCCACACGCCCGCGCCGCGCGCGACGGGGACGAGCGGCAGGCGCTCGTGATGCTTCATCTGGGTGCAGGGATGCCAGACCGCGCGCAGGCTGCGCGCGACCCAGTCGTCGGTGGCTGGCGTACTCAAGGCGACTCCGGGGGGTAAAACGACCGCGCGGCATCGAAGGGATGCCGCGCGGCGGGACACGAAACGCGCTGAGATTAGCGTGTTCCGCGGGACGTTGCACTAGCGGTTACAAACCCCGCAAAGCCTTGCCGGGCGGGAGTTCGGTGCAGTTCGGGGGCGCTCGGAACGGAACGCGGCGGATGCGCGGAAATGACCGTAGATGACGACGTTCGAGTGAACCCCCCTGACAGAAAAAAATCGCGGGACGCGCGCCGGCGAGACCGGGAAAAATGGGGATCGAAGGCGGGCGCGGTGGCGCGGGGTGACGTCACGCCCGCAAGGCAGCGGCCGAATGGTCTACGGAATCAGGAGCGAAAACGGGCGGCCGAAATGGCGGGCGAGACGGCGCGTGGCGTGGCCGCAGGCGCAAGAAAAGCGGCAGGAGGAACCGGATCAACCGGAGAGGATGCGGCGGAGGCCCCGCCGCGCGTCAGCGCGAAGCCAGTGCGTGCGTATCGATGTCGCGAGTGTCGCGCGTGTTGGCGTCGCCGTTGTCGGCCGTCTGCGTCGTGTTCCACACCACACGGTCGTTGACCGCGTACAGCCGGCACGCGCCCGCGCCTTGCTTCGCGCAGTTGTCGAGTGCGAGCGCCATCGGATCGTCGCCGCCTTCCGCCCACGACCAGGCGCCTTCGGACGACACCGCGAACGCGCGGCTCGGATGCTGGCTCAGGAAGCGGCGATAGCCTTCGCGGCCGGCTTCGTCGACATACGGCACCGCGCCGACCGCATCGATCGATGCGTAGCCGGTGGCCTTCGGCTCGTGCGGGTTCGCGACCGCATAGTGCACCGAGGTCGGCAGGTTCAGCTGCGCGAGGAACGCGCTGACGGCCGGCCACCACACGGGCACGCCGTCGCGATCGACGATCAGCCGGTGCGCGTCGTCCTTGTAGCGGCCGAAATCGATGAACTGCGCCTGCGTGCCGTGCGACACGTACGCGTCGTGCATTTGCGCGACGAGCGCGGGCGTCCAGACCGAATCGTTGTCGCCGTACAGCCACAGCGAGCGCACGGCCGTGTGCGCGCCGTACTGGTCGAACGCATCGACGAGATTGCGCTGCCAGCCGTCGCACAGGTCCTGGCGCAGCCCGCCGGAGAAATTGATGATGCCGCGCACGCCCGGTGCGGCTTCGGTGCCGTACGCGACCGATGCGAGGCCGCCGTGCGACGTGCCGGCGACGACGATGCGCGACGCATCGACGTACGGCTGGTGCGACATGTAGCGTACCGTCGCGTCGACGTCGGCGGCCTGTGCGAGGCCGTTCTTGCCGACGTTGCAGCCTTCCTGCTGGTACGTGCCGCCCGAGCCGGCGAAGCCCTGGCGGTTCGGCGCGATCACCGCATAGCCGCGACGCACGAATTCGCGCGCGAACGCGAGCGGCCGGCTGCGCGGCTGCAGATGCAGATCGCCGGTGTTCTTGCCGTGATTGAAGACGACGAGCGGGAACGGGCCGGGGCCGTCCGGCTTGAAGAGCGTCGCCTCGAGCGTGATGGAGCCCGAAGCATCGGCCGGGATGCGGAGAATCTGTTCGTTGAGGTCGGCCGCGACCTGCGGCAGGCTCGAGTCGCTGTAATCGAAGCGCTCGGCATGGGCGAGCGACCCGCTGGTGCCCGCGCCCGTATTTGCGTTCGGCAGCGTACCGGCCTGAGCGGCCGACAGCGCACAGGCCGCCATCCATCCCACCAATACCTTGCTGAACGCCATTCGTAAGCCCTGCCATGCAACATGACCAATTCGAGGTCATCGTAGCCCGACAAAATCGGGTTGTGCAATGCGGGAATTACCCGGCGTCTGACACAGCAACTATTTGTCAGCGTTCACTTACTTCGCCGTCGACATAGCGCCAGAAACCCTGCTCGTCGCGCTCGAAACGGCTCGTCTCGTGGAGCCGGTAAGCGCGCCCGCCGACCTTGTAGCGGGCCACGAATTCGACCTCCGCGTGCCGTTCGTCGAGCGCCGCATGGCGTTTGACCGCGAGGCCGAGCCAGCGCGGCGCGTCGGGTGCTTCGGGGTCGGTATCGAGATCGGGCGGGCAGGTGCGCGCGGCCCAGGTCGCGCGCAGGTAGCCGGTCGCGCCGAGCACGTACGCGCTGTACCGCGAACGCATCAACTCGAGCGCGCTCGGCGCGGCTTCGCCGCCGTCGATGAAGCGGCCGCAGCAGGCCGCATAGCGCGGCGCCGGCGCTTTGCCGGCGGGCGAGGGGGACGCGCCGCCGCACGGGCACGCGTCAGGTCGGTTCAAAATCATGCGAAACGGGAATTAACGACGATCGGTTGTCGGTTCGGCTCACCAGCTCAGCTCGATGCCGTCGTACTGGAAGAAGCGGCCGTTGGCCTGCGACACGTCCGAGCCGGACTCGGCGATCACGCGGCGCATGCCGGTCACGCTGGTTTCCGGGTCGATCGCGGCCTGCGCGCCGCCCATGTCGGTGCGCACCCAGCCGGGATGCAGCGAAATGCACGCCGCATGGCGCGTCTGCAGCGACGCGATGCGAAGCGCGTCGTTCAGCGCGGCCTTGCTCGCGCGGTACAGCCAGCCGGTCGTGCCGGTCGCCTCGGCGATGCTGCCCATCCGGCTCGACACGACGGCCAGCACGCCGCGTGCGTCCTCGACGAGCGGCAGCAGGATCGGCAGCAACTGCATCGGCCCGCGTACGTTCGTGTGCATCACCGCGTCGAAATCCTCGGCGGTGATCGTCTCGACGCCTTCGGTGCGCGGCCCGTACACGCCCGACACGAGCACGGCCGCATCGAGCCGTTCGCCGTCGAGCTTCCAGCCGAGCGCCGCGATCTGCTCGGGCTGCGCGATGTCGAGCGCATGCGCCTGCGCACCGAGCGCGCGCAGCGCGTCGAGCGAGGCTTCGTCGCGCGCGGTCGCGATGACGTTCCAGCCGTCGCGCCGGTATTGCCGGACGAATTCGCGGCCGAGGCCGCGCGATGCGCCGACGATCAATACGGTTTTCATGCCCGTCGCTCCTTTCCGTGGCGCCGCCGTGGCGGTACCGGTGTCAGATCCGTTCGATGCGTATCGCGGCCGCGTGGCGACGGCCGCCCGGCGGCTTTCGCGTTATTTCGCGTCGTCGCACGGCTTCAGCGTGGCGGCGACCGCCTGCGCGACGCCTTCGAGGCGCGCGGCGTCCGCCGCGATCATGTCGTTGTCCGGCGCATGTTCGCCGCCGGCGGTGAGTGCGGCCACGCAGCGCTTGTAGGTCTCGTCGAGCGCTTCGAAGTTCGACACGGCCATCCCGAGGTTGCGCATCCGGCCGTCATGCACGCCGTACACGAGCCCGTGCACGGTGAGCGACTGGCCACGGGCCCATGCGTCGTTGACGATCGTCGTGCGGCACACGTTGACGACCTGCTCGATCGCGTTCAGCTCGATCAGGCGGCGATAGCGCGCTTCGCCGACCGGCCAGTCGTCGAGCAGCGCCGCGTGGCGCTCGCGCACGTCCTGCACGTGATGCAGCCAGTTGTCCGCGAGGCCGACGCGCCGGTTCAGCAGCGCAGCGTTCACGCCCGAGCAGCCGTAGTGGCCGACGACCATGATGTGCTTCACGCGCAGGATGTCGACCGCGAACTGGATCACCGACAGGCAGTTCAGGTCGCTGTGCACGACGACGTTCGCGATGTTGCGGTGCACGAATACTTCACCCGGCGGCAGGCCGATGATCTGGTTCGCGGGTACGCGCGAATCCGAGCAGCCGATCCACAGGTATTCCGGCGCCTGCTGGTCGGCGAGGCGCGCGAAGAACTGCGGATCGTCCTCGAGCTTGCGCTTGACCCAGGCTTCGTTGTTGTCGAACAGATGTGAAAGCGGATTGTCTTGGGTGTTCATCGGTGTGGCTTCCGTTGGCGGAAATCGGGTCGGTATCGGATTCGGTGTCACCGGCGTCAGGCAGCGCGCTGCGCGTCGCCTTCGCCGTCGTTCTGGTCCGTCGCGCCGAAGCGCGCGGGGTAGCGCACGCTGAAGCGCAGCGATGCGTCGTACGGGTAGAAATCGGGCAATTCGCCCTGCAGCAGCTTGTCCTTGCTCGCCTGCCACAGCGCGGGATCGAAAAAGTCCGCGTGATGCTTCATGAACACGCCGCGCACGCGCGGGTCGCCGAGCAGGAACGGTCCGTAGGTCTCCGGAAAGATGTCGTGCGGGCCGACGGTATACCACGGTTCGCCGGACAGCTCGTCTTCCTCGTTGCGCGGCGGCGGCACGCGGCGCACGTTGCAGTCGGTCAGGTACTCGATCTCGTCGTAGTCGTAGAACACGACGCGGCCGTGGCGCGTGACGCCGAAGTTCTTGTACAGCATGTCGCCGGGGAAGATGTTCGCCTTCATCAGCTCCTTCACCGCGTTGCCGTATTCCTTCACGCCGTGCTCGACGTCCGCGTCGCTGCCGTTCTGCAGGTACAGGTTGAGCGGCGTCATCCGGCGCTCGATGTACAGGTGCTTGATCACGAGGTTGCCGTCCTCGTATTCGAGCAGCGACGGCACTTCCTTCTCGAGCTCGCGCACGAGCGCGTGGTCGAGCCGCGCGAGCGGCAGCGCGACGCTCGAATACTCGAGCGTGTCGGCCATCCGCCCGAGACGGTCGTGGCGCTTCACGAGCTGGTACTTCTCCATGATCTGCGCGCGCGTCGTTTCCTTCGGCGGCGGGAAGTAATCCTTGATGATCTTGAACACGTACGGGAACGACGGCAGCGTGAACACGAGCATCACGAGGCCCTTGATCCCGGGCGCGATGATGAAGCGGTCGCTCGAATGCGACAGGTGGTGCAGCAGGTCGCGATAGAACAGGTTCTTGCCTTGCTTCTGCAGGCCGACCGACGTGTAGATCTCGGCCTTCGGCTTGCCCGGCATGATCGTGCACAGGAAGTCGACGTACGCGGACGGCACGCCCATGTCGACGAGGAAGTACGAGTGCGAGAAGCTGAAGATGATCTGCAGCAGGTCGCGGCGCAGCAGCACCGTGTCGAGCGCGAGCAGGCCCGGCCGCACGTGGCGGATCGGCACCGCGAACGGCAGCACGCGATCGGCATTGATGATGCGGCCGATAATGTACGCGCTCTTGTTGCGGAAGAACAGCGACGACAGCACGTGGATCTGGAAATTCGGCGCTTCGTCGAAGCGGCCGAATTCGTCGTCGATCGCCTGCATCACGCAGCCGATGTCGCGCGGGAGATCCTCGAACGCCGGCTCGAGCTGGAAGTTCGTGACGATGCGCTCGAGCGTGGCGGCGAGCCCGTCGGTGCCCGGATAGTACGCGCGGTAGGTCGGCTTGGCGGCCGGCTCGTCGTTCTCCAGGTACTCGGTCGAGATCGCCGGGCGCACGAAGATGAAATCGTTGCTGAAGTACGAGCGGTGCAGGATCTTGCAGCACACCGAATTGAAGAAGGTCTCCGCGCATTCGGGCTGGCGGTGCGACGTGAGCAGGCCGATGTAGTGCAGCTTGATCTGTTGCCACACTTCGTCGTCGATGTTCTCCGCGTCGTATTCGTCTTCCAGCACCTCGACGCATTCCTGCACGCGATCGTCGTACGACGTGATCCGCTCGCGCCCGAGCCGCTGCAGCCCGTGCCAGTCGGCGCGCTCGTACAGCGTCTTCGCGTCGACGGCCGCTTCGCGGAAGATCCGGTAATGGCGGTCGAAGTTTTCGAGCATCGTCTGCGCGACGTCGAAACCGATCTGCGAAGACAGCAGTTTGGGGAAGTGATTCATCGCGTGCAGGCTCGTTCGGGAGGGGCTGTAAGCACTCGCCATTTTAGCGCCCAAGTCGGCGTTTCAATGACTTTCGGGGTGACGCGCCGGCGGCCGTCAATCGGCGTGATGTTCGCCGTTGCGCGCCGTTCGGTGCATCTTCGCGTAAAGATACGGGTACGGAACCGATTCTGGCACGAACTTTTTTTGACCGCCCGGCCGCCGCCGGGCACGCGTTTCGCGCGACGGCGATAGAATCGACGCAACGCCCGCCGTGCCTGCCGCCGGCGTGCATTCGCACCGATAACGACGAGACGCCCCACCGATGAACGCACTGGAACACCAACTCGACTACCCCTTCGCCGACACGCTGCCCGCCGCGGGCGACACGTTCGAGGTCGCGCCCGGCGTGCGCTGGCTGCGCATGCCGCTGCCGTTCTCGCTCGATCACATCAATCTCTGGCTGCTGCGCGACGAGATCGACGGGCAGGCCGGCTGGACGATCGTCGATTGCGGGATCTCGTCGGACGCGATCCGCACGCACTGGGAACAGATCTTCGACACGCATCTCGACGGCCTGCCCGTGCTGCGCGTGCTCGTCACGCACTGCCACCCCGATCACTTCGGTCTCGCGAACTGGCTGTGCGAAGGTGGCGACCAGGGCCGCTGGAACGTGCGGCTGTGGATGACGCTCGGCGAATACATGTTCGGCTGCCTGATGGCGGCAGGCAACGGCTCGAACGCGGGCGGCGCCGCAGCCGCCGATCACTTCGCGCGCCACGGGCTCACCGATCAGGCCGCGCTCGACAAGCTGCGCAACCGCCGCAACTACTACTCGGATCTCGTGCCGGCCGTGCCGCCGCGCTACCGGCGCCTGCGCGAAGGCGATGCGGTGACGATCGGCGCGCGCACGTGGCGCGTCGTCACGGGCTTCGGCCATTCGCCTGAACATTGCGCGCTCCACAGCGAAGCCGACGGCGTGCTGATCTCCGGCGACATGGTGCTGCCGCGCATCTCGACGAACGTGTCCGTGTTCGACCTCGAGCCGGAAGGAAACCCGCTCGCGCTGTACCTGCAGTCGCTCGGCCGCTACGAGACGATGGCGCCCGATACGCTCGTGCTGCCGTCGCACGGCAAGCCGTTCCGCGGCGTGCGCACGCGCATCGCGCAACTGCGCGAACACCACGACGCGCGGCTCGCGGAAGTGCGCGTCGCATGCGCGGAGCAGCCGATGAGCGCAGCGGACATCGTGCCGATCATGTTCCGCCGCCGCGAGCTCGACATCCACCAGATGACGTTCGCGCTCGGCGAGGCGCTCGCCCACCTGAACCTGCTGTGGCTCGCGGGCGAACTCGTGCGCGAGCAGGGCGACGACGGCGTGCTGCGGTTCCGCACGGCCGGCTGACACCGCTTCGTTCTCCTCATGCGACGGGTTCGTAGCGCCACCCGTCGCGATGCCATTGCATCGTGTGCGTCGGGTCGAGCGCCGCGAGAAACGCGGTGTCGTGCGATGCGATCACGATCGCACCGGGGAAGCCGGCCAAGGCGGCTTCGATTGCACGCACCGATTCGAGATCGAGGTGGTTGGTCGGCTCGTCGAGCAGCAGCAGTTGCGCGGGCGTGCCGCGCCACAACGCGCATGCGAGTGCGGCCTTCAGCCGTTCACCGCCGCTCAGCTGGCGCGTCGGCTGCGTCGCGCGCGCCGCGTCGAGCTGCAGCAGCGCGAGCCGGCTGCGCAGGTCGCCTTCGGCGAGCGGCGTATCGAGCAGCCCCAGTTGCTCGACGATCGAGCGCGCCGGATCGAGCAGTGCGAGCCGCTGGTCGAGATACGCGGCGCTCACGTGCGTCGTGCAGGCGCCTGAGCGCGGTGCGAGCTCGCCAGCGAGCATCCGCAGCAGCGTCGATTTCCCGCAGCCGTTGGGGCCCGTCAGCGCGATGCGCACGGGGCCGCTCGCCGACCACGTGATCGCCTCGGCCGCGCCGGCGATGCGCCACGGCAGTTGCGCGTGTTCGAGCGTGAACAGCTGGCGGCGCGCGCTGACCTCGGTGCCCGGCAGCGACACCAGCACGGGCGCATCGGCGTCGACGCGCGCGGCCGCCTGCTGCACGCGTTCGTCGAGCGTTACCTTGAAGTCGTTCTGGTGGCGTCGCACCGTGCCCATGATGCTGCGCGCCGCGCCCTTGCGGCTTTGTTTCGCTCCAGACGACAGGTTGGCCGTCTTCGCATCGCGCAGCGACGCGGCCGCGTGGCGCTGGATCGTGTCGTGTTCCTGTTCGAGCCTGCGCCTGACGCGCCCGCGTTCGGCACGTGCGTTGTCGAGCGCCGCTTGCGCGGCATCCTGATCCGCGTCGCGCTGCGCGCGGTAAAGCGCGTAGTTGCCGCCATACGAGCGCACGCCTTGCGGCGTCAGCTCGACGATGCGCTGCACGCCGGCGAGCAGCGCACGATCGTGGCTCACGATGACGACGCCGCCGCGCCAGCCGTCGAGCGCCGCGCGTAGCCACGCACGGCCCGTCGCGTCGAGATGGTTGGTCGGTTCGTCGAGCACGAGCAGGCCGGCACCGGACAGCAACGCGCCGATCAGCGCGACGCGCGCGAGCTGGCCGCCGCTCAGTGCGTGCGCGGGCGTGTCGGGTCGGACGTCGTGGAGGCCGGCCGCGTCGAGCGCCGTGCGCAGCCGTTCCGCGAGATCCCAGCGATCGCCGATCAGGTCGAAGTCATGCGGTGCCGCGCGGCCTTCAGCGAGACGCGCGAGCGCGCCGAGCGGCGCATCGAGCGCGGCGACCTGCGAGACGGTTCGCGGGTTTGCCGCTGCGTGGTCGTTGTCATGCTGCTGCGCGACGTAGACGACGGGCGTGTGCCGCTCGATCGTCCCCGCGCTCGGTGCACGGCGACCCGCGATCAGTTGCGCGAGCAGGCTCTTGCCGATGCCGTTGCGGCCGACGATGCCGGTCGGCGTGCGATCGATGGACAGGTCGAGCGAATCGAACAGCGTGACGCCGTCGTCGAAGCGGAAGGAAACGTGATGAAGCGCGACGAGCGCGCCGGTGGGCGTGGCTGCAGCCATAAGCACCTCCAAAAATGCATGAAGACCTTCGCGCGCGGCGTGCGTGGCACGGGCGGCGAAAACATTTCGGGAAGGCTTAGTTGTTCACTTTGGCTGGCGTCCGGTATGAGGAATAGGCGCGCAGTGTAGCAAGCGAAACGCGCGGGCTGCAAGCGAGCGGCGCGAACGCCGTCGCTTGCGCGCCACGCGCGGTTACTGCACGGCGACCGTCGTGAAGTTCTGGCGTCCGAACGGACTCACGTGATAACCGCTCACGTTCGTGCGCGTCAGCGCCGCGGCGGTCGGGTAGCCGAGCGGGATCCACAGCGCCTGGTCGTGGATGATCTTCTGCGCCGATTCGTACAGCTTCGCGCGCTTTGCCTGGTCGGCGGTCGACTTGCCGTCGGCGATCAGCTTGTCGAGCTGCGCATCGCAGAAGCGCGCGAAGTTGATGCCCGACTTCACCGCGTTGCAGCTGAACAGCGGCGACAGGTAGTTGTCCGGATCACCGTTGTCGCCGGCCCAGCCCATGAACAGCATGTCATGCTGGCCGAGCTTCGCCTGCTTGATCAGTTCGCCCCATTCGATCACTTTCACTTCGGCCTTCACGCCGATCTTCGCGAGGTCGGCCTGCAGCAGTTCCGCGCCGACCTTCGGGTTCGGGTTCAGCACGCTGCCGGTCGGGCGCGTCCAGATCGTCGTTGAGAAGCCGTTCGGGAAGCCGGCCTGCGCGAGCAGCTGCTTCGCCTTCGCGGGATCGTACGCGTACGGCGAGACGTCCTTCGCGTAGCTCCACGTGTTCGGCGGATACGGGTTGTTGGCGGCCGTCGCGGTGTTGTCGAACACGACCTTCAGGTAGGTTGCGCGATCGAACGCGAGGTTCAGCGCCTCGCGCACCTTGTCGTTGTCGAGCGGCTTCTTCTGCGTGTTCAGCGCGACGAACGCGGTCATGAACGCGGGCGTCTGCACGACCTTCAGCGCGCTTTCGCCCTTCGCGGCGAGCACATCCTGCGGCTTCGGCGACAACGCGATCTGGCATTCGCCGGCCTTCACCTTCTGCAGGCGCACCGACGGGTCGGGCGTGATCGCGTAGATCAGCCGCTCGACCTTCGGCTTCGTGCCCCAGTACGCCGGGTTCACGTCGTAGCGGATCAGCGCGTCCTTCGTATAGCTCTTCAGCACGAACGGGCCGGTGCCGACCGGCTTCGCGTTCAGGTCGGCCTGCTTGCCGGCCTTCAGCAGCTGGTCTGCGTATTCGGCCGAGTAGATCGATGCGAAGCCCATCGTCAGGATCGGCACGAACGTCGCGTTCGGCTCGTTCAGCACGAACTTCACCGTGCTGTCGTCGACCTTCGTGACCGATTTGACGAGCTTCACGAGGCCCATCGACTGCGCGTGCGGGAAGCCGCTCGCGCCGGCCACCTTGTGCCACGGGTTCGAATCGTCGAGCATCCGCGTGAACGTGAACACGACGTCGTCCGCATTCAGCGTGCGGCCCGGCTTGAAATAGTCGGTGGTCTGGAACGCGACGTTCGGGCGCAGATGGAACGTGTACGTGAGGCCGTCGGCGCTTGCTTCCCATTTGTCGGCGAGCGCGGGCACGACCTTCTTCGCGGCTTCGTCGTAGGACACGAGCGTGTTGAAGATCACGTCGGCCGATGCGTTGGTCGTGACGAGCGAGTTGTACTGCACGACGTCGAAGCCGTCCGGGCTCGATTCCGTGCAGACGGTGAGCGGCTTGGCGGCGGCGAGGCCGGGGGCGGCGAGGGCGGCGGCGACGGCGGCCGCCGCGAACAGCTTGACGTGCATAGGATCTCCCACGTGGCTTGTGTTTTTTGCTGGGTGACGGGATGCGGGCGCGGCCCGGAAGCGGGCGGGGCCGGCGCGGCTGGCGAATAGCATACCGTCAAAGCGCGCGACGCGTGAAAAAAGGCGACGGAACGCGGCGAATTGACCGAAAAACGGCTGCGTTCGCGACGGAACGGGTGTTCGGGCGGCGAGCTGGGGGCGCAGGCGCGTCGGCGCTGGGGACGCCGGACAGCGGCGCGGCGGGGACGGCGCGGGCGTGCCGCGAATCGAAGCGTCGAAGCCGTCAGGCGTCGGTGAGGAGAAGCGGAGAAGCGGAGAAGCGGAGAAGCGGAGAGGCGGAGAGGCGGAGAGGCGGAGAGGCGGAGAGGCGGAGAGGCGGCCCGCGATGCTTCGCGCGGGCCGGTTGGCCGATCAGTGCGCGCCGGCCTTCGGCTTGCGCGGCGCCTTCTCGAACAGGCGGTCGTACAGCCAGCGCGGCAGCACGTGCAGCACCTTCGCGACGACGCCCATCTGCCACGGAATCACGCGGAACGCGTGCTGCCGCGCGATCGCGCGCGCCGCGCGTGCGGCGAAGCGGTCGGCGTCCATCAGGAACGGCATCCGGTACGGGTTGTGCGCGGTCATCGGCGTGCGGATGTAGCCGGGCGCGATCGTCACGACGCCGACGCCGGCCGGGCGCAGCTCGACGCGCAGCGCTTCAAGATACTTGATCGCGGCCGATTTCGACGCGCTGTACGCGCCGGAGCCCGGCAGGCCGCGCACGCCGGCGACACTCGCGACGCCGACCAGCGTGCCGTGGCGCGCGGCCGTCATCGGGCCGACGAACGGCTCGAACGTCGTGACCATCCCGTAGTAGTTGATGTCCATCACGTTGCGGAACGTCGCGAGATCGCCCTGGCCCGTGACGGCGCCCTGGCTGATGCCCGCGTTCGCGATCACGACGTCGGGGCAACCGTGCGCCGCGATGAACGACGCGGCGGCCGTCGCGAGCGCGTCGGCGTCGCGCACGTCGGCGGAATAGACCGAGATGGACAGCCTGGGGAATCGCCGCGCGAACGCATCGAGTGCATCGGTGCGTCGCGCGACGAGGGCGAGCGTGGCGCCCTGGCGGGCGTATTCCTCGGCCATCGCGAGGCCGAGGCCGCTCGACGCACCGGTGATGAAGACCTTCAGCGGAGTAGTCATGCCGGTGCGCGGACGGGGATCAGAGCTTCTTGTCCTGAACCTGCTTCACGAGGAAGTCGAGCACCTGGGCCGTGCCCGGGATGCTGTTCGTGTAAGCGGGGCCCGTCTTGTACTTGCCGTTGACGACGACCGTCGGCACGCCGTCGATCGCGTAGTCCTTCAGCAGCTTGGCCGACTGGTTCACCTCGCCCTGCACGCTGAACGAGTTGTACGCGTCCATGAACTGCTTCTTGTCGACGCCCTGCGTGGCCAGGAAGTCGGCCTGCGCCTGCGGCGTCAGCAGGTAGTTCTTCTGCTTGTGGATCGCGTTGAAGATCGCCGGCGTGACCTTCTCGGAGATGCCGAGCGCGGACACCGCGTAGTACAGCTTCGAGTGCGGGACGAAATCGTCACGGAAGGCGACCGGCACGCGCTTGAAGTCGATGTTGTTGCCCTGCTTCTTCACCCAGGCCTCGATCGTCGGCTCGAATTCGTAGCAGTGCGGGCAGCCGTACCAGAAGAACTCGATCACCTCGACCTTGCCGGCCGGCGCGGACACCGGCTGCGGCGACTTCATCACCTCGAAGTCCTTGCCGGCGACCGGTGCGGCGGGCGAAGCCTGGGCAAGGCCGGCAGCCAGGCCCAGGGACAGAAGGAGCGTGCTAAGCAGTTTTTTCATGTTGTGAACGTCGAATCAGTTGCTCGGGTTACGGAACGTAACGGGTTCTGCGTGGGCTCGGCCGGTTGGCTTACTGCTTCGTGAAGCGGATCACCGCCGTGTCGACACCTGCATCGGACAGGCGCTGACGGGCCGAGTTCATCTCCTCGAACTTCGAGAACGGGCCGACGCGCACGCGGAAATAGGTCACGCCGCTGACGTCGCGTTTCGACACCTTCGATTCGAAGCCCTGGAAGCCGAGGCGCGCGCGCTGCTGCTCGGCGTCGCCTTCGGTCTTGTAAGCGCCCACTTGCAGGAAGTAGCCGGTGTTCGCGTCGTTTGCGGTCGGCGGCTTCGCGGCTGCCGCGGCAGCCGACGACGTCGGCTTCGGCGTGTTCGCGGCCAGCTGCTGTTGCTGCTGCTTTTGCGCGGCAGCCTGCTGCGCCTGCTTCTGCGCGGCGAAGCGTGCGAGATCGTCCTCGCCGCCTTGCTGCTGTTGCTGCGCCTGTTGCGTCTTCTTCGGCGGCGGCGTGGTGTCGGCCGATTTCGGTGCGACGGCAACGCCGTTGCCCGACGACGAATTGTTCGACGCGGTCGTGTTGCTGGAGCTGCCGGTGTTGTTCGAGCCGCTCGACCCGTTGGCCGACGGCGGCACTTCGACGATCTGCGGCTCGGGCAGCAGGCCGCCCTGGGTCTGGTTCGCGGCCTGGCCGGGCGCGGTGTTCGGCGGGGCGGGCTGCGCGGCCTGCGGCACCGGCTGGCCGGGCGTCTTGCCCTGCAGCGCGCGGTTCGGGTCGAACTGCTGCGGCTGGCTCGCGCCGTTGTCGGCCGGCGGCGGCGCGACCTTCGACACGAACGGCGACGGCGAGCGCGTGATGTAGAGCGCCACCACCACGGCGATCGCGAGGCCGACAATCAGGCCCAGCACGATTCCAAGAAATGTCCCTCCGGCTTGTTTCGATTGCTTCGAAGTTCGGCGTGGTTGTGCCATTGCTTGAGTTACCTGCAAAAAGAATCGTGAAAGGGCCGCGGCGGGCGCTCCTGTGGCGGGCGCTGCCGCGGCCATTCGCTGCCCGGATCGGGCTGCTTACATCCTTACATCTTGGCGGGCGCGGACACGCCGAGCACCGCCAGGCCGTTCTCGAGCACCTGCCGGGTCGCGGCGAGGAGCGCGGCGCGCGCATTGCGCGGCGCTTCGTCGTCGACCAGCACGCGCTCCGCATTGTAGAACGAGTGGAATTCGCCAGCGAGGTCGCGCAGGTAGAACGCGACCGCGTGCGGCGCCAGCTCGTTCGCTGCGTGCGTGAGCATGTCCGGATACTCGGCCAGCTTCTGCATCAGCGACGTCGCTTGCGCGCTCGTCAGCTGCGACAGGTCGGCGCCCGGCAGCTGCGCGACGTCGACGTTGTAGCGCGACTTCAGTTCGTTGAGCACCGAGCAGATCCGCGCATGCGCGTACTGGACGTAATAGACCGGGTTTTCGTCGTTCTGTTTCAGCGCGAGGTCGATGTCGAACACGAACTCGGTATCGGCCTTGCGCGAGATCAGGAAGAAGCGCACCGCGTCACGGCCGCGCGTGATGGTCGCCTCGTCGATCAGGTCGGGCGCCGCTTCCTGGCCCGACGCCGCGCCGCCCGACCATTCGATCAGGTCGCGCACCGTCACGTAGCTGCCCGCGCGCTTCGAGATCTTCACTTCCTGGCCGTCGCGCATCACGGTGACCATCTTGTGCAGCACGTAGTCGGGGTAGCCCTTCGGGATCCCGATGTGCAGGCCCTGCAGGCCGGCGCGCACGCGCGCGATCGTGCCGTGGTGGTCCGAGCCCTGGATGTTGATCACCTTCGTGAAGCCGCGCTCCCACTTCGTCACGTGGTATGCGACGTCCGGCACGAAGTACGTGTACGTGCCGTCCGACTTGCGCATCACGCGATCCTTGTCGTCGCCTTCGTCGGTCGTGCGCAGCCACAGCGCGCCGTCCTGCTCGTAGGTCATGCCGGCCTTGACCAGCGCGTCGACCGTCTTTTCGACGCGGCCTTCGCTGTACAGCGACGACTCGAGGTAGTACTGGTCGAACTTCACGCCGAACGCCTGCAGGTCCATGTCCTGCTCGCGACGCAGGTAGGTGACCGCGAACTTGCGGATCGCGTCGAGATCCTCGACGTCGCCCGTGCCCTTGACCGGCTCGCCGTCCGACGCGGCGACCGTTTCGCCGGCCAGGAAGTCACGTGCGATGTCGGCGATGTATTCGCCGTTGTACGCGGCTTCCGGCCAGCCCGCGTCGCCCGGCTTCAGGCCGCGTGCGCGCGCCTGAGTCGAGATCGCGAGGTTGCCGATCTGCACGCCCGCGTCGTTGTAGTAGAACTCGCGATGCACCGCGTAGCCCTGGCTCGCGATCACGTTCGCGAGCACGTCGCCGAGCGCGGCCTGGCGGCCGTGGCCGACGTGCAGCGGGCCGGTCGGGTTCGCCGACACGAATTCGAGCAGCACCTGCTTGCCTTTCTCGTGATCCGACATGCCGAACGCGCGGCCCCGGTCGAACACGGCGGCGATCACCGCCTGCTTCGCGGCGGCCGACAGGCGCAGGTTGATGAAGCCGGGGCCGGCAATCTCGGCGGCTTCGACGAGGCCTTGCGCGCCCGGCTGTGCGGTGAGCGCCGCGACGATCTGCTCGGCGAGCTGGCGCGGGTTCGTGCCGAGCGGCTTGGCGAGCTGCATCGCGACGTTGCACGCGACGTCGCCGTGCGCGGCGACTTTCGGGCGCTCCAGCGTGATGGTCGGGGCGACGGACGCCGCGTCGGCGCCTTTCAGCGCGTGTGCGACCTGCTTGACGCTATCCGCGAGCAGGGCTTCGAGGGTCTGTTTGTGTGCTGGCAGCATGCTGGTAGAAGGCTTCGTTGGTGGCGGCCGGAAACGCCGGCCCGCCGGCGCGCTTTTTAAGCGCGCGTTTCAGGGATCGCAGAATTTTAACAGGTGCTAATATGCCGCTCAGGCGGCCCGCGTCCGCGAGGCCGGACGCCGGTCTGCCGGCGTTCCCCAACCGCGCCGCGCAGGCACAACAAGATGAAAAGGGAATTGTCATGATTACGTTCAAGAGCAAGGCGGCACAAGATCTCGACGTGCTGAAGGATTTCGCCGTGTATGTGCTGGGTCTCGTCGGCAAGCAGCTGGGCGAGCGCGGTGTGATCACGCACGACGAGCTGGACCACGCAATCGCCAAGCTGGAAGGCGCCGTTGCGCAGGCGAAGCAGGAACGCGCCGAGCATGCCGGCCACTTCCACGAGGACGAAACCGACCACGCACATCACGAAGTGCCGCCGAGCCTGGCACAGCGCGTCGCACCGTTCCTCACGATGCTGCGCGAAGCGAAGGCCGGCGAGGCCGACGTGCACTGGGGCTTCTGAGCGTTCTTGCCCGGCCGTCCGAAAGGATCGAAAGGCAGAAAAAAGCCCGCTTCCAAGCGGGCTTTTTCTTTTGTCTGATCAAATGGGAGCGAGCAAGCAGGGGTTCGAAAATGGGCCGCCGGCAGGCCGCCCGCATTGACCGCAAGAGGAGAATTTCCTTATAATTCAAACGCAAGACTATGTGAAAGCGGGTGCGAAAACATAGCGCCGCCCGAGTGATCGGGCCCCACCTGGAGTGGGTACTCCGTCGAGAGGCGGAAAGAGAACCCCGCATGCGACGGCTGCCGAAAGGCAGCCGTTGGTTTTTCTATGCCCGGATCTTGCGGCCTTCCAGGCTCGCGCGCAGCAGGGTGCGTAACGCCACCTTCCGCGCTTCCCGCTGGCGTCTCGTCAGGTCGCCATCCAGCATGTAGGCAGACTGCACCCGCAGAATGAGCCGGCGTTTTCTGGTTCGATCCTTCGAGACCTCGAAGAATACGGCGTACACGCGTGGCATGCCGTCCGACGACACCGCCTCCACCGTCACGAAATTGGGCTGCCGTTCGTTCGCAACGACGATCCGGCGCGTCGCCAGCCCGGCAATCACGTCGCGCAACAGTTGTCGCGACGCTCGATACCGATCAGCGCAGAGCACACGCACTTCGCGGCCGTCATCGTAGATTTCGTCGTCCGGAATGGCGTCGCGGGTACGCGGGTCCCACGTAAAGCTGCGCGTGAAACAGTGGCAGGAGAACAGGACAAGAACCGT
Organism: Burkholderia sp. BCC1644; assembly: GCF_902833225.1. GTDB lineage: Bacteria > Pseudomonadota > Gammaproteobacteria > Burkholderiales > Burkholderiaceae > Burkholderia. Next base: position 85,559 of record NZ_CADFEI010000012.1, read on the forward strand.
CACGTCGAATCCTGTTTCCAGGTCGCACGTGAAGGTCATCGGACGCAAATGACTCAAGTCCCAGCTTTCGCCGCGATACCGCGTCGGCGGGAATGGACTGGCCCCGTCGGTTGGCGTTTCGGTGATCCGGATCTCGAAGGTCTGCATGGTGGGGCGTGTTTCGGGCTTGGGACGGGGCATCGATGCGCCGTCGCTCGAGAGCCCGACGCTTCTACAATGACGTTGCTGATTATTGAGATTAGGTATCCTGATTGATTGGCGTATTATGCGACGCGCCTCATGGTCGAGGCGCGTTGTGGCGGGACGCGGCGCAGGCGCCGCGGTTCTGTCGGTTACAGCTGCGGCGCGAGCGCGCGGCGCGCGTCGTCGAGCGACAGCGCCATGCGCTGCGCGTAGTCCTCGAGCTGATCCTGCCCGATTTTACCGACCGAGAAGTACGTACTGTCCGGATGCGCGAGATAGAAACCCGACACGCTCGCGGCCGGCAGCATCGCCAGCGAGTCGGTCACGCTCATGCCGATCTCGCCCGCGTGCAGCACGTCGAACATGTCGCGTTTCACGAGGTGATCGGGGCAGGCCGGGTAGCCGGGCGCCGGGCGGACGCCGGCGTACTTTTCCGCGATCAGCGCGTCGTTGTCGAGCGTCTCGCCGCTCGCGTAGCCCCACAGCTCGCGGCGCACGCGTGCGTGCATCGCTTCGGCGAACGCTTCCGCGAAGCGGTCGGCGAGCGCCTTCAGCATGATCGCGCTGTAGTCGTCGTGGTCGGCTTCGAACTGCTTTTCCTTCACGTCGACGCCGAGGCCGGCCGTCACCGCGAACATCCCGATGTAGTCGGCGACGCCCGATTCCTTCGGCGCGATGAAGTCGGCGAGCGAGCGGTTCGGCCGCATCACGCCGTCGACCACCGGGCGCACGCTCTGCTGGCGCAGGTTGCGCCACGTGAGCAGCACTTCCGAGCGCGATTCGTCGCTGTAGATCTCGATGTCGTCGTCGTTGACGGTGTTCGCCGGCAGCAGCGAAATCACGCCGCTCGCGGTCAGCCAGCGGCCCTGGATCAGGCGCGCGAGCATCGACTTCGCGTCGGAGAACACGCGTCGCGCGGATTCGCCGACGATCTCGTCGTTCAGGATCGCCGGGTACGGGCCCGCGAGGTCCCAGGTCTGGAAGAACGGGCCCCAGTCGATGTAGTTCGCGAGTTCGTTCAGGTCGTAGTTCTTGAACACGCGGCGGCCGATGAATTTCGGCTTCACCGGCGTATAGCCCGCCCAGTCGACCTTCGTCTTGTTCGCGCGCGCCTGCTCGAGCGTGACCATCGGCTGCGCCTTGCGGTTCGCGTGCTGGTCGCGGATGCGCTCGTAGTCGGATTTCAGCTCGTCGAGGTACTTCGCCGCGCCTTCGTCGGACAGCAGGCTCGACGCGACCGACACCGAGCGCGACGCGTCGGGTACGTAGACGACCGGGCCTTCGTAGTGCGGCGCGATCTTCACGGCCGTGTGCACGCGCGACGTCGTCGCGCCGCCGATCAGCAGCGGGATCTTCTTCACGCGGAAGTAGTCGTCGCGCTGCATTTCCGACGCGACGTACGCCATTTCCTCGAGGCTCGGCGTGATGAGGCCCGACAGCCCGATGATGTCCGCGCCCTCGACCTTCGCCTTCGCGAGGATCTCGTTGCACGGGACCATCACGCCCATGTTGACGACTTCGAAGTTGTTGCACTGGAGCACGACCGACACGATGTTCTTGCCGATGTCGTGCACGTCGCCCTTCACGGTCGCGATGACGATCTTGCCCTTCGCGCGCACGTCGCCGCCCGCTTCCGCGAGCAGGCGCTTTTCTTCCTCGATGAACGGAATCAGGTGCGCGACGGCCTGCTTCATCACGCGCGCCGATTTCACGACCTGCGGCAGGAACATCTTGCCCTGGCCGAACAGGTCGCCGACGATGTTCATCCCGTCCATCAACGGGCCTTCGATCACGTTGATCGGACGGCCGCCGGCCGCGTCGATCTTCGCGCGCACTTCTTCGGTGTCCTCGACGATGAAGGTCGTGATGCCGTGCACCAGCGCATGCGAGAGCCGCTTCTCGACCGGCTGGTTGCGCCACTCGAGGTTCTCTTCCTTCTTCGCGCCGCCCGCCTTGAACTTGTCGGCGATCTCGAGCAGGCGGTCGGTGGAATCCTCGCGACGGTTCAGGATCACGTCCTCGACACGCTCGCGCAGCTCGGCGTCGAGATCGGCGTACACGCCGAGCTGGCCCGCGTTCACGATGCCCATGTCCATCCCGGCCTGGATCGCGTGATACAGGAACACGGTGTGGATCGCCTCGCGCACCGGGTCGTTGCCGCGGAACGAGAACGACACGTTCGACACGCCGCCGCTCACCTTCGCGTACGGCAGGTTCTGCTTGATCCAGCGGGTCGCCTCGATGAAGTCGACCGCGTAGTTGTTGTGCTCCTCGATGCCCGTCGCGACCGCGAAGATGTTCGGGTCGAAGATGATGTCTTCCGGCGGGAAGCCGACTTCGTTCACGAGGAAGTCGTACGAACGCTTGCAGATCTCGGTCTTGCGCGCGAACGTGTCGGCCTGGCCCTGCTCGTCGAACGCCATCACGACGGCCGCCGCGCCGTAGCGGCGGATCAGGTTCGCGTGGTGGCGGAACGCGTCCTCGCCTTCCTTCAGCGAGATCGAGTTGACGATCGCCTTGCCCTGCACGCACTTGAGGCCGGCCTCGATCACGTCCCACTTCGACGAGTCGATCATGATCGGCACGCGCGCGATGTCCGGCTCCGATGCGATCAGGTTCAGGAAGCGCACCATCGCCGCCTTCGAATCGAGCATCGCCTCGTCCATGTTGATGTCGATCACCTGCGCGCCGTTCTCGACCTGCTGGCGCGCGACGGCGAGCGCCTCGTCGAACTGGCCGTTGAGGATCATCCGTGCGAACGCCTTCGAGCCGGTGACGTTGGTGCGTTCACCGACGTTGATGAAGAGCGTCCCGGACGTGACGTTGAACGGCTCGAGGCCGGCAAGGCGCATCATGTGATCGGTCATGGCGGTGCGAATTCTTTTGATGAAGGACGTGGGGCGGTCGGGTCAGGCGTTGTCGCTGTACTGGTTCGGCCAGCGGCGCGGCTTCACGTCGGCGAGCGCCTTCGCGATTTCGGCGATGTGTTCGGGGGTCGTGCCGCAGCAGCCGCCCGCGAGGTTCACGAGCCCGGCCTGCGCGAATTCCTTCAGCAGGCCCGACGTGACGTCCGGCGTTTCGTCGAAGCCCGTGTCGCTCATCGGGTTCGGCAGGCCCGCGTTCGGGTAGCACGACACGTAGGTGTCGCACAGTTTCGCGAGCTCGGCGATGTACGGGCGCATCAGCGCCGCGCCGAGTGCGCAGTTCAGGCCGAACGTGAGCGGCTTCGCATGGCGCAGCGAATTCCAGAACGCCTCGACCGTCTGGCCCGACAGGATCCGGCCCGATGCGTCGGTGACGGTGCCCGAGATCATGATCGGCAGGCGCTCGCCGGTGTCCTCGAACAGCTCGTCGAGCGCGAACAGCGCGGCTTTCGCGTTCAGCGTGTCGAAGATCGTCTCGACGAGGAACAGGTCGACGCCGCCGTCGAGCAGCGCCTTCGCCTGCTGGTAGTACGACGTGCGCAGCTCGTCGAACGTGACGTTGCGGGCGCCCGGATCGTTGACGTCCGGCGAGATGCTGGCCGTCTTCGGCGTCGGCCCGATCGCGCCCGCGACGAAGCGCGGCTTGTCCGGCGTCGCGTATTTCGCGGCCGATTCGCGCGCGAGCTTCGCCGATTCGACGTTCATCTCGACGACGAGATCTTCCATCCCGTAGTCGGCCTGCGCGACGGTCGTCGCGCCGAACGTGTTGGTCTCGACGATGTCGGCGCCGGCCGCGAAGTACTGGTCGTGGATCTCGCGGATGATCTGCGGCTGCGTGATCGACAGCAGTTCGTTGTTGCCCTTGATGTCGCGCGGGAAATCCTTGAAGCGCTCGCCGCGATACGCGGCTTCGTCGAGCTTGTAGCGCTGGATCATCGTGCCCATCGCGCCGTCGAGGATCAGGATGCGCGATTTCAGCAGCGCGGGCAGGGCGGCGCCGCGCGTGTAGGGCGCGTCGAGCGGGGCGGAAGCGGCGAGAGGAGTCGCAGACATGGGCGAAAGACCGGCGAAGACGGGAAAACTGCCATTGTAGCCGGTGCGCCTGGGTGCCGCCCGGCCTTGTGCGGCGGTGGCCTGCCCGCCAAATGAAAACCCCCGCCGGCGGACCGGACGGGGGTGTGATCGGAGTGCTCGCGGCGCCGCGTCGGTGCGCGGCGAATGGCCCGGCCGCACGACGCGCCGGGCAGCGGGTCGTCAGTGCAGCACGACGGGCATCATCATCAGGCTGTCGAATTGTCCGAGGAATTCGTCGACTTCGTCGAGCGACGGCTCATCCTCGATCAGCTGTTTCACGTGCGCGCGGAATCGTTCGGCAAGTTCGCCGTCGATGAAGATCTCGCGCTGCGCGTTCTTGTCGACGATTTCGTATCCGCCGGCATTCATCAGGTGATGACCGGCCTGCGGCGCAAATTCGACGACGCAGTAGTTGGGGCTGTTGTAGATCATTTGCATGGCGGCACTCCTCTTCGCAGTGGCATCTGGCCTTGTTGTCCCCTAGGTGGGGCGAGCCTTGCCGGTTTCAAGGGGCTTGCGCTGCACACCCCGTTCCCGTTTGCGTGGGGTGTATCGGTTAGAAGCCGATGTCTATGAAACGTTTCTCATTGTCTGCCGGTGGACGGAAATAGTTGTTAAAGAGTGTCATCGGCCATTTCAAGGAAATCTGTAGTCGGTCGAAATTGCCGAATCGTGCGCGTTCACGCGCGCGTTCACTGTGTGACAGTCGAAGATGCCGGCGGTGCAGCCGGTTGTGCAGCCGGTTGTGCGGGCGGTTGCGCGGTGGCCGGCGGTGCGGGTTGTGCCGGTTCCGCGGCCGGTGCGACCGACGCATCGGGCGCCGGTGCGCCGGCGGGCGCGTTCGCTGCGCCGCCTGCAGGCGCGACGTCGGCGGGCACGTTCGGCGCCGCCAGGCGGCCATGCCACACCAGTTCGATCTGCGCGCCGCTCGGCTCGGTCTGCATGAGTCGCGCGGGCAGCCAGCCGAGCGAGGGCGCGAGCCACATGTCGATGCGGCGCGTGTCGCCGTCGCGGCGCGGCAGGCGCATGAAGTGCCGCGCGTCGATGATGCCGGCCTGCGTCTGCACCTGCTCGTCGCCGATCACGGCGATCGGCCAGGTCTCGCCGCTGTTGTTGTCGATCACGAAGAACTGCTGCGTGACGCCCGGCTTGTACGCGGACGGATTGCCGCGCACGAGGCCCGACAGCTGCATCAGCATGCTGAAGCGATCCTGCACGCCGTCGGGCAGCGGCGCGTTGTTCGGCGTGCGCGTGAACACGACCTGCCGGATCTCGCGGTTGAAGATCGCGATGTCTTCCGGCCGCTTGCCGCGCTTCTCGACGTAACGGTCGGGCGCGATGCCGAACGCGTCGATGCGGCCTTCGCTGCGATAGGTGAACGGGCCGACGAACGGCACGGGCATCGACACCGACAGGTCGTACGTATGCCCGTCCGTGCGCCAGCGGATCGTGCCGATCGTGTTCTGCATGCCGTTGTAGAACGTGTCGTACTGCAGGTCGCCTGACGGCGGCGCGGCGAACTTCACGCCGCTCGTCGCGGGGCCGGGCGTGGCGGCGCTGCCGGCGCCGGCGGCCGACGCGGCGTGCGCACCCGATGCGCCGGATGCGCCCGATACGCCGCTCGCGGCGGACGCCGCAGCCGGCGGTTCGCCGTGCTCGGCCGTCTGCGTCGACGTGAGGACCGGCTCGGGCGACGGCTCGGGCTTCGGCGCGGCGGCCCTGGGTGCGGCCGGCGCAGGCGCGGCCGGATGCTCGACCGGCCTGGGAGCAGGCGGCGCGGGCTGGCGCTCGATCGGTTGCGCTTTCAGCAGTTCGATCTGGACGGGGATCTCGGCCGGCGGCGGCGTGAACGCATCGCGGTTGCGCATCAGCCAGAACGCAGCGAGCGCGTGCAGCACCAGCACGACGACGAGCGCGACGGCCACGCGCAGCCAGCGGCGGGGCAGGGCGTGACTCGGGCGGATGTCGGCAGGCGGCATGGGCATCGGAACAGGATCGGGGCGGTCGCGTGACGTCGGGCGCACGGCGCGCCACAGGAATCGGACCGCCGGATGCGCCGCGCGTTCGCGCGGCGTGACGTGGGGCGAATCGGTGGGGCGAATCCGGTGCGTCAGGCGTCGCGTGCGTCGGGACTATAGCCGAGTTCGTAAGACAGTTTTTGCGCGCATGCGCGCAGCGCGGTGTCGATCTCTCCGCCCCACGCGATGTCGAACGAGCCTTCCTGGCCGAGCGCGACGATCGCGAGCGCGAGTTCGCCGACCGCGTCGAACACGGGCATGCAGAACGCGTGGATCGTCGGCAGCAGCATCCCTTCGACGCGCGCGGCCTCGTGCTTGCGCACGTCGGCAAGCACCGCGTCGACCTCGTCGAGCGTGCGCGGGCCGCCGTGGTGCGGCGAGCGGCGCGTGTCGGCGAGTTCGCGCTCGAGCATCGCGGCGGTCTTGCTGCGCGGCAGGTACGCGGCGAACAGCAGGCCGGTTGCCGAGCCGAGCAGCGGCATCACGTCGCCGAGCTTCAGCGACGCCTTCGCCGGGTGGCTCGATTCCATCCAGTGCACGATCGTCGGCCCCTGGTTGCCCCACACCGCGATGCCGACCGTCTGGTCGAGGCGGTCGCGGAATTCGGTCAGCGCGATCCGCGCGAGCTTCACGCCGTCGACGCGTGCGAGCCGCGCGAGCCCCATCTGCAAGGCGAAGCCGCCGAGCTCGTAGCGCCCGGAGACGGGGTCTTGCGACACGACGCCGAGCCGCGAGAAGCTGACGAGGTAGCGGTGCGCCTTCGCGGGACTCATGCCCGCGCGCTGCGCGAGATCGCGCAGCATCATCGCGCGCGGCTCGCTCGTCAGCACGTCGAGCAGGCGGAAGCCGACCTCGATCGACTGGATGCCGGAACGGACCTTCTCGCCGTTTTCGCCGGAGGCGGCGTCGTCGGTGTCGGAGTCGGCGAGATCGTCGTCGGGAAGCGGGTTGGCGGGCATGGGCAGCGGGTGCGCGAGAATGCGGCAGGAATCGGGGTGAAAACGGCAGGCGCGATCGTCGCGCGCCGCGTGGATTCACCATCGTAAAATAGATTCCCTCCATCGTCACTACACCGGCAGAGTCCCCCTATGAAACTTGCTTCGCTGAAGGACGGCACGCGCGACGGTCAGCTGATCGTCGTGTCGCGCGACCTGCACACCGCGGCGATCGCCGATGCGATCGCGCCGACGCTGCAGCGCGTCCTCGACGACTGGGCGTTCTACGCGCCGCAGCTGCGCGACCTGTACGACGCGCTGAACCACGGCCGCGCACGCAATGCGTTCGCATTCGATCCGGCCAACTGCATGGCGCCGCTGCCGCGCGCGTTCCAGTGGGCCGACGGCTCCGCCTACGTGAACCACGTCGAGCTCGTGCGCCGTGCGCGCGGCGCGGAGATGCCGCCCGAGTTCTGGACCGATCCGCTGATGTACCAGGGCGGCAGCGACGATTTCCTGGGGCCGCGCGACGACGTCGTGTGCCCGTCGGAGGAATGGGGCATCGATTTCGAGGCGGAAGTCGCAGTGATCACCGGCGACGTGCCGATGAGCACGTCGCCCGACGCCGCGCTGAAGGCCGTGCGCCTCGTCACGCTCGTGAACGACGTGTCGCTGCGCAACCTGATTCCGGCCGAGCTCGCGAAGGGCTTCGGCTTCTTCCAGAGCAAGCCGGCCACCGCGTTCGCACCGGTCGCCGTGACGCCCGACGAGCTCGGCGACGAATGGCGCGAAGGCCGCGTGCACCGGCCGATGATCGTCCACTGGAACGGCAAGAAGGTCGGCCAGCCCGATGCGGGCACCGACATGGTGTTTCACTTCGGCCAGCTGGTCGCGCACGCGGCGAAGACGCGCAACCTGCGTGCCGGCTCGATCGTCGGCTCGGGCACGGTGTCGAACAAGGACGCGAAGCGCGGCTACTGCTGCATCGCCGAGAAGCGCTGCCTCGAGACGATCGAGCACGGCGCGCCGCAGACCGGGTTCATGCGCTACGGCGACACCGTGCGCATCGAGATGTTCGACGCGGCCGGCAAGTCGATCTTCGGCGCGATCGAGCAGTCGGTCGCCCCGCCCGACGGCACGGCGTAAGCCGTAAGCCGCGCGGCGCACGCGACGTACCGCGAAACCCGGCTCCGGCCCGCGCGCCGGGTTTCGCCTGATGTTTGACCGCGCGGGCTTGGCTACACTCGACTCGAGAGCCTCGAACAAGGAGCGGCACATGGCCGATCTCGCCGCGTACGGCGGTTACGAAGCATTGAAGGTGACGCGCCGCGACCACGGCGTGCTCGACATCGTGATGAGCGGCGAGGGCGCGAACCGCAGCGGCCTCGCGACCGCGAACGCGCGCATGCATCGTGAGCTCGCCGATATCTGGCGCGACGTCGATCGCGATCCCGACACGCGCGTCGCGGTGATCCGTGGCGAAGGCAAGGGCTTTTCGGCGGGCGGCGATCTCGCGCTCGTCGAGGACATGGCGAACGACTTCGACGTGCGCGCCCGCGTGTGGCGCGAGGCGCGCGACCTCGTCTACAACGTGATCAACTGCAGCAAGCCGATCGTGTCGGCGATGCATGGCCCGGCCGTCGGCGCGGGGCTCGTCGCCGGGCTGCTCGCCGACATCTCGATCGCCGCGAAGGATGCGCGCATCATCGACGGCCATACGCGGCTCGGCGTCGCGGCGGGCGACCACGCGGCGATCGTGTGGCCGCTGCTGTGCGGGATGGCGAAGGCAAAGTACTACCTGTTGCTGTGCGAGCCCGTGAGCGGCGCGGAGGCCGAACGGATCGGGCTGGTGTCGCTTGCGGTCGAGCCGGCCGACCTGCTGCCGAAGGCGTACGAGGTGGCCGAGCGGCTCGCGCACGGTTCGCAGTCGGCGATCCGCTGGACCAAGTACGCGCTGAACAACTGGCTGCGCTCGGCCGGGCCGACCTTCGATACGTCGCTCGCGCTCGAATTCATGGGCTTCGCGGGGCCCGACGTGCAGGAAGGCATCCGTTCGCTGCGCGAGCGGCGCCCGCCAGCGTTCCCCGGCGACGCGCCGTTCTGACGCGCGCTATGATCGAACCACGCGCGGCTGCGCGACGCATGGCGGCCGCCTCGCTCCCCCAGTCAACCAGGATGCCCGTATGACGACCGATGCCTCCGGCGCCAACCCTTTCGCCGGCTTTGCCGGCTTCAAGCCCGCCGACATGATGGACCGGATGTGGGACATGATGCGGATGTCGCCGTTCGGCGGGATGGCGTCGTTTCCGGGCGCCGCGCACGGGCTGCCGCCGTCGCTGTCGAGCATGTCCGACATGATGGCGCCGCTCACGAGCGTCGAGGAACTCGACAAGCGGATCACCGATCTGCGCGCGGTCGAGCAGTGGCTGAAGCTCAATCTCGGGATGCTGCAGTCCGCGATCCAGGCGCTCGAAGTGCAGCGCGCGACGCTCGCGACGCTGCGTGCGTTCGGCGCGTTCGCGCAAAGCTCGATGTCGGCGGCCGAGGAAGCGGCCGTTGCCGCCGCGCAGGCGGCGAAGGCCGCGCCGTCCGGCGACGCGTCGCCGGCGCCGGATGCCGCCGATGCGGCCGCGGGCGACGCCGCGCAGCAGGCGTTCGACCCGGCCGGCTGGTGGAACCTGCTGCAGTCGCAGTTCAACCAGCTCGCGAGCCTCGCGATGGCGCAGCCGGGCATGCAGCCCGCGGCGCCGGGCGACGCGCAGCCGGCCGCGGCCGCCGCACCGGAGCCGGCCGCGAAGCCGGCAGCGGCCGCCGCCGCGCCGCGCAAGCCCGCCGCGAAGCGCGCGAAGCCGACCGGTTCGGCCGCGGCGCGCGCAGCCGCCGCTTCGTCGCCCGAAACGCGTCCGCCGAAGCGCTCGACGTGACACGGCGCCGGTAGCAGGTCGATCATGCGGCTCGCGCTCGTTCTGATGGGAGGCGGTGCGCGTGCCGCCTACCAGGTCGGCGTGCTGAAGGCGCTGGCCGAAATCGCGCGCGAAGCCGATCCGCAGCGGCACACGCTGCCGTTCGCGGTCGTATGCGGCTCGTCGGCCGGCGCGATCAATGCGACGTCGCTCGCGAGCCACGCGGACGATTTCTCTCACGGCGTGCGGCGCCTGCTCGAGTTCTGGGAGCCGTTGCGCGCCGATTACGTGTATCGCAGCGACTGGCTCGGCATCGCGGCCGCCGGCGCGCGCTGGCTCGCGGCGATGACCTTCGGCTGGGCGGCCCGCCGCTCGCCGCGCGGGCTGCTCGACAACACGCCGCTCGCGCACCTGCTGCAGCGCGAGCTGAGCTTCCACCGGATCGAGCAGATGCTCGAGGCGCGCCTGCTGCATGCGCTTTCGATCACCGCGCTCAGCTATTCGAGCGGCCGGCACCTGACGTTCTACCAGGCGGCGCAGCCGATCCAGGCGTGGCGGCGCGCGCAGCGCACCGCGCGGCTCGTCGACCTGTCGGCGTCGCACCTGCTCGCGTCGTCGGCCATCCCGTTCGTGTTCCCGGCCGTGCCGCTCGTGCTCGACGGGCAGATCGAATACTTCGGCGACGGGTCGATCCGGCAGATCGCGCCGCTGTCGCCGGCAATCCACTTCGGCGCGGACCGCATCGTCGTCGTCGGCGCGGCCGACCCGCGGCCCGAGATCCCGGCCGCGAACGGCACCGGGCTGGTGCGCGGCTACCCGACGCTCGCGCAGATCGGCCAGCAGGTGCTCGCGAGCGTGTTCCTCGACTCGATCGGCTCGGACATCGAACGCATCGAGCACATCAACCGGATGATCGAGCACCTGCCGCATCAGGTCGAGGTCGACAGCGGCTGGCGGCACGTCGACGTGCTCGCGATCGCGCCGTCCGAGCGCATCGAGCTGATCGCCGCGAAACACCTGAAGCAGATGCCTGCGACCATGCGCGGGCTGCTCGGCGCGATCGGCGGCAGCCAGCCGGCCGGCGCGTCGTTCGCGAGCTACCTGCTGTTCGAGGAGGCGTTCACGCGCGAGCTGATCGAGCTCGGCTACGTCGACGGGCGCGCGCAACGAGACGCGCTGGCCAGCTGGATCGCGCAGGCGGACGGCGGCAGCGCGCCGGCGGCCGGCAGGCCGCCGGGAGACGGTCTTGCCGCCGGCGAAATACGGGTCTGACGCGCACAGGGAAATGTAAGGTTGCGTTTTCGCGACGGTTGCCCGCGACCGATCGCCGCACCGAGGGTGGCGGCGCGCGACCGGGTAGCCGTCTCGGAACCGTCATTCGCGCGTGCTATCATGGCCGCCGCCGTATACACCATATCGAGCAGCCCGCCGATCCGGCATCCGCACGGGACCCTCCGGGGAACCCGCCTGGGGCAGGGGACGGGCGCGCCAACGAGCCGGCCGGCGCCGGTCCCCAACTCAGGCAAGCGTGGCCGGCTCCGTCCGAACGGAGCGTGGCTGCGGCATGCCCAACGGCGGCGCGCGGCCGCCTGGCTGCCGGACGAGGAATCAGCGTCCGGCGGGTCGGTTTCCCGCGTAAAATTAGAGTCTTGGCCGCAAAAAGCGCGCGCGGCGCGCTTGCGCGGCAACAGTCACGTTTAGAGAAGTCGCATTGCGCAGAACAGGGGTGGGACCATCATGAACACGATGCTTTATCCGGAACTTTACAGGTCGCTCGAAGCTGTCCGCTGGGACATGGAGAAGGACATTCCGTGGGACAAGTTCGACGCTTCGCTGCTCACCGACGAGCAGGCGAAGACGATCAAGATGAACGCGATCACCGAATGGTCGGCGTTGCCCGCGACGGAAATGTTCCTGCGCGACAACCAGCACGACAGCGACTTTTCCGCGTTCATGAGCGTGTGGTTCTTCGAGGAGCAGAAGCATTCGCTCGTGCTGATGGAATACCTGCGCCGCTTCAAGCCGGAAATGGTGCCGACCGAAGAGGAACTGCACGCGGTGCGCTTCCAGTTCGACCCGGCGCCGCCGCTCGAGACGCTGATGCTGCACTTCTGCGGCGAAATCCGCCTGAACCACTGGTACCGCTGCGCGGCCGACTGGCACACCGAGCCCGTCATCAAGCAGATCTACGAAACGATCTCGCGCGATGAGGCACGTCATGGCGGCGCGTACCTGCGCTACATGAAGAAGGCGCTGAACAACTGCGGCGACGTCGCCCGTGCCGCGTTCGCGAAGATCGGCGTGCTGATGGCGTCGGCGCGCCGCACCGAGAAGCCGCTGCACCCGACCAACCTGCACGTGAACCAGGCGCTGTTCCCGCGCGACACCGTGCAGTCGCGCCTGCCCGATCCGGAATGGCTCGAGCGCTGGCTCGACGAGCAGATCCGTTTCGACGGCGAGTGGGAAAAGAAGGTCGTCGAGCGCATCCTGCACAACCTGTCGATCCTGTTCGAGCGCACGTTCGCGACCGCGCAGGAACTGAATCGCTACCGCAAGGAAGTCACCGGCCGCCTGCAGGCCGAAAGCGGCCCGTCGTCGGCCGCGCAGCCGGCCTGAGGCCGGCAGGCCCCGCCGCCGGCGTGAATCGCGCCGGCCGGGTGCCGCCGCCGTGCCGTGTCCGTTGCATGAAGCCCGCCTGGCCAGCCCGGCGGGCTTTTTATCTGGCGCCGCCGTCGCGCGCGCCGTTGCCCATTCCGTCCGACCTCCACCATGTCCGCTACCTTCGAACGCAAGCTGATCACCCGTGATGCCCTCGTTGCGCTGCGCGCGTCGCTGCCGTCGCCCGTCGTGTTCACCAACGGCGTCTTCGACATCCTGCATCGCGGCCACGTCACGTATCTCGCCGATGCGAAAGCGCTCGGCGCGTGCCTGATCGTCGGCGTGAACAGCGATGCGTCGGTGCGCATGCTCGGCAAGGGCGACGACCGGCCGATCAACCGCGAAGAAGACCGCGCGGCACTGCTCGCGGCGCTGGAAAGCGTCGACTGGGTCGTGACGTTCGGGGAACAGACGCCGGTGTCGCTGATCGAGGCCGTCCGTCCTGACATCCTCGTGAAGGGCGGCGACTACGACATGGATGCGCTGCCGGAATCGGCGCTCGTGCGCGGCTGGGGCGGCCGTGCGCTGGCGATTCCGTTCGAGCACGACCGCTCGACCACCGCATTGTTGAAGAAGGTGCGCGCGCAGCAGTCCTGAGCGCGGCCCGGCGCCGTCACGGCGCGGACGCCGCGAGCGGTGCGGTCGTGACGGCTGACGGCGCGATCGGGCCACCGACGACGGGTTGGTCGGTCGCCTGCGCGAGCGGCGTCACGCGCAGCGCATCGGGCCGGACCTGCCGCGACAGCACGCCGGGTTCGCGCGGGCCGGCCGACGGCAGCGGTCCGAACACGCCGCGCGCCACCACGAACGCGAGCATGTTGGCGAGAAAGAGAACAGCGATCAGCCAGCGCAGCATCGTCGAAACTCCTTGTCGTCATCGACGTCGTTCACGTCATTCAGTCGAGCCGGCCGCGTGGCCGGCTTTTTCATGGCTTCCGCCGGTCGATTGTGCGGGCGGTTGCAGCCGCCCCGCGCATCCCGCTTCGTCGGCGTGCCGCATGTCCGTCCGGACCCGCGTCGCCACGCACCGGCGCGATGCCGGCGCCTGTTCCGTCAGTCCTGTACGGCTTCGGCCGCGATCAACGCGAGCCCGGACAGGATCAGTGCATCGTGCCGCGTATGCGGGACAGTCAGCGCGCGTGCGACGTCGTCCGCCGCGCCGCCGGCCAGCACGAGCCGCACGGGCGCCTGCCACGCTTCGGCAAGGTCGCGCCAGGCGCGTTCGATCAGCCCGGCCTGCGCATACAGGCAGCCGGCCGACAGCGAGCGTGGCGTATCGACCTGGAACGGCTCGGCCTGCGCGCCCGCGAGCAGGCCGCTCGCGATGTCGGTCGTCAGCGTCGGCAACTGCGCGGTGTGCGTGCCGAGTGCGCGCATCATCAGTGCCCAGCCGGGCGCGATCAGCCCGCCCGTGAAGCGGCCGTCCGCGCGCAGCGCCTCGAGCGTCGTCGCGGTGCCGAACGTCGCGATCAGCAGATGCTCGCCCGGAAATGCCGCATGTGCGCCGATCAGGCCGGCCCAACGGTCGCTGCCGAGCTGTTCGGGCGTCGTATAGCCGTTCGTCACGCCGCATTGCGTGGGCCGCGAGCGGATTGTGATACGTGGCAGCCCCGGCCAGCGTGCATCGAGCAGCGCGTCGATCCGCGCGGCGACGTCGGCGCCCGCGACGTTCGAGATCCAGGCGCCGCGCGGCTGTGGCAGATGCGACCAGTCGGGATCGGCGCCGCCGTCGCGCGTGTGGCCGAACGCGCCCGTGTCGACGAGCGTGCGCTGCGCGTCGGCGAGCGCCCACTTGATCCGGCTGTTGCCGGCGTCGATCAGCAGGTGCGGCTCGCTCATTGCGCTTCGCGCAGCGACACGTCGCCGGCCGCGATCGTCTGCACGCCGTTCGGCGTGTCGAGCAGCAGCTGCCCGGTCGCATCGATGCCCGTCGCGATGCCGCGCGCGCGTTCGACGCCCTGTTCGAGCAGCACGACTTCGCGGCCGGCGTACGCGTGCAGCGCGTGCCAGCGCGGCAGGAACGGCGCGAGGCCGTCGGTGCCGAACTGCGCGAGCGCGGGCGTGAGTGCGTTCAGCGACGCGGCGAGCGTATCGGTGAGGTTGGCCGACGCGCACGCGATCGACAGCGCGGCCGGCGGCAGCCCGCTCGCGAGTGTCGCTTCGCGCGCACGCAGCGCATCGACCTGCTCGGCGATCGCGTCCGCGCCGCGCACGTTGATGCCGAAGCCGATCACGACGGCGGTGGCGTCGGCGGTGGTCCAGACGGTTTCGATCAGGATCCCGGCGAGCTTGCCGACGATGCGCGGCGCGCCGTCGTCGGTGGCCGTCAGCAGCAGGTCGTTCGGCCATTTGAGCGCGACGCGCGAGCGGGCGTCGAGCGGCAGCGCGGCCAGCCCTTCGGCGAGCGCGACGCCGATCGCGATGCTGAGGCCGCCAAGCGCGTCGACGGGGCGCGGCACGATGCAACCGACCGAGCACAGCAGCGCATTGCCGGGTTGCGCGAACCATGGGCGGCCCTGCCGGCCGCGGCCGGCCGTCTGCTCGAACGCGACGCGCACGAGCGGCGCGGGCAATGCCTTTGCATTGCGAGGCAGCGCCTTGAGCCGCGTCGCGACGTCGGCGTTGGTCGAGCCGGTGGCGGCGACGATGTCGAGCGGCCACGCGCGCGGCGCGGCGTCCAGATGGGCCTCGAGCCGGTTGCGCGCGATGTGCGCGTCGCCGGATTCGGGCGTGTCGGAGGAGGTGGGGGCGTTCATGGTGGCTATTGTAGCGACAGGGGGCGCTGGCGGGCGCCGGACGCCGCGCGCGACCTGCTGCGCGGCGCGCGCCGCCGCGCGGCTCAGTGCTGTTCCATCCGCTCCAGCGCCTTGATGTCTTCTTCTGTCGTCATTTCGCAGGCGAGCAGCGTCTTGCCCTCCAGCGCCGGGCCCTGGCGGGCCGACACGAGGATCAGTGCGCCGCCCGGGCCGCGGACGCTCAGCCGGCGCGAATAGCCGACGGACGATGCGCCCAGCAGGTGACCCTTCTCGGGCGTGAGCTGGTAGCGCTCGGCGAGCCGGCTGGCGACTTCGCCGTCGACGAGCACGCCGATGCCGGTACTGACGAACACGACGTGCCGGGTCGTGAAGCCGTCGCGGCGGATCGGCTCCGGCAGCCGATAGACGGCGGCGCCGAGCATCGACTCGTCCGGCTTCGGATCGGCCGCCTTCGCGGTGTTGTAGATCGAGTCCATCAGGTCCGACGTGAACGGCGGCTTGCAGAGCGCGGCGTTGAAGATGTCGTAGTGGGCGGGCGGTGCGGCGAGTGCCGCGAGCGGGGCGGCCGCGATGGAAATGACGGCCAGGCCGAGGGCGGCGCGAAGCCGCGACAGGCGATCGGACATGATGCAGTTCTCTCAGGTTTTTTTGTGAGGCTGCATGTTAAGGCATGGCGGCGCGCATATTGGCTGGCGCCCCGCGACCGATTCCGGTTCCGGACGATCGATGCGCGGGGCGTCGGGTCAGGCGTGTCCCGGCAGACCTGCCGTCACGGCGCGACGACCGGGTGCTTCAGCGCATGCGCGGTCTCGATCCACTGCGCGTGGAACTCGTCCGCGTCGGGCTTGAGCCCGAGCTCGCCGTTGCGATAGGCCATCGCGAGCGTCTGCACGGCTTCCGGCAACTCGCGCCCGGCCGCCCGGCGATACAGCGCCAGCGCACGCGCGTCGTCGCGCGGCACGCCGCTGCCGTCGCGGTACGCATTGGCGAGCATGAAGTCCGCGGCCGGGATGTCGGCTTGCGACGCGACCTCGAACCAGTGCGCGGCCTGCACCGGATCGGCGGCGATGCCGTAGCCGCTGCGATAGATCAGCCCGAGGTAATACGCGGCGGCCGGGTCGCCTTGCCCGGCCGCTTCGCCGAGCAGCGCGCGGGCGCGCACGTAATCCTTCGGGATGTCGCCGCTGCCGAGCAGCATCGCCTTGCCGAGCGCGAGCTGCGCGCGCCGTGCGGCCGGCGCGTCGGCCTTGCTGTCGGCCGTTGCGGCCGTTTCCAGCCAGCCGCGCCCTTCGTCGCGCAGCCCCGGTTCGTGCGCGTCGACGAGCGCGATGCCGAGCGCCGCCTGCGCGGCGCCCGAGCCGCGGCGCGCGAGCGTGCGCAACTGCGCGAGCGCGTGCGGCTCGGTGGCCTGCGTGACCATCGCCTGCCACTCGTCGAGCTGCGCGGCGCTCGGCGCGGGGCCGGTGCCGCGCAGGCCGGTCGCGGCGACCACGGCCGCGACGGTCACGGCCGCCGCCGCGAGCAGCGCGGCCGGCGGGAGTTTCGCGCGCAGCACGCGCCGCGCGGCGGCGGCGAGGCCGGGTTCGGCCGGCCGCATCGTCCGGATCGGTTGCATCGCGTGTCTCATTGCGTGAGGTCGATCTCGTAGGTGGCGAGGTTCTTGCCCGAGCCGTCGTCGGCCGCGACCTGCGTGATGCCGGTCAGGCCGGCCGCCGCTGCGTCGCCCAGACGGTTCTGCGCGGACGCGAACTGCACGTGCGCGACCGAGCTCGCGAGCTTCGTGAAGCGCCAGCTGCGCTGCGCGCCGTCCGCCGCGCGCGTGATCGCGCCGCGTTTCTTGATGAACGAGATCAGCACGTCGCGGTTCGCATCGGGCGACGCGAAGATCGTCTTGCTGCCGTCGAGGCCCGGGAAGTTGCCGCCGCCGCTCGCGCGGTAGTTGTTGGTCGCGACGATGAACTGCGCGTTCGGATCGATCGGCGCGCCCTTGTACGTCAGGTTCTTGATGCGGCTGCCGAGCGGCTGCGTGACGTCGATTTCATACGCGAGATCGGCCGACGTGAACATGTCGAAGTTGTAGCCGGGGAAGGTGCTGACGAGCGGCTGCACGGTCGCCTTGGTCGGGTCGATCCGGTTGAAGCGCTTCGCGGCCGTCTCGAGCCAGTTCTTCACGTCGGCGCCGCTCACCTTCACCGCGTACACGGTGTTCGGATACAGGTACAGGTCGGCCGCGTTGTTGATCGCGAGCGCGCCCGGCGCGACGTCCGTATAGTCGGTGCCGCCGCCGAAGCCGCTCTTGAACGGCGCGCTGACCGACAGCACCGGCAGCGACGCGTACTGCGGCAGGTTCGCCTGCACGTAGGTCTTCACGTAGTCGGCCTGCGCTTCGTTGACGATCTGGATCGCGCCCGGATCGCCGACATCCGCGAAGTACGAGTTCATCCGGTAGTCGGTCGAGCCGATCGGCGTCTTCACGTAGTCGATCGTCGCCTGGTGCTCGGCGGCGATCGCGGCGGAGACCGACGGATCGGCCGCGACGTAGCTCTTGTCGGCGTTCTGGGTCGAGCGCGCCTCGACGGTCGTCTGCGACTTGTCGACGCTCCACGTCTTGCCGTCGAACTTCAGGCCGAGCTTGATCACGCCGAGGTGCTTGCCCCAGTAGTTGGCCATCACGGTCGGCACGCCGTTGACGGTGCCCTTGACCTTGTCGACGCCCGGCAGGTTGAACTGCGACACGGTGCTGTTCGCGTCCGGGAACACCTGGTGCGAGTGGCCGATCAGCATCGCGTCGATGCCCGTCACCTTCGACAGCCACCAGCTGCCGTTTTCCATCGTCGGCGAGTACGCGGAATTGTCGAGGCCGCCGTGCGAGATCGCGACGACGAGATCGGCGCCCTTCGCGCGCATTTCCGGAATGTACTTCTCGGCCGCTTCCTTCAGGCCGGTCGTGTAGACCTTGCCGTCGAGCCAGCGCTTGTCCCAGTTCATGATCGCGGGCGGCGTGAAACCGATGATGCCGATCTTCACGGGCGCGCTGACCGTCTTGCCGTCCGGCGTCGTGGCCGTCACGGTGCGGGTCAGGATCGTGTACGGCGTGAACAGCGGCGCGTTGGTCTTCGCGCTGATCACGTTCGCGAGCACCTGCGGGAAGTTCGGGCCCGCGCACTTCTTCTGCTGGGCCGGCGCCGGCAGGCCGTCGATCTCGAACGTGTTGCCGGTCACCTGCGACAGGTACGGCAGCCCGTAGTTGAATTCGTGGTTGCCGATCCCGCCGCCGTCGAATTTCGCGGCGTTCATCACCTTGTAGATCGCGAGCGTCTGGTCGCAGCCGACCGGCTTCACGAGCGCCTGGTAGTCCGACAGCGCGGTGCCCTGGATCGTGTCGCCGTTGTCGAGCAGCAGCGTGTTCGGGTACTGCTTGCGCGCCTGGGCGATCAGCGTCGACACGCGCTCGAAACCGAGCGAATTGTCGGCGGCGAGCTTGAAATAGTCATACGACAGCACGTTGGTGTGCAGGTCGGTCGTCTCGAGCAGCGCGAGCGTGGCCGTCGTGCCGACGGGCGCCTGGGCCTGCGGCTGCGACGGCGGCGTGGCGGTGACGTCGTCGCCGCCACAGCCGGCGAGCGTGAAGGCGAGGCCGGCGAGCGCGGCGGCGGCCGGTACGTGCCGGCGGGAAAGCGGGGGGAAACGCATCGGTTGTCCTGTTCGGTGTTCTGTTTTATGAATCGCGAGGGATGCAGCGAATGGCGGCGCGGGGCGCCGACGGCCTGATGTGCGGCGCGTGAGAGTATCGAAAGGAAACGTGACGGAAGAATGAAAGGTCGCGAAGCAGGCAACGTCCTGCCGGCGCGGCCCCGGCGCCCTGGCTGCGCGCCCCGTGCCGGGCGCCCCCGGCTGCACGCCCCGGGCTGCGCCCCGGGCTGCGTGCCCCGACGAAAATCCTCACGTCGCGGCTTCGGGCGGTTCGCTACAATGGCCGCTGTCATCCTTTTGCAAACAACCTGCCCTTGGACTTCGAGACTCCTCCCGGCCTGTCGGTCGACGCCGGCGGTCAGGGCCAGACGGTGCGCCTGTACGGCCAGTGGACCGCGCTCGCGCTTGCGCGCAATCGCGGCGCCGTGGCGCGCCGCGTCGCGAGCATCGCCACCGGGCGCGTGAGCGATTGGGATCTGTCCGGCATCGAGCGGCTCGACCACGTCGGCGGCCAGGCGCTGTGGCGCGTGTGGGGCCGCAAGCTGCCGGCCGGCGTCGAGCTGAGCGCCACGCAGCGCACGATCTTCGAGCGCATCGAACGGCTCGACAGCGAGCGCGAGGCGCCGGAACGCGTCGTGCGCTTCGATCCCGTCACGCGGCTCGGCCAGGCGATCTTCGCGTTCGGCGAGCACCTGCAGGGCGGCATCGCGATGTTCGGTCTCGTGATCCTCGATGCGCTGTCGGTGCTGCGCCGCCCGAAGACGATGCCGTGGAAGGAAACCTCGGCGAACATCTACAGCGCCGGCGCGCAGGCGCTGCCGATCACCGCGCTCGTCGCGTTCCTGATCGGCATCGTGCTCAGCTACCTGTCCGCGCAGCAGTTGCAGATGTTCGGCGCGAACCGCTACATCGTGAACATCCTCGGGTTGTCGGTGATCCGCGAGCTCGGCCCGGTGCTGTCGGCGATCCTCGTCGCGGGCCGCTCGGGCTCGGCGATCACCGCGCAGATCGGCGTGATGCGCGTGACCGAGGAGCTCGACGCGATGCGCGTGATGGGCATCCCGCACGGGCTGCGGCTGATCCTGCCGCGCGTGCTCGCGCTCGGCGTTGCCATGCCGCTGCTCGTGATGTGGACCAACATCATCGCGCTGACGGGCGGCGCCCTTGCCGCGAAGCTCGTGCTCGGGATCGACGTCAATTATTTCGTGCGCTCGCTGCCGGGCGTCGTGCCGATCGCGAACCTGTACATCGGCGTCGGCAAGGGCGTCGTGTTCGGCATGCTGATCGCGCTGGTCGCGTGCCATTTCGGCTTCCGGATCAAGGCGAACTCGCAGAGCCTCGGCGAAGGCACGACGACGTCGGTCGTGTCGTCGATCACGGTCGTGATCCTCGCCGACGCGGTGTTCGCGATCCTGTTCCAGAACGTGGGGCTCGGATGAACGCATCGAACGAAACGTCCGCGCATGCGGCGGCCGCCGGCGCCGGTTCGGTCGGCACGCAGCCGGCCGGGGAGGCCGATGCCGGCGATCTCGTGATCGAGGTGCGCAACCTGACCAAGCGCTACGGGCGCAACATCATTCACCAGAAGC
Source organism: Burkholderia sp. BCC1644 (assembly GCF_902833225.1). Taxonomy (GTDB): domain Bacteria; phylum Pseudomonadota; class Gammaproteobacteria; order Burkholderiales; family Burkholderiaceae; genus Burkholderia. The sequence continues at coordinate 106,292 of NZ_CADFEI010000012.1, forward strand.
TCGACTTCGACGTGCGGCGCGGCGAGATCGTGGCGATCGTCGGCGGCTCGGGCTCCGGCAAGACCACGCTCGTGCGGCAGATCCTCGGCCTCGAGCGGCCGACGTCGGGCACGATCAAGGTGTTCGGCGAGGATACCGCGACGATCGACGACGCGAGCGCGCGGATGATGCGCACGCGCTCGGGGATGCTGTTCCAGCAGGGTGCGCTGTTCTCGTCGATGACGGTGTTCGACAACGTCGCGCAGCCGCTGCGCGAGCTTGGCCGCGTGCCGCCGGACCTGCTGCACGACATCGTGATGCTGAAGCTCGAGATGGTCGGCCTGCCGTGCAAGCACGCGTCGAAGATGCCGGCCGCGCTGTCGGGCGGGATGGTGAAGCGGGTCGGCATCGCGCGCGCGATCGCGCTCGAGCCCGAGCTGCTGTTCCTCGACGAGCCGACGGCCGGGCTCGACCCGCAGGCGTCGGACGAATTCGTCGAGCTGATCGCGACGCTGCACCGCACGCTCGGGCTGACCGTCGTGATGGTGACGCACGACCTCGACACGATGGTCGCGCTGTCGACGCGTGTCGCGGTGCTGGCCGACCGCAAGGTGCTGGTCGCGGCGCCGGTCGAGGAGGCCGCGAACGTCGACCACCCTTTCATCCACGAATATTTCCTGGGGCTGCGCGGGCGCCGCGCGTTGCAGGCGCTGCCGCCCGAACGGCGCGCGAAGCTGCCGAAGGCGGCCCTCGAACCGGCGCTGTCGAGCGTCGAGCTGTAGGAACGAAGGAATCCGCGAATGGAAAACAAATCACATGCGTTCTGGGCCGGCCTGTTCACGATCGCGCTGACGCTCGCGATCGCGGGCACCGTGTTCTGGTTCAACGTCGACCGCACCGTGCGCGTGCCGTACGACCTGCTCGCGCGCACCAACGTGACGGGGCTGTTCCCGGACGCGGCCGTGCGCTTTCGCGGCCTCGATGTCGGCAAGGTGCAGTCGATCGGCTTCGATCGCACGCATCCGGGCCAGATCCGGATCCGGATCCTCGTCGATCACGACGCGCCGATCACGCAGTCGACCTACGGCAGCCTCGGCTTCCAGGGCGTGACGGGTATCGCGTTCGTGCAGCTCGAGGATACGGGGCGCGACCTGGCGCCGCTGCCGTCGTCGTCGAAGTCGATTGCGCAGATCCCGATGCGGCCGAGCCTGTTCGACCAGATCCAGGAGCGCGGCGACGTGCTGCTGCGGCAGCTCGAACTGGCGGCCAAGAGCGCGAATGCGCTGATGTCGCCCGAGATGCGCGAGCAGTTGCGTGCGACGGCCGAGAGCCTGCAGCACGCGGCCGACGGCGCGACGACGCTGACGAAGCAGCTCGGCCCGGCAGTCACCGCGCTGCCGGAAACGATGCACGAGGTGAACCGCGCGATGGCGTCGGCGAACACGCTGCTGCAGCCGAACGGGCCGCTCGTGTCGAACCTGAACAAGGCCGGCACGGCCGCCGAGCAGGTCGGCGTCGCGCTGAACGACCTGAACGCGCGCGTGCAGTACGACACGCTGCCGCGCTTCAATACGCTGGCCGGCAGCGTCGGCGACGCGTCGCGACAATTGAAGGACGTGGCCGGTGAACTCGGCCGCAACCCGCGCAGTCTGTTGTTCGGTTCGCCCGGCGCGGCGCCGGGGCCCGGCGAAGCGGGCTTCGTCTGGCCCGGTGCGACGGCCGGGAAGTGAAGCGCAAACCCATCGATCGTCCGGCCGGAAACGGCCGGGTCATGACGCCCATCGAAACCGGAAACATCATGCAGGAACACGCCATGCCACGAATCCTTGACCGCGCGCTGCGTCCCGCCGCGGCCGCGCTCGCCGTGCTGACGCTCGCGCTGGCGGCCGGCTGCGCCGGCAACAGCGCGGTGCTGTCGAATGTCCGCTACGACCTCGGGCCGGCCGCATCGGTCGTGACGGCCGGTTCGGGCCCCGCGCTGAAGGTGCTCGACGTCGCCGCGCCCGACGCGCTCGACTCGGACAAGTTCGCGTACCGCCTCGCGTACGCGGACGTGCAGCACGTGGCCGTCTATCGCGACAGCCGCTGGACCGCGCCGCCCGCGCAACTGCTGACGCAGCGGCTGCGCGGCGCGCTGTCGTCGCGCGGCGCGGTGCTCGAAGGGTCCGACGGCGTGCGCGCGCCGACCCTCAAGGTCGACCTGAACGAATTCGAGCAGGTGTTCGACGGGCAGTCGCAGAGCCACGGCGCGGTTACCGCGCGTGCGACGCTGACGCTCGACGGCAAGGTGCTCGGCCAGCGCACGTTCGTCGCGCGCGCCCCGTCGAGCACGCCGGACGCGGCCGGCGGCGCACGCGCGCTCGCGACCGCGAGCGACGAGCTCGTGTCGCAGATCGCGGCATGGGTCGGCATGCAGGCATACGCGGGCACCCCGTGACGCACGCCGCGCAGCCGCGATGAACGCGGCCGGCACGCATCGCGCATCGCCGCTCGCGCGGCAGGCCTTCGCCGCTTACGCGGCGCTCATCGTCTACGCGTCGCTGTATCCGTTCGAAGGCTGGGTGTCGCTCGGCATCGGGCCGTTCGACTACCTGTTCGCGCCGATGCAGCGCTACGTGACCGCATTCGACGTGGTCACGAACGTGCTCGGCTATCTGCCGTTCGGCGCGCTCGGCGTGCTTGCACTGCACCCGCGCTGGCGGGGCGTGGCCGCGACGCTGATCGCGGGCGGGCTCGGCGTGCTGCTGTCGGGCTCGATGGAAGCGCTGCAGACCTACCTGCCGACGCGTGTCGCGTCGAATCTCGATCTTGGCGCCAACGCGCTCGGCGCGCTGCTGGGCGCGGCGCTCGTCGCGCCGGCCACGGGCGCGCTGCTCGACCGCGGCGCGCTGCGCCGGCTGCGTTTCGCGTGGTTCGAGGCCGACGGCGCGACGCCGCTGCTGCTGGCCGCGCTGTGGCCGTTCGCGATCCTGTTTCCGTCGCCGTTCCTGTTCGGCATCGGCGACTGGCCGGCCGCGCTGTGGGAGCGCGCCGACGCGTCGATGCAGGACACGCTGCTCGCGTGGCTGCCGGCTGCCTGGCGCGTGAGCGAATGGCCCGAGCGGGTCGACGGCTGGTTGTCCGATTCCGCGTGGGAGGCCACGCTCGGCGGGCTGATGCTGTTCGCCGCGCTGGCGATCGCGTCGCTCGCGATGCGGCCGCGCGCGCCGCGCATCCGGCTGCTGATCGCGCTGGTGACCGCCGCGCTGGTGCTGAAGGCTGCCGCGACGTTCATGCAGTCGGCCACCGGCCTCGTCGTCGTGTGGGCGACGCCCGGCGCGCGGCTCGGCATCGAGCTCGGCTTCGCCGCGGCGCTCGTTGCGCTGCGCGTGCCGCAGACGTGGCGCGCGACGCTCGCGGCGCTCGCACTGCTGGCCGGTGTGGCGCTCGTGAACCTGCTGCCGGTCAATCCGTTCTTCGACTTCACGCTGTCGGGCTGGCGGCAGGGACGCTACGTGCACTTCAACAGCATCGCGCGCTGGCTCGCGTGGATCTGGCCCTATGCGGCGCTGATCTGGCTCGGCCAGCGCGTCGAGCACGCGTGGCTGCCGGCTGCACTGCGCCGCTGACGCGGATTCAGCGCAGCGCAGGGCGGCCGTATCGCGGGCAGCCGTGCGCGCCGGTCGCTATAATCTTCGGCATGAATGCGGTGTCCGGCACCGATCGGCACTTACGTGCGGCGCCTTCGCACCCGTGGTCGCGTTGCAAATCCTCGCGATGCCACCAGGCATCGCTGCGGTTTGCGCCGTGCCACGAGCACGAGTCCGCTGGCACCTAAGCGCCGCCTAGCACCGAACACTACACGCCCGTCGCCCCGCGCAACGGCAATCGCTCCTCTTTCCGCACGGCCTCGCGCCGGGCCGCTCGCCACCATCATGGATTCCTACTACCAGCACCACGTCTTCTTCTGCCTGAACCAGCGCGACCCGGGCGCCGAACGCCCGAGCTGCGCGCAATGCGACGCGCAGACCATGCAGGAATACGCGAAAAAGCGCGTGAAGGAACTCGGCCTCGCGGGGCCCGGCAAGGTTCGCATCAACAAGGCCGGCTGCCTCGACCGCTGCGAGGAAGGGCCCGTGATGGTCGTGTATCCGGAAGGCACGTGGTACACGTACGTCGACCAGGCCGACATCGACGAGATCGTCGAATCGCACCTGCGCGACGGCAAGGTCGTCGACCGCCTGAAGATCTGAGCGGGCCGGCCGAATGAACGTACATACGCAGAAATCGCTGATCGCGGGCCCGGTCGGGCAGATCGAAATCGCGGTCGACCTGCCGGACGCCATGCGCGAAAGCGGCGCCGCCCCGCGCGGCATCGCGCTGGTCGCGCATCCGCATCCGCTGTTCGGCGGCACGATGGACAACAAGGTCGCGCAGACGCTCGCGCGCACGCTCGTGCAACTGAACTACGTCGTCTACCGGTCGAACTTCCGCGGCGTCGGTGCAACCGAAGGCGTGCACGACAACGGCACCGGCGAAGCCGACGATCTCGTTGCGGTGCTCGCGCACATGCGCGCGCAGCCCGCTTATGCGGACCTGCCGCTCGTGCTCGCGGGCTTCTCGTTCGGCACCTTCGTGCTGTCGCACGTCGCGAAGCGGCTGCGCGACGCGGGCGAGTCGATCGAGCGGATGGTGTTCGTCGGCACGGCCGCGAGCCGCTGGCAGGTGGCCGACGTGCCCGAGAACACGCTCGTGATCCACGGCGAAACCGACGACACGGTGCCGATCGCGTCGGTGTACGACTGGGCACGGCCGCAGGAGCTGCCGGTCGTCGTAATCCCCGGCGCCGAGCATTTCCTCCATCGCAAGCTGCACGTGCTGAAGCGCATCATCGTCGACGCATGGCGCTAACCGGCGTCGGCATGCGGGCGCCTGCGTAAGCGCCGGCGGCCCGTCCCGCGCACCGGCACCCGGGCCGGATGCGCGACCTTTCCCGAACCCTCGCGCGACATCGCGCCGCACCACGCGGCGCGGCGCCTGCCGCGCGACGGCGCAACCCCACTTGCACACCGCCTGCACGCGCCTTTCGCGCGGCTTCGAGCGCGCCTGCCCGCAGCGTGCGCGCGCCATGCTCCCGAAGCCGGTGTGCGGCCGTCCGGCGCCAGGTTCGCGAAAACGCCCTGCGCGGCCACGTATAATGGCCGCATTCCGCGTCGCCCGCGGCCCGGCTGGGCCCATGCGGCGCTCGTTTCGCCGCCTGTCCGCCCGCTCGCGACGGCCGCGAACCGAACGCGTCCGCACGAGTCCAACCGGCGCGTTTCGCGCCGCCCGACGATGTCGGGCGCGTGCCCGGAACGCCCGCCGCCTTGCCGTTCAACCCTGCGCGTTTCGCACCGCACTTTCTGCCATCAGCCTGAATCGATCATGCGTCTGTCTCCCCAAGGCCTCAAGTCCCTCGCTTCCTCCATCGCCTTCGGCACCGCCGCGCGCAACGTCGCGCTCGGCGTGATGCTGCCTGTCGCGCTCGCGTCGACGATCGTCGTCGCCGAGGCGAAGCCGGCCGCCAAGGCCAAGGCCGCGCATGCGGCGCCGGCCGCCGAGCAGTTCACCGGCGCGCCCGCGACCTACATGCCGGGCGCGGTGCCGCCGCCGGGCGTGAACGCACGCTCGTGGGTGCTCGTCGATGCGACCAGCAACACGGTGCTCGCGTCGGGCAATGCCGACGAACGTGTCGAGCCCGCGTCGCTGACGAAGCTGATGACGGCGTACCTCGTGTTCGAGGCGCTCGACAAGAAGAAGATCTCGATGGAGCAGATCGTCACGCCGAGCGACGCCGTGCGCCGCGTCGGCCGCGACGAATCGCGCATGTTCATCGAGGCGAACAAGCCGGTGTCCGTGCATGACCTCGTGTACGGGATGATCATCCAGTCGGGCAACGATGCCGCGATCGCGCTGGCCGAACTCGTCGGCGGCAGCGAAGGGCAGTTCGTCACGCTGATGAACGACGAGGCGCAGCGCCTCGGCATGAAGGGGACGCACTTCGCCGACGTGAACGGCATGCCCGACCCGAACCACTACACGACGGCCGGCGACCTCGCGAAGCTGTCCGCGCACCTGATCCGCGATTTTCCGCAGTACTACAGCATCTTCTCGGAGAAGGAATTCAAGTACAACAACATCCGCCAGGGCAACCGCAACCGCCTGCTGTGGCTGGATCCGACGGTCGACGGCCTGAAGACGGGCCATACGCAGGCGGCCGGCTACTGCCTGATCGCGTCGGCGAAGCGCGCGATTCCGGGTGTGGACGGCCAGCGCCGCCTGGTGTCGGTGATGATGGGCGAGCAGAAGGAAGGCGAGCGCACGCAGGACAGCATGAAGATGCTGAACTACGGCTACAGCGCATTCGATTCGGTGCGCCTGTTCAAGGGCGGCCAGGCGATGTCGACGCCGCGCATCTACAAGGGCAAGGAAAACACCGTGCAGGTCGGCGTGAAGGGCGACCAGTGGGCGACCGTGCCGCGCGGCCTCGGCGACAAGGTCAAGACCGAAGTCGACGTGAACGCGCCGCTGATCGCGCCGCTCGCGGAAGGCCAGCAGGTCGGCACGGTGAAGATCGTCGCCGACGGCAAGACGCTGTCCGAATTCCCGGTCGTCGCGCTGCAGGCGGTGCCGGAAGCGGGTATCTTCGGGCGTATCTGGGACTCGATCCTGCTGATGTTCAGCAAGAAGAAGTAAGCACGACGGGCCTTTGTTTTTACGACTTCATCCCCATCTGTCATTGCTATGAGCCAAGCCGAATTCGAACCGATCGTCTACCTCAGCGTCTCGGCGCAGGAGGAACTGGTGCCGCTGTCGGAAGCCCGTGTCCCGGTGCTCGACCGCGGGTTCATCTTCGGCGATGGCGTGTATGAAGTCGTCCCCGTTTATGCCCATGACGGCGCGCACGTGCCGTTCCGGATCGACCAGCATCTGGCGCGGCTCGCGCGCAGCCTGAAGAAGATCGGCATCGACGATCCGCACGACGCGGCCGGCTGGCGCGCGTTGATCGAGCGCGTGGTCGAGGCCAATGCCGAAGGCCTCGGCGACGGCAACGCGCTCGTCTACCTGCAGGTGACGCGCGGCGTCGCGAAGCGCGGCCACGCGTTCCCCGCGAACGCGGTGCCGACGGTGTTCGCGATGACGAGCCCGCTGCGCCTGCCGCCGGAAGAAGAGCGCGCGAAGGGCGTGCGCTGCGTGACGGCCGAGGATCGCCGCTGGCTGCATTGCGACATCAAGTCGATCTCGCTGCTCGGCAACGTGCTGATGGCGCAGCATGCGGCGGAACACGATGCGTTCGAGACGCTGCAGTTGCGCGACGGCTACCTGACCGAAGGTTCGTCGTCGAACGTGTGGATCGTGAAGAACGGCGAGCTGCTCGCGCCGCCGCGCAGCAACAAGATCCTCGAAGGGATCCGCTACGCGCTGATCGAGGAGCTGGCCGACGCATGCAAGATCCCGTTCGTCGCGCGCGAGATCAGCGAAGTGGAGTTGCGCGCGGCCGACGAGATCATGATCACGTCGGCCACGAAGGAAGTGCTGCCCGTCACGTCGCTCGACGACCTGCCCGTCCAGGGCGGCAAGCCGGGCCCCGTGTTCGCGGCGTTGTATGACGCGTACCAGCGTGCGAAGGCACGCGAGTTTGAACAGTTTGACCTAACCCGGAGAAAATGATGAGCGAACCGACCAAAACCATCGAGGTGACCGGCGCGATCGATACCCGGAAGGAGTCGCTGCTGGAGTTTCCGTGCGATTTCCCGATCAAGATCATGGGCAAGGCGCACCCGGAGTTCAAGGACACGATCTTCAAGGTCGTGGCCGTTCACGACAACGAGATCGATGTCGAGAAGATCGAGGAGCGCGCGTCGAGCGGCGGCAATTACACCGGCCTCACGATCACCGTGCGCGCGACGAGCCAGGAACAGCTCGACAACATCTACCGCGCGCTGACCGGCCATCCGATGGTCAAGGTCGTACTCTGAGCGAAAGCGCCTTCCATCCTCCTTCCTGCGCGCACTCGGCGGGGGTCTTCCCCGCCGCGCGCCGCGCGTCCAGCTCGTCGCACAGCCGCTTGAATTCGGCGACTTCCTGAAGCAGCCAGGTCCTGAACGCCTGCACGCGCGGCGTGTTCAGAAGCGGCGGCGGACACACGAAAAAATAGTGCCACGGGCTCGGCCCGTCGATGTCGAACAGGCGCACGATGCGCCCGTCGAGCAGGTCGTGTACTGCGAGCGAGCGGCGCACCAGCGCGATGCCCTGGCCGTCGATCGCGGCCAGCAGCAGGTTCGACGAATCCTGGTACAGAATCCCCCGTTTCGGCTCGGTCAGCGTCTTGAGTCCGGCCGCGTCGAACCATGGCCGCCACAGCTCGTCATCCGAGCGCAGCAGGTTGTAGTGCGCGAGGTCGGCAGGCGTTTGCGGCAGCTTGCCGCCGTTCAGCGTCGGCGAGCACGCCGGAAAGAACACCTCGTCGAACATCGGCTCGACATGCAGCCCCGGATAGTTGCCATGGCCGAAGCGGATCGCGAGGTCGACGTCGTCGCGTGCGAAATCGGTGAGCGAGTTGGTCGACTGCAGCTCGACGTCGATTTCCGGGTGCCGCTCGATGAACGAGCCGATGCGCGGCGTGATGAAGCGCGCGGCGAACGACGACAGCATCGACACCACGAGCCGCCGGTCGCGGTCGCTCGCGCGCACGTCGCGCGTCGCGTCGGCGATCACCATCAGCGCGGTGCGGATCTGCTGCGCGTAGCGCATGCCGGCGTCGGTCAGGCACAGCCGCTTGCCGTTGCGCGTGAACAGCTGCACGCCGAGTTCCTCTTCGAGCGCGCGAACCTGGTGGCTGACCGCGCCGTGCGTGACGTACAGCTCGTCGGCGGCGCGCGAGAAATTCTCGTGACGGGCGGCGGCTTCGAACGCGCGAATCGCGTTCAGCGCAGGTAGCTGGCGGAGGTCCATTTGCTAATTTTCCTCACATCGACGTGAAAATTGGTCGTTTTGTCGGACGCCTTGAAGTGACTACGATTGTAGCCATCGAAGCATTTATTGGCGGAGGCGATCATGCAAGAAATTTCTTCAAGCATCACGTTCGAAATCCCGGTGGGCGAAACGGTGCCGATGAAGGTGCAACGCAGCACGCGGCTGATCGTTCAATGCGGGCCGGTCTGGGCCACGCGCAGCAACGACGTCGACGACTACTTCCTGGTCGATGGCGAAACGCTGAAGCTGCGCCGCGGCGAGCGGCTGTGGCTCAGCGCGGAAGGCCGGGAGGGCGCGCGCGTCGCGTTCTCGGTGTCGCGGCCGCCCAGGGAAGTGGCGCTCGGCGGGCTGGCGCGCCTGCGCGAACGCGTAACCGCGCTGATCCACGACGGCTGGCGTACGGTCTGACCTTCATTTCATCCGACGGATACTGACAATCCGTCCCTTTCCAAGCCCGGCGAGACCCATGGGTTTTCGGTAAACTACCGCCCATGTCCGTTTCGCCGGTTTCCATCGTGTCCACGCCTGTCGCCGTTTCCGCATCGCCCGCCGACTCCCCGGCCCAGCCGGTCACCGTGCGCTGGCGGGGCCTCGAGGCCTACGAGACGAGCTTCGACGCGATGCGCGCGTTCACCGACACGCGCACGGCCGACACCGGCGACGAGATCTGGGTGGTCGAGCATCCGCCCGTCTACACGCTCGGCCAGGCCGGCGACCCGGCCCACCTGCTGGTGGCCGACAGCGGCGTGCCGCTCGTGAAGGTCGACCGCGGCGGACAAATCACCTACCACGGCCCCGGCCAGATCGTCGTCTACCTGCTGCTGGACCTGCGCCGGCGCAAGCTGATGGTGCGTACGCTCGTGACGAAGATCGAGGAGGCCGTGATCGAAACCCTCGCGGCGTATAATCTCGCTTCGGTCCGCAAGGCGGGCGCGCCCGGGATCTACGTGGCGTCCGGCGTGCACGAGGGCGCGAAAATCGCGGCCCTCGGCCTGAAGATCCGCAACGGCTGCAGCTATCACGGGCTGAGCCTGAACGTGAAGATGGATCTGCGCCCGTTTCTTGCGATCAACCCGTGCGGCTATGCCGGACTGGAAACTGTCGACATGGCGAGCCTCGAGGTTGCCGCCGACTGGAACGACGTCGCCCATACGCTGGTGCGCCGTCTGATCGCCAACCTCGACGGCGCATCCGCGGCCGCCGACAAGCCGCAGGCACTGGAACAATCGAATGACTGACGTTACCGCTTCTCCCGCACCGGCCGATTCGGCCGCCCCCGCTGCGTACGATCCGACCGCCAAGCAGAAGGCGCAGGCGAAGACGGCGCGCATCCCGATCAAGGTCATTCCGATCGAGAAGCTGAAGAAGCCCGAGTGGATCCGCGTGAAGGCGGCCACCGGCAGCTCGCGCTTCAACGAGATCAAGACGATCCTGCGCGAGCACAACCTGCATACGGTGTGCGAGGAAGCGAGCTGCCCGAACATCGGCGAATGCTTCGGCAAGGGCACCGCGACGTTCATGATCATGGGCGACAAGTGCACGCGCCGCTGCCCGTTCTGCGACGTCGGCCACGGCCGTCCCGATCCGCTCGACGCGGATGAACCGAAGAACCTCGCGCGCACGATCGCCGCGCTGAAGCTCAAGTACGTGGTGATCACCAGCGTCGACCGCGACGACCTGCGCGACGGCGGCGCCGCCCACTTCGTCGAGTGCATCCGCGAAACGCGCGCGCAGTCGCCGGACACGCGCATCGAGATCCTGACGCCGGATTTCCGCGGCCGTCTCGATCGCGCGATCTCGATCCTGAACGCCGCGCCGCCCGACGTGATGAACCACAACCTCGAAACGGTGCCGCGCCTGTACAAGGAAGCGCGCCCGGGTTCGGACTACGCGCACTCACTGAAGCTCCTGAAGGACTTCAAGGCGCTGCATCCGAACGTCGCGACGAAGTCGGGCCTGATGGTCGGCCTCGGCGAGACGGAAGAGGAAATCCTGCAGGTGATGCGCGACCTGCGCGCGCACGACGTCGACATGCTGACGATCGGCCAGTACCTGCAGCCGTCCGAGCACCACCTGCCGGTGCGTGCGTACGTGCATCCGGATACCTTCAAGATGTACGAGGAAGAGGCGTACAAGATGGGCTTCACGCACGCGGCCGTCGGCGCGATGGTGCGGTCGAGCTATCACGCCGATCTGCAGGCGCACGGGGCAGGCGTGGTCTGAGCGTCGCGATCCCGCTGCTGTCTCACGCAGTCGAAAAAAGCCCGCAGCGATGCGGGCTTTTTTGTTGGTGCTGCCGCCATCCGTGCTCCTGCACGGCAACCGCCACCCGACCGGACACGCGATCCGGTCGAACGTGGAAAGCAAAGCTGAAACGGCATCGATAGCTTCGCAGGATAAGTTCGCTCCCGCCGCGCGCAAAGCTCCTATAGTCGGCTCTCCCGCAGCATTGCCCGCATTCCGAAGGAGAGCCGCATGTCCCGTTTCAGCTTCATCCGCCGCGCCGTCGTCGCGCTGACCGCCTTTGCCGCGCTCGGCGCGGCGCACGCCGAATCGCGCGAAGTCGTGATCGCGTACCAGGACATGGTCGTGCCGTGGCGCTACGCGCAGGCGAGCGGTGAAGTCGAAAAGGCGACCGGCTACAAGGTCACGTTCCGCAAGCTCGACAGCGGCGCTGACGTGATCCGCGCGCTTGCGTCGGGCTCCGTGCAGCTCGGCGAAGCCGGGTCGAGCCCGATCGCGGCGGGTCTCTCGCAGGGGCTCGACATCTCGCTGTTCTGGGTGCTCGACAACATCAACGACGCCGAGGCGCTCGTCGCGCGCAACGGCTCGGGCGTCACGAACCTCGCAGCGCTGAAGGGCAAGAAGATCGGCGTGCCGTTCGTGTCGACCTCGCACTTCCATACGCTCGTCGCGCTGCAGGCCGCGGGCGTCAATCCGAACGACGTGAAGATCGTGAACCTGCGTCCGCCCGAAGTCGCGGCGGCGTGGGCGCGCGGCGACATCGACGCGACCTATATCTGGGATCCGGTGCTCGCGAAGGTCAAGCAGTCGGGCACCGTGCTCACGACCTCGGGCCAGGTTGCGAAGGAAAGTGGCAAGGCGACCTTCGACGGCTTCGTCGTGAGCCGCAAGTTCGCGCGCGAGAACCCCGAGTTCGTCACGCGCTTCGTGAAGGTGCTCGCGGCCGCCGATGCCGACTACCGCGCGCATGCGGCTGCCTGGAAGGTCGGCTCGCCGCAGGTCGCCGCGGTCGCGAAGGTATCGGGCGCGAACGCACAGGACGTGCCGGCCAGCCTCGCGCTCTACGCATTCCCGACGGCGGCCGAGCAGGCGTCGCCGACGTGGCTTGGCGGCGGCGCGCAATCGGGCGCCGCGAAGTCGCTCGCGGCCACGGCCACGTTCCTCAAATCGCAGGGCACGATCCAGACGGTGCTCGCCGACTATTCGGCCGGCGTCGATCCGCAGTTCGTGCAGAAGGCCGCACGCTGAGCGCGGCGATCATCATGGAGTCCCGAGCATGAGCACGCTGGAAGTCCGGCAGGTATCGGTTGCCTATCCGGGTGAGCGCGGCAGGCCGACGACGCAGGCGCTCGCACGCGTCGACCTGCGCATCGATGCCGGCGAGTTCGTCGTCGCGCTCGGCGCGTCCGGCTGCGGAAAGACGACGCTCCTGAACTGCATGGCCGGCTTCGTCGCGCCGACGACGGGCGACGTGCGCGTCGACGGCGTGCCGGTCACGGGCCCCGGCGCCGATCGAGGCGTCGTGTTCCAGAAATACGCGCTGCTGCCGTGGCTCGACGTGCTCGACAACGTCGCGCCCGGGCTGCGTTTCGCGCGCGTGTCGAAGGCCGAGCGCGAAGCGCGGGCGCGGCAGATGCTCGCGCTCGTCGGGCTCGAGAACCATGCGCGTGCGCGCGTGTACGAGCTGTCGGGCGGGATGCAGCAGCGTGTCGGCATCGCGCGTGCGCTCGCGAGCGATCCGCGCGTGCTGCTGATGGACGAGCCGATGGGCGCGCTCGATGCGATGACGCGCGGCACGATGCAGGCGCTCGTGCTCGACGTGTGGGCGCGCACCGGCAAGACGGTGTTCTTCATCACGCACGACGTCGAGGAGGCGCTGTTCCTCGCGACACGTCTCGTCGTGATGACGCCGGGCCCCGGCCGTATCGCGGAAACGTTCGAGCTGCCGTTCGCGCGTCGCTACGTCGAGTCGCGCGATGCGCGCGCAGTGAAATCGTCACCGGACTTCATCGCGTGGCGCGAGCGGCTGATCGCGTACCTGCATCGCGACGAGGCGGTTGCGGAGCCTGCGTGATGAACGAACTCGCGCGGCACGGCGTGGCCATCGGGCGCGGCCGGAACAGTACTTTGCACAGGCAGGACAGCATGAGCACGCAGGATTCGTGGACGGCCGATCGCACGGCCGCGGGTTTCGAACAGGGTGACCGCACGCGGCCTCAGGCGGCGCGTCGTGCGCCGTCGTCGCGCCGCTACCGGCTGCCGGGAGAAGGGAAGACCGCAGGACTGAGCGCGGCGACGGTCGCGGCGCTGGCCGTGCTGTGGTGGGTCGCGACGCACCGGCAATGGTTGCCGCCGCTGTTCCTGCCCGCACCGGAAGCCGTGTGGGCGGCGTTCGTCGATGCGTGGCACGGCCGGATCCAGGGCGGCCTGCCGCTATCCGAGCATCTGTTGTGGAGTGCGGCGCGCGTGTTCGGCGCATTCCTGCTGGCGACTTCGATCGGCGTGCCGGCCGGCATCCTGATGGGCGTGAGCCGCATCGCGCGCGGCGTGCTCGATCCGCTGCTGGAGTTCTACCGGCCGCTGCCGCCGCTCGCGTACCTGCCGCTCGTCGTGATCTGGTTCGGCATCGACGAGACGGCGAAGCTCGTCGTGATCTTCCTCGCGTGCTTCGCGCCGATCGCGATGGCCGCACGCGCCGGCGTGCGCGCGGCGACGGTCGAGCAGATCAACGCCGCGTACTCGCTCGGCGGCAGTTTCGCGCAGATCGTGCGCCACGTGGTGCTGCCGGCCGCGCTGCCGGAGATCCTCACGGGGCTGCGGATCGCGATCGGTTTCGGCTGGACGACGCTCGTCGCGGCCGAGATGGTCGCCGCGACGGCCGGGCTCGGGCAGATGGTGCTCAACGCATCGAGCTTCCTGCGTACGGACATCGTCGTGATGGGGATCCTGATCATCGGCGCGATCGCATGGCTGTTCGATCTCGCGATGCGGTGGGTCGAGCGGCGGATCGTGCCGTGGAAGGGGCGGGGCTGACGTCACGCAGGCAGCACGGGCGACGCACACACACGCCGCTTCTGGCCGCCGCGCTCAATCCCCCATCGCAATCCCTTCCCGGCGCGGATCCGCACCGCCGAACCACACCGTCTGCCCCTGAACGTTCAGCCGCTGGATTCCCTGCAGCCCCGAGTTCATCTCGACGACCTGCACGTCGTGCCCGCGGCCCTTCAGCCCGTCGGCGAGCCCGTCCGACACGCGGCCGCGTTCCAGTTGCGTCGGCCCGTTCATCGACCCGAAGTTCGGCAGCGCGATCGCCTGCTGCATCGTCATGCCCCAGTCGAGCACGCCGACCAGCGTCTTCGCGACGTGGTTGATGATCGCGGGGCCGCCGGCCGAGCCGACGACCATCGTCACCTGTCCGGTCTTCTTGTCGAACACGAGTTCCGGCGACATCGCCGAGCGCGGCCGCTTGCCCGGCTGCACGCGGTTCGCGACCGGCCGGCCGTTGTCGTTCGACACGAACGAGAAGTCGGTGAGCTGGTTGTTCAGCATGAAGCCGCGCACCATCAGCCGCGAGCCGAATGCATCCTCGACGCTCGTCGTCATCGACAGCGCCTGGCCGTAACGGTCGACGATCGCGATGTCGGACGTCGACGGCAGTTCGGGGCTGCGGTCGTCGGCCATCGCGAGCGTCGCGCCCTGCGGCGCGCCGGCCTGCGCGACGCCCATGCTGTTGTCGCCGATCAGTCGCGCGCGCTGCGCGAGGTAGGTCTTGTCGGTGAGGCTCGCCCAGTTGCCGCCCGGCAGCGGCACGAAATCGGGATCGGCGACATAACGCGCACGATCCGCATACGCGAGGCGGCCGGCTTCGCTGAACAGGTGCGCGGCGAACGGCGTCGGCTCGTAGCCGACATCGTTGCGCACCGGCTTCTGCGCGCCGATCTGCTGCCAGTCGGGCATCGCCTCGAGGATGCCGAGCATCTGCGCGATCGTGAGCCCGCCCGACGACGGCGGCGGCATCCCGCACACGACCGAGCGCCGATAGTCGGCGCACAGCGGCGTGCGCACCTTCGCCTTGTAGCGCGCGAGATCCTGCAGCGACAGCAGGCCAGGGTTGGTCGGATGCTTGCGCACCTTCGTGACGATGTCGCGCGCGATCGCGCCGCTGTAGAACGCGTTCGCGCCGCGGTCGGCGACCTGGCGCAGCACGGTCGCGAGCGCGGGGTTCTTCAACACCGTGCCGGCCGCCTTCGGCGTGCCGTCCGCGTTGTAGAAGTACGCGCGCGCGGCCGGGTCGTTCTTCAGGTACTTGTCGTTCGCGATCAGCGTCGCGAGCCGCGGGCTGATCGTGAAGCCGTGCTCGGCGAGTCGGATCGCCGGCTGGAACAGCCGGCGCCACGGCAGCTTGCCGTGCGCGCGGTGCGCGGCGTCGAGCATGCGCAACACGCCCGGCGTGCCGACCGAACGCCCGCCGACGACACCTTCGTAGAAGCTCATCGGCTGGCCGGTCGGCCCGTAGAACAGGCGGTCGGTCGCGGCGGCCGGCGCGGTCTCGCGGCCGTCGTAGGCCTGCGTCGCCTTGCCGTCGAAGTACAGCAGGAACGCGCCGCCGCCGATCCCCGACGATTGCGGCTCGACGAGCGCGAGCACCATCTGCGTGGCGATCGCCGCGTCGATCGCGGTGCCGCCCGCCTTCAGCATGTCGTAGCCGGCCTGTGTCGCGAGCGGATTCGCGGCCGCGATCATGAAGTGCTGCGAGGTCCAGCCCGGTTTGTCGGTCCAGCCGGACGCCAGTTCGGGCGCGTGAAAGCCGGGCAGCGGGACGGCCGCGCCCGAGGCGGGAGCGACCGGGACGACGGCGCCCGACGGCGCGGACGGGGACGTGCAGCCGGCGTTGAACGCGACGAGCGCGACGGCGGCAAGCAGCGTCCAGGGACGCGAAGGCGGGCGAATCCGGTCGAACATTGAACCCTCGGCAGCAGTGAATTCGAATGAGGCGATGGCGCCGGCGCAACGCGGCTGCCGGCCCCGGCGCGCTATTGTCGCTGCGCCGCCGGCGGATTGTCATCCGACAGAAAACCCTGACGAATCCCGCCGGGCCCGCCCCGGCCGGTCTTTCCGGCCTGTTCGAGGATGAACTCTATGAACGTCGACGTCGCGCGCGTGTGGTGCCGGTTCGGCATGTACAGCATGTACATGTGCGTGCCGAAGATGCTGAGCCGGTACGCGTCGAGCGACGTGACGACGGTGCCGCGCCGCATGTCGTCCTGCATCACGTAGTCGGGCACGATGCCGACGCCGATCCCCGCGAGGATCGCCTGGCGCAGGAACAGGAAGTTCTCCGAAATCAAGGTGGGCTCGAGCAGCACCTCGTGGCGCTCGTCGCCGAGATACGCGGCGATCCGCAACTGCCGCCCCATTACCGTCGCGGTGACGACCGGCGCGGCGGCCAGCGCGCCGAGGCTCGACGGCATCCCGTGCGCGGCGGCAAACGCGGCCGACGCGCACGCGACGTAGCGCACCGCGCCCATGTCGCGCGCGACGAGGTTCTGCGGCGGTTCGGGCATCACGCGCACCGCGATGTCGATCTCGTCGCGCATCAGGTCTTCCACGCGGTTCTCGAACACGACGTCGAGCACGATGCCCGGGTGCAGCCGCTTGAACGCGAGCAGCCACTCGGACATCACCATCTGCCCATAGCCGCTCGGCACCGACAGGCGCACGCGGCCCTGCAGGTCCTGGCCGAGCGTCGTCACCGATTCCTGCGCGGCGAGCAGCTCGTTGCGGATGCGCCGGCCGTGCTCGTACAGCTTCAGCCCGATCTCGGTCGGCTCGATGCGCCGCGTCGTGCGCCGCACGAGCTGCTGGCCGATCGAGCGTTCGAGCTGGTTCAGCCGGTAACTGACGTTCGCGCGGCTCATCTTGAGCCGCTGCGCGGCCTTGCTGAGATTGCCGGCGTCGAGGATCTCGACGAGCAGCGTCAGTGCGTTCAGGTCCATGCTCTCGCTCCTGATCCGTCCCGTTTAACGGTCGGAAAGCATCCAGTGTCAAGTCAGACTTGACAGCTTGTAAAACGGAGAGGGAATTGTCAATGAATCTCGATCAATCGAGAATCGAGTCATGCCCGGCGTACGGCCGGATCTTGTCCCGCTTCGTGCGGGACCGGGGCTGGTGCCGCGGCGCCGCTCGCGTGGCCGCGAGTCACGAACCGGCGTCGACGCACTTGCCGCCGCGTCAAGGAGACACGATGAATTCACCCGCTTCCCCCATCAGCCCGACGAGCACGGTCACGCGCGAGCGCCGCGACAAGGTGCTCGTCGTCACGATCGACCATCCGCCCGTCAATGCACTGTCCGCCGACGTGCGGCGCGGCCTTGCCGACGCGCTCGACGCCGCGCAGGCCGACGACGCGATCCGCGCGGTGCTGATCGTCGGCGCCGGCCGCAACTTCATCGCGGGCGCCGACATCCGCGAATTCGGCAAGCCGCCGGTGCCGCCGTCGCTGCCCGACGTGTGCGAGCGGATCGAATCGGGCACGAAGCCGGTCGTGGTCGCGCTGCACGGCGCGACGCTCGGCGGCGGGCTCGAAGTCGCGCTCGCCGCGCATTACCGGCTGGCGGTGCCCGGCGCGAAGCTCGGGCTGCCCGAGGTCACGCTCGGCCTGCTGCCCGGCGCGGGCGGCACGCAGCGCGCGCCGCGCCTGATCGGTGCGAAGGCCGCGCTCGACCTGATGCTGACGGGCCGCCATGCAAGCGCCGAGGAAGCCCTCGCGCTCGGCCTCGTCGACCGCGTCGCGCACAGCGACGACACGCTCGCCGAAGGCCTCGCCTACGCGCAGGAACTCGTATCGCTCGGCGCACCGGTGCGCCGCACGCGCGATGCGCAGGGGCTGGCCGACCGCGCGGCCGCGCAGGCCGCGATCGACGCGGCGCGCGCGGAGCTGCCGAAGAAATCGCGCGGACTGTTCTCGCCGGCGAAGATCGTCGACGCGGTCGAGGCCGCGCTCACGCAGTCGTTCGACGCGGGGATGAAGTTCGAACGCAGCCTCTTCCTGCAATGCATCGACAGCCCGCAGCGCGCGGGCCTCGTGCATGCGTTCTTCGCGGAGCGCGAAGCGGCGAAGGCGCCCGAGGCGCGGCGCGCGAGCGCGCGGCCGGTCGAGCGGATCGGCGTGGTCGGCGGCGGCACGATGGGCGCGGGCATCGCGGTCGCGGCGCTCGACGCCGGGCTGCCGGTGACGATGATCGAACGCGACGAAGCGTCGCTCGCGCGCGGCCGCGCGCATGTCGAGAAGGTGTACGACGGCCTCGTCGCGAAAGGGCGGATGACGCCGGCCGCGCACGCGGCGCGGCTCGCGCGCTTCAAGGGCAGCACGTCGTACGACGCGCTCGCGCAGGCCGATGTCGTGATCGAAGCCGTGTTCGAGGACATGGCCGTGAAAAAGGCCGTGTTCGCCGAACTCGCACGCGTGTGCAAGCCGGGCGCGGTGCTGGCGACCAACACGTCGTATCTCGACATCGACGAACTGGCCGCGAGCATCGACCGGCCGGCCGACGTGATCGGCCTGCATTTCTTCTCGCCGGCCAACGTGATGAAGCTGCTCGAGATCGTCGTGCCGGCGCGCGTGAGCGCGGACGTCGTCGCGACCGCGTTCGCGCTGGCGAAGCAGTTGAAGAAGACGCCGGTGCGCGCCGGCGTGTGCGACGGCTTCATCGGCAACCGGATCCTCGCCGTCTATCGCACGGCGGCCGACTACCTGATGGAAGACGGCGCGTCGCCGTACCAGATCGATCGCGCGGTGCGCGAATTCGGCTTCCCGATGGGACCGTTCCAGGTCGTCGACCTCGCGGGCGGCGACATCGGCTGGGCGACCCGCAAGCGCCGCGCGGCGACGCGCGACCCGCGTGCGCGCTACGTCGGGATTTCCGACCGCCTGTGCGAGCGCGGCTGGTTCGGGCAGAAGACTTCACGCGGCTACTACCTGTACCCGGACGGTGCGCGCGTCGGTACGCCGGACCCGGAAGTCGACGCAATCGTCGCGGAAGAGCGTGCGAAGAAGGGCGTCACGCCGCGCACGTTCACCGACGACGAGATCACGCGCCGCTACCTCGCCGCGATGATCAACGAAGGCGCGAACGTCGTGCACGAGAAGATCGCGCTGCGCCCGCTCGACGTCGACGCGGTGTTCCTCTACGGCTACGGCTTCCCGCGCTATCGCGGCGGCCCGATGCACTACGCGGACACGGTCGGCCTCGCGAACGTGCTCGCCGATATCCGCGCATTCGCGAAGGAAGATCCGCTGTTCTGGAAGCCGTCGCCGCTGCTCGTCGATCTTGTCGCGCGCGGCGCGGATTTCGCGAGCCTGAACCGCATCGACTGAACGCCAACCGCATTCGCCACGGACCGAAGATGGACCTCAATTTCACTCCCGAAGAGGAAGCCTTCCGCACGGAAGTGCAGCGCTTCCTGCAAGCCGAACTGCCCGAGCGCATTGCGCGCAAGGTGAAGGGCGGCCTGCACCTCACGCGCGACGACATGCGCGCATGGCACGCGATCCTCAACGCGCGCGGCTGGCTCGCGAGCCACTGGCCGAGCGAATACGGCGGCCCCGGCTGGAGCGTCGCGCAGAAGTTCCTGTTCGACAACGAATGCGCGCTCGCGGGTGCGCCGCGCATCGTGCCGTTCGGCGTGAACATGCTCGGGCCCGTGCTGATCAAGTACGGCAACGAAGCGCAGAAGCGCCGCTGGCTGCCGCGCATCCTCGACGGCACCGACTGGTGGTGCCAGGGCTACTCGGAGCCGGGCGCCGGTTCCGATCTCGCGGCGGTGAAGACGAGCGCGGTGCGCGGGCTCGACGCGCAGGGCGAGCACTACGTCGTGAACGGCCAGAAGACGTGGACCACGCTCGGCCACTACGCGAACATGATCTTCTGCCTCGTGCGCACCGCGACCGACGTGCGCAAGCAGGAAGGCATCAGCTTCCTGCTGATCGACATGAACACGCCAGGCGTCGAAGTCCGTCCGATCATCACGCTCGACGGCGAGCACGAGGTGAACGAGGTGTTCTTCACCGACGTGCGCGTGCCGGCGGAGAACCTCGTCGGCGAGGAGAACCGCGGCTGGACCTACGCGAAGTACCTGCTCACGTACGAGCGCACCAACATTGCCGGAATCGGCTTCTCGACGGCCGCGCTCGACCGGCTGCGCGCGGTCGCCGCGAAGGTGACGAAAAACGGCCGGTCGCTCGCGGACGATCCGTTCTTTGCGGCGCGCGTCGCGCGTGTCGAGATCGAGCTCGAGAACATGCGCACGACGAACCTGCGCGTGCTGGCCGCGGTCGCGGGCGGCGGCGCGCCGGGCGCGGAAAGCTCGATGCTGAAGATCCGCGGCACGCAGATCCGCCAGGAGATCACGGCGCTGATGCGGCGTGCGATGGGGCCGTATGCGCAGCCGTTCGTCGACGAAGCGCTCGATGGCGACTACGACGGCGAGCCAGTCGGCCCGGAAGACGCCGCGAGCGCCGCGCTGCAGTATTTCAACAACCGGAAGCTGTCGATCTTCGGCGGCTCGAACGAGATCCAGAAGAACATCATCGCGAAGATGATGCTCGGGCTGTAACGAGGGACGCGACGATGGATTTCCAGCACACAGAAGACCGCCGGATGCTGGCGGACACGTTGAACCGCTTCATCGCCGAACAGTACGCGCTTCCCGTGCGCGATCGCATCGCGCAGTCGGCCGAAGGCTTCGATCGCGCGATGTGGCAGCGCTTTGCCGAACTCGGCACGGTCGGCGCGCTGTTTCCCGAAGCCGACGGCGGTTTCGGCGGCGCGGGCTTCGACATCGCCGTGGTGTTCGAATGCCTCGGGCGCGGGCTCGTCGTCGAGCCGTTTCTCGGCGCACTGCTGGCCGGCCGCGCGCTGTCGCTCGCCGGCGGCGACGCGCATCGCGACAAGCTCGCGGCGCTGATCGACGGCAGCGCGAGCGCGGCATTCGCGCACGACGAGCCGGGCTCGCACTACGAGCTGACGACCGTGCGCACGCGCGCCGAACGATCGGGCGACGGCTGGGTGCTGACGGGCGCGAAGGGCGTCGTCGACCAGGCCGCGCAGGCGGCGTTCTTCGTCGTCAGCGCACGCGTGTCGGGCGCCGATGACGATGCGGCCGGCATCGGCCTGTTCGTCGTGCCGGCCGACGCACCGGGCGTCTCGCTGCGCGACTACCGGAAGATCGACGGCGGCCGCGCGGCGGAAGTGCGCTTCGAGCGTGTCGCGCTGTCGGCCGATGCGGCGCTCGGCGCGCACGACGGCGAAGCGGGCGCCGGGTTGCTCGAACGCGTGCTTGGCTACGGTCTGCTTGCGCTGTCGGCTGAAGCGCTCGGCGCGATGGATGTCGCGAAGGAGCACACACTCGAGTACCTGCGCACGCGCAAGCAGTTCGGGCTGCCGATCGGCAGCTTCCAGGCGCTGCAGCACCGGATGGCCGACCTGCTGCTCGAAGTCGAGCAGGCGCGCTCGGCCGTGATCAACGCGGCCGCGCAGCTCGACGCGCCGCGCGTGGTGCGCGAACGCGCGCTGGCGGCGGCGAAATACAGCATCGGCCGGATCGGCACGCTCGTCGCCGAGGAGAGCATCCAGCTGCACGGCGGGATCGGGATGACGTGGGAGCTGCCGCTGTCGCATTACGCGAAGCGCCTCGTGATGATCGATCATCAGCTCGGCGACGAGGATCACCATCTCGCGTGCTACATCGCGCTGTCGAAACAGTAAAGGCGCACAGCGCGAATGGAGGAGACAAGGATGACGAACGAACCGCGCGCGTTGCCGCTGGCCGGCGTGAAGGTGCTCGATTTCTCGCGCGTGCTGGCAGGCCCGTGGTGCGCGATGGTGCTCGCCGATTTCGGCGCGGAAGTGATCAAGGTCGAGCATCCGGCGCGCGGCGACGATACGCGCGACTGGGGCTTGAGGATCGGCGACACCGAAACGACCTACTTCAACAGCGTGAACCGCAGCAAGCGCTCGATCTGTCTCGACCTGCAGACCGACGAAGGGCGGCGGCTCGCGCGCGAGCTGGCCACGCAGGCCGACGTGGTGCTTCACAACTTCAAGTTCGGCGGCGCGGAAAAGCTCGGGCTCGGCTACGACGCGCTGGCCGAACTGAATCCGCGCCTCGTGCACTGCGCGATCTCCGGCTACGACCGGTCGGGCGCCGAAGCCGCGCGGCCCGGCTACGACCTCGTCGTGCAGGGCGAGGCCGGGCTGATGGCGCTGAACGGCGAGGCCGGCCAGCCGCCGCTGAAGTTCGGCGTCGCGGCGGTCGACCTGTTCACCGGCATGTACTCGGCGCAGGCGATCCTCGCCGCACTGTACGAACGCCATGCAACCGGGCGCGGACGGTGCATCGAGATGGCGCTGTTCGACTGCGGGCTGATGATCACCGCGTACTACGGGCTCGACGCGCTGCTGATGGGTGAAGATCCGCCGCGCTACGGCAACGCGCATCCGTCGATCGTGCCGTACGGCGTGTTCGACGCGGCCGACGGCCCGCTGGTGATCACGGTCGGCAACAACACGCAGTTCGCACGCTTTTGCGATGCGATCGAGCGGCCCGATCTCGCGGCCGACGCGCGCTACAAGACCAACCTCGGCCGCTCGGAGAATCGCGCCGACCTGCTGCCCGAGATTCGTCGTGAACTTGCACGCCGGTCGCGCGCGACGTTGCTCGCTGCGCTCGCCGACGCGGGCATTCCGTGCGGCGAAGTGCTCGGGCTGCACGAAGCGCTGAAGTCGGAACGCGCGACGAGCGCGGGGCTCGTCACGCGGCAGCCGCATCCGGTCGCGGGCGGCGTCGACGTGCTTGCACCGCCGTACCGCTTCGACGGCGCACGGTTGCCGGTGCGCGGCGCGCCGCCGGTGCTCGGTGCCGATACGGATGCGGTGCTCGGCGGCTGGCTCGGGATGTCGGCCGACGAGGTCGCGCGGCTGCGAGCGGATCGGGTGGTCTGATCACACGCCCACGCACGGGCACGACACAACACGTTGCACCGCCGCGGCGCGGGCGGACCGGTTGACGCGCTATCGATCCACAAGACAACCCTCGCGCAACGACGCGCTGGAAATGGAGACACCATGGAGTTTTCCGTCATCGAATCGGTCACGGCGCGCCGCGACTACCAGCAGCTCGTGCGCGCGCGGCGCCGCTTCAGCTTCACGCTGACGGCGCTGATGATCGCGACCTACTACGGCTTCATCCTGCTCGTCGCGCTCGCGCCGCACGTGCTCGCGGCGCCGCTGTACCGCGGCGCGACGACGACCGTCGGAATCGCCGCGGGCGTCGCGATCATCCTGGTCGCGATCGGCCTGACCGCGTGCTACGTGCTGCGCGCGAACCGCGCGTTCGACCGCCGGGTCGACGCGATCCTCGGACGTTCGTGATGGAGGCCCGGATGCGACATTCATCGATCGCGCTCGGCGCGCTTGCCGTTCTCGTTTCCTCCGCCGCGCACGCGGTATCGGTCGCGGGCCCGATGCCCGACAAGGTCGAACTGAACCCCGTCGCGATCGGGATGTTCTTCGCGTTCGTGTTCGCGACGCTCGCGCTCACGCGCTGGGCCGCGCGGCGCACGCGCTCGACACGCGACTTCTACACGGCCGGCGGCGGCATCACCGGGCTGCAGAACGGGCTCGCGATCGCGGGCGACTACATGTCGGCCGCGTCGTTCCTCGGGCTGTCCGGCATGGTGTTCATGTTCGGCTTCGACGGGCTCATCTACTCGATCGGCTTCCTGGTCGGCTGGCCGTTCGTGATGTTCCTGATCGCCGAGCCGCTGCGCAACCTCGGCAAGTTCACGTTCGTCGACGTCGTCGCGTACCGCTTCGCGCAACGGCCGATCCGGCTGCTGACGTCCGCAAACGCACTGACGATCGTCGTGCTGTACCTCGTCGTGCAGATGGTCGGCGCGGGCAAGCTGATCCAGTTGCTGTTCGGGCTGTCGTATGGCACGGCCGAACTGATCGTCGGCGTGTTGATGGTCGTCTACGTGTTCTTCGGCGGGATGACCGCGACGACCTGGGTGCAGGTGATCAAGGCCGTGCTGCTGCTGTGCGGCGCGACGCTGCTCGTCGTGCTCGCGCTCGCCGAATTCGGTTTCAGCATCGACGAGATGTTCCGTCGTGCAGTGGCCGTGCATCCGGGCGCGCTGTCGATCATGGGGCCCGGCAAGCTGATCCGCGATCCGGCCAACGCGCTGTCGCTCGGCATCGCGCTGATGTTCGGCACGGCCGGCTTCCCGCACATCCTGATGCGTTTCTTCACGGTGCCGAACGCGAAGGAGGCGCGCAAGTCGGTGCTCTACGCGACCGGCTTCATCGGCTACTTCTACCTGCTGACCTTCGTGATCGGCTTCTCGGCGATCGTGCTGCTCGCGCAGCATCCGGAATTCTTCAAGCTGGGCGCCAACGGCTCGTTCAACCTGACGCACGACCTGCTCGGCGGCTCGAACATGGTCGCGGTGAAGCTCGCGCAGGCGGTCGGCGGGAACTGGTTCTACGGCTTCATCGCGGCCGTCACGTTCGCGACGATCCTCGCAGTGGTCGCGGGCCTGACGCTGGCCGGCGCGACGACGATCTCGCACGACCTGTATGCGCAGATGTGGGCGCGCGGCAAGCCCGACGAGCGCCTCGAGATGCGCATCTCGCGCGCGGCGACGATCGTGCTGTCGGCCATCGCGATCGGGCTGTCGATCCTGTTCGAGCACGTGAACGTCGCGTTCATGGTCGGGCTCGTCGCGGCGGTGGCCGCGAGCGCGAATTTCCCGGTGCTCGCGATGTCGATCTTCTGGCGCGGGATGACGACGCGCGGCGCGGTGCTCGGCGGCGTCCTCGGTCTCGGGTCGGCGGTGGTGCTCACGGTGCTGTCGAAGTCGGTGTGGGTCGATGTTCTGCACCACGCGCACGCCCCGGTGTTCCTCGACAACCCGGCGCTCGTGTCGGTGCCGCTCGCGTTCGTCGGGATCGTCGTCGGCTCGCTCGCGGATCGCAGCGAGCGCGCACGGCGCGAGCGCGACGCGTTCGCGCAGCAGGAGTTTTATGCGCAGACGGGGGTGCTGGCGGGCGAGGCCGTACAACACTGATTCATCTGAAGAATCCACCCATCCGTCCGAATCCCCGGACGGAAATTTTCCGGAAATCCGGAATCCCGGATTTCCTTGCCTGCCGCATTATGAGAAATACAATGAAAACAACGGTTTGAGGGGTTACGGGAACCTGGCATCGACCTTGCGATATAAAACGCACGGCCATCCCCCGGCCGAACTACTACAGCAAGCAAGGAGACAACCGATGACCACTGCCTTCCTCCCCCTTCGGACGTCCTGAGGCATCGCTTGTTGCGGCACGGCAGCCGCGCGGGCGAGTGACTCCCCTGACATTCGTCCGCGCGCGTGACGCCGTTTCCATCGGCTCATCTACATCAGCAGGAACCATCGTGAAGAAGAAACCCTTCTACAAAGTGCTCTATGTGCAGGTGATCTTCGCCATCATCGTCGGCGTGATCCTCGGCCATTACTACCCGGCGCTCGCCACCGACATGAAGCCGCTCGGCGACGGCTTCATCAAGCTGATCAAGATGGTGATCGGTCCGATCATCTTCTGTACGGTCGTCACCGGCATCGCCGGCATGGAGGACATGAAGAAGGTGGGCCGCGTCGGCGGCAAGGCGCTGCTGTACTTCGAGATCGTGTCGACCTTCGCGCTGCTGCTGGGCCTCGCGGCCACGCACATCCTGCGTCCGGGCGTCGGCTTCAACATCGATCCGGCGACGCTCGACGGCAAGGCCGTCGCGTCGTACGCAGCGAAGGCGCACGGACAGTCGACGGTCGACTTCCTGATGCACATCATCCCGAACACGATGGTCGATGCGTTCGCGCAGGGTGAAATCCTGCAGATTCTGCTGATCGCGCTGCTGTTCGGCAGCGTGCTCGCGCACCTCGGCGAGCGCGGCCGTGTCGTCACCGACTTCATCGACGGGCTCACGCGCGTGCTGTTCGGCATCGTGCACATCGTCACGACGCTCGCTCCGATCGGCGCGTTCGGCGCGATGGCGTTCACGATCGGCAAGTACGGCGTCGGCTCGCTGGTGCCGCTGCTCAAGCTGATCGGCACGTTCTACCTGACGTCGGTCGTGTTCGTGCTCGTCGTGCTCGGCGCGATCGCGCGCTTCACGGGCTTCTCGATCATCCGCTTCGTGTCGTACATCAAGGAAGAGCTGCTGATCGTGCTCGGCACGAGCTCGTCGGAAGCCGCGCTGCCGCAGCTGATGGAAAAGCTCGAGAAGGCAGGCTGCTCGCGTTCGGTCGTCGGCCTCGTCGTGCCGACCGGCTATTCGTTCAACCTCGACGGCACCAACATCTACATGACGATGGCCGTGCTGTTCATCGCGCAGGCGACCAACATCGAACTGACGTGGATGCAGCAGCTCACGCTGCTGGCGGTCGCGATGCTGACGTCGAAGGGCGCGAGCGGCGTGACGGGCGCGGGCTTCATCACGCTCGCCGCGACGCTGGCCGTCGTGCCGACGATCCCGCTGTCGGGCATGGTGCTGATCCTCGGCATCGACCGCTTCATGAGCGAATGCCGCGCGCTGACCAACATCGTCGGCAACGGCGTCGCGACGGTCGTCGTGTCGGCATGGGAGAAGGAACTCGACCGCAACAAGCTGCGCCAGGCGCTGAAGGGCGGCGGCGAAGTCGCGCCGACCGAGACGGCCGGCGTCTGATGTCATGAAGGAGCAGGCGGCGGCGCCGTCCGCCGGCAGCGCGGCACGCGGCGATCGGCGCGTGGATGCGGAGGCCTATGACACAATAGACGATCCGCATCGCCAGGAAGCCTCGACCGTGACGCGCCGCCTGCTCATCCTCGTCGTGCTTGCCGCCGCGCTCGTCGCGGCGTGCACGCTGACGTGGACGATCACCTGGCGGCGCGGCGTCGCCGAGCTGCAGCGCAACGCCGCGGTGCGCGTCGACCGCACTACCAACGCGCTCAAGAGCACGCTCGACCGCTACGAGTCGCTGCCTTATCTGCTCGGAAGCCATCCGTACGTGCA
The DNA here is from genome assembly GCF_902833225.1 of Burkholderia sp. BCC1644. Classification (GTDB taxonomy): domain Bacteria; phylum Pseudomonadota; class Gammaproteobacteria; order Burkholderiales; family Burkholderiaceae; genus Burkholderia. The sequence goes on from NZ_CADFEI010000012.1 coordinate 133,607, forward strand.
GGACCTGCTCGCCGAGCCGAAGCGCGGCGACTACACCGCGCGCGTCAACCGCTATCTCGAAGATCTCAACGAACACGCACACGCGACCGTCACCTACGTGATCGGCGCGGACGGCCTGTGCGTCGCCGCCAGCAACTGGCGCGCGCCCGACAGCTTCGTCGGGATCGAATACCGCTTCCGCCCGTATTTCGTCGACGCGATGAACGGCCAGGTCGGCCGCTTCTTCGGGATCGGCACGATCTCGCGCGACCCCGGCTACTACATCTCGCAGCCCGTGTGGCGCGACGGCAAGATCGCGGGCGTCGTCGTCGTGAAGCTCAATCTCGAATGGTTCCAGGGCGCCGATGCGTCCGAGCCGCTCGTCGTCGCCGACGATCACGGTGTCGTGTTCCTGTCGTCGGTGCCCGCGTGGAAGTACCACACGCTGCGCCCGCTCACGGGCCCTGTCGCCGCGTCGATCTACGAGACGCGCCAGTACGCGCAGCAACCGGTCACGCCGCTGCCGCTGCGCATCGAGCAGACGCTCGGCGCCGATGCGGAGATCGTGCGCCTCGGCCCCGGCCGGCGCGCGCCGCGTTTCCTCGCCAGCAAGCGCCGGATCGGCGAGCCCGACTGGCTGCTCGTCACGCTCGCGCCGATCGCGCCCGTCGACACCGATGCGCGCAACGCGACGATCGTCACGGGCTTCGGCTTCGTGTCGGTTGCGCTGCTCGCGTTCTACTGGCGGATGCGCCGCGCGCGCGTGCGCGAAATGATCCGCGGCCGCGCGCTGTTGCAGCAGGCGTACGCGGAGCTGAACCGGCGCGTCGAGGAGCGCACGGCCGACCTGTCGGAAGCGAACGAGCAGTTGCAGAAGGAAGTCGGCGACCGGATCCACGCGGAGCAGGAGCTGCGCGCCGCGCATGACGAACTCATCCAGGCGAGCAAGCTCGCCGCGCTCGGCCAGATGGCGGCCGGCATCACGCATGAACTGAACCAGCCGCTCGCGGCGCTGCGCAGTTTCTCGGACAACACGCGCGTGTTGCTCGATCGCGGCGAGCAGGCGGCCGCGCGCGAGAACCTCGAGGCGATCGCGGCGCTCACCGAGCGGATGGGCAAGATCACGAATCAGCTGAAGCTGTTCGTCGGCCGCGCGAAGCCGCGCAACGAGCGGGCGCTCGTCGTGCGCGCGCTGCGCAGCGTGCTGTCGCTGCTTGGCGAGCGCCTGAGCGGCGTCGCACTCACGCTGACGCTGCAGGACGCGACCATGTCGCCTGCGCACGATGAGCCGCTCGACCTGGCGCTCGACTATCCGGCGCTCGTTGCACGTTGCGAGGATTTGCGCCTCGAACAGGTGCTGATCAACCTGCTCGGCAACGCGCTCGACGCGGTGGCCGGTGTCGCTGCGCCGGCGATCGAAGTGACGATCGCGGTGTCGGCCGCGACGCTCGCGGTCGAAGTGCGCGACAACGGCTCCGGCATTGCGCCGGACCTGCTGCCGCGGTTGTTCGAACCGTTCTTCACGACGAAGGAAATGGGGCGCGGGCTCGGCCTTGGCCTCGCGATCTCGTCGTCGATCGCGAGCGACGCGGGCGGCGCGCTGACCGCGCGAAACGCGCCGTCGGGCGGCGCGCTGTTCGTCTTGACGCTGCGGCGCGCACGCACGCATCATCCGGACTCCGTGTCCGAGCCGGCGGGTTCGCCAGGGCCTGTTCACGCTGATGACGGGCTTGCGAACGTGCCTTTCCGCTCGCAGTGCAAGGAGTGAGGCGCGCCGTTTGCGTATTTCTTGCGCTCGGCCCTTCTGGTGGCCAGCGCAAGCCCGTCATCAGCGTGAACAGGCCCCAGACCCGTCGCAGGCCCGGTCGGCGCACGACCGGCATCAACGCAGCCGCGCGCGAGACCGTCGCGCGGCCTGTCAGGAGCAAGTGAGTACGATGGCCAACCGGCTGCAAGTGATCTATATCGAAGACGATGCGCTCGTTCGCCGGGCGAGCGTGCAGAGCCTTCAGCTGGCGGGCTTCGACGTCGCCGGCTTCGAGTCGGCCGAAGCGGCCGAGAAGGCGATCGTCGCGGATACCGCCGGCGCGATCGTCAGCGACATCCGGCTGCCCGGCGCGAGCGGGCTCGAGGTGCTCGCGCAGTGCCGCGAGCGCGTGCCCGACGTGCCGGTGATTCTCGTCACCGGTCACGGCGACATCTCGATGGCCGTGCAGGCAATGCGCGACGGCGCGTACGACTTCATCGAAAAGCCGTTCGCGGCCGAGCGCCTGATCGAGACGGTGCGCCGTGCGCTGGAGCGCCGCGAGCTCGTGCTCGAGAACCACGCACTGCGGCGCGAGCTGGCAGGGCAGAACGTCGTCGCGCCGCGCATCATCGGCCGCAGCCCTGCGATCGAGCAGGTGCGCAAGCTGATCGCGAACGTCGCGCCGACCGATGCGTCGGTGCTGATCAACGGCGACACGGGTGCCGGCAAGGAGCTGATCGCGCGCAGCCTGCACGAGCTGTCGCCGCGCCGCGACAAGCCGTTCATCGCGGTGAATTGCGGCGCGCTGCCCGAGCCGATGTTCGAATCGGAGATGTTCGGCTACGAGTCCGGCGCATTCACGGGCGCGGCGAAACGGCGCGTCGGCAAGCTCGAATATGCGTCCGGCGGCACGCTGTTCCTCGACGAAATCGAAAGCATGCCGCTCGCGCTGCAGGTGAAGCTGCTGCGCGTGCTGCAGGACGGCGTGCTGGAGCGGCTCGGCTCGAACCAGCCGATCCGCGTGAACTGCCGCGTCGTCGCGGCCGCGAAGGGCGACATGAGCGAGCTCGTCGCGGCCGGCACGTTCCGGCGCGACCTGCTGTACCGGCTCAACGTCGTGACGATCGCGCTGCCGCCGCTCGCGGAGCGCCGCGAGGACATCGTGCCGCTGTTCGAGCACTTCATGCTCGATGCGGCCGTGCGCTACGCGCGTCCCGCGCCGGTGCTGACCGACCGGCAGCGCGCGAGCCTGATGCAGCGCGACTGGCCCGGCAACGTGCGCGAGCTGCGCAACGCGGCCGACCGCTTCGTGCTCGGCGTGGCCGACATGCCGCAGGAAACGGGCGCGGGCGGCGACGATGCCGACAACGACCAGACGCTGAAGGAGCGCATCGAGCAGTTCGAGCGCGCGGTGATCGCCGAGGCGCTGAACCAGACGGGCGGCGCGGTCGCCGCGACGGCCGACCGGCTGCATGTCGGCAAGGCGACGCTGTACGAGAAGATGAAGCGCTACGGGCTGTCGGCGAAAGGCGAAACCGAGCGCTGAAAAGCAAACGGACCGTAGAGCCGGGTTGCCCGGTCGTACGGTCCGTTGGTGCGGGACGGGCGCGGCGTGCCGCCCTTCGAGCCGGATCCCGGATCTGGCGGCGCTCAGGCCGCGTTGCTGTCGAGCGCCTTCTTGAGCAGCGCGTCGAGTTCCGCGAACTGCGGTGCGCCGACGTAGCGCTTCAGGATCTTGCCGTCCTTGTCGACGACGAAGGTCGTCGGCGTGAGCTGCACGTTGCCGAACTGTTTCGCGACGCTGCCGTCGTCGAGCGCGACCTTGAACGGCAACTGGCGCGTCTGCGCGTAGTTCGCGACGTACATCGGCGGATCGTAGTTCATCGCGACCGCGACGAATTCCAGACCCTGGCCCTTGAAGCGATTGTAGGTATCGACCATCTGCGGCATTTCCTGCATGCAGGTCGCGCAGCTCGTCGCCCAGAAGTTCACGAGATAGACCTTGCCCTTCAGGTCGCCTGCGGTCGAGACCTTCTGGCCCGACAGCAGCGTGAACGTCGCGTCCGGCACGCTGGATTTGCCGTTGAACGCGAAGAAGCCGGCGACGGCGATGGCCGCGACGACGGCAGCCGCGACGATGTAGCGGACGGGGCCGGCACTGCGGCGGGCGGGAGGCGTGGTGTTCATCTGGTGCTCTCGGAGTCGGTCGATGACGCGGGTCGATGCAAAGGACGTCGAAATTCGGCGCTCATTTTAACGCGAATGCGGCGCGCGCACCGGCCGCCGCCATGCATCCCGGTTTTCAGGTTCGGCGGATAATGCCCGTTTTTGCCTGCCCGACTCACGCCATGCCGAAGGAAGTCATCGATTCGTTGCGCCCCCTTTTTCGTCCGCTGCGACACTTCGCCGCGCTCGCCTGCGTGAGCGCCGCGCTGGCCGCGTGTTCGCCGTCGTTCGACTGGCGTACGCTGCACAACGACGCCGGCTACACGATCGACCTGCCGGCGAAGCCGACCGTCGAGGAGCAGCCGGTGGCGATCGGCGGCACGTCGATGCCGATGCGGATGCAGGCCGCGCACGTCGACGGCGCGGTGTTCGCGGTCGGCACGCTGACGCTGCCCGATGATCGCGACGACACGCGCCGCGCCGCGCTCGAATTCCTGCGCGCCGGGCTGTCGCGCAACCTCGAAGGCGCGCCGCAGACGGTGCCGGTGCCGGTGCCGCTCGCGGCCGGCGGCGCGGTGAACGGGATCGAGCTGCGCATCGCGGGAGCGGCTGCCGGCGGCGATCGCGCACGCAAGACGATCGTCGCACGGCTTGCCGCGCGCGGCCGGCACGCGTACCAGGCCGTCGTGATCGCCGACGGGTCGCTCACGCAGGAGCAGCTCGACCAGTTTTTCGGCTCGTTCAAACTCGATTGATCACGGCCGTCGAGGGTGCCCCGACACTCTGTGACAATTGAAAGTTCATTCGCAGCTTTCGACGCTAGTGACCGGATTTTGCGAGGTTTTTTCGACTATCCACAGCGCATGTGGATAACTTTGTTGAAAAGTTGCCCGGATTTCCCGCTGAGCCGCGCCGGACGGCCCTCCGGCCCGTTTGGTTGTTCTCTCGGTGTTTGAGAAAAATCAATAAAAACAATGGGATACGGACTCCCTCTCGAAAAGGTGCCGGCGAGCCCCGATCCGGGGCCGGATTCGTGAAATTGTGCATAAGTCAAGTCTTGACAGCCGGATTTTGTCCTCCGAGGGCGCTCAGAGCGCCGTGAGCGCGCGCCGATAGCGGATCGCCTCGGCGATCTGCGCGGCCGTCGGCAGCGGGTCGCCGGCCAGGTCGGCGATCGTCCGCGCGACCTTCAGCACGCGGAAATACGCACGCGCCGACCAGCCGAAGCGCTCGCCGGCTTCGCGCAGCAGCCGCTCGCCTTCGTCGGTCGGCCGGCACAGGTCGTCGGTCTCGCGGCCGCTCAGCATGTGATTCGTCTTGCCCTGCCGGTCGAGCTGCAGCGCCCGCGCCTGGGCGACGCGTGCGGCCACCGCCGCGCTCGGCTCGCCGGGCGCCGCCGTGCGCGATGCGAGTTCGGCCGGCGACAGCGCGGGCAGGTCGATCTGGATGTCGATGCGGTCGAGCAGCGGCCCCGACAGCTTGCGCAGATAACGCGCGGCGACGTCCGGCGAGCAGCGGCAGCGCCCGGACGGATCGCCGTGCCAGCCGCACGGGCACGGGTTCATCGCGGCGATCAACTGGCACGCGGCCGGGAAGTCGGCCTGCTGGGCCGCGCGCGAGATCGTGATGCGGCCGGCTTCCAGCGGCTCGCGCAGCATTTCGAGCACGTGCCGGTCGAATTCGGGCAGCTCGTCGAGAAACAGCACGCCGAGGTGCGCGAGCGTGATTTCACCCGGCTGCGGCGGATTGCGGCCGCCGACCAGCGCGGCGGCGCTCGACGAATGATGCGGCGAACGGAACGGCCGTCGGCGCCACTGCGCGGGCGAGAAGCCGAGGCGGCTCGCGGACAGGAGCGCCGCCGACGTCAGCGCCTCGTCGTCGGTCAACGGCGGCAGAAGGCCGGCCAACCGCGCGGCCAGCATCGACTTGCCGGCCCCTGGCGGCCCGACCATCAGCATGTGATGACCGCCCGCGGCGGCGACTTCGAGCGCGCGCCGGGCGCCACGCTGGCCGACCACGTCGGCGAGGTCGGGCGCGGCCGGCGCAGGCAGGCCGTCGAGGCAGGGCGCCGCGACCGGCGTGAGCCGCCCGTCAGGCGCATCGGCGAGGTGCGCACACAGCGCGGGCAGGTCGCGTGCGCCGAACACGGTCACGCCCGGCACGAGCGCGGCCTCGGCCGCACTGTCGAACGGCAGATAGAGTTCGGGCGCTTGTGATGCCGCCGCGGTTCCCTGCGTCGTGACGGCGTCCGGGCCCGAGCCAAATCCCGATCCTGATTCGCCCGCACGCCAGTCCCGCGCGGCGCCGCACGCCATCGCGAACGCACCGCGCATCGGCCGCAGCGCGCCCGTCAGCGACAGTTCTCCAGCGAATTCGCGGCCGGCCAGCGCGTCGGCCGGGATCTGGCCGTTCGCGGCAAGGATGCCGAGCGCGATCGGCAGGTCGAACCGGCCCGACTCTTTCGGCAGATCGGCCGGTGCGAGATTGACCGTGATGCGGCGCACGGGAAATTCGAAGCCGCAGTTCTGCAGCGCGGCGCGGACGCGCTCGCGGCTTTCGCGGACTTCGAGATCGGGCAGGCCGACGATCGAGAACGACGGCAACCCGTTGGCGAGATGGACTTCGACGGTAACGTCCGGCGCGCGGCCGGACGCGGGCGCGCGACTGCGCACCACGGCAAGCGACATGGCGAGGCTCCTGTAAGCAGACGGACGACGGCCGTTCGGGGCCGCATGCCGCGGGAATCGGAGAATTCGGTGCGCGCGTGCCGGCGTGGCGCGGGGAAAGAGCGAGGGACTGCGGAACGACGAACTGCGAAGAACGATGGACTGCGAAGAGCGGGGGGCTGCGAGGAACGACGGACTACGGGGAGCGGTGGAACACTTTCGGGGCGGCGGGCGCGGGCCGCGCGAGGCGGCCCGCGCCCGACCTTGCGGCCGGGTGGGGCGTCAGGCCTGCGGCGCGGCGAGCTTCTGCTCGAGTTCCGCGACGCGCTTTTCGAGTTCCTCGAGGCGCACGCGGGTGCGGGCGAGCACCTGGGCCTGCGTGTCGAATTCCTCGCGCGTGACGAGATCGAGCTTCGAGAAGCCTTGCGACAGCATGGCCTTCACGTTGCGCTCGACATCCTTGGCCGGCGAGTTTTTCAGCAGGTCGCTGACACGCGACTGCAGATCGTTGAAAACGTCGCTGGGTTGCTTCATGTGATTCCCCTTCCTTGCACAAAAAATGTGCATCTTCAGTTGCGTACGTGCCCATGATGCACGCATGACCGGAAATGGTGCGCCGGGGGCGCGAATTCCGGGCATGGCGCCGGCATGGGTGAATGGCCCGGCGATCCGGGACGTGCGTGCACTCTAGCAACGTTCCTTTCGCCGCGCCAGCAAACCGGGCCACGTTGGCCATTCGGCCGGGCTTCCGCGCCTTACATCGCGGGATGCGACCCCGTTCCCGAGCCCTTCGAGACGGTGCTCGGACGAACATGGCATGCGAGTTGCTGAGGAGAGTCCGTTACATCATTCCAACCAATTCGACGGGACAACCCAGCGAGAGGACTTCATGAAACTCATTACCGCAATCATCAAGCCGTTCAAGCTCGATGAGACGCGCGAGGCGCTGTCGGCCCTCGGCGTCTCCGGCATCACGGTGACGGAGGTGAAAGGGTTCGGGCGCCAGAAGGGGCACACCGAGCTGTACCGCGGCGCCGAATACGTGGTCGATTTCCTGCCGAAGATGAAGATCGAGGCGGCCGTGTCGGACGATCTCGTCGACCAGGCGGTGGAAGCGATCGAGCGGGCCGCGCGCACCGGCAAGATCGGCGACGGCAAGATCTTCGTCACGCCGATCGAGCAGGTAATCCGGATTCGCACCGGGGAGACCGGCGCTGACGCGCTGTAACAGAACAGACAAGACAAGCGACAAGAGGAAACCCAAGATGCGCAAACTTTTGATGTCCCTGCTGATGGCCGGCTCGCTGATTGCGGCTGGCGTCGGCCCCGCGCTCGCCGACGACGCGGCGTCCGCCGCGGCTGCGTCCGCGCCCGCCGCCACGGCTTCCGACGCATCGGCCGCTGCTGCGCCGGCCGCTTCGGCACCGGCTGCCACCGACGCATCCGCGACTGCCGCTGCCGCCGCACCGGCGTCGGGCGCCACGGACGCATCGGCTGCCGCCGCCGCGTCCGCGCCGGCCGCACCGGCTGCCCCGACCGCACCGTTCTCGGTCGATTCGTCGAAGATCAGCGCCGGCGACACCGCGTGGATGCTGACCTCCACCGCGCTCGTGCTGTTCATGACGATCCCCGGCCTCGCGCTGTTCTACGCGGGCATGGTCCGCAAGAAGAACGTGCTCGCGACCGTGATGCAGAGCTTCGCGATCACCGCGGTGATCACGGTGCTGTGGACGGTGATCGGCTACAGCCTCGCGTTCACGCCGGGCAACGGCTTCATCGGCGGCCTGTCGCGCACGTTCCTGCACGGGATGAACTACATCCACGGCGACAAGGCGACGACGCTGACCGTCAGCCACCTGGCGCCGACGATTCCGGAATCGGTCTACTTCGTCTACCAGATGACGTTCGCGATCATCACGCCGGCACTGATCTGCGGCGCGTTCGCCGACCGGATGAAGTTCTCGGCGATGCTCGTGTTCATGACGCTCTGGTCGCTGATCGTCTATGTGCCGATCGCGCACATGGTGTGGGAGCCGACCGGCTGGCTGTCGTCGGACGGCGTGCTCGACTTCGCGGGCGGCACGGTGGTGCACATCAACGCCGGTATCGCGGGCCTCGTGTCGTGCCTGATGCTCGGCAAGCGCGTCGGCTTCGGCCGTGAATCGATGGCGCCGCACAACCTGGTGCTGACGATGATCGGCGGCTCGATGCTGTGGGTCGGCTGGTTCGGCTTCAACGCGGGTTCCGCGGTCGCGGCCGACGGCCGTGCCGGTTTCGCGATGCTGACGACGCAAGTCGCGACGGCCTGCGCGGCGCTCGGCTGGATGTTTGCCGAATGGCTCACGCACGGCAAGCCGTCGGTGCTCGGCATCGTGTCGGGTGCGGTCGCGGGTCTGGTTGCGATCACGCCGGCGGCCGGTTTCGTCGGCGTGCCGGGTGCGCTGGTGATCGGTATCGCCGCGGGTGTCGTGTGCTTCTGGTCGGCGACGTGGCTGAAGTCGAAGCTCGGCTACGACGATTCGCTCGACGCGTTCGGCGTGCACGGCGTGGGCGGGATTCTCGGCGCGTTGCTGACGGGCGTGTTCGCGGTCAAGGACATCGGCGGCGCCGACGGCAGCCTGCTGCTGCAGGCGAAGGGCGTGCTGATCACGCTGGTCTACAGCGGCGTGCTGAGCTTCGTGCTGCTGAAGCTGATCGACATCACGATGGGCCTGCGCGTGTCCGAAGAGGAAGAGCGCGAAGGCCTCGACGTGGTGCTGCACGGCGAGCATGTCGAATAAGTCATAAGGATGACCGGCGGGCCGCCGCAAAGACGGCGCCCGCCACTGAATGAGCGCAGCGACTTCGGCCCGCCCCACCCGGCGGGCTTTTTTTCTCCTGTCACCCACTGCCGTAGCGCATAACCCTTCGCGCTATCGGGTCAATAGCCGAAAACTTCCTCCAAACCCTTGCGAAGCCGGGAACAATCCCCAAATGGGCAGGGCAATTGCTCTACAATCTTCATTCTCCCGCTCGCGAGTGATTCATGGTTCCCCACCTCGTTACCGCGTTGAACGGTCCGCTGCTCGAGCTCGAGCAGAAGATCCTCGACGCGACGCCTGCAATCGAACGCTGGTTCAGGCTCGAATGGCAGGAACACACCCCGCCGTTCTATTGTTCGGTGGACCTGCGCAACGCCGGCTTCAAGCTGGCGCCCGTCGACGCGAACCTGTTCCCCGGCGCGTTCAACAACCTGCCGTCCGAAGTGCTGCCGCTTGCCGTGCAGGCGGCGATGGCCGCGATCGAGAAGATCTGCCCGGACGCGAAGAACCTGCTCGTGATTCCCGAGCTGCCGACCCGCAACGCGTTCTACCTCGAAAACGTCGCGCGCCTCGCGACGATCATGCGCCAGGCCGGCCTGAACGTGCGTTTCGGCTCGCTCGACCCGAGCATCACCGACATGACGCCGATCACGCTGGCCGACGGCCAGAAGATCGTGCTCGAACCGCTCGAGCGTTCGCAGCGCCGCCTCGGCCTGAAGAATTTCGATCCGTGCTCGATCCTGCTGAACAACGACCTGTCGGCCGGCATCCCGGCCGTGCTGGAAAACCTGCACGAGCAGTACCTGCTGCCGCCGCTGCACGCGGGCTGGGCCGTGCGCCGCAAGTCGACGCATTTCTCGTGCTACGACGACGTCGCGAAGAAGTTCGCGAAGATGGTCGGCGTCGATCCGTGGATGGTGAATCCGTATTTCTCGCACGTGGAAGGCGTCGACTGGCAGGCGCATGAAGGCGAGCAGGCGCTCGCCGACGCGATCGACGGCGTGCTGAAGAAGATCGCGCGCAAGTATCGCGAATACGGGATCAGCGAGAAGCCTTACGTCGTCGTGAAGGCCGACGCGGGCACGGCGGGGCGCGGCGTGATGACCGTGCACGACGCGGCCGAGATCGGCCGGATGTCGAAGGCCGAGCGCGCGCAGATGGCCGAGTCGAAGGCCGGCCTCGCGGTGCGCGACGTGATCGTGCAGGAGGGCGTCTATACGTTCGAGCGCGTCGGCGACGAAGTGGCCGAGCCTGTGGTGTACATGATCGACCGCTACGTGGTCGGCGGTTTCTACCGCACGCACGGCGGCCGCGAGCGCGACCAGAACCTGAACGCGCCCGGCATGCACTACGTGCCGCTCGGCTTCGAGCACACCGCGCTGCCGGATGCCGGCGCGAAGCCGGGTGCCGCGCCGCCGAACCGTTTCTACATGTACGGCGTCGTCGCGCGGCTGTCGCTGATCGCGTCGTCGATCGAACTGGAAAAGACCGATCCCGAAGCCATCCAGGTATAACGGACCTTCGCTACGTACAGGACCCGCATGGACATTCTCTTTATCGCCGACCCGCTCGAGCGCTTCAAGATCTACAAGGATTCGACCTACGCGATGATGGCCGAGGCCGCGCGCCGCGGGCATGCGGTGTACGCATGCGAGCCGAACCACCTCGCGTGGACGGGTTCCTCGGTCGAGGCCGACGTGCGGCGCATCACGTTCGTCGGCGAACTGGACGACCTGCATCGCGAGACCTGGTTCGACGCGGGCCCGGTCGATGCGCGCCGTCTCGAATCGTTCGGCGCGGTGCTGATGCGCAAGGATCCGCCGTTCGACATGGAGTACGTGACGTCGACCTGGCTGCTCGAACTCGCCGAGCGCGCGGGTGCCCGCGTGTTCAACAAGGCGCAGTCGATCCGCGACCATTCCGAGAAGCTCGCGATCGGCGAGTTTCCGCAGTTCGTCGCGCCGACACTGGTCACGCGCGACGCGAAACGGCTGCGCGCGTTCCACGCCGAGCACGGCGACGTGATCCTGAAGCCGCTCGACGGGATGGGCGGGATGGGCGTGTTCCGCGTGAAGCCGGACGGCATGAACCTCGGTTCGATCATCGAGATGCTGAGCCACGATGGCACGCGCTCGGTGATGGCGCAGAAATTCATTCCCGAGATCAAGGCCGGCGACAAGCGCATCCTGCTGATCGGCGGCGAGCCCGTGCCGTATTCGCTCGCGCGGATTCCGCAGGGCAGCGAGGTGCGCGGTAATCTGGCCGCTGGCGGGCTGGGCGTTGCGCAGCCGCTGACGGCCCGCGATCGCGAGATCGCCGAGACGCTCGGCCCGGTGCTCGCGTCGCGCGGGCTGCTGCTGGTCGGCCTCGATGCGATCGGCGACTGGCTGACCGAGGTGAACGTCACGAGTCCGACGTGCTTCCGCGAGATCATGGAGCAAACGGGCTTCGACGTCGCCGCGATGTTCATCGACGCGCTGGAGCGTGCGGCCGGGTAGGCCGCATTCCGCGCAACCCCGGCGGCGGCCGCGCAGGTCCCCCGTCGCCGGAGCAGCTTGACCGGCCTGCTACAATGCCCGCTTGCCCGGTGCCGTGATCGGTGCACCGAAGGCCCGGCGGTCGGGCCGATACTGTTGCAAGGCTGAACATGAAACGTTTCCCACACTCGCTACGCTCATTGCCCCGCCGCGGGGTGTCGGCCCGCCAGGGGCGGCCGGGAGCGATCTGACATGGCCGGGATCCTGATCATCGCGCACGCCCCGCTCGCCACCGCGCTGCGGGATTGCATCGCGCACATCTACGGCGGCGTACCCGCGCGCATCGGCTGCATCGACGTGATGCCGGACAACGATCCGACCCAGGTGATGGCGTTCGCGCACGCGGAACTCGCGCGGCTCAAGGAAGAGAACGGCGTGATCGTGCTGACCGACATGTACGGCGCGACGCCCGCGAACATCGCCGGCCAGCTCGCGAAAATCGACAACGTGCGCGTGCTGGCGGGGGTGAACCTGCCGATGCTCGTGCGGGCCGTCTGCTACCGCACCGTACCGCTCGACAAGCTGGTCGACAAGGCGCTGTCCGGCGGCGCGAAGGGCGTCCACGAGGTGTCGTCCGGCACGCCGCCGCCGCCGTCGGAAACCGGCTGCGGCCAGTGCGCGCCGATTCCGCCCGAACCGCAGCCGCGCACCGAATCGCACTGATTACCCGTTTTCCGTTTCAGACAACACCGCCGACGCGCGCCGCCGGCGGCCCCGACCGACCCGACCGAGAATCATGCTTCAACAAGAAACCACCATCGTCAATAAATTGGGGCTCCATGCGCGCGCATCGGCCAAGCTCACGCAACTGGCCGGCAACTTCCAGTCGGAAGTCTGGATGACGCGCAACGGGCGCAAGATCAATGCGAAGAGCATCATGGGCGTGATGATGCTGGCGGCCGGCATCGGCAGCACCGTGACGATCGAGACCGAAGGGTCCGACGAGCAGGAAGCGATGGACGCGCTGCTGAAGCTGATTGCCGACAAGTTCGGCGAAGGCCAGTGATCGCCACGCGGGATCGTTGCCGTTTCCAGTCGGAATGCCGCGTTTTTCGCGGCATTTTTTTCGTCGGCAGCATTGATGCGAAATGCGCAATGCTGCGGTGCATGCAGTCAGCAGGGAGTCGCGGAATTTATAATCGCTAACCGGGGTCATAAGCGCATCGCAGCAGTGTGCCGCGGCTTTACTTGTACAGAGGAGGTGCGCGTGTCCTTCACGCTGCAAGGCATTCCCGTCTCACGTGGTATCGCGATCGGGCGAGCGTATCTGATCGCGCCGGCGGCGCTCGACGTCGCCCATTACCTGGTCGAGGCACCCCAGATCGACGCCGAGGTCGAGCGCTTCCGCACGGCGCTCGACGTCGTGCATCACGAACTCGAAGCGTTGCGCGCCGACCTGACCGACGACACCCCGAGCGAAGTCGCCGCATTCATCGACGTCCACGCGATGATCCTGAGCGACGAGATGCTCGTGCAGGAAACCATCGACCTGATCCGCACGCGCCGCTACAACGTCGAATGGGCGTTGACCGAGCAGCTGGAGCTGCTCACGCGTCATTTCGACGACATCGAGGATGAATACCTGCGCGAGCGCAAGGCCGACATCGAGCAGGTGGTCGAGCGCGTGCTGAAGGCGCTCGCCGGTGCGCCGTCCGCATCGCAGGCACTGGATCGCGCGGCCAAGAACGGCACGAACGAGATGATCGTCGTCGCGCACGACATCGCGCCGGCCGACATGATGCAGTTCAAGACGCAGTCGTTCCAGGCATTCGTCACCGACCTCGGCGGGCGCACGTCGCACACGGCGATCGTCGCGCGCAGCCTCGGCATCCCGGCCGCGGTCGGCGTGCAGCATGCGAGCGCGCTGATCCGCCAGGACGACCTGATCATCGTCGACGGCGACCAGGGCATCGTGATCGTCGATCCCGCGCCGATCGTCCTCGAGGAATATTCGTACCGCCAGTCCGAGAAGCTGCTGGAGCAACGCAAGCTGCAGCGTCTGAAGTTCTCGCCGACGCAAACGTTGTGCGGCACCAAGATCGAGTTGTACGCGAACATCGAGCTGCCCGACGACGCGAAGGCGGCCGTCGAGGCCGGCGCGGTCGGCGTCGGCCTGTTCCGCTCCGAGTTCCTGTTCATGCATCAGAAGGAGATGCCGGAAGAAGAGGAGCAGTTCGCCGCGTACAAGCGCGCCGTCGAGTGGATGAAGGGCATGCCGGTGACGATCCGCACGATCGACGTCGGCGCGGACAAGCCGCTCGAAGCGCTCGACGAAGGCTACGAGACGGCGCCGAACCCGGCGCTCGGCCTGCGCGCGATCCGCTGGAGCCTGTCCGAGCCGCAGATGTTCCTCACGCAGCTGCGGGCGATCCTGCGCGCGTCGGCGTTCGGCCAGGTGAAGATCCTGATTCCGATGCTCGCGCACGCGCAGGAGATCGACCAGACGCTCGACCTGATCCGCGAGGCGAAGCACCAGCTCGACGACGCGGGGCTCGCCTACGATCCGAACGTGCGCATCGGCGCGATGATCGAGATTCCGGCCGCGGCGATCGCGCTGCCGCTGTTCCTGAAGCGGTTCGATTTCCTGTCGATCGGCACGAACGACCTGATCCAGTACACGCTCGCGATCGATCGCGCGGACAACGCGGTCGCGCACCTGTACGACCCGCTGCACCCGGCCGTGCTGCACCTGATCTCCTATACGCTGCGCGAAGCGAAGCGCGCGGGTGTGTCGGTGTCGGTATGCGGGGAGATGGCCGGCGATCCGGCGCTCACGCGCCTGTTGCTCGGGATGGGGCTCACCGAGTTTTCGATGCACCCGAGCCAGTTGCTCGTCGTGAAACAGGAGATCCTGCGCGCGCACCTGAAGGCGCTCGAGAAGCCGACGGCCGACGTGCTGGCCGCGTTCGAGCCGGAAGAAGTGCAGGCGGCGTTGCAGCGCCTGTCTGTCGCCGTGCCGCGCGCGGATGCGGCGGCCTAGGCGTTCCCGCCGCCGCTAACTGTAGCGGCGTGTCACGCGTGCGCCGTTCGGCGTATGCCCGTCGCGCGTCAGTGCCGGCCCCCGCAGACGGGGCAGTCGGCCTGGCGCGCGATTTTCATCGTCGTCCACTCCATCCGCAGCGAATCGAGCATCATCAGCCGCCCGTTGAGCGTCCTGCCGATGTCGCCGATCACGCGCAGCGCTTCGGCGGCCTGCATCGCGCCGATGATGCCGACCGTCGGTGCGAACACGCCCATCGTCGCGCATGCGACTTCCTCGAACGGCTGGTCTTCCGGGAACACGCACGCATAACAGGGCGCGGCCGGATCGCGGAAGTCGAACGTGCTGATCTGGCCGTCGAAACGCAGCGCGGCGCCCGACACGAGCGGCACGCCGTGCGCGACGCACGCGCGGTTGATCGCGTGGCGCGTCGCGAAGTTGTCGGTGCAGTCGAGCACGACGGTCGCGCGCGGCACGTGCGCATCGAGCCAGGCATCGTCGACGCGCTCCGCGACCGCATGCACCTGCACGCCGGGATTCAGTTGCGCGAGCGTGTCGCGCCCCGATTCGACCTTGCTGCGGCCGACCGATGCCGTCACGTGCAGGATCTGCCGCTGCAGGTTCGTGAGGTCGACCGTATCGGCGTCGACGAGCGTGATCGTGCCGACGCCCGATGCCGCGAGGTACATCGCGGCGGGCGAGCCGAGGCCGCCCGCGCCGACGACGATCGCATGCGCATCGAGAAAGCGCTGCTGCGCCTCGATGCCGATTTCGTCGACGAGGATGTGTCGGGAGTAGCGCAGGAGTTGATCGTCGTTCATGGGGAGTCGTGGGCGAGGCGGGCGGACGTTTCGTTATTCTAGGCGCGCATGAAAAACGGGCCATCGCGGTCTTCCCGCGATGGCCCGTCGGATGCCGGCCGGCGCTTACTTCGGCGCCGACGCGGGCTTCGGTGCGGAAGCCGGCTTCGCGCTCGCGCCCGATGCCTTCGGGGCCGTGGCGGCCTTGCCGGCCGGGCCCTTCGTGCTGTCGGCGAGCAGCGACTTCGATTCCTGCACCGGCTTGCCTTCGAGCTTGTTGAGCGCCTGCTGCATCATGAAGTCGTCGGCGCTGCCGAACTCGATCGGCTTGCGATCGCGATCCTTCTGGCGTTGCTCCGGCGTCTTCTTGTCGTTCTGCTCTTCGAGGACGCGCAGCTGATCCATCCGGCGCTGCTCGCGCTCTTCCTGTTCCTTCTTCTCGTTCGGATCCTGCGTGTTCGCGAGGTGGTTCGTGTAATCGACCTCGCGCGTCACGAGCACGTCGTCCGGATCGCCGTCCGCGTACTGATCGACCGGCACGTCCGGCGTGATGCCCTTGTTCTGGATCGAACGGCCGCTCGGCGTGTAGTAGTACGCGGTGGTCAGGCGCAGCGCGGTGTCGGCCGTCATCGGGCGGACCGTCTGCACCGAACCCTTGCCGAACGTCGTCTTGCCCATGATCTGCGCACGCTTCGAATCCTGCAGCGCACCGGCGACGATTTCCGACGCGGACGCGGAATACGCGTTCGTCAGCACGATCATCGGCACGGTCTTGAAGACCGGCGGCAGGTTCTTCAGCGGATCGCCGTCGAAGGACGGCAGGCGATAGTTGTCGTACGTATCGCGGTAGACCTGCTTCGAATCGGGGATCTGGCCGTTGGTCGACACGACGACCGAGTCGGGCGGCAGGAACGCGCCGGCCACGCCGACCGCGCTCTGCAGCAGGCCGCCGCCGTTGTTGCGCAGGTCGAGGACGAGGCCCTTCAGGTTCGGCTGCTGGCGTGCGATGTCCTGCAGCTTCTGCGCGAGATCGGGCGTCGTGCGCTCCTGGAAGCTCGTGATGCGGACATACGCGTAGCCCGGATCGAGGATCTTCATCTTCACGCTCTGGACCTTGATGATCGCGCGCGTGACCGTGACCGGGAACGTGCGGTCGTCGCTCTTGCGGAAGATCGTCAGCGTGACCTTGGTGCCCGGCTCGCCGCGCATCTGCTTGACGGCCTTGTCGAGCGTCATGCCGCGCACCGGCTTGTCGTTGATGCGCGTGATCAGGTCGCCCGGACGGATGCCGGCGCGGAATGCCGGGGTATCTTCGATCGGCGAGATCACCTTGACGAGGCCGTCTTCCTGCGAGATCTCGATGCCGAGACCCGCGAAGCGGCCCTTCGTCTGCTCCTGCAGCTCGTCATAGTCGGTCTTGTCGAGGAACGACGAGTGCGGGTCGAGGCTCGACACCATGCCCTTGATCGCCGCCGTCAGCAGCTTCTTGTCGTCGACCGGTTCGACGTACTCGCGCTTGATCTGGCCGAAGACTTCCGCGAACAGGCGGAGCTGGTCGAGGGGAAGCGGCGCCGTGGCGGTCTGCTCGGCCGATGCGGAAACCTGCAGCGTGGCGAACACGCCCGTGGCGAGGCCCGCGGCAATCAGGCCGATGTTCTTCAATTTCATTCGCATAGAGATCTGGTGCGGTCGGGAAGCGCGTGGCGGTAGCGGGGATGTAGCGGACAAGTATAACTGTTCGTCCGATGACTCAGTGGAACGGCGCGAAAAGCGTCGAAAAGGGCCTGGAGCAAGCCCGGCAGGGCACCGCCGGACGCGCTGCGGGTTCGAAAGCGGATTCGACAGCGCCGGCGCCGCGAAGGTTCGCGCGGCGCGCCTGACGGTGGCCGGACACGCCGCGCCGGACGCGGCACGCCCGGCGCGACGGGCGTCAGCCCGCCTTGCCCTGCTTCGCGACGGCGGCCTGCGCCTGCGCGATCGCTTCCTGGTCGCCGAGGTAATAGTGCTTGATCGGCTTCAGGTTCTCGTCGAGTTCATACACGAGCGGCACGCCGTTCGGAATGTTCAGGCCGACGATGTCGCTGTCCGAGATGCCGTCGAGGTACTTGATCAGCGCGCGCAGCGAGTTGCCGTGCGCGGCGATCAGCACCTGCTTGCCGGCACGGACGGCCGGCGCGATCGACTCGTTCCACAGCGGCAGCACGCGCGCGACCGTGTCCTTCAGGCACTCGGTGAGCGGCAGCTGCTCGCGCGGCACCTTCGCGTAGCGCGGGTCGTTGAACGGCGCGCGCTCGTCGGTCGGCTCCAGCGCGGGCGGCGGCGTGTCGTAGCTGCGGCGCCACACAAGCACCTGGTCGTCGCCGAACTTCGCGGCAGTTTCCGCCTTGTTCAGGCCGGACAGCGCGCCGTAGTGGCGCTCGTTGAGGCGCCACGAATGGACGACCGGCAGGTACATCTGGTCCATCCGGTCCTGCACGTGCCACAGCGTGCGGATCGCGCGCTTGAGCACCGACGTGTACGCGATGTCGAACGTGTAGCCGGCCTCCTTGAGCAATTCGCCGGCCTGATAGGCCTCGTTGCGACCCTGTTCGGTCAGGTCGACGTCGACCCAGCCGGTGAAGCGGTTTTCCTTGTTCCACGTCGATTCGCCGTGGCGGATGAGAACGAGTTTGTACATGGATCTTGCGGTCGGTAGTGAAGGAAGCGGGGCGCATCGCACGGGACCCGACCGGGGCCCGCCATCGCGCAAGACGGTTATTTTATAATGGCGGGATTGTCCTCATCCGATTTCTCTTTTTCCGGCGGAATTCCGTGACGTTCTTTACCGATTACACGAACCTGGCCCTTATCGCGATCCTGGTGGTCTCCGGCGGCCTGCTGGCCTGGCCTGCACTGCGCCGCGGCCGTGGCGGCCTGTCGGCCGCAGAGGCGACGCAACTCATCAACCGCCGCAACGCGATCGTGATCGACGTGCGCGCCGCGGCCGATTTCGCTGCCGGCCACCTGCCGTCGGCGCGCCAGGTCGCCGCGGGCGAGATCGGCGCGAAAATTGCGCAGGTCGCGAAGAACAAGAGCACGCCGGTGCTGCTCGTCTGCCAGAACGGCCAGCAGTCGCAGAAGGCGGCGCGCGAGGTCGAGGCGGCGGGTTACGCCGAGGTGCACGTGCTCGAGGGCGGCGTGGCCGCCTGGCAGCAGGCCGGGATGCCGGTCGTCAAACAAGGAGTGGCGAAGTGAGCAAGGTTTTGATGTACAGCACGCAGGTGTGTCCGTATTGCATGCAGGCCGAGCGCCTGTTGAAGCTGCGCGGTGTCGAGCAGATCGAGAAGGTGCTGATCGATCGCGATCCGGCCCGCCGCGAGGAAATGATGACGCGCACGGGGCGCCGCACGGTGCCGCAGATCTATATCGGCGACACGCACGTCGGCGGCTACGACGATCTGTCGAAGCTCGACCGCGAAGGCGGGCTCGTTCCGCTTCTGCAAGCGGCCTGATTAGGGCAGAATGGCCGCCGGCCGCGCCGCGGCTTGGGCGCCCAGGATTCATCCGCGGCGGCCGGCGAGAAGCCGGGCCGCCCCGTCACCACTTTTAGGGAAACACCATGTCCGACGTCGAAAACCAACCGTTCTTCAATATCCAGCGCGTCTACCTGAAGGATATGTCGCTCGAGCAGCCGAATTCGCCGGCGATCTTCCTCGAGCAGGACATGCCGTCGGTTGAGGTCGAAGTCGACGTGAAGGCTGACCGCCTCGCGGAAAGCGTGTTCGAGGTCGTCGTGTCGGGTACCGTCACGGCGAAGGTGAAGGACAAGGTCGCGTTCCTGATCGAAGCGAAGCAGGCCGGCATTTTCGACATCCGCAACATTCCGGACGAACAGCTCGACCCGCTCGTCGGCATCGCGTGCCCGACGATCCTGTTCCCGTACCTGCGTTCGAACATCGCCGACGCGATCACGCGCGCAGGCTTCCCGCCGATCCACCTGGCGGAAATCAACTTCCAGGCGCTGTACGAGCAGCGTCTCGCGCAGCTTCAGCAGCAGGCCGGCGCAGCAGCAGGCGCGCCGAACGGCACGACGCTGAACTGACGTTTCACTCGGACCGGTGCTGGGTATGAAAGTAGCCGTTCTCGGCGCCGGTGCCTGGGGCACCGCGCTCGCGGGCCATCTGGCCGCGCGGCACGATACGCTTCTGTGGGCGCGCGACGCCGCGCTCATCGCCGGGCTGCAGGCCCGGCACGAAAATTCCCGCTATCTGGACGGCATCGCGCTGCCTGACGCGTTGCGCTACGACGCCGATCTCGGCGTCGCGCTCGCGCATGGCGCCGCGGACGACGCGCTGTGCGTGATCGCCGCGCCGGTGGCCGGGCTGCGCACGCTGTGCCACGCGATGCGCGACGCAGGCTGCGTGCCTGCGCATATCGTCTGGGTCTGCAAGGGCTTCGAGGCCGATACGCATCTGCTGCCGCACCAGGTGATCGCGGCCGAGCTGCCCGAACAGCAGAGCAACGGCGTGCTGTCGGGCCCGAGCTTCGCGCGCGAGGTCGGGCAGTCGCTGCCCGTCGCGCTGACGGTGGCGAGCGCGTCGGCCGCGTGCCGCGAGCGCACGCTTGCCGCGTTCCATCATGGCGCAATGCGGATCTATACGGGCGACGACGTGGTCGGCGTCGAGGTCGGCGGCGCGGTGAAGAACGTGCTGGCGATCGCGACCGGCATTGCCGACGGCCTCGGTCTCGGGCTGAACGCGCGCGCCGCGCTGATCACGCGCGGCCTCGCCGAAATGTCGCGGCTCGGCGTCGCGCTCGGCGGCCGCGCGGAAACCTTCACGGGCCTCACGGGCCTCGGCGACCTGATCCTCACCGCGACGGGCGACCTGTCGCGCAACCGCACGGTCGGCCTGCAGCTGGCGGCCGGCCGCACGTTGAACGACATCCTCGGTGCGCTCGGCCACGTGGCCGAAGGCGTGCGCTGCGCGCAGGCCGTGCTGGCGCTCGCGCGCGCGCAGTCGATCGAAATGCCGATCACCGAAGCCGTATGCGGCGTGCTGTTCGACGGCATCGCACCGCGCGACGCGGTCAGCGGCCTGCTGCGGCGCGACGCGCGCGCCGAGTAGCGCGAACCGGCGCTGCCCGGTGCGGTTGCGCCGGGCGTGCGGCGCCAAAGCGGACTACGCTTGAACAGTCTCCGGCGTTCCGGGAGGGTGTCATGCTGCAGATCGGTTCCACCACGCTCGACGCGCAGGTCGTCGACATCACGACGCTCGATGTCGACGCGATCGTCAACGCCGCGAACGGCTCGTTGCTCGGCGGAGGCGGCGTCGACGGCGCAATCCACCGCGCGGCCGGCCCCGGCCTGCTCGCCGAGTGCCGCACGCTCGGCGGCTGCGACACGGGCGACGCGAAGCTCACGCGCGGCCACGCGCTGCCGGCGCGCTACGTGATTCACGCGGTCGGCCCCGTGTGGTACGGCGGCGGGCGCGGCGAGGCCGACCTGCTCGCGTCGTGCTACCGGCGGGCGATCGAGCTGGCCGAGGAGGTCGCCGCGACGTCGATTGCGTTTCCCGCAATCAGCTGCGGAATCTACCGTTATCCGGTCGAAGAGGCCGTCGGCATCGCGGTGGGCGCCGTCGCCGACATGCTGCCGCAGGCGCCGAGCCTCGCACGCGTGGTGTTCGCGTGCTTTTCCCCCGACATTTACGACCTGTATCGCGTGCGGCTCACGCGGGCCTGATGCATTCCGCGTCGCGGGTTGCGCCCGGCGAGCGTCAGGCGCCGCCTTCGAAGCCGGCCTGGCGCCACGCCTCGAATACGACCACCGCGACCGTGTTCGACAGGTTCAGGCTGCGGTTGTCCGGCCGCATCGGCAGGCGCACGCGCTGTTCGTTCGGAAAGCGTTCGAGCAGATCGGCGGGCAGGCCGCGGGTTTCCGAGCCGAACACGAACCAGTCGCCCGGCAGGAACGCATGATCGTGGAAGCGGCCCGAGCCGCGTGTCGTGAACGCGAACATCCGCGCGGGATCGGGCGCTTCGGACGCGACGAACGCATCCCAGTCGCGGTGCACGCGCATCTGCGCATACTCGTGATAGTCGAGGCCGGCGCGGCGCATCCGCGCGTCGTCGAGCGGAAAGCCGAGCGGTTCGATCAGGTGCAGGTGCGCGCCCGTATTGGCGCACAGGCGGATCACGTTGCCGGTGTTCGGCGGAATTTCGGGGGCGACGAGGACGACGTTGAACATGTTTCGGTTTGGCTGGGCCGGCCAGGGCGGCGCAACGTGCGCGTTCCCGGCCGGCCGGTTCGTGACGGCCGCGGCCACGTTGGCGCGGCCGGCCTCTCTATCTAATTAATCCCTGGCGGTGCGCAGCGCAACCAGATTCGTCACGCGCGCGGCGCCCGCCGCCTTCAGCGCGTGCGCGGCCGCCGCGAGCGTCGCGCCGGACGTCATCACGTCGTCGACGAGCGCGACGTGGCGGCCGGCGACTTCGCCGGCTACCGCGAACGCGGCCATCACGTTGTCGCGCCGTGCCTGCCGGTCGAGCCGCGACTGCGGCGCCGTGTCGGCGACGCGCGCGAGCAGTGACGCGCTCGCGCGCACGTCGAGCCGGCGTGCGAGCGGGCGCGCAATCGCCCACGCCTGGTTGTAGCCGCGCGCGACGAGCCGCCGGTGCGACAGCGGCACCGGTGCGACCAGGTCGAAACGGCCCGCGCCGTGCGTATCGTCGACCAGCCGCGCGAGCCGGGCCGCGAATTCGGCGCCGAGTGCGAGTCGCGCATGAAACTTCAGGCCGCGCGCGAGCCCGTCGAGCGGCGCGCGGTAATCCGCGAGCGCGAGCGTTGCGTCGAACGGCGGCGGGGCGGTGCGGCACGCGTCGCACCGGTACGCGGCCGGGTGGCCGGCGCCGGTCCGGCCGCCACCGCGCGAACGCGTCTGCCCGGCACCTAGCGGCAGCGCGCAGACATCGCAGCGCAATCGCGCTTCATTCCAGTACGCGGCGTCGCAAGCATCGCATATCACGGCGTGTGACAAATTGCCGCACAGTGCGCAGCGATTCGGCAGCGCGACCGCGGCGACCTTCACGGCCAGCACGCGAACCTGCGACAAAACGACGCGCATCGTGCGCTCGGCGGAACTGCGGTTCATCGCAACACTCCTGCCACCCCGCCTCAATGAAGCTTCCGGGGCGAGCGAGTATACTTCGGGCTCTTCGCCAGTGTGCCCGACATGTCCCCAGCTTCGACTTCCACCGGCCGTCCGGCCAATGACGCCAGGCGCTTGCGGCGGATCTTCGACCGCCGTGCCGCCACGTTCGACGCGGTCGCGTTCCTGCCGCGCGAGATCGCGCAGCGGATGAACGAGCGTCTCGAATACATCAAGGTGAGCCCCGCCGCCGTGCTCGATGCCGGCTGCGGCCCGGGCGACGACCTGCCGGCGCTGCGTGCGCGCTTTCCGGAAGCCCCCGTGTTCGGCGTCGACCTGTCCGGCGCGATGCTCGCGCGGGCCGGTCAGCGCGAGGTCGAGCAGACCAACTGGCGCCGCTGGCTGCCGGCGTCGCTCGGTCGCGCGCTGGGCCAGCGCGGCCCGCGCGTCGCGCAGGCCGACTTCGCCGCGCTGCCGTTCCCGGGCGGCGCGTTCGACCTGATCTGGTCGAATCTCGCACTCCACTGGCATTCGCGCCCCGATGCGGTGCTGCCCGAATGGCAGCGCGTGTTGCGCGTGAACGGCCTGCTGATGTTCAGCACGCTCGGCCCCGACACGCTGCGCGAGCTGCGCGCGGCCTGTGCGGACGCCGAAGCGGCGCTGGGCATGGCCCCGCCGGCCGCGCGCGTCATCGATTTCGTCGACATGCACGACCTCGGCGACATGCTCGTCGAGAGCGGCTTCGAGATTCCCGTGATGGATCAGGAAGTGCTGACCGTTACCTACAAATCCCCCGATTCCCTGCTGGCCGACGTGCGCCGCTGGGGCGCCTATCCGTTCGAGCGCATGGCGCCGCAGCACGCGACGCGGCGCTTTCGCGCGGCGCTCGGCGACGCGCTGGAGGCGCGCCGGCGCGAGGACGGCACGATTCCGCTGACCTTCGAGGTGATCTACGGCCACGCATGGAAGGCCGTACCGCGCACGACCGCCGAAGGGCACGGGATCGTGCGCATCGAGGATATCGGCAAGGGGCGTCCGAAGAATCGGTAAAGCGGTAAAGAGGGGTTTTGTTATGTCTGAAATTAGCGGCGCAAAGCGGGGTCGAATTAGCGCGAAAAACGGCCGAAAAGCTTGTCGCGCTTGGCTTGCGGGGCGATAGGCGCTTGCTTGTGGATGCCATTGAACCCGCCTATAATGCGTCAGCTTGTCGTCCCGGGGTCCCCGCAATACGGGGCGACGAGTCCGATGCAGGCATGCATCGCATGCCATTCGCGTGAGGCGGCGATGGAAGCAGCGAGGGTTTTGGCGGAGACGACGAACGGCGAGCCGGTCCTCGAAGACTGGCTGATGAAACGCAACTGTTCGGTGTCGCCACGCCAGTTCGTGCTGTTTTACGCGTCGCTCGCGGGCTTCTCGCTGGTGATCGCGACGTTGCTGATGTGGAGAGGGGCCTGGCTCGTCATGCCCTTTACCGGAATCGAGTTGCTGGCGGTGGGTGTCGCATTTGCGGTCTATGCTCGCCATGCGGTCGATTACGAGCGCATCAGGCTGTTTCCGCATCGGCTCGTGATCGAGCGGATGGATGCGGAGCGGCTCACGCAGATCGAATTCAACCCGCGCTGGGTGCGGGTCGAGCCGGGTGCGACGCCACGCGATCCGATTCGACTGGTATCGCGCGGGCAGACCGTCGTAATCGGGCAGCATCTCGCGCAGTACAAGCGTGCGCAGTTCGCCGACGAACTGCGCGTGTCGCTCAGGCGCTGCGGCTGACGAGGCGCGGGCACCGGCCGGAAACAGGCCGGCGACTTGCGACGGGGGAGGGTTTGAATGGAAATTTTGGGTAAGGATGCTATGAAAACAATCAAGCGAGCCCTCGCGGGCGTGCTGGCATGCAGCGGATTGCTCTTTGCCGGTGCGGCCCTGGCGGTCGGTGATAGCCCGGGCGGCCCCCGTGTCAACGAGATCAACTTTCAGCCGCCTGTCACGAAGATCGCCGAGGAGCTCTACGATCTCCACACGATGATGCTGATCCTGTGTACGGTGATCTTCGTCGGCGTGTTCGGCGTGATGTTCTATTCGATCTTCGCGCACCGCAAATCCAAAGGCCACAAGGCCGCCAATTTCCATGAAAGCACGACCGTCGAGATCATCTGGACGATCGTGCCGTTCGTCATCGTCGTGCTGATGGCGCTGCCGGCGACGAAGGCCGTCGTCGCGATGAAGGACACGACGAACGCCGATCTCACGATCAAGGTCACCGGCTACCAGTGGAAGTGGGGCTACGACTACGTGAAGGGCCCGGGCGAGGGCATCGGCTTCCTGTCGACGCTGAGCACCCCGCGTGACGAAGTGATGGGCAAGAAGCCGATCACCGACACCTATCTGCAGGAAGTCGACAACCCGCTCGTCGTGCCGGTCAACAAGAAGATCCGCATCATCACGACCGCGAACGACGTCGTCCACTCGTGGTACGTGCCCGCGTTCGGCGTGAAGCAGGATGCGATCCCCGGCTTCGTGCGCGACACCTGGTTCAAGGCCGACAAGGTCGGTACGTTCCGCGGTTTCTGTACCGAGCTCTGCGGCAAGGAACACGCGTACATGCCGGTCGTCGTCGAAGTCCTGTCGGACGACGACTACGCGAAGTGGGTCACCGCGCAGAAGGCCAAGCTGGCCAGCGCCGCAGTCGATCCGAACAAGGTCTACACGATGGCTGAACTCGTCGCGCACGGCGAGGAAGTCTACAAGGCGAACTGCGCGGCCTGCCACCAGGTGAGCGGCAAGGGCCTCGGCGCATTCCCGGCCATGGACGGCAGCCCGATCGTGAACGGCCCGATCGCCGGCCACGTCGAGCGCGTGCTGCACGGCAAGGGCGCGATGCCGTCGTGGGCGTCGCTGTCGGATCTCGACATCGCCTCGGTCATCACGTACGAACGCAACTCGTGGGGCAACCACAAGAACGACCTGCTGCAGCCGAAGCAAGTGGCTGATGCGCGCAACGGCAAGATGCCGGAAGACGCGGCGGGCGCGGCAGCGGCAGCCGCACCGGCGGAAGCGGCTTCGGCGCCGGCGCAAGCTGCGTCGGGCGCCGCCGGGCAGCCGGCAGCAGCGGCATCGGCCGCGCTGTCGACGGTCTATTTCGAAACGGGCAAGAGCGTGCTGCCGGCCGACGCGAAAGCGGCGATCGCCGCTGCGGCCGACTATGCGAAGGCACATCCGGACGCGAAACTCGCGCTGTCGGGTTTCACCGACAAGACGGGCTCGGCCGACGCGAACGCCGAACTGGCGAAGCATCGTGCACAGGCCGTGCGCGATGCGCTGAAGGCAGCAGGCGTGGCGGAAGACCACATCATCATGAAAAAGCCGGAAACGATCACGGGCGGGGCTGACGCTAAGGAAGCCCGGCGGGTCGAGATCGGTCCGGCGGCTTGACGTGTCGCTGAGTTAGTCGACGTATTCGCATTAGGAGATTCTCATGTCTAGCATCGGGCACGACGTAGCCGCGGACCACGCGCACGACGACCACGCGCACGAAATGCCGCACGGCTGGCGGCGCTGGCTGTTCGCCACCAACCACAAGGACATCGGTACGCTGTACCTGCTGTTCTCGTTCATCATGTTCCTGTCGGGCGGCGTGATGGCGCTCGGCATCCGTGCCGAGCTGTTCGAGCCGGGCCTGCAGATCATGCGTCCGGAGTTCTTTAACGAACTCACGACGATGCACGGCCTGATCATGGTGTTCGGCGCGATCATGCCGGCGTTCGTCGGCTTCGCGAACTGGATGATTCCGCTGCAGATCGGCGCATCCGACATGGCGTTCGCGCGGATGAACAACTTCAGCTTCTGGCTGCTGCCGGTCGCGGCCGTGCTGCTGGTCGGCTCGTTCTTCGCGCCGGGCGGCGCGACGGCTGCCGGCTGGACGCTGTACGCACCGCTGTCGACGCAGATGGGCCCGGGCATGGACTTCGCGATCTTCGCGGTCCACATCATGGGCGCATCGTCGATCATGGGCGGGATCAACATCGTCGTGACGATCCTGAACATGCGCGCACCGGGCATGACGCTGATGAAGATGCCGATGTTCGCATGGACGTGGCTGATCACGGCGTACCTGCTGATCGCGGTGATGCCGGTTCTGGCAGGCGCGATCACGATGGTGCTGTTCGACCGCCACTTCGGCACGTCGTTCTTCAACGCGGCAGGCGGCGGCGACCCGGTGATGTACCAGCACATCTTCTGGTTCTTCGGCCACCCCGAGGTGTACATCATGATTCTGCCGGCGTTCGGGATCGTGTCGCAGGTGATCCCGGCGTTCGCACGCAAGACGCTGTTCGGCTATAGCTCGATGGTGTACGCGACGGCTTCGATCGCGATCCTGTCGTTCATGGTCTGGGCGCACCACATGTTCGCGACGGGCATGCCGGTCACCGGCCAGCTGTTCTTCATGTACGCGACGATGCTGATCGCGGTGCCGACGGGCGTGAAGGTGTTCAACTGGCTCGCGACGATGTGGCGCGGCTCGATGACGTTCGAAACCCCGATGCTGTTCGCGATCGGCTTCCTGTTCGTGTTCACGTTCGGCGGCCTGACGGGCCTGATGCTCGCGATGGCGCCGCTCGACATCCAGTATCACGGTACCTACTTCGTGGTGGCGCACTTCCACTACGTGCTGGTGGCCGGGTCATTGTTCGCGCTGTTCTCGGGCTGGTACTACTGGGCGCCGAAGTGGACGGGCTGGATGTACAACGAGACGCGCGGCAAGATCCACTTCTGGGCGTCGATGATCTTCTTCAACCTGACGTTCTTCCCGATGCACTTCGTCGGTCTCGCCGGCATGCCGCGTCGTTATGCGGACTACCCGGCGCAGTTCACGGACTTCAACCAGGTCGCGACGATCGGCGCATTCGGCTTCGGCCTCGCGCAGGTGTACTTCCTGTTCGCGGTCGCGCTGCCGGCCTACCGTGGTGGCGGCGAACTGGAAAAGGCGTCGGACAAGCCGTGGGATGGCGCGACGGGCCTCGAGTGGACGGTGCCGAGCCCGGCTCCCTTCCACACGTTCGAGCAACCGCCGCACGTCGAGTAAGTTTCACCCCGCGTTCCGCCGCTGCCTGCCGCGCAGGCAGGCGCGGCGGGCGCGGAATCGAGATTTCAGCGAAGTTTCAGATGAACCGGAATCCACAAGAAAGACGAACGCCCGAGCAGATTCGCGCGGGCAACAAGCGGCTCGGCCTCATCCTGCTCGTCATCGCCGCCGTTTTCTTTGTGGGTGTCGTGATCAAGCAGTGGTGGCTGTCCACTCACTGATGCAGCAACAGACGCAGTAGCGAGGAAGTAGTCGTATGTCGAAGCCGGAAGAGGGCGCCGTCGATCGCGCGTTCAATCGTTCGATGCTGGTGAAGCTCTTCGTCGTGGCCGGGCTGATGTTCGGTTTCGGCTTCGCGCTGATCCCGATGTATCGGGCGATCTGCCAGATCACCGGCATCAACAACCTGGTGCAGCGCGATGTCAGCGAGCGCGAGGTGAAGAACTCGCAGGTCGACACCAGCCGCACGGTGTCGGTCGAGTTCGATGCGAACGCGCGCGGGCCGCTCGGTTTCAAGCCGGAGCACAACAGCCTCGACGTGCACCCGGGCGAACTGACGACGATCGTGTACGACGTGACGAACGGGCAGGGCCGGCCGGTCGTGGCGCAGGCGATTCCGAGCTACGCGCCGAAGCAGGCGACGGAGTTTTTCAAGAAGATCGAGTGCTTTTGCTTTACGCAGCAGACGCTGGCCGCGAACGAATCGCGCAAGATGCCGGTGGTGTTCGTGATCGATCCGAAACTGCCGAAGGATGTGAAGACGATCACGTTGTCGTACACGTTCTTCGAGCTGAATACGCCGGCCACGCCGGCGCCGGCGCAGCGGAGCACCGCGGCGCAGGGCGCGGCGAAGCCGGACGCATGACGACGGAGGCGGGGCGATGACGGAGGTCAAGCGGGGCGGGTCGTTCGGCCAGGCGCTGAAAGCCGTGCTGTGGTCGTTCTTCGGGGTGCGCAAGCGGCGCGACCTGGAGGCCGATGCGACGCAACTGAATCCGCTGCACGTGCTGATCGTCGCGTTGCTCGCGGCCGGCGTGTTCATCGGCGTGCTGATCCTGATCGTGCGTGCCGTCGTGGGCTGAGGCGCGCGGCTAGCGGCCCGCGGTCACGAAAGAATGCAGTGCGCAGCGCCACGGCGCTGCGTGCAGGAAAGAGCGGTAGCAGTCGTGCCGCGCAAGAAATAAAGCCGGAGCGGTTTCCGGTACACAAATTGGACAGAAGTGGAGAATCAAGCATGAGCGGTCAAAACCAGACCCCGTACTATTTCGTGCCGCATCCGTCGCACCATCCGATCAGTGCGGCCATCGGCCTGCTGGTCATGCTCGGATCGGCGGCGCTGTGGATCAACGGTCACGACTGGGCGCCGTTTACGGCGCTGCTCGGCCTGCTGTGGTTGCTCTTCACGCTGTATCACTGGTTCGGCGACGCGATCGCCGAATCGGAAGGCGGTCATTACGGCAAGAACGTCGACAAGTCGTACCGCTGGAGCATGAGCTGGTTCATCTTCTCGGAAGTGATGTTCTTCGGCGCGTTCTTCGGCGCGCTGTTCTATGCGCGTGAAATCGCGCTGCACCAGCTCGGCAGCCTCGACTACAAGCTGATCTGGCCGGACTTCTCCGCCGTGTGGCCGAACGAAGGCCCCGCCGCGCTCGCCGGTCACTTCAAGACGATGGGCCCGTGGCCGATCCCGACGCTGAACACCGCGTTCCTGCTGTCGTCGGGCGTGACGCTGACGATCTCGCACCATGCACTGCGTGACGATCATCGCAAGAAGGCGATCGCCTGGCTGGCTGCGACGCTCGCGTTCGGTATCTGCTTCCTGTTCCTGCAGGGCTTCGAGTACTACCACGCGTACAACGAACTGAACCTGACGCTGAACTCGGGTGTGTACGGTTCGACGTTCTTCCTGCTGACGGGCTTCCACGGTTTCCACGTGTTCCTCGGCGGCACGATGCTCGCGGTGGTGCTGGTGCGGATGATCCGCGGCCACTTCAAGCCCGATCATCACTTCGCATTCGAAGGCGCCGCGTGGTACTGGCACTTCGTCGACGTCGTCTGGCTCGGCCTGTACGTCGTCGTCTACTGGCTGTAAATGGAACGACGGCCCGCGCAGCAATGCGCGGGCCGTTTTCATTGGTGTCGTGGGCGCGGCAGCGAGGCTGCGAGCGACACCACCCTGGCGCCGCCGCGACTCAGTCAGGCGGCGCTTTTGCTTGGTGGCGCGGCCGTGCGGCGAAATGTCACAGCGGCCGCGGCGTCGAATCGATCAACGCCCGATCGGCAGGCCGGTCGAATGGATCCAGCCCATCCGGTTCGCGATCAGGATGAGCAGGAACAGCGACACCGACAGCCCGACGCGGGTGGCGAGCGACCAGACCATGCGCTTCGTGTGGCCGCGGTCGTGCATCATGAAGTAGAGCGCCGAGCCCATGCTGGCAATGATGAGGACGAAGGCGATGGGAACGAGGATGTGCATGACACGAACCGGACGACGGCAATTCGAAAGGAAGAGGATAATTATCGCACTTCGCTTTCGCGCACGTGCCGGGCGGGCCGCATGATGAAGATTCGCTGGCTGCCCGCGCTGCTGATTCTCGTCGTCGTCGCCGTGACGATCCGGCTCGGCTTCTGGCAGCGCGACCGCGCGCACCAGAAGGAAGCGCTGCAGGCGAGCATCGCGCGCTACGAGCAGGCGTTGCCCGTCGATGTCGGCGCGCAGCCGATGCCGCTCGCGTCGATCGAGTTTCATCGCGTGCGGGCCAAGGGCCGGTTTCTGCCCGAGCAGGCGGTGTTCCTCGACAATCGGCCGTATAACGACCAGCCGGGTTTTTACGTCGTGATGCCGTTTAAACTCACGGGCGGCGGTGTCGTGCTCGTGAATCGCGGCTGGCTGCCGCGCAATATTTCCGATCGCACGGCGATCGAGCCGTTCGCGACGCCGGCGGGCGACGTGGAGATCGTCGGCATCGCGCGTGCCGACGCATCGCGTGCGTTCGAGCTGGGTGAAGGCGGGTCGGCCGCGCACCAGAAGATCCGGCAGAACCTGGACGTCGCCGGGTATGCGAAGGAAACGGGGCTGCCGCTGCAGCCGTTCGTGATCCAGCAGACCAGCGACGACGGCGACAAGCTCGTGCGCGACTGGCCGGCGGCGACGACCGGCGTCGAGCGCAATTACGGTTACATGTTTCAGTGGTGGGCGATGGCGGCTGCCGCGCTCGGCTTCGGCCTGTACGCCGCGCGGCGTGCGGCGAAGAAGTCGGCCGGCGCATGAGCGCCATGCCAGGACGCGGCGCTGGCGCCGCGGGTTCGTTTCGAGAGGTCTGATTTGTCCATGCAATCTTCCCGTCAGGGTCCGGCCGCTGCGCCGATCTCGCCTGCGGCCCGCAAGCGCGGCCGCTGGATGCTCGTGCTGCTGGGTCTCGTGTGCGCCGCGCCGATGATCGCGTCGTATTTCACCTATTACGTGATCAAGCCGAAGGGCGGATCGACGAACTACGGCACGCTGATCGAGCCGCAGCGCCCGATTCCGGCCGATCTGCAGGTGACCGACGAAACCGGCAAGACCGTGCCGCTGTCGTCGCTGCGCGGCGTGTGGCTGTTCGTGATGACCGACAGCAGCGCGTGCGACGACGCATGCGCGCAGAAGCTCTATTTCATGCGCCAGATCCGCGTCACGCAGGCGGGCGAGCGGCACCGGATCACGATGGTGTGGCTGCGCAGCGATGCCGGCGCGATGCCGCAGAAGGTGCTCGACGCGTACCCGGACACGCGCCGGCTCGTCGCCGATCCGGCAGCGGTTGCCGCATGGCTGCCGGCCGACACCGGCACGAAGGACAGCGACCACATCTACATGGTCGACCCGAACGGCAACCTGATGATGCGGTTCCCGAAAGACCCGAATCCCAGCAAGATCAAGTCGGACGTGACGAAGCTGCTGAAGTGGTCGAGCATCGGTTAAGGCAAGAGAACGAGGCACCATTCCGATGTCGTATCTACTGCAACTCGGCCTGATCGGCTTCTGCATCGCGCTGCTGCCGCTGTCGTACGTGTGGGTGAAGGCCGACGACAACAAGTTTCGCAAGCTGGTGTGGATCACCACCTTCCTGACGCTCGACCTCGTGATGTTCGGCGGCTTCACGCGCCTGACCGATTCGGGGCTCGGCTGCCCGGACTGGCCCGGCTGCTACGGCACGTCGTCGCCGTTCATCGCGCACGCCGCGATCACGGCCGCACACCAAGCGATGCCGACGGGCCCCGTCAGCATGTCGAAGGCGTGGATCGAGATGATCCACCGCTATTTCGCGATGGCGATCGGCGTGCTGATCATCGCGCAGGTCGTGATCGC
This sequence comes from Burkholderia sp. BCC1644, assembly GCF_902833225.1. Lineage (GTDB taxonomy): Bacteria > Pseudomonadota > Gammaproteobacteria > Burkholderiales > Burkholderiaceae > Burkholderia. The sequence continues at coordinate 165,835 of NZ_CADFEI010000012.1, forward strand.
ATGGGCCGCGCGCCTGCGCCGCCGCCCGCTGCACGTGTCGCCGTGGTGGCCGACGAGCCTGCTGCTGCTGATCCTCGTGCAGGGCGCGTTCGGCGCGTGGACGGTCACGATGAAGCTGCAGCCGGTGATCGTCACGATCCACCTGCTGCTCGGCCTCACGCTGCTCGGCACGCTTGGCTGGCTCGCGGCGCGGCAGACGCCGCTGCCGTCCCATGACCCGGAGGCCGGGCGCTACCGTGCGGCCGCGCTCGCGGCGCTCGTGCTGCTGGTCGTGCAGATCGCGCTCGGCGGCTGGGTGAGCACCAACTACGCGGTGCTCGCATGCACCGACTTCCCGACCTGCAACGGCCAGTGGATCCCGCCGATGGACTTTGAGCACGGCTTCCACCTGTGGCGCGCGCTCGGGATGACGAAGGACGGCGAGGCGATCACGCAGGACGCGCTGGTCGCGATCCACTGGACGCACCGCACGTTCGCGTTCGTCGTGGTCGCGTACCTGGTCGCGTTCGCACTGAAGATGCGCCGCTTCGAATCGCTGCGGCGGCCCGCGAACGGCGTGCTGCTGGTCGTGCTGCTGCAGTTCGTGACGGGCCTGACCAACATCGTGCTGCAGTGGCCGCTGCCGGTCGCCGTCGCGCACAACGGCGGGGCCGCGATCCTGCTGCTGCTCGTCGTCATGTTAAACTTTCGCATCCTTTCAAGCCGCCCCGGCCGTGTCGCGCAGCCCGCGCGCGACGCCGCCCCGGCGTGACCGTCCCCATGCAAAGCACCCTCTCCCAATCGCCCGGTAGCCGCTTCTCCCAGTACATGGCGCTGACGAAGCCGCGTGTCACGCAGCTCGCGGTGTTCTGCGCGGTGATCGGCATGTTCCTCGCGACGCCGGGCATGGTGCCCTGGCATGTGCTGATCGGCGGCACGGTCGGCATCTGGCTGCTGGCCGGCGCCGCGTTCGCGATCAACTGCCTCGTCGAACAGAAGATCGACGCGATGATGCGCCGTACCGCATGGCGCCCGTCCGCGCGCGGCGAGATCACGACGCCGCAGATCCTGCTGTTCTCGGCGCTGCTGGGCAGCGTCGGCGCATGGACGCTCTATACGTTTACGAATCCGCTGACGATGTGGCTGACGATCGCCACCTTCGTCGGCTACGCGGTGATCTACACGCTGCTGCTCAAGCCGATGACGCCGCAGAACATCGTGATCGGCGGCGCATCGGGCGCGATGCCGCCGGCGCTCGGCTGGGCCGCCGTCACCGGCGCGGTGCCGGGCGACGCGTGGATCCTCGTGCTGATCATCTTCGTGTGGACGCCGCCGCATTTCTGGGTGCTCGCGCTGTATCGCCGCAAGGATTACGAGAACGCGGGGCTGCCGATGCTGCCCGTCACGCACGGCGAGAAGTTCACGCGGCTGCATATCCTGCTGTACACGGTGATCCTGTTCGCGGTCACGCTGATGCCGTTCATCTCCGGGATGAGCGGGGCCGTCTACCTGACGAGCGCGGTGCTGCTCGGCGCGGTGTTCCTCGCGTATGCGTGGAAGATCTACCGCGACTATTCGGATGAACTTGCCCGCAAGGCCTTCCGCTACTCGATCGTCTACCTGTCGCTGCTGTTCGCCGCGCTGCTCGTCGATCACTACGCACGCCCGTTGCTCGGCGTGTAACCGCACGGTTTGAACGCAATGCTCCATTCACGGTTCGGGCGCCGCGCGCGCCAAGGCTGGATGCTCGCGTGCGCATTCACGGCAGCGCTGCTGCTCGCCGGATGCGACAACGCGCCGAAATTCCAGAATCTCGACATCACCGGCAACACGCAGTTCGGCAGCGACTTCTCGCTGCCCGATACGGCCGGCAAGGTGCGCACGCTCGGCGATTTCAAGGGCCGTGCGGTCGTGATGTTCTTCGGCTATACGCACTGCCCGGACGTGTGCCCGACGACGATGGCCGAGCTGTCCGAAGCGCTGAAGCAACTCGGGCCCGATGCCGCGAAACGCGTGCAGGTGCTGTTCGTCACCGTCGATCCGGAGCGTGACACGCCGGCGCTGCTCGGCCAGTACGTGCCCGCGTTCGATCCGTCGTTCATCGGCCTGCGGCCGGCCGACGAAGCGGCGCTGAAGAAGGTCACGAAGGATTTCCGCGTGTACTACGCGAAGGTGCCCGGCAAGACGCCCGGCAGCTACACGATGGATCACACGGCCGCGAGCTACGTGTTCGATCGCGACGGCAAGCTGCGCCTGTTCGTGCGCGATGGCCAGGGCCCCGCCCCGTGGGTCCACGACCTGAAGCTGCTGGTCGACTGACCGGCAGCCGTCGGGCGCACGGCCCGGCGTTGCACGTGACGGCCAATCTGCGCCGTCACGCTTTCCCTCTGTTCCCGTTGTCTGCATGCGCTGCCCGTCGGGCGGCGCGTCGGCTTGCGCGTGCGGTGCGCCGGTGCCGCGTTACGGCAGCGCCGGCACGTTGAAGCCGGATGCGGCGCGCGTGACCCGGAATTCGGTCACGCGATAGGTGGCGAGCCCTTCGGTGACGAACGGGTCGGTCGCGAGGATCGCGTCGAGTGCGTCGCGATCGATGCGGGCCGCGAGGATCACGCCGCCTTCGCGCGGCACCTTCGGCCCCGCCGCGATGAAGATGCCCTTGTCGAACTGCGGCTGCAGATACGCGCGGTGGCGTTCGAGCGCGTCGTCGATGCGCTCGAGCGACGCGGTGTAGTGGATGTCGATGACGTACATGGATGGCCCTGGAATGACGCCGGCGCGTTGCGCACCGGTCGGCCGGTCTTTGTAGCACAGCGGATCGGGGCTGTCGCGCCGGCACGGTCCGTCGCCCGCCAGCTCGCCGTGCCGTCGCGTATTCAAGTTGTAAGCCTCGTTGCCGTAAATAAAAGAGCAACGTTTGCGCGGGACAGGCCGTTCGCGCGCATCGACATCGACAAAGGCACGCAGATGAGCAGAATGAGTTTGAATCGCAAGCTGTGGCTCGCGCTTGCGCTGGTATGGATCGGTCTCCTGGGCGTCGGCGCATGGAGCGCGTACGAGACGCGCGCGACGATGCTGGACGAACGCAAGGCGGGCATCGCGAATCTCGTCGATTCGGCGGCCGGCATCGTGAAGGCGTATCACGCGCTCGCGCAGAGCGGTACGCTGCCCGAGGCCGACGCGAAGCGCGACGCGCTCGCGAGTCTCGCCGCGATGCGCTACGGCGATTCGGGCTACGTGTTCGTGATGGACTCTAAGCCGGTCGTGCTGATGCATCCGACGCTGCCGAAACTCGTCAACACGCAGGTCGGCGACTATCTCGATCCGGACGGCAAGCCGCTGTTCGTGACGATCCTGAACGCCGCGCAGGCGACCGGCAGCGGTTTCGCCGAATATCGCGGGCGGCTGCCGCACAGCGAGACGGCCGTGCCGAAGATCAGCTACGTCACGCGATTCGCGCCGTGGGACTGGAACATCTCGAGCGGCGTGTTCCTGAAGGACATCGACACCCTCTATTACCGGACGCTTCTGGTCCACCTCGCGGTGGTGTTCGTGATCGGCTTCGTGATCAGCGCGGCGATGCTAGTGATCATCCGCAACGTGCGCGGCAGCCTGGGCGGCGAGCCCGACGAAGCGGCCGCGCTCGCGGCGCGCATCGCGCAGGGCGACCTGACGCAGCCGGTACCCGTGCGCGCAGGCGACCGCACGAGCATGATGGCCGCGATGCACGACATGCAGGCGCGGCTGCAGGCGACGATCGGCGGGATCCGCCAGTCGGCCGAATCGATTGCGTCGGCGAGCCGCCAGATCTCGGCCGGCAACGACGACCTGTCGCAGCGCACCGAGGAGCAGGCCGCGTCGCTTGAAGAAACGGCCGCGAGCATGGAGCAGCTGACCGCGACCGTGAAGCAGAACGCGGACAACGCGCGGCAGGCGAGCGGGCTGGCGAACAGCGCATCGGACATCGCGCGCGCCGGCAGCGACGTCGTGAATCGCGTGATCGGCACGATGGGCGAGATCGACGACAGCTCGCGCAAGATCGCCGACATCATCGGCGTGATCGAGGGCATCGCGTTCCAGACCAACATCCTCGCGCTGAACGCGGCGGTCGAAGCCGCGCGTGCGGGCGAGCAGGGCCGCGGCTTCGCGGTGGTCGCGGGCGAAGTGCGCTCGCTCGCGCAGCGCAGCGCGACGGCCTCGAAGGAGATCCGCGAGCTGATCGTCGCGTCGGTCGAGCGCGTGCGCAACGGGTCGACGCTGGTCGGCCAGGCCGGCACGACGATGGGCGAGATCCTGCAGGCCGTCGCGCGCGTGACCGACATCATGGGCGAGATCGCGGCCGCGTCCGAGGAGCAGGCGAGCGGCATCACGCAGGTCGGGCGCGCGGTCACGCAGATGGACCAGGTGACGCAACAGAACGCGGCGCTCGTCGAGGAGGCCGCGGCGGCGGCCGCGTCGCTGCAGGAACAGGCCGCGCGGCTGCGCGATGCGGTCGGCGCGTTCCGCGTCAGCGACGCGGGCGGGCTGGCGTCGCGCCGGGCCGGCGAGCGGGTGGCCGAACCCGCGTTCGGCACGAAGGCGGCCGACGAGGCGGTGGTGATGTGACGCGTGCCGGCCGATGCGCGACACGTTGAAACGCAACTAACGGCCAAGTCGCGCGACGGCCGCCGGCACCGCTGCGGTGCATACCCATATGAGCGGGATGTATTTCACTTCCCGCCGATCCTGTGACACCATTTGCCCCTTCCTGCGAGTCGGGGCTTACCCGTATCGCGCCCCATTTCCAGTAAGCAAGAAAGCGAGAAACAGATGAAGCGTCGCAGTCTCCTGAAGGTATTTTCCGTGCTGGCCACCGGCGCAGCGCTGACGCTGTCGGCAGGCGCGCACGCCGAAGACAAGGTGATCAAGGTCGGCACGGTCGCCGGCCCGGATTCGGAAGTGTGGCAGCTGGTGCAGAAGGTCGCGAAGGAGAAGGAAGGCCTGAACGTGAAGGTCATCGAGTTCAACGACTACGTGCAGCCGAACGCTGCGCTCGACTCGGGCGACCTCGACGCGAACAGCTTCCAGCACCAGCCCTACCTCGACAGCCAGGTGAAGCAGCGCGGCTACAAGATCGTCAGCGCCGGCCTGACCTACATCTCGCCGATGGGCGTGTACTCGAAGAAGTTCAAGGCGCTGAAGGACCTGCCGCAAGGCGCGAAGCTCGCGGTGCCGAACGATCCGTCGAACGAGAACCGCGCGCTGCTGCTGTTGCAGACGCAAGGCGTGATCAAGCTGAAGGCGGGCGCCGGCACGGGCGGCAACAACGCGACGGTGCTCGACATCGCCGAGAACCCGAAGAAGCTGAAGATCTCCGAACTCGACGCCGCGCAACTGCCGCGCGTGCTGTCGGACGTCGACGCAGCCGTGATCAACACGAACTACGCGCTGGCCGCGAACCTGCAGCCGACCAAGGACGCGATCGCACTCGAAGCGCTGACGAGCCCGTATGCGAACCTGATCGCCGTGCGCGCGAAGGACAAGGATCAGCCGTGGGTGAAGAAGCTGGTCAAGGCGTACCAGTCGCCGGAAGTGCGGGAATTCATCAAGAAGCAGTTCAAGGGCTCGATGGTCGCGTCGTTCTGAACGCCGCACACCGGTCGGACCGCTGAACGAAAAGGGCCTGCATCGCGCAGGCCCTTTTTCATTGGCGCCCGGTGTTCGGCGTCCGGCGTCCGGCGTCCGTTCACATCTCGCCGCGCCGCGAGCAGATCGACATGATCTGCTGGATCGCATAGTTGTCGCGCACGCCCGGCAGCGACTGCACGACGCACTCGTGAAAGCGCCGCTCGCGCGGCAGCAGCATCGCGTTGTTGCGATACAGCGCGTCGCAGGAGCGCTGGATCAGCTGCGCCGCCGCGCCGTTGCGGCTTTCGCGCAGCGCGTTGAGCATGCAGTCGTCGTATTGCGCGCTGCCGTCGGTCAGCGCGAACGCCGCACCCGGCAGCGCCAGCGCGACGGCCGCGAATACGATGGCTCGGATCCCCCGTTTCATCTGCCCTCCGATGGAGTGGATTGGGTCGGCCGACAGCATAACGTAAAGCCGCGAGCACGGCTGACGCGTTGGCCGACGCGGGCCGGAGCCGCCGCCGGGCGGGCCTTGCACGCGGTCGCCGGGCGTCGGCGCGAGCTGCGATCCGGCGTGTCGCGCGAAAGCGCGGAGTCAGGCGGTGGTCTGCGGAAATGGTATCCTCGTGCGTTCGCCGCTGCACGCTTTCCCGGAGCGTGCGCGGGCCGATCGCCGGCGTATCGCACGCGCGGCGGCGCCCGCCCGACGGCGGCGGGAATCCATCATCCAGAACCGACACAATACGGGGGAGACTCACCCATGAAGCGATTCAAGACTTTCGCGATCCGTTCGATCACGGCCGGCGTGGCCGCACTCGCGCTGGCCGGTGCCGCGCATGCACAGACCGTCAAGGTACTGTCGATCGTCGACCATCCGGCGCTCGATGCGATCCGCGACGGCGTGCGCGCCGAGCTGAAGGCGGAAGGTTACGGCGACGACAGGCTCAAGTGGGAATACCAGAGCGCACAGGGCAACACCGGCACGGCCGCGCAGATCGCGCGCAAGTTCGTCGGCGACAAGCCCGACGTGATCGTCGCGATCGCGACGCCGGCCGCGCAGTCGGTCGTCGCCGCGACGAAGAGCGTGCCGGTCGTCTATTCGGGCGTCACCGATCCGGTCGCCGCGCAGCTCGTGAAGGGTTGGGGCCCGTCGGGCACCAACGTGACGGGCGTGTCCGACAAGCTGCCGCTCGATCGCCAGGTCGCGCTGATCAAGCGTGTCGTGCCGAATGCGAAGACGGTCGGCATGGTCTACAACCCGGGCGAGGCGAACTCGGTCGTCGTCGTGAAGGAGCTCAAGGAGATCCTCGCGAAGCAGGGCATGACGCTGAAGGAAGCGGCCGCACCGCGTACCGTCGACATCGGCCCGGCCGCGAAGAGCCTGATCGGCAAGGTCGACGTGATCTACACGAACACCGACAACAACGTCGTGTCCGCGTACGAAGCGCTCGTGAAGGTCGCGAACGAAGCGAAGATCCCGCTCGTCGCGGGCGACACCGACAGCGTGAAGCGCGGCGGCATCGCGGCGCTCGGCATCAACTACGGCGACCTCGGCCGCCAGACGGGCAAGGTCGTCGCGCGCATCCTGAAGGGCGAGAAGCCGGGCGCGATCGCGTCGGAGACGAGCAGCAATCTCGAGTTGTTCGCGAATACGGGCGCGGCCGCGAAGCAGGGCGTGACGCTCGCGCCGGACCTGCTCAAGGACGCGAAGACGGTCATCAAGTAAGCGGCCCGACCGCCGCGCTTGCAGGCCCGATCCGGGCCTGAGCGACCTCGCCGGACGGGCGGCTCCCACCCGGAGCCGCCCGTTCGCTTCGCCCGGCCGTACACGTCCGGCCGGGAAGCAACAGGATTTCCCCATCATGTCTCTGTTCTCGTTTCTGGGCGCGCTGGAGATCGGCCTGATCTTCAGTCTCGTCGCCCTCGGGGTGCTGATCTCGTTCCGCATCCTCAACTTCCCCGACCTCACCGTCGACGGCAGCTTTCCGCTCGGCGGCGCCGTCGCCGCGACGCTGATCTCGGCCGGCTACGACCCGTTCACTTCGACGCTGTTCGCCATCGTCGCGGGCGCGGCGGCCGGCTTCATCACCGGCTGGCTGAACGTGTGCCTGAAGATCATGGATCTGCTCGCCAGTATCCTGATGATGATCGCGCTCTATTCGGTGAACCTGCGGATCATGGGCCGGCCGAACGTGCCGCTGATCACCGAGCCGACGCTGTTCACCGTGCTGCAGCCCGACTGGATGCCCGACTACGTGCTGCGCCCGGCGCTGCTCGCGATCGTCGTCGTGGTCGCGAAGCTCGGCCTCGACTGGTTCTTCTCGTCGCAGCTCGGCCTCGCGATGCGCGCGACCGGCGCGAACCCGCGGATGGCGCGTGCGCAAGGCATCGCGACCGGCCGCGCGACGCTGGCCGGGATGGCGCTGTCGAATGCGCTCGTCGCGCTCGCAGGCGCACTGTTCGCGCAGACGCAAGGCGGCGCGGACATCTCGATGGGGATCGGCACGATCGTGATCGGGCTGGCCGCCGTGATCATCGGCGAGACGCTGCTGCCCGCGCGCCGGCTCGTGCTGACGACGCTCGCCGTCGTGCTCGGCGCGATCGTCTACCGGTTCTTCATCGCGCTCGCGCTGAACAGCGAATTCATCGGCCTGAAGGCGCAGGACCTGAACCTCGTGACGGCCGCGCTCGTCACGATCGCGCTGGTGCTGCCGGCGACGCGCAAGAAGCTGTTCGCGCGCAAGAACGGAGGGGCCTGACATGCTGTCCGCACAAGATCTCAAACTCACGTTCAATCCCGGCACGCCGATCGAGACGCGCGCGCTGCGCGGGCTGTCGCTCGAGATTCCCGACGGCCAGTTCGTCGCGGTGATCGGCTCGAACGGCGCCGGCAAGTCGACCTTCCTCAATGCGGTCAGCGGCGACCAGCCGGTCGATGCGGGGCGCATCGCGATCGACGGCACGGAGGTGACGCGCAAGGCCGCGTGGGATCGCGCGCACCTCGTCGCGCGCGTGTTCCAGGATCCGATGGCCGGCACCTGCGAGGCGCTGACGATCGAGGAGAACATGGCGCTCGCGATGGCGCGCGGCGTGCGGCGCGGCTTCCGCGCGGCGCTCGACCGGCCGTCGCGCGAGCTGTTCCGCGACAAGCTGCGGCTCCTGAACCTCGGGCTGGAGAACCGGCTGACCGACCGGATCGGGCTGCTGTCCGGCGGCCAGCGGCAGGCCGTGAGCCTCTTGATGGCGTCGCTGCGGCCGTCGCGGATCCTGCTGCTCGACGAACACACGGCCGCGCTCGATCCGAAGACGGCCGCGTTCGTACTGGAGCTGACCGCGCGCATCGTCGCCGAGAGCAAGCTGACGACGATGATGGTTACGCACAGCATGCGGCAGGCGCTCGACTACGGCGACCGCACGGTGATGCTGCACCAGGGGCAGGTCGTGCTCGACGTGTCGGGCGACGCGCGCAAGGGCCTCGACGTGCCGGACCTGCTGCAGATGTTCGAGAAGGTGCGTCACGAGCAGCTCGACGACGACGCATTGCTGCTCGGCTGACGGGCGGCAGGCGGGCCGGCGGGCTGGCGCGGTGCGGAGTGCTGCATCGTGCCGGTTCGCCGGCGGATTGGTGTGCCGGCCCGGCGATTCGGGCCGGAGGGCGGTGGCGCGCGTTCGGGCGGCGCGATCCGGCCACGCCTGCTCCGGTGCGGCGTAACATGACGGCCGTACCGGCTTTCCCGTCGTTTTTCCTCTGACGAAAACCGGTTTCGCACCGGTGCTGTGCGACGCGAGCACATTGCCATATACTGTATATCCATACAGTTGTGGGTGGCGTCATGCTCGCATCCTCCATTTCTCCCGAATCCCTTCATCCGTCCCTCTGGCGTGGTTCCCAGCTCGCGCGCGGCGGCCCGCGCACGATCGATACCGGCTTCGCATCGCTGTCGGCCGAGTTGCCGGGCGGCGGCTGGCCGGTCGGCGGGCTCGTCGAACTGCTGGCCGCGCAGCCGGGCAGTGGCGAAATGCGGCTGCTCGCGCCCGCGCTTGCACGCACCGTCAGCGCCCGGCGGCCGCTTGCGCTCGTCGCGCCGCCGCAGTCGCCGCATGCCACCGCGCTCGCCAGCCTCGGCGTGCCGGCCGACGCGCTGCTGTGGCTGCGCGCCGGCAGTCGCACCGATGCGTTGTGGGCCGCCGAGCAGGCGCTCAAGACCGGCTGTTGCGGCGCGCTGCTGCTCTGGCAGGACGCGCGGCCCGATGCGCTGCGGCGCCTGCATCTCGCGGCCGCCCGCACGGGCGACACATTGTTCGTGATGCTGCGGCCGCTGTCGGCTGCGCGGCAACCGTCGCCGGCCGTGCTGCGCGTCGCGCTGTATCCGGTGCCGGGCGGCGTGTCGCTCGACATCGTCAAGCGTCGCGGCCCCGCGCGCAGCGAGCCGCTCGTGCTCGACCTGCCGTCGCCCATCGTGGAGAGCCGCTATGCGCGTCTTGCTCGGCATCCATCTGCCGCGCCTGCCGCTCGACGTGTGCGCCCCGCCGCCGTCTGACGACGCGGCGCAAGGCGTGGACGAAGCAGACGAAGCAGGCTGCGCGGTGCTCGAACAAGGCGTCGTGCTGATTGCCGATGCGCGTGCGCGCCGGCATGGCGTGCGCGCGGGCATGAAGCGCGGCGGCGTGCTCACGCTCGCGCCGCACACGCGGCTCGTCGAACGCGATCCCGCGCGCGAGGCCGATGCGCTGCGCGCGGTCGCGCTCGCGTTGCTGCGCTTTTCGCCGTGCGTCGCGCTCGACGACGAAGCCACGCTGATCGTCGACGTCGGTCCGAGCCTGCGCCTGTTCGGCGGCCTGCCGTCGCTGTGCCGCCAGGTGCGCGCGACGCTCGCGGCGCTCGGCTATGCGGCGCGCCTGTCCGCCGCGCCGACCGGGCGCGGCGCGTGGCTGCTCGCGCGCACGTCGGCGCGTGCGCGCATCCGGCGCCGCGTCGCTGGGCAGGCCTCGCTCGTCCGCTCGCTCGACCGGCTGCCCTGCGTGCTGCTGCCCGATGCGCGTCCGTATGCGGGCTGGTTCGACGGCCTCGGCTGCCGCACGCTCGCCGATCTGCGCGGCCTGCCGCGCGCGGGGTTGCAGCGCCGCTGCGGCCCCGCGTTGCTGGCCGCGCTCGATCGCGCATACGGCGACGCGGTCGAGCCGCTGGCGTGGATGGCGGTGCCGCCCGTGTTCGACGTGCGGCTCGAATTGCCGGAGCGCGTCGAATACGCGGAAGCCGTGCTGTTCGCCGCGCGCCGGCTCGTCGTGCAGCTATGCGGCTGGCTCGCTGCGCGGCAGTTGTCGCTGGCTGCGATGACGTTCGATCTCGAACACGAGCGCGGCCGCCAGGCCGTGCCGCCGACGCCGCTCGAACTCGCGTTCGCCGCGCCCGTGCGCGACGAGGCGCACTTCATGCGGCTGCTCGGCGAGCGGCTTGCACGCGTCGAGTTGCCGGCCGCGGTGATCGCGGTGCGTCTGAAGGCCACGCGCGTCGAGTCGGTTGCGCCGCCGGCCGACGATCTTTTCCCCGAGCCGGGCGGTACGCGCGAGACGCGTGCGCGGTTGTTCGAATTGCTGGTCGCGCGGCTGGGTGCGGAGAACGTATTGCGTGCGGCCCCGGTTGCCGATCACCGGCCCGAGGCCGCGAACCGCTGGCTGCCGCTCGATGCGCCGGCCGGCAAGCCGGCCGGCGGGCCGCCTGCGGTGCCGCCGAGGCCCGCGTGGCTGCTCGCCGAGCCGCTGCCGTTGCTGATGCGCGAGAACCGGCCGGTATTTCATACGCCGCTGAGGATGATGTCGTCGGCGGAGCGGATCGAGGCCGGGTGGTTCGATGGTCAACTCGCCGCTCGCGATTACCACGTCGCGCAGGACGAAGCCGGTGCGTGCTATTGGGTGTTCAGGGAGCGGGCGGGGAGCGAGTCCGAGCCGCACTGGTTCCTGCACGGCCTGTTCGGGTGAACGGAGATGGTTGCGGAATTCAGCTGGCTGCCCGATTACGCGGAGTTGTTCTGCCGTTCGAACTTTTCGTTCCTGCATGGCGCGTCGCATGCGGACGAACTGGTCGAGCGTGCGGCGGAACTCGGCTATCGCGGGATCGCGATCACCGACGAATGCTCGTTGGCAGGCGCGCCGCGCATGCACGTCGCGGCGAAGGAGAAAGGGCTGCCGCTCGTCATCGGCTCGTACTTCGAAGTCACGCCGGATGACGTCGCGCCCGGCCACGATCCGGGCCCCGGTGCGTTCGGGCTCGTGCTGCTTGCACAGAATCGCGAGGGGTACGGCAATCTGTCCGAGCTGATTTCATGGCGGCGGATGGCGTCGCCGAAGGGCACCTACACGCTGACGTCGCGGATGCTGTCGGCGCCGCCTGCGGAGTTCGCACACCTGCGCGGCATGCCCGACTGCTTCGCGATTCTCGTGCCCGCGTACCCGGTACGCGCGGACGTGCTCGATGCACAGGTCGCGTGGTTTCGCGCGACGTTCGGCGAACGTGCGCGGCTCGGGCTCGTGCAGTTGCAGCGTGCGCTGGATGGCGCGCAGCGCGAGGAGATTCGCGCGGCGGGTGAACGGCGTGGCGTGCGTATCGTCGCGCTGGGCGACGTGACGATGCATCGGCGCTCGTGCAAGGAGCTGCAGGACGTGATGACGGCGATCCGCGTCGGGATGCCGGTTTCGGAGTGTGGTTATGCACTGGCGCCGAATGCGGAACAGCACCTGCGTTTGCGACAGCGCATCGGGCAGTTGTACTCGGCGGACGAGATCGCGGAGACCTGCGCGATTCTCGATGCGTGCGATTTCAAACTCAGCTCGCTTCGCTACGAATACCCCGACGAGATCGTGCCGAAGGGGCTCACGCCGACGAGCTATCTGGAACAGGAAACCCGGACAGGGGCGGCTGAACGCTATCCGCAGGGTATTCCGGAGAAAGTCGAGAAGCAGATCCGCTATGAACTCGACCTGATTGCACGACTGAGCTACGAACCGTTCTTCCTGACCGTCTACGACATCGTCAAATACGCGCGCAGCCAGAACATCCTGTGCCAGGGCCGAGGCTCGGCCGCGAACTCGGTCGTCTGTTACTGCCTCGGCATCACCGAAGTGAATCCCGAGCAGAGCACGATGCTGTTCGAGCGCTTCATCAGCGCGGAGCGCGGCGAGCCGCCCGACATCGACGTCGATTTCGAGCATCAGCGCCGGGAAGAGGTGATCCAGCACATCTACGAAAAATACGGGCACAACCGCGCAGCACTCGCTGCCGCCGTCTCGACCTATCGTCCGCGCGGCGTGCTGCGCGAAACCGGCAAGGCGCTCGGCGTCGATCCGATGCTGATCGATCGCGTCGCGAAAGGGCATCGCTGGTTCGACGGTAGCCGCGACCTGCTTCAGCAATTCTCGACGATCGGGCTCGATCCGCAGACGCCGCTCATCCAGGCGTGGGCCCAGCTCGCCGCGCGGCTGCTCAACTTTCCGCGCCACCTGTCGCAGCACTCGGGCGGTTTCGTGATCAGCCGCGGCAAGCTCACACGGCTCGTGCCGGTCGAGAACGCGGCGATGGACGGGCGGCGCGTGATCCAGTGGGACAAGGACGATCTCGAGGCGCTCGGGCTGATGAAGGTCGACGTGCTCGCGCTCGGCATGCTGTCGGCGCTGCATCGCGCATTCGACCTGCGCACCGCGTGGCGCGGGCCGCCGGAGCCGGACGGCGAGCCGTTCACGCTGAAGCACATTCCGCAGGATGACAAAGCAACCTACGACATGATCTGCCGTGCCGACACGGTCGGCGTGTTCCAGATCGAATCGCGCGCGCAGATGTCGATGCTGCCGCGCCTGCGGCCGCGCACCTATTACGATCTGGTGATCGAGGTTGCGATCGTGCGGCCGGGGCCGATCCAGGGCGGGGCAGTGCATCCCTATCTGAAGCGGCGGCAGGGTATCGAAAAGGTCAGTTATCCAAAGGAAGACCTGAAGCCGGCGCTCGAACGCACGCAGGGCGTGCCGATCTTCCAGGAGCAGGTGATGCAGGTGGCGATGATCGCGGCCGGCTTCACGCCCGGCGAAGCCGACCAGCTGCGTCGCGCGATGGCCGCCTGGAAGCGCAAGGGTAATCTCGAGCAATATCACCGCAAGATCGTCGACGGGATGCGCGAGCGCGACTATCCGCCCGAGTTCGCCGAACAGATCTTCGAGCAGATCAAGGGCTTCGGCGATTACGGTTTCCCCGAGAGCCACGCAGCGAGCTTCGCGAAACTTGCCTACGCGAGCAGCTGGCTCAAATGCCATGAACCGGCAATCTTCCTCGCCGCGCTGCTGAACAGCCAGCCGATGGGATTTTATCCGCCGTCGCAACTCGTGCAGGATGCGAAGCGCCACGGCGTGCAGGTCATGCCGATCGACGTGACGCAAAGCAACTGGGAGGCCTCGCTCGAAGCGCTGCCCGATCAGCCGCCGCCGCACGGCCAGCCTGCCGTGCGGCTCGGCCTGTCGCTCGTGCGCGGCCTCGGCGAAGCCGCCGCGCGCCGCATCGAAATCGCGCGCGCAGCCGGCCCCTTCGACAACGTCGACACCCTTGCACGCCGCGCGCAACTCGAACGCCGCGACCTCGAAGCACTCGCCGCCGCGAACGCGCTCGCGGCGCTCGCCGGCCATCGCCGCGACGCGTTGTGGCAGGCCGTTGCTGCGGCGCCGGAGCGCGACCTGCTGGCGACCGCGCCGATCGACGAGGAAGAGAAGCCCGCGCTCGGCGCACCGTCGGAAGCCGACGACATCCTCGCCGACTATCACACCACCGGCCTCACGCTGAACCGCCACCCCGTCGCGTTGCTGCGGCCTGCGCTGCGCGCGCGGCGGCTGTCGTCCGCGGCCGAGTTGCACGACCGCCCCGACGGCCGGCTTGCGCGCGCATGCGGGCTCGTGACCGCACGGCAGATGCCGGGCACCGCGAAAGGCGTGATGTTCATGACGCTCGAGGACGAAACGGGTTGCGTGAACCTGATCGTCCGGCCCGAGCTGCTTGCGCGGCAGCGCCGCGAAACCCTCGATTCGCGGCTGCTCGCGGCGTCCGGCGTGTGGCAGGTCGCAAGCGACGTGAGGCACCTCGTCGTGCAGCATTTCGAGGATCTGACGCCGCTGCTCGGCGGCCTGCGCACGTCGAGCCGCGAGTTCCACTGACGCAAGCGCCGGCACGCTGCCCGTGGGCTGCAGTCCGGTGCATACCAATCGGCCGAACTGGTTCTATTTCGGTATCGTTTCCAGCCCTCCAGACCCGGCAAATCCGGCCCTGGAACTGTCCCCTTGCATACCAATTCGGGTAAATCCCTATCCCGTACTTCGTTGTAAACAAAGGCTTTGCTGCTACTAAAACGCTTGCGGGGCAAGGCTTGCGGGGATTTTCGCGAGGCTAATACCAGTTCGTTGACTGGTATTATGGTGGTTATATAATGCGTTCACTTTCGACGGCCTGAGGTCGTCGTCCGACACCCGGAGGCACATGGAAACCGGCTGGTCCGAACTGGCGCCCGATCCCCTCGACGACACGCCGCTCTATCTGCAGCTCGCCCGCAACCTGGCGAGTGCGATTCACGGCGGCGCATGGCGGGCCGGCGAGGCGCTGCCGTCGGAGCGGCTGCTGTCGGTGTCGGTCGGCGTATCGCGGATCACGGCCCGTCGCGCGCTGGCGCTGCTGGTCGAGCAGGGGCTGATCAAGCGGGCGCGCGGGGCGGGCAGTTTCATCACGCCGCGCGTCGCCGATCCGCTGTCGCGTCTCGTCGGCTTCTCCGCGAAGATGCGGCAGCGCGGCTTCGTGCCCGATTCGGTGTGGCTGTCGCGCACGCTGCGCGCCGCGAGCCGCGACGAGATCGCGCGTCTCGGCCTCGCGCCCGGCGCGACGGTGGCGCGGCTCGAACGGTTGCGCCGCGCGGACGGCATCGTGATGGCCGTCGAGCACTCGACGCTGCCGGCCGCGGTGGTGCCCGATCCGCAGGTGCTCGGCGCGTCGCTGTACGAATACCTCGAGGCGCGCGGCATGACCGTCGTGCGCGCGCTGCAGCACTTTCGCGCGGCGAACGCGACGCACGCGATCGCGAAATGGATGGCGGTGAAGCCGGGCTCGGCACTGCTGGTGATCACGCGGATCGGCTACGGCGCCGACCAGCGCGCGATCGAAGTGAGCGAAACGTATTGCCGCGACGACTACTACGACTTCGTCGCCGAACTGAAACGCTGACGCGCGAGACTGCCCGCGCGCGACAGGCGAGAAGCAACGACACGAATGTGCAAATCACGACGCGAATGCCCGCGTCACCAGATCATCAAGAGAACGTCATGCTGACTGGAAACATCCTTACCCCCGACGGCTGGATTCACGGTTCGCTCGACAGCGAGAACGGCCGCATCACCACGCTCGACGGCACACCCGTCGATCCCGCGAAGAACGACGCGCCTTACATCCTGCCCGGCTTCATCGACCTGCACGTACACGGCGGCGGTGGCGCCGACGTGATGGAAGGCGGCGACGCGATCGAGACGATCGCCCGCACGCACGCGCAATTCGGCACGACGAGCCTGCTCGCGACGACGATGACCGCGCCGCGCGACGAACTCATGAAAGTCGTCGGCAACCTCGGCAGCGTCGCGCGCACCCGCACGCCGGGCGGCGCGCGCGTGCTCGGCGTACACCTCGAAGGGCCGTACATCAACCCCGGCAAGCTCGGCGCGCAGCCCGACGCGGCCGTGTCGGCCGTGCTCGACGAAGTGCTGAAGTACCTGTCGATCGCACCGATCCGCGTCGTCACGCTCGCGCCGGAAATCGCCGGCCACATCGAGATCATCGGCGAGATGGCCGCACGCGGCGTACGCGTGCAGCTCGGCCACTCGCTCGCGACCTACGACGACGCGGTCGCCGCGCTCAAGCACGGCGCATGCGGCTTCACGCACCTGTTCAACGCGATGTCGCCGCTGCATCACCGCAACCCGGGCCTCGTGGGCGCGGCGCTTGCTCACGCCGAATACGCGGAAATCATCCCCGACCTGCTGCACGTGCACCCGGGCGCGATTCGTGCCGCGCTGCGTGCGATCCCGCGCCTGTACGTGGTGACCGACAGCACGTCCGCAACGGGCATGCCCGACGGCGAATACCGCCTCGGCAGCCAGCACGTGACGAAGTGCCTCGGCGGCGTGCGGCTGGCCGACGGCACGCTTGCCGGCAGCACGCTGACGATGGACCAGGCGCTGCGCAACCTCGTGTCGCTCGGCCTGCCGATCGCCGACGTGTCGAACCGGATGTCGCGCTACGCGGCCGACTACCTCGGCGTCACCGATCGCGGCCGCCTCGAGCGCGGCGCATGGGCCGACCTCGCGGTGTTCGACCGCGACCTGAACCTCACCGCGACCTACGTCGAAGGAGAATCGATTGTCGAATATGCTTAAGGAAGCGCGCGAGTCCGCCCAGGTCGTCGCCGCGCAGATCGCCGACACCTCGCGCGTCGAAGCGCTCGCCGGCCAATTGCTCGATCACCCGCCGGCCGTTGCGCTGACGGTCGCGCGCGGCAGCTCGGATCACGCCGCGAGCTATTTCGCGAGCCTGACGATGAGCCGCCTCGGCGTGCCGGTCGCGTCGCTGCCGATGTCGGTCGCGACGTTGCAGCAGGCGCCGCTGAAGGTGCAGGATCAACTCGCGATCGCCTTCTCCCAGTCGGGCAAGAGCCCCGACCTCGTCAACACGATGGCCGCGCTGCGCGAAGCCGGCGCGCGTACCGTCGCCGCCGTGAACGTGCTGCCGTCGCCGCTCGCCGACGCATGCGAGCACCAGCTGCCGCTGCTCGCCGGCCCCGAACTGTCGGTTGCCGCGACGAAGAGCTATATCGCGATGCTGTCGCTGTCCGCGCAGATCGTCGCGTACTGGCAGCGCGACGCCGCGCTGATGACCGCGCTGCGCGGGTTGCCCGACGTGCTCGCGCGGGCCGGCCAGCTCGACTGGTCGCAGGCCGTCGCCGCGCTCGCAGGTGTCGAGCGGATGATCGTGATCGGCCGCGGCCTCGGTCTCGCCATTGCGCAGGAAGCCGCGCTGAAGCTGAAGGAAACGTCCGGCATCCAGGCCGAGGCGTTCTCGAGTGCCGAAGTCCGTCACGGCCCGATGGAGCTGATCGACCGCGACTATCCGCTGCTCGTGTTCGCACCGCCGGGGCCCGAGCAGGCCGGCCTGCTGCAGCTTGCCGAAGACATGCGCGCACGCGGCGCCGCCGTGATGCTCGCGGCGCCGGCCGGCACGCCCGGTGCGACGCTGCCGCTCGCGCAGTCCGCCCATCCGGCGCTCGACCCGATCGCCGCCATTCTTTCGTTCTACGTGATGGCGGCGGATCTCGCCGTCGCGCGCGGCCGCAACCCCGACACGCCGCGCCACCTGAACAAAGTCACCGAAACGCACTGATAGCCGAGACAGCCGATGAGACGCGCCGAGGAGTCCCAGTTGAAGAGTTCCACCCATGATCAGATCGTCCTGCTTAGTCCCTTGACGGGGCCGATCGTCGCGCTGGCCGACGTGCCCGATCCGGTGTTCTCCGGCGGGATGTTCGGCGACGGCATCGGCATCGACCCGCTCGCGGGCCAGCTCGTCGCGCCGTGCGCGGGCGTCGTGTCGCATCTCGCGCGCACGGGCCACGCGGTGACGATCACGACGCCGCAAGGCGCGGAAGTGCTGCTGCACATCGGCATCGACACCGTCGAGCTGAACGGGCAGGGCTTCATCGCGCACGTCGAGGCCGGCGCGCGTGTCGAGGCAGGTGCGTTGCTGATCGAGTTCGACCAGGACGCGGTGGCGCGCAGCGCGCATTCGCTCGTGTCGGTGATCGCGATCGCAAACTCCGACGCGTTCGAGGTCGTCGATCGCGCGAGCGGTTTCGCGACGGCCGGCGAGACGCCGTTGCTCGCGCTGCGCGGCAAGGGCGAAGCGGCTGCGCAGGCGGCACGAACCGGTGCGGCGGCAATGAACGAAGTGCGCCGCGAGATCGTGCTCGCGCAGCCGGGCGGCCTGCATGCGCGGCCGGCCGCGCGTGCGCGTGAAGCCGTGCGCGGGTTCGACGCGAGCGTCGACGTGCTGTTCGACGGCCGCAAGGCATCGATCGCGAGCGTCGTCGGCCTGCTCGGCCTCGGTGCCGGCGAAGGCGCGACGGTCGAACTGGTCGGCCGCGGCGCGCACGCGCAACAGGCTGTCGATGCGGTCGAGCACGAGCTGCTGCGCGAAGCGCACGGCGAAGTCGAGGAAAAACCGGCGCGGCTGAGGTCGCCCGCGCCGCAAACGGTCGCGCGCAACACCGGCGCGCCAATCGACCCGAACACGCTCGCAGGCGTGTGCGCGGCGCCCGGCATCGCGGTCGGCACGCTGGTGCGTCTCGACGATGCGGAAATCGTGCCGCCCGAGCAGGCTTCGGGCACGCCGGCTGCGGAAAGCCGCCAGCTCGACCAGGCGCTGAAGGCGGTCGACGCCGAACTCGACGAAACGGTGCGCAACGCATCGGCGCGCGGCGCGGTCGGCGAAGCGGGCATCTTCGCGGTGCATCGCGTGCTGCTGGAAGACCCGACGCTGATCGATGCGGCGCGCGACCTGATCAGTCTCGGCAAGAGCGCGGGCTTCGCGTGGCGCGCGACGATCCGCACGCAGATCGACACGCTGTCGAAGCTCGACGATGCGCTGCTCGCCGAACGCGCGGCCGACCTGCGCGACATCGAGAAGCGCGTGCTGCGCGCGCTCGGTCACACGAACGGCGCCGCGCGTGCGCTGCCCGACGAAGCCGTGCTCGCGGCCGAGGAATTCACGCCGTCCGACCTGTCGTCGCTCGATCGCCAGCGCGTGACCGCGCTCGTGATGGCGCGCGGCGGCGCGACGTCGCACGCGGCGATCATCGCGCGGCAGCTCGGCATTCCGGCGCTGGTCGCGGTCGGCGATGCGCTGTATGCGATCCCGGACGGCACGCAGGTCGTCGTCGATGCGAGCGCGGGCCGGCTCGAACACGCGCCGACCGCGCTCGACGTCGAGCGTGCGCGGCACGAACGCCAGCGCCTGGACGGCGTGCGCGAGGCGAACCGGCAACTGGCAGGTGTTGCGGCGGAGACGGTCGACGGCCGCGCGATCGAGGTCGCCGCGAACATCGCGACGCTCGACGACGCGAACACCGCGGTCGACAACGGCGCCGATGCGGTCGGCCTGCTGCGCACCGAGCTGATGTTCATCCATCGCCAGGCCGCGCCGACGGCCGTCGAACACCAGCAGAGCTACCAGTCGATCGTCGACGCGCTGCAGGGTCGCACGGCGATCATCCGCACGCTCGACGTCGGCGCCGACAAGGAAGTCGATTACCTGACGCTGCCGCCCGAACCGAACCCGGCGCTCGGCCTGCGCGGCATCCGTCTCGCGCAGGTGCGCCCCGATCTGCTCGACGATCAATTGCAGGGCCTGCTCGCGGTGAAGCCGTTCGGCGCGGTGCGCATCCTGCTGCCGATGGTCACCGACGCCGGTGAACTCGTGCGGCTGCGCAAGCGCATCGACGAATTCGCGCGCGCGCAGGGCCGTACCGAGCCGATCGAGGTCGGCGTGATGATCGAGGTGCCGTCGGCCGCGCTGCTGGCCGACCAGCTCGCGCAGCACGCGGATTTCCTGTCGATCGGTACCAACGACCTGACCCAGTACACGCTCGCGATGGACCGCTGCCAGGCCGATCTGGCCGCGCAATCCGACGGCCTGCATCCGGCCGTGCTGCGCCTGATCGACATCGCGGTGCGCGGCGCCGCGAAGCACGGCAAGTGGGTCGGCGTGTGCGGCGCGCTCGGCGGCGATCCGCTCGCGGTGCCGATCCTGGTGGGCCTCGGCGTGACCGAACTGTCGGTCGACCCCGTTTCGGTGCCGGGCATCAAGGCGCGTGTGCGCCGTCTCGATTACCAGTTGTGCCGTCAGCGCGCGCAGGATCTGCTCGCGCTCGATTCGGCACAGGCGGTAAGGGCAGCAAGCCGCGAGGTCTGGCCGCTCGACTGAACGTCGGCGGCGGGCGCGCGGCCCGTTTCGGTACAAGAGCGTAATTGGTTCAACGACGATTAACGACGAGACAAGGATTGGAGGACTGAATGAACGGGAATCCGTTTCTGAAAATACAGGGCCTGGGCCGGGCACTGATGCTGCCGATCGCGGTACTGCCGGTTGCCGGCATCCTGCTGCGACTCGGCCAGCCGGACGTGTTCAACATCAAGATGATCGCCGATGCCGGCGGCGCGATCTTCGACAACCTGCCGCTGCTGTTCGCGATTGGCGTGGCGGTCGGTTTCGCGAAGGACAACAACGGCGTGGCGGCGCTCGCGGGCGCGATCGGCTACCTGATCGAAACCGCGATCATGAAGGACATCGATCCCAAGCTGAACATGGGCGTGCTGTCCGGGATCATCGCGGGTGTCGTCGCGGGCCTGCTGTACAACCGCTACAAGGACATCAAGCTGCCGGACTACCTCGCGTTCTTCGGCGGCAAACGGTTCGTGCCGATCATCACGGGGCTGGTGTGCGTGATACTCGGCATCGTGTTCGGGTACGTGTGGCAGCCGGTCCAGCATCTGATCGACGCGGCCGGCCAGTGGCTGACGACGGCGGGCGCGATCGGTGCGTTCGTGTTCGGCTTCCTGAACCGCCTGCTGCTCGTCACGGGCCTGCACCACATCATCAACTCGCTCGCCTGGTTCGTGTTCGGCAACTTCACGCCGCCCGCCGGCGGCGAGATCGTGCACGGCGACCTGCACCGCTTCTTCGCGGGCGACCCGACCGCGGGCACCTTCATGGCCGGTTTCTTCCCGATCATGATGTTCGGCCTGCCGGCCGCGTGTCTCGCGATGCTGCACGAGGCACCGAAGGAGCGCCGCGCGATGGTCGGCGGCCTGCTGTTCTCGATGGCGCTCACGTCGTTCCTGACGGGCGTGACCGAACCGATCGAATTCAGCTTCATGTTCCTCGCGCCGGTGCTGTACGTGATCCACGCGGTGCTGACGGGCCTGTCGCTCGCGATCTGCCAGATCCTCGGCGTGAAGCTCGGCTTCACGTTCTCGGCCGGCGCGATCGACTACGTGCTGAACTACGGGCTGTCGACGAAGGGCTGGATCGCGATCCCGCTCGGCATCGCGTACGGCGCCGCGTACTACGGGCTGTTCCGTTTCTTCATCCGCAAGTTCAACATGGCGACGCCGGGCCGCGAGCCGGCATCGGCCGATGCGGCTGCCGAGTCGTACGCATCGGGCGGCTTCGTCGCACCGGCTGCGGGTGCCGCCGCGACGGCCGCCGCACCGCGTGCGCAACGCTACATCGCCGCACTCGGCGGTGCGGGCAACCTGTCGGTCGTCGACGCATGCACGACGCGCCTGCGTCTGACCGTCGTCGATCCGGAGAAGGTCTCGGAGCCGGAACTGAAGTCGATCGGCGCGCGCGGCGTGCTCAAGCGCGGTGGCAACAGCGTGCAGGTGATCATCGGGCCCGAGGCCGACATCATTGCCGACGAGATGCGTGTCGCGATCGGCAGCGGCGCGACCGGCGCCGCGTCGACCGCGACGGCCGCCGCCGCGCAGCCTGTCACGGGCGCGGCCGCCGGCCCGCTCGATCCGGAACCGGCGCGCTGGCTCGCGGTGTTCGGCGGCGCGACCAACGTCGCATCGCTCGACGCGGTGGCGACCACGCGCCTGCGTGTGGTCGTGCGCGACCCGTCGGCAGTCGATCGCGATCGCCTCGGTGCGCTCGACGTTGCATGGGTGTCGCTCGACACGTTCCACATCGTCTGCGGCAACGCGGCCGCGCGCTATGCCGAACAGCTCGGTGCGCGCCTGCCGCCGTCGGGCAGCGGGGCAGCCGCGCAACCGGCCTGATGCGATGAAACCTGCCGGATCCGCGTGGCGGGTTCGGCCGGGCGGTAAAACGAAAACGGCTTGCGACGTGTGTGTCGCAAGCCGTTTTTCTTTGGTACCTGCGGTCGCGCGATGCATGCGTTGGCATCGCGCGTCGTCCGTGCGTTCAGCCGATCACGGATTCGTCAGCGTGAAGGTCGGCTTCCGGTAGCCGACACCGGCCCGGTCGAGCTTCGGCAATTCGCGTTGCGTGAGCAGCGTCGCGAAGCCGGCCCAGTCGCGCTGCAGCGCGGCTGTGTCGACGTGATGCGTGTCGCCGCGCTTGAAGCGCACGCCGGCCGCATACGGCAGCTCCCAGTCGGCCCGGTGCCACGCGCGCTCGGCGAGCGCGAGCAGCCGCGGATAGGCCATGTATTCGAGGAAGGTGTCGTTGCGCATCACCTCGCCCCACGCCTGGCCCTGCATGCCTTCGATACGCGGCGCGGGACCCGTGCCGGTGACCTCGAACGGGTTGCCGTCGCGGTCGCCCATCACTTCGGCGTTCTGCGGCAGGTTCTCCGGCGCGAGCGAGAACACCTTGTACTCGTCCGTCGCGTGCGAGCCCCAGTAGTAGCCGCGCTCGCGCGGGTTGAGCGTGTACGGGAAGTCGAAGTACAGGTAGTCGGGCAGCGCGAGCACCGTCAGGTAGCCCTTGCCGCTCAGGTCGCGCGCGCTGTCCGACGCGCCCCAGAAGATCGTGTCCCACAGCGACACCATCACGTGGCGCGTGCTGAAGTCCTGCGGCCCGTTCGCATGCTTGATGCCGTCCTGCCACGCGCCCATCGTGTCGATCCCGTTCGCGTTGACCGCCGCGCTCACCTGTTTCGCGAAACGCGTCGGCAGCTCGTCGATCGACTTGATCTCGCCGCGCTGGAGCAGCGCCGTGCACGCGGGCGAACGCGCCCACGGCTTGTCCTGTGCGGCGAGGTCGATGCGCCCCTTGTTCGGGTCGGTGCCGTTCAGCGGCTGGAAGCCCGCGCCGAGGAAGATGTTCTTCGCTTCGTCGCCGCCGTAGTGCCAGGTATGCAGCGGCGCCTGGGCGTCCGCATGCATCGCCGCGATCTCGCGAATCACCTTCGACGCGAAATTGAGCGCGCCCGGCACGCACGGGTTCAGGTCGCTGCGCCGGTCGTAGAACTGCACCGTCGTCAGGTTCGTCGTGTCCTGCGGATCGAGCAGCCGGTACGCGTTCGCTTCCTGTTCGCGGCCAGCCGCATGCAGCCGCCGGTAGCGCGCTTCCATCGTCACGACGGCCGCCCGCGCATGCGCCGGCATGTCGATCTCGGGAATGATCTGCACGAAGTGCGCGGCCGCGTAGCGCACCAGCGCCACGTAGTCGTCGCGCGTCAGGTAGCCGCCGCCCGAACGGTTGTCGGGGCCGGAGCCGAGCTGCGGCAGCAGGCAGCGCGTCTCGCTCGGGTCGTGGCAGCGGCGCCCGCCGATCTCGGTCAGCTCGGGCAGGCCGGGAATCTCGATGCGCCAGCCTTCGTCGTCGGACAGGTGCAGGTGCAGGCGGTTGAGCTTGTATGCGCTCATCTGGTCGATCAGGCGGCGCAGCGTCGCCGGGTGCTTGAAGTTGCGCGCGAGGTCGACGTGCATCCCGCGATGGGTGAAGCGCGGCGCATCCTCGACGAGCATCGCCGGGATCGGGCCGCCGCCGGCAGGCGCGAGCGAGTAGAGCGTCTGCACGCCGTAGTAGAGGCCCGCGCGATCGTAGCCTTCGATCAGCACGCCGCGCGGCCCGATCGCCAGCCGGTAGCCGCCCGGCGTCGCGATGTCGGCCGGCAGCCGGCGCGGCGCGACGGCGCCGCGGACGGGCACGCGCGCACCGTCGAGCCCGAGGGTCGTCGCGCGTTCGCGCAGCGCCGCGACCTGCGCGTCGGGCAGGTCCGGCAGCGCGAGTTCGACGCCGCGCAGGTCGAGCGTACCGGGCAGCGGCTGTTCGCGCTTCACGCTCGGCAGCGCGCGGCTCGCGTCGGGCCGTGCGGCCACCGGCGGCGCATTGCCGGTCGAGTTGTTCTGCGCGTCGGCCGGCAGCGATTCGACGTAGCGCAGCTCGTCGTCGGTGTCGTTGTAGCGCAGCACGGCTGGCGGCGCGCCGTCGACGACCACGTACGGGCGCGGAATCACGTCGCTGTAGCGCAGCAGCCAGTATTCGGCGACGAACGGCAATTCGAGGCGCTCGCCGGGTGCGAGCCGCACCGAGCCCGGCTGCGGCGTCAGTTCGTACAGGTCGCCGGTGAGCCGCCGCAGCGCGAAGCCCGGGCGGTCGATCCGCAGCAGCCGGCGGATGCTGTGCAGGTAGAGCTTCCAGCCGCCGTCGGCGATTACCTGGTGGCCGCGGTTCTGCAGGATCAGGCGGCCCGTCGCGCAGGCCGCGCCGTCGGCGCCAAGATCGGCGCACGGCACGCCGGCCGTGGCCGCGTGGTTGTTGTCGACGGCGACGCGCAACGCGAGGCCGTTCGACAGCAGCGTCGCGAGACTGGCCGCTTGTGCGCTAGCCAGCGCGGTGCCGGCGGTCGCGCCGGAGGCCGCCGGTGCGGGCTGGGCCGCGATCACGGCCGGCGATAGCGCCGCGATCAGCAGGCTTGCAAGAAGGGAGGGCATGATGCGCTTCATTCGAACTCCTGAGAAAAAAGGGGGCGTAGCGGCGTCGTGGAGCGACGTCGCTGCGATCGGGTCTTTCAGTGGAGCTGCGGGAGATACCAGCACGCGGGGCGATGCGACTGCACCGCGCGCACTCTGCACGCGCGGGCGTGTGTTACGGAACGGGAGGCGGGCACGCGTGCCGATCGGACCGGCTGGGCGGTGTGCGCATGATCATTGGCGGCGCGCGGCAATGGCCGCGGCGGCGGCGAGCCGGCCGCAGCCGACCCTGTTCGGCCGGCCGCGCGCGAGCGCGACGGCGGACGCCGCGGTACGCGGACGTCGACACGGCGCGCAGGCGCGCGCCACACACGGGATTCGCATGTCTCCCCCACCCAGAAGGAATCGGCCTGTCAGCGGCCGTGTCCAAAGATCTTATGAAACCTTTTATTGGTATTCAAGTGGTATCAATCTGGCGCTAAATTGGCATCGACGCGCAGCGCCCGTCCGGACGGGGCGGACGAAAAAAAACCTCGCGCGATGCGAGGTTCGTTCCGGACGGCGGCGGCGCGCTCGGCCGCACGCGTCAGGCGGGCGTCAGTCGCGGCGTGTGCGTACGGGCGCTTCCTGCGGCTTCTGCCGCGCTTCGAGCCACATCGCATTGACGATGCCGAACGACAGCGCGACGCCGATACCGAGAATCCAGCTGAAATACCACATGATCCGACTCCTTGCGAAACGGTGGGCGAGGGCGCGGGCGCGCCCCGGCCCGGTTCTTCAATACATCGAGTGCTTGTTGTCCTCGAGCGTCTGGCGCGTGACCTTGCCGCGCATCACGCGATACACCCAGCTCGTGTAGAGCAGCACGATCGGCAGGAACACGATCACCGCGAACAGCATGACCTGAAGAGTCATGTGGCTCGACGTCGAATCCCATACGGTCAGGCTGCTGCGCGGGTCGAGCGACGACGGCATGATGAACGGGAACATCGAGAAGCCCGCGGTCAGGATCACGCCCGCGATCATCAGCCCCGTGCAGAAGAAGGCAGTCTTCTCCTGCTTCGAGCCGGCCAGCAGCATCGCGAGCAGGCCGCCCGCGATGCCGACGACGGGCGCCGCGATCATCCACGGGAATTCGCCGTAGTTCGCGAGCCACAGGCCCGAGCCGGCGGCGACTTCCTTGAGCAGCGGGTTCGCGACGGAGTCGGTCGGCGCGGGGTGCGTGATGTGGAAGCCGCCGACATACGATGCGATCAGCACGCCGGCCAGCGCGAACAGCACGACCGCGAGGAACGACGCCACGCGCAGCGCGATCGATGCGCGGCGCGCGATCACGCCGTCGGTCTTCATCTTGATGAACGCCGCGCCGTGCGCGACGAGCATCGTGAGGCTGACGAGCCCGCACAGCAGCGCGAACGGGTTCAGCAGCGCCCAGAAGCCGCCGTAGTAGGTCACGCGCAGGTCGCTGTCGAACTTGAACGGCACGCCTTGCAGCAGGTTGCCGAACGCGACGCCGAACACGAGCGCCGGCACGAAGCCGCCGACGAACAGGCCCCAGTCCCAGCCCGCGCGCCAGCGCGGGTCGGGCCGCTTGCTGCGGTAGTCGAAGCCCACCGGCCGGAAGAACAGCGCGAACAGCACGAGCAGCATCGCGAAGTAGAAGCCGGAGAACGACGCCGCGTAGACGAGCGGCCAGGCGGCGAACATCGCGCCGCCGGCCGTGATCAGCCACACCTGGTTGCCTTCCCACGTCGCGCCGACGGTGTTGACGATGATGCGGCGCTCGTCGTCGGTCTTGCCGAGGAACGGCAGCAGCGCGGTCGCGCCCATGTCGAAGCCGTCGGTGACGGCGAAGCCGATCAGCAGCACGCCGACGAGCAGCCACCAGATCAGCTTGAGAGTTGCATAGTCCATAGCGATTCCTTGTTCCGTTTCAGGTGCGTGCTCACGCCGGGGCGCGCTCGCTGGCGGCCGCGAGTTCGTGGTGATAGCGGCCGGTATGCAGCGACGACGGGCCGAGGCGCGCGTACTTGAACATCAGCTTGATCTCGATGACGAACAGGGCCGTGTAGAACAGGATGAAGCCCGCGAGACTCAGGTACAGGTCGGACGGCTGCAGGCTCGACGCGGACAGGTGCGTCGGCAGCACGCCGGCGATCGTCCACGGCTGGCGGCCGAGCTCGGCGACGATCCAGCCGAATTCGATCGCGATCCACGGCAGCGGGATCGCCCACACCGCATAGCGCAGGAACCAGCGACGGTTGTCCTGCAGCAGTTCGCGGCGCGCGCAGAACCAGAACGCGGCAATGAACGTCGCGACGAACAGGAAGCCGAGGGCCACCATGATCCGGAACGAGAAGAACACGGGCGCGACCGGCGGGATCGTCTTCTTCGCGGCGGCCTTGATCTGCTCGGGCGTTGCATCGACCACGTTCGGCGTGAACTGCTTGAGCATCAGCCCGTAGCCGAGATACTGCTTGTGCTGGTCGAACAGCGCGCGCGTCGCGTCGCTCGTGTCGCCCTGCTTGATCTTCTGCAGCGCGCCGTACGCGACCATCCCGCTCTGGATGTGTTCCTCGCTGTGCTTCGCGAGCTCGCGCAGGCCGATCACCGGTTCGTCGATCGAGCGCGTCGCGATCAGGCCGAGCGCGTACGGGATCTTGATCGCGTAGTCGGTGCGCTGTTCTTCCTGGTTCGGAATCCCGATCAGCGTGAACGATGCGGGTGCCGGCTGCGTTTCCCATTCGGATTCGATCGCGGCGAGCTTCATCTTCTGCACTTCGCCGGTCGTATAACCCGATTCGTCGCCGAGCACGATCACGCACAGCGTCGCCGCGAGGCCGAAGCCGGCCGCGACCGCGAACGAGCGCAGCGCGAAGTCGACGTCGCGTTTCTTCAGCAGGTACCACGACGACACGCCGAGCACGAACATCGCCGCCGACACGTAGCCGGCCGACACCGTGTGCACGAACTTCACCTGCGCGACGGGGTTGAACAGCACGTCGAACAGGCTCGTCATCTCCATGCGCATCGTCTGGTAGTTGAACTCGGCGCCGACCGGGTTGTTCATCCAGCCGTTCGCGACGAGGATCCACAGCGCGGACAGGTTCGAGCCCAGCGCGACGAGGAACGTGACCATCAGGTGCTTGACCTTCGACAGGCGGTTCCAGCCGAAGAAGAACAGGCCGACGAACGTCGATTCGAGGAAGAACGCCATCAGGCCTTCGACCGCGAGCGGCACGCCGAAGATGTCGCCGACATAGTGCGAGTAGTACGACCAGTTCGTACCGAACTGGAATTCGAGCGTGATGCCGGTGGTCACGCCCATCGCGAAGTTGATCCCGAACAGCTTGCCCCAGAACTGGGTCATGTCCTTGTAGACCTGTTTGCCGGTCATCACGTAGACGGCTTCCATGATGACGAGCAGCCAGGACAGGCCGAGCGTCAACGGCACGAACAGGAAGTGGTAGAGCGCCGTGATGCCGAACTGCAGACGTGACAGATCGACGACTTCACTGCTTATCATGGTGGTCTCCCTCGGTAGATGCAGGCGCCGGTACCGAGAGGAGCTTCTCGGCGACGGCGGCAGGCGGAAGCGACATGTGCTCGGCCTGCGGATGATTGAAGAATGCGTATTTGAGCGACATCAGGAGGATCAGCTTGACGATCAGCACCAGGGTGATGTCGCGGGCGAGGGTCGGGCCACGTGCCCACGCGGCGATGCGCGCGCGCCAGCCGATCGTACCGGCCGGCCGCGGGGGAGGCGGCGCAGGCTCTTTATTGATCGAGATCAAGGCGATTATCCTGAATCGATTTAGGTCGGATTTGGGGCGACTTTACGTCGGATTTATGACGGCCGTGAAGCTGTTTTAATCCTTTTGCGCCTGACATGCCAATTTTAAAAGGACGGCTTTCCGATGCCGAGTGCTGCGCTGCGGCAGACCGTCGCGAAACGCGGGGCAAAAGTTGAGGCAGATCAAGGTTATGCGGAAGGGGCGCGCAAACGGCCTAATACCTGATGAATCAGGTCAATTAATCAGTAGAGAAAAGGGCGGTGAAACGCGTGTACCAGCGCGTGAAAGCATGCGAAAAAGACGGGCGAAAAAAAACCGCTGCCGGGCAGGCAGCGGTTTCTGATGAAGCGCTCTAAATCGCAGCGATTTACGCGTATTCGGCGAGGGCAGTGCGCATCTTTTTCATTGCGCTCGCTTCGATCTGGCGGATGCGTTCCGCGGAGACGCCGAATTCGGCCGCGAGATCGTGCAGCGTCGAGCCGCCCGAGCCGTCGTCGTCGACGTGCAGCCAGCGCGCCTCGATGATGCGGCGGCTGCGCGCATCGAGTGCCTCGAGCGCCTGCGCGATGCCGTCCGTCTGCAGCATGTCGCGCTGGCGTGCGGCGAGCACGGCGGTCGGCTCGTTGTGCGAGTCGGCCAGGTAGGCGATCGGCGCGTACGACTCCTCGCCGTCTTCCACCTGCCCTTCGAGCGCGATGTCGCCGCCCGACAGGCGCGTTTCCATCTCGGTCACGTCTTCGCGCTTGACGTTGAGTTCCTTCGCGAGGCCGTCGATTTCCTCGGGCGTCATCGCCTGCAGGCCCTTCTTGTGGCTGCGCAGGTTGAAGAACAGCTTGCGCTGCGCCTTCGTCGTCGCGACCTTCACCGTGCGCCAGTTGCGCAGGATGTACTCGTGAATCTCGGCCTTGATCCAGTGAATCGCGTACGACACGAGACGCACGTTCTGCGCCGGATCGAAGCGCTTCACGGCCTTCATCAGGCCGATGTTGCCTTCCTGGATCAGGTCGCCGTGCGGCAGGCCGTAGCCGAGATAGTTGCGCGCGATCGACACGACCAGGCGCAGGTGCGACAGCACGAGGCGGCGTGCCGAGTCGAGGTTGTTGCCTTCGCGGAATTCGGTTGCGTACTGGCGTTCCTCTTCGACGGTCAGCAGCGGGATGCGGTTGACGGCCTGGATATACGCGTCGATGTTGCCGAGCTGACCGGGCAACATCGATTGGGCTGCGAGCGCCAGCGAGCCTGCCGATTCGGCCTTGGCCGGCGTCGGGCTCAGGGTATTCGGGAGGGTCAGGGCGTTGCTCACTAAAAAAACTCCTTTGGAATCAGGGACAAACCCCCGGTCTTGAATGAAATTCCGTGGGCCATCTTAGCACTCCCGCAAGACGAGTGCTAATTCCTTAGAGCGGGCGTGGGCATCCGAGTTCCCGGTTTTTCTATCGAGAAAGTCGAGTCGATAGTCTAATCTGCGACAGAGCGCGCGACGCTAAGTTCCGTAAACCGTTGTTTTTGATGGTAATCAGTAGACGATTTCGATTTTTGTCGTTTTGGAAGGAAGCCATTTCGCTTCGTGATGCCGATCGGAAAAGTCCTTTACCATACCATTCAGTTCGCTCGGGCCATGCCGTCGCGGCTGGCTCCATTCAACCCAAAAAGTTGGAGTGTCAGATGAACAATAAGAAGAATCGCCGGCCCCGCAGCCGGCTTGCGCTGCATGCGTTACTGGCGGCGTCACTTCTGGGCGGATCGGGTGCGGCGTTCGCGGATCGATGGGGGATCCAGGCGGGCGGCGGGTTTTCGGATCGTCGCGGGATCGACAAGGGCGATCTCGGCGTTGTATGGGATCCGGGCTGGAACTGGTGGCAGGTCGGCGGCTGGCACTTCGCGTTCGTCGTCGAAGGCCACGTCGGCTACTGGCACACGGGCGGCAACGTCCACAGCAGCATCGGCGAATTCGGCGTGACGCCGATGTTCCGCTTCATCAAGAGCGCGGGGGAGATTCGCCCGTTCATCGAGGCCGGCGGTGGCGTCCGGCTTCTGACTCATCCGACGATTTCGAACAATTTCTCGCTGTCGACCGCGTTCCAGTTCGCACCGACCGCGGGCGTCGGCGTGCAGTTCGGCCAACGGCAACAGTATCAGGTCGGCTACCGTTTTGAACATGTGTCTAACGCGGGTATCAAAGAGCCGAATCCTGGTATAAATTTCCACCAGTTCTACGTGCAATACAACTTCTGATCCGCACGCCCGCGCACGGCGGGCGCGTTGCCGAGGAGTCAGGCGATGGCGAAGGTGGTCGATGCGATCCGCGCGCTCGAGCGCGATCGGTTCCGGGCGATGGTGGACGGGGACGGTGAGGCGCTCGGCGCGCTGCTGTCGGACAAGGTGTTCTTCGTGCACACCAACGGCAAACGTGAAACCAAGCAGCAGTTCATCGATGCCATCGTTGCCGGCCGCCGCCGCTATCGCCAGATCGAAATCCAGTCGCAGGACGTGCTGCCGGTCGGCGGCGAAACCTGCATCGTCACCGGGCGCGCGTTGATCGAGATGGAAACGAACAACGGCGGCCTGGTCTTTCCGATTGCCTATACGTGCGTCCATACCGAGGAGCAGGGGCGCTGGTGCCTGCTCGCGTGGCAGGCGACGCGGTGCGCGACCGAGACATGAGCGCGCGTGGCGCTCCTTTTCATGTCCCCAACCGAGCGGCCTTCTGGGCCGCTTTTTGCTGGCCCGTGCGGCGCGGATCGCGCGGCGCACGGGCGGTCACGTCCCGCTCGCTGACGTCCAACCCTGATTCGATGCCCGGCCGTCAGGCCGCCGCGCGGCGGTCCGTGCAGTGCCAGGCCGAACGGTTGATGGCGCTGACGACGGCATCGAGCGCGGCGCTCGCCGCATCGGCATGCAGGCCGACACCGTGCCGCAGCGGCGCATCGCCGACCCGGCAGCCGGCCGATACGGCAAACCGTCCGTCCGTCGTACGCACGGATTCGCACGACGCGACATCGATCGCGGCGCCGGCCGCTGCCGCGAAGGCCGCGGCGAAACGTCGCACGGCGTCTTCGGGCATCGCATCGGCGGCGGGCGCCGCCGCGGCGATCTCGCGGTTCCGCCAGCGCGGCCCGCTGCCGTGGCGCGCGGCCGGGCCGTCGGTCTCGAAGAATTCGCGCGCAAACAGCGCGCAGATCGCATCGCCCGTCACTTCCTCGCCGGATGCGTCGGCGAGCGTCTGCACCGCGTGGCTGAATTCGATCTGCACGCGGCGCGTCGGCGTGAAGCCCATTCCGCGTTCGAGCAGGAACGTCGCGCCGCCCTTGCCGGACTGGCTGTTCACGCGGATCACCGCGTCATAGCTGCGGCCGAGGTCGGCCGGGTCGATCGGCAGGTACGGCACTTCCCAGACCGCGTCGGGGCGCTGCTGCGCGAAGCCCTTGCGGATCGCGTCCTGGTGCGAGCCCGAGAACGCGGTGAACACGAGGTCGCCCGCGTACGGGTGGCGAGGATGCACGGGAATCTGGTTGCAGCGCTCGACGACGCGGCGCACCGCGTCGATGTCGGAGAAGTCGAGGCCCGGGTCGATGCCCTGCGTATAGAGGTTCAGCGCGAGCGTGACGAGGTCGACGTTGCCGGTGCGCTCGCCGTTGCCGAACAGGCAGCCCTCGATGCGGTCGGCGCCCGCGAGCAGCGCGAGTTCGGCTGCCGCGACCGCGGTGCCGCGATCGTTGTGCGGATGCACGGACAGCACGATGCTGTCGCGATACGCGAGGTTGCGGTCCATCCATTCGATCTGGTCGGCGAACACGTTCGGGCTCGCGGCCTCGACCGTGGCCGGCAGGTTGACGATCATCTTGTGGTCGCGGGTCGGGCGCCACGTCTGCGCGACTGCGTCGCAGATCTCGCGCGCGAACGTCAGCTCGGTCATGCTGAAGGTTTCCGGCGAGTACTGGAAGGTCCACTGCGTGTCGGGGCGCGCGGCCGCGTGTTCCTTGATGATGCGCGTGCCGTCGATCGCGAGCGCCTTCACGTCGTGTTTCGACATCCCGAACACGATGCGGCGGAACGACGGGCAGACCGCGTTGTACAGGTGCACGATCGCGCGCGGCACGCCTTCGAGCGCGTCGAACGTGCGGGCGATCAGGTCTTCGCGCGACTGCACGAGCACCTCGATCGTCACGTCGTCGGGAATCCGCTTGTCGTCGATCAGCTTGCGGACGAAATCGAAGTCGGTTTGCGACGCCGACGGAAAACCGACTTCGATCTCCTTGAATCCGATCGCAACCAGCATCTCGAAGAATTCGAGCTTCTGCTCGATGCTCATCGGCTCGATCAGCGACTGGTTGCCGTCGCGCAGGTCGGTGCTCATCCACACGGGCGCACGCTCGATGGTGCGGGACGGCCAGCGGCGGCCATTGAGGCGGACGGGCTCGAACGGACGGTACTTGTCTTGCGGATTGCGCTGCATCTTCTGGACCTCGGGTCTCAAGTCGCGAGCGAAGACGGGCGGCATGGGCGACGGTTGGCGCTGCCTCGCACCGCCGCGCGCAATTGCGCCGCGGATGCGGATGATCTTCGCGAATCGGCCGACGGATAGACGGACGAATGCTGACGACTTCGGTTGTAAAAACTACGAGAGGGGTACTGCGAGGAACTGCTGGGAGGGACCGTGCGGACAGCACACGGCGCTACGACAGCCTTAGGCTAGTCGTAGCGATAGCGGCCGCGCTAGGCGGCCGGAGGTAATTCGGAGGGTGTTCGGAAAGGAACGCATGGCGACCACTCTATGCCAGGATGCGGCAGTGTGTCAAATGGTCGGGATAAAGGGGCGGGTCATCAGCGCGCGATACGGGCGATCTGCACGATCGTCGCGACCTGCCGCGCAACGGTGTCCGGTACCGGCACCTCGCCGCGCAGCACGGCGTCCGTCCACGCGGCCGTGGTCGCCGCATCGCGCGATTCGGGCAGCGCGACGGGCGGCGCATCGGTCGACGAACGTTCGGCCTCGATCAGTGTGTCGCACACGCCGTCGTGCAGCCAGTCGACCTGCACCTGGCGCCGCGTGTCGGCGACGGCTTCGCCCTCGGTGCCGCGCGCGAGCAGCGCACCGCCGAGCGCGGCGTCCGGATGATCGCGGAACAACTGCGCGAGGCTGTCGCGGTACGGCGGATGCGTGTAGTTGACGAGCCGCAGGCCGGCCGGAGCGAACGGCTGCAGGATCTTCACGAGCGTGTGCGTCGAGTTGCGCACGCCGAGTACGCTGCGCATCGACAGCAGGTGTGCAATCCGCGGCGCAAGGACTTCGATCGGCGCGAATGCGACGCGGCGCTCGGCCAGCGTGTCCTCGATCGCATCGTGCGACGTCGACGGCGCGAGCGACAGCGCGGAAAAGATCTCCGCGCTCGTCACGCGGCCCGGATCGCGCGCCACACCGTGCACGAGCACCGGCACGCCTTCGCGCGCGAGCAGCAGCGCGAGCAGCGGCACGAGGTTCGGCTGCTTGCGCGCACCGTTGTAGCTCGGGATTGCCACGGGGCGGAACGCGGCGTCCTGCACGCGCACGGGCTCGAACGACGCCTGCGCGGCGGCGAGCATCGCGGCCAGTTCGTCGGCGGATTCGCCCTTCAGCCGATAGGCGATCAGGATCGCGCCGAGTTCGACGTCCGACACGCGTGCGTCGAGCATCGCGCGATACAGCTCGAACGTGTCCTCGGCGGACAGCGCGCGCGCGCCGTTCGGGCCGCGGCCGATTTCCTTGATGAAGCGGGCGCACGGGAACGGAACGGTGGCGGGATCGAGGGAAGCGGTCATCGGGGCGTGGGGCGGGCGGCCGGCATCGGGCCGCGCGGTGAGCGGTGAGGAATGCCCCGAGTATCGCACGGGCGCGGCCGCGCATCGTGCCGCGCTACACTCTGGGTCCCGGCGGTGCGCGCGCCGGCTGCGCCGCGCCCGTGCCGTTGCCGGCCGAATACGACTACGAGAGACATCCCATGAAGCTCTACAGCTATTTCCGCAGTTCCGCGTCGTATCGTGTGCGGATTGCCCTGAACCTGAAGCAGCTGCCATTCGACTACGTCCCCGTGCACATGCTGCGCGACGGTGGCGAGCAGCTGAAGGACGCGTACCGCGCGCTGAATCCGGACGCGGTCGTGCCGACGTTGATCGACGACGCGGCGACGCTGCAGCAGTCGCTCGCGATCATCGAATATCTCGAGGAAACCCATCCCGAGCCCGCGCTGCTGCCGACGCAGCCGGTCGATCGTGCGTACGTGCGCGCGGTCGCGCTGCAGATCGCCTGCGAAATCCATCCGCTCAACAACCTGCGCGTGCTGAAGTACCTGAAGCACACGCTGAAGGTGCCCGAGGAGGCGAAAAACGCGTGGTACCGGCACTGGATCGAGGCAGGTTTCGAGACGCTCGAGACGCGCCTCGCGAGCGATCCGCGCACCGGCAAGCTGTGCTTCGGCGACACGCCGACGCTCGCCGACGTGTGCCTCGTGCCGCAGGTGTTCAACGCGAACCGCTTCTCGATCGACACCACGCGCTATCCGACGATCCAGCGGATCGTCGACCATGCCGCGACGCTCGACGCGTTCAAGGCCGCCGAGCCGGGCGTGCAGCCCGACGCGGAATGAGCGCGTCGTGCCCGCTGCGGGCATGAGCGGGCGCGCATGAAAAAGGGCGCCCGAAGGCGCCCCGTGCGATGCGTGCCGGCGAGGTTCAGCCGAGCAGCGCGTCCGCGAATTCCACTGCGCTGAACGGCTGCAGATCCTCGACCTTTTCGCCGACGCCGATGAAGTACACGGGCACCGGGCGTTGCCGCGCGATCGCGGCGAGGATCCCGCCCTTCGCGGTGCCGTCGAGCTTCGTGACGATCAGGCCCGTGAGGCCGAGCGCGTCGTCGAATGCCTTCACCTGCGTGAGCGCGTTCTGGCCGGTGTTCGCGTCGATCACCAGCAGCACTTCGTGCGGCGCGCCGTCGTGCGCCTTCGAAATCACGCGCTTCACCTTCTTCAGCTCTTCCATCAGGTGGAGCTGCGTCGGCAGGCGGCCGGCCGTGTCGGCCATCATCACGTCGATCTTGCGCGCGCGCGCGGCGCTGACCGCGTCGAAGATCACCGCGGCCGGATCGCCGCTTTCCTGCTGCACGACCGTCACGTTGTTGCGCTCGCCCCAGACCGCGAGCTGTTCGCGCGCGGCCGCGCGGAACGTGTCGCCCGCGGCCAGCAGCACCGACTGGTCGAAGCTCTGCAGATGCTTCGCGAGCTTGCCGATGCTGGTCGTCTTGCCCGCGCCGTTCACGCCGGTGATCATCATCACGAGCGGCTGCGCGCGGCCGAGCATCAGCGATTTCTCGAGCGGTGTCAGCAGCTCGACGAGCAGGTCGTGCAGCGCGTCCTTCACCTGCTGCGGGTCGGTCAGGCGGCCCGTGCGCACCTTTTCGCGCAGCGCGCCGAGCAGGTACTCGGTCGCTTCGACGCCCGCGTCGGACATCAGCAGCGCGGCTTCGAGCTCCTCGTACAGGTCCTCGTCGATCTTCGTGTTGACGAACACGCCGGTGATGCTCGAGCCCGTTTTCGCGAGCCCCGTTTTCAGGCGCGCGAGCCACGACTTCTTCGCGGAGGCGTCCTGCAGCGGCGGCGGGACGATCTCGACCGTCTCGACGACTTCGTCGCGGCCGTCGTTGGTCGGCGTGACCGTCATCACGACGGCCGGCGCGGCCGGTTGCGCCGGTGCCTGCGGCACATCGGCCGCGGGCGGCGCCTCGAGCACGGGCGTCGCATCGGACGGCTCGTCCGCTTGCTGCGCATCGGCCGATTGCGATTCCGCCGGATCGGGCTCCTGCGATTTCTTGAATCGTTTGAAGAAACTGAACATGGTCTGACGTCGGGAAGAGGGCAGGCCCGCCGAGAGGGGCGGGGCGCCGGACGGGCCGTTCTGCGTTCGCGCGGGCGCGGCGCACGGCGGCCGAAACCGTGCATTTTATCAGTGCGGCGTGGCGCTCGCGTCAGTGCGCGCTGCCGCTGTGGTAACGTGCGCCTGTTTGGCGGTGCGCCCCGG
Source organism: Burkholderia sp. BCC1644 (assembly GCF_902833225.1). Lineage (GTDB taxonomy): Bacteria > Pseudomonadota > Gammaproteobacteria > Burkholderiales > Burkholderiaceae > Burkholderia. The sequence goes on from NZ_CADFEI010000012.1 coordinate 202,767, forward strand.
TGCGTACCCGGTCCCTCCGTCGTCGATATTCCGTATGTCCCGTTCCTCTTCCGGCCGCCCGGCGGCCCCTCCTGCCCGCGGCAAGCCGCACACGATCCGCATCATCGGCGGCGACTGGAAGCGCACGCCGCTCGCGGTGCTCGATCTCGACGGCCTGCGGCCGACGCCCGATCGCGTGCGCGAGACGCTGTTCAACTGGCTCGGCCAGGATCTCGAAGGCTGCCGCTGCCTCGATCTGTTCGCGGGCACCGGCGCGCTCGGCTTCGAGGCTGCATCGCGTGGCGCGGCGAGCGTCGTGATGGTCGAGCGCCACCCGCGCGCCGCGCAGCAACTGCGGGCGATCAAGGACAAGCTCGGCGCGCGCGCGGTCGAAGTTGCCGAGGCCGACGCGCTGCGGCTCGCGGCCGGGCTCACGCCGGGTGCGTTCGACGTGGTGTTCCTCGATCCGCCGTTCGGCGAGCCGGCCGTGCTCGATCGAGCGGTCGCGCTGGCGGCGCCGCTCGTCGCGGCGGACGGTGCGCTGTACGTCGAAACGGGGGCGGAACTCGACCCCGCCGCGCACGAGGCGCTCGCAGGCTGGCAGGTGGAGAAGCACGGCAAGGCAGGTGCGGTTCACTATCATTTGCTGCGGCGCGAAAATGATGAATAATGCGCGTTCCATACGAGGCGGCGCGCCGCAAAGGCGACGCATGCCCATCTCGGCAGTGGCGTGCGCATCGCGCGGCTGCCATCCCGTTTGCGTGATGACAGGAGGAGCGACATGGTAGTCGCCGTGTATCCCGGTACGTTCGATCCGCTGACACGCGGGCACGAAGACCTCGTGCGGCGTGCGTCGAGCATTTTTGATACGCTGGTTGTGGGCGTCGCCGACAGCCGCGCGAAAAAGCCGTTCTTCTCGCTCGAAGAACGTCTGACGATTGCGAACGAGGTGCTCGGCCATTATCCGAACGTGAAGGTGATGAGTTTCACTGGCCTCCTGAAGGATTTCGTCCGGACCAACAATGCACGCGTGATCGTGCGCGGCCTGCGTGCCGTGTCCGATTTCGAATATGAGTTCCAGATGGCAGGGATGAATCGCTACCTGCTGCCCGACGTCGAGACGATGTTCATGACGCCGTCCGATCAGTACCAGTTCATCTCGGGGACGATCGTGCGCGAAATCGCGCAGTTGGGCGGCGATGTCAGCAAGTTCGTGTTCCCGTCCGTCGAGAAGTGGCTGACCGAGAAAGTGACGGCGATGGGAGGCCCTGCCGCGTGATGCGGCGCCGGCCGGTTTCGTTGCGAAGCCGGTCGCCGGCCTGAAGAAGTGAGATCAGTATGGCTTTGATGATTACCGACGAGTGCATCAATTGCGACGTGTGCGAGCCCGAGTGCCCGAACGGCGCGATTTCGATGGGCCCGGACATCTACGTGATCGACCCGAACAAGTGCACCGAGTGCGTCGGCCATTTCGACGAACCGCAGTGCCAGCAGGTGTGTCCGGTCGAATGCATTCCGCGCGATCCGCAGCATGACGAATCGCACGCGCAATTGATGGAGAAGTATCACGCGTTGATCGCCGTGAAGGGCGACGACGCGTCTTGACCTGGCGGTGACGCGCGCCCGTTGACTGGCGGGCGCGCGTTCCGCTTTCAGATCGGCGCCGCCCGGCGCCGGTTCTTCCTGCTCAGGCCAGCAACTCGCGCAACGCCGCGACGAGCGCGTCGCATTCGGCGTCGGTGCCGACCGTGATGCGCAGGTGCTGGTCGATCCTCGGCAGCCGGAAGTGCCGCACGAAAATTTCCCGTTCCTTCAGTTTCGCCGCGATCGTGCCCGCATCGTGCGCGGGATGGCGTGCGAACACGAAATTCGCGGCTGACGGCACGATGTCGAAGCCGAGCGCGTCGAGCGCATGCGTGAGCCGCGTCCGGCTCTCGACCACGCGCCGGCAGGTCGCGTCGAAATAGTCGGTGTCTTCATATGCGGCCTGCGCGGCGACCTGCGCGAGCCGGTCGAGCGGATAGGAGTTGAAGCTGTCCTTCACGCGGTTCAGCGCGTCGATCAGCGCCGCGTCGCCGAACGCGAAGCCGACGCGCATGCCCGCGAGCGAGCGCGCCTTCGACGTCGTGTGCACGACGAGCAGATTCGGATGACGGTCGATCAGCGTAATCGCCGACTGCGCACCGAAATCGACGTACGCCTCGTCGATCACGACGACCGACGACGGATTCGCGGCCGCGATCCGCTCGACGTCCGTGAGCGGCAGCGCGCGCCCGGTCGGCGCATTCGGGTTCGGAAACAGCACGCCGCCGGCGTCGTCGAGATAGTCTTCGACGCGGATCGAGAAGTCGTCCGCGAGCGGCACGATCGTGGTCTCGATGCCGTACAGGCGCGCGTAGGTCGGATAGAAGCTGTACGTGATGTCCGGAAAGCGCAGTGGCCGGTCGTGCTTCAGCAGCGCCTGGAACGTGTGCGCGAGCACCTCGTCGGAACCGTTGCCGACGAACACCTGCTCGGGCTTGATGCGGTGATGGGCCGCGACCGTCTCGCGCAGCGCACGCGCGACCGGGTCGGGATAGCGGCGCAGCGTGTCGCCGGTCGTGCCGAGTTCGCGCGCGATCGCCGCGACGACACGCGGCGACGGCGGATAGGGATTCTCGTTGGTGTTCAGCTTGACGGGGTGCGCGAGCGCGGGCTGCTCGCCCGGCACGTAAGGCACGAGTTGCTGAACGACGTCGCTCCAGTAACGGCTCACCGCTTGGCTCCTGTCGGGCAAAACGTCGAGATTACCGCATGTGCGCGTCGCGGTGGGGCGGGCGAAGCCGCCCGGCGACGCCGGACGGCCCGATGCACCGGGCCGGTGCGAGGTTGGATCAGTTGCGATGCAGCTGCATCGTCGCGCGGTCGAGTTCGCCCTTGACGACCATCGGCATCACGGCGAGCGCGCGTTCGATCGACGCGTCGATCACGTCCTGCTCTTCGCGACGCGGCGGCTTCAGCACGAAATTCGCGACGTCGGGCTTCGCGCCGGCGCGTGCGCTTTCCGGAATCAGGTCGCGCGGATGGCCGATGCCGATCCGCAGCCGCCAGTATTGCTGAGACGACAAGTGCGCGGTGATGTCCTTCAGGCCGTTGTGGCCGCCGCTGCCGCCGCCGAGCTTCAGCTTCACGGTGCCGGGCGGCAGGTCGAGCTCGTCGTGTGCGACGAGGATCTGGTCGGGCAGGATCTTGAAGAATTGAGCGAGCGCGACGACCGACTGGCCGGAGCGGTTCATGTAGGTCTGCGGCTCGAGCAGATGGACTTCCTCGCCGTGCAGGCGCGCTTTCGCGTAGAAGCCGTGGAAGCGGCGTTCGTCGCGCAGCGTCGTGCCGGCTTCGCGGGCGAGCTGGTCGATCAGCCAGAAGCCGGCGTTGTGGCGCGTCGCGGTGTATTCCGCCCCGGGATTGCCGAGGCCGACGATCAGTTTGATCATGACGTTTCGAAGGCGGCAACGGCCGCCTGGGCGCAGAAAAAGAAAAACCCGCCGGGCAAGCCGCGGCGGGTTGCGTCGACCGTTTCGAGAAACGGATCGATGGGGCGCGTAGGCAGCCGCTTAGGCAGCCGGCGTTTCGCCTTCGGCTGCGTCCGACACGGCACCAGCCGGGATCGTTGCCGATGCGACAACCGGGTTTTCCGCTTCGACGTGCGAGACCAGCGCGACGCCCTTCGGCAGCGTGATGTCCTTCGCGTGCAGCGATTGACCGGCTTCGATCTTCGACAGATCGACTTCGAGGAACTCCGGCAGGTCAGCCGGCAGGCACTCGATTTCGATTTCCGTCGCGACGTGCGAAACGATCGCGCTCGACAGCTTCACGGCCGGGCTGACTTCTGCGTTCAGGAAGTGCAGCGGTGCCTTCGTGTGCAGCTTCTTCTTCGCGTCAACGCGCTGGAAGTCCACGTGCAGCACCAGTTGCTTGAACGGGTGGTATTGCACGTCGCGCAGCAGAACCTGTTGCGATGCGCCAGCCACTTCGAGGTCGAGGATCGACGAGTGGAAAGCTTCCTTCTTCAGGGCGTGCCACAGGGCGTTGTGATCGAGTTCGATCTTTTGCGGGGCTGCTTCGCCACCGTAAACGATACCCGTGGTCTTACCAGCGTTGCGCAGGCGGCGGCTCGCACCCGTACCTTGCTCTTGGCGCTCGAAAGCGACGACTTTCATATGATTCTCCAATAGCTGCCCGCGACCAGGCAGTAAAACGGGGCCGTCAAACGGCGGCCCCTGATGAAACGGCCGGGGTTTCGTCTATCCCGTCCGATTGTGCAAAAAGCGAAGCGTTGCCGCTTCGCTTTCTGCGCATGCTTTGTTCGGTCGATTCGCGATCAGGATTCCGCGAACAGCGACATCACCGAATCGCCGCGGCGGATACGCGAGAACGTCTCGGCCAGCAGGCTCGCGCTCGTCAGCGAGCGGATCTTCGGGCAGGCGAGCGATTCGGCCGACAGCGGGATCGTATCGGTGACGACCAGCTCGTCGAGTGCCGATGCGGCGATGCGGTCTGCGGCGCCGCCCGACAGCACGGGGTGCGTCGCATACGCGAACACCTGCTTCGCACCGCGATCCTTCAGCACTTGTGCGGCCTTGCAGAGCGTGCCGGCCGTATCGACCATGTCGTCCATGATCACGCAGGTGCGGCCTTCGACTTCACCGATGATGTTCATCACTTCGGCGATGTTCGCCTTCGGACGACGCTTGTCGATGATCGCGAGATCGCAGTTGAGCTGCTTCGCGAGTGCCCGGGCACGCACCACGCCGCCGACGTCCGGCGAAACGACGAGCAGATCCGAGTAGTTCTGCTTGCGCAGGTCACCCAGCAGGATCGGCGTTGCGTAGATGTTGTCGACCGGGATGTCGAAGAAGCCTTGAATCTGGTCGGCGTGCAGATCCATCGTGATGATCCGCTCGACGCCGGCGATTTCCAGCATGTTCGCGATGACCTTCGCCGAGATCGCGACACGCGCCGAACGCGGGCGTCGATCCTGACGGGCATAGCCGAAGTAGGGGATGGCTGCGGTGATCCGGCCGGCGGATGCGCGCTTGAGCGCATCGACCATGATCATCAGTTCCATCAGGTTGTCGTTCGTCGGCGCGCACGTGGATTGCAGGACGAAGACGTCCTTGCCGCGCACGTTTTCCTGGATCTCGACCTGGATCTCGCCGTCGGAGAAACGGCTGACCATTGCTTTGCCGAGGGGAATACCAAGGATATTGACGACTTCCTGGGCGAGCGCGGGATTCGCGTTGCCAGTAAAGACCATCAGGCCATCATGGCTGTGGCTGCTCATCGTGCACCTGCTTCAGGCTTGGGCGGGAAATGCGGGAAAATTTTTGGCAGGGGAGGAAGGACTCGAACCCTCGCATGCCGGAATCAAAATCCGGTGCCTTGACCAACTTGGCGACTCCCCTACACTTAACTGACTGCTTCACCGAACTCGTGTAGGCCGTTCGGCAAAGTAAAACTTCATGACGCGAAAGCGAAGAGCGGATGCTCGTTCAGACTCTCGGCAACTGCGCCGTTCCAACTGGCGGGCAGCTTGGCTTTCGCCGCTTCTGCCTCGTGCTTGCTGTGAAACGCTGCAAACACGCTTGCTCCGGAGCCGGTCATCCTCGCGGGGGTCAAATCATACAACCATTTAACCGCCTGCGCAACTTCCGCGTACTTCCTTGTTACAACTCCCTGCATGTCGTTCCGGCCGAAGCTGTCTGGCCATCCCGCATCGCTGGTTTGCTGTGCAAGAAAGTCAGCAATTGTGACGGGCTTCGTATTTCTTGTCAACAACTCATCTGAAAATATTTCAGCGGTCGGGACATGAACGCTTGGCGTCACAACCAAGAACCAGCGAGTCGGCAATTGTACCTCAGCTAATTCCTCTCCGATACCCTCTGCGAACGCATTTTTTCCAAAAATAAAAAACGGGACGTCTGCGCCGAGTTTGACCGCGAGCGACTGGAGCTCGGCACGCGACAGGTCGAGCTGCCACAGGCGGTTCAGCGCGAGCAGCGTCGTCGCCGCGTCGGAGCTGCCGCCGCCGAGGCCGGCGCCCATCGGCAGGCGCTTGTCGATCTCGATGTCGACGCCGTGCGCGGTGCCCGTATGCGCTTTCAGCAGATTGGCCGCGCGCACGACGAGATCGCTTTCCTCGGGCACGCCGGGCACGTCGGTGACGCGCGCGACACGGCCGTCGTCGCGCAGCGTGAAGTGCAGCGTATCGCCCCAGTTCAGCAGCTGGAACACGCTCTGCAGATCGTGATAGCCGTTCGGGCGGCGGCCGGTGATGTGCAGGAACAGGTTGAGTTTCGCGGGCGCAAGGCAGTTGCGCAGCGAGCGGGTCGAATCGGTCATGCGTATGTCTGGGCTGGGCCGGTGCTCACTGGTCGAGCACGAGCTTGATATCGAGCGGCGGTGTCGCGCGCACGAGGTTGACGCGTTTGACGCCCGTGGCCGGGGCATCCGCGTAGGCAAGGTAGTCGATCGTCCAGCCGTCCTGGCGGATCTGCTTGACGCGCGTGCCGTCGGCCGGGTCGCGCACGGTTTCCGCTTGCGTCGCGGGTGCGGCCGTCGGCAGCAGCCAGTAGCGCAGGCCGGCGAGCGGCAGTTCGAAGCCGAGCGTTTTCTGCATCAGGTCGCCGACGTCCGGTGCGTATTGCGTCGGACGGTTCGGCAGTTCGAGGGAGGCCGCCTGCGGCGTCGATTTCACGATCGCGAGCGTCTGGCCGAGCGGGCTGCGCAGCTCGAGCGACACGTCGTCGCCGTGCTCCTGCCAGTCGAAGTTGCCGTACACGTGCTGCTGCTTGCCGAGACGGTCGTCGTACTGCACCGCGAAGCGGCCATGGTAAGCGTGCGTCGCGGCCGTTTGCAGCACCGCGCCCGTCGTCGGCGCGCCGGCCGACGGTGGCGTACTCGCGCAGCCGGCGAGCGCGAGCGCCGCGCCGGCCGCGGCCAGCGTGCGCTGCGCGCGGGAGGACAGGGAAAGCGTCGGGAACATCCGCATCAGAGACCGTTGACCTGGAGGCGCTTCAGCGTCTGCACGAGCGTGTCGTTGTCGGGTTCGAGCTTCTGCGCGTCACGCCACGCGGTGCGCGCGTCGTCCTGCGCGCCGCTCTTCCACAGCACTTCGCCGAGGTGTGCGCCGATTTCGGCGTTCGGCTGCAGTTCGTACGCGCGCCGCAGGACCTTCGTCGCACCGGCCGTATCGCCCATCCGGTACTTCACCCAGCCGAGGCTGTCCATGATGTAGGCGTCGTTCGGCGCAAGCGTCATCGCCTTGTCGATCAGCTTGCTGGCTTCGGGCAGGCGCTGGTTGCGGTCGGCCAGCGAATAGCCGAGCGCGTTGTACGCCTGCGGGTTGTCGGGCTGCGTGCGGATCAGCTCGCGCAACTGCTTTTCCATCGTCGTGTAGTGGCCGGTCTTTTCGGCCGCCATCGCGTAGTCGTAGCGCAGGTCGGGATCGTCCGGGAAGTCCTGGACCGCCTGCCCGAGCCGTGCCTCGGCCTCCGGATAGCGCTTCGCGGTGAACAGGATCGACGCATCGGTGCGTGCGACCACGGCCGCGTCGCGCGGATCGGTGATCGGCAGGTCGTCGAGCACCTTGCGTGCCTCGTCGGTCTTGCCCTGTTTCTGCAGCAGCTGCGCGCGCGTGATCTGCGCGGGCAGGTAGTGCTGGCTCGTCTGGTCGACCTTGTCGAGCCATTGCGACGCCTGCGCGTCGTTGTTCTGGTCGATCGCGATCTGCGCGAGGTAGATGTAGCCCTGGCCGACGTCGAGGTTCGGCTGCTTGTCGCCGAGCTGCACGTACTGCTTCAGGTAGGCGGTCGCTTCGTCGAGCTTCTTCTGCTGGATCTTGATCAGCGCGAGCGCCATCAGCGGCGTCGGATCCTTCGAGTCGAGCTTGCGCATCGTCTCGAACTGCTTCTGCGCGTCCTCGAGGCGATCGTCGGCGAGATACAGCTGCGACAGCGCCAGCCGCGCATCGCGCGACTTCGGATTCTGCTGAACATACTTCTCGAACGACGCGATGCCGGCCGCGCGTTCCGCCGGGCCCATCTGCGACAGCATCAGCGCCGCCGGCAGGTAGTCGGGGCGCAGCGCCAGCGCCTGCTTCAGCGACTGCGCGGCGCCGTCCTTGTCGTCGACCGCGAGCTGTTGCCGCGCGATCGCGAGCTGCGCCTCGGGCCGGTTCATGTCGCTCTTCAGCATGTCCTTCAGCACCGCGAGGCCGCCGACGCGGTCGGAGCCGCGCACGAGCAATGCCTGCAGCGCGAGGATCGCGGGGCCGCGCGTCTCGCCGGTCGCGCGGGCCAGCTCGCGCGCGAGCATCGGTTGCGCGTCGGCCGGCTTGCCGGCGAGCACCAGCAGCGCGGCGTCGACCTGCGACGCCCGGTTCGAATCCGGCGCGTACTGGCGCCACAGGTTCGCGGCGGACAGTGCGTCGGCCGGGCTCTGCGCACCGAGCGCGATTTCGGTCGCGCGCTGCGCCATGCGCGGATCGCGCGTGTCGCGGGCGAGCGCGAGGTAGGTCTGGTAGGCCGGGGCCGGCTGGTTGCGCTGGAGCGCGACCTCGGCGGCGAGCACCTGGTAGACGATCTGGCTCGTCAGCGGCACACCGGGGAGATTCTTCTGCTCGTCCGGCATCACATGCTCGAACGCACCCTGCGGCTCCGCGTCGTCCGATGCCGGATCCTGCGCGTGGGCCGGGAAGGCGGTGAGGGTCCAGGCGGCAAACAACGCGGCGCCGAGTGCACGGCGGACCGGGAAGGCGCGCGCGCCGCGCACGGCGGCGGGACGCTTCTGAAGCAGCTTCGAGGGCAGGGTCATGGAAATCCGTTCGATGTTTCAACCGATTGTAACGCGCTCGCTACAATACACGCACGATCGGTAATCCAGTCTCAGACCTGCAAAACATGCCAGAGTTGCCAGAAGTCGAAGTCACGCGCCGGGGCATCGAGCCCTTTGTCGCAGGCCGCCGCGTCGAGCGTGTCGACGTCCGTACCGCGATGCTGCGCTGGCCCGTGCCGGCGGGGCTCGCCGAGCAGTTGCGCGCGCGCGAGGTGATCGCCGTCGAGCGGCGCGGCAAGTATCTGCTGTTCGAGGTCGACGCCGGCTGGTTCATCGTCCATCTCGGCATGACGGGCACGCTGCGCGTGTTGCCCGCGGCCGGCGTGCCGGTCGCCGCGAAGCACGACCACATCGACTGGATCTTCGACGAATTCGTGCTGCGGTTCCGCGACCCGCGCCGCTTCGGCGCCGTGCTGTGGCACCCGCGCGAAGCGGGCGACGTGCATGCGCATCCGCTGCTCGCGAGCCTCGGTGTCGAGCCGTTCTCGCCCGCGTTCACCGGCGCGCTGCTGCACGCGCGCACGCGCGGCCGCACGGTGTCGGTCAAGCAGGCGCTGCTCGCGGGCGACATGGTCGTCGGCGTCGGCAACATCTATGCGTCGGAGAGCCTGTTTCGTGCCGGCATCCGGCCGACGACGGCCGCCGGCAAGGTCTCGCTGCCGCGCTACGAGCGGCTGGCCGACGCAGTGCGTGCGACGCTTGCCGACGCGATCGAGCGCGGCGGCAGCACGTTGCGCGATTTTGTCGGCAGCAACGGCGAAAGCGGCTACTTCCAGCTCGACTGCTTCGTCTACGACCGTGCGGGCCAGCCGTGCCGCGTATGCGGCACGCCGATCCGCCAGATCGTGCAGGGCCAGCGATCGACCTATTTCTGCCCGACCTGCCAGCGTTGAAACCTTTTTTCACGATTAGATAACTTGAAGCCGCCCCGCATCGCCCCCGCTCCGTTCCCCGTCACGCCGCTGCATCGCACGTTCGCCACGCGCCTCGTCGCGTGGCAGCGCGAGCACGGCCGCCACGACCTGCCGTGGCAGAACACCCGCGATCCATACCGGATCTGGTTGTCGGAAATCATGCTGCAGCAGACGCAGGTGTCGACCGTCATTCCGTATTACACGCGCTTTCTCGAACGCTACCCCGACGTTGCCGCGCTCGCGGCCGCGCCGACCGACGACGTGATGGCGCTGTGGGCGGGGCTCGGCTACTACTCGCGAGCGCGCAACCTGCATCGCTGCGCGCAGGTCGTCGTTGCCGAGCATGGCGGTGCGTTTCCGGCAACGCCCGACGCGCTGGCCGAACTGCCGGGCATCGGCCGCTCGACGGCCGCGGCGATCGCGTCGTTCGCCTACGGCGCGCGCGCGACGATTCTCGACGGCAACGTGAAGCGCGTACTCGCGCGCGTGTTCGGCGTCGAGGGGTTTCCGGGCGAGAAGCGCGTCGAGAACGACATGTGGGCGCTCGCCGAATCGCTGCTGCCCGACGCGGCGAACGCGGCGGACGTGAGCGCCTATACGCAGGGGCTGATGGATCTCGGCGCGACGCTGTGCGTGCGCGGCAAGCCCGATTGCGCGCGCTGCCCGTTCGTGGGCGACTGCGTCGCGCAATCCACGGGCCGCCAGCGCGAACTGCCGGCCGCGCGGCCGAAGAAGGCCGTGCCGACGCGCAAGACCTGGATGCTCGTGCTGCGTGACGGCGACGCCGTGTTGCTGGAACGGCGGCCGCCGACCGGCATCTGGGGCGGGCTGTGGAGCCTGCCGCAAGCGGACGGCGATGCCGCACTCGCGGAACTCGCGCGCGGCTTCGGCGGTGGCGGCACGGTGCCGCTCGCGCCGCTCATGCACACGTTCACGCATTTCCGGCTGGAGATCGAGCCGCGGCTGAGCGACGTGGCGGACGGCGGCGGATTGCCTTCGTCCGCACGAGACGCCGATACCGCGTGGGTGCCGCTGAGCCGGCTCGATGCGTACGGCGTGCCGGCGCCCGTGCGCAAGCTGCTCGACGCACTGAGCGGGCCGCTGTTGTAACGAAGGGAGAGGGCGCCGAGTTGCCCGGCAATCGCCGGGCCGGCGACGCTTACAGCCAGCCGTGCCGGTCGAGCACGTGGTGCACGGCGTCGATGCGTGCGCCGACATCCGGAAACTCCATCAGCTTCTGCCGCGCACGCAGGTCGAGCGGCAGCAGTTCCGCGAGGCGGTTGGACACCCAGCTCGGATCGTCGAGGCGGAACGGTTCGCCGAACGGCATTTTCTCCGGATCGGACTTCTTCAGCGCGTTGATGATGCGCTCGAGCACCTCGGCGCACGAACCGAATTGAGCGAGCGTCTGCTCGCCTTCGAGCGGGATGTCGTCGGGCAGCGGCTCCGCGATGCCGACCAGCAGTCCGTTGCCTTCCACGCGATACGACAGCAGCTCGAAACGCTGCGTGCCGACCGCCTGCAGATACAGCATCCCGAATTCACCGGTATCGCACTCGGTGATGCGCGCCATGCAACCGATGGTCTCGGGCACCGACACGGCGCCGTCCTGCGCGACCTCCGGCCCGCTCTTCAGCAGGCACACGCCGAACGGCGCGTCATCGCGCAGGCACGCGCGGGACATGTCGAGATAGCGCGCCTCGAACACCTTGAGCGGGAGCAGGCCTCCCGGAAACAATACCGTGTGCAGTGGAAACAGCGGCAGGTCGATCAGGGAGGTCGATAGGGAGGACATGGCGCGCTGACAAGGGAGCGGGCGTCGCTAGGGTCGGGCGACCTCGGAGACGAGCCGCGACGACGCGTCGACATCCACTGGCGCGTCACGATGCCGCACGATCACGTTCGCCTCGTGCGCAAGGCGCGCGGCGAGCGTTTCCGCGATGAACACCGAGCGATGCTGGCCGCCCGTGCAGCCGATGGCGACGGTCAGGTAGCTGCGGTTGTCATCACGGAAGTGCGGCAGCCATTTCATCAGGAACGCATGGATGTCGTCGATCATCTGGTGGACGATCGGCAGTGCGTCGAGAAAGGCGATGACCGGCTGGTCGAGCCCGGTGAGCGGGCGCAACTCGTGGTCGTAGTACGGATTCGGCAGCGCGCGCACGTCGAACATCAGGTCGGCGTCGAGCGGCACGCCGCGCTTGAAGCCGAACGACTCGAACATCACCATCAGGTCGTTGTCTTTCTGCTCGATGAAGCGCTTGACCCAGGTGCGCAGCACGTTCGCGCGCAGCGTGCTCGTATCGATCTGGTGGCCGAATTCGGCGAGCGGCGCGACGAGGTCGCGCTCGCGCTCGATCGCTTCCTCGAGCGACGACAGCAGGCCGACGTCCGCATCGTGCGACAGCGAGCCGGACAGCGGATGGCGGCGGCGCGTTTCGGAGAATCGCTGGATCAGCGCCTGGGTGCTTGCGTTGAGGAACAGCACGCGCACGTCGTGCTCGCCCGACAGTTCGCGGATCAGGCCGGGCATTTCGTCGAGCGACGCGCTCGAGCGCGCGTCGATCGCGACCGCGAGCCGCTGCTGGCCGTTCTGGGCGAGGTAGCGGGCGAGTTCGGGGAGCACGTGCGGCGGCAGGTTGTCGACGCAGTAATAGCCTGCGTCTTCGAGCGCGTTCAGCGCGACGGATTTGCCTGAGCCGGAGATGCCGGTGATAAGGACGATGCGCATGGGAAGCAGAGAATCCTGACGTTTCATCATAGCACCGGCTCGACGCGTCGGCGTTGCGCGGCCGGCGCGTGCGGGTTACACCAGTTTGCCGGGGAACTGACTGTCGGGATCTTGCATCGCGAGTCGTTGCCGATCCATGAAATCGCGCAACGTGTCGATTCCGCGCAACTGCAGGATCGTGTTCCGGACGGCCGCCTCGACCAGCACCGCCAGGTTGCGGCCGGCCGCCACCTGGATCGTGACCTTGCTGATCGGCAAGCCGAGCACGTCGACGGTCTGGCTTTCGAGCGGCAGGCGCTGGAATTCGCCGTCGGGGCGCCGTACGAGCTGGACGATCAGCTTCAGCTTCATTTTCCGCCGTACGGCGGTTTCACCGAAGATCGTCTTGATGTCGAGCAGGCCGAGGCCGCGCACTTCGAGCAGGTTCTGCAGCAGCGGCGGGCAGCGCCCTTCGACGAAATCGGGGCCAAGTCGGACGAAATCGACCGCGTCGTCGGCGACGAGGCCGTGGCCGCGGCTGATCAGTTCGAGGCCGAGTTCGCTCTTGCCGAGGCCCGAATCGCCGGTCAGCAGCACGCCCATCCCGAGGATGTCGATGAACACGCCGTGCAGCGTCGCGCGCGGCGCGAGGATGCGCGACATGTAGAGCCGAAGGCTGTCGATCACCGCGGCGGCCGACATCGGCGTCGTGAACAGCGGGGTGGACGAGCGCGTGCAGCGCAGCACGAGTTCGGGCGGGGCCGCGGCGCCGCCGGCGACGACGAGGAACGGCGGCTCGAGCGCGATCAGCTCGGCCATGTGGCGCGAGCGGTCTTCGTCGGTCTGCCGCTGGTAGTAGTCGATCTCGGCTTCGCCGAGCACCTGGATCCGGTTCGGGTGGATCAGGTTCAGGTGGCCGACGAGGTCGGCGCTCGACGTCGCATTGCCGACGGTGTCGGCGGAAAAGCCGCGCTCCCAGCCTTCATGCCCCGTCAGCCAGCTCAGTTTCAGCGTGGCCGCGTTGTCGTCGAAGATGCTCTGGGCGTTGATGCTGGACGTATCCATGACTCTCGTCACTCCAATGAGCCGGTGCATGCGCGCGGCGACGGGCGTCGCCATGCCGAGCCGGCGCCGGGCGGCCCTGGACGGCGGCATGTGCCGCCTCGTACCGGAAAAAATTCCGCCCGGATCAACTCAAGGTTGCCACTGAGTGAGCAGGCGATGCAACTCGGCGATATCCGTTTCGTTGTGCAGACGCTCGCGCGCGTCGCGATCGGATAGCAGTTGCGCGATTTCCGACAGGATCTCGAGGTGCTGCTGGGTGGCTTGCTCGGGGACGAGCAGGAAGATCAGGAGGCCGACCGGCTGGCCGTCGGGCGCTTCGAACGGGATGGCATCGGCGAGGCGGACGAACGCGGCGAGCGGGTGCTTGAGACCCTTGATGCGACCGTGCGGAATCGCGACCCCTTCGCCGAGCCCGGTCGAACCGAGGCGCTCCCGCGCGAACAGGTTGTCCGTGACGGTGCTGCGGGCGATGCCGTTCTGATTCTCGAACATCAGCCCGGCTTGTTCGAAGACGCGTTTCTTGCTGGTGACTGAGAGGTCGATGACGACGTTCTCTATGGGCAGGATTTTGGCTAGGCGATTCATGTTGGCAGGCGATTGGGCGGCCTGGGGTCTCCTTGCTGCGGCAGACTGATTTTCCATGTTCGGTGATATCAAGGCATGTGGCATCGGCAACCTGCTACGCAGCTACCGCACCCAACGCCCCCCGGCGATAACCGAAACATTATAGAGCACAGCCGCGTGCGTGGCGCGGCACGGTCGGACCGGTTGCACCATAGCGCGGAGTCGCAAAAAAAACGCCCGGCGAACCGGGCGGCGTGCGTGTTGCAGTGAAGGTTATTGCGGCGGCAGTTCGATCTGGTCGATCGACGGTTGAAGCTTGATCGGGTCGTGCGCGTGCGTTTGCAGGCGCTCCATGTGCTTGACGACCTGGCGATCCAGCTTGTCGATCAGCAAATCGATCGCAGCGTACAGGTTGCCGTTCGCGCTTTCGACGAAGATGTCCTTGCCCTTCAGGTGCAGGTTGATTTCCGCGCGCTGCTGCTTGTCCTTTTCCTTGTGATTGTCGACCGAGAGGATCACAGTGCCATCGATCACCTGATCGCTATGCCGTAGCACCCGGTCCAGCTTGGTGATCACGTATTCGCGAATTGCAGGCGTGACTTCGAGATGATGTCCACTGATCTTCAGGTTCATAGTGCTTCTCCAAGCGAGTGACCACCCGGCCGCATCGAGGCGGCGCTCCGGTCGACTTGCCCTGCCGCACGTGGCGGCGTATCGCTGACAGGTCGCCCGGCCTGTTCCCCGTGTGCGCGGTGGCCGGAACACGCCTGCCGCCGGGCAGGCAGCAGGCCTAAAGAGACTTTCGCAGATTGACGGCCGGGATCTTGAGGGCTTCGCGATATTTCGCAACCGTGCGGCGCGCGACCACGAACCCCTGTTCTGCCAGCAGCTCGGCAATGCGGCTATCCGAAAGTGGCGATTTTGGGTCTTCAGCTCCTATCAGTTGCTTGATCAGGGCTCGGATGGCGGTCGACGAAGCGGCGCCACCGGTGTCGGTCGAGACGTGAGATCCGAAGAAGTACTTAAATTCAAGCGTCCCGAACGGGGTCAGCATGTACTTCCCGGTTGTCACACGGCTGACAGTCGACTCGTGTAGGCCCAGCGTATCAGCTATTTCCCGCAAAACCAAGGGGCGCATGGCAATTTCACCGTGCGCAAAGAAGTTCTTCTGACGCTCGACAATAGCCTGCGCGACACGCAGGATCGTGTCGAAACGCTGCTGGATATTCTTGATCAGCCAGCGCGCTTCCTGGAGCTGTTGCTTCAGCGAACCGGCCGACGGATCACCGCGGCTGTTGCGCAGGATGTTCGCGTACAGGTTGTTGATCCGCAGGCGCGGCACGACTTCCGGATTGAGCTCCGCGAGCCATCCCTGGCCGGCCTTCTTCACGATGATGTCGGGCACGACGTAGTCGGCCTCGGCCTTGCCGTACGCGGCGCCGGGGAACGGCTCCAGCGAGCGGATCAGCGCATGCGCGTCGCGCAGCGCGTCGTCGCTTGCCTTCAGGTGCTTGCGCAACCGTGTGAAATCGCGGGCGGCGAGCAGTTCGAGATGCTGCGACACGATCTCGAGCGCGAGCGTGCGTGTCGGGGACGGATCGAGGCGCAGCAGTTGCAGCTTCAGGCATTCGGACGCCGAGCGCGCGCCGACGCCGGCCGGGTCGAAGCTGTGCAGCAGCGCGAGCGCCGCGTTCAGTTCGTCGCAGTCGATTTCCAGCTCGGGCGGCAGGTCGGTGAGCACTTCGTCGAGCGTCGCGGTCAGGTAGCCGTCGTCGTCGAGCGATTCGATCAGGAACATCACGAGCGCACGATCGCGCGGGCCGGCCTGCGTGACGCGCAACTGCGCGGACAGGTGGTCGCGCAGCGACGTCGCGGCTTCCTGCACCTGCAGCGGTGGGAGGTCGTCGTCGTCGGACGCGCCGCTCGCGCGGCCGAACTCATCGAGATTCCATTGCGGGCCGTCGTTGCCGTCGCCGGACCCATACCCGTCGTAATCGTCGGCGCCGCCTCGCTCGTCGCGCTCCGCACGATCGCTGGACGTGCTGCTGCCGTTTGACGAGGCCGGCTCGGTGTTCTGCGCGGGCGGCGTCTGCGCGATCAGCGATCCGTCCGCCGCGACGCGCAGCGGGCTCGCGATCCATTCGTCGTCGTTCTCGAGCAGCGGGTTCTGCGCGACGGCCATCGCGACTTCCTGCTGCAATTCGAGCGTCGACAACTGCAGGAGCCGGATCGACTGCTGCAGCTGCGGCGTCAGCGCCAGATGTTGCGACAGGCGGAGTTGAAGGCTGGCTTTCATGGCAAGGAGGGAGTCATACCGGCAGTTTGCCACGACCCAGGCGCGTTGAGCCATCCGCGATTACGCGCGGCGCGCGGCCCGGCCGCAAGCATGGCCGCGGGCATGGTTGCAAAGCGGGGAGCCGCCCCGCGCGGCGATGCCGGGCGGGGGCAGCCAGCCACGAGAGAGCGTTACATGCGGAAGTGTTCGCCGAGGTACACGCGGCGCACGCTTTCGTTTTCGATGATTTCGCTCGGTGCGCCGGCGGCGAGCACCGAGCCGTCGCTGATGATGTACGCGTGATCGCAGATGCCGAGCGTTTCGCGGACGTTGTGATCGGTGATCAGCACGCCGATGTTGCGCTGCTTCAGGAACTTGACGATCTTCTGGATCTCGAGCACCGCGATCGGGTCGACGCCGGCGAACGGTTCGTCGAGCAGGATGAAGTTCGGGTTGGTCGCGAGCGCGCGTGCGATTTCGACGCGGCGTCGCTCACCGCCCGACAGCGACAGCGCGGGGTTCTCGCGGAGGTGGCCGATCTGCAGTTCGTCGAGCAATGCCTCGGTGCGCGACGAGATCGCGTCCTTCGACAGCCGCTTGCCGTCTTCGCCGTGCTGCAGCTCGAGCACCGCGCGGATGTTTTCCTCGACGGTCAGCTTGCGGAACACGGACGCTTCCTGCGGCAGGTACGACAGGCCGAGCGACGCGCGCTTGTGAATCGGCAGCAGGCTGATCGAGCTGCCGTTCAGCGAGATCTCGCCCGCGTCGAGCGGCACGAGGCCGACGATCATGTAGAACGACGTGGTCTTGCCGGCGCCGTTCGGGCCGAGCAGGCCGACGACTTCGCCGCTCTTCACGTCGAGCGACACGTCCTTGACGACCGTGCGCGAGCCGTAGCGCTTCTTCAGGTTGCGGACGACGAGCGAGCTCGTGGTGCCGGCCGGCTGGCGGTTCGGTAGCGCGTTCATTGGCCCGGCGCTCCCTGGATCGTGGTCGACGGCGACAGCTTCGCCGGCGCGCCGTTCAGCGGCGCGGGGCCGCCATTCTTCGGCGACAGCATCGCGCGCACGCGGCCGTTCGGGTTGCCCGGCGCGGCGACGTCCTTGCCGCCCTTCGCGGTGTAGAAGTCACGCTGGCCGTCGTACGTGATCACGCTGCCGTGCACGGTATCGGCGACAGTCGACGTGCCCTGCAGGCGGCGTACGGTCGCGGCGGTCGTCAGCGTGGTCAGGTCCTGCTTGCCGTCGTAGTCGATGCGCTCGCCGTCGCCGTCGATGTATTCGTCGAGGCCTTCGCGCTTCTGGCGGAACGTCGCGTGCTTCTTGCTGCTGCCGAACGACGTTGCGTACTGATAGCCTTCCGGGTCCTGGCGCACTTCGACGCGATCGCCCTTGATGATGATCGTGCCCTTCGTGATCACGACGTTGCCGGTCGCGACCGTGACCTGCTTCAGGTCGTCATAGGTCAGGTTGTCGGCCTCGACGTTGATCGGCTTGCTCTGGTCGGCCTTCTCGGCATGGGCGAGCGGCGCCAGCCCGATCAGCGGGAGCGCCACGAGCGTCGCGGCGAGCGCGGCGCGGACGGCGCGCGCAGCGCCGCCGGAAATCTGTCGAGGGAACGGTTCGTTCATGCAGTCACGTGAGGGATGCGTCACTTGGGTTGACCTTTCGAGCCGCCGGACGTGTCCGCGGCGGCGATCGTGCCGCGCACGTTGCCGTAAAGCTCGATGACCCGGGTGACGTTGTTGTACTTCATGCCGTCGGTCGCGTTGACGAGCGACAGGCCGCGCTGAAGTTTAACCGGCTTTTCGGTCTGGATCACATCGTCATTGACGAAGATCCGGAAATGCTGGGAATCAGCCTGCATCTGCGGATCGCCGCCGCCGGCCGCACGGAGGATGCGCGCATTGTCGTACAAATCGACGATCGACACGTCGCCGTTGACGGTGCCGCGCTTCGCGGTGGTCGTCACGACCGGCTTGCCGGGCTGGAACGCGCGCATGGCCGGATCGGTCAGGTCGCTGTTTTCGGTGTCTTCGTAATGGATCAGCTTCGCGGCCGTCAGCCGGTACTGGGTCGTGCCGGACTGGTCGAGCTCGGTGACCGAGAAGTTGTCCGCGAAATAGTCGGGCGTGTGGCGCTTCGGCTGCACGATGCCCTCGCCGGGCGGCGGCAGCGTGGCCTGCAGCAGCCACCACGTGATGCCCGCGAGCGCGGCGACCGCGACGAGCGGCAGCAGCTGGGTCCAGCGGAAATGCGTATTCATCCGTCAGGCTCCGCAGGCCGCTGCGAGCAGCGCGTCGTAGCGGCGCTGCGCGCGCAGGATCGCGTCGCAGACTTCGCGCACGGCGCCCTGGCCGCCGCGGGCCTCGGCCACCCAGTGCGCACGGGCGATCACCTCGGGGTGCGCGTTCGCGGGGGCCGTCGCAAAGCCGCAGCGCAGCATCACGGGCAGGTCGGGCCAGTCGTCGCCCATGTAGCCGCACGCGTCGGCGGTGAGGCCGAGCGACGCGATCAGGTCGGCGAACACGGTGAGCTTGTTCTCGACGCCCTGGAACAGGTGCGCGATCTTCATTTCCTTCGCGCGCGCCGCGACGATGTCCGAGCGGCGGCCCGTGATGATCGCGGTCGCGATGCCGGCTTCGCCGAGCAGCTTCACGCCGTGACCGTCGAGCGAATTGAACGACTTCATCGTGTCGCCGGCCGCGGTAAACAGCAGGCCGCCGTCGGTCAGCACGCCGTCGACGTCGAAAATCATGAGCTTCACGCGGCTCGCGCGTTCGGCCGCAGTCAGCGCTGCGCTCATCAGATCACCTTCTTCGAAAACAGGTCGTGCATGTTCAGCGCGCCGATCAGCGCGCCGTCGGCATCGACCACGAGCATCTGGTTGATCCGGTGGCGCTCCATCAGTTCCACGGCTTCGACCGCGAGATGATCGGGTGCGATCGTGCGCGGGTCGCGCGTCATCACGTCGGTGATCGCCAGCGTGCGGAAATCGCCGTCGCGCGCGAGCACGCGGCGCAGGTCGCCGTCCGTGAAGATGCCGACGACCTTGCCGCCGGCGTCGACCACGGCCGTCATGCCGAGGCGCTTCGCGGTGATCTGGAACAACGCGTCCGACAGCGTCGCGTCGAGCCCGACTGACGGGACGTCGTCGCCCGAGCGCATCACGTCGCGCACGTAGGTGAGCAGGCGCCGGCCGAGCGCGCCGCCCGGGTGCGAGCGCGCGAAATCTTCCGAACCGAAGCCGCGCGCGTCGAGCACGGCGACGGCAAGCGCATCGCCGAGCGCGAGCGCAGCGGTCGTGCTCGCGGTGGGCGCGAGGTTCAGCGGGCACGCTTCCTTCGACACCGCGGCGTTCAGGTTCACGTCGGCGAGCGTGCCGAGGCTCGACTCCGCGCGGCCCGTGATCGCGAT
This sequence comes from Burkholderia sp. BCC1644, assembly GCF_902833225.1. Classification (GTDB taxonomy): domain Bacteria; phylum Pseudomonadota; class Gammaproteobacteria; order Burkholderiales; family Burkholderiaceae; genus Burkholderia. The sequence continues at coordinate 222,564 of NZ_CADFEI010000012.1, forward strand.
CAGCTTCGCGCCGATCCGCTTCACGAGCGGCAGGATCGCGACGAGTTCTTCCGACTCGCCGGAATAGGAGATGCCGATGAAGACGTCGTCGGAGGTGACCATCCCGAGGTCGCCGTGGCTGGCCTCGGCGGGGTGGACGAAGAAGGCCGGCGTACCGGTGCTGGCCAGTGTGGCTGCGATCTTGCGGGCGATATGCCCCGATTTGCCGATACCGGACACCACCACGCGGCCGCGGCAGCCGAGCAGCAGCGCGACGGCCTGGACGAAGCCGCCGTCGAGCTGGTCGCGCAGCGCGCGCACGGCGTCCGCCTCGATGTCGAGCACGTCGCGGGCGAGCGCGAGCGCCCGGTCATCATTGATTTTCGCTATCATGCGCGGAGTATAGCAAAGGCGTTTGTTCGCCGCGCCGGGCCTTCGGTCTCGTCCGATGTCGCCTGTCCACCGCCACCACCCGCGCCCGCATTGCCGTGGCCCCGACGAACGAGGACGCTTCGCCTGTGATTTCCCCGCTCGAAATGACCCTGCTGCTGCTGCTGGCCTCGGTGGTGGGCGTCGTCGTATTCCGCTCGTTGAACCTGCCGCCGATGCTCGGCTATCTGACCGTCGGCATCCTGGTCGGCCCGCATTCGTTCGGCATCGCCGCGGATCTCGAACGGGCCGAGCACCTCGCGGAATTCGGCGTGGTGTTCCTGATGTTTTCGATCGGCCTCGAATTCTCGCTCGCGAAGCTGAGGGCGATGCAGCGGCTCGTGTTCGGGCTCGGGTTGCTGCAGGTGGTCGCGACGCTCGTGCTCGCGCTCGTGCTCGGCATGGTGTTCGAGCACTGGGTGCACATCACGTGGCAGGGCAGCATCGCGCTCGGCGGCGCGCTCGCGATGTCGTCGACGGCGATCGTGTCGAAGATGCTCGCCGAGCGGCTCGAGATCGAGACCGAGCACGGCCGCAACATCTTCGGCGTGCTGCTGTTCCAGGATCTCGCGGTGGTGCCGCTGCTGATCGTGATCGCCGCGTTCGGCGCCGAATCGTCGAAGGACCTCGCGATCACGCTCGGCTTCGCGGCGGTGAAGATCGTGATCGCACTCACGCTGCTGCTGGTCATCGGCCAGCGCTTCATGACGCGCTGGCTCAACGTCGTCGCGCGGCGCCGCTCGCAGGAACTGTTCGTGCTGAACCTGCTGCTCGTCACGCTCGGCGCCGCGTTCATCACCGACCGCTTCGGCCTGTCGCTCGCGCTCGGCGCGTTCATCGCGGGGATGCTCATCTCCGAGACGCCGTTCCGCCATCAGGTGGAAGAGGACATCAAGCCGTTCCGCGACGTGCTGCTCGGCCTGTTCTTCGTGACGACGGGGATGCTGCTCGATCCGCGCGTGATCTGGGAGCACCCGTTGCTCGTGCTGGGCTTCTTCGTCGGTCAGATCCTGTTCAAGGGGACGATGATCGCGGGGCTCGCGCGGCTGTTCGGCGCGACGCCGGGCGTCGCGATGCGCACCGGCATCGGCCTCGCGCAGGCCGGCGAATTCGGCTTCGTGCTGCTGAACCTGATCCTCGACCGGCATCTCGTCGATTCGACGCTGCTGCAGGCGATCCTCGCGTCGATGCTGCTGTCGATGCTCGCCGCGCCGTTCCTGATCCAGAACGCCGACCGGATCGTGATGCGGCTGTCGTCGACGGAATGGATGCAGCAGTCGCTGCAGATGACGCGGATCGCGACGCAAAGCCTGAAGCAGCGCGGCCACGTGATCATCTGCGGCTACGGCCGTGCGGGGCAGAACCTGGCACGGATGCTCGAACAGGAAGGCATTTCGTACGTCGCGCTCGATCTCGACCCCGATCGCGTGAGCGCGGCCGCGACGGCCGGCGAATCGGTCGTGTTCGGCGACGCGGCGCGCCGCGAGTCGCTGCTCGCGGCCGGTATCCACCGCGCGGCGGCCGTTGCGATCACCTATGCGAACACGCCGTCGGCGCTGCGCGTGCTGCACCACGTGCACGAGCTCGAGCCGACGCTGCCGGCGATCGTGCGTACCGTCGACGATGCCGATCTCGAGAAGCTGCTCGCGGCCGGCGCGACCGAGGTGATTCCGGAAATCGTCGAGGGCAGCCTGATGCTCGCGTCGCACACGCTGGTGCTGGTCGGCGTGCCGATGCGCAAGGTCGTGCGGCGCGTCGAGGAAATGCGCGACGAGCGTTACAGCCTGCTGCGCGGCTATTTCCGCGGTGCGGACGACGCGGACGACGACGACCACGAGCAGGTGCGGCTACAATCGGTGCCGGTCGATGCGCGCGCGGACGCGGTCGGGCGTTCGCTGGAAGAACTCGGGCTGTATGCGCTCGGGCTGGAAGTCACGGCGATCCGCCGGCACGGCATCCGCGGCGTCGAACCCGATCCGCAGACCAAGCTGCGCGCGAGCGACATCGTGGTGCTGCGCGGGCTGCCCGAGGCGCTCGCGCTCGCGGAAGAGCGGTTGTCCCGTCATCGGCGCGATCCGCCGGCCGCGGCCGCTTGAGTCGCGATTCACAACCTGACCCGTATTTATTCGAAACGGTGCCCGATCTTCGCGCACCGTTTTTTTCGGAGAGTTTCATGCCGCATTCGTCGTCGGGCGCACCGCTCGATCCGGTCGCCTTCATCCACAGCCAGATCCGCACGGTGCCCGACTGGCCGCAGTCGGGCGTGCAGTTCCGCGACATTACGACGCTGCTGCAGAGCCCGAAGGCGCTGCGCATCCTCGTCGACCTGTTCGTCGAACGTTATGTCGATGCGAAGCTCGACTACGTCGCGGGCCTCGACGCGCGCGGCTTCATCATCGCGCCGATCGTCGCGTACGAGCTGAGCGTCGGCTTCGTGCCGATCCGCAAGGTCGGCAAGCTGCCGTACAAGACGCGCTCGGAATCGTACGACCTCGAATACGGCAGCGCGACGGTCGAGATCCACGAAGACGCGTGCCGCCCCGGCGACCGCGTGATCATCATGGACGACCTGATCGCGACCGGCGGCACGATGATGGCGGGGCGCAACCTGCTGCAGCGGCTCGGCGCAGTGGTCGTCGAAGGCGCGGCGATCATCGACCTGCCCGATCTCGGCGGCTCGGCGCTGCTGCGCAACGCGGGCCTGCCCGTCTATACCGTTACCGAATTCGGCGGCCACTGAGCGCAGGCCAGCGTCAGCGTCCGTCATACAGCGAGGTCACGATGCCCAATTTCATGCTGTTTCTCGCCACGTCGATCGCGATCACGTTCGCGCCCGGTCCCGACAACCTGCAGGTGCTCGCGCGCGGCATCTCGCAGGGCCGCGCGGCCGGCTTCGTCGCCGCGCTCGGCTTCACCGCCGGGATCCTGTTCCACACGACGCTCGCGGCGCTCGGCGTCGCGGCCGTGCTGCGTTCGTCGCCGGTCGCGTTCCAGATCCTGAAGCTCGCGGGCGCGGCCTATCTCGTGTGGATCGGCATCAAGGCGCTGCGCAGCCAGGGCCTCGCGAACGCGCACGCGCGCCCGCCGCAGCCGCTCGGCACGATCTTCCGGCAGAGCGTGATCGGCAACCTGATGAACCCGAAGGTCACGCTGTTCTTCGTCGTGTTCCTGCCGCAGTTCGTCGATCCGCATGGCGCGCAGGGCGTGACGCTGCAGATGTTCGAGCTCGGCGCGCTGTTCATGCTGCAGACGGCCGTGGTCTTCTCGCTGTTCGGTGTCGGCGCGGGCATGATCGGCGCATGGCTGAAGCGCCGCCCGAAGGCCGGCGTGTGGCTCGACCGGATTGCCGGCGCGACGTTCATCGCGATCGGCATCCGCGTCGCGCTGAAGGACTGATCGCGATGACGTTTCCGAGTATCGCGGCCGCGCGACGTTTCGATCCGGCCGCGCACCTGCGTTTCGAGATCGCCGGCCAGGCGGTCGGTTGGGTGCGCCGCCAGGACGTCGCGAAGCTCGCGCGCTGGCCCGACGTGTTCGAGCTGCCCGGCGAGCGTGTCGTGCTGTCGGCGCGCTACGACTCGGTCGACGCGCGCAGCATGGCGCTGGCAAGTGCGATCGGCGCGCTCGCGGCCGAAGGCGCGATTCCCGGCTGGCGCGACGAGATCTACGCGATCCGCAACCGCTTCGACGATCCGCCGCTCGCGTACATCGAGCGCGCCGCGTCGCGCTTCTTCGGCACGCAGACCTATGCGGTGCACGTGAACGGCATCGTAGAATATGCGGTTGCGCCGGGCGAGCCGCGCGCGACGACCGTGCCGCAGATGTGGCTCGGCCGCCGCAGCGAGACCAAGGCCACCGACCCCGGCATGCTCGACAACGTCGTCGCGGGCGGTATCGGCTGGGGCCTGGGCGTTCACGAGACGCTCGCGAAGGAGTGCTGGGAAGAAGCCGGCATTCCGCCCGAACTGGCCGCGCGCGCGATCGCGGGCCGCGCGGTGCAGGTGCTGAATTCGCTGCCGGAAGGCACGCAGTCCGAACTGATTTTCGTGTACGACCTGCCGCTGCCGCAGGATTTCGCGCCGCGCAACCAGGACGGCGAAGTGGCCGAGCACCTGCTGGCCGGCGTGCCCGAGGTGATCGGCTGGCTGCGCGAAGGCCGCGCGACGATGGACGCGAGCCTCGCGACGCTCGACACGCTGCTGCGCCACGGCTGGATTCCGGCGGCCGACGCGGCCGGCATCGACGCGCTGTTCGCCCCGGCCGCGTGACGCAGTCGCGGCGAACGGGCAATTTGACGAATACGGAAACAAAGGGAGTAGCGGTCATGCCGACCGATCACAGCTTTATCTTGAAACTGTCGTGCCCCGACCGGCACGGCATCGTCCACGCGGTCTCGGGCTTCCTGTTCGACCGCAGCAACAACATCCTCGATTCGGCGCAGTTCGGCGACAGCCGCACCAGCGAGTTCTTCATGCGCGTGCACTTCGAGCAGGACGGCGACGGCACGGATGCCGCGACGGCGCTCGACACGCTGCGCAAGGAGTTCGCACCGCTCGCCGAGCAGTTCTCGATGCGCTGGGAGCTGCACGACGCGGCCGTGAAGCCGCGCGTCGTGATCATGGTGTCGAAGATCGGCCATTGCCTGAACGACCTGCTGTTCCGCTATCGCACCGGCCAGCTGCCGATCGAGATACCGGCGATCGTGTCGAACCACAAGGAGTTCTACCAGCTCGCCGCGAGCTACAACATCCCGTTCCATCATTTCCCGCTGATCGGCGGTTCGACCGATGCCGCGAAGGCCGCGCAGGAAGCGCGCGTGCTGGAAGTGATCGACGAGCACCAGGCCGATCTCGTCGTGCTCGCGCGCTACATGCAGATCCTGTCGCCGAACATGTGCCAGCAGCTCGCCGGGCGCGCGATCAACATCCACCATTCGTTCCTGCCGAGCTTCAAGGGCGCGAAGCCTTACTACCAGGCGTTCGACCGCGGCGTGAAGCTGATCGGCGCGACCGCGCACTACGTGACGACCGATCTCGACGAAGGCCCGATCATCGAGCAGGAAGTCGAGCGCGTCGACCACAGCATGACGCCCGACCAGCTGACCGCGATCGGCCGCGACGTCGAGTGCGTGACGCTCGCACGCGCGGTGAAGTGGCACGTCGAGCACCGGATCGTGCTGAACGGGACCAAGACGGTCGTATTTCGCTGATTGACCGGCGCGGGCCCGTACCAGCAAAAACGCCGCACCCTTTACGGGGTGCGGCGTTTTTTATTGCTTGAGCGCGCTGGCTGCTTCAGATCAGCCGCAGCAGGTACAGCTCGCGTTTCAGGTACGCATAGAAGATCGGCGCGGCGATCACGCCGGGCAGCCCGAACGCGGCTTCCATGATCAGCATCGCGAGCAGCAGCTCCCACGCGCGCGACTCGATCTGGCCGCCGATGATCTTCGCGTTCAGGAAGTATTCGAGCTTGTGGATGATCACGAGGAATGCGAGCGACGCGATCGCGGTGCCCATGCTGACCGACAGCGACACGGCGACGATCAGCGTGTTCGAGATCAGGTTGCCGATCACGGGCAGCAGGCCGACGATGAACGTGACGAGCACGAGCGTTTTCGACAGCGGCAGCCGCTGGTGGAAGATCGGCAGCGCGACGAGCAGGTAGATGCCGGTGAACACCGCATTGATCGCGGAGATCTTGATCTGTGCGAACACGATTCGGCGGAATGCGTCGGCGAAGCGCGACACGCGCGTGACGAGCGCGGTCGACAGCGGCCGGCGCACCTTGCCGTGCTCGACGCCGATCGCGATCATCGCGCCGATGATCATGCCGAACAGTATGTGGCCGAAGCCGCGGGCGACGCTCTTGCCGCTCTGCTGGAGCTGGTCCATGTGCGAGTGCATCAGCACGGCGGCCTTCGTCTTCATCTGCTCGACGTCGACGGGCAGCAGGTTGGCGATCCAGGCCGGCGTGCGCGCGCGGGTCTGCTCGACGATCTGCATCAGCTGGTCGAGCAGGCTCTGCAGGTTCGGCACCGTGCGCTCGAAGTGTTCGATGATGCCGATCGTCAGGCTCGTCAGCGCGCCGACGATCGCGATCGACAGCAACACGACGGCGACCCAGCGCGCGCGCATGCTCGTGGTGTGGCGTTCGATCACGGGGGCGATCGTGTGGATCAGCTGGTAGACGAGCAGGCCGGCCAGCAGCCCGCCGAGCAGCTTGAGCTCGATCACGAGCCACATGGCCAGGATCGCGAACAGGTAGCTGCCGATCTCGAGCGCCGACAGCTTCGGCAGGCTGAAGTCACTCGTCAGCCGCACGCTGCGCAGGTGCGGTTCGCGATTCTGCGCATCGCGCGACGAGTCTGGTTGCTTCTCCATCGTGGATTCCTGTCGTTCGTGTGTCATGCCGCGGAATGCGCGGCAGAGCCGTGTTCGCCCGGCGCCGCACCGGATTGGTGCGTGTGGAGAACCTTACGACCGTAAAGTATAGCTGCCATTATGGTCCGCAATGGGGCCGTTTGGCGCATGGTGTAAACGCAGAAGGGAAAACGAGGGGCGGCCGGTTGCGCGGCGCGGAGGGACGCGCGCGCGGCCGGGCGGCCGCGCGCGGGAAGGCGGCGGCCGTCAGCCGGCCGCGACCTTGCGGGCCGTGCGCTTGAGCAGCGGCGCGAGGTACTTGCCGGTGAAGCTCGCCTTCGTCTTCGCGACCTGCTCGGGCGTGCCCTGCGCGATGATCTGGCCGCCGCCGGCGCCGCCTTCGGGGCCGAGGTCGATCACCCAGTCGGCCGTCTTGATCACGTCGAGGTTGTGCTCGATGATCACGACCGTGTTGCCCTGGTCGCGCAGCCGGTGGATCACTTCGAGCAGCAGCGCGATGTCGTGGAAGTGCAGGCCGGTGGTCGGCTCGTCGAGGATGTACAGCGTGCGGCCGGTATCGCGCTTCGACAGCTCCAGCGACAGCTTCACCCGCTGCGCCTCGCCGCCCGACAGCGTCGTGGCCGACTGGCCGAGGCGGATGTAGCCGAGGCCGACGTCGAGCAGCGTCTTCAGCTTGCGCGCGATGACCGGCACCGCGCTGAAGAACTCGTACGCGTGCTCGACGGTCATGTCGAGCACTTCGCTGATGTTCTTGCCCTTGTACTGCACTTCGAGCGTTTCGCGGTTGTAGCGCTTGCCGTGGCACACGTCGCACGGCACGTAGACGTCCGGCAGGAAGTGCATCTCGACCTTCAGCACGCCGTCGCCCTGGCACGATTCGCAGCGGCCGCCCTTCACGTTGAACGAGAAGCGGCCCGGATCGTAGCCGCGCTCCTTCGAGGTCGGCACACCCGAGAACAGCTCGCGGATCGGCGTGAACAGGCCCGTGTACGTGGCCGGGTTCGAGCGCGGCGTGCGGCCGATCGGCGACTGGTCGACGTTGATCACCTTGTCGAAGTGCTCGAGGCCCTCGATCGCCTCGTGCGGCGCCGGTTCGGCCGACGAGCCGTACAGGTGGCGCGCGACCGCGTGATACAGCGTGTCGTTGATCAGCGTCGACTTGCCGGAGCCCGACACGCCGGTGATGCAGGTCAGCAGGCCGATCGGCAGCTCGAGATCGACGTGCTTCAGGTTGTTGCCGTACGCGTCGACGATGCGCAGCATCCGTTCGGGATCGGGTGCGAGCCGCTCGTCCGGGTACTCGATCGTGCGCTTGCCGAGCAGGTACTGGCCGGTAAGCGACTGCGGGTTCGACTGCACCTGCTTCGGCGTGCCTTCGGCCACGATCACGCCGCCGTGCTCGCCCGCGCCGGGGCCCATGTCGACGACGTAGTCGGCCGTGCGGATCATGTCCTCGTCGTGCTCGACGACGATCACCGAGTTGCCCAGGTCGCGCAGGTGCTTGAGCGTCGCGATCAGGCGGTCGTTGTCGCGCTGGTGCAGGCCGATCGACGGCTCGTCGAGCACGTACATCACGCCCGTCAGGCCCGAGCCGATCTGCGACGCGAGCCGGATGCGCTGCGCCTCGCCGCCCGACAGGGTCTCGGCGCTGCGCTCGAGCGACAGGTAGTCGAGGCCGACGTTGTTCAGGAACGTCAGGCGCGCGACGATTTCCTTGATCACCTTGTCGGCGATCTCGCGCTTCGCGCCTTCGAGCGTCAGGCCGTCGAAATAGCCGAGCGCGTCGCGCAGCGGCCAGCCGCTGATTTCATAGATGCCGCGCGCGTAGTCGCCGGTGCCGATCCGCACGTGGCGTGCTTCGCGGCGCAGGCGCGTGCCGTCGCACGACGGGCACGGCTGGTTGTTCTGGTACTTCGACAGCTCTTCGCGCACCGCGACCGAATCGGTCTCGCGGTAGCGGCGCTCGAGGTTCGGGATGATCCCCTCGAACACGTGCTCGCGGATCGTCGTGCGGCCGCGCTCGTTGATGTACGAGAACGGGATCGTCTGCTTGCCCGAGCCGAACAGCAGCACCTTGCGGATCTTTTCCGGGAGATCCTCGAACGCGGCGTCGATGTCGAATTCGTAGAACGCCGCGAGACTCTGCAGCATCTGGAAGTAGAACTGGTTGCGGCGGTCCCAGCCCTTCACCGCGCCGGCGGCGAGCGACAGCGACGGGTGCGCGACGACCCGCTTCGGGTCGAAGAACGTGATCTGGCCGAGGCCGTCGCATTCCGGGCACGCGCCCATCGGGTTGTTGAACGAGAACAGGCGCGGCTCGAGCTCCTGCAGCGAGTACGAGCAGATCGGGCACGCGAACTTCGAGCTGAACAGGTGCTCGCGGTCGGTGTCCATCTCCAGCGCGATCGCACGGCCGTCGGCGAGGCGCAGCGCGGTCTCGAACGATTCGGCGAGCCGCTGCTTCATGTCCGGGCGCACTTTCAGGCGGTCGACGACGACGTCGATCGTATGCTTGTCGTTCTTCTTCAGCTTCGGCAGCGACTCGACTTCGTAGATCTTCGCGACGCCTTCGTTCGCGGTGCCGCCGCCCGAGCGTACGCGAAAGCGCACGAAGCCCTGCGCCTGCATGTCCTCGAACAGCTCGGCGTGCTCGCCCTTGCGGTCGGCGACGACGGGCGCGAGGATCATCAGCTTGGTTTCCTCGGGCAGCGCGAGCGCCGCGTCGACCATCTGCGACACGCTCTGCGCCTCGAGCGGGATCTCGTGGTCGGGGCAGTAAGGCGTGCCGACACGTGCGTACAAAAGTCGCAGGTAGTCGTGGATTTCGGTGACCGTGCCGACGGTCGAACGCGGGTTGTGGGACGTTGCCTTCTGCTCGATCGAGATCGCGGGCGACAGGCCCTCGATCAGGTCGACGTCGGGTTTCTCCATCAACTGCAGGAACTGGCGGGCATATGCGGACAGGCTTTCGACGTAGCGGCGCTGGCCTTCGGCATAAAGGGTGTCGAACGCGAGCGACGACTTGCCCGACCCGGACAACCCGGTAATCACGACCAGCTTGTGGCGCGGCAGGTCGAGATTGACGTTTTTCAGGTTGTGGGTGCGTGCCCCACGGATACGGATCTGTTCCATGAACCTGGCGAAAATGGAGGGAACCAAACCTGCTACTATAACGGCTTTTCGAGACCGTCGTTTACGGCCCCCAGCCTTTACAGCAGGTGGCAGCAAGGCGACACCCGCACCGGGGAAAGCGGTCGCGCCGCACGGTTCCGGGCGGCCCGCAGGCCGTCAGCATCCTGCTCCGGCGTGTCGCCCGCCAGGCCTCCCGGGCCGCCGGTCCTGATCTTCCGCCGCCCGCCGCCGGGCGGACACTCCGATCATTCGAAATTCATTCCCGATGTCCAATCCGTCTGCCACGTCTTCCCGCATGACTGCGCCTGAACTGCGCGCGACCACGTCGCTCGCGGCGATCTTCGCGCTGCGCATGCTCGGCCTGTTCATGATCATGCCGGTGTTCTCGGTCTACGCGAAAACCATCCCGGGCGGCGACAACGTGCTGCTCGTCGGCCTCGCGCTCGGGGCCTACGGCGTCACGCAGTCGCTGTTCTATATCTTCTACGGCTGGGCGTCCGACAAGTTCGGCCGCAAGCCGGTGATCGCCACGGGCCTCGTGATCTTCGCGATCGGCAGCTTCGTCGCCGCGTCCGCGCACGACATCACGTGGATCATCGTCGGCCGCGTGATCCAGGGGATGGGCGCGGTGTCGTCCGCGGTGCTCGCGTTCATCGCCGACCTGACCTCCGAGCAGAACCGCACGAAGGCGATGGCGATGGTCGGCGGGTCGATCGGCGTATCGTTCGCGGTCGCGATCGTCGGCGCGCCGATCGTGTTCCACTGGGTCGGGATGAGCGGGTTGTTCGCGATCGTCGGCGTGCTGTCGATCCTCGCGATCGGCGTCGTGCTGTGGATCGTGCCCGACGCGGCGAAACCCGTGCACGTGCCCGCGCCGTTCGCCGAGGTGCTGCACAACGTCGAGCTGCTGCGCCTGAACTTCGGCGTGCTGGTGTTGCACGCGACGCAGACGGCGCTGTTCCTCGTCGTGCCGCGCCTGCTGGTCGACGGCGGGCTGCCGGTCGCCGCGCACTGGAAGGTCTACCTGCCGGTGATGGGGCTCGCGTTCGTGATGATGGTCCCGGCGATCATCGTCGCGGAAAAACGGGGCAAGATGAAGCCGGTGCTGCTCGGCGGCATTCTGGCTATCCTGATCGGCCAATTGTTGCTCGGCAGCGCACCGCATACCATCCTGATTGTGGCGGCGATTCTCTTCGTCTACTTCCTCGGTTTCAACATCCTGGAAGCGTCGCAGCCGTCGCTCGTGTCGAAGCTCGCGCCCGGTTCGCGCAAGGGCGCGGCCACGGGCGTCTACAACACCACGCAGTCGATCGGGCTCGCGCTCGGCGGCATCGTGGGCGGCTGGCTGCTGAAGCACGGGGGCGCCAACACGGTCTTCTATACGTGTTCGGGGCTCGTGGCCGCGTGGCTTATAATCGCGGCCAGCATGAAAGCGCCGCCGCGCAAGGCCTGAATCTTATTTCGGGCAGGCGCCGGCCGCGCGCCGGCTTGCCCGGCGGGCCGTCCCGGCAATATGCGCCGGCGGCCCGGCATCGAATTTACTGGAGAAACACATGGCATCCGTCAACAAGGTCATCCTCGTCGGCAATCTCGGCGCCGATCCTGAAGTCCGTTACCTGCCGAGCGGCGACGCGGTTGCGAACATCCGTCTCGCGACGACCGACCGCTACAAGGACAAGGCAAGCGGCGATTTCAAGGAAATGACCGAGTGGCATCGCGTCGCGTTCTTCGGCCGTCTGGCGGAAATCGTCAGCGAATACTTGAAGAAGGGTTCGTCGGTCTATATCGAAGGCCGCATCCGCACGCGCAAGTGGCAAGGCCAGGACGGCCAGGATCGTTACTCGACCGAAATCGTGGCCGAACAGATGCAAATGCTCGGCGGCCGCGGTGCGGGCGGCGGCGGTGGCGGTGGCGGTGGCGGCGGTGACGAAGGCGGTTACGGCGGCGGCTACGGTGGTGGTGGCGGCGGTCGCGGCGAGCAGATGGAGCGCGGCGGTGGCGGCGGCGGTCGTGCCGGCGGCGCGGCGCGTGGCGGTGCTGGCGGCGGCGCGCAAAGCCGTCCGAGCGCACCGGCCGGCGGCGGCTTCGACGAGATGGACGACGATATCCCGTTCTGATCGCCCAGTCGGCATCTCGCATCGCGATGGGCCCGAATGTCCGAGTCAAGCCGTTTGCTTGGCTAGGGCCTTCGGGCCTTGCTTCGTTTACGGCGTTCCAGTTCCTGTAAGTCGCACTCCGGGTAAAACGTGGCTGACGAACTTCCCGACCTCATCGTCGACCGTCTCGACGTGCTGTTCTGCGGGATCAATCCCGGCCTGACCGCGGCCGCGACCGGGCATCACTTCGCGGGGAGAAGCAACCGCTTCTGGCGCGTGATCCATCTTGCCGGCTTCACGCCGACGGAAATCGCGCCGCAGGACGATCGCGCGATCCTCCAGTACGGCTGCGGCCTGACGGCGGTCGTGACGCGGCCGACGGCGAGTGCCGACCAACTCTCTCGCGCGGAATTCATCGCCGCGGCCGCCGCGTTCGAGCAGAAGATCGTGCGTTACCGGCCGCGCTTCATCGCCTTTCTCGGCAAGGCCGCATACTCGGCGCTGTCGGGGCAGCGCGAAGTCCAGTGGGGCTTGCAACCGGCCTGCATGCAGGGGGCGAGTGTCTGGGTGCTCCCCAATCCGAGCGGTCGAAATCTTGCGTTCGGTCTCAATGAACTGGTCGACGCGTACCGTCAGCTTTTTCTCGCTGCATCGGCGGCAGGGCAGCATGCGGCGCAATAAGACCGCGCCCCTTTGGCCGGGCACGGTGCTGCCGCGCGCGTTCTTCGATCGCGCGGCCACCGACGTTGCCCCGCAACTGCTCAACAAGATCCTCGCGGCGGCGGACGGCCGCGCCGGCCGCATCGTCGAAGTGGAAGCGTATGCCGGCGCGATCGATCCGGCGGCACATACCTATCGCGGCAGGACGCCGCGCAACGCGACGATGTTCGGGCCACCGGGGCATCTGTACGTCTATTTCACGTACGGCATGCACTGGTGCTGCAACTGCGTGTGCGGCCCGGACGGCACGGGCACCGGTGTGCTGATCCGCGCGCTGGAGCCGCTGCACGGGCTCGAGCAGATGCGGGCGGCGCGGCCGCCGCAGACGCGCGATCGCGACCTGTGCCGCGGGCCGGCGCGGCTGACCCAGGCGATGGGGATCGGCGGCGCGCAGGACGGCGTCGACCTGGTCGATGCGCGCGACGGATTCGCGATCGTCGACGACGGCATCGCGCCGCCCACGGATCCGACGAGCGGCCCGCGCATCGGCATTCGTGTCGGCGTGGCATTCCCGTGGCGGTGGTGCGTGCCGGGCAACCGGTATGTGTCGGGCGCGCTGCCGCGCATTTGACGCGCGCCGTCCACAGTCGCATGCAATTCGACCTGCGTCACGCGGCCGCCATGATTGACCGGCTAAGCTGGTCCTTTCGACGTTCGATCGAGGGGACACCATGCGGCGGGTCGTATTCAACCAGAAGGGCGGCGTGGGCAAGTCGACGATCGTCTGCAACCTGGCGGCGATCAGTGCGAGCGAAGGGCTGCGCACGCTCGTCATCGACCTCGATGCGCAGGCGAACTCCACGCGCTACCTGCTCGGCGATGCCGCGGCCGACGCGCAACCGGGCGTTGCCGGTTTCTTCGAAACCGCGCTGACCTTCAACTTCCGTCCGGTCGACGTCGCGTCGTTCATCCATCCGACCCCGTTCGAAGGGCTCGACGTGATGCCCGCGCATCCGGATCTCGACACGCTGCACGGCAAGCTCGAATCGCGCTACAAGATCTACAAGCTGCGCGACGCGCTGAACGAGCTCGACACCTACGACGCCGTGTACATCGACACGCCGCCCGCGCTGAATTTCTATACGCGCTCGGCGCTGATCGCGGTCGAGCGCTGCCTGATCCCGTTCGACTGCGACGATTTCTCGCGCCGCGCGCTGTACACGCTGCTCGAGAACGTGAAGGAAATCCAGCAGGACCACAACGCGGCGCTCGAGGTGGAAGGGATCGTCATCAACCAGTTCCAGCCGCGCGCGAGCCTGCCGCAACGGCTGGTCGACGAGCTCGTCGACGAAGGGCTGCCGGTGCTCGCGTCGAGGCTGTCGGCGTCGGTGAAGATTCGCGAATCGCATCAGCAGTCGATGCCGGTGATCCATCTCGAGCCGGGGCACAAGCTCGCGCAGGAATTCCGCGCACTGCATCGCGAACTGGCCGGCTGATTCCGCGCTTTCCCGTGTCGACCGCGGCCGCTTCATGCGGCCGTATTTTCATTGCGACCCGCAATTCATCCGATCATTGATTCCGTCATTAATAATCCCGGAAACGATTTCATAATAAATCCAGAAAAAACGATTACATAAGTGACTGCTCCATTTTCAATGCGCGCCGGTTTTCTAATAAACGGAATAATGGATTGGTAAATGTTGCGCGACGTCACGATGCGCTATCCTGTAAAAAGGTAAAAAGGCATTGCGGGACCGAACCCCTGCGGAATCCTCTCTGCTATGTCGGCGTGTCGGGAGTTTCGGCGGCTAACGGGGATGATAATAAGGGTTTACACCTAGTATTAATGCCATTTAATTGACAATTAATCGATCTAGAATGGCCTTCTTCAACTTCCCGTACTCAAATAAGTGACGGGTTGTCAATAAGGAAGCAGTGGCCGGTCGAGCTTCCATTTTTCTTTACGTCGTCTCTCGCATTGCTAACAGGAGCGTGCCCGATGTCCGTATTTGCCCCCGAAAAACTCAGCGCCGATTATCAGTCCGGTATCGCCGCGTGGTTTGCGATTGCCCGTCCGGCGATCCACGGTTTCGAGGCTGTCGTCGAACTCAACCTGCAGGCGGCCCGGACGGCGCTCGAAGAGTACGAGGACAAGCTGAAGAACGCGTTCAACAGCAGCAATCCGGCCGCGGGCTTCGCGCAGCAGATCGCCGCGCCGCAGGAAGCAGCCGGCAAGGTGGTGTCGTACGGCCGTCATCTGTTCGACATCGCGGTGTCGACGCAATCCGAATGGGCGAAGGTCGCGCAGGCGCAGTACGAACAGAACGACAAGCGCCTGAAGGACGCGCTCGGCGAACTGTCGAAGCACGCGCCGGCCGGCTCGGCGCCGGTCGTGGCCGCGCTGAATTCCGCGCTGTCCGCGGCGACGGCCGCGGCCGACTCCGTGCGTGCAGCGACGGGTCAGGCGATCGAAGCCGCACAGAGCGGTTTCGACGCGGTCAGCGAAACGGCCACGCGCGGCGCCAAGCAGACGGCTGCCGCCGCACGCAAGGACGCAGCTGCGCGCGAATCGGCTGCGTAACTGCATGACGGCGTGTCGCGCGAGAGCGCGACACGCTTGATCGGCGCCGGATGGCGCCGGACGCCGTGTGTGCTACGCGGCGTCCGGCGGCCGTCCGGTTCGCCGCAGGGCGCCCGTGCCGGTGTGCCGCCGGTGTGCGCGAGCGCCGTCCGCCCCATGGCGGCGTGCGACCGTGATCGCGCCGGAGGGCGCGACGTGCGCCATCGCCCGTTGCAGCCGGCGCATGCCGGCGTCAGAACGACGAACTGATTTCGAAGCAGGAATTGAACATGACGGACGTAGTGATCGTATCGGCCGCGCGGACCGCGGTCGGCAAATTCGGCGGCTCGCTTGCGAAGATTGCGGCGCCCGAGCTGGGTGCGACGGTGATCCGCGCGGTGCTGGAGCGTGCGGGCGTGAAGCCCGATCAGGTTAGCGAAGCGATCATGGGCCAGGTGCTGACGGCCGGCTCGGGGCAGAACCCGGCGCGGCAGTCGCTGATCAAGGCCGGGCTGCCGACGGCAGTGCCGGGGATGACGATCAACAAGGTGTGCGGCTCGGGCCTGA
>NZ_CADFEI010000013.1 GCF_902833225.1 Burkholderia sp. BCC1644
TGCGCTCCCTCTTACAGCACCTTGGCTTCGGTCTTCAGCTTCTCGACCAGCGTCTTCACGTCCGGCACCTTCACGCCGGCTGCGCGCTTCGGCGGCTCGACGACCTTCAGCGTCTTCAGACGCGGCGCGACGTCCACACCGAGGTCTTCCGGCTTCACGGTTTCCAGCGGCTTCTTCTTCGCCTTCATGATGTTCGGCAGCGTCACGTAGCGCGGCTCGTTCAGGCGCAGGTCCGTGGTGATCACGGCCGGCAGCGACAGCGACAGCGTTTCCGCGCCGCCGTCGACTTCGCGTGCAACCGTTGCCTTGCCGTCGGCCACCGTCACCTTCGACGCGAACGTCGCTTGCGGCAGGCCTGCCAGCGCGGCCAGCATCTGGCCGGTCTGGTTCGAATCGTCGTCGATTGCCTGCTTGCCGAGGATCACCAGTTGCGGCTGCTCCTTGTCGACCAGCGCCTTCAGGATCTTCGCGACGGCCAGCGGCTCGACGCTGTCGGTCGATTCGACGAGGATCGCGCGATCCGCGCCGATCGCCAGCGCCGTACGCAGCGTTTCCTGCGCCTGCGTGACGCCCACCGACACGACGATCACTTCGGTCGCGACGCCCGCTTCCTTCAGGCGCACGGCTTCTTCAACGGCGATTTCGTCGAACGGGTTCATCGACATCTTCACGTTCGCGATGTCGACACCGGATTGATCGGACTTCACGCCGACCTTCACGTTCGCGTCGACCACGCGCTTGACGGGTACGAGAATCTTCATGAAAAGGTTTCCTTCGGAAATCAGTAGGAACGGGGCAGTTGCAGCACGTGCTCGGCCACGTGCCCCAGAATCATGTTGGTGGAAATCGGTGCGACCTGATACAGGCGCGTTTCGCGGAATTTGCGTTCGACGTCGTATTCGCATGCGAAACCGAAACCGCCGTGCGTCTGCAGGCAGGCGTTCGCCGCTTCCCAGCTGGCCTTCGCGGCCAGGTACTTGGCCATGTTGGCCTCGACGCCCGCGTTCTGGCGCGCGTCGATCTTCTCGCACGCACGCCAGCGCATCAGGTTCGCGGCTTCCAGCTCGATGAACGATTCGGCCAGCGGAAACTGGATCCCCTGGTTCTGCCCGATCGGGCGGCCGAACACCTTGCGCTCGACCGCATAGTCGCGGGCCTTCTCCAGGAACCAGTAACCGTCGCCGATGCACTCGGCCGCGATCAGCGTGCGCTCGGCGTTCAGGCCGTCGAAGATCACCTTCAGCCCCTTGCCCTCGGTGCCGAGCAACGCGTCTTCCGGCAGTTCGAGATTGTCGAAAAACAGCTCGTTCGTCTCGTGGTTGACCATGTTGAGGATCGGACGCACGGTGAGGCCGTTGCCGATCGCCTTGTCCAGCTCGACGATGAAACACGACAGGCCGTCGCTCTTCTTCTGCACCTGGTCGAGCGGCGTGGTACGCGCGAGCAGGATCAGCAGGTCGCTGTGCTGCACGCGCGAGATCCACACCTTCTGGCCGTTGATGACCCAGCGGCCGTCCTTCTTCACCGCGGTGGTCTTGAGCTTGGTGGTATCGCTGCCGGTGGTGGGCTCGGTCACGCCCATCGACTGCACGCGCAGCTCGCCGGACGCGATGCGCGGCAGGTAGCGCTGCTTCTGCGCTTCGGTGCCGCTGAACACGATGGTGTTCATCACGTACATCTGGCCGTGGCACGCACCCGAATTGCCGCCGGAGCGGTTGATCTCTTCCATGATGACCGACGCTTCCGCCATCGACAGGCCGGGGCCGTCGTATTCCTGCGGAATCAGCGCGGCCAGCCAGCCGGCCTGCGTAAGCGCGGTGACGAACGCCTCGGGATACCCGCGCTCCTCGTCGATCTTGCGGTGGTATTCGGCCGGAAACTGGCTGCAGAGGCCGCGCACGGCATCGCGAATTTCCTGGTACTGGTCGGGGGCGGAAAAAATGGAGGCGCTCATGAATCCTGTCTCGTTTTTGGCATCGGTTAGGTCCATAATAAGTTTTGATGGATTCGTTAAAAAATAGAATTTTTTGATCGATGTATCAGTTTTCGGTATCGAGGACCCTGCGATGGATCTCAAGCAACTGCGCGCCTTCGTCACCGTGGCCGAGACCGGCAACGTCACGCGTGCGTCGACCCTGCTGAATCTCGTGCAGCCGGCCGTGTCGCGCCAGCTGCGCCTGCTCGAGGAGGACATGGGCACCGAGCTGTTCGAGCGCGGCCGTCACGGCATGCAGCTCACGCCGTCGGGCAAGACGATGCTCGAATATGCGCGGCGCATCCTCAACGAGGTGGCACGCGCCAAGGCCGAGATTCAGCCTACCGACGGGCCGGTTGCCGGCATCGTCAGCATCGGCCTGCTGGCCAGCACGTCGGACCTGCTGGCCACGCGGCTGGCGAGCGAGGTGGCGCGACGTTACCCGCACATCCGCCTGCGGCTCACGATCGGTTACGCGGGGCACCTGCAGGACTGGCTCGAAGCCGGCGACGTGGATGCCGCGCTGCTGTACGGGCAGAAGGAAACGCCCGCGCTGCACGTCAAGGCGCTGATCGAGGAAAGCCTGTGGGCCGTGGCCGCGCCGTCGGCCGGGCTGTCGCGCAAGCTGCCGCTCGCGTTGTCGCGCGTGGCGAGCGAGCCGTTCATCCTGCCGTCCGCGCCGCAGGGCCTGCGCGCGGCGATCGAGCACGCGGCGGCCGAGGCCGACGTGACGCTGCGGGTCGTCACCGAAACCAATGCGCTGAGCGTGCAGAAGGACCTGGTCGCGCAAGGCCACGGCTGGACGATCCTGCCGGCCGTCGGCGTCACACGGGAAGTCGAGCAGGGCACGCTGAGCGCGGCGCCGCTTGCGGCCCCGGGCATCAAGCGCACGATCGTGCTGGCCGCGCCCAGCAGCCGGCAGGCCACGGCGCCGGTGCGGTGCGTGGTGGGCGTGCTGCTCGACTGCGTGAAGGCCACGTTCGACGAGGGCCACTGGCCCGATGCGCGCTGGCTGGGCTAGGGGCCGCGCATGCCCGTTATTGACGTGAACGGGCACGGGGAAGAAGGGTACGAACTAGAGCCGCTCCTGCAATTGCCGCCTCATGAGCTTGCCATTGCTGTTGAACGGCAGTTTGTCGATGGGGATGAAACGCGCGGGATGCTTGTAGGGCGCGAGTTGCTCGCGCAAATACCGGCGCAACGCGGTTTCGTCCAGCGCGCGGGCGGCATCGAGCTCGACGAACGCGACGACGGCCTCGTTGCCGTCCGCTTGCTTCTGGCCGACGACGGCCGAGTTCAGGATGCCCGGAAAGCGGTTGAGCGCCTGCTCCACTTCGCCCGGATACACGTTGAATCCGGAGCGGATGATCATCTCCTTGAGCCGCCCGACGATGAACAGCGCGCCGTCGTCATGCAGCTCGCCCAGGTCGCCCGATGCGTACCAGCCGCCTTCGCGCATCACGTCGGCGGTGGCCTGCGGGTCGCGGAAATAGCCGGGCATCAGGCCCGTGCCGCGCAGCCAGATCTCGCCGCGCGCGCCGGCGGGCAGCGCCTGGCCGGTGGCGGGATCGACAATGCGCAACTCCGCGCCCGGGAAGGCGTAGCCCGCGCTGGTGTCGCCGCGCGTTTCGCCGAGGCGGGTGGCGTGCAGCGAGCCCGCGTATTCCGACAGGCCGTAACCGTGATGCAGCGTCTGCGCGAACAACGCCTCGACCTGCTGCTTGAGCGCCAGGTCGAGCGGCCCGGCTCCGGCGTAGAGATAGCGCAGGCAGGGCGCCTCGGGACGGACGATGCCTTGCTCCGCGCAATATCGCAGCAGCCGGGAGAACAGCATCGGCGGCCCCTGCACCTGGCTCACGCGCCGGTGTGCCAGCGCGTCGAACAACTCCGCCGGTTCGAACTGTGGCCGCATTTCCAGTGCCGCGCCCGCGTGCAGCGATGCCAGTAGCACCGTGCCGAGGCCGAAGATGTGCGTCATCGGCGCATACGCGTAGACGCGGTCGTCGGGGCCGAGCGCGCGCGACTCGGCCGACACGCGTGCGAAATGCAGCACACCGCGGTGGGTCATCATCACGCCCTTGGGCGCGCCGGTGGTCCCGGACGTGAAGATGACGGCCGCCACGTCGCTGGCCAACGGTTCCGGCTCGACTCGCGCCGCGGTATGCACGGCACTGCGCGCGAGGCCGTTCACGCATGACGGGCGGGCGTCGTGCCGCGCCGCATGCGCGCCGGCCGCCGGCGAAACGCCCGACGTGAAGTACAGCACGCGCGCATCGGCCTTGCCCGCGAACGCGTCGACTTCGCCCGGCGCCATGCGCGCATTGACGCCGCACGACCACGCACCGACGCGGCTGCACGCGATCAGCAGCGCGGCATGTTCGGCGCAGTTCTCGGCCACGACCAGCACGCGGTCGCCGCTGCGTACGCCGTCGTCCCGCAGTTCGCGTTCGAGCGCATCGGCCAGCGCGCCGACGTCCGCATAGCTCAGGCTGCGATCGGGGAGATGGATGAACGGGCGCGCGGGGGCCTCGGACAGCCAGCGATCCAGCAGTTCATGAATGCGTGCGGTCATGCTCGATGCTCCTCGTCCCTCACTGCGATACGCATGCGACGGCCGGCCGGCTCAGGCGAAGCGCACCAGGTCGTCCACGTCGGCACGCGTGGTGCGGAACTGGTTGACCGGATGCGCGTCTTCCGCGTAGCCGAACGAGATGCCGCAGATCATGTGCTGCGTATCGGGAATGCCGAAATACTCGCGCACGAAGTGGGCATGACGCGCCAGCGCGCCCTGCGGCGTAGTCGCCACGCCGTGTGCATAGGCCGCGATCAGGAACGACTGCACGAAGCCGCCGGCATCGACGAGCGCATACGGGCCGAGTTCCACCGGCACCGTGATGATCGCCACGTGCGGCGCGTCGAACATGCGGAAATTGCGGAATGCCTGCTCGGCGCTGCGCTCGCTGTCCTTCGGGCCGATACCCAGCGACGAATACAGCGCAATGCCCGCGCCGCGCCGGCGCTCGCCGTAAATGCCGTCGTAACGCGGCGGGAAGGGCAGGTCCGATTCGTTTTCCGGATGTTCGTTGACCCGCTGCATCAACGCCTGGCGAAAGCGTTCGGTGCTTTCGGGCGTTTCGGTGATGACCAGTTGCCACGGCTGCACGTTGCACCATGAAGCCGAGCGCCCCGCCATGCCGACGATGCTGCGGATCAGTTCGAGGTCCAGCGCCTGGTGCCGGTACGCGCGGCAGGTCGAACGGCCGCTCGTCAGGCGATCCAGTGCCGCGAGTTCGGGGATGGGGGATGTCATGTCAGTAGCGTCCTTGCCAGTTGCCCGGCCCGCGCGCCTCGGCGGCGCGATGGGCACGAGCGGAAAACCGCGGGGGACACGCGCGACGATTGCGCCGGCGGCCGCAGGGCGGTGCGCGCGACGCTGTCGGCGGTCGTGTTCGCCCGCATCAGATGAACGTACCCTGCGCGCGCAAGGCGTCAATGCGCGCGTCGGGAAGCCAGTCCTGCAGCGCGGCGATCGCGTTGTCGGTCGTCGGCGGCGCAGGCGGTTCGGGGTGTGCCGCGGGCGTGCGCGAAAAACGCGGGCCGGGTGCCGGATGCGTGACGCCGTCCAGATCGATGAACGTGCCGCGCGCCTTCACGTGCGGATGGTCGGGCGCTTCGTCGAAGTCGAGCACGGGCGCCACGCATACGTCGAGATGGCCGAGCCGTTGCGCCCACTCGTCGCGCGTGCGTTCCCTGAACTTCTCGGCGAGGATCTGCTTGGCTTCGGGCCATTGCGCGCGATCCATCTGCGCCTGCAGCCGCGGATGGTCCTGCAACCCGAGCTGTTCGAGCAGCAGCCGGTAGAACTTGCCCTCGATGGGGCCGACGCTGACGTACTTGCCGTCGGCGCACGCGTACACCTCGTAGAACGGCGCGCCGGTGTCGAGCAGGTTCGTGCCGCGTGCCTTGTCGAGCATGCCGGCCGCATGCAGGCCCATCGTCACCGTCATGATCGAGGCCACGCCGTCGACCATCGCGGCGTCCACCACCTGACCCTGCCCGGAACCGCGCGCTTCGAGGATGCCCGCGAGCAGCCCGAAGGCCAGGTACAGCGAGCCACCCGCATAGTCGCCCAGCACGTTGAGCGGCGGCGTCGGCGCCTGCCCGGCGCGGCCCATCGCATGCAGCGCGCCGGTGATCGAGATGTAGTTCAGATCGTGCCCGGCCACCTGCGACAGCGGGCCGTCCTGCCCCCAGCCGGTCACGCGGCCGTAGACGAGGCGCGGGTTGCGCGCGAGGCACGGTACGGGGCCGAGACCGAGGCGCTCCATCACGCCGGGGCGAAAGCCCTCGATCAGGCCGTCGGCTCGCTCGATCAGTTCGAGCACCATTTCGACCGCGGCGGGATCTTTCAGGTCGACGCGCACGGACTTGCGATTGCGCAGGCCCAGGTCGAATTCGACGGGGCGCGGCGCGCCGAGCCCCGAAGGTTCCTTGCGGTCCACGCGGATGACGGTCGCGCCCAGGTCGGCCAGGAACATCGCGGCCAGCGGCCCGGGGCCGATGCCCGCGATCTCGACGATCCGGATGCCCGCGAGCGGGCCGCGACGGGGTGGCACGGCTGGCATGGTCAGATCACTCCCTGTTCGCGCAGTTGCTGCAGGCGATCCTCGGACAGCTTGAGCAGCCCCCGATAGATCTCGTCGTTGGCGGCGCCGAGTTCCTGCGCCGGCTGGTCGAACTGCACGGGCGTCTGCGACAGCTTGATCGGCAGGCCCATGCCCATCGCGTCGACGTCGGCCAGCCCCGGGTGCTCCAGCTTCACCACCGCGCCGCGCGCCTGCAGCACCGGGTCCTTCAGCACGTCGAGCGGCGAGCGCACGGCCGCGGCCGGCACGCCACGTCGAACCTGCAGTTCGGCGATGACTTCCTCGGTGCTGCGACAGCTCGTCCAGTCCTCGATGATCGCGTTGATCTCGGCCGCATGCTTCATGCGCGGGCCGCGCGTTGCGTAGCGCGGGTCGGTGACGATCTCCGGCCGGCCCACGGCTTCCATCAGGTTCTGGAACCAGTCGGGCTGGAACGCGACCATCGCCACGTGGCCGTCGCGCGTGCCGTAGACGCCGAACGGCACCAGCCGGTCCTGGAAATTGCCCGAGCGCTTCGAGTAACCGTGCTTCAGGAACACGTCGAAATGCTCCTCGGCCACCAGCGACGACAGGCAGTCGAGCATCGACACCTGCACCGACTGGCCCACGCCGGTGCGGCCACGGTGAATCAGCGCGGCGAGGATGCCGTTGACGGCGTACAGCGGCGTGATCAGGTCGGCGATCGGCAGGCCCGAGCGGGTCGGCGGGCCGTCGGCGAAACCGGTCACGTCCATGATCCCCGATAGCGCCTGGACGATGATGTCCATGCCCTTCAGGTTCTTGTACGGGCTCGGTTCGCCGAACGCCTTGATCGACGCATAGACGATCCGCGGATTCACCTGGCGCACGCTCTCGTAATCCACGCCCAGGCGCGCCGTCACGCCCTCGCTGGCGTTTTCGATGACGACGTCGGATTCCTTGACCAGTTCCATGAACAGCGCCTTGCCCTGTTCCGATTTCAGGTCGAGCGTGATGCTTTTCTTGTTGCGTGCGCGGTTGAGGATGGTCAGCGACACCTCGTCGTCGCCCTTGACGCCGAAGTGGACGCCGTCCTTGCCGACATAGGGGGGATTGTTGCGCGCGATGTCGCCGCCGCCCGGCGATTCGACGCGGATCACTTCGGCACCCATGCCACCCAGCAGCAGCGATCCGTACGGGCCGGCCAGGGCCACGGTCAGATCGAGCACTCGGATACCTTCCAACGGTCTTGCAGCTGACATGCTTGTCTCCTGAAACTGGCCTGCGGCCGGTGCGCGGCCCGAATGCGCCGGGCGCGGCCCGCAGACAGTTCTTTATGCCTGTTCGATGCCCGACGCTTCCCGGACCGGGAAAACGTCGGCGGATTACCGGATTCAATAAGACTTCGGCAACCCGAGCTTGCGCTCGGCAATGTTCGACAGAATGAGTTGCGGAGTGACAGGGGCAATGTAGCCGATCCACGCCTCGCGCATGAACCGCTCGACGTGATACTCCTTCGCATAACCGAAGCCGCCATGCGTGAGGATCGACGTCTGGCACGCATTCATGCACGCCTCGGACGCCAGCAGCTTCGCCGCGTTCGCCTCCGAGCCGCACGGTTGCCCCCGGTCGTACAGGTCGGCCGCTGCGAAGATCATGTGGTTCGCGGCTTCCAGCTCAGCCCAGTTGCGCGCGAGCGGATGCTGCACGCCCTGGTTTTGCCCGATCGGGCGGCCGAACACGACGCGCTCCTTCGCATATTGCGTCGCCAGGTTGAGCACCGCGCGGCCGATGCCGACCTGCTCGACGGCCACCAGCACGCGCTCGGCGTTCATCCCGTGGAAGATGTAGCTCAGGCCCTTGCCTTCCTCGCCGATCAGTTCGTCCTTCGACACCGGCAGGTCGTCGATGAACAGCTCGTTGGTGTCGACCGCCGCGCGGCCGAGCTTGTCGATCTCGCGGATGTCGACATACTTGCGATCGAGCTTCGTATAGAACAGGCTCAGCCCCTCGCTGTGCTTCTTCACTTCCTCGATCGGCGTGGTGCGCGCGAGGATCAGCATGTGGTCGGCCACCTGCGCGGTCGAGATGAAGACCTTCTTGCCCGAGATCAGGTAATTGCCGTCAGGCTGCTTCTTCGCGACCACCTTGAGTTTCGTGGTGTCGAGGCCCGTGTCCGGCTCGGTCACCGCGAAACAGGCCTTGTGTTCGCCGCGCGCGAACGGCGGCAGCCACGCCTTCTTCTGCGCTTCCGTGCCGAAATGCACGACCGGCTGCAGCCCGAAGATGTTCATGTGGATGGTCGACGCCGCCGCCTGCCCGCCGCATTCGGCGACCGTGCGCATGAACAGCGCCGCTTCCGTCACGCCGAGGTTCGCGCCGCCCACGTCTTCCGGCATGCAGATGCCGAGCCAGCCGCCGCTCGCGACGGCCGTGAAGAACTCGTGCGGGAATTCGTGATTCTTGTCCTTGTTGCGCCAGTACTCGAGCGGAAAGTCCGCGCAGATCTTCTGCGCGGCATCGACGATCGCGACCTGGTCGGGGCTCAGTTGGTAGTCCATGTCAAATTCTCCTGCGGAAACGAGGTCAAGCCTGGCTGGCGGGGCGCAGCATCATCAGGCCCGTGCGCACGGCCGTGCACACGATCTCGTCGCGCTGGTTGCGGGCCACGTGCTTGAAGGTGACGATGCCCGAATCGGTGCGGCTCTTCGACAGGCGCGCCTCGACGATCTCGGTCTCGACGCGGATCGTGTCGCCGTGGAAAGTCGGCTTCGGGAACGCGATCTCGCCGAAGCCCAGATTACCGAGCGTCGTGCCGAGCGTCGTTTCGTACACGGTGATGCCGGCCACCAGCGCGAGCAGGAACATGCTGTTCACGAGGCGCTGGCCGTACATCGTGTTCTTGCTGTATTCGGCGTCGATGTGCAGTGGCGCGCAGTTGTAGGTCATCGCCGAGAACAGCACGTTGTCGGTCTCGGTCACCGTGCGGCGGATCGCATGCTCG
The DNA here is from genome assembly GCF_902833225.1 of Burkholderia sp. BCC1644. Lineage (GTDB taxonomy): Bacteria > Pseudomonadota > Gammaproteobacteria > Burkholderiales > Burkholderiaceae > Burkholderia. The sequence goes on from NZ_CADFEI010000013.1 coordinate 9,584, forward strand.
ATCACCATGCCGGGCTTGAATTCTTCGAAGTAGAGGCCTGCCATTTTGTGTCTCCTGACGTATTCGGGTGGGTAATCAGCGGTTGAACGACTGCGCGAGCGCGATGATTTCGCGTGCCGTTTTCGCGTGGGCGATGTCGATGTGCTCGCCGTCATAGATGCACGACGCGCGGCCTTCCGCCTGGGCCTGGTCGAGTGCGTCGATCATCCCCTGGTAGAACGCGACTTCCTCTTCGGTGGGGCTGTAGGTGCGGTTGACGATCTCGACGTTCGACGGGTGCAGCACCAGCTCGCCGCTCATGCCGAGCTGGCGATCGTTCGCCGACGAGACCTTGAGCCCGTCGAGGTCGTGCACCTGCTGCCACACGCCGCCGATCGGCAGCTTGCCGGCGGCGCGCGCGGCCATCACGATGCGCGACTTCAGGAACTGGGTTTCGCGGCCTTCGAGCGACCAGACGGTCTTCAGCGCGCGCGCCACGTCGGCGTTCTTCGCGGTCGCGCCGACGATCGCAGGCACCCGATCGTGCTGCGCGATTTCATACGCGAGTTGCAGCGAGCGGGCGGTTTCCAGCAGCGGAATCACCTTGGTGTGACCGACCTCGACGCCGGCGCGGTACTCGGCTTCGGCCAGCATCGACGACACGGTGTGGATGTCTTCCGGCCCGCACGGCTTCGAGATCACGATGCCCTCGACCACCGGGTTCACGATGGCCAGGATGTCGTCGAAGTCGTACAGGTGCGCGCTGCGGTTGATGCGCACCCAGACGCGCTGTTTTTGCTCGGCCAGCCAGGCCAGCTTGGAGCGGACGATCTCGCGCGCCTCGACTTTCTGCGCCGGCGGCACGCTGTCCTCGAGGTCGAGGATCAGCGCATCGGCGCCGGACTGAATGGACTTCTCGATCCAGGTCGGCTTGTTGCCCGGAACGAAAAGGAAGGAACGGATCGGTTTCATCTGCGTCGTCATGACTGTCTCGGCCTGTTGTTGGGGGGCATCGGATACATGCGTCAGGTTTTACCTAACAACTGGTAGTTAGTTTGATGCGCAAATGCCGAGACCGTCATTGGGGTTTATACCGAGACGCAGACGCTGTGGTGCAGTGGCGCGCACGCCGGTTCCGGGTTCGAGGGCGGCGCACGGTGGGGGTCGGCTGCGAGGCAGGGCGCGGCAATCAGCGCGACGCCGGCCCTGCGCCGGAGAAGAACAGGGTGCAAAGCTGGTCGGCGACCCGCTCCAGCGAGCCCTTTTGCGGGTTGAACCACGACTGGATCGAGTTGATGCTGCCCAGGATGTGGATGCGCGCGAGGGGAATGTCCACGTCGTCGCGGAGCCTGCCTTCGGCACGCAGGTCTTCCAGCAACCCGTTCCAGAGCGTCTGGTGATGTTCGCGCCGCACGACCTGCCGTTCGCGGATCGTGTCGGGCAACTGGCCCAACAGCCGGCCGTGCGCGACCGCGAAATCGCCGTGCATGACGAGGCCGCGCATCTGCCCGAGTACCGCCGCACGGAACCGTTGCTCGGCGGTGGCGCCGGCGCCGAGTGCGCCCAGCTGCTCGTTCAGGTGATGGAGGATGTGCAAGGCACCTTGCTCCATCACCGCTTCGACGAGTTCTTCCTTCGACGCGAAGTGGTAGTAGATGCTCGCGGCCTCGATGCCGGCCTGATCGGCAATGTTGCGCATCGTCGTGGCCGAATAGCCTTGCAGGCCGAACGTGCGGGCGGCAAAACGGATCAGCGATTCACGCGTCTCGCACGTACCGGCTGAATTCGATTTCGATCGTTTGGCCATTCCCCTGGTTGCCTGTACATGGTGAGTCATGCCGACATACTAACAGTAGTTAGGTTGGTGCCAGGGGAATCGGAATGCGCGAACGGATCGCCGCGCGAAGCAGGCGATCCGTTCGTTGTCCGTCCGGTCGGCACGGTGCGCGGTTGCGCGCACCGGCCGTGTACCGGTCGTGGTTCGCGTTACAGCGCGCCCTTGAAGAACGGCGCGAGCACGGAGACTGCTTCATCGACGTATTGCGGGACGTCGTACAGCGACATGTGGTTCGCGCCTTCGACCACATGGAAACGCTTGTCGGCGCTGGCGGCACGTGCGAACAGGTCGTCGCTCATCCACTTGCTGCCCGCGACGCTGCCGGCCACGATCTGCAGCGGCTGCGTGAGGAACGCTTCGGCCTTGTTATACGCGTCGTACGTGATGATCTGGTTGAGGCTGCGGGCGGTCATGAAGCCGGGCGCGTTCGGGTGTTCGCAGCGCGGCGTATGGTAGTACTCCCATGCTTCTTCCAGTTCCTTGTTCGGTGCATCTTCCTTGCGCATCGGCGCGAGCGGCAGCGTGGCCAGTTGCGCGCCCGACGCATCGCTGGTGCGTGCCTGCGAACCGTGCGCGATGTACGGGATCGCATCGGCGTCCTTCACGTTGTTGTCCCAGCCGTTGCGGAACATCGAACCGATGTTGACCGCGCTGACCGTGCCGAGGGCCTTGATGCGCCGGTCGTTGATGGCCGCGTTGGCCGCGTAGCCGCCGCCCGCACAGATCCCCATCGCGCCGATCCGCTCGACGTCGACGTACGGCAGCGTGGTCAGGTAGTCGACCACCGCGCTGACGTCTTCCGTGCGGATATACGGGTTTTCGAGCTGGCGCGGTTCGCCGGTGCTTTCGCCTTGATACGACGCGTCGAACGCGATCGCGACGAGACCGTTCTCGGCCAGTTTCTGCGCGTACAGGCCGGCCGTCTGTTCCTTCACGCCGCCGCCCGGATGCGCGACGACGACGGCCGGGTACTTCGCGTTCGAATCGAAACCGGCGGGAACGTGGATCACGGCGGCAATCGTGACGCCCTGGCCGTTCAGGTTCTTGAAGTTGACTTTCTGCATGATGGGTAACTCCAGTGGTGGGTGGCAACGAGGTGATGTGATGCCATGGTAGGCAAGAAATTGATTCGGATATATGGGCTAAAACAGACTTCAGTGTTAAGCCTGACTTTACAGAATCTGAGGCACACGCTTCGCCACGATGCGTTGCCCAAGGCCGCGATTGTTAAGGCTGGCATACGACTGATGTCAGATTTGCGCGCTTGAGTAATGCCAATCGGCCCCTACGATAGGAGGGTCCGCCGCACCACCGGCCCGGGCCGCGTGTCGCGAGTCCAGCGTCGGTGAGGCGAGCGCCACATCACCGCGGCGTCGAGCCGCACGTTCCACTCCATGCCGCACCGTGAACGCACCGCGTGCGGCAGCCAATCAGGGATTCCCATGACTCAAGCATTTCAGACGCTGTTCCAGCCGCTCACGTTTCCGAACGGCGTCACGTTCCGCAACCGCGTGCTGATGGCGCCGATGACGACCTGGTCGTCGCATCCGGACGGCACGATTTCCGATCAGGAACTCGCGTATTACCGCCGCCGCGCGAACGGCGTCGGCGCGGTGCTGACCGGCTGTACGCACGTGACGGAAAACGGCATCGGCTTCACCGACGAATTCGCGGCGCACGACGATCGTTACGTGCCGAGCCTGCGCAAGCTGGCGGACGCCGCGAAAAGCGGCGGGGCGCCCGCGATCCTTCAGATCTTTCACGCGGGCAACAAGGCCGTGCCGACGCTCGTGCCGGATGGCGTGCTCGTCAGCGCGAGCGCGATGAAGGCGCCGCCGGGGCCGTTCAACAGCGGCGAGCTCGAGAGTCGCGCGCTGACCCACGACGAAATCGGCGAGATGATCCGCGCGTTCGGCGAAACCACGCGACGTGCGATCGAAGCCGGTTTCGACGGCGTCGAACTGCACGGCGCGCACGGCTTCCTGATCCAGAATTTCTTCTCGCCGCGCTTCAATCAGCGCACCGATGCATGGGGCGGCTCGCTCGAGAACCGGATGCGTTTCCCGCTTGCGCTGGTTGCCGAACTCAAGCGCGTGATCGCGCTGCATGCGGATCGTCCGTTCGTGCTCGGTTACCGAATCTCGCCGGAAGAGCCCGATGCGGACGGGCTGCGCATCGACGATGCGCTGACGCTGGTCGATCGCCTGATCGTCGCGGGCATCGACTACATCCACGTGTCGCTGACGGACCTGCTGAATGCGAAACCGCTCGATGCGAGCGACGAGCGCCGCACGATCGAGCGCGTCGCCGCCATCGTGCAGGGCCGCGTGCCGCTGATGGCGGCCGGCACGATCAGGACGCCCGAGCAGGCGGAAGCCGCGCTTGCGCTGGGCGTGTCGGTGGTGGCGGTGGGCAAGGGGCTCGTGATGAACCCCGGCTGGGTCGAGCATGCGCAGCGAGGCGACGCTGCCGCGATCAATACGCAGTTGAATCCGTCCGATGTGCCGCAGCTCGGGATTCCCGACAAGCTGTGGGGTGTCATCGACGCGACGACCGGCTGGTTCCCGGTGCAGCGCGACACGCGTTCGGCCGCCTGAAGCAGCGATGCCGCCGGCGGGGTAACCCGGCGGCGGCATCGGTCGCGGCGCGGCCGCAGCGCCTACAGCGTGAGCTGCAGGCTAGGGCGAATCTCGAGTTCATTGACGAGCACGCCCGGCGGTTGCGCGAAGCTGTACACCAGCGCGCGGGCGACGTCGTCGGGCAGCAACGCGCCGATCGCGTCGCGACGCTCGCGCATCGCTTCGGCCGGGACGTTGTGCCCCCATTCGGTATGCACGGCGCCGGGGTAGAGCAGCGACACGCGGATGCCGTCGCCGGCCAGTTCCTGCCGCAAGCCTTCGCAAAAGCCGCCGACCGCGAACTTGGTCGCGCAGTACACGGCCCAGTTCGGTGCCCCCGTCTTGCCGCCGACGCTGGACACGGTAGAAATCATCGCGCCCGCGCGCCCCTTCATCAACGGAATGGCCGCGTGCGTGCAATGCAGCATGCCGTACAGGTTCGCGTCGATTTGCGTACGCCATTCATCGGGCCGGCTGTGTTCGAACGCACCGGCGATGCCCATGCCCGCGTTGTTGAACAACAGATCGAGCCCGCCGAAGTGCGCACGCACGGTGTCGAACAGCGCGGCGACCTGGGCGGCGTCGGAGACGTCCGCCGCCACGGCAAGCGCCGCATCGCCCAGCTCGGCGGCGAGCGTGTCGATCCGTTCCTTCCGGCGCGCGGTCAGGACGACCTTCATGCCTTCGGCGACCAGCAGGCGCGCGGCCGCTTCGCCGATGCCGCTCGACGCACCGGTAATCACGGCGATCTTGCCGTTCAGCTCCTGCAACTTCATCCGTGTCACCTCTTACATGAAGTACGGCTTGTCGCCGTCGCTGCCGGGCTGGTTGACGCCGAGGTTCTCGCCCACGTGCAACTCGGGCGCAGCGACGATCCGCACGATCAGGTCGCCCACGCTCTTGCGCGACACCACGGTGCCCTTGAACGGTTCGTTCCTGCCCGTGAGTTCGTAGTCGACTTCATCTTCGTCCGTCAGCCAGGCCGGGCGCAGGATCGTGTACTGCAGGCCGGACGCCTCGATCGCGTCGGCCGAGCGGCGGTAGGGCTTGAGGTCTTCGCCGATGATCGCGTTGTTCCAGTCGCCGAACTTGCCGGGCACTTCGTCGTAGATGCCGAGCGAGAGCACGAAGACGAGGCGCTTGACGCCCGCCGCCTGCATCGCCGCGATCACGCTCGCCGCCTGCGTGTCGAGGTTCGCGCCGGCAAGGTTCGCGTAGACGATGTCCTGCCCTTGCACCGTATTCAGCAACAGCGCCCGGTCGAGCACGTCGCCGGTCACGACCCGCGCGTTCGCCGGCGTATCGCCGAGATTCCTGGGATTGCGCACCAGCAAGGTTTGACGGACATTCCTGTCGGCCGCGAGTGCGTCGATCACCCAGCGGGCGATCTGGCCGTTTGCGCCCAGAATGAGGACGTGCTTCACGAGATGACTCCTTTTACGATGATTGCGATGGGTCGGCCGGCATGCGGGCCGGCGCGCACGCGGCGCGCCCGATCTCCCGGCACGCCGGCCGAGCCCGTCATGCGCCGATATAGGCGCCGTTGTCGACCACCAGCACGCGGCCGGTCACGGCCCGGCTCAGGTCGCTGGCGAAATAGAGGATCGCGTTGGCCTGGTCGTCCGGCTGGGTGAAGGGCAGGTCCTGGTTCGCGTACTTGCCCGCGTATTCGACCATCGTCGTGCCGCCCGGCAGTTCGCCTGCCGCCCAAGCCTGGGCCATCGGCGTGTCCGTATTGCCGGGCGCCACCGCGTTGCAGCGGATGCCGGTGCCCGAGAAGCGCACGGCGATGTTGGTCGTCATCGTGTTCACCGCGCCCTTGGTCGACGTGTAGGCCACGCCGCCGACCGGCAACGAGCCGTTGATCGACGTGACGTTCACGATCACGCCTTCGTTGCGCGGCAGATAGTGCTGGATCGCTTCGCGGCAGAAGCGGAACACGCCCGCGTAGTTGACCTGCACGACCTGGTCGAAGTGCTCGTCCGAGCACTCCTCGATGGAAACCATGTCGCCATAACCGGCGTTGTTGACCAGGATGTCGACCTGGCCGAAGGCGTCGATGGCCTGCGCGAAGACCGTCTTCGGCGCGCTCGGGTCGGCCGAGTCGGCCAGCACGCCGATGGCCTTGCCGCCCGCCGCGACGATGCCGTTCACGGCCGCGTCCAGGTCGGCCTGCTTGCGCGCGGTCAGCACGACATTGGCGCCTTCCTGCGCGAACAGTTGTGCAGTCGCGAGGCCGATACCCTTGCTGGCGCCGGTGATGATGGCGGTCTTTCCGGAAAGCAGTGATTTCATGGGAAATGATTTCGTATGGTCAAAAGAAAACGGGCGTGTGCCACGCCCGTCCGGTGAGTGGCGTTGCGGCTGGCCGTGACGCCTGGGGCCAGCGCAAGCCAGTTATTGGCGTGAACAGGCCTTAGAGGCTTTCCTTGAAGAACGGCACGACCTGCTTCATCGCGATGCCGACCGGTTCGGGTTTGTCGTACAGGTCGTAGTGCGACCAGCCTTCGGCCACGACGATCCGCTTGTCCTTCGACGCCGCGCGGCCGTAGATCTCCCAGCCGTCGCGATACGCGCCGAAGCCGCCCGGCTTGTCGCCGATCACGACCAGCAGCGGCTGGGTCAGCAGCACTTCGGCGTTCAGGAACGCATCCCAGCCCATCGCGGCGCTGCTGAACGACATCAGCTGGCTCGTGGCGCCGTTGGGCTGCTGGCCGCGTGCGGTCTTGTAGTACTCGGTGGCTTCGAGCACGTCGATGTCGGTGATGCCGGCCTGCTTGCCGGCTGCCACGGAGTCGGGCAGCAGGTTGGCGACGTGGCGTTCGACACCCTGTGCTTCGGCGGTACGCATCGACGCCATGTTCTCGAGGAACTCGACCGGCTTGAAGGCGGCGAAACCTTCACGGATCAGGCGGCCGTAGTTCACGCCGGTGATCGACACCAGCGCCTTGATGCGGTGGTCGGTAATGCCGGCATGCACGGTATAGGCGCCGCCGCCGCATACCCCGATCGCGCCGATGCGGCCGGCGTCGACGTACGGCAGCGACTGCAGGTAGTCGACCGCGAAGCGGATGTCGGACACGCGGATCGACGGGTCTTCGATGAAACGCGGCAGGCCGCCGCTCGCACCCTGGAAGCTCGCATCGTGCACCAGCACGACGAAGCCTGCCTCGGCCAGCCCCTTCGCGTAGATGTTGCCGGCGGTCTGCTCCTTGCAACTGCCGATCGGATGCGTGCTGACGATGGCCGGGTACTGCTTGCCCTCGTCGAAACCCGGCGGGAAATAGAGATCGGCGGCCGTGTCCCAGCCGAGGTTCGGGTAGGTGACGGTCTTGATCGGGGTTGTACTCATGAATTGCTCCAGTGTGACGGGCATGGCGGCCTGGTTCGCGCCCTGCGAGGACTTGCTTCGACGTGCGTCGGGAAAGCGGCGCGTGCGCCGAGGCGGCCGGGGTAGCGCATGGCGGCACGTCGTACGGCGACGTGGGGTTCGTTCCAGTACACGTCGTGCACCGGCTTGCGTGGCTGGCGATGTGCGACTGCGAATCGTCGCTCAATCGGCGATGCGTGATGTCAGGTTCAAATGGTAGGAACCGAATCCACCATCGACAAGCGCCGCCCGGCTACTACACATGTAAGTCCCGCTTAACAATGCAGGAACCGGCTTGTCCCCCTGGAAGGTGATGCCCTGCGGTGCACGTGCCTCCTATCATCGGTCTCGTCGTTTGCCCTCGCGAACGCGACGACAACGATCACAACCCACAGGAGACGTGTCCATGACATTCAGCGTGTCGTGCCGGCCCCGGCATCGAGCCGTGGCAGCCGGCCATCCGGCGAGGACCCCATGACTTCAACGACAGTGACAAGCCAGGCATTGCACCTGGAACGCACGCCCGTGGACGGTGCGTGTCCCGCGTGCGACGCGATGATGCTCGCGCGTTATCCCGTGCATTCGGAGGGCGGCTGGTTCGACGTCGTCAAATGCCAGGCATGCCTGCATTCCATCCGGCGCGAGCCGGCGTCCCGGCTCGGGCCCGTGCTGCGCCTGCTGTCGGACACCCTGTAGGAGAGAACCCGGATGATTGCTATCGACGTAGGCGGTACGTTTACCGATGTGGTCTCGCTGCGCGACGGCCGCATCGAGACCGCCAAGATCTCGACGGACTATGACGACGTGACGAAACCGATTCTCGCCGGCGCGCGCGAATTGAACGTCGCCGACGCCAAGGCCTTCAACCACGCCAGCACGCACGGCCTGAACGCCGTCATCACGCGCCGGCTGCCGAAGATCGGATTCCTGACGACCGAAGGTCACCGCGACATTCTCGACATGGGGCGCGTCTGGCGTCCCGCCTCGGCGATCCTCGATCCGCGGTGGCGCCGCAGCTTCGGCGACGCGACGCGCCCGCTGGTGCCGCGCTATCTGCGCCGCGGCATCCGCGAGCGGATCCTCGCCGACGGCTCGGTGCTGTTCCCGCTCGACGAAGCGCAGGCGCGCGAAGAGCTTGAAGTGCTCAAGCGTTGCGGCGTGACCGGCGTGTCGATCTGCCTGCTCAATTCATACCTGAATCCTGCCCACGAAGTGCGTCTCAAGGCGCTCGTGCGGGACGTGCTCGGCGACGTCGCCTGTTCGATCTCGAGCGAGGTTTCGCCGCTCGCGCGCGAGTATCCGCGTGCGTCGACGACCGTGATCGACACCTTCATGAAGATCATCTACGCGGACTACACCGAGCGGCTCGAGAACGGCCTGAAGGCGGCGGGCTTCGGCGGCGAGCTGAACTTCGCGGACTGCGCGGCGACGCTCGTCCCGGTGCGGCGCGCGATGGAGCAGCCGTACCGCATCGTGTTTTCCGGCCCGTCGGCGGGCGCGATCGGCAGCGCGCACTTCGGCGCGATGATCGGCGAGCCGAACCTGCTGTGCGCCGACGTCGGCGGCACATCGCTCGACATCAGCGTGGTCACGGGCGGCGCGCCGTTCGTCAACACGTCGTTCGAACTCGAGCACGACATGGTGGTGAACGCGCTCGCGATCGACGTCACGGCGATCGGGGCGGGCGGCGGCAGCATCGTCGCGATCGGGCCGGCCGGCGAGATCCAGGTCGGGCCGGCGAGCGCCGGCTCGACGCCGGGGCCGGCCTGCTACGGCCGCGGTGGCACGCAGCCGACCACCACGGACACCTTCCTGATGATCGGCGTGATCGACGAGCACGGCTTCGCGAACGGCGCGATCAAGCTCGACCGTGCGCTGTCGCGGCAGGCGTTCGAGCATCTCGATACGGGGTTCACGCTGGCCCGGCGCGTGCGCTACGCGTACGAGATCGCGATCCACAACATCGCCGAAGGGCTGCTCAACGTGGCGATCAAGAACGGCATCGACCCGCGCGACTACAGCCTGATGGCGTACGGCGCGGCCGGGCCGATGCTGTTGCCGGGCGTGCTCGATACGCTCAAGTGCAAGCAGGTGATCGTGCCGCCGAATCCCGGCCTGTTCTCCGCGCTCGGGCTGCTGTCGGCCGACCAGGTGTTCACCGCCAGCCGCAGCCACTACGCGATCCTCTCGGCCGAACTCGCGCCGCAGGTCGACGCACTCTACGCAACGATGGAAGCGCAGCTGCGCGAAGGGCTCGATGCGGGCGCACGCGTCACCTTCGAGCGCAGCTTCGACGCGCGCCTGGCCGGCCAGAGCTGGGAAACGCCGTTCGTGCCCGCGCCGAACGGCACGATCGACGCGGCCGCGATCGACACCATGATCGCCGCGTTCCACCACAGCTACGAGACGCGCTCGGGCAACCGCTTCGAGGCCTTCCCGGTGCAGGGCGTGACGTTCCGCGTGCGCGCCGTGCTCGAAACGCCGAAGGTCGCCTATCCGGAGCTGCCGGCGCGCGGCGCCGAGCCGCTGCGCCCGGCCGGCCGCACGACGCTGCGCTACCTCGGCGACCTGTCCGACGCGAGCGGCGAAGGGCGCCAGGACGCGGCCGTCTATCACCGCGACGCGCTGCGTCGCGGCGACGTGATCGACGGCCCGGCCGTCGTCAACGAAGGCTTGTCGACCACGCACATCGGCGCGCGCCAGACCGCGACCGTGGGCCGCTTCGGCGAAATGCTGATCCGCAACAAGGAATGAGCGCACCATGAATCTCCTGACCGATATCGCCGCCGCACCGCGCGCCGGCGACACCCATGCGCGCATCCGCGCGCTGTCCGATGCGCAATTCCTGGAGCGGTACGCATGCGAGCGCTTCACGGCGTCCGTGCTGATCAACCGGTTGCGCTACGCGGTCGAGCACATGTCGACCGGCTTCATGCGCGAAGCGTTCTCGCCGATCATTCGCGACTGGTACGACTTCGCGTGCACCCTCAGCGGGCCGCCGGAGATGGACTACCCGATGCCGGTGGTCAGCAACAGCCTGGTCGTGTTCCTCGGCACGATGGGCGACGCGGTGCGCAACGCGGTACAGGAATACGGGCCGCACAACCTCGAACCCGGTGACGTGCTGATCTGCAACGACCCGTACCGCGTCGGCACGCACGTCAACGACGTCTGCTTCATCCGTCCGGTGTTCGTCGACGGCCGGCTCGTGTCGTTCGTCAACATGCGCGCGCACCAGCTCGACATCGGCGGCGTCGTGCCGGGCGGCTTCTCGGCGAGCAAGCGCAACGTCTACGAGAACGGCCTCGTGATTCCGCCGATGCTGCTGTGGTCGAAAGGCAAGCCGGTGCGCTCGACGTTCAGCCTGATCTTCGACAACTCGCGCTTCGGCGGCCTGCTGCTGCCGGACTTCCACAGCATCGCCCATCAGCTGGAACTGGGCGAGCGGCTGGTGCGCGAAAACATTGCGCGCTACGGCCTCGAGGCCTATTTCGGCAGCCTGGCCTACGCGTGCGACGTTTCGGCCGAACGCATGCGCGACGCGATCGGGCGGATTCCTGACGGCGACTACACGGGCTCCGCGCTGATCGACGCGGACGGCGTCGATGACAGCGTCGACTATCGCGTCAACATCACGCTGCGCAAGCGCGGCCACCGGATCGAGGCCGACCTGTCAGGCAGCTCCGCGCAGGCGCGCTCGTCGATCAACTGCGGCATTCTCGATGCGAAGACGGCGCTCGGCGTCGCGCTGACGCTGTTGCTCGACCCCGAGGCGCCGTTCACCTCCGGCACCTGGCGCGACATCGACCTGGCCGCGCCGGCCGGCACGCTGCTGACGTCGCTGCCGCCCGACGGCGCGATCATGATGTTCTGGGAGAGCAGCGGCGCGCTGGTCGCGGCGATCCTCAACGCGCTCAACCCGGTGCTCGGCGAGAACGCGGTGGCGGGCGACTACGGCTCGACCAGCACGCACAACGCATACGGCGTGACACGTGCCGGCACACCCTGGGCCAACGTCTGCCAGTGCGGCGGCGAGCACGGCCCGTGGGGCGCGACCAAGGAGGCGGACGGCGACAGCTACACCGTGCTGCTGACGCTCAACAACCTCGATCCGGCGACGGAATCGATCGAGGCCGATTCGCCGGTCGTGCTGCTGCGCAAGGAGCATGCGATCGACGGCGGCGGCGCGGGCACGCATCGCGGCGGCGCCGCGCACCTGAAGGACACGCTGTGGCTGACGGCCGCCGATCACCACAGCTCGCCGTTCCGCACGCGCGAACCGAGCGGCGTCGGTGCAAACGGCGGCAGTGCGGGGCCATGCGGCGGCGTCTGGTTCTTCCCGCCCGCACGCGATGCGGACGGCCGCCCGGACGCGCTGCTCGGCACCGGCCCGGACGTCTATGCGGCCAGCACGCCGGTCGCGGGCGTGCTCGACCCGCAGAGCAAGGTGCTCGACCCGCAGCGGGGGCGCTACCACTACTACGGGAGCCAGCCGGTGTGGAAGACCGAGCCGGGTGCGATCTCGCGCTACATCACGAACGGCGGCGGCGGGTGGGGCGATGCGTTCGCGCGCGATCCGGCGAAGGTGCTGGCCGACGTGCGCGACGAGTACGTGAGCATCGCGGGCGCGGCGCGCGATTATGGTGTCGTGGTAGTTGGTGATCCGCTTCGGGACCCGGAAGGGCTGCGTATCGACGAAGCCGGCACGCAACGCCTGCGCGCGGCGCGCTGACGGCGTTCGAACGCGAAACGTTCGCGTACGCACGGCCGGATGCGTCTGGTCGGCTCGCCGGCCGTGCGCGGGTCGCATAGAGGAAAACACCAGCTATCAAACGTCACCCCGACTACCTAACATTTGATCGGTTCGGTTTCCGCCCCGGCGTCACACGCGGGCCGGAACCGGCATTCGATCAATCCACCCTGTTGGGGCAGACGGAGGCGAGCTTGTCCGGTGCGGCAATCAGATCGACCCATCCGCTCGACAGCCTGATCGGCGCGATCGGGAGCGCCGCGTTTCCCGAGCGGTTCGGCGCGTCGCTGCACGCTCTGTGCGGCGCGGAGCTCGCGTTCATTTTCCGGATCGTCGACGCGCGCCCCGTCGAGTTCGTCTCGATCGGCTGCGACGGGTCCGACCGTGTCGAGCACGTGCGCAACACCTATCTCGGCGGCCGATGGTGGCAGTTCGACGACGAGATCAACGAACTCGGAACGAGCAGGGGCGACGACTGCCGTCTGCTGAAGACCGACTTCAAGCTGTCGGCACCGCCGCGCCTGCGGCAGACCCTTTACGGGCAGCTGAACATCCGCGACCGGGTGCTGATGGGCGGCCGCGTCGACGGTCATCCGCTCGTGCTCGGCGTCACGCGCCCGGAACAATACGGCCCGTTCGCATCGCGTCACGTGGATGCGCTGGCCGACCGCGCCGCGACGATCCTGTCGATCGTCGCCAGGCATTACGACCTCGCGATGCGCGCGCGCCGGCTGCCGAGCCTGCTGACCGACCTGGCCGAGATCGAGCGGCAGATCGCGCTGTCCGGCGAGCGGCTGACCACGCGCGAATCGGAGGTTTGCGCGCGCTATCTGTACGGCCTGCCGACGTCGGGGATCGCGGCCGATCTCGGCATCGGCGCGGAGACCGTCGTCACGTATCGAAAGCGCCTGTATGAACGATTGTCGATCGGCAGCCACCGGGAACTGCTGCTCTGGTATCTGAATCTCTGCAGCTACCTGCAATGAAGGCCTGCGCGGTGTCGCAGCTCCGCCTTTTCGCTTCCAGTGCCCGTTATTCCGAAGCACGGAACGGTATCGCCGCGCGAATTGACTTGCCTGCACGCCGGAATCAGGCTGCCTCACATTGCGTCCAGCCGCCGTGCTGCCAGGGCCGCCCGCGACCGCTGCGCCGCGGCGATCGCCGGACGGCATGCGCTTGTCGGACGCAAACGCCCAAATGCGCTGATACGCGTGTTGCGGCCATGGTGCAAGCCGTTCGCGGGGTTTTACGTCTATGCGCCGACCCGGACGCAGATGCCGGCCAAGGTCAGGGCGATCATCGATTTCCTGGTGGAGAAGCGGGAAGCCATTGCGGCTTCCCTCGGTCGAGCGTCGGCGGTACCCGGTCGTTGACTGTCAACCCACGAGACGCAGGCCGGGTGTCGCCCGGTGCAGCCAACGAAACCACCCCGATGTACGGAACGTCGAAACACGCCGAATTGACACCCGGCAGCCCACCCCCTGTAATCGAACGATCAGGGAGGGGAATCGTGCGATGTTCGTCGCGCGTTTTCCAGAGGGTTGACAACCTCGAACGTATGCACTTGCAACGTTCGACAACCAGAGGCGACGAACATGATCGACGGACTGACCGTCCGGGTCGCGGCGAAACATGACGAAGCCGCCGACATCTGCGGTTTCGAACTGGTTCACGCGGACGGCCTGCCACTGCCGCCGTTCTCGGCGGGTTCGCATATCGACGTGGTCGTGCCGGGCGGGCCGACGCGCCAGTATTCGCTGTGCAACGCGTCCGACGAACATCATCGGTACCGGATTGCCGTGCTGCGCGACCCGAAATCGCGCGGCGGGTCGGCCGGCATGCACGATCGCGTGAATGCCGGCGACACGCTGACGATTAGCGCACCGAGGAATCACTTCGCGCTCGCGCATGACGCGACGCACAGCCTGCTTCTGGCAGGCGGCATCGGCGTGACGCCGATTCTCTGCATGGCGGAACGGCTGGCGCGCATCGATGCGTCGTTCGACATGCATTACTGCACGCGCTCACGCACGCGCACGGCCTTTCTCGACCATATCGCGCACGCACCCTATGCCAGCCGCGTGCAGCTTCATTTCGACGACGAAGGCGAAAACCAGCGCTTCGATATCGCAGCACGGCTCGCGGCTCCCGCGCCCGGCACGCACCTGTACGTATGCGGCCCGAAGGGCTTCATGGACGCCGTGCTGACCACCGCGCGTGCGACCGGATGGCCGGAAGCGCAACTGCATTACGAGTTCTTCGCGGCCGACGCGCGACAGACCGGTCGGGATGGCCGGTTCGAAGTCGAGATAGCAAGCTCGGGCAGGGTGATCGTCGTCGAGAAGAACGAATCGGTCGTGCGGGCACTTGCGAAGGCCGGCATCGCGATCGAGACGTCGTGCGAGCAGGGCGTGTGCGGAACGTGCGCGACCCGCGTGCTCGCGGGCGAACCCGAGCATTTCGATCTCTGCCTGACGCCCGACGAACGCGCGGCGAACGACCAGTTCCTGCCGTGCTGTTCGCGGTCGAAATCCGCGCGGCTGGTTCTGGATCTGTAACGAGCGTGCGTCGACGGCCGGTTCCGGCTCGTCGTACCGGATGCGAAATGCAGTGCGCCGCGCGAACCCGTCGCGAGGTCTGCGGCGGATTCGTGCGGCGCGGTACGTCGACACGGCGACCGGAGTCGCCGCGATGCGTCAGAACTTGTGCCGCATCGCGATGCGAAGCGCGACCTGGTGATTCGACGTCGACGGCGTCAACTGGTTGATCGACGCGACCGCGCTGCGGCCGGTCGAATCGGTTCCGCTTGCACGCTGATACGTGCCGACGAAGTAGAGGTCCGTGCGTTTCGACAGGAAGTAGTCGGCACCGACCGACGCCTGGTTGTAGTGAGCGCCCCCGACAGCATCCGCGCCGCTGTTCTTCGTGTAGACATAGTTCGCGCCGACGATCAACGCCGGCGTGATCTGATACTTCACGTTCAATTCCGCGTTGTTGAATTTCGCGGTACCGCCGATCCCGCCGGCCGGCACGGGGCCCGACGTGGTATCGCCGAGATGGCGGAACTGCGTATTCGAATACGTCGCGCCCAAGGTCAGCGAACCGATCGTATAAGCGGCACCGGTGCCGATCACCTGCAGCGTATGCGCCGATGCATACCCCGAAATCACCGGCGACGCACCGAAGTTCGAGCCGGGCACCTCGTTGACCGTCGCGGCGACAGTTCCCCCCGATCCGTAGAAGGACGTATTCGGGTTCCGCACGTTGAGGTAGCCCGCGCCCAGCGACAGCGGGCCGTTCGCGTAGCTGGCGCCGGCCGACCAGATCTGGTTGCGCCCGGTGCGGCCCGGCACGCCGCCCAGCGAGTAGAGCGCGGTCGCGGTCAACCCGTGAAATACCGGGCTGGTGTACTTGATCGCATTGTTGACGCGGTTGGTGTTGTTGAAGTTGTCGTTGTCGGACGGATGGGCGGCCAGGTAGCCGCCCCATTGATCGCCCGCCTCGAGCAGGCCGACCGAATCGACGACGGAGTCGTATTGACGCCCGAGGGTGACGACGCCGTACGGGCCGGAAAGCCCGACATAGACCTGCCGGCCGAATTCGAGTCCGCCCTGGCCGAGCTTGCCGGTGTTGACGTCGAAGCCGTTTTCCATCACGGCCACGACGCCGTAGCCGCCGCCGAGATCCTCCTTCACGCGCAACCCCCAGCGGCTTCCGTTCAGCACGCCGCTCGCGAGACTGTAGAGGGGATGGCCGGATGCGTTGCTGACGTAGTTGACCCCTTCGTCGAGGATCCCGTACAGCTGCACGCTGCTCTGCGCATGTGCCGTGCCGCAGGCGCACCCTACCGCTGCGCAAAGCGCAATCGTCTTTCTCATTGAACGTCTCCAAATTTCTTCTGAATTTACGTGTCGTGACGTAGCAATCAGCGGGCGATTCAATGATTCGGATGACTAAACGAAATGGCTCTACGGAGGTCTTTTTCCAACCACCTGTCCATCCGGATCGACCGAACCTGCAACGTCCCGCTGCAGCAACGTTCGGTGATTAGATGCGTGGCCGATATCACCGTCAATCGATCGGGCGATCCGATTCCGTGCAGTGAAACTGACGTGCCGCGAGGCCCTGCGCTCCGCGTGGAGACCCTTAAGGGTAAAGCCGCAGCGCGCGGTCTCGAACGCGTTTTGCCGCGATCGTCCGGCGTTGCGAGCGATACGTCGTGGGGGATGTGGGCGAGATCGATCGCTGGCGTATGCGTGCCTCCGATCGATCGTGGAAGGGTGATGGTGCAGCGCGTTCGAAACCGTCGTTACTTCACGAGGTGAATTCTTCGTCCGGATTCGGTGGATGTCGACGGCGTATCGATTCGCACGGTGCCGCCGCCTTCGACGTTCTCCTTTGCGATCCGCATCGCCTGATCGAACTGCGTGCCGGTCGCGACGTGACGATGATCGACGCTGACCAGCCATCCGCGTCCGCTGTGGCACCAGCGTATCCGCCGCTCGTCCAGCAACGCGGCAAACCATCGCCACAGCGCGGCGTCTTCCGCATTGGCGCTGTCGCGCGCGGCGGCGCGCGCGCCCATCATGCTCGATAAGTAGTTCTCGGTTCGTCGCTTCTGCATTGTCTGAGCCTCGCGATGAGCCAGGCTGGCCCGTCGATTCCGGCATCGCGTCGCACCGGTCGCCGACGCGGCCGCCCTTGACCACGCGTTCGACCGGAACCTGACCATGCCGTAGCATCAACAGTGTCGGTTCGCTTATCGCGACGTCAATACCGCTCGTTCGATGATTCCGTACTTCGGAAAGCGTGCCGGAAATATGGAATCCGGCGCGCCGGACGGATCATGCTTCCCGGACGAAAAGGCGCGAGGCCGGCGTTCCGACGTACGGAACAACCGCCGGCCTCGCATTGACGCTCCCCGGTGCGCCGCACACGATGAATGCCGATGACCGTCGCATTACCTGCGACCGGGCCCGGTTCCGGAACAGACGCACGTCCGGAGATCCCGTCGATACGCCGGCACCGCAGGCGCGACGCACGAGCACTTCAATCCGTCACGACGACGAATCCGGATGACCTGAACGACGCCGGAGCGTGTGACGTGACCTTCGACCTTGTTTATTCATGAGCCACGCAGAACTCGCGATTCCGGGCGGTTCGGCCGATGCCCGCCAGGGCGGCGACGGCCGCGCACTTTCCACGCTCATTCGCCCCGGCGACACGGTGATGTGGGGCCAGTCGCACGCCGAGCCGGTGACGCTGATGCGCGCGCTGGTCGCGCAGCGGCACGACCTGAAGCGGATTCGCCTCTTTCTCGGCATCGGCCTCGCCGACATACTCGCGCCCGACCATGCCGACGCATTCGATTTCCTCGCCTACTGCGGCAGCGGCGCGAACCGCAAGCTCGCGCGCGCGAACGTGCTCGACATTCTCCCCGCGCACTATTCGCAACTGCCGGAGCTGATCCGCAGCGGCGCGTTGCGGATCGACGTCGTGATGCTGCAGGTCTCGCCGCCGGACGAGCAGGGCCGCTACAGTCTCGGGCTCGCACGCGAATACCTGGTCGAAGCGGTGAAGCATGCGCGGGCGATCATCGCGGAAGTGCATCCCGACGTGCCGTGGACCTATGGCGGGCCCTACTTGCGCGCAGCCGACATCGATTTGCTGGTAGCGTCGGACGCGTCGTTCCCGGACGCCGTATCGACCGCTCCCGGGCCGGTGGAACAGGCGATCGGGCAGCACGCCGCATCGCTCGTGGAAGACGGCGCGACGCTGCAGACGGGCATCGGCGCGATTCCGGATGCGGTGATGGCCGCGCTCCACGGCAAGCGCGACCTGGGCGTGCATACCGGCAGCATCGGCGACGGCATCGCGACGCTGTGCGAAGCCGGCATCGTGACGAACGCACGCAAGACGATCGACGCGGGCGTCACCGTCGGCGGGGTCATCATCGGCTCCGCGCACGTGCGCCGTTTTGCGCATCGCAATCCCGCGCTCGAACTGCGCGGTACCGAATACACGCACAACCCGCACGTGCTGCGTCGCATCGATCGCTTCGTTGCAATCAATTCGGCGGTGGAGGTCGATCTGACAGGCCAGATCAACGCCGAGGTCGCCGCCGGTACGTACGTCGGCGCGATCGGCGGCGTGGCCGATTTCCTGCGTGCGGCGCAGGCCAGCCGCGGCGGCGTGCCGATCGTTGCGCTGCCTTCCACCGCGAACGCGCACAGCCGCATCGTGCCCCGGCTGTCGGGCCCCGTCACGGTGCCGCGCAGCGACGCGTGCGTGATCGTCACCGAATACGGGATCGCCGATTTGCGCGGCCTGTCGCTCGCGCAGCGCATTCCGAAGATGATTGCCATTGCCCATCCCGATCATCGCGAGCGGCTCGAGCGCGACGCCCACCTGCTCGGCTGAGCGCGACTGCGCGACGCGCCGCCTCCCGCGCGACCCTCCGTTTCGATCCGCCCGAAGTGCCGATTCGATTAATCGAAATTGGCCGGATCGCCCGACACGCGTACCCTGAAAACAAAATATTCACGGAGACGATCAAGACGGGCAATGCAAAAGGGCCGCTTTCGGGAATCAGGATAGTGGAACTGGGCGGCGTCGGGCCGGTGCCGTTCTGCTGCATGCTGCTGTCGGATCTCGGCACGGACGTCATCCGTATCGACCGCCCGCCGGGTTACGACGGCGGCCAGCCGGGCGATCCGCGCTTCAACCTGCTGAACCGCGGCCGGCGCAGCGCGGCATTCGACCTGAAGAAGCCGGAAGCGGCCGACGCGGTGCTGAAACTCGTCGCCCGGGCCGACGCGCTGGTCGAAGGGTTCCGCCCGGGCGTCGCGGAGAAACTGGGCCTCGGTCCGGACGCGTGCCTCGCGGTCAACCCGGCGCTCGTCTACGGCCGCATGACCGGCTGGGGGCAGGACGGCCCGCTCGCGCAGGCGCCGGGCCACGACATCAACTACATCTCGCTGAGCGGTGTGCTGCATGCGGTCGGCGCGGCCGGCGGCCCCCCTGTGATCGCGCTCAACCTGGCCGGCGATTTCGGCGGCGGCTCGCTGTATCTCGCGCTCGGGGTGGTGTCGGCGCTGCTCGAGAGCCGGCGCTCGGGGCAGGGGCAGGTCGTGGACGCCGCGATGGTCGACGGTTCGGCGTCGCTGATGACGCTCTTCTACGGCATGTTCGCGAGCGGGTAATAGGAGTGATAGCCCTCGAACGTCTTGCACCACGCGCCCAGCACCTCGACCAGTTGCCCGGACGCGAGCGCAGCGCGCACGTACTCTTCAGGCAGATAGGCGAGCCCGAGGCCAGCGAACGTCGCATCCCGCACGGGTGCGATGTTGCTGGGCACCAGCGGGCGAATCTGCCGTGTCGTCAGTTCCAGCCGCTCCGCTGCGCGCCACGGCTTGAGCTTGCCGTCCGCCACGTCCTGAATGACCTTGAATCGGTCCAGTTCGCGCATCGTCATCGTGATCCGTTCCGTTGCAGCCATCGCAGCCTCCGGCGCCGGACACCCGGCGGCCGGACAGCTTACGCGGCGCGAAAGCGGACATTTCTATGTAGCCAAAAGCGGACATTTCTATCTAGCCTCTACACCAAAAAAATTTGATCATCAGCATTATGTCAAGTCAAGAATCTGTTCAAATGCAGTACACGCCCCGAGTAATACTGACTTCTCCAGAAACGCGGCGACTTCCTCACGCAACTCGGCCTCGTCGTCGAGCAACAGCACCTTAGCCATCTCACCGCCCTGGCCGCCTGCGTCATCGACCCCACAATTGCTTGCGTTTCGCGAGCACGGCGAATTCTAGCCGACGATTACCGTGGAGACGATGGCCGGCTGCAAGGAATCAATGGTTGGGCGAGGCACAACAACATCCCGCATCGAATATCTTTGATATCAGTCAACGATCGTTCTTGACCACACACGCCAATTCTTGCGGTTGATCCTTCAATTGCCGCCGAACGTTGTCCGACAAACTCGGAGTATGGCGAACGTCCGCCAATACCGACCCGGCCTGCGTCCGGGCGACATTGATTCGTCTGACGGACAGTGATAGCGTCGCGTGCAGGAACAGCGCATCGTCATTCATTCCGGTATTTGCCGTCACATTGGTTTTTTGCCAGTCTGAGGAAGCGGCTTGAAGCGAAACTACCGAATATCGCGGGTGTCCGTGACGGCCGCGGCCATACTCGTTCTCGGCTTGATGTTCAGCCTGGCGGCAGGTCATTTTGTTGCCGACGGCAATGAACGCGAAACGCGGGCCGCATTCAGCCAGGCTGCCAATGACGCGGTCAATACGGTCATCGTACGCATCGGCCGATACGAATACGGGTTGAGAGGCGCGCGAGGGGCGATCGTCACCGCCGGCGACGATCGCATCAGCCGGGACACCTTCCACCGCTACAGCCAGACGCGCGACATCGAACGCGAATTTCCGGGCGCGATGGGTTTCGGATTCGTTCGCAGGGTCGCGCCGCCGGACTCCGCCCGGTTCGTCGAACGTCAGCGCTTGGACGGGGCCCCCGGCTTCGCTATCCGCCAGATCGCCCCGCACGACGGCGAGCTGGACGTCGTGGCATACGTCGAACCCGAAACGCCGAACCGTGCCGCAATCGGCCTCGACATCGCGTCCGAGCCCAATCGGCATGCCGCGGCATTGACCTCGATGCGCACCGGAGTCGCCACGCTGACGAGTCCCATCACGCTTGTCCAGGCGAGCGGCAAGGCACGGCAATCGTTTCTGTTCATGCTGCCGATCTATCGCCCGGGTGCGCCACTCCGGACGGCTTCGGAGCGCGAGGCCGCGGCGATCGGCTGGAGCTACGCGGCACTCGTCATGGAGGAAGTGCTGTCCGACCTCAACTTCCAGCGAAACGGCATCCGGCTGTCGGTCGAGGACCTCACCGTGCCCGGTCACCCCGTGCCGTTCTATACGTTCGGTGGGCCGCCCTCCTCCAGCTCCGCCGGGCGCGTTGCCTTCGTGACGCAACGGCAAGTCTACGGACGCACCTGGTCGTTCACGTGCGAACCGACCCCCGGGTTCGTTGCGTCATTGCATCAGACCTCCCCCGCCACCGTCATCGTGGCAGGCGGTGTCGCCAGCGCGTTGGCGGCCCTGATCGCATTCGTGATCGGCCGAGGCGCCGAACGGCGGCGGCAAGTGCAGGAGGAGCGCTCGGAGGAGCGCGCCAGGCTCGCGGCGATCGTCGAGAGCTCGGCCGATTGCATCGTCGGGATGACACTCGACGGCACCGTGAGCAGCTGGAATCGCGGTGCGGAATCGATCTTCGGCTACAGCGCGGGCGAGGCGATCGGCCATTCCCTCGCGAGCCTGATCGTTCCGGACGAGCTGGTTGGCGAAGAGCGGGAATGGCTGGCCATGATCGCGCAGGGGCAGCGCATCCCCGGCCGCCACACGCGCCGGCATCGCAAGGACGGCCATCTGATCGACGTGTCCGTGACCATTTCACCCATTCTCGGCCTGGCCGGCGAGGTCCTGGGCGTATCGAAAACCGTGCGCGACATTTCCGCGCAAAAGGCCGCGGAAGCACAGATCATCGCACTGAACTCCGGCCTCGAGGAGCAGGTCGCGAGGCGCACGGCACAACTGCACGAACTGAATGCGTTGTTGCAGGAACAGCGCCACGAACTGGCCGCCGCACGCGATCAACTGCTGCTCGCCGCACAGGCAGCGGAGCTGGGCATCTGGACCTGGGACATCGATGCCCGAACGGTCACGTGGAATGCGCGGATGTTCGATATCTACGGGTTGCCGTCGTCCACCGCGCAAGAACCGCTGACCGTCGAGCGCTGGCGATCGCTGTTGCATCCCGACGATCGCGAACTGCTGTTTCATGCGCTCGGCGAGATTCTCGAGCGGCGCGACGCGGCAATCGAGCCGTTTCGCATTGTTCGCCCGGACGGGGAAGTGCGCCATATCCAGGCCAATGCGCTGGTGGATCGCGACGTCGGAGGCGATGCCGTGCTCATGACGGGAACGCACCGCGATATTTCGGCGCAGTACCAGCTCGAACGCGATCTGCGCAAGGCCAAGGAGCAGGCCGACACGGCGAACGACGCGAAGTCGGCGTTTCTCGCCAACATGAGTCACGAGATCCGCACGCCGATGAACGGCATCATCGGCATGACGCGGCTCTGTCTCGACACCAGGCTGAACGAGGAGCAACGCGAATACCTGACCATGGTGCTGTCGTCCGCACAGTCGTTGCTGACGGTGATCAACGACGTACTCGACTTCTCGAAGATCGAGGCCGGGAAGCTGCTGCCCGATTCGACGGACTTCAACATTCGCGCGATGCTCACGGAGATGCTCCGAACGACGACCTTCCGGGTAACCGACCGGCAGGTCGAGATCCTGAGCGAAATCGATCAGGACGTGCCCGATTCGCTGGTCGGCGACGCGGGCCGTCTGCGGCAGGTGCTGACGAATCTGGTCGGCAACGCGCTGAAATTCACGGAACGCGGCGAAGTGAAACTGTCCGTTCGTCTCGATCGGGCCGTCGCGTCGGAGGTCATGCTGAACTTCTCAGTCTCCGACACCGGGATTGGCATCGCACCGGAATATCTCGAGCACATTTTCGATTCGTTTTCGCAAGGCGACAGTTCCACGACACGGCGATACGGCGGCACGGGCCTGGGATTGACCATCTCGTCGCGCCTCGTCGCGATGATGGGAGGCCGTCTGTCGGTACAAAGCTCGCCGGGTGCCGGCAGCACGTTCAGCTTCACGTTAACGTTCGCGCTGGGCAGCGGCCCGTCGCTCCCGCATCCGCCGCTACCGCCGACGCTGCGCGGCGTGCGCATTCTGGTCGTCGATGACAACGCAACGAATCTGCGCCTGATGAACGACATGCTGCGCAACTTCGGCACGAATCCGACCTGTGTCGGCACCAGTGACGACGCGCTGAACGCGCTGTACCGGCAGGCCAGGGCCGGCGAGCCTTTCGCGATCGCGCTGGTGGACGGCCAACTGCCCGACTGCGACGATTATTCGCTCGCGCTCGAAATCGCGGGCGATCCGTCGCTGCGTCGGACGTCGGTCGTCGTGCTGACGTCGCTCGCCAGCCGGCTCGACAGCGCGACGCTTCGGCAAGCCGGCATTGCCGCGCTGATGACCAAGCCGATCGACCAGTCCGAGATATTCAACACGTTGGTCAGGATTCTCGGCGACGCGGTCTTCGCGTCCCATCCGCCGACCGACGCGCCGCGCGTACCGGATGCCGAGGCGTCCCCGAAACACTACGACGTGCTGCTGGTCGAGGACAATCCGATCAATCAGCGGCTCGCGCTGCGCCTGCTCGAAAAACTCGGTCATCGCGCAGAACTGGCGTCGAACGGCCGGGAGGCGCTCGATAAACTCGAGCGCGGCAGCTTCGATGTCGTCCTAATGGATATCCAGATGCCCGAGATGGACGGGCTGGCGGCGACACGGGAGTGGCGTGCCCGCGAGCAGCATGGCGAACATGACCGTCTCCCGATCATCGCCATGACCGCGCATGCGATGCAAGGCGACCGGGAGCGCTGCCTCGCCGCCGGGATGGACGGGTATGTGTCGAAGCCGGTTGCCGTTGACACGCTGGTTCGGGAAATCGAGCGGGTGATCGGCGCGTCGCCGCATCATGCGCTCGTGAGCGAAGCGGACGAGCGGCCCGTCCTTTACGATCCGCAGATCGCGTTGTCCCGACTGGACGGCGATGCCGGATTGCTGAAGGAACTGGCTCAGTTGCTGGTTGGCGGATCGAAGCGACAACTGGACGAACTCGACGCGGCAACCGGAGCCTGCGACCTGGCGCAGCTCGCACGCATCGCGCACAAGCTGAAAGGCGATGCGGGCACGTTCGCGAGCAGCGAGCTCGCGCGCGTCGCACGGAACCTCGAGACGGCCGCCCGGCACGAACAGGTCGATGCCGTCGCCGCCAATAGCGCAGCGTTGCGGGAAACGTTCGCACGCATGGTCGATCAGGTCGAGCAGCACATTCTCGGCCCCGCGCCGTGAGCCCCTGCCGCGCGCAGCTAACCGGGCGTGCGCCCCGCCGCGGCCGCCCCGGCCGCGACGCTTTCACTGGCGCCGTGCGTGGCCATCTGGCGCATGAACTCGAGCCCGGGCGCAATGGTCATCGCCCACGCGATCTCGACCTTGGCATCGTAGTGGTGGCTGTCCAGGTCGCGAACCGTGGCGAGAATCGCGGCCCGCCACGCATTGAACATCGCCTCGGGAATGCACAGCTTCGCCGGGCCGTGTTCGATCGCGATGCGTTCGAGATAGTCCGACGTCACCTTGGTGTGGTAAAGGTTCAGCAGATGGAAGAACGACTTGCGCGCCAGTTGCTGGTGGCGGGGCATTTCGGTATGGGCGAATTTTTCGCGAATGTCGTCCGACGTCGCGAGAAAGTTCTCGTAGAAGCGTTCGAAGAACCGCTCGCCGTTGTCGTCACCCGTCACGCGGCGATAGCTTTCCTGGAAAATTTCTTCGTAGTTCGTCACGACCGCTCCCTGCGGAAGACCGTTGCCGCCGCGACCGGCCGCCCTCTTCCGTCCCGTCACCGGCAACAAGCGTAGCAGACTTCCCTGACCGATACGATCGGGAACATCGCCCCGTGGCCCCATCGCGCAGCCCGGTCGAAGCAACGAACGCGCTTGCCGCGGAACGGCCGGTCAGCCGCGAGCGCGATGCTTGACGAGTCGCAGCCGGTTGATGCCAAGGCGGCGCCGATACGCAACTACGTCGACGCACGCGTAAAGAATGCCGAGCCCCATGCCGCTTTCGGGCAAGTGCTCGATGTGGCCGGGATCGAACACCGGTGTCAGATGATACCGCTCGAACAGTCCGTTGGGCGCCGCGCGGCCCGCGTCGAAGAGGTCGACGACGACTCGGTCGGGACGAAAGCGGAGCACCAGCACAATGCCGAAATCGCGCTGCCCCACGCGTGCCGGCGAGGTGGCTCCGCCGTGCCGCATCGCGTTGGACGCGGCCTCCACGATCGCCAACTCCAGTTGATCGACCCAGGCCGGTGCTGCGTCGCGCTCGGATTCGGCACGCACCCAGCTCGCGATGTCGCGCAGCGCATCGAGCCTCGCGCGAAAGCGCGCGCGTACTTCGCGCGGGGAGGAGCCGGTTGCGGCCTGTCCGATGTTCATGCGGCGTCGGGTCCGGTCGGTTCGCGCGGCGTCACGTGCGCAGATAGGCGCACGCGGCGTCGACGTCGGCAACGACGTGAAACACGCGGTCCATGCGCGTGAGCCTGAGCAAGGTCCGTACCGCGTCGGAGGCACCGCACAGCACGATGTCGCCGCGCCTGTCGAGGGCCTTGTACCCCGAGACCATTGCGCCCAGTCCGCTGCTGTCGACAAACGAAACGTGTTGCAGGTCGACGACGATCCGGTGCGCCCCCTGCTGTACGAGGCCGACAAGATCGTCACGAATACGTGGCGCCACGAACGAGTCGAATCGCGCGACCCGTATTTGCATCAACGTGATGTCGTCCAGCGTCGTGGTTTCGGTCAGCACGATCCCTCCTTCCCGGGCAGGTGTCGCTCGGCACGCTTCTGCAATGCGAGTATCGAAATATCGTCGTCGAATACGGCGGATGCCGCGCCGCGCCACGCCTGCAATCTTTGCTTCAACGCAGCCAGGGTTTCGCGCAGGGAGTCGCCGGCATGCGCGGCGAGGAACGCTTTCAACCGTTCGTCGCCGAATTGCTCGCCGTCGGCATCCATGCATTCCGTCACACCGTCGGAATACAAATAGAGCCGGTCGGACGGCTGCAACGCGAACTGGATCGTTTCGTAGTCGCACCCGTCGATCAGCCCGACGGGAAAACCGCCGTCTCCGAGTGTCGTCACGTGCCCGGCAGCATCGACGAGCAACGGGTGCGTATGCCCGGCCTGCGTCAGCTTGCCTTCGCCGGTGCGCGTATTGACCACGCCGTACGCCATCGTGAAATACGCGCCGTCGGCCAGTTCGTCGACCAGCTGGCTGTTCATCCTCGCGACGACCTCGGAGGGCGCCCGCAGCGCGCTTTCGTCGCTGCGCTCCGCTTCTCGCGCCAGCAACCGGTTGACGATCACCGACAGCATCGCCGCCGGCACGCCGTGACCGGCCACGTCGATATCGTAGAAGATCACATGCTCGTCGTCGATCGCCTTCACGTTCAGCATGTCGCCGGAAAGATAGGCCGACGGGATAAACAGCCATTCGCAGTCGAGCCCGTCGAACGCCAGTTCGGCTGCCGGCAGCATCGATTGCTGGACGGTGGCCGCCGCCTGCAGGTCGTTGCGAATCTGCTGGTATGCGGTATCGAGGTGACGGTTGCGTTCGGCCAGTGCGGCCTCGAGATCAATGACGCGTTGCCCGGCACGCAGGCGCACGCGCAACTCGTTGACGTCGACGGGCTTGGTCAGGAAATCGTCCGCCCCCGCCTCCATGCCGTCCACCAGTGCGTCGGAACCGTCTCGCGCCGTGAGGAGAATGATGTAGACGTAGCGGCCGAGCGACTCTTCGCGGATCGCCCGGCAGAGTCCGGGACCGTCCAGCTCCGGCATTTCCCAGTCGCTCACCACCAGCGCGATCTCGTGACGCTCGCGCAGCAGCCGCAGCGCTTGCACGCCGTCCTCGGCCTCGACAATACCGAAGCCCAGCTTGCCGAGCGTACGTTTGAGCAGCAACCGGTAATTCGGCGAATCCTCGACGATCAGAACGAATGGGGAATTCATGGTGCCCGTTCAATGAGAAGGTTGACGGCACACCCGCGTGTTGGGCGTGCGCTGACGCTCCGGCTCCGATACGGTTGCATGCCCGGCAGGCTCGAAAACACCCCGGCCTTCGCGGCACGCAGTAGTTTTATCGTAAATGCCCGCGGCCATCAACCGTCGCGCGATGGCACGATCGAACCTGCATGCCGGCCGTTCGGAGTCACGCGATTGCGGGGCACTCGACGGGCATCCGGGCTTCGCGCACGTCGTCGTCAGCCGGCGCAACGGCGCGAGCATGCCGCGCGGCACCGCATTCGGGCACCGGCTCCCGCCAGCCCGGCACGTGCCGTGGTTCGCGCGTGCCGAGGAACGCATCCAGGTAAGCCCCGAATTCCGGCGCGACTTCCGGATGCCGCAACGCGAACTCGACCGTGGCTTTCAGATAATCGAGCTTGCTGCCACAGTCGAACCGTTTGCCGCGGTAGGCGTAAGCGAGCACCTGTTCGTCCGCGAGCAGCGACTGAATCGCGTCGGTCAGCTGCAGTTCGCCGCCCGAGCCCGGCTGCAACGTGCGCAGGTGGGCGAAGATGCGCGGCATCAGGATGTAGCGTCCGACGACGCCGAGATTCGACGGCGCGGATTCCGGCGACGGCTTTTCGACGATCCGCGACACCTTGACGACCGAATCCGCCCACGGCTTGCCCGCAACGATCCCGTACGAGCGCGTGTCGGCAGGCGGGATGGCCTCGATGCCCACGATCGAGCTGTGATAGTGGTCGAACAGCGTCACCATCTGCTGCATGACCGGGGGCGCGCCGTCAAGCAGGTCGTCCGCCAGAATGACCGCGAACGGATGGTCGCCGACGAGCTTTTCCGCGCACAGTACCGCGTGGCCGAGGCCGAGTGCCGACGGCTGCCGCACGTAAAAGAAATCGACGTCGCGCGGCTTGATGCTGCGCACGGCTTCGAGCAACGCCGTCTTGTCGCGGTGCTCGAGCTCGCGTTCCAGCTCGTAAGATTTGTCGAAGTGATCTTCGATCGTGCGCTTGCCGCGACCCGTGACGAAAATCATCTCCTTGATCCCGGCCGCGATCGCCTCCTCGACCGCATACTGGATCAACGGTTTGTCCACGACCGGCAGCATCTCCTTCGGACTGGCCTTCGTGGCCGGCAGGAAGCGGGTGCCGAGCCCCGCCACGGGAAACACGGCTTTCGTTACCTTGAGCATGACTCCTCCTTGCGATTCGATGATCGTGTCGATGTAGCGTGCGTGCGATTCGCGGGGGCGCTGCTTTCAGCCGATTCCGCGAGCCGGGATGCCTTCATGCAAACTTCAGTCTCAGCGCCGATGCCAGCAGGCGAAGCGACTGGAACGGCTTGCGCGTCGCGATGCCGTAGAGGTCGGCCGCCGCGTGGATTTCGCTCGTGAGCGGGTCGTCCGGCGGCAACGCGTCGTCCGGCAAGCCGGTGTCGATTCCGGCCGCAAGGACGGGCATGTTCAGCCATCCGGGCGGCCGGGCGCCCAGCAGCATTTGCCAGTCGTGAGGCAGCATCGCCAGCTGCACGGCGGAGCGAGGCCGCGGCCCGATCCAGTTGCGTACGCCGGCCGCGACATCGAGCGCGTTGCCGAACATCGACAGCACGGCGCCGCCAATTTTCCCGTGCCCTTTTCTCGGCACCCGGATCGCGCGTTCGATCCATTCGGCGGACGCGGCATCCCATCCGACCACGACGTTCTCGTGCGTCCACATCCTGGCGCCGACCCGCGAGAAACCCGCTGCCGCCACGCCATATGCGAACGGCGAAAGAGCCGCCGCGACCACGGCGGCCGCAAGACGTCCGGCCAGGCCGCCGCCCTGTTGCGCGGGCTGCGCGATCAGCGGCGCAATCACGGCATCGCCGCTGCGGAACGCAAGCTTCGCGCGCCAGCGTGCGCTGTACAGGCTCGCCTGCCCGGCGATGGCACCGTCGAGTACCAGGCCGGGCCCCACGTACACGCCCGACAGCACCGTCGTATCGCGCAGCGATGTACCGGTCGCCACGATCACGTCGTCGCCGATCACGACGTTCGGGCCGATTTCCGCGCCGGGGCCGATCAGGCATCGCTCGCCGATCAGGACCGGCCCGCGGATCGTCGCGTCGGGCGCGATCCGGCACTGCGCCCCGCGGCCGCCCCACCCTTCGGCCCGATACTGCGGCGGAACCTTGCCCGACGCGACTGCAGCCAGCACGGATGCCTGCGCGCGCATCCAGCCCGCGATCGAATCGACCCGCATGAAGTCGCCGGCACGCGCCGCCTGCGACGGCAATGCACGGTCGAGCAGCCGATGGAGCGCGTCGGCGTCCAGCGCGAGGTTCGCCTGATTCAGCGCGTCGGCGCGCGCGCCGGCCCAGCCGAGCCAGCGCGGTTCCTCCGCGTCGCATGGTTCGACGAGAAGCGCGGCGCGCTCGTACAGTCCGGACAACACATGCGCACCCGGCACAACCTCCGCATGCCCGACCAGCACGGTGTCCCCGGCCGCTCCGGCCACGATGCGGTGCAGCCATTCATACGGATGGCTCGCACTCGCACTCGCATGCAGGTGCAGGTCCAGCCCCCAGCGCTGGCCGTCGCCGACGATCGCGCGGAACAGAGCCGGCGCGTCGCTGACCACGAGATCGACACGCGAGCAGCCTGCCGCCGCCAGATGCTCGAGCACGCGTTCCAGTGCGGTTGTCGCGCCGAGCGGCAGCAGCGCTCCCGGCGTGTCGGCCGGCACCGGGAAATCGTCGGGCGCCGGGCGCGTGGCGAACAGCACGCAGCGCCGCCCGCCTCGCGTAGCCGGTTCCGGCGACGCGAATTCGTCCGCGCCGACGATCCGGCATACGATCCGGCGGCGCCAGCCGAGATGCTGCAACGCGATGCGCGCGAGGAACGTCGCATTGCCGATCAGGTAGCGCTTCCACATGCGGCCGGGCTCGATGGCCAGCCGGAACAGCCACTCGCCGCCGAGTTCGCGCAGCCAGGACGGCGCGCGCGGTGTCGCGCCGGACATGAAGTCGAACAGCCCGCCGACGCCCATCGCAACATCGACGCCGAACGCGGCGAGATGCCGCGCGATGAATTGTTCCTGCACCGGCACGCCCATCGCCACCAGCAGCAGGCGCGCGCCGCTTGCACGGATCGCATCCGCCACGTCGCGCGTTGCGGCCGCGTCGTGCGTGTCGAAATAACCGTGCCGCCAGCCGGCGATCGACAGGCCCGGATACTGCGCAGCGATACGCTCGACCATCGCCTGCGCGACACCGGGCTTGCCGCCCAGCAGGAAGATGCCGTGCCCGCTGCCTTCGAGCGCGGCGCACAGGCGCGGAAACAGGTCCGTGCCGTTCACGTTCTGACGCAGCGGTGTCGCCAGCAAGTCGCCGGCGATCTTGATGCCGATGCCGTCCGGCAACACCAGCGCGGCGCGGCGCAGGATCGTCCGATAGCGCCGGTGCCGCGCGGCGATGTTGACGCAGGCCGGATTCACGAAGCAGACCTGGGCCGGCGGCCCGCCGGCACCCAGCCGGTCGCGGATCTGCGCGATCGCGTCGTCCATCGACAGGTTGTCGAAACGCACGTCGACGATCGTCACGTCGTCCGGCATCGCGTGTTGCCCGGCGGCGCCGGTGATCAGCGTCAGCAGCGCATGACGAACGACGATACCGACGTCGCGCCGCACACCGCGATCGCGCAGGTATTCGAGGTCCGCCTGCCATTCAGTTCCGTAGTCGATCGACGTGCGGAGACGGAGCGACCACAGGCACATCAGTCCCGGCCGCACCGCGAGCCGCTGGGCGCCGATCCCGGCAGGCGCGTCGTCGGTGCTCGCGAGCGCCCTCGGGCCCACCCACGCCATCTGTCCGCATGCGACATTCAGCAGCGTGAGCCAATGATCGGCGCCGAACCGGGCACGGAGCGTGTGCCGGCCTGCGTCGCGCGACACGAGCCGCCACATCCCGAACCGGCGGCCCGACCGTCCGATGCGCGTCACCCGCTCGACGCGTGAAAACGGCACCAGCATGCCGAGCGGCACGGCGAGCAACACCAGCGTGAAGCAGGCAGCCAACGCGCCGATCCAGCGAACGGCGAAGCCGTCGCGTGTCGAATCCGTCAAGTTGAGCATCGTGGTTCCCCGGTCAGTACGCACCGTGGCCGCGCAGCACGGCCGGCACGGTCTTGCAGAGCAGCTTCAGGTCGAGCGCGAGCGAGCGTTCGCGGATGTATTCGAGATCCATCGTCACCTGCTGCGGAAATGCGATGTTCGCGCGCCCGCTGACTTGCCAGATGCACGTCAGGCCGGGCGTGACTAGCAGCCGGCCGCGGTCCGGCAGCGTGTAGCGCGCGACTTCCTGCGGCAGCGGCGGACGCGGTCCGACCAGGGTCATGTCGCCTTTCAGCACGCACCAGAGCTGCGGCAATTCGTCGATGCTCATGCGGCGAATGAAGCGGCCGACGCGCGTGATCCGGGGATCGTCCGCGCGCTTGAACGTCACGCCCGCGGCACCGTGCTGATTGAGGTGGGCAATTTCGGTACGGCGCCGCTCCGCATCGACGATCATCGACCGGAACTTCGGGAACGCGAATTCCCGCCCGTGGCGCCCGACCCGGCGCTGCCAGAACAGCACGGGCCCGCGATCCTCCAGCCGGATGCAGAGCGCGACGACGCCGAACAGCGGGCTCAACAGCAGCAACGACGCCGACGCGACCGCGATGTCGAGCAGGCGTTTGACGGATGCGTACCGGCATGCGTGCCAGCGCCATGCCAGCCGGGCGAGGCGAAGGGAATGCGCGGCGCGGCGCGGTGAAACGACGGCAAGGCGGGTATCGAGCGGCATGGTGGGTCTCCTGCACCGGGTTGTGCGCCATTAAAGCCCGCCGCCTCGCGCGAATCGTGACGGATTTGCAAACACTGGCGCGACACGCGCGCCAGCGCCGGCCCCACCGCACAACCGCCACCCGTAGTGGCATAATCGTCCGAACTTTCGCCATGGCAACCAGCCGGCTTGCCCAGCAAGGCCCCCGCGCGGGGCCATATCATGGAAGACACCCGATGACGCCTGATCCGGTCAGCCGTCTTTCCCGCGCGCCGCTCCGCGTGCTGGTGGTCGACGACATCGATACGAGCCGCGCGGCGCTCGCGGAACTCGTCCGCCAGGCTGGCCATGTACCGCTCGAAGCATCGAGCGGCGCCCAGGCGCTCTCGCTCAGCCGCGTCGAAGCGGTCGATCTCGTCTTGCTCGATCTGCTCATGCCGGACATGGACGGCTTCGAGGCCACACGCGTGCTGCGCGCGTCGCGCCGGGGCGCGTGGCTGCCGATCGTCGTGATGTCGTCGATGCAGGGCGACGACCTGTTCGTCCGCGCGATCCGCTGCGGCGCCGACGACTACCTGCTCAAGCCCGTCGATCCCGCGCTCCTCGACGCGAAGATCCGCAACCTCGGCCGCGTGCTCGACCTGCAGAGCCGGCTCGCCGAACTGGCCGCGCACAACCGCGAACTGTTCGATCATGTCGAGGACGCCGTGCTGACGGTCGATCGCGACGACCGTATTCGCGACGCCAACGCGGCCGCGTGCGCGCTGCTCGGCATCGATGCGCTGCCGCCTGACGGTTTGCCGCTTGCCGCGCTCGGCGCGCCCGTGCACGGCGAAGCGTGGCGGCTGGACGAGCGGCGTTCGATCCACGAGATCGACGCCAGGCGGCCCGACGGCACGATCTTCCCGGCCGAAGTGCGCATCAGCCGCTGGCGCCACGACACGGCCGGCCGCGTGTCGGTGCTGATTCGCGATCTCACCGAACAGCGCCGGCTCGAGCGCCTGAAGGACGAATTCCTGAGCACCGTGAGCCACGAGCTGCGCACGCCGCTGACATCGGTATCCGGCGCGATCGATCTGCTCGTGGCGGGCGCGGCGGGCGAGCTGCCCGCCGCCGCGCAAAAGCTGCTCGATGTCGCGAAACGCAACGGCGAGCGGCTGGGGCGGCTGATCGACGACGTGCTGGACGTCGCGAAGCTCGAGGCCGACCGCGTGACGCTGCAACTGAACGTGCACGTGCTCGACACGCTGCTCGACGAGGCCGTCGCCGCCAATCTCGACTATGCGCGCCGCTTCGGCATCGCGATCGAACGGATCGGTTGCGCTGCCGGCGCCACCGTGCGAGTCGACGCCGACCGCTTCCTGCAGGTGATGGCGAACCTGCTGTCGAATGCGATCAAGCATTCGCCAGCAGGCGCATGCGTCGACATCCGGACCGAAGTGTCGGCCGATCGCGTGCGGATCGCCGTCCGCGATCGCGGGCAAGGCGTGCCGGACGCCTTTCGCGCACGGATCTTCGAGAAATTCTCGCAGGCAGACGACACCGATCGCCGCGTCGGAACCGGTACCGGCCTCGGCCTGCACATCACTCGGGTACTGATCGAACGGATGCAGGGGCAGGTCGGGCTGACGTCCTCCATGGGGCGCGGCGCCGAATTCCACATCGATCTGCCGCGTTGCGATGCCGACGGACAGGCCGCCCCGATGCGTCGTACCGCACCGCGCGTCGTCGTGATCGATCGCGACGCGGCCGCCCGCTCGCGGCTCGGCATCCTGTTGTCGCCCCATTACGAGATCGTGCTGGCCCGCACGCTCGACGATGCGGCGCTGCCGCGACCGGACGGGCCGGCTCCGGCGCTCGTGATCTGCGATCCGGAGGGCGCGGGCACCACGCTTCACACGGTTGCCGCGCGCCTGTCGGCCCTCGCGGGCCCGGCCCCCGTGCTGCTTTATACCGACGCGGTGGCGGCCGCCCAGGCGCACGCGCTCACGTTCGCGCATCTCGCCAAGCGCGATGCCGACAACGATACGCTGCTGACGGCGATCGGCCATGCAATCGGCTGGAACGGAGGTGCGTCCCGATGAACGACTCGCTGCAGCGAATCCTGTGCGCGGAGGACGATCCGGATATCCGAACCATCCTCGATTTCAGTCTGTCGACCGTCGGGGGGTATGAACTCTGCCTGTGCGCGGACGGCACCGAGGCGCTCGAACAGGCCGATGCGTTTGCCCCCGACCTCGTTCTCCTCGACGTCATGATGCCGAGACTCGGCGGGCCGGAAACCATGCGTGCGTTGCGCGAACGCCCGGCGCTGCGCGACACGCCGATCGTGCTGATGTCGGCCCGCGCGCTGCCGGACGAGATCGAGGCCCTGCTCGCGCATGGCGCCACCGGCGTGATCGTGAAGCCGTTCGATCCGGTCGCGCTGCCGGAGAACCTGAAGATCTACTGGAACTACGCGCATGACAAGCCGGCCCACGACGCCTGACGGCGAAGAAGGCCGGTTCGCCGACAGGTTTGCGTCCCTGAAACGCAACTTCGCGCTTGGCCTCGCCGGGCGTCGCGACGAGCTGGCAGCGGGCTGGCAAGCCTGGGCGGCCTGCTCCGCGGCCGACCCACCTGACGCACCTGACACTCCGCGCGCCGCCGCCGCGCGCGCAGCGCTGGCCGCCGGCCTCCACCGGCTTGCCGGCGCCGCGGGCGCATACGGCTTCGATGCGCTGGGCAGGCAGGCCCGCGACCTCGAACGGCAGGTGGATTCCCCGGATGCCGTGCCCGCCCCGCTCGCGGCGCCGTTTGCCGCGTTGCAGCACGAACTGGCCACCATTGCCGGCGCCACCGCCGGCGCATCCTGATCCCCCGGTTTTCCCCCGTTCGTCGTTCAGTTCACATTCCGGTGACACTGTCGGCGCCGAGCTGGCGTCAAATGGGTGCGTCGAATCCGTCCGCACCATCGTCGAACCAGGGAGGCCCCATGGAACTGATCGCGACCCACGACCCGTCCGGAACGTTGCTCGTCCGCCTGAACGAGGCCCACCTCGATGCCGGCAACGTGAAGGACTTCCGCGAAGCCATCGCGCCCTGGCTGGAACGCCACGGCCACATCGTGTTCGACATGTCGGTGCTGCGGTTCGTCGACAGCTCCGGCCTCGGCGCGCTGATCGCGTGCCAGCGTCAGGTGCATCGGCAGCGCGGCGACTTCAAGCTGTGCGCGATGTCCAGGCCGGTCTGCGCGCTGTTCGAGCTGATGCGCATGCATCGCGTGTTCAGCATCCACGAAACGCGCGAAGAAGCCGTACGCGCGTTCGCCTGACGCCGGGGTGGCCGTCATGTCCGATACCCTTCCCGGCCCCGGCATCAAGCCGCTCGTCAGCCTGCGCGCGCATCCGCGCATTGCGGCGTGCGTCGTGATCGCCGTCGTGTTGCTCGGCATGCCGCTCGCATGGGTCAAGGGGACGGCCCGCTACCACGCGGAAGCGACCGTACAGGTTGCCCCTCGCTTCATGAAGAACCTGAGCGAGGATCAGGAGCTCGTCTTCGAATCGAATTCGCAGTACCGGCAGTTCGTCCAGCAGCAGGTCCAGACGGTGCGCCGCTACGACATCGTGCAGCGCGCGCTTGCCGCGCCGGCCGTGCGCGCGTTGTGGAGTCGCCCGGGCGAGCCGGACCGGCACGCGATCGAACGGCTCCAGACCGCACTCGTCGTGCAGCCGGTTCCCGATACCTACCTGATCCGCATCGCACTCGACGGCACGAAGCCCGCGGGCCTTGCCGAGATCGTCAATGCGGTTACGCAGGCGTATCTCGACACCGCGCACGACGAACAGCTGTACGCGGCGGACGAACGCACCGTCACGCTCAAGCAACGCGAGGACGAGCTGCTGTCGCAGATCACCACCCTGTCGGCGAACCGGGACGCGATCGCACGCGACCTGAACCTGACGAGCTTCGCGGACAACGTGACCAATCCGTTCGACAAGCTGATCGCGGACCAGCGGCATGCGCTCGAGGACGCGATGCAGCAGCGCATCGCGGCGGACGCCGCGCTCGACGCGTTCCGCAAGCGCGGCGATACCGGCATCAACGTGCGTTCCGTGCTGGAAAACGTGTTGAACGACCCGGGGCTGAACAGCCTGAAATCGAATCTGTACAAGCGCGAAGGCGACCTGACGACGCAGATGTCCGGCCTGCGGCCCGACCATCCCGCGTACACGGCGGCCCGGCAGGAACTCGCGGAGATCACGCAGACCGTCAATACGCAGGATGCGCGTGTCGAAGCGCGGGTGCGGTCCAACGTCGACGCGCGCCTCGCGGGCACGGCCGATCAGGCGCATCAGGTGGAAACCGGTCTCGCGCGGGAACTGACGGCGCTCGAGGCGCGTTCGGCCGATTACGCGCGCCTGTTCCAGCAGGCGCACACGCTGACCGGCGATATCGACCGCGCGCGCAAGGAACTCGACCAGATCCGCGACCGCGCGGACTTCCTGCGGATGGAGTCGGGCGCCCCCGGCTTCGTGCGCGGCGTCAGCAAGGCGTTGCCGGCGGTCGAACCCTACGGCCCGGGTCGCAAGAAGATGATGTTGATGGCGCTGCTGGCCGCCGTCGCGCTGGGGGCGATCGTCCCGCTCGCGGTCGATCTCGCCGACCGCCGCGTGCGGACCGTCAACGTCGCCCAGTCGCTGATGGGCATTCCGCCCGCCGGCTGGCAGATCGACCGGCGCGACTCGGCCAGCCACCTGTTCGCACTCGACCAGGACCGCCGGCTGGCGAGCGCCCTGATGAGGTTCAACGGGCGCAACGGGAAATCGGTGTTCGGCTTCACGGGCGTCAAGCCGTCGGCCGGCACGACCACGTTGCTGCTCGGGGTGGCCGACGCGCTGCGCCAGCTCGGTTCCCGCGTGCTGATCGTTGAGGCCAACGCGTTCCGGCCCGATGCGCGTTTCGGCGGCGCACCGGCCGGGCTGGCCGATGTGCTGGCCGGGCGGGCGCCGCGCGACGCGGCGGTGACCACCGACGGTGCGCTTCCGCCCCACGTCGCGTTCTGCCGTCATACCGCGACCGCGCACGACGGCGCGTCGTCCGAGGGGCTGACGCGCCTCGATCGCCTGGCCGAATGCCTGGCCGCATGGGCGGCCGACTACGACTTCGTGCTCGTCGACATGCCCCCGCTGCTCGTGTCGGCCGATACCGAACTGCTGTTGTCGCGCATCGCCCACGTGATGGTCGTGCTCGAGGCCGGCGCGACCACACGCGGCGAGGTGGCGCGCGCGCGGCGCATGCTGCAGACGATCGATCCCGATGCCGTCGGTTTCGTGCTGAACCGGGTCCGTCCGTTCAACGGCGGCGGTTATCTGCGGGAGAACCTCGTCGAATTCCTGACGCGCCGCAAGCACCGCGACGTGATGACGGCGGGCCAGTGGCAGCTCTGGCTCGGCCGCATGCAGGTGCTGTTGCTCAGGAAGCTTCGCGCCCGCTGATCTGCGCGGCACACGTCATATTCCGGGAGGGCGTCGCGTGACGCAAACGACATGAACCTGCTGGCGAATTTCGATCGCATCTACATCATCAATTTGCGTACGCGCACCGATCGCCGCCGCCAGATCGTCCGCGAGCTCGCGCGTGCCGGTTTTGCACACGACGACGCGCGCATCCGCTTTTTCGACGCGATCTGCCCGGACGTGCCGGACGGTTTCCCGGGCATCGGTGCGCGAGGGTGCTACCTGAGCCACCTGGGCGTGTTGCGTGAAGCACGCGATGCGGGGCTGGCCAACGTGCTGGTGCTCGAGGACGACGCCGTGTTCGAACCGGCGCTCGAGCGGTGCGGCGCGGCGATGGTCGACACGTTGCGGCTGGGCGCGTGGGATTTCGCGTATGTCGGCCATGTCGAGACCTGTGGCGTCGACGTGCCGGGCTGGCATCGCACGGACCGGCCGCTCGTGTGCGCGCATTGTTATGCCGTCAACGGGCCGGCGCTCGCCCCGCTCGTCGCCTTTCTCGAGGCCTGCGTCGCGCGCGCGCCCGGCGATCCGCTCGGCGGGCCGATGCACGTGGACGGCGCGCTGTCGATGTTCCGTGCGGCGCGCGCCGGATGCCGGACGCTGCTCGCCGTGCCGTCGCTCGCGCGGCAGCGCAGCTCGCGCAGCGACATCGCGACCGGCCGCTGGTTCGACCGGGCCGGACCGCTGCGCGGCGTCGTCGCGGGCGCGCGCTGCCTGAAGGAGTGGCTGTGGCACCGCCGGCACGCGTCGTCCTGAACCGGCTGCTGGGCGGCATCGCGGCGGGCCTGGCGATCGCGGCGATCGGCGCATCGCCGGGCGCGGTGCCGCTGCCCATGCAAGCGGATGCGCGGCTCGACCCGGGCGCGGTCGTGGCGACGCACGTACCGCGTTACGGCGTCAATCTCGGCAGCTGGACGACCTGGGGCGCCGAGCAATTGAGCGCGCACATCGTCAAGAATCCCGGGCTTCAGCCCGGGATCGATCGCGCGCTTCTGGTCGTCGCGACCATCGGCGACGACGGCATCGGCGACGACGCCCCATGGGCGGCCCGGCCGCCGGGCGCGTGGGACGGCGCACGCTTCGCTATCCTGACCGGTGCGAGCCGGGGCGCATCGGGTGTCGTGTCCGACCCGCCGCCCGCCGCCGGCGGCACGCGCGCGCCGCTCGGCCTCACGCCGCGTCCGGCCGGACTGGCGCGCGGCGACGTGATCGCGCTGACCCGCGACGCGGCCGGCACGCTTCCGCTCTGGTGGCAGGCCGGAGACGTGCGTCCCGCGGCCGGTGCCGGGCCGGCCGGCGGCCCGGCGGCCGTACTCGACGGCACGCGCGGCGTCGCTGCGCTGCGCCAGTATTTCGACATGCTCGGGCCGCGCGCCGGCAAGCTCCTGCCGCTCGACGGACGCTGGAGGATGACTTTTCAGGTCCGCGCACTGCGCGGCGCGCCCACACTGCACGCGGGTTTCGGCCGCGACCGTGCGCGCCTGCTGGTCGACCGCACGATTGCGCCGGGGCCGGCCTGGCAAACCGTAACGATCGATTTCGACGGGGCCGACCCCGGGCCCGCGGGCCCCGTCACGCTGTCGCTCGAAGCCGCGGGCGGCGTGCTCGAGCTGGCCGCGATCGACGTCGAGGATCGCGATCCGGGCGCCGGCGGTTTTCGCCGGGCTGTGGTCGACACGTTGAAGGCGTTGCACCCGGGTTACCTGCGCGACTGGCAAGGGCAGCTCGCGGACACGGCGGCAAATCGTTTCGCCGCACCGTTCGACCGGCGGCCGACGCGCTACCGGCCCGGCGACGCGGAATGGCAGTACGGTTATGGCACGGCCGACCTGTTCGCGCTCTGCGCGGCGGTGGGCGCCCGGCCGTGGCTGGTGCTGCCGACCACGCTCGACGACGCCGAGGCCGCCGACATCGGGCGACGGCTCGGCCGGCTCGCGCAGGCGTACGGCATCGATGAAACCGTCATCGAATTCGGCAACGAGAACTGGAACGCGATGTTCCGCCCCGCGGGCATCATGAATCCGGACAGCCTCGCCGAACGGGCCGACCGCGTGTTCGGCCTGATTCGCGAGGCGGCCGGCACGGCCCGGCTGCATCGGGTCGTGGGCGCGCAATACGCGAACCCGGGCGCGGTGGAGCGGCTCGGCGCGCGCCTACGTGAGGCGGACGGCGTCGCCGTCGCACCGTATTTCCTCTACCGCCTGTCCGCCGCCCAGTCCGGCGATGCGGCGCTCGACGGCCTGCTCGACGGCGATCGCGACGCGCTGGCCGAGGTCGCCGCGCGCCTGCGGCGCGCCGGCAAGCAAATGGACGTCTACGAGGTCAATTTCCATACGACGCTCGGCGACGCACCGGCGGCCGCGCGCGCCGACCTGCTGGCGCGGGGGGCGGCCGGCACGGCGCTGGCCGCGCGGCTCGTCGCGGCGACGCTTGCCGGCAGCCGCCGGCAGGCGGTCTACAGTCTCACGGGCTTCGACACGCGGATCGCACGCCCGGCCGCCGGTTCCCGCGATGCGCTGATTCCGCTGTGGGGCATTACCCGCGATCTGGCCGGCTCCGCGCACTGGCGGCCGACCGGTACCGCGCTCGCGATGCTCAACGACGTCGCGGGCGGAACCGTTCACGAGATGACGTGTACCGGCGCGGAATGCGGCACGTTGCTCGCCGCGGGTTTCGACGACGACCGGATCGCGGTCGTCTCGCGTGCAGCGCGGCCCATGCGCGTGACCGTGCCGTGTCACGGCAGGCCCTCGCTCACGATGCGCGTGCTCGACGACACGGCGCCGCAGTCGGTTGCGCCGCGTCCGGCGACGCTTGCGTGCCGCGCGGATCGTGCGATGGCGACGCTGCCGCCCCGCAGCCTGACGACCGTCCAGGCCGGCGATACCGATCCGGCCGACCGTTGAGTTGAACGCAACAGGGCGCCGGGCCCGGGCGCACGGGCGCCGCTTCCGTGCAGGCGTGCGGACGTGCACGCGCCGACGTGCCTACGAAATGACGCCCCTGAACGGCAGGGTCCGCTGGGGCGGCTCGCCCGCGGGCTGCGGCATCCGGGCCGGCACGGTATCCGGTGCCTGCAGATAGCCCTCGGACCATCCGACGATGAAGAAGAACAGCGGCATCGCGGCTTCCCCGAGGTACACGGTGCCGAGCGAGATCGCGACGGCGATCAGGATGCCGAGGAACGTGAACGACAGCGAATTCGGCGGCTCCTGCGTGCCGTCGCGGGCGCGCGCGCGGCCGACGTCGGCCAGGCCGAAGCGCAGCAGGCGGGCCGACATCCACACGATCAGGAACACGAGGAGCCCGGTGCCGACGAGGCCGTGCATCAGCGACAGCAGCAGGTAATAGTTGTCGATCGACGGCATGCCCGGCACCTTCGGCCAGGTATTGCGCCCCCAGCCGAGCGCCGCGTGATCCATCGCGATCGACAGATAGC
The DNA here is from genome assembly GCF_902833225.1 of Burkholderia sp. BCC1644. Classification (GTDB taxonomy): domain Bacteria; phylum Pseudomonadota; class Gammaproteobacteria; order Burkholderiales; family Burkholderiaceae; genus Burkholderia. The sequence continues at coordinate 50,633 of NZ_CADFEI010000013.1, forward strand.
GGTCGAACAGTTCCTTGCGGTACATCGCCGATTCCTGCGATAGCGTCATCGCCTGTCCGGGCTTGACGTCGAGATATGCGCCCAGGCCGATCCAGACCGCCGCGCCGCCCGCGACGAGCAGCGTGCCGACCTGCGCGAGTACCCGCTTCGGCTGCTTCGCGCGCCCGATCGCGGCGAGCAGCGCGCCCGCCGCCGCGCCGAGCCACGGGCCACGCGCGAGCGTCATCACGACCCCCGCTGCAAGGATCAGCGTGATCGTGCGGGCCTTGCCGATCCTGAGGTTGGGAAAGCGCTTGAAGCGCGGCTCCCAGTGCCCGCCGAGTTCGAGCCAGCGCTGCAGCCGGAACCCGATCACGAGGCCCACGCCCGCGAGAATCGCGTGGCTGAACGGCCCGGCCGTCCGGGCGACGCCGTAGCGAAAGGTCGTGACCCAGCCGAGCCCCTGCCCCGGGAAGAACAGGCCGGGAATCGCATGAAACAGGTTGATGCCGAAGCGGAATTCCCAGACGTTGACGATCGTGACGAAGGCCAGCAGCCCGACGATACGGCGAGCGACCGCAACGTGCAGACGCTCGCCCGGAATCACCCAGCGGGCGATGAAATACGGCAGCGCGGCGGACGTCAGCATCACGAAGGTGAGGTTCTGCGCCTCCTTGTAACCGGCGTTGCGGTACTCGGAACAGGCCACGCCGATCACCAGCGCGACGACCGCCAGATCGGCCACGCTCGGCCGCCAGCGCGGCAGGTAGCGCGGCAGCGCGACGCACGCTATCGCGACGATCGCGAGCTGGTTGAAGTTCGGCGTCGTCGACACCGTCGCGTGAAACGTGCTCGGGATCAGCAGCAGCACGGGCAGATAGACGCCGGCCAGCGCGGCCCCCGGCGTGCGGCGCACCGCCACCACGAACGCGGCAATCAGGGCGAGGAAGACGATCAGGGTCATGGATCGGCCGGCGGCGGGTTCTGCGACATGGCTGCCAGTATCGCCAAATCGCCGCGTGCCGGCGCATCACGCCCGCGAGAATTCACAATGCAGCCACAGTCTCGCGGCGGCCCGGCGGTTCAATACGCGTACCGCACCGGGAGACACCATGACCTCACCCACCCCTGCCCGCGCCGGCGCCCGGGACCCCTCGCTGGGGCACGACATGCTGTTCGTCGTGTTCAGCAAGGTTCTCTATCTGGCGGTCCGGCTCGCGATTCCGCCGCTCGTGCTCGCGCATGTCGGGCTCGCCGAGTACGGCTTGTGGACGACCTGCTTCATCCTGGTCAGCTACATCGGCATGTCGGCGTCCGGGTTCGCCGTTGTCTACGTCCGTTTCGTCGCGCAGTATCACGCGCAAGGCGACGTGCGCGCGATCTCGCGCCTGCTGTCGACCGGCATCGTCACGATGGGGACGGCGGCCATCGTGCTGCTCGCGGCGCTCTGGCTGGGCATGCCGCACCTGCTCGCGCTCTTCAAGGTCGCGCCCGCGTCCCGCCCGACCGCGGCATGGCTGTGGTTCGGCGCGTGCGCGATCTTCCTGCTCGACGCCAGCGTCGGTGCGTTCAGCTACGTGCTGCACGGGCTGCAGCGCATCCGCCGCGAACAGCAGATCTGGATCGCCGCGTACGTGCTCGAGACGGCGTGCATCGCGCTGTTCCTGCATGCCGGGATGGGCGTCTACGGCTTGCTGGTCGCATTCGGCGTGCGTTACGTGTTCTCGATCGCGGCGGCGGCGATCGTCGTGCGCGTTGCATTGCCCGGGCTGCGGATCGGCGTCGGCCAGTTCGACCGCCGTTGCCTGCGCATCTTTTTCGGATTCGGCACCGGCGTTCAGATCGGCGGGCTGATCAGCACGTTCCTGCAGTCCGCCGACCGCATGATCGCGGGACTGACGATGGGGCCGGCGGCGGCGGCGATCATGGATCTCGCCGGCAAGCTGCCGGCGACCGGCGCGTCGCTCGCCTCCTCCGTCAGCATGGTCGCGCTGCCGGCCGCTGCCCGGCAGGGGGCGCTCGGCGCGGACGCATCGCTGCTCGGCGTGTACGAACGCTCGGTCAGGATGACCGCGTGGTTGTCGGCGATGGTGCTGCCGCCGCTCGCGTGCCTCTCGCCGCTCGTCGTCGCGGCCTGGCTCGGCCCGCGCGCCGACGCGCCGGCACTGGCCACGATACTCACCTGTGTCGCGCTGTACACGCACCTGCATGTGCTGACCGGGCCGGCGTCGTCCGTCTATCGCGGCCTGGGCAAGCTGTCCAACGAGTACGTCTATCACGCGCTGCGACTGACGGGGCTCGCGCTCGGGCCGGTCGCGCTGTCGGTGACCGTCGCGATTTCACCGGTACAGCTTGCGCGCGCCCTTGCGGTATCAGGCATGTCGGCGGCCTCCCTCTACCTGATCGTCAGCCATCGGCGTCTCGCCGGCGACATCCGCGGCATGGTCCGCCTGTACGTCCTGCCCTACGGCCTGCCGTACGCGGCCGCCGCCGCCGTCGGCGCGCTCGCGCAACAGTGGCCGCTGCCCGCGCACGCCAGCCGGTTCGCGGCGCTTGTTCACCTCGCGCCGGCCGGGCTGCTTTATACGGTCGCCGCGTGCGCGATCGCGTGGCGCTGGATGCTCTGCGCCGAGCAGCGCAGCGCGTGCGTTGCCCGCCTGAGCCCGCTGGTTCGCCGTGCGGGCCGCTCGCAACGCGGCGCCACCCACCCGCTTTCGGAGCCTTCCCATGATTGAGTCGACCGTTCGCCGCATCGCGGCCTGGCTGCTGGCGGCCAGCACTGCCATTTCGCTGTGCGCCTGCCAGTCGGTCATGCCGACCGTCCCGACGGCGGGGGCCGACGCGGTCTTCAAGCCCGCCAGCAAGGCCGACCATATCGTGTTTCCGGACGACGACGAGCTGGCGCGCCTCGATGCGCCGGCCGACAGCGTCCAGCGCATCGGCGAAGGCGACGTCCTCAACGTCAACGTCTGGGGCCGCGCCGAGCTGACGGCGCACTACGTGGTCGGCCCCGACGGGCGCATCACGCTGCCGCTCGCCGGCAGCGTGAAAGTCGGCGACGACACCCGCGAAGCGGCCGCGGCGAGGATCCGCGATGCGCTGCTGAAGTACTACACGGCCCCGGCCGTGACGGTCGGCATCGAGCAGTACACGTCGAACCGGATCACGGTGCTCGGCCGCGTCCAGAACCCGGGCACGCTGCAGTTCGAACACGCGCCGACCGTGCTCGAAGCGCTGGCGCGGGCCGGCGCGCTGCCCGTCATCGACAAGCAGGCGAGCCTCACGCGCTGCGCTGTCTTCCGCGGCCGCGAACGCCTGATCTGGATCGACCTGAAGCGTCTGCTGAACCAGGGCGACATGGCGCAGAACCTCAGGCTGCACCCGGGCGATCTCGTCTATATCCCCGATTCGTTCGACACCCTCGTCTACGTGATGGGCGAAGTGGGCAAGCCGGGCGCATACCGGCTCACGCCGAACATGTCGCTGCTCGATGCGCTCGCGCAGGCAGGCGGCCCCAACGAGGACGCCGCGCCCAACGAGATCGGCATCTACCGGCCGAGTACGCATGCGGTGCAGCGCGTACCGCTGCGCAGCCTGCTGACCGCGGATCACAGCGTCAACTTCGCGCTAGAGGAAGGCGACGTGATCTACGTGCCCAAGAGCGGGATCGCCGATTTCGGCTACGTGATGCGGCAGCTTGCATCCGGGCTGACGATGATCACGGTCGGCGCGCTGCTCAAGTAGGCAGGCAGAAACGAGCGGCCCGGCCGGACATCGTGACATCGGGTTTTGCAGTTGCGTCACGATTCGGCGCGCGGCCGGCGTTCAAATGGACATCACGTTCTCCCGATGGAGTCATGTCATGACAACGCCACTCGTCTACATCCTGCACAGCGGCCAGCTGTTCGGCACCGAGCGCATGGCCGTCCGTACGCTGGCCGGGCTCGGCGGCTGCTTCGATCGCATCATCGTCGCGCCGCCCGGCCCGGTTCACGAGCATGTGCGCGCACAGGGCCTGCGCAGCGTCTGCGTCGAATCGCCGGCGGCGTTGGCCGGCTTCCTGTGGCGGATCGGGCGCACCCACCGTGCGTGCCGGGTGGCCGCCACCGGCTTGTCGCATTCGCTGGTCAGCGTGGCGGTGCAGGCGCTGACCGGCTGCCGGATGACGCACATCCATGTCGTTCACGGCGGCACCGATGAGCGGCTGAGCTACGGCCGCAAGCGCCTGCTTCTGCCGTTCGACGTGCAGTTCGTCGCGGTCTCGGAATTCGTGCGCGACCGGCTCGCGGCGCATGGTGTCCCGCCTGGCCGCGTGACCGTGATCGAGAACTTCATCGAGACGCCGCCGGACGGATGCCGCGCGGCGTTCACACGGGATGGCGTGCGGCGCGTGGTCGTGCTGAGCCGGCTCGACCGCATCAAGCGTGTCGGCCTGCTCATCCAGGCCGTGCGACGGACCCCGGCGCTCGCCGACATGCGCTTCGACATCTTCGGCACCGGCGACGAACAGGCGCTGCTGCGCGAACTGGCGGCGGATGTGCCGAACGTCCGTCTCCACGGCTTCGACCCCAATGCAGGGGCACGCCTGCGCGACGCCGACCTGCTCGTCCATACCTGCGCGGAGGAGCCGTTCGGCCTCGCGATCCTCGAAGCGTTCGCGGCACGCGTGCCGGTGCTGGTGCCGAACGCGGGCGGTGCCGGCGCGCTCGTGCAGGACGGCGACACGGGGTTCCATTTCGCCGCCAACGACGCGGCGGCGCTGGCCGGCGCGCTGACGCGCCTGCACGACGCGCCGGCCGCGCTGCTCAACGGCGTCGCCGATGCCGCGCGCGCGACGCTCGCCCAGCGCTTCGCGCCGGAGCGCCAGACGCGCCGCTACCTGTCGGTGCTGGGAGCATGGGCATGACCGGCGAACCGAAACCCTGTCACGTGTCGGTCGTCGTGATCGGCCGCAACGAAGGCGAGCGCCTGCGGCGCTGTCTCGACAGCATCCGTGCCGCGGACTGGCGGCATATGCGCTACGAGCTGATCTACGTCGATTCGGCGTCGAGCGACGGCAGCGCCGCGTGTGCGGCGCGCGCCGGCGCCCGCGTGCTGCAAGCAGCCGGCGCGCACCGCAACGCGGCGGCCGGGCGCAATGCCGGCTGGCGCGCGGCCCGAGCCGATACGGTGCTGTTTCTCGACGGCGACACCGTACTCGACCCGGGGTTTGCACTGCGCGCACTGGCCGCGCTCGACACGGGCCCCTATGCGGCCGTGTGGGGACACCGCCGCGAGATCGCGCCGCGGCAGTCGGTTTATACGGCCGTGCTCGATCTCGACTGGATCTATGCACCGGGCGAGACGGATTACTGCGGCGGCGACGCGCTGTTTCTGCGCGCGGCGCTGGCGCAGGCCGGCGGGTTCGACGAGACGTTCGATGCAGGCGAGGAGCCGGAGCTGTGCCGCCGCCTGCGTGCCCACGGATGGCGCATCCTGCACATCGATGCGCCGATGACGCTGCACGATCTCGCGATCTCGCGTTTCGGCCAGTACTGGCAGCGCGCGCTGCGTGCGGGACACGCGTATGCGCAGGTGTCGTCGCGCTATGCGGGCAGCCGAGACCCGCTGTGGCGCCGCGAAGCCCGGCGCAACCGCGTGCACGGCACGCTCGTGGCCACTGCGCCCTTTGCATGGGCCGCCGTGCTGGCCATCGCGCCGCTCGTCGCGTCCGTGCTGGCCGTGCTGGGCGTCGCGATCTGGTTGCGCTCGGCGGCGCGCGCGTACTGGAAGGCGCGCGGCTGGAAGCTGGCCCTGCTCTACGCGGCGCATGCCCATGCGCAGCAGGTTCCGATCCTCGTCGGCCAATGGCGCTACTGGCGATCGTCGCGCACCGGCCGCGCCGCGGCGACGCCGCAATACAAGGATTCCACAGTCGAACCCGCCAACCGGGAGGCATCGTGAACATCAAACTGCAGACCGCGCGCGCGCTTGCGCCGCTCGCGGCATTCGTCTCCGGCCCCGGCATGCGGTGGCGGCGCCTCTGGTCGTTCGTGCGGCTGCGCGAGGCGCTGGCCGGTGCGGTCGACGCATCGGTCGTCGTCGAGGGTTGCCCGGAACTGCACGGCACGCGCCGCATCGCGCTCGGCCGCTCGCTCTACCTGTATCCGGGCCAGTACTGGGAAACCCGCGATGCCGGCCGCATCGCACTCGGCGACCGCGTCGTCCTGTCGCGCGGCGTGCACCTCGTCGCACGCGCGGGCATCGACATCGGTGCCGGCACGATGATCGGCGAGTACGCGAGCATCCGCGACGCCAATCACGGCGTCGGCGCACCCAGCCTGCGCGATGCGCCGCACGTCGCGTCTCCGATCCGGATCGGCCGGGAGGTGTGGATCGGCCGCGGCGTCACGATTCTGCCCGGCGTGACGATCGGCGACGGCGCCGTGGTCGGCGCCAATGCCGTCGTGACCCGCGACGTCGCGGCCGGTGCCGTCGTGGCCGGCGTACCGGCGCGTCCCATTCATTCCGCTACCGTCACGGAGGCATCATGAAACAGGCCCCGATTCTCCTCGTCGCGTATCAATGCGGCCCGGGCATGGGCTCGGTCTCGCAGATCGGCTGGGAATGGCTGGCCGGTCTCGCACGCGTCAGGCCCGTCACGCTGCTCACGCATGTGCGCAACCGGCCCGCGATCGATGCGGCCGGGCCGCTGCCGGCCGGCGCGGACATCCATTACATCGACACCGAATGGCTGGCCGGGCCACTTTATCGCCTCGCGCGGCGGTTCTTTCCGCGCAGCGAGCACAGCGTGTTCCTGGTGTCCCAATGCGATTACTTCGCGTTCGACCGCGCGGCGCTTCGCGCGGCGCGCCGGATCGCCCGGCAACACGACGGCACGATGCCGTGGGCGGTGACGCACGTGGTCACGCCGGTGACGCTGTCCGCGCCGACCGTGCTGCATCGGCTCGGCCTTCCGCTGGTGCGCGGGCCGCTCAACTGCGGGCTGACCGATCCGCCGGGATTCGGCCACGTATTGCGGCAGGAATCGCGCTGGCTGTGGCGGGTACGCGCGCTGCTGAAAGCGTTCGATCGCGCGATCGGCTCGATCGCGCACTCGGATGCGCTGCTCGTGGCGACCGATGCGACGGCCGCCGCCGTTCCTGCCGCCCATCGTCATCGCTGCATTCCGATGCTGGAGAACGCGGTCGATCTCGCCCGTTTCACGCCCGGCACGCCATTGCCGCCGCCCGGGCCGGACGAACCGCTCGCGATCACGTTCGTGGGCCGGCTCGTGCCGGTGAAGGCGCTGGACCTGCTGCTCCACGCGCTGCACCGGTTGAATGCCGAGGGGCTGCGCGCCCGCCTCACCGTCGTCGGCGACGGCCCGATGCGGGCGCCGTGGGAAGCGCTGGCCCAGCGGCTCGGCCTGGCCGCGCAGGTTCGCTTCGCCGGCAATCTGAGCCACGACGAAGTGGCGCAGGCGATGCACGACTGCCACGTGTTCTGCCTGCCATCGATCCGGGAATCCGGCGGCGCCGTGCTGCTCGAGGCGATGGCATGCGAACGGCCGGTGATCGGCCTGGATTTTGGCGGTCCGGCGGAAATCGTCGACGACGAGATCGGCCGGTGCGTGCCGTTCGATGGCCCGAACAGCGCGATCGACGGGCTCGCGGACGCATTGCGCGACTGCGCCGCTCGCCCCGATGCGTGGCGCTGGCGCGGCATTTTCGCGCGCCAGCGCGTCGTCGACCGGCATACGTGGGAAGCCCGGATAGCGGCCGCCGAACAGCTGTACGGGCGGCTGTCCGAGACGCACACGAACGCCGGGCACGATGCCGGTCCGGCGCCGTTCGCCGTCTGACGAACGTGTCGCAATAGTTTGCAATTTCGTCACAGGTGCGCGGGCGTTCTCGCCTGTAATGCATCCATCGCCACACGAACCGTGCACGATCATGCGAACCCTGCCCACTGCCTGCCGCGCGAACCCATCCGCCTTGCGACTCGCCTACCTCGTGAGCCGCTATCCGGCCGTATCGCATACGTTCATCCTGCGCGAGGTACGCGCCCTGCGCGCCCTCGGCGCCACGGTCGCCGTGGCATCCGTCAACGCGCCGGATCGCCCCGCGCAACGCATGACGGACGCCGAGCGCGACGAGGCGCACGCAACCTACTACGTGAAGCGTGACGGCGCAGCCGGCGCGCTGCGCGCCGTGCTGCACTGCGTGCTCAGGCATCCCGGCGGGTGCCTGCGCGCACTCGCGACCAGCCTGACGCTCGGGCGCGGCGCACGTCGCCTGTATGCGCTCGCCTATCTTGCCGAGGCCGCGATGGTCGTGCGCTGGATGGCCGATCGCGACCTGCATCACCTGCATGTGCACTTCGCGACCGCGGGGGCGAACGTCGGCCTGCTCGCGCGAACGATCGCGCCGATCGGCCTGTCGCTCACCGTTCATGGTCCGGACGAATTCGACGACGTCGATGGCCAGCATCTGCGCGCCAAGGTGCGCGCGGCCGACCTGGTCGTGTGCATCAGCCAGTTCGCCCGGAGCCAGCTGATGCGGCTGTCGGAGCGCGCACAGTGGCGCAAGCTGCAGGTGTGCCGGCTGGGCGTCGCGGAGCATGCCGGGTCACGCATGCCGGCGCGCGGCGCGGCGACGGAGCTGCTGTGCGTCGGCCGCCTGACGGCGGCAAAGGGGCAGCATGTGCTGCTCGACGCCTGCGCCCGCCTGCGGGCGCAGGGGTGCGCATTCCGCCTGACGCTCGTGGGCCAGGGCAGCGACGAGGCAAGCCTGCGTGAGCGTGTGCGGCAGCTCGGCCTTGGCGAGCACGTGTGCTTCGCGGGAGCACTGAACGAAGCCGAAGTGCGCGCGGCCCTCGATGCCGCCGACGCATTCGTGCTGCCGAGCCTCGCCGAAGGCATTCCGGTCGTCCTGATGGAAGCGATGGCCGCCGGCGTGCCGTGCATTTCGTGCCCTGTCAACGGGATTCCGGAGCTCATCGAGGACGGCAAGAGCGGCTTGCTCGCGTCGCCTGGCGACGCCGATGCGCTGGCCGGCAGCATCCGGACACTGCTCGAGGATGCCGATGCGCGCCGCCGTTTCGCGGAAGCCGGACGACAGCATCTGCGCGAAGCATTCGATCTTCAGCAAAACGTCGCACGGCTCGCGTCGCTGTTCGTGGCCTTGCCGCACACCGGCGGCGCCACCCAACCCGAAGGGGATCAATGATGAAACTGCGCATCTGGATCGACCGCCTGCTCGGCCGTCTCGCGATCGAGCACGGGATCGGTGTCGCGTGGTGGAAGCGCATCTCGCGGCCGAACGGCATCGCGTGGGCAAACTACCTGCAACGGCACGGTGGCCTGTACGCGATGGGCGACGAATGCGTCGTTCAGACCAACGTGGTCATCACCGATCCGCCATACGTCCGGCTCGGCCGTAATGTGCACCTGTCCGGCTGTACGCTGTTCGGGCACGACGGCGTGGTCACGATGCTCGCGACGGCCTACGGCGTGAAGCTCGACAAGGTCGGCGGCATCGACATTGGCGACAACGTATTCGTCGGCCACCAGGCGATCGTGATGCCGGGCGTGCGCATCGGCGCGGACACGATCGTCGCCGCCGGTTCGCTCGTGACCCGGGACGTGCCGCCCGGCGTAATCGTCGGCGGCATTCCGGCGCGCCCGATCGGCACGGTCGACGCACTGGTCGACCGGCTGCAGCGCGAAACCGAGGCGCTGCCCTGGCATGCACTGTGGCGCGACCGCGCGGCGGGCGGACCGCACACGACGCCTGCCATCGATGCGATGCGCATCGCCCATTTCTTTGCCGGCGCACGCGCCACGGGAGACGGCCATGCCGGTTGAGCTCATCGGATTGGCGCTGACCGCGCTGCTGGCGCCGGGCGCACTTTACCTCCTCGTGCTGACCGTCGCGGCTGCGCTGCCCGCACGCCGGTGCGCGCCGGACTTGGACGTGCCCGCCGCGAACGCACGCCTGGCGATCGTGGTGCCCGCGCACGACGAAGCGGCCGGGTTGGCCGCCACGCTGGCGAACCTGCGCGACGCGACGGCCGGCGACGACGCCTGTTCGATCGTCGTGATCGCCGACAACTGCACGGACGACACAGCGGCCATTGCCGCGCGAGCCGGCGTCACCGTGCTCGAGCGCAACGATCCGCACTGGCGCGGCAAGGGGCCCGCACTCGGGTTCGCGTTCGCGCGGCTGCCGGGATTCGACTGGTACCTGATCGTCGATGCCGACAGCCGGATCGACCGGGCCTCGCTCGATGCCGTTCGCCTGACGATCGGGCGCGGTGCCCGGGCCCTGCAGTGCCGTTACCTCGCGATGCGGGAAGACGGCGACGCGATGCGTGCGCATCGCGCGCTCGCCGAGGTGGCGTGGTTCGGCTGGAATCTCGTGCGCCCGCGTGGACGTGCGCGGCTGGGCTGGTCGACGGGCGTGCTGGGCAACGGCTTCGCGCTGAGCCGCGAAACGCTCGCACGCGTGCCGTATGAATCGGTGTCGATCGTCGAGGACGTCGACTATCACATCCGCCTCGTGCGTGCCGGCTTGAAGGTCGAATGGGTCGACGATGCGACCGTGCGCGCGCCGGCCGCACCGGACCGCCGCGCGGCGGCAACGCAGCGGGCGCGCTGGACCGGCGGCCGGTTGGCGTTGTTGCGCACGCAGTGGCTGCCGTGCATTCGCGATGTTGCCGCCGGCAGGTGGCGCTGCGCCGACGTGCTCGGCGACCTGCTGCTGCCGCCGCTGACGTGGCTCGTGACGGCCGCGGCCGTGCTCGCCGCATGGCCCGCGCCGGCGGTGTCGGCCGGTGGTCTCGCGGTGCTGGGCATCGTCGCGCTGCATGTCGTCGTCGCCATGCGGGCGGGACGCGCATCGCGCCGGCACTGGCTCGCGCTGTTGCGGCTGCCGCTCTATCTCGCCTGGTCGTTCACCGTATTGCCGCGTGCGCTTCGGTGCGCGCGCGGAACCGCCGCGTGGGTTCGCACGCCGCGCGCCCCCCATGCAGGAGACCCGCAATGATGACCGCCATCTCGACCCACGGTACCGCCTTCGCCGATGCCCCTTCCAGATTCATGTGCTCGCCGAGCCGGCGCGCGCTGTCGATCCTGATCGTCACCTACAACTCGGCCGGTGAAATCGGTACGCAACTGGATGCATTGCGTGCCGATGCCGAACGGGACAACTGGCAGGTGATCGTGCTGGACAACGCATCCGCCGACGGCACGGCCGATCTCGTCGAACGGCGGCATCCGTGGGTCACGCTCGTGCGTTGCCCGCGCAACCTCGGTTTTGCTGCCGGCAACAATCTCGCCGCCCGCCATGCCGACGGTTCGCTGCTGTTGCTGCTCAACCCCGACGCCGAACCGGCTCCCGGCGCGATCCGGGCCGGGGTGGCGCGCATGCGCGCCCGCCCCGAAGTGGGCGTGGCCGGCGCGCGCCTGACCGGCGGCGACGGCAGCGATCAGCCATCGGCACGCATGTTCCCGTCGATCCTGAACGACGTACTGGCCATCAGCGGCCTGTCGGCCCGATACCCGCGTTCGCGGCTGTTCGGCCGCGCGGACCGGACCTGGTGCGATCCCGCCGCGCCCGCGCGCGTGGACTGGGTGCCCGGCGCATTCGCGCTGGTCCGGCGCGATCTCTTCTGCCATCTCGGCGGCTTCGACGAACGGTTTTTCCTGTACTACGAGGAGGTCGATCTGTGCCGGCGCGTCAAGCAACGCGGTTTCGACGTGTGTTACTGGCCCGATCTCGTGGTGCGGCATGTCGGCGGCGTGTCCGCGCGCAGCGTCAGCCAATCGACCGGCGAAGCGTTCTCGGGAGCCGGCGCGCAACTGACGCTCTGGCGCATGCGCAGCGCCATGCTCTATTACCGCAAGCATCATGGCCTGCCCGCCGCGTGGCTGGCCAGTCGGGCCGAACTCGGCTGGCACGCGTTGCGCATGGTGCGCAATGCGCGCGCGGGCGCCGCGCCGCGCCAGGACAAGGTGGCCGACTCGAAGCGGCAGGCCGCCATGCTCAAGCGCGCATGGCGCGAAACGATGGGCGGCCGCGTTTCGCCGCCGACCCCGTGGTAAGGAGCCGGTCATGTTCGACAATCTTCGCGAGGACTGGCGCACGTACGAGCGCGACATCTGGCGGCAAGGGTTCTGGGTGATGGCCGTCTACCGCTTCGGACGCTGGCGCTACCGCGTGCGCCCGAGCCTGCTTCGCCGCCCGCTTTCGTTCCTGTACAAGCTCGGCAAGATCGGCAGCCAGATCCTGACCGGCATCGACCTGCCTTGCGAGACCGTCGTCGGCAGGCGCTTGCTGATCGAGCATTTCGGCGGCATCGTGATCAGCGGCGACACGATCATCGGCAACGACGTCGTGATCCGTCACGGCGTGACGCTCGGGTTGCGCCACAGGGGTACCCGCGGCGCGCCGATCATCGGCAACGGCGTGGACATCGGGGCGGGTGCGAAGATTCTTGGCCCGGTACGGATCGGCCACGGTGCGGTGATCGGGGCCAATGCCGTCGTGCTCGACGACGTGCCGCCGAACGCGCTGGCCGTCGGTGTGCCGGCAACGATCAAGCGACGCCGCGTGCGTGCCGGCAGCTCGTTGACGGCATGCGTGGGCGACGACGCATGAGTGCGGCGGCGTGTCATGCCGGGTCGTCGATTCGGACGCAGCGATAGCCGAAGCCGTACACCGGCGCGACCTTCCAGCCATGGGTGCCGTCGAGCAGAAGCTTCTTGCGCAGGCGGCTCACATGCGTATCGATGGTACGGGTATCGACGTCGGCATTCACGCCCCAGATACGATTGAGAAGGTGATCGCGCGACAGCAGTTTCCCCGGATTCTGGAACATGTAGACAGCGAGATCGAACTCCTTCTGGGTGAGCTCGACCGGCCCGCCGCTCATCGACAGCGACATGCGCTGAATGTCGATCGTGTAGACGCCGAGCTGCATCGGCACGACGCTACCCACCCCGTAGCGCCGCGCCACCGCGCCGATCCGGGCCAGCAGTTCCGCCGCGCGCGCCGGCTTCACCACGTAGTCGTCCGCGCCTGCCTTCAACGCAGCCAGCACGGTCTGCTCGTCGTCGCGCACCGTCAGCACGATCACGGGCACCTCCCAGCCCAGGTGATTGCGAATCCACTGGATCACCTCGCCACCGGATGCGTCCGGCAGCCCCCAGTCGACGACATAGAGATTGAAGGGATCCTGTTTGATCCCGTCGAACAGCGCCTGCGCCGTACCGAACCCGCGTGCGCGGTGGCCGCCTTGCTCCAGCCAGAGCATCAGCAAGTCGCGTTGATCCTGGTCGTCTTCCAAGACTGCAATTAACATGGCCGATCTCCGTGAATGCATGCCGCCGATAACGCAGCGGCATGCCATTGGATACTTGCCTGGCGGCCACCCGAACGGGCATCGAATTCGTGGTGCCGATGAAATTGGCATCGTTAAACTAGCATACGAATTCAGAAGAATAAAGATCGCAACGGATTGGCTTCCGGTTTATCCGGAATGGCTGTACATAATCACGCCGTCGTTTTTTCGATTCCCCGCCCAACCCGTTGGCGATCGAGCCGTTGACGACACGGCCAGGCGCAACGCCGTCGCATCGCCGAAATCCATGTTGTATGTTGGCGAAATACACCCAGCATCGGCCGCCTTCGACAAAGAGGAGTCGTAGCCTTCATTCCGTACCGCTACGACGGCCACGGATACGCGCCCAACGGTTCTTTCGCACGTGCGACACCGAGGCTTTCGAGCGCTTACCTAATGGTCTCCGCCACAACCGTTTCACCTTTCGAATCAGAACCTGGCGGAACCACCGTGAATTCCCTCCCGTCATAACCCGAAACATAATCCCCATTGCTTAGCATTCCAGCAAACTTCGCCACACGATTTTCTTGTTGGCTTGCTTACCGAAGGAATGGTTTGTGGTCGGTGTTTGTGTATGCCTTCAAGGTATCGGTGTCGATCAAACGCAGTGACCACAGCATATGATTCTACCCAGTGCGCTGCCATTCCCGATGCAGCACTTCACTGAATTGAGGCTAGCCCAATTTCCGCCCCTGCAGCACAACTTTCAGATAGGCCAGAGAAGATAAATTATCTTGCCGAAGCTGTGAAAACTCGGCGAAATGGCGGAATTGGGGCTCTCATCTTTCGGGCTGCCACGCCGATCGCGCCAAGACCAGGGCTGCGATCGTGGGCTGCTGCGCGCGATAGCGACGATGTGGTTGCATCCACCCAGGCAACCATCTGACACACGAAGGGCGGACATTGCCCGCCCGCAGCCGGAACCACTTCTTCGCGCACGTTGACCGGTGACGGGATTCCGTTCAGGGTCGGCTGGCTCCAACGGAACCGTTGTTTCGGTTCCTTACCGTGTTGGCGCGCGACCTCGAAATAGATTTCCCTGGCTCGAGACTCTCGCGAACTATCGCCCGCATCTGCACTGCCATCCAGCGCCACCGACGCTCGGAGCCCGTCTACACTCCCGTGACTTCCTGCCCGGTGTAAGTCAAAAACTCCTGCTTATGCCTACCCGCTCTATCTCCGGTGCGTCACGGCGCTGCTACCCCTCCATGAGAATCCGCGACAAAGGCACCTGCGCTGTAATGGTGACGCCGTTGCCCGGCACACTCTCAATGGAAAGGATCCCGCCAAGCTGCAAGATCCGCTCACGCATTCCGAGCACGCCGAAGGCGTCCGCTCTGGTTGGCGATTGCTCCGGGAACCCCACCCCATCGTCATGGACCCGTAATCGGCACTCACGCTCGTTCGTTGACAATATGACCGATACCTCGTTCGCTTGGGCATGCCGCGCGACATTGGTCAATGCTTCCTGAGCCACGCGATATAGGGAAATGGCCGCCAGGTCGTTCAAATGCAGCGCATCCGTGTGGATCTCGCATCGTGTGCGCACACCGTATCGGCGCTCAAAACCCTCCGTCATCCATTCGAGTGCAGCTTCCAGTCCCAAGTCATCAAGGACAGGCGGGCGAAGATCGGCTGCGATACGCCGCACCGATGTGACCATCGCGTCGATCTGGCCAGCCATCTCGTGCATGGCCTCCAGATGCGTACGGATGTCTGCGGCAACGTATTGAGCCAATTCTGTTTCGTGGAGCGCGAGCGTCATTTTCAGTGCGGTAAGCTGCTGCCCGAGATCATCGTGCAGTTCACGTGCGATACGCCCCTGCTCGTTCTCACGCGCCTGCTGAACAATTGCCGAGGCGGCGCTCACGCGCTCAAGCTCTTCCAGACGCCGCCGCTCGCTCAGATCACGTGTGATTTTCGCGAATCCCAGCAGCGTCCCGTCATGGTCACGCACGGCCGTGATGACGACGTTCGCCCAGAACTGGCTACCGTCCTTGCGCACCCGCCACCCCTCATCCTCCGCGCGGCCCTGTGCCTCGGCTGCAGCGAGCAACTGAGCGGGCTTACCGGCGGCAATATCCTCACCCGTATAAAAGATCGAAAAATGCTTGCCGACAATCTCGTCGGGAACATAACCCTTGGCTCGCTGTGCTCCGGGGTTCCAGCTCGTCACGTTGCCGTTCGGATCCAGCATGAAAATCGCGTAATCCCGCACTGCCTCGATAAACAACCGGTAGCGGTGTTCGATTTCGATATCGCTCAAGTTACGAGAAGAGTACGACGCGGTGCTCCCTTTCATTGCATCTCCCGGAAAATCGGGCCACGTCTGCCGGCCGTCAAGCTGACCCCGAAAGGTGATCTCGGCCGGTTCAGTCCTGACAAACTCAATGCTATACGACCCGCGTTGACTTTCCCAATGAGGCGTCACGATAAGGGGTCAAAATGACTTGCCCCAAATTTGCCACTTACCGTTGATCAGTTGCAGCCGCCTACAAGGCGGCGGATAGCAAAAACGACACAAGTCCGGATTCTCGAGTGCAACCCGACTCGAGCGGGACCAGGCGAGGTGCACGGTAGCTGGACGCGAGGGCAGAAACCGCAATGTCAACTCGGAAGGATCCGGGTATTCCATGTTGCGGCGAGCACTAATCCAAGAAAGCTCCGGATGCATCGCAAACGGTTGCATTGACCGACGTTGATCGGTATCAAGTCCTTCGGCCTCCCCACCCATAGATTCTCGTTTTACAAGAAGCGGCGCGACCTCACGCGAAGACCACAGCGCCGCAACATTCGCTTTGCATGGGGAACAGTTGTGGATACGAACGACGCAGTCCGCACGGCAGAAGCTGGGCAGAAAAGGACAGCCAGTGGGCGTGGTTCGACGATGGAAACCGCACGTTGTCTTAATCCGGCGGTTGCGAGGTAGCGCGATGACATTCGTTTCGACGCTACCGTCGCTGCAGGTGGAGTATTTCCACCTATTCAATGCGCTCGTCGTGATCACATGTGTGGTCATCGAAGTGATCTATCCCATGCATCTGAACCCGAATGCGAGCGGCCCGGTCCGTTCGATTCTGGGCGATCTGCGAAACATGCACGTGATCGGGCCGCAAGAGTATCTGCCGTTCGTGTACCTGATTCGAAACGACGGCGGTCAACTCCAGGCAGCCCGACGTCCGCTCCCGATACGGCTCGATGCCGCGTTGACGCACCGCGAGACAATTCGCAGAATCACGAGACTGGAACGGCGATGACACGTGCGCGCTACCCCGGCGCACCGCAAGGTGCGACGATGCCCCGCATCTTTTGGCAAATGGTACAGAGGCGATTGCGATTCATGCCGTTTATGGCCAACAAGGATGATCGAACGGAATCGGACGATTCAACGGGGCTGACCAGCACGCTTTGGCAAGCATTGACGGCATCGTCACTAGTCTTCACGGTGTCCGGCACCACGATTGCGCTCATCATGGTCAGCCTGTGTGCGGTCGTGCTGTATGAAAGCCGGCAGGATGCGCTGGATCATACGCGCGAAACCCTGCGCAATATCGCAGTGATCGCCCAGCGAGACATCGAACGCAATCTCGATTTGTACGAGCTATCGCTGCAAGCTGTGGTCGACGGGCTGCAAAAACCCGAAGTGATGGCACTACCAAGCGAGCTGCGTCGTGGCGTCTTGTTCGACAGGGCTGCTACGGCCAAGCATCTCGGCTCCGTGCTGGTGCTGGACAAAGCCGGCAACATCATCTTCGACGCCGCGAACAATGTCCCTCGCAAAGGAAATTTTTCTGACCGACCGTATTTCACCGTCCAACGTGACAATCCGCACATTGGGCTTTATATCAGCGACCCGTATCAATCGCGATTGCGAGGCGGCAAGGCAAGCATCGCATTGAGCCGTCGGCTTTCCCATCCGGATGGATCGTTCGCCGGCATTGTGCTGATGGCAATCAACATCGACTACTTTCATGAACTCTTTTCCGGATTGTCGCTGGGCCCTCACGGCTCGATGGCGTTGATCGGCAAGAACGGTGTAATGATCATGCGCCAGCCATACGATCCGCGGATTATCGGACGGGACATCAGTACGGCAAACACCTTCCAGCATTTCATCGCTGCGCCTCAGGGGAGTTTCAGCGAGCGGGCCTCGATCGACGAAACACAGCGCCTCTACTGGTTCCAGAATTTTCCGAACGCACCACTGATCCTCATGGTCGCGGCCGGTGAACAGGACATCTATGCGGCATGGCGTCGACGCGCGATCACGATAGGTTCGCTGATGCTGGCATTCGCCGGCGCGTTCATCACGCTTTCCGCCTTGTTTGGCGTGCAACTGCGCAGACGGATCCAGGCGGAGTCGGAGTTGCGACTGCTGGCCCGTACCGATGGGCTGACGGGCCTGAGCAATCGCCGCAGCTTCGGCGAGATCCTTGAACGCGAATGGCGACGTGCGATACGAACTCGCAGTGTCCTATCGCTCCTGTTCGTCGATATCGACCGATTCAAGTCATACAACGACACCTATGGTCATCAGTCGGGCGACGATGTGCTTGTCGTGGTGGCGAAATGCATTTCGGATAACGTTTGTCGGCCGACCGACACTGCCGCGCGTTACGGAGGCGAGGAGTTTGTCATCGTCCTGCCTGATACCTCGGCATCGGGTGCCACTGAGATTGCAGAGAAAATTCGACGCTCGATCTTCGAGCGTCGAATCGAGCATGCCGGCAGCGAGTATGGACGCGTAACGGCAAGTATCGGTGTCGTGAGTCGGCAGCCGCAGGCGGACGACGAATCAAGTGTCGTCATCAAGGCTGCCGACGAGGCACTCTATCACGCGAAATCGACAGGTCGGAACAAGGTATCAGGATTGGAAGGCGCGTAAGTTTCGTATGCCATCTTGCGCTTCGCAAGCGCATGATTTCGGCCAAATTCCGGGAACGACGCGAACAGATCGTATGGTATGTATGCATGCTGCGCGATCAGTTTTTGGCACCTTTTCTAGCGCAGATCGCGTAGCCTCCAACCATCCCTGCGTTTCCCGAAAGAAGTCGGTCGAAATGTCGACGGCGTATACCAGCGGATCTTTCGCTTCCGTCTCCGAACGACTACTCCCCTCACGCGTTTCATCTGTCGATTCGACGTTTCTCGTTGATCGGGATCAAATGGGAACAGGGCGTGCGGCGATAAATAGTTCTCAGTGGCGCGTCCCCGATCGCACCGGCCGGGAACGACTCTTCAATGCAAGCAGATCTCCGCGTCGCGGCTCACGCATGCGGCGTTACGAGATCCGCGATTGCCGACGGTACGCCTTCCGATGCAAACCGCACCCGAGCATGATCCCGCTGCCGGCGCCCCGCTCCACGGGCATGTCGTCGCCATTCGTGGAGCGGTCGTCGACCTGGCCTTTCCGTCCGGCAAGCTTCCGCCGCTGGACACGTCGCTTTCGATTGAAAGCGACGACGGCCGTGAAATCGTCGCCGAAGTGCAAGCGCACCTGGATGAACGAACGGTGCGCGCACTGGCCATGCAGTCGACGAACGGGTTGCCGCGAGGCTTGCGCGTGACTGCGTCGGGCCAGCCGATATCCGTTCCCGTGGGCAACGCAATGCTCGGGCGTCTGATCGACGTGATCGGCACGCCTGGCGACCGCGGCCAGACACTTCCCGGCGATGTGCCGCGACGCCCCATCCACCAGCCACCGCCTCCCCTGTCGGCACAGGACGGCGCAACCGGCATGTTTGCAACCGGCATCAAGGTCATCGACCTCCTTGCTCCCCTCGCCCGCGGCGGCAAGGCCGCGATGTTTGGCGGCGCAGGCGTGGGCAAGACCGTTCTCGTGATGGAATTGATCCATGCAATGGTCGAGCACTACAAGGGCATTTCCGTATTCGCCGGCGTGGGTGAACGATCGAGAGAGGGGCACGAATTGCTGCAGGACATGCAGCGCTCTGGCGTGCTGCCAAGGACGGTGCTCGTATACGGCCAGATGAACGAGCCCCCCGGTGCGCGCTGGCGGGTGCCGCTGACGGCCTTGACCATCGCCGAGTACTTTCGCGACGAACAGCGCCAGAACGTGTTGCTGCTGATGGATAACGTCTTCCGCTTCGTCCAGGCCGGCGCGGAAGTCTCGGGCCTGCTCGGGCGCATGCCGTCGCGTGTCGGCTACCAGCCGACGCTGGCCACCGAAGTGGCCGCGCTGCAGGAGCGCATCGTCTCGGTCGGCGGGGTGTCGATTACGGCAATCGAAGCCGTCTACGTGCCGGCGGACGACTTTACCGACCCCGCCGTGACGACAATCGCCGCGCATGTCGACAGCATGGTCGTACTGTCGCGCGCGATGGCAGCCGAAGGCATGTATCCGGCGATCGATCCGATCGCATCGTCGTCGATCCTGCTCGACCCGCTCATTGTCGGCGCGGAACACGTGGCCGTTGCGACCGAAGTGAGGCGCACCATCGAACACTACCGGGAATTGCAGGACGTCATCTCGCTGCTCGGCATCGAGGAACTGGGCGCCGACGATCGTCGCGTCGTCGGTCGGGCGCGGCGCCTGCAACGTTTTCTGACGCAACCGTTTTCGGTTACCGAGGCGTTTACAGGCGTGGCCGGGCGTTCCGTCGCGATCGACGAAACCCTCGAGGGGTGCAAGGCCATTCTCCGCGGCGAATGCGACATCTGGCACGAAAAGTCGCTGTACATGGTCGGCACCCTGGACGAAGCGCGTGCGCGCGAGCGAGGCGCATCATGAACACGGCGCTGCGCGTTACGATCGCCGCACCGTCCGGATTGCTGGTCGACAGCGCCGACGTCGTCGCATTCCGCGGGGAGGATGCAACCGGCAGCTTCGGTATCCTGCCCGGCCATGCGGACTTCCTGACCGTACTGGTGCCCTGCGTGCTGCGCTGGCGCACCGCCGACGGCCAGCGGCGCTTCTGTGCCGTGAGCGGCGGAATACTGCGCGTCGTCGACGGGCAGCACGTCAGTATCGCGTGTCGTGCGGGCGAGCTCGGCGACGCGCTCGAGACGCTCGAGACGCAGGCGCGCGCGACGCGCGAAGCACGCCTCGACGCGGCACGCCGGGCGCGGGTCGAGCAGACACGCCTCAACGCCCGGGCGATCCGCCAGATCCTCAAGTACCTGCGCCCTGGCGCGACGGGAGCCGCCACACGAGCGGACGGCGCCAACGAGGGCGGCAATCATGGCTAGACGTCAAGAACCGGCGCCCCGCCGCGACGATCATCCGCCGGATCACGCTCGCAAGCGGAACGGGCATCCCCTCGAGCGTACCGCCCGACAGGCGCTGCAACGCGACCGGAAGGCCCGGGACGTGCCGGAGCCTAGCCTCGGGGCGAGGCTAGGCCAGATCGGCATTCTCGGCTGGACGATCGTCGTCCCCACCCTGCTGTGCCTGTGGGGCGGGCACTGGCTCGATCGCCGGTTCGGCACCGGCGTGTTCTTTTCGGCACCGCTTCTGATGGTGGGCGCTGCGATCGGCTTGTGGTCCGCGTGGCGCTGGATGCATCGCCAAGGCTCGGAGGATTGAATCATGCTGTCGATCCCCGCACTTTCCTCTTCACTGCAGATTGCCACGGGCGGCACGGCCGGCGTCATCGCCGGTGCCGCGTATTTCGCGGCCCTCCATGTGAACGCGCGCTGGTATGCGCATCACGCGTTGGGGGCCGCCCTCGTCATGCAGGTGCTGCGATTCGGGCTGCTCGCGCTGATGCTCTACGGTCTCGCCCGGCTCGGCTCCGCCGCCTTGCTGAGCGGACTGGCCGGCATTGTCGTCGCACGCCACGTCGCGACCCGGCTTCTGGAGCGTACGCCATGATTCATTCGCCGCTCGTCACGGAACCGCTCGTCCGCATTGGCTTCGTATCGATCTCCGCGCCCGTGCTGACCACGTGGTGCATGATGGTGCTGATCGTCGGCGCAGCGTGGGCAATACGAAAGCGCCTGTCGCTGACTCCCACGAAGCTGCAGGCCATACTGGAGCTGCTCGTCATCTCGCTGGATGACCAGATCCACGACACGATCCAGGCCGACCCCACGCGCTATCGCGCGTTGATCGGAACGTTGTTCGTGTTCATCCTGGCCTGCAACTGGTCCGGCGTGATTCCGGGCGTCGAGCCGCCCACCGCGCACCTTGAAACGGATGCCGCCCTCGCCGCCGTCGTGTTCGGCTCGACCGTCTACTACGGCATACGATCGCGCGGGGTGCTCCGCTATCTCGCATCGTTCGCCGAACCTGCATGGATCATGATCCCCCTCAATCTGATCGAACAGATCACCCGTACCTTTTCGCTGGTCGTCCGTCTGTTCGGCAACGTGATGAGCGGCGTCTTCGTGATCGGCATCGTCCTCTCGCTGGCGGGATTGCTGGTGCCGATCCCGCTGATGGCGCTCGACCTGCTGACTGGCGCGGTTCAGGCCTATATCTTTACCGTGCTCGCGGCCGTATTCATCGGCGCCGCGCTCGGCGACGAAACCACGACCGTGTCGCATCCACCGCAAGGAGCATCATGACCAACTGGATTCAACTCGTCAGCATCGTCGCGGCGACGATCGCCGTCTCATTCGGCGCCATCGGCCCCGCGCTCGCGGAGGGGCGTGCCGTCGCCGCCGCGATGGATGCGCTGGCACGGCAGCCCGAGTCGGCCGGCGCGATTTCGCGCACGCTGTTCGTCGGCCTGGCGATGATCGAGACGATGGCGATCTACTGCCTCGTCGTGGCGCTGCTTGTGCTGTTCGCAAACCCATTCACCAAGTAGGCGTGCGATGCGCATCGACTGGTGGACACTCGGCTTCCAGACCGTCAACGTGCTGGTGCTCGTGTGGCTCATGTCACGGTTCCTGTTCAAGCCGCTAGCGAAGATCATGGCGGATCGCCAGCAGGCCGTGGCGGCGCTGATGCAGGATGCCGCCGCCGCGCGCGACGCGGCCGAGCACGATCGCAAGCAAATCACCGGCCAGGTTGCGGAACTGGATGCGCTGCGCATGCAGCGGTTGAATGACATGTCCGCCGAAGCGGAGCGCCTCAAATCGTCGCTTCTGGCCGCCGCACGCGCCGAAGCCGACGCGTTGCGTGCATCGGCCGCCGCGGAAATCGAAGCCATGCGGCAACGCGCGTCGCGCGGCAACGCGGCGCAGGCTGCCGGATTCGCACTGGAGATCGCGTCCCGGTTGCTTGCACGACTCCCGCGCGACGGGCAAATCAGCGGATTCGTCGCGCCGCTTGCCGATGCCGTGCGTGCATTGCCCGACGCGCATCGCCAACAGCTCGGCCAACAACGTGAAGCGCTGCATCTGGTCGCGCCGCGCGCGCTCGATGACGGTGAACTGACACATTGCCGCGAGGCGCTTGCGACTGCGTTGGGCCACGAAGCGGCCCTGCAGGTCGACGTCGATCCGGCATTGATTGCCGGACTCGAGCTCACCGGTCAGCACGTCATCGTGCGGAACAGTTTTCGACACGATCTGGACACTCTGAAAGCCGAACTGCTGGCGCATGACGATGAACGACACGACTGATGCGACGAACGATGCGTGGTTGATGCGCGGCCGGGCAGCGCTGGCACGACTCGATCTTGCGCCGCAGGTCGAGATAGTCGGGCGCGTCGAGCATGTCGCGGATGGCATGGCGCGCGTGAGCGGACTACCGCGCGTCCGGCTGAACGAACTGTTGCGCTTCGACAGCGGCCAACTCGGGTTCGTGCTCACGCTCGACGCCGATACTTTGAGCTGCGTTCTGCTCGACGGAAGCGAGCGCATCGCCGCTGGCACGCGCGTTTCGGGTACGGGGCGCGTCGTCGAGGTACCCGTCGGCCCGACCCTGCTGGGCCGTGTGATCGATCCGCTCGGCAGGCCGCTCGATCGCGGCGCCCCGCCGGATTCCACGCTGTCGTTTCCCGTCGAACGACCGGCTCCGGCCGTCGTCGAACGTGCGCTGGTGTCGCAGCCGATCGAAACCGGCGTCCTGCTGATCGACGCGCTGTTTGCCATCGGCCGCGGCCAGCGCGAGCTGATCATCGGCGATCGGGCGACCGGCAAGACCTCCATTGCCATCGACACGATCGTCAACCAGAAGCATTCGGATGTGGTGTGCGTCTACGTGGCGATCGGCCAGCGTGCGACCGCTGTCGAGCGCGTGATCGACGCGGTGCGGCAGCATGGTGCGCCTGAGCGATGCATTTTCGTGGTTGCATCGGCGGCCGATCCTCCCGGCCTGCAGTGGATCGCGCCGTTCGCGGCATTCAGCATCGCGGAATACTTTCGGGACCGCGGCGAGCATGCGCTGATCGTGATCGACGATCTGACCAAGCATGCGGCGACCCATCGCGAACTGGCGCTGCTTGTGCGGGAACCGCCGGGGCGAGAGGCGTACCCCGGCGACATCTTCTATCTGCATGCCCGGCTGCTGGAGCGGGCCGCGCAACTGTCGCCGGAACAAGGCGGCGGTTCGCTGACCGCGATACCGATTGCCGAGACGGATGCGGGCAATCTTGCCGCGTACATCCCGACGAACCTGATCTCGATCACGGACGGGCAGATCGTGCTCGATGCGCGCCTGTTCGCCGCCAACCAGCGCCCTGCCATCGACGTCGGGCTGAGTGTCAGCCGAGTAGGCGGCAAAGCTCAAATGCCGGCCATGCGTGCGGCCTCCGGAAGGCTGCGGCTCGATTACGCACAGTTCATCGAACTCGAGATGTTTACGCGCTTCGGGGGCCTGAGCGATGCGCGCGTGAAGGCGCAGATCGTGCGCGGCGAACGCATTCGATCGCTGATCGCGCAGCCGCGCTTCTCGCCGCTACGGCCGATCGACGAAACGGCGCTCCTGCTTGCGCTGGCCGACGGCGTATTCGATACGTACCCGCCGGACGCCGTGGCCGGGATCCGCGATGCGCTGCCGGCCCGTCTCGATGCCATGGGCATCGCGGCAAAGCTGGGCCCGGCACTGCAGGCGGCGGAATTGACCGACGATGACCGGCGCGCTCTCGTGAACATCATCCGGAATCTCGCGGATGGGGAACGTACGGCAGGAGATACGCTTGAGCAACCGGATCGGTGACGTCCAGACGCGCCTGGACACGGTCCGGGAACTGGCGTCCGTCGTGACGGCGATGCGCGGCATCGCCGCAGCGCGCGTGCGCGAGGCGTTTGCGCGCCTGCCCGGCATCCGCGCCTGTGCCGGCGAGATAGGCGCCGCGATTGCCGACGCGATGACGCTTGCACGCCCGCCGGAGCCGGAGCCGACGTCGCCGCCGAATGACGCTGCAACGGGCGCAATGGTCGTGGTCGTGCTCGGTGCCGAACAGGGGTTCGTCGGCACCTTCAATCATCGCATCATGCAAGCCGCGCAAGCGGCCGCCACGGACTGCGCCGAGTACTTCGTGATCGGCGAGCGTGCCGGGCTTGTCGCGACGGAGTTCGGCCTGCCCGTCGCATGGACGGCCGGGATGATCGTCCATGCGGACGCCGTGGACGAACTTGCCGACAGGATCGTCAACGCCCTGTACCACCGCCTCGGAACCGGCGGCGTGTCGCGCGTGGCGCTCGTGCACGGGTCGCCCGAGGCGGTCGGCACATCGGAAATCGTCGCAACGTCGCTGCTGCCGTTCGACTTCCGGCGATTCAAACCCGTGGTTCGCCCTTTCGCGCCGCTGATCGCATTGCCAGTTCTCCATCTGCAGGAACGGCTGGTGGAGGAATACGTGTACACGCAGATCTGCGAAGCGCTCGTCCTCTCCTTCGGCGCTGAAAACGAGGCGCGCATGCGGGCGATGATCGCGGCTCGACGCAACATCGACGAAACCGCTCGAGACTTGACGAGGGAGTACCAGCATCTGCGTCAGGAGCAAATCACGACGGAAATCGTCGAACTGTCGATTGCCGACGGCGGCCACCCCGCATGATCGGTTGACGTGCATCAAGGCTGCACGCACGGACAAACCTAGACTGGATCATGGCCCTCGTCAGAGGGCGAACCACAGGAGTCTGCCGTGCGCATCACCGTTCATCTCGACACGTTCGCGCATGCCGGCCCTGCGGCGTATGCGATCGTCTGGCTCGATTTCGACGAGTACAAGTGGTCGTGCGAGGGGCACGACGCCATGGCCATGCCGTCATGGGGCACGCTTGCGCGGGCCGGCAACGGCATCCGGCTTGCCGCACCCGATTCCGACCACCCGCTCATCGTCCTCGACGACTTCCTGTCCGCCAATGCCAAAGCGCCGCCAACCGGAGCATCCGGCATCGCACGCTGGTACCGGCACGCGCACCACACGCAAGAAGCCGGCCGCTGGCATGTGCAGTGCATCGATACCGAACAGGCCGAACCCGAGCACCGGCTGTTTGCCGACGATGCAAGCTGAGCCCGTCGCACAAGCCGTGCCCGCTAGCGGCATGGCTGGCACCGCGCGCCGTGTCGGCATTGCGTGATTTCGGCCGGCGACGGTCGGCATCCCGCCCTCAACCCGTACCATCAGACGAACCGCCGGCCAGAGGTCGCGCGCGAAGCGCTAGGCTTCCGTTTCCGGAATCGCATTCACGATCATCGAGAACAACTTGCCGAGATCGTCCTCGAGTTTGACGCCGTCGAATGGATCGCGATTCGCGCCGAACGCGCTGTCGAGGTCCGCCCAGTCCTCGTCGGTCAGCAGACTTCTGGCGGCAGGCAGTATCACCATCTCCTCCACCCGCCGGTGAGCAGAATAGAAGTCGGCATAGGCATCCACCAGCGCCACCAGCGCCGGAAGTGCGGGCGTGCTGAGTCTCCAGCTCGTCAAGGAGACTGTCGAACTCGGACGTCGCATCGCGCAAGGGTGCGAACAGGTAGCGTTCCTCTTTCGGATGATGAACCTGTTCCGGGTACTCCCGAATGTAAAAGAGCATTGCCCTCAAAACCATGAGACCCGGAACGGCCTTGCCCGCCTCCAGCAGATGGGCAAAGCGCTGCATGCCGTCGATTACGGCAGACAGCCGTTCGTGCTCTTGGAGAATGACGGTGATCGCGCCACGTGGTTTTAACGACGACATATTCCACCCCATCGAGATAGGCGAAATGCGCTGGCGATCGATTGATCGACCGGCCGCCGCGGATGCGCGGCGAACCCATTGGCCAGTGCCCACAGCATCAATCTTGCTCGGCTGCCGCCCGACATCATAGTCGGCCGGCGCCATGGCCTTGAGAGAGATCAACGACTGTGCCGACACGTCCTGCGATCGATCCGCCGTGCCAGGCGGGCACGCCGCATGCCAGGCTCAGGCTCCGCGAATCGGCCGATCGGCGATCGACTTGAATCGCACGTCGCACGACGGCGGCACGGTTCGTGCGCGCCGGCCCGGTTTGTGCGACGCCCCGTCTGCAACGCAGGTAGCCAGCGTCATGCAGCCGTTCGCTCGCCTTGTCTTCTGATTTGCGTCAACCGTCGATCGAGCGCCGCGCATAACGTATTGACACGACGTCGCGCCCGTCTTGGGGATTGCATGATCGGACGCGCGCATTCCAGCTTCCGCGATTCCTCGGCACTTTCATGACCGCTGCCCTGATCTTCCTGAATGTCGCCGTTTTCCTCGTCGAACTGGGCGGCCCGCAGCCGCTCATCGACCTGTTCGCCCTTTGGCCTCTCCAGCCATCCGGCGAGCCCGGGACGGCACCGTTCCATGTGTGGCAATTGCTGACCTACAGCGTGCTGCACGCGAGCATCGCGCACGTCGCATTCAACATGTTCGGTCTGTACATGTTCGGGCGCGACGTCGAGCGTGTGCTCGGGCGCGCGCGCTTTCTCGGGCTGTATCTGGCGAGTGTCCTCGCGGGCGGCCTCACGCAGATCGCCGTCCTGTCGGCGGCGCCGCCGTCCGGCACCCCGACCATCGGCGCGTCGGCAGGCGTGTTCGGCATACTCGTCAGCTATGCGGTGCTGTTTCCGCAGCGGCGGGTCGTGCTGCTGTTTCCGCCGATTCCGATGCCGGCGTGGCTGTTCGCCACCGGATACGCATTGGTCGAGTTGCTGTCGGGCGTGAGCGGCGACACGAGCGGCATCGCGCATTTCGCGCATCTCGGCGGGATGCTCGGTGCGATCGTGTGTCTCGCGTTTCGGGCACGCGACGCGAGACGCTCGCAATGAGCAAACCTGGGCACGGCATCACGCCGCTGTCGACAGCAACAGTGCGCCTGCCAGGCCCGTACCCGTCATCGCGAGCACACCTCACGCGACGACGCGCAGCGCGCCGCGCCAGGCCGGCGCGCCGCCCAGCCTGGCGGAGACGGTACCGACCACCGCGAGCGCGACGAGCGTGACGCCCGCAACGCTTTCGACAACTCGCGGCTGCGGCGCGACGAAACCGGCGACGAGCGGCCCGAGCGCGCCCGCGGCAAAGCTCTCGCTCGACGCCAGCGCCGCCATGACCGGGCGTGCGGACAACGCGTCCGAGATACCGACGTCATCGCGCAGATGCGCGGTGAGCGCATCGTGATCCATCAACTGCCGCGCCACCTGTCGGGCGAACTCCGGTTCCAGCCCGCGCTGCGCATAGATATCCGCGAGTTCGGCCAGCTCGTCGTCGTAGTCGTCCCGCAACGCGCGGCGTTCGATATCGATGTCGGCGCGCTCGATGTCCGCCTGGGCACTCACCGACACGTACTCGCCGGCGCCCATCGACAACACGCCGGCCACGAGCCCGGCCACGCCTGCGGTGAGGATCTCGCGCGGATGCGACCGGGCGGCAGCGACGCCGATCATCAGGCTCGACATCGACAGCAGACCGTCGTTCGCGCCAAGCACGGCTGCCCTGAGCCATCCCGAGCGATGCGTGCGATGTATATGTCCGGTCACGTCGGTGCCCCACCGCGGTCAACGGCCGAAGGTGCGCGTATGGTCATCGTAGTCGAACAGCCCTGCATAGCGCCCCCAGTCGATCACGACGCGCAGCGCCTGGTCCGCGTTGCGCGGGTCGAGGTGATCCTCCAGCTCCAGCTCGAAGCGTTCGCGCGGCGCGCGGTGCCCCTCGCGCTCGCCCAGCACCTCGTCGATATGCGCGGCAAGCGGGACGAACCGGGCGAGATGCTCGCGAAACAAGCGCCGCCGGGCATCGTCGTCGCTGCGCGCGAACAGGTGTCCCGCCGCGCTCAGCCGGATCGTCCGCTCATGCCATTCGGCGAACGCGAGAAGATGAAGCCCCGCCACGGTCGGATAAAGCGCGTCGATTCGAAGTGCGAGCGCCGACGCGATCCCGCCGAGCTCGGCATGCCCGTCGTACGGCGCGGCCGCCAGCAGTTCAATCAAGCCGGCGAGATGATGGCTCGATACATCGGGAAGCGCCATGGCGAGCGTGTTCCACGATGCGTCCCTGCCCTCCTTCGTGTCGGCGATGCGCGCGGTCAGCGTCGCGTAGATCTGTCCGACGATCGCCTGAAAGGCCGGGTCGCGCCGGTTGCGCGGGCGAGGCAACGGCACGTTCAGCATCGCCTCGATACGCGCCGGGCCGGCGCCGAGCACCTGGATCCGGTCACACATGAGCACGGCTTCCTCGATGTTGTGCGTGACCATCATCACGGCCCTGATCGACAATTGATGCGCATCCCACAGATCGAGAAAATCGGTGCGCAGCGTTTCCGCCGTCAGCACATCGAGCGCGGAAAACGGCTCGTCCATCAGCAGGAGTTCAGGCTCGCTGACGAGCGCACGCGCGAAACCGACCCGCTGGCGCATGCCGCCCGACAACTCGCGCGGAAACGCCGATTCGAAACCGTCGAGACCGATCAGCTCGATCGCGGCGTTCGCCCGGGCGCGCGCATCGCGCGGCGCGATGTCCAGTGCATCGAGGCCGAGTTCCACGTTCTCGATCACGGTCAGCCACGGATACAGCGCGAACGTCTGGAACACCACGGCGATGCCGTCCATCGGGCCCGCGAGCGGCGCGCCGCGATATCGCACCGTTCCCGACGACGGCTCGGCCAGACCGGCCGCCATGCGCAACAGCGTGGACTTGCCCGAACCCGAGCGCCCCAGCAGGCCCAGGATCTCGCCCTCGCGCAGCGTTAGGTCGATATCCGCAAGGACGTGCAGCGGTTCGCCCGACGGTTTCGTGAAGGATTTGCACACGTTCGTCAGTTCGAGCACGGTCGCGCCCGTGCCTGCGAGCGGCGCGGCTTCGCGTGCCGTTTCGGGTTCGTCGAGGTTCGCCACGTGTGTCTCCGTCGAGGGTATCCGGTCAGTCGAGCCGCGTGCGACGCGCCGCGAGCGCATACATCGGCCGCCACACCAGCCGGTTGGTCGCGACGACGATCAGCGACATGATCGCGACGCCGAGCGCGATGCGCGGAAAATCGCCGGCATCGGTCATGCGCGCGATGTAGGCGCCGAGGCCGCCGGCGTCGAGGCGCGTATTGCCCCAACTGACGGCCTCGGTGACGATGCTCGCATTCCACGCGCCGCCGGATGCGGTGATCGCGCCTGTCACGAAGTACGGAAAGATGCCCGGCAGCATCACGCGGCGCCACCAGGTCCGCTGCCTGACCCGGAAACTCCGGGCCGCTTCGCGCAGATCGGCCGGAAACGCGCTCGCACCCGCGATCACGTTGAACAGGACGTACCACTGCGTGCCCAGTATCATCAGCGGACACAGCCAGGGGTCGGGGGCGAGCCGGAAATGCACGATCGCGAACACCGCGACCGGGAACAGCAGGTTGGCCGGGAACGCGGCCAGGAATTGCGTGACGGGCTGGATGTACGTGGCGAGCCTGGGTCGCAGGCCGATCATGGTGCCGATCGGTACCCAAACCAGCGACGCCGATACGACCAGCACCATCACGCGAACGAACGTAAGCGCGCCGGCGTGAGCGACGGCGGACAGATCGGCCCAGGTCAGCGTCGAGCGGCCGGCGCGAAACAGCACGACCGCAGCGTACGCGCATCCGGCACCGCCCAGCGCCAGCCAAAGTGCATCGCCGGCCCGTCGGGACAACACGATCGGGTTGCGCCACGGCAGCGCGACCCCGCGCAGCCGCGCATGGGCGATACGGCGCAGCAGCACGCCCGCCGGGCGGCATGCCATCGTCACCCACCGCGAACGCCGGAACAAATCGAGCACCCAGCTGTGCGCCCCGCCCTGCACCTCGGCATCCCCGTAGCGGAACTTCTCCGCCCAAGTCACGAGCGGCCGGAACAGCAACTGGTCGTACAGCACGATCGCGATGCTCATCGCGACGATCGCCCAGCCTACCGCGACGAGGTTGCGGTTCGCGATCGCCTGCGCGACATAGGCGCCGACGCCCGGCAGATCGACGTGCAGGGCGCCTACCGCGATCGCCTCCGACGCAACCACGAAGAACCAGCCGCCGGACATCGACATCATCGCGTTCCAGACGAGGCCCGGTATCGCGAACGGGACGTCGAGCCGCCAGAAGCGCTGCCAGGCAGACAGCCGGAAGCTGCGGCTCGCCTCGTCGAGGTCGAGCGGCACCGTGCGCAACGCCTGGTAGAAACTGAACGTCATGTTCCAGGCCTGACTCGTGAAGATCGCGAAGATCGCCGCGCACTCGGCACCCAGCATGCGCCCCGGAAAC
This sequence comes from Burkholderia sp. BCC1644, assembly GCF_902833225.1. Lineage (GTDB taxonomy): Bacteria > Pseudomonadota > Gammaproteobacteria > Burkholderiales > Burkholderiaceae > Burkholderia. The sequence goes on from NZ_CADFEI010000013.1 coordinate 81,564, forward strand.
AGCGACAGGAAGAACAGCACGGTAAACGACAGGTAGCCGAGTATCGGTACCGATTGCAGCACGTCGAGCAGCGGGATCAGCACCCGTTCTGCCCGGCGGCTCCTGGCCGCAGCGGTCGCATAGACGAACGTGAACGCGAGCGACGCGACCAGCGCCGCGAACATCCGGGCGACGGTGCGCAACGTATATTCGGGCAATACAGCGGGCGACAGCGAGATGGCCGGCGGATGCGCGATGGTCAGCGGCCCGGCCATCTGGCGCGCGGCAATGCCGGCCAGCAGCAGGAAGCCCGACACGAGCAATGCCGCGGCGATGTCGCTCCAGCCCGGTGCAGGCAACGTCCACCGCCCTCCCCGCAACACCTCTGCATGGTGCTCCACGACGCTTCTCCCGCGATGATGGCGGTTTATCTTCGCGAAGGGGCCGACCGGCGCGCTTGACCTGCGTCAACCGTCGCGCGACGGTATCGTTTTCGGAGGCGCTGCCTGTCGGTGCCGATCGTCGCGCGCTGCACGGCGCCGCGTAGCGGACAGGCGGTTGACGTGCATCAAGCGCGCAAGACGGCCGACTGCAAAAATGTATCCCGACCGTTGTACCCACCCTCGCGGCGAGCCTTCGTATGAACGACACATCGCGTTGCGCCCCCGTCGTCGAAACCGACCGGCTGACCCGGCGTTTCGGCGCGCTGTGCGCGGTCGACGAACTGACGCTGACGGTGAAGCCCGGCGAAGCGCTTGGCCTGCTCGGCCGCAACGGCGCGGGCAAGACGACGGCGATCAAGATGCTGGCCACGCTGCTTCCGCCCACGTCCGGCCGTGCGACCGTCGCCGGCTTCGACATCGTGAACGACGCCGGGTCGGTGCGCCGTGCGATCGGCTACGTGCCGCAGGCGCTGTCGGCGGACGGCGACCTGACCGGCTACGAAAACCTGCTCGTGTTCGCAAAGCTGTACGACCTGCCGCGCGCGGAGCGGACGTCGCGGATTCGCGACGCGCTGGCGTTCATGGAGCTTTCGGAATTCGGCGACAAGCTCGTGAAGACCTATTCCGGCGGCATGATCCGTCGGCTCGAGATCGCGCAGTCGACGCTGCATCGCCCGCAAGTGCTGTTTCTCGACGAGCCCACGGTCGGGCTCGATCCGATCGCGCGGGCCACGGTCTGGACGCTGGTGGAGCGGCTGCGGTCCGAGTACCGCAGCGCGGTCCTGTTGACGACGCATTACCTCGACGAAGCCGAGCAGATGTGCGACCGCGTTGCGATCATGAGCCGCGGCCGCGTGACGGCGATCGGATCGACGCGCGAACTGGCCGCCCGCGTGCGGCCCGGCGCGACGTTCGAGGACGCGTTCGAGCACTTCACGCGCGATGAAGCCCGTTCGGAAGGATCCTACGATGAAATCTCGCAGACTCGCCGCACTTCCCAGCGGCTCGGCTGAAACCGGCGCTGTCGCGCATACCGGCGCGCGGGGGCCGAGGCCGATCCGCCGCACGGCCGGATTCTTGACGAAGACGCTGGCGATCGCCGACATGGAGATCCGCAAGCTGCGCCACGATCCGACCGAACTCGCCACGCGTGCGATCCAGCCCGCGCTGTGGTTGCTGATCTTCGGGCAGGTGATGAGTCGGGCTCGCGCGATCGAGACGGCGGACATGCGCTACCTCGATTTCCTGACGCCGGGGATTCTCGCGCAGAGCGTGCTGTTCATCGCGATCTTCAACGGCATCTCGATCATCTGGGAACGGGATCTGGGGATCGTGCACAAGTTTCTCGCGACGCCGACGCCGCGCGCAGCGCTGGTGATGGGCAAGGCGCTCGGCGGCGGTGCCCGTGCGCTGGTCCAGGCCGCCGTGGTCATGGCGCTCGGCGCGATGCTCGGCGTGCACATGCGCTACGATCCGGTCGCGCTCGCCGGCCTCGTGCTGTTCGTCGTGCTCGGCGCGGCGGTCTTCTCGACGTTCTCGCTGATCATTGCCTGCCTCGTGAAAACGCGCGAGCGCTTCATGGGGGTCGGGCAGGTACTGACCATGCCGCTCTTCTTCGCGAGCAATGCGATCTATCCGACCGCGATGATGCCGCGCGCGCTGCAGGTCGTCGCGCACCTGAACCCGCTCAGCTACCAGGTCGATGCGCTTCGTCTTCTGCTGCTGCCCGGCTACGGCGCGATCGCGCATATCGGGCTGGCGCAGGATTTTGCCGTTCTCGCCGGTACGCTCGTGTTTCTGGTAGTCGTCAGCGCGCGGATTTATCCGCACATTGCACGCTGACGCGCGATCGCCGCAGGCACCGTCACCGGGCGGACAAAGTCGCGCCGGGCCCGCTACCCGCGCTGTTTTTCCTCGAAATACGGCTGGCGTGCCGCGACGAGGCGCAACTCGTCGAGCAACGCCGCCGCCGCACGCAACAGATCGTCGAGGGCAACGATGCCGACCAGTTCGCCGTCATCGCCGACGACCGGAAGCCGGCGTACGCCATGCTGCCGCATGCGCTTGGCGAGCAGCCAGACATCGTCGCCGCCGTTTGCGATCGCGACGGGTTCCGACATGATGTCCCCGACGAACAGCGATCCCGCTTCGGCATCCGGGCTCACCACGGCGAGCACGATGTCGCGATCGGTCACCATGCCGACCGGCAGCAGGCATCCCTCCTGTTCACGCACCACGACCAGATCGCCGGCGTGCGCGTCGCGCATCCGTCTGGCTGCCTCGGCGACCGTGATCGTTGCGAAACACGTGGCGACATCGCGAGTGCAGAGCATCGCAGCATTCATGTCATCTCCTGGTTGTTCCGGGTGGCGCGGATCGTCACCTCAGTGCGGACGCCTTGCCCGTCGATCGGCGCCTGCCTTGCTCCGGACCGATGGCTTCGCGCATGCCGCACGCCGCACGCCGCACGCCGCATGCCGTGCGCCGCATGCCGTGCGCCGGCCACGCAGCATCGAACGCAAGCCGCCATTCGTGCAACGAATCCACGCGCGAGGTCAAAGTCACGCAGCCGTCCCGGAAGGTGATGCCGACGTGTCTCGCTTGTTGCGATCCGATAACAACAACGGTAGGCGCCGCGCCGCCGGCATGAATTGACGCAGGTCAGCGCGAAAGCCCGTGCGAGCGCCCGGAAGATGTCATAGTCCAACGCAGCGCCGTTATAGCCTCGCAGCGGCTTCGATCCGCCCGGTTCGATGAGGCGCAGGACGATCCGGCGTTCTCGATGCAGGTCGGCAATCGATCGACGATGATCGGGATATCCGCGCGAACTTCAGTCGGAACGCCTCCGCAAGAACCGGAGCGACCGTATTGGCGGCCTTGCGGCTGACCTGAATCGGGAACGGGTGCCGCGGGCCGCGCTCGGCTGCGCTTGACGTCGGTCAACGGCTGCAGCCGGTCGTTTCGTACGCTCTGGATCGGGTGCGCGTCGATTGCGCCCGGCCATAGAAAGGAGTCCGACCATGGTGACCGTGCTTACGCTCAGATCAATCCGTCTCGCAGCCGTCGTCGTAACGGCCGGATTCGTCGTATCGGTTCACGCGCAGAATCCGGGGGCAGCACCATCCGGCGCACCGTCGCCGGACGTCGACGCGACATCCGAACGCGCACCGCCGGCCACCGCCCCAACGTCGGGAAACAGCGATTACGGAAAAACGCGCGCACAGGTCAAGCGCGAGCTGGAGCAGGCCAGAAGGATTGGCGAAATGGAGCGCAGCACCCGGTTTTTCAGTGGCGGCAGTTGACCATGGCGAAACGACGCGGCCGCATACCGCGCCTGCCCGGCGGATTCAGTACAGCAGAAACGGCAAGCGCGCTTGCGCGAACGCCGCCGCCTGCACGTCGACGACCCGTTCGATGTCGTCGAGCGGCTGCCCCGCTTCCAGCATGTCCGCCACGTCGCGCGAACCGACCGATGCGCGAATCGCATCGATCCGGAACAGTTCGGGATACCGACGGTGCAAAACGAGCGCGACTGCGAGCCCGATTTCGCCGGGTTTTGCCGCGCCGGGCAGTCGCACGATGCGCACGCCCTCGCACGGTACACCGCGATAGGGGCCCTCCGCCGGCACGAAGCGAACCGGTGCGAAATTCGCGCCGAGCCGCATCGAACGAAGTTCGTCGGCGAGCGCATGGCCGTCGATCCACGGCGCGCCGACCACACCGAATGGCGTCGCGGTACCGCGCCCGACACTGATCGACGCACCTTCGACGAGCCCCGTATCGGGATATAACGACAGCGCGCCGGCATCGCGCAAGTTCGGCGACGGCGGTACCCAGCCCAGCCCGGTGGCGTCGAAGCGCATCGCACGCGCGTAGTGCGCCATCGGCACCACCGTCAGCGCGGCGCCGATTCGCAGCCGTTCGTTGAACAGGCGCGCGAGTTCGCCGATCGTCATCCCGTGTTGAAGCGGCAGCGGGTAATAGCCGGTGAACGTAACCGGCCCCGGATCGGCCGCCGGACCGCCGACGACATCCGCGCCCAGCGGATCGGGACGGTCCAGCACGAGCACCGGACGATGCGCGGCGGCCGCCGCCTCGAGCGCGTAGCCGAGCGTGGCCAGGTAAGTGAAGAAACGTACACCGGCATCCTGCAGATCGATCACCAGGACATCGGCGTCGGCGAGCCACCCGGGGGCGATCCGGCGCCGGCTGCCGTAGAGGCTGTGAACAGCCACACCGGTCGCGGCATCGGTCGTGTCGCCGAACGTTTCATCGACGTCCGTGCCGAGCCCGTGCTCGGGTGCGAACAGTGCAACGAGCCGTGCGCCCGGCGCGTGCGCGAGCAGGTCGGCGGTGCGCGTGCCGAACCGGTCGAAGCCGCTGCGATTCGTGAGCAGCGCGATGCGCTTGTCGGCCACGGCCGCGAATCCGCTCGCCGCGAGCACGTCGATGCCGGCCAGCACCGGACCGTGCGATGCCGGCAGCCGGCCGGCACGGGCGACGCCCTCGGCCATCGCGGGGGCGCGCGCCGCGATCTGCGACGACGTCACGGGCCCCGCCTCGCTAGATACGATGCCGAGCACCAGCTCGCGCAGCGGTGCGGCCGTGCCGGTTTCATCGGGATACAGCCGGCTCGTCAGCACGACCGCGAAGCGGCGCGTCACCGGATCGATCCACAGGGCCGTGCCCGTATAGCCGAGATGCTGCAACGCACCGACCGGGGGCAACCGGTAGCGGTTCGCGACGAGCGGCGCCGCGACGGCCCAGCCGGTCGTGCGCAGGTCGCCTTCGGCATCGAGTGTGGCCGGCGTCTCGAGCGTCGCAACGCTGGCGCGGCTCAGCACGCGTGTTGAACCAAGTGTGCCGCCATTCAGCAGCATGCGTGCGAAGCGCGCGAGATCGTCGGCGCTTGCGAACAGGCCCGCATTGCCCGCCACATCGCCCATCGCGGCGGCGATCGGGTCGTGCACGCGCCCCCTGAGCAGGCGGCCGTCCCGGACGATCGTGGGGGCGATGCGCGCGAGCCGGGATTCGGGCGGCCGAAATGCGGTGCTGATCATCCCGAGTGGCGCGAACAGGTGCATCGCGCACCACGTGTCGAGCGGCTGTCGCGACACGCGCTCGACGATCTCGCCGAGCACCACGTAGTTGACGTCGCTGTACCGCACGCGCGTTCCGGGCCGCGCGTGGGGCGCCATCGCCGCGATCTCGGCCAGCACGGCCGCGCGACCGTGCAGCGCGCGAGACGACACGCCGGCCGGCAGGCCGGACGTATGCGCGAGCAACTGTCGAACCGTGATGTCCGCCTTGCCGCGCGCGGCGAACGCCGGCCAGTAGCGTGCGGCCGGCGTGTCGAGATTGAGCTGGCCGCGCTCCTCTAGCTGCATGACGGCGACAGCCGTCGCCACGGGCTTCGTCAGCGACGCGAGATCGAAAACGGTATCGGCCGTCATCGCCTCGGCGGCCGCGCCCGTCACCCGCAAGCCACGGGCGACGCGTACGCGCACGCCGTCGGCATCGCCCGTCACGACGACAGCGCCGGCAAGATGACGATCGGCGATCTCGGCGGCAATGGCTGCGTCGATCGCGGCGGCCGGCGGCAGCGCCGCGGTCGCATCTGCGTCCGCCCGCGCGCCGGCGGGTGCCAGCGCGAGCAGCAGCGCGCCGGTCAGCGCGGCAGCGCAGCGGGATCGTAGCGGTTGCGCGGATTCCACAGCATCCACCCGTCCGTGCCTGCGGCGTCGGCCGCATCCGCTTGCGCACGGATCTCGTCGACATCGAACGCACGATGATCGAACGCATAGTCGCGAAACGCCTGCAGCCAGGGCCGGAAACGCACCCCATCGAGGCCGGTGCGGCGCTTCGCCTCCTCCAGCGACCGGGAAACGATCTCGCCGGGGTGGCCGGTGGGTTCCCGGCAGCCCGGCAATCCCCACGTGAACCCGGACGGATACAGCATCGGCGAAATGTAGTCGACGACCCGCCCGAACGTCTCGAGCCGCTGCCCGATCGAGGTGTCGTTGAAATTCCAGCAGACGTAGCCGAAGATGTCCGCCGACACATAGAGGTTGTACGGCCGCAGGCGCTCGTGCGCCCCCGCCAGGAACCCCGTGATCGCCGCCACCCGGTTGGCCTCGGTGTTGGGTTCGCCGAACCGCAGGCCGTTGGCGTCGGGAAAGCGCAGGTAGTCGAACTGGATCTCGTCGAAGCCGATCCGGGCCGCCTCCTCCGCGACGTCGTAGTTGTGTTCCCACGCCGCACGCACGGTCGGATCGATCCAGCGCTGGTGTTCGCGATCGCGCCAGATCTCGCCGGCCGCATCGTGCACGGCCCATTCGGGATGCGCGCGGGCCAGCGGGTCGTCCTTGAACACGACGATGCGCGCGATCACGTACAGGCCGCGCGCATGGAACGTCGCGAGCAGCGCCGACAGATCCGCGGGGCGCCGCTCGCCGCCGGCGACCGGGTCCGCCGCGCCGGCGATTTCCCGCGCGAGGCTGCGGTAAGGCGTCATCCCGCTGTCGCCCTTCACGTCGATCACGAGCGCGTTGATGGCCGTCCTGCCCTGCAGCGCCAGCACCGCATCGCGCAGCGTCCGGTCATTGACGCCGTAAGCCGACAGATAGACGGCCTTCGGGCGCAGTGCCGTCATGCGGATCGTGCGGGAAACGTCATGTCCGTCCAGCGTGATCGCCGCGCGCGCATAGCCCGGCGTCCGCACGCTCACGTTTGCCGCGCTGCCGTCCGCCGGCACCGTGAACTTGCCGGCGGCATCGGCAATTCGTCCCGCGCCGGCCGCGTAGCCGATCGCACCGGCCAGCGGGCGGCCGCTCGCCGCGTCGACGACCGTGATCGTCACGGTCGCCGTCTCCGCATGCGCGGAGAACCCGACGAAAAGCAGAACGATCCATACGAGCATGCGGTTAGCCATGGTTGCCTCCGTCGGTGCGCAGCAGGGCGTTCATGCAGCGTGTGTCGCATGCATCGGTCATCAGATAGCGCGGCAGCGCCATCGGCGGGTCGGTCATGCGCACCGGCCGCGCATCGATCGTGAACGCGGCGACATAGCCGTCGCGCTTGGCAAGCTGGTCCGTTTCCGTGTCGTGGACACCGAACGGCCAGGCCAGCAGCCGGACCGGCTTGCCGATTTCGGCTTCGAGCCGATCACGGGAGCGGCTCAATTGCCCGGAGACGAAGCGCCGGAAATCGTCAGGCGTTCGCCGCGCGCGCTCGGTCGCGAAATTGGGATGCCAGTACGTATGGGATTCGATGTCTAATGCCTCCGAACCGGCGAGCGTGCGCAATTGATCCCACGTCATTGCATAGCGGGCGTTGGAAATCGCCGACGGATAGATGAACAGCGTGACCGGCACCGGATGCTGCGCAAGGATCGGGCGCAGCACGTCGAAGACGGAGCGATGGCCGTCGTCGACCGTGATCGCGACGGCGCGCGGCGGAATCGCGCCGGCGTCGCCGGCATGCCAGCGCACGACGTCGGCGAGCGGCACGATCCGGTAGCCGGCCGCGTCGATTGCCCGCAACTGGTCGCGGAACGTGTCCGTCCGCACCGTCATCGAATCCAGCCGCTCGCTCGCAAACCGGTGATAAACGAGGATCAGCACGCGCGGCGACAACGGCGCGACGTCGCCGCCGAACACGGCCGACGGCGCGAATGACAGCAGGAACAGGCAGACGATCAACCGGACGGTCACGATGCACCTCGCACAAAACCCGTCCCTCATTCTTGCCAATCGCACGGTGCGCGCGTTGAGTCAGATCAATCGGCGACGAGGTGCGTGCGGTGCATCGTGATCCATCAACTGCCGAGCCAGCTGCTGATTCCGGCCCGCGCGGCTCTTGGATTTTCTCGGGTTCGGCAAGCTTGTCGTCATGGTCCTCCTGCCCTGCGCAGCGTTCGAGGTCGATGTCAGTCCGCGTTGGCCTGCGTTGGGAATCTCCGTGGCGCAACCCGGCAATCGGCAATCCGCGTGCCGTATTCGCCGGCCGATCGTTGCACCGGCTTGATACCGATCAAACGCGGCGGGGCGACTCACCGTACGGTGGATGAAGGGCGATTCGCCGCGAAGCGCACCGTCTTCCATGCGGCACGGCCACTTTCAGGAGCGTTGCATGACTCAAGCCGACCGAACTTCCCCCGCCCCGCTTTCCGACGCATTGCTGCATCGCATGAACGCGTGGTGGCGGGCCGCCAACTATCTGTCGGTCGGGCAGATCTACCTGCTCGACAATCCATTGCTTCGCGAGCCCCTGCAGATCGCGCACGTCAAGCCGCGCCTGCTCGGACACTGGGGCACGACGCCGGGACTGAACTTCATCTACGCCCATCTGAACCGCGTGATCAACGCACGCGACCTGGACGTGCTCTTCATCGCCGGACCGGGCCACGGCGGCCCCGGCGTGCTCGCCAACGCCTGGCTCGAAGGGGTTTACAGCGACGCCTATCCGAACGTGCCGCAAACCGCGGAAGGCATGGCGGCGCTGTTCCGCCAGTTCAGCTTCCCCGGCGGCGTACCGAGCCACGTCGCGCCTCAGACGCCAGGTTCCATTCACGAAGGGGGCGAACTGGGCTACTCGCTGTCGCATGCGTTCGGCGCGGCCTTCGATCATCCGGGACTGATCGTCGCCTGCGTCGTGGGCGACGGCGAGGCGGAAACCGGACCGCTCGCGACCGCCTGGCATTCGAACAAATTCCTCAATCCGGCATCGGACGGCGCGGTGCTGCCCATCCTGCATTTGAACGGTTACAAGATCGCCAGTCCATCGATCCTGGGCCGCATCGAACAGGACGAACTGGAGAGCCTGCTGATCGGCTATGGTTATCGGCCGCTGTTCGTCTCGGGTGACGAGCCGATGGCCACGCACCAGCGCATGGCGGCCGCGCTTGACGACGCGCTGGACGACATCCGCGACATCCAGAACCGGGCGCGCGGCGGAGGCGACCTTGCCCGTCCTCGCTGGCCGATGATCGTGCTGCGCACGCCCAAGGGCTGGACCGGCCCGAAGCTTGTCGATGGACTGAAAACGGAGGGGCACTTCCGTTCGCATCAGGTGCCGATCGCCGACCTGAAGCAACCGGGGCACCTGCAATTGCTGGAAGCCTGGCTGAACAGCTATCGCCCTGACGAACTGTTCGACGCGGACGGGCGTCCATGCGCGGCGATCCGGTCGCTAGCGCCGGCCGGATCGCGCAGAATGAGCGCGAATCCGGTCGCGAACGGCGGCGGCGAAGCGCGCGAGTTACGGATGCCGGATTTCACCCGCCACGCGGTGGCAGTGCCCGCACCAGGGCAGGTCGACGCGCAGGCCACGCGCGTGATGGGCGGCTTCCTGCGCGACGTGATGTCCGCAAATCTGGCCGACCGGACCTTTCGCGTGTTCGGCCCGGACGAAACGGAGTCCAACCGCTTGTCGGCTGTATTCGACGTAACCGCGCGCACCTGGATGGCTGCCACCGATCCTGACGACGTCCAGCTCGCGCCCGACGGCCGGGTCATGGAGATGCTCAGCGAGCACACCTGCCAGGGCTGGCTCGAAGGCTATCTGCTGACCGGCCGGCACGGGCTCATGTCGTGCTACGAGGCGTTCATTCATATCGTGGATTCGATGTTCAACCAGCATGCAAAGTGGTTGAAGGCGTGCCGCGAAATCCGTTGGCGCAGGCCGCTGCCGTCGCTCAACTACTTGCTGACATCGCACGTCTGGCGGCAGGACCACAATGGCTTCAGCCACCAGGATCCGGGTTTCGTCGATTTTGCGGTCAACAAGAAAGCCGACACGGTGCGCGTCTATCTGCCTCCCGACGCGAACACCTTGCTGGTCGTCACGGATCACGCACTGCGCACATGGAACCGGATAAACGTCATCGTCGCCGGTAAGCAGCCTGCGCCGCAATGGCTGGATCTGGATGCCGCGATCCGGCATTGCAGCACAGGTGCCGGCATCTGGGAATGGGCGAGCAGCGACGGCGAACCGGATGTCGTGATGGCCTGCGCCGGAGATGTGCCGACGCTCGAGACACTGGCCGCCGTCGACCTGCTGCGCACCCATCTGCCGGCGTTGCACGTCCGGGTCGTCAACGTCGTCGACCTGATGACACTGGAGCCTGCCGACGTTCATCCGCACGGGTTGAGTGACGCGGATTTCGACGCGATGTTCACGACCGACCGGCCGGTGATATTCGCGCATCACAGCTACCCCGCCTTGATTCACCGGCTGACCTATCGCCGCACCAATCACGCGAATTTCCATGTGCACGGTTTCATCGAGGAAGGAACGACCACGACACCGTTCGACATGACGGTCCTCAATCGGGTCGACCGGTTCCATCTGTGCGAGGCCGTGCTCAATCACATCGGCGAACACGGGCAGCCGGGCACGCATCTCAGACAGTACCTGCGTGACAGGTTGGTCGAGCATCGACGCCATGTGGACCGTTACGGCGACGACCTGCCGGAAATCCGTGATTGGCGCTGGCACGCGACGCCGGGAGGCCGAAACCCGATGCTGTGAGTTCATATCCGACGGGAGTCGGTTACAGCTCGGGTCCGATCGCGAACCCCGGCCGTGCGCCCTGTCGCAGTCCGGCCGACGGACAAACCGCCCGTCGGCCGGTAGCGACGCGCATCGATTCGATGACGATTACACTCATTCCGGCGAGATGCGCGCCCTGTCCTCTTTGAACATCGGGTCGGCAAACGACCGGAAGTCGCTCTCGATCTCGAGGATCTGTGCCACGCACACGTCGTATCGCACCTGTTCGAGCGCCCGCTCGCGCAAAACACGCATCGTCCGCAGCGGCGGCCGAGCCCGGCACGCCGGCGCGATCGCCGGCGCCAGGCATTCTCTGGATCGATACGGCCATGCGCCGCTGGTCACGCGAAGGTCATGCAGGGATGAACCTGCCGCGTCGGGGACGCTCGTCCACGAAGGCAGCACCACCCGGATGACGGGTACCGACAACGCCGACACCCTATGCTGGCTCGACGATTTCGATCGCAAAGCACCGTCCGGGCTATTCGAAGGCGAAGCCGGCCGCGCGCTTGCTACGCGACGCCCAGCGAGCACTATTGCCTGGCACATGGCGGGTGCAGTGGATCGACGATACGACGGCGATACCGGAACACGAGGTCTTCACGGGTAGCGAAGAAGATTTGCCGGACCAGAGGTGCTGACTGCCGTGGATCGACTCACGCTCGGCGAATCACTGCGGGTCGGTGTCCCCTATGCGCAGGACGAGTCAGCGTAGGCTCTCGCCGACTCCAGTGGCCGCCGTGCTGGCGAGTTGCCGTTCGGCGAGGTCGAATGCCCGCTTCAGCGCGTCCAAGACATCCGCGCCCGTCATATGCGGAACGGGACAGAATTCCCCCTTACGCGTGATCAAATCGAGTCGTACGTCATACCTCTGCTGGCGTGTCGTTGCATCCATGGTCTCGATCGCGAGATGACAGCCGGCCAGTTGTGCACTGAACGGCTCGAGGCGCATCAACTGGATGCTCGCTTCCGCCTCCAACTGAGCCGACCCGGCAAAGCCGAAGTAAGCGATCTGCATCCCGATTCCCATGTTCCGCACCTGTTGATCGCGTCGATTGATGCCAAGAGCCGGTTCACCCGTATGGTGCACTCGAAATACCCAATCTCGTGCATCCATCTTCCGCGGCGACGGCGCGGCCTCGTTGATGTGCGTCAAACAGCGGACATCACCGCACAGACCCTGCCTCGACTCCACGCACGGCAAGAAGTTGGATAATTTTTTGTGTCCGTCGAGAAGCACGTCGGAGGAACTGATACCAAGAAGGAAATACACGAAGGAATTCAAGATGGAGGCGCTACGGTCAGCCGATTACGCGTAGTTCGATGGGATGAACGCCGCTGCGCCTGCCGGACGTCGACCAGGGGGGGCAGATAAACTGCCTGCGCCTCAACTAGGCAACGGTGCAGATCCTGCCCGGCCAAAGCCCTGGGGAGTCGCTGGTCGATATCGCCAATAAACCGGGTGATACAGCCTGGGCGTCGACACCCGTCAATGCTGAGTTGTGCAGAGGCCGTGCTTGAGCGCGGAAGGACGCCTTGGCGGGGCGGGCAAGTGACGCTGCCAGGAAGCGCGCTTTGGCTCGATAACCGGCAACGGACGTGGTTGCGCCATTTGCACGCTGCTTGGGGAAGATGTCATCGTTCAGATCTACGGCGGCTGGACGGGCTACGCAGCGGCGACGGTGACTGGCGCTTTGCGAGCAAGGCGGAACTTCGGTCAATGACGATGCGCCGCAGGCGCCAAGACCAATCATCAACCCTTTGATAACCGACCGCACCCGACACCGGCCGGCCGCTGCCGGCATCGACGACCGTCACCGGGACGCTTCCGGCTCGGGCGGTGACGCACGACACGCGGCCAATTGACGATTGCCAGACTCTTCAATGCACACCTCGAGACGCGGATTCCTGCGCACATTGTTGCGAACCCGGCACAACGTCGCGTGAGGCAGATCAACGGTACGCGCTGCGCCGCCGCCCGATCCGCGTCGACCGCAACGTGCGTCTAGGGCGTGCCGGTGCCCGGACAACCGGCGCAAAGCCGTATCACACCGCGCCGCTCCGGGTTCCGCCAGTAGAACCGCATATCGACAGCACCGTGTGTCGGCACGACGACGTGACGGACTTCCTGGACGGCCCGATCGCGCGCCGATACCGTATATCGCCCCGGCGGCACGCGCGCGAACAGGAACGGGCCGGCCGTGTGCACGTCGAGGATCGTCGACTTGCCGGACGCCAGCGTGACATCGACGTCGGACAGGTAATGACCGGCCTTCGACGCGAACGTGATCCGCAGGTTGTAACGCGGCGCAGCGGCACGAAACGCAGCGACCTCCTCCCCGCCGATGCCGCCCGTGATGTACACGGCGCCGTTCTGCTCGACCGGCTCGGGCAGCGCTTGCGCCAGCACGCTCGCGGCAGCGGCCAGCAAACAGGTCGACAGCAGCAGCGACCCGATGATTCCAGTCCGCATTTCATTCTCCCGATTCAGGCACGCGGGTGGCGATGCGGCTCGCTGGTTCGGGCGCGTCACGGCTGGCGTGCCACGACATGACGCATTCGCATCGTCGACGAAGCCAGCGTCGCGCGGAACGTCGATTTCCCGTTGACGCAGGTCAATCGCCCCTGATCTACCCGCGGTGTGGCGCTCGATCACGAGACCGCCGACCGAGCGACGCGACGGGCCCGCGCGGCGGGCCACGCGCGGGCGTTGCGGCGCCGTCGCCCGTTCCGGCTGTCAGCCGATATTGCACGACGCGTCGGAAATTTCCGACACGCCGGCCCGATGTCGGACAGCAAGCTCAGGCCGCGCTGATTGTCCGGCCATGTTCCGCCGCCAATACTGGAGACGTGACAGGATGCAACGCGTTCCGCAGCCGGCAAACAGGTGTTCCGCGGGCCGCAAACGGATCCAGGAGCTGGCCATGACTCACCCGAACGCAGCCCATGCCGACGATGCCACGCCGGATCGCGACCTTCCGGTCGGCGCCCACCTCGTGACCCGGCGCCCCGGCTACGCACATCACGGGATCTACATCGGCAACGGCAACGTGATCCACTACGCGGGCCTGGCACACAGCCTGGGCGGCGGCCCGGTCGAAGTCGTCTCCCTTGACCGCTTCTGCGCCGGTTTCGGTCTCGCGATGGTCCGGCATGCGCGGACCCCGTACGACGGCGCGGAAGCAGCGCGGCGCGCTGCCTCGCGCCTTGGCGAATGCCGATACCGGCTGCTCACCAACAATTGCGAGCACTTCTGCCTGTGGTGCCTGTTCGGCGTCGGAAGGAGCGAACAGGTCGCGTCGTGCCTGCGCAACCCGGTTCACGGCATCACGGTCGTCGTCATGCTGCTTGCGTGCGTGCTGGCCGCGCGGCTGCATGCGGCATCCGTCGAATGCACGCCGGACGCGCACGCCTGCCCGGCTCGATGCGGGGCCTAGCGCCGCCTGAATCGACAGGACGCTCCGCCGCTCACGCGCGTTGGCGGAAGGCCGCACGTACCTGCCCCCAGCGCTTCGCCCGCGCGATCGCGATACGGATCGCGCTGCCCTCGGCGCGCCCTTGCCGCAGCAGCGCGTTGGCGATCTCGATCGCCTTGCCGCGAACCGGCGGCGGCAGGTTCCGCATCGACGGCGGATAGCGTTCGTCATCCCACGGCATGGTTGATCCCTCTCGTACTGGTGCGCCGGTCCCGACGTGCCGGCCGGCAGGTCATGCGGCGGACCCCAAGGAATCCGGCCGCGCGTGAACCCTGGCGGAGACGACATCGGCGAGCGGTGGCGGCAAATCCGCGATCCGGCGACCGGTCACGGTTTCTCCCCGGCGGGCTGGAGCAATCCGTTCATGCAACGCGTCTCGCACGCATCCGTCATCAGATAGCGAGGCAGCGCCATCGGGGGATCCGTCAACCGAACGGGGCGTGCATCGATCGTGAACGCCGCGACATAGCCGTCGCGAGCGGCCAGTTGGTCGGTCCCCGCGTCATGGACGCCGAACGGCCAGGCCAGCAACCGGACCGGCCGACCGGTTTCGGACTCGAACCGTTCGCGAGACCGGCCGAGCTGGAACGCGACGAATCGTCTGTAATCCTCTGTAGTGCGCCGCGCGCGCTTGGTGCGGAAATTCGGATGCCAGTAGGTATGCGACTCGATATCGCATCCGCCGGATCGGCCAAGCGCGCGCAGCGGGTCCCATGTCATCGCGTAGCCGGCGTTGGAAATCGCCGACGGATAGATGAACAGCGTGACCGGTACCGGATGCGCCGCCAGCAACGGGCGCAGCACGTCGTAGACGGAACGGTGACCGTCGTCCACCGTGATCGCGACCGCCCGCGCCGGTATCGCGTCCGTCTGGCCGTCGTGCCAGCGCACGACGTCGGCGAGCGGCACGATACGGTAGCCGCTCGCCTCGATCGCGCGCATCTGCTCGATGAATGTTCCGGTGCGCACCGTCATCGAATCCACGCGTTGCGCCGCGAAGCGGTGATAGACGAGTATCAGCACGCGCGACGGCACGGACGCGACCGTGCCCGCGCCGGCCATCGATGCAGGCCGGCCCTGACACCACCTTACGTGTGCCCCTTCGCACCGCCTTGACGACCGTCAAGCGATGCCGCAAGCGCGCGGGATTGCGCTCGATCAACGACGCGGGTGGGCAGGCCCGTACAGTGGGTCATCCGTCGTCGCCGAGCTCCGCCATGGACGAGCAGCCGCTGTGCACCACCGTGTTCGCCGAGCGCTATGCGCAGCCCGGCGAAACGTCCCGCGCGGCCGTCTTCCATCGCGTCGCCCATGCGCTGTCGCTCGCCGAGCCGCAGGCGCTGCGTGCGAGGGCCGAACGTACGTTCCTCCTGAACCTGCAGCGTGGCGCGATCGGCGCCGGCCGCATCCTTGCGAACGCCGGTACGCAGACGGGCGGGACGATGATCAACTGCTTCGTCCACCCGCTCGCGGTTCCCGTGGCGGTGCCGCTGCAAGGCGTCGACGCGGCGCTCGCACAGGCGCTCGACGACGCCCGGCTCACGCTGCTGATGGGTGGCGGAATCGGCTACGACTTCTCGCCGGTGCCGCCCGCCGGTGCGTACGAACGCCGCCTGTCGTCCGAACGTGGCGCATGTGCGGCGATCGACCGCTTCGATGCGATGTGCCGCGCACTGCCGTTCACCGGCCCGCGCCGCGGCGCGCAGATGGGCGTCCTGCGCTGCGATCATCCGGATCTGGCCGCGTTCGTCACGGCCAAGCGCGGGCGGTCGCGCTGGCCGACCTTCAACCTGTCGGTCGGCGTCACGGACGCGTTCATGGAAGCGGTCGCGCACGATCAGCCGTGGGCGCTCGTCCATCATGCGCCGCGCCATGCCGATGCCGGCGCACCGGCCCGGCGGCCCGACGGGCGCTATCTCCACGCGACGGTTCCGGCCCGCAAGCTGTGGCACGAGATCGTCAACGCCGCACGTGACAGTGCCGAACCCGGGCTGCTGTTCCTCGACACGATCCGCGAGGCGAATCCGCTGCGCGAGCACGAGCGGATCGACGCGACGAACCCGTGTGGCGAACAGCCGCTGCCGCCCTACGGCAGCTGTGTGCTCGGGCCGATCGACCTGTCGCGGTTCGTGCACCATCCGTTCGGTATCGACGGCAAGCCGCGCTTCGACTTTGCGACGCTCGCCGACGCCGTGCATGTCCAGGTCCGCCTGCTCGACAATGTGCTCGAGCTGACCGCCTGGCCGCTCGCCGCGCACGCGCACGAGGCGCACCGGACGCGGCGCATCGGTATCGGCGTGACGGGCCTGGGCGACGCACTGACGATGCTGCAATTGCGCTACGACAGCGTCGAGGCGCGTGCGTGTGCGCGCAGCATCGCGCTGACGATGCGCGAGCACGCGTTTGCCGCATCGGCCGCGCTGGCCTCCGAGCGCGGCGCGTTTCCCGCCTACGATCCGGCCGATTACCTAAGCGGCCCGGCGTACCGCATGCGCCTGCCGCTGAAGGTGCACCACGCGATCGCGCGGCACGGGCTGCGCAACAGCCATCTGCTGTCGTTCGCGCCGGCCGGCAGCGTGAGCCTCGCGTTCTGCGACAACTGTTCGAACGGCATTGAGCCGGCCGTCGGCTGGACACAGCGCCGGACGGTCCGAACGGCCGACGGCCAGGTGCGCCCGTTCCGGGTGCATAACCATGCCTACAGGCTGTTTCGCGCACTGCACGGCGACCACGTCGAGCTTCCGGACTATTTCGTCACCGCGGCCGAAATCGCGCCGATCGATCACGTCGCGATGCTCGCGGCGTTGCAGCCCTGCGTCGACGCCGGCATCTCGAAGACCGTGACGATGGACAGCCAGTGTTCGCTGGCGCAGGTCGACGCGCTGTTCTTCGCGGCGTGGCGCGACCGGCTCAAGGGCATCACGGTGTTCCGACCCGATCCGCGACTCGCGTCGGTCGTCACCGACGACACGGCGCAACTGCGCGATGGCGCAATGTGCATCGGCTGTTGAACGGCACGAGCGCCGGCGGCCGGTCAGGCCGGCGCGTCCGTTGCCGGCTCCTCCACCTCGGCTCGTGCCGGCTCGGACGCCCCGCCGCCATCGCCCGGCGGGGCGATGAGCGCCACCAGCCCGTCATGATCGATCGACTCGTGCTGCAGCAGGCACTGTGCGATCCGTTCGAGCGCGTCGCGATGCGCGCCGAGCGTCGCCGCGACGCGGACGTGCGCGTCTTCGAGCAGCGCGCGCACCTCCTCGTCGATCAACTGCGCGGTGTGTTCGCTGCAACGGCCGTCGCCCGGCGTCCACACGCCGGGTGAACCGCCATGCGGCGTCGCGTCGTCCAGCGTCGCCAGGCCGAGCTTCGCGCTCATCCCGTACTGCATGACCATGTGCCGTGCCAGCGCGGTCGCACGCTCCAGGTCGTTCTGCGCGCCGGTCGACACGTCGCCGAATGCAATTTCCTCGGCGACCCGGCCGCCGAGCAGGACGTCGAGCCGGTCGAGCAACTCGCTCCTGCGCAACACGTAGCGATCCTCTGTCGGCACCTGCTGCGTGTAGCCGAGGGCCGCGATGCCGCGCGGGATGATCGACACCTTCTTCACGGGGTCGCAGTGCACGCGGCTTTGCGCGACGAGCGCGTGGCCTGCTTCGTGATACGCGATGGTCCGTTTCTCCTGTTCGTTCATCACGCGGCTCTTGCGCTCCATGCCCGTCATCGCGCGATCGATCGCCTCGTCGAAATCGGCCATCCCGATCGCCGGCTTGCCGAGTTCGGCCGCATGCAGCGCGGCCTCGTTGACGACGTTCGCGAGATCGGCGCCGACGAAGCCCGGCGTGCGCTGCGCCAGCTCTGCCAGGTCGACTTCCGGGGCCAGCTTCACGCGCTTTGTGTGCACGGCCAGGATCTGCTTGCGGCCGGTCAGGTCCGGCCGGTCGATCGCGATGTGGCGATCGAAGCGCCCGGGCCGCAGCAGCGCGGGGTCCAGGATTTCCGGCCGGTTGGTCGCGGCCATGATGATCACGCCCGAATTGGCCTGGAAGCCGTCCATCTCGACGAGCAGCTGGTTGAGCGTCTGCTCGCGCTCGTCGTTGCCCGATATCAGGCCGACGCCGCGCGCCTTGCCCAGCGCATCGAGCTCGTCGATGAACACGATGCACGGCGCCTTCTGCTGCGCCTGCTCGAACAGGTCGCGCACCCGCGCCGCGCCGACGCCGACGAACATCTCGACGAACGCCGAGCCGCTGATCGTGAAGAACGGCACGGCCGCCTCGCCGGCCACCGCGCGCGCGAGCAGCGTCTTGCCGGTGCCGGGCGCGCCAACGACGAGCACGCCCTTCGGGATCTTGCCGCCAAGCCGCTGATAGCGTTCGGGGCTGCGCAGGAACGCGACGATCTGCTGCAGTTCGGCTTTCGCCTCGTCGATGCCCGCGATGTCGTCGAACGTGATGCCGGTTTCCTGCTGCACATACACGCGCGCCCGGCTTTTGCCCATGCCGCTCAGATCCCGGATCCCGCCCGGCCTGCGCATCATGAAGCTCCACATCACCACGAGGACGATCACCGGCAGCGCCCACGCCGCCAGCGTCTCGAACCAGCCCGAATCCGGCACGCCGCGATAGCGGATGCCGGCGGCCGTGAGCGTGGTGACGAGACGATCGTCGGCCACCCGGTTCGTCGCGAAGCGCCACGGCGCCCCCGCCTTCTTCACGGCGGCAGCATCGGTGGCCGGCAGCATCGTGCTAGCCTCGGGCATACGCAGCGCGCCCGAGATCGACGACTGGCCGATGTCAAGGTCGTCAACGAGCCGCGCGTCGACCAGGCGGTGAAAGTCGCTGTACGAGATCTGCGTGGTCGCCGGCTGAGCCATCAGCAGTTGATACGCCACCAGCACCGCGAACACGATCGGGATCAGCAGCCCGGAATAGTCGAAGGTCTTTTTCATGGCGTCGAGCCGGTGCGGCGGGCGTGGCCCGCTCACGCAACGGTCAGCCGGTCGACGACCTCGCGCACGCTCCTGACCGACGCGGCCGCGCCGCAAGCGGCACGCCGCTCCGCGAGCGACGCGACGGTGCCCGTCAACGTGACGATGCCGTCGGCGGCATCGATCGAGATCCCTGCGGATTCGCGCTGCGCGCGGCGCGCGAGCGCTTCGGCGATCCGGGTGCCGACGTCGGGCACCGTATGGTCGGCGCGCACGCGGATGCGGTTCGCCACACCGACGACGCCGATCATCCGGCTCACCATCCGTTCCGCCGCACGGCTCTGGAACGCGTGATCCACTTCGCCGTCGAGCGTCACGCAGCCGTGATCGACTTCGACGCGGATCTTGTGATCGCGCAGCGCCTCCTGCCAGCCGAGCGCGAACGTGATCGCCAGCTCCTGGTCCGCGCATGCGTTCTCCGGCGGCGCAACGTTCAGTTCGAGCACCAGCGCGCGCGCATCCTCGACATGCAGCGCCGTTTTCTGCGCCTCGAGCTTCTGGGCCCAGCTGTCGACCGTGCCGCGCAACGTCACTATCCGGTCGCGTACGTCGACGTCGATCCGCCGCGCATCGATCGCCGGATTCCAGAACAGCGCCTGCTCGACATCCTGCTTGAGTGATGCATCGGACTTCATGTCGGTCTCCCGTCGGCCCGTGCCGGTCGCGACAGTCGTGACCGGGTGCGGGCCGCACCGAATTCAGCATTGCGCATGGCGGCGCCGGCGGCTTGACGAGGATCAAGTAACGTCATGCTTGCGTCGGCTGCCGCCGGGCTTGGGAAAACCGGGTTTTCCCGTTGATGCAGATCAACCGCGCGGCGGAGCGCGAAGCGATCATGACCCCGGACGCAACGAAGCGCGTGGCGCCACGCGCACGTCGCCTCGTTGCGATAACCGCTCTCCGGGAGAACATCATGAACCGCAGGCAATACCGAATCGCGCTCGCGACACTCAGCGTGTTCATCGCGCTCGCCTCGCTCGCCGGCATCATTCACGGGATGCTGTTCGACGAGCGCGTGTTCAGGTATTCGCTCGTCACGCTGATCCTGAGCATCCTCTCATTCGTCGTACTGCTGAACCTAGCCCCGGGCGACCGGCTGTAACGCGAGCGACGCCGCTGCCTGCGAACTCGACGCAATGAGCGGCGTCGTTCCGCCGTCGCTCATGCGCCACGTCGACAGTGGCGCAACATTCACCGCGCCGGATTCGTCGCCCCCTCGAATTCGCAATCCCGCGCGGCCAGCACAGAGGTGCCGGCAGTGTCGTCGACGAGGCACGCGATCTCCGAGAGCGAACCGATGGACGCTCGCCGGCCGGTCGCACGTGCGAAGTCGCCGGCGGCCTCGACCTTCGGCCCCATCGAGCCAGGCGCGAAGGCCAGCGCGGCGAGCGCGTCCGCCGACGTTCGGCGAACCAGCCGTGCGTCCGCGGTGCCCCAGTCGAGGTAAACTCCCGCCACGTCCGTCGCGATCACGAACAGGTCCGCATCGATTTCACGTGCCAGGAGCGCCGCGCTGCGATCCTTGTCGATAACCGCCTCGATTCCCCGATGCTGGCCATCCCCTGCCTCGACTACGGGAATTCCGCCTCCTCCGGCGCAAATCACGATCGCGCGGCTGGCGAGCAGCGCCCGTACCGGCTCTATCTCGAGAAAGCGCAGCGGCCGCGGGCTCGGCACGACGCGCCGGTACCCGCCACCGTCCGCGACGATCTTCCACCCATTGGCATCGACCATCTCGGTTGCCGCTGCTTGCGTAAGAACCGGGCCGACCGGTTTGTCGGGATGGTGAAACGCCGGATCGTCGGCACTCACCTCGACCATCGTCAACAGCGTTGCGCATGGACGCGACTCCGGCAGCCGATTGCGCAGCTCCAGTTCGATCAGGTAGCCGATCATGCCTTCGGTTTCGGCGTCGAGCACATCGAGCGGAAAGCGTTCGGCGACCGGCACCTGTCGGGAAAGCGCCGCAAGCATGCCGACTTGCGGGCCGTTGCCATGCACGATCACCAGCTCGTTTCCGTGCGCGATGCTCGCCAGCTGAACCGCGGCCAGTCTCACGTTCTGCAACTGCGCGGCGGGACTCATTGCCTCTCCGCGACGCAGCAACGCATTGCCGCCGAGTGCGACCACGATACGCATCACGCGCCCTCCTCTAAGGCCTATTCACGCAAATAACGGGCTTGCGCTTGCCCCAGGAATGAATTTTTCCAAATAGGGGAATGTGTCGTGCCGGCCGCTTTGCGGCGTCGCGCGTCGCTTGTCCCCCAGGGTGACAGCCGGCAAGGAACGTTCGCAAGCCTGCCATTAGCGTGAACAGACGCTAGCCGGCGAGCGTTGCAACGAGCACAGCCTTGATCGTATGCAGTCGGTTCTCGGCCTGGTCGAAGACTATCGACGCGTCGGACTCGAACACTTCGTCGGTAACTTCAACGCCATTGGTCAAGCCGTAGCGATCTGCAATCTGCTTGCCCACCACCGTATGTGCGTCGTGAAATGCCGGCAGGCAATGCATGAATTTCACGCGGGGGTTACCGGCGTCTGACAGGAGTTTTGCGTTCACCTGATAGGGAAGCAACGTACCGATGCGCTCTCCCCATCGCTCCTCCGATTCTCCCATCGACACCCACACGTCCGTGTAGATGAAGTCCGCGCCCTTTACCGCTTTGCCGGGCTGCTCGGTCAGCATGAGCCGGGCGCCAGTCTTCCCGGCAATCTCCCGGCACTGCGCGATCAACTCGTCGTGCGGCCAAAGGTGCCGCGGCGCACACAGCCGAACGTCCATGCCGAGCTTCGCGCCGACGATCATCAACGAGTTGCCTGTATTGTTGTGCGCGTCGCCGATGTAGCAATACGCGATTTCGTGCAGCGGCTTGTCGCTGTGTTCGTGCATGGTCAGCACGTCGGCCAGCATCTGGGTCGGATGGAATTCGTCGGTCAGCCCGTTGTAGACAGGTACGCCGGCATACTGCGCGAGTTCCTCGACAATCTCCTGGCCGAAACCGCGGTACTCGATCGCATCGTACATCCGGCCGAGCACGCGGGCGGTGTCTTTCATCGATTCCTTGTGGCCGATCTGTGAGCCCGTCGGATCGATATAGGTGACGTGCGCGCCCTGGTCATGGGCGGCAACTTCGAACGCGCATCGCGTGCGGGTCGAGGTTTTCTCGAAGATCAGTGCGATGTTCTTGCCGGTCAGTCGCGGCACCTCGGTGCCCGAATATTTCGCGCGCTTGAGGTCGCGCGACAGATCGAGCAAATAACGGATCTGGCGCGGTGTGTAGTCCATCAGCGTCAGATAGCTGCGATTGCGTACGTTGAACATGATGAGTTTTCTTCTCTCGAGATCAGCATGGAATCGCGCGGTTCAGAGCGCGACCGGATCGCGCGCGACCGGGCAGCTCAGGCAATGACTGCCACCGCGCCCGCGACCGAGCTCGCCGCCCGGCAGTTCGATCACCTCGACACCGGCCCGGCGCATTTTCCGGTTCGTGTGGGTGTTGCGGTCATACGCGAGCACGACGCGGCGGTCGAGTGCGAGCACGTTGTTGCCGTCGTCCCATTGCTCACGTTCGCTTTCGTAGCGGTCCCCACCCGTCGTCAGTACCCGCAGCGAGCCGACGCCGAGCGCGTTCGCTAAGACCTGCAAGAATTTCTCGTCATGACGCTCGTAGCGAATCTGCCCGAGCGCGTCTCCGGCGTACAGGCTCGTGCAGCGGATCTCGTCGGCCACATCTGGATAAATGCTGACGAAATCGACGTCCAGGAACGAAAATACCGTGTCGAGATGCATCGATGCGCGCGACTTCGGAAGCTGGCATGCAATCACGCGCTTCGCGCCATTGCCGGCGAACAACGCGCGCGCGACCTGCGTGACCGCTTGCGGGCTCGATCGTTCACCCATGCCGATCAGCACGACGCCGTTGCCGATAGCCATCACGTCGCCGCCTTCGAGCGTCTGCGCACCGTGATCGACATCCGGGTTGCCCCACCACGTGCGAACCTTTCCCGCAAAGCGCGGATGAAACGCGTAGACGGCCGCGAGCAGCAGTGTTTCTTTCCGGCGCGCGGGCCAGAACATCGGATGCAATGTCACACCGCCGTAAATCCATGCACTCGGGTCGCGCTGAAACATCAGATTCACGAGGGGTGGAATCACGAAATCCGATCGCTCAAGATATCCTCCAAACAGACCGCTTGCGTCGAACGGCAGTTCCGATTTCGCGACGCCGCCGATCAGTACATCGGCAAGCTGCCGCGCCGGCATCGATTCAAGCCATAGTCGCAACTCGCGCAGCATGCCTGTTCCGACTTCCTCCTCGGTAATGCGGCGATCGAGTATCCAGTCACGCGCGCCGGTATCCAGGCAGACTTCGGCCAGCAGATGCTGAAACTCGAGCACCTCCACGTCCCGTTCGCGCAGCACCCGCACGAACGCCTGATGATCTTCGATTGCCTTGTCGACCCAGATCACGTCGTCGAAAAGCAAGGTTCCACAGTTGGCCGGCGTCAGCCGGCGATGGGCCAGGCCAGGCGCGCAAACCATCACGGTTCGCAGTTTGCCGGCCTCGGAATGAACGCCAAGTGTCATGGTCGGATTCCCGAAGTTCCGTAGCTGTTGTTCAGACACGACGCCGAATTGGCGTGGGCTGTTTGTCAATGGTCCTGTCGATCTCGTATTCGATACCCGATCATCCGATCGACACGACGCCCTTTGCGAAGAGCACGCACGCAATCGCCGCGACGGCAAGCAAGACGACAGCGGCCGTGCGCTCGACTCCGGTAAAAGCGGGTGAATCAGGATTCTTCTCGCGCTGCGCATACCAGAACACCGGGATACCGATCACGAAGAAGATCGTCGACATCAGCAGATACGTCGGACCGGCCGCATAGAGCAGCCATGCTGCGTATGCGGTGCCCAGAACGCCGGTCCACATCGACGCGCGTTTGCTCTCGCCCGCATGCTCGTGGAAGCTCCTCTGCGTCGCGCATTTCCACAGAAAGCCGGTACTCGCGAGATACGGCGGCAGGATCATCACGCCGGCCACGCTGATGAGCCACATCCAGGCGTCGTGCGCAAACAGCACGACGAACATCATGGCTTGCATCACGGCACTCGAAATCCACAGTGACGGCGCAGCCGCATGATGGCGATTCTCGTGCGACAGAAAACGCGGAAAGATGTTGTCTTTAGCGGCCGCATATGGCAACTCGGCAACGAGGACCGTCCACGCCAGCCAACAGCTCAGCACCGAGAACAGCAGCGCGACGACAATGAAGATCGCCCCCCAGTGTCCGACGAGCTGCTCGAGGACATATGCCGTGGACGGATTCTGAAGGCCGGCCAACTGATGCTGCGACATCAGGCCGAACGGCAACGCGGAAAGCAGGAAATAGAGCGTCGTGCAGACCGCGAGCCCGATGAAGGTCGCGGTGCCCACAGCATGCTGATCGCGCGCCCGATCGGACACGACGACAGCGCCCTCGATGCCGATGAACACCCACAGCGTGACCAGCATCGTGCTTTTGACCTGTGCCAGCGTGCCGCCGAGATGCTGCTGCTGCCCCCACACGTCGAACGAGAAATGTCCCTTCTGGAAGAACAGCGCCATGACGACAATCGCGACAGACAGCGTCACGACATTGACCACGCTCGTTATCGTGTTGAGGATCGCTGCGCGTTTCACACCGGAAAGCACCATGAAGTGCAAGGCCCAGATCAGCAACGATCCACCTACGATCGACTGCCAGTTCTTGCCGTCGAACGCAGGGAAGAAAAAGCCGAGCGTCTGCATGATCAGTACCGCGAACGCGACGTTGCCGAACGCGGAGCTCAGCCAGTATCCCCAGGCCATCTCAAAACCCGCGAACTTGCCGAAGCCTTCCCGCGCATACGAGTAGATGCCCGCGGTAAGTTCGGGCCGCTGATCCGCCAGCGTCCGAAATGCGTTCGCCAGAAAGAACATGCCGATGAGCGTGATGATCCACGCGATCGCGATGGCGCCGAGGCCGGCGCCCGCAGCCATGTTCTGCGGGAGGTTGAATGCCCCGCCGCCGATCATCGACCCGACGACTATGCCGCTCAGCAGCAGTAGACCTAGCTTGCGTGTATCGGGACTGCCGCCGGCCGCCCTTGGCGCAGACGCCGCCGGATCGCCCTCGATGGAGGGTTTCTCCACAACAGGTTGACTCATGTCAATTCTCCACAGACGTTGACGCCTCCTGGTCATGCGGCTGGCCGCATGAGACAGACGGCAACCATGACCAGGTTCCTGGCAAACGAGAATTCAATCCGGAGTACTGTATATTTGCCATTCATCGATTCCAGAATCAAACCGGAATCGGCGATGCAATGTGTCGGCGAGGCCGCACATTCGGGCGCCAGAGCGACCATGACCATAGTAGATGCGGAAACCCGGGAACCCGCTTGATTCAGGTCAACGGTGTGGGGCCGGGCAGGACGGGAAGGAGGCAGGCGGGTGTGAGGAGCAGAGGAACTGCCGCAACCCGAGGGTGAGCGGGTAGCGGGGAGATGTCGTCCGGGTCAAATCGGGCATGCCGACGAGTGCACTCAGTCGGGTTCGTCAGCCTCGACCGTGGCCAGCGGCATCACGATCGTCACCGTGAAGCCATGGCCGGGCGCCGTCTCGATCTGCAGTTCTCCGCCGAGGCGCTCGGCACGCTCTCTCATGCCGAGCAAGCCGAACGATTTCAACCCGGGACGCACGTCGCTGTTAGCGCCGCGGCCATTGTCCTCGATCGTCACGATGCAGTGCGGCTCGTCCCGCCGGATGCCGATCGTGACCTCGGTCGCTCCCGAATGCCGCGCACTGTTCGTCAGTGACTCCTGCACCATCCGGAACACGGCCGTTGCGCTCTCGCGGTTGAAAGCGATCTGGTTCGCATCGATACGCCTGACGACACGAATGCCGTACCGCGACGAGAAATCAGCAATCAGCCAGTCGACGGCAGGAACCAGTCCGAGATCGTCGAGCATCCTCGGCCGCAAATCCGCGGCGATGCGCCGCACCGAAACGACGATCTGATCGATCATCGAATACAGGTTCCCAACCATCGCCTCGGGCGATCCCGCCTCCGCGCCTTTGAGTTTGTTGTCGAGAACCGCGGTCACCATTTTGAGCGCAGTCAGCTGCTGCCCCAGGTCGTCGTGCAGCTCGCGGGCAATTCGCGCTTTTTCCTCTTCCCGTGCGCGCAGGATACTGGCAGACAGGCGTTTCAGCTCCTCGCGCGATTCGCGCAGTTGTTCCTCCGCACGTCTGCGATCCGAAATGTCCATGATCCATCCGACCATCCGGTAGGGCTTGCCCGTGCTGTCCCACAACGCCTGACCCCTGGACTGGATCCACCGGAACTCGCCGGACTTGGTGCGGACCCGGTATTCCACGTCGTAGGGCCGTTCATGCGCCAGATGCCGATCCAGGATCGACGTCACACGGTTAACATCGTCGGGATGAATCGCGGCGAGATGCGCGTGCGCCTCATTCGGCAGTTCACGATCGTCGTATCCCATGATCTCGTGGAAATGTGCGGATAGAAACATCGCGCCGGTGAGCAGGTTCCAGTCCCACAGGCCGGCTGCCGCACCGCTCACCGCCAACTGAAACCGTTCCTCGCTTGCCGCCAGGGCTACCGACACGTGATGCCGCTCGATGGCGTAGCGAATCGCACGGCCCAGTAACGCAGGTTGAATGTCCCGCTTGAGCAGATAGTCCTGTGCACCCTCCTGGATCGCCAGCAAACCTGCCGAAAGATCGTCCAGGCCGGTCAGCACGATGATCGGCACCTCCGGCTTCCCGGCATGCAGCCGGCTGAACGTGTCGAGTCCTTGTGAATCCGGAAGACCAAGGTCGAGCAGCACAACATCGAAATGTTCTGCCTGAAAGCGATCCATGCCTGCCGACAAGCGCTCGACGTGGAGCAGCACCGACACGAAATCCTGCACATCGGAGAGCGCTTCGCGGATCAAGAACGCATCGGTCGGGCTATCCTCGACGAGCAGGATCCGAACCTCGTTGAGCGGCGTATTCATCGCCCGGCAGGCGGCAGCGTGACGACACCGAACCAGAAATCGCTGATTCGGCGCACGACATCGGCAAACTTCGCGAAATCGACCGGTTTGGCGATGTAGCAATTGGCGTGAAGTCCGTAAGACTTCACCACGTCCTCTTCCGATTTCGAGGTCGTCAGGATGACGACGGGGATATTTCGCAGGTCGGGGTCATCTTTTAGTTCCTGAAGGACTTCGCGCCCGCTCTTCTTCGGGAGGTTCAGGTCCAGGATAATGAGACCCGGCCGGCGCTCGCCCTGGTACGGCCCTTCCCTACGGAGATACGCCATCGCAGCCACGCCGTCTTCCACGACCCTGAGCGGGTTGAGGACCTTGTAATACTCGAGCCCCTCGCGGGTCATCATCACATCGGTGGGGCTGTCTTCGACGAGCAGGATATCGACAAGACCATCAAGCGGTTCGGCTGGCATTGGCTCTCTCCTTAAACGACTTCGGCGTTCGGATGGGTCTGTGCTGCGCGCGGTAACGTGAAAAGAAAGCGCGTCCCCTTGCCGGGCTCGGATTCGACCCAGATCCTGCCGCCGTGCCGCTCCACGATCCGCTTGCACAACGCGAGCCCGATACCCGTGCCGGGGTAATCGCGACGCGTATGCAGCCGCTGGAAGATCAGGAAGATGCGCTCGAAGTACTGGGCATCGATCCCGATTCCATTGTCTTCGACGCGGAACAGCCATCCGTCGGCACAAGGCTCCGCAGCGATCCGGATCTGCAGCGGGGCTTCCTTGCGGCGGAACTTGACGGCATTGCCCACCAGGTTCTGAAACAGCAGCGCGAGCTGCGACGGAATGGCCTGCACCGCCGGCAGGAAACCCCGGTGCACGTCGGCTCCCGCCTCTTCCAGTGCCACGGCGAGATTGTTCAGCGCACTGTCGAGCGCGGCCGCACACGCGATCGGCTGGAACGGGTTGTCCGAACGGCCTACGCGCGAATACGTCAGAAGATCCTCGATCAACGCCTGCATGCGGGTGGCACCTTCGACGGCATGGCCAATGTATTCGTCCGCACGCGCGTCCAGTTGCCCCTGGTAGCGGCGCTGCAACAACTGCAACGGCCCGGCTACGGCCCGCAGGGGTTCCTGCAGGTCGTGCGAAGCCACGTACGCGAACTGCTCCAGGTCGCGATTGGAGCGGGCCAGTTCGTCGGTACGCTCGCGCAGCGCTTCTTCGGCACGTTTGCGTTCTGTAATGTCGACGATGGCTGCCAGAACGAACATCCCTTCATCCGTTTCGATCGGATTCAGTCCGATTTCGACCGGCAGTTCGGTCCCGTCGCTGCGCAACCCGGAAAGATGCCGACCCGCTCCCATGGGGCGACTCTTCGGCGAGGCGAAGAACGCCGCCCGATGGTTGGGGTGCTGGGCACGAAGCCGGGTCGGCACCAACGTCTCGATGCTCCGACCGATCAGGTCGTCGCGCGAGTAGCCGAAGACGCGCTCGGTCTGCGAATTCACCAGGACAATCTGGCCACTGCGATTCACCATGACCATCGCATTTGGCGACGCCTCGACGACGAGCCGAAGGCGTTCCTCCGCCCGTTTGCGTTCGCTGATATCGGTGGAGATGCCACCGATCGACACGATCCGCCCCGCCGAATCCCGAATCGGAAAACGGACTGACAGAAACGTTCGAGGCTGCTCCCCCACGAGCACGGTTTCCTCGGTCTCGACAACGTCGCCGGTGAGCACCCGGTCGTCAGCCTGACGATTCACGGCCGCCCGCTCCGACTGAAAGAGCTGATCGTCCGTCTTGCCGAGCGCCTCCTCGCGGCGGACATGGAAGACGTCCTCGAAACGCCGGTTGACCAGCACATAGTGCCGATCTGCCTGCTTGACGCTGATCACCGTGGCGGCGTTATCCACGATCGACTGAAGCTGCTGCTGGCTGTCGCGTATCGCCAGCTCCGCGCGTTCGTATTCGGCTACCTTGCGACGCAGCGCGTCATTGACGCTTTCGAATTCCGCCGTGCGCGTCGCAACCCGTCGCTCGAGCTCGTGGGTGAGCGCGCGCAGCTGTTTCTCGGCCGCCTGGCGCGCCGAGATCTCGCGTACGAGATCCCGGTTCGCCTGGTCCAGCTGCATCGGGCTCGGCAACGCGAGCGCTTTCGGTATCAGGGGCCATATCACAATGGCAGTGGCGAGGGACGCCGCCGCGGTCAGGGTCTTGACGCTCGCGTCCAGCCAGTACACCGGCTGCCAGATGTCGAGAATCGAGATCAGGTGGGTGGTGCCGCACGCGAGAATGAATACCGCGAACATCAGGAACAGCCAGCTGAACGGCAGATCCGTGCGACGACGCGCGAATATCCACAGCGCAACGGGTATCGAATAGTATGAAAGTGCGATGATCGCGTCGGCGATCACGTACGACCAGATCAGCCCGGGCGACCACTGCAGACAATAACCATGCGGAACAAAGCCCGACGCCGCAAAGAACTGAGTGATCGTTTCCACGCGCCATGCTCCTTCCTGTTGGAACCCTCAGGGTTCGGGCTCGGGTCGGCTAGCACAATCGATTCGTCGTTGACACTATATACGTCAGGGCAATGCCTCACGCAAGAAGCGGGCCGGGGGAATTGTCCCGGCGTCGGTGAGACGGCGAAAACGTCGCGCCGCGGGGTTGGCGTCGCCAGCCGGTACCGGCAAGCAGGGCCCCGCCGTGCACGACACGGCCGTCCGGGTTGACCGGCATCAATCGACGAAGGGGGTTCGGTCTCGAAAATCGATGCCAGGCTGTCCGGCAATCGGCACGGCGGCACAACAGGACTCGACATGAGAATGCTTGCGGTGGCGCTCGTCTCCCTTGTACTGGCACCGACCGGCGGTGGCCTTTCGCGACTGCGGGACGACGACAGCCGGGTCGCCTTGGCACTGAATGGGGTCGTCAGCACCTACAGCGAGCGGGCCGCGATCGTCGCCGACCTCCTGCAGACGGTGTCCCGAAAAATCGACGCACGGCCGGCGTCACTGCGTGCGACGCTCGACGCCTGCTCGGATCTCGTCGCCATGTCCGCCACCGCCGACGCGCTGCGGCGGGCCGACGCTCTCCCCCATTTCGACGGCGCGCAATTGAAACTCGAGGTCGCCGTCTCCAGCTTGCTGGTCGCTTCGGATTCCTATCGCGCCCTGTTCGCTGACCCGCACTACAGCGTGCTCAAGGTACGTCTTCGGGCAATCGAGTTGCGGATCGGCGTCGCCCGCGAGCAATACGACACCGCGGTCGCGTGCTACAACGCCAGGCTGCATGCGTTCCCGACACGCGTCACGGCTCGGCTGTTCGGCTTTCGCGAAAGCCGGACGTTTGCCGATCTTGCTTCCCATGCACCGCTGCCGCCCGGCTTGCTCGGCCCCGGCGCCCGGCGCCATCCGTGGGTCTGAGATCGCTCAGGCGCGTCGTTCAACCGAAGCACCGCTCGAAACGCATTCCCGCCGAAGTGATGCAGATCAAGGGTAGGAGCGTCATACGTCGGATATAACGGAACCCGAAGCGGCCCGCCAAGTGGCGGCGCCACCCCGCGTTTCCGTATTCGCCGAGGCTTTCCATGCGCGCCATCGCGCTTCCCGTCGTGTTCCGCATTGCAGCTTTCCGGTACGGGCGTTTCATTGCGCTCGCAACGAGTATCGGCCTGCTTTCCGGATGCCTGTCGCTCGCGCCGCCGGACCAGCGTCCCGCCGCGCCGATCCCTGCCGCCTATCCGGATCCGTCGGCCAGCGCCACGCCTGCAGCCGCTCCGGTGCCCGCGTGGCAGGACTACTTCGTCGATGCGCGCCTTCGGGCGTTGATCGTGCAGGCGCTGGCCAACAATCGCGACCTGCGCGCGGCCGTGGCACGCGTCGAACAGGCACGCGCCGTCTACGGCATCCGCGGCGCTGACCAGTGGCCGACGATCGGCGCCGGCGCGGCCTATGCGCGGTTTCGTGCGCCGGGCGGGTTCCTCACGCCGACACCGGTCATCGGACAGGTCTACGAGGTCCAGCTGGCCGAAACGCAATGGGAGCTCGATTTTTGGGGCCGCGTGCGCAACCTGAAGGAAGCGGCGCTGCAGCGCTATCTCGCGAGCGACGCGGCGCGGCGTGCCGCAACACTGAGCGTGATCACGTCGGTCGCCAACACGTATCTGACGCTGTGCGAGTACGACGAGCGCATCGCGCTGACCCGCGCGACGATCGACACGCGCCGCGAGTCGCTGCGGATTTTCCGGCTACGCCACGCGGCCGGCGCGATCTCGCGCCTCGACCTGAAGCAGGCCGAGATCCTGCTGCTGCAGGCGGAGTCCCTCGGCGCCCAGTTGCAGCAGGCGCGCGCGGCGGCGGCCGATGCGCTGGCCCTGCTGGTCGGTGCGCCGCCGGATCTGGCCGGCACGCCGCTCGTGCTCGACGACCGCGCCGTCGCGCCGTCGCTCGCCCCCGGCCTGCCCTCGTCGCTGCTTGCCCAGCGGCCGGACGTGATCGCGGCCGAGCACGAGTTGCAGGCGGCCCGCGCGAACATCGGCGCGGCACGCGCCGCGTTCTTTCCGCGCATCGCGCTGACGAGCTCGATCGGCTCGGGCAGCAGCGCGCTGCATGAACTGCTGACGTCCAGCACCGGCGTCTGGTCGGTGATCCCGAACGTGACGCTGCCGCTGATCGACGGCGGCCGCAACCGCTCGAATCTCGCGCTTGCGCACGCACAGCGCGACGAAGCGCTCGCGCAATACGAACGGACGCTGCAACGCGCGTTTCGCGACGTGTCCGACGCACTCGCGTCCCGGTACTGGCTGGCCGACGAGGTGCGTACCGAGCACGCGACGCTCGAATCGCAGGCCGAACGGGCACGTCTCGTGAAGCTGCGCTACGACAGCGGCGCGACCCGCTTCCTCGAAGTGCTCGACGCGCAGCGGGACCTGATGAACGCGGAGCAGCAATGGGTGATGACGCGTCGCGCGCTGTTGTCGAGCCGCGTCGCGCTGTATGGCGCGCTCGGCGGCGCCACGCACGACCGCGACGCGCCCGCCCCGCCACCGACCAACGAATCGACGAATCCGGATTCCACACGATGAAAACCCTCAAGCGCCCTCTTCTGATCGGGGCAGGCGTCGCCGTGCTCGCGATCGGCATCACGTATTACGGATGGACACGCTGGCGTGACGGGCAGGCTGATGCCGGCCTCGTGAGCGGCAACGGTCGCATCGAGGCAACCGAGATCGACGTCGCGACCAAGCTGCCGGGGCGCGTCACCGCGATGCTCGTCGACGAAGGCGACTTCGTGAAGGCCGGGCAGCCGCTCGCGCGCATGGACGTCGTCGTCCTGCAGGCGCAGCTCGACGAGGCGCGCGCCCGGGAGGAGCAGGCCGTGAACACGGCGGCGAGCATCGACGCGCAGGTCGCGCAGCGGCGCAGCGACAAGGCGGCGGCCGAGGCCGTCGTCGTCCAGCGGGAAAGCGAACTGGATGCGGCGACGCGGCGGCTCGCGCGCTCGGAGACGCTGTCGCGCGACGGCGCGTCCTCGCTGCAGGAACTCGACGACGATCGCGCGCGCGCCGGCAGCCTGCGGGCAACCGTGAATGCGGCGCACGCGCAGGTGCAGGCTGCCCAGGCCGCGATCGACGCGACCCGGGCCCAGCTCGTCGCGGCGCACTCCGCCGTAACGGCCGCGCAGGCAACGGTCGCGCGCGTGCAGGCCGATATCTCGGACAGCGACCTGAACTCGCCGCGCGACGGGCGCGTGCAGTATCGCGTGGCCGAATCGGGCGAGGTGCTGCCGGCCGGCGGCAAGGTGCTCAACGTGGTCGACCTGTCGGACGTCTACATGACGTTCTTCCTGCCCGAGACGGTCGTCGGTCGGGTGCCGCTCGGCGCCGACGTGCGGATCGTGCTCGATGCCGCGCCGGAATACGTGATTCCGGCGCGCGTGTCGTACGTGTCGAGCACCGCACAGTTCACACCGAAGACGGTCGAGACGGCCACCGAACGGCAGAAGCTGATGTTCCGGGTGAAGGCGCGCATCGACCGCGACCTGCTGCAGCGCCACCTGAAGCTCGTCAAGACCGGGCTGCCGGGTGTCGCCTGGCTGAAGGCCGATTCGAACGCCGCGTGGCCGGCTCCTCTCGCGATCAAGGTGCCGCAATGAAATCGGTGCCCCCGGCCGATACCGGTGCAGGCGCGACCGAAAGTCTGCCGGCACCCGCGACACCCGTGCCGGTCGCGCGGCTGTCAGGCGTCTCGCTGCGCTACGGCGGCAAGGCCGCGCTCGACGACGTGACGCTCGACATCCCGGCCGGCCGCATGATCGGGCTGATCGGCCCGGACGGGGTCGGCAAGTCGAGCCTGCTCGCGCTCGTGTCCGGCGCGCGCGCGATCCAGCAGGGGCGCGTCTGGACACTCGGCGGCGACCTGTCGTCGCGCCGTCATCGCGCACGCGTGTGCCGGCGCATCGCCTACATGCCGCAGGGCCTGGGCCGGAACCTGTATGCGACGCTGTCCGTCGAGGAAAACCTGCAGTTCTTCGCGCGGCTCTTCGGTCACGACGCGGCGGAACGGCGTCGCCGGATCGACACCCTCACGCGCAGCACCGGCCTTCACGCGTTCCTGGATCGCCCCGCCGGCAAACTGTCCGGCGGCATGAAGCAGAAGCTCGGCCTGTGCTGCGCGCTGATCCACGATCCGGACCTGTTGATCCTCGACGAGCCGACGACCGGCGTCGATCCGCTGTCGCGCGCCCAGTTCTGGGAACTGATCGCGCGCATCCGGGCCGCCCGTCCGGCGATGAGCGTACTGGTGGCGACGGCGTACATGGACGAAGCCAGGCGTTTCGACCGGCTGATCGCGATGGACGCCGGGCGGGTGCTGGCGACCGGCAGCCCGGACGAGCTGCTGGCCCGCACCGGGTGCGACACGCTCGAAGGCGCGTTCGTCGCGTTGCTCCCGGACGCGCAGCGGCGCGGGCACGAGCCGATCCGGATCGCGCCGTTTCAGCCCGAACCCGCCGCCGGTTACGCAATCGAGGCCGACGGGCTGACGATGCGGTTCGGCGATTTCGTCGCGGTCGATCACGTGAGCCTGCAAATCCGCCGCGGCGAGATCTTCGGCTTCCTCGGCTCCAACGGCTGCGGCAAGTCGACGACGATGAAGATGCTCACGGGCCTGCTGCCGGCCTCCGACGGCACGGCGACGCTGTTCGGCCAGCCGGTCGCGGCCGACGACATCGACACGCGCCGGCGGGTCGGCTACATGTCGCAAGGGTTTTCGCTGTATGGCGAGCTGACTGTACGGCAGAACCTCGTGCTGCATGCGCGCCTGTTCGGCGTGCCGGAGGCGGACGTACCGGGGCGGGTCGCCGAAATGGCCAGGCGCTTCGGGCTCACCGGCGTACTCGACGCGTTGCCCGACCGCCTGCCGCTCGGCATGCGACAGCGGCTGTCGCTCGCGGTCGCCATGGTGCACAAGCCCGAACTGCTGATCCTCGACGAACCGACGTCGGGTGTCGATCCCGTCGCGCGCGACGATTTCTGGCGGCTGATGATCGAGCTCGCCCGGCACGATCGCGTCACGATCTTCATCTCGACGCACTTCATGAACGAAGCCGAGCGCTGCGATCGCATCTCGCTGATGCACGCGGGCCGGGTGCTCGCCAGCGCCGCCCCCGGGGAACTCGTGCGCACGCGCGGCGCCGCCACGCTCGAAGAGGCGTTCATTGCGTACCTGACCGATGCGCAGCGCACGGACAGCGCGCCGACGGACGAGGCGTTCGACGCGGGCTGGCTGAGCGCGCCGTCCGACGACACCGCCGCCCGGGCCGGCACCGCCCGCGCGGCTGCGTGGTTCAGCCCGGCACGGGCCGGCAGCTACCTGTGGCGGGAAGTCCTGGAGCTGCGACGCGACCCGCTGCGCGCGACGCTGGCCCTGTTCGGTTCGCTCGTCCTGATGTGCGTCATCAGCATCGGCATCAGTCTCGACGTCGACAACCTGACGTTCGCGGTGCTCGACCGCGACCAGTCGATCCTGAGCCAGGACTACGCACAGAACCTCGGCGGCTCCCGCTACTTCGTGCCGCGCGCGCCGCTCGCGGACGAGCGCGACATCGACCGCCGCATGCGCAACGGCCAGCTGTCGCTCGCGATCGAGATTCCGCCCGGGTTCGCGCGCGACGTCGCGCACGGCCGCCGGGTCGAGATCGGCGCGTGGGTCGACGGCGCGATGCCGATGCGCGCCGAGACGATCCGCGGCTATGTCGCCGGCATGCACGAGAACTGGCTGCGCGACCAGGCGAAGCGCCGGCTCGGCGCGTCGCTTGCTCCGGCAGTCGAGATCGCCGTGCGCTATCGCTACAACCCGGACGTCAAAAGCCTGCCGGCGATGATCCCGGCCATCATGCCGATGCTGCTGCTGATGCTGCCCGCGATGCTGACGGCGCTCGCCGTCGTCCGCGAACGGGAGCTCGGGTCGATCGTCAACCTGTACGTGACGCCCGTCACACGCGCCGAATTCCTGCTCGGCAAGCAGGCGCCCTACGTGATGCTGGCCGTGCTGAACTTCCTGCTGATGGTCGTGCTGGCCGACGTCGCGTTCGGCGTGCGGATCAAGGGCAGTTTCTTCACGCTCGCGGCCGCGGTGCTGGTCTTCAACGTCGTGGCCACGGGCATCGGCCTGTTCGCCTCGACGTTCACGCGCAGCCAGATCGCCGCGATCTTCATGACGATCGTCGGCACGCTGATTCCGGTCGTGCAGTTCTCGGGGCTGCTCACGCCGCTGTCGTCGCTGGAAGGCACCGGCAGGTGGATCGGGACGATCTACCCGGCCACCTACATGCTCGCGATCAGCCGCGGCGTCTACAACAAGGCACTCGGCCTCGCCGACCTGTCGTCGCAGTTCTGGCCGCTGCTCGCGGCGGCGCCGGCCATCCTGGTCATGACGGCCGTCCTGCTGCGCAAACAGGAGCGCTGACCATGTCGCGCCTGCTCGTCATCTTCCGGCTCGGGGTCAAGGAACTCTGGAGCCTCGCCCGCGACCCGATCCTGCTCGCGCTGATCGTCTACACGTTCAGCGCGTCGATCTACGTCGCGGCCACCGCGCGCCCGGAAACGCTGCACAAGGTGCCGATCGCGATCGTCGACGAAGACGCGTCGCCGCTGTCGGCGCGCATCGCCGCGGCGTTCTTCCCGCCCCAGTTCGCACCGCCGCCGATCGTCGACGCGGCCGCGGCCGATCGCGGCCTCGACAACGGCGACTACACGTTCTCGATCGACATTCCGCCGGATTTCCAGCGCGACGTGCTCGCCGGCCGTCACGCGACGATCCAGCTCAACGTCGACGCGACCCGCATGACGCAGGCCTTCACCGGCGGCGGCTACGTGCAGCAGATCGTATCGGGCGAAATCGACGCATTCGTGCAGCGCTATCGCGGCGCGCCGTCACCGCCCGTCGATCTCGCGATGCGGATGCGCTTCAACCCGAATCTCGACGAAGTGTGGTTCGGCGCGCTGATGGAACTGATCAACAACGTGACGATGCTGTCGATGATCCTCACCGGGGCCGCGCTGATCCGCGAGCGCGAGCACGGCACGATCGAGCATCTGCTCGTGATGCCGGTCACCGCCGCGGAAATCATGCTCGCGAAGGTCTGGTCGATGGGGCTCGTCGTCACGGTGGCGGCCGTCGCGTCGCTGACGCTGGTCGTCGGCGGCGCGCTGCACGTGCCGATTCCGGGTTCCATCCCGCTGTTCGTCGCCGGCATGGCGCTGCACCTGTTCGCGACGACGTCGATGGGCATTTTCCTCGCGACGCTCGTGCGCAGCATGCCGCAGTTCGGGATGCTGCTGGTGCTCGTGCTGCTGCCGCTGCAGCTACTGTCGGGCGGACTGACACCGCGCGAGAGCATGCCGCTCGCTGTGCAGGACATCATGCTGGCCGCGCCGACCACGCATTTCGTCGAACTCTCACAACGCATCCTGTACCGCGGCGCGGGCCTCGATGCGGTCTGGCTCCAGTTCGCGGTGCTGTTTGCGATCGGTTGCGTGCTGTTCCTGCTGTCGCTGATGCGCTTTCGAAAGACGATCGCCCAGATGACGTGACCGGCCCGGCGGGCGGCCGCCCTTGCGGCGCCTGGATTCGTCCGTTGATACAGATCAACCGTGCCGGCACCCTTCGCGCAATCATGACATCACATCCTGCACAAGCCCTGTAGGCCGCGAGCGCGGCAAAGCGGCATTGCAATCACGGCGGCCGATGGCCACCACACCGGAGAACGTCATGATGCGCCCGCCCTACCGGATCGTTGTTGCCACGCTCGGCGTGTTCATCGCACTCGGGTCGCTGCTGGGCGTCGTGCATGCGATGCTGGTCGGGGTGCACGTCCTCCCGTACGCGATCGTCGCACTGGTTTCGGGCGTCGGCGCCTTCGTCGCCCAGTTGAATTCGGTCGTCGGCGAGCATTCGTGATGCGCCCGCACGTCACGCATTCTTCATCATGAACGGCATCCTCCGCCTCGCGTTCAAGCTGCTCGTGAACGACAGTGCGAAGTTCACCGCGCTGACCGTCGGCATCACGTTCTCGGTATTGCTGATGATCGAGATGACGTCGCTGTTCGCCGGGATCCTGAA
The DNA here is from genome assembly GCF_902833225.1 of Burkholderia sp. BCC1644. Lineage (GTDB taxonomy): Bacteria > Pseudomonadota > Gammaproteobacteria > Burkholderiales > Burkholderiaceae > Burkholderia. The sequence continues at coordinate 119,656 of NZ_CADFEI010000013.1, forward strand.
CAAGTCGTCGGCGTCCGTCATCAACATCGGCGCGAAGGTCTGGGTGATGGACCCGGCCGTGAAGACGATCGCGAACAGCATCGGCATGCCCGACTACGTGCTCGACGCGGTGCGCAGCATCGACGGCGTGAAGTATGCGGTGCCGCTCTACTCCGGCGCCGCGCTCGTCAAGCTGCGCTCCGGCACCTACCAGGCCGTGACGGTCGTCGGCCTCGACGACGCGAGCCTGCTCGGCCGCCCGACGATGCTGCAGGGCCGGATCGAGGACATCTACGCGGAGAACGGCTTCATCGCGATCCAGGATCCCGAGTTTCCGAAGCTCGAGAATCCGTCGGTCGGCACCGATTTCGAGTTGAACGATCATCGCGGCGTGATCGTCGGCATCGCAAAGGTGGCGGCCAGCGGGCTGTTCGGCACGCCGACGCTCTACACCACGTACGCCCGTGCGATCCAGTACATCCCGTCGCCGCGCTTCACGACGTCGTACATTCTCGTCGAGCCGAAGTCGGACGCGGACATCGCACACATCAAGGCCGTCGTGAAATCGCTCGGCTATCTCGCCTACACGCGCGACGAATTCATCGCGCAGATCGCGCGCTTCTACAAGTACGAGACGGGGCTGGGTACCAACATCATGCTGATGACGATCATCAGCTTCATCATCGGCCTGTCGATCTCGGGCCAGACGTTCTATGCGTTCATCCTCGAGAACCTGGACAAGTTCGGCGCGCTGAAGGCGATCGGCGCGAAAAGCCGCGAACTCGTCGCGATGATCCTGTTCCAGGCGACGTTTACCGCGCTGACCGGCTACGGCATCGGCGTCGGCCTGTGCGTGCTGATGATCAGCCTAGCGAAGCTGCAGATTCCGGATTACGCGGCGCTCGTCACGTTCGGCAATCTGGCGCTCGCGTTCGGGATGGTGGTCGTGATCGCGACGATCTCGAGCTATCTCGGCGTGCGGCGCGTGCTGCGCATCGAGCCGTTCGACATTTTCCGGGGCTGACGATGGCGAACGTCGCGATCGACGCACAAGGCGTCAGCAAGTGGTTCGGCGAAGGCGACGCGCGCACGCAGGCGTTGTGCGACGTATCGATGCAGGCGAACTTCGGCGAGATGCTGCTGATCGTCGGGCCGTCCGGCAGCGGCAAGACGACACTGCTCAGCGTGATCTCGGGCATCCTGCGGCCGGAATCCGGCTCGGTGGCGATCGACGGCGTCGACCTGTGGACGCAGCCGAACGACGCGATCGCCGATTTCCGGCTGAACCGGATCGGCTTCGTATTCCAGGACTACCACCTGTTCCCGCGACTCACGACCGTGGAGAACGTCGCGATCCCGCTGATCCTGAAACGCCGGCAGTGGGACGAAGCGATGCATGAAGCGCTCGGCTACCTCGACGTCGTCGGGCTCGGCAATCGTGCGCAACTGCCGCCCGTCAAGCTGTCCGGCGGCGAACAGCAGCGCGTCGCGATCGCACGTGCGATCGTCAGCCAGCCCGACCTGCTGATCCTCGACGAGCCGACCGCGTCGCTCGACGGCGACACGGGCCGCATGATCATCGACTTCGTCAAGCACCAGGTGCTGAACGACACGCGCTGCATCGTGATCGTCACGCACGATGCGCGGATCTTCGAATACGCGGATCGCATCCTGCGGATGGAGGACGGCAAGCTGAACGGCATCGATCGCGGAGGTGCGCGATGAAGCACAAGCTCGTGTTCGCGGCGGCCCTGCTCGGCTTCGTCGCGAGCCTCGCCGCCGCGTGGCTGTACAGCCGCCAGGAGCCGCCGCAGCCGCCGGTGTTCAAGCCGGCCGCCAATCCGTACGCGCGCGGCGTCTATGCGAACGGCATCGTCGAAAGCGAGCAGCCGGCCGGCGCGAACGTGAACGTCTACCCGGACGTGTCGGGCGCGGTGACGCGCATCCTCGTGCACGACGGCGATCCGGTGAAGGCCGACGATGCGCTGCTGACGATCGACGACTCGGTGCAGCGCGCCACCGCCGCGCAGCTCGCGGCGCAGGCCGACTCGGCCCTCGCCTTGCTCGACGAGCTGAAGGCGCAGCCGCGCCGCGAGGTGCTCGACGTGGCGAGTGCGCAGACCACGGCCGCGCAGGCCAGCCTGAAGCTCGCGCAGGACCAGTACGACAAGCAGCGGCACGCGTACGACATCGACCCGAAGGCCGTCAGCCGCGATGCACTCGATACGGCCGCGAACGCGGTACGCGTCGCGGCGGCCAACCTGGACGTCGTGACGCGGCAGTATCGCCTGACGAAAGCCGGCGCGTGGAGTTACGACGTGCGCAACCAGGAAGCGCAGGCCGTCGCGCTGCGGCGCGCGGCCGACGCGGCGGCAGCCCTGCTCGCCCGCTACACGCTGCGCGCGCCGGCGGACGGCACGGTTCTGGCGATGAACGCGGCCGTCGGGTCCTACCTGACTTCGCAGGGGCTCTACGACACCTATACGCAGGGCAACGCCCCCGTCGCAGTGCTCGGCACGCCGGTCGACCGCCTGCAGGTGCGCTGCTACATCGACGAGATCCTGATCCACCAGCTGCCCGACCTGCACGCGCTGAAGGCGCACATGTTCGTGCGCGGCACGTCGGTCGAGGCCGATCTCCAGTTCGTCCGCGTCCAGCCGTACGTCACGCCGAAAATCGAATTGTCCGACCAGCGCACCGAGCGCGTCGACGTGCGCGTGCTGCCGGTCATCTTCCGTATCGTGCCGAACAAGGATGTCCGGTTGTTCCCCGGACAGATCGTCGATGTGTACGTGGCCGGCAAGTGATCGCCCCGTCTGCAGCCTGCTGCGTGCAGCGGTCCTGCTCGCGACCATCGCGTGGCTGCCCGGATGCATGGTCGGCCCCGATTTCACCCGTCCGTCCGCCCCGCACGTGTCGCGCTTCGCGCCCGCCGACGCCAGTTCCGGTGCGTGGACCGGCGGCGGGCAAACGCAGGCGCTGTCGGCCGCCGAGCCGCTCACGCGCGACTGGTGGACGCGCTTCGGCAGCCATGCGATCGACTCGGCGGTCGACGACGCGTTGTCCGGCAGCCCGACGCTCGCCGGTGCGCAAGCGACGCTGCGGCGCAGCGAACATGCGCTGCGGGCCGGCGAAGGCATCTTCTTTCCGCAGCTGGATGCGCAGGCAGGTGCATCGCGCCAGCGCTACGCGCCGCTGCGCACGGGGCAGGCGCTGCCGGCGTCGATCTTCAACCTGTACACGCTGTCGGCGACGGTCAGCTACACGCTCGACCTGTGGGGCGGCGAGCGGCGCCAGGTCGAAGCGCTGGCGGCCGGCGTCGACGCGCAGCGCCAGGCGCTTGCGGGTGCGTATCTGATGCTGACCGCCAACGTCGTCAACACGATGGTCGCGCGCGCCGCCTATCGGGACGAAGCCGCGGCCACACGCGAGATGATCGGCCTGCTCGACGAGCAGATCCGCCTGACGCGCGCGCAGGTGACAGCCGGCGCGGCCGCCTACGTGGCCGTGCTGACGCTGGAATCGCAACGGGCGTCGCTCGAGGCGACGCTGCCCGCGCTCGACCAGAAACGCGCGCAGGCCGACGACCTGCTCGCGCTGCTCGCCGGGCGCTACCCCGCCGACTGGCAGCCACCCGACCTGTCGCTCGAGCGCATCGCCCTGCCGGCCAGCCTGCCGGATACGGCGCCGTCGTCGCTCGTGCGCCGCCGGCCAGATATCCTGCAAGCGGAAGCGCAACTGCATGTGGCCAGCGCTCAGGTCGGCGTCGCGACGGCCGCGCTCTACCCGAATCTCACGCTGTCCGCGTCGGGCGGCTTCGACAGCATCGTCGCCGGCCAACTGTTCGCGCCGGCCGGCCGCGCGTGGAGCGTCGGCGCCGGACTCACCGCCCCGCTCTTTCACGGCGGCACGCTGCTGAACCAGCGGCGCGCCGCGCAGGATGCGTACGACGAGGCCGACGCGGCCTATCGGCAGGTGGTGCTGGCGGCGTTCTCGCAGGTGGCCGACACGCTGCGCGCGCTCGCGAACGATGCGACCGCGCTCGATGCGCAGGCCCGCGCCATGGCCGCGGCCCGCGATGCACTGGCGCTCACGCAGGCCGGCTACGACGCGGGGATCTCGGGCTACGTGCAGTTGCTGGTCGCCGACGTGCAATTCCATCAGGCGCGTCTTGCCTGGCTGCAGGCGGTCGCGCAGCGGCTGCAGGACACGGTCGCGTTCTACGTCGCGCTCGGCGGCGGCTGGGGCGACGCGAGTTGACCCTCTGCCCGCGCGGGTGCCCGGTCAATCCGTCTGCGGGTGCGTCTCGATGCCGGGCTGCTGCCAGGACGGCAGTTCGGCCCAGCCGAGCGGGCCATAGACGGTACCGCCGGCGGCCTCGATTGTCTCGACGAATTCGGCGACTGTCGCGCCGGCCGGAACGGTCAGCTTCATCGCGTCGACGAATTCCTCGCTGCGCAACCACGGCACCGCGCCGTCGTTGATCTGCTCGACGCTCCAGTCCTGCCCGTGTCGACCGGCTTCGGGCGGCAGCAGGTTCGGTACGTCGAACGCCACGCGCAACAGCTGCGCGCGCGAATCGCTGTAAGGCGGTTGCGCGACGTCCTGGTAAGGCACGTCGGCCCAGCTTTGACCGCATTGCAGGTCGAGCGGCAGGCAGGTAAACCACGCCCAGGGCGCGCGGACGAAGCACAGCCGGTAGCCGGTCCGCGCGCCGTCCAGATTGGCGATCAGCGTCATGATGGTTCGTCCCTGAAGCGTCGTAATCTCGCTGCGCATTGCGCACAGGGTGTACGCAACCTGCGCGGATGGCGGGATCACGAAATCGCCTTCGCGCATGCGACCACTATCGTGCCACCGTCCGGCCCGGAGGTTGATTGACGTCAAACAGGAGCAGCGCCGGCTGGTTGGCAAACCTCGCGCCCCCGGCATGGATACGGAAATCCCTGATTTCCATCAATTGTTCCACGCGCATCCGCGCTGTAATCGGTTCACCGCTACCTCGAATCCCGGTGAGGCATTCATGAAACTGACTTTTCTCGGTGCGACCGAAACCGTGACCGGCTCGAAGTACCTGCTCGAGCGCGGCAACCGGCGCGTACTGGTCGATTGCGGGCTGTTCCAGGGCACGAAGAACCTGCGGCTGCGCAACTGGAGCCCGTTGCCGGTCGCGCCCGACACGCTCGACGCGGTCGTGCTCACGCACGCACATGTCGACCATACCGGCTACCTTCCGGTGCTGGCGCGCGAAGGGTTTCGCGGGCCGGTGTACTGCACGGCGGCCACGGCCGAACTCTGCGACATCATGCTGCGCGACAGCGCGCGATTGCAGGAAGAGGAAGCCGACTTCGCGAACCGCCACGGCTACTCGAAGCATCACCCCGCACAGCCACTCTACACGCTGGACGATGCGCAGCGCGCGCTGCACCTGTTGAAGCCCGTCGCGTTCGACGAATGCACCGCGCTGGGCGACGGCCTGGCGTTCCGCCTGCTGCCGGCCGGGCATATTCTCGGCGCGGCGAGCGTCGTGATGCACTGGGATCACAAGGTACTGGCGTTCTCGGGCGACCTCGGCCGCTATCACGACCCGATCATGCAGCCGCCGCTGGCGCCCGCGCATGCGGACTACCTGGTTGTCGAATCGACGTACGGCGACCGGCTGCATCCGGAATCCGACCCCGAGAACGAACTGGCCGCGCTGTTCGACAAGACCTTCGCGCGCGGCGGTGTCGTGGTGATGCCCTGTTTCACCGTCGGCCGCGCGCAGGAAATCCTGCACTACATCGCGCGGCTGAAGGCGTCCGGCCGCATGGCACGCGTCCCGGTATTTCTCGACAGCCCGATGGCGACGGACGTGACCGAGATCTATCGTCACCATATTCTCGAACACCGGTTGACCCCGTCCGAAGCGAATGCGCTCGGTCACGCGGCCACGATGATCCGGTCGGTCGAGCAGTCGAAAGCGATCGCCGAACATCATGGCCCGATGGTCATCATCGCCGGCAGCGGGATGGCGACGGGCGGCCGTGTACTGCACCACCTGAGCCGCTACGCGCCCGATGCGCGCAACACGATCGCGCTGGTCGGCTACCAGGCGGCCGGCACGCGCGGCGCGGCGCTGGCCGCGCACGAGCCGACACTGAAGATTCACGGCGAATACGTGCGCGTGCGCGCGCAGGTCGAGTCGATCACGACGCTCTCCGCGCATGCCGACTACGAGGAGATTCTCCGCTGGCTCGGTACGATGCAGCGCGCGCCGGTGCGGACCTTCGTCACGCACGGCGAACCCGCGGCGGCCGATGCGTTGCGTCGGCGTATCGCGGAGCGACTGCACTGGTCGTGCGAGGTGCCGACTTACGCGCAGTGCGTCGATCTCGATGCGGTCGAATCGGGCGACACGCAGGAGCCGGCCGCGCTTTCATCCTGACGGCAACGCCGACGGTGGCGGCAACGCTCGGGCCGGCGCGGCGGGAACCGGACATCGCGTACCAGTTCCCGTGCACGCACCGCTCGGCGATCGGCCCTCAACCGACTTCGATGATGACCTTCAGCGCATGGGTTTCAGCCGCGCGGCCGAAGGTGTCGTACGCACGCTCGACGTCATCGAGCGAAAACCGGTGCGTGATCAGGCGCGTCGGATCGAGACGCCCGGCGCGCACGGTCTTCAGCAGCATCGGCGTGCTGACCGTGTCGACGAGCCGTGTCGTGATCGAGATGTTGCGATCCCACAGCTTCTCGAGGTGCAGGTCGGCCTTGACCCCGTGCACGCCGACGTTCGCGACCACGCCGCCCGGTGCCACCAGTGACGTGCACATCTCGAACGTCGCCGGAATGCCGACCGCCTCGATCGCGCAATCCACGCCGACGCCGTCGGTCAGCTTCATGACTTCCGCCACCGGGTCGCCGGTGTGGCCGTCGAGGCAATCGGTCGCGCCGAAGCGCCGCGCCACGTCCAGCCGGTTGCTGTCCGGATCGATCATGATGATCTGCGCGGGCGAGTAGAACTGCGCGGTCAGCAACGCTGCCAGCCCGATCGGGCCCGCGCCGACGATCGCGACCGAGCAGCCGGGCTGCACCTTGCCGTTCAGCACGCCGCATTCGAACCCGGTCGGCAGGATGTCGGACAGCATCACGAGCGCGTCCTCGTCTGCGCCCGGCGGGATCCGGTAGAGGCTCGTCGGCGCATGCGGAATGCGCACGTACTCGGCCTGCGTGCCATCAATCCGGTTCCCGAGGATCCAGCCGCCCGTCGTGCAATGCGAATACAGGCCGCGCCGGCAGTATTCGCAGCGGCCGCACGACGAGATGCATGAAATGAGCACATGATCGCCCGGCTTCAGCGAATCGACCGCAGCGCCGACCTGCTCGACGATGCCGACGCCCTCGTGGCCAAGAATGCGGCCGGGCTCGCACGTCGGTACATCGCCCTTGAGAATATGCAGATCGGTGCCGCAGATTGTCGTGCGCGTCACGCGGACGATCGCGTCGGTGGGCGACTGCAGTTCCGGCATGGGCCGCTCCTCGAGCGTCTTGCGCCCGGGCCCGTGGTAGACGAGTGCTTTCATCGCGGTTCCTCCATCGAAAAAAGGGTTACGGGTTCGTTGATCAGGATTGCGGCGGATGCCGACCCTGCGCCAGCACCATCGCGAGTGCGCAGGATGCGATCCGGACAGCGACGCTGTCGGCGCGGCTCGTCAGCACGATCGGCACGCGTGCGCCCACGACGATGCCTGCGCTGACGGCACCGCCCAGATATTCGAGCTGCTTCGCGAGCAGGTTGCCCGCTTCGATATCGGGAACGATCAGGATGTCGGCGCGGCCGGCCACCGGCGAATCGATCCCCTTGTCGCGCGCGGCCCGCTGCGATATCGCGTTGTCGAACGCGAGCGGGCCGTCGACGATCGCGCCCGCGATCTGGCCGCGCTCGGCCATTTTCGCGAGCGCGGCCGCATCGAGCGTCGAGCGCATCGCCGGATTGACGGTTTCGACCGCGCACAGAACTGCCACGCGCGGGCAGGCAACGCCAAGCGCATGGGCGACGTCGATCGCGTTCTGCGTGATGGATGCCTTCTGCGCGAGATCCGGCGCGATGTTCACCGCCGCGTCGGTCAGGATGAACGGACGCGGATACGCCGGTGTCTCGATCAGGAAACAGTGGGACACGCGCTTGTCGGTGCGCAGGCCGGAATCTGCCGCGACGACCGCGCCCATCAGCTCGTCCGTATGCAGGCTGCCCTTCATCAGCGCGCCGGCGCGGCCGGCTGCCGCGAGTTCGACCGCGCGTGCCGCCGCCGCATGGCTGTGCGGGACGTCCTCGATCGTCCACTTCGAAAGATCGACGCCCGCCTCGTTCGCCACGAGCAGCACCTTGGCGCGAGGCGCGACGATCAGCGGTTCGATCAATGCCCCCACAGGCGACGAGCCCAGCGCGGCAAGCGCAATGAGACTGGTCGCGTCGCACGGATGCACGACGGCGACGACGAGCGGCGCAGCGTTTCGTGCACGCGCGATCAGCGACGGCAGTTCGCCGTCCGCGCGCGGCAACAGGCCGGGCAGGCATGCGTCGTCGGAACCCGCCGGATGAAGGTTGTCGTTCATGTTTCGAGTACGTAGGCGCCGGGCGCCGCCGCGAGTCCCGCGGCCGGCGTACGGGCCGGCACGTCGCCCGACGAGCGCGCGTGCAACCAGTCGCTCCAGCATGTCCACCACGATCCGTCGACCGCCGGCGTATCGCGTACGAAGTCGTGCCGGCTGCGGTAGGCCGCGCCAGGTTCGCGGGTCGCACATCGATAATGGCGCCCCGGATGGCCCGGTTCGGACACGATGCCCGCGTTGTGCCCGCCCGATGTCAGCACGAAGGTCAGCGCGTGGTGCGTGAGCAGATGGAGCTTGTAGACGGAACGCCACGGGGACACGTGATCGCGCTCGGTGCCGACCACGAACGTCGGCACGTCGAGATCCGACAACGCGACCGGCCGCCCGTCGACGCAGTAGCGGCCGGCCGCGAGATCGTTGTCGAGAAAGAGCCGCGTCAGGTATTCCGAATGCATGCGATAAGGCATGCGCGTGGTGTCCGCATTCCACGACATCAGGTCGTTGGGCTTCGTGCGCTTGCCGAGCAGATATTCGCTCATCATCCGCGACCAGATCAGGTCGCGCGCGTTCAGCAGTTCGAACGCGGCGGACATCTGCGCACCGTCCAGGTAGCCCTGCCGCCACATCAACGCATCGAGCGCGGACAGTTCGCTCGCATCGATGAACAGGCCGAGTTCTCCGGGTTCGCTGAAGTCGGTCTGGGCCGCCAGCAACGTCACCGAGCGCAGCGCTTCCTGTTGCTGCCCGTCGCGCGCCAGCGCCGCCGCGGCAATCGCCAGCAACGTGCCGCCCAGACAATAGCCGGCCGCGTGGACCGCCTCGCCGCAGATCGACCGGGCGGCGTCAAGCGCCGCCATGCATCCGTCACGCAGGTAATCGTCGAGCCCGAGGTCGCGGGCCTCCGCGCCCGGGTTGCGCCACGACACGGCGAACACCGTGTAGCCGGCATCGACCAGGAAGCGGATCAGCGAATTGTGCGGCTGCAGATCGAGGATGTAGTACTTCATGATCCACGACGGTACGATCAGGACCGGTTCGCGCGCCACGCGGGCCGTCGTCGGGTCGTACTGCAGCAGTTCGCACAACGCGTTGCGCCAGACGACGCGCCCCGGCGTGACCGCCACGTCGCGTCCCGGCAGATACGCGCGCGTGTCGCGGGCGGGTGTGCCACAAGCCCGGTCGAGCCATGCGTTCGTGTCGTCGAGACAGTGCCGCGCGCCCGTCGCGAGGTTCGCGCCGCCGCTGCTCATTGTCGCGTCGAGTACGACCGGATTGGTCGCCAGGAAGTTGCCGGGCGAGCACGCGTCCAGCCATTGACGTGCGACGAACCCGACCAGCTCCTCGTGGTGCCGTTCGACGCCCGGCACGCTGCGCGTCGCGTCGTGCCACCAGCGCTGGACCGACAGGAAACCGTCGCGATACACGCTGAACGGCCAGCCGGCCCACGCCGGCGCGGCGAAGCGCGGGTCGGCCTCGCCGGCATGCACGGCAAGGCCGCTCGTGTCGGCATCGTCGACGCTGCCCTCACGCCGGTTTGTCGCCGGTGCAACGGCGGCCGTGCACGCCTGCATCGCGAGCTCGAAGCATTTTCCCGGCGACACCGCCAGATGCGCGCCCCAGTCGAGCACGGCCAGCGCGAGCGACACGGGCGACAGGCCGAAGGTCATCGCGGCGACGTTCGCATGCGCCGCCCGGTTCCATTGTTCGGCGGGGGTCATCCGGGACGACGCGCATTCGCTCGCCACCGGCGCCTGCCCGTCGTGGCCCGGCGTCTGCGTCGATTCTCGCGGGAGCGGCACCCGCATGATGGACGCTTTCATTTCATGTGCATGCCGCCGTTGACATCGAATTCGGCGCCTGTCGCAAATGCACCCGCGTCGGAACACAGGAACGCGACGAGCGCGGCGATTTCGTCGGGATCGCCCAGACGGCCGACCGGAATCTGCGGCAGGATCTTCGTCTCGAGCACTTCCTTCGGCACCGACTCCAGCATCGCGGTGGCCAGGTAGCCGGGGGCGACCGTGTTGACCGTCACGCCGTGACGCGCGAGTTCGAGCGCGAGCGCCTTCGTGAAGCCGTGGATGCCGGCCTTCGCGGCCGCGTAGTTCGCCTGCCCGTACGCACCTCGCTCCCCGTTCACGGACCCGATGTTCACGATCCGCCCGAAGCCGGCGTCGATCATGCCAGGCACGAACGGCTTCGTCATGTTGAACAGGCCGTCGAGATTGGTGCGCAGCACCGCATCCCACATGCTCTTGGTCATCTTCACGAAGGTGGCATCGTGCGTGATGCCGGCGTTGTTGACGAGCACGTCGACGCGCCCGAACTCGGCCAGCACGCGTGCCGCACAATGCTGGCACGAGTCGTAGTCGGCCACGTCGACCTCGTACGCATGAAACGTGCGGCCCGCCTCGCGTTCGTGCGCGAGCCACGTCGCGACGTGGTCGTTGCGTTCGGTGTGCGACACCGCCACCGTCATGCCGTCCTCGTGCAGTCGCCGGCTGATCGCGGCGCCAAGGCCGCCCATCCCGCCCGTGACGAACGCAACCCGTTCAGTGCGCATGATCGTGCTCCTGCGCGGCATGGCTGCCGTCGAGACGCCGGACGTCCGCGGCCCCGTAGCCCGAATCGACGGCTCCCGTGATGCCGAGCTCGAACGCGGCCATCCAGTCGCGCCACGGCATGCTTGCTTCGTTGACCATGGCCAGCTTCCCGAGATCGGGCCACCAGTCGGTCTGGTGGCGCGACAGCGCGCCGGCGCTGTAATCGCTCAGCCACGTGCGCCATGCACTCGCGCTTTCGAACTGCCCGTGCATGCACAACTCGGCGGCACCCTGGCAGATCGCGACGGTGGCGACCGTGTAGTCGTGCATCACCTGCCGCGCCGCTTCGCCGAACGCCGTCCACTCGCATGTCGCCGTGAGCGCCTGCTGCAGGTCGCGTACCGCGTCGCGGTCCCGTTCGATGCGCCGCCCAGCCAGCGCATGCCACTCGCGCTGCCAGGCGCAGTTCAGCGCGGCCATGCGCAACGCGAGGTCGCATCCGACGCGCCAGGCGTCGTTCGGTGTCGTCAAAGCGCGGGCGCTCATCGTGTTCCCTCCTTCGATCCGGTCAATGGTTGGCATCCAACTCATGCCGCCTGCCCGCCATCGGCATTGCGACCGCCTCACTGTGCGGCCGCGGCGCACGGCTGCTGTTGATCTGAGTCAAGCGCGCGGAAACCCTGCTTCGTAGACTGGATTGCACTGGCGGATCACCCGTCGATGGAGCGATTCCGATGAGCTACAAAAGCATGGTCGTGCACCTCGATACGAGCGCCCGCGCGCATTCGCGTCTCGAGTTCGCGTTGCGTCTCGCCCGGCGCTTCGGTGCGCATCTCACCGGGCTGTTCGCGGTCTACACGCCCGAGCCGCATTCGTTCTACGTGATGGCCGGTTCCGCCGACTATTTCCGCGAGCACCGCGAGCAGCGCGACGAACGGCTCGCCGCGCTGGAGCGCCTGTTCCATGCGGAGACCGCTCGCGCGAAGGTGCCGTCAACCTGGGTTCGCGCGGACGAGCGCGCGAATCTGGCCGTGCCGCGCGCCGCCCGTCTCGCCGATCTAGTGATTGCCGGCCAGAGCGACCCGAACGATCCCGAGACCTACATCGACGACCAGTTTCCGGAAAACCTGGTGCTGTCCGCCGGCCGCCCGGTTCTGTTCTGGCCGTACACCGGAGAATTCCCATCGATCGGCGAACGGGTTTTCGTCGCGTGGGACGGCAGCCGCGAAGCGGCCCGCGCCGCGCACGACGCGCTCCCGTTTCTCGAGCATGCGAAGCGCACGACGGTCGTCGCCGTGGTCGACGCCGATTCGGAAGCGGCGACCACGCGCATTCCGGCCGCCGATGCCGCGCTGATGCTCGCGCGCCATGCACGGGACGTGAACGTGCTCGATATCGGGACCGGCACCGGCTCGTCGGTCGGCGACACGCTGCTGTCGCGCGCTTACGAAACGGGTTCCGACCTGCTCGTGATGGGGGCCTACGGCCATCCTCGCTGGCAGGAACTGGTGATGGGCGGCGCCACGCGCACGGTGCTGGCGTCGATGACGCTGCCGGTGCTGATGTCGCATTGAGCCGGCCGATGCGCACGCTCGCGTTGCTCGTCGTCAACGCCGGTTCGTCGAGCGTGAAATTCGCGCTCTTTGCGTACCCGCCGCGCGACGATCCCGCGCGGCGGCCGCTGCACGAGGGCGAAGCGGTCGAGACCGGCAGCAGCGTGTCGATCCGCTTCGATGCCGAACCGGCCGGTGCGCTGCCGCTCGGCGCGAGCGCCCCCTATCGCGACGTGCTCGCACGGATTGCGATGTGGATCCGTGTGCAGTTGCCGCACATCACGGTGGGCGCGATTGCACATCGCGTCGTGCACGGCGGCACACGCTACATGGAGCCGGTGGTCGTCGACGACGCGGTGCTCGACGCGCTTCGCACGCTGACGCCGCTTGCACCGCTGCATCAGCCGCACAGCCTCGATGCGATCGAGGTGCTGCGCGACGCGTTTCCGGGCGTTCCGCATGTCGCCGTGTTCGACACGTCATTTCATCGCACGCTGCCGCGCACCGAGCAGTTGCTGCCGCTGCCGCACGCGTGGTTCGACGAGGGCGTGCGGCGCTACGGGTTCCATGGTTTGTCGTACGAATACTTGGCCGTCGCGCTCGACGAGCAGTTCGGCGCGCGTGCGCACGGCCGCGTGATCGCCGCCCATCTCGGCAGCGGCGCCAGTCTGTGCGCAATGCGCGACTGCCGCAGCGTCGCGACGACGATGGGCTTCTCGGCGCTCGACGGGCTGATGATGAGCACGCGCTGCGGAACGCTCGATCCCGGCGTGGTCCTGCACCTGCTCGAGGTCGGCAAGCTGTCGGGCGACGCGCTGGGCCACCTGCTGTATCACGAGTCGGGGCTCAAGGGCGTCTCGGGCGCATCAGGCGACCCGCGCGTGCTGCTGGCATGCGAAGCCGCCGGCGATGCACTGGCCGGCGATGCGCTGGCGCTGTACGTCCATCGCATCGTGCGCGAGGCCGGTGCGCTGACCGCGGTGCTCGGCGGCCTCGACATGCTGGTCTTCACGGCCGGCATCGGCGAACACTCGGCGGTATTGCGCGAGCGGATCTGCGCGGCGCTCGGCTGGCTCGGCATCGTCATCGACGCGTGTGCGAATGCGGACCATGCACAGGTCGTGTCGTCTTCGTCGAGCGCGGTCACGGTGGTCGTCGAGCCGACCAACGAAGCGTGGATCGCCGCGCGCGCCGCGGTGCGCGTGCTGCGCGGCAACCCTGACGCTTGATCCAGATCAGCGCGAGCGGCGCGCACGCGTCGATGATGATCTCATCCACATCCGTTCAAGGAAATGCCATGTACTCGAACATTCTGGTTGCGCTCGACGGCAGCGACACGTCGTCCCGCGCACTCGACGCCGCGATGACGCTCGCGGCGGAGACGGGTGCGCGGCTGACACCCGTCTACGTCGTCGATTTCCTGGTGCCAGCCTATGACATGTACGGATATGACCCGTCGATCCTGGTCGACGCATTCCGTGAAGAGGGACTGCGCGTCACCGAAGACGCGGCGCGACGCCTGAAAGCGCGCGACGTGGCCGGTACGCCGCAGATCTCCAACGTCGAGCCAGCGGGCGAAGACATTCCGCATCGGATTGTCCGTCTTGCCGACGAAACCGAAGCCGACCTGATCGTGATGGGCACGCACGGCCGGCGCGGCTTTCAGCGCCTGTTCCTCGGCAGCGTGGCCGAGCGCGTGCTGCGTCTGGCCACGTGCCCGGTCCTGATGATTCCGGCGCACTGTCCGTCGGCGCAACCCGCCGAAACCACCGCAGCATCAACCGAAAAGGAGCCGTCATGAGCTACAAGACCCTGCTCGTTCACCTCGACGACAGCGAGCGCTGCGCGACACGCGTCGGCCTCGCGCTCGAACTCGCGGCGCGCTGGAACGCGCATCTGATCGGCCTCTACGTGGTGTGCCAGGACCTGTTCGAGCCGTTGCGGCGGCCCGACGAACCGCTGAAGCTGGCCGTCTACGAGCGGCTGTGCGAACAGCGGCGCAAGGAGGCCGAAGAGAAATTCCTGACGGCAGCCGAGCGCGCGGGGCGCAGCGTCGAATGGCAGGCACCGACCGGCGACGCGACCACGGTCGCGATTCTGCACGCGCGTCACGCCGATCTACTGGTGCTCGGCCAGGAAAACCCCGACGATCGCATGACCTACGTGGCGCGCCATTTCGTCGAGGATGTCGTGATGGGCAGCGGCCGGCCGGCGATCGTCGTGCCCTACGCGGGCGACGTGCGAACGATCGGAGAGAACGTGCTGATCGGCTGGGACGGCGGGCGCGAAGCCGCCCGCGTGATGGCCGATGCGCTGCCGCTGCTCGCGCGCGCGCGTTTCGTCAACGTCGAGACGGTCGTGCGCGGGCAACCCGATCCGGACAGGACACCCGCGGGCGTCGACGTCGCCGCGTATCTCGAACGGCACGGCGTTCGCGCGTCGTTCTCGACGACACCGCGCGAACGGTCGGTCGGCGTAGGCGCGACGCTGCTGAACCGGGCGACCGATCTGCATGCGGATCTGCTCGTCATGGGCCTGTACAGCCATACCCGCGCCCACGAGCGCGTGCTGGGCGGAGCGACGCGCACGATCCTCGAGACGATGACGGTGCCGGTGCTGCTGTCTCACTGAGCCGTCGAACAAGGGGCAGCCACTTGCGGCTGCCCGCGCTTGTCACAGGACGGCCGCACACGCGCCGCGCCCCTCCCGCACCACCAGCACCGGCCGGTCGGCGGTGCGCACCAGCGACTCGGCGACGCTGCCGAGCAACGCGCGGCGCACACCGCGGCGGCCATGCGTGCCCATCACGATCAGGTCCGCCTCGCATTCGGTGGCCGCGCGCGCGAGCACCGACGACACGTCCTCGCCGCACGCGTCGATCGCATGCGCCGTACCGTGCACGCCGCACAGCTGGAACGCGGTCTCGGCATCCGCCACCGCGATTGCGGCGTTGTCCGCATCCAGCCCGGCCGGGTCGCGCCGGTCGATATAGCCACTGTCGACGTCCGTCAGACGTGGCGCGTCCGATACCACGCATACCGCGACGATCAGGCCGCCCGACTCGCGGGCGAGCGCGATCGCCTCGTCGAGCGCGAGTCGCGAACTGCGGCTGCCGTCGAGTGCGGCAAAGATCCGTGAATACATGATGCCTCCCTGTTGTCGTCCGGTTTCCATAGGAATGCGACAACAGTCTGGGTCCGACGGGCGTCGTCCGGTTGACGCCGGTCAAACAAGCACGGCGCGAAACTTACGCATCGGTCCTGATTGGCGAGTGCCGGCAAAGCGTGCACAATTTCGGGCAACATCGCAGTTTCGGCCCGCCCCACTTCTCGTGCCCCGCGTCCGGCTCACCGCCCGCCAGCCACCGGCAGAGTCCGTCAGGATGAACGGCAATGACAGTCCATGCCCCCGCCTTCAAGGCCGGGCCGGCTCCGTGCAGGATTCGGCCCTTACAATATGCGACCCTGCCCGCACTGCTCGCGCTCGGCCGGGCTGCGTCGCTTGCCGCCTCCCGGCTTTTGCAGGGCCGCGTGCTGGAAGCCGCGCATGCACGCTTCGGGCATTCGGCGACACTCGCGAAGGCCGACCTTCGGCGCAACCTCTCCGGCGCCGCGGCCGTGTTGCACAGCGCACACGGCTGCGCGTCAACGCTGGCCGCGCCTCAATCCGGCGACGCGTGGCGTCGTTACCTTGCCAGTCTCGATCTGGACGGTTTACAGTCGCCCGTCCCGAGCCTCGGGAGAATCGAGCCGAGCGCCGCCGACGACAGTCAGGCAAACCGGCGGGCCCTGCAGCGCACGGCGGAAACCGGCAAGGTCGCGCTGGCCGCGCACGCGATCCAGAACGGCACGGACGCGACGAGCGCCCGAACAGCGCCGACGCTGTGTCTCCAGATTTATGCGAACGCTGAAGACGGGGCGTCGCTCGGGCCGTGGCAGGTGCGCGCGACCGCATACGTCCATACCATGCTCGATCCAGCGCGTCTCGTCGATACCGGATCGGCGTCCGCGATGCGTTCGCACATAATCGACGGTGTGGCGACGATCGGCGGCCGGCCTGGAGCGGGATTCACGATTACCGTGGCGTCGCGGGCTGACGCCATCCAGCAAGGAGATGTGCTGTCATGATCAGGGTACTCATTGCCGACGACCACGCACTCGTCAGGGACGGTCTGCAGCACATCCTGCGGAACGCAAGCGGTTTCGAGGTCGCGGGCGAAGCGTGCGACAGCGCGTCCACGATCGCGCTCGTGCGCGGCACGGCCGCGAACGTGCTGGTGCTCGACCTGTCGATGCCCGGCCGCAATGGCGTCGAACTCATCAAACAGATCAAGGAGGAGAAACCGGCCTTGCATATCCTTGTGCTGACGATGCACGCCGAGCAGCAATACGCGGTGCGCGCGTTCCGCGCGGGTGCGTCCGGCTACATGACCAAGGAGAGCGCGAGCGCCGAGTTGGTCGCGGCGCTGACCAAGATCGCGGCCGGCGGCGTTTATGTCAGCCTGACGATGGCCGAACAGTTTGCGCAGAGTCTGAATGAACCGACCGATCTCCTGCCGCACCAGCGCCTGTCCGACCGTGAATTCGACGTATTCCGGCGCGTAACCTCCGGCGAGTCGATTTCCGAAATCGCGCAGGCGCTCTGCGTCAGCGTCAAGACCGTCAGCACGTACAAGACGCGGATTCTCGAGAAGATGCAAATGCCGAACGACACTGCGCTCGTGCGTTATGCGATGCGTCACAAGCTGTTCGACGACCCGGACGAACTCTAACGGTGGCAATACCGCTTGCGACTACCACGTCCGGTATTGGTGCCCGATGCGTCGACGCTGCGTCGCGCGATATCGAAGATAGTTTCCGCCATCGCCGCCGGGCTTGCGTCAGGTCAACGGAATCGTCGCCCGCTGCCGCTGCGTCGTTACCCGGCGGTCGACAACCTCAGCTGAGCGAAATGCGCTCGCCTCGGCTCGACGATCGCGGCAAGATGCCGCCCCCTTTGTAGGAAACCGCCTACAGGGCTTCCCCGACTCCTACCGCATCTTCAATTCCGGCTGATTTCCGTCGAGCCCCGCACCATCCATACTGCGTATCAAGAAAAACAAGCAAGCGTGCCTCCCGGAGCAAGGCAGCATCACAGTCGAGACCGGCTATCGGTCTCCTGGCCCCTCCGGTGTGGTTCCCCAACAGGAAGGCGGCAGACACCGAGGCCGCCGATACGACGGTCAGCGCGATCCCGCCCGCCAGCGATTCGCAGCCGCCCCAGGAATTGGAGCAGATCATGCAAAGCCATGCCGATGTTTCACCGACCATGCCGTTACGCCCGTTCATCCCGTTGCATCCGGTCGAACGGACGGATCAGCCGAAGCGTGCCGCGTCCCGCTGTTCGACGTGCGCATTGCGTACCGTGTGCATGCCGCCCGACCTGTCGCCCGACGATTTCGCGCGTGTCGACGCGATGATCTGCACGACGCGGCACGTCAGACGCGGCGAAACGCTGTTTCGCGCGGGTGACGCATTCAACAGCATCTATGCGGTGAGGACGGGGTCGTTCAAGACCATCGTGATGCATCGCGACGGCGACGAGCAGATCACCGGCTTTCAGATCGTCGGCGAATCGCTCGGGCTTGATGGCGTGCACACCGGCCGCCACAACGGCGACGCGATCGCGCTCGAGGACAGCACGGTCTGCATCATTCCGTTCGGCCAGCTCGAGCAAATGTGTCGCGAAGTGCGGCCGATGCAGCATCACGTGTACCAGATGATGAGCGGCGAAATCGTCCGCGAATCCGCGCTGATGCTGCTGCTCGGCACGATGACCGCCGAACAGCGCGTGGCCGCCTTCCTGCTGAACCTTTCCACGCGCTTCAAGGCGCGCGGTTACTCGGCCGCCGAGTTCGTGCTGCGGATGACACGCGACGAGATCGGCGAATATCTCGGGATGAAACTTGAAACGGTCAGCCGCATGATGTCGAAGTTCCAGCACAAGGGGCTCGTCGCGGCGCAAGGCAAGCAGATTCGCATCGTCGATCCGGAAGGCCTCGGGCGAATCTGAGCGCATCGCCGTTCGGGCACCTCAAGCGGGATCAGGCGCGCATGCCGAGCACGGCGGCACCGGACACGCGCCCCATGCGCAGATCGTCCAGTGCGCGGTTCGCATCGGTCAGCGCGTAACGCACGGCTTCGACCCGCAGCGGCATCGCCTCGGCGATCCGCATGAATTCGACCGCATCCGCACGCGTCAGGTTGGCGACCGACGCGATGCGGCGCTCGCCCCACAGCCACGCGTACGGAAAGCTCGGGATATCGCTCATGTGAATGCCGCCGCATACGACGATCCCGCCTTTGTCGACGGCGCGGAGCGCGGCCGGCACCAGTGCGCCCACCGGAGCAAAAATGAGCGCGGCGTCGAGCGTTTCCGGTGGCGCTTCGTCGCTGCCGCCGGCCCATGCGGCGCCAAGCGACAGCGCGAGCTGCTGGGCCACCGTATCGCCGGGCTTCGTCAGCGCAAACACCTTCCGCCCCTCGAAATGCGCGACCTGCGCGACGAGATGGGCTGCCGCGCCGAAGCCGTAGAGGCCGATGCGATGCGCATCGCCCGCCATCCGCAAGGTTCGATATCCGATCAGGCCGGCGCACAGGAGCGGCGCGGCCTCGAGATCGGAATAGCGCTGCGGCAGGTGTACGCAATACCGATGGTCGGCGACGGCGCACTCGGCATAACCGCCGTCGATCGTGTAACCGGTGAATCCCGGGCTGTCGCACAGGTTTTCGCGACCGGAAGCGCAATACGCGCAATGCCCGCATGTCGCGCCCAGCCATGGAACACCGACCCGGTCGCCGACGGAGAATTCCGTCACGCCATCGCCGAGCAGGCGCACCGTCCCCACGATTTCGTGCCCGGGAACCAGCGGCAGTTTCGGGTGCGGGAGTTCGCCGTCGACGACATGGAGATCGGTGCGGCATACACCGCATGCATGCACGTCGATCAATAGCTCGCCCGGCGCCGGCAGCGGATCCGGCACGTGCGCCTCGCGCAAATGCGGTGTCGTGCCGTCAAACATCATCGCAAGCATGCTCGCCTCCCCGCGCAATCGTGTTCGCGCGCTTCACTGTCCAAGGCTAGTCCCCACGCGTCGCGTGCGCATGGCCCGGTGACGGGCGCTTGATGTGGGTCAACGGCGACCGGACGGTTGCTGACACGATGAAGTGGCATGACGCCGCCCGTGCGGCGACCAGGAGATGATCGAATGATATCCATTCCCCCGCTTGCCGCAAGCGCCCATCCCGACGATCGGCTGAAGTCTCTGCTGGCGTACGCGGTGCTGGCCCCGTCCAGCCACAATTCCCAGCCGTGGCGGTTCATCGTCAACGGCGCCACGATCGCCGTCTGCGCGGACCGCGTCCGTGCGTTGCCCGTGGTCGATCCGTTCGACCGCGAGCTGATCATCAGTTGCGGCGCGGCATTGCTCAATCTGCGCGTCGCGCTCGATCACGCCGGACTCGCTCACACGATCAGCACGTTTCCGTCCGAAGTCGACCCCGACCTCCTTGCACTGGTCCGGGTCTGCAATGACGGCTATTCCGACGACGCCCTCGGCACGCTGTTCGACGCGATTCAGGACCGCGTCACGACGCGCGCGCCGTTCGAATCGACGGCGGTACCCGACGAGATTCAGCGCGAGCTGATCGCGGCCGGCGTCGCGGAAGGCGCCGAGGTCGCGTGCGTCGATTCGATCGCACATCGCGCGCGAGTCGCCGAACTGGTTGCGGAGGCCGATCAACAGCAGTTCGCGGACCCGCGTTTCCGGCGTGAACTGGCGAGCTGGATCGATCCGCGCCGGCGTGTCGACGGCATGCCGGCATTCGCGGCCGGCGTGCCGACGCTGCTGGACTTCGCGGCACCCGTCGTGACGATGGCGGTGCGAACGTTCGATCTCGGCAATGGGCTGGCCGCGCTTCATCACCAGCTCGTCGGCGCGTCGCCCTTGATCGTCTGCATCTCGACCGTGCGCGACGATCGCGAGGCGTGGCTGGCTGCGGGCCAGGCGCTGGAGCGAATCCTGCTCGTCGCGGCGCGCGCGGGCTATACGGCGTCGTACCTGAACCAGCCGATCGAGACGGCCGCGCTGCGTGCGCACCTGAGCCACCTGCTCGGGCTTCGCGGCGAGCCGCAACTGCTGCTGCGGGTCGGGCGCGGCCCGCATACGCCGCATTCGCCCCGCCGCCCGCTCGGCGAAGTGATCTCCTGAGCGCAACCGCCGACGCGATGCGCGCCGTCCGATCCGGATGAGGAAAAACATGAACATCACGCGTTGCACTGCTTTCTTTCTGATCGCCGCGACAGCCGGCATGGCGGCCGCGCAGACGACCGTGCCCGAGCCGACCGAACTCGTCAATGCGCAGCACTGCATGTTCTGCCATACACCCGACATGACGTTCCTCGGGCCGTCGTTCCACGAGATCGCCGAGCGCTACCGCGGAGATCCGCACGCGGCTGCCGAACTGGAGCGCAAGTTGCGCGTCGGCGGTCGCGTGCACTGGGGCGACACGCCGATGCCGTCCGCCGAGGATCGCGGCGGGCCGCTGTCTTCCGACGACGCGCATCAGCTCATCCAATGGGTATTGAGTCAGTGACCGCGCCGCCCACGACAGTCAAACGCGTCCCCGTCGGCATTGCGAGCAGCGAGGCGCGCAGCAAGCGGGTACGCATCCGGCACGAAGCGATCGCCGGCCACGCCGACATCCCGCCCCCGTCTCGCCGGGTGCGGCGTCTCGCCAGCAGTCCGAACTGCACGCCTGCCGACGACGATGCGACATTGCTGCAACGGGCGGCCATGCGAGGTATCCGGCTGCAGCTCGACTACTGGAAAGCCGAAGCGCGTTTGCAGCATGAACGCATCGGTCATGCCGTCGTGATCTACGGCAGCACGCGCATCGTCGCGCCCGCCGTCGCGAATGCGCGGCTGGACGAAGCGAATCGCCTGCTGGCGCAGCGCCCGCACGACCCGGGCCGGCGTCGTGCCGTCACGGTCGCCCGCCGTCTTGTCGAGCACAGCGCGTACTACCGCGTCGCACGCGAATTCGGCCGTATCGTCGGCCATGCCGACCGGTGCACGCGTACGGCGCGCCTGGCGATCGTCACCGGCGGCGGCCCCGGCATCATGGAGGCCGCCAATCGCGGCGCCTGCGAGCGTGGTGCGCCCAGCATCGGCTTCAATATCGAGCTGCCACGCGAACAGGCACCGAATCCGTACATCACGCCGGATCTCTGCTTCCGGTTCCACTACTTCGCGATTCGCAAGCTGCACCTGCTCGAGCGCGCAAAAGCAGCCGTATTTTTTCCTGGCGGATACGGCACGTTCGACGAGCTGTTCGAGGTGCTGACGCTGCTGCAGACGCGCAAGATCGCGCCACTGCCGGTCATCCTGGTCGGTGAAGCGTACTGGCGCCGCGCGGTCGACCTGGCGTTTCTCGCGGACCAAGGGATGATCGACCGCCGCGACCTCGACCTGTTCACCTATTGTGAATCGGCCCCAGACATCTGGCAGGCGATCGGGTCCTGGTACGCGCGGCATGGCGCAAAGCGACCGGCCCGGCGCACCGCTTCGCGGAAGCCGTCTGCCGTGTAGGAATCCGCCGACCGCATCTGCACGATTCCTACCGCAGCTTCGGGGCACGCTGATTGAATCGCGCCCGCTCGCCATCGATACTGAAATCACGGATCACGGCTGCCCGGCACACCGATCGCGCGCCATCAGGAGAGACGTCATGTCACACGCTACCCCGCTTTCCGACTCGGGCAGTCAGTCCGATGCAGCCGCGCTCGACCCCCTGGCCCTTGTCGCGCTTGCTCGCGACGCCGGCATGCTCGTGATACTCGACGGCCAGATCGGGCGGGAACGGTACGAAAGCGTGACGGGATCGGTCGCCACGCTGGTCCGTTTCGCACAGGCCGTGCAACTTTCTGCGCTCAAGGCCGCATGAAGCCGGCCGCGGTCGTGTCGTGCCGCGCACCGGCCGCATTCCCGTGAACGTGCGCCTGCGGGATCGGCCCGTCCCTTTCGCCCGGATATTCACCGGATGACGCAGCGATGAACCTGTCCCGTTCCGGACGCATCGCACGCATGTTCCCGGGTGTGGCGCTGCTCGCGAACTACCGGCGTGCGTGGTTTTCGCGCGATCTTTATGCAGGCATCGCGCTTTCCGCCGTGCTGGTTCCGGTCGGCATGAGCTATGCGCAGGCGGCCGGCCTGCCGGCCGTCACCGGGCTGTATGCGTCGATCGCGGCATTGCTGGCCTACGCGGTACTCGGCCCGAGCCGTATCCTCGTCCTCGGCCCCGATTCGGCACTGGCTGCCCTGATCGCCGGCGCCATCGCACCGCTCGCCGGCCACGATCCGCAGCGGGCCATCGCGCTCTCCGGCGCATTGGCGCTGTCGGCCGGTGCGATCTGCATCCTGCTCGGTACGCTCGGCCTCGGATTCGTCACCGACCTGCTGTCGCGCCCGATCCAGTACGGGTATCTGAACGGCATTGCCATCACGCTCGCGATCGGCCGCTTGCCCGAGCTGTTCGGCATGACTGCACCGGGTGGCGACGTATTCGCGAGCGTGCCGCACATCGTGCATGCGCTCGTCGAACGCCAATTTTCACCCGCTGCCGGCCTGCTCGGCGCCGGCGTGCTGGCGGCCATTTTCCTGATGAAGCGCGTGATCCCGCACTGGCCCGGCGTATTGATCGCCGTGCTCGCCGCGACGCTGGTCGCGCGCGTGATGCCGTTGCATGGAATCGCGACGGTCGGCGCGTTGCCGGCCGGCACACCCGCCCCGCACATTCCGGTCGTCTCGCTCGCCGACCTGACCGCGCTCGCGTCCGGTGCGATCGCCGTGGCGCTGGTGTCGTTCGCCGACATCAGCATGCTGTCGCGGGCGCTTTCCGCGCGCGCGGGCGACACGCCGGACCGCAACCAGGAACTGATCGCGCTGGGGGCGGCCAATCTGCTGGCCGGCGTGACGCAGGGCTGTGCGGTCAGCAGCAGCGCGTCACGCACGCCGGTTGCAATTGCCGCCGGCGCGCAGAGCCAGGTCACCAATCTCGTCGCGGCGGCGTGCATCGCGATACTGCTCATTGCCGCGCCGGCGCTGCTGACGCTCGTCCCGCGCGCGGCGCTGGCCGCGGTCGTGATATACGCGGCGTTCGGCATCGCGGACCTCCGTAGCGTCGTCCGGTTGTACCGGATGCGTCGCGGCGAGTGCCTGATTTCGGTGCTGTGCTTTGCCGGCGTGATCGGCCTGGGTGTCGTCCCCGGCATCCTGCTCGCCAGCGCGCTGTCTCTGCTGTCGTTCGTATGGCGGGCCTGGCATCCGTACGATGCCGTGCTGGGCCGGCTGTCCGGCGTGCGCGGCTATCACGACATCGCACGGCATCCGGATGCCGTGCAGACGCCGGGGCTCGTGCTGTTCCGCTGGGACGCGCCGCTCTTCTATGCCAACGTCGAGATCTTCTGCGAGCATCTGCACGCTGCGATCGCGCGCTCGCCGAGCCCGGTCACGCGTATCGTCGTCGCCGCGGAGCCCGTCACCGATATCGACGTCAGCGCCGCTGACCGGCTCGTCGCGCTTTGCGAGGAACTCCGGGAGCAACACATCGCGTTGAACTTCGCGGAAATGAAGGGGCCGGTGAAGGATCGCCTGCGCGCTTACGGGCTGTTCGACGGGTTCGGCGCGGCCAGCTTCTTTCCGACCGTGACCGATGCCGTTGCGCATCACGTCCAGCGGAAAGGCTGGCACGGGGTGCGTCCCGCGTCATCGCAGCCCGCGCGGAACAGGACCGGCGGCTAGGCGCCTGACGACGTGCGGCCGCCGCGCGTGTCGCATCGGGCCAGGAAGCGCGCTCGGCGTCGATGCGACACGTGGCGTGTCGTCCGTTCAAACCGTAAAGGTGTTCGACTTCTTCATTTCGACCCAGGTCATCCCGGCGCGCAACCCGTCGACCGCGGCTTCGCGCTCGGTGTCATGGATCCTGCTGTGAGCAAACGTACGCTCGCACGTGCCGTCCGGCGACATGAGCGTCACGTGGATACTGCAACGATAGCCGCCCGTTTCGGTGGCGCTCGTCTCGATCGCCACCGACCAGTCCGCGTCGTGTACCTCGCCTGACAGTGCCATCCTGCTTCCCTCCTGTGCCCGCGCGGACGTCCTGTCCGGCTTCGGCATGCCGTCCTTATTCGACCACCAGGTCGTCGACGACCGCACGCACGCCACGCGCCGACCACGCGGCCCCGCGCACGGCCTTGCGTTCGGAGAACGAGCCGACCTTGCCGGACAACCGGACGGTGCCGTCGCGCACCTCGATCGCGATGTGTTTCGCCTCGCGCTCCGCGTGGCGCATGATCGCGCGCTTGATGTTGCCGCCGATGTCGGCCGAGCCGACCGCCCCCTGCACGACGATGTGGTCGGTCACGCCGGTCACGCTGCGCATCTGCGAAATCGCCCGTACGGCCAGGTGGCTCTGGTATGCCCATTCGACCCTGCCGGACAGCGTGATCCAGCCGTGCTCGACCTGCACCTTGACCGCGTCGTCATGCAGCCCGACCGTCCAGTGCAGAACCGAGCGCACGGCATTCGCAACGTCCTCGTCGGTGCGGACGTCGTCGTTCGGCAAGTGCACGGTCATGTCGACGACGAGCGCCCGGACGCCGGCCACACGGTTCGCCGCGCGCTCGATCGCCAGTTTCTCGGCATAGCTTGGCGGGTGACCCGAAAGCGTCACGATTCGGTCGGAGACCTCGACACCGATCCGTGTCGCGTCGATTGCCGGGTCGGATTCCAGTTCGTCCTGAACGTCCTGCTTCAACTGCTTGTCGGTTTTCATCGTCTGCACTCCAGTGAGATGCGGCGCGCTTGTCCGCCGTACACGGCCAGATTTGCATAGGGGCGGCTCGGCATCGCTGATGCAGGTCAACGGATGCCTTGCGCCGCGCTGCGAGGTGCGTGCAAGCGTCGCTTGATGAAGGTCAAATCGATATGGCCCGGCCGTCTTATCGTGAAATCGCCGATGCGCGACGTTCCAGGCCCGCGCAACGATGCTCGAAGGAGAATCACATGACGGAACAGCAACTGTTGGCCTATTCGCCGGCGCCACCGGCACTGCCGGCGCCGCCCCAGGGCGAATCGCCTGCCATCATCGATCTGCCGCGCCCGAACCTCGACGGCGGCTCGCCATTGATGGCGGCACTCGCCATGAGAATGAGTTCACGCGAATTCACCGCCACGCCGCTCCCGCCTGCAACGCTCGGCGAATTGCTGTGGGCGGCGGACGGCATCAACCGGCCGGCAAGCGGCGGCCGTACGGCACCGTCCGCGCATGCGTTCAATGAAATCGACATCTACGTCGCGCTGCCGAACGGCGTTTACCGATACGACGCGCCCGCGCATCGGCTCGTGCTGAAACACGCGGCCGATGCACGCGACCTCACGGGGTACCAGGATTTCGTAGGCCGCGCCCCCCTCGATCTCGTCTACGTGGTGCGGACTTCCTCGATCCTCGACATGCCGCCGCCACAACGCGACGTGTTCTCGGCCGTCGCGGCGGGCGCCATCACGCAGAACGTTTCGCTCTACTGTGCGGCAGCCGGCCTCGGCACGGTCGTGCGCGGCTGGATCAATCATCGCGCGCTCGCCGACGCGCTGCGGTTGAACGAGGACGAACTGCCGATCCTTGCGCAGACCGTCGGCTACCGCGCGGGCGGTACGGTATCGGAAGCGTGAGCACACGTTCGGCCGGTTGAAATCATCGGCGCGCGGATGGCTCCGTGCGCCGTTGCCCTCCCTTCGGGCGACGCGTGCCCCCGCATCGCCCGGTGCCTGCCTCCCGATCAGCTGATCGTCAGCTTCTTCTGCCCGACCGGCGCCTTCTTCGGCAACGTCAGCGACAGCACGCCATCCTGATACGTCGCCGTCGCGTTCGCGTCGTCGATCTCGCCAGACAGCGAGAACGACCGGCCGATCGCGCCGCTGTAGCGCTCGCGCCGGATCACGCGCTCGCCATCCTTCTGCTCGTTGCTGCGCTCGACCTTCGCGTTGATCGTTACGGTCCGGCCGGTTACCTGGACATCGATGTCCTCCTTCGCGACGCCCGGCAGCTCCGCATTGACCTTGTAGGCGTCGTCGCTTTCCGTCACGTCGATCTTCATCGATGCAAGATCGGGTTCGTCCGTCATCGCCATGCCGCGCAGCGGCCTGAACAGCCCCTGAAACAGGTCGGAGACGGGCTCGATCGAAAACGGATCGTAACGTGTGAGGTGAGTCATGGTTCGCACTCCTCGTACGGTTGACATGCAGCCGCGCTTTCGTCCCGCCAGCGCGGTGCCGTGATGCGGATCGGACTGGCGCGGCATCGCGTGCCGCGCAACGGACGAAGGATCCTTCCGAAACCAGCGTATCCGCCCGCATCGTCAGGCGCTTGATACGCGTCAATGCCCCGAGGCGATCAGGTGCAGAACCGGAAAAATCCGCTGTGAAGCAGGATCGGCCTGCCGTCCATCTCCTCGAGCAGGCAGCGCGCCGCTCGCTCGATGGCGGGACGATGGCGCGCAAATGCATCGACGAGGTCCTGTTCGCGCGGCGATGCCGCGCGGAAGTGATCTTCCAGCGCTGCCGCAGTGATCACGCAGCGCACACGACGGCCTTCGACCAGCGCCGGAAAGGCCAGCGCCGGGTCCAGGCCGCAATACGTCGGATGTTCGGTGGGGAAGGATATCTGCATGATGATCACCTGGGCAGGTTGCGTACTGACCGTCGCCCGCTTCCGGCAAGCCGGTGCGGTCGTGCCAGCCCATGGCCGGCTCGACTGTCGGGCTGCATTCGTATCGTCCGCGGCGCCGCTAGGCTGCCGCTACGGCGGCATGTGCGGCATCTTGGCCGCGCACGAGCAGGACCGGGCAACTCGATCCGCGCAGGAAACGCTCGGCTACGCTGCCGAGGAACAACCGGCGGACCCCGCGCCGTCCGTGCGTGCCGATTACGGCCAGATCGATCGAACGATCGACGACATAGCGTTGCAGCCGTTCGGCGATATCCTGACCGAGTTCGGTCTCGACGATTTCCGTCTCGCCGTTGACGGCCGCATGCGTGATGGCCCGTTGCGCACTTCGCAGTACCGCCGCGCCATCGCGCCGCACCTCGTCGAGCAGCGCGTCCGGGTCCATTCGCCCGGCGTACGTGATCAGAAGCGATGTGTCGACGACAAAGACGGCGAACAGGCGCGCGCCGCACGATCGGGCAACCTTCAGGCCTTCTTCGAGCGCCTGATTCGACGAAGGACTGCCGTCTACGGCGACCATGATGTTCGTGTACATGCCAACCTCGCTGGATGAATCGACGCGCCGGGGCGTTCGGATACGTTTCATCATCAGCGCTGGCCGGAAACGGGCGTTGACCGAGGTCAACGACTGGATGCCGCGTGGAGACCGGTATGTTCCGACATGAACGACGCGGAATTACAGAGGGGCTGCCGGTAGCGTCGGCATGTCTGGCGAGTGCGGCGGGTTCGCGTACGTCGGGAACGCTCTCTCGATTTCAAGGATCTGCGACGCGCATGCGCCGTATTGCCAGCCCGGGCCGCCATCGCTGTCGTACATGCCCTTGCACATTGCCTTGAGCCGGATCACCCAGCCGCCGCCGTCGCTCGACGCCATGCGAGAGGCCCACAGATAGACTTCTCCCGCGAAGTACGGTTGCGCGGTTTCGATCCGGTCCGCACTGAATCGCGTGATCCGGGTCGATGAATGTAGTTCGACGTAGTGCCGTGTGAGGTTCCACATTCGGTCGCATTCGGATGGCGACGAGCACGGCCGTGACGCTGCCTGGCGTGTCGCAAGCAACTGCGTTTCAGTCGACCTGAATGCCGCGACCTGCCCTGCTCCAGCACAAGCACCCAACACGAGCACGACGATCGTGGACAATGCCCATCGTTTCATCGCCAATTTCCCGTCATTTCGTCAGGCATGCGGCCCATTCAAGGGAGGGGGGTAAAACCCGGCGGCATTCGGACCGTGCCGCATCCCGCCCATGGAGACGCGCTGCATTGCCCAGGCGCCCGGATCGACTGTATTGCCAACGCGGCGGACGCGGTTGACATGCGTCAATCCTCGTTTGCAGCGTGGGCGCGCAAACCGGAACGGCTGGCAATAGCGTGATCGCGGCGACGCTTCGGCAAGATCGGACCGATGTCGACGCACTGACGATGCATCGAGATGCGGAATCTCGCTCGCGCAACGAACGCTTCCCGATCCCGATCGGATCACTCGTGGCTGATGTTCGGCGGCCGGACCGTGCAACTCCTCGACGCCATCGTCGACGACATCTTCAAGCAGCCAGTCCCGCCGATGACGCCTTCGGGATCTCCGGATTGAACCGCGTCATGCAGTTCAGGTCGAGCGCGCGAATCTCCTCGGTCATGAAGTCGACGAAGATACGAATCCGCGTCGGCAGGTGTTGCCGGCTCAGATAGCAGATGTAATGGCCACGATCCGCCGGCACGTGCTTCGCCAGCGCGACGACGAGTTCGTTCGACGCGAGATGGTCGCGGATCTGGTAGCCCGCCATCTGTGCGATGCCCGATCCGTTCAGCACCGCACGCAACACCAGATCCGCGTCGTTGAACGTGCGGCGCGCCGTCGGCTGGTACTTCTGCACGCGTCCGTCCACGTTGAACTCCCATTCGAACAGGCGCCCGCTCGCAAACCGGAAATTGATGCACTCGTGCCGGCCGAGATCATCGATGCTCTGCGGGAGACCGTGCCTCGCCACATACGACGGCGCCGCGCAAAGCGCCATCTGCATCGGAATCAGTTGCCGGGCGATGATGCTCGAGTCCTCGATGCGCCCGTTGCGGAACGACACGTCGATCCGCTCGGACACCAGGTCGACGGGCCGGTCGTCCAGCAGCAGATCGATGATGATGTCCGGATAGGCATCCGCGAACTTCTCCAGCAGCGGCGCCACGATCTTCCTGCCGAATCCCACTGCCGAGCTGATGCGAATCAGGCCGCGCGGCGGCCCTTGCCGCAACTCCAGCATGTCGTTCATCGCTTCCACGATCTGCGCCACGCCCTGATGGCAATTCTCGAAGAAGCGCTGGCCCTCGCACGTCAGCTCGGTCATGCGCGTGGTGCGCTGGAACAGCCGCGTGCTCAGTTGCGCCTCGAGCTTCTGGACGTTCCGGCTCACGGCCGGCCGCCCGACGCCCAGCAGCTCGGCGGCCTTGGTGAAACTCCCCTCGCTCGCGACGGCAACGAATGCAAGGATGCCTGCATAGCTCGCACCGAAGCTCGCCGACAGTGCATCGGCGCGACTGGCCAGGTCGCGACGCGCGCCGTGTTCCGATGGTTCCGAATGATTCATTTCCGCTGCCCCCAGACCCTGCTGCTCAAACGGATTGATTCGTCGCCGGCCTGCGCCGGCGTGCCGCATGCATGCGAACGTGAATCAGCTTCCTGCCAGCCACTGGTCGAGACCGATGCGACCGAGTCGCGCAGCCCCGAGCGGCACCAGCGATGCTTCCTCGACGCGGCCGCCGTAGTAGCGGGCGTCGCGATCGGTCACCACCGCGCGTGTGTCGCCGACCGACTTCAGGTAGCGCGCGACGATCTCCGCGAACGGCGCGCGATCCGGGCCCGCAATCTCGATCGTGCCGTTCTGCGGCCCGCCGAGCGCGACCTGTGCGACGAGTGCCGACACGTCTTCCGCGGCGATCGGCTGGAACAGTCCGTCGCCGATGCGCACGGTGCCGTCTTCGGTGCCGAAATCCGCGATGCCGCCGATGAATTCCATGAATTGCGTCGCGCGCACGATCGTATAGGGCACGCCCGCCTCCTCGACCGCCTGCTCCTGCGCAACCTTGGCCGCGAAATAGCCGTTCTCCGGCATGCGGTCGCAGCCGACGATCGACAGCGCGACGTGATGGCGCACGCCTGCGGCCACTTCCGCCTTGCCGAGATTACGCGCCGACGTGCGGAAGAAGTCCAGCACTGCCTGCGGCTCCCATGACGGCGCATTCGCCACGTCCACGACGACGTCCGCGCCAGTCAATGCGTCGGTCAGGCCCTCGCCCGTGATGGTATTGACGCCGGTGCGCGGCGATGCGGCCAGCGCCTGATGGCCGGCTTCGCCGAGCAGCGTGACGACACGCGAGCCGATCAGGCCCGAACCGCCGATGACAACGATCTTCATCGCAAAATCTCCTGACAAGTGGATTGCATTCGAATGTGACGGGGACGTGACGGCTGCCGGATCGGGTGAATGCGGTGATGACCGTCCATCGCGCAGCGCAATTGTGGAAGAATCATGTCCTATCCAGCAGTGCCAAGAATCGTCGATCGGACTGGTCCATGCCGTGTCCGTCCCCGTCATCCACGAGAGCGTCATGTCTGCGCAACCCTCCACACTGACCATCGAAATCGACCGGCAGCACCAGTTGCCGATCTATCTGCAGATTTGCGAGCGGTTCCGGACCGCGATCGCCGCGGGCCACCTGCGTCCCGGCGATCGCGTGCCGGCGCTGCGCGGCCTGGCGACGCAATTGAACACGGCGCGCGGCACCGTGGAACAGGCCTACACGATCCTGGTCGACGAGGGATATCTGCAGATGCGCGGCGCGGCAGGCACGTTCGTTTCGCCGTCCCTGCCGAAATCGCTGCCGCGGACGGCGCCCGCGCGTGACGACGAATCGGCACGGCACGTCGACCACGCCGGTCCGCTTCCGGTACCGGGCATGTCGCGCGACAGCCCGCCGCCGCGACGCGCGCAACCGATCGCCGTCGCGATGAGCGGCGAGCCGCGCCCGTTGCAACCCGGGGTGCCGGCCCTCGATGCCTTTCCGCGCAAGGTCTGGCACCGGCTCGTGTCGCTGCGCGCGCGCAGCGGCGATCGCGCGCTGCTGGGCTACCCGAATCCGGCCGGTTACCGGCCGCTGCGCGAACACATCGCCACCTATCTGGGGCTGTCGCGCGGCGTCACCTGCGTGCCGGAACAGGTGTTCATCACCAGCGGCTACCGTGCCACGCTGGAACTCGTGCTGCGCAGCCTCGCGCGTCCGAACGACCGCGTCTGGTTCGAGGACCCAGGCTATCTGCTCGCACGCAGCTTCCTGTCCGAGACCGGCGTGCAACTCGTCCCGGTACCGGTGGACGCCGAGGGAATCGACGTCGAGCGCGGCCTGCAACTGGACGCGCAGGCGCGCTTCGCGCTCGTGACGCCGTCGCATCAGAGCCCGCTCGGGCATACGCTGTCGCTGTCCCGCCGCGTCGCGTTGCTGGACTGGGCCGAAAAGACATCGGGGTGGATCGTCGAGGACGACTACGACAGCGAGTTCCGCTATCTCGGCCGCCCGCTGCAAGCGCTGAAGAGTCTCGACCGGCGGGATCATGTGATTTATTGCAGCACCTTCAGCAAGGCGATGTATCCCGGTTTGCGGCTGGCCTACACGGTCGTGCCGGAACGTGCCGTGGAGCGCGTCGAGCGCGTGGCATGCAGCATGAACGCGGGTTCGCCGGCACTCCTGCAGGCAGCCCTCGCCGATTTCATCGAGCAAGGGCACTTTGCCCGGCATCTGAAGCGCATGCGCACGCTGTACGGCGAGCGCCGCACGCTGATCGTGCACGCATTGCGGCAGGCGTTCGGCGAACGGTTGATCGTCGACCTGCCGCCCGGCGGCATACAGTTCGCGGTGCGGTTCACGGCGGGGCCCGAAGGGCCGGTCGACGATGTCGCCGTCGCCGCGCGCGCCCGCGAAGCCGGGCTCGCGGTGCTGCCGTTGTCGATCTGGTATTCAAACAGCCACACGCAGCAAACGCCACGCGGCCTGATCATCGGGTTCGCGAACATCGCCGACGCGGAAGAAGCGCAACGTCATGCACACACGTTGCGCGCGTGTCTCGGCCGCTGACGCGCGGCGTGCGGCCGTGCGTGCCGTGCGTGCCGTGCGCGCCGGCCAGCGCTGCCGCCGGGCGCCTCGTTGAACTTCATCGCGCGTCCCGGATTGGTGTCCAACGGGAAACATACAATCGCACGGAACGGCCGTACCGCCATCATGTGCGCGCCTCTAGCATGGAAGCGTCTTACTCCCGTAGACGAACCGGGAATCGGGCCGCACCGGAAGATTGCCGCATTCTCCAGACAATCATCCGCGCCCGTCGTTCCTCGCAGACGCTACTTGCCCGGGCAGTCCCGCCCCTTCGCAAGACGTTTCGACGCTCGCATGACCGAGGGTCGGAGCACGTCGCCGAATTCGAGCATGCATCATGGATGACAAGAAGCTGCAGGCCCCTCCGCTGTCCCTCCTCGACCGATATCGGGGCCGGGATTTTCAACCGCTTTACAGCACGACCGTCACCGTGTCCGGCGGCGAGACGGGACATGGCCGCGCGTCCGGCGTGGTCCGCTCGGACGATGGCAACCTCGCCGTCGACCTGCGCCTGCCCACCGAGTTCGGCGGACCCGGCAACGGGACCAATCCGGAACAGTTGTTCGCGGCTGGCTTCGCCGCGTGCTTCCACGGCGCGCTCAATCTGCTCGAGAAGCGCGCCGATCTGGAGACACCCGATACCGTCGTCGAGGTGCAGGTTTCGTTCGGCCGCGATCCCATGGATGGTGGCTATGCGTTGCTCGTCGACGTTCGGGTGCGGATGCCGGGCGTCGATCGAAGCATCGCGGAAGAAATGGTTCGCACCGCGGAACGCTTGTGCCCTTACGCGAAGATGGCACGGCAGGGCACCGTCAATATCGTGACCGTCGTCGACTGACCCGACGCGTGTCGTGCAGCAGCAGCGTGTTGGCCGCCGACGGCGCGCCGGCCCCCCGCTGCGCATCTCGCGACACGCGCGGGGGGCGACCGGTCAATCGAACGACGCCTGCGGGTTGCCCGCCGCCAGTGCCTCGGCACGATTCGGTGCCGGCGGATAGATCCATTGCGTGTTGATCATCTGCTTGCGCGCTTTTCCTTCGGCATGCGTCAGCTTGATCTGCCGATCCCAGCCTTCCGAGTAAACAGCGCCCCAGTCGCCCAGGTCGACGCATGTCGCGTAGAACGGCTGCCGGTATGCCAGTGTCGGCGCACCGATCAGATCCGCCGCGACGTTGTGACCGCCGAATTGCCCCATCACGATCGCGTGCTGGCACGACATCAATGCATCGTGCCCGTCGTCGTCGCAGCGCGCCCGCGCCACGTCTCCCGCAACAAACACATGCGGCGCTTCTGCCACGCGCAGATCCGCTGCGACTTCGACGCGCCCGAGCGGGTCGAGGTGCGACGAGACCTGGGCGGCCAGCGTGCTCGCCTGCATTCCGCCCGCCCAGATCACGGTCATGGCTTCGACGTGCGTGCCCGACGCGGTCCGAACACCGTCGGCCGCGACCGACACGACGCGCGATCCGAGCACGGTCTCGATGCCCAGCGACGCGAACGCTTCGGCCACATACGGTCGAGGATTGGGGCCAAGATCGGGGCCGATCTCGGCCTGCGCGCCGATCACGACGACACGGCTCGTCGCATCCGGACCCAACACCTCGCGCAAGCGCCCGGGCAACTCGGTGGCCACCTCGATACCCGTGAAGCCGCAGCCGACCACCGCGACCGTATTGCGTGCCGGCGATGCCGGCAGTTTCGCGAGCGCCGCGAAGTGGTCGTTGAGCGCGACGGCATCCTCGATGCAGTCGACCGAGAACGCGTGCTCCGCGAGCCCCGGCACCGGCGGTCGGCCCAACTTGCTGCCGCTCGTCAACAACACCCTGTCATACGCAAGCAATCGTCGCTGGCCGTTGGCGCATGTGACGCCGACCGTTTTCTCGCGGACGGAAATCTCTTCGACGCGACCTTCGAGAAACTTCACGCCGACGGCATCGAGCAGCGGCAACAGCGGTGCAGCCATCCGCTGCGGCTCGCGTTCGTACAGACGCGGCCGGATCTGCAGTTCCGGTTTCGGGGAGATCAGCGTGATCTCGACGTCGCCGCTCGTCACTCCGGCGCCATCCAGCACGCGAGCCGCGCCCAGTGCGCCCCATACGCCGGCAAAGCCGGCACCCACAATCAGGATCTTCTGCGACATGATCATTGCCCTCGGTTGATGTCGATGGCGGCAACGCGCCGCGCGAAGTCATCCTAGGTCGACACGGCATTGCGCAGTAGATCCGCAGTTGTGCTCACGATGTTGCCGCTTCGGCACCAATCCATCACATGTCGCCCCGATCGATCGCAGGCATGATGTCGACGCACGATCGCACGTGATTCGAACATCGTCTTCGTCACTCACCTGAATCAACGATGAGGCAAATAAAATGCATCTGGGGAAATCGTACAGACTATCGGAGTTCCTGATCTGGACGCGCTGGAAAATCTACGAACTGCTCATCTTCGGTTCCGTGCCGGTTGTCCTGTATCAATTCTTCTCCGTGACATGGCTGTCGATACCGCTGACGATCGTGGCACTTCTCGGGACCGCGACATCGTTCATCGTCGGTTTCAAGAACGTCCAGACCTACAACCGTGCAATGGACGCGCTGGAAATCTGGACCGATATCCTGAGCAAGAGCCGCCGCTGGGGCCAGCTCACCCGCGACTTCGTCACCGACGACGAGATCGCCCGCAAACTCGTCTATCGGCACCTTGCCTGGCTGACCGCGCTGCGATACGAGCTGCGTCGCCCCCGGATCTGGGAAAGCACGAACAAACGCTACAACGCGGAGTACCGCCGGTTCTATCGCGTTCCCGAATGGGAACATGACATCCGGGAACTCTTGCCCAAATACCTGTCTTCCTCCGAAACGGCGCAGGCGCTCTCCTCTGCTTCCATCGCGACGTTCGTGCTGAGCCTGCAAGGCACCTCTCTCAGGACGCTTCACATGGCCGGCCAGCTGAATTCGAGCTTCTACATGGAGCTTCAAAAGACGATCGGCGACTTCATCGATCTCCAGGCCAGATCCGAACGTTTCAAGAACTTTCCGTATCCGCGCCAGTACGCGACCGTCAGTTCCCTGTTCGTCCGGTTCTTCTGCCTGTCCCTTCCGTTCGGTTTGCTGAACGAATTCAACCGCCTGAACGATAGCGTGAGCGGCTTCATGCACGGCAACATGGTCTGGCTGGTCGTGCCGTGCAGCGTCGCCGTTTCCTGGATGTACACCTCGCTCGAACAGGTCGGCGAAAGCACGGAGAACCCGTTCGAAGGCGGCGCCAACGACGTACCCATTTCGACGCTGTGCGGCACGATCGAGCGCGACCTGAAAGCGATGCTCGGCGAACCTGCGCGCGATCCGTCGAGCCGCACGGTCATCGCGCTGTAGCGCGTAGGGTACCTTGCGTCGCGCCGTCCTCCCTCCGTCGATTGTTGCCGCCGAGACAACATGATGAGGTCGCTCGCGACGCTACTGCCGCGCGGGCACATCGCCTACGCTTGGCGCTGACGGTGGCCGTGCATGCATGCCCGATCCCTTCCGGGAAACGAACACGACACCGCAAGCGCAACGTGCGACCCGCGCGGCCGTCTGCGCCGCCTTGCGTCTTCGCGCGTCATTGGTCGCGGCAGCACACGCTGTTGCGACGGGTGTGATCCAGCACTTCACCAACCGAGGAACGATCCGTGACAGAAGAAGATATCCGCAACAACGCGTTTGCGATGCCCGTGCACAATCCCGCGTATCCGCGTCCGCCCTTCCGCTTCGTCAACCGGGAGTATTTCATCATCTCGTACGAAACGGACATGGACGCCCTGCGGGCCGTCGTTCCCGAACCGCTGACGGTCGACCGGGCCGTCGTCCATTACGAGTTCATCCGCATGCCCGATTCGTCGGGCTTCGGCGATTACACGGAAAGCGGCCAGGTGATCTCCGTTCTGGACGAGGACGGCACACGAGCCAACTTCACGCACGCGATGTACCTCGATGACGAAGGCCCGATCGCCGCCGGACGGGAAATCTGGGGATTTCCCAAGAAGCTGGCGTCGCCGCGGCTCTGCGTCGACGGCAAGGACACGCTGCTCGGCACGCTCGACTACGGCACGCAGCGCATCGCCACCGGAACGATGGGTTACAAGTACCGCGCGCTCGACACGGAAGCCGAGCGCCGCAAGCTCGCCGACACGCCCAACTATCTGCTCAAGGTCATTCCGCACGTCGACGGCTCGGCGCGCATCTGCGAGCTGGTGCGCTTCTTCTTGCGCGATGTCGACGTGATCGGTGCATGGGAGGGGCCCGCCGCGCTCGAACTGCATCCGCATGCGCTCGCGTCGGTGGCCGACCTGCCGGTTCGCAAGGTGATCGGCGCGCGTCATGTCATCGCCCATCTCACGCTCGATATCGGCGAAGTCGCGTACGACTATCTCGCCCCCGCCGAGTCGTTGAAGCTCGCGGTCAACCAATAACCCCCTGGAGGACGTATGGCACTGAATGACAAGGTCGCGCTCGTGACGGGCGCAGCAAGCGGCATCGGCGATCTGTGCGCACGCAAGCTCGCGGCAGACGGCGCGACGGTCGTGATCGCCGACCTGAATCTTGCGGCCGCACGGAAGGTTGCGGACGAGATCGTCTCGGCCGGCGGCAAGGCATTGGCGATCGCGATGGACGTCACCAGCGAGGAAGCCGTCGACGCCGGCATGGCCGAAACGGTGAACCGGCTGGGCGGCATCGACGTGCTCGTGTCGAACGCGGGCATCCAGATCGTCAACCGGATCGAGGACTACGCATTTTCCGACTGGAAGAAGATGCTGGCCATTCATCTCGACGGTGCATTCCTGACGACGCGTGCCGCCATCCGGCACATGTACGCGGCGAACAAGGGCGGCACGGTGATCTACATGGGCTCGGTGCATTCGCACGAAGCCTCACCGCTGAAGTCCGCCTACGTGACCGCGAAGCACGGCTTGCTCGGTCTCGCGCGCGTCGTCGCGAAAGAAGGCGGGCCGCGCGGCGTACGCGCCAATGTCGTCTGCCCGGGCTTCGTCAGGACGCCGCTGGTCGACAAGCAGATTCCCGAGCAGGCGAAAGTGCTGGGCATCTCGGAACAGCAGGTCGTCAAGGACGTGATGTTGCGGGAGACGGTCGACGGCGAATTCACGTCGGCGGCCGATGTCGCGAACACGGTCGCCTTCCTGGCCGGCTTCGAGTCGAATGCGCTCACCGGGCAATCGATCGTCGTCAGCCACGGCTGGTTCATGCAGTAAGGAGAACATCATGCATTCGAGCCAGCGCAACAAGCTGAAGCAGCCCCATCGCATCACGCTCCCCGCTTATGACGAAGTCGGACTCGTGCTGCAGGGTGGCGGCGCACTCGGCTCATACCAGGCCGGCGTGTATGAAGGCATGGCCGAAGTCGGCGTGGAGCCGACGCGAATCGCCGGCGTATCGATCGGTGCGCTGAATACCGCGATCATCGCCGGCAATGCGCCCGCGGACCGGACGGAGGCGCTGCGCGGCTTCTGGAACACCATCAGTCAGCCGACCGATCCGTTCGCTCACGTCGGCGCATGCATGTCGGCGTGGCCCGGGCTCGCCGACGTGGGGCGCAGGTGGTCGAGCGCTTGGGCCGCCACACGCACGCTGATGGAAGGCCAGGACGGATTCTTCTCGCCGCGCATGCACGCGCCGTTCGCCGGGTTCGGCGCAAGGCGTCCCGATCAGGTCAGCTATTACGACACGTCGGCGTTGCGCGAGACGCTGTTGCGGTACGCCGACTTCGACCGCATCAACGACGGGAACATTCGTGTTTCCGTCGGAGCGGTCAATGTGCGGACGGGCAATCTCGTCTATTTCGACAATACGAAGATGCGCCTGGCACCGGAGCATTTCATCGCTTCCGGCGCGCTGCCGCCGGGCTTTCCGGCCGTCGAGATCGACGGCGAGTTCTACTGGGACGGCGGCCTCGTTTCCAATACGCCGCTCACCGAGATCATCCGGGAAAGCCAGCACAAGGACACGCTCGTTTTCCAGCTCGATCTGTGGAGCTCGCGCGGCAAGTTGCCGGGCAACTTCCTCGATGTCAGCGAGCGCACCAAGGACATTCAGTACTCGAGCCGCACGCGCGCGATCACCGCGTTCATGTCGCAGAACCAGAAGCATGCGCAGATGATCAAGGCGCTGCTCGAACATATTCCCGAACACGTGCGGCTTGCACACCCGCTGCTGCGGGAAGCGCAGAAGACGGCGGATGGTAGCGCGGTGAACGTGGTGCACCTGATCTACAAGAACAAGGCGTTCGAGGGGCACTACAAGGACTATGAGTTCAGCAAGGACACGATGCGCGAGCACTGGGCAAGCGGTCTCGAGGATATTCGCCGGTCGTTCGGCCACCCGGAGTGGTTCGAGGTTCCGAGCCGGGAGATCGGCTTCGTCACGCGCGACGTGCACCGCTATCGGCACGACGTCGACGAAGCCGGCAACCTCAGCAGGCATGCCGCTCCCGCGGAACACCTTGCGCCGGAGAAGGAATCGTCCGTCGCCGGGTAACCCGTATCGACGCCAGCCGCGGGCGAGCCAGGCGGTCGGCCGCGGGCCGGCGACGCGTGACCGGCGGCCCGCCGGCGCCGTTCCCGACTCGCGGTACCGCGCCTGCAGGACCGCTTCAGGCGGCGCAATGACCGATCGTCGAGATCGCGCATGCGCCCGCCGCAAGGAGAGCACCATGATGTCGCATGAAATGATCGCGAGGTACGGCACGCTGGTCGTATTCCTGAACGTGCTCGGATCGTCGCTCGGCCTGCCGCTGCCTGCCATTCCGACCTTGGTCACAGTGGGCGCGGGCATCGCGCTCGTGACCCATGTCGCGTCGTCGGCGCTGCTGCATTTCTCGGCGCTACTGGCCGCCGCCGTGGTTGGCGGCCTGCTCGGCGACCTGGTCTGGTACCAGGGTGGGAAGCGCTACGGCAAGCGCACGCTTCACACCGTCTGCAAACTGACGCCGTCGCGCGACGCGTGCGTCCGGACGACCGAGCGCTTTTTCGGCCGCTGGGGCGTTCGCGTGCTCGTGGTCGCGCGGTTCGTACCCGGCCTGTCGCTCGTGGCCGTTCCGCTTTGCGGCGCGATGGCCGTCAGGTTGCGCGCCTTTGTCCTGCACGATTGCGTCGGCATCGCGCTGTGGGCGTCGATCGGGCTGGCCATCGGCACGCTGTTCGCGTCGCAGATCGACGCGGTCTTCGCCTTTGTCGCCCGTCTCGGCTGGCACGTGCTCATCGTGATCGCCATCGCACCGCCGCTGTATTTCGTGTACGGATATTGCCGCCGGCGAATGCTGGCAAGCGCGCTCGGGAAAGCGCGGATCAGCGCGGGCGAACTGCATGCGCTGCTCGCGAACAATCCGCGGCCGGCCGTGATCGATATCCGTTCCGCCGAGCGGAGAATGCTCGATCCGTTCGTCATTCCGGGCGCGGTGATCGGCGATGAACGCAAGCCCCGCCAGATCATGGAGCGCTATGGCACGAACCGGACGCTCGTCATCTATTGCGCGTGCCCGCACGAAACGTCTGCCGCGTCGGTGGCCAGGCAGTTGCGGCTGTCCGGCGTCAAGCTCGCCCTGCCGCTCACCGGCGGTATCGATGCGTGGCGCGTCGCGGGCTTCGACGTGGAACCGATGGTCGCGATGAACGACGCGGCAATCGGCCCGGAAAAGCAGAAAGCCTTCACGTATTGACTCCGTGGCCCCGTGGCGCGCCCGGGTTCCCGGGCAGCGTGGTATCGCACCGTTGGCGGCCTGCGGGCCGCCGATTCGGCTGGCGACCGACAACACCGCCATGACGCCTTCATCCGCTCGTGCAGCGCGCGCCGGACATTGGTATCGCAACCTTCCCTCCCCCAGCTTCACGCCTCTTCCCGGTCGCATCCTCGGCAGACCTGACACGGCTTTCTCGATCACAGTTGCGCCATGCGGCGACTGCACCGCTTGTCGCAAACCTGCTGGCAAGACGACCTGTCGTTCGGATTGCGGGTAACGCGTCCCTTCCGCCGCTGCACGCCTGGCGGGCACATTCCCCGACACAGGCAGTGAGATCGGCGTAACGGACAAGCGATGTCAGCACGCTCGAAACGCCATCCGGCGCGTTTCCGTGACGATGAAGGCACGCGCTGGCCTCGAACGGCTTGATCACAGTTGGACGAAGCGTTTGAAGCACGGGGTGGCGGCTCCCTGCAACGATCCGGCCAGTCGGCCAAATGCGACGGCATGGTGGCCATCATGTTGACGGACACCATGCCGGGATCGACGCTCGCAGGTTTGGCACATCCCGACGCCGCGGCAGCCGGGCGATCGTCGCCGTGCGGTTCCGGCGGCCGCGTTCAGTGCCCGCCTGCCGCTATCCCGCCGCCGCCGCCCTTGACCGGCCGGGTGAGCCAGACCAGCGGAATGATGACGACGAAGATGATCGACGACACCCAGAAGATGTCGTTCAGTGCGAGCATCGCGGCCTGCGCGTTCAGCGAGCGTTCGAAGAAGGCCGTGGCCTGATCCACACCGCCGCCGAGCGTCGCCTGGAGCTGCGCGACGGCACTCGTGTAGGTCGGGTTGTTCACGCTCGATTGCTCGGCGAGCCGTGCATGATGCAGGATCGTCCGGTCGTTCCATCCGGTCGCGATCAGCGACGTGCCGACGCCGCCCGCGAACACTCGCACGAAGTTCGACAGCCCGGCGGCCGCCGGAATCCGGTCGGGCGTCAGGCCGGACAGAATGATCGCGGTGAGCGGCGTGAAGAAGAGCGCCATCGGAATGCCTTGCAGCAAGGTCGGCAGCACCAGCGTATACGGGTCGACGCCCGTCGTGTAATGCGAGCGCATGAAGAACACGCCCGCAAAGCCGACGAAGGCCAGCGTCGCGAGCACCCGCGCGTCCGACTTCGGCATGATCTTCGCCATCAACGGTGCCATCAGCACGGCGAAGATCCCGAGCGGCGCCGTCACGAGCCCGGCGTCCACCGACCGATAGCCGAGATAGCCCTGAATCCATTGCGGCAGGATCACGAGGTTCGAGAAGAACACCGCGTATGCGACCGAGATCGCAATCGTGCCGCCGCGGAAATTGCGCACCGCGAACAGGCGAATGTCGACGATCGGGTTCCGCTCGGTGAGCTCCCAGATCAGGAAGAACACGAAGCTGACGGCGGCGATCACGGCAAGCGTGCAGATCACGGGCGAGCTGAACCAGTCGAGGTCCTTGCCCTTGTCGAGCATGATCTGCAGCGTCGCCACCCACAGGATCAGCGACATCAGGCCGACCTTGTCGATGGGCAGCTTGCGCACCTGCGTCTCGCGGTCGCGATAGATCATCCACGTCACGCCGGCCGCGAACAGGCCGACCGGAATGTTGATGTAGAAGATCCACGACCAGCTGTAGCTGTCGGTGATCCAGCCGCCCAGCGCGGGACCGGCGATCGGCCCGACCGTCGCGGTCATCGACCAGAGCGCGAGTGCGGTCGAGCTCTTCTCCTTCGGATACGAACCCAGCAGGATCGCTTGCGAAAGCGGAATCAGCGGCCCCGCGACGGCGCCCTGCAGGACGCGCGCGGCGAGCAGCACGAGCAGGTTCGGCGCGACGCCGCACAGCCACGACGAGAACACGAACAGCACGATCGCGGCCACGAACAACCTGATCTGCCCGACGCGCTGCGTGAGCCAGCCCGTCAGCGGAATCGCGACGGCATTGGCCGCCGAGAACAGCGTGATCACCCACGTGCCTTCGTCGACGGATACGCCGAGGTTTCCCGAGATGGTCGGAATCGCCACGTTGGCAATGGACGAATCGAGCACGTTCATGAACGTCGCGAGTGCGACGGCGAGCGTCGCAAGGACGAGCTTGCCACCCGTCAGCGGCGGCGGTGCGGGTTGCGTTGAGGAATTCATCTCGCTTCCAGTCTGAAGTTGCGACTGTGCCGGCGTGTCGAGCCGGCCAGTCGGACGATTGAATCGACCGGGGCGCGACAGCGACGCGCACCGGGTCGACGATTCAGCTTGCGCGCTGCGCGGTGTCGCGCGCATCGCGCGCGACCCTTGCGTCGCGCTTGCCGGAAGCCGCCGGCGCGCCGGTTTGCGCCGCCGCATGCTCGCCGACGACGTTGCGCGCGATGATCTTCTCGATCTCGGCATCCGCCTGTGCGCCGTATTCGGCAAACACGTCGGTGCGATACGACGTGTTGATCGCCGCACCGAGCTGCGGGCCCGTGTCGTCGCGCGTATCCACGTCGACATCCATCGACAGTCCGATACGCAGCGGATGCGCGTCGAGTTCCGCCGGATCGAGCTGAATGCGCGCGGGCAAGCGCTGAACGATCTTGATCCAGTTGCCCGTCGCGTTCTGCGCGGGCAGGCTGGCGAATGCGCTGCCCGTGCCCGCCGAGAAGCCGACCACGCGGCCGTGATACTTGACCTTTGCGCCGTATACGTCGGCCGTCATCGTGACCGGTTGACCGATGCGCATGTTGCGTAACTGGCTTTCCTTGTAGTTCGCGTCGACCCACACACCGTCGAGCGGCACGA
The DNA here is from genome assembly GCF_902833225.1 of Burkholderia sp. BCC1644. Taxonomy (GTDB): domain Bacteria; phylum Pseudomonadota; class Gammaproteobacteria; order Burkholderiales; family Burkholderiaceae; genus Burkholderia. The sequence goes on from NZ_CADFEI010000013.1 coordinate 162,828, forward strand.
TCGCCATCAACGGCGTGCCGGGCGACACGCGCTGTCCGACCTGGACCGAACGCTTCGCGACATAGCCGGTGACGGGCGCGGGCAGCACGTTGCGTGCGTACGCCAGATAGGCGTCGCGCACCTTCGACGCGGCCGCCTGTACATTCGGGTGCTGATCGATCGTCGTACGGGCAGTCAATGCGCGGTTGGCGGCCGCCTGTTGGCGGGCGGCGTCGAGCGCGGCCCGCGCGGCCGCCACGGTGTCGCGTGCGTGCGCGATATCTTCCGCAGACACCGCCCCCGTATCGGCAACGGCTGCGCGGCGGCGCAGATCGTCCTGGGCACGGACGAGATCGGACTGCTTCTGCGCGACGTTCGCGGCATACAGATCGTCGTTCACGTACAGACTGCTCACCTGGCGCACGGTCTGGCCCAGTGCCGCTTCGGCGTTGCCGAGCGCGACTTTCGCATCGGCGGCGTCGAGCGTGACGACGGGATCGCCCGCCTTCACGATCTGCGTATCGTCGGCGTTCACGGCGACGACGGTGCCCGCCACCTGCGGCGTCAACTGCACGAGATTGCCGCTGACGTACGCGTCGTCGGTGGATTCGTGATAGCGCGCAACCGTCAGGTAGTACACGCCATACGCAACCGACGCCGCGACGACCGTCACGCCGAGCAGCGCCAGCAGCAGCCGGCGCCGGCGCGTCGAGCCGGCGCTCGCGACATCGTCGCCTCCAGACGGTGAAGCGTCACGATTCATGCGGGGGGCATCGACCGGCTTGCGCACCGGCGGATTGATTTCGCTCATTTTCATTCTCCAGGCAGATTCGATCGATCGCCGCTCAGCGCGCGGCGACAGCAGGCAGGGTCGTTCCGCGCGCGTCGGCACGCGCCGCGGCGCCGGTGCCTGCGAATGACGTGTCGACGAAACCGCCGCCCAGCGCGGAAGCGAGCGCGATCTGACGATCGCGGCGGTCCATGCGCAGATTCGCGACGCTCTGATCGGCGGAAAGCGCGTTGACGTCGGCATTCAACACGGTCAGTTGATTCGTCAGGCCGGCCTTGTACTGGGTGAGCGCAAGCGCGGCCGCCTTCAGCGCGGCCTGCTGCGCGGTCTGCGCATCGACCAGCTGTGCGTCCGTCGAACGCACGTCGGCGACTTGCGTCGCGACCTCGCTCAGCGCGGTGACGAGCGCCTGGTTATAGGTCGCGACGGCAAGATCGAAGTCCGCGTAGCGTCCCTTCAGTTGCGCGCGGAGCGCGCCGGCGTCGAAGATCGGCAGGTGGATGGCCGGCCCGACCGACGCGGTACGGCTCGCCGCCGTCAGGAAGCGCCCGAAGCCAAACGCATCGAGTCCGATCGCGGCGCTCAGGTTGATGTCGGGATAAAACTCGGCTTTCGCTTCCTTCACGTCGTGCGCGAGCGCATCGATACGCCACCGCGCGGCGACGATGTCGGGGCGCCGGCTCACGAGATCCGCGGGCAGATTGTCGGGCAGGCGCACCTCGTTGCCGGTGCCGAGCGTCGGGCGCGCGATCCGCAGCCCGCGATCGGGACCGGCGCCGATCAACGCGGCGATCTGGTAGCGCGTCGCGAGCATCCGGCCATCGAGCGATTTCAGCAATGCACGGCTCGTCGCGAGATTCGCGCGGGCGGTCTCGCGCTCGACCTGCGTGTCGAGCCCCGTCGCGATTCGGCCCACGGCGATGCGATCGATCCGTTCGCGCCGATCGATCTCCTGTTGCGCGATGTCATGCAGCAGGTGCAGGCGTGCAAGCTCGTTATAGGTGCGCGCGATCGCCGTCGCGAGTGTCAGCCTGACCGCTTCCGCGTCGGCGCGGCTCGCCTGCAGTCCGGACACCGACGCCTGCAGCGCCTCGCGTTTCTTGCCCCAGAGGTCGAGTTCATACGATGCGCCGAGGATGCCGCGATTCTCCGTCTGCCATGACCCGCCATACGGCGGCGGCACGAGCGCCGTTCCGGAAAACTGCTGGCGCGTGAGCGCGTAGCTGGCGTCGACACGCGGCATCGTCCCCGCTCGCGCGGATTCGCTATAAGCCTGGGCGGCCGCCACGCGCGCCCGCGCCTGGTCGAGCGTCGGGCTGCTCTTGAACGCCTCGTCGATCAACGATTTCAGCTGGCCGTCGCCGAACTGGTCGGCCCAATCCGCGGTCGGCCAATGTCCTTGCTCGAACGGCAGGCTCTGTTGCGTCGCGTCATGCTGCGGATCGGTCATCGTCGCATCGCCGTGAATGCCGGCGTAGTTCACGCATGCCGACAACGTGCCTGCGACGATCACCGGCATCCCGGACTTGAATGCGCGCGCCGCATGCCGGCCCGCGATCGAGAGAATGTTCAATGCGGGTTCCTTCACCAGTGCGTACAGCGCCCGGATGCCGATCCACGGATTCCGCAAGCCGCGGCATACCTGCTCGCTGTGCCCGACGCCGCGCACGCACCAGCTGCAGAAGTGCTCGCAGTTGTTCGTCAGAAGCCGGTAGCGGTCCTCGCCGACGCGAGACCTGGCGCGCTCGACGACCGCCATCCCGGTATAGACGGCATCCGGTTCCGCCTGAACACGGATGTCCTCGCGCGCGGCGAAGCGACGCAACGGAATGCATTCCACCGGACAGCGTCGTGCGGAATGGTGGAAGCCGCCATAGTGAATGACCAGTCCGTCCCCTGCGTAGATGCCGTGATGCGCATAGCCGTCACGGTCGCTGACGAGATGCGCGCCTGCGTCGATGCCGGGTGCCGCATCGATCGGCACGCGCGACGCCGTCGACGAGTCGAATTTCAAAGTGTCCATCGCAAGCCTCCGATTGCGTATGTGTGCCGCATGTCGCGTCACCGATGGGCCGCTTGCGTGCGCAAGCCGAAGATCGGCCGCATTGCCTTGCCGTCATACTAGGAGCCGCATGCATGCTCAGGTAGACCCGTATCCGAACACTTTCCCGTTCCTCATCGGCACCAATCGGCCGCACCACTGCAGTCGGTGCAAAGACCGACGCAACCGCTGCCCGGCGGTCCTGCCGCATTGGTGCAAAGAGGGCAACACCATGCATCCCTGGTTGATCTGGCCGGGCGGCGCGTCTTTGCCTAGCATGCAAGAGCGCTGGGGCCATCCTTCGGATGGCGGTCATGGGGAACGACCTGCAGGCGAGGACTGCACCATTGCGCCGATTCGCTTCGACACAAGACGCATCGTTCAGATCCGGACGGCTCGGAACGCGCGCGTCGGTCAATACAAGCATCCGGGAGGCATATGGAGAACGAGAGGTTGCAACCTCCGTCACTGACACTGCTCGACAAATACCGCGGGCGAGAATTCGCCACGCTCTACACCACCACGGTCACCGTCTCCGGCGGCCCATCAGGTCATGGCCGTGCATCGGGCGTCGCACGATCCGACGACGGCTGTCTCGCCCTCGATCTGCGATTGCCGACCGAACTCGGCGGGCCTGGTGGCGGGACCAACCCCGAACAGCTTCTCGCGGCCGGCTACGCCGCGTGCTTTCACGGCGCGCTGAGCCTGCTCGCGCAACGCGACCGGATCGACATCCGGGAAACGACCGTGGCTGTCGAAGTCTCGTTCGGTCGCGATCCGGTCGATGGCGGATATGCGCTGACCGCCAATGTCACCATCCGCATGCCGGGAGTGGACCAGCAGGTCGCGGAGCGTCTCGTCCGCGACACGGAGCGCCTGTGCCCCTATTCGAAGATGGCGCGGCAGGGAATCTGCAGTGTCGTCGCCGTGTCGGGGTAGTGAACGTCAACGGCGCGGCCACGCACCCGTCGTGCGATTGGTGCCGAAGCGGCAACATAGTGCGCACGTTGCGGGCACTACTGGCCCGCAAGTCCCGCGATTACGATGGTTTCCAGGGCGGTCGTGCAATGAATGGTCATATGCAGGATCGATAGTCCAGCTTCAGAAAATCAGGAGAACGGATCATGACGCAACGTATCAACTACTTTCAGCAATCGCCGGAGCTGACCAAGAAGCTCGTCGAACTCGACGGGCTGCTTCAGAAGACGACGATCGAGGTGCCGGTCCGCGAGCTCGTCGAGATTCGGGCGTCGCAGCTCAACGGCTGCGCGTTCTGCGTCGACATGCACATCAAGATGGCGAAGATCCACGGCGAGCGCGAACTGCGCGTGCATCACGTCGCGATCTGGCGCGAGTCGCCGCTGTTCTCGCCGCGCGAGCGTGCCGCACTCGAATGGACCGAGACGCTGACGCAGCTGTCGTCGCACGGTGTGGCGGACGATCTGTACGAACGCGTGCGGGCCCACTTTTCCGAGAAGGAACTGTCGGATCTCACCTTCCTCGTGGGGGCGATCAACAGCTGGAACCGGCTGAACGTCGCGTTCCGCATCGTGCCCGGCTCGTTCGACAAGATGTTCGGGCTCGACAAGGCCAACCTGGAGTAACGACATGAAACGCATCGTGCTCGCGCTTGCACCGCTTGCGCTGTCGCTGCTGATACCCGCTCAGCCGGCCGCCGCCGCACCGCAAGCCAACGTTACGCAGCTGACCACGGAACCCTTGCCCGAGTATCCGGGCAAGGAAGTCGAGATGATCGTCGTGGACTATCCGCCCGGCAGCGTCGATCCCGTCCATCGCCACGACGCACACGCATTCGTCTACGTGCTCGACGGCAGCATCGTGATGGGCCTGAACGGCGGCAAGGAGGTCACGCTACACGCCGGCGACACGTTCCACGAAGGCCCGGAAGACGTGCACACGGTCGGACGGAACGCCAGCAGCACGAAGCCGGCAAGATTCGTCGTGTTCCTGATCAAGAACAAGGGGGCGCCGGTCCTCACGCCCGTGAAGTAACGGAACCACTTGCGAGGCCCGGCAACACGCGGGCCGCGTCGTTGGTTTCAAGGGAAGCGACGAGTTGAATGCATGCCGCCGGGTATTAGTCCAAACTCGATCCGCCGTTGATATGCGGATCACTAACATACTGATTTAAAATTATAAATATTTAGGGCCGCAGTCCAGGGCTTGGCCCCGCTTAAGATCATCTAACCGGAAAGCGCACGGGAATCAAAGCCCCCGGTCGAGAGTCCTTGCTGCCCACTTCACAGTACCCCTTCAAAACCCGCTCAAACGCCTTGCCAGTTTGATACACTGCCTGACATTCACCCTACACACGAACAATTGCCTCCAGATAGTCGGCAATAAATCAAATTCAGTCTAATTGATTCCGAATGTTCGGATTTTAGAATTCCAATCACGCGTTAACTTTCGACGGAAAGGATCACGATTTATGGCAGTCGATCCGCAGGCACCTCAATCTGCCCACGTGCGTCTCGATCGTCATGTGACCTTTCTGAACGAAGACTCAGGCAATCTCGAGTTGCTGGCGGATACCGCGACTGCCGCATTTGACGCCCATCAGCCATGAGGGGCCGGTCGATGCCGGCACGATCCCCGTCGCCGGACGGGAATGTCAGCTTGGGCTCGCGATTGCATTCGGCTTGCCGGCGAGTTTTGCCGCCCTCTCGTTCGTCGGCCGGCAGTCCGACACCGAAAGGCGGGCCGCGCCCGTTGGACGTAACGCTCCGGGCGCATATCGACCTGTTGCTCGCGGCGGGCGTGACGGACGAGTTCCAGCTAACGCGCGCAACGGTCGAACATGTGCTGCCCCGGCAATTCGGCGACGAGCAGGTCAACGATCCGACGTTTCAGTCGATTGCGAATCGGGTGACGCAAGCCATTCTGGAAGACGGCAACCTCAAGGACGACCTGATGGCAGCATTTGCACTTCGAAAGTAACGTTCGTCGGACTGAGCCAACGCACTTCACGGGGGTAAATTGACAAGCGACCAAACCGCGCTCGACAGCGCATACAAGACCTACCTCCGCGACAGATCCGCGAGCACCGGACTCGCGCTGTGTCGGGCGCTCAGACTTTCCGGTCACGCAGAAGAAGCCATACGGGTGCTGAAAGAACTCGCAGACCGGGTTGAAGATCCGTTTTTTCGTGCGCAGATCGGTATTGACATGAACCTTCTCGGCCTTTTTCCGCAGGCCGAAACCCTATTGATTCAATCGCTCTCGGCGCTTCACCACGAACCTGACCTGAGAGCCTTGCAAGCTGAACTCGTGATCTCGCAGTACGCTCAAGGTCGTTTTCACGAGGCCCACGCCCTTAATCGCAGGTCGCGCGATGCTTGGGCGCGAGCCGGTGTGGTTTCAAATCCTTATCCGGCTCATACCAGCGAGTATCAGCGAATTGTCAAAAAATTCCTTCGATTTGACGAATCTGCCGCCGGGAAACGCGTACTCATCATTCAGGAAGGCGGCCTGGGCGATGTGATCATGTTTTCCCGGTACTTGCACTTGTTACGGGATGAAGGTGCTGCGACTATCGTATTACAGGCACCAGCCATTCTGGCGCCGATATTCGCCTCCTATAACTGGATCACAATTGTCGAGAACGCCAGCGATGCAATTGATCAAAGTGATTGCATCATCTGTACCTTTGATCTCTTTATCCGGTATCAAAAAACGCAATACTTCCCAAGCTGGGCAGAAGCCTATGTACATGCGCCGGCTGGACGAGAAATGGCGAAGCTTGCGGCTGACACTTTCAGCAATCGACGCAATGGAGTTCGCGAGATAGGCTTGATCTGGCGCAGCAATGCTGCGGTGCGTCATGAACCTTATCGGTCAATCTCGCTGCAGCAACTCGCCCCATTGTTCAGTTCGTCTGCGTGCCGTTTTCATGCGCTACAGTTCGGCACGATTACCGACGAAGAACATGCACTGCTGGATAAACACGGCATTGGCATCATTGGCGGCGAGCTGCGTGATCTCGGTGATACGGCCGTCATTCTCAATGAGCTGGATTTACTGATCACGGTGGATACGGGGCCGGCCCACCTCGCTGGAGCACTTGGACGGCCTGTATGGGTGTTGCTGTCGGCGGCATGCGACGAACGCTGGTACAACTGCCATCGCGATACGCCGTGGTACAGGTCCATGCAGCTATATCGGCAAGCAACACTCGGTGACTGGAGCAGGCCCGTATCGGAGATGGCCGGTGCTTTGGCTGGCAATCACGCAACAGGGTGATCGCAGCGCGGGAATCGCGTTGATGTCCCGCCTCGACGATGATTTGCCGGCCGTCATTCCATGCGGCGCAAAACTTCCCGCTCCGATCTCAATGCATCACGAACAGCCTCGGTGACACGCCGCCAGTTTCCGGGAGCCGCCTGCCGGAAAATTCGGACATTCGGATACCAGCGCCTCGTGTCGCTTTTCGTTCCCCTGCGCCCTTCCCGCGCGCCGAGCATGACCCACGCAGGCAGGCCCAGCGTGCCTGCCAGATGCACAGATGGTCAGATCCAGGGATGTCGCAAATAGACAGCAGCGACCGCGCCACGTGGTGCCACGGCAGCAGCGCGTCTACGCGGTTGGCCGAATGGTCGGCAATGCGCCAAGCATCATGTATTTTCCGGCGCGCGTGTGCCATACAGACGGCTTCATGGATGGTGCCGTGGTACTTGTCCGTCGGCGCTCGGCCTCTGATGCTACGAGCGGACGCAACGTTTCCTGAAGCGGGACGATCGATTTCACTCAAAAAGCCCGAGAAGCAACTTGTCATACGCTTCGATCTGCTTCGGATTGGTGGACAAAAACCGGCCGATTTTTTCTCGTTGCTGATTTCGATAATCCTGCCAACTCTCGTCGTGAAATTCGATCGCTCGCTCGAGTTGCCGACAGCCTTCATCCACGTCGTTCTTATTATAAAAGTAACCTAACTCGCGGCAGAGGTCGGCGTTATGAACCAGTGCGTAACCGTTCCAGCAAACATCGAAATAGAAATAATTCAGCGCAAGCCCTGATTGATGGGAGATGACAATATCTGTGAATTCCGAAAGAAACTGAGGCGTATTGTGGTACCCGACGAAGCTTATTTTTGAATCTCGCACAAGGTCCAGATGATGCACAACGCCGATGAATTCTGGGCTGCTTTTTGCAAGATGTTCCGTGTTCGTCGCATGCACATAGGATATTTTTGCGCCGAGCTTCCGGTAACCCAATTCCGCGATCAAGATCGGGTAGAGGCAAAACTTGGTGACGTCGATATTCGGCTCCATGACGGACAACCGCTTCGGTTGTCCGGTCGGGCGATACTCCCCGCGATGCGGGAGCGCGGCCGAACGTTCTTCCACGCAGATCGGATCCCAGACGAACGGTACTTCGCGAACAGGCTGACGCCGCAATACGCTGAAGTAGCCGGCGCTGGTATCGGCGACTTGCGGGATGATCCACACCTGGTCGTAACGCTGGTTGATGAATACCGTTTCAGCATGCCGCCTGCCGAAAATCATCGCTTGCATCATGTGCACGTATTCGGGACCGCAACAGTAGCTCACGACTTTCGTGCCACGCGCCTGCAGATACGCGGTTTGCTGTTGATCGATTTGGCCGCCGAGCTCGATAAGAACATCGAGCGAATCTTTCGCGTCGTCGAAGGAGCACACCGGAAACTGCCCGAGATCCCACGGAAGATCGGACGAGACCTTGACGCTCGTTGTGTTGACGAGCGTGACCTGATGACCGAGCGGCGAGTGCTGAAAGAGCTTCATCAGGTACAGGGCGTTCTGCTTGATGCCGTTGACCCAAAGGCTCTCCGTCGCGTGGTGAAGGCCGATTGTGATGCCGATGTGGAGTGATCGCGCTGAACTCATTGGGTCCCCGGTGTGCTCATCAAGTAGCGAACGAGATCATACCGCCCCCGCTTTTTCCGGGCGGTTAAAAACTGTCAGAATTTTGACCCTCGCGCTTTCCAACGGAACATGAGCTTGGGCGGGGGTCTGCGGCGGTTCTAATTGCACTCAGCCAATCCAGTGAACGGGCAAGATCCACAGCCATGACTTTATCGGCATCGAGATCGGGGGCGATCAACTCCGGCAGACGGACCGCCGCAAGAAGACTTGCGCCATGGCGGCTGCCGTAGCGAGCCACCGAGCGAGTCGGGACGAGCCGACAGCGGATTCCAGATTTCTCAACACTGCCATCGTCGATCAGACGTTCACTACCGATTCAATACATCGCCAACAAGAATATAAAATATCGAAAGCATTATTAATTCATACGAAAAAATGCCAACCAGAAATAATCAAGATAAATATTTAACAAAATAAGTTCCGACTCTCGTTTCATCTCCGCTTCACCTCGCCCATCCCGCTCGCCCCCACCGTTTCCCGCGTACCACAAAGCGCTCCCCCCTTCCCATCGACGCGACGCTATCGACGCCCCCCCAACGCACCCGACGAGATCATTTCAAATTTCTCACCAAACCCCGACTTGATTAACGAAGCCGACATGAAAAATTAATCAAACTGGAAATATCTTGTAATTATAAAAACGACCCTCTAGCATGCCTCTGCTGTTCGCGACATGTCTTATATCGAAGTCTTCACTTGATTCATTCCTCGAACAAACCCATTCATAATCTGGGGAATTACATGAAGAAACTGTCTCGACTGCTGCCCATCACCGCGATTACCGTCGCGAGTCTCAGCGCTTTTGCCCAGGCCGGCGACCAGTCGGCTGCGGTCGACAAAGCGCTGCAACTGATCCAGCAGAACCCTTCCGCCTTCAGCCTGGCTAGCGGCGGCACAGCACGGACGTTGAAGTTCGCGGGGCCGCAAGCGAACGCGCCGACGGACGGCGACCAGTTCCAGGTACGCGACGTGATCGTCGATCCCGACGGCACCGAGCACGTGCGCTTCGATCGCTTCTACGCGGGCCTGCCCGTGATCGGTGGCGACGTTGTCGTCCACTCGAGCAAGGGGCAGTTGAAGCAAGCGAGCCTGACCCAGCTCGCGCCGATCAATCTCGCCGCCACGATCGGCAAGGTCGGAAACCGCCCGGTGGTACGCAACGCACCCGACGTCGGCGCGACCAGGGCCAGGCACATCGCGGCCGCGCGTTTCAACTCGGACGTACGCCGCGTCGATGACGCGGAACTCGTCGTGTTCGCACGCGACGCCGCGCCGGCACTGGCCTACGCGGTGCGCGTATACGGCAAGGCGACCGATGTGCACGGCGATGCGGTGCTGTACTACGTCGACGCGCGTACCGGCGCCGTGCTCGACGCGCAAGACCTGATCAAGACCGCCGCCGCAACCGGTACCGGCCGCTCGCTGTACTACGGCAACCTGACGCTCACGACGGACCAGACCGGCACGAACGCATACCGGCTGCTCGATCCGAGTCGCGGCAGCGGCTCGGTCTACGACGGTCGCGGCCTGAGCTCGGACGATGTCGAGCAGGCAACCGACCTGCCGATCTTCACGAGCAGCACGAACGTGTGGGGCAACAACACGACGACCGACCGACAGACTGTCGCCGCGGACATCGACTACGGTCTTGCATTGACTTGGGACTACTACAAGACCACGCACAACCGCAACGGCATCTTCAACGACGGCCGCGGCGTGAAGAGCTACGCACACGTGGTATTCAACACCGGCAGCGGCACGACCGGCGCGAACGCGGCATGGCTGTCGTCGCACGTGATGGTATATGGCGACGGTGAACCGGGCACCCGGCTGCCGAAACCGGTCGTTTCGGTCGATGTGGCCGGGCACGAGATGAGTCACGGCGTGACCGAGGCCACCGCCAACCTGAACTATTCGGGTGACGCGGGCGGTCTGAACGAATCGACGTCCGACATTTTCGGCACGCTCGTGAAGTACTACGCGAACAACCCGAACGATCCCGGCAACTACGTGATCGGGGCGCGCGTGGTGAGCGGCGGCCTGCGCAAGATGTACAAGCAGGATCTCGACGGCCGCTCGTTCAGCTGCTACCCGTCCGGCGGTTTCTCGTGGTCGAATCCGCGCCACGATCCGCACTTTACGTCGGGCGTCGGCAACCGCTTCTTCTACCTGCTGTCGGAAGGCCCGGTGGTGCCGTCGACCGACACCGGCCTGTCGAGGACGCAACTGGTCTGCAACGGCGACACGACCTTCAGCGGCCTCGGTCGCGAGAAGGCCGGCAAGATCTGGTACCGCACGCTGACCGTTTACCTGAACGCCAACTCGAGCTACCCGAACGCGCGACGTGCGTCGATCCAGGCAGCGAACGACCTGTATGGCGCGAACTCGGCCGAAAGCGCAACGGTCGCACGCGCCTGGAGTGCGGTCGGGGTGAATTGACGGCGCGTACGTGAGCCCGTCGAATGCCCGGAGATCGCGTAGCAGCGCTTCGGTACTTCGCTTCGAAGGAAAGCGAGCCGGACCGAACGAGGTCACGCGACGCTCAGGCGAATGACGCGCCGGGATCGATCAACCGTCTGCGATTGCAGGCGGTTGATCGACGGACAATGTCTTCTGGCTACCCGACTTCGGACTCGCGAAAGCGACACCGACTGGCAGGCAGTCGCCTCCGATCATCCAAGCGCCCTCGCCGCCTGCGCCACCGCATCGTAGCGGTCCATCCTCATGCGCCCCAGTTGCGCGGTCACGGCGTCCAGAATATCGCGTGCGGCGCGCTCCGGCCGGCCGCTGTCGAACGGCGGCGCCGGCGCGTACTCGATGCACAGCTGCACCGACTGCGCATGCACGGCCCCCGCAATTTCCGCCATCACCGTCAGCGCCATGTCGATGCCCGCCGTCACGCCGCCGCCGGTGATCAGATTCCCGTCGCGCACCACGCGTGCCTCGTCGACGGTCGCGCCGAACGCCGGCACCAGATCGCGCCATGACCAATGACAAGCGGCCCGCTTGCCGCGCAGCAACCCTGCCGCGCCCAACAACAGCGAGCCGGTGCACACCGACGTGACATAGCGCGCGCCTTCTGCCAGCCGGCGCAGCTCGCGCACGTATTCCGCATCGCCCATCGCCTCGATCACGCCGAGGCCGCCCGGCACGCACACCAGGTCCGCGTGCGGGATGTTGGCCAGGCGCCGGACATTCGCGATCGTGAGGCCGCCGTCGGCCTCGATCGTCCCGCCCGTCGACGACGCCATCACGCATTGCGCACCGGGCAGGCGCAGGAAAACCTCGTAGGGGCCGGCGAAATCCAGTTGCGTGACGTTCTTGAACAGCGCGAAGACAACCACGTACGGTGCAGCAGTCATTGCAAGAATCTCCTGGTGGTGGATTGACACCCACAGGGTCGCGCTCTATCGTGCTGGCTGCAATGTCGCCCTTCCCCCTTTTCCTGCCATGCCTCACCGCGTCGCCGTACTCGTCTACCCCGACTTCCAGTTGCTCGACGCGGCCGGCCCCATTGCCGCGTTCGAAATCGCCGGCCGCTATCGCCAAGGCCACTACACGCTGCGCACCATCGCCGCGCAGGCCGGCCTCGTGCGCAGCTCGTCCGGTGTCAGCTGGGCCGCCGAGGCACTGCCTCCGGCCAGCACGATCGACACGCTGCTCGTCGCCGGCGGCGACAACATGGACGACCGCATGTCCGATCCGCGCCTGCTGCGCTTCGTGCAGCGCTGCGCGCGGCGCGGCACGCGCGTGACGAGCGTGTGCTCGGGCAGCCTGCTGCTGGCCGCGGCGGGCGTGCTCGACAATCGGCGCGCAACCACGCACTGGTCCTGCAGCGAACAATTTGCATGCCGCTTTCCCCAGGTGCACCTGGAGCCCGATCGCATCTTCGTGGAGGATGGTCCGTTCTGGACCAGTGCCGGCATCAGCGCCGGCATCGATCTCGCGCTCGCGCTGGTCGGCAACGACCTCGGCGAGCAGGTCGCGCGCCTCGTGGCGCGCCAGCTGGTGGTCTACTACCGGCGTCCCGGCGGACAATCGCAGTTTTCCGCGCTGATGGAGATGAACTGCGCGAGCGGCCGCTTCAAGCCACTGCTCGATCACGTCCGCCGCAACCTCGCGGCGCGTCACCGCGTCGGCGATCTGGCCGAACGCGCATGCATGAGCCCGCGCCACTTCGCCCGTGCGTTTCAGGCCGAAACAGGTCTCACGCCTGCAAAGGCCGTAGAAAAACTGCGCGTGGAAGCCGCGCGTGCTGCGCTCGAAAGCGGCGCGGTGTCGCTCCAGCGCGTGGCGCTCGAATGCGGCTTCGGCGACACCGAGAACCTGCGCCGCAGCTTCCAGCGCCTGCTGGGTGTCCCGCCATCGGCGCTGCGGGCGCGCTGACGCGCGATTCGCTTCACTTTTTCAGCGCCTTCTCCTCCCACCAATCCCAGGATTTCAACGCCTGGCGCGCGACCCTGCCGCCGAGATACGAGAGCGAGTCGCTCGTCATCGACAGCGACTTCCGGTTCACGATCCAGAAGTCCGTCAGCTCGGATTGCTTCCCGCCAAGCAGATCGGCGATGGTCCGGCCATTCAGATGCGTCAACGCGACACCATGACCGAAGCATCCGCCCGAATAGATGATGCGTTCGTCGTCGATGAAGCTGATTTCGGGCGCCATGTCCAACGTGACCGAGACCGGACCGCCCCATCGATAATCGATGCGTGTGTGCTTCAGTTGCGGGTAGATCCATTTCAGATGAGCTTCGCAATGCTGCCAGGCCAGCGGCGCGGAAACCTCTTCCGAAGCGGCTGTCCGGTACACGATCACGTCGCCGCCGCCCATGATGATCCGGCCGTCTGCGGTCGGCCTGAAGTAGTGCAGCATCTGCCGGTTGTCGCCGAATGATTGCCGGTCGCTCCAGCCGATGCTGTCCCATTGCGCAGCGCTCAACGGTTCGGTGACGACCTGATAGGTCCAGAGGGGATACTGGCGCGCGCGCAGCCGTTCCGGGCCGGGAACCTCGCGCGAGTATGCGTTGGTCGCGAGGACCAGCTTGTCCGCCTTGATCTTTCCGTGCGGGGTCGTGACCACGATCGCGGAAGATGTCCTTTCCATGTTCGTGACCTGGGTCGTCTCGTACACGGCAACACCGGCGGATTCCGCCAGGGACTTGAGCGCCCGCACCTGCTTGCAGGGATTGAGGTATCCCGTCCCGGACTCGTAGATGCCACCCGCAAAGCGTTCCGAATGGAAGTCCTGCTGAAACTGCTCCGCGCTGCGCCACACCATGTCCTCGTCGATGCCCAGCTTCTGAAACAACGCGTAGGTCTTCTGCAATCGGCCCAGTTGCTGCTTCGTATAAGTGGCGCGCACCAGCCCACTGTGGCGGTACTCCGACTGAATGTCGTTTTCCTCGATCAGTTGCCTGGTATGGGCTACCGCGAGCTGCAGATAGCGATGGGCATCGATCGTTTTCTGCTTGCCCCAGCGCAGCACGACCATCTCGGGTTCGAGACCGAACATCTTCGTGCTGAACCCTGCGTTGCGGCCGCTGGCGCCAAAGCCGACGATGGCGGCCTCAAGCACGACCACGCGTGCATTGGGGTGGTCTTTTTTGAACTGCCATGCGGTGTTCAGCCCCGTGAAGCCGCCGCCGACGATCGCGACGTCAACCTTGAGATCTTCCGTCAACGGCGGATTCGGTGCGTACTCGCCATACGCGTGCTGCCAGAACGATCTGCTTTGAAGCAGCGATGCTTGATCAAATGACATGGTGGTGTGTTCGCTTGACGGGATCAGACTCCGGAACAGCCCGGGCCGCTTTCATTGTTCCTGCTTTCATCCATGCTTTTCGAGCATGAATTTTCCATCGTACTTTTTGACGAAAGAATCAACCTTTCGAGCCAGAACGGCATCCTGCCCCTCAAGCGACAGACGCATCATCTCGATCTGCAGATCCTCCTGATCGACCATGTAATCCAGAAAATCCCTGCCATCCGATGGGCCGATATTTCTGAGTCGGCGCAATTCCTCGCAATAGACGACCGTTTTCGAGTACACGAGCTTCAGGAACGGCCCAAGAAGAAATTTCGGAACCGAGCCAAGCGCCCACGCTTTCAGCAGCGTGCCGGTGTCGGGTGCCACGTCGAACCCCCATCGAGCTGCTGCTTGACGATAAATGGGGGCATTGAATTCTTCCAGCCTCAGATAAGCCGCCCAAAGCGATTGACGCGGATCACCATCGAGACGATTGGCAAGGCGCGCAATGGCACGAATTGCAAATGCCCGATTCTGGATTTCGCCTTTGAATCCCTTGGAAAATTGACTGGCAATCATGAAAATAGTTACCTCACACGACGCTTGCCTTGCTCGAATCCATTTCTCCAGGCAGCGTTTTTAAGTTTTCCAATTGAAAATCTGCAACGTGACATCACGGCAGTGACGACTTATTTCGCCTCGGGCAGTCGCTCTTCGAATGCCTTGATCGCAGCGGCAATGGAACCGTCGAGATAACCCCGCGTCTGCTCCGACACCAGCGCGTCACCCACCAACGGATTCGCGACGCCGTCAGGGCGCGTGATCGTCGCCACCGAACGGCGATGCGTGAACGTATCGAATCCTGTCTTGCCGTGATAAGCGCCCGAGCCGGAGTTTCCGATTCCACCGAACGGCGCGCCAGGAAGCAGTGCATGCAACAGCCCGTCGTTGCGCGTGACCCCGCCACTCGTCGTGCGATCCAGGAAGCGCCGGAATTCCGCACCGTCGTCGCCGTACCAGTAGGCGGCAAGCGGCGCGGGGCGAGCCGTGATGTAATCGATCGCCTCCTGCAGATCGTCGTATCCATACACGACGAGCACCGGGCCGAATACTTCTTCGTCGGTTATCTCGGCCGACGCGGGGACATCAACCAGGATAGTCGGCGGAATCTTGCGCGACGCCCGATCGGGCAGCCGCCCAGCCTCGCCTTCCGGCGCTGCCACGTATTTTTTCGCGCCCTTCGCCGTCGCGTCAGTCACGAGGCCGACGATTCGGTCGAAATTTCGCTCGTTCACGATGGAAACGACTGCAGGATTCTCCAGACAGGAGGGAAATATACAGTTGTACTGAGTAATAAGCTTATCAACAAACTCGGTCACGATGCCTCTGGGTACCCAGACATAGTCCGGGCACAGGCAAACCTGCCCGCCGTTCACGACGCGCGTGGCCGCAATCCTGCTGGCCGCCAGATCCAGATCGGCATCGGGCGCGACGACGACCGGATTCTTGCCGCCAAGCTCGGTCGTCACGGGAACGAGATTCCTGGCTGCCACCTGCGCGACGATCGAACCAATCTTGGGCGAGCCGGTGAAGAAGAGATGGTCGAACCGCAACGCGGAGAAGGACTGCGACGTCGACAGGTCGCCGTGGATGAAGGCCACCTCCGCCTCGTCAAACGTGTCCGATACGATCTTCGCCAGCAAGCGCCCGGTTCTGACCTGATATTCCGGGAAATTCATCATGACGCGGTTCCCGGCCGCGAGCGCGCTCAGGGCCGGCTCGAACGTGAGCGTGACCGGAAAATTCCACGCGCCCATTACACCGACCACCCCCTTGGGTTTTTGCTGAATGAAGCCCCCGGGAATTGCTTCAGGCTCCATCCACTTCTCGATGTTGTCGAGCGTGTAGAGAATGTCTTCGGACCACGGCAACGCTTCGAGCGCCTTGGTCAGTTCGGGCGGACGGTTGCCGTAGTCGGCGCTGAGCGCTTCCGCAATCGCATCGAAGTTGGAAAGAACGGCAATCGCGAGCCGCCCCACCCGCGACTTTCGCACCTCGGCTGACGCCCCGCCCTCGGCAAGGAATGCCGCGCGCTGAACGTCGAGAATGCGTTCCAGTTCTGCCTTTTCATCCGTCATGGTCGTTCCCTTTCAAAATGAGGTGCCGGATGCACGCTTCATGGTCACCCGCTGCCCGATCGCGTTCCGGAGCCATCCGCCAACCCTGTGGAGCGCTCGTCCCGCCTTCTGTCGAATCGGAGCGCCATTTCGGCTGGCTGACGACAATTATGTCATATGACCTAGTTGGCGTTATACAACACAATCCCGGGTGGCGCAACACCGATCGCTGTTGCACTGCGAGAAACTCCACGGAGGCCGAGGGCCAAGATAGTCGACGGCCAAATGTTGTGACATGCACAAATATTGCGAAAATTGCCGGGTAAACCATCAAATATCGAAGCACAAAGACGATATCCATCGTCAGATGCAATGAGTCCGCGCACCAGGCGAGGCAACCGCAGGGGAAGCCGGTGACGAGCACTTCTTGCCCGCCGCACACCTGGTGCCGATCCATCCAATATCTTGCATAATTTGGTCGATCGACCTATAAATATGAATTCGCGCATCTCGAGTCGTCGCCCGACGCATCGCGCCACCTGGCAACTTCATCCGCCGGCGCGGGGCAACGGAACGCCACGAACACCATCGGCGTCAGCGTCGCATCGACAGGGGGATGGCGGGTTTATCGAAGTGAAGTCGGCTACGCCGGACGACGAGCGCGTCGTGTCCGAGCGCGGCAGACGCGTGACAAGGAGAGGGAAACCATGGCAACCATTGATCAGTCGGCCAACCACGAATCAGATGTACTAATTATTGGCGCAGGCCTCTCGGGCATGAAGGCTGCGCTCGAGCTCAGGGACGCCGGGAAGCGCGTTCTGATTCTCGAGGCGCGCGACCGAGTCGGCGGACGGTCCATGCCAGGAGAGGTCGGCGGCCAGACGGTCGACTTTGGGGGCCAATGGGTCGGTGCATCGCAAAAGCTGTTGCGGGAGCAAGCAACGGCGCTCGGCGTGCCGATGTATCGCCAATATACGAACGGCAACAGCCTCGTCAATATCGACGGCAAAGTGCACGCGTACACCAGCACGCCGAAGCTCCCTTTCTTGTCGACGCTGGAGCTTGGCCTGACCTTGCACCGGTGGAAGCGCGACATGCAGACGCTCCCCGTCGGCGCGCCGTGGCTGGCGGAAAACGCACTCCAGTGGGACGCCATGTCGATCGAGGTATGGATCGACAAGCACGTGGACACCACCGCTGCGCGCGACTTCGCGCGTCTCGTCACGAGCGCGATTACCTGCACCGAGACCTTGCACGTGTCGTATCTGTTCTTCCTGGAATGCCTGCGACAAGGGGGCGGCCTGGAAACGATGATGGGCGTCGATGGGGGCGCTCAGCAGGACAAGTTCCTCGGCGGTGCGTGGCAGATCCCGAAAAGAATGGCCGACCGACTGAACGGGTGCATCGTACTTGACGCACCGGTGAGCACGATCGAGCAGGATGAGAACGGCGTTCGTGCGATATGCCCGCAACGCACGTATGAGGCAAGGTATGCGATCGTCACCGCCCCGCCTGCGCTCGCATCCCGCATCCGCTTCACGCCGCCGCTACCCGCCAAACGTGCGGGACTGCTGCAAAGAATGCAGATGGGCGCCGTCATCAAGATGCACGTTGCCTACCCAACCCCGTTCTGGCGCCGTCGCGGGCTCAATGGATCGGTTGCCAGCGTCGGCCGCCATCTGGGTTTTGTTTTCGACCAGTCGCCGGCGGATGAAAGTGTCGGCGTGTTGGTGGGCCTGATCGAAGGCAATCACGCGCTTGAACTGAGCGGGCTCGGCAAGGCAGCGCGCCGCGAGCATGTCATTGCCGATCTCGTCCATTACTTCGGCGACGACGCGGCGGCCCCGCTCGACTACGCGGACCATGACTGGACGACGGACGAATGGGCGCTCGGCGGGTACGCATCCCATATGCCGCCCGGCGTTCTGACCTCGTACGGCGACAGTATCCGCGAACCGTTCGGCCGCATTCATTGGGCGGGCACCGAGACGGCGACGGAATGCATCGGCTATTTCGAGGGCGCGCTGGAGTCCGGGATCAGGGCGGCGGACGAGGTGATCAAGGCCTTGCGCTGACCGCGGGCCCGCACCCCGGCATCTTCCGGGTTCATGCTGTGCTGGCGATGCGCGGACAACGCGTTATATTCTCGTCCGAGGCGGGACGACGCACTCGCATCCGCGGCAGACGTCCCGCGCTCGCCGCATTCCCCGACGCGTTTCCTCACCCAGCGAGAACGAAACAATGGACCACGCGCAGTACTTCAGCCAGAGCTCGATCCAGGGCGCGAATCTTCGCCTGCACTATCTGTCGCAGTTGCTGCGCGAGCAGACAGGCTCGATCGTCCAGTACGGCATCCTTCGCGGGTTTCCGATCGGCTTCAGCCACTGGGCGGAAGTCGCCGTCGGCGGCTACCTGCTCGGCACCTATGAAATCGCCGTCTGCGCGATCCTCGAGGCGCTTGGCTCGCCCGAAAGGGTGCTGGTCGACCTCGGCGCCGCCGACGGGATCTTCGGCATCGGCCTGGTCCGGAACAACGTGTTTGCCCGCAGCCTGTGCTTCGAGATGGACGAGCAGCGCCGTCAGGCCATCCAGCACCGCGCCGCGGAGATGGGGCTGGCGGACCGCGTCGCGGTCTACGGCAAGGCCGATCGCAACCTGCCCGCAGTCCTGTCGGAGCACGGCGGCGCGCCGGCCGAACGCGTCATCCTGTGCGATATCGAGGGCGCGGAGTTCGACCTGTTCGACGACGCGCTGCTGGAACAGCTCTCCGGCAGCCACGCGATCATCGAAATCCACGACTTTCTGCTGTCGGACCCGGAGCAAGCCGCGCGCGCATTCGACGAACTGAGCCAGCGCGCGAGCAAGCACTTCCACGTATACGAGATCCGCGACGGATTGCGGGACATTCGCAATATCCCGTTGCTGCGCCACTGGTCGGACTGGGACGCCTGGCTGATGTGCGTCGAGGCGCGTTACCGGATGATGCGATGGCTCTGGCTCGAGCCGAAAAGCCAGCCGCGGCGCTCCGATCAGGACATCGATCGCCTGATCCTCGACTACCAGCGCCGGATCTTCACCGCCTGACGCGCTCGCGCCGGCACGCATCGGGCTACCGCGTGTCCGGCTGCCGCTACGCCATGCGTGCCGCACGACGATCTCCCACGCGGCATGACATGCCTGCCCCGGCAACGTGAGCGCGCTCAGCGCGATGCGGCACGAAATTTCCGCTGCTCCGTACTTTTGTTAAATAGCTTGAATGACCGACAACCCGTCGGCAATTTGCCTTACCATCCGGCCGTCATCCTCGCTGATGCCGAACACGGCCGACCGGCCGCAGGCAACGGCCGTGGTTTTTTCTATCGGCAGCTCGAATCGGGCGCCGATTTCATTCGAACGCCAGGACCGATCATGTTCCAGTCCCCGGGAGATTCATTCGTCAGCGGTTCGTTGCTCGGCCTGTGCGTCGAGGTGCCGCTCGCCGCGCTGGTTTCGCTGGCCATGCACGGCGTCGACTGGAACGGGCAGCGCATCGCGATGCTGGTCGCCACGCCCGTGCTGATCGCGTGTATCGCGCTGCTCACCCGCCCGGTGGCGTTCAGCACGATCTGGAAGCACAAGCGCTCGCCGTTCGTGCTCGACGACAATGTTCGCGCGTCGATTTACGGCCGGCTCAGCGGGATCGCGCTCGGGCTGGTATTCGGCATCATGGTCGCGACGACGTTTTCCTGATTCCGCACGCCCGATCGCTCGATCGCTCGACGCAGCCCGCGTCGGGCCCGACGCATCGCCCGTTCGCACGGGCATCGCCGCGCGGCACTGCCTCACCCCGCCGCAACCACCGGATTGAACGACGTATCCCACAACGGCGCGACATTGGCCGGCCCGTCGAGCACGCCGATCCGGGCGAACACATCCGCAACCTGTTGATGCTGCGCGACCACGTCAGGCGTCACCGGCAGCAGCGCAAAGTCTTCGCTGCGCTGGTCGAACATCGTGACGAGATCGGCAACCGGCACGCGCGTCTCGCGGTTCTGCGCGAGCGCGTAGTCGCGGAAATGCCCGTTCGCCCACGCATACGCGTGCCGGAACCGCAGCAGCAGATCGCCGGTGGCCGCGCGACGGCGCGCATCATCGAGTGCGCGAGGATTCGCGTACACCGGGAAATTGCCCGACAGATAACCCTTCCCCGTCTTCAGCACGCGCGCACCGTAGCGATTGCGCGCGAGTTGACCGTTGTAGCCGTAGATCGCCCACGCGTCGATGTCGCCGCGATCGTACGCGGATAGCCCGTCGGTCGGCGACAGGTTGATCGGCTGGATATCGTCGAAACCGAGGCCGGCCTCCGTCAGCTGGCGATACAGGAAATAGTGCGACGTCGTCGCGCGCACGTAACCGACGCGCTTGCCCTTCAGGTCCGCGATGCTGCGGATCGGCGTGTCCTTGCGCGCGAGCGTGACCTGGTTGTTCAGGTCTTCGCGCACCCGCGAAATGAACCGCACATTGGCTTTCTGGCGCGCGGCGAACACCGCGGGAATTTCGCTACCCGAACCGATATCGAGCGCATCCGCATTGAGCGCCTCGATATGCAGCACGCCGTTGTTCAGCTCGCGCCAGTCGATCCGGTACGGCGTGTCGCCGAGCCCGGCCGCCTGCAGCAGCGCACGCCAGCCGCCCTTGTAGGTCGCGACGCGCAACGTCGTGCCGGCGAGATCGGTGTTGACGACCGGCGCCGCGAACCCGGCCCTCGCGGCCAGGGGTGCCGCCACGACCGCGGCGCCGGCGAGCAGCAGGCGGCGGCGTGCCGCCGAGATAAACGACATCGGGTGCTCCTGTCGATCGAGAATGAGTCGTTGGAACCGTCGCGTCAATGCAGCGCCGGAAATCCGTGGCGTTCGGCCAGCAGCGCGAGGATGCGGCGCGCGTCGGTGACGAAGCGCACGTCGCCGAGCGTCTGCGCGTCGTCCGGCGCCGGCTGGTCGCGACCGAGTACAAGGACCGGCAGGCCCTGGTGCGCATCGTCGAGCGCGTCGATCACCGCGGGCCGCGGCCGCTCGAAGCCGACGCGCTTCACGTCCAGGCGGCCGGCACGATCGGGGGCGCTCGCCAGCAACCCTTCGATCGACAGTCCGTGCGGACAGACGAAGCGTTGACCCGGATGCTTCGGATCGGCAAAGCCCGGTTCCAGCAGAAACAGCACATCGCGACTCATCTCAAACGGCTCCTGTGTTCGTTGATCCACCCATCCGGGATGAACGCGCTTGCGTGCGCTGTCGTTCCCGGAGCATGCCGGCCCGCGACCGGATGCCCGACTCTACCGTCACGCTTCGCGTGGCCCTACCAACGTTTTACGGAATCGATATGCGGGCGCGCATAGCGCAACGATGGCTCGCCGCACAGCGGGCGTTGCGTAAAAACATCGTGATCGCGGCCGCAGGTGCTGCGTACATCGAACGATTTCATCGATCGATATGACGGCGCGCACGGCTTTCCGGCGCCAGGCGTACGCCGTCCGTGCGATGCATTCGCCGCAGCGTGCGCGCCGGGCGCGATCGCGACGAACATGCCGGGCCGACGGCAACGCACATTACAAATCGGCCGCGCCGCGATTTACAAACCACGGATCGACCGTTCGTCGGCGCGCCCGTCATCAATAGCATCGTGATCCTCACAGACGTACCCATAAAAACAGAGGATAGTCATGATCAAAAAATCGGTAGTCCTGGGTTTGGTTTCGATCGGTTCGGTCAGTGCGTACGCGCAGAGTTCGGTCACGTTGTACGGCGTCGTCGACGCCGGCATCGCGTATACGAACAACCAGGGCGGCGCGAGCAACATCCAGCAGACGAGCGGCAAGCTGAGCGGCAGCCGCTGGGGCCTGAAAGGCGCGGAAGATCTCGGTGGCGGCCTGCAGGCGGTCTTCACGCTCGAAAGCGGCTTCCGCCCGAGCGACGGCGGGCTCGGCCAGGGTGGCCGCCTGTTCGGCCGCTCCGCGTACGTGGGCCTCGGCAAGAAGGGCCTCGGCACGCTGACGTTCGGCCGCCAGTACGAGCCGATCACCGACCTCGTCGCGCAGTACTCGGGCGCCGGCTTCTGGTCGCCGGCCACGCACGTGGGCGACAACGACAACCTGAACCAGAGCTTCCGGCTGAACAACGCGGTGAAGTTCCGCAGCGACACGATCGCCGGCTTCACGGCCGACCTGCTCTATGCATTCAGCAACCAGGCGAACGGCGGCGCGGGCACGGGCTTCTCGAACAACAACGCGTGGGGCGCATCGGCGAACTACGTGAACGGCCCGCTGTCGGTCGGCGGCGGTTATGTGCGGTTCAACCACCCGAACGCGACGTCGAACACGAGCGGCGCGGTGGGCGGCGCGACCTCGACCACCGGCAACGACTACAGCGGTGCATTCTTCTACGGGCTGAACGGCGGCGTGCTCAAGCAGCAGATCGGCGCGCTCGGCGCGAACTACGCGCTCGGCCGCGCGACGCTCGGCTTCGCATGGAGCCATACGCAGCTCGACTACGTCGATGGCTCGTCGCGCAAATTCAACAACTACGACGTGAACGCGCGCTACCAGATCACGCCGGCCGCCACGCTGATCGGCGTCTATACGTTCACCGACGGGCGCGCGAGCGGCCTGCCGGGCACCGGCGGCCAGACGCTGAAGCCGCGTTGGCACCAGTTCACGCTCGGGTTCGACTATGCGCTGTCGAAGCGCACCGATATCTACGTGTCGGGCATCTACCAGCTCGCGGCCGGCGATGCGAGCACGGCCACGCCGGGCGGCTATCGCAAGATCGCGGCGATCTCGAACATCGGCAGCGCGTCGTCGACGAACCGGCAGCTCGCCTTCGTCAGCGGGCTGCGCGTGAAGTTCTGACGGCACGCGTAACGGGCGCGGCACGATAAGCAAAGCGGTTTTCGTTGTTTGCCGCGCCGCGCCCGGTTGCCGAGAATGTCCGTTTCCCCGCGCGCGGCCGCCTGCGTAGACGCCGAACCGCACCGGCTTCGTGCCCGTCGTCGTTGCCCAGCGTGCGCAACCCTCGCCAGGAGCCCGCCATGAGCGACACCGTCCTCGCCGCCCCGCTCGCGCCGTCGCCGTTCGTCGACGTCCGTTCGCCGGCGGATTTCCCCGACAGCCCCGTATCGCGAGCGCTCGCGCAACCGCTGATGCTCGGGCTGTTTCTGCCGATCCAGGCCGGCGGATGGAGTGCGTCGACCTTGCCGCGTTCGACCGACTGGACGTTCGACTACAACGCCGACCTGGTCGCGCGCGCCGAGGCGCTCGGCTTCGATCTCGTGTTCGCGCTGTCGCAGTGGTTGCCGAAAGGCGGCTACGGCGGCGTGTTCGACGGCCACGCGCTCGATTCGTTCATGACGCTGGCCGCGCTGACCGCGCGCACCGAACGGATCATCCTCGTCGCGACGAGCCACGTGCTCTACGGGCCGTGGCATCCGCTGCATTTCGCGAAATTCACCGCGACGCTCGATCACATCTCGCGCGGGCGCTGGGGCATCAACGTCGTGACGGGCCACCGCGCGGTCGAACACGAGATGTTCGGCTGGAACCGGATCGAGCACGACCGCCGCTACGAGCTTGCCGCCGAATTCCTCGACGCGGTCCAGCAGTTGTGGGCGCAACCGGACAACTTCAGCTATGCGCCGGCGCTGTCGAGCTGGCGCCTGGGCGGCGCGTTCGTGACGCCGAAGCCGCGCTACGGACGCCCGCTGCTGATCAACGCAACGGGCTCCGACGCCGGCATCGAATTCGCGGCGCGCTATTCGGACATCGTGTTCGTCACGAGCCCGGCCGGCCCCGACGCCGAACGCGCGATCGACGCGCTGCCCGCGCATGCCGCTCGCGTCAAGGCGGCCGCCGCCGCACACGGCCGGACGGTCCGCACGCTGCTCAATCCGCTCGTGATCTGCCGCGAGACGGCGGCGGAGGCGCGCGCGTACCGCGACGCGATCGTCGCGCATGCCGACGAAGGCAGCTTCCACCGCTTCGACAGCGACGCGCATGCGTGGCGCGGCGGCTTCGACCAGCGTTCGCAGGCCGCGGCGCGCGCGATCGGCGGCAACATCTCGATCACGGGCTCGCCCGACGAAGTCGCCGACACCATCGTGCGGCTGCACCGCGCCGGCATCGACGGCATCCAGTTGAGTTTCTACGACTTCAAGCCCGATCTCGACTTCTTCGGCGAACGCGTGCTGCCGCTGCTGCGTGAAGCCGGCCTGCGGCGCTGACGTCCGGTCTCGAAGGCCTGCCGCAATGCGCTCAGAACACGCGCCCTTCGGTCAGGTGCGTCGTCACGCCGTTCAGCTCGTAGTCGCCGATCACGCGGGCCTTGTGCAGTAGCGGGTTGTGACTGAAGATCGTGCGCAGGTTGCGCCAGTGCCGGTCGAAGTTGTGTGTGCGCGCCGTCGCCGACGCGCCGCCGACTTCGAACAGCCGCTCGGCCGCGTGCAGCGCGAGCTTGCTGACGATCAGCTGCGTTCGCGCGGTCGCGAGCGCACTGTCGAGCACGTGCGCATGCGCTTCGGCGTCGCCCGCTTCGATCGCGTCGGCGGATCGATCGAGCGCCCGCGCGTTTTCACGGACGAGCGCGTCGACCGCGTGACTGTGCGCGGACAGCTCGCCGACGACTTGCTGGACGAAATGATCGTCGCGCGCCGTCGGCGCCGGGCTGTGCAGCGCCGGACGTCCGTGCGCGAGCACGTAGCGGCGCGCATCGGCCACCACGTTGCGCACGATGCCCGCGCCCGTCGCGACGAGATGCAGCTGCCGCAGCGCGCCGCAATGGCGGCCGACGAGCGTCGAACCGTCGCGCGCGGCCACTTCGTGCGCGAACACCTGCACGTTGTCGAGCAGCAGGCTGCCGCTCGCCGTCATGCGCTGCCCCATCCCGTCCCAGTCATCGAGCACCTGCACGCCGTCGCGCGCGACGGGAACGATCACGGCCAACGCGCCGCCCTGCTCGTCCTCCACGTTGATGCGCGCGAAATCGGCAAACGCGGTGCCCGTCGAATAGTATTTGTGGCCCGTCAACCGATGGTGATCGCCGTCCCGGCGCAGCACGGTCGTGTTCTCGCCCGGCCGCGACGTGCCGAGCTCGGTCGACGCACCGCCGAAGATCGCGCCGGCCAGCACGCGTTCGAGCTGCACGTCGTTGAACGGCGTGCGCGGCGACAGCCGCAGCGTCTCGGTCTGGTCGTAGTGAATGCGCAGCGCGTGCGCGAGATTCGAATCGGCGGCGGCCAGCGTCGCGATCGTGTCGAACAGATCGACCAGCGTGCCGCCGAGGCCGCCACGTTCCGCCGGAATCCGCAGCGCGCCCAGCGCCGAGCGCCGAAAGATCGCGAAACCGTCGAACGGCAGTTCGCGGCGCGCCTCGCGTTGCGCGGCATCCTGACCGATCGCGTTCGCGAGATCGCGCAGCGTGGCGAGCGCGTCGCGCAACGCGTCGCGCGGATCGACGGCATCACGGGCAGTCATCGGGCAAATCCTTGTGCGAGAAGAGCGGGAGCGTCGCGGCGTGGCGTGGCGCGATCGCGGCTTCGCAAAGTATAGGGACGCATCCGGCGCACGTGAAAAGCCGATTTCAGCTTTTGTTATGCGTGCGCCGGGATTGGTCGCGCACCGCCGTCGCGTCAGTGCTGGATGCCCCAGCGACGCACGGTCACGCGCTCGAGCGTGTCGAACACGAGATTCTCGACGAGCAGGCCGATCACGATGACGGCCGCCAGGCCCGCGAACACGCGGTCGGTGTACAGCTCGTTGCGGTTCTGGAAGATGTACCAGCCGAGCCCGCCCTGCCCGGCGCTCGCACCGAACACGAGCTCGGCCGCGATCAGCGTGCGCCACGCGAATGCCCAGCCGACGCGCAGGCCCGACAGGATCGACGGCAGCGCGGCCGGCACGAGGATCAGCGCGATCTGGCGCAGGCCGGTGAGGCCGTAGTTGCGTCCGGCCATCTTCAGCGTAGCCGGCACGCCCGCGAAGCCGGTATACATGCTGAGCGCGAGCGGCCACAGCACCGCATGCACGAGCACGAACAGCAGGCTGCCGGTGCCGAGCCCGAACCACAGGAGCGCAATCGGCAGCAACGCGATCGACGGCAGCGGATTGAACATCGACGTGAGCATCGTCAACAGGTCGCGGCCGATGCGCGTCGACACCGCGAGCGACGTCAGCACGAACGCGAAGAACACGCCGAGCGCATACCCGCGCAGCAGTACCGACATCGAGATGCCGGTCTTGACGAGCAGTTCGCCCGACTCGATGCCCTGCACGAATGCAGCCAGCGTCGCGCCGAAGGTCGGCACGAGCAGGTCGTTCGCGACGATGCGCGCGACGGTTTCCCATGCGGCGATCAACACGAGCGCGATGACGCTGCGACGAAACCATCCGGCATCGACGATGCGGCGCACCAGCGGGGCCGGCGCCGCGCGTTCGGCATCGGGCAGCGTATCGAGCGTGCGTTCGTACTCGGCGCGAACGGGCGGCAGCGGCGACAGGGGCCGATCGATCGTGCTCATGAAGCGGCCGCCTCCGTCGTCGGTACGCCCGTCGCATCGGTGTCGAACAGCAGGCGATGAATCCGCGCGACGTTGTCGCGGAAGTCGCCGGTATCGACGCTGTCGAGCGAATGCTCGTGACTGTTGAGTTCCGCGCGTACGCGGCCCGGATGCGGCGACAGCAGCAGGATCCGGTTGCCGACGACGAGCGCTTCCTCGATCGAATGCGTGACGAACAGCAACGTGAAGCGGAACTCGTCCCACAACCGCAGCAGTTCCTCCTGCATCTTGCGGCGCGTGAGTGCATCGAGCGCAGCGAACGGTTCGTCCATCAACAGCACGCGCGGCTGCATCGCGAGCGCGCGCGCGATCGCGACGCGCTGCTTCATGCCGCCCGACAGCGTGTGCGGATAGGCATCGGCGAATGCGCTCAATCCGACCTTGTCGAGATAGTGCAGCGCGCGCTCGCGCGCGTCGGCACGCGACAGTTTCGCGGCGGCGCGCAACGGAAACGCGACGTTCTCGACGACTGTCTTCCATGGCGGCAACTGGTCGAACTCCTGGAACACCACGACACGATCGGGCCCTGGCCCGCGCACGGGTTTGCCGTCGAGTGCGATCGAACCGGACACGGGCTCGATGAAACCGGCGATCGCCTTCAGCAGCGTCGACTTCCCGCACCCCGACGGGCCGAGCAGCACGAAGCGATCGCTGCCGTACACGTCGAAGCTCACGTCGTGCGTTGCGCGGACGATCCTCTCGCCGCTCCGGTATTCGAGGCTCACGCGATCGATGGCGAGCAGACGCTCGCTGTGCGACCGGGCCTGCGCGGCGTCCACGCCGGACCACCCGGCAGCAGGTGTGGCGGGCGCAGCCTGAGCGGCGGACGACGCACCGCGGCGCGTCGCATACGGCGGTAGCCAGGTTCGGAGAGAAGTGGCGTTCACGATCGGGACTCTTGCGGGGAAAGCATCAACATACGGCCGCGCATCGTGCGGACCAACCATCGATTGCGCATATCGAAACCGCGCCGACGCATAAGCGTCGATCGCGGCGTCGAAGCGCCGGCGCGGCTCAACTGCCGCCGGCAGTCGCCGGATCGTCGAAGAAGTAGTCGCGCCACGACTTCGGCTCGTTACGGATCGCGCCGGTGCGATGCATGAACTGCGCGAGCGGCAGCGTGTTCTGCGGCGCGGTCTTGAACTGCACCTGCGGATTGCGCAGGATTTTCAGCAGCAAGGCGCGATCGATCTTCGATGCATTCACGCGGATATACGTATCGGCCGCGCGCTCGGGATCGGCCGCGATCTGCCGCGCGGCGTCGGCCAGCGCGGTGACGAATGCGCGGTAGGTCTTCGGGTTGTCGTTGCGGAATTTTTCCGTTGCATACAGCACCGTCGCGGAGCTCGGGCCGCCGAGCACGTCATAGGAATTCAGCACGATGTGCGCGTTCGGGTTGCCGGCAAGTTCCTGCTCCTGGAACGGCGGATTGCCGAAGTGGCCGGTGATCACGCTGCTGTTCGCGAGAATCGCGGCCGTCGCGTCGGGGTGCGGAATCGCCTGCGTGAGCGCGTCGAGCTTGTCGAACTGCTTGTCGCCCCACTGCTTCGCGGCTGCGTACTGCAGCACGCGCGACTGCACCGACACGCCGACTGCCGGCACCGCGATGCGGTCCTTCGCGCTCAGGTCGGCGATCGTCTTCACGCTCGGGTTGCTGCTGACGAGGTAGTACGGGAAATTGCCGAGCGACGCGACGCCCTTCACGTTCTGCCGGCCGCGCGTGCGGTCCCACACGGTCAGCAACGGCCCGACGCCCGCACCGGCGACGTCGACCGCGCCCGACAGCAGCGCGTCGTTCACGGCCGCGCCGCCCGACAGCCGCACCCAGTCGACCTTGATGTCGAGGCCGGCCTTGCGCCCTTCCTTCTCGATCAGTTGCTGGTCGCGCGCGACGTTCAGCATCAGGTAGACGACGCCGAACTGCTCGGCGATCCGGATCCGGCCCTCCGCGTGCGCGGTTTGCGGGACGACCGCGCCGGCAAGCGCGAGCGCGGCGGTGAGCGTGGCCGCCAGCGCGCGGCGCGCCGGCAAGAACGAAAACGACATCGGAACTCCGGTCAGGATGGGGCGGATGAATGACGCGGCACGCGGCTCAGAAAGGCGCGTCGCCTTCGATCGTCGTGCGGAACAGCTTGCGGCGCAGGTGGTCGGGCGTGCCGGCGGCGAGATGCATCAGCGACCGGTTGTCCCAGAACACGAGATCGTGCGCGCGCCACCGGTGCCGGTACTGGTGCTCGGCGCGGACGCTGTGCGCGAACAGCTCGTCGAGCAGCGCGCGGCTTTCATCGTCCGGCAAGCCGACGATGCGGGTCGTGAAATGCTCGCTGACGAACAGTGCCTTGCGGCCGGTTTCGGGATGCGTGCGCACGACCGGGTGGACCACCGCCGCCACCTGGGCGATCTGCTCGGGCGACAGGTTCGGCCGCCACGGGCTGCGCGCCTGCAGCTCCGCATAACGCGCGAGATACGTGTGCTCGGCGCGTCGCCCCTCGATCGCGCGGCGCTGGTGGGCCGGCAGCGTGTCCCATGCAAGGTGCATGTTCGCGAACAGCGTGTCGCCGCCTTCCGCCGGCAATTCCTGTGCGTGCAGCAGCGAGCCAAGGCTCGGCTTTTCCTTGTACGACAGGTCGGAATGCCAGAAATGACCGGCGTCGCCGAGCCCGACCGGCTTGCCGTGCTCGACGATGTTCGACACGATCAGCACTTCCGGATGCCCCGCCAGCGCGAACTGGTGCAGCACGTGGATCTGCAGCGGGCCGAAGCGGCGGCTGAACGCGATGTGCTCGTCCGGCGTGATGCGCTGGTCGCGAAACACCAGCACGTGATGGTCGAGATGCGCGCGATGGATGCGCGCGAAACCGTCGGCGTCGAGCGGTCGCGACAGGTCGAGGCCGATCACTTCGGCGCCGAGCGGCGCGTCGAACGGAACGATCTCGAAGCGTTGCGCCGCGTCGCCCTGCCACGATGCGGGCGCATGCCCGGCGGAAATCGATGCGGCGTCGCGGATGGCGGTAGTCGTCACTGCACGGCCCCTGATTCGGTCAAAACGCGAATCTACGAGTGCCTGCCGGACTGCGTCAACGAAGCGATTCGGATACGTTTATCTGCTGCGGTGATAAAGATTGCTGCTCGCGCATACGGCCCGGCCACTCGCGGTTGCCCGACGCGCGAAACCCGCCGTTCGTGCCCCTCAGGATTCCGTCGGCGGCGCCGGGACCCGTGCGATGCCGTCCGGATAGCGGAGCTCGATCGCTCCGTGCTTGTCGCGGATCCCCGACGGCGGCACGGCCTCCACGCTTGCGCGATCGACGCCTTCGCACACGGCCAGGTTCCTATCGGTGCGGTAGTAGACGCGCTGGTCGTCGACCGCGAACGACCAGTTCAGGAAACGCAGGCTTGGCGCGTCGATCCCCGGCAACGGCTTGCGGTAGTTCTTCCCCCATAGCAGGTGGCCATCCGCATCGATCAGCACGTCGTGAAAAACGGCGCGTGCCGTTTCGACGTCGATACGCCCCGGCGCGGTCACGATCTTGCCGTCGTAAAGAATCTGCCCGCCGAGCCGCGCATAGCGATAGCCGAGGCCGGCCACACCGGCCGGATCGTCGATGCCGCGCTTGCGCACGCCGGCACAGAACAGGTGCTTCGCATCCCGTGCGTACGCGCTGCCGATATGCGTGAGGCTGGCCACGTCGGCCTTGACCACGGTCAGATGGCACTGGCCGCGATCGGGATTGTGAATGTCGCGATCGAAGTAGTAAGCCTGCCGTGCATCGCGATACCAGTCGCCACCGAGCGATTCCAGCGTGGCCGCGTCGCCGTCGGCGATGAGCCCTTCGCCTGCGTCGTCGTAGCGGGACGCGGCGCCGGCCGCGTAATAGCGCAGCCCCGATGCATCAGCCGCAAAGTTGTCGACCAGATGCCGGAAAGTGCCGAGATCGAAATGGTTGAGCGCGTGATAGCGATGCCCGCTGCCGACGCGCGCCCATACGCGTTCGCCATCGGTATGGAACGGCCCGCCGAGCAGCGCCAGCGGCGCTGTCCGCGTGTCGCGCCGCTGCCGCGCTTCGGTCTCCTGCCGGCGCTGCGCTTCCTCTGCGTCGTAGATCGCCTGCTGCTCCGGCGTGACGGCCGACGCGTCCAGGTGTTTCTGCATGTGCCGCGTATGCAACGACTGTACGGTCGCGATGCAGAACACCGCGTGCGGCACCGCGCGCAGATACAGCGCCCAGTCGTCGGCGTCGTTCCGGTAGAACCAGTGCACCGACTCGCCGCTCCATCCGGCCGGGTCCGTGCGGGTCAGCAACGCAGCCTTGACGTCCTTGACCTTGCCGGGCACGACGAACGTGAGGCTGTAGTCGCTTGTTCCGAAGTCATCGAGGCTCTCATCCTCGAACAGGCTTCGCATCAGTTTTTCGAGTTCTTGTAAGGTCATGGGCGCATGTCGACCCGGTGACGGGCCACGGAATGAAAGGATGTGCGTCGGTCATTCTAATCGTGGCGACATGCGCTGCCCCCGCCGGGACATTCAGTCGGCCCATCGCATATCCGTCCGGATACGAACATGTCGTCGATCGTCGGCTCATCGTTTCTGGCTCCCGATCGGGAACGAAATAGGCAATCCGTTACCTATGCGATCAATTCGTATCCGTACGGATACGAACTGCCTCCCGCTCCGGCGAGTTGTGCAATACTGTTCCCGATCAGATACGAAGCACGGAGGACGTCATGCAGGAGATCCTGCCCGTCAGCACGATCGGCGCACTCGCCAACCTCATCCGCGCGGCACGGCTCCAGCAGGGGTTCACGCGTGACGAACTCGCGAACGCCACGGGGCTCTCGCCGAAATTCATCAGCCAGGTGGAAGCCGGGAAACCCACCGCGCAAGTCGGGAAGATCCTGCTGCTGCTCGGCGAACTGGGCATCAGCCTGCTCGCGCAATCGTCCATCGAGATTTCGGCGGCAAACGTGCTGAAGGCGGCGCAACGCCGCAGGAGCCGTCATGGCGACTAGAACGCTGACCGCATCCGCGAACGGGCTGCGCATGGGCACGCTGACCGACGACAAAGGCGTCTGGTCGTTCACGTACGACGCACAGTGGCTGGCATCGCCACGCGCGTACCCGCTGTCACCCGCCTTCCCGCTGCGCGCCGGCACCTTCACCGACACCTCGACCGATCGCCCGGTTCAGTGGTTCTTCGACAACCTGCTGCCGGAAGAAGGCATGCGCACGTCGCTTGCGCGTGAGGCCAAGGTCGATGCCGCCGACGCATGGGGCCTGCTCGCATACTTCGGGCGTGAATCGGCCGGCGCGCTTACGCTGCTCGCCGAAGGCGAGCAGGAAGCAGCCGGCAGCACGCAGCCGTTGCCGCTCGACGAACTCGAGCGCCGCATCCAGGCGATGCCCGAACATGCGCTGACGGCCACCGCGCCCAAACGCATGTCGGCGGCCGGCGCACAGCAGAAGCTGCTGCTGATCCTGCGCGGCGACGCGCCGGACTACACGCTGTTCGAGCCGGTCGGCAGCGAACCGTCGATGCATCTGCTGAAACCGGACATGCGCGCCGCCGGCTATCCGCATTCGGCGATCAACGAGTTCTTCTGCATGAAGCTCGCGAAGCGGATGGGTCTCGACGTGCCCGACGTGCATTTCCTGCGTGCGCCGTCCGCGTGCTACGTGATCGACCGCTTCGACCGCGATACCGCATCGGAGGCGGCCGCGCGTCTGCATACGATCGATGCGATGCAGTTGCTGAACTACGATCGCGGCTTCAAGTACCAGCGCGCAAACGCGGAAGAACTCGGCCGCGCGATCGCACAGACCAGCACACGCGCACTCGCACGTCTGTCGGTATTCCGCTGGACGATCTTCAACGTGGTAGTCGGCAACGGCGACGCGCACCTGAAGAACCTGTCGTTCTTTGTCGATGTGCGAGGCTACCGGCTCGCACCGTTCTACGACATCGTCAGCACGGTCGTCTATCACACGCCCACGCACCGGCCCAATCATCGCGGCGATCATTGGCCGCACTGCGAACTGACGATGCCGCTCGGCGCGGCGACGCGCTTCTCCGACGTCGACCTGGGTGCGCTTGTCGCATTCGGTAACGCGCTCGGGCTCCGGGAGAAGGCCGCCGAAAGCGAGCTTCTGCGCTTTCTCGAACCGCTCGATCGCAGCGTCGCGCAGACTCTCAACGAAGTGCGCGACGCCGCGCGCCCCGACGCCGGGGAAATGCGCCTGCTGAACTCGATCATCGCGATGCCGATTGCGGAGATGGGCCACGCGCTTCGGAACGCGCGCCAATAGATGGCCACGCGCGCGGCGCGCGCAACGCTCGACCGTCGACGCACTGGCAGCGTGCTGCCATGTATCGCGCTCGACGTTCACGCTCCATTTCAAGCGGCGGCCGGGATTCGGGCCGCTCGAATACATGCTTCGGTGGCACGACCGAAGCTGCAGTTTCATCGACTGGATTCATTCGCATCAACGATATCGGGATAAGTATTCTTATCACAACGTATCTATTTCTCGATGAAACTGGCCTTCGCACGAATCGTCGCACCGCGCGCGACACCGTGCCAATACACGGCAACTCGGCGGGCAAACGCTGCGCAACGTGCGAGCGACACGCCGCGCCGGCGCGTTACCCGCGCGTATGCCGCAATTCGCCGTCGATCTGCTGCGGCAGCCTCAGCAGGTTGAAGATCGGGCAAACGGCTTCGACCGCCTGATGCAACGCACGGATGGCCTCCGGCGGCTCGGGCGACGCGATGTCCAGCGTATAGCGGAGGTTGTGCGGGAAGACCGGGACATGCTCGAACCCCGGCTGCTGCGCGAGCGGATGCTGGTCGCCGGTCACCTCGACCGCGATCGAGTCGATCTTCAGGCCGCGCTCCGCAGCCTGGATCAACGTGATATGCGTGAGGCAACTGCCGAGCACGCCGAGTTGCAGTTCTGGCGACGCAGGCCCGAGGTTATAGCCCGCGAAATCGGGCGGGCTGTCGCTGATCACCTGGAAATCGCGAATCCGGATCTCGCGCACGCCGCTGCGGCCGAGCGCGCGTACGGTCGCCTTCAGCGGCGTCGCCTTGAAATCGGGATCGTTGCGTGCCGCTTGCTGCTTCGCGTGCCATGCAGCGCGTTTTTGGGCGAGATAGTCGTTCAGGGTCGTCATGGTCAGGTCACGGGCCAGCGGCACGCGGAAGGAGGAGCAAGTCGCTGCGGTTAAAGGCGATCAGTCGATCGCCGGAATCCATGCGGCCGTCGCCGCGTCGCTCGCGCGGAACGCCGGGAACTTCGCGCCGAGTTCGGCCACGGTGCGAATGTCGTTTTTCACGAGATCGTCGCGCGTGATCAGCGTCGGCCTGACCGCGATGCGTGCGCCCGGATTCTGGCCGGCGACGAGCAGCGCCGCGGCCCGCACGGACACGGCCCCGACGACCGCGGGATTGGTCGCGGCCGTCGCGACCCATGCGCTGTCCGGCGCGCGGATGGCCTCGATGTCGGCCGTCGAGATGTCCGCGCTATAGATACGAACCTTCGACGACAGCCTGGCCTCGTCCGCCGCGAGCTTCGCGCCGCGCGCGAACTCGTCGTAAGGCGCGAATACGACGCGGATGTCCGGGTTCGCACGATAGGCGGCGGCCGCCTGATTCGCGACCGATTGCGCGATCGGCGTGTCGACGGTGCCCCACCGCGCCTTTTCCCGAACCTTCGGGTGCGCGCGCTTGAAATCCCGCCAGGCCGCATCGCGCCGGTCGAGCGGCGCGAATCCGGCCACATAGACGTAACCTGCCGCGAACGCGTCGCCGTTGTCCTTGACGGCCTGATCCAGCAGCAGGTTCGCGAGGTCCCGATCGTTCTGTTCGATCTGCGGCACCTTCGGATTGGCAAGATCGACGTCGAACGCGACAACCTTGATGCCCTTGTCGAGTGCACGCTGAACGACATCCTTCAGCGACTCGGGCAAGCCGTGGTTGACGATGATCGCGGACACGCCGATGCTGATCGCCTGCTGGATCTGCTCGCGTTGCTCGGCCGCATCCTGGCGGCCTTCGTAGATGCGCAGATCCACGCCGAGCGCACGTGCCTGCTTCTGCGCGCCGGCCTCGTACGCCTGGAAGAAGTCGCCGGTCGACAGGTAGTTGACGAGCGCGATCTTCACGCCGCCCTTGTCGAACGGCGCCGGCGCGCCCTTGAGCGGTCCCGCGTGTGCCGCGGACGTACCCAGCACGATCGCGGCACCCACGACGAGCGCGCCGATCTTCAGGTCGATACGCGACTTCCGGCGAAGCAACGATTGCATGGCGTGTCTGCCTCCACATCGAACGATATCGGCCCAATCTATCAGTGCGACACACGAACGCAAACCGATCGATTCTGCAATGGATATTACTTTGGATAACAAACTATCCGAAACCGGCGAAGCAGTGAATCGACGAGCCTGTCCGCACCCGCGCCGGGCGCCGCGCCAGCGCGCATCATGCGCGGGCATCCGCACGGCGACCGATGCCGAACGTAAACGCAAGCGCCAGCACGAGCAACACGCCCTTGATGAAATCCTGCATGTAGTACGGCGCGTTCAGCATCGTCAGCCCGTTGAGCAGCACGCCGACGAACACCGCCCCGACCACCGTACCGAAGACGTTGGGCCGCTTTGCGCCCCACACCGCGTATCCGATCAGTGCGGCGGCCACCGCGTCGAGCAGCAGCGAGTGTCCCGCGCTCGCGTCGCCGCGGCCGACCCGCGCGGCGATCAGCACGCCGCCCAGCGACGCGATCGCGCCCGACACGACATACGCGGCGACACGATAGCGTGCAGCTGGCGCACCAGCCAGCCGTGCCGCCGTTTCGTTGCCGCCGATCGCGTAGATCACGCGGCCCCAGCGCGTCGCCTCCATCGTGACGCAGGCCAGCACCGTCACTGCCGCGAGGATCAGCACGGGCAACGGCACGACGTCGAACGCGCGCAGCCGGCCGAGCGCAAGAAAGGCGGCGGGGAACACGCCCGTCGCGTCCGTGCCGTCGGGCAACACCGAGCCGGTCGCGAGCGAACGGCCGCCGGTCGGGATCAGCTGCAATCCGGCCAGCAGGAACAGCGTGCCGAGTGTCGCGAGCTGATCGGGCACGCGCAACCGCGTAATCAGCACGCCGTTGAACCATCCGGCGGCGACACCAAGCGCGAGGCACGCGATCACGGCGGCCAGCGCGCTGCCGTGCCAGACGACCAGCACGTAGCTCGCAGCCATCTGTGCGGTCGCGGCCACGCTGCCGACCGACAGGTCGAAGCCACCGGCCGCGAGCGTGACGGTCACGCCGATGCCGAGCAACGCGACGATCGACACGGCCTGCAGGATGCTGAACAGATTGTCGAGGTTCAGGAACGCGGGCTCCCTGAGCGCGAACACGATCACGAGGACGGCCAGCACGAGCAGGATGCCCGTGCGTTCCAGTGCATCGCGGATGCGGGCCGGCGCGGGACGCGACCGCTCGCCGGGCGAGGCGGGCTGCATGACGGAAGGGGGAACGGATTTCATGAGGTAGCTTGCACGACGGTAGAAACCGGATGCGGACGATCGAGCGTGGCGCGATCGAACCGCACGATACGATCGGCGATCTCGGCCGCTTCCTCGAGATCGCTGACGAACACGATCGTCGCGCGCTCAGGCGCATGACGCCTCAGCAAATCGACGATATCGGCACGCGCACCCGCATCGACGCCCTGAAACGGCTCGTCGAGCAGCAACAGCCGCGCAGGCTCGGCGTGCCAGCGAGCGAGCACGACCTTCTGCTGATTGCCGCCGGACAGGCGGGCCACGCGATCGTCCGGGCCCGTGCAGCGAATGCCGAACCGGGCGATCGCCGCCGCCGCGACCGCGCGTTCGCGCGAGCGACGCACCGCGCCGCTCCCGAACCAGCGCGACAGGAACGGAAAGCCGATCGTGCCCGCGATCGATGCGAACGGCACGCTGTCGGGAAACAACGACGTACGCCAGCGATCTTCGCCGGCCAGGAATACGCCCGCGCGAATCGCGTCGGCCGGCGAACGCGGCCGCCATGGCCGGCCGTCGAGCGTCATCTCGCCGGCCGCCGCACGCTCCGCACCGAAGATCGTATTGGCGAAGCGCGACTTGCCGCCGCCGACCGGGCCTGCGATCGCGACGATCTCGCCGCGCCGGACCTCGAGGTCGAACGGGGTACTGGTCGGCGTCAGCCGGATCTGCCGCGCACTGAAGCCCGGGCCGGACCCGGACTGCCCGTCGCGAACCGGCGCCGACGCACGCGCGCGCGGCAATGCGCGTCCGATCATCGTTTCCACCGCCGCATCGAAATCCACCGGCGTGGCCAGATCGGCAACGATCCGGCCATCGCGGACGATCGCCACGCGATCGGCGATGCGACGCAAATCGCCGAGCCGATGCGACACCAGC
Organism: Burkholderia sp. BCC1644; assembly: GCF_902833225.1. GTDB lineage: Bacteria > Pseudomonadota > Gammaproteobacteria > Burkholderiales > Burkholderiaceae > Burkholderia. The sequence goes on from NZ_CADFEI010000013.1 coordinate 200,431, forward strand.
AGGATCGCGACGCCGTCGCGGCGCAACGCATCCACCAGCCCGAACAGCCGCTCGGCCTCCGGCGCGGACAGGCTGGCGGTCGGCTCGTCGAGAATCAGCAGCGACGGCTGACTGGCCAGCGCGCGCGCCATCGTCACACGCTGCTGGTCCGCCAGCGACAGCGAGGCCAGCGGCGCCGCCAGGTCGACGTCGAGCCCGACGCGCTCGGCGAGCGGTCGCGCCGCGGCGCGCCGCGCGGCCGGCGGCACGCGCCAGGCCGACGCCGGATCGCACAGCCGGTCCAGCAACAGGTTGTCGGCAATCGACAGCGTCGGCACGACCGTATCGGCAACCGACTGGTGCACGGTCGCAACGCCGAGCCGCTTCGCGGCATGCGGCGACGCCGGTCGATAGGGTTCGCCGCGCAGCGCCAGCGTCCCGCCGTCCGGCCGCAGCGCGCCGCTCAGGATCTTGACGAAGGTCGACTTGCCGGCACCGTTCGCGCCCATCAACGCGACGACTTCGCCGGCCTCGATCGACAGATGCAGCGCCGACAGCGCGACGGTCGCGTCGAAGCGCTTCGCGATGCCCGCGGCGCTCAGGACGGGCGGCGGCATGAAGCAATCCGGCCGGTTGTCACGGATGGCTGCCGCAACCCGTTCGCGCCTTCCCGTTTCGCCGGTATCGGCACGTCATGGTTCATGTCTCGCGACTCCCCTGTCGTTCGTTTCGCCGTGGCCGACGGCTCGTTCACCCTGCGCCCGTTCATGCCGGCGCGGTCTCGTGCCGCAACGCCGGCAGTTCCAGGTTCGCGCGGAAATCTCCGCCCACATAATCGGTGTCGAGCAGATCGCGGCGTCGCAATTCGGGCAGCAAACCGTTCAGCAGCAAATCCTCCTGGTCGGGCTGGCCGAGCCCGTGCAGCGACAGTACGTCGACGAGTCCCGCGCGATAGCGCGTCTCGATCGCATCGGCGAGCTGCTCCGGCGTGCCGGCCACGAACCAGTGGCCGGTCTCCTGCGCGCGGACGATCAGCTCGCGCAGCGTCAGCCGCTGGCGCGCGTAGCCGACGAAGATCGCAACACGCCCGCGCCGGCGATGCACGCTGTCGATCGCCGGCAACAGCGATTCCGGCAACGGCTGATCGAGCGGCAGGCCGCGCAGGTCGACACGACCGCCGAGCATGTCGGCGAGCTTCAGCCTGCCTTGTTCGTAATCGATGCGTTCATGCTTGTCGCGCAACCGCCGTGCGACATCGGCATCGGATTCGCCGATCACCGAATGAAACGAATTCATCACGAGCGGCGGCCGGTCGCCGCGACCGAATGCGGCGGCCTGCCGGTGCAGCTCGGCGACGAACACGCGGGCATCGTCGAGCGTCGGCTGCGACGTATAGACGACTTCCGCATACCGCGCACCGAGCGCCACGCCGCTCGCCGACTGCCCTGCCTGAAACAGTACCGGCCGCCGTTGCGGCGAGGGCGGCACGTTCAGCGGCCCCTGGACCTGAAAGTGCGCGCCGCGGTAGTCGATCGGGCCGAGCCTGAGCGGATCGACCGAAATGCCGCCGCCGCGCCCGCGCCGCGTCGCGTCCGGATCGTTCGCGTCGAACAGCGCGTTGACGACTTCGACGAATTCGGCCGCGCGTGCGTAACGGCGCTCCGGGTCGGGCAACGCCGCGTCACCGAAGTTTTCCTCGCCGACCGACGACGTGACCGCATTCCACGCGGCGCGGCCGCCGCTCACGTGATCGAGCGTGCCGATCAGGCGCGCGAGGTTGTAGGGATGGTGATACGTGGTCGACACGGTCGCGACGAGCCCGATTGCCGAGGTCGCCTGGCTCAGCGCCGCCAGCGCGACGATGGGCTCCTGGCTGCCCGTGTTGCCGGCAAGGCCGGCTGTATCGGCCTGCAGCAGGTCGGCGGTAAACAGGCCCGTGATCTTCTCGGCTTCCGCCTTGCGTGCGAGCGACGCCGCGCGCCGCACGCCCTGCGCAACCTCCGCATCGCCGGGTGCGTACAGCACGCTGGCCGTGCCGACGAGCGTCTTCAGCCGTCTGCGGGCCCGGCTCATGACGCGGCCCCGGTCATCGCGCCCGTGCGTGCGGTGCGCGCCATGCGTCGTTCGCCATCGTCGTTCATCTGCACTCCTCGTGATTCCGTTGGTTCGGGCGATGCATGCCGGCATCACGATGGCGAGCACACTCGCGTCGGATCGTCCGGCAGGCGCCATGCACGCGCCACGAGGCGCGCAGCCAACGACCATAACGCAAGCCCCCCGGTCGGTCGGAACGAATATTTTCGGCTTTCGATATTCCTCTTGATTGTTTGACCGCGCGAACGCCGCCGAAAAATAATTCTGCATGCCTAACCCGTTGATCAGGCCGCTTCGACCCGCGCCGATCGCCTCATCATGACGTTCGACGCCATCCGCTCCGACTCCCCTTTGTCCACGTTGCCGTTCCGCCTGAGCGTGCTCGACAAGAGCCCCGTTGCGCCGGGGGAAAGCGCCGCCGACGCGCTGGCGCGCAGCGTATCGCTCGCGCGCTTCGCCGATGCCGCCGGCTACCACCGCTACTGGCTCGCCGAGCATCACAACACGGCCGCGCTCGCGTGCCCGTCGCCCGAGATCCTGATCGCGCACGTGCTCGCGCACACGCAGCGCATCCGTGTCGGGTCGGGCGGCGTGATGCTGCAGCACTACAGTCCGTACAAGATCGCGGAAAACTTCAACCTGCTCGCGTCGCTCGCGCCCGGCCGCGTCGATCTCGGCATCGGCAAAGCGCCGGGCGGGCTGCCGCTGTCGACGCGCGCACTGCAGGACGGCTACGATCCGGCGCGGCGCGCGTCGTTCGCCGATCTGGCCGACGCGCTGCACCGCCATCTTCAGGGGACCGCCGCGACCGCCGATGCGACCGGGCAGGATGCCGGCGCACTGCACGCGACGCCGCACCCGCCGGTCCCCGCGCAACCGTTCCTGCTCGGCGCCAGCGCGGCAAGCGCCGCGCTCGCGGCGCGGCTCGGCTGGGCGTACGTTCATGCGTCGCACCTCAACGCATCCGTCGCGGATCTGGAACTTACGTTCGACGCATACCGCCGCGCGTCGGGCAACCGCGCGCCGCTGCTTGCGGTCTCCGTGATCGTCGCGGCCACCCGCGACGCGGCGGCTCGACTGGCAAGCGGCCATCAGGGCTTTCGCGTACAGGTGGGCGACACGCCCGCCGTCAACGTCGGCAGTCTCGAACAGGCGCATGCCTACATCCGCCAGGCCGGTGGCGGCCCGTACCGGATCGACCCGCGCGAAACGCGAATCGTGCACGGCACGCGCGACGACGTGCTGCGCGAACTCGACGCGCTGCACCGCCGTCACGGGATTGCCGAATTCGTCGTCGACACGCCGGTCGCCGATGCCGCGCCGCGGATTGCGTCGCTGCGCTTGCTGGCCGGCGCGCGCGCCGACGACCACGACGCGGCGGCGCCACGCGACCGGCAGGATGCGCGAGACGCGAGCATGCACCCGGTCGCCCGCCAATCGGACCTCGAGAGCGCGGCGCGATGACCGATACGATCCGCATCGCCGGCGCCGACGACGTGCCGGCTGTCTATGCGTTGCTGCAGGACGCGTACGCACCCCTGATCGCACAAGGCGTGCACTTCAACATCACCCGCTCGCCGATCGGTCTCGTCGCACAGACGATCGTTCGCGAAACGACATTCGTGCTCGAACGGGCCGCCGACGACGGTCGCACCGCGCTCGCGGCGACACTGACCGTGCGGTTCCCGTGGGTATCCGGCGAACCCGGTCGCACGCCGTATCCGTTCCTGCACTGGTTCGCGGTGGCCCCCGCGTTCAAACGCCAGGGCCTCGGCCAGGCACTGATCGAGCACGTCGAATCGCGGTTCCTGGCCGCGCAGGTCAAGGCCCCCGCGACCTATCTCGCGACCGCGACCAATCATCCATGGCTGCAGCCGTATTACGAGCGCCACGGCTACCTCGCCTTCGACCGCTCGACGAATACGCTCGGCACGCCGCTGGTGTGGTTGAGAAAGATCCTGATCCCCGATCTCTATCGGGATGCGCCGGCGGTCGTTTCCGCCGGGGACGGTGCACGCGTCCACGCGAACGCGTAACGCACGGTCCGCCGCGCCGTGCTCTCCTGCAATCCCCTTCGTGAAAGGCTTCCCAGCATGACATTCGCATTTCCGGATTCCGCCCGCTTCATGTCGCGCCGCACCGCGTCGGCCGCGCTCGTGCTCGCCCTCGCGTTGCCGCACGTCGCGTTCGCACAGGCCACGCCCGTCTCGGGCGGCACGCTGACCTGGGGCGTCGAAACGGAGCCCCGCACGCTGAACCCGCAACTGAACGGCCAGGACAAGGTCGAGTTGCTGCTGCGCAACGCGTACGAGAGCCTGCTCGTGCAGAAACCCGACGGCAGCTACGTCCCGTGGCTCGCGACCGGCTACAAGGTGTCCGCCGACGGCAAGACCTACACGTTCACGCTGCGCGACGGCGTGAAGTTCACCGACGGCGCGCCGTTCGACGCGAAGGCCGTTGCGCGCAACTTCCTGAACGCGCGCGAACTGTCATATGCAGCCGGCAGCCAGCTCGCGCGGCTGATCTCGCACGTCTCGGATGTCAAGACACCGGACGAACGCACGGTCGTCATCACGCTCGACGCACCGTATGCGCCGTTCCTGACGTTCGCCGGCCGGCTGCCGCTGCTGTCGCCCAACGCGTTCGACCGGCCCGGCCTGAAATCGGGCGGCACCGACATCGCGGGCACCGGCCCATTCATCCTGCGCCGCTACGTGAAGGGGCAGGAAATCGAGTTCGCGAAGAACCCCGACTATCGCTGGGCGCCGCCGACGGCCGGCCACCAGGGGCCCGCCTACCTGGACCGGATCGTCTACCGGTTCCTGCCCGAATCGTCGGTCCGCACCGGCGCGCTGCTGTCCGGTCAGGTCGACGTGATCGAGGGCGTGTCGGGCAACGACGCCGCGCTGATCCGCAAGAACGCCGATTTCACCTACCGCCGTGCGCTCAACACCGGTACGCCCTACTCGCTGTTCCTGAACGTCGCCCATGGCCCGACGCAGGACGTGAAGGTGCGCCGCGCCCTGCTCGAGGGTCTCGACACGACCGGCATCGTGCAGTCGATCTACCGCGGCGAGCGCACGCGCGCGTGGGGGATCACGTCGCCGATCGATCCGCTCTACGACGCCACGATCGAACGGACCTATGGCAATAATCCGGCGCTCGCGAACCGGTTGCTGGATGAAGCCGGCTGGAGCACGCGCGACAGCGGCGGCTACCGCACGAAGAACGGCGAGCGGCTGACGATCGCGGTGATCCAGGCACAGGCGACGGTGCGCGACCAGCGCGACGTGCTGCTGCAGGCGCTGCAAGCGCAGGCGCGGCAACGGCTCGGCATCGACCTGAAGATCCAGTACGTCGACGACGGGACCTACGTCGAGGCACGCAAGAGCGGCAAGTTCGGCTCGATCGCGAACTCGAACACGCCGCCGGACGGGATCGACATCGAAGGCCATTACCTGCCGGTCGATCGCGGCGGTGCGCTGAACTACAGCCGTGCGTCGGCGCCCGAGCTGACGCGCTGGCTGCAGGCGGCCGCGCGCACGCAGAACGCGGCGGAGCGCAAGAAGCTGTACGGCGAACTGCAGCGCTTCGCGATCAACGAGCAGGCGTATGCGGTGCCGCTGTACGAGCCCGAAGACCAGATCGCCGCCGCGAAGACGGTCCAGGGGTTGCGCTTCCGCCCGTTCGCGCAGATGCCCGAGAACCCGTACGACGTGTGGGTGAAGCGGTAGGCCGACGCGCATCGATCCGACAGGAGAATTCGATCATGAACCGTTCGCCGTCCACGCCCCTCGCCGTCCCGGACGCGCTGCCGGCCGCAGCGTCGCCGGCGGCATGGCGCCGTTGGCTGCGCTCGCCGATCGCGACGCGGCTCGCGACCAGCGCACTCGTACTGTGGGCCGCGGTGACGCTGTCGTTCGCGGCCGTGCATCTCGCCCCGGGCGATATCGTCGGCATCCTGATCGGCGAGCAGTTGAGCACGCCGGAGATCGAGGCGGCGATCCGCCAGGAATGGGGACTCGACGAGCCGCTTGCGCTGCAGTACCTGCATTACCTGTGGCGCGTGCTGCACGGCGAGTTCGGCCGCTCGTACATCCTGAACACCGACGTTGCGCCGCTCGTGCTCGGACAGCTGTGGCCGACACTGAAGCTGACGGGCGCGGCGCTCGTCGTGACGATCGTGTTCGCCGTCGGCCTCGCGGTGCTGACGGCCGGCCGCCGCTGGGCCGGGCGCGCCGCGTCCGGCGTCGAGCTGCTGCTCGCGTCGACACCGTCGTTCTGGCTCGGAATCATGCTGCTGTTCGTGTTCAGCTTCACGCTGAAGCTGTTCCCGGTGGCCGGCGATCGCGGCTTCGCGTCGCTCGTGCTGCCCGCGCTGTCGCTCGGGCTCGCACAGGGCGCGGTGATCGGCCGTGTGCTGCGGCAAGGCATCGAGCGTGCGCTCGACGAACCCTACGCGCTGACGGTGCGTTCGTGGGGCATCGACGGGCTCGCGCTACGCGTGCGTCATGCGCTGCGCCACGCGGCGCTGCCGGCCGTCACGCTCGCCGGCTGGCTCGTTGGCGGCCTGCTGAGCGGCGCGGTGATTACCGAGCAGGTGTTCGGCCGGCCGGGGCTCGGCAAGGTGACGGTCGACGCGGTGCTGTCGAGGGACATGCCGGTGATCCTCGCGATCGCGATCCTGTCGGCCGCCATCTATGTCGCGCTCAGTACCGCCGTCGACCTGCTGTACCTGCTGATCGATCCCCGCCTGCGCGACCGCCGCGCAGCGCATTGAACCGGAGGCACCGATGTCCGTTCCCGTCGATCTCGCGCCGCCCGCACCGGCGACGTTCCGCGCGGCCGGCTGGCTGCGTCGCCATCCCGGCCTCGCGCTCGCGGCCGTCTATCTGCTGCTGAACGCGGTCGCCGTCCTCGCACCCGGTTGGCTCGCACACGACGATCCGCTGGCGGCCGATCCGCTGTCCGCGCAGCTCGGCAGCAGCGCCGAGCACTGGCTCGGCACCGATCAGCTCGGCCGCGACATCTTTTCGCGCGTCGTGCATGGCGCGCGCTACTCGCTGTCGATCAGCGCGGCGGCAATCGGCGTCGCGACGCTGTTCGGCACCGCACTCGGACTGTTCGCCGGCCTCGCGCGCGGCTGGCTCGACGAGCTGATCACGCGCTCGCTCGATGTCGTCTCCGCATTCCCCGACCTGCTGCTCGCGCTGATGCTGATCTCGTTCACCGGCCCGGGCGCGACGAACCTCGTGTTCGCGCTCGGCGTCGCGTCGGTGCCGCGCTTCGCACGCGTGGTGCGGGCGCAGACCTTCGTCGTCGCGGCTTCAGGCCATGTCGAGCACGCGCGCACGCTCGGCCTCGCACCGGCGGTACTGGTATGGCGACACGTGCTGCCGCATGCGATTGCCCAGGTACCGGTACTCGCGACGATCGGGCTCGGCACCGCGATCATCGGCACGTCGGGACTGAGCTTCCTCGGCATGGGGCCGCAGCCGCCCGCCGCGGAATGGGGGTTGATGCTCGCCGAAGGCCGCAACTATCTGTACAACGCGTGGTGGATCGCGGTATGGCCCGGCCTCGCGATCACCGCGGCCGTCATCGCCGTGAATGCGCTCGGGGGCTACTGGCAGACGCGCTTCGAGCGCCGGGAGGCAGCATGAGCGCACGCGGCACCCAAGGCACCGTTTCGCACGCGACGGCCGCCGGCACACCGCTGGTCCGCATCGAGCGCCTGACGATCGGGTTTCGCGGCCCGCGCGGTACGCGGACCGTCGCCGGCCCGCTCGATCTTGCCGTGCATGCCGGCGAATGCGTCGCGCTCGTCGGCGAATCGGGTTCCGGCAAGTCGGTCACCGCACGCAGCCTCGTCGGGCTGAACGGCCCGCACGCCGTGATCGATGCCGCGTGCTTCGAGATCGGCGGCACCGACGCGCGCAGCCACCGGGAACGCGACTGGCGAGCCATACGCGGCCGCCGGATCGGCTACGTGCTGCAGGACGCGCTGGTGTCGCTCGACCCGCTGTGGCGCGTACGCGACCTCGTGGCGGAGGCGTTGCACGACATGCGCCGGCGCGACGTCGCCGCGCGCAGCGCCGACCTGCTGCGCTCGGTCGGCATCGACGACCCCGAGCGGCGGCTGCCGCAGTATCCGCATCAACTGTCGGGCGGCTTGCGGCAGCGCGTGCTGATCGGCACCGCGATCGCGGGCGGCGCGTCGCTGCTGATTGCCGACGAGCCGACCACCGCGCTCGACATGACCGTGCAACGCCAGATTCTGGCGCTGCTGCGTGCGCGGCGCGACGCCGGCGACGCGATACTGCTGATCAGTCACGATCTCGCGGTCGTCGCGGACCTGGCCGACCGCGTGCTCGTGATGCGCGCCGGCCAGGTCGTCGAGCAAGGGCCGGCACGCAGCGTGCTGAGTTCGCCGGCGCATCCGTACACGCGCGAGCTGCTCGCGGCGATTCCCACCCCCGCGTCGCGCGGGTTTCGGCTCGCGACCGCCGCACGCGTTCCGCTGCCGCCGAAGCGCATCGATGCGCACGCACCGGTGCTGGCCGTCGACGCGCTGACGAAGCGCTATGGCGGACGCGACGCGCCGGCCGCGGTCGACGGCATCTCGTTCTCCCTCGCGCGAGGCGAGACGCTCGGCATCGTCGGGGAATCCGGCTCCGGCAAATCCACGGTCGCGCGAATCGTGCTCGGGCTCGTCGAGCCCGACAGCGGCACCGTCATGCTTGACGGCCAGCCGTGGAACGGCGTACCGGAAGCCGCGCGGCGCCCCCGTCGTGCGCGGCTACAGTTGATTGCACAAGACCCTTACAGCTCGTTCGACCCGCGCTACTCGGTCGGACGGATCATTGGCGAAAGCCTCGATGCGCCCGCTATCCACGGCGACGCACGGCGCCGCCGCGTGCTGCAACTGCTCGACGAAGTACAGCTCGGCGCCGCGTGCCTCGACCGCTACCCGCGCGAATTGTCCGGGGGCCAGCGCCAGCGCGTCGCGATCGCGCGCGCGTTCGCATCGAACCCGGCACTGCTCGTCGCGGACGAACCGGTCAGCGCGCTCGACGTATCGATCCAGGCCCAGGTACTCGATCTGCTCGCCGATCTGCAAGCGGAACACGGCACCGCGATGCTGTTCATCTCGCACGACCTGGGCGTGATCCATCACGTGGCCGACCGGATTCTCGTGATGCGGCGCGGCCGCGTGGTCGAGAGCGGCCCGGTCGGACAGGTGTTCGATGCGCCGTCGCACCCGTACACCGCATCGCTCCTCGATGCGCTGCCGACGCTGCCCGGTGCGTACGCCGCACCGGCGCTTGACGCGTTCGCGTGAGCGTTGCCCGGCGCCAACCCGATCGTCAGCGGCCGATCGGCAACCCGGTCGGTTCGATCCAGCCGAGCTTGTACGCGATCAGCAGCGACAGAAACAGCGTGACCGACAACCCGACGCGGGCCGCAAGCGACCACGCCATCCGCTTGGACTTGCCGCGATCGTGATTCATGAAATACAGCGCGAAGATGAGGCTCGCGATGATCATCGCGAATGCCACGGAAACCAGCAGGGTTTTCATTGCTGTTGCCTTTGAAGATCCGAATCGGCCTGAATCAGTTCGGCCAGTTTATTCCGTTCGTCGGCGATGCCGCCGACGCCTGACGCCGGCCAGTCCAGCGCGACGCCGTTGCCCAGCGAGTCGCGCACGAGCGTCTGGTAACGCCGGTCGTTGATCCGGCCATGGTCCATGGCTTCCGAGATCTCGTGCCGGAACGGCAGCGGGAAACTCGCGTACGCGCGCGACAGCGCCGCATATTGTCTCGCATCAATCTCTTTCGACGATGGTATGACAGTCCAGAGCACCACGGCCACGATGGCCGTGAACGGAATCGCCGTGTAGCGAAGGATGAACTTGATCGGGGTCATGAAGCGGTAGGTCGAAGGGAGCGCGAACACGGGCCACTCGGCCGCGAAGCCGCAGGCCGGTCGTACCGTTCGCATTGTACTGTCAGCCCCATGAGGCTAACAGAGTATGATAATGGAATTATCATGTTCATCACATGATTCGACAGACCCGGCCTTCGGCGCAGGCAGCGTGCACGCCCTGCCGCCAGGCGCCGGTCTTCATGTCCGTGCCCGCGATCCGCGGCGATTGAGCAAAGCCCTTATGCCAGCGCAGTACTTTCGAAACCTGACGGGAAAACACCGCAGCGCGACCGCGAACCGTCAGCTCGGGTTTTCGCTGGCGTTCGTCGCCGGCGCAGCCAATGCCGGCGGCTTTCTCGCGGTCAAGCAATACACGTCGCACATGAGCGGCATCGTGTCCGCGATCGCCGACCAGACGGCGCTCGGCGACGTACGGCTGGCACTGGCCGGCATCAGCTCGCTGGGATCGTTCCTGATCGGCGCCAGCTGCTCGGCGATCCTTGTCAACTGGGGACGCCGCCGCGGCCTGCAGAGCCAGTTCATGCTGCCGTTGCTGGTCGAGGCAGCACTGCTGCTTCTGTTCGGACTGCTCGGCAGCCATCTCGCGCTGTGGGAAACCTTCTTCGTGCCGGTGACCGTGACGCTGCTGTGCTTCATCATGGGGCTGCAGAACGCGACGATCACGAAGCTGTCGGGCGCGGAGATCCGCACGACGCACATGACGGGCATCGTGACCGATCTCGGCATCGAACTCGGGAAGCTGTTCTACTGGAACCGGTCGGCCGTCGACGTCGACGCGCATGCGGTGATCGCCAACCGCTCGAAGCTGAGGATCCACGCGACGATGCTCGCGTCGTTCTTCGTCGGCGGGCTGGCCGGCGCGATCGGCTTCAAGCATGTCGGCTACGTGTCGACGGTGCCGCTCGCCGCGGTGCTGGTGCTGCTCGCGATCGTGCCCGTCATCGACGACCTGCTCGCGCTGCTCCGCAGCAGCCGCTGATCGGCCGCGAGAACCGTCATTCCGGCGGTGGCGCCGAAGTCGGATCGATTATAATTTGATTAACATATCGACCACGCTCGCCCCGTCATGGAAACGAAAACCGCCCGCCTGACCGTCCTGATCGACCCCGCCAAGAAGGAAGCCTTCGAAATGCTCTGCGCGGAGCAGGATCTCACGCCGTCGCAGGTCGTGCGGCAATTGATCCGCGAATATCTCGACCGGCACGGCGTCACGTACAAGACCAAGAGCGCGCTCGGCAAGCGCGTGAAGTAAGCGCGGCCGCACCGGCCACGCCCACGGCGCCGATCACACGCCGGTCACGCGCCGATTTCCCATCGCCCGTGCGATTGCGCTCGCCACACCAGCCGCCGCGGATCGACGTTCTCCCCCGCCTTCATGCGCCTTGCCGTGGCCGCCAGCTTGAGCGTGCCGGCCTGCGCACACGCGAGCGCGCGTTCGAGCAGGATCCGCAATGACGGCAGCCGGTTGTCGCTCTTCCATGCGAACGCGACGAAGTTGTTGTCGTCGCCGCAGTGCACCAGCGCATACGACGCGCCGAACACCGCCCGCAACTGCTCGAGATGCTGCGGCAGCGCCGGGTCGTCGTCCATCAGGTTGATCGCCAGCACGCCGGTTTCGCCCAGGCGCGCGCGGCACGCGTCGAGGAATGCGCCGCCCGTACACCGGCCTGGCGTGCCGTCGGCGACGAACGCGTCGTGCAGGATCACGTCCGTCCGGACGTCCGCCCTGTTCACATGATCCGCGCCGTCGGCGCATACCACTGCGAACCGCGCGTCATCGGCAGGAATCCTGAAGACATCGCGCAGTGCGATCACGTCCGGATTGATCTCGACCGCGTCGATCGCCGTAGCGGGCAAGTGCCGGTAGCAGTACTTGGCGAGCGAACCGCCGCCGAGCCCGAGCATGCAGATGTGCGCAGGCTCGGGCTGCAGCAGCAGAAAGCCCATCATCACGCGCGTATAGCCAAGCTCGAGCCGGACCGGGTCGCGCAGCGACATGAAACTCTGCGTGCCGAAATGATCGAAGTGCAGCGACAGCGCGTGCCGCGTCTCCAGCACGAACGGCCGGCCGTCGTTCAGCGGCGTCGCCAGGAATTTGACGAACGCGTCGTAGGAAGCTCGATCGTCGATCATGGTCGGGCGCGCGCGGGCGCTCAGACCTTCTTCAGATAGCAGGCCTTCAGCATGAAGCCGCCCATGTCGGTCTTGCAGTCGACTTCGTGATCGCCGCCGACAAGCCGGATGCTCTTCACCTTGGTGCCCATCTTCAGCGTGATCGACGAGCCCTTCACGCGCAAGTCCTTGATCAGCACGACCGAATCGCCGTCCGACAGCACGTTGCCGTTCGCGTCCTTGACGACGTCGCCCGCGGGTTCGTCACCTGCTTCGGTACCCGCGCCGGCCGACCATTCATGGCCGCAGTCGGCGCAGACGGTCAGCGTGCCGTCCGGGTAAGTGTTTTCCATCGCGCATTGCGGGCAGGCGGGGGCGGCGTTCATTGCAGCTTCCATTCGGGAGGAGTCGGGTCGATCAGAAAAATGCCGGGCGAGCAGGTTGCGCACCCGGCGGTCATGCGGCCGGCAAACGCCTGCCGGCAATAGCGGCAGGCCGGTAGCGGCGCACACGACATTATAATGCAATACACATGTTCTGACCGATGCATTATAATCCTCGACTTCGCGACATTCAGCGAACTTGAACGCAGCTTTACCGAGGTTGCCGGCACGTTCGCACCGGATCGTGCGCCGCGATTCCGCGAAAAACCGTGAAAGCCCGGCCTGCCGGCGCACGCGGCACGCGTCCCGGCACCGCATTTCGCGCGACCCGGCGCGTGGCCGGCCCCGCGCCGCACACCGATCCCGCCCCTGTCCGGAGGATTTCCAGCATCGTGGCAACCGTTGTGTACGTTCAGATCGGCCCCGCGTGGAACCGCAACCGCGGCGCCGCCGCCCGCGACGCAACCGCCGACGCAGCGCGCCGCTTCGACAGCGACATCCTGCTGATCGCGAACGGGCTCAGCGGGAACGCGAAGGACAGCGCCGCCATCGCGTCGCTGCAGGTACACGGCGGCACGTCGGCCCAGGTGCTGGCCACCGGGCCCGACGAAGAAGCGGCGCTTCACGCGCTGCTGCCGTTGCTCCAGGCGCGCTGATGCTGGTGCCGCCAGTCTCGCGGCATTGCGCCGCCCACCCCGAATCTCCACTCCCCCCGAGGAAGCGATGAGCGATACCGACATGTCCAACACTCCCAACCTGTCCGCCTCCGCCATCTGGGCGCTCGAGCGCCTCGCCGATGTCCGCTACGGACGCGACGCGCCGGCACTCGGCTGGTCGATCGCGCGGGAGCTCGTCAGCGCCGGATTCGTCAGTCACCCCGTGCACGGCCGCTCCGGCGCGTCGATCACGGCCGAAGGACGGACGTTTCTGAAAAGCCGGAAGTAGGTCGCCCGCGGGCGGCCGGTCGTGGTGCCGGAGGTAATCGATTTTCGGTTGATACTTTTGAGCATCTTTATGGCGATTTCAAGTCTTACAAGGATCAGCCTGCGCTTCTAAAGTGGAGTCACCCCGAACCAACGGGCCTCAACTTTCCGATCAAGGAGCCAGTCATGAGCCGCATCGCCATCCCCGCCATCGAATCCGCCACCGGCGCCACTGCCGACGTGTACGCCCAGGTCCGCAAGGTCGCCGGCGGCACCGTCCCGAACCTGTTCGCCGCCGTCGGCCATCTCGCGCCGAACGTGCTCGCCGCCGTGCTCAACGGCGAAGGCGTGCTCGCCGGCGGCACGCTGAGCAAGCAGGACCTCGAGACGATCAAGCTGCTGGTCAGCGCCGACACCGGGTGTGACTATTGCGTGGCCGCGCACAACCTGCTCGGCAAGATGACCGGGCTGTCGGCCGACGCACTGCGCACGATCCGCTCGGCCGAGCCGAACACCGGCGATGCGAAGCGCGACGCATTGATCCGCTTCGTGCTGACGCTGCAACGGACCAGCGGCACGATTACCGACGACGAGTTCGCGGCGATCCGCGAAGCCGGCTACACCGACGCGCAACTCGCGGAAATTTCGCTCGCGATCGCGCTGACGATCTTCACCAACACGTTCAACCGCATCAACGATACGGTCGTCGATTTTCCGCCCGTGAAGTAAGCGCCGCTGGCGCGCCGGCATGCCGCTGCGATGCCGGCTCCTGCCGCAGCCCCGATCGCGCCCGTCGCCGGCCTTGCCGCCGTGACGGGCGCGTCGCGTTGATGACGGCCGCGGCACGGGATGCGCCGTCGCCATTCCCGCCGGGAATGGAAGTTATGAGTCCGCGCCCGCTACCGGTGCGACCAGGCTTCTCCGAAGATGGGTTCCACGACGAGCCGCTCGCTCGCCGCCCAGCTACCGGACTTCCATCCACGCACAGGAGATTCGCCATGTCGCTCCAGGACAAACTCGACGCATTCAAGGCCGACTTCAAGGCCGGCAAGCCGCCGTATTACGCGCCGCCGGAAATCCACCCGATCATGGAGCGCGCGACGGCCGAACTGATCGCGAGCGGCCAGGCCGCCCGTGCGATCAAGGCCGGCGACCGCGCGCCGACGTTCCGCCTGAAGGACCAGGACGGCAACGAGGTGTCGTCGACCGAATTGCTCGCGAAGGGGCCGCTCGTCGTCACGTTCTATCGCGGCGTCTGGTGCCCGTATTGCAACCTCGAACTGCAGGCGCTGAACGAAGCGCTGCCGCAGCTCAACGCGCTTGGCGCGAACGTGGTCGCAATCTCGCCGCAGACGGCCGTGAACAGCCGCAAATCGGTGCGTACGAACCATCTCGATTTCCCGGTGCTCGGCGACGTGAACGGCGAGACGGGCGCGGCGTTCGGTTTGCGCTTCAACCTGCCCGACTATCTGGTCGACCTGTACAAGGCGCTGAAGAACGACCTGCCCGCCTTCAACAACGATCCGGGCTGGACGCTCCCGATGCCGGCACGCTACGTGATCGGACAGGACGGCATCGTGCTGTATTCGGAAGTCAATCCCGACTACACGCATCGCCCCGATCCGTCGGAAATGTTCCCGGTCATCGACAAGGCCGTGCACGCGTGACCCGGTGCTCCACGCCGCAGTACGCGGCACGGAGCCTGTCCCGATGCTTTTCGTCTGGAATCCTTCATGACCACACGCACCTTTCTCGTCACCGGCGCAACCAAGGGAATCGGACGCGCGTTGTCCGAACGGCTCGTGCGCACCGGCCATCGCGTCATCGGCCTCGCGCGTGACGACGCGCCATTCCCGGGCGAACTCGTACGCGTCGATCTCGCCAACCGCCACGCGACCGATGACGCGCTGCGCGCGCTCGTGCAGCGGCACGCGATCGACGGCGTCGTGAACAACGTCGGCCGCGTGCGCGCGCAGTCCGTCGACGACGTGACGCTCGGCGACCTCGACGACGTGCTCGCGCTGAACCTGCATCCGGCCATCCAGACCGTGCAGGCGCTGCTGCCCGGCATGCGCGAGCGCGGCTGGGGGCCTGTCGTCAACATATCGAGCCTGACCGTGCTCGGCATCGTGCAGCGCACCGCGTATGCCGCTGCGAAAGCCGCGCTCGTGAGCTTCTCGCGATCGTGGGCGCTGGAACTCGCAGGCACCGGCATCACCGTCAATGCGGTTGCGCCCGGGCCGACCGAAACGGAACTGTTCCGCGCGAACAACGCGCCGGGCAGCGAAGGCGAACGGCGCTATCTCGCCGCCGTGCCGATGGGCCGCTTCGGCCGGCCCGACGAGATCGCGGCGACGATCGCGTTCCTGCTGTCGGACGACGCCGGCTTCATGACGGGGCAGACGCTCTACGTCGACGGCGGCGCGTCGATCGGCAAGGCGCCGTTCTGAGCGACAGCGGCGCGCTCGCGCGCAGTACCGGCAGCCATCACGGCGCCGGTGCGGGTTCGCCTTCGGCCAGCGCCTGTTCGACGAATTCGACAAATGCGCGGGCGCGCGCGGTGACCAGGCGGCCGGCCGGAAACACCGCCCACAGGTCGACCGGCGGCAGCGTCCAGTCGGTCAGCACCGCCTGAACGGCACCGGTTGCGAGCTCCGGCGAGAACATCCAGCGCGACGCGACCGCCAGCCCCATGCCGCCGATCACGGCGGTCCGCATCCCTTCTGCCGCGCTCACGCGCAGGCGCCCGGACACGGCCACCGCAACCTCGGCACCGTTGCGGCTGAACGACCATGCTTCGCCGCCGCCGCGTTGCGCATACACGATCGCCTGGTGACCGGCGAGATCAGCCGGCGATTGCGGGATGCCGGCCCGTTCGAAATACGCAGGCGTGCCGACGACGAGCCGCGGGCTGCGCGCAATGCGGCGCGCGATCATCGACGAATCGATCAGCGTGCCCATGCGCAGCGCGACGTCGGTGCCCTCTTCGAGCAGGTCGATGTTGCGATCGTCGAGCGCGAGGTCGATCTCCAGATCGGGATGACGGCTCAGGAACGTGTCGAGTTTCGGCAGCACGTGCAGGCACGTGAAGCTGACGGCCGCGCTCACGCGCAGCTTGCCGGACAGGCTCGCGGACGCATCGCGCACGACGTGCTCGGCCCGGTCGGCCTCGCGGATCGCCACCTTCGCGTGTTCATAGAACCGCTGGCCGGCGTCGGTCGTCGTCAGCCCGCGCGTCGAACGCAGCAGCAGACGCACGCCGAGCCGCTCCTCGAGCTGCGCGATCGACTTCGAGATCGCCGGCTGACCGAGATTCATCCGCTTCGCGGCCGCCGAGAACGAACCGGCCTCCACGACGCTGACGTAGGTTTCCATTGCCGAGAGTCGATCCATGCCCTGCTTCTCCCTGTCCTTGTTTGATGCGGCGTGCCGCCCGCGCAACGGGTAATCCGACGCTCGCAGCGATCCTATTCCGCGTCCGTCGCGTCGCCGTCGATCGGCGTCGCCGCATCGCGCCGCTCCCCCATCGACTGGCGCCGCCAGTCGCCCGGCGTCATGCCCGCCCAGCGCGTAAACACGCGCCGAAACGCAGCCACCGACTGATAGCCGACATCGGACGACACGGCCTCGGCGCTGGCCGACGGCTGGCGCAATGCGTTCGCGGCAAGACTCATCCGGATGTCGGTCAGCAGGTCGGCGGCCGAGTGCCCGAGCTTCGACTGGAAATGACGCATGAAGGTCGCGCGCGACATGCTGCACAACCCGGCCAGCTCGGGCAGCGTCCACGGCCGCGCGGGATCGTCGAGCATCGCGACGATCGCGGGCGCGAGGCGCGGATGGCCGGCCAGCGCAAGCAGGCCGGTCGGCGCCTGCCCCGTTTCGCTGATCGCGCGCAGCGCGAGCGCGAACAGCGCCGCCGACAACGCGTTCAGGATCGCGAGGCCGCCGAGCTGCTGTTCGAGCGACTCGGCACGCATCAACTCCACGAGTGCCGTGAGCCGGGCGGTGACGGCCAGCGCATCGGGCATTCGGCTGTCCACCGCCGCACGCACGACGAGATCCGGCGGCAGGTGGCGCCGGATCAACCGGTCGTGCGGCGGCGCGACCACGAAACGGCCGCACAGCATGTCGAGCCGCTCGCCGGTGCCCGCGTTCTCGCCGATGAGGACGTGACCGCCCGGCCGCTTGAAGGCCGGCACCGGCGGCAGCCCGCTGCCGTCGTGCAGCACGTGCGGCGAGCCGTGCGGAAACAGCACGATGTCGCCGCTGCCGAGTTCGCGCACGGCGCCGTCGTCGGGATTCTCGAGGATCGCGCGGCCGCGCAGCACGACGTGATACGGAATCTCACATGCGGGCGACCGCTCGTACGCGATCGCCCACGGCGCACCGAACGCGCAGCGGATCTCGAGCTTCCCCGTGACCGTGACGAGCGCCATGAAGCGGCTGAGCCAGTCGGATTCAAGCGTCATGTTGAGTGGTGAAGGCGAGCCGGTCATGCGGCACGTGCCGCACGTGATTGCGATTATCGCGCGGGAAGCGGGATCCCATCGTAATGCCGCCACCGTCGTTCAGGGCTTTTGATATGATTTCGGCGCTTTGACGGTCTGGCTGTTCTGTTCAACCCTGTTCCGGAAACCTCGATGCCGCCTGTCTCTTCCCCGCCCGTTCTCGACACGCCCCGTCTCGTCCTCGAAGGCCATCCGCTCGGCGACTTCGACGCGCTCGCCGCGATGTGGGCCGAACCGGCTGTCGTCGCGCACATCTTCAACGGAGAGCCGTCCGCGCCGCGCGACTCGTGGATGCGCATGCTCGCGTATCGCGGCCTGTGGCCGCTGCTCGGTTATGGCTACTGGGCCATTCGCGAGAAGGCATCGGGTCGTTATGTCGGCGATCTCGGCTTCGCGGATTTCCACCGGAACATCGAGCCGTCGGTGCGCGGCGTGCCGGAAGCCGGCTGGGCGCTCGCAACCTGGGCGCACGGCAAGGGCTACGCGACCGAGGCGCTCGCGGCTGCGCTGGCGTGGCTCGACGGGCAGCAGCGATTCGAGCGCAGCGTGTGCCTGATCGCGCCGACGAATGTCGCGTCGATCCGCGTGGCGGAGAAAGCCGGTTATGGCGCGCCGGAACGCATCCGCTTCAACGACGCCGATTCGCTGCTGTTCTCGCGCAAAAGCCGATAGGCGCGGGCGCCACGTCGACCCGGTGGCCGGGTCACTCCGCTACCGGTTCGTAGAAATGCTTGAAGAGGCCGTTTTCCATCGGCCAGCAGTTTCCGCATTCGTCGAGCAGGATCCAGTCGCCCGGCTTCACCGAGCGCCAGCCTTCGGGCGTCGCGACGGCCCAGATGCCGTGACGGCGCTCCACCCGGTCATGATCGCCGTCGGCGAACCATCGTGTTGCATCGACATAACTGGTGCGTTTTCTGAATCTCATGCCACTCCCGAAGGAAGCGAATATCAGCTTCGTGTTGCAGGGCGGGAATTGGGTCGGATGCCCGTGCGGGAAGCACGGCGCGATGCTGCAGCGCCCACCCCGAGCGGCTGCTGTTTCGCCTTCAGCGCGTTCATCGCCGCGCGGGTTTCGTGCAACGCAATCCGGCTTTCGGCAATGCGCACCTGCAACGTGTCGCGTGCGACAGCGGAGATCCGGACGTCGATCTCCTGCATGCGCCTGAGCGCCGCCAGCACCTCGTCCGGTGGTTCGGGCGCAAGCGCAGCCACGAACTTCAAACGCGCGTCGGCGGCCTGAACGGCCTCGCTCCAGTCGGCCCGCGCCACCGCGATTTCGATCGCGTTCGTGAGCGCATCGAGACGCTGGACGACTTGCAACGGCGTCATTTCATCCCCCGTCAATGGCACGCGGCCCGTCTATCTGCCCGGCAGGTGCCGGCGCGCAATGCGGCCGGGACACCAACGGAATCGCGGTCCATCATGCGCACGTGGCAGGTGCTGCAATTGTAGGGACGGATACCCGGCGATGTTGGTAATATTTTGTAATGATATGTCGAGTAACCTTGCCTGGCCTCGGTTCCGCCCATGCGGGCGACGTTTGGGGCAACGGATTTCCGCAAACGTTTTCGTCTGAAGGATGTCCGGTCGCGCATCCTCGCCGGCCCCGCGCCAGATATCGCGCCGCACCGTTTCGACCGGTCGCTCGCCGCCGCTCCGCCAGCCATTCACCGCTCCGCCAGGCAGCGGCGATTTCCACATCGATACGCTCACCGAACGAATCAGATTTCGTCACATTCCGCCGGAATGTTGCGCAGTACCATGCACGTCGCGTCGGCTACCACGCGTTCGGACTGGGCCTGACCGCTCGCCACTTTCCCGTTTTACCCCTCGTTCAGCGATGCCCATCCGAATCCTCCTCGTCGAAGATGACGTCCCTCTGTCCGCGCTGATCGCCGACTATCTGCGCAAGCATCATTACCAGGTGGATACGCTGTTCGACGGCGCCGGCGCTGCCGCGACGATCGTCGCGAGCCGCCCCGACGTGGTGCTGCTCGACATCAACCTGCCGGGTAAGGACGGATTCGAGATTTGCCGCGCGGCACGCACGCAATACGACGGCGTCGTCATCATGGTGACGGCCCGCGACGAGCCGTTCGACGAGTTGCTCGGCCTGGAACTGGGCGCCGACGACTTTCTCCGCAAGCCGGTCGAGCCGCGCATCCTGCTCGCGCGGATCAAGGCGCAGTTGCGGCGGACACGCCCGCAGCCGGCCGACTGCGTGCCGGAGTCACCGCAGCGGTTCACCTTCGGCAAGTTCTCGATCGACCGCGCGGATCGCCGCGTCCACCTGCCCGACGGCAGCGTACCGCGTCTGACGTCGACCGAATTCGACCTGCTGTGGGCCCTTGCATGCCGCGCCGGCGAAGTGGTCAGCCGCGCAGACCTGACGTTGCTGCTGCGCGGCATCGCGTTCGATGGCCTCGATCGCTCGATCGACGGCCGCATCTCGAAGCTGCGCCGCAAGTTGTGTGACGACGCGACCGAGCCGAAACGGATCAAGACGATCCGCTCCAAGGGCTATCAGTTCAGCAAGCACGCGTGGGAATGACGCGGCGCGGGTGCCGACGTGCGATGCTTCGGATCACGTACCCTTCGTCTTCTCGTCCGGCGCGGCAACAGGCGACTGCGGATCGCGCGCGAGGCCTTGCGCGAACACCTTCAGGCCCTCGAGCAACGGCGTCAGCGCATCCCACAGCGCTTCGTCGTGCAGCAGCCGGTAAGCCCCGCGCACGCCGGGCGCGACGTGTTGGTGCTGCGACGGCTGCCACGCGCCGACATGATGCAGCGCGTCGGCGGCCGCGAACACGGCCTTGCCGAACTGTTCGGGCGGAATGCGCGACAGCGCAGTGAGCAGGACGGCAAGATTCTGCATCCCGCTTTGCATGCCCGGCTTGTCGAGCGCATCGACGAACGTGTCGGCCAGCCGCGCATTCGCGCTGACGACCTCGTTGGCGAAATGCAGGAAGCCGTGCCGGTGCAGGCTGCCGAGCAGGTGTTCGAGCGCGTCGTGCGCACTGGGCTCCGCGTGCGGAGCGGTCGGATCGGGGGGCTGGCGTTCGGTCATCGGTGTTCTCCGGATGAGACGCTGCGTGGATGTCACGGCGACAGCCGTGCGCGCCGGATGCATGTCGTTCGGCTATCGACATGGCGCCGGCGACGGTCGCCGGGCGAGCGGGCCATGCAGCAATCCGCATGCCGTGCCCGGACGCCCGTCGTCGTCGCAATGCGACACAGGCTGCACCGACGCATAACGGCCACGCACCAGGCTTCGTCGATGCCCGACCCGATCAGCGTACTCTCATCCCGCCTGACTTCGTCGACCTGACGGCACCGCTGGCCCGCAGGGATTGCAGGACACGAAATGGATGCCGGCCAAGAATGCGGACGCGCACGGCCTGCTCCGCCGTGCGCATCCGGTCGCCCGCCGTTACTTGCACGAATAGTTCGCCGCGTCCTTGATCGACCCCGAACCGTTGTACGTCGCCTTCGTCGGATACATGCAGACGGGCTGGCTCGCGCTGCCGTCCGCCGACGTCAGCTTGATGCTGGCCGGCGCGTTGCCGTTCTCGACCCAGTTGACCAGCTGCGCGTACAGGTCCTGGCGGTCGGCATGCGGCAACGGCAGCGTACTGGCCGTTTGCGCCGGGCCGGCCGTGCCGTTGACACCGCCATAGCCGCTGCAATGCCCCATGCCCGGAACCAGGAACAGCCGGTCGAACTGCTGCACCGCGGGAATGCCGCCCATCCGGCTCGCCACGCGTTCGTAGTAGTTGATGCTGCCCGACGGCGTGATCAGCGGATCGGCCAGGCCGTGGTAATGCAGCACCTTCGCACCGCTCTTCACGAGCCCCGACAGGTCCGGGTTGTCGGTATTGATGTTGCCGAACGACGGCTGCAGCGCGATCCCCTGGTCGTAGGCGTTCGCGAGACCGGCATAGCCCAGGCCCTTCCACTTGTTCGCGCCGTTCCCGGTCGCGTTCGTGAAGTTGGTGCCCGCGATCGTCGGATCCTGCAGCTCCAGCGCGACCAGGTCGGTCGAGATGCTGAACGGCGACGCGCCGGCCAGCGCACCGGTCAGCGTGCCGCGCATCAGGCCGAACCACAGCTGGTTGCTGGCGAGCGACGTGGCCGTGCCGATGTCGGCCGCGGGGCTCGGCACCGAACCGTCGCGCGTCATCCCGTACCAGGTCTTGTTCATGGCCGTCGCCTGGGCGGCCGTCACGCACGCGGCCGTCGTGTTCGTGCCGGTGACGGCGCCGATCTTCACGCCCGAGCACAGCACGGTCGCGTCCTGGGTCGGATCGTAACGACACTGGGCCGGGTCCATCAGGTAACCGAGATGCTGGCCGCCGACCGAATCGCACGCGCTGACCGCCGCCCCCGACAGCAGCGACTGCTGCGCATCGGTCAGCATCGCGCCGCCGAGATCGCTTTGCGCGACGACCTGCGGATACAGCTCGCCCGTGATGAACTTCGACCAGTTGAAGGCAGGCGCGCCGTTCAGGTAGCCGTCGTAGTCGGACGGGTTGTTCTGCACCTCGTTGTAGCCCTGCCGGCCGCCCGTCGAACAGCCGTCCCAGTACGCATACTTCTGCGGCGTCGCGTAGTACGCGGCGACCAGCGCCTTCGTCTTGAGCGCCAGTTCGTGCAGGCTGCGCTGCGCGAAGTCGTTCCACAGCGCCGTGTTGATCGTGCCGTCCGGATTCATCGCGAACGAACCGTTCGGCACGGCATGCCCGGTATCCGTCGTGCCGACCACCGCGCCCTCGGCGGCCGCGATCGCCGCCGCGCCCGGCACGCCGCCGGCGCTCGCGACCTGCGTCGGGTCGTCATACGCGCCGCCTTGCCAGCCGCCGCCACCGAGGTTGTGGATCCGGTGATTCCAGTTCGCCGGCGCAGGCAGCCAGATCTCCATGCCGATGCCGGCCGACGTCGACGGCGCACCTGCCGGCCCCGCGTGACCGGGGCCCACGTTCAGCTTGACGAGACACAGGTCGCTGCCGGCAACCGGCGTCGCGGACGTGGCGGCCGATGCCGTCAACACCAGCGGATCGCCGGCCTTGAACGACTTCACGGCGATCACCGAGGTGTTCGCGTCCGGCGCGAAGCGCGCCTTCATCGTGTCGTTGCATTCCAGCGCGACGGACGTCGTGCCGCTTCCCGACGCCTCCACGTCGTGATCGTTACAGCCGGACAACGCCAGCGTTCCTATCGCGGACGCGACCGCCAACGCACCCACACGCCATGCACCGCGACCGCCGTTGCCGCTTGTCGTCGAATTCATATTGCCCCTCCGTCTTCTCTCGAGTTATTTGCGTTGATGAAAGCGATCCGCTCAGAACATGTGCCGGATGCCGGCCATCACGCCGACCTGGTTTTGCCCCGGTGCGGGCGTCGTGCCGCCCCCGCCCGCGCTGATCGTGAACGCGGCGTGCGCGCTGTTGGCGAGGTACGCGCCTTGCAGGTAGACGGCCGTCTGCTTCGACAGGAAGTAGGTGCCGCGCAACGCGCCGAGCGTCGCGCGCGCATCCTGGCCCGATACGTTGACGTGATAGATGCCGCCGTCGACGAGGAAAGCCGGCGTCACGTAGTAGTTCGCGGTGAGGTAGAACAGGTTCGAATGCACGTTCGGGCCGCCCGACGAATCGGTGTCGACCCAGCGGCCGATCCAGCCGCCGCCGATCTTCACGCCGAACGCGTTGACGTAGCCGTTGACCTGCGCGCGATCGTCCTTGTCGCCGTTCGACGTCAGCGGCATCGGCTTGACGCCGTCGAAGAAGTTCGCGGCCGCCGTCGCGCCGCCGCCGCGTTGCTCTTCATACGAAGCGGCCGCGCCGAACGACGTCGAATCGTATTTGAGCATCGCCGACCACAGCCGGCACACGGTCGTTTCGCCGGGCGTCGGCCCCGCGCATGTGCCTTGCCCCGGCGAGTTGCCGGTCCCGGCCGAATCGCGGCCGAACGAATACATCGCGCCGGCCGTCAGGCCGCCGAACTTGCCGCGCCATGCCACTGCGTTGTCGGCGCGGCCGTTCGGGATATACGCGTCGAGGGACGGCAAGCCGTAGATGTTCGGGCCGAGCAGGTCGGCATCGAGTACCGCGTAATACGTCATCGTGTACTGGCGGCCGAACGACAGCGTGCCGTACGGGCTTTCGATCCCCACCCAGCTTTGCCGGCCGAACAGCCGACCGCCTTGCCCCATCGTGCCGCTGCCGACGTTGAAGCCGCTCTCCAGCGCGAATACGGCCTTGTAGCCAGCACCGAGATCCTCCGACCCGCGCAGCCCCCAGCGCGACGGCAATTCGCCGGTGACGGACGGCATCCGGACGATGCCCTTGCCTTCTGCGTTGGCGTGCGACACATACTCGACGCCCGTATCGATGACGCCGTACAGCGTCACGCTGCTTTGCGCAAAACCGGCCGTCGTGAATCCGAGCAAAGCTCCGCCTACGAGATGCTGAAATCTCATTCCGTCTCCAAATGTTGATATGGGTATTTCTTGTTGATTCGGGCTACTGATCAGTAACCGGGCGTTTCGGAAGAAAAAGACCGAGCCGGATCATCGCGTGACGACAGTCGGGCATCGACGCGCGTTCGCTCGACTCGCCGCGGGCTTCCGGCCAAAGGGGATGTGATCGGGGGCGTCTCCTTGTTGCATTGTTCCGTTCGGCTTTGCAACCTGTTTGCGGCGATAGTAGCGACCGCAAAATGACCAGTCCAACACCGAATGGGTATCGGTTCATATCTGCGAGGTATGCATCGCCATGCCGCCCTCCTTTGGTGCATCGATTGCGGCCATGCATCAAAAATCGATCTGCAAACCGAATTGATTTTTACGAAAATCCGGTCACGCGATCGCCGTCTCTGCCTTAGAATCGACACAACCATTCGCGCCTCGCGCCCTCTTCCCCCTCCCCACTCGACCGCACCGAACATGGAGCTACGCCATCTGCGCTATTTCGTCGCCGTCGCGGAAGAGCGCAGCTTCACGCGTGCCGCACAAAGGCTTCACATCGCTCAGCCGCCGTTGAGCCGGCAGATCCAGCAACTCGAACAGCTGCTCGGCGCGTTGCTGTTCGAGCGTGAATCGCGCCCGCTGAAGCTCACCGAGACCGGCCGCTTCTTTCACCAGCATGCGGTGCAGTTGCTCGCTCAAACAGCCGAACTCGAATCGATGACGCGCCGCGTCGGCAAGATCGAGCGCAGTCTTTCGGTCGGCTTCGTCGGCTCGACGCTGTACGGGATGCTGCCGAAAGTGATTCGCCGCTATCGCCAGCTGCATGCGGAAGTCGAGCTGAGCCTGCACGAGATGTCGACGATGGACCAGATCAAGGCGCTCAAGGAAGGCCGTATCGACGTGGGCTTCGGGCGCATTCGCCTCAACGACCCGAGCGTGCGCCGCGTCGTGCTGCGCGAGGAGCCGATGATCGCGGCGCTGCCGCTCGGCCACCGGCTGTGCGCAACGAACGCGCCGCTGTCGCTGCACGACCTGCTCGGCGACACGCTGATCGTGTTTCCGAAGGCGCCGCGCCCGAGTTATGCGGACCAGGTGCTCGCCGCGTTCCATGACCGCGCGATCAAGCCCGCACGCGTGCTGGAGACGCGCGAGCTGCAGGTGGCGCTCGGTCTCGTCGCGGCCGGCGAAGGGGTGTCGATCGTGCCGAAGAGCGTGTACGGGCTGAAGCGCGACGACGTGTCCTACCAGGAACTCGACGACGCGCGGCTCGTGTCGCCGATCATCATGAGCATGCGCATGCTCGACGAATCCGACGACATCGAACGCATGCCGCGGCTCATCTACGACCTGTACGACGAACACGGGATGGTGTACCTGCCTCCGGCGTCGCAGGACCGCTCGGAAACCGGACCGTGATGCAACGTCGCGGTCAGTCCGGCAGCACGGCCACCGCCTTGATCTCGACGATGTAACCGGGCGAACCGCCCAGCATGTGCGCGCCGACCGCCGTCCATGCCGGCTTCGGATGCGCACCGAGATAGCGGTCGCGTACCTGCATGAACAGCGGCAGGTCGCGCATGTCGGTATGGAACGTCGTCAGGTCGACCACGTCGTTGAACGACGCGCCACCCGCCTCCAGCACCTGCTTCAGGTTCTCGAACGCCTGCACGATCTGTGCTTCGCGGCCCTCGACCAGTTGCATCGCCGCATCGCGGCCGATCTGGCCGGACACGTACAGCGTATCGCCGACCCGCAGGCCCGGCGCGTAGCCGATTTTCTCGTACACCGCTTCCATTCCGGCCGGAACGATGGCTTTGCGATCACGCATGGATGTCTCCGTGACCGGCGTCGTGGCGCCGGCCGTCTGGTTGTCGATGAAGGTTGTCGATAGGCAAAAGCAGGCGGCGCGCCGCTCAACCCGTATCGCCGCCCGCGACCGGCAGCACCGTGCCGGTGATGTAGCTGGCCTCGTCGGACGCGAGGAACAGGATCGGCGCGATCTGCTCGTCGAGGCTGCCGTAACGCTTGAAGTACGT
>NZ_CADFEI010000014.1 GCF_902833225.1 Burkholderia sp. BCC1644
AGGTAGGTCACTTCGCCGCCGGTCGGCTCGATCAGGCCGGCGATGATGCGCAGCAGCGTCGACTTGCCCGAGCCGGAACGGCCGAGCAGCCCGACGATCTCGCCTTCGCGCAGCGACAGGTTCGCATCGTCGAGCACGAGCAGCTCGCCCTGCGACTTGTTGAAGCCGCGATTCACGTGCTCCACGCGCAGGATTTCTTCGCCGAGACGCGGCGGCTGGAGCGGCTGGGACGTCTTGGCGGGTGCGTTGATAACGGTCGAATTTTGCATCGCGCTTACTCTCAATCGAGACGGAGCCGGGATTCCGCGTAGGCGTACATCGGACGCCACAGCAGACGGTTGAATAAGGTAACGAACAGGGACATCACGGCGATGCCCAGGATGATCTTCGGAAAATCGCCGGCGGCGGTCGTCTGTGCAATGTACGAGCCAAGGCCGTGCGCGACGACCTTCGTGTCGCCCCACTGCACGAACTCGGACACGATGCTCGCGTTCCATGCGCCGCCCGACGCGGTGATGGCACCCGTCACGTAGTACGGGAAGATGCCCGGCAGGATCGCCTGCCGCCACCACTGCCAGCCGCGGATGCGGAAATTCTTCGTCGCTTCCTTGTAATCGTTCGGATAGGACATCGCGCCGGCGATCACGTTGAACAGGATGTACCACTGCGTGCCGAGCACGATCAGCGGCGACAGCCAGATATCCGCGTTCAGGTGGAAGTGGACGATCACGATCACGAACACCGGAAACAGCAGGTTGGCCGGGAACGCCGCGAGGAACTGCGCGAGCGGCTGGATCTTCTCGGCCAGCTTCGGACGCAGCCCGATCAGCACGCCGAGCGGCACCCATACCACCGACGCGATCGCGATCAGCACCAGCACGCGCAGCAGCGTGATGAGCCCGAGCACGAGCACGTGCCCGACCTCGCCCATCGTCACGCCGGTCGCGACGAAACTGACGACGCGCCACGCGACGTACGCCGTCAACAGGATCACGAACGTGCCCCACACGATGTCGCCGATGCGCGACGAACGGCGTGCCGACGCGCCGCGCGAGCGCGTGCCCTTCATCGACGGCAGGCGCAGCGGAATCCGCGCGGCCTGCGACAGCAGCCAGCCGGCCGGCACGAGCAGCTGATGGATCAGGTGGGTGCGGCGCATCATGTCGAGCAGCCAGGACTGCGGCGCATCGCCCGACGCGGTGTTCTCCATCCGGAACTTGTCGGCCCATGCGACGAGCGGACGGAACAGGAACTGGTCGTACGCCAGGATCACGACCGACATCGCGACGATCACCCAGCCGACCGCGCCGAGGTTCTTGTCCGAGATCGCCTGTGCGAGATACGCGCCGATGCCCGGCAGCGTGATGGTCTGGTTGCCGACGGTGATCGCCTCCGACGCGACGACGAAGAACCAGCCGCCCGACATCGACATCATCATGTTCCAGATCAGGCCCGGCATCGAGAACGGCACCTCTAGCTTCCAGAAGCGCTGCCACGGCGTCAGGTGGAAGCCGCGCGACACTTCGCTCAGGTCGCGCGGCACCGTGCGCAGCGACTGGTAGAAGCTGAACGTCATGTTCCACGCCTGGCTCGTGAAGATCGCGAAGATCGCCGCGAGCTCGGCGCCGAGCACGCGGCCCGGAAACAGCGCGAGGAAGAACGTGACGGTGAACGAGATGTAGCCGAGCACCGGCACCGACTGCAGGATGTCGAGGATCGGGATCAGCACCATGCCCGCGCGGCGGCTTTTCGCGGCGAGCGTGCCGTAGACGAGCGTGAACGCGAGCGACGCGACCATTGCCGCGAGCATCCGCAGCGTGGTGCGCAGCGCGTATTCAGGCAGGTTCGACGGATCGAGCGAGATCTTCTGCGTCTGCAGTACGCCGATCGGCGCCATCGTTTCGTGGAAACCGACGATCGCCATCGCGAGTATGCCGATGATCAGCGGAAACGCGACGGCGTCCCAGCGATTGGGGAGCACGCGCCACGCGGACGCGTTGGCGGTGCGGTTCGGGTCGAAGAAACTGAGATCCATCGGTAGCGTCTTGTGTCGAATTGAAAGTCGATGGGTCCGGCCGCGTCCCGCGCGGCCGGGCGTCGCGCCCCCCGGCGCGAATCAGAACAGCCCGTGCAGCGCCCAGTACAACGCAGCCGACAGTGCGATCGATGCGGGCAGCGTCAGCACCCACGCGAGCACGAGGTTGCGCACGGTATCCCAGCGCAGGCCCGCGCCGCTCGCCGTCATCGTGCCGGCCACGCCCGACGCGAGCACGTGCGTGGTCGACACCGGCAGCCCGTATGCGTCGGCCATCCCGATCGTCAGCATCGCGACGGCTTCGGCCGACGCGCCCTGCCCGTACGTGAGATGCGACTTGCCGATCTTCTCGCCGACCGTCACGACGATCCGCTTCCAGCCGACCATCGTGCCGAGGCCGAGTGCAATCGCGACCGCGACCTTCACCCAGGTCGGGATGAATTTCGTCGCGCGGTCCATCTGCTTCTTGAACGCTTCGAGCGCGCTCGCGTCCTCGACCGAGAACGCCGGCGCCTTCGCCTTCTCCATCAGGCGGATCGCCTCGGACGCGACGTACATGTTGTTGCGCACGTTGTCGACGAGGTTCTGCGGCACGCTCGAGATGCCGCCGGCCTGCGCGACCTGGTCGGCGATCGTGTCGGTGAGCTTGCCGAGCGCGGGAATCGTCACGGGCGCCAGCTTGTGCGTGCGCACGTACGCTTCGACATCGGCACGCGGGTTGGCGGACTGCACGGCCGGGTCCGCGTACTTGACGAGCGTGGTCGACGCATGGCGCGCGACCGCGACGAACGTGCTCGTCTGGTCCGGCGTCACGGCCTTGTTCAGTGCATACGCGGTCGGCATCACGCCGATCAGGATCAGCATGATCAGGCCCATGCCCTTCTGACCGTCGTTCGAGCCGTGCGCGAACGACACGCCCGTGCAGGTCAGGATCAGCAGCAGGCGAATCCAGAACGGCGGCGGCTTGTTGCCCTTCGGCTCCTGGTACAGCGCCGGCACGCGCACGAGCGCCTTCAGCAACAACAGCACCAGCGCGGACAGCACGAAGCCGATCAGCGGCGAGAACAGCAGCGCCTTGCCGACGCCGAGCGCCTGGTTCCAGTCGACGCCGCTCGTGCCCGACGGGCCGCTGACGATCTGGTTCATCAGGCCGACGCCGATGATCGAGCCGACGAGCGTGTGCGAGCTCGACGACGGCAGGCCGAAATACCAGGTCGCGAGGTTCCACGTGACGGCCGCGATCAGCAGCGCGAACACCATCGCGAAGCCCGAGCCGCTGCCGACCTGCAGGATCAGCTCGACCGGCAGCAACTGCAGGATGCCGAACGCGACGGCGCCGCTCGACACGAGCACGCCGCACAGGTTCCACAGGCCCGACCAGACGACCGCGAGGTGCGGGTCGAGCGAATGCGTATAGATGACGGTCGCGACCGCGTTCGCGGTGTCGTGAAAGCCGTTCACGAATTCGAAGCCGAGCGCGATCAGCAACGCGACGATCAGCAGCAGAAACGGGAGGACCGAGCTTTCCTTGACGGGGCTGAGATCGGCACTGAGATGAACGCCGACATAGACGATGCCGCAGGCAATGATCAGAAAAAACAGCGCGAGGCTGATGGTGCGCGTGCGGTTGCTGACCGCACCGCTGGTTTCCGTTGCCGCGAGATTCGGCATGAAGGGCTCCGGAGAGGTGATTCGGAGTGGCAGGCTATCGGGCGGCCGTGACGCAAATGTGACGTGTCACTTACAAGACATTGACAGGTCATCCTTCGGGAATCGCGCATCGCCCCGCAGGCAGCACACACGGGTGTTCGACCTTGTAACGCACGGGAATAAATCCGCCGCTTCGCCGGTATGGCATGCGAAGGCGCCGGCTTATTCCAGGACGATCCGGCCGTCCGGTTTCGTCACACGATTGCGAGGCTCACATGTCTTCATCGACCCCTACCCGCCCGTCACGCCGCAAAGCCCTGCAATGCATGGCCTTCGGCGGCCTCGGCACGCTGTTTACGCTGTCGGGCGGCATCCTGACGCCGTTCGACCTCGCGCTCGCGCAGACCGGCGACGCGCGCCCGGCCGATGCGGGCAAGCCGCTGTTCGTGCAGATCAGCGACACGCACATCGGCTTCAACAAGGACGCGAATCCCGACGTATCGGCCACGCTGAAGCAGACGATCGATCTGGTCAACGGGATGCCCGCGATGCCCGCGCTGGCGATCCATACGGGCGACATCACACACCTGTCCAAGCCCGAGGAATTCGACCACGCGTCGCAGCTGCTGTCCGCGCTGCGCGTGCCGGAACTGCACACGGTGCCTGGCGAACACGACGTCACCGATGGTTCGGGCGCCGAATATTTCGGCCGGTTCGGCAAGGCGTCGGACAACCGCGGCTACTACAGCTTCGATCACGCGGGCGTGCATTTCATCGGCCTCGTCAACGTGATGCATTTCAAGCCGAACGGGCTCGGCAGCTTCGGCGACGAACAGCTCGCGTGGCTCGCGCAGGACCTGAAGGGGCGCTCGTCGAGCACGCCGATCGTGGTGTTCTCGCACATGCCGATGTGGACCATCTACGAACCGTGGGGCTGGGGCACCGGCGACGCGCCGCAGACGATGGCGCTGCTGCGCCGCTTCGGCTCGGTCACCGTGCTGAACGGGCACATCCACCAGATCGTGTCGAAAGTCGAAGGCAACGTGACGTTCCACACCGCGCGCTCCACCGCGTTCCCGCAGCCGACGGCCGGCAACGGCCCGGGCCCCGTGCCGCTCACGGTGCCGCATGACCGGCTGCCGTCGATGCTCGGCGTGACGACCGTCGAATTCGCCGGCCATCCGGTCACGTCGTCGCTGCACGATGCGACGCTGGCCTGATCGACATAAGGAGACCGACATGATCCGCTTCAAGCCATCCCGAATCGTCGCGGCGCTGATCCTGTGCGCGGCAGCCGCCGGCACGCCGCTCGCCGCATTCGCGCAGGGCCCGGACGGCACGCTCGTGACGATCCGCAATTTCATGTTTTCGCCGATGTCGACCACGATCAAGGCCGGCACGACGATCACGTGGAAGAATCTCGACGGGGAACCGCACACCGTCGTCAACGATGCCGGCATCTTTCACTCGTCGGCACTCGACCAGGGCGACACGTACTCGTTCCGCTTCGACAAGCCCGGTGTCTACAAGGTGTTCTGCGGGATTCACCCGTACATGAAGGAGACCATCACCGTCGAATGACGCGGCCCGCCGCGCAACACGCGGACGAACGGCGGGCGGCGGCCGCCTACAATGGCCACCGTCCCATTCGCCCGCGTGGCAGACGGAGCCGCCCATGCCCAGGATCGACCTCAGCACCGTGCCCGAGCGCCGCGGCAGCGGCTATCCGCGGCCGTTCGACGCGCCGTGCGCGCAGCGCGTCCGCCAGCGTCTCGGCGACGCCGGCGGGCTGCGCGATTTCGGCGTCAACCTGATGCGCGTGCCGCCGGGCGGCTGGTCGGCGCAGCGCCACTGGCATTCCGACGAGGACGAATTCGTCTATGTACTCGAAGGCGAACTCGTGATGATCGAGGACGGCGGCGAGACCGTGCTGCGCGCCGGCGACTGCGCGGCGTTTCCGAAAAACTCGGGCAACGGTCATCACCTGGTCAACCGCTCGGACGCGCTCGCCGTCTATCTCGAGGTGGGCTCGCGTTCGCCGGACGACGTGATCACCTGCGCGGACATCGACATGATGAGCCCGAGCCGCGACGGCCGGTTCCTCCACAAGGACGGCACGCCTTACCCGGATGCGTGACGCGTGACGCCCGCTGGCGACCGGCCGCATCAAAGGGTCGGAAGCATCGGCCGAAGTCGACACCGCGCGTCATTGCATGGCGGGCGACCCCGCGCCGTCGATCGCCTAAACTGAATCGAACTGTTCGGATCCGACCCACCGTCACACGCAGCGAGGCAAGCCATGACCGCGAGCCAGCCGGCACGCATGGACCTCCCCGGGCAAGTCGTGCTCGTGCTCCAGGGCGGCGGCGCACTGGGCGCGTTCCAGCTCGGCGTCTTCCAGGCGATGGACGAAGCCGGGATCCGGCCCGACTGGGTGGTCGGCACGTCGATCGGCGCGATCAACGCGGCGCTGATCGCCGGCAATCCGCCGGAACGGCGCTACGAAAAACTGTCGGCGTTCTGGCAGCGCGTGACCGAACATACCCGTTTCGACACCGCGCCGCTGCTGCCCGGCTGGGACCGGACACTGGCCGAGCTGATGATCATCGGCGGCGGCATCGCGGGATTCTTCCAGCCCAATCCGGCGTCGTGGCTCGGGCCGATGGCGCGCCTCGGCGTCGACCGCGCGTCGTATTACCGGATCGCGCCGCTGCGCGACACGCTCGCGTCGCTGATCGATCCCGACCTGCTGAACGCGGGCCATCCGCGCCTGACCGTCAGCGCGGTCAATGCGTGCACCGGCACGATGCGCTATTTCGATTCGCGCGATACGCGGCTCGGGATCGAGCACATCATGAGCTCGGGCGCGCTGCCGCCCGCGTTTCCGGCGATACGGATCGACGGCGAGCCTTTCTGGGACGGCGGTGTGTATTCGAATACGCCGGTCGAGGTCGTGCTCGACGACAACCCGCGCCGCAGCTCGATCATCTTCTCGGTGCAGATGTGGAATCCCGCGGGCCCCGAACCCGAGAGCATCTGGGAAGTGTCGGAACGGCAGAAGGACATCCAGTACGCGAGCCGCACCGACAGCCACATCGCGCGCCAGCAACAGATTCACCGGCTGCGCCACGTGATCCGCGAACTGGTCCGGCACGTGCCGGAAGCCGAACGCGCGTCGCCGGCCGTGCGCCGGCTTGCCGCGTGGGGATGCGAGACGACGATGCACCTGGTCAAGCTCGCGGCGCCGCGCCTCGCCAGCGACAACCAGTTGAAGGACATCGATTTCACGCCGGCCGGCATCGCGGCGCGCCGGCAGGCCGGCTACGACGCGGCGAAACGGGCGATCGCCGCGCGTCCGTGGGACATGCCGACAGACCCGACGGAAGGCTTGACGGTGTTCGATCCGGACGCCACGCCGGCCGCAGAAAAAACGGCATGACGCGCGGGGGCACCGCCGCGCGCCGGCCGCCCCCTACGGTCAGGCGCGCGCGGCCCGGACATGGGCGCGGCCGGCTTCGCTCACTTCGACCTCCGCCACGCCGCCCGGCGCATGGTGGCGTACCACGTAGCCGCGCGCGCACGCCTCTTCCCACACCGGCAGGCGCGGGCATGATGTGCGCCATGCGTCGATCACCTCGTCGTACGGCCGCGCGCCGGGGCCGATCCATTCGAGCAGGTCGAGGATCAGCGGCTCGATCGATGCCGCTTCACGCGCGAGCACGTCCGGATTGACCACGTGGATCGGCTGTCCGGCCGCATAGGACACGATCTGGTCGAACACATCGGAGAACTGCGTTTCGTACTCGTCTTCGGTCACGTAGCCGATATGCGGCGTGCACACGACATTGGGCAAGCGCAGCAACGGATGCTGCGGGTCGCGCAGCGGCTCCGTCTCGTACACGTCGACCGCCGCCATCCCGGGCCGGCCGGCCTGCAATGCCGCTTCGAGCGCACCCGGTGCGACGAGGCCCGCGCGGCTCGTGTTCACCAGCAGCGCGGCGGGCTTCATCCACGCCAGATCCTCGGCCGTCACGATGCCGCGCGTGGCCGGCACGAGCCGCATGTGCAGCGAAAGCACGTCGCAGGTTTCGAAGAAGGTGCGTTCGTCCGGCGCCGTATGCCAGCCGTCGTCGCGTGCGCGCTGCCGCGACGCTTCGCTCGCCCAGACCAGCACGTTCATCCCGAACGCGGCGCCGTATCGCGCGACCTCCGCACCGATCCGGCCATAGCCGTAAATGCCCAGCGTGCGCCCGCGCAACGTGCGTCCGACGCCGATCTGCCAGTTGCCGGCCTGCAACGCGCGCATCTGCTGCGGAATCTGGCGCATCGCGGCCAGCACGAGGCCCCACGTGAGTTCGGCGGCCGCATGGGAAGGCGTGCCTGCATGCTGGTTCGACGACACGATCACGCCGTGCGCGGTGCACGCCTCGATGTCGATATGCGGATAGACGCTGCGCTGGCTGATCAGCCGCAGCTTCGGCAACCGGGCGATGAGCGGCGCGCGAATCTGCGTCCGCTCGCGAATCAGCACCAGCACCTCCGTATCGCGCAGGCGTTCGGCCAGTGCGTCGACATCCTGCACGTGGTCGTTCCAGATCGTGACCGCATGCCCGTCCAGCTTGCCGAAGCTCGGCAGCGTGCGCAGCGTGTCGAAATAATCGTCGAGGATCGTGATGTTCATGGGGGCGCTCCTGGGAACGCCGTCATCCTGAACCGCAACCGCCGCACAGGGAAATGAATTTATCTTGCCGATTCATGCATTTTTCTGATCGATCGGTTTTCGTCGGGCGCGGGCAAGTCCGGCGCGGTGCCGGCCACCACCGGACACGATTGCGGCAAGGCCTGCCCGAACAGCACGGCCAGCCCGCAGGCGGACGTGAACATGCCGAGACCGTCGTGCCCGACACCCGGTACTTCGACGACCTGTTGCGCGAGATCGTCCGGGTGCCGCTTCTTCAGGTAATCGAAATACGCGAGCCCGCGCGCGAGCCGATACGGGCCCTGCGCCATCGCCGCGCACGAACGGTCGATGAAATGCGTGTACGGGTTCGTGTCGGCCTGCCCGAGCAGGTACACGACATGGCGCGCGACGTAGCGCGTTTCGAGTTCGTGCGCGTCCTGCGACGCGACATAAGGCGGCGCCGACTTCAGCCCGTATTTCCATTGCGTCGCGCGCGGGCAGGCGCCACCCGCGATCGCGTCGGCGTTCGGCCGTTCGTCGTCGAAATACAGGTAGCTCGACGGGTTCGCGACCACGTAGCGCACGGCGATGCCGGCGCGCGCGAGCGCGTCGCCTTCGCGCCCGGCCACCGCGTAGCGCTGCAGCAACTGCGCGCCGGCGGAATGGCCGATCACGACGACCGTCGACAGAGACGGATACAGGCTTCGGTCGGCGAAATGCGCGAGCAACGCGTCGAGCGCGGCAAACGAGCTGATCGGGCCCGGCTGGCGGGCCGGTTCGCCGCCCTTCCATCCTTCCTGGGTCCACGCGAGCGTCGATGCGGGCAACGAGAACGCGCGCGTATCGGCGCGTGTCAGGAACTGCGGCGCGACGACCATCGTGCCGTCGCCAGCCGCACCGGCTTTCTCGACGACCTGGCGCCCCGACGCGTAGTAGGCGTCGGCGTTGCGCAGCGTGCCGTGAATCACGATGAACACGCGCGTGACGTCGGGTGCCGCTTTGTCGACCGGATGGTCGGCATACACGGGCAACATCGCGGGCGGCATCGCGCTGCCCTGCGGCGTATCGACGGTCAAGCGCTGGTCGGCGACGGCCTTCACCGGCGCTTCGAGACGTTCGCGCTGGGTGGGCGTCGCGGCTTCGGCCCGGTGCGCGCCACCCAGGACGCAGATGGCTACCGCGAGCGGAATCGCGAGCGACAGGAAGCGGGCGACCGGCGGCACGCGTGAGCGCCGGATGCTTGCAAAGGCAACGGAAATGAGGGACATGGCGGCGGATCGAGTGGCGGATATCGCTTTAACGACGATGGTCGCAGAATCCGTCGCGCGCTGCCGGGCCGTTGCGCAATACGGCTCAGTCGGCCGGCTCGGAAACCCGCCCGGCGTCGGCTCGGGTGTCGCGCGCGTCGCCGTGCGGCGCGTTCCGGCCCCCTGCCGCCGGCGGCAAACCGCCCGCCGCCACGGCGAGTAACGGGCGCTCGGGATGCACGAACAGCCACAGCACCGCGCCGCAAGCCGCCGCGGCGCCGATCACGACCATCCCGCTGCCCCAGCTGCCGGTGACCTTGACGACGAGCGCGAGCGCCATCGGACCCGCGACGTTCGACAGCGCGCCCCACACGTTGGTCCAGCCCGACATCACGCCGGCGAACGGCCGCCCGAGATCCTGCGCGGCCGACCACACGACGACCTGCACGAACCCGACGGCCGCAAACGACAGGCACAGCAGCGCGATGACGGCGGCCATCGCCTCCGCGCGCGACGCGGCGACCAGTGCCAGCGCGCTCACGACGAATCCCGCGATCGCGACCGGCGTGCGCGCCCAGTAGATCGAGCCCGTTTTCCTCAGTAACCGGTCGCTGACGGCGCCCGCGACGAATACCGCCACGAACACGGCAACCCACGGCAGCGACGCATACACCCCCATCGCCTTCAGCGACAGTCCGCGCGCGCGCATCAGGTAGGTCGGCAGCCACGTCGTGTAGAAACTCTGGATCAGCACCAGCAGGAAATACTGGATGCCGAAGATCCAGAAGCGCCCCAACCGCAGGCAACGCACGAGCGAACCCGACCCGACTGTCTGGCCGGGCGGCTGGCCGGCCGCGATGTAGTCGGCTTCGGCCTGCGTGATGAGCGGATGCGACGCCGGCGCATCGCGGTAGCAAAACCACCAGATTGCGCCGAGCAGCAGGCCGAGCGCACCGAATCCGTAGAAGACGGCATGCCAGCCGAAATGGACGATCGTCCAGGCCGTGAGCGGCGCCGACACGATCGGGCCCAGATACAGCCCCGCGAGCAGCACCGCGTTGCCTTTCGCGCGCTCGCCGGCTGGAAACCAGCGCTTGAGCGCGACGACGCTGCTCGACCAGTCGGCCGACTGCGCGCCGCCGAGCACCAGCCGGCAACCGAACAGCCAGGCGAACGAACTGCCGAACGGCGTGACGATCATCATCAGCGACCACAGCGTGCTCGTGCCGAACAGCACG
This sequence comes from Burkholderia sp. BCC1644, assembly GCF_902833225.1. Classification (GTDB taxonomy): domain Bacteria; phylum Pseudomonadota; class Gammaproteobacteria; order Burkholderiales; family Burkholderiaceae; genus Burkholderia. Next base: position 10,852 of record NZ_CADFEI010000014.1, read on the forward strand.
CTGCGCGACCCGAAGCGTTCGGCCGCGCGTCCGGCCGGAATCTGGCCGATCGCATAGGCCCAGAAGTAGATCGTCAGGATCATCGACATCTCGACGATCGACAGGCCGAGTTCGCCCTGGATCGTCGGTGCGGCCACGGCCATCGCCGCGCGATCGAGCGTCATCACGAAGGTCAGCGGCGCGACCAGCAACGCGACGATCTTCCAGCGGAGATGGTTGACGTGGCGCGGCATCGTGCGGCTCCCGAATCCGGTGTCAGGCGTCGCGCGGGCCGGACGCCAGGCCCGACTCGCGCTGCATCTGCTGCACGATCGCGGCCAGTTCGCCGATATGCGTGGGGACCGCCTGCTTGCCCGCGCGCGCCCAGGCGTCGAACGACGTCACGCCGGTCACCGCGCCGACGAACCGCACGCCGGCGCGCTCGGCGGCCTGCGCATCCACCGCATGGTCGCCTACGTAGATCGCCGCGCGGGCCGGCAGATCGAGCCGCGAGAGTGCCTGCACGAGCCCCTCGGGATCCGGCTTGTGACGCTGCACGTCTTCCCCGCCGATCAACACGTCGACCAGCGTCTGCAAACCGTTGCGTTCGAGAATCGCCTCGATCCGGTAGCGAAACTTGGACGACACGATCGCGACCGCGAGCCCCTGCTCACGCAACTGCGCGAGCAGCGGCGGCACCTCGGGATAGATGCGCGTACCGGGCACCATGATCTCGTCGGCACGTGCCACGAAGTGCCGCGCGAACGCGTCGGCGCGCGCCGGTTCGGTTTCGCCCGTCAACGAGCGGAACATCTGCGGCAGCGTCAGCCCGATCACGGCACCGATCTGCGCCGGCGTCGCGCTTGCCGCGCCAAGCTGATGCAACGCGTATTCCGTGCATTCGATGATCGCCGCGGACGAATCCGCCAGCGTCAGATCGAAGTCGAAGATGACGGCGCGAACAGACATGAAAGGACTCCGCAAACAAAAAATGGATCACGCTCGACGCGTGACCCGGAACGAGGGCGCGACGCGCACCCGGGCGCGAACGATCAGCGCGCCCGGCCAGATTGCTCGCGATCGGCCGCGTCCAAGCCGTCCGGGTCGCGCTTCGCCCACTGTCTTGCCCACCCCAGCAACGGCTGCAGCGCCGCTTCGAGCCGCCGGCCTTCGGCGGTCATGCAATAACCGCCCTCCCCGTGCTCGACGAGGCCCGACGCCTTGAGCTCGGCCAGCCGCGTGTTGAGCAGGCGCGCGTTCGTTTCGCAGGCTTCCTGCAATGCGCGGAACGTGAGCGGCGAGCCGCGCAGTTCCCACAGAATGCGCAGCGCGGTGCGGCGCCCAAGCAGATCCAGCACGACCATGATGGGCCGCCCTGTCGTCGATCCGCGAACGCGTTGTCCGATTCTTGGTGTCGTCATGCTTTACTTTTTAAAGCAATCGACAGGCAGAGTCAACGGCGCGAATCGAGCGTCGCCTCTGCTTTACTTTTTAAAGCAGGGTGCCTACGCTACCACGCAGGCGCCTGAAGCGCAGGCGGCACGACTACCGTCCTGAGCGACGGCGCGAGCGCTTCGTTTCCGCAATTTTCCTACGGAGGATTGACCGTGATTACCGAAATCGTTTTCTTCAAGCTACAACCCGACGTCGATGTCGCCACGCTGAGGATGCGCTATGAAAGCACCGCGGCGAAGTGGGCGCAGAACCCGGATCTGCTGCACAAGTGGTACTTTTACGACGCGGCCACGCACGAAGGCGGCGACGTGTACGTGTGGCGCACGCGAGAAGCCGCGGCACGCTGGCACGGCGACGAATACAAGACGATGGTCGAGCGGGTGTACGGCCACCCGCCCGTGATACGCGTGCTCGATACGCTCGCGCACGTCGATGCGACGCAAGGGCGGTACGAGATCGTGGGGAGCGCGCTGACTGGTTGAAGCGATCTGCCGCCCGGGACGGCCAGTGACGGGCGGCTTTGCGCTTGTGCCGGGCGCCCGTCTACGCGGGAACTTCGCGCGTCGCGCAATGCACGCCGCCGCCCCCTGACGCAATGCCCAGAATATCGACCTGAACGATATCCCGCGAACCCGCATACGGCTGGATCGCCGTCAGCGCAGCGGAGTCGGCCGATGCATCGTTGAATTTCGGCATGATGATCGCGCCGTTGCATTTGTAGAAGTTGATGTAGCCGGCCGCGAAATTCGTCATCTGGCGCGTGGTCAACGTCACGCCGTTCGAGGTCCCGTAGTTTGCCGGCGTCGTCAGCTCGATCAATTGCAACGTTCGCCCGCTGGCGTCAGTCTGATTGTTCAGGCGCTGCCAGTTGGCTTCGCTCAGCGCCCGTTCCCCCATCGAATTCGACGCGTCATAACAGTACGCGACGACGCCCGGAGCAAGGAACTTTGCGTAGAAATCGACATGCCCGTTCGTGATGTCGGTCTCGTTTGCCGGCGTGGCGGCGCCGCCTTGCCCACCGGCTCCGCAGCCCTGCGGAAAGATCGCCGTTCCGGGAATCCAGATGATCTTCTGCACGCCGAGCGTGCGCTGCAGTTCCGCGAGCACCGTGTCCCTGGCCGTCGGCAGCAGTGTCGCGTTAGCGACGACGCCACCCGGAATATTGAACAACTGCGGATTGCGGTTGACGTGCAGCACGGCGGATTCGGTCAGGATCGCTGTTGCTTCCCCGTCGAATTCGATCGCCCCGCCTTCCAGCGTCAACGTACTCTGTATCAAAGTCGCGTTGTTTGCCTGCGCCATCCATCTCGCCAGCGTACGATCGTTGACGAACGGCTGGAAGAATTTGCCAGCCTTGGACTTGTTGCTGCTCGCGGCAACGGCAGGCGGCACCGTCATTCCCGCATTGAGGTTCAAGCCGTCGGTGTTCGCATTGCCCCAGCCATTGAAGTTGAAGTTCACCGCGCACAATGCGTTGCCGTTGGCCGTATCCTTCACGAAGACACAGCCGGTGTCGCGCGTCCACAGATCGTCGAAACCATCGGCCAGCGCAACCAGGTTGACGCCGCCCACGCCGGCGCCGCGCGCCAGGTAGTTCGCGTGGATCGCCGGGTTCGCGCCACTGGCCGTCGCCAGCAACGCCTGCGCGGCGCTCAGGTCGACCGGCAACACCAGCATGTTGACCGGCTCGTAGGTGCCGATCGCCTTCGCGACGTCCATCAGATCGGCGCGAACGCGGTCGATACCCGCATCCGTGCTCTGCGCGGCGAGCGGCGTCCAGATGCCTTCCGAACCCGACGCGAATGCCATGTACGTCGCCGAGTGCGGCGCATCCTCGCCCGGCAACAGATACGCCGCCGGATTGGCCGCCTGGCGCCTGGACGAGCGAAGTGCCGCGGGATTCGCCGACGCATCATCGCCGCCGCATCCCGCCAACGCGCCCACCCACGACGCGCCGAGCAGCACCGCCGATCCCTTGATAAAGCCGCGACGCGTGAGCGGCGACTCGCCGGTTGCCGCACACGACAGTTTGGTGCCCTTGTTTTTCATGGCATCTCCATTAGCAATGAACCTACTGGATGGGTCCGGCCGACGGCGAATCGCCGGCGGCCGGCACGACAGCGCTTTGTCCGGCGCTAGAACGAGTAGATGAACTGGGTCGCGAGCAAGTCGTTGCTCTTGCTGTACGAGCCGTCGTTTCGCAGGAACACCTTGTTATTGGCCCAGTCGTGTCGATACTCGACCTTCACCGTGATCTGGGCGGTCGGGAAAAACAGCAGATCGAGTGCGACGTCCTGACGATTCGAACCCTTGCACTGAAGGCCCATGCCACCGCTTGCCTGCGAATTGGCGAAACAGTCCGCGCCGATACCGAAGCCGTTGTACGGGTCGCGCCCCTGCCCGTTCAGCGCGACACCGCCGCCACCGCCGCCGTTCTTGCTGTCGGCGAGGAAGTCGTAGCGAAGCGTCGCGCCCATCCTGCCGACGCCCGGCAAGCTGAACTTCCGGTGTGCGAGCAGCGAAATGCCATACCATTGCGCCTGGCCGCCGTTGAACGCGGCATTCTGCTGCTGGCCGTAGTCGATTTCTGCGTTGTACTGAACGTCGGCGAGCTGATAAGTCAGATCGGCTTCCGAGAAGAAAAATGCGCCGAATCCACTGGGCGCCTGGCCGCCGATGCCATAGTTCACGGTACCGGTCGCGGGGTTGACCGCACTCGGCAACGTCTGCCGGCCGATGTTGAACGACGCGCCGATATCGAGCGCACTGGACCACGCGTAATCTGCGCGTGCGGTAAAAGTCGGCACCTTGTTGCTGGTCGTGACCGGATCGCCCAGCGCGTTGGTCCCCGTCTGCGTGATGGCGCCATTGGTCCGGTACTGTTCATTGCCGAGCAGGAACTTCCAGGTCCAGCTGCCCTTCGTATAGTTCGCACCGAGGCCGACATAGCCGCCGGGATCGGAAAAGTCGTACAGCAGGTTGTGGGTCAGCGTGAGCATCTGATTCGACTGCTGCACTTCGTAGCCGCCGAAGCTGGGCATCAGGCCCGCGACGAACGTCGTCGTGCCGGTGAGCGGCACACTGACGACCGCCGTATTCAGGATGTTGTTGCCGATCTGACCATGTTCGTTCTGCATCAGCGTGATGCCGTTGCCTCGGTTGGGCATCAGCGTGATTTCGGCCGATGGCGCCATCGGCCCGACACCGAAGGTCTTCTTGATGTCCAGGTACAGATCGCCGAACGTGCTGTTGAAGTAGCCGCCGGTACTTTCGTGATTGGCGAACAGGAACGACGAACCGCCTTGCGCGCGGTTGTACACATAGGTCGGATCGATGTAGCCCGTCACCGAGAGGCCCGCGATCGGGCCGGTGTTCGCCGCGTCCTCGAGCGTGTTCACCTTCAGCTGCTGGACGGCAAGCTGTTGCTTCATGGCCGTGACGTCGTCGTTGGTGAGTGCCGCCTGCGCCTTGCCATAGGCAGGCGACGACGGATCGAGCGGTGCGGGTGCAGGCTCGACGCCTGCCGGTCTCGCCGACGCGTGCGCCCGCAATCCCGCCACCTCTTTCTGCAATACGTCGAGTTGCGCCTGCAACGCCCGGATCTGGTCAGACAGGGTGTCCGCCGCCGCGACACCGGGCAGGCAGCCCGCCACCAGCAAACCGATCAGCTTTCTTCTCATACGAAGTCTCCATGTTTTTTTATTGCGGTTAACGCCGCTTTGGCCGGGCTGTCGAAGCAGCGGGTTCCGCTGGCGCGCACACGAACGCGCCCGTACGAGGCGCGCGAGGCGGCTCACAGGTGGCGCGGTGTTCGAGGAATGCGCCCGCTCGCTACCGGCGCAGGCAGCCCGGCGTGACTGCGGTTTCAGTGCGCACGGCAATCGGCGCTTGCCGCAGCCGCGCTATTCGATGCCGTCAGCGTCCGGCCTTCAGCTGCGCCCAGAGGCGGTTCTCGAGACGGACGATTTCGATCGGCAACGGCTTCATCAGCGTCATCCTGCGCAGCACGTCGTCGGGCGGATACACGCTCAGGTCCCGCGACACGACGGGGTTGACGAGCGGTCGAGCGGCGCGGTTCGCGGTCGGATAGAACACTTCATTGGTGATCGCCGCATTGACCTTCGGGTCTTCGATATAGTCGATCCACTTCATGGCTGCTTCGGGATGGGGCGCATCCTTCGGAATCGCCATCATGTCGAACCACATCAGGCCGCCCTCCTTGACGTTCGAGAAACGGATTTCGTAGGACCGCTTCGCATCTGCCGCGCGCCGCCGCGCAATACCCACGTCGCCCGACCAGCCGATCGCGACGCAGACATCGTTGTTGGCGAGGTCGTTGATGTAGCCGGACGAGTTGAACTGGGTGATGTACGGGCGCACCTTCTTCAGCAAATCGAAGGCTGCCTGATAGTCCGCGGGATTCGCGCTGTTCGGATCCTTGTGCAGGTACTGCAACGCGCTCGCGAACGCATCGGCGGCCTGATCCAGGAACGACACGCCGCACTGCTTCAGCTTCGACACGTTTTCCACGTCGTACACCAGCGCCCAGCTGTCGACCGGCGCGTTGTCGCCGAGTGCTTTCTTCACTTCCCGGACGTTGTAGCCGATCCCGTCCGTGCCGAACGCCCAGGGCACGCCGTACTGCGCGCCGGGGTCGACATCCGCGATCATTTTCATCAGGAGCGGGTCGAGATGCCTCAGGTTCGGAATTTTCGACTTGTCGAGCTTCTGAAGCATGCCGGCCTGAATCTGCCTCGCCATGTACAACGACGACGGCACCACGATGTCATAACCCGAACTCCCGGCCAGCAGCTTGGCCTGAAGCGTGTCGTCGCTGTCGTAGTTGTCGTACCGCACGTGAATGCCGGACTCCTTCTCGAAGTTCGGGATCGTGTCCTTGGCGATGTAGTCGGACCAGTTGTAGACGTTGAGCTCGGGAGCGGCCGCGAGCGCCGGCAGCGAACAGCATGGAAGAAGTCCTGCAATTGCAACGAGCGCAACACCCGCGACCTGCTGGCGAAGATGACAGAAGCGCATTGCGGTTTTCCTTGAAGGTAATGGATCGGCGTGAGGATCGACGGCAAATTGAAAGAAGCCGGTGCGCTCCGGCGTACAGGCTCCGGCGATGCTTTCTCTTGCATCGCAATTCGATGACAATTTGCTTTCTAGTCCTATATAATCGGACGATATGAACGGCGACGGGATTGAATGGAACCCGTTGCCCATCAGGTGCCGCTGTACTCGCCTGGCCGACGAGTGAGCCATTGTGGGTAGAACAATGTCTGGTGAAAATTGATGTTTTTTGGTTGATTCGATCAATTTTCCTCATGTCTCGCGGGCGTTCGGCAGGCGCCCCCGACCGGCCGGCGCGCAATCCGGGGCCGATACGCATACCTCCCTCACGCATCCCGACAAGCGCGTCCGGCCATGCTGCCGGCACCTATCAACCCCATTGACAGCAGTGCCTTCCCACATATCGTCGATTTACGATATAAGATTCGCCCATCGACGATACCCGTTTGCCCGACCGAAACGCCACACCCATCCATGCCGACCGAACTCGACATCGACGCCATCCTGAAAGCGCTCTCGAACCCCGTGCGCCGGGAGATCCTCGTCTGGCTGAAAACGCCCGGCGAGCATTTCCCGCAACAGACGCTGCCGTACGAACACGGCGTCTGCGCGGGCCAGATCGATGCGCGCTGCGGGCTGTCGCAGTCGACCGTCTCCGCGCACCTCGCCACGCTGCAACGCGCGGGGCTCGTGACGTCGACAAGGATCGGCCAGTGGGCGTTTTTCCAGCGCAACGAGGCCGTCATCGACGCATTTCACGACGCCCTGCGCCGCGAACTCTAGCCAACGGCCTAACCGGCCATGCGGTGCGCCGCCGCACATGACGCGACGGTGCTCCCGCCTTTCGTGAAGAGGTTTTCTGCCATGCCTACGCTGTTCGATCCCGTTACCCTCGGCGACCTGACCCTGCCGAACCGCATCGTGATGGCGCCGCTCACCCGCTCCCGTGCGGGCGCGGCGCGCGTGCCGAACGCACTGATGGCGCGCTATTACACCGAGCGCGCATCGGCCGGCCTGATCATTACCGAAGCAACGTCGGTCACGCCGCAGGGCGTCGGCTATGCGGACACGCCGGGCATCTGGTCCGACGAGCAGGTCGAAGGATGGAAGCAGGTGACGCAGGCCGTGCACGCGGCCGGCGGCCGCATCGTGCTGCAGCTCTGGCACGTGGGCCGGATCTCCGATCCGGTGTTCCTGGACGGCGACCTGCCGGTCGCGCCGAGCGCGATCGCCGCAGGCGGCCACGTGAGCCTCGTGCGCCCGCAGCGCCCGTACGTGACGCCGCGCGCACTCGAACTCGACGAAATCCCGGGCATCGTCGCCGCCTACCGCAAGGGTGCCGAGAACGCGAAGGCGGCCGGCTTCGACGGCGTCGAGATCCACGGCGCGAACGGCTACCTGCTCGACCAGTTCCTGCAGGACAGCACCAACCGCCGCACCGATGCGTACGGCGGCCCGATCGAGAACCGCGCACGCCTGCTGCTCGAAGTGGTCGACGCAGCGATCGACGTGTGGGGCGCCGGCCGTGTCGGCGTGCACCTCGCGCCGCGCGGCGACGCGCACACGATGGGTGATTCCGATCCGGCAGCGACGTTCGGTTATGTCGCGCGCGAACTCGGCCGCCGCAAGATCGCGTTCATCTTCACGCGCGAGTCGTATTCGGGCGACCACCTGAGCCCGCGGCTGAAGGAAGCGTTCGGCGGCCCGCTGATCGCAAACGAGCAGTTCACGCTCGACACCGCGCAGGCCGCGCTCGCAAGCGGCAACGCCGACGCGATCGCGTGGGGCAAGCTGTTCATCGCGAACCCGGACCTGCCGCGCCGCCTCGAACTCGGTGCACCGCTCAACAAGCCGGTGCCGGAGACGTTCTATGCGGAAGGCGAAACGGGTTACACCGATTACCCGGCGCTGAGCGACGCGGCCTGACGGCCGGGCAGCACGTGTTCAGGCGCGCACGTCCGCGCGCATGAACACGCGCCGTGTTTCGTCGAGACCGAGCGCGACGTGGTGCGCGCGGATCGCGCGCAGCGTATCGTCGAGCGATGCGTCGTCGACGACGCTGAAACCGAGGCGCGCGTAGTACGGCGCATTCCACGGCGCATCGCGGAACGTCGACAGCACGACCTGCTCGACGTGTTCCTGCGCCGCGCGCGCCATCACCTGCTCGATCAGGCGCGCGCCGATCCGCTGTCCGGCATGCGACGGCGCGACATCCAGTTCCTCCAGATACAACCGCTGCGCATCGAGCAGCCGGTAGAACGCAAACCCGACGCACGCGCCCTGCGGATCGACCGCGACATACGCGCGGCCATCGTTGATGCGCATGAGCACGGCGGCCGCATCGGTCGGCTCGCCGTCGGCGATGTCGGTCATGCCGATCTCGCGAAACCGCTGCGCGGCGGCGACTTCCACGGCGGCCATCGCGGCCGCGTCTTCCCGCGTGGCGGGGCGAATCAGGATCGATGCAGTCATGACGGCAATTCAGGCAGGCAGTCTGGAACGGCCGTCACTATAATCGAAACTTCATACGTTTCTAACGCCCCACTCACGAGGCTCGCCATGACGCTGTCCGCCCTCGCCGTCTTCGCCTTCGCGCTGCTCGTCACGGCCGGCACGCCCGGGCCCAGCATCGCCGCGCTCGTCGCACGCGTGCTGACGAACGGCGTGCGCGACGTGCTGCCGTTCCTCGCGGCGATGTGGCTCGGCGAAGCGCTGTGGCTCACGCTCGCGGTCGCGGGGCTGTCCGCGTTTGCGCGCACGTTCGCGACGGGCCTGGTCGTGCTGAAGCTGCTCGGCGTCGCGTACCTGCTGTTTCTTGCATGGAAGATGTGGACCGCGCCGACCGACACGGGTGCGGACGACCTGCCGCGCGGCCAGTCGCCGTGGCGCATGTTCGTCGCCGGCATGCTCGTGACGCTCGGCAATCCGAAGATCATGGTGTTCTATCTCGCACTGCTGCCGACCATCGTCGACCTCACGCATGTCGGTGTCGCTGCGTGGGCCGAGCTGGTCGGTACGATGCTCGCCGTGTTGATCCTGGCCGACTGCTTCTGGTCATTGCTCGCGTCGCGCGCACGCGCGTTCCTGACGTCGGCGCGCGCGAAACGGATGGCGAATCGCACAAGCGCAATCGCGATGGCCGGTGCGGCAGTGGCGATCGCGACGCGGTAAGCGCCCCGTTCCGGCGCACATCGCGCGCCCGCTCCCCTTGCCTCAGGACTGCACATGAAAACCTGGCTGCCGGCGCTCCTCCTCTGCCTGTCCGCCACGCTCGCACACGCGGCCGGCATCAAGCTCGTCCGGATTCCGGCCGACGCCGGCGGCCCCGAACTGAAGGCGGTCGTGTGGACACCCTGCGCAGACGCTGCCCAGACGCTCACGATCGGCCCCTACGAATTGAAAGGGAAACGAGACTGCCCGACCGTCGGCGACAAGCTGCCGCTCGTCGTGATCTCGCACGGCCACGGCGGCACGTTCCTCGACCACCACGATCTTCCGGAAACGCTCGCCGACGCGGGCTATGTGGTCGCGGCCATCAACCATCCCGGCGACACGGCGCTCGACATGAGCCATGCGGCCGACATTCACGAGTTCGTCGAACGCCCCGTCGACATCAAGCGCCTGATCGACTACATGCTCGTCAACTCGGCCGAGGCCGCTCGAATCGACCCCGCCCGGATCGGCTTCTTCGGATTCTCGCGCGGCGGTTACACCGGACTGGTGCTGGCCGGCGGCAATCCCGATTACGTGCATGCGCCGGTCGCGTGCACGGACCCGACCTTGCTCATCTGCCAGCAGATTCGCGACCGCGACCTCGTCCTGCCACCCCTGACACACGACCCGCGAATCAAGGCCTACGTGCTGGCCGATCCGCTCGACGAATTTCCGACCGCCGACTCGGTAAAGCATGTCCACGCGCCGATCCAGCTCTGGGCATCGGAGGATGGCGGCGACGGCGTCGAGCCGGCCACCATCCCCGCGCTGGCCGGCCTGTTGCCTCAGCGGCCGGAATTCCACGTCGTTCGGGATGCCGCGCATTTCGCGTTCGTCGCGCCGTGTTCCGACGCATTGAAAAAAATATCGCCGCGCGTGTGCGTCGACGCGGGCGAATTCGATCGCGCCGCCTTTCACCGGACACTCGACGCCCGCGCGCTCGCGTTCTTCAACGCGAATCTGCGCTGACTAGCAGCGAAACGCCTTGCGCCAGACGCCCTGCTCCGGCGCATGGTCGTTGCACGCGATCAGCGCGCGCACCAGCGCCCAGTCGTCGTCATCGCAGAAATCGAGCAGCATCGCGCCATACGAGCCGCGCTGCTCGCGCAACCGTTCGGCCAGTCGCGCATGAATGCCCTGCACCCGTCCGTCGCCGTGCGCGACGACGGACGGATTCGCGCCCATCCCCGTCCCGCTGCAGAAGCTGATCGCCCAGCGGCCGCTGTCGGGCAACGGCAGGTGCGTCAGCAGCGCATCGATCGCGCGCCACTTCCACGCGATCGATCCCGCCACCGGCACGCGATATTCGTCCTGGATCACGAACGCGCCGTCGGGATGATCGATCGTGAACGTCGCGTTGTCGGGCCACGCAGTCAGGTCGATGCCGAGCGGCCGGCCGCTGCGAAAGCGCCGCAGCAGCACGATCGCGCCGCGCACGTCGCCGAGCGCAGGCAGCGTGCCGCCGGCGTGCCAGCGCAGCCGCGGATGCCGCGCGCGATGCGCGTCGAACGTCGCGTCGAAACCGCGCGTGCATGCCTGCGCGGGCCACTCGTCCTTCACCGACATCACGATGCATTCGCGCGGATGCGCGTCGAGAAAGCGCGTACAGGTTGCCAGCACGTCGTCGAACGTCATCCCGAGCGCGATACCGCCGTGATGGATGTCGAATGCATCGCGCACGTGCCGGCAGCGGATGTCGAGCAGCCGCACGCCATGCGCGAGCTGCGCGTCGAGCGGCGCGCGCTGCGTGCGCACGAGCAAATCGTCGACCGTATACGCACAGGTGTCATGGCTGCCCGGTAGGGTCAGCGTATGCAGCAGCCGCGCATCGTCGAGCGCCGACATCCAGTCGGTGAGCGGCATGCACGTTTCGTGGCTCGAAGGGATCATGAATCGATGAATGACAAGGAAAGAAAACCGTGGGTCACGGCGTCGGATGTCGCGGCGCGGGCCGGTGTCTCGCGCTCCGCGGTGTCGCGCGCATTTTCGCCGACGGCAAGCATCGCACCGCAGACGCGCGAACGCGTGATGGTCGCCGCGCGTGCGCTCGGCTACCAGGTCAACCTGATCGCGCGCGACATGATCACGCAGCGCAGCAGCATGATCGGCGTCGTGACGGCCGGGTTCGAGAACCCGTTCCGCGCACGGTTGCTGTCGGACCTGATGGCCACGCTCGGGCAGCGTGCGCTCACGCCGCTCGTGACCAACGCGGAAGATCCGCGCCAGGTCCGGCAATCGCTCGAGCAACTGCTCAGCTACCGGATCGCGGGGCTCGTGATGACGTCCGCGTCGCCGCCGCTGTCGGTCGCGCAGCAGTATCTCGAACACCGGATTCCGGTCGTGATGATCAATCGCGAGGCGAACCTGCCGGGCGCCGATGTCGTCGTCAGCGACAACGCGGCGGGCGCCGTCCATGCGGCGCAGCGGCTCGTGCGGGCCGGCGCGCGCCGGCTCGCGTTCGTCGGGCCGCGCGGCGCGAGCTACAGCGCGCGGTCGCGCGCCGCGGCATTCGAACACGCGATCGGGCAAGGCGATGCATTCGACGCGACGCTCGCGCACGTGATCGACACACCGTCCGACACCCATGCCAGCGGGATCGACGCGGCGCGGCGACTGTTCGCAGCGAGCGAACGGCCTGATGGCGTGTTCTGCTCGTCCGACCTGCTCGCGCTCGGCGTGATCGATGTCGCGCGCGGCGAATTCGGGTTGCGCGTGCCGGACGACCTGTGCGTGATCGGCTTCGACGACATCCCGGCCGCCGAGTACGACGCGTATCGGCTGACGACGCTGCGGCAGGACACGCGCGGCCTCGCGCACGCGGCGATCGACCTGCTCGCCGACCGCATGCAGACCTTCGACGGCCCGTCGCGCACGCGCGTCGTGCCGGTCACGCAGGTGGTACGGGACAGCTGCGTGTGACGAAGTGAAATCGGGCGCGGCGCGGCCGCGCGTCACTTCAGCCCGCCCGCGAACCCGCGCAACAGGTAGCGCTGCACATAGCCGGCCACGGCCAGCGTGGGCAGCGACGCCATCAGCCCCGCGCTCATCAGGTCGCCCCAGTCGATGCCGTTCTCCGTCACGTAGCCGGCAATCGCGAGCGGCAGCGTGAAACGGCTCGGCGTCGACACGAACAGCAACGCGATCAGGAATTCGTTCCACGCGGCGATGAACACGAAGATCGCGGTTGCGATCAGCCCCGGCGCGCACAGCGGCAGCACGATCTGCACGAGCCGTCGCGCGAGCCCCGCACCGTCGATGCAGGCCGCTTCTTCGTACTCGATCGGCACTTCGCGAACGAATGCGAGCAGCATCCAGATCGCCATCGGCAACGCATAAATCTGATACGCGAGCATCAGGCCAAGCGTCGAATCAAGCAGGTGCAGCCGCTTCGCGAGTGCGAACAGCGGCACCGCGATCGTGATCGGCGGCATCAGCTTCAACGCGAGCACGAGCACCAGGAACAGCAGGTCGAGCCGTGCCGGAAACCGCAGCCGCACGAGCGCATACGCGGCCGGAAACGCGAGCGCCAGCGCGAGCAGCGTCGTGCCGAAACCGACCAGCAGCGAATTGAACAGCGGCGCGCCAATGCCGTTGGACCATACCGATGCGAAATGCTCGAGCGTCGGCGCGGCCGGCCAGATTCGCAACGGATGATCGAGGCGTTCGAGCGTCGGCATGAAAGCCGCGCCGGCCATCCACAGGCATGGCAGCAGCAACAGCGCGAGCGCGACGATGCGCAACACCCACGGCATCGCGCGACCGAATGCGGCGCCCGTTCGCGCGCCCGTGATGCCTGCGGGATGCGCCGTCATGCGCGCCGCTTGCGAACCGTCTGCCATACGTACCCCGAAACCAGCACCGCGGACGCCGCGAGCATCAGCACCGACGCGGCGCTCGCCGGCCCGACGTTGAAGAAGCGGAAGCCCGTGTCGTAGATATAGGTCGACAAGGTCTGCGTCGCATTGCCGGGGCCGCCGCCCGTCAGCGCATAGACCTTGTCGAACAGCTTGAACGTGTCGATCGAGCGCAGCAGCAGCGCAAGGCCGATCTGCGGCGCCGCGAGCGGCAGCGTGATGTCGCGCAGGCACTGCCACTCGCTCGCGCCGTCGGTGCGTGCGGCTTCGTACAGTTCCTGCGGAATCGACTGCAGCCCGGCCAGCACGATCAGGAACGCCATCGGCGTCCACTGCCATACGTCGACGAGCGCGAGCGACCAAAGCGCGAGATGCGGATCGGACAGCCAGCGCACGCCGTCGATGCCGAACACCGCTAGCAGCGCGTTCAGGAAGCCGTCGAAGTTGAGCCAGTTGCGCCAGATCGCCGAGCACACGAGCGTGGACAGCATCATCGGCAGGATCGCGAGCGGCAGCGCGATGCGCCGCCCCGGAAACGCGCGCACGAACAGCAGCGCGAGGCCGAAACCCAGCGCGACTTCGGCGAGCGACGCGACGATCGTGAAGCGCAGCGTGTTGCCGAAGCCGGCCGTGAACGCGTCGTCGCCGAGCACCGCGCGATAGTTCGCGAGCCCGGTGAACGCGCGGCGCCCGGCCGAGTAGTCGACCTGGCAGAACGAATCGATCAGCACCTGCGCGACCGGATACAGCGCGAGCGCGGCGAGCACCAGCAGCGCGGGCCCGAGCAGCGCGACGAACGGCAGGCTGCGGCCGACGGACTTCATGCGCGACCTCCGGCCGCCGAGTCGACGCGCGCCGTCACTTGCCGGCCGCGGCCATCGCCTGCGCGATCTTCTGCTGCGCCTGGCGCAGCGCCGCGTCGGGTGCGGCCTGCCCCGTCAGCGCGAGCTGCAGCTGGTCGCCGAGAATGCTTTCGACCTGCTGCCAGTCCTTCACGCGCGGCCGCGCACGGCCGGCTTCGAGCGCCTTCAGCTGATCGGGATACCAGCGGTACTGGCGCACCAGTGCCGGATCGTTGAACACGCTGCGGCGGGTCGGCGGAATGCCGATGCCGGCGAGGCGCGTCTGTGTATCGCGGTTGGTCAGGTACGCCAGGAAGTCCTGCGCGAGCTTCGCGTGCGGCGCATCCTTCGGAATGCCCATCTGCCAGATGCCGAGCATCGGCGCCGGGCCGGCGGTCTGCCCGGGCGGCGGCTGCAGCGCGATCTGCCCGACCACGCGCGACTGCTTCGGATCGTCGAGCGCCGGCACCCATGCCGGCCACACCTCGATCGACTGCGCTGCCGTGCCGCGCTGCAGCGCATCGCGCACTTCGGCCGCGCCGTACACGTCGACATCCTTCGGCGCGGACGCCTTCAGCGCGAGGAACGTCTTCAGCGCGGCCTGCGCTTCGCGCGAATCGATCGTCACGTTGCCGGCGTGGTCGAACACGTCGCCGCCGTACGCCCACAGGATCGGCAGGAAGCCCGTCACGACCGGGTTGCCCTTGGTGCCGCGGAATACGACACCCGACACGCTCTTGTCCGCGCCGCCGACGGTCTGCGCGATCTTCAGCACGTCGTCCCAGTTGCGCGGCGGCTGCAGCTTGTACTTCGCGAGCAGGTCCTTGCGGTACGCGAACATCTCGACGTTGCCGACGATCGGCAGCGCGTACAGCGCACCGGCCGCGTTGCGGCCGAGCGCGACGGCGGACGGCACGAGATCGGCGTCCGCGAGCGATGCCGGCAGCGGCTTCAGCCAGCCGTTGCCGATGAATTCGGGCGCCCACGTGTCGTCCATCATCACGAGGTCGTACGCGCCGGTGCCTTCGCGCATCGACAGCTTGAGCTTCTGGTACAGGTTCGCGTTCGGCAGCTTGAGCAGCTCGATCTCGGTGCCCGGGTGCAGCTTGTTGAAGCCGGCGACGGCGTCGGCCAGCCCCTTGCCATAGATGTCGTCGCGGCCCGCGATGACGAGATCCGCGGCACCGGCGTGCGTGGCGGCGAAGGACAACGCAAGGGCGGCGGACAGCGCGCGCAGGCGGCTCAGCAAGGTCATGAGGTCTCTCTCGTTCGACGTGGTGGCGGGACAGCCATGCATTGCACACGTGTGCAACGCGGGCGGCGCTTCTGGCCGCCTGATGCGAACGCCATTGTTCACGCCGATCGTTAAGAATTTATGGCACGCGGCGAGAGAGGCCGCCGCCGTACCTGGCCGCCCCGCCCGCCTGGCTGCCTCGGTCCGGCCGCCACGGGAAGACATCTCCGGGCAGACCTCCCCGGCCGGACCTCCCCGGCCAGACCTCCCCGGCCAGGTCAGAAATTCACGCGGATCCCGGCCATCACGGCCAGTTGCCGGCTCGAATTGCTGTTCGCGAGCACCGGAATCTGCGCGTAGTTCACCGCGTTGCCGTCCGCGTCGGTGCCCAGCCCCGTCCCGCTCGCGATCTGACCGATCGCGACCGCATACAGCGCCGTGCGCTTCGACAGGCTGTAGTTCGTGCCGACGTTCACCTGGTGGAACCGCGTCGTGCCGCGTCCGTCGGTATGCGCCGCGTTGAAGATGTACGCGACGCCGCCCTGCAGCGCGGGCGTGAACATGTACGTGACGTTCAGCTCGCCGATGTCGAACGTGAACGCCTGCGTGCGCGGCTGCGCCGTGGTCGAGAAATAGCGGCTGTCGCCGAGGCGCGTATGCGTGTAGGTCAGCGCGACCGTCGCCGCGCCGAGCGTGACCGAGCCGCCCGCGCCGAACGCGCGCATCGAGCCGGCATCCTGCAGCAGGCAGTACATCGCACCCGGGTTGCTGCACGCGAAATCGCCGATGTAGCCGCTCGCGCCGCCGAGCGCCGCGTCGAGCGGCTGGTGCAGGTCGAGGTAGCCGACCGAGAACGCCACCGGCGCACGCGTGTACGTCGCGGCCACCGCATAACCACGCTTCGCGGAAAAATCGCCGGCCTGCCCGCCGAAGCTGAACGTGCCGCCGAACGTGAGGCCGTTGAAATCGGCGCTGGTGAACTTCACCGCGTTGTTGAAGTTGAATGCGGCGTTCAGGTTGTCGACGTCGCCGATGTGCGACCCGTACGGCGTCGCCCAGTTGTTGCTCGACACGTACGCGCCGAGCATGTCCGTGTATGAGTCGTATTGGCGGCCGAGGCCGAGCGTGCCGATGCCGTCCTGGCGCAGCCCGACCCACGCCTGCCGGCTGAATGCCGTGCCGCCCTGCAGCGCCTGCCCGTTCGCGGACAGGAACTGCTGCTCGAGCGTGAACACCGCGTCGAGCCCGCCGCCGAGCGGCTCGGCGCCCTGGAAGCCGAAGCGGGATGGTACGAGGTTGCCGCCGCCCATCTGCCACGCATGGCCGCCGCCCGTGCTGCCGTCGGCGCGCGTGAACTGCTGGTTCGTCGAGTAGATGATGCCGGTATCCACCGTGCCGTACAGCGTCACGCTCCCCGAGGTCTGCGCGTGTGCGTGCATGCATCCCAGCGTCGCCGCGGCTGCGGCCAGTCGTCGTCCGATTTTCATGTCCCGCCCTCTGTGGTCATCGATTCGCAGTGCAAATCGATGGTGTTGTCGATATGGGTGACAGGACTCTATCCAGCGAAAATTCAGGACCTCTATCGCAAATCGGCAAACGGTGGAATGCGCTGCGCGCAACGGTGCCGGGCGGCGCCGTTGCAGCGTGCGCGCGTCACTCGGGACGCGTCGTCTGGGAAGGCAGTTCGCCGAACAGGTCGCGATACTCGCGCGCAAAATAGCCGAGATGCGTGAATCCCCAGCTTGCAGCGGCCTCGCCGACGCCGAGCTGCTGCACCGACGTCGTACGCAGCATGCGGCGCACGGCATTCAGCCGGATCGTGCGCAGATAGCCGACCGGCGTGACGTCGGCCACGCGTTGAAAACTCGTTTGCAGCGTGCGGCGGCTGCAGCGCAGCGCGCGGCACAGTTCGAGCACGGTGACGGGTTCCTCGGGCCGGTCGCGCAGATGCTTCTCGCAACGGCTCACGATATCGCTGTAGGTCGCGTGCGTGATGTCGCGGCGCTCGACGCCGATGCCCTGTTCGAGCGCGTCGAGGAACATGCCGAGCATCGCGTCGCGGAACATTTTGCGTGTGGCCGCGTATTCGAGGTGGCCCGGATTGCGCTGCGCTTCGTCGATCAGCGCCGACAGCCGCACGCCGAGCGCGACGCCCTGTTCGTCGGACAGCCGCGTCACATGCCGCAGCTTGCGCGCGCCGGACGCGCCGAATTCGGCCTCGCACAGCTCGTCGACCATGTCGGACGCCGCGCTGATCCCGACGAGCCCCATCCCTTCCGGCGTGTGGAATTCGAAATCCTCGCCGGCGCGCAGCGCGAGCAGCGCATAACCGTCGATCGGCTGACCCTGGAAGGTGCCCGCGAGCGGCACGGATAGCGGCACCGCGAGCGACGTGCGTCCGGCCGGCGCGAGCCCCGTTTGCGCGACGCGCCGGTTGGTCGTTTCGCGGAAGAAGTGGAAATCGTCGTACAGCACCTGCGTGACGGTGCCCTTGAAGCGGCCGGGCGTCATCTGGCGGTAGACCTGATGCCAGCCCGCGATCGCGAGCCCGTGATCGTGCACGTCTTCGTGTGAGCGTGACTGGAACAGCATCGGCATCTCCGGTAAAACCCTTAAACGCGGCCGCCGGGTGCCCCCGGCGCGCAACGCCACAGCTTACCCGTGCAAAATCCTGCGTAGTGCGGTTTCGAACGCAAGCAAGGCCGCCGACAATGCGGCGGCCTGCTCGCCCGTCAGGCGAACGTAGCGGCGAAACGACGGCATCCGGTTCACGACCTCGCTGCCGCCGAACGGCACGATCGCGAGCGTCCAGCGGCCGTCGCACGCGTCGATCGTGCAATCGGTCAGGTGCAGCGGCCGCAGCGCGTCGGCCAGCGACGGTTCGGCGACCAGCGCGGTCAGCGTGCGGGCGAATACGGGGTCGCATCCCGATGCAGGCATGGCGTCGATCCCCGTGCTGCGCAGCCAGCCGGTCTGCCGCACCCGGGCACTGCCCTGCGCGGCCGGACCGCGTGCGGTCGCCGCCACCTTCACGCTGACCGTATGCATCAGGAACTGACGCTCGACACGCTCGTCCACGCTCACGCGCACGCCGTTCGGCAGCCGCGCCGTGGCACCGCCGACACCGTCGGCGTCGCGCGCGGCCTGCAGATCGGCGAGCACGCGCGCGGCGATCGCGCCGGGCCGATGGCCGGGCGGCGGTGCGTCGGGCGCCGCGCGCCAGCGGGCGAGCGCGGCCCTCACGATGCGACGTGCTCGTTGCGCAGCACTTCCTCGACCGGCACCGGCTTGAACGGATGCCGGCGCTGCACGACGAGCGTCCAGAACAGCGCGTACAGCGCGGTGAGCCCGAGCATCGCGCCGAACGGCACGTAGATGTCGCGCGGATTCATGCCGGGCGGCGTGATGTACCAGATCGCGAGCACGATGCCGACGCTCGACACGATCTGCGGCAGCGGGAACAGCGGCGACCGGTACGGGCGCGGCAGGTCCGGACGGCGGATGCGCAGCATCACGACCGACGCGGTGACGAGCAGGTACGCGGTGCCCCACGCGCAGGTCGCCGCGAGCACGAGGTGCAGGATGCTGTCGAGATTGCCGTTGATCAGCCACGCGTGGAAGATCGGCACGATCGCCGCCGCCACGATGCCGACCACCGGCGTCTTGAAGCGCGGATGCAGGTACGCGAAGCAGCGCGGCAGCGCGCCGTCGATCGCCATCCCGTACAGGATGCGCGGCAGCCCGGCCATCAGCGTGTTGATCGTCGCGGCGCCCGCGCACAGGAACGCGATGCCGAACCAGATGCGACCGAAGGGCCCAAGCACCTGCAACGCGAACGCGGGAATCGCGCCCGGCGTGTCGAGCAGGTGCGTGAGGCCGTCGGGGCTCACCGGCACGTTCGCGACCTGGCGGCGAATCGCCGCGCCGTACAGGAACATGCAGATCGCGACGCCGACGAGGCCGAGCGCCATCGCGCGCGGGATCGTCCTGCCCGGCGCCTTCATCTCCGGCGCGAGCGGCGTGACGAATTCGCAGCCGACGAACATGAACATCGCCATCCCGACGAGCGACAGCACGGCCGGCACCGACGTGCCGACTTCCGAGCCGCCGAACCAGCCGTCGAGATGCACCGCCGGCGCGGCCGCGAGCCCGAGGATCCCGAAGATCATCAGCGACAGCCACATGCCGGCCGTCAGCACGATTTCGAGCTTGCTGAACACCTTGATGCCGATGATGTTGGTGATCGCGAACGTGACCACGAGGCCGACGCCGACGAGCCACGAGCTGTTGTGCTTCTCGAACGCCGCGTTCAGCGATTCGAAGTTGACGAGCGCCATGATGCCGCTCAGGATCGTTTCCGCCGTCCCGGCGAACACGTGCACGAGGAAATACGCGGAGATCGTGCCGGTAATGGCCCAGAAGCGGCCCAGCCCGCACGACAGGTAATCGTAGACCGAGCCGGCCGTCGGCAGCATCGCGGCCGCTTCGGAGAACGTGGTGGCCTGCGCCTGCATCATCACGAACGCGATGATCATCGCGACCGCGAACGCCCAGCCGCCCATCCCGAAGCCCGACGTCGCGGTGAGGATCACCGGGCTCGCCATGATGAGGCCGACGGCGCTCGCCAGCGCGGTCGGAAAACCGACCGCACCGGCCTTCAGCCCGATGCCGCCGCCCGCTTCCGCCGGCGAGCCTGCGGGCGACTCGCCCGCGGCGCCGGTCACTCCTGACCATCCCGACATCCTTGTCTCCTTCCTTGACTGGCCTGAACCGGCGCTTCGTCGGCGGCTGAGGCCACATGCTTTGCGGTCGGCCCGGGGCGGCGCTTCAGCGCTTCGGTACCCGGGTCCCCTGTCGATCACATCGTGATCCGATGTCGAAAAAATACGCAGGCAAAATAATCCGGTCATAGCGCAAATCGGCAAACCCGCAGCGGCATGCACGCTCCGCCCCAGGTTTGCCGTCGTGCGACTACCCCGTCATGCGGTCATGCGAACGGCACGGCCTCGAAACCGGCCGCCAGCGCGTCGACGATCCGGTCGAGCTGTTCGCGCTGGATCACGAGCGGCGGCGACAGGATGATCTTCGTGCCGACCGGGCGCACCAGCACGCCGTTCTCGCGCGCGACTTCCGCGACCGCGTTCGCATAGCCGGACAGCGGGTCGATCGGCTCGCGCGTGTCCTTGTTCGCGACGAGGTCGAGCGCAAGCATCAGCCCCTTGCCGCGCACTTCGCCGACCGCCGCGAAGCGTTCCGCGAACGGCTTCAGCGCCTCGAGCAGATACGCGCCCTGCTTCGCCGCATTCGCCGGCAAGTCTTCCTTCACGACGATGTCGAGGCTCGCGATCGCGGCCGCGCATGCGACCGGGTGGCCCGCATACGTGTAGCCGTGCATGATCGCACCGCCAAAATCGGCGTTCGCGGCAAACGCGTCCTCGATCCGCGCGTTCACGACCGTCGCGCCGAGCGGCACGTAACCCGACGAAATCCCCTTCGCGAGACACATGATGTCCGGGCGCACGCCCCAGCCGCGGCTGCCGAACATGCTGCCGCTGCGGCCGAAGCCCGTCACGACTTCGTCGGCGATCAGCAGCACACCGTAGCGATCGCACACCTCGCGCACGAGCGGCCAGTAGTTGGCCGGCGGCACGATTACGCCGCCCGCGCCCTGGATCGGCTCCGCGATGAACGCGGCGACCGTGTCGGGGCTCTGGAACTGGATCTCGCGCTCGAGCATTTCCGCGCAGATCCGGCCCAGTTCCTCGGGGTCCTGCGTGAACGGATTGCGGTACAGCCACGGCGTCTCGACGTGGAAGCAGCCCGGCAGGTTCGGTTCGTAGTTGCGGCGGAACACCGTGTTGCCGTTCACCGACGCACCGCCGAAGTGCGTGCCGTGATAGCCCTGCTTCAGCGAGATGAACTTCGTGCGGTCGGCCTGGCCGCGCACCTTCCAGTACTGGCGTGCGATCTTCAGCGCGGTCTCGATCGAATCGGAGCCGCCCGAGCTGTACAGCACGCGGCGCATCCCTTCCGGTTCGAGCATGTCGATCACCTTCTTCGACAGTTCTTCCGCGCGCGGATGCGAAATGCCGTCGAACAGCTGGAAGTATTCGAGTTCGTCGAGCTGGCGCACGATCGCGTCCTTCACTTCCTGGCGGTTGTGGCCGACGTTCACGTTCCACAGGCCCGCGACGCCGTCGACGAGCTTGCGCCCCTCTTCGTCGAACACGTAGCAGCCGTCGCCGCGCACGATGCGGATCGGCTTGCGCTGCTTCATCTCGTTCGGGTGCACCATCGGATGCCAGAATTTCGCTTCGTTGTAGCTCATTGCAGTCTCCACTGTCGGATCGTTTGAACCTCGATCGCCGAGGTTCGCGGTTTTCGTAATCGGAGCAACGCGTCAGTGCGCGATGCAGACGGATTTGGTTTCGGTGAAGCCTTCGATCGCGTACTGGCCGAATTCGCGGCCGATGCCCGATTGCTTGTAGCCGCCGAACGGCATCGACGGATCGAGCGGGATATGGCAGTTCACCCACACGGTGCCGGCCTCGATCTGCGGCACGAGGTTCATCACGCGCTTCAGGTCGTTGCTCCAGATGCTCGCGGCGAGACCGTACGGCGACGCATTCGCGAGACGCACGGCATCGGCCGCGTCGTCGAACGGCACGACGACGATCACCGGGCCGAACACCTCGTCGCGCACGATCGCGCTGTCCGGATGCGGATCGGCGATCACGGCCGGCTTCACGTAGTAGCCGGGCAGGTCGTCGGCCGGCGTGCCGCCCGCGAGGAACGTGAGGCCCGCGCGGCGCGCGCCCTCGATGTGCTGGACGACCTTGTCGCGATGGTGCGCGGATACCAGCGGGTTGATCTGCGCGGTCGTGTCGAGCCCCGCGCCGAGCTTCATCGACTGCGCGACGCCCGCGAGGCCGTCGGCCAGCTGCGCGAACTTGCTGCGGTGCACATAGATGCGCGACGCGGCCGCGCACACCTGGCCCTGGTTGAAGAACGCGCCGGCCGCGACGCCGTCGAGCGCTTGCGCGACGTCGACGTCGTCGAGCATCACGATCGGGTTCTTGCCGCCGAGCTCCAGCGAGAAGCGCGTCATGTTCTGCACGGCCGCCGCGCCGACCAGCTTGCCCGTCGCGGTCGAGCCCGTGAACGAGATCTTCGCGATCGACGGATGGCTCGCGAGCGCCGAGCCGCAGACGCGGCCGCCCGTGACGACGTTGAACACGCCGGGCGGCACGCCGGCCTCGCGTGCGAGTTCGGCGAGGCGCAGCGCGGTGAGCGGCGTTTCCGGCGACGGTTTCAACACGATCGTGCAGCCGGCCGCGAGCGCGGGAATCAGCTTCCACACCGCGATCATCAGCGGGAAATTCCACGGCACGATCGCCGCGACCACGCCGACGGGCTCCTTGCGCGTATAGGCCGTATAGCGCGCGCCGGGCGGGAACGGAATCGACACGTCGAGCGTCTGGCCGGTGATCTTGGTCGCCCAGCCGGCCATGTAGCGCACGTATTCGACGCTCGCGCCGACTTCGATCGCGCGCGACACGTGGATCGACTTGCCCTGGTTCAGCGTTTCGAGCTGCGCAAGCGTTTCGGCGTCGCCTTCGATCAGGTCGGCGAGTTTCAGCAGGATGCGTTCGCGGTCGGCCGGGCGCAACCCGCTCCACACGCGCGTGTCGAACGCGTGCTTCGCGCTGGCGACCGCACGGTCGACGTCGTGTGCGTCGGCATCCGCGACCGTTGCGAGCCGTTCGCCCGTGGCGGGGTCGTACACGTCGAGCCGCGCAGCCGCGTGCGCGGGCTGCATTTCACCGTCGATGAAGAGGCCGAAATCGCGCGCAACGAAGGTGCGCACGGTGTCGCTGACGGCGACGAAGTTCGTGTTGCTCATGGGCGTCTCGAGGATTGTCGTGGCTGGACCGCGTGCCGGTGAGGCACGCGGGCGTCGAACCACTGTATCGACGAGGGATCACGCCCGGTGAGCGCAAATTGGCAGCGCGTGGGGGGGGAAGGTGGCGGGTTCGAACCGCGCGGGGGCGTCTGGCGGGGCGAGGCCGGAAACCGGGCCGATATCGGCCCGGACAACCGCTGTTCAGACACCTGACTGCCAGTCCGGTCGTTGAATGGCTAGTTTCTGAAACCGTGCGCCATCGATGCGAGGAAGTCGCATGCCTGGTAATCCAGCCAGTAAACACCGAGCGCAAGCGGGATCAGGAAGTACAGCGAATCGTACGTCCCGCTTCCGACCGTTCTGATGATGAAAATCGGCAGCGCAATGCTCAAGGCGATGACCACAAGCGAAGCGGCAATGATCGCGACGTCCATGTTTCGGGCCCTTGGTTGTTATGGAAACGACGATCGCGCATGGTACTGCCCGATCTCAAGGGCCAGCGAACGGAACAATTACAAAAACAAAGCCCCGACCAGCTCCGTGCGGTTCGACACGCCGAGCTTGCGGTACATGCGCATCAGGTGAGTCTTGATCGTCGGTTGACCGAGCGCGAGATCGCGCGCGATCTCCTTGTTCGAGCAACCGTCGCGCACGAGGCGCGCGATCTGCTCCTCGCGATAGGTCAGACGCTCTTCGCAGCCGATCCGGTGGATCCCGCGCCGCGCGCGCAGCAGCGGGCTCAGCGCGGCTTCGGCCACCGGCTGCAGCCGCGCGAGCGCGTCGACTTCGCCGGGCGCGAACCGCCCTGCCGTGCTGTTGCCGGTCGCGTCCCCCTTCCCGAAACGCAGCAGCGAGAACGCGCCGACCGTGCGGCCCGCGTCGCGCAGCCAGATTTCGACGACGTCGGCCACGTCGTGCCGCCGCAGGAAACGGGTCCAGTACGCGGACGCCTCGCGTCTTTCGTCAGGCAATTGGGAAGCAAGCGTCACGACCGCGCATTCGCCCGCCGCGCAGCGTGACGGATGCAGCGGATCGAGCATCCGGTAGCGTGCGACATAGGTGCGGTGCATCGATTCCGGCATCCCGAACAGCTCGAAATCGGCCGGTTCGCCGCTCTGGTCGAGCCGATAAAACACGATCGCGGACGGGCTCGCGAACGCGTCGAACGCATCCACGCATGCACGCAGCGCACGCTGCCAGTCGGCGGCGTCCTGGTCGGCGGGAACGGAGAGGGTCGGCATGATGGAGTCGGCTGGCGTGCGAACGGATCGCGTAACGAAGTCCGGGCCAGCCTACCGGCGCCGAAAAGCGCCGGTGAGCACAAATCGGCAAATCGTCCCTGCCCGCCCACGGCGGCCGGTTCAGCCGGTTCAGCCGGTTCAGCCGGGACGATACGGGCGCGCGACGGTGCGCGCGCCGTCTTTCAGCGCGCGTTCGCGGCGAACGTGTCGCAGGCGCTCACCTGGCCCGACTCCATCCCGCGCCGCAGCCAGTACACGCGCTGGTCGCTGGTGCCGTGCGTAAAGCTTTCCGGTACGACGTAGCCCTGCCCTTGCTGCTGCAGCCGATCGTCGCCGATGGCCGCCGCCGCCTTGAGCCCCTGCTCGAAATCGCCCGGTTCCATCAGCCGCTGGTTGGCGCGCTGCGCGTTGTTCGCCCACACGCCGGCGAAGCAGTCGGCCTGCAGTTCCATCCGCACCGACAGCGCGTTCGAGCGCGCCTGGCTCGACCGCCGGCGCGCCGCGTCGACCTTGTCGGAAATGCCGAGCAGGTTCTGCACATGATGGCCGACTTCGTGCGCGACCACGTAGGCCTGTGCGAAATCGCCGCCCGCGCCGAAACGCTTGCGCAGTTCGTCGTAGAAACCGAGGTCGATATACACCTTGCGGTCGGCCGGGCAATAGAACGGCCCCATTGCCGTCTGGCCCGTGCCGCAGGCGGTCGGCGTCGAGTTCGTGAACATCACGAGCTTCGGCGCCTGATATTGCGCGTGCAGCTGGGTCGAGAAGACGCCTGTCCACGTGTCCTCGATGTTGGCGAGCACCTTGCGCGTGAACACTGCGCCCGGATCGTTCGCCGCCGCGCCCTGGCGTTGTGCCGGCGCGGGTTGCGCCTGCTGCTGGCGGCCCTGCAGCGCCGACGCGCCCTCGAGCACCACGCGCGGATCGATCCCGAAGAAATACGACGCGGCCAGCGCGACCACGATCGTGCCGATGCCGATCGTCGCACCGCGCCCGCCGCCGAAACCGCCGGCACCGCGGCGATCCTCGACGTTCATGCTTTCTCTTTCGTCGTCCAGCCTCATTGCCGGCCCCTCCCTGTTCTTGTCGATGGTCCGGCCGCGCCAGCGCGCAACCGGGCGATACGCCGCGGCGACACGATCCATCGGCGGACGCGATACCCGTGCATCGGATGCACGCTCGCGCCGATCCTGCCGGCCTGCCGCTCCGCTCGCACGACGGAATCGACCTGCCGACGCGCCGCGCGTCGATGCGCGCGCCCGCCCGCGCTATTTTGCCGGGCTTTCGTGACTTATCGCAAAAATGTGGAGGATAGAGCGATTCGGCGCCGCACATCGTCAGCCTTTGCAAAATGGGCCATGACCGCGCCGGCCGTCCGGACGACCCTCGTTCATCCTTTCGGCCGATACCGTCGCACGCCGGCGCCGCCTAAAGTGGCCGGTAACGACACCTTTCCGGAGAACGACATGACGCACCCGCAACCCCGCACGATCGCGATCACCGGCGCGGGCACCGGCATCGGCGCCGCGTGCGCGCGCCGCTTCGCCAGCCGCGGCGACCGCGTCGTACTGATCGGGCGCCGCCAGGCGCCGCTCGACGCACTGGCCGCCGAAACGGGCGGCCTCATCCTCGCGGGCGACGCCGCGAGCACCGCCGACTGGGCCGGGTTCCTGCCGCGCATCGCCGAGCGCTTCGGCCGCGTCGACGCGCTCATTGCGTGCGCGGGCGGCCACGGTGTCGGCCGCGCGGATGAAACCGACGACGCGCAGTGGCGCAACGCGATGCACGCGAACCTCGACACCGCGTTCGTCAGTGCACGCGCGTGCCTGCCCGACCTGATCGCGCAGCGCGGCAGCATCGTGCTGGTCGCGTCGATCGCGGCGCTCGCGGCCGGGCCCGGCGTATGTGGCTACACGGTCGGCAAGCATGCGCTGCTCGGGCTCGCGCGTTCGCTGGCACGCGACTACGGCCCGCACGGCGTGCGCGCGAACGCCGTGTGCCCGGGCTGGGTCCGCACGCCGATGGCCGATGCCGAAATGGAACCGCTGATGGCCGCGCATGGCGACACGCTCGACGGTGCGTACGCACGCGTCAGTGCCGACGTGCCGCTGCGGCGCGCCGCCGAACCGGACGAAATCGCGGCCGTCTGCGCGTTTCTCGCCTCGCCGGATGCGTCGTTCGTGACCGGCGCGACGCTCGTCGCCGACGGCGGCGCGATGGTCGTCGACGTGCCGACGCTCGCGTTCGACCGGCTTTGACGCATATCGGCCCGCCACCCGCGTGACGCGCGGTGGCAGGCAGCGTGCCGGCGCCAGGCTGCGGGCGCCCGTACCCGCCGCGACGCACTCGCCGCGTCGCCCGCTCGGTTCCCCGCGCCAAAAATCCGCTACCATCGACCGATCCCGCCGCCCCACCGGGCGCCGCCTCACTGTTCGGACATCGATGAACATCCGGTTTCTTGAAACCTTCGTCTGGCTCGCGAAGCTGGAAAACTTCCGGCTCACGGCCGAAAAGCTGCACACGACGCAGGCCGCCGTATCGAGCCGCATCGCGTCGCTCGAGGAGGCGTTCGACGTACGCCTGTTCGACCGCAACACGCGCTCGGCCACGCTCACGCCCGCGGGCCGGCGCATGCTCGCGTACGCGGAGCGGATCGTGCGGCTCGACGGCGAAATGCGCCGCGACATCGATGCAGCAAGCGACGCGGGCCTGATTCGCATCGGCGTGATCGAATCGATCGTACACAGCTGGTTCCCCGCGCTGATGGCGCAACTGCGCGAGCGCTATCCGCGCCTCGACGTCGAGATCACGAGCGACACGACGCTGCACCTGATCCGTCTGCTCAGCACCGACGGCGTCGACCTGATCCTGCAGACCGACCCGGTGCCGGGCCCCGACTTCACGAACCTGCCGCTGTGCGAATTCCCGGTGCGCTGGGCCGCGAGCCCGCGCCTCGGGCTCGGCGGCCAGCCGCTCGACGTCGCGCGCCTGGCCGAGTTTCCGATCATCAGCTTCTCGCGCCACTCGGGTCCGCACGCGACGATCGAGCGGCTGTTCGCGGCCGTCGAGCGGCCGGCCAGCATCAACTGCATCACGTCGGTCGCCGCGATGATCCGCCTCGTCGCCGACGGCTTCGGCGTGGCCGCGCTGCCGCCCGCGATCATCGGGCGCGAGCTGCACGAAGGCGCACTCGAACTGCTCGACGTCGAACCCGAATTCCCCGCGCTGCCGCTCGTCGCGACGTACCGCAGCCAGGGGTTGCCGGTGGCCGCGCGCATCGCGGAACTCGCGAGCGAAGTCGCACGCGCAATGGCGGCCGCCGCCAGCCACGCGAAGCCGGCCGCACCGGCCGCGCCCGATCGCGTCGACGCAACACCCGCTCGACAGGCGACCAGGACGAAAACGAATCCGCCGGCAAAAACAACGCGCGCGACGAAAGCCGCACCGGCCACCCCCGCCGCGAAACGCCGCCCGCGCCGCTCATAAGAAAACCTGTTCACCGCGAATTTGTTTTCTTGTTGGACGGGCGCGGCCCGTCTTCGGGAAACTGCGGTTCCTGACATACCCCCGTCACGAGGAACCCGCGATGACACGCTTTTCCCTTCCGCACGGCCAGCTTTGCGTCTGGACGGATATCGACCCCGCGCACGAAGCCGATTTCAACGCGTGGTACGACCGCGAGCACATGCAGGAACGTGTCGCAATTCCGGGCTTCACGCATGCGCGCCGCTTTCGCGCGACCGACAGCGGCCCGCGCAAGTACCTCGCGCTGTACGTGACGGACGCGCTCGACGTGTTCCGCGGCGAGGCGTACCGGCGCGCGTTCACGCAGCAGACCGCGTGGTCGCTCGCGAACTTCGAACGCATGACGGGCACGCAGCGGCGCGTCGGCGAACTGACGATCGAGGCCGGCGACGGTGAAGGCGCGCACCTCGCGCTGTTCGTGCTGCCGCCGGACCAGATCGACGTGCCGCAACTGCGCGAACGATTCGACGACGCCCTGCACGAACCGGGCATCCATGCCGCACGACTCTTCCGCACCGCGCCCGACCTGTCCGCCCCGATCGGCGCCGATGCGGCCGCCCGCCCGGCCGCCGACGCGCTCGTGCTGATCGAAGGCAGCGATGCCGCCACGACGCGCCGCGTGGCCGCCGCGCTCGCCGGGCACGACGACGTCCGTACGTTCGACCTGCTGTGGCGCGCTGCCGCGCCGCTGCAGGTCGAACACCGCGACGCCGAAGCCGAACCGACTGCCGCTGCCGCATTGCCTGCCTGAACGTCGAGCGCCAAACGCCGAACGCCGGCGCCCGCCGTACCGCACGCGCACACGGCCGGCACGCCGGCCGTGCGCTTCCTCCTGTCATCCGTCACGACCTGCCCGATACCATGAGCACTCTCGCCCAGCCCGCCGCCCACGCGCCCCGCCGCGTCCGCACTAGCCGACTCGCGACCGCGAGCATGATCGGCACGTCGCTCGAGTGGTACGACTTCACGATCTACAACACGCTCGCCGCGCTCGTTTTCAATCACCTGTTCTTCCCGTCGGTCGATCCGCTGGCCGGCACGATCCTCGCGTTCTCGACCTATGCGGTCGGCTACGTGTCACGCCCGCTCGGCGGGTTCGTGTTCGGCAACCTCGGTGACCGCATCGGCCGCCGCGCGGTGCTGATGCTCACGCTCGTGCTGATGGGCGTGACGACCGCCTTGATGGGCGCGCTGCCGACCTATGCGCAGGCCGGCATCCTGAGCCCGATCCTGCTCGTCGCGCTGCGCTTCGTGCAGGGCGTCGCGCTCGGCGGCGAATGGGCCGGTGCGGTGCTGCTGTCGGTCGAGCATGGCGACCAGAACCGGCGCGGCCTGTCCGCGTCGTGGACGCAGATCGGCCCGTCATTCGGCACGCTGCTCGGCACCGGCTGCATCGCACTCGTGACGCTGTCGACCACGTCCGACAACTTCCTGTCGTGGGGCTGGCGCGTGCCGTTCGCGGCCAGCGCGCTGCTCGTCGTGTTCGGTTTCTGGCTGCGGCGCGGCGTCGACGAAACGCCGCAGTTCGAGCAACTCGCCGAATCGCACGCGACCGCCGAAGTGCCCGTTGCCGACGTGCTGAAGTATCACTGGAAGCGCCTGTTGATCGCGGGCGGCTCGCGGATCGGCTCGGACGTGCTGTATGCGCTGATCGTCGTGTTCACGCTGACCTACGTGACGACCGTGCTGCACCTGTCGCGCCCCGTTGCACTGACGGCCGTGATGATCGGCACGGCGTGCAACGCGCTCGCGGTGCCATTCTTCGGCGCACTGTCGGACCGCTTCGGCCGACGACCCGTGTATCTCGCCGGCGCAATCGCCGGCATCGTGTGGGCGTTCGTGTTCTTCGTGATGCTCGATTCGGCACGCCCCACGGCGATCGTCGCGGCCGTTGCGATCGGTCTCGTGATCCACGCGGTGATGTACGGCCCGCAGGGCGCGTTCGTGACCGAGCAGTTCCCGACCCGCGTGCGCTATGCCGGCTCGTCGCTCGCGTACACGCTCGCGGGCATCGTCGGCGGCGGCTTCGCACCGCTCGTGATCGCCGCGCTGTTCCGGCAGACGGGCACGACGACGGCCGTATCGCTGTACGTCACCGCCGCGCTCGTCGTCACGTCGATCGCGCTGCTCGCCGCGCGCGAGACCGCGCACCGGCCGCTCGAGGACTGAGCGTCGCCGTCAGCCGCTTCCTTTCTTCGCACTTCAAACGGATATCCGCATGCAAGCCCTGTCGTTCAACGTGATTTCCCGCCAAGGCGCGCCGGCCGCCGTCGACGCCGACATCGAGCGCGTCGTGATTGCCGGCTGGGCCGGCCGCGACCCGGCCGCGATCCAGGCGCATATCGACGAACTCGCGGCGCTCGGCGTCGCGCCGCCGTCGACCACGCCGTGCTTCTATCGCGTCTCGGCCGAGCTGCTCACGCAGGCACCGTCGATCGGCGTGCTCGGCGCGCGCTCGGGCGGCGAGATCGAGTGCGTGCTCGTCGACAGCCCGGCCGGCACGCTGGTCACGGTCGGCTCCGATCATACGGATCGAGAAGTCGAGGCATACGGCGTCGCGGTGTCAAAGCAGGTGTGCGCGAAACCGCTCGGTCGCGACGCGTGGCTTTACGCGGACGTCGCGGAGCACTGGGATGCGATCGAGATGCGTTCGTGGCTGATCTCGCGCGATGGCGAGCGTGCGGCATACCAGCACGGCGCGGTCAGCAGCCTGCTCGCGCCCGACGCGCTGTGGCATCGCTTCGACGACCGCCGCACGATGCCCGCGCGCTGCGCGATGTATGGCGGCACGGTCGCCGTGCATGGCGCGATCGCGACGATGGGCGACGGCGATGCGTTCGAAATGGAGCTGCACGATCCGGTGCTCGGGCGCAGCCTGCGGCACCGTTATGCGGTGGAAGTGTTGCCGATTGTCACATGACGGGCGATGAGAAATCGTGGGGCACACGGGCGCGGCGGCTTTCGGTCGTCGCGCCCGTTCCTACCTGTACGACTCGAAGCACTGGTAGTCCGGGAAGTTGAACTGCGAATGTTCGCAGTTCAGTACACCTGCCAGGTTGATACACCCGCTCAATGTGAACATGATTGCTCCCGCAACCGACACTTTCCATCCGAAATACCCCATCACGCCCCCGTCCTCTCCTTATCGGTGTTGACCGACATGATGCGCATCGGACGCGCTCGGGTATGTGGAGAATTGTTGTCCTGCGGATCTTCAGTTCGCGATGACGCTTTCCCGTGCCCGGGCGTGGCCAAGGCACGGCCCTGGCTCACTTGAGACACCCCAGCCCCGCCAGCGTCGCTTCCACCGCCGTATCGAGCGGCGTCACCGGCTCGCGGCCGAGCACCGCGGTCACGCGCGCATTGTCCATCCGGATCGGCTCGCGCCACAGGTAACGCATCTCGAGCAATTCGCGCAGCGTCGTGACGAACGGCGCCGCGGCCCAGACGAGCCACCACGGGAAATCACGCAGCGCCGGCCGCATCCCGTGCCGCTGCGCGACGCGTTGCACGGCTTTCGCCATCTGCGTGCCGTCCGCGTCCCAATGCCCGCCCAGATGAAAGCGCGCGAACGGCTCCAGCGTCTCGCGGCGCTCGATCAGCTCGAGCATCGTGCGCGCCACGTCCGGCACATACGCCCATTGATGGCCGACGCCGCGGCTCGGCACGCTGATCGCCGCGACGGGCCGGCCGGGCTTGACCAGCCCCTGCGAAAACCAGCTGTTGCCGAGACGCGGCCCGAAGAAATCGCCTGCACGCACGACGATCGCCCGCACGCCATGCTCGCTGGCGTCCTGCAGCCGCCGCTCCAGTTCGACGCGGATCGCGCCCTTGCGGGTCGACGGATGCTGCGGCGCATCCTCCCGCAGCACCGGGAACGCGTCGGCGCCGAAGTTGTAGACCGTGCCCGGCAGCACGACGGTCGCCTGCGCGGCACGGGCCGCCGCGATCGTGTTGTCGATCATCGGCAGCACCTGCTGCGCCCAGTTCCGGTATCCGGGCGGGTTCACCGCATGCACGATCACGCTGCAGCCGCGCGCGGCACGGACCACCGCCTCGCGATCCAGCGCGTCGCCGCGCATCCACGCAATGCCGTCACGCTCCACGACCTCCGCATCGAGCCCGCGCTTGAGCGCGCGCACCTGCCAGCCCGCATCGCGCAACTGCCGCGCGACTTCCCCGCCAATCCCGCCGCTCGCACCGAGCACGAGTGCCTGCCGTTGCGTCCCGCCTGTGTTCGTCGTCATTGCCGCGCCCCTTGAATGAACCATCGTGAGACGCATTCTGGCGCGCCGGCGGTCAACAATAAATTGCCTAACCTGGAAGATCATCTATACATTTATGTATGGCCATCGACTTGAACTGGGAACGTTACCGGACCTTCCTCGCCGTGCTGACGGAGGGCTCGCTTTCCGGTGCGGCGCGCGCACTCGGCATTACGCAGCCAACGGCCGGCCGCCACGTCGCGGCGCTCGAAGCCGCGTTCGGCCAGACGCTGTTCACGCGCTCGCCGTCGGGCCTGCTGCCGACCGAGGCGGCGCTTGCGCTGCGCGGCCACGCGGAAGCGCTGCGCAGCGCGGCCGCTGCGTTCGAGCGCGCGGCCGCGAGCCACGGCGCGGGCGTGCGCGGCATCGTGCGGATCTCGGCCAGCGACGTGATCGCCGTCGAGGTGCTGCCGCCGATGCTCGCGCAGTTGCGGCGCGAACATCCGGGGCTCGTGATCGAACTGGTGCCGACCGACCGCATCCAGGACGTGCTGAAGCGCGAGGCCGACATCGCGGTCCGGATGGCGCCGCCCGCGCAGGACGCACTCGTCGCGCGGCGCGTCGGCGAAATCGAGGTCGGGCTGTATGCGCGCGACGACTACCTCGCGCACAACGGGGCGCCCGCGACGATCGACGCGCTCGCGCATCACGCGCTGATCGGCTTCGATACGGTCACGCCGTTCATCCGCTCGGCGGGGCGCGGGATGCCGTTATGGAAGCGCGATGCGTTCGCGCTGCGCACCGACAGCAACCTCGCGCAACTCGCGATGATCCGCGCCGGCTTCGGAATCGGCTTCTGCCAGTCGGCACTCGCGAAACGCGATGCACGGATCGTGCGCGTGCTGCCGGACGAACTTGCGATGCGGCTGGAAACCTGGGTCGTGATGCATGAGGACCTGCGGACGAGCCCGCGCTGCCGCGCCGTGTTCGACGCACTGGCCAACGGGTTGCGGGCGTATGCCGATGGCGAGGCCGACGAATAGACAGCGGCTCGCGTGAATCGCGCGGGCCGCGCTACTCGTAGCTTTTTCCGGCGAACAGGATGTCCGCGATACGGCGCCACGGGTTCTCGGGCACCTCGTAGAAACGCAGCCCCTCCTCCGACGCCTCGGCCCAGTCGACCATCGCCTCCAGGTACTCGCCGATCGCGCGGTTTTCCCAGCCGAGCGCGGCGCGGGCGTAGGGCGACGGCGGCACGTCGGCCTCGAGCTGCCGCTCCTTGTGCCAGTCATGGCCGAGCACGCGCAGGAAATGGATCAGCGAGCGCTCGTCGACCACACGTTCCAGCGCATCCTGCAACCTTTCGGCCATCTGGCTCTTCAGATCGTCGTTCATGCTTGTCGTCCCTTGGCGCGCCTCTCGATACGCGCCGCCGCGTGTCGCGCGGCAAGGTTTTACATCAGCAAGTGGCGCGACAGCACCTCGCGCGCCTGGGTGACGGTCTCGCGTTCGCCCGGTATCGGCGGCGTCAGCGAAAACACCGCTTCCGGCAGCGGCGGCAGCCGGTATTTCGCGCCGAGCCGCGTCAGACCGTCGCCGATCGCCGACGCGCACAGGCAGCCGACCCCGAGCCCCGCCGCCAGCATCGACAGCAGCCCCGCGACACCCGACGCGCTGTGCACGAGCACGTACGGCGTGTGCTGTTCGTCGAGCGAGCGCACGGCCACCTGATGCATCAGGCAGTCGTCCGGCAGCAGCACGAGCGGCAGCGGCTCGGGCAACTGCTCGGCGAGCGCGGGCGATGCAACCCACGACAGCGGCTCGCGCCGCAGCACCCGGCGCGTATCGGCCGACGCCGGCCGGAACGGCCCGCTCGACATGTTCATCACGACGCCGAGATCGATCTGCCCCCGCGCGTGCGCCGCCTCGATGTCCACGCTCTTCATCGCGCTCACGTGCAGGCTCAACTGCGGATAGCACTCCCGCAGCCGCGCCAGCATCCCCGCCACTTCATTCGTGCGGTAGTAGTCGGTGATCGCGACGCGCAGCTCGCCCTTGATCGCCTGCCCGCGCAGCTCGTCGAACGCGGCCTCGTTCAGCGCGACGATGCGCCGCGCGTGCTGCAGCAGCCGCGAGCCGGCCGCCGTCGGCTCGACTCCGCGCTTGCTGCGCACGAACAGCGGCACGCCGGCGCGCGATTCGAGCTTGCGCACCTGCTCGCTGACCGTCGACTGCGACAGGTGCAGCAGCGGCGCGGCGGCCGACAGGCTGCCGGCATCCGCGACCGCCGCGAACGTGCGCAACTGGTCCAGGTCGAAACCACGCATCGCCATCCTCCATCCATCGAATAACCCGATGGATGCTACCACTCTTTCCCGCTTTTCCGAACCATAGGCCATCGCCAGAATACGGGGTCAACGGCCTGCGTGCGTTGCTTGCACATACGGCCCTCATTTTTTTCGGACCCTGCTTCCATGACGAACCCCACCCTTGCTCCCTGCGCGCCGGCCGGCGCGGCTACCGCGGCGACGCCGCGCAGCCATCACGGCTGGGCGCTCGTGGTCCTGCTGGTCGGCGCCATTCTGCCGCCGCTCGACTACTTCATCGTGAATCTTGCGTTACCGGCCATCCGCGACGGCATCGGCGCGCAACCGGCCGAATTGCAGCTCGTCGTGTCGGCTTATGCGTGCGCGAGCGCGGTCGTGCAGATCACCGGCGGCCGCCTCGGCGACCTGTACGGCCGCAAGCGCATGTTCATGATCGGCATGGCCGGCTTCGTGCTCGCGTCGACGCTGTGCGGCCTCGCCGGCAACGGCACGGTGCTCGTCGGCGGCCGCGTGCTGCAGGGCCTGTTCGCCGCGATCCTCGCGCCGCAGGTGCTCGCGACGATCCGCAGCGTGTTCAGTCCGCAGGAACAGGTGCGCGTGATGGGCTTCTACGGGTTCGCGTTCGGCCTCGCGGCCGTGATCGGCCAGCTCGGCGGCGGCGCGCTGATCAGCCTGCATCCGTTCGGGCTCGGCTGGCGCGCGATCTTCCTCGTCAATTTGCCGATCGGCATCCTGGCGCTGATCGGCAGCTGGCGCTTCATTCCGGAAAACCGGCCGCCGCGCGGCCAGCGCATCGACGTACCGGGCACGGTGCTGATGTCGCTGTTCCTGCTGATGCTCGTGTACCCGCTCACGCACGGTCGCGAGGCCGGCTGGCCGCTGTGGATGATCGCGTGCCTCGTCGGCACGCTGCCGATGCTCGGTGCGCTGCTGGCGGTCGAATCGCGCCGGCTCGCCGGCGGCCGCGATCCGCTGCTCGACGTGCGTCTGCTCCGCAACCCGGTCGTCGCGCTCGGGCTCCTGCTCGCGTTCCTGTTCTACATGCTGAGCGCATTCTTCCTGAGCTACGGGATCTATCTGCAGGGGTGCCTGAACTGGTCGCCGCTCGCGTCGGGGTTCGCGATCCTGCCGCTCGGGCTCGGCTTCCTCGCGAGCCCGCTGCTGATGCCGCGCCTCGTCGGCCGGTTCGGCGGCTATCGCGTGCTCACGCTCGGCTTCGTGATGCTCGCGGCCGGCGTCACGCTCGCTGCCGCGCTCGCGCGCGAAGGCGCGCCAGGGCCCGGCTTCTATGCAGGCATCGCGGCGATCGGGATCGGGCAAGGGCTCGTGCTGCCGTCGGTCGTGCGGATCGTGCTCGCGGAAGTCGACGCGGCCCGCGCGGGCGTCGCGTCCGGCATGGTCAGCGCGATGCTGCAGATCGGCGCGGCCGTCGGCGCCGCGACGATCGGCGGCGTATTCTTCGCGCGGCTCGGCATGCATCCGGCGGCGGCCGACTACGTGCTGGGATTCAGGACGTCGATGTTCACGCTGACGGTCGTGTTGCTGGCGTGCATCGCGTTGTCGACAGCGCTCGGGCCGCTGCATCGTCGGCTGCATGCAGGCGCGTGAACGGCCTGGATACGAGCTCGCCGGCAGGCCGACCGGGGCGGGAAACAGGAAATGCGCGCGCGGCGCCCGGTTCAATGGTGCTGCTTGCGCTGCGCTTGCCGCGCCTCCCATTCGGCCAGTTCGATGCGATAGCGCGCAAGCGCTTCGTCATACAGGTCGAAGACGCACGGCGAGCAGCCGCTGTTGCAGCAGTCTTCCAGTTCGGGCTGGACGGGCGGGGTCGGACGGGGATCGTCGACGGACGGATCCCCTGAAACTTGGTTCGGCACGGCGTGGTCCGGTGATGTGGAACGGCAAGTATAGGTCGATCCGGGCCACGGCCGCTTTCGGCAAACCGGACGGGGCGACGATGAATGCCGCCATAATGCGGCGATAGCCGGGCGCCGCGATCGGTGGCGCTCGCCCCGTTCCCGCCCCACCGGAGCCGCGCAATGGCCGAAGCCTTGAATCCGCCGGAAGTCTGGGCGCCGTTCGGCGCATTCTCGATGGCCGTGATCCAGGGCGACGGGCGGATCGTGTATCTGAAGGGGCAAGTCGCGCTCGACCGCGACGGACAGGTTGTCGGCCAGGGCGACATGCGCGCCCAGGTACGCCAGACGCTCGACAACATCCGCGCCGTGCTGGCCGCGATGGGCGGGCAGATGCAGGACGTGATCTCGCTCGTCCATTACGCGACCGACATCGACGCATTCATGCAGGCGGGCGACATCCGCAAGCAGTATTTCGTCGAGCCCTATCCCGTGACGACGACCGTTCAGGTCGAACGGCTCTACCATCCCGACCTGCTGATCGAAATCACGGCCATCGCCGAGATTCCGCAGGCGCGCTTTCACCGGCCCGCATCGCCCACATGAAACGCGAAGGCGCGCACGACATCACGCGCCGGCCGCGGCATTCCCGACCGGCGCGCTGGCTCGCGACCCGTACGCTTACTTCGCCGGCGCTCCCGGCTTCGCGGCCGCCGCACCCTGCTTGTCGGCCAGCGGCTGCCACGCAGCGCCAAGCGAATACCAGTCGACACGGCGCGTCAGCGTCATGATGCCGGCAAGAATCGCGAACAGCAGCAGCGAACCGAGCATCAGCGCATTGTCTTCCGACAGCAGCAGCCCGTAGAGCGCCGCATACAGCATCGCGAGCAGCACCGTGAACGTCGCACCGCGCTTCACGCTGTGCAGCACGAACGACAGGTAGAAGCCGAGCAGCCCGATGCATGCGCCGCTCGCCGCGAGATACGCGTAGCCGAACGCGATGTGCTCGGACAGGCTCAGCAGCAGCAGGAAGAACAGCGCGAGCGACAGGCCGACCAGCGTGTACTGGATCGGGTGAATGCGCAGCCGCTTCACGAGTTCGTACATGAAGAAGCTCGCGAACGTGAGCATCACGAACAATGCACCGTACTTCGTCGCACGCTCGGCCTGCAGATAGACGTTCACCGGTTCGATCACCGATACCGACGCCATCTCGATCTCGCCCCCCCCGTTGCCGGACGCGACCTGTTCGCGCGCCTTCGTGTTGAACGACGTCACGTGCCAGTTGCTCGTGAAACCGCGCGCGTCGATCGTGCGCTCGGCCGGCAGGAATTCGCCGCCGAAGCTCGGATGCGGCCATGTCGATTTCAGCGAGAAGTCGTTCTGGTCGCCCACCGGTGCGAACGCAACCGATTCCGCCCCCGCCAGCGGCAGGCCGATGCTGAACGGCACGACCGCCGCGCCGGCGTTTGCCTCCGCCAGCGCCGCGAGATCGACGTTCGCGTGCACGCCCTGGCGCAGGCTGTCGAGCCGCGTGCCCTGCTCCACGTCGAGCGGCTTGCCGCCGATGCGCAGGTCGGGTTGCGCCTTCAGCCCGCGAAGATCGCCGATGCCGAGCGCGACATACGCGCCGTCGATCTTGAAGCTCACGTGGCCGTCGGCCTCAGGCAGCTTCTTCAGGTCCGGCAGCGGCAGCGTGCCCGTCATCCGGCTGTCGAGCCCGTACACCAGCGCCTTGTGGATGCCGCGATAGCGCACGCTGACCGACAGCGTGCCGTCGAGTTTCAGCGTCTTCGGAAACACGAGCAGGCGTTTCGACTCGCTCCTCAGGCTCGTCCTGGTCTTGCCGCCGGCCGGCGAATCGTCGCGCACGCGCGTGACTTCCGTGTAACGCACGACGAGCACGGGGCCCGTCACCGTCTGCGGGCCCGCGTAGCTCGCCCAGATGCTCTGCAGCGCGCTCTGCCGGTAGTCGGCGCGTTCCCGCACGATGCTCTGGACCATCTGCAGCGGGATCAGGATCGCCAGCGCGAGAAACGCGGTGATCACGGACTTGAACAACAGGACTCGATTCATTGCTGACGGATACCGAAGTGGATGATGCGGTCAGCATGAGCGGCCCCGGTGAAGGGCGATTGAAGCCGGTGTGAAGCGAATGTGTGGCGAGGGTGAAGCGCGGTCAGCCGGCCGACGGCAGCGTGAGCGTCGCGCACGCGCCGCCTTCGTCGCGGTTCGCGAGCGCGACCTGGCCGCGGTGCAGCATCGCGACTTCGCGGACGAAACACAGCCCGAGGCCCGTGCTGCGATCCTGGCCGTCGGGGCGCGGCAGCGAATAGAAACGCTCGAACACGCGCCCAAGCGCGTAGTCGGGCACGCCGGGGCCGTCGTCGTCGACGCGCACGACCGCGACGTGCGCCCTGCCCGCCGGCTGCCGTTCAAGCGCGATCCGGATCGTGCTGCCCTGCGGCGCGAAATCCAGTGCGTTGTCGAGCAGGTTGCCGAGCGCCTGGCGCAGCAGGAACGGATCGCCTTCGACGACCGCCGGATCGGCCGCATCGTTCGCGTCGATCCGCAGGCTCACGCCGCGCTGCCGCGCGCGCGGCTCGATATCGTCGACGAGCTGTTCGAGCACCGGCCGCAGCGCGACCGGTTCGTGCACCGACAGGCGCTGCTTCTGCTCGACCTCGGCCAGCGCGAGCAGCTTGCGGATCATCTGTTCGAGGCGGCCGGCCTGGCGGCGGATGTTCTCGGTGAAACGCCGGCGGTTCGCGACCGGCATGTCTTCCTGCAGCAGCTCGGCCGCGCCGCTGATCGCGGCCAGCGGGCTCTTCATCTCGTGCGTGAGCGTGTGGATGTAGGTTTCGACGTACTGCCGGTCCTCCAGCCGCTGATGCATGCTTTCCACCGCGCGCCCGAGCTCGGCCAGCTCGTTCGCGCCCTGCAGCGGCATCGCCGCGCGCTCGCCGGCCGCGATCGCGCGCGCATAGCGCTGCAGGCGCCGCAGCCCGAGCACCAGCCACCACGTGCACGCCACGCCGATCAGGATCGCGCCGCCCATCAGCAACGCGCCGTACAGCATGATCTTGCGCTGGCTGCGCGCGATGAACGGTGCGACCGTCTGATTCGGCTTCGCGATCGTCAGCACGCCGATGATCTCGTTGCCGCGCCGGATCGGCGCCGCAACGTGCATCACGGTGCTGCTGTCGTCGTTCGGATCGCTGCGCGTGCTGCGCGCGCCGTATTCGCCGCGCAGCGTCCGGTACACGTCGTTCCAGCGCGAATAGTCTTGCCCGACCGCGCTGCCGGACGAGTCGTAGCGCACGATGCCGTGCGCGTCGGTGATGTAGAGGCGGTAGCCGATCGCGTTCTTCTGGATGCCCCACACGTTCGCGCTGACCGGACGCTCGTGCAGCTTCCCGAGCTGCCGCGCGAACGCGCCGTCGGCGATATGCCCGTTCGCCATGTCGTCGGCGGCCAGCGTCGCGAGCACCTGCGCGGTATCGACGAGCGTGTCCTCCATCGCCTCGCGCACGCCGGGCTTCACCTCCTGCACGAACACGCGCAGCGTGATCAGCGCAGCGAGACCGACGATCAGGAAAAAACCGAAGAAGATGCGCAGGCCGATATGCATGGGCGGTGCCGGTCGTTACGGTTGCAGCGAATAACCCATTCCGCGATGCGTGCGGATCGGGTCGCGCTCGGGATCGATCGCGCGCAGCTTGGCGCGCAGCGTCTTGATGTGCGTGTCGACCGTGCGATCGGCCGAATCGAATGCCTCGTGCCACACGAGGTCCATCAGCTGTTCACGCGAATAGATGCGCCCCGGATGCCGGACCAGCAGCGCCAGCAGGCCGAATTCGTAGCGCGTGAGGTCCAGCGCGTGGCCGAGCCACGAGACGCGCGCGCCGTCCGTATCGAGCGTGAAGCCGGGGGCGGTCGTTTCGGCCGGCGATCCCGCGGGCGCGGGTGCAGGCGCCGGTTCCGGCGCGGCCGTCCGGTAGAAGCGGCGCAGGATCACGCGCACCCGCGCCGCCAGCTCGCGCGGCGAGAACGGCTTGACCACGTAATCGTCGGCGCCGATTTCGAGCCCGACGATCCGGTCGATCTCGTCGTGCCGCGCGGTCAGGAAGATCACCGGAATATCGGTGAACGTGCGCAGACGCCGGCACACTTCGAAGCCGCTCAGGTCCGGCAGGCCGACGTCGAGCACCACGAGATCGAAACGCGTGTCGCGCAAGTGGTCGAGCGCCGCCTGTCCGAGCGTGCAGTGGACGGTCTGCATGCCGTCGGTGCCGAGGGCGTAGACGATCGTGTCCGCGATCGCCATTTCGTCTTCGACGATCAGGATATTGGGCTGATTCATGGTCTCGGGTTTGGGTCGCGCAAGCCGGTGCGACATTGTACGCACGGCCGGCCCCGGTCAGCCCCGCCCGGGCGCGTTACGCCACGCGGCCGCTCACCGGAATCGATGCGCCGGTGATCGCCTGCGCATCGGCCGACAGCAGGAACCCGATCGTCGCCGCGATCTGTTCCGGCCGCACCCAGCGCGAAAAATCCGCGTCCGGCATGTCCGCGCGGTTCGGCGGCGTATCGATGATGCTCGGCAGGATCGCGTTCACCGTCACGCCGCGGTCGAGCAGTTCGGCCGCCAATGCCTCGGTGAGCCGCGCGACGCCGGCCTTCGCGGCCGCATACGCGCCCATGCCCGCGCCGGCCTTGAACGCCGCGCCCGCGCCGATGTTGACGACGCGGCCGGCCGGGCTCGCCAGCAGGTACGGCAGCGCGGCCTTCGACGCGTTCAGCGCCGTCTTCACGTTCAGCTCGTACATGCGGTCCCACGTGGCGGCATCGCCGTCGGCGATGGTCTGCCACACGAATGCGCCGGCGATGTTCAGCAGTGCGTCGACCCGGCCGAATTCGCGGTTGATCGATTCGAGCGCCCGCACGGCAGCCTGCGGATCGACGAGATCGATTCCGCCGATGCGCAGCGCATCTGCCGGCACGCCGGGCAGCGCCTGCGCCGCCGGGGCCGCACCGCGCCCGATCAACGCGACGCGTGCGCCGCGCTCGGCGAGCCACACCGCCGTTGCGACGCCCAGATGGCCGAATCCGCCGGTGATCGCAACTGCCTTGCCTTTCAGGTCGTGTTCCATCGATAGGTTCTCCAGGATCGAGGGTGAATGGTCGAAGTTCCGACAG
This sequence comes from Burkholderia sp. BCC1644, assembly GCF_902833225.1. Classification (GTDB taxonomy): domain Bacteria; phylum Pseudomonadota; class Gammaproteobacteria; order Burkholderiales; family Burkholderiaceae; genus Burkholderia. Next base: position 52,758 of record NZ_CADFEI010000014.1, read on the forward strand.
CGTAGCGCCGTTCACGCATCCGTGCGCACGGCGACGAGCCTGCGGCGGCGCAGTTCCTCCGTCGTTTCGCCCTGGTTGCCCGGCCGCCAGCCCGGCGGCAACATCACGAAACGGATCGCGGTCCACACGTCGCGGGCCGTCGCGACGTCGCGTGCCAGGCTCGCCCAGTGCTCGAGCTCGACGACGAACGGATTGCGCGAACGCGTCGGCGTGACGAGGCCGTAGCGGCACGGCTCGTCGGCGCGCTCGGCGACATAGGTGCCGAACAGCCGGTCGAACACGATCAGCACGCCGCCGTAGTTCGCATCGAGGTAATCGAGGTTCGACGCATGGTGCACGCGATGCGCGGACGGCGTGTTGAACACGTATTCGAGCCAGCCGAGCTTCGGCATCCACGTGTTGTGCAGCCAGAACTGGTACATCAGGTTGAACGACAGGATCGCGAGCACGGCTTCCGGACGCACGCCGAGCCACACGAGCGGCGTGAAGAACATCGCGGCCCCGGCGATCTTGCCGGTCCAGCCGAGGCGGAACGCCGACGACAGCGTCAACTGGTTCGGCGAATGATGCACCGCATGCGTCGACCAGAAGAAGCGCACGCGGTGCGACGCGCGGTGATACCAGTAGTAGCAGAACTCCTGCCCGACGAACACGAGCAGCGCGAGCGCGACGCTGTGGAGCGGGATCGTGAAGAGCCGGTGCGCCCATGCGAAATCGAACAGCGGCGTGGCGAGCGACAGCGGCACCAGCGCGAGCAGCTTGCGGCCCGCGAGATCGGCCAGCGACAGCCACACCTCGTTCCAGTCGAACGGTTCGGGCTGGCGGCTGCGGCGCCAGGTGAGCACGGCCGCCTCGACGAGCGAGACGGCGACGATGAAGAGCGTGACGAAGTACGCGAGCTTTCCGGTGGTGGTGAGCATGATGGGTCTTTCCTTCGGTTGAATCGGACGCGTCATGGGCGGCACGTGCTGCCGTCGCGTCGAATGGAACGCACTGTAGTGGGCGACGAACGGAAAAACCACGCAGGAAATATGTCGCCGTGTGTCGCGGTATGTCGCGGTGAAATGCGTTCGCGCGGTGGACGGCGGTCGCGGGCATTCATGGGCGCGCGATCGGACCGGCGGTTGTCGGGCGTGTGTGCGTCCGGCGAGAACTGTGTCGCGGCACGTCGCGGCGGAGCCAGCCGGCAGCGTGCGAAATGGATGTCGATGGATTCGACGGCGACTGTGCGACCCATGTGGATCGACACGGCTCGTCCATGAACCGGTGGGCAAATGTGTCGTCGCATGTCGCCGCGACACATATCCGGACCGTGTACGACATGCGCCGGCCGATGCCGCCCAACATCAACCGGTCGTCACCGCATCGCCGTCAGCCTTGCCTGGCGCGCCACACCTGCGATCGACGCGACCGATGCACGCATTCGTCGTACCGAAAAACACCGCGCCGCGTGTAACACCGCGACATCTTTCATGACGCGACGGGCGCGCGTCGCCGTCCTAAAGTTCGTCCCGTCGCCACGCCACCGCGTGCACCGAAACGAACCGCAAGGACACCCGATGAAAACCCGCTTCCTCGTCACCGCCGCCGCCCTCGTCACACTCGCCAGCGCGCCGGCCTTCGCCGGCTGGTCCGGCCACGGCACGGCCTACACGCCGCGCGGCACCTACAGCGGCGCGCATGCCGGCTCGTGCGGCGCTGGCAGCTGCTCGCATGCGGGCGGCGTGATCGGCCCCGGCGGTGGTCTCGCCACCAATACGGGCACCGTCACGCGCACCGCGCCGGGCCAGTTCTCGAACAGCGGCACGGCCGTCGGCCCGAACGGGCGCTCGGTCGAGCACAACGGCGACACGAGCTGCGCGGGCGGCACCTGCTCGCACACCGGTTCGCTGACGGGCTCGGACGGTCGCAGCGCGTCGACGTCCGGCAGCGTGACGCGCACCGGCCCGGGCCAGTACACGTCGAGCGGCACGATCACGGGTTCGGGCGGCAACACGGCCAGCCACACCGCCTCGACGAACTGTGCAGGCTCGACCTGCTCGCGCTCGGGCACCGTGACCGGCACGGACGGCGGGAGCGTCACGCATTCCGGCAGCGCGACGCGCGTGGCGCCGGGCGTCGTGACGACGTCGGGTGGTTCGACGATCGTCCATGGCGGCACGGTGTCGGCCGGCGGCACGACGGTGATCCACGGCAGCACGGCCGCAGGCGGCGCGGTTGTCGTGGCCGGCGGGCCGGTGCCGGTGCCGATCCCGGTTCCGGTTCCGGTCGCGCCGCCCCCGCCGGCCGCCGTGGTCGTGGCGGCGCCGCCGGCTACCGCCACGGTCGCCGTTGCGCCGTCCGCGCCAGCACCGGCCGCTGTCGTGGTCGCGGCGCCGCCGCCCGCCCCGGCGGCCGTCATCGTCACGCCGCCGCCGCCGAAAGTCGTGCATGTCGCACCGCCGAAGGCCGTCGTGGTCGCCCCCGCGCCGCGCGTCGTCTACGTCGCTCCGCCGCCGCCGAAAGTGCTGTACCTCGCGCCGCCGCTGCCGCGCTCCGTGTACGTCGCCCCACGCGCCGTGTATGTCGCTCACCCGCCGCGCGCCGTCGTCTGGGTGCCGGCCCACTGGGCCGGCCGCGTCTGGGTTCCCGCGCACTGGGCGTAATCCCGCAGCGATCCGTTTCGCATGCCATCCGATTCAGTTTCATCAACCACCCGGCCGGCGCAGACCGTCGGCCACGCAAGGAGAAACCCCATGAAGTCCATCAAGAAGATGATTGCCGCCGTCGTTTTGTGTATCGTCTCAGCAGCAGCGTCGGCCCAGCAGGTGCCGCCGGGTGCGGCGGCCGGCGGCGCACGCGCCGAACATGCGCTGATGCAGTTGCAGACCCGCTTCGCCAACGCGAACACGACGCACGACGGCAAGCTCACCCGCGAGCAGGCCGCCGCGGGCATGCCGATGGTGGCGCAGCATTTCGACGAGATCGACGTGCAGCACAACGGCTACGTCACGCTCGCGCAGCTCGCCGGTTTCATGCGCCAGCGCATGGCGGCCCGCTGATCGCGGCGCGAGTCCGGCCGCGCGGCACGCACCGGGAGGCAGCCGATGGAACAGACCTGCAGGATCGTCGTGCTCGACGACGAAGCCGAGTTGCGCAACATGCTGCAGCGCTTCCTGACCGGCCACGGCTTCCAGGTCCGCGCGGTGGCCGACGGCAAGCGGCTCGACCGCCTGCTGCAGCGCGAACCGTACGACCTGCTGGTGCTCGACCTGATGATGGAGCCCGAGGACGGCTTGAGCGTGTGCCGGCGACTGCGTGCCGAAGGCCAGACGCTGCCGATCCTGATGCTCACCGCGAAAGGCGACGCGGCGGACAAGGTCGTCGGCCTCGAGACGGGCGCCGACGATTACCTGGCCAAGCCGTTTCTCCCCGACGAACTCGTGGCCCGCATCCGGGCGCTGTTGCGGCGGCAGAAGATGGCCGCCGGCGAACCGACGGTGACGTCGCAGCGGTTGCGCTTCGGCGCATTCACGTTCGACGTCGGCCAGCAGACGCTGATGCGCGACGGCGTGCCCGTCGAGATCCATTCGGCGCAGATGCTGCTGTTGCATGCGCTCGGCTCGTCGCCGAACCGCGCGGTGAGCCGCGAGAACCTGCTCGCCCGCGCTCGCGGCCGCGACCACGCCGCGCTCGACCGCAGCGTCGACGTACAGATCCTGCGGCTGCGCCAGATCGTCGAGGACGATCCCGGCAAGCCGCGCTTCATCAAGACGGTCTGGGGCATCGGCTACATGCTGGTGGCCGGCGTCGAAGCGTGATGCGCATCCCGCTGCCGCGCTCGCTGCTCGCGCGCAACATCGCGCTGCTGGTCGCGCTCGTCGCGCTGTCGCTCGTCTGTTCCCTCGGCGTTCTGTTGCACTACGTGCAGCGTCCGCGCATCGAGCGCGCGTCGATCATCTTTTCCGACTACGTGCAGTTGCTCGACCGGACACTGGCCGGCATGCCGCCCGACGCGGGCCGTACGATCGTCGCGCAGCTCGGCGGCCAGGCTTCGCCGCCGCCTGCTGCGCCGCCGCATGCGCCGAACCTCGCGGCCTTCTTCCGCACCTGGCAACGCGACGTGTTCATGCAGGCGCTCGAACGCCATTTGCCGCCCGACCTGCCGGCACGCTGGCAGTCGGGCGACGACGAACGCCTGTGGATCCGGCTTCATGCTGCCGGCACGCCGGTGTGGGTACCGCTGCCGATGGCGGCCGACGCGCAGGCGAGCGGCATCACGACGGCCCTCGTGCTGTCGGTCGCGCTGGCGCTGCTCGCGGCGCTGACGGGCTACCTGATCCAGCTCCACCTGAACCGGCCGCTCGACGCGCTGGCACGCGCGGCGCAGCGCGTCAGCGCCGGCGAGCGCCCGCCGCCGCTGCCGACCGACGGCCCGACCGAAATCGCCGATGTGAGCCGCGCGTTCAACCGGATGGCCGACGCGCTGCAACAGGCGGAAGCGACCCGCTCGCTGATGCTGGCCGGCGTGTCGCACGACATTCGCACGCCGCTCACGAAGCTGCGCCTGGCGATCGCGATGGCGCTGCCGCGCGGCACGCATGACGCGCTCACCGCGTCGGCCGAGCACTACCTCGACCAGATCGATACGATCCTGCAGCAATTCATGGATTACGCGGGCAGCGGCGAGCGCGAGACCCCGCAAACCGGCGACCTGAATGCGCTGATCGGCCAGCTCGTCGCGGATTTCGCGGGGCTCGGACACGAATTCGATTTCGACGAAGGCGACGTGCCCGCGTTTGCGTTCCGCCCGATCAGCCTGATGCGGCTGCTGATGAACCTGATGCAGAACGCGGTCGTGTACGGCCGCACGGGCCTCGGCGTACGGACCTGGACCGAACGCGGTATCGCGTATGCAGTCGTCAGCGATCGCGGCAACGGTATCGGCGCCGCCGAACTCGAACGTCTCAAGGCGCCATTCAACCGCGGCGCGAATGCGCGCAGCCATGCTGGCGGCACGGGGCTCGGCCTAGCGATCGTCGAACGGATCGCCCGCCTGCATGGCGGTTCGCTGACGTTTCGCGACCGCGATGGCGGCGGCCTTGAGGCCGTCGTCGCACTGCCCCTCGATTCACCCGCGCCGGCCCCGCCGTCACTCTCGGCGTGATGGCTGATGGCTGATGGCTGATGGCTGATGGCTGATGGCTGATGGCTGATGGCTGACGGCTGACGGCGTGACGGCTGATAGCTTGATAGCCTGACGGCCTGATGGCCCGAGTTCGTTGCGCTGCCACGGACTCCGGCACGTGACATGCGCCGACATAATTCCTGCGTGGCGCGTGACACCCGACCTCCGCATACTTGCGCCTGCGTGTTGCGCAGCGGCATGAAACCTCTCCCTCGCCAGCAATCACGCCCCGCTTCCGATCGTTCGCGTTCCTGAATGCCGCGACAGTATCGGCAAATTCATCCAGGCCACGGAGATCGACATGTTCACTTCCCTTCACACATTGGCTGCCCATGCCAAACGTCTGACCACCACCGCGCTGATTGCCGGCGCACTCGCGATGACCGGTTGCGCATCGACGGCAACCACGACCACGGCCGCAGCGCCCGCGGCCCGCACGCTGCCGCAGGTTCATGCGGACGTCGTCTACGTATCCGCGTTCGACGTGGATACCACCGACGTCAAGGTCGACGGGGGAATGATCAACAAGCTCACGATGCTCGCCACCGGTTCGTCCGCCGACGCGAAGCGCCAGCAGAGCGCGCTGAAGACCCGCGATCAGCTTGCCGACGCGCTCGTGCGCGAACTCCGGTCGCAAGGCATTCCCGCGCTGCGCGGCCCGGTACCCGACGGCCGCGACGCACTGGTAATCGAAGGCCGGTTGGATACGATCGACGCCGGCAACCGCCGCCGCCGCATCCTGATCGGGCTCGGCGCGGGCAAGAGCGAAGTGGGCGCATCGGTCACCGTGCTGTTCCAGCCGGTGCACGGCGCACCGCAGCCGCTCGGCACGTTCTCGGCCAGCGCGAACAGCGGCCACCTGCCCGGCATGGTCGAAACCGCCGGGGTGGGCGCGGCGGCCGGCCGGCTCGCGACGTCGGCGGCAGTCGGCGCCGGCCTGCACGGTGCGTCGGAAGCGAAGCACGACACGGTGGCATCCGATACGGACCGCCTCGCGCGCTCGATCGCGAAGCAACTCGCCGCGCAGAATGCGGCGAATGCATGGCTGCCGACGGCATCGGCAAGCTGACGCCCCGCGACGTCATGGGCACGGCCCGGCGGGCACGGATGCGGGCGGCCGGGCATAATGCGCGAGGCTGGTCCGGCGCGACGCGCGCCGCGACCGCCGTACCGGGCTACCCGACGGCCCGCGCCACCCCGGCTCGAATCCTGAATCCCAACCCGTCAATTCCATGCAAGTAATCGTCGTAGGAACCGGCAAGCTGGCCAACGAGCTGCTCGATGCGCACAAGCTCGACCCGGCAACCTGTCGCGTGATGCCGTGGTCGGACAGCACGCGAACCGACGCGACGCGTAGCGACGCCCGACGTAGCGACGCCCGACGTATCGACGCCCGTTCGATCGTCGTGCATGCCGGTTCCGGCCGCGAACTCCCCGCCGCGATCGCGTTCTGCCAGGCCACCGCGTCGCCGCTCATCGAGTTGTCCACCGGCTCCGACCTCGAAACCGCGTCGCACGATTTCCCGGTCGTGCTCTGTCCGAACACGAACATCCTGATGCTCAAGTTCATGAGCATGCTGGAAACCAGCGGCCACCTGTTTCGCGATTGCGAAATCAGCCTGACCGAGTCGCATCAGGCCGGCAAGACGTCCGTCCCCGGCACGGCCGTCGGCATCGGCCAGTCGCTCGGCGTGCGGCCGGAGGACATCCGTTCCGTGCGCGACCCCGACGTGCAGCGCAGCGAATTCGGCATCCCCGACGATCAGCTCGGCCGCCATGCGGTGCACCGGATCCGCATCGACGACGGCGCATGCAGCCTGCAGTTCGAGTCGCGCGTGTACGGCGCGACGCCCTATGCGGATGGCGTATCGCGTATCGTCGAAGCTGTCCGGCAGCACGATCTCGAGAATCGCCAATATTCGATCGTCGAATTCATCCGCAACGGCTGGCTGTAATCGTGGCGGCGTGCGGGCCGGCGCTTGCTCGGCTCGCCACGCAAGCCGCGCCGTTGCCGCAGCGGCTGCTCACACCGGCTCGCGGCCACCGTTACCCGTCTCCCAGCACTGCACCGCTCTCCGGCAAGGTCGCGCCGCCGTCGACGACGATCGTCTGCCCCGTGATGTACGCCGCGTCGGCCGATGCGAGAAACAGCATCGCGTTCGCGATGTCCTCCGGCTCGCCCATCCGCGCGAGCGGGATGTCGCGTGCGATCTGCGCCGCGACCGACGCGTCGCCGAGATTGCCGGCCGCCGGCGTGCGGATCATCCCCGGCTCGACGCCGTTGACCGTCACGTTGCGACGCGCGAGCTCCAGCGCCGCCGCACGAATGAAGCCGTTCACGCCGGCCTTCGACGCCGCGTAATGCGCGAGCCCCGGATAGACGACGCGCGGCCCCGTCACCGACGACGTGACGAGCAGCCGCCCGGCCCCTGCACGCTCGAATGCCGGCAACGCGGCCTGCGCGAGCCAGAACAGCGCCGACAGGTTGACCGACAGCGTTCGTTCGAGCGTCGGCTCGTCGATCTGCGCGAACGGTGTCAGCGGGAAATACGCGGCGTTATGAATGACGACGTCGAGCCGACCGCCATCGCGCTCGACCGCCGCGACGAGTGCGCCCAGTTCGTCGCGGCTGGCTGCGTCGACCCGGTACGCGCGCACATCGCCACCCGCACTGGCCAGCGCATCGGCCTGCGCGGCAGCCGCGTCGCCGTTCAGGTCGGCGATTGCGACGAACGCGTCGGATTCCGCGAAACGGCGTGCGATCGCCGCGCCGATCCCCTGCGCGGCGCCCGTGACGAGCACGACGCGCCCGCTGAAATCCGCACGCACGCGGCCGCTGCCCAGCACGGCATTCATCGCTGCGCCTCGCCGCCGAACGGATGCACGGTTTCGTTCAGCACCTGCGCGTAGGCGCCGATCTGGAAGTTCGACAGCGACCCGAAATCACCGCCCTGATAGCCGAAGATCTTGCCGTCGGTCTTGCGCTGCGCGAGGTCGATCAGGACGACGCCCAGCGTCGGCACCACCTTTTCGCGCCACACGAACAGATACAGTTCGTCGGCGATCCTGAAGTAATGACAGCGGTCGACATCGGCCAGCCCGCCTTCGACGCCCTGCAGGCACTGCCACGCGTAGAAGTTCTCGTTCAGGTAGATGTGCTCGTAGCATTCGGTCGGGCTGTAACGGTACATCGTCCGCTTGCCGATCAGCTCGCGCGTGGGCGCGTGCAGCGGCCCCGGCTGCGCGTGGCCACCGAGCGTGCCGTGCCGGAATGCCGCGTCGACACCCGTCAGCGGCAGCCCGCGCGCGACGCGCGTGAATGCGTCGATGCGCGTGTCGGCTTCGGTCGGCAGCACGCCGACGACCGACGTCCATACGCCATTGTCGAGATCGATCACGAGACTGGCCGACGTCGCGCGGGCAGCCGTGTCGATGTAGTCGACGAAGTACAGCCCGTCGCGCAGCCGCGTCACGCGGCACGGCTCGCGGCCGCCCGTGCCGGTCGCCGCGTCACGCCACTGCAGCGCGCCCGGCTCGAACGAATAGACGCGCCATGCGCCCGATGCGTCGCCGAGTGCGAGCGTTCGCCCGGCGAGCGCGTCGACGGACGCGAGGATGTTCGCTTCCGGCGCGAAGCCGTCCGCGAGCGCGCCAACCTGAATGAATACCGGATCCTGTCGTTCCACCTGCCGTCTCCCGCGCAGCTTCAGGCCCGGCGGGCCATGTACGCTGCCGATGTGCACATGGTGCGGGCTGCGCGCCCCGCGCGGTATCCGCCAAAAGGATGAAGGGCGCGCGGCGGCGGAACGCGCTAAAGTGCACGTCATCCGCGCCGCGACCGGCGCGAGGAGCGCACATGCACCGTGTCACCCACTACCGACGCACCGGCGAAGGCATCGAGGCGATCAGCCTCGAATCCGACCGCGCGTTCCCGCGCCACGCGCACGACGAATTCGGGGTCGGCGTGATCGTCAGCGGTGCGCACCGGTCGTGGAGCGGCCGCGGGCAGGTCGACGCGCTGGCCGGCGACGCGATCATGGTCAACCCGGGCGAAATGCACGACGGTTCGCCGATCGATGCCGGCACGGGCCGGCGCTGGCGGATGCTGTACCTCGCCCCCGCGCTGGTCGCGGGCGTCGCGGCGGAAGAAGGCCTCGGCGGCGTCGAGCTGGCGCACCCGGCCGTGCGCGACGCGCGGCTCGCAGCCGCCGTCGGCCGGCTGCATGCTCGCATCGTCGCGGGAGAATCCCAGCCGCTCGCCCGCGACGAGGCACTCGTGATGCTCGTCGCCGGGTTGCTCGCCCGGCATGCGAACCGCACGCTGCCGGCGTCCGGCGTCGCGCCGGCGGTCCGCTTCGCCCGGGAGCGGCTCGACGCCGCGCCGGCCGCCCCCGTTTCGCTCGCCGAGCTGGCCGGCCTGAGCGGCGTGAGCCGCTTTCAGCTGCTGCGCGGCTTCGCGCGCGAGCTCGGCATCACGCCGCATGCGTACCTGATCCAGTCGCGCGCCCGGCTGGCACGTGCGCTGCTCGCCAGCGGGATGCCGATCGCGGATGCCGCGGCCGAAGCCGGTTTTGCCGATCAGAGCCACCTGACGCGTGCGTTCGCGCGCCAGTTCGGGATCACGCCGGGGCGATTTGCGCAGGCGGTCTGACGCCAGCGCTCTCCCGGCGCAACGGGCCGCCGGCCACACCGCATTCGACGGTGGCTGCCACGGCGACGGCAACCGTTCCCCGTACCCGCCCGCGCACGCACGCACCGCATTCAACGCGCCTGCCCCGCTGCAATTTCGTTCAAGACGCACGTTGCCGCCGTACGCGACGATGCGGCGCATGAAGACACGACTGATTGGCTATCTCTATCTCGCCGCCGCGATGGCGGGCGTCGGCAGCACCGTCATCGCGAGCCGCCTCGCGGCCGGCGGCCTGCCGCCGTTCGCGGCCACCGCGCTGCGCTTCCTGATCGCGACACCGCTGCTGTTCGCACTGATGCGCGCGCAACGAATGCGCTGGCCGCGCGTTTCCACGCACGACGCCATCCTGCTCGTCATCCAGGCCGCGGCGGGCGGCGTCGGTTATACGGTGCTGCTGATCAGCGGCACGAAGCTGTCGTCGCCGCTCGACGCAGGCGTGATGCTCGGCACGCTGCCGGCCATGTCGACGCTGATCGCGGCCGTCGTGCTGCGCGAGCGGCAGACGCCGCGCGACTGGGCGGCCGCCGCGCTCGCCACGGCCGGCGTGCTGTTCGTCACGTTCGCACCTGGCCACGCGATGCCGTCGCTCCAGACGCTTGCCGGCGATGCGCTGGTGCTGGCCGCCGTCGCGTGCGAAGCCGTATTCATCCTGCTCAACCGGCGGCTTGCCGCGCCGCTGCCGCCGCTCGCGCTATCCACCGCAATGTCGGGCCTCGGCTTCGTGCTTGCGCTCGTGCCGGCTGCATTCGAATGGCGCGCGGTCGCAGACGGCTGGACCGTCAGCGCCGTGTCGGCGATCGCCTACTATGCGCTGGTGCCGACCGTGCTCGGCTACCTGTGCTGGTACGCCGGCTCGGCGCGCACCAGCGGAACCGAGGCCGCGCTCTTCACGGCGGTCGCGCCGGTCTCGGCCGTGCTGTTCGCGGTCGCGCTGTTCGGTGAGACGCTGAACCTCACGCGAGTCGCCGGCATCGCGCTCGTCGTCGCGGGCATGCTCGTCGGCGCGACGCGGCGGCGCGAGCAGCCCGCTGACACGCACGATGCCCGGCCGGCCAGCCCCGCACCCACCGCCGCGCAAACCGCCGCCGACTGACCCGCGGTCATCACGGGATTGCGGCAACGGCGGCCACTTCCTCCCCTCACATGGCCCCTGGCCCGCGCGCCCCGGCGACTGTAGGAATGTGTCCGTGTACCGCAAATCGATTGCGCGCCACCCCGCAAGATGCAATATTCGCGTGGCCGGACCCTTTGACAACCATCGAAAAACAATCCGCCACGCAATGAACAGGAAGGAAGCCAAAACAAGAATCGCGGTGCTGCTCTCCGCGGGAACGAGGAAGGCCGACGCACTGGCCGAACTGTCCGGACAGGGGCTCAAGGACCGCGTGCTCGCGCACCTGATCGCATCGCGCCCCGACCCCGAGCGCTGCCGCAAGAACAGGGTGCACGTCCGGATCCTGGTCGCGCTCGGTATCGCCCAACTGGCGATCAGCCTCATGCTCGCGTATTACTTCTTCGCAAGCGGCGCCGGCACGGGCCTCGTAGCCGTGTTCCTGGCGTTGACCGTGCCGCTATCGCTGCTGTTCATCTGGGGCTTCGCGACCCATCGCGTCGGTGCCTATCACGCGTTCATCCTGCTGTCGCTGCTGCAGTTGCCGAAGACCATCGCCGAGCTCGGACGCGATCCGTCGACCGCGCTGCCGAGTCTCCTGATCACGGCCCTGCTTGTGGGCTACGTCTGGTACGTGCGCAACCGGATGTTCCCCGACTACGGCTGGTTCACGCCGCGCAAGGTCGAAGGCCGCTACGCGTTCGTCGAACACGCCTGACGCCGCCAGCGTCGGCACCGGCCGAAAAAAAGGCGCCGGGCCGCCCCGCAATCGCGGGACGGCCCGGCGCCTTCTGCATTCCGGAACCGGTCGGCTTACTTGGCCTTTTCAGCCGTATCGCTGATCGCCTGGCCGCCCTTCGAAATGTCCTGGCCCATGCCGGCGACCGTGTTGCAACCGGCGAGCGCGGCGGTCACCACCAGCAGCATTGCAGCAATCGTACGCGTCATTCTCATTCTCCTTCGAATCAGCAAGCCCGACCGGGCGAATTGTTTGCGGCATGGCGCCCGGCAAGATGCCGGGCACGGGGCCTGACCTGATTATACGGAGACGAACGCGGCGCGCCAGTACGACGCCACCGCGTGTGACACGCGCCACACAGCCCGTTCGAGCAGATTTTCCTTGACTTCATTGCGTCAGGATCTAATATACGCACCGCGTATATTTTCCGTCAGGAGCCGCCGATGACCGTTCCCCAGCAAGCCTTCCTCCGCGACGCGATGCGCCGCCTCAACATGACCCGCGAAGCGTTCGCCAATCGCATCGGCGTCAGCCGGCGCGCACTGGATACCTGGCTATTGCCCGACGACTCGCAGGAATCGCGCGGGATGCCCGAGATCGTCGAGCGCTTCGTGTCGGAAATCGTCGAGCGCCCGGCACCGGATGGCGCGGACTATACGCAAAGCGTAGACAAACAAGGACTCTCGAAGCAGTTCCTGTTTGAAGGCAAGCCGCAGTTGATCTCGGTCGACCAGTTCTCGCGGGATTCGGTCGAGGCGCTGTTCCGCGTGGCCGACGTGATGCAGCCGATCGCGCGACGCCACAAGATTTCGCGCGTGCTGGAAGGCGCCGTGCTCGGCAACCTGTTCTTCGAGGCCAGCACGCGCACCCGCGTCTCGTTCGGCGCGGCCTTCTGCCGGCTCGGCGGCTCGGTGTGCGACACGACGGGCTTCACGTTCTCGTCGATGGCCAAGGGCGAATCGATCTACGACACGAGCCGCGTGATGGCTGGCTACGTCGACGCACTCGTGATCCGCCACCCGGAGAAAGGCTCGGTGGCCGAGTTCGCGCGCGCGACCAACCTGCCCGTGATCAACGGCGGCGACGGCCCCGGCGAACACCCGAGCCAGGCGCTGCTCGATCTCTATACGATCCAGCGCGAGTTTTCGCGGCTCGGCAAGATCGTCGACGGCGCGCACATCGCACTGGTCGGCGACCTGAAGTACGGCCGCACCGTGCACTCGCTCGTCAAGCTGCTCGCGCTGTACCGCGGGCTCAAGTTCACGCTCGTGTCGCCGCCGACGCTCGAGATGCCGGCCTACATCGTCGACCAGATCGCGACGAACGGCCATGTGATCGAGCAGACGACCGACCTCGCGGCCGGGCTGCGCGGCGCGGACGTCGTCTACGCGACGCGGATCCAGAAGGAGCGCTTCACCGACGAGTCGTTCGAAGGCTACACGCCGGATTTCCAGATCAACCAGGCGCTCGTCGACTCCGCGTGCAAGCCCGACACACTGATCATGCACCCGCTGCCGCGCGACAGCCGGCCCGGCGCGAACGACCTGTCGGTCGACCTGAACCGCGACCCGCGCCTTGCCATCTTCCGGCAGACCGACAACGGCATTCCGGTGCGGATGGCGATCTTCGCGGTGCTGCTCGGGGTCGAGAATCTCGTCCAGCATTCGATGCGCGACGCGACGTGGCGTCCGCCGGCATATCTCGGGCCGGAGGACGCGGTGTTTCACGGGGTTGATTGAACCGCAACCAGGGTCGCGCGCCTGCCTGCCATCGTTTCGGGCTGGCGTGCGCGCCCGCCCGAAGCAGAACGCGCCGCATCGCACGGCGCGTTTTTCAATTGGGGGGCAGCCTGCGGGACCGGCAGCCGCGCGCTCGCTAGCGCGCCCACGGATCGATTGCGCGAATTCCCATCGCCTCGAACGGCGTGACGTCGCGCGTGGCGACGATCAGGCCGTTCGCCTCGGCCGTGCCGGCGATAAAACCATCGGAAGGCGCGATTGCCGCACCTGCGGCACGTGCGCGTGCACGAAGCCTCGCATACGCTTTGCTCGCAGCATCGTCGAATGGCACGATCCGGCCGCGAAACAATGGCAGCACGCGCTGCTCGATGCTCTGATGCAGCCACTCTCGCCGGCGCCCTTCGGGCAACACTGCCACGCCCAACCGTATTTCCGCGAGACTGATCGCGGCCAGAAACAGCGTTTCGACGTTCTGGGCATCGAGCCATTCGATCACGGCCGCGCTCGGCTCGCGTCGTAGCGGTTCGGAAATGACATTCGTATCAACAAGGATCATTCGAAGCTCATCGGATCGGCAGGCGTCTTGTCGCGCTGGGCATCGAAATCGAATCCACCGGCCTCCTGCCCGATTGCCGCCAGCATCGTTCCCAGCTTGAGCCGCCCGCCTGGCAGAACGGCCTGTTCGAGAATGTCGCGTACTTCGGCTTCGGTGCTGCGGCCATGCTGGGCCGCGCGAATGCGAAGTGCTCGATGCACTTCATCGGGCAAATTTCGAACGGTGATCACCGGCATGATGTGCCTCGTCAAGATTGCTTTCAATGCAGTCATATTAGCACTCTGCTGTCATACCAGGCGAACCGCGACACAGCCACTCTAACCGGCCCGACAAGCCCTTCATATCCGGCCATTCGGCCAATCTTGCCTCGGCAACCACCCTTTCACATTCGTCAACAATTCCCCAACAAACGAAAACAAGAACGCTTCTCATTTAACTTGAAATTACATAGAATGCCGCCTGAAAACAAATCGTAATAATTCCCGGCGGCATGCACATTCCTGCAGCGCACCGCCTCCGGGGCCACATCGCGAGGTCGAAGCGCACCATGAAGTCCCGTCCCGACGAGCTGAAGCTCGGCAAATTCACCACCCTGTGCAGCGTGCTCGCCGCAAGCCCGGCATTCGCGGCAGACGGCACGCCGCCGCCCGCCCCCGCCAGCACCGAAGGCCATCTCGCACCGATCGAGATCCAGGGCAAGACCGAGCACAGCTACAAGGCCGACTTCTCCGCCTCCGCGAAATTCACCGCGCCGCTCGTCGACACGCCGAAATCCGTCACCGTGATCCCGCAGGAACTGATCCAGAGCAGCGGCGCGTCGACGCTGACCGAAGCGCTGCGCACCGTGCCCGGCATCACGTTCGGCGCCGGCGAAGGCGGCAACCCGCTCGGCGACCGCCCGTTCATCCGCGGCTACGACACGCAGGGCAGCATGTTCGTCGACGGCATGCGCGACACGGGCGCGACCACGCGCGAGATCTTCAACACCGAGCGCGTCGAGATCACCAAGGGTTCCGACGGTGCATACGGCGGCCGCGGCGGCGCAGGCGGCAGCATCAACCTGATCACGAAGGCCCCGCACCTCGGCACGACGGCCGCCGCGAGCGCGGGCCTCGGCACCGACCGCTATCGCCGCTTCACGGCCGACGGCAACTGGCAGTTCGCCGATCACGCCGCATTCCGCCTGAACCTGATGAGCCACAACAACGACGTCGCCGGCCGCGACGCCGTCAACAACGAGCGCTGGGGCGTCGCACCGTCGATCGCGTTCGGCCTCGGCACGCCGACGCGCGTGACCGCGAGCTACTACCACCTGTCGACGGACGACATGCCGGACAGCGGCATCCCGTACTTCTATACGACATCGAACAAGCCCGCGAACGTCGGCACGATCTATCCGGCGCCCGTTGATCGCCACAACTTCTACGGCCTGATCGACCGCGACTTCCGCAAGACCACGTCGGACATCAGCACGATCAAGATCGAGCACGACATCACGTCGTCGCTGACGATCCGCAACACCACGCGCTACACGGAATCGACGCAGGACTACATCTGGACCCAGCCGGACGACAGCCAGGGCAACGTGGTGAACGGCAAGGTCTGGCGCCGCAACAACAACCGCGACAGCTCGATCAACAGCCTCGCGAACCTGACCGAGCTGTTCGGCGAATTCCGTACCGGCCCGTTCAAGCACAGCTTCACGACCGGCATCGAGCTGTCGCGCGAATGGGGCAAGCGCGACTCGTACACGGTCGCGACCGACACCGGCAAGATCTGCCAGAAAGGCATCGGCGCCGCATCGGGCTACAACTGCACGAGCCTGTGGTCGCCGAACCCGAACGACCCGTGGGCCGGTTCGATCACGCGCAACAACGACTACGCGCATGCACGCACCACGACGAAGTCGATCTACGGCTTCGACACGATCGAGATCACGCCGCGCTGGCAGGTCAACGCCGGCGTGCGCGTCGACGACTACTCGACCCGCTTCACCGACACCAAGGCCAACGGCGGCAAGACCACCACGCGCGACGACACGCTCGTGAACTGGCAGGCCGGCCTCGTGTTCAAGCCGGCGCAGAACGGCAGCATCTACGCGTCGTACGCGACGTCGTCGACGCCGGCCGGCATGCTGCTCGGCGAAGGCAGCGAGACGCAGTCGCTCACGCCGGGCCGCGGCGGCGTCGGCCCGAACGCCGATCAACTGTCGCCGGAAAAGAACCGCAGCATCGAGCTCGGTACGAAGTGGAACGTGCTGAACGACAAGCTGTCGCTGACGGCCGCACTGTTCCAGATCGACACGACGAATGCGCGCGTGACGCTGCCGAACAACCAGTACGCGATGGTCGGCAACAAGCGCGTGCAGGGTCTCGAACTCGGCCTCGCCGGCCAGATCACGAAGCAGTGGCAGGTGTTCGGCGGCTACACGTACATGAAGAGCGAGCTGCGCGACAACGGCAAGGACAGCGCGAACAACGGCAACCGTTTCCCGAACACGCCGAAGCACAGCCTCACGATGTGGTCGAACTACGACGTGACGCCGAAGTTCACGGTCGGCGGCGGCGCGTTCTACATGTCGGAAGTCTTCGGCGATCCCGCGAACCTGCGCGCCGTGCCGTCGTACTGGCGCTTCGACGCGATGGCGCAGTACCGGATCAACAAGAAGCTCGACCTGCAGCTGAACGTGAACAACCTGTTCAACCGCACGTATTTCGATCAGGCGTACCCGGCGCACTATGCGTCGATCGCGCCGGGCCGCTCGGCGTTCCTGACGCTGAACGCGCGCTACTGATCGATGGAGGCCGTGTCGCTGAAGGCGCTCGCGTCGGTTTCGCCGCGCGAGTTCGCCGACATCCTGGCCGGGCCGCCCGAGCGCGCCGCCGCGTGGGTCGCGGCGGCCGCCGACAACGGCATCGTCGATGCGCAGGCCGTCTACGGGCAGTACCTGCTCGACGGGCACGGTGTCGCGCGCGATCCGGCGGCCGCGTTCAACTGGTTCCGGCACGCGGCGCGGGCCGCGCATCCGATGGCGATGAACATGCTCGGCCGCTGCTATGAGTTCGGCTGGGGCACGGCCGCTTGCGCGCCGGTCGCCGTGTACTGGTACCGGCTCGCCGCGCAGGCAGGGCTCGACTGGGGCATGTACAACTACGCGACGTCGCTCGCGCTCGGCAACGGTGTCGACGAGAACCGCACCGACGCACTCGACTGGTTCCGCCGTGCGGCCGCACTCGGCCATGCGAAGTCGATCAACCTGATCGGCGGCTTCTACGAAGACGGCTGGGTCGTAGCGGTCGACACCGACGCCGCATTCGACCACTATCGCCGCGCCGCCGTCGCCGGCGACTTCCGCGGCCAGTTCAACTATGCGCGGCTGCTCGCCGAGCGCGGACGCATCGACGAGGCGCTCGGCTGGCTCGCGCGCGTGCCGGCCACCGCTACCCCTGCGTTCGTCGCGAAGATGCGCGCGTATCTCGCGTCGTCGCCGATCGACGCATTTCGTGCGGCGGCGCTGCAGTTGCAACCACAGCCGCAGCCGCACTGCATGGAATCCGCATCATGATGCTTCATATCCCCGGCGTATTGACCAGGGCGCAGGTCGCGCAATGCCGCGACCACCTCGATGCGGCCGAATGGGTCGACGGCAACGCGACGTCCGGCGCGCAGTCGGCGCTCGCGAAACGCAACCGGCAATTGCCGGAAGGCTCGCCCGCCGCACGCGCGGTGGGCGACGCGATCCAGGATGCGCTCGCACGCAATCCGCTGTTCTTTTCGGCGGCGCTGCCGTTGAAGGTATTTCCACCGCTGTTCAATCGCTACGCAGGTGGCGAGACGTTCGACACGCACGTCGACAACGCGATCCGGCTGCTGCGCGGCACGGATTTCCGCGTGCGCAGCGACCTGTCGGCGACGCTGTTTCTCGAAGAACCCGATGCGTACGACGGTGGCGAGCTGTGTGTCGAGGATACGTACGGCATGCATCGCGCGAAGCTGCCGGCCGGCGATCTCGTGCTGTATCCGGCATCGAGCCTGCATCACGTGACACCGGTGACGCGCGGCGAGCGCGTGGCGTCGTTCTTCTGGATTCAAAGCATGGTGCGCGACGACGGCGATCGCACGCTGCTGTTCCAGCTCGATACGCAGATTCAGGCGCTGTCCGCGGAAAAAGGCGCGAAGGATCCGATGGTCATTGCGTTGACGGGGATTTATCACAACCTGTTGAGGAAGTGGGCGGACGCGTAGCGCGAACGGGTAACACTGGCTGCCCCGGCGCTTGCGCCGGGTCGGAATCCGCGACTAAAATGACCATCGTCAAATGACCATGCTCATATCATGATGCCGCACGCTCCCGTATCGAAATCCGAATTCAAGGCTCGCGCGCTCGAATACTTCCGGCTCGTCGAGGCGTCGGGTGAAAGCCTGATCGTCACCGACCACGGCAAGCCGACGCTCGAGATCAGGCCGTATCACGCACGCGAGGCTCAGCCGTTGGACATATTGCGCGGCTCGGTCATGCGCTACGACAATCCTCTCGATCCGATTGCGGAAGATGATTGGGAGGCGTCGCGGTGATTGTGCTGGATACGCATGCGTTGGTGTGGTGGGTAGCGGGCGATCCTTCGCTCAGCAAGAAAGCGCGAAGCGCGATCGATCGCGCACGGAGCGAAGGTGCGCTCGCCGCATCCGCGATCTCCGCGTGGGAGATTGCGATGCTGGTGCGCAACGACCGCCTCGCGCTGACGATGGATGTCGACGCGTGGCTCGCCACCGTCGCGCAGATCGACGGCATGCGCTTCGTGCCCGTCGATGCCGACATCGCCGCGAAATCCACCGACCTGCCCGGCACGTTCCACAAGGATCCGGCCGACCGCATGATCGTCGCGACTGCGCGTCGGCTCGGCGCGCAGTTGATCACCCGCGACGAAAAAATCCGCGCGTACGCGCACGTCAAGACGCTCTGGTGAGCGCCACCCGCCCGCGTACCCAACCGCCGCACGTCCTCGGCCGGACTCTGGCATATTGGCGATTCGTCTGACCAAAACGACCACGGCCGCCGCACCGCATCGGCTCGTGCCCCGCAATCGCCATCTCGTTGCCCTGCCCGTTACCGTGATACCGCTCTCCGATCCCGCCGTCCGGTCGATCGCCCTGATGGAGTCGCACGAAGGGTTCGTCGATCTCGCCACCTACGATGAACGCATCGCCGTCGACCTCACCCGCAGCGTCGTCGAAAACACGAGCCCGCATTTCCTGAAGGTGCGCCGCGGCGTCGCCGAGCGGCTGGTGGCCGCCGCGCATGCGCTCCCCGCCGGCCTGCGCCTGTACGTGAAGGAAGGCTATCGCCCGCTCGCCCTCCAGCGCGAGTACTTCGCGAGCCATCTCGCACAATTGCGCGCGACGCTGAATCCGCTGCCGTCCGACGACGCATTGGTCGAACTCGCGAGCCGCTATATCGCGCCGCCCGGAGTCGCCGCCCATCCGACCGGCGCCGCCGTCGACCTCTCGCTGATATCGGTGGATGGCATCGAAGCCGACATGGGCACCGTCATGAACGCCACCGACCAGGAATCCTCCGGCGCGTGCTACACGCACAACGCGTTCATCAGCCGCCCGGCCGCACGCAACCGGCAGATATTGATCGCCGCAATGGCGAGCGCCGGCTTCACGAATTACCCGTCCGAATGGTGGCACTGGTCGTTCGGCGACCGCTATTGGGCCGTCATTCAAAACGAATCGCACGCCATTTACGGTCCTGTCGAGGAAAGCATGCTCGACGAAGCATCGCGATGACGGTCTTTCCGGCCTGACGGGCGCGAATCGGTAACATCCTCACTTGCCGATCCCCGCCCGCTCCCGCACAATCGCAGCACCTGCCTCACTCCCCCCGCGCCGATGTCCTATGCGTCACTCGCCACCGGCGTCCTGCTCGCCGGCGGCCTTGGTCAACGCTTCGACCCGAGCGGCCTGCACAGCAAGCTGCTCGCGCTGCTGCCCGACGGCACGCCGGTTGCGGTTGCCGCCGCCCGTCATCTCGCGGCGGCCACGGCCGACGTAATCGCTGTCGTCCGCCCTGGCGCCGAGAAACTCGCGATTCTGCTGAACGAAGCCGGCTGTCAGGTCGTCTATGCGCCCGACGCGTTGCGCGGCATGGGCGCAAGCCTCGCCGTCGGCGTACGCACGACGCCCGACGCGAGCGGCTGGCTCGTCGCGCTCGGCGACATGCCTTGGATCGCGGCTTCCACCTACGAAACGGTCACACGCGCGCTCGAGGCCGACAACGTCTCGATCGTCGCGCCCGCATATCGCGGCGTACGCGGCCATCCGGTCGGTTTCGCCGCGCACCACTACGAGGCACTGGCCGCGCTCGACGGCGATACCGGCGCCCGCACGCTGTTCGCGAGCGCGCCCGTGCAACTGCTGGACGTCGACGATCCCGGCATCCTGCGCGATGTCGATACGCCGGCGGATCTGCGCTGACCGCGATCGCGCGGACCACACAACGCATTGCAGTAGACGAACCCGTTCGACGATCGCCGATCGCCGATTCACGGCTTTCAGCGACGATCGACACCCCGCCGCAAGAATCCCGCTGCAAACGCATGTTCGATTGCCTATAACGGAGACGAGGCGCACCTGCCGCGCCGCCGCCGTCACGCACTGCGCGAGTTCTCCATGACCGATCACACGACCCCGACGCCCGAGCCACCGGCCGACCCGAACCGCGATCCGGAAGACGACCCGCTGTCGTCGCCGCCGGGTCATCACCACGACAACCCGCAACAACCGGACGGACCGCCGAGCAAAGACCCGGTCTAGCCGCGCGTCGGCCGCTCCGCACATTCGCCCCTATTTCCCATGATGCGCGGCTGGCGGCTGGCGGCCGCCCGTCGCCCGTGACCGCATCGCGTGGCCTAGCGCGACGTATACCCGCCGTCGATCGGCAGCGACACGCCGCTGATCATCGACGCCGCATCGCTCAGCAGAAACAGGATCGGCTCGACGACTTCGTCCGGCTCGGCAAAGCGCCCGAGCGGAATCGCGGCCAGCATCGGCGCGCGCTTCTCCGGTTCGCTCCACGCGAACTGCGCCATCGGCGTGAGCGTGACGGTCGGGTTCACGCTGTTCACACGAATGCCGTGCGGCCCGAGTTCGATGCACAGCACTCGCGTGATCGCATCCATCGCTGCCTTCGACGCGCAGTAGCTCAGATGCGCGGGCAGGCCGACGAGTGCGGCCTGGCTCGATACGTTGACGATGCTGCCCCGTGCGCGTGCCGCCCCGCGCCCGTCGCGTTCGATCATCTTGCGCGCGACGGCCCGCGCGACGAGCGCCGCACCGCGTGCGTTGACGGCCATCACGCGATCGAAATGCTCCGCGCCGACATCCAGAGCCGGTTCGAGCGACGCGATCCCCGCGCAATTGACGAGGCCGTCGAATGCATCGTGTGCGGCAAGCGCCGCGTCGATCGCATGCTCGTCGCCGCCGACATCGATATGCAACGTCTCGCACGCGGTCTCGCCGGCGAGTGTGTCGAGCGCGGCCCTGTCGCGCGCCGCCGCGACGACCCGTGCCCCCGCCTGCGCCAGCGCGACCGCACACGCGCGCCCGATCCCGCTCGACGCCCCCGTGACGAGCACCCGCGCATCGCTGAAATCGAATCGTGTGTTCATGATGATGTGCCCAGCCTGTGGAGGATCGGCTTGAGTGCCGGATAGAGCGCCGTGTAGAGCGCGAAACGCGCGTCGTACGTGTTCGCGCTGGCGGCATCGGGCCGGGCGCGCTCGACGAGCGTGACCCAGCCACCCTGCGCTTCGTCGTGCGACACGAGCCCTGCCCCGACACCCGCGAGCAGCGCGGCGCCCATCGCGGCTTCCACATCCTGCTCGATCGTCCACACCGGAAAACCCGTCACGTCCGCAATGATCTGCATCCACAGCGCCGAATGCGCGGCGCCGCCGACGACGATCAACCGGTCGTCCAGCACGACCGCACCGCGGCGGCCGGCCTCGATGTTGTGTCGCAACGCGAACGCGACGCCTTCGAGCACCGCGCGATAAAGATGTGCCCGCGTATGCGCGAGACTCAGCCCGACGAACGCGCCGCTTGCCTTCGCATCCCACACCGGGCTGCGCTCGCCCATCAGATACGGCAGGAACAGCACGCCGTCGGCGCCGGCCGGCACGTTTTCGGCGGCCTGCTCGAGCAGCACGTGCGGATCGCCGTGCGGCAGCAGGCGCGCCGCATCGATTTCCGCCTGACAGAACTGGTCGCGGAACCATGCGACCGATGCGCCGGCCGTAATCGCGCCGCCGAACACGTACAGGTCGCGCTGCCCGTCGAACACGTGCGGCATGCTGACGAGCCCGTGCCGCGCATCGACATGCCGGTTCACGTAGCCCCAGCACATGCTGGTGCCGATCATCGCGACATGCTGCCCGGTACGCGTCGCGCCGGCCGCGAAGGTCGCGACGGCCGCATCGACGCCGCCCGCGACGACGGGCGTGCCGGCCGGCAGCCCGAGCCGCTCCGTCCATTGCGACAGCAGGCCGCCAACGATGTCCGTCGAATCGACGAGCCGCTCGGGCATCATCGTCGCCGGAATGCCGAGCATGTCGAGCGCATCGTCGGACCACTCGCGGCGCGCGACGTCGTACACGCCACCGATATTGCCGGCCGAACTGTGATCGACCGCGACTTCGCCGGTCAGCAGGTAGATCACGTAGGCGTTCGGCGGCAGGAAATAGCGCACGTTCGCCCACACGTCCGGCCGCTGGTCGCGCAGCCACAGCATCTTCGTGAAACCGTAGTAGCTGTCGACGCCATTGCCCGTGATCACGCGCAGCCGCTCGACGTTCACGTGTTCGTTGACCCAGTCGACTTCCGCGGTCGCGCGCCGGTCCATCCAGATCAGGCAGGGATGCAGCGGCCGCATGTCGATATCGACCGGAATGCCCGAGCCGCCGTACAGGCTGCTCACGCACACCGCGCGAATCGCGTCGGCCGGCACGCCCTGCGCGCGCGCGTCGCTCACGCAGCCCGCGACGCATTCGAGCACCGCGTCGAACCACACCTGCGGCCACTGCTCGGCCCACAGCGGGCGCGGCGTGTCGGGCTGGTAGCCGGCCGAACGCCGCGCGACGATCGTGCCATGCCGGTCGACCAGCAGCGCCTTGGTGCTCTGCGTGCCGATGTCGACGCCTATCACGTATTCCATGATGTCTCCGGTGAGGCGCATGCCTGCCGCATCAGCGGGCCGGCTTCAGCAGCACCTTGATCGATTCCGGCGATTTCGCGACGCGGATCGCGTCGTCCCAGTCCTCGAGCGCGAAACCGTGCGTGACGATGCCTTTCGACGTGACGAGCCCGCGCGCGAGCAGGTCGATCGCGACCGGATAGCAGTATGGCCCAAGGTGCGCGCCGCGCACGTCGAGCTCCTTGCGGTCGCCGATGATCGACCAGTCGACGGTCGCATCCTCGCCGAACACGCTGAATTCGACGAAGCGGCCGAGCTTGCGGATCAGGTCGAGCCCCTGGCTCACGCCGACGGGCGCGCCGGTCGTCTCGATGTACACGTCGCAGCCGTAGCCGTCGGTGAGCGACTTGACGATCGCGCGCGCGTCGTCGCGCTTCGGGTTGATCGTCACGTCGGCGCCGTACTGCCGCGCAAGTTCGAGCCGCTCGTCGATCAGGTCGATCACGACGAGCTTCTTCGGCGTCTTCAGGTGTGCGACCTGCGTCATCATCAGGCCGAGCGGGCCCGCGCCCGCAATCACGACGACGTCGTCGAGCTGCACGTCGCCGCGGTTCACCGTATGGATCGCGCACGACAGCGGCTCGATGATCGCCGCATCCTCGAGCGATACGCCGAGCGGGATCTTGTGGACGATCGCGGTCGGCGGAATCCGCATGTACTCGGCCATCCCGCCGTCGGCGACTTCGCGCTGGAAGCCGAAGATGTTGTGCACTTCGCACATCCAGTACTGGCCCGACTTGCAATAGCGGCACTTGCCGCACGGCACGATCTGCTCGGCGATCACGCGATCGCCCATTGCCACGCCGAAATGTTCGGCCGCGCCGTCGCCGAGCGCTTCGACGTAGCCGAAGAATTCATGGCCGGGAATCACGGGCGCCTTCACCCACGGGTTCGGGCCGCCCCAGAACATCTTCGCGCCCGTATAGCACTTGCAGTCGCTCGCGCAGATCCCGCATGCGGCGATGCGGATCACGAGCTCGTTCGCACCGGGGCGCGGCTTCGCGACCTGCTCGACGCGGTAATCCTCGGGGCCGTGGCAAACGACCGCGGTCATCCGCGGCTGGGCTTCGGGTGTCGTCATGAGTTGTCTCTTTCGTTGATGATAGGGATAGCTGATCGACTGGATCGTTACCGCGACCGTTCGCGGCTGATGTAGATCGCGAGCAGGATGATTCCGCCCTTGATCACGTTCTGCACATACGGGTTCACGCCGATCATGTTCAGCCCGTTGTTGAGCACGCCGAGCAGCAGCGCGCCGACCAGCGTGCCGAGGATCGCGCCGCGCCCGCCGGAGATCGACGTGCCGCCCATCACGACGGCCGCGATCGCGTCGAGCTCGAAGCCGACGCCCGCGTTCGGCTGCCCGCTCATCAGCCGGCCCGTCAGCACGATCGCGGCCAGCGCCGACGTGAGCCCGGCCAGCGTGTAGACGATCAGCTTCACGCGCGCGACGCGCACGCCAGTGAGCCGCGTCGCCTGCTCGTTGCCGCCGATCGCATACACGTAGCGGCCGAACGGCATGCGGTCGAGCAGCAGCCACGCGATCGCGTACACCACCAACATGATCAGCACGGGCGCCTGGATGCCGAGCACCTTGCCGCTGCCGAAGAACGCGACCCAGTCGGGCAAGCCGTCGATCGGATAGCCGCCCGTGTAGATCAGCGCGAGGCCGCGCGCGATGCCCATCGTCGCGAGCGTGACGATGATCGGCGGCATCCCCGCGAACGCAACGAACACGCCGTTCAGGAAGCCGAAGCCGAGGCCGACCGCGATGCCGATCGCGAGCGCGGCGACCGCGTTGACGCCCGCGACCATCAGCCCGGCCGCGAGCGTGCCCGACAGCGCCATCACCGAGCCGACCGACAGGTCGATCCCGCCGGTCAGGATCACGCAGGTCATGCCGACCGCGATGATCGCGTTGATCGACACCTGGCGCAGCACGTTCTCGAGGTTCGCGGCGGACAGGAAGCTCGGGCTCGCGATCATCATCGCGATGCACACGACGATCAGGCCGACGAGCGGATAGAACAGCGTCGAGCGCCGCAGTTGCGCCCACATCGCGCGTGGCGGCGGCGCGTCGCCGTTTCCGGCGGCGGTCGCGAGCGTCGTGGAAGGCGTGGAAGAAGAATCAGGCAGGTTCATGGGTCGCTCCTCGCGTGCCGGCCGTGGCATAGGTCATGACCGTGTCGGGATCGATCTCGTCGCCGGCGAGCGTCGCCTCGATGCGTCCTTGCCGGAACACGGCGACGCGATCGCACATGCCGACGATTTCCGGCAGCTCGGACGAGATCATGATGATGGCGTAGCCGCGCGCGGTGAGTTCGCGCATCAGCCCGTAGATTTCGGCTTTCGCGCCGACGTCGATGCCGCGCGTCGGCTCGTCGAAGATCAGCACCGACGTGTGATGGTTCAGCCAGCGCGCGATCACGACCTTCTGCTGGTTGCCGCCGGACAGCGTCGCGACCTCGGTATGGATCGACGGCGCCTTCACGCCGACGCGCCGCATCACGTCATGCGTCGTGCGCGCCTCGCTGCCGCGGTCGATCAGCCAGCGCATCGACCGGTACTTGCCGAGGTTGTTCAGCGAGATGTTGTCGCGGATCGAGAACGACGTGACGAGCCCTTCCGTCTTGCGGCTTTCCGGCAGGATGCCGATACCCGCACGCAACGCGTCGGCCGGATCGGCGAGCTTCGCGGCCGCACCGCGCACGCGCACGTCCTTGCGATGCGCGCGCGTCGCGCCGATCACCGCGAGCGCGGTTTCGGTGCGGCCCGAGCCGACCAGCCCGGCGAAGCCGAGTATCTCGCCGGCATGCAGCGCGAAGCGGTTCACGGGGCCATCGCGTTCGATCTGCAGCGCATCGACTTCGAGCACGGCCGGCGCATCGGCCGCGCGCGCCGGCTTCGGCGGAAAACTGCTCTCGATCCGCCGTCCGACCATCATCCGCACCAGTTGCTCGACGTCGGTGCGCGCAACGTCGGTCGTCGCCACATACTGGCCGTCGCGCAGCACCGTGATGCGGTCGCACACCGCGAAGATTTCCTCGAGATGATGCGAGATGAAGATCATCGCGACGCCCTGCCGCTTCAGCTCGCGCATGATCGCGAACAGGTGCCCGGCCTCGGCCGGCGTGAGCGTGGCGGTCGGTTCGTCGAGGATCAGGATGCGCGCGTCGAGCGACAGCGCCTTGCCGATCTCGACGAACTGCTGCTGCGCGACCGACAGCGCGCGGATCGGCGCATCGAGATCGATCGCCACCCCGAGCCGCGCGAAGATCGCGGCCGCCGCGCGGCGCATCCGCTTGCGGTCGCGCGCGCCCCAGCGGTTGCGCAGCTCGCGGCCGAGGAACAGGTTGTCGACGGCATCGAGGTGCGGAATCAGGCTGAACTCCTGAAACACGATGCCGACGCCGGCCGCGACCGCGTCGTGATAGTCCGCGAAATGGCGCGCGGTACCGTCGATCTCGATCGTGCCGGTATCCGGCTGATGAATGCCGCACAGGATCTTCATCAGCGTCGACTTGCCGGCACCGTTCTCACCGAGCAGCGCATGGATCTCGCCGCGCGCGATCTCCAGGTGAATGCCGGACAGCGCCTTCACGCCCGGAAAACTTTTCGTGATATGGCTGAGCCTGAGTATCGTGTCCATCGGCTTCTCCGTGCGAAAGGCGCCGGCCGCGCCGCCGCCCTTCTCGTCACGTCGTACGTCGTTCACCAGCTGAAGCCCTTCGCGTTGCCGCGATCGACGACCTTCACGTCGACCGGGATCGCCTTCGGCACCGTCGCGCCCCACTTGCGCGCGATCGCGATGCCGAGCGCGATGCGCACCTGGTCGGCCGGGAACTGCGCGGTCGTCTCGATGAACTTCGAGTTCGGTTTCTGGATCGCGGCGATCGCCTCGGGCGCGCCGTCGACGCTCGTCAGCTTGATGTCCTTGCCGGAACCCTCGATCGCGGCGAGCGCGCCCATCGAGCCGCCGTCGTTCACGCTGAAGATGCCCTTCAGGTTCGGATGCGCGGAGATCATGTTTTCGGTGACCGACAACGCGGTCGCGCGCTCCTGCTTGCCGTTTTGGGTATCGACGAGCTTCACGTTCGGGAATTTCGCGAGCCCTGCCTTGCAGCCGCGCACGCGTTCGAGAATCGGCACGACCGGAATGCCGTCGAGGATCGCGACCTCGCCGCTGCCGCCGATCGCCTTCGCGAGGTATTCGCACGACATCACGCCCGCGTCGTAATTCTTCGAGCCGACGAACGAATCGACGGGCCCGTTCGCGTTCGCGTCGACGGCCACGACCACCGCGCCGGCCTTTTTCGCCTGCGTGATCGCCGACTGGATGCCGGTCGAATCGGTCGGGTTCACGAGCAGGATGTCGATCTTCTTCTGCAGCATGTCCTCGACGTCGCTCACCTGCTTGCTGACGTCGTGATGCGCGTCGGTGACGACGACCTGCGCGCCGATCGATGTGGCCGCATCGTTCAGCGCCTTCTGCATCGTCACGAAATACGGGTTGTTCAGCTCCTGGAACGTCATGCCGATTCGCAGCGGCGCGGCCTGCGCGGCCGTGACGGGCAGCCAGGCCGCGGCGGCGAGCGCGGCAACGGCCGCCATGCGGGCGGCGCGACGAGGGGATGAAGCGGGCGATGCATGCGTCATGGCGGTGTCTCCGGAATTGTGTGCAGCTTTTTCGTGGGTGAGTGAGCCCCTCGCGACGTGAGCGGCGCGATCGGCTGGGTAAAACGTCGGGGAAAACTCAGGCGGGCAACGGCCCGGCGATCATCCGGGCTGCGGGGCGAGTTCGGGCGCGCCGGGTGTCAGCACGCGCGGCGGCATCGGGTTGCCGGTAGGCGCCGCGTGCAGCGCCAGGTCGCGGCTGCGCGCGTTCAGGCGCTGCAGCGCACGGAATTCGGAAGGCGCCATCCCCTTCACCGCGCGGAACTGGCGGTTGAAGTTCGACACGTTGTTGAAGCCGGCCTGGAAGCAGATGTCGGTGATGTTCGCGTCGTCGGCGAGCAGCATCTGGCACGCGGATTCAATCCGCAGACGATTCACGTACTGCACGAACGGCATGCCCGTCTGGCGATGGAATGCGCGCGAGAACGCGCTGACGCTCTGCCCGGTCAGTTGCGCGAGATCGGATTCGCGCAGCTCGGACGCGAGGTTCTTGCCGATATACGACAGCGCGTGGCTGAGCCGCGTCGGCGTGACGTCGGCCTGGTCGTACGCGGGGCTGGCGAGCAGCGTGCGTTCGGCCGCGCCGCACAGGCGTTCGAGGATCGTCATGAACAGCGCGATGCGGCGCATGCCGCGCGCGGCCAGCAGTTCGTCGAACAGCGGCGCGATCGCGGCGCTCGTCGTGGCATCGAAGCCGACCCCGCGCCGCGCGTCGTCGAGCAGCGCCTGCGCGTCGCGGCATTCGGGAAACGCGTCCATGCAGCGGCGCACGAACGCCGGGTCGAACTGGATCACGAGATTGCGGCGCTCGACGGTTTCGCCTTCGGCCATGTCGCTGACCCAGTTGTGCGGCAGGTTCGGGCCGAGCAGCACGAGATGGCCGGGGCCGAACGAACCGATATGGTCGCCGACGAAATACTTGCCGTGCGTCGCGACGATCAGGTGCAGCTCGAATTCGGGATGGAAATGCCAGCGGATCGTGCGATACGGATAGCCGTGCGACCAGACCTTGAACGACTCGTCGCGTCGCACGTCGACCACTTCGAGATCGGGGTGCATCATGTTGGCGTCTCCATTCCCATGTATCGCTGGCCGGCCTGTTCGGCATTGCGCGCGTGCGCCGCGTGGTTCGTGCGGCGACGCGACCGGTCGCATGGGAAGCAATGTAGGTCGATCGAGCGCGCGGCTCCACCAACTTTACGCCTGATTTCCGATACTTTTTTGCGCGATCCGGCCGCAAACGGCGCCGGACGGCAAATTTGTGCAGCGCGGAACGGCCGGGCGGCCGCCCGCGCCGGCTTTACGCAGCCGCGTGCTCGCGTGCCGTGCGCACCTCGTACGCCTTCAGGTGGTTGTACGCGATCCGCAGCAGCGACAGCGCATCGGCCGCCTGCGGGTCGCGGCGAGCGAGCAGGTCGCCGATCACGTGATCGGCCTCGACGCGCGCATGGTTCTCGACGTCGCGCAGCATCGACGCGGTCAGCGGCGACGGCGTCAGCACCATGCGCTGCATCCGTTCGATCGCCGTCGGGTCGGGCCGGTGGCCGTTGTGTTCGGCGATCGCGCTGCATTCGGCGAGCATCGTCTCGAGCAGGCGGCGGCCGTCCGGCGCGGCCAGGATGTCGCCGACCGAGCCGCGGAACAGCGACGTGCTCGCGGCGAGCGTCGCGAGGAACACCCACTTCTCCCACATCCGTGCGGCAATGTTGTCGCTGAGCGTCGCGTCGAAGCCCGCGCCGCCGAACACGTCGGCCACCGCGCGCACGCGCGGCGATTCGCCGCCCGCCAGTTCGCCGAACGACAGCCCGGCCGTGTCGTTCAGGTGCACGATGCGCTGCTCGCGATCGAGCGTGGCCGCGATCACGCACAACCCGCCGAGCACCTGCGCGGCGCCGAAGCGGTCGCGCAGCACGTCGAGGTGGCGCATCCCGTTGAGCATCGGCAGGATCAGCGTCTGCGGGCCGACGAACGGCGCGAACGATGCAATCGCGTCGTCGAGGCTGTAGGCCTTGCAACTCAGCAGCACGAGATCGAACGGCGCGACGCCGGCATTCGCATCCGCCGCGCGCACGGTCTGCACGTTCGCAAGCGTCAGGTCGCCGCGCGGGCTGCGGATCAGCAGCCCGTCGCGTGCCAGCGCAGCGGCACGGCCGTCGCGCACCAGGAACGTTACATCGCGCCCTGCCGCAGCCAGCCGGCCGCCGAAGTACCCGCCGACCGCGCCGGCCCCTACCACCAGAATTCGCATCGTTGCCTCCTTTCGGTTTCGTTCAGCGCCGCACCGGCGCCATCCCGGGCGCGCAACGCGTACGCAATCGCCTCGACAGTATAGCGATGCCCGTTATGCATATGCATAGATACCCGCATCGGCATCGATGCCATGGGCCGCGGTACCGGTTCCTAGGGATAACCCGTCTACGGCGACGCGCCTTCGACGCCGTCAAGATACTT
Organism: Burkholderia sp. BCC1644; assembly: GCF_902833225.1. GTDB lineage: Bacteria > Pseudomonadota > Gammaproteobacteria > Burkholderiales > Burkholderiaceae > Burkholderia. Next base: position 83,141 of record NZ_CADFEI010000014.1, read on the forward strand.
AACCCGTCACGCCGCCCCGGCGAGCATCCTCGACTGACCGACCACACACCATGCGCAACCTTTCCCTGAATCAGAAACTCGCCTCGATGATCGTCATCCTGTGGCTCGGCCTGCTCGTGATCGCCGGGCTCGGCGCGTGGCAGACGCGCGCCTCGATGATCGAGGACCGCCGCGACCAGCTCGCGTCGCTGGTCGCGCAGGCCGCGAGCGTGACCGACCATTACTACAAGCTGTCGCAGCAGAACGCGCTGCCGGAAGCCGATGCGAAGCAGAAGGCGCTCGAAGCGATTGCCGCGATGCGCTACGGCGCCGACGGCTACATCTCCATCAACGACTCGAAGCCCGTGATCGTGATGCACCCGATCAAGACCGAGCTCAACGGCAAGGACGTGTCGAACTTCACCGACCCGGACGGCAAGCACCTGTTCGTCGAGATCGTGAAGGCCGGCAACCTGGAAGGCGGCAAGGGCTTCGTCGAATATCTGTGGCCGAAGCCGGGCGCGGACAAGCCGCAGGCGAAGACCAGCGCCGTGCAACGCTTCGCGCCGTGGGACTGGTATCTCGTCACGGGCATGTACATGAACGACGTGCGCTCGGCCGTGCTCGCGAGCATCGGCCGCTGGCTCGCGATGACGGCCGTGCTCGGCGCGCTCGCGACCGTCGTGATGGTGCTCGTGCTGAAAAGCGTGCGTGCGAATCTCGGCGGCGAGCTCGAAGTGGCGCTCGACGCCGCGCAGCGCATCGCGCAGGGTGACCTGACCGCGCGCGTGACCGTGAAGCAGGACGATCGCGGCAGCCTGCTGCACGCGCTGCACACGATGCAGGGCGGATTGATCGACATGGTGTCGCGCGTGCGGATGGGCACCGAGAACATCAACGTCGGCGCAAGCGAGATCGCGTCCGGCAACACGGACCTGTCGCAGCGCACCGAGGAACAGGCGGCCGCGCTCGTGCAGACCGCGTCGAGCATGGACCAGATGACCGCGAACGTGAAGCAGAACGCGGACAGCGCCGCGCAGGCTGCGTCGCTCGCCGGCCAGGCCGCGCAAGTCGCGACACGCGGCAGCGCGGTGGTCGATGACGTCGTGCGCACGATGAACGAGATCACCGACCGCTCGCACAAGATCGGCGACATCATCGGCGTGATCGACGGGATCGCGTTCCAGACCAACATCCTCGCGCTGAACGCGGCCGTCGAAGCGGCGCGCGCGGGCGAACAGGGCCGCGGCTTCGCGGTCGTCGCGGCCGAAGTGCGCTCGCTTGCGCAACGCTCTGCCACGGCGGCGAAGGAAATCAAGTCGCTGATCGTGTCGTCGAACGAGACGGTCGAGCACGGTGCGGCGCTCGTTTCGAACGCGGGCGAGACGATGGCCGAGCTCGTGCAGTCGGTGCGGCGCGTGAACGAGATCCTCGACGAAATCAGCCATGCGTCGCGGGAGCAGAGCGCCGGGATCGAGCAGGTCAACCGCGCGGTGGGCGAGATGGACCAGGTCACGCAGCAGAACGCGGCGCTCGTCGAAGAGGCCGCGGCGGCCGCGCATTCGCTGCGCGATCAGGCCGAAGCGCTGCGCGACGCCGTCACGCGGTTCGCGTTGCCGGCTTGATGGCGCCCGGCCGGCGCGGGCGTGCTCACCCCGCGCCGCCGGCCCGCAGCATGCCCGCCCCGGTGCCGAGCCCCAGCCCGGCCGCGCGCTGGATCAGCTCGACGTCGTTGCTCGCACCGAGCTTCTTCATCGCGCTGATCTTCTGCGCGCTGACCGTCTGCTTCCCCTTGCTCAGGCGCTGCGCGATCGTCTTGATCGGCACGCCCGACAGATACAGGCGAATCACCTCGATCTCCCTTGCCGACAGCTTCACGGGCGCCTCGCCGCGCTCGCCGAGCGTGTCGACCGCGCGCCTGACGGCCGGCGACTGGTACGCGCCGCCGCTGTAGCTCGAATGGATCGCCGTGACGATGTGGCCGACCTCGTCGAACTTGCTGACGACGCTCACGCCGCCGATCGCGATGATCGACCGGAAAATCAGCGGGTTCTCGTTTGCGACCAGCGCGACGATCCCGGCGTTCGGCCGCGTGCGGCGCAGCCAGTTGAACAGTGCGAGGTTGTCCATTTGCGCGTCGCCGCGAATCGCATAGTCGACCAGCACGACGTCGCAGTCGACGCCACCGAACGACGCGAGCAGTTCGGCCATGCTCCGGTAGACCGCGACGAGTTCGATCGCGCAGGTGCCGCCTGCGATCTGCTCGATGCCGGCCAGCGTCAACGGCCAGTCGTACGCGAAGACGATGCGAACATTGAATTTCCTCATGCGCAGTTCCTGATGGTTCACCGGCTACGCCGCGCGGAACGCGCGCGACCGGTTGGGCGTTGAAAGGGCATTCAGGCGATTTTTAGCCTGCATGCCGATTCTATGAACCTGCTCGCGGGCGGGATATCGGACGGCATATGAATCGGCCGCCGGAGACGTAATACGAGTTTGATATTTGCAGGGTTTCCGCGGCCGGCAGCCGGCGGTCGACCGTCGCGGCATCGGCCCAATGGCCAGCGTTGCGCGCGATACGGCCGGCCAGCAGGTAAAATTGCGCCTTTGCATGCCATTCCGGGCCGCCGGCGGCGAGCGATGCGCCGATACCGGCCGCGCGCCACCGCCCTTTTGCCGGCTGCCCGCACTCGCCGCTTTCCTCATGACCGAATCCGACCTGCAATCCGACGACACCTCCATCCACGAAGACGGCCTCTGGCGCGACAACGGCTGGACGGCCCGCATCATCAAGAACGAAGACGACGACGGCTGGGCCGTCGAGATGATCAAGGACGGCGAGTCCGAGCCCGCGCTCGTCGGGCCGTGGACGATGGGCCGCGACAAGAAGAACCCCAAGCCGATGGACGCGAACGCGTTCCGCACGCTCGTGAAAACCGCGACCGAGGTGCTGATGCGGCACGAGCAGCAGCGGCGCGCGATGCTGCACAAGGAAGTGACCGTCCAGGGCGACGACGAACAGGATGTGTCGGTCACGCTCGACATCGTGCCGGACGAGTTCGAGCCGTATGCGCAGTTGAAGGCATTCGATCCGTACGGCGAGCTGCTGGCCGAAGCGAAGGTGTCGGCCGGGTTCAAGCTCAGCAAGGCCAGCGCCGAACGCTGGGTCGCATCGGGCTTCGAGCGGCCGGCCTGAGCGGGCGCGGCGCGCGCTTGCGCGCGATCAGGTGCCGGCGCCCTGCTCCATCCGCCTGAGCCGGCGCGCCGCCAGCTTGCGCCGTACGAACTCCTCGAACTGCTGCGTCGCGACCTCCGGATCGCGCGCGGCCAGCCCGAGCGCATTGCGCACGAGCTGGATCGGCGTCAGCACGATGCCCCACGGCAGCCCCCACCAGCCGAGCGTGGCCGACGCGAGCAGTGCGGCCGCCTGCTTCCTGCGCCCGCAACGGCGGCAACACACGTGGCGTCGCGTCGCCCAGCGCGTGACGAACAGCAGCGACACGACGCGATGCGACGCATGCACGTCGACCGGCTGCCCTTCGCGCAGGCAGATCGGGCACGGCCCGTAGCGCCAGTCGTCGACATACTGCCGGACCTTCGCGTCGGGCACCCGTTCGGCCTCGACGATGATCGGATGCGCGTGCGCGCACACCCGGCTGCAATAGCGGCGGCCGTCGATCGACCGGCCGCCGGCCAGGAACGTCCTGCCGCAGTAACTGCACTCCTTCACGATAAACCCCGGATAAGCGTGATGCGCCGCGTGTCGGCCGCCGGCGCATCGATGCGCCGGCGGTCCGCACAGGTCATTTCATGTCTTAACGGCCGCTACCGCGCAGTCTTGAGCGAAGCGCACCGGCGCGCATCAGCTGTGCAGCCCGTGCGCGGTCATCAGGCGGTACAGCGTCGCGCGCGAAATGCCCAGTTCGGCGGCGACGTCCGCATGCTGGTGGCGGTTGCGCATCAGCGTTTCCTCGATCGCGCGCCGCTCGGCCTGCCGACGCGTTTCCGCAAGCGTCGGCGGCTGCCGTGACGTGTACGCGCGCAGTTCGAGATCGGCCGCCGAGATCAGCGGACTGTTCGTCATCACGACCGCGAACCGGATCCGGTTGATCAGCTCGCGCACGTTGCCGGGCCACGGATAGTTGTGGATCGCCTCGACCGCGCATGGCGTGAAGCCGCGGATCCGGTGCGCACTGTCGCCGCGATAGCGCCGCAGCACGTAATCGGCGAGCAGCATGATGTCGCGGCCGCGCGCGCGCAACGGCGGCTCGTCGATGCGCAGCACGCACAGGCGGTAGTACAGATCGGCGCGGAACCGCCCCGTCTGCATCGCGGCCTCGAGATCGACGTGGGTCGCCGATACGATCCGCACATCGACCGGAATCGACATGTGCCCGCCGAGCCGTTCGATCTTGCCCTCCTGCAGGAATCGCAGCAGGCTCGCCTGGCTCTCGAACGGCATGTCGCCGATCTCGTCGAGAAACAGCGTGCCGCCGTGCGCGGCCTCGATGCGGCCGATCTTGCGCTGGTGCGCGCCCGTGAAGGCGCCGCGCTCGTGGCCGAACAGTTCGGCCTGCAGCAGCGTCGACGGGATGGCCGCGCAGTTCACGGCGACGAACGGCGCATCGGCCCGCGGCGACTGTTGATGGATCGCCGCGGCGGTCAGCTCCTTGCCGGTGCCGGATTCGCCGGCGATGAACACGGTGGCGTCCGTGTTCGCGACCTTGCGGATCGTCGCGAACAGCCGGCGCATCGCGTCGCACGAGCCGATCATCGTGCCGCCGGGCGGCGCCGTGTCGGCAGCCGGATCGCCGTCCGCGAGCTTCAGCATCCCGTACGCATGACCGACGAGATAGCCGATCGTCGTATAGGCCGTCGCGTTGCGCACGTAATCGAAGCAGCAATGACGGATCAGGCGCGCGATCGACAGGTCGCGCAGCCGCTCGTCGTCGGCGAGCGCGACCCAGCCGACGCGCGGGTCGCGCAGCAGCGCTTCGAACGACGCGACGTCGGGCGAAGCGAAACTGTCGAAATCGACGATGCCGGCATGCGGGCGGTTCGCCTTGACGAGATTCAGTGCGTCCGCAACGGTTTTCGCGCGCCACACGTCCCAGCCGCGCGACGCCAGACAGTCGACGAGCGCGGCATCGTGCTGCTGCGACAGGTAGACGAGCGGCCGCGACGGCACCACATGATTGCGCCGGACGGCGACGAACGACATCGCGCCGGCCTCCCGTTCGACATCCTGCGGGCCTGACACTCTGAGCTGGCAGCAATAGTTCACGATGGCCTCGCCGCGTAGCGTTGTATGTCGGAGCGGCCGTTGCCGGATCGCATGTGGCGGGGCCCCGTGGTCCCGCGGCGCGGCGCCGCCCCGTCCTCGAATCGATGTTTCGTTATCGGCAGAACACGACGCGCTGCGTGTAGATCTGCGGCTCGACGACCGGCTTCGCCGACCGGTCGAGATCGTCGCGATAGGCGCGATAGGTCTTGCCGTTCACCGTCACGTCAGCCGCGCGGGCCGTCTCGATCTTGTCGAGCCCGTTGCGCTGCCACTCGGTCACCCGGTCCGCCGCCGTCACGCTCGATTCGCCGGCGATCTTCTGCGTGATCGCGCTGCCGTCGCTCCACGGCAGCGTCTGCATGTCCTCGGCGTGCTGCATCGCGCCGACCGTCTTGCCGGTCGACGACGGCCCGTTCTGCGCTTCGAACGGTGCGCCGCGGCCATACACCGGCGATTGCCACGACGGCGCGTGCCCCGCCTCGGGCATCATGTAGATCATCTGCGGGTCGCCGACCATCATCATCGGTGCGCAAGCGGTGTTGTCGGAGCGCCCGAGCGTCGTCAGCGCCTGCTGGACGCTCACGGCATTCGCGGCAGTCTGCTCGCTCAGGATGACGAACACCGCGGGATTCTGGAAAACCGACTGCGCAGCGGCTTGCACGCTGACCAGCAGCAAAGCGACCAAAAAGATCCTCATGATTGAGGCCTCCTTGCATCCTCGTCAGGCAAAAAGAGGTGTTGACCTCGGGGATGGGACCAACACCCGTCCAAACGGAAACGACCGTCGGGCATCGGGGCCGAACGGCTCCCGTGCGACCGGTGCTCCGGTCGCACGGGAAGCGGCCCCGCGCGCTTACGACGACGTGCTCGTCGAGATGACGGCCGGCGCCGGCGCGACCGGCGCAGCCGGTGCGGCCTGCTGGTCGACCGTGGCCGGCGGCAATGCCTGGGCCGGGTCGGTCAACGCCGGCATGTCGGCGGGCGGCGCAGCCGGTGCGGCAGCGGATTCGACCGCTTCGGGCACCTTCGCGTCGGCAGCCGGCATGTCGGCCGGCGCTGCGGCGGCGGCAGGCTGTGCAGCTTCCGGAGCGGGCGCTTCGACAGCCGCTTGCGGGGCCGGCTCGACAGCCTTTGCGTCGGCTGCCGGCGCCGTGACGACGGCAGCTGCCGGCATCGGTTCGGCAACGGGTTCGCCGGCGGCCTGCGCTGCGCTGTCAGTCGCGGCCGGCATCGGCTCCGGCGCCTTGTCGGCGACGGGCTGCACAGGCTCGGGGGCCTTCGTGTCGGCAACCGGCTGGGCGGGCTCGGGGGCCTTCGCGTCGGCTACGGGCTGTGCGGGCTCGGGGGCTTTCGTGTCGGCAACCGGCTGCGCAGGCTCGGGAGCCTTCGTGTCGGCCACCGGCGTGGCAGGCGCTTGCGATGCCTTGTCGGCAACCACCGGCGCGGCAATGACGGCCGCGGCCGGCACGGCTGCCATCGCGGCCGCCGGTACGACCGCTGCTGCGGGCGCGGCGGCAACGGCCGGTGCAGCGGCGACAGCAGGGGCCGCGGCAACCGCGGGCGCTGCTGCTGCCTGCGCAGCCACTGCCGGTGCGGCTGCGGCAACGGCTGGCGCCGCGACTGCCGGAGCGGCTGCGGCGATTGCCGGCGCTGCGGCGGCCGGAGCAGCGGCAACCGGCGCGACTGCCGGTACCGGGACAGGCACCGGGATCGGGACAGGCGCCGCCTGCACCGACGTCGTCTGGATCGGACGCGTCGGCGCGGGAGCCGGTGCGGCCGAACCGAGCGGCGGCAGGCCCATGCGGTCGCGCACGATCGGGTCGCGATACTTCACGTCGTCGGCGACGGTCGCCTCGACGCTCGGCGCCACGTTCGAGCGCGCGAGCGGCGCGGTCGTGCCCGGGCACAGATGGCCGGTCGCTTCCACCGCGCGCCGGTTCGCATCGCTCTGGCACAGCAGCGCGAGCGCGACGTCGGTCAGGCCCATCGCACGGAATTCACGCGCATCGAGACGCCGGACGCAAGCCTGGTCGACCAGCGTCGTGCCGCCCGTCGCGCCGAACCCCGGGAACGACACGCCGACGCTCACCGAGCCCATGCAGGTGTCGGACAGCGTGGTCGTGAGGCCGGGCGCCTGGATCGCCGGGTTGGTCTTGATCGTCTGCGTGCCCGAGTAGTTGACGTTTTCCGATGTCTGGGTGTTGTACGGGTTGGTGCCTGGCGCGCCGGACGAAGCCAGCGAGCCTACGCTCTGCGGCGTCACGTTCGAGCCGCCGCTCGTGCCGGACGGCATCGTCACGTTCACGTTCACGCTCGAATTGCCGCTGCCGCGCACCCCGCTGGAGCTGGTGGCATTGCCGCCGCGCGAGCTCGTGGTGTTCGTGTTCATGCTCGAGCCGCCGCCCTGGCTGACGGCCGTCGACGACGTCGACGACTGCGCGCTCGAAGTCGAGTCGGCAGTTTGCGCCTGGGCACCGATCGTGGTCATCGCGAACATTGCCGCGCATGCCACCTTGATCCTGTTGCTGTTCATTTCACTCTCCGGACGAGGTTAAACCTCCCACCCAGGCAACCGTGCTAATTCCCCTGAATGACTTCAGATTTCGCTGCTTCCCCGAACTGCTTCCAGCCACTGCCCAGCTGGGACCACGAGCCGGCCGACATGCCCTGCCACTGCTGGGCGTCCGGTCCGCCGATGGCACTGCCCGACGAAAGCGTTTGTTGTTCTGACGGTTTGGTTGTCTGGTCAGGGTTGTTTGACGTCTGCATAGTCGATTGCACACCATCGGCAGCACGGTCAGCGCCATACGCCGTCAGAGACGCGAGCATCAGAGCGGCGGCAATCAGGTTCTGCTTCATGCCAACTCCTTACGTGACAACAGTGCGGAAAAGAGACCAGCGTCGCTGGGAAACTGGTCCCCCCACACCAGACTAATGACTGCTCCCGGTCGCGCTCGAGCTGCCCTGGCTTCCGCCCGATGCGGACGGCGAACCGGCCGGACCGGTACTCCACGCGGTCGACGAGTTGTAGTGATTCGAACCCGTGATCGCAGCCGATCCGCCACTGCCCGTGAGTCCAGCGGCACCCGCGTTGGCAATGCCGTTGTCGTTCGCGCCCGTGGCCGTGTAGTGGTTCGCGCCGAGTACGATCGTGGCGGTCACCCCTCCCGACAATGCGTTGGCGTTCTCGTTCGTGCTGCCGTTTCCGCCGTACGAGCCTGCGGCACCGATACCGCCGCCTGCCGCGAACGCGCCCCCGTTCGTGCCGGAACCGCTGGCCGTCGAGGTCGAGTTGTGGTTGGCGGACGCCGTGCCGACGGAACCAGCGGGTGTCACGGTACTTCCGGCGCTTGCACCAGCCGTCGACGTCGAATTGCTCGTATAGCTGCCGGAGCCGACCAGTACCGACCCGGACACACCCGCGGCAACGGATTGCGTCTGGTTGGTCGTGAACGAACCCGCTGCCAATGCGGCCGACGATAGGACGGTGAGCGCTGTCGCTAATATGACTTTGGCTTTCATAGCAATCCCTTGCTGTGAGGAAGTTCGGCGGTGGCGGAGCCAGGCTCGCCCTGGCGGGGTGAAGCCCGGCATCCGTACCGCCAGCCAATGACGAACGCTACGCGCCGCGGCTTAGTGGTGGAACGTCCAGCCAGTCGAGCCGGCATTCGCGCCGCTGCTGCCGCCAGCCTGTGCGCCGCCGAAGCCGAAGCCGCCGACGGTCGACGTTTGGGTATGGTTCGTGTACGAGATCGAACCGCTGCCCGGGCCGCCCGCCACTGCGCCGGCTGCGCCGAGTGCCGAGCCGGAATCGGTCGCGGTGAAATGGCCGAAACCTGCAACCCCGGCCATCGTCTGGCCACCGCTCGACGAGTTGCTGGTGGACACCGTGCCGCTGGCGGCGAACGCTGCACCCGAAACCGCCAGAACTGCTGCTGCAATCAGAAGCTTCTTCATGGTCGACTCCATAACGGCGTGAACAGAATGAGCAAGGAAGATCGCACGCCATCAACCTTCCCGCCGTGAGCAATCCCAAAAAATTAGGATCACTATCAAAACAAGAAATTATTGTTGGCCGTGAATTCGATATTTTTGTAATTTTGGTCAGCCGAATTCTAGTTTCGTGATTTTAAGTTGTCCAAACTTTATACGTAGGTGTTTTCGATTAATTTTATGATGATTAAATCAATCACCATGAAACACCTCGATAATGACAACAAGAACGACGCATGCACTTTTACAACCCGCTATTTCCAATACACCGCCCGACGGAATGCCGGCACTCAGCATCCAGTTGCGGAATCGAAAATAGGCGAATGCATTTAAAACATCAAAAATGCAACACCGTTCAAAATGCGTCCGTTATCCGGGCGATAACAGGCCTGCATGACAGCCAGTCGGCATGTTTGCTCCCTGAGCGAGCGAAATAGGCTTTCCGGATAATCCGGCCGACAGGCGTTCGATCTAATCCGGCCGGCGCCGGTATTGACCCGGCGCGATCGAAACTGCCTTGCACGATCGCAGACGAATCGGCGTCAGGCTGTCCGGCACGAACAGTCTGGCCCATGCGGGTGAACTGGATGAGGGCGAGCACCGCTGTCGTCCGGCCGTCGCGCGCAGCGACAACCGATCCGGCACACGGCGGATGCGGAGCCAGGAAACCAGGCAATGGAATACTCGCGAAGCTGGCACTGCGTCGCGAGCAACACCCCGATCTTTCCGACTACCCCACCGGTGCGCAAAATACGCGCGGATCAAACTACTGCTTATGGTCTTCATCGCCGTTTCCCCGACTGCTACTGACGAGTTGGTCGCCCCCACATCTTTGTTGCATCGCGTCGACCGCTCGCCGATGCAACCAGTACCGCAAGCGGCATGCCACACGTTGTCCCGTCGCGCATTGCGCGCGGCAGATCGCCGCCACGCCGGGTCATTCCGCCGGAATCGTCATTTTTTGTTTCAGGAATGTATCGCGACAACGATTGCGCACGTGCCCCGATCATTGAGCGTCGCGAAGCAATACCGCGATTAGACGGACGAATCCGGCCCGTGGACCCTTGCCGGACGGCAAGATGAACGGGTGTTTCAAACTTGAGAAGCGCGCAGCCGCGCCGGCTGGGCGGGAACCGGCTTTCCACTGACGAACCACGCTTCGCGACGCATGCGACCAGGCTCCGGTCCGAAAAAGAACGAGAATCGATTCGCCCTGCGCGCGGCTCCCGGGCCACGCGCGGCGGGCGTCGATGCGCCGCCGGCACGCGCGCGCCCCGATCATCGAAACGAATTTGATTCATCCGTGAAAATACCGACACGATCACACGACGAAAAATGTTGCCATCCCGGCCGTTACCGGCGTAATAATTAAAACAAATGTAAACACGGAATTCCGACAGGATCGCAAGCGCAATTTTTCATTCCGGCTCGCGCCACCTTTCACTTCGGAGACATCCTGGCAAGCGATACCTTCGAGAAACATTTTCAAGCATTTATTCGCCTGATTCTCATCGATGAAACATGCCGATCAAGCATGCGTTTTACGTTAACAATCTCGTAAAAGCCTGATTTATCGAGCGTTTCGTCGTATCGAATCGCATTGATCCGGCGCTCGCCCGGGTCATTCCCCTGTCCCCACGATTCACGCGTGAAACGCCTGCACGCCTGTCGATCGGCGATGGCATCGCCGCGCCCGCGCCCGGCGGCACTGCGTCGTCCATGGCATGCCGATTGCCTGATGTCCGGCTCTTACCGAGCGGCACGCCACCACACACGCATCACGGGCAGTGCCGCTCGCAATCAGCGTGTCGGGGAAACGGCGATGAAGATCACCACCGATCGATCGGCGCTCGCGCCGTTCAAGCATCAACGGGGTTGTCAGCGAAACCGGAGCGCCTGTCGCGGCGCTTCGTCGACATCGGAACAGGCGGACCGGCGCTTGCCGAAACGGTACCCGTGCAGCGGGATGGAGCGCGTGCGCGACGCCGTCGGGCAAATCGACCTGTGGTTCCTCGACATGCTCGACGAAGGAGACGGCGATGAATGACCGCGCACCGCTCGAAACGCGCGCCGGTCAGCGCGTGCTGGTGACCGGCGGCGCCGGCTTTCTCGGCAGCTACGTGTGCGAGCGCCTGGTCATGGAAGGCGCAACGGTCACGTGTGTCGACAGCCTGCTGACGGGGCGCAAGCTCAACATCGCCGATCTGAAGGCATCCGGCCGCTTCGAATTCGTGAAGGGCGACGTGTCGCTCGGCCTGCCGCAGCTGCAGGCGGACGAGATCTGGAATCTCGCATGCGCAGCCTCGCCGCCCACGTACCAGATCGATCCCGTGCACACGATGCTGACAAACGTGCTCGGCATGAACCACTGTCTCGCGCTCGCGCGCAAGACCGGTGCGCGCGTGTTCCAGGCATCGACCAGCGAAATCTACGGCGACCCCGGCGTGCATCCGCAGACGGAAACCTATCGCGGCAACGTGAACACGATCGGCCCGCGCGCGTGCTACGACGAAGGCAAGCGTGCAGCCGAGGCGCTGTGCTACGACTACTACCGCACGCACGGCATCGACGTGCGTGTCGCGCGCATCTTCAACACCTATGGTCCGCGCATGTCGCCACGCGACGGCCGGGTCGTGTCGAACTTCATCGTCGCCGCGCTCAACGGCGAGTCGCTCGAGATCTACGGCGACGGCAGGCAGACGCGTTCGTTCTGCTTCGTCAGCGACCTGATCGACGGCTTCTTCAGCCTGATGGGCGCCGAGCGCAACGTCGGCACGCCGGTCAACATCGGCAATCCCGGCGAATTCACGATGCTCGAGCTGGCGCAGCAAGTGCTCGCGATGACGGGCTCGACATCGGAGATCGTATTCCGGCCGCTGCCGATCGACGACCCGCACCAGCGCAAGCCCGACATCTCGGTCGCCGCGACCGAGCTCGGCTGGCAACCGGCGATCGATCTCGATGAAGGGTTGCGCCGGACCGTCGACTACTTCAGCCGCGAACTGTGGCTCGCTCCGGTGCTGCGCCTGACCGGAGCGGTCGCATGAAAGTGCTCGTGACAGGTGGGGCGGGCTACATCGGCAGCCATACGTGCAAGGCACTCGCGCAGGCCGGACACGAGCCGATCGCCTACGACAACCTCTCGACCGGCCATTGCGACGCGGTGCGATGGGGGCCGCTCGTCGTCGCCGACATTCTCGACCGCCAGGCGCTGTCGAAGGCGCTCGCCGCGCACCGGCCCGACGTCGTGATCCATTTCGCCGCACTCGCCTACGTCGGCGAATCCGTGCTCGCGCCCGATCGCTACTACACGGTCAACGTGGCGGGCGCCTGCACGCTGCTGAGCGCGATGCACGCGGCCGGCGTCGGCAGGATCGTGATGTCGTCGTCGTGCGCGACTTACGGGATTCCGGACGCGCTGCCGATCTCGGAGCGCACGCCGCAGCAGCCGATCAATCCGTATGGCTTCACGAAGTATGCGATGGAGCGGATGGCCGCCGATTTCGAGCGCGCGTACGGGCTGAAATGGGTCGCGTTGCGCTACTTCAACGCAGCGGGCGCGGATCCGGACGGCGAGATCGGCGAATGCCACGAGCCTGAAACGCACGCGCTGCCGCTGGCGATCCGCGCGGCGCTCGGCGCGGGCAACGCATTCCGGGTGATGGGCACCGACTACCCGACGCCCGACGGCTCGGCGATTCGCGACTACGTGCACGTGAGCGACCTCGCCGATGCACACGTGAGGGCCACCACCCATCTGTGCGGCGGCGGCGAAAGCGTCGCCCTGAATCTCGGCACCGGCAAGGGGACTTCCGTGCTCGAGGCGCTGCGCGCCGTCGAGGCCGTGACCGGGCGCCGCGTGCCGACGGTGATGGCCGCGCGCCGCCCGGGCGACCCGCCCGCGCTGTATGCGGACGCGACGAAGGCCGCGCGCGTGCTCGGCTGGCGGCCGCGCTTCACCGCGATCGAACAGATGGTCGAACACGCCGCGGCATGGCATCGGAAGGCGCAGCAACTCGAACCCAGCAGCTGAGCAGCTCATTACACCCATGTTCTCAAACGCTACCCAGAGGGCTCATCATGAATGTGCGGATCGCCATCGTTGGCACCGGCTACGTCGGGCTGGTGAGCGGCGCGTGCCTTGCGGATCTCGGGCATGACGTCATTTGCATCGACAACAATCGCGGCAAGATCGACGCGCTGAACGAAGGCCTCATGCCGATCTACGAGCCGGGCCTCGATGCCGTCGTCGCACGCAACGCCGCACGCGGCACGCTGCGCTTCAGCAGCGACCTGGCCGCGAGCGTGCGCGATCGCGATGCCGTGTTCATCGCGGTCGGCACGCCGACGCTGCCGGGCACCGACCACGCCGACCTGCAGTACGTCGAGGCGGCCGCGCGGGAGATCGCGTCGAACCTGACCGGTTTCGCGGTGATCGTCACCAAGTCGACGGTGCCGGTCGGCACCAACCGGATCGTCGGGAAAATCGTCGAGTGCTGCGCACCGGACGGCGTCGGCGCGGCGATCGCATCGAATCCGGAGTTCCTGCGCGAAGGGTCGGCGATCGACGACTTCATGCATCCGGATCGCGTCGTGTTCGGCGCCGAGCATCCGCGCGCGATCGAGATCATGCAGGCGATCTACGCGCCGCTGGAAGCGACGGGCCATCTTGTGCTTGCCACCGAGATCGAGACGGCCGAACTCGTGAAGTATGCGGCGAATGCCTTTCTCGCCGTGAAGATCAGCTACATCAACGAGATCTCCGACCTGTGCGAAGCGGTCGGCGCCGATGTCGAGCTGGTCGCGAACGGCATGGGCCTCGACCGCCGCATCGGCGCGTCGTTCCTGAAGGCCGGCCCCGGCTGGGGCGGCTCGTGCTTCCCGAAGGACACGCGCGCACTGAAGGCGACGGCTTCGCAGCATGCGGTGCCGCTGCGCATCGTCAGTGCGGCGATCGAATCGAATGCGCTGCGCAAGGAACAGATCCTCCGCCGTATCGAGAACGCGTGCGGCGGCTCGATCAAGGGCAAGCGCATCGCGGTGCTCGGCCTCACGTTCAAAGGCCAGACCGACGACGTGCGGGAGAGCCCGAGCATCGACGTGATCCAGTTGCTCGTCGGTGCGGGCGCGCATATCCGCGCGTATGACCCGGCGCGTCCGCACGAGGCATCGCGGTTGCTGCCACAGGTGTTCATGGAAGGGTCCGCGGTCGACGCGGTGCGCAGCGCGGACGCCGTCGTCGTGATGACCGAATGGAAAGCGTTCGAGATGCTCGATCTCGCCGACCTGGCCGATCACATGGCCGACCCCGTGATGCTCGACATGCGCAACCTGTTCAGCGAACAGCTGGCGGTCGACAGCGGCTTTCGCCGTTACGAACGCGTGGGCCGCTCGTGCGGCGAACGCACGTCGGCCGATCCGGCGCACGAACGGCCGCATGCCAGCGAGGGCGCCCGGCTGCCACGCAGCCTGCTTCAAGACTGATGGTCCGACCTTGACGGGAGAGCACCATGAAGAAGCTGGTTGCGTCGCTTGCCGGCGGCGCTGTGCCGGATGCCGCAGACACGACGGACTCCGAATCAAATAGAACCGACTTGCAGCAAACCGGCATCCCGCTCGTCGTGCCGCTGATGGACAGCGGAACCCGGATCGTCTTCCAGATCCTCGCGCTGTGCTGGTTCGTCGCACTGGGGATCTTCTGGCGCTGGTGGCTGCGCGACGAGCACTATGTCGACGCGTTCCGCTTCGGCGTCAACTGCTTCGTGCTGTTCTGGACCACCTTCATCCCCGGCTACTTCATCTTCATCATCCGCTCGGCGGTCGTGCCGAACCCCTCGCTGCCCGTGCCGCGCGACTGGCGCGTCGCGATGGTCGTCACCAAGGCGCCGTCCGAGCCGTTCGACATCGTCCGCACGACACTGCTCGCGATGCTCGACCAGACCTACCCGCACGATACCTGGCTCGCCGATGAAGACCCGTCGCGCGAAACGCTCGACTGGTGCCGCGAGCACGGCGTATTCGTGTCGACGCGGCGCGGCATTGCCGCGTACCACCGGACCAGCTGGCCGCGCCGGACCAGATGCAAGGAAGGCAATCTCGCGTACTTCTACGACACGTACGGCTACGACAACTACGATTTCGTGTCGCAGCTCGACGCCGACCACGTGCCGACCCGCACCTATCTCGAGGAGATGCTGCGGCCGTTCGTCGATCCGGAAATCGGCTACGTGTCGGCGCCGAGCATCTGCGACAGCAACGCGGGCGACAGCTGGAGCGCGCGCGGTCGCGTCAACGTCGAGGGGCCGCTGCACGGCACGATGCAGGCCGGCTATGCGGGCGGCCTCGCGCCGCTGTGCATCGGCTCGCACTATGCGGTGCGCTGCCGCGCGCTGCGCGAGATCGGAGGGCTCGGGCCCGAGCTCGCCGAGGATCACTCGACCACGATGATCTTCAATTCGAACGGCTGGCGCGGCATGCACGCGCTGAACGCGATCGCGAACGGCGAAGGGCCGCGCACGTTCGGTGATCTCGCGACGCAGGAATTCCAGTGGTCCAAGAGCGTGATGATCATCATGCTGCGCTACACGCGCCGCTATTTCGCGGGCCTGCCGCTGAAGCTGAAGGCGCAGTTCCTGTTTTGCCAGCTGTGGTACCCGCTTTGCGCGCTCGCGATGGCCGGCAGCGTCGTGATTCCGGTCGTCGCGCTGCTGACCGGCCGCGTCTGGGCGCACGTCGACTACCTCACGTATCTCGCCTACGCGCTGCCGCTCACCGTGCTGATCCTGTGCGTCGTGACCTGGGCCACGCATTCGACGCAGTCGTGCCGTCCGCTGAATACGAAGCTGCTGTCCTGGGAAGGGCTTGCGTTCGTGTTCGCGCGCTGGCCGTGGGTCGTGCTCGGTTGCGTGTCGGCGATACTGGACTGCGTGCGCGGCAAGGAATTCCCGTTCAAGGTCACGCCGAAGGGCGGCACGATCGAACAGGATGCGCCGCTGCGCGTGGTCGCGCCGTACCTGCTGATCTCGCTGTTCTGCAGCCTGCCCGTCGTCGCTGTCGAGAACCCGCGCAACGCGGCCGGCTTCTATCTGTTCTCGACACTGACGAGCATCCTCTATCTCGCGATCGCGGCCGTCGTCGCGGTCAATCACGGCCGGGAGCAAGGGCTCGCCGCGTCGACGCTCGGGCAGATGTTCGTCAGCCGCCTGCCCGTGCGCAACGCGCTGTTCGCCTTCGCGCTCGCGATGCTGCTGACGGGCATCGGGCTGCGCGCGCCGAAGGGCTGGCAGGCGATGATGTGGCGCTCGGGCGTGCCGGCCGTCGCCATGGCCGCGCCGGCGCCGGGCGAACCGGTCAGGCAGCCCGAACTCGGCGCGTACGATCCCGAACACCGGCTGAGCGCCGATCCCGTGCTGACGTTCGACCATGTGTTCGTGTCGTGGAACGCGCCCGACCTCGGCGCGCAAATCGGCGACGCATACCGGACCGCGCAGGCCGGCAAGCGCTCGCTGATGCTGACCATCGAGCCCTGGGCCACCGGCGACACGCGGCAAGGCGCGCTGCTCGCGGATATCGCGCACGGGCGCTACGACGCACGGATCGCGACCACCTGCTCGGCGCTCGCGGCCTTGAAGGGCCGCGTGTTCGTGCGCTGGGGCCACGAGATGGAGGCGGACACCGGACGTTACCCGTGGGCCGTCGGCGACGCATCGGCCTACGTCGACGCATACCGGCGCGTCGTGACCGCGTGCCGCACGATGACCGACCAGATCCGCTTCGTGTGGTCGCCGGCCGGCAACCGGAACCTCGACGACTATTTCCCCGGCCGCGGCTATGTCGATGAAGTCGGCCTGTCGGTATTCGACTGTCCGCGCTGCGCGATCTGGCCGTCCGGCGGCCACTTCTCCGCCGCGAGCATCCTGCAGGCCAAATACGCGCGGGTCACCGACTACGGGCTGCCGGTGATGGTCGCGGAGCTTGGCGTCGACGGGTCGAATGCACGCAAGCGCGAGGAACTCGACGAATTCCAGCGCTCGCTATGGCGCTATCCGCTGCTGAAAGCCGTGGTCTATTTCAATGCGGTCGATACACCCGGCGCGTGGCCGGCGCACTACGTGCCGGACTGGCGGATCCCGCCGACGTTCCTGCAGACGACGGTCGTCGCCAGGTGAACGAGAGGCGCCGACTGTCGAGCGGCGCTATGGCACGGTCGTGGACATGCCGTGCATTCGCGCCGGCTGGCAATGGCGTGAGCCGGCGGTAACACCCCACTGGCCCACCGGGGCGACGTCGCACATCGCCAGCTTTCATGCACGCCTGCTCTTTTGCCAAAAGTTAGCATATTTGCTAATATGCGCAAATGAACTGGACCGTCAGCTATTACAACGCGCGCATCAAACGTGAAGTGTTCGCCTTGCCGCCAGGAATTCTTGCCAGCTATCTCAGGCTGCTTGAATTGATGGAGTCGTACGGGGCAGACCTGCGCATGCCGCACTCTCGGGCGATGGGTGGCGGCCTCTTTGAATTGCGCCCCAAGGGTCGCGAAGGCATCGGGCGCGTTTTCTATTGCATGCACGTCGGCCAGGAAATCGTTGTCCTTCACTCCTTCGTCAAGAAGACGCAGGAAACCCCGGACAGCGAATTGAAGATCGCCCGGAAACGAATGAAAGAGGTACAAGACAATGGCTAAGGCAGCACGCCCCGCGCACGCGCGGGATGACGGATACGCACCGGTTCGGCACACGAAGGCAGACACAAAGCGCTTGCTTGCCGACCCGGACGTGAAGACGGCATATGACGGGCTCGAGGAAGAATTTTCTGCGCTCGATGCCCTGCTTGCCGCCCGTCGTGACGCAGGCCTTACCCAGGCGCAAGTCGCAGAACGCATGGGCACCACCGCGTCCGCCGTGTCGCGCCTCGAGGCATCGTTGTCCAGCGACAAGCATTCGCCGTCGTTCTCGACACTGCGCAAATACGCAGCCGCTTGTGGCAAACGGCTTGTGATCTCGTTTGCCTGAACACGGCGCAACGTCAATGCTCAGTAGCCGGCTGTCGGTCACGACCGCGATGTCATCGACGCTGCCCTCCATGCCAACCCGCCATGGCGCGGCGGCAAGCAGCACCCAACGCCGGCTGCGGCATCAGCCGAGCAGTTCCTTCTTCCGCAGATGCACGACATCGCGCATCGGCGGCGCGCCGAACAGCCGGCTGTATTCACGGCTGAACTGCGACGCGCTTTCGTAACCGACGACGGCGGCCACCGACCCGACGTCGCCGCCCTGCCGCAGCAACAGCCGCCGCGCCTCGTGCAACCGCAGCTGCTTCTGGTACTGCAGCGGGCTCAGCGTCGTCACGTGCTTGAAATGATGGTGCAGCGACGACACGCTCATGTTGACCGCCTGCGCGAGCGACTCGACGCGCATCGGCTCCGCGAAGTGATCGCGGATCCATTCGATCGCGCGTGCGATCCGGTGCGTCTGGCTGCCCGCAATGGCCATGTGCCGCAGCCGCGTGCCCTCCCCGGTCGTCATCAGCCGGTACAGCAGTTCCTTTTCGATCAGCGGCGCGACGACCGGAATGTCGGCAGGCGTATCGAGCAGCCGCAACAGCCGCAGCGCGGCGTCGAGCAGCGGCGGGGTCAGTTCGGCGAGCGCGATCCCCTCGCCTTCCGGGCCCGCGTCGGGCTCGGGCAGCCGCATCTCGGCCGCGAGCTCGACGATCCGCTGCGGATCGAGCGTCAGCGACAGGCACAGGTACGGCGCATCCGCCGACGCGCGCGTCACGCGCGAGAGGATCGGCAAGTCGATCGACGTAATCAGGCAATTGTGCGTGTCGTATTCGTAAGCCTGGCCGGCCACGATCACGCGCTTCGCGCCCTGCGCGGCGATCACGAGCGCGGCACGCGACACGCCGCAGCCGAGATCGACCGGACGCGTGTGCCGATGCAGCATCAGGCCCGGCACGGCCGTCGAATGCGAGCCGTCGGCCGGTGCGAAACGGCCGATCAGCGACGCCAGCTCGCGCCGCCCGGATTCGCGCGACGCCACGATATCGGTCATGTCCATGACGCATCCTCGAATGATTTCCCCGTGTCGCGCGAGCATAGCGAAACGGCCCGCCGCGTGCCGGGGATTTGCAGGATTGTTCAATAAATTTGCAGGATTGGGTAGACGCAAACTTCGCGTGCTCGCGCACACTGCCCGCTAACCGGGCGCATGCCGGGTTTTCCCCACGGAGACATACAAAATGCCTACCTCGTTTGTCCTGAACGGCAAGAACGTCACGCTCGACGCCGATCCGTCGATGCCCGTCCTCTGGGCGATTCGCGAACACGCGGGACTGACCGGCACGAAGTTCGGCTGCGGCATGGCGCAGTGCGGCGCGTGCACGGTGCATCTCGAAGGCCAGGCCGTCCGCTCGTGCGTGCTGCCGCTCGCCGCGATCGCGGGCAAGCACATCACGACGATCGAAGGCCTGCAGAGCAAGCCCGCGCACGCCGTGCAGGCCGCCTGGGTCAAGCTGCAGGTGCCGCAATGCGGCTACTGCCAGTCGGGCCAGATCATGTCGGCCACCGCGCTGCTCGAGCAGAACCCGAAGCCGACCGACGCGGACATCGACGCCGCGATGAACGGCAACCTGTGCCGCTGTGCGACCTACGCCCGCATCCGGGCCGCGATCCACGACGCCGCCGCGACGCTGGGAGCCTGACCATGACGATCGAACTCGACAACACCGGTTCGGTGCGTCCGTCGCGCCGCACGTTCCTGAAGGCCGCGGGGGCCGCCGCGGTCAGCCTGACCATCGGCTTCGACTTCACCGGCTTCGGCCGACGCGCGCTCGCCGCGAATGCGCCGGCCGCCGGTTTCGCGCCGAACGCATTCCTGCGCATCACGCCCGACGGCACCGTCACGGTCATCGCGAAGCACGTCGAACTCGGCCAGGGTGCGTATACGGGCATCGCGACGATCGTCGCCGAGGAGCTCGACGCGAACTGGTCGAACGTGCGCGTCGAAAGCGCGCCGGCCGATGCGAAGCGCTACGCGAACCTCGCGTTCGGCACGATGCAGGGCACGGGCGGCAGCTCGGCGATGGCGAACTCGTGGCAGCAACTGCGCGACGCGGGCGGCAAGGCCCGCGCGATGCTGGTGTCGGCCGCCGCAGCCCGCTGGAAGGTGCCGGCCGGCGAGCTGACGACCGCCAACGGCGTCGTCACGCACGCGAAGAGCGGCAAGACCGCGTCTTACGGCTCACTCGTCGCCGATGCGTCGAAGCTGCCCGTGCCGGACAAGGTCACGCTGAAGCAGCCGGCCGATTTCAAGCTGATCGGGCACCGGATCCCGCGTGTCGACGCGTCGGCGAAATCGAACGGCACCGCGCATTTCACGCTCGATACGACCTTCCCCGGCATGCGCGTCGCGCTGCTGCAGCGCCCGCCGCGCTTCGGCGCCAAGGTGAAATCATTCGACGCGACGGCCGCGAAGGCCGTACCGGGCGTCGTGTCGGTCGTGCAGGTGCCGGGCGGCGTGGCAGTCGTCGCGACGGGCTTCTGGGCCGCGAAACAGGGCCGCGACGCGCTGAAGGTCGAATGGGACGAAACGAACGCGGAAAAGCGCGGCTCGGACGAGATCATGCGCGAATACCGGCAGCTCGCCGACAAGCCGGGCACGTCGGCGCGCAAGGACGGCGATGCCGATGCGGCGATCGCGGGCGCGGCGCGCAAGATCAGCGCGTCGTACGAATTTCCGTATCTCGCGCACGCGCCGATGGAGCCGCTCGACGCGGTCGTCAAGCTGACGGCAAGCAGTTGCGAAATCTGGGCCGGCGACCAGTTCCAGACCGTCGACCAGGCCAACGCGGCCAGGACGGCAGGGCTGACGCCCGAGCAGGTGCAGATTCACACGCTGTATGCGGGCGGCAGCTTCGGCCGGCGCGCGAACGCGTGGTCGGACTACGTGGTCGAGGCCGTGTCGATCGCGAAGGCGCTCGGCGCGGACGGCAAGCCCGTCAAGCTGCAGTGGACGCGCGAGGACGACATCCAGGGCGGCTTCTACCGGCCGATGTACTTCCACAAGCTCGACGCGGGCCTGACCGCCGACGGCAAGCTGGTCGGCTGGCGCCACCGGATCGTCGGCCAGTCGATCCTCGCCGGCACGCCGTTCGAGGCGTTCATGGTCAAGAACGGCGTCGACGCGACGTCGGTCGAGGGCGCGGCGAACCTGCCGTACGCGGTGCCGAACGTGTCGGTCGAGCTCACCACCGCGAAGACGGGCGTGCCCGTGCTGTGGTGGCGCGTGGTCGGCAGTTCGCACACGGCCTACGCGGTGGAGGCGTTCATCGACGAAGCCGCGCACACGGCGGGCAAGGATCCGTACGCGTTCCGGCGCGACCTGCTCGAGAAGGAGCCCCGGATGCGCGCGGTACTGGACCTCGCCGCGCAGAAGGCCGGCTGGGATCCGGCCAAGCCGCTGCCGAAGGGCCGCGGGCGCGGGATCGCGGTCGCCGAGGCATTCAAGAGCTATGTCGCGCAGGTGGCCGAGGTGTCGGTCGACGCGGACGGCAAGGTGAAGGTCGAGCGCGTGGTGTGCGCGGTCGATTGCGGGATCGCGATCAATCCCGACATCGTCGCCGCGCAGATGGAAGGCGGCATCGGCTTCGGGCTCGGCGCGGTGATGCACAGCGCGATCACGCTGAAGGACGGCCAGGTCGAGCAGCGCAACTTCGACGGCTACCACGTGTTGCGGATGGCCGAAATGCCGAAGGTCGAAGTGCATATCGTGCCGTCGGCCGAGGCGCCGACCGGCGTCGGCGAGCCGGGCGTCGCGCCGGTCGGGCCGGCCGTGGCGAACGCGATCTTCGCGGCGACGGGCAAGCGGCACTACGTGCTGCCGTTCGATTCGGCGGATGGCGCGAAGGCCTGACGGCCGGGTGATGCGCCGGCCGCGGGGCGAGGTTTGCACTGCGGCCGGTGTTTTTTACGCCGGCCATCCAGCTTCCGTGGCGGGTTCGATGTCGGGTTTGATATGCACTTACACCGCTGATTCATATAGATTTTTACGACGGCCATGCCGGGTTCCATGTAGGGCTGCCCGTGCCCGCCTCGTACCCAAATCGAGCGTACGTTACCCGAACCCTTACCCGCCCCCCACACGTTACGTCAGACGTAACGCCCGTAACGTCGCCCGCCGATGCTACGTAACAATCCTTCAATATTGCTCCGACCCCTTCGGTGCCCGCGCAGCACCTCCCGTTAAAAATTCTTTTAAATTCAACGCTGCCAAGCCGTTTGCGCCGGCACTGCCGTCGGCCGCCACCCGGCGATCCTTCCCCTGGCCCGAAAGTTGCAGCACAGGTCCCGCAAACACTCCTTAATGGACATGCGAGGGCCACCATGGATTGCAAATACCTGTACATCGACAACATAAAAATCAACTTCGTGCGCCGCACGATCGAAATCGACAACAAAGTCGTTGACGTTACGCCGCGTGAATTCGACGTCGTCGAATTCCTGCTCGACAACATGAACAAGATCGTGCCGCGGCAGGCAATCCAGGAAGCCGTGTGGGGCCGTGAACTCGGCGTGTCGTCGCGCACGCTCGACACCCATATCTCGCGGATCCGTTCGAAGCTGCAGCTCGAACACGACAAGAACCTGCGGATCATCCCGATCTACGCGGTCGGCTATCGCCTGGTGCTGTTCGGTGCGGCGATGACGCACGTCGAGCGCCACGACGCCGCGCCGATCCTGCGCGCCGCGCCGCAACCCGCGATGGCCGCCGACTACGCGTGACGCTTTACCCGCGCGCCGCCCGCTCGCGGCGCGCCGGCCACGTCCCCCCCCACCGCGCTGCGCCAGGCCGCAGCGCTTCGCGGCCTGTCAGCCGGAGCCGGCCTGCACGCCCTCCGGCCCGCCAGCCAGTCGCGACCCGACCGCCGCCTCCGGGCGGCGGTTGCTTTTGGGCGCCGGCCACTGCCTGCCCGGCTTCATCACGCTTCGTAGCACCCCGCTTCCCCGATCGCCGCACGATGCGCGCGACTACGGATTCCGGCGCGGCACGCGGCCATGGCCGTCCCTACAATCGACGCAGCAGCCGCGCGCCTCTTCGCGCCGCCGGCCCCATCACAACCCGTCGAATCAACGCCGAATCCGCCCCGATCCCGCCGTGCCTGCGCAGTTCCTGACGAATGCCGACGCCGGCGACGCCGCGAGCCGGGCGATGCCCGCCGCTTCCGTGCCGCCCGCCGCGCCGCCGGCCGCGGTCGCGCTCGACGCGTCGCCCTACTTGCCGCGCCTGTCCGCCGCCGCCGCGCACGGGCTGTCGCACGCGTACTGCGCGACCGGCGCCGTCCCGGTCACGCTCGGCGAGCATGCGTACGACGTGCGCTGGCGCGTCGACGCGGAGCCGGCCGCCGATGCGCACGCATACCGGTTCGTCATCGGCCCGGCCACCGGCACGCTGTGGATCGATCCGGTCGCGGAAACGGAATGGCTCGGCGACGCAGCCGATCCGGCCGTGCCTGCCGTGATCCGCGCGGCGCTGCTCGCCGACCTGAGCGCGCCGCTCGCGGCCGTGCTGCAGGCCGCGACGCGACAGCGCGTGGAATTGCTGCCGCCGCCCGAAAGCGTGCCGGCGTGGCGCGCGGCGCCGGCCGCGCTGCGCTTCGAGTTGCGGCGCGCCGATGCCGCGTGGCGCTGCCACGGCGCGCTGCTGTTCGACGTGCCGGATGCGCTGGCCGTGTTCTTCGCGACCGCGCCGGCCGCGCCCGCCGATGCCCGCGCGGCCTACGCGAACCTGCCGGTGCCGCTCGTGTTCGAGATCGGCCGCACCGAGCTGACGACGGCCGAACTGGCCGACGTCGTCGGCGGCGACATCATCGCGATCGAACGCTGGCAGGCGCACGAGCAGAACCTGCTGTGCGTCGCGCGACTGCCGGCCGCTCCGGCGTGGGAGATCACCGGACGGCCGTCGGGCAACCGGCTGACCGTCGAACGAATCAGGGAGATGCCTTTGGAACCGACCCGCACCGACAACGCGCCCGCGACGACACACGACGCGCCCTCGGCCGATGCGCCGCGCACGCTCGACGGCCTCGCGGTCGACCTGCGCTTCGAGCTGCCGCCCGCGTCGATGCCGCTCGGCGAGTTGAGCGCGCTGCAGCCGGGCGCCGTGATCGAGCTGCAGCACGGGATCAACCAGAGCGTGATCCATCTCGTCGCGAACGGGATGCTGATCGGCACCGGCCACCTGATCGCGGTCGGCCAGAAACTCGGCGTGCGCGTCGTCACGCTGACGCAACCCGCGCCGCGCGAGCGCTGAGCGATGGGTAGCCTGCCGAATCCGGTCGCGCTGATCGCGGTCATTGCCGCGCTCGGCATCGCGCCGTTCGCGGCGCTGATGGTGACGAGCTACACGAAGCTCGTGGTCGTGCTCGGCCTGCTGCGTTCCGCGCTCGGGATCCAGCAGGTGCCGCCGAACCTCGTGCTGAACGGCATCGCGCTGATCCTGTCGCTGTTCATCATGGCGCCCGTCGGGATGTCGATCCGCGATGCGCTGCAGGCACGCCATTTCGATGCGTCCGCGCAGCTGTCGACCGCCGATATCGGCGCGCTTGCCGATGCCGCACTGCCGCCGATCAAGGATTTCCTCGTGTCGCACACGCGGCAGCGCGATCGCGAGTTCTTCGTGCGCACCGCGACGTCGGTGTGGCCGAAGAACCGCGCGGACGGCATCAAGGACGACGACCTGCTCGTGCTGGTGCCGAGCTTCACGCTGGCCGAGCTGACGAAGGCGTTCCAGATCGGTTTCGTGATCTATATCGTGTTCATCGTCGTCGACCTGCTGGTCGCGAACATCCTGCTCGCGCTCGGGATGCAGATGATCTCGCCGACGACGATCTCGGTGCCGTTCAAGCTGCTGCTGTTCGTCGCGCTCGACGGCTGGTCGCTGCTCGTACACGGGCTGGTGATGTCGTACCGCGTGGCGGGCGCGGGATGAACGCGCGCGGCCTGCGACTCGCGGCCGCGTGCCTGTGCGCGCTGGTCGTGTTCGCGCTTGCGGGCATGCAGCCGCGTGCCGCGCAGGCGACCGGCAGCGGTGCGGGTTTCGCTCAACTCGCGCGTGCCTGCGCGCCGAACGTCGATCCCGACACGCTCGCCGCGCTGGTGCGCACCGAGTCGGGCTTCAATCCGTACGCGATCGGCGTGGTCGGCGGCCACCTGACGCGCCAGCCCGCGTCGCTCGACGAAGCACGCGCGACCGCACGCGCGCTCTCGTCGCGCGGCTACAGCTACAGCGTCGGCCTCGCGCAGGTGAACGAGCGCAATTTCGCGAAATACGGGCTCGACACCGCGACGATGTTCGAGCCATGCCGCAACCTGCAGGCCGGCGGCGCGATCCTGACCGAATGCTTCGCGCGCTCGTCGGGCACCGGCCGCGCCACGCAGGCCGCGTTGCGCGCGGCGCTGTCGTGCTACTACAGCGGCAACTTCACGACCGGCTTCTCGAGCGGCTACGTGAGCCGCGTCGTCGCAAGCGCGCAGCGCAACGCGCGCGAAGGCGGCGCCGGACCGATTCCCGTCGTGAGCGACACGCCGCCGCCCGAGCGCCAGCGGCGCATGGCCGCGGCGGCCACCACGCCGCCCGAACGCGCGCGCCGATCAGCCTCGCCCGCGGCGTCAACCGACGCGCCGTCGTGTCATGCGCGGCCGGTCGTGATGATGTGCCGCGGGCTGCCGGCAAACCAGGCGAAGCGGCTTTGCGTGAAGTGTCTCGATCAGTGACGGCGCACGGCCCGTTTTCCGGGGCGCGAACGTTGCCAGCGCACCACGTGACGCGGCGCCGCCGCCAGGCGGCGCGCGTCTCGTAGCGTGCGGCGCGCGCGCACGGCGGCCGCGCCGCCGTGCTACGAAACAGCGGCGATCCGGCCGCAACCCGTGTCCCTACACTCGTCGGATCGCGTCGCGGCACGCATGGCGCCGCGCGCCTTCAGGGAGACGAGCATGCTGTTGATCGACGGATTGGGACTGGGCGTCAACTGGCAGCGCTTCCTGTCGGACACGCTGAACCCGGTCGTCGCGCCGCCGCCCCCGCCGCCGCCGAAACAGAACGATCCGTCGGCCGGCCCCGCGAACCCGGTCGCGACGCCGCCGATTCCGGTGACCGCCACGCCGTCCACCGATCCGACGAAGCCGACCAACCCCGAGATCGCGTCCGCGACGTCGCTGGTCCAGAGCATGGCCGCGCAATACACGGCGCCGCCGCCCGACATCACGGTCGAGAACGACAAGACGCGCGCCGTGCAGAAGGCGATCCAGGACGCGCAGACGCAATACGACAATGCGTCGCAATCGCTGCAGGGCGCGCAGAGCGTGCTGCGCCTCGTAAACCGCGACCCCGAATCGACGCCCGACGACCGCAAGTCCGCTCAGGATGCCTATTCGAAGGCGCGCACTGCCGCCGACAGCGCGCAGCGCGACCTGAACGTGACGACCGACGCGGGCTACATGATCCTGTACGGCGAACAGGCGAACGCCGACATGCCGGCCGGGATGAAGATCGACGACTCCGGCAAGGTGACCGATCCGGGTGACGCGCAACACGCCGCCGACCAGCAGTTCAAGACGCTGCTGGCCGCGTTTCCCGATCACGCGAACGATCCGAACTGGGTACCGCAGCAGAGCGACTGCAAGAACCCGCTGCAGATCCGGCTCTACGACGACTGGCAGACCGCCAGCGCGACGGCCGCCGTCGGCGCGTCGAAGTACTACGCGGACGTCGCGAATTCGAACCTCGCCTATACGCAGTTCCAGTCGTATCTCGCCGACCCGGACTACAAGAGCGCGCTCGACTCGGGCGTCGGCCGGCTCAACGATGCGCTCCAGCCGCTGGAACTGCAGGTCACGATGCCCGACGCGCCGGCGTCGCAGGACGCCGCGCAGCAGGCCGTCACGGCGGCGGCGAAGGACGCGAACTATGCCAATGCCGCGGCCGGCGCCGCGAACGACAGCCTGGCGCTCACGAACGCACAGCAAAAGTACGACTCGACCAGCGGCAAGGAAGGCCCGACGGTGGTCGTGCCGAATGCGGTGTCGGATGCGAAGACCGCGCTCGCCCGCGCGCAGACGGCCGCGAACACGAGCGGCGGCTATCTGCAGATGCTGTCCGCGCAACAACAGGTCGACACGCTGCAGGCCGACTACACGAAGAAGCAGCAGGCCTCCGACGACTGGCACAAGGCCAACCCGGATTCGATGCTGAAGGATCCGCAGGTCGACCTCGACGTCGGCGACGCGTACGCGAAACTGTCGCAGGCGCAACAGCAGGCCGGTATCGCGCACGACGGTTTCGTCGCGACCTACGGCGCGACGCTCGCGCAGCAGTACGACGACCAGGCGTCGCAGATCCAGGCGCAGGTCAACGCACGGTCGATCTTCACGAAGCCGACGAACCAGCCGCCGCTGCTCGCGCCGTCGCTGTCGACCGCGAGCGGCCTGCCTTCCCTGCCCGCGTCATCGCTGTCGACCGCTGCGACCGCCGCCCCCACCGGCACGCCGACGCTGCCAACGTCGTCTCCGTTGCCCGCGCCGTCGTTGTCGACCGCGAATGGCGGCTTGCCGCCGTCGGTCACCGACCCGTACCCGTTCACGCTGCCGCAATCGTCGGCCACGCAGGCCGCGCCGACGGGCCCGACGATGCTCGACGCGAAGCGCCTGCAGGTCGTCGCGGGCGCGATCCGCGCGGCCGACAGCCGGCTGGCGGATTCGGTCAACGAGCGCGCGACCCAGGCCGCGCTGTCGCAGGCGCGCATCCAGCAGACGCAGGCGAAGAGCACGCTCGCATCGGTGCAGAAGCAGTACGACGACTGGGCGGCCGCGAATCCGCCGCCCGTGCGTTTCCGCTACGTCGCGGGCGACGACATGATCCCGGCGCCGTCGATGCCACGGCCGAACCTGTACCAGGACCAGCTCGACAAGGCGAAAACGGCCGTCACGCAAGCCGACAACGCGGTACAGCGCCTGCAGCTGCTGAGCGAGACGTCGCACCAGCAGGTGTTGATGGACCAGTTCGACGCGGGACTCGACGAGCGGCTGCGCTACGCGGCGCCCGATTCGGACGCCGGCAACGACTACAAGAAGGCGCTGCACGATTTCTACGAGGCGCATCGCGGCGAGCTGTCGAACTCGCTGCTCGACGCGGCGAGCGCAAGCACGCAGAACGGCAATACGATCGCGTTCGGCAAGCTGACCGACAACGAACAGCGCAACCTGATCGGCGTCGCGCTCGGGATGCAGCCCGACGTGCCGGGCACGGCATCGTCGATCGATAGTTCGGACCCCGTATCGCCGACGAGCGACGATGTCGCGCGCTTCACCGACAAGGACAAGCTGTCGACGATCAACAGCGTGCGCGACAAGCTGCTGTCGGTCGGCGGCGGCGCAAGCACGCAGGTCAGCGTGCTGCCGATGGTATACGCGGCGAAGGACGCCGGCATGACGACCAGCGCGATCTTCAAGGTCACCGGCAAGGACGGCACGCAATACGTCGACGAGACGGCGAGCACCTACAACGACATCAACGATTACATCAACAACAACGAGCTGTCGAAGGACGGCACCGTCGACATCGCGACCGGTCACAACGCGGACGGCTCGCTGCAGCTCGTATCGAAGGCCGCGCATCATGAAAGCGGCTTCGACAGCTTCCTGAACACGCTGACCAGCACCGGCCTGAACATCGGCATGATGGTCGGCGGAATGGCGCTGGAAGGGCTCGGCGGGCTGCTCGACGGCACCGGTATCGGCGCGATCGTCGGCGTGCCGCTGAACATCCTCGGCGCGGGGATGATGTACACCGCGATCGGCGCGTCGATGACGAGCGCGGGGCTGGACATCGCGACGCGCATGGAACACGGCCGCAGCATCAATCCGTTCACCGACGCGGGCGCGCGCGCCGACTTCATCAATCTCGTGCCGATGGGCGCGGCCGGCGCCGCCAAGCTCGCCGGCAGCAAGCTGTTCACGCGCGCGGTGACGGCGCTCACGCGCACGCCGAAAGTCGCGTCGCTGCTCACCACCGGCGCGAAGGCCACCGCGATCGTGACCGGCGTCGGCGGCGCGGTCGAGGCGTTCGGCGAAGCCGGCGTCGACTATGTCACGGGCAACACGAAAGCGGCCGGCGAGGAACTCAAGTCCGGGCTCACCAACGTCGCGCTGATGGCCGCGGGCGGCCTCAAGGAACGCGCGGTCACGTCGGTGCGAACCCGCACCGGCCGGCCGGTGCCGATCCGCACGACCGACGGCGACACCGTCACGGTCGACAGCAAGATGCTCGGCCAGATCCTGAACAAGGGCGACGTGTCGTCGCTCGCCTACGGCCGCACCCGCGCAACGCTCGACGGCGAAGCCGTGAAGGTGTCGCCCGAAGGCATGCTGATGGTCGGCGACAAGATCCTGACCTACGACAACAAGCCGATCCGCGTGCTGGACAAGACGTCGAGCAAGCAGATGCCGCCCGGCGAATCGGTGGTGCTCGGCGAAGACGGCACGCTGTCCGTCGTGTCGGCCTCGCCGAAGGAATGGACCAACGGCACGCGCGTCGACGGCGTAACGGGAACCGGTGAGCGCCTGTCGTTCGGCCCCGACGGCGAGATGACCACGACGCCGAACGTCGTCCCGAAGACGCCGCTCGACCTGCTCGATCACGCCATTGCGCAAACGAGCGAAGCGATCCGGCAGGCAAACGGCGCCGAAACGCAGGCGCCGCGCAGCCTCGCACAGACGGCCGCCGAAAGCGAAACGGCCAGCACCGCGAGCAACGCCCGCAGCACGCAGCGCGCGAGCCAGGAACGCGCGCGCGTCGATCAGCAGCACGACGAAACCGAAGTGAACCGCACGGCGGCCGCGCGCAGCGACCGGCGCAGCGAGGACGCGCAGACGCTGCACACGCGGGCCTCCGACCTCGAGGAACCGGCCGGCGCCGGCACGCGAACGAAGACGGACGGCACGCCGCCGCGCGTCAACGTGAAGATCGTCGACCTGACGGACGAAGCGCCCGCCGCGCGGCCTGCCACGCGCGATCCGGCCGGTATCGCGGTGCCGCGCGGGCCGAGCGCCGAACCGCTGGAGGTCGGCGACCGCACCGTCTATGTCGTGCGCGACCGTGCGGCGCAGGATGCGCCCGGCGCTCGGCCGTCCGCGCTGCGCCCGCAGGATCTCGAAGAACCCGTGATCGTCGTCGCGGGAGAGCATGACGCGGCACTGGCGCCCGAACTCGCGAACCGCTGGCAGAAGCCCGTCTACGCTGCCACGCCCGACGCGTTCGGCGCCGACGGCCAGCTGCGCGCGGACGCGCGCGTGCTGCGTTTCGATCCCGCACCGGAAACCACGGCAGCCGAAACCGGCTTGCCCGGCGCTGCCGCGGCCGACGAAGCGCCGCCGGCGTCGCCCCGCCCGGCTGCCGGCGACGACACGGTGATCGTGCTGGCCGGCAAGCGCGGCCCGAACGAACCGGCGATGCCGCGCCCTGCCGCGATGGCCGAACCCGTCAGCGCGCTCGACGGCATCTTCAGCGCGCCGAATCGCGTGCTCGTCCTCGTCAAGCCGGAGCCGCCCGCCACCGTCGAGCGCACGGCGGAACCCGAGACGGACGCCGGCACAACCGCCGGCAAGGCAGCCGGCGACACCGCCGGCCGGACGACCGCCCGCTCGAACGCGGCCGACGAGCGCCCGGCCGCCGCGAACGACGATACCGGGCTCGCCGCCGCGCATCCGGAAACGACCGAAACCCCGCCGCCCGACCATGCCGCGTCGAACCCCGGCTGGATCACGCGGATGCAGATGCGTTTCGGCGGCGCTGCGCTGCCCGAAGCCGCGCAGGCGCTGGCCATGCAGTCGGGCACGCTCGCGACGCAGTTGCGCATGCTGCAGGACGCCGGCTGGCGCGTGACGCTCGGCAAGCGCGGCGGCGGCAGCCGCATCGATCCGCGCAAGCGCCGCGTGACGATCGACGGCGGCCTCCAGCATCCGGGCAGCATCGCGTACACGCTCGCGCACGAAGCGCGGCATGCGGTCGAGGCGATGGCCGGCGTGCTCAATCTCGACTACGGCAACCGCAGCCGCTTCACGCGCAAGGCGCTCGAAGCCGAGGCGCGCGCGCAGATCAATGCGTTCGAGGCCCGCTACGAGATCCAGCTCGCGGGCGGCGGCGACATCGCCGCGCACGTGCGGCTGCCCGATGCGATCGAGCACGAAGGCAACGCCTGGCGCGCGCCGTCGCACGACTATGCGGGCACGGTCGGCCGGCTCGTCGACGCCTTCGCCGATGCGCCCGTGTCGGGCCGCGACGGCGAGACTTATCGCGACTTCTACCACGACGTATGGGCGCGCCAGAAACGCCGCGGCGGCATTCCGCGCCGGATGCCCGCGCCGCAGACGCGCGAAGCCGGCGACGCGCCGCGCGGCGTGCGCAGCTTCGACGAGCGTGTCGCGTGGAGCCGCGCGCATGCCGAGTACGCGTCGCCGTTCGGCGCCGGGCCGGCCCCCACCGTGTCCGAGCTGCAGGCGGCCCGCAGCCGCCATTTCACGGTGCTGGAAGACGCCGGCGTGATGATGCTGCACGCCGACACGCTGCCGGACGGCACGCTGCTGACGGGCGGGCGGCCGAGCGGCGTGCACGAATACGCGCTCGACCAGGCGCCCGCGTTCATGATCAAGGACGGCTATTCGATCGTGCTGTCCGCGCAGCACGGCGGCGAAGCCGCCGCCGCGCAGCTCGCAAACCTGTGGCAACGGCCGGTGTATGCGCCGCCCGCGCGCGCGGTCGGCGAGCACGCCGCGCTGCTCGACACCGGCGTGTTCCGCCGCTTCGACCCGGCGCCCGTGGCGCCGTACGACCTCGGCCCGCTGACGGCCGACGCCGAAGGCGTGCACGTCGAAGGCCGGCCGGGAGAACGGATCGACGTCGATCGCCATGTCGGCGAGCTGCTCGGCTCCGGCGGCGAGAAAACCGTGTTCGCGCTCGGCGACGACGCGGCGCTCGCGGTCTACGACACCGGCCCGCATACGTCGGAAGCACGCCAGCTCGACGCGGCGATCGACGAAAGCATCGCGCTCGACGATCTCGCCTCGTACGGCCTGAAAACCCTGACGATGAGCGGCCCGTTCTCCGCGCTCAACCGCGTCGCGGTACTGTACCGGCCGCTCGGCGTATTCCACAGCTTCAGCTTCGAGACGGGCGCGCTGCCGCGCGTGGTGTCGCGCGCGGCGCTCGAACATATCCGGCAGATCCGCGCCGTCATCGAAAGCACGGGCATCGGCTTCGACCTGCAGGGGCTGTTCACGCGCAACGGCGATTTCCTGCTGAGCGACCCCGGTTCGATCGGCATGAGTGCGGGCGAGCACTTCACTGCGCTGCAGCGCCTCGCGGTGATCGAACGCGCGCTGACGAACGGCCTCGAACGCGGCGAGATCGAGCTCGCTCATCCGCAAATCACCGAACATCTGCCGCCCGATGCCTTCGCGCAGAAGCCGTCCCTCATCACCCAGGTCAGGATGCGTTTCGGCGGCGCACCGCTGCCGAAGGAAGCCTACGCGCTCGTCGACCGCTCGACCCTGCTCGGCGGGCAGGTCGCGCAAGCCCGGGCGGCCGGCTGGAAAGTCGTGCTCGGCCGCCCCGGACGCGGCAGCCGCATCGACACCGCGAAACAGCGGATCGTGCTCGACGGGCAGTTGCGCGGCACCGGCACGCTCGTCTATGCGCTCGCGCACGAAGCACAGCATGCGGTCGAGACGATCACCGGGCAGTTGGCGCTCGATCACGCGTCGCCCGAAACACTGACCGACAGCGCGCTGATGGCCGAGGCGCGCGCGCAGGCGAACGCGTTCGCGGTGCGCCGCGAGCTCGTCGACGGCGCGGGCATCGATGTCGCGAAGGACGCGCACCTGCCCGAGGCGATCGCACGCGAAGCCGATCACGTGATGCCCGACGACGAAGCCGGGTTGCGCCGGCTCGCGGCCGCATTCGGCGACGCCGCGCCGTCGGTGCCCGGCCATGCGACCTATCGCGACTACTACACGAGCCAGGCCGCACGCATGCGGCCCGGCGGCGTCCCGCGCGAGATGCCGGCTCCCGCCCCGCTGTCGCGGCGGAACCGAGCGGCGCCCGCGCAGGCGTCGAGGCCGGCCGTCAAGCGCGCGCAGCGGGCGCTCGACCAGCTCGCCACGCACGGCAAGCGCGATCTGGTCCGCATCGACGGCGACCAGCTCGCCAGCGTCGCCGACATGAAAGCGGCGTTCGGCAACGACGCCCATGTGCTGATCGCGCCGCACATCGACCGGCCGGCCGACCGGATCGACGCACGGCATCCGCAGCCCGAGTTCATCGCGAGCCTGCGGACAGGCGCCAACGGCAAGTTCATCGACAAGAAGCCGGCATCGGACGATATCGATCCGAGGGTGGCGCAGGATGCATTCCTGCCGCTCAAGACGAAAGGCGACGACAGCCGCAAGAACTACGACTACTACCTGTCGCCCGTCCCGCTCGACGAGTTGCTCGCATTTGGCGGCCCCGCGCGCATCGAAGCGTACTTCGGCGACCTGCGCCAGTGGGACGCCGAGCCGTCGGCCACGGGCGCCGCCGACAACGTCGTCGCCACCGTGAAGCAGCTCGACGACGCGCCCCGCTTCCAGCGACCGAAGCAGGCGGAAAAATACGCGCGCAAGCATCCCGGCACGCAAACGACGCTTTATGCGATCGATCGCAAGTCCGGCAAGGTGCTCGGCTACGCGACACTCGATGCCGAACAGAAATGGACGTACGTCGAAACCACGTCGCTGGGCGACGCGACGATCGCCGAGCGCGAGCTCGCCGACGCGTTCCGGCGACGTTCGCGCCTGTTGCCCGACGGGCGCCGCGGCGTGCGCTTCGTCGTGGCCGACGTCGCGCACGACGTCGTCGACAGCTACGGCGGATTCGCGCCGGCCAAAATGCGCCGCGCGATCGACGACCGGAAGACCCCGCTGTCGAAGCCCGACGCCTACGTCCAGCGCGCGCTCGGGCGGGTGCGCCCGTCGCTGCGCCAAAAGAACCGGGAAGCGGCCGACGCCGGCACGCCGAACCTGCTGCCAGCGACGCCGGACACCGCGCTCGACTTCAACGCGCAGCACGCGCCGCAACTGTTGCGCGCGATCGAGATGGGCGAAGTCCCCGACGGCCACTTCGTGTACGTGTTCGACCACGAAGGGAGCGTCACCGACGCGCTGCGCGGCACGCTCACCGGCCTCATCGCGGTAGAGGACGGGACGATCCGCTGGTACGACACCCTCGCCCAGTTCCGCGACGCCACCAACGAAGGCCTGCCGCTGGAACGGGCAACGATCGGCCGCGGGCCGTTCGGCGGGAACCAGCACTTCCTGCTGTCCTCGCTCGCCCCCGATGCGTTCGTGCCCCGCGCCGCCGCGCTGAAGGAGGCCGCGCTGCAGGCCGAGGAAGCGGCGCGGCAAGCCGCGGCGGGCACGGCCGCTACCGCCGCGCCGCCCGCCGCGGGCAACAACAACGCGGGCCGCCAGGGCGGCCGGCCCGGCAAACCCGGCCGCAAACCCGTGCGCGGCAAATCGCAACCGAAACAACCGAAGCAAGCGGCCGTTCAGCCGGCCAAACCGCCGGCCGTACCGGCCGCGAAGCCGATCGCGCTCGAACCGTACCAGCCGGCCTTCGTGTCGAGCACGATCGTCGAATCGGTCACGCGCTACGGCAAGGCGAAGGTCGCCGATTTCGCGTCGACGCTCGAACACCTCAAGGAATGGGGCAAGCGCGACCAGGGCAAGCACGACGGCGACGGCTTGACGCTCAGCGGCGAGCCGCGGGCCATCATGGCCGACGCCACGCAGTGGAAGAAGATCTTCAAGACGCTGAACATGTGGCGCGAGGCTTCGAGCCTGCATCCGCACGGCTTCCTCGCCAATCCGGGCGGCGGCCGCAACTGGCTGGTGCGCCGTTCGCAGCAGTTCGCCACCGACCACGGCGCCGCGCGAACCGCCGACAGGAAGCTGATCGACGCGTACGCCGAGCTGCCGCCCGAGATCCGCGACCGGCTCGTCCCGATGTCGCGCTCGTTCTCGCTGCGAGACGATCCCGAGCAGATGAGGCAGTACCTCGAGCAGTACGGCGGCGCGCTCTCGGCCGTCGCGCTCCAGGTCGATCCGTATTCGCAGGCTGCCGCGGTCGGCGGCAAGCAGGATCCGGGGCTGATCCGGCGCGCCCGGCAGTTCGGCGACCCGACGGGCGCCCGCTACGACGACGATACGGCGACGATCACGCGTACGGACCCCGACGGCACGCAACACACGCTCGAACTCGATGACCTCGCCCACCTGCACAAGTGGCTCACGGCGGCATCGAAATACGGCTTCCTGCTGCGGCTCGAGGCCGCACCGTCGCGGCCGCTCGTGTCGCGCGAAGACGGTCATGCGATGGCCGGTACGAACAACGGGTATGCCGAAATCCGGCGCATCGCCGAATCGCTGGAAACGTGGGCGAAGCAGCACGAAGGAGACAAAGCGCCGCTCGTGCTGCTGACCTTCCACGGTGCCGATGCCGTGCTCGAGCCGGTGCCGGGCGAAGGTCACGTGCAGTTGATGGACAACCTCCTCGGCCGGAAACAGCTCGA
The DNA here is from genome assembly GCF_902833225.1 of Burkholderia sp. BCC1644. Classification (GTDB taxonomy): domain Bacteria; phylum Pseudomonadota; class Gammaproteobacteria; order Burkholderiales; family Burkholderiaceae; genus Burkholderia. The sequence continues at coordinate 119,055 of NZ_CADFEI010000014.1, forward strand.
CTGGGTTCATGTCGGCCTGTCATGGGGCACGAACGGCGACGACTTCATCGCGAATGCGGATCTGACGCGCGCGCTGGCGGCGAAACTCGTCGACTACAAGCTGAACGCACCCGGGAAGTTCGCGAGACTGCACGGCGGCGATGCACTGACGCGCGTCTACGAACCGGTCAGCGCCGAAGACTTCGCGAACCAGCAGCGCATCCTGTTCACGGAAGTCGAGCGCATCGCGAAAACGAAAGGCATGACGGACGACCAGATCGCCGGCATGCGCGACGAACTGTACGAGCAGCACACGTCGACGCTGCTGAACCAGGCGCGCCGTGCGGCGAACGAGTACGGCCAGGGCATGTGGCGGCGCAACGGCGACGACAGCGTCGGCAAGCTCGAAAAGAAGGTGCGCGAGATCGGCCGCGACTGGCTCAAACGCCATCGCGCCGGCACGCCCGCGCGGCCGAAGCTGGCGCCGCAGCCGGCCTCCGACAGCCGCCTGCACTGGAAGAAGGTCACCGGCCAACCGGCGCTGCAACACGACGACTCCCATCCGATCGGCGCCAATCGCAAGGCCATCGCCCAGCCCGATACGCCCGCCACCGCGACGATGGACGAGGCGACCGCGCAGCTCAATGCGCTGCGCGTGCACCGGCCGTCGAAAGAACCGTCCGACCGGAAGAAGACGAACATCACGAGCGGGATCGTCCTCGGCGCGTCGAGCCTGATCGGCCTCGACGCCGCATTCCACTGGATCAACCCGACCGTCATGAGCAACATGTCGTCGTCGTTCCTGCTCGCGTCGCGTCTCGGGCGCGTGTTCCAGGTGATGCACCAGGGCGCCATCCGCAGCCTGCAATCGGGCGACCCGAAGGCCGCGGTCGCGGCGCTCTCGCATCTCGAGACGACGCTCGCGCGGCAATTCGGCTCCCAGACGCACGAATACGGCGAGCACCGGCCGATCCAGCTCGACGCCGCGGTACGCGACGCGCAGGCGATGGCCAGGCAATACGTCCGGCAATACCGGCGCGGGACGATGAGCTTCGAGGACGCCAAGACCAACATCACCGCGCTCGCCGACGACGTGCTCACGCAAATGCAGGGGTTCGTCGGCGGCACGTCGTTGCAGCAGCTTCACGCGGGCAATCCGCGCAGCCTGCTGGGCATCGCCGGGCGTGCGGGCACGGCCGTCGCGTCGGTCGCCACCCTCGCGAGCGGCATCGGCAAGATCGCCGGCGCGCACGACGGGTTCACCCTGGCGCTGGGCACGACCGGCGTCGCCAGCGGCGTGCTCGGCGCCGCGTACGCGGGCGCGTCGTTCCTGATCGTGTCGCGGCGCGTGAACGCGGACAAGCGCAGCCGCGTCGTGCGCGTGCTCGATTCGGCGGGCGACTTCGCGTCGGTCGCGCTCGGCGGGCTTTCCACTGCGTCGCAATGGAAGCAGGGCGAATACGATCTCGCGGTCGCGACCGCGACGTCGACCGCCCTGCTGCTCGCCGGCCGGCTCAATACGCACTTCCCGAATGCCACGCCGTTCGTCAAGAAGATCCCGACCGCCGTCGTCATGATTCCGGTCGCCGCATTCGGCTACAAGTTCATCATCGGCGTCGCACCGATGATCGGCGGCCTGTTCAACTGGATCTTCGGCAGCGGCTCGCCGTCGCAGTCGAATCTCGCGCCGGGCGCGTCACCGGGCGCGTCACCGGGTGCCTCGCCGAGCGCATCGCCGTCCGCATCGCCGAGCGCCACACCGTCCGCCGCGCCGTCGCCCACGACCAGCACGACGACACCGCAACCGTCGCAAGGCACGCCGTCGAGCCCGCCGGCACCGTCGAACTCGCCGCAACCGTACATCGTCGTCGCCGGCGATTCGCTGTGGGTGATCGCGGACCAGCATCGCCAGTCGCTGCTCGACGCCGCTCAGGTATCGCGGGCCGACCAGCAGGCGATGACGCGCGGCGAGCAGGACGCGCGCGCGCTGAACGAGATCCTGCAGCTCAATCCGTCGGTAGCGGGCGATCCGGGCCGTCTCGCGATCGGCACGCCGCTGAACGTCGGCTGACGGCCAGCCGGGTCCGACTGCGGATGGCCGGAAAGCCGGCCATCCGCCAGGTCACGCGTCACCCCGCGCGCTGCGCCTCCAGCCACGCCTGGAACATCAGCACCGTCCACAACTGGTGCTGCCAGTTCATCCGGCCGGTCGTGTGCTGCCGCCACAGACGCTCGACCGCGGCCGCGTCGAAGAAGCCCTCTTCGCGCAGCCGCGACGGCCGCAGCAGCGCCTCGGCCCAGTCGCGCAGCGAGCCGCGCAGCCAATGGTCGACGGGCGCGCAGAAGCCCTGCTTCGGCCGGTCGATCAGTGCGGACGGCACGTACCGGTCGAGCAGCCGGCGCAGCAGCGCCTTCGACTGCCCTTCCGGCAAGCGCACGGCCGCCGGCACGCGCCACGCGAATTCGACGACGTGATGGTCGAGGAACGGCATGCGTGTTTCGAGGCTCACGGCCATCGCCGCGCGATCGACTTTCGCGAGAATGTCGGTCGGCAGATACGTGAGCGTATCGATCGCCATCGCCTGCTCGGCGAAGCTCAGGTGCGCGGGCCACGCCGACACCGTGTCGAGCGGCGTCGGCGGCTCCTGCCCCGACAGCGCGATGCGCTCGGGATGATGCACCGACGACATCAGCAGCCGGTACAACCCGATGCGGCTCTCGGCCGTCATCACGTGGCCGAGCTTGTGCAGGCGATCGCCGATGCGCGCCGCCGAGTCGCGCGCCTCCACGCCGCCCCACGCACCCTGCGCGACGGCCGCGAGCTGGTCCGCGTGATCGGGCCGCAGCGCATGCAACGCGGCCGCGATCCGCGCGCGCACGGCCGCCGGCACGCGATGCAGCTTGCGCCACAGGCGCGGCGTCAGGAAGTAGCGCGTATAGCCGCCGAACAGTTCGTCGCCGCCGTCGCCTGACAGGCTGACCTTCACGTGCCGGCGCGTCATTTCCGACACGAGGAAGGTCGGGATCTGCGATGCATCGGAGAACGGCTCGTCGTAGATCGACGGCAGCTTCGGCACGACGCCGAGCGCATGGTCGGCCGTCACGTAGAGTTCGGTATGACGCGTGCCGAGGTGGCGCGCGACGGCCTTCGCGTAACCGGCTTCGTCGTAGCCGGCCTCGTGGAAGCCGATCGTAAACGTGTCGACCGGCGTCGACGATTGCGCCTGCATCAGCGCGACGATCGCCGACGAATCGACGCCGCCCGACAGGAACGCGCCGAGCGGCACGTCCGCTTCCATCTGCCGTGCGACGGCCTGGCGCAGGATCGTGTCGAGCTGGCCGACGGCCTCGTCGGCGCTGCCCTCGAACGGCTGCGCACGGCCCGCTTCGATGGCCTGCTCGAGCGTCCAGTACGCACGCACGCGCGGCGTGTCGCGCGCATGCTCGAACTGGATGTAGGTGCCGGGCGGCAGCTTGTGGATGCCGCGATAGATCGTGTAAGGCGCAGGTACGCTCGACTGGCGCAGGTACAGGCACAGCGCGTCGCGATCGATCGTGCCGTCGAAGCCCGGATAGCCGCGCAACGCCTTCAGCTCGGACGCGAACACCAGCGCGTCGCCGATCCGGCCGTAGTAGAGCGGCTTCTCGCCGATCCGGTCGCGCGCGAGCGTCAGCACCCGCGACGCGCGATTCCACAGCGCGATCGAGAACATGCCGGTCGCGCGGCGCAACGTTGCCTCGACACCCCACGCGACGATCGCCGCGATCAGCACCTCGCTGTCGGAGTGGCCGCGCCACGCCGGTGCGCGCCCCGCGCGCTCGAGTTCCGCGCGCAGTTCGCGATGGTTGTAGATTTCGCCGTTGAAGACCATGACGTAGCGGCCGCACGCGGATGCCATCGGCTGTCGGCCGTGTACCGACAGGTCGACGATCGCGAGCCGCCGGTGGCCGAGCGCGATGCCGGCCTCCGGGTCGACCCAGATCCCCTGCCCGTCCGGCCCGCGATGCGCGAGGCTCGCCGTCATTCGCGCGAGCGTGCCGCGCGCTGTCTCCTCATCGAAGGCGACGCTATTCAAAAAGCCGTCGATTCCGCACATTTGATTTGTCCGCCCCTGTTGACCTGTTCCGTCACGCAGGGCGCAACCTCGCGGCCCGCCGTCAGGCGTGACGGTCGAGCCATATTACGAAGAAATAATTCAGCAATAATTCACCGGTGAATGCGGGACAAAACCGGAAAAAAAATGGCGTCAAGCGCCCTGCACGGATAGCTACGTCAAGGGGCCATATCGAATTGGAACGGATGGCCGCGGCGCCTGGCACAGCGGAAAAAAGGGGCGGCATTCAAGAAGACCCGCCACGCGCGTCACCCCGCGCCGGTCGCCCATTTCAGCAACTGCGCGACCTCGCGGAAATGCTGCGCCTGGATCGTGCCGTTCTCGGGCGTCGTCTCGTACAGCGCCTGCGCGAGCCCGACGTTCGCGAGCGTCGGGCGCAACGCGTCGCGTGCGAGCCGCACGATCCGTTCGGCCGCGTCGCCCTCGCCGCGCGCGAGCACCCACGGCAGCGTGCCGATCCCGCCGTAATAGAGCGCGACCGCGACGCGCGGCGAATACACGACCACCGACGCGTAGCCGATTCGGTCGGGCAGCGACGCGAACTGCGCTTCGCGCGCGAGTTGCCGGCGCTTCGCCTCGATGTGCGGATCGCCTTCGTCCTCCTTGTGCTCGCGCCGCACTTCGTCGATCGACATCTTCATCTTCTGGTTGAACTCGTGCCGCTGGTGCACGATGTCGATCAGCGCCATCACGATGTAGATCAGCGCGGCCCAGCCGAACAGCATCATCAGCAGCTTCACGATCAGCGCGAGGATCGAAGCCGGCCGGGTGAAACCCGACTGCACCGCCGGGTCGAGCGACTCGACGATCAGCCAGCCGAGCGTCGCAACCAGCAGCGCCGTCTTCAGCAGCATCTTCGCGAGATTGACGAGGTTGCGCAGCGACCACAGGTTCTTCATCCCCTCGGCCGGATTGAGCCGCGACAGCTGCGGCACGAGGCGGCTCCACGCCATCACGCCGCCCACCTGCACGAAGCCCGCGAGCAGGCCCGCCAGCAGCCCGGCCGCGACGATCTGCGCGGACAGCGTCACCCAGTCGCGCGCGGCGCCGTCGATCAGCACCGCGATCCGCGCGGACGGATCGGCCGCGCCGGCCGCGTCGAACACGAGCCGGAACAGCGCCTGCAGCCGCGCGAACAGCGAACCGATGCCCACCGCGAGCGCAACGCACACGCCGACGAAGAACGCCGACGAAATCGTTTCCGCGCTCTTCGGCACATCGCCTTTCTCGCGCGCCTCGCGCAGGCGCTTCGCGGTCGGCTTCTGGTCCTTTTCGGCCATGTCGGCTCCCGCGCGCTCAGCCGCCGCCGTGCGCGGCGAACAGCGCGCGCAGCAGCGCCATCAGCCCGCTGTCGGGGCTCAGCAGCGAATGCAGCGACGCATACACCACCGGCAGGAACAGCATCATCATCAGCAACGCGAGCGCGCTCTTCAGCGGTTGCGAGAACACGAAGATGTTGAGCTGCGGCACCGCGCGCCCGACGAGGCCGATGCCGAGCTCGACGAGGACCAGCACGATCGTCACCGGCGCGGCGAGCTTCACCATCCATTCGAAGATCGTGTCGGTCTGCCGCACGATGAAGGTCTGCAGCATCGACGAGAAATCGGGGCCGAGCGAGCCGATCGGCCACCACGCGTACGACTGCGCGAACAGTTGCACGAGCACCTGCAGGCCGCCCGCCGTGACGAACAGCGCGATCGCGACGAAATTGAGGAATCCCGACGTCGGGCCGCCCTCGTGCCCGCCCATCGGATCGAAGAACGCGGCGCTGCCGCTGCCGGTCTGGAAGTCGATCAGGTAGCCGACGCCCTGGATCGCGAACAGCACCGCGCTGAATGCGCCCGCGAGCAGCATGCCGACCACCGCTTCCTTCGCGACGAGCAGGCACCACATCAGGAACGGCAGCGCGGCCACCTGCGCGGAATCGATCGCCGGCGCGACGAACGCGGCGATCACGACGGCGATCCCGTTGCGCACGAGGCCCGTGATGATCTGCTCGTTGAACACCGGCACGACGAACATGATCGGCAACAGGCGCGGCATCACGTAGAGCAGCGGCCGCAGCGTGCCCGCGACGTCGTTGAATCCCGCGGCCTGGTCTAGCATCGGCGCTCCGCGACGGCGGGTGGAGCGGGATCGTCGGCGTGGCTGGAGGTGCCGGGTTCAGTGCCGGCGTCAGTGCCCGCCGCGGCGTCGGTCATCTCCGCATCGAACGCGGCGGCCGCTTCCGGCTGCGCGACGGCATGGGCGGCTGCATCGCCCGCACCGGCCGCCCACGCGCCGGCCGTCGCGAAACGCCGCACGGCGTAGCCGTCCGCGACTTCGTCGGCGTCGCGCTCGACCCGCGCGGCGCGTGCATGCAGCGCCTTCTCGCCGGCCTTCTCGAGCTTGTCCTCGGCGGCCTTCGCCTTGCGCGCGGCGCGCTGCAGGTCGGCCAGCGTCGCCTCGTGGCCGCGATGTACGTGCGCTGCCTCGTTCACCGATGCGTTCGCGCTGCCGATGTGGCGGTCGAACGTGCGCGTGTCAGCCGCCGCGTCCTGCAGCGCGCGTGCCTCGCGCACATCGTCGGCGAGCCGCGTCTGGATCGCGGCCTTCGCGGCGACCTGCTGCGCGAGCTGCGCATGGGCGGCATCGAGCGCGCGGCGGCTCTGCGCGGCGATGCCCTGCTGGCGCGCGGCCGCGACGCGGGCGATCTGGCTGCGCATCTCGCGCACGCGCTTCAGGCGCGCGAGCGTCGCGAGCACGAGGCGGTCGTCGGCTTCAGACATGATCGTTCGCGAGCTTCATCAGCTTCGCGAGCTGCGCGTCGAAACGCACGTCCTCGGTCGACGCCTGCGCGCAGAACGCACCGATCGCGTCGCGCGCGCGCAGCGCGAGATCGCCGAGCCGGTCGCTGCCTTCGCGATACTCGCCGATCTGCACGAGCAGCTCGATCTCCTGGTACTTCGCGATCAGCTCGCGCACGCGCGCGGCCGCATGCTGGTGCGCGCGGCTCGCGACGAGCGGCATCACGCGCGACAGGCTCGCGAGCACGTCGATCGCCGGATAGCGGTTCGCGAGCGCGATCTTGCGCGACAGCACGATATGGCCGTCGAGGATCGAGCGCACTTCCTCCGCGATCGGATCCGACTCCTCGTCGCCTTCGACGAGCACCGTGTAGAGCGCGGTGATCGACCCGTGCGCGCCCTGCCCCGCCCGTTCCAGCAGGCGCGGCAGCACCGCGAACGTCGACGGCGGGAAGCTGCGCCGCGTCGGCGGCTCGCCGCTCGCGAGGCCGACCTCGCGTTGCGCGCGGGCGAAACGCGTCAGCGAATCGACCAGCAGCAGCACGCGCTTGCCCGCATCGCGGAAATGCTCGGCAATCGCGGTGGCGACCAGCGCGGATTTCACGCGCTCCATCGCGGGGCGATCGGAGGTCGACACGACGACGATCGAACGCGCGCGCACCTCCGGCGACAGGCTGTGCTCGATGAATTCGCGCACCTCGCGGCCGCGTTCCCCGACGAGCGCGATCACGTTCACGTCGGCCTGCGCACCGCGCGCGATCATCCCGAGCAGCGTGCTCTTGCCGACGCCGGACGGCGCGAAGATGCCGACGCGCTGCCCGATGCCGAGCGTCATCAGGCCGTCGATCACGCGCACGCCGGTCGGAAACGGGGTGTCGATCATCTTGCGCGCGAGCGGATTCGGCGGATCCTGCTGCGTCGACACCCACGCGGCGCCCGTCACGGGCCCGCGATCGTCGAGCGGCCGGCCGAGCCCGTCCAGCACCCGGCCGAACAGTCCTTCGCCCACCGGAAACACATGCTCGCGCCCGGACGGCACGACGGTCGTCTCCGGCGACAGCCCCGCCACGTCGCCGAGCGGCGTGAGCAAGGTCGTCTGCCGCGAGAAGCCGACCACCTCCGCGAGCAGCGTCGGCTGGTTCGGCGTGCGCAGCTCGCAGATTTCGCCAAGGCGCGCACGGATGCCCGTCGCGTTCAGGATCTGCCCGACCGCGTGATTGACGCGCCCCTGCACCGACACCGGCGAGAAGAACGCGAGCCCCGCGTCGAGCTCGCCGACGAGGCGGCCGCGATCGAACGGCGCGCCGTCGTCTTCTCTGCCGAACGGCTGCGGATCGTCGAGCGGTGCGCTCATCGCGCGGCGCCCTTCAACGCATCGCGGCGGATCGCCTGGCGCAGCGCGTCGATCTGCAGGTCGAGGCTCGCGTCGATGCGCCCGGACGGCGTCTCGACCGTGCACGCGTGACGTTCGAGCTGCGCGTCCTCGACGATGCGGATCTTCTGGCGGTTCGACTGCCCGGCGAACGCGCCGTCGAGCGCATCGCGCATCTCGTCCTTGCGGCCGGGCGCGACATGCACGACCAGGAACGCCTCGTCGCGCACGAGCGGCGCGATCCGCGCGAGCGCGGCCTCGTACAGCTTCTGCGTGCTCATCTCGCCGACGATCGCGCGCACGGCTTTCACGACGATATCGGCCATCGCATCCTTCATCGTCTCCATCGTGCGCGTGGCGGCGAGTGCCTGCGTGTACGCCTGCGCGGCCTGCTCGCGCTGCGCGCGGCGCATCCCTTCGTCGTAGCCGGCCGCCTGGCGCTTGTCGAATTCGCGCTGTGCGTCGGCGACGATGCGCGCGGCCTCTTCATGCGCGGTCGCGATCACCGCGGACGCGTCGAGCAGCGCCGCGTATTCGCGCTCCTTGAGCACCTTGCGCTCCGACAGCAGTTGCAGGTTGTCGCTCGTGATCAGAAAAGCCAGTCCCATGACGCAAGCCTCTCGGGAATCAGAAACAGGAACATCAGTTCGCCGAACTGGTCGCGCTGCGCGCGGTTCAGCCAGTAAGGCGCTTCATCGTCGATCGCGCGGTTGAATTTCAGGCGGACGCGCCGCGCGACCGCATCGCCGGCCACGCCGATGAAATCCGCGAGCAACCGCCCGCCGCGTGCACGGATCACGACCGGCAACGCGGCGGGATCGGCACGCCACGGTTCGAGCGTTTCGGACAGTGCGCCGAATTCCGGCGCGCGTTCGAGCGCCAGCTCCAGCGCGTCGCCACCGAGCCGCGCCGCGACTTCCGCGCGAATGCGGCGCGCGGCCAGCGCCTCGCGCAGCCAGGTGCGATGCAGCAGCAGCCCCGCATACGCGGCCAGTTGCTCGAGCGCCGCGCCCGGCAGCAGCGCGAGCCGCGCGCTCGGGTTCGCGACGTCGAAGTCGTGCCGGTCGGCCACGCCGTTCGCATCGAGCAGGTGCCGCGCGAGCAGCTTGCGGCCAGCCGCGCCGAACGCGTCCGGCGAGCGGTAGCCCGCGGGCCAGCCGGCCGGCACGCGCGTCACGTGCAGGTAGCGGTCGGGCCGCAGGTTGAAGTCGCAGACGAGCGCATGGAACGCCGCGCGGCGCGGTGCGGGCGGCGCCGCGAGCGGCTGCAGCCACGGCAGTGGCGCGGCGTCGGTCAGGTTGAGCCCGGCGCCCGGCGGCGGTGCGTGCGGATCGCTCATGCGCCGTCGCGCGCGCCGTCCGGCGTGCGCAGGCCGCCGCCCGACTGCGACGCGCCGCCGGCACCGTTCGCTGCGCGCGGCGCACCGAGCAGGCCCGCGAGCCGCGCGCCGAACATCCCGCGCCGGGCGGCCGACAGCGCGATGACCGCGCAGGTCAGCAGGATCAGCGCGAACACGAGCCAGCCGAGCGGCGAACGCAGCCGCAGGATGTCGGACACCGCGCTGCCGATCCCGTCCACGCGCGTTGCCTGCACGGCGGCCGGCTGCAGGAACAGCGCCACGTTGTCGTACTGCAGCCCTTCGATGCTGTGCGCGACGAGATCCTTGACCATCGGCGCCATCGCGCGCAGGTCGACGCCCGGCCGGTAACGGATGTACACGGCCGCCGACGACGGCTTGATCTTGTCCGCGAGCGGATCGTTCTCCGGAATCACGACCTGCACGCGCGCGACCACCACGCCCTCGATGTCCTGCAGCGTACGCGACAGGTCCTGCGACACGCCGTACAGGTAGCGCACGCGTTCCTCGGCCGGCGTCGACACGAGGCCCTGCTTCTGGAACAGCTCACCGAGGCTCGCATAGCTGGGCTTCGGCAGCCCGTTCGCGTGCAGCACCGTGAGCGCCGGCTGCATGTCGCCGTCCGCGACGCTCACCAGCCATGCGTTGCGGTCCGACGTATCGCGCGCGTCGTTGTCCTTCGACGCGCTGATGCCCGCGTCGCCGAGCACCGCGATCATCTGGTTCGCGTCGCGCTCCGACAGTCCCGAGTACAGCTCCTTCTGGCACCCGGCCAGCAGCACGAGCAGCCCCGCGAGCAGCGCGCGCGCCGCCCGGCTGCGCCACGCATGCGCGCGCGGCGTCGAATCGATCGTCGTCATCGTTTGTCCGCTTCAGGGCGCGCGAGACCGGATCCGGCCCACGCGCGCCATCACTCCTGCGTCTTCAGCACCGTGTGCGTGAAGCCGTTCGCCGCCTGCGCGACCGACAGGCTCAATTGGTATTCCGAAATGGTGGTGGTCGCCGTCCACTGGAAATCCATCGCCTTCACCATCGTCATCAGCGGATCGCTGCGGTTGTCCGCCATCGACGTCAGCATCTCGCTGCGATGCTTGTCGATGTTCGCGTACCGCGAATCGAGATCGTTGCCGTAGGTGCGCAACCGCTCGACCAGCGACGACTGGTTCGCCTGCGCGGGCGTCATCTGCACGGCCGGCGCCGCATCCGCCGGCGCGCGCGACATCGCGACGCCTGACGCGGACGGTGGCGCGGCCGGCGATGCGCCCGGCTGCATCAGCGCATCGAACTGGCGCACCTGCGCCGGATCGGACGCCGCACCCGTCTGCTGCTGCGCGGCACTCGCGAGCGCGGCCGCGCCCGGCGGCGCCGCGCCTACGCCTGTCACTGACATGTCCATGCCCTCCTTGAATGGCCGACACCGGACCGGATCGGTCGGGCCAGCCCGGAACAGGCCGGCCGGCACGCGCGCATCCGCCGCCGGATGCCCGTCTCGGGCAAACCCGGCGCGCGGCCACGCGCGGCACGGCCGGCGACCGGCGTCATGCGCGGCCGGCCGAGCTCAGGTGTTGCGCGACCTGGGCGTTCGCCGTCCCTTCTTGCGCGGTCACTGCGTTGCTGGTTTCGAATGTCGCCGTCGACTGCTGAACCTGGAAGTTGATCTTCGTCAGTTCGAGCTGCGTCTTGGTCAGGTCGTCGGCCTGCTGCTGGACCTGGTTCGTGTTGGTTGCACCACCTGCTGCCTGCGTACCCATGTTGCGCTCCTTGACGTGAACTTCATCCACCTTCCGGCGGCAGCCCCATGCCCCGCCGGCGACGTGAGCCGCCGCACCGCTGCGACGCCCCGCGTAATGCACGCACCGCGCGCCGCGCGATGCGCATGACCTGTCGCGGCGCTAGTGCGCCACCTCCTTCGATGCCCCGGCGGCGGCCGCAGCCTCCGGCAACAGCGTCGGCCCCGGCACCGGCTGCGCGACCCCCGCGGCCGCGCCGCTCGCGAGCGGCGCCACGGGCGGTGCCGGCGCCTGCTCGGGCGCACTCGCCGACGGGCCGCCGAGCGGCATCGTGATGCGCTGACCGTTGCGTTCGAACACGACTTCGTCCGCGCCGATCGACACGACGGTCGCGCCCTCCTTCAGCCGCGCGCCTTCGAAATAGCGGCTGCCGTCGGCCGTCTCGATGTAGCGCTGGTCGCCGTCGCCCGCGAACACCGTCGTGATCTCCGGAATCCCGGCCATGCCGCCAAGCGTCGTCGCCGTGCGCGGCGCGGCCGGATCGGCATCGCGCACGCGATCGACGACTTCGAGCGCCGGACGCGCGTCCTTCATGTAGTTGCGGATGCGCGGCTCGATCTGTGCGCGCGCGGCCGCCCCCGTCAGTTCGATCCGGCCGCGGCCGAGATACGTGACCGTCAGCGCCGTATCGCTGAAATAGGTCTGCGCGGTCGCGACCAGGTCGCTCACCACGTAGATGTTGCCGAGCGCCGCGTTGTCGACGCCCGCGACGATCTGCGCGACGCGTTCGCGCGCGGCCGGATCGCCGACGTAGCCCGACACGATCACGCCGTCGTCGCGCGGCGCGACGGCCAGCTCCGGATACGCATGCAGCAGTTGCTGCAACCGGTGCGTGCGCGCGAGCACCGATTCGTGCTGCCACGGCAGGCGCCCCGACCACGTAACGAAGCCGTAGCCGAGCGCGCCGAGCAGCACGCCGATCCACAGCGCGACCAGCGCGATCACGAGCCGCCGGCTGCCGAGGCGGCGCAATCCGCCCGTGAGCCAGCCGAGCCACGCGGCCTCGCGCGCGGCGTCCGGCGCATCGGCTGCGTCGGGCACCGCGACGCTCGCCTGCGCATGCCGCGCGATGCCGAGCCGGATCGAACCGACCGTCACGACGTCGTGCGGCGTCAGCGAGCGGCGACCCGCGCCGAGCGGTTCGTCGTTGAACAGCACCGCCGCGCCGGTCTCGCCGCCGTGGTTCTGCACGGTCACCGCGAGCGCGCCGACCTGCAGGCACACCTGCTTCGCGCCGATCTCGCGATCGGGCAGGATCACTTCGCAATCGGCCGCCGTGCCGACCCAGTTCGCACCGCGCGCGAGCGACATCGTGCGGCCGTACATCGGCCCGCTCAGGAAGCACAGGTTCCACGGCGACGCGAGCGCCGCCGCGCCGCCCCCCGCGCCGCCGGGCAATGCGCCGTCGCCGTGCGGATCAATGATGGTCGTCGACATGCGTGGTCACTCCTGCGGTCGCCGCCGCCGGCTGCGCCGCCGCGTCCTTCGGCGGCGGCGGCAGTGCGGGCGGGCCGAACTTCGTGCCGGGCAGCGGCTTCGGCGTCAGCGGCACCGCGACGTCGTTGTCCGGCGGGCGATACATCGACATCCCTTCCGGATTGGCCGGCCCGTCCACGCCCGGATTCACGGGCGAGCCGTCCGGCGCATACATCGACGCGTTCGTCACCACGCGCGGCGTCAGCAGGTAGAAGCGCTCCATGTGGTTGCCCGACTTGTCGGTGTACTTGAACAGGTTGCCGATCAGCGGAATGTCGGACAGCCAGGGCACGCCGCTCTTGTTCAGCTTCACCTCGTCGTCGTTGAAACCGGCGATCAGCAGGCTCTTGCCTTCGTCGATCATCGACTTGGTGACGATGTTGCGCTGCTGGATCACCGGGATGTTCGACACGGCCTGGCCTTGCACGACGTTGCCGTCCTGGATGTCGATCGACATCATCACGCTCTGCGGGTTGCCGGACACGGCGGCCGCGTTGCGGATCGCCTCGTCGACGATCATCGGCGTCACCTTGATGCTCGTGCCGGTCGTCACGCTGTACAGCGACGAATCCTGATAGCCCTGCACCTGCACGTAGAACTGCGTGAGGTTCTCGAGGATAGCCTCGGTGTTGTCGAGCGCGAGCACCTTCGGTTTCGAACGCAACTGCGCCTGCCCCTTCTGCGCGAGCGCGTTCACGCGTGTGAGCAGGTAGTTGCGCAGCGAGCCGCCGATCGACGCGGTCAACGCAATGCCGGTCGGCAGGAAGGTGCCTGTCTGCCCGGTTTCCGACGTGCCGACACCGAACGTCAGCGGCGGATTGCCTGCGCCGTTGTACTGCGAGTTGCCGTTCAGCGGATTCGCGCCGTTGCCGATCTGCACGTCGCCGTGCGTCGTGTGCAGGCGCCAGTCGATCCCGAGGCTGTCGAGCGAATCCTCGTTGATGTCGATGATCGTCACGTTGATCTCGACGATGCGCGGCCGCTCGTCGAGCTGGTTGATCAACGACTGGTAGCGATACATGTTCTCCGGCAGGTCGCGCACGATCACCGCGTTGATCGCCGGATCGGCGACAATCTGCGGCAGCGCGTCGCCGCCGCCGGCGTTCGCGAACGGCGAGAGTCCGCCGGCCGCGCTGCTGTCGCCGGCATAACCGCCCGAACGCGGGCCGCCGGAAATGTCGGGGAAGTCGAGGCGCGGCACCGCGATCGTCAGCCCCGAGCCGAGCTTCACCTGGCGCGCGGCCTGCCCGAGCGGCGTGCTCGACGGCAGCGCGTTCGTGCCGCCGCCCTTGCCGAACAGCCGGCTCAGGATCGTCGCGACGCCCGGCACCGTCACTTCCTTGCCCGAGCGGTTGATCGTGAAATCCGACGCCCAGCCGTACTTGAGCCGGAACGCGCGAATGTCCGCATGCGCCCCGTTCGCCGACGGATCGCCGACCGAGCCGACCGCCTGCCGCACGAGTTCGACGTAGCGGCGCGGGCCCGCCACGTACACGCTGTTCGCGCGGTCGTTGATCACGAGCGTGTAGCGCTTGTCGGGAATCTGCATCGCCTGCAGCGCGCGGCCGATTTCACCGGATGCATTCGGCGGGACCGGGATCATCTGCGTCTGCGACTGGTCGGCCGGATCGACGTACAGGAACGAGCCGTCGTAGTACCACGTGAGCCCGTAGGTCGAACAGATCGTGTCGAGCGTCTGTTGCGGCGTGCCCGAGAAGCGGCCGCTGATCACGCCGTCGACCTTCGGGTCGACCACTGCCGTCACGCCCTGCGACGACGCCAGCTCGCGGATGAAGTCGCCGATCTTCTTGCCGTTCGCAACGATCGTGAACGGCTTGTTGCGCCAGCGCAGGTCCGCGGCCCGCGCATGCTGCGCGGGCGCCATGCACAACGACGCCGTGAGCAGCGCGGTCGCGCACATGGCAAGCGCGGCCCGTTGCAGGCTGCGCGATTGAAACCGGATCGGGGCGACGCGTCGACGCATCAATAGACTCCTGTGGAAGAAACGAACATGCGTTCCAGCGCCTGCTGCGCGAAGCGCAGCACTTCGCCGCCGAGCCAGGCCGACAGCAGCACGAGTGCGACCATCACGGCGATCAACCGCACCGCGATGCCGATGTTGGCGTCCTGCACCTGCGTGACGGCCTGCAGGATCGCGACGACGAGGCCCGTGACGGTGGCGATCAGCACGATCGGCAGCGACAGCAGCAGCACGAGCATCAGCGCCTGGCGCGTCAGGTCGAGGATCGTCGAGCTCGTCATTGCACGGCTCCCGGCACACGCACGTCGGCGCCTGCGCCGACCGTGCCGTCGTCCGGCGGGTTCTTGACCCAGCCGACCGTATGCAACTGCACGTCCTCCTCGACTTCCTGGTACGACAGCACCGCGAGGTCGGGCAGCACGGGCTGCAGGATCGTCTTCACGTAGCGGCGCGCGCCGAGCGCGACCATCACCGCGAGCCGCACCGCGCCCTGCGCATTGCCATGGCCGCCGGGGCCCGCCGCCTGCGCGGCCTGGACGATCGCGCGCACCTGCTCGCCGATGTCCTGCTTCACCGCGCTCGACAGCGCGAGGAAATTGCCCTGCTTCGTGCGCATCACCGCGCTCTCGATCCGTTCCTGCAGGTTCTGCTCGAACAGCACGACCCGCAGCTGGCGCGTCGTGCCCGCGTGGCGGTCGGTGATCATCCGGCGCAGGTCGACGCGCACGAGCTCGACCAGCGCGATCGCGTCGTCCGGTTCGTTCGGCGCCCACGTGATCAGGCTTTCGAAGATCACGCGCAAATTGCGGATCGGCACCTGCTCGGCAAGCAGCCGGCGCAGCACCTCGGTCACGCGCTGCAGCGGCACGAGCCGCGTCAGCTCGCCCACGAGTTCCGGGTGCTCGCGGCGCACCAGATGCACGAGCGCCTGTGTTTCCTGGATCCCGAGCAGTTCGTCCGCATGCTGGCGCACGATCTGCTCGACGTGCGCGGCGAGCGCGCTTTCGCTCGACAGCCACTTGCCGTCCGGCGCGGTGCCGTCGGGCTTGATCCACAGCGCGGTCGCGAACGGGCCGAATGCCTCGGCCGGCTGGCGCTCCGCGCGCTCGGGCAGCGGCGCGACGCCGTCCCACAGCAGCCAGCCCGGCTTCAGCGCGCCGTGCGCGGCGAGCACGTCCTGCAGATAGATCCGGTAGGTGCCTTCCGCCGCGCCTTCGTCATCGTTCAGCGTGATGCGCGGGAACACCGTGCCGATGTCCGCATCGACGCGCGCTTTCGCGCTCGACAGCGCGGCCTGCAGCTGCGCGAGATTCAGGCCCGTGCGCAGGTCGTCGGACAGCGACACCGCGATCAGCGACGTGACGCCGGCCGCATGCGATACCTTCGCGGGCTGACCGTCGTCGGCCGCGCCGACACGCCCCGCGATCTGGATCAGGTTGAAACTCGGCGCGGCCGTCTTGCGCTTGAGCTGCGAGAACGCGAACACGCCGAGGCCGATCGCGATCAGCGCGAACGACCATTTCGGGAAACCGGGCACGACGAGGAAGCCGCTCAGCACGACCGCCGCGATCAGCAGCGCACGCGGATGCGCACCCAGCTGCTCGCCGAGCTGTTCGCCGAGCTGGCGCTGCCGCGCATCGCGCGTCGCGACGCGGGTCGTCACGATGCCGGCCGCGATCGACACCAGCAGCGACGGAATCTGCGAAGCCATCCCGTCGCCGACCGTCAGGATCGCGTAACGCTGCAGCGCCTGGCCGATATCCATCCCGTGCATCAGCGTGCCGACCGCGATCCCCGCGACGATGTTGATGAACGCGATCACGAGGCCCGCGATCGCGTCGCCCTTCACGAACTTCATCGCGCCGTCCATCGCGCCGTGCATCTGCGACTCCTGCTCGAGCTTCTCGCGGCGCTCGCGCGCTTCGTCGGCACTGATGATGCCCGCGCGCAGGTCGGCGTCGATGCTCATCTGCTTGCCCGGCATCGCGTCGAGCGAGAAGCGCGCGCCGACTTCCGCCACCCGCTCCGACCCTTTCGCGATCACGATGAACTGCACGACGGCGATCACGAGGAACACCACGCCGCCCACCACGACGTTGTTGCCGACCACGAGCCGCCCGAACGCATCGATCACGTGGCCCGCGTTCGCGTGCAGCAGGATCAGCTTGCACGACGCGATGTTCAGCGCGAGCCGGAACAGCGTCGTGAACAGCAGCAAGGCAGGAAACGACGAGAAGCTGACCGCCGACGGCACGTAGGTCGATACCGTCAGCAGTACGACGCTCGCGGCCAGGTTCAGCGAGATCATCCCGTCGAGCGCGGCCTGCGGCAGCGGCAGGATGAACAGCGCGACGACCGCGATGATGAACGCCGCGATAAACAGGTCGGCGCGCGGCGACGCGCCTCCGAGACGCCGTCCGGACACGCCGCGGCCGGCGGAAAACAACCGCTGCCAGTCGCGTGGGAGCGCCTTCGGTTCTGCCATCGTGCCGTTGTCCTGTCGTTATCGCCGGCTGGCACGGGCAATCCTGCCCCCTGCCGCGCGGACCGTTGAATGGGACGAGTGTAGCGACGGGAAACGATGGAAAAGGGGATGCGCCTCGTAGCGTGAAAGCGCGTTTTCCGGCGACGATCGAATCGGACTACGAAACCCGGCGGCACGCTCGGGCACGCGCCGCCGGAACCGCTTCCATTGCGCGCCGGGCCGCCGGCGTGCGCGTCAGCGGCGCGTCAGGCGAGGGTTACAGGCGCCGCGCGGCGAGGTACGCAAGTTGCGCGCGGTTCTGCACGTTGAAGAGTTTCTCGAGCGAACGGATGTGGTGGCCGACCTTGTGCAGCGACGTGCGCAGCGCGCTCGCGATCTCCTGGTCGGACAGCCCGTGCACGAGGCGATCGAGCACCTGCTGCTGCTCGTCGCCGAGCGCGAAGCCGCGCATGCGCGCGATGCGCGCCTCGAGGAACGGCAGCGCGACGCGATGCACGGCGAGGCTGACCGACAGTGCACCGCCGACCACGCGATCGTCGATCCATTCGGTACCGTGCGTCTCCGACGTGACGTTCACCGCGACGCGCAGGTCGAGGCGCGGCGCCGACAGACTGAAGATCACGCCGCTGTTCATTGCGTGCGCACGCAGATGGCCGGCAAGCGCCAGCACCTTGCGGTCGCCGCTGCCCTGCGCGGCCGCCTCGATCTCGTCGAGCCGCCACGCGACCGGAAAGCCGCTCTGCCGCACCTGCGCGAAACGCGGGTCGCTCTCGTAGAGCATTCCTTCGATAAACGGCTGCATGAATGTCGCCGGCGCGAGGTCGCGCAGCAAATGCGCGCACAGAATGCGCCGCCCGATCATTTCGTACGCGCCGTAACCGAGCGTACTGAAACCGATTTGCCGCAATCGCGCATGGCACTGCGCGAAATCGATCGGCGCGAGGTCGCTTTTACCGGACCCGATTTGAATGCCGGTAAAAACGTCGCGCTCGATTGCCTGATATTCGTTCGAATAAGCGGCAGCCGCTGCAATATCGGCTTGTGAGAACCATTCGACGCGTGGTGCGCCGTCAGCATATGTCATGAGGAGCCCGCCCCTTTCCCAATATGTGGAACTGCGCCCCGTCACGTTCTGGTCTTTTCTTTATGATTTTCTGGTCGACGTTATATGCGTGCGAATATGAACCTTCCGCCGCCATTCGTATTACGGCATATTACGCATTTACGGGCATTTTTGTACAATGCCCCCGCGTTTCGTCAGGGATGACGATCGGCGCATATCAAAAACGATGCTCGATCGCACCGCCGCGAATGCCGTACACGATACGGACGCCGCCAGGCGATGCGCGTCGATTCCGAGGGATGGCTCATGTCCGATATTGCATTGCATGAAGAAGCGGTCGCCCCAACCTTTCCGCGTCCGTCGCGCGGGTCGAATGCCTGCGCGGATGCGCTGCGCGAGCGCGCCGTGCAGGTCGTCTGGTGCGACGACGTGAAGCGCGGCGACGTCCCGCAGCCGCACGCGCCGAAGCTCGGCGTCGCCGATACGCTCGCGCACGCGCAGAGCACGGCCGAGCGCAACCGGATCGTCACGAGCCTGTTGCACCTGACGGGCTTCTCGACGTTCGCGTACTTTGCGCTCGAATTCGCGCGCGACCGTGTCGAAAGTCTCTACCTGCACGAAGCGTTCACGCCGGCCACCTATCGCGGCGACTACGTGCGGCACAACCACCACGACGTCGATCCGCGCACGCTCGGCGCGCGCGTGTGCAACATGCCGATCGTGTGGGACCTTCAGCAGCTGCGCCGCGATCACCGCGAACGCGACGACGCGCCGTACGTGAGCCCGGCCGCGCTCGACGGCTTCCTGCAGACGATGCAGGACGACGGGATGTGCAGCGGCATCATGTATTCGATGGCCGTGCCCGGCACGCGGCTGCATGCGTTCATGAGCTTCACCGCGCCGCGCCGCACGCGCGAATGGATTACGCCGGCGACGATCGAGCAGGCGCTGTCGATCGGGCTGTCGGTACACAAGTTCGCCTCGCCGCAACTGATCTCGACGTCGCGCGAGCGCGCGGTGAACGGGCTCACGCCGTTCGAACAGGAACTGCTGCTCGGCATCGCCGAAGGCGCATCCGACAAGGAGATCGGCCGGCGCCTCGACACCAGCGCGCACAACGTCGACTATCACCTGCGCAAGCTGCGCAAGCGCTTCGGCGTCGCGAACCGGATCCAGCTCACCTACCTGACGTCGAAGCTCGAGTTGATCTGAGCGCCGCGCCGCTTCGTGAAAGCGAACGCGTAAACGCACATGCCGGCCTCGCGGGCCGGCATGCACGGGTTGCGGCGCGGTGCCGGGTCCGGCGCCGCTTCCTGTCAAACGTCCCGCGTTACTTCAGCAGCGTCATCTGGACGACCTTCACGATCACGAGGCCGACCGCGATCACGAGATAGCCGCGCAGCACGGCCATCCAGATCCGCGTCGCAACCGTCATGTTCTGCGGCTCGAGCGTATCGAGCGGCGGCATGCGCCACGTGTCGCGCAGCGAGCGATCGAGCGCCGGCTCGACCACGCGCTTGTTGCGGCGAATCAGGACCGTCGCGAGATAGCCCGCGATCGCGAGCACGGTGCCGCCCACCAGCACGTCGACGATCGCCTCGCCGCTGATATCCGGATACATCACCGATGCGGTCAGGATGATCGACAGCAGCACGAGTACCCAGATCACCGCGCCCGTAAACACGTTGAGCTTCGTCGAGTTGATCCACGGGCCGAGCACCTGGCGGTCGTTGCACAGCACGAGCAGGAACACCGTCGCGCTCGGCAGCAGCACGCCGGCCAGCGTCTGCACGGCTTCGGTCAGCAGGCCGAGCGGGCTGCCCGGAATCAGCACGAGCGTGGCCGCGGCCGCGACGATGCCGAAATAGACGAGATAGAAGCCCTTCGCGTCGGTCACGCCGCGATGCAGCGAGTGACGGATCTTGAACACGTCGCCGATCGCATACGCGGTCGACAGCGACACCGCTGCCGCACCGATGATGCATGCGTCGAGCAGCGCGATCGCGAACAGCGTCGCGCTCGTACGGCCCGCATACTTCTCGAGGCCCGCGATGATGCCGCCCGCATCGGTGAAGTTGCCGGCTTCCGGATGGCCGTTGAACAGCGCGGCGCTGAAACCGATCATGGCCACCGCGCCGACCAGCACGAACGCGATGCCGATCCACAGGTCGGCCTTCTCGTACTTCATGAAGCGCGGCGTGATGCGCTTGTCGATCACGTAGCTCTGCTGGAAGAACAGCTGCCAGGGCGCTACCGTCGTGCCGACGATGCCGATCACGAGCAGCATCACGTCCGACAGTTTCGCGTGCGTGGGCCAGTTCGGCACGAAGAAATCGCGCGACATCTGCGCGACGGGCGGATGGATCGACACGAGCACCGGCACGAGCAGCAGGCTCAACACGCACAGCCCGATCGCGAATCGCTCGAAGCGCCGGAAATCGCCCGTACTCACCGCGGCCATCGTCAACGCGGCGGCCACGCACACGCCAGCCACCTTCGGCAGCCCGAAGAAATCCAGCACGAACGTGATGCCGATGAACTCGGTGACGATGGTCAGCGCATTGAGCAGGAACAGGTCGATCACGCTGAACGCACCCCAGAACTTGCCGAAGCGTTCGAAGATCAGGCGCGCATGGCCGACGCCCGTGACCGCGCCGAGGCGCAGCACCATTTCCTGGTTCACGTACAGCACGGGCACGAGCAGCAGCAACGTCCACAGCAGCGTCGTGCCGTAGTTCTGGCCGGCCTGCGTGTAGGTGCCGAATGCACCGGCGTCGTTGTCGCCGACCATCACGATCAGGCCCGGGCCGATGATCGCGAGCAGCGTGCGCAGGCGCGCCCACCACGAGCCGCGCGCACCGGTGTCGTGGTGCGAGATCGTGCCGAGTGCACCGCGGATGTCGCCCAGGTGTGCTTCGTCGAGCACGGCGCTGCGTTCGGCGGCGATCGGTGGAGAGACGTTGGATGGCGTGGACATGATGTGTTCCGTACGGCTAAGGGTTATTCGATTCGATAAGCGTGTGACCTTGGAATGCGCACGGGGCGGCCGCTCGAAGGCGGGCGCGCGTGCGCATGCCGAGGCGCGCTCGGCGCTTCTTTCAGTGGATCAACGATTTCAGCTGGTTCAGCAGGCGGGAGAACACCCGCGGACGGGCATCGAGCGTCAGCATCGTGTCGTAGTGATTGCGCGATTCCGTGACGTGCGGAAAGTTCGACAGCAGAAGGCCGAAGTTCATGGTCTGGCTCCGTGCGGCGACGGCAGGCGTGCCGGCCGCGTGGTGGGTGCGGGGCCAGTCCGGGGCCTGAACGACGTGCCAGGCTAGTCGGCCGGATTGTCCCTGCGACCCGGGTTCAAAAGGGTCTGTGTGTGCAACGGGCATAAGGGACAACTGTCACTGTCGTTCATGGCAACTCCTGTGCGGTGTTCCGGAAAACACGGTTGACCGCCGTCAGGCCTGCGGGCCGCCATTCGCGAGCCGGAAAAAGGCCTGCGCGAACGCGGCCGCCTGCCGGGCGGCGGTGAAACCGGGCAACGCATGCGAAAACGCATCACGCTAACCGGCGCGAATCAGGGTGCACGTAGGAATTTGCTGCGGAATACTGCTGCGCGCACCGTTTGCCTGGGAGACAAACGGCGGCTTCGATGAGGCGCGGACGTCGGTCGCTCAGGCGGAAATTTCGTTCGAAGATCGACTACTGCAAGCGTCCAAGGCGGCGGCCCCAAGAGTGAAGATGGCGGATTCTATGGACCGCCCGAAAGTGAAGTCAACCCCTCCCAACCCCATTTCTCGAAATAAATTTCCCGCTTTCCGCCACTGAAAGATTTGCCCTTGAAATGGCGTACCGGAACCTTTCAGCGCGTCACGATGCGGTCACGCAACGATGCGTGCGAACAACGACGCGGCATCCCGCCGCGCGCGCTTGCCGCCCCCTGCCGAATCGCCGCCGCGCCGCGGCGGTCCGTTGCGACGCGCACGCCACAGACGTCATCTTTTGTGCTTTTTTGCTTGCACCGCAGCAAAAGTCGCGACTACAATCCGCCCCAATTCATCAAGGGAGTCCCTCCGTGGACACATGCTCTAGTTGCAGTTCGATGCCGGTCCAGGCCGGCCAAGCCATCGCGAGATAGCAGCCAGACGCATGTCTTTCGCCGCTAGCTCGCATTCGCCGGGTTAGCGCGCTTCCTCCCGGGCCGGCCATCGCCGCCTCGCCAGTCGCACGCTCCGTTACGTTCCACCCTCCGATCGCAGGTCGCGTCATGCGCCCGCGCTCGATCACGTCGTCCGGCCTGTGCCGGACCGGACGGAGGCAGCGTCATGTTCATTCAATCCTTCGCGCTCAGACTCAAGCGCATCGTGCACGTCGCGTGCGACCGCTCGTTCGCTTCCGGCCTCTCGCCGCTCGCCCACGCGTTCAGCAACTGGCGCGGCATGGCGCTCGCCCACGTGCCGGCGACGCCGCGCCCGCTCGACTGCGTGCTGGTCGCCGCGATGGCGGCCGCGGTCGTGCTCGCCGCGCTGCTGTGCTCGGCCGCGTCGCGCCTCGGCTTCGCGCAGGTGTGGCGCGTCGGCGGCTGGCTGCCGTAACCCGTCGCCGCGCGGCTGAGCCACGCACCCTGGACCGCCGCACGAACGTCTCGCCACGTTTCGTGCATCGCGTCTTCATTTCGTCAGCTTAACTAATCAAACCGCCAACGGAGCCCACATGAAGAATCATCTCGAACCTGTCCCGTGCAAGCTCCGCGCCAACGCGCTCGCCACGCTGCTGCTGTCGCTCGCCGCCACCTCCGCATTCGCGCAGGCGTCGTCGCCGGCCGCAGCCGAACCGGCGGCCGGCGCCAGCGACGCCGCCGCTCCCGCACAACAGGCCGCCGATGCTGCCGCGCCCGCCCCCACCGGTCTCTGGGAGCGTTCGAACCTGCTCGGCAACATGGGCGGCCTGCGCGATTTGCTCGGCGATCACGGCGTCACGCTGAGCCTGCAGGAAACCAGCGAGTACCTGTACAACACGTCCGGCGGCACGAATCGCGGCGGCGCGTACCAGGGGCTCACGCAATTCGGTTTCGACGTCGATACCGGCAAGGCGATCGGCCTGCCGGGCGGCACGTTCAACGTGTCGGGACTGCAGATCCACGGCACCAGCCTCACGCAGCGCTACCTGCAGACGCTGCAGACCGCAACCGGCATCGAAGCGAACTCGACCACGCGCCTGTGGGAACTCTGGTACCAGCAGTCGTTGCTCGACGGCAAGGTCGACGTGAA
The DNA here is from genome assembly GCF_902833225.1 of Burkholderia sp. BCC1644. GTDB lineage: Bacteria > Pseudomonadota > Gammaproteobacteria > Burkholderiales > Burkholderiaceae > Burkholderia. The sequence goes on from NZ_CADFEI010000014.1 coordinate 142,720, forward strand.
GGTCGGCCAGCAGAGCGTCGACCAGGAATTCATGGTGAGCCAGAACGCGGCGACGTTCATGAACGCGACGTTCGGCTGGCCCGTGCTGCCGTCCACCGACCTGCCGGCCGGCGGCGCCGCGTATCCGCTGTCGTCGCTCGGCGTACGGCTGCGCGTGAAGCCGGCCGACGCGTGGACCGCGATGATCGGCGTGTTCGACGGCAATCCGGCCGGCCGCACCGACGGCGACGCGCAGGTGCTGAACGCACACGGCACCAACTTCAACCTGCGCAGCGGCGCGTTCGTGATCGGCGAAGTGCAGTACGCGCTGAACGCGCCGCCCGCCGACCCGAAGGCGCCGCAACCGGCCGGCTTGCCCGGTACGTACAAGCTCGGCTTCTGGTATCAGTCGCAGCACGCGAACGATCCGCGTTTCGGCACCGACGGCCTGTCGCTCGCGGATCCGGCCAGCAACGGCACGCCCGCCACGCATCGCGGCAACTACGGGTTCTACGCGGTCGCGGACCAGATGGTGTGGCGGCCGTCGGCCGACAGCCCGCGCTCGGTCGGCGTGTTCGCGCGCGTGATGGGCTCGCCGGGCGATCGCAATATCGTCGATTTCGCCGCCAACGCAGGCGTGACGCTGAAGGCGCCGTTCAAGGGACGCGACAACGACGTCGCCGGTATCGCGGTCGGCTACGCGAAGATCGGCTCGCGTGCGCGCGGCCTCGACGGCGACACCGGCGTGTACACGACGCCCGGCTATCCGGTGCGCCGCGCGGAGACGGTCGTCGAAGCGACCTACCAGTACCAGGTCGCGCCGTGGTGGCAGGTGCAGGCCGACCTGCAGCACTTCTTCCGCCCGGGCGGCGGCATCCCGAACCCGAACGCGGCTGGCGCACGCATCGGCGACGAAACGGTGGTCGGGGTACGCACGACGATCACGTTCTGATGCAAGCCGCATGAAGACACGGGCCGGTCGGCCGCTTGCGCGACCGTCCGGCCCGTGTGCTGGCGTACGTGCGGGCATGTGGCCCGCGCCGCGTATTACTCGCCGTACAGCCCGAGCAGTTTCAGCGTGACGCCGTTGGTCCAGCCGAAGCCGTCCTGCAACGGATATTCGCCGCCTCCGCCCCCTCCGGTGCCGGCGCCTTCGACCACGTATTTCTCGACGAGCTTGCCTTCGGTCGCATACACATGCTTCACGTCGGACAGGAAGCGCGTGCCGATCTCCTTCGCGAGCGCCGGCTCGCCATAGCGGCGCAGCCCGTCTATCGCGATCCACTGCAGCGGCGCCCAGCCGTTCGGCGCATCCCACTGCTGGCCCGTGTTCTCGGTCGTCGTCGCGAGGCCGCCCGGCTGCAGCAGCGTCCTGCGCACTTCGCGCGCGGTCGCCTTCGCGCGCTCGGGCCATGCGACGCCCGCGAACAGCGGATACAGCGTGGCCGCCGTCACGCCATCGCGCGGCTTGCGCAGTTGCCAGTCATAGTCGCCGTAATAGCCGCGACGGTTCCACAGATAACGATTGATCGCGGCCGCACGCCGTGCCGCGCGCCCGGAGAAATCGGTCACGCATGCCAGGTCGCGCGTGACCGTGCAGCCCTTCGCGATCGTCGTCTCGAGATGGAACATCAGGCTGTTCAGGTCGACCGGCACGATCGACGTCGTGCGGATCGTCGCCAGCGTCTTGCCGTCGCCGAACCAGCGCGAGCTGTAGTCCCAGCCGCTTTCCGCGCCCGCGCGCAGGTCGCGGTACACCTCGTTCGCCGGACGGGACGGCACGGATTTCGCGGTCGTCACGTCCTCGAGATACGACTCGTCGCGCGGCGTGTCGCTCGCGTCCCAGTAACGGTTCAGCACCGCGCCGTCGGGCATCGCGACCACATTGCGCGCGGCCTGCCCGCGCGGCGTCGTGGTTTCGCCCTGCATCCAGTACGCGTACTCCTTGCGCAGCTCGGGCAGGTATTTCTGGTAGACCTTGTCGCCTTCGGCCTGCGCGGCGAGCGTGACCATGTACGCGAAGAACGGCGGCTGCGACCGGCTCGCGTAATACGTGCGGTTGCCGTTCGGGATGTGGCCGATCGTATCGATCAGATGTGCGAAGTTGTCGAGCATGTCGTCGACGAGATCCTCCCGCCCCGACACCTGCAGCCCGAGCATCGTGAAATAGGTATCCCAGTAGTAGCCTTCGCGGAAGCGGCCGCCCGGCACGACGTACGGTTTCGGCATCGCGATCAGCGAACCGTACTGGGGCACCGTGACGCTCGTGCGCGTGAGCTGCGGCCACAGCCAGTCGATGTGCTGGCGCAGCGTCTGGTTCGGCGGCGGCGTCACGCCGCTTTCCGGCGGCGGCGTGAAGTGCTGGCCGACGAACGTCTTCAGCGAAAAGCCCGGCTGCGATCTCTGTTGCTGATACAACTGCACGATCGTCGCGGGATCGGTATCGGGCGTCGCGTCGACGAAGGTCTTCTGGTCGGGATAGATCTGCGCGGTCTGCACCGCGACGAACAGGTCGCCGTAAAGCTGGCTCGGCGGCGGCAGCAGCGCGCCAGGCGCGGGGGCCGTCGCGGCGGTGGCGGCCGCGACCGTGGACTGGCCGGCCGCTTGCGCAGCGGCCCGGTTCGCGCTGTCGGCCTGCGCGGCGCAGCCGGCGACGGCGAGATAGGCGACGGCCAGCGCGGCGGCCCAGCGCAGGCGCGGCGTGGGCAGCGCAGCACGTGACGAGAGATGAACCGGGAAGCGAGATGCAATCGATGCGGCACGACGTGACGTCATGACGTGTCCCCTCCTTTCGATGGTGAGTGGATCGGCACGAGGTCTCGTTCGCGCGCGCGTTCGTCTCGATGGCCCTCGATCGATACGCGTCATGTTGTGGTGCGAGTGGGTCCGACTGTCGCACGAAACGTGCACATCAAGCAAGTTTCGATTCGCGCGACTCGCGCAGATAACCGCGTACCGCCCGCCACGCGCGCGCTTCGAGCGGCGCCGCATCGGTCTCGCCGCGCGCGCCCGCCGCATCGACGACCCCTTTCACGATCGCGAGCAGGTCGTGCGCAACGACGTCGGGTGCGGCGACACGCGGCGCGTCGCGCAGGCCCAGCGCATGCAGCAGCGTCGCGTGGATGCGGTCGGCAACGCGCGCGGCGCGCGCACCGAGCGGCAGCCGCGCCTCCTCGAAATCGATCAGCCGCGCGAGCACCGGCCGGCGCATCTGGTGCGCGACGGCCCCGCGCACCAGCATGCGCAGCACCTCGTCGCAGGACGACAGCGCGGCTGCCCGGTCGACGTCGTCGAGCAGACGCGCACTCTCGCGCTCGACGAGCGCGGCCGTCAGCGCATCGCGATTCGGGAAGTATTGATAGAGCGAACCGATGCTCACGCCGGCCAGCGCCGCGACGGCGTTCGTCGTGTAACCGTCGAAGCCGTCGCGCTCCAGAATGCGAGCCGCGGCCTCGACGATCGCATCGACGGTAGCCACCGAGCGGCGCTGGCGCGGCGCCTTGCGGGGCGAAAGCGGGATACGCGAAGACGATTCGGACATGACGGGAACGCGAGTTTCGAACATGAGTAAACGCTCATATTCTAGAAACGCCTGTTCACGCCGTCAAAAGGAATCACCATGCCCCGCCGAACTTCGAACACGCACACTGTATTCATGCTCGTGAAGATGCGCGTCGGCGCCGCCGTACCCGGGCGCTTCCGGCGACAGCACGAACACGTCGAGCCGTTCCGGGATCGCTGCGTCGGCAGCGTCGGGATCCTGCCGTGCGTCGAGCGCGCATCGCGTGCGCCGAGCGACGGCGAGGCCGCGCAGTTCACCAGTCAGTTCGGTCGCACACATAAACACGATCGCGGCGCCACGTTTGCGCAGTCGTTCTTTCTACACGGCTTGCCGGAAAGGACGACTGTTGCAACATGCGGAACAACTGTTGTCACGCGTGACTCAGCGGTCACATTGTGGGCATAATGACGCCTTTACCGCGCGCCCAGCCCATGTCGCCCGTCTTTCTAGCACCGCTCATCGTTGCCTGTGCGTTGTTCATGGAAAGCGTCGACGCAAACATCATCGTCACCGCGCTGCCCGCGATGGCGAGGGACTTCGGGCACAGCCCCGTCACGCTGAACATCGCGATCACGGCCTACGTGGTCGGCCTCGGCGTGTTCATCCCGATCTGCGGCTGGCTCGCCGACCGCTTCAGCGCACGCTCCGTGTTCCGCACCGCGATCGGCATCTTCGTCGTCGGCTCGCTGATGTGCGCCGCCTCCAACTCGCTCGGCGTGCTCACGTTCGCGCGCTTCATCCAGGGCGTCGGCGGCGCGATGATGGTCCCGGTCGGCCGCATCATCATCTTCCGCGCGGTGCCGCGCTCCGATCTCGTGCGCGCGATGAACTACCTCGCGATTCCCGCGCTGTTCGGGCCCACGGTCGGGCCGCTCGTCGGCGGCTTCATCACGACCTACCTGCACTGGCGGATGATCTTCTTCATCAACGTGCCGATCGGCATCTACGGGATCTATCTCGCGAGCAAGCACATCGCGAACACCCACGAGCCCGATCCGGGCCCGCTCGACTGGTTCGGCTTCCTGCTGTCGGCAAGCGGCGCCGCACTGCTGCTGATGGGCCTCACGCTGATCGACGGCTCGCTCACGTCGCGCTCGAACGCGATTCTCATGTGCGTGGCCGGCACCGTGATGCTCGCGCTGTACGTACCGTACGCGCGCCGCAAGGAGCGGCCGGTGCTCGACCTCAGTTTCCTGAAGATCCCGACGTATCACGCGAGCGTCGTCGGCGGGTCGCTGTTCCGCATCGGCCTTGGCGCGGTGCCGTTCCTGCTGCCGCTCGCGCTACAGGAAGGGCTCGGCATGACCGCGTTCCATTCGGGGCTCATCACGTGCGCGTCCGCGCTCGGCGGCGCGGTGAGCCGCTCGACGGCCACGCATACGCTGCGCCGCTTCGGCTTTCGCACGGTACTGATCTACAACGCGGCGTTCGCGGGCCTCGCGATCGCCGCGTACGGCGTGTTCCATCCCGGCATGGCGACCTGGGCGATCTGGCTGATCGTGCTCGTCGGCGGCATCTTTCCCGCGCTGCAGTTCACGAGCCTGAACTCGATGATCTACGCGGACATCTCGCCGCGCGACGCCGGCCGCGCGACGAGCCTCGGCAGCGTCGTGCAGCAGATGTCGCTCGGCCTCGGCGTGACGGTGGCCGGCCTCGTGCTGCACGTGTCGCACTGGCTGCAGGGCCATCAGACGATGATGTGGTCGGATTTCTGGCCCGCGTTCCTCGTGGTCGGGCTGTGCTCGTTCGCGTCGATTCCGATCACGCGGCGGCTGCCGCCCGGCGCCGGCGACGAAGTCGCGCGCGGCAAGCGGCAATAAGCAGGTAGCAGGTAGCAGGAAGCGGCCGGTACGGCCCGGGGAAACGAATGCCGCGGCAGGACATGCCGCCCGGCGAAGCGTGAAAAACCGGAAATACAAAAAAATCAGCGGACATCCACTCGGGGCCGGTGCACAGCCGCATGGATGTCCGCTCAGGGCTCCTGGATTCTCGATGGGGGTTGAGAATCCAGACTTCGCTTCCTGCGTGCCATGGACATATGTGCGTCGGAAGCGGAATCGTTGCGCGCACTTATCGTCGCGCCATGAACTGCACTATAGGGAAACTTGCGAAACCCATCTGTCAACCATTGTCAGACGCGGTGCAGCGGCGCGTCGCACGTGTGCGCCGCTTTCGCGCTAAAGTGGTCCCCGATCGCCACCCTCGACCGCCATTCCGATGCTTACGCTCTCGCCCGCCGCCGCCCGCGCGCTGCATCTCGCCGCACAGGGCCTGCTGACGCCGCCCCGCCGCAAGGCGACCAAGGCCGACGTGCTCGACTCGATCCGCCGGATGGCGCAGTTGCAGATCGACACCATCCACGTCGTCGCGCGCAGCCCGTATCTCGTGCTGTTCAGCCGCCTCGGCGATTTCGCGCCGCAGTGGCTCGACGAGCATCTCGCCGAGGCACGCCTGTTCGAGTACTGGTCGCACGAAGCGTGCTTCCTGCCCGTCGAGCAGTTCGGGCTGATGCGCTACAAGATGCTCGATCCGTCGGGGATGGGCTGGAAATACGCAGCCGAGTGGCATGAGCAGAACCGGCCCGACATCGAGCAACTGCTCGCGCGGATTCGCGACGAGGGCCCGGTGCGGTCGGCCGACTTCGAGCGCGAGGATGGCCTGAAGGGCAACGGATGGTGGGATCGCAAGCCGGAGAAACAACACCTGGAGGTGCTGTTCACGACGGGTGACCTGATGGTGTCGGAACGCCGCAATTTCCAGCGCGTGTACGACGTCCGCGAACGCGTGCTGCCCGGCTGGGACGACTCACGCGACCTGCCGCCACGCGATGCCGTGCTGCCGGCGCTACTCGACTACACGTGCCGTGCGCTCGGCGTCGTGCGCGCGGACTGGGTCGCCGACTACTACCGGCTGCCGCGCCGCTCGTACCGCGAAGAGCTGGAGCGGCTCGCGGAGGCCGGCGACCTGATTCCGGTGCAGATCGACGACTGGAAGGAGCCCGCGTACGTGCATCGCTCGCTCGAGGCCTTGCTGCCGGCCGCCGGGGCCGACACGCTGCGCTCGACGGTCACGACGCTGCTGTCGCCGTTCGATCCGGTCGTCTGGGACCGGCGTCGCGCGTCGACGCTGTTCGGCTTCGACTACACGATCGAGTGCTATACGCCGCAGCACAAGCGGCGCTACGGCTATTTCTGCCTGCCCGTGCTGCATCGCGGCCGGCTGGTCGGCCGCGTCGATGCGAAAGCACATCGCAGGCTGGGTACGTTCGAGCTGAAGGCCGTGCATGTCGAGCCGGGCGTGCGCTTCGGCACGGGGCTCGCGGCCGACGTCGCGAAGGCCGTGAAGAAACTCGCGGCATGGCACGGCACGCCGGAGGTGACGGTCACGCATGCGCCGCCCGAGTTGGTGAAGGCGCTGGCCGGCGCGTAACGGCGTCACGCTCACGCGGCCGGCTGTCCCGGCGGCACACGCGCCGCCGGTTGCGGATCAGTCGCGCAGCTTGCGAAAACGCGGCGTGCCGTCCTCGAGGTTCCCGTTGAACATCGCTTCCGGGCGCACCCACAGCCCGCGCGCATGCGGCCACAGATGCTCGTACACGACCACCGATTCCTCGGTTTCGGAATGGCGCGCAACGCCGATGTAGCGGTACAGGCCGCCCTTGTAGTGACGGTGCGTCGCGAGCTGTTCGGCTTCCTGTTCGGTCATGATGGGCTTCTCTTCGGCAAAAACGGAAAGCGCGTATTGTATGCGCAGCGCCGCGCGTCAGCGTTTCGCGTAGATGTCGGGGCGGCGGATCTCCATCAGCCGCTCGGGATTCGCGGACGGCCCGAATCCGACCGGCCGGTACAGCGCGTGCGCATCGGTGGTCACGAGCATGATGCGGCGCAGCCGCTGCACCATCTCCTGCGCGAACACGTGGTCGATCAGCGCGCGGCCGTAGCCGTTGCCGCGATCGGCCGGCAGTACGAACACATCGCACAGGTACGCGAACGTCGCGTGATCGGTGACGAGCCGCGCGAACCCGACCAGCCGGTCGCCGACATACGCGCCGAAGCACAGCGAACCCTCGATCGCCTTCTCGACCACGTCGCGCGGAATACCCTGCGACCAGTACGCGTCGCGATGCAGGAAGTCGAAGATCGCGTCGATGTCGAGTTCGCGCTTGTCGGTGGAAAATCTCGGCGTAGCGGGGGCGGCTGCGGGCACGGCTGTTCTCCGGTCGGGGGCGGAAGGCGGAGCATCGACGATACCGCGCTGTGACGCGGGGGACAAGGGACACCTGCAGGCTGCGGTTCACCGGATGCGTTCCGTCCAGAAACGAGTGTGTGCGCCCCGTCGAACCGCCCTCCCCGGCTCACGGCGCCGGCAACACATGCACGCCGAACGGCACGCGTACGCATTTCGGTGGATCATGTAGCCCGTGCAGGCTGCAAGCAACCGCACACACCGACAACGACAGACAGGAAGGAGCGACCCATGCGCGCCCAAGCCGCACTCACCGCCTCTGCGACCCGACCTCCCCTCGCGCGCCGCGCCGCGTGCTGGCTCGCCGCCGTCGCGCTCGCGTCCGCCGCGCTGCCGGCCGAAGCGGCCGGACTGCGCGTGATGATCTCCGGCGGCTTCACGGCCGCTTACCAGCAATTGGGCCCCGGCTTCACGGCGTCATCCGGCGACACGCTCGACACGATCTCCGGCCCGTCGATGGGCCAGTCGAAGGAAGCGATTCCGAACCGCCTCGCGCGCGGCGAGAAAGCCGACGTATTGATCATGGTCGGCTATGCGCTCGACCAGTTGATCAAGGAAGGCAAGGTGATTCCCGCGTCACGCGTCGAGCTCGCCGATTCGCGGATCGGGATGGTCGTGCGCGCCGGCGCGCCGAAGCCCGACATCGGCACCGTCGACCAGTTGCAGGCCGTGCTGCTGCACGCGAAATCGGTCGCGTATTCGGACAGCGCGAGCGGCGTGTACGTCGAAAAGGAAATGTTCCGGAAACTCGGCGTCGAGGATCAGGTGAAGCCCAAGGCGAAGATGATCCCGCGCATCCCGGTGGCGTCCGTCGTCGCGAACGGCGACTACGAAATCGGCTTCCAGCAGGTCAGCGAACTGCTGCCGGTGCCGGGCGTCACGTATGCGGGCAAGGTGCCCGAATCGGTGCAGTCGGTCACGCGCTTCGCGGGCGGCATTCCGGTCGGCGCCGATCATCCGGAAGAGGCGAAGAAGCTGCTCGACTATCTCGCGTCGCCGCAGGCGCAAGCGACGGTGCAGGCGACGGGGCTCGATTCGGTGACAATGTCACCCGCTCCATAACCCCGTCACACCGCGTCATGCCCTTTCGCCTCATCGCATTCGACTTCGACGGCACGCTCGCCGATTCGCTCGACAGCTTTCTCGCGGCGCTGTCGGAAGCGTCCCGCCTGCACGGCTTTCGCGACGCCACGCCCGAACTGCGCCCCGCGTTGCGCGGCATGTCGGCGCGCGACATCATTCGCGCGCTCGACGTACCGATGTGGAAAGTGCCGCGCGTGACGATCGACATGCGCCGCCTGATGCAGCCGCGCGTCGCGCAGGTGAGACTGTTCCCCGGCGTCGACGCAACGTTCGACGCGCTCGCCGCGCGCGGCATCCGCATCGCGATCGCCACCTCAAACACCGAAGACATCGTGCGCGACCGGCTCGGCCCATGCGCCAGCGCGCGTGTCGACACTTTCGCATGCGGCATTCCGCTGTTCGGCAAGGCGCGCCGTCTGCGCGCCCTCGTTCGCGAGGCCGGTGTACGCGCCGACGAAGTGCTGTACGTCGGCGATGAAATCCGCGATGCCGACGCGGCGCGACGCGCACGCATCGCGTTCCAGGGCGTGGCGTGGGGCTACACCGCACCCGACGCATTACAGGCACATTGCGCGACACCGTTGCTGCCGCGCCTCGATGCGTTGCTCGATCGCGTGTGACGCTTTTTCGCGCATCGCATGCACGACCCGACACGTCGCTCGACGAGCACGACACGGCAGCAAGACGATGAATTGCGAATGACGCGCGCGTGTCGCTCATGCATTGCACGCGCCACGCGCACGCAAAAATTGCCGCCACGGCACGCGCACCAGGTACGCAATACCTGTCTGCAAGCGCGCGCATCGATTCGTCTTACCAACCGTTACACAAACCACAGCACGGTTGCACCTGCTACCCGACCGCTCTCCTAGAATCAGTCGGGCCGGGACACACTTCGACCGGCGCCGCGGCAGAGCGGCGGTCGAATCCGGCCCGGGCGCGCCCGGTCTCTCGCACAGCGACGGATCACGTCATCCGTTTTTTAACCAGAGCCCCGATCGAAAGGAGGTCCCATGAACCGCTTTCCCCACATCTCGCGCCTTGCCTTGTCTGCCGCTGGCCTGCTTCTCGTCGCCGTGACGGCGACCGCGCAAACCGCACAACCGGCACCCGCGGCGCCTGCTGCGCCGGCCGCCGCCGCGACGCGCATCCACGAAGCCGACCAGGCCTTCATCACGGACGGCACGAAAACCGTGTCGACGCAGCACGACGCAGCACGCATCGCCGATTCGCGCACGTCGGACAGCCAGGTCAAGGCATTCGCGCAACGCGTGTCGGCCGACGATGAGAAGATCATCCAGGCGATGCGCGCGGCGAGCCCGCGCGGCGTCGACGTGCCGGCCAACGACCCCGACACGGCCGTGCTCGGCAGCATCAAGAACCTGCGCGGCGCCGAGTTCGACAAGGCGTATATCGAGCAGGTCGCACTCGCCGGCCAGCAGAAGGCGATCTCGGCATTCCAGGCCGAAATCGCATCGGGCCGCGACACGAAGCTGAAGGAAGTCGCACGCCAGTCGCTGCCGATCCTGCAGGCGCACTACGCGGATGCGCAGAAGCTCGCGCAGCGCCACCACCTCGCATCGGCGCAGTAACGCGATGCAGCGCCGCGCCTCGTGCGCGGCGCACCGCTTCCCCCTCGCCGCGCTGCCGCCTCCCCTGCCGGCGGCGCGACGCACGTCACACACGTCACACGTTACGTCGCAAGCTTCGCTCTCAGCCGCGCACTCACTTCCGGCCATTCGTCGTCGATGATGCTGAAGCGCACCGAATTGCGCTTGCGGCCGTCGGGCATGATCCGTTCGTGCCGCACGATCCCTTCCTGTTTCGCCCCGAGCCGCAGGATCGCCGCGCGCGATTTCTCGTTCAGCTCGTCGGTCGTGAACTGCACGCGCACGCACTGCAGCGTGTCGAACGCATAAGCCAGCAGCAACCACTTCGCTTCGGTATTCGCACGCGTGCGCTGCGCCGATTCGCCCAGCCACGTATGGCCGATCTCGAGCTTGCGATTCTTGCGGTCGATCTTCCAGAAACGTGTGCTGCCGATCACGCGGCCCGATGCGCGATCGACGATCACGAACGGCATCACGGTGCCGGCCGCGCGCCCCTGCAACGCGGTATCGATATAAGCGTCGACCGTCTCCGCGCCCGGCACGACCGTAACCTTCAGGTTCCACAACTCGCCGTCGGCCGCGGCATCGAGCAGCGCCTGCCGGTCGGATGCATCGAGCGGCCGCAGTACGACGCGTTCGCCGGAGAGGGTCGGTGGTTCGAGGGAAGACGCTGCGTCGGTCATGACGAGATTCCGGAAAGTGAGGAAGGTGGCGGCGAAGCGCCCATCATACGGTGCCGCTAGCCGAGGTGCGCGGCCAGCCTGCGGCGGATCGCCTTCGCCTCGCCGCGCAGCGCATCGGCGAATGCATCGACGAGCAGATTCTTCGGCCGGTGTTCGGGCACGATCATGCTGACGCGGTACGGAAACGATCGCGTGAGCGGCCGCACATGCAGGTCGCGCCCGACGAAATCGAGCGCGGTCAGCGGATTGACGATCGCGACGCCGAGCCCCTGCCGCACGAATGCGCACACCGACACGGCCGATGGCGTATCGACCACCGAGCGCGGCGCGACGCCGAGTTGCGCGAACGCCTCGTCGATCAGGATGCGGTACGGATCGTTCAGCGACAGGCTCACGAACGGGCGATCGGCGAGATCGAGCAGGTCGATCGCGTCCTGCGCGAGCAACGGATGGCCGTCGGGCAGCACGCACACTTCGTCGACTTCGAGCAGCGGCGTGAGCACGGTGCCGGCCGGCGCGATGTCGTGCTCGGTCAGCCCGAGGTCGTAACGCTGCGCGGTGAGCCACTCTTCGAGCATCGGCGATTCCTGCGTTTCGACCGATATGCTGACGCCCGCATGCGCGTCGTGAAATCGGCGGGCCGCACCGGGCAGGATCGCGTGCGAAAACGCCGGCAACGCGATCACCGACAGCTGGCCGTCGCGAAACTCGCGCAGGCGCGCGGCGGTCGCCGCGACGCGTTCAAGCCCCACATACGCGAGCCGCACGTCATCGAACAGCGTGAGCGCGGCCATCGTCGGCCGCAGCCGGCCGTGCGTGCGCTCGAACAGCGCGAAGCCGACGACCTGCTCCATCCGCGCGAGCTCGCGGCTGATCGTCGGCTGCGACGTGTACAGCATCTCGGCCGCACGCGTCGTGCTGCCGGTAACCATCAGCGCGCGGAATACCTCGATATGACGGTGCGTGAGCATGATCTTCTATATCAGAATTGAATCGAATATCGACAAACATGCATTTTACTGCATAGCCATTCAGGTGCATCATCCACGCTATCCGTTCATTCGATCCGATTCATCCGCCATGTCCCTCGATTCCCGCCAGCTCGCGACGCTCGCGCAGCAATACGGCACCCCGCTGTGGGTGTACGACGCCGACGTCATCCGCGACCGCATCGCCCAACTGCGCCAGTTCGACGTGATCCGCTATGCACAGAAGGCGAACTCGAACATCCATATCCTGAAGCTGATGCGCGAGGAAGGCGCGTGCGTCGACGCCGTGTCGCTCGGCGAGATCGAGCGCAGCCTCGCGGCCGGATTCAGTTCGGCAGGCGATCCTGCGGCAGGCGAGCCGGAAGGCGTCGTGTTCACGGCCGACCTGATCGACCGCCCGACGCTCGCGGCCGTGCTGAAGCACGGCGTGACCGTCAACGCCGGTTCGCTCGACATGCTCGCGCGCATCGGCGAGCACGCGCCGGGCCACCGCGTATGGCTGCGCGTCAACCCCGGCTTCGGCCACGGCCACAGCAACAAGACCAACACCGGCGGCCCGCAGAGCAAGCACGGCATCTGGATCGACGACGTGCCGCGCGCGATCGAGATCGTGCGCCAGTACGGGCTGAAGCTCGTCGGCATCCACATGCACATCGGTTCGGGCGTCGACTACGGCCACCTGTCGCAAGTGTGCGATGCGATGGTCGATCTCGTCACGTCGCTCGGCCATGACATCGACGCGATCTCGGCCGGCGGCGGCCTGTCGATCCCCTATCGTGACGGCGAGCCGCGTGTCGACGTCGGCCACTACTTCAGCCAGTGGGACGCCGCGCGCAAGCGGATCGAGCGGCACCTCGGTCACCCGGTGCGCATCGAGATCGAACCGGGCCGCTTCCTCGTCGCGGAAGCCGGCACGCTCGTCACCGAAGTGCAGGCCGTCAACCGCCGGCCGAAACACGATTTCGTGCTGATCGACGCGGGCTTCAATGACCTGATGCGTCCGTCGATGTACGGCAGCTATCACGCGGTGTCCGTGCACGCGCACGACGGCGCGCTGCCGGCCGGCCGGCCGGCCGTCGATCTCGCGATCGCCGGGCCGCTGTGCGAATCGGGCGACGTGTTCACGCAGGACGCGGGCGGCGTGGTCACGCACCGCAAGCTGCCGCAGCCGCAGATCGGCGACCTGCTGTTCCTGCACGACGCGGGCGCGTACGGCGCGTCGATGTCCTCGAACTACAACAGCCGGCCGCTCGCGCCGGAAGTGCTCGTCGATCGCGGCGCGCCGCGGCTGATCCGCCGCCGGCAGACCATTGAAGAACTGCTCGCGCTCGAAACGTTCGAGTAACGCGCATCGCGCGTGACGAAGGCCGACGGCCAGGCTTGCCACTACCGGCAGCCTGGCCGTTTTGCTTTTCGGCGAGCCACCGGTTCACCCGTTCACGATGCGGAGCAACCGCACCGTCGCACCGTAGCACCCGATGCTTCGCATCACGCGCAACCGCAGCAGATCGCTTGCGCCTCCTTCCGCACGTAGAGAAAAACATTCCACGGCGCGCAGAAAGTGCGTGCATCTTTGGAAACACATTCCTTTTTGACAAACCTAAGATTGCCCTCAGTCGCTCAGCATTCGTGTCACCGGATGCGCATCGACGAGGCACCCGGTCCACTCCTCTCGCAAAGCCGTACGGGCAATCATGAACACCATGCTTGAACTCTTCGCCGCGCACCGGAACACATTCGACATGCATGCCGCGCGGTCGGCTCACGCGTCACTCGACGGCCGCTCGCACTGCTCACGCCCTCATCCCCGCGCCACCGTCGCGCGTGAACGCATGCCGTAACGCACGGCATCACGCACGGCGGTGCCCGATTCGCGCCGCCACCCGCCGCACCGACTTCCCGCCCAACGGCGACGCCGCCCGTCGCCGCGGCGTCGCACACCCTGAATTTTCGACAACAACCCCGGAGACAACCATGAAACACTTCAACCCGACGCTCAAGCAAGGTATCGCGGCCGCCCTCCTCTGCATCGCGGCCGCAACCTCGCATGCGGCCGACCTGCTCGACACCGTCAAGCAATCCGGTGTACTGAAGATCGCGCTGGAAGGCACCTACCCGCCGTTCGACTACCGCAACGCCGACGGCCAGCTCGAAGGCTTCGACGTTGATGTCGCGAAGGCGGTTGCGGCCCGCCTCGGCGTGAAGCCGCAGTTCGTCACGACCGAATGGAGCGGGATCCTCGCGGGCCTGCAGGCCGGCAAGTTCGACGTGATCGTCAACCAGGTCGCGATCACGCCGTCGCGCCAGCAGGCGCTCGACTTCAGCGCACCGTACGTGTATTCGTCGGCGCAGCTGCTGCAACGACAGAACGATGCACGCGCATTCAAGTCGCTCGACGAGCTGAAGGGCAAGAAGGTCGGCGTGACGATGGGCAGCAACTACGTCGATCTCGTCAAGACCGTGCCCGCGATCGACCTGCAGGTCTACCCCGGTACGCCGGAAAACCTCCGCGACCTCGCCGCCGGCCGTCTCGACGCCGCGGTCAACGATCGCCTGATGCTCAACTACCTGATCAAGAACTCGCACTTGCCGCTGCGCCCGGGCTCGGTGCTCGCGGGCGGCGAGGACCGGATGGGCATCCCGTTCCGCAAGGGCAACCCGAAATTCGCGAAGGCGATCGACGACGCCGTGGCATCGCTGCAGCAGGACGGCACGCTGAAGAAGATCTCGATGCAGTGGTTCGGCACGGACACGACCAAGCCGGTGACGCAATAACGCAGCCCACCGCGCCCGCGCGCACGAACGCGCGGGGCTGTCCGGCACACAATCAGGAGACACGCAATGGAAGCACTCCAACTGGTCGTACATACGCTGCCCGTGATGGTCAAGGGCGCCATGCTCACGCTGAAGTTTGCCGTCGCGTCGATGGCGCTCGGCCTCGTCGTCGGGCTCGTGATCGCGATCATGCGCATCGGCAGCAACCGGCTTGCCGCCAGCCTCGCGCAGGGCTACGTCAGCCTGATGCGCGGCACGCCGCTGCTCGTGCAGATGTTCGTCGTCTACTACGGGCTGCCCGATCTCGGCATCACGCTCGACCCCACGACAGCCGGCATCTTCACGCTGACGCTCAATGCGGGCGCCTACCTGTCAGAAAGCATGCGCGGCGCGATTCTCGGCATCGGCCGCGGGCAATGGGCGGCCGCACACAGTCTCGGTCTCACGCACGTGCAGACGCTGCGCTACATCGTGTGCCCGCAAGCGCTGCGCCTCGCGGTACCGAGCCTCGGCAACACGCTGATCAGCCTGATCAAGGACACGTCGCTGGTCTCCGTGATCACCGTCACCGAATTGCTGCGCTCGACGCAGGAAGTGATCGCCGCGACGTTCCAGCCGCTGCCGCTCTACCTCGCCGCCGCCGCGATCTACTGGGTTCTCAGCACGCTGCTCACGCGGCTTCAGGGTCGCGTCGAGACGCGCCTCGCGCTGCCGTCCACGCATTGAGCGCGCATCCGGTATTCACATGAACTCCATCGACGGACAGAACATGATTACGCTCGACAACGTATCGAAGTGGTATGGCAAGCACCAGGTGCTTTCGGCATGCAGCGCGGCAGTCTCGAAGGGCGAGGTGGTCGTCGTATGCGGGCCGTCGGGCTCCGGAAAATCGACGCTGATCAAGACGATCAACGGCCTCGAACCGTTCCAGAAAGGCAGCATCACCGTCGACGGCACGCGGCTCGGCGACCCCGCAGCGAAGCTTGCGCAACTGCGCGCCCGCGTCGGCATGGTGTTCCAGCATTTCGAGCTGTTTCCGCACCTGTCGATCACCGACAACCTGACGCTGGCACAGATCAAGGTGCTCGGCCGCCGCAAGGACGAGGCCGTCGAGAACGCCATGAAACTGCTCGACCGTGTCGGCCTGAAGGCGCACGCGCACAAGTATCCGGGGCAGTTGTCCGGCGGGCAGCAGCAGCGCGTCGCGATCGCGCGCGCACTGTCGATGAACCCGGTCGCCATGCTGTTCGACGAGCCGACCTCCGCGCTCGATCCCGAGATGATCAACGAAGTCCTCGACGTGATGGTCGAGCTCGCGCGCGAAGGCATGACGATGGTCTGCGTGACGCATGAAATGGGTTTCGCGCGGAAGGTTGCGCATCGCGTGATCTTCATGGATCAGGGCGCAGTGGTCGAGGACGCGGCCAGCGACCGGTTCTTCGCGGCGCCGCGCTCCGAACGCGCGCGCGACTTCCTCGACAAGATCCTGCATTGACCGGTGCGACAGCCGCCCCGCTTCGACTGACCGACACTCAAAGGAGACATCTTGAACCACCTGCATTCGACCGACACCGTTCTCGCCCATGAAGGCCGCTCGCACGGCCAGCCCGGCTCGCCGGTGAACCCGCCCGTCTATCGCCAGTCGACGCTGCTCTTTCACGGCACCGATGCGCTCGATGCCGTACGCGGCACGCCGCTCGCGTACGGTCGTCACGGCAGCCCTACCACGCGCGCGCTCGAGAAAGCGCTCGCGCGACTCGAAGGCGCGCACGCCGCGCTGCTGACGCCGAGCGGCCTCAGTGCGATCACGACCGCGCTGCTCGCGGTGCTGAACCCGGGCGACCATCTGCTGATGGCCGATTCCGTGTACGACCCGACCCGTTCGTTCTGCGACGAAACGCTGGCGCGCCTCGGCATCGAGACGACGTACTACGATCCGACGATCGGCGCGGACATCGCATCGCTGATGCGGCCGAACACGCGCGCGGTATTCACCGAATCGCCGGGTTCGCTGACCTTCGAAGTGCAGGATATTCCGGCGATCAGCCGCGTCGCGCACCTGCACGGCGCGGTCGTGCTGCTCGACAACACGTGGGGCACGCCGCTGAACTTCCGTTCGTTTTCGCACGGCGTCGACGTGTCGATTCACGCCGCGACCAAATACATCGCCGGGCACTCGGACGTACTGATGGGGGCGATCCTGACGACCGAGGCGCTCGCTCCGAAGGTCACGCGCTGCTACCGACAGCTCGGGATGACCGTCAGCGGCGACGATGCGTATCTCGCGCTGCGCGGCCTGCGTACGCTGTCGGTCCGTCTCGAGCGGCACCAGCGCAACGCGCAGGTGCTAACCGAATGGTTCTCGCAACAGCCGGAAGTCGCGCGGATCCTGTATCCGGCACGCCCCGGCGACGCGGGCCACGCGCTGTGGCAGCGCGATTTCACGGGCGCGTGCGGGCTGTTCGGCGTGGTCCTGCATCCGCAGGCCGACGACGCCGTGCGCGCGCTGCTCGACGGCATGACGTGTTTCGGCATGGGGTATAGCTGGGGCGGCTTCGAAAGCCTGATCATCCCGTCCAATCCGTCGCGCCACCGTACCGCCACCCAATGGGCCGCGACGGGCCCGCTGCTGCGGATTCATGCTGGGCTCGAGCACCCCGACGACATGATCGCCGACCTCGCTGCCGGCTTCGCGAGAATGCGCGCCGCCGCGCTCGCGGAGGCCTGAAATCCGGCAACTTAGTACACGCCACCCCGCATCACCCTTTCTTCAACGTTCGTCCCTCTCTCATAGCGAGACCACCATGAAAGACACGCTGTTCATTCTGCGCCCGGGTTTTTTCAAGGACTCCGAAGGTCCGTTCTACTGCGGCGATTCGGTTTCCGTCGAAGGGCTGCTGAGTTTTTATCCGCAGCTGCGCGACGCCGTCGACGTCGAGTACATCGACGCGCCGCGGCCGCGCCAGCCGATCGTTGCGCTGATCGGCGCGGACAACCAGTCGGCGCCCGTGCTCGTGCTCGGCGACGGACCAGCGCCTAACGACGACACGCTCGCGATTCGCGAGCACAACGGCAGGCGCTTCATCGATTCGCCTGCCGAGATCCGGCGGTACTTGTCTTCGCAATACGACGTCGCGCACGTCGCATAAGCGCACCGGCGCGTGCGGCCGAGCGGCCGCACGCTACCTCACCGCCACACGCACGTCGGCGCCCGCCGCACGCCACGCCTTCAGCAGCACCGCTCGCCGCCTCGGATAACGCACATCCAGCCGTTCCAGCTCGACGATGCGATCGGTCCGAAAATGCCGGAAGTCGTTCCGCCCTTCGCACCACGCCGCCAGAATCCGCGCGTCATTGAAATAGCCGAGCGCGAATGGCCACACGATCCGTTCGTCGATCGCTTTCCGGCCTTCGCCCGCATATCGAATCCTGATCTTGCTTTCGGTACGAATCGCCGTGCGCACGGCACCCATGTCGACGATCTCCCGATCCTCGACCGTACGCGGGCCGACGAGCAGCGTCGTGCATTCCATCTCGCGGCGCAGCTCGGCGGGTAGCACCGCGGAGATCTTCGCGAGCGCATCGGACGCAGCCGTCGTGAGCTGCGCATCCGCGAACTTCCCGACCCAGCGAAAGCCGAGCATCAGCGCTTCAAGTTCCGATTGAGAAAACATCAATGGCGGCAGCATGAAACCGGCACGCAGCACGTAGCCGACACCCGGCTCGCCTTCGATGTCCGCACCCTGCGCCTGCAACGATGCGATGTCGCGATAGACCGTCCGGAGGCTGACACCGAGTTCCCCGGCCAGCACGCGGCCGCTCACCGGGCGGCGGTGACGCCGCAGCACCTGCAGCAGCGAGAGCAGTCGTTCGGCACGCGTCATCGTTCCATGCTGCCACTTTCTGACAGCATCCGTTCATAGAATGGGATGCATCTTAATCGATCCCTGGACGGCTCCACATGACCTCCCCGAATCTCGTTCTTCTGTATGTCGACGACCCGACGCGCAGCGCGCAGTTCTACGCACGCCTGTTCGGGCGCCCGCCCGTTGCCACGTTTCCCACCTATGCGGCGTTCACGCTCGACAACGGGCTGCATCTGGGCCTGTGGTCGACCCGCGCGCGCGATTTCGTGTCGGGCGGCGCCGGCCACCGCTCGGAGCTGGCATTCATGGTCGACGACGACCACGAGGTCCGGCGCCTGTACGAAGCGTGGACGGCGCTCGGTGTGACGTTCGAGCAGGCGCCGATGACGGCCGTGTTCGGCCTGACGTTCGTCGCGCTCGACCCGGACGGCCATCGCTTGCGCGTGTGCACCCCGGACGATTGAGCGCGAGCGGGCGCGACCTGCGACGGGTCGCGTCCGCGCCCCTGCTCAGGCGCGCGCGTCACCCCGCGCGCTGCACGGGCGCCATCTTCGAGAAGTATTTCGCGCCCGCCACGCAGCCGACCACGACGACCGTCACGACGACCATCGACGGCGGCACCGTCTCGTGCAACAGGCCGGCCGCCAGCAGGAAGCCGAAGAACGGTTGAAGCAGCTGCAACTGGCCGACGCCGGCGATCCCGCCGAGCGCGAGCCCGCGATACCAGAACACGAAGCCGATCAGCATGCTGAACAGCGACACGTACGCGAGCCCCCACAGCGCGGCGGCATCGACGCCGTCGAACGACGCGGGCCACGTGAGCCACGTGAGCGGCACCATCAGCGGCAGCGACAGCACGAGCGCCCACGAGATCACCTGCCAGCCGCCGAGCTGGCGCGACAGGCGCGCGCCTTCCGCGTAGCCGAGCCCGCACGCGACGATCGCGGCCAGCATCAGCGCATCGCCGACCACCGACGCCTGCCCGCCGTTGCGCAGCGCAAACGCGGCCACCGCACCGCTGCCGACGATCGAGAAGATCCAGAACGGCAGCCGCGGCCGCTCGCCGCCACGCCACACGCCGAACAGCGCGGTCGCCAACGGCAGCAGCCCGACGAACACGATCGCATGCGCGGACGTCACATGCTTCAGCGCGAGCGCCGTCAGCAACGGGAAGCCGACCACGACGCCGAGCGCGACGATGGCGAGTGACACGGCCTCGGCCCGCGTCGGCCGCCGCTGCTTCAGCACGATGAGCAACAGCAGGCCGAGCGCACCGGCGATCGTCGCGCGCGCAAACGTGAGGAATAGCGGGTCGAGCCCCTGCACCGCGATACGCGTCGCGGGCAGCGAGCCACTGAAGATGATTACGCCCAGCAGGCCGCTGAGCCATCCGTCGGTCGTCTTTTGCACGGGAAATCCTGAACGGGGAAGGTGGATGACCGATGATCCGCCGCCCGCGAAAAGCGCGTAAGCTACAGCCCAATACAATTCAGACAAACTGTACTGGACAACCGGCCGTACAGTTCATTTTCGTCATGAGCCAAGCCGCCCCGCCTCCCGTTCCGCCCACCGCGTCGCGTACGCGAGTCGAAACCGTGATGGATACCTTGCGCGCGCGCATCGCGAGCCGCGCGCTGATGCCCGGCGCGCGCGTGCCGTCGATCCGGATGATGGCCGACAGCCTCGGCGTGTCGAAATCGACGGTCGTCGACGCGTACGAACGGCTCGCGAGCGAAGGCGTGCTGATCGCACGGCGCGGCTCGGGCTTCTACGTGTCGGGGCACGCGCCGCCGCTCGCGCTCGCCGATCTCGGCCCGCGCCTCGATCGCGAGCTCGATCCGCTGTGGCTGTCGCGCCAGTCGCTCGAAGCGGCGCCGACGTCGGTGAAACCCGGCTGCGGCTGGTTGCCGTCGTCGTGGCTGCCCGATGAAAGCCTGCGCCGCGCGCTGCGCGCCGTGTCGCGCGACGATTCCGACGCGCTGACCGACTACGCGACGCCGCTCGGCCTGCCCGCGCTGCGCCAGCAGCTCGCGTGGCGGCTCGCGCAGCACGGCGTTCACGCGGAACCCGCACAGATCATGCTGACCGACGGCGGCACGCACGCGCTCGACCTCGTGTGCCGCCTGCTGCTGGAGCCCGGCGACACGGTCGTGCTCGACGATCCGTGCTACTTCAACTTCCAGGCGCTGTTGCGCGCACACCGCGCGCGGATCGTCAGCGTCCCGTTCACGCCGAACGGCCCCGATCTCGCACGCTTCGAGCAAGCGCTCGCCGAGCACCGGCCGCGCCTGTACATCACCAACGCGGCGCTGCACAACCCGACCGGCGCGACGCTCGCGCCGCCCGTCGCGCACCGGCTGCTGACGCTCGCGGCCGAGCACGGGCTGCTGATCGTCGAGGACGACATCTTCGCGGATTTCGAGAGCACGCCCGCACCGCGCCTCGCGGCATTCGACGGGCTGTCGCGCGTCGTATCGATCGGCAGCTTCTCGAAGACGCTGTCGGCCGCGATCCGCTGCGGCTACGTCGCCGCGCGACCGGAGTGGATCGACGCGCTCGTCGACCTGAAGCTCGCGACGTCGTTCGGCAACGCACAGATCGGCGCAAACGTCGTGCACCGGCTGCTGATCGACGGTACGTATCGGCGCCATCTCGACAGCCTGCATGCGCGTCTCGCGGATGCGATGGGCGAATCGATCCGGCGCCTGACGCGCGCCGGGCTCGGCATCTGGACGGAACCGCGCGGCGGTTTGTTCGTGTGGGCGGAACTGCCCGACGGGCTCGATGCCGCGCGCGTGGCACGCCACGCGCTGGACCACGACGTCGTGCTGGCCCCCGGCAACGTGTTCAGTCCGTCGCATGGCGCGACGTCGTACATGCGCTTCAACGTGTCGCGCTGCAAGGGGCCCGTTGTGTTCGATGCGCTGGCGCGGGCGATGGACGCGACGCGTGCGGCGGAGCGCAACGGCGTAGCGGCGGATGCGGAACGGCGCTCGCTCGCCGGCGAGCTGTGACGACAGGCGATCGCGCTAGATTCCGATCGCCACGATCTCGCCCACGAAATCGACGAACGCCCGCACCTTTGCGGGTGGCAGGTGACGCGACGGATAGTACGCAAACAACGGGAACGCCTCACCGCGCCAATCCGCGAGCAGCTCGACGAGCCGCCCCTGCTCGATCAACCCCGCAACCCCGCTTGCCTTGAAGCGTGCAACGCCCGCACCGGCCAGGCATGCGCCGAGCATCGTGCCGGCGTCGTTGACGAGCAGCCTGCCGGTCGTCTTCACCGGCACACGCTTGCGGCCAAGCTGATAAACCCATTCGAGTGGCTGGCCGGTCAGCGTGTTGCGCATCTGGATGCATTCATGGCCGACAAGATCGGCAGGCGTCGCGGGACGCCCGTGCCGTTTCACGTACGCGGGCGCCGCGACCGTCACCGCACGCGTCTCCAGAAGCTTGCGCGCCACCAGCGACGATGACGACGGTTCGCCAAACCGCACCGCGATGTCGAATCCTTCCGCAACCAGATCGCCGAGCTGCTCGCGTGCCGCCAATTCCAGCGACAGATCGGGATGGCGCGCGAGAAAAGCGGGGAGATGCGGCGCCAGCACCCGCCGCGAAAAATAGGCGTCGACATTCACGCGCAACCTACCACGTACGGCGGCGACCGAGCCGGCGGCCAGCGTGACCGCGTCGCCGATGCCGGCGAGCAGCGGGCCGATATCCTCGTACAGGCGCCGCCCCTCGTCAGTCAGCGTCACCGACCGCGTCGTTCGATCGAGCAGCCGCACACCGACACGCGCCTCGAGCCGGCCCACGGCCCGGCTGACGCCCGACGGCGACATCCCGAGTGCATCGGCCGCGCGCGCGAAGCTGCCGCCCTCGACGATCGCAGCCAGCACGCCGACGTTCGCCAGAATCCGCCCGTCGATGCCCATGATTTCGCTCATGACAAAAAATCACCAATCAAATGATATGGATTCGATTCCATCAGGAATCGTCGTTCCCTATCATGCAACCCGATGCATCGCGACGGCAAGCCCCACCGGCGGCATGTCGAACACGACAGGCAGATCCGCCGCTCGCCTGTTCGGGCGCGCGTCCCTTCATTTTTCAGATGAGGATTTCGAACCATGTACGCCATTACCGGCATCACCGGGCAAGTCGGCGGAGCGCTCGCCCGAACGCTGCTCGCCTCCGGCCGACGCGTGCGGGCCGTCGCGCGCACGGCGGATCGCGCCGCGCCCTGGGCCGCGCGCAACTGCGACGTCGCACTCGCCGACATGACCGACACCGCCGCACTGACGACGGCTTTCTCGAACTCGGCCGGCGTCTTCGTCCTGCTGCCGCCGTGCTTCGATCCGTCCCCGGGATTTCCCGAAACACGCGCCGTGATCGACGCAGTCGGCGCGGCGTTGCGGGCCGCGCGACCGCGCAAGGTCGTCTGTCTGTCGACGATCGGTGCCCAGGCGATGCAGGTGAACCTGCTTAGCCAATTGACGATGATCGAGCAGGCGTTCGGCGACTTGCCGATGCCCGTCGCGTTCCTGCGCCCCGCGTGGTTCCTCGAAAACGCCGCATGGGACGTCGCCACGGCACGCGACGCCGGTGTCATCCGCAGCTTTCTCCAGCCGCTGGACAGACCGGTGCCGATGGTCGCCACCGAAGACGTCGGCCGCGTAGCGGCCGCGCTGCTCCAGGAAGAATGGGCCGGCGCACGCGTTGTCGAGCTCGAAGGGCCTCGTCGTGTCAGCCCGAACGACCTTGCGGCCGCGTTCGCCCGCGTGCTCGGGCACGCCGTCCACGCCGAAGCCGTACCGCGCGACACATGGGCAGCCCTGTTCGATACGCAGCAAATGCGTTACCCCGAACCACGCATGCGCATGCTCGACGGCTTCAATGAAGGCTGGATCGAATTCGCGTCGGCACGCGCGGATGTATTGAAAGGGGAAATCGAAGCGGACGTTGTACTGCGCACGCTCGTCGCTCGCAACGCCTGAGCGGGAACGGGGCGGCGGCGCACACTGGCGCCCCGCTCCCGCCTGTCACCTCGTCACGCCTCCCCCGCGTGCGCCCTCGCCCGCACCTCGGCAAACGACGTATCGACGAGCAGCCGCCCCGTATCGAACACCGTTTCGAGCGCCTCCTCCCACTCACCTTCCAGCGCACGGTCGTCCCATGCAACGGGCAGCGTCACGGTCCGATACTCGCCGGTGCGGCGATTGCGGAGCAGCGTGAGCCTCCCTTTCTTCGAACGCTTGCCCTGATCGGTGACCGGATCCTTGCGAACGTCGTGCCACACGCCGCCGCGCCGGATCGCCGAGCACTTCATCGCAAAACGCTGCGTATCGCGGTTCACCTGCTGCAGCAACGCGCCGCCCATGCCGAACACCACATTGCCGGCCGCATAACCCGCGTCGTCGAGTGCGGAAAGGATCGCGTCGATCGACAGCTCGTCGACACCGTCACCCTGAATCACGCGCACGCGGTTCAGCACGCGCCGCCCCTTTCCATTCACGGTCGAGCCGAACGACGCGTCGAGCGCGCGCACGGTCTGCATCACGATCGCCACGGGGTCGCCCGAATCGGGACGCACGACGAGCGTCGCACCCGAATCGATCACGGCCTGCCGAAGCTCGCCGCCCCACAGATCGAGCGCAGCAAACAGATCGTAGGAATCCGATACGACCGACACGATCGCGCCGGGCAAACCGAAGCGCGCAATCATGTTCCGGTACGCATCGACCTCGCCTTCGCGCCCCCACGACGTGATCGTGCTGTGCTCGGCCGCCGGCACCGAGTACGCGGCCATCGACTCGCGATAGAAGCGGTTCGCGGCCAGCACGCCGAGCACGGTGTCCGAGCCCATGAAGTTCACCAGGTGCGCGGCGCCGCCGATCGCGGCCGATTCCGCACTCGATACGCCGCGCGCGCCGAAGTCGTGCAGCTTGAACGGCAGTTGCGCGAGATCGTCGTCGGTCTTTTCGAGGAAGCGGCGGATCGTCTGCCGCAGATGCCAGCTGCGTGTCGCGACCGTCACCGGATACCAGACGCGCAACAGCATCGTCTCGAGATACGACGCAAGCCAGAACACCTGCGGATCGTCGCATTCGACGGTCATCAGCGCGTTGTGCACCGGCACGATCGAGCCCTCGGGCACCGCGCGGATCTTCACCGGCAGGTAGCCGTCGTAGCGCTCTACGATGGTGCGCCACCCGGCTTCGTTGAACGGCTCGCCGTGTACCGTGAAGAAATCGCGCGCTTCGTCGATCATCGCGTGCGTGACGGGCTTGCACAGATATTCCTTCAGCAGCATCTGCAGTCCGAAGAACACCGTGCGGTCGTAGCGGCCGCCGCGCGATTCGACGTACGAGAACATCGCCTGCGCGTCGGGCGGATATTGCAGGAAGTGCGAAGCCTTGTAGGAATCCGTATTGAGGATCGGATTGGCGAGAACCGCGGCAAAGCCGCCGAGATCGTTTTGCATGGCTAGAGCTCCTCTAGGCCGTTGAAGTGCCGCCGCGTCTGTCGCGGCGGACGGAATGCGGGGAATCAGCGGATCACAGCTTCCCCAGGAAGTGATAGGCGATGTCGAAGTGATCCTCGAACATCACGTTGCGCATCTGCGCGAATTCGTTGAGCGGCACCCAGCGCGCCTTGTCGGCGTCGTCGCTGCCCTTCACGCGCGGCAGCTCGCCGGTCGGAAAGTTGAACAGGCACGCGTGCGTGATCGTGCGGCCGCGCAGCGAGCGCGTCGGGTGATCGAACACCTGGCGATCCTTGATCGAGCCGCGCAGCACGGGCTCCGGCAGCTTGAGGCCGGTTTCCTCGCGCAGCTCGCGGATGCATGCGGCATCGAGCCGCTCGTCCTGGTTCACGAACCCGCCCGGCAGCGCCCACAGGCCGCGGCCCGGCTCGCTGCGGCGACGCACGAGCAGGATGTGGCCCGAGTGCACGACCACCGCGTCGACCGTCACGAACGTGACGGGATACGGTGCGGCCGCCCACGCCTTGCGATACGCGGCGATGAATTCGGCTTCCGACTTCAGCTGCGCGAATTCCGGCTGCGTGCGGAAACGCTCGAGCCAGCCGAACACGGGTTCCGGCACGGCCCACTGCACGAAGCTGTTGGTGCGTTCGGCGAAATACTGGTCGCGGATCTCGGTGGCGGAAATGTCTTCCGTCGCATCGACGTCGACGAGTTCCCATTGCGGGAACATCCGCAGGTAATACGATGTGGCGTCCTTCTCGTGGCCGATCAGCCCGACCTTGCGCTGTGCGACATCGCCGAGCGTGACTGCCACGGCCTCCTGCACCCAGCGCACCCAGTCGCCGTCGTTGTACGTCGAATCCTGCAGCGGCGCGATCGTCACGCGGTCGCGCTCGGACGCGTCGAGCAGCGAAGCCAGCATCTGGCGACGCTCGTCGAACGAGAACGGATCCTTGATGGTGCGGGGCTTGTCGGTCGACCCGATCAGCACGCACACGCGCTCGGCCCGGCTCAGTGCCGACTTCAGCACATTCAGGTGACCACGATGCGGAGGCTGGAAACGACCAATGAAAACGAGCGCGTCGAAGCGCCGGTTCTGTTGCGTACTCATGAGGCTCCCTCAAGAGATTGAAACGCTCCGGGTCTGTCCCGAAGGGTTGGAATGAATCCTAGGGTAAATCCCGGGGTGCGTCAATCGCGCCCATTCGAGCACACGCTCGACTTGACGAAGTCTGACGAAACGCAGGTTATTGGCGGGTTACACTCGATTTCATCCTAATCCGCGCCGTCGCGCCCGCCATCATGAGGATCTCAGTCAGCCGGACCGTCGGCGTCGATCGCAGACGCCTCTTCACGTGGTCGCAGGATTACGCGCGGCGGCTCGTGTGGGACAGTTTCCTCACCGACGCCTACCTGCTCGACGGGACCACGGCCAACGTGGGCGTCGACGCGTTCTGCCGCAGCCAGTCGGGCGCGACGATGGTGTCGCGCTACATCTCGTACCGCCCGCCGCAGGTTGCCGCCGTCGAAATGGTCGAAGGTCCGAAGGTGCTCGAACGCTTCAGCGGCAGCTGGAACTTCACCGAGCACACGCCGGGGTCGACCGAGGTGAAGTTCACGTACAACTTCCGCGTCCAGCCGTCCTGGCTGCGCTGGCTGCTGGAACCGCTGATCGGCGCGTTCTATCTCGTGCAGACGCGCCGGCGTCTCGATTCGTTCAAGCGCTGGGCCGAAGCCGAAGCACTGCCGCGCTGACCGGCGCGCGCCGAGCGCCGCGCCATCGGATATTTGCCAGATTCGCCGAACCCGGGGAAACTACGGGCCACCGTCATCCCGACGGCACGCCCTGACCGAGAGAACAGGGCGCGCTCCCTGTAACGGCATCGACACAAACACAATCCGATGAGCCTGATATCCCGATTCTTTGGCCGCAAGGAAGAACCCGAAAACCCCGTCGCGCTGGTCGCGGCGCCCGACGTCGAGAATCCGCTGAGCGTGACGGTCGTCTTCGACGGGCCGCTGCAGGTCGACATCGCCGCGCTGACGGCCGCGCTGCGCGCATACCACCCGAGCATGAAGCAGGCGCGCGTCGAAACCGAGCCGACGCTGGAGCAGGTATTCGGGCTCGCGGGCTGGGGCAACCACGTCGTCCGGCTCGTCGGCTTCGATGCGCCCTATCCGTCCGACGCGCTGGAAGCATGCGTGGCGCCCGCCCACTACGGACAGGACCTGAAGCAGCAGGTCCGTGCGAGCCGCAGCCACGTGATCCTCTACTACGCCGGGCACGAAGCGAATCCGCTCGACCAGTATGTCGCGCTGGTGGCCGTCGCCGGCGCGCTGGCCGAGCAGAACGGCCTCGCGGTGCTGAACGAGCACGCGCACACGTCGCTGCCGGCCGGTGTCTTCAACGCGAAGGAACTCGGCGACGAAAGCCTCGAAGTGCTGCGCGACTTCCCGCTGAACCTGTTCTTCTGCGGCTTCGTGAAATACGAGGTCGAAGGCGTCGAAGGCGTGTGGATGCGCACCTATGGCGCCGACGTGTTCGGCCTGCCCGATTTTGCCGCGCTCGCGGCAGGCCATCACGAAGGCGAACGCTATTCGGGCATCTTCAACAACGTGATGCATTACCTGCTGGAAAGCGGTGCGCGGATGCACGCAGGCGAAACGATGCAGATCGGCGCGGAAACGTTCATGAAGCTTCGCGAACCGCTCGAGCACGAGTATTACCTTCAGGGTCCCGCGCAGGTGCTGGTAGCCGAGCTGATCTCGGCGGACGAAATCAACCGCTGAAACACACGTTGATGCACGGCGTGCGGAGTCGAGCGTTCTCGAACCACGCGCGCCGCTGCGTCAGATGACGGCTGCGTGACAGCCGCCGGCCCCACCCGATGAGGAGATGTCCGTGTTCGGCATTCGTCTTGCCCTCACGCTGGCCGCGATCGGCCTCTCGTTGCCGGCCCATGCCGACAGCATCGACTGCTCGCGCGCGAAGACGCGCACCGATCGCCTGATCTGCGGCGACAAGGCGCTCGTATCGGCCGACAGCACGCTGTCGAACACCTACTACGATGCAGTCGGCATCGCCGCCGACCAGCAGGCCGTGATCCAGTCACAACGAGCATGGCTCACGCAGCGCAATGCCTGCGCCGACGCGGCGTGCATCGCCACCGCGTACCGCGACCGCACGGCGGCGCTGAAGCAGGTGAAACACGCGGGGTGGAAAACCTATCGTGATCCGGCGCTCGGTATCTCGTTCGAATACCTCGCGAACCGGCAGGTGAAGAAGCCCTGCCCGGAAGGTGGCGGCGACCATTGCGTCGCGATCGTCGGCCGCAACATGACCTACAGCAGCAGTTTCATCTCGTTCGAGATCGTCGACGGCGCGCTGGAGCCGGTCGCGGAAAAGGAAGCAGGATTCGTGAAGCAGGACGACGGCAAGCGGGTGACGTCGTTCGGCCCCGGCATCCCGCAGGAAGTCGAGCGCTTCTCCGGCCCCGGCTGGCACGGCATGCGCGCGACGATCACGTGCGGCATCAGCGATCCGGAAACCGGCTTCCATGCGGCCGGCGGCGAATGCTACTGGGCCGTGCTGAGCAACGGCAAGCGCTCGGCCGTCGCGGGAACGCAGGGCATCGTCGGCACCGACGACGCGACGATGCACAGCGTGTCGACGTTCCGGTTCGACCGCTAACGGGAGCGTCACGGCGTTCGCCCCCCGGATACGCCTCTCCGGGCAGCGAAGCGTCATCGCGATGACGCCCCGGCGGCATGTCGCCATGCGTCGGCAATGATGAACTCACCCTTTCCGGCCCGATCCGAAACGGCCGCCGCACCCGCCGCGCCGCCCGGGCCACATTCGCACTAACGTGCGCCATCCCGCCGCAACGGGAACGTCTCCGCACCGGCGTCGCGGCGCAACGTCACCTCCGTACCGGTCAGCCATCCTGACGATTTCAGGATCGGGCGCGCCACCGCATACAACCGATCGGCGCTGGCGCCATACAGGTACAGATAACCGTCGTTGCCGTCGCGATGCAGTTCGGTCTCGCCCAGTTCGCCGGCCCCTGCCTGCTTTACCGCACGATCCAGCCGTTGCTCCAGCGCATGAAGGCGCGCATTGTCCTTCTCGTCGTAATCGAAGTGAACCATCACGACCGGCCCCGGCGGCTTCGGCGGCACCTCGGCGGCAGCGTGGCCGGCGAGCAGCACCCAGCCGAGCAACGCGGCGAATCGGATTCTGTCGAGCATATCGATAAGGGAGGTAAAACGCCCGCTCACGTCGCCGCGCCGCCGCGCGCCACCTGCTGCCGGACCTGCGCCTGCGTGCCGAGCGCAGCCGCAATTGCATCGACCGCCTCGGCCGCGCGCGCCGCGCCGCACATGAACGCGTCGACGGCCGCGAAGCGATGCTCGGGCCACGTATGGATCGTGATGTGCGACTCGGCGAGCAGCACGACACCCGTCACGCCATGCTCGCCGCCGAAGTGATGGAAATGCGCGCCGATCACGCGCGCGCCAGCCTGTTGCGCGGCGTCGGTGAGGATCGTTTCGAGCCGCGCGGCGTCGCGCAGCAGCGCCGCCTCGATGCCGGCCAGGTCGGCGAGCACGTGCGAACCGAGCGTCGCGCGCGGCGGCGCGATCCCGTCGCGCGCGGTCATTTGTGCGACCCGTACGACGAGTAGCCGCTGCGGGCCGACGAGCTGCCCCATCCGCTACCGCCCGAACCGCTGCCGCCGATCGATGCGCAGCTGAACAGCGTGACGACGATCAGGCCGTAGATGCCGTAGAGGATGTACCGGATCACGACTGTCCCCCATCCGATGCAAAACCCTTCCACAGCCACTCGGGCAGCCACAGCACCAGCAGGCCGACCAGCACATAGACGGTACGGCCGCTGAACGAGAACAGCGAACCCATGTTGAAGATCACGAGCAACGCGCTGAACACCCACGGCAGCGGTGCAAAACTGTGGGGACTCTTCCCGCCGAACAGGCCCGTCGATGCGGCTGCGCCCGAAGCAGCCGCCGCGGCCGTCGCAAGCGCCGGCGTGCTGAAACGTTCGGCGAGCGCGCTGCCCGACAGCGGCCGTGCGCGCGACCAGACGATTTCCGCGTCGCTGCGCTCGCGCGTCAGCTTGTCCTTCTGCCAGCCATAGTCGATGATCGACGTGCGATCGCCCACCTGCACGCGCCAGTTGAACGCGCCGACCACGTAGACGACCTCCGAGTCATATTCTTCGCGCAACCGATAAGTCTTGCCGCCGTCGGTCACGTCGGACGCGCTGCCGATCGTCGGCCATTGGTCGAGCACCTGCACGCGTTCCCAACGCCCTTCGCTCTGCACGAGCCACAGGAAGCCGCGCTTCGGGTTCAGCAGCAGGTATTCGTCCCAGGTCTCGTCGTCGCCCGGCACGCGGCAACGCATCATGCCGATCACCGTGTACTTCACGCCGTCGAACGTGCCGATCGCGCCGAGTTCGAGCGCGCCCTTCACCGAGTCGAGCTTGCGCTGCGCCGCGAACACGGTCTGCTGCTCGGCCGTGCACTGCACGCCCGCGTGGCAGCTTCCGCATACGACGTAGTCGGCCACGTTCGGCAGGTACGACAGCGGCGCACCGCAGCTCGGACATGCGAACGGCACCATCTCCGCGCCACGCTTCTCGCGCGTGTCGTTTTCGGTATCGCGCAGCCCGGTGAACGCCAGCGCGTCGAACTCCAGCGCTTCACCCGTATAGACGGCCGGGCTGCCGCCGTTCGAATCGGCATCGGAATAGTCGTAGGTCGCGAATGCGTTGCCGGTCCGCAGATCGACGACACGCGCCTCCCAACCCGCATCGACGCGGAACGGCAATTCGCCGTCGCCGCCCGTGCAACGCGCGGTGCGCACATCCGACACGAGAAACGCGCGGCCGCCGTGGTCGATCCGCATGCCCGGCTCGAGCGTGCCGAACGCGGGCCATGCGCCGCCGGACGCGTCGTCGGGCTCGCGCACCGTGACCGCGTACTGGCCCGACGCATCCGACAGCCAGCCGAATGCGCCGTCGTCGAACACGACGTACCACTCGCTCCACGCGCCGGCGTCGTAGGTCATCTGGATGCGCCCGAGCACCGTGAAGGCGCGCTTGCCGTAGCGGCCGGCCGTACCGATCTGGATCGGCGACGCATCGTCGAGCACCGTGGCGAGTTCGCCGATCCGCTCGACATCGGCGCCGCGCTTGAGCAGCGTGCTGCGGCAGAACGCGCAGACGGCCATCACGGCCGCCGCCGAGCGAAACTCGACCGGCGCGCCGCACTGGGGGCACGAGGTACTGAACATGCGGGATGTTTACCGGGTGAGCTTCGCGAGGATCTCGGCCTTCGCGCGCGAATATTCGTCTTCGGTCACGAGGCCCTTGTCGAACAGCGCCTTCAGCTGTTCGAGCCGCTGCACGTAATCGGCGCCTTCCGCCGGTGCTGCGGCCACCGGCGCCGCAGCGGGTGCGGGCGGAGCGGACGGCGCCGGTTGCGCGGCACCCGCGATCTGGCCGGCCATCGCCTGCCCGATCGCCGCGCCGGCAGCAAGCCCCGCGCCGACCCCGGCGATGCCGCCCGGGTTCTGCGCGGCGAGCGGAATCGCCTGGGCGGTCTGGTATTGCGTGGCACGCGCGAGGTCGCCGGCCATCCCCGCGCCGATCCGCAGGTCAAGCGCCTTCTGCAGTTCCGCCGGCAGCGACACGCTTTCGACCGCGAACGCGTCGAGCGCGAGCCCGTAGCGCGTGAACACCGGCGCCAGCGCCTCGGCGACGCGCTGCGACAGCAGCGACTGGTTCGCGGCCATGTCGACGAACGGCACGTCGGCCGAGCCGAACGTCGTGCTCATCGCGGTCACCACCAGGTTGCGCAACTGCTGCTCGAGATCGTCGACCGTGTACTGCGCGCGCGTGCCGCTGACCTCGCGGTGGAACGCGCCTGCGTCGACGATCCGGTACGAGTAGATGCCGAACGCGCGCACCTGCACGAAGCCGAATTCGCGATCGCGGATCGTCACCGGCTGCGCGGTGCCCCAGCGCCGGCCGAGCTGCAACCGCGTGCTGAAGAAATAGACGTCGGACTTGAAAGGCGACTGAAAGAGTTTGTCCCAGTTCTTCAGGTACGTGAGCACCGGCAGCGTGTTCGTTTCCAGCGTGTACAGCCCCGGCTGGAATACGTCGGCGACCTTGCCTTCGTTGACGAAGATCGCGACCTGCGTTTCGCGCACGGTCAGCTTGCCGCCGTACTGGATCTCCTGGTCTTCCATCGGATAGCGCCAGGCCAGCACGCCGTCGGTGTCTTCCGTCCATTGCAGGACGTCGATGAACTGCTTGCGGATGAATGAACCCAGACTCATGTCGGTCTCCTCGAAACGCGTGGCGCGTCAGGTCAGGCAGGCGGCATTGATGATGCCGACGACGAGCGACGCGGTGCCCATCAGGCCGCCCATCGCGACGTTGCGATCCTCGATCGCATGATTCATGCCGGGCATCAGGCGTGTCAGCGCCGCATAGGTGATCAGTTGCACGATCATCGCGCCGACGGCCCAGATCACGACCTCGCCGAGCGTCGAGTTGTGCGCGATGCTGGACGCGAGCGTCAGGCAGAAACCGATCAGGGCACCGCCGAACGACAGCGTCGCAGCGGCGTTGCCGTCGCGGATCAGCGCCATTTCGTCGAACGGGGTGACCTTCAGGTACACTGCCGCGAACACAAGAAGCAGCACGAACGCCGACAATAAATGAACCGCATAGAGATAGGCACTATTCATTCTTTCCCTCGGATTTTGTGCTCGGTTCGCCGCCCCGTCGCCGGCCGGCCCGCGCAGGGCCAGCAGACGGATGGCCGCCCCACAAAAATCCGCGCCAGTATATCCACATTGCCGACACTCGCACAACGAACTCACCATGCTGCATAAGCGTGCGCTCGTCCTGTCGATCCTCGTGCTCGCGTCGTGCGGGCTCGGCTACGAACTGATCAGCAGCGCGCTGTCGAGCTACCTGCTCGGCGATTCGATCCTGCAATTCTCGTCGGTGATCGGCAGCTACCTGTTCGCGATGGGGATCGGCTCGTGGCTCGCGAAGTTCGTCGAGGACGACGACGTGCTCGACCGCTTCGTCGACATCGAGCTGCTCGTCGGCCTGCTCGGCGGCGTGTCGGCCGCGCTGCTGTTCGCGGTGTTCGCATGGCTCGCCGCGCCGTTCCGCGCGGCGCTCTATGCGCTCGTGCTCGCGCTCGGCCTGCTGATCGGGATGGAGATCCCGCTCGTGATGCGCGCGTTCCAGCAGCGGCGCCAGGCGTTCCGCCATACCGTCAGCGAGGTGCTGACCTTCGACTATCTCGGCTCGCTCGCGGTGTCGCTGATCTTCCCGCTCGTGCTCGCGCCGCGTCTCGGCCTGCTGCGCACGAGCTTCCTGTTCGGTCTCCTGAACGCCTTCGTCGCGCTGTGGACGACGCACCTGTTCCGCGACGAGATCCGCAACGTGCGCGGCAAGCTGATGCGCGCGGCGCTCGTGATCGGGCTGCTGGTCGCCGGGTTCGCGCTGTCGGACCGCATCACGCACTGGGCCGAGCACGGCGTATACGGCGACGAGACGATCTATTCGGAAACGACGCCCTACCAGCGCATCGTGCTCACGCAGTGGCACGACGACATGCGGCTGTACCTGAACGGCAACCTGCAATTCTCGTCGCGCGACGAGCACCGCTATCACGAGGCGCTGATCCACCCGACGATCGAAGCGCTGCCCTGGGCAAAGCACGTGCTCGTGCTCGGCGGCGGCGACGGGCTCGCCGTGCGCGAACTGCTCAAGCACCGCAATCTCGAACAGATCACGCTCGTCGATCTCGATCCCGCGATGACGAAGCTGTTCTCGACCTCTGCGCCGCTCGTCAAGCTGAACCAGGGCTCGCTGAAAGACCCGCGCGTACGCGTGATCAACGACGATGCGGTGCGCTGGCTCGAATCGAATGCCGACGTGTACGACGCGATCGTCGTCGACTTCCCCGATCCGACCAACTTCGGGCTCGGCCGGCTGTATTCGGTGCCGGTGTTCCGGCTGCTCGCGCGCCACCTGTCGGAGAACGGCTATGCGGTGATCCAGTCGACGTCGCCGTACTTCGCGCCGCACGCGTACTGGACCATCATCGCGACGCTGCACGAAGCCGGGCTCAACACGTGGCCGTACCACTGCTATGTGCCGTCGTTCGGCGACTGGGGGTTCGTGATCGCCGGCAAGCGCCGCGACTTCACCGTGCCGACGCACTACTCGGTGCCGACACGCTGGCTCGACGCGCAGACGGCCACCGAGATGTTCCACTTCCCGGCCGACATGCCGGCGCTGCCGATGTCGCCGAACGAACTCAACGACCAGCCGCTCGTACGCCGCTTCGACGACGACTGGAAGCACGTGCTGCGCTGATGGACCGCCGCACGTTCCTCGTCGCGTCGGCGGCCGCGTCGCTCGCCGCCTGCGGCCGCACCGGCTGGATCGAGACGACGCCGCGCGTCGGCTACCCCGGCATGCGCGAAGGCCATGCGCTGCGCGACCATGCCACGCTGCCGCCGCCGTCGGGCACGATCGAGACGGATGTCGCGATCCTCGGTGCCGGCGCGGCCGGACTGTCGTGCGCATGGCAGCTCGCGCGCGCGGGCCACCAGCGCTTCACGGTGCTCGCAGGCCCCGAATTCGGCGGCAATGCGGCCGGCGGAAGGTTCGGCGAACTCGGCTACCCGAAAGGCGCGCACTACCTGCCGCTGCCGTCGCTCGAATCCGCGCATCTGCGCGACATGCTCGCCGATCTCGGCGTGATCGAATCCGCGCCATTCTCCGCACGCCCCGTGTACGACGAACGCGCGCTCGTGCATGCACCCGACGAACGGCTCTTCATCGCCGGCCAGTGGCAGGACGGCATCGTGCCGACCGCCGGCCTCGGCGCCGACGAACTCGCGCAGCAGGCGAAGTTCTTCGCGTACACGGACGGGCTGCGCACCGCACGCGGCGCCGACGGCCGCAAGGTGTTCTGCATCCCGATCGCGGAATCGTCGCGCGACCCGCGCTGGCGCGCGCTCGACCGGCGCTCGTTCCGCCAGTGGCTGCTCGACGAGGGCTACACCGCGAAAGCGCTGCACTGGTACCTGAACTACTGCTGCCGCGACGACTATGGCGCCGGCTACGAGCACGTATCGGCCTGGGCCGGCCTGCACTACTTCTCGTCGCGCGGCGGCCATGCGGGCGATGCAAGCGACGGCGCGGTGCTGACCTGGCCCGACGGACTGCACACGATGGTGACCCGGCTGAGCGATTCGATCACCGCGCGCACCGGCTCGAACGCGTGGTCGCGGGACGGCTTCGCGGTGCGCGCGACCGAACGCACGGGCGGCGTCGACGTGCTGTGCGCGCGCATCGGCGACGACGGCACGCTGTCGACGTTCACGCTGAAGGCGCGGCGCGTCGTGAGCGCGATGCCGCTGTTCGTCGCCGCGCGCGTGTTTCCGCAGCTTGCCGCATCCGGCTTCGAGCCCGCGCGCGACCTGCCGCCGCGCGCGCCGTGGCTCGTGTCCAATTTCCTGCTCGACGGGATGCCTGACGAGGAAGCCGGCGTGCCGCTTGCGTGGGACAACGTCGTCTACGACGGTGAAGCGCTCGGTTATGTCGTGTCGACGCACCAGTTGATCCGGATGTCGCCGCCGACGCGCTCGGTGTTCTCCGCGTATCAGGCGTTGAGTACGCAAACGCCGGACGACACGCGCCGCTGGCTTGCCCAGGCAAAGCCCGACGCGTTGCGCGAACAGGCCGCGATCGACCTGCAGGCCGTCTATGGGCGCGCGCTGTGGAAACACGCAACGGCGCTCGAGATCACCGTGCGCGGCCACGCGATGGCGACGCCCGACGTCGGCTTCCTGAGCCGCCCGGGCCTGCTCGCGCTGCGCGATGCCGACGGCCCCGTCGTGTTCGCGCATGCCGACCTGTCCGGGCTGTCGCTGTTCGAGGAAGCGTCGTACTGGGGCATGCTCGCGGCCCGGCGCGTGCTCGCCTGAGCGCCTGCTTTTCCGTCACCGTGGCGACGCTGCCACCCGCTATAATCGCGCGACATTCCGACTGCATTGAGCAGGCCGACGGTGCCGCGCCGTTCGACGCGCCGCCAGCCCTCCTCGACACGACAATAATGACGAACCGAACCATCCGACGCCTTCGCCCGCTCGTGCGCGCCGCCGCGCGCGTGCTCGCCTGCGCCCCGCTGCTCGGCGCGCCGCTGGCGCTGCATGCGGCCGACACCGCAGGCACCACCGGCACCGAGCCCGCCTCCGCGCGCTACATCGTCGTCGACACCGGCCATACGCCCGCACATCCCGGCTCCACCGGCGCGAGCGGCCGCGTCGAATACCTGTACAACCTCGACCTGTCCGGCGCAGTCGCCGAGAAGCTCGCCGCGCACGGCGACCGCGTGCTGCGCACGTCGGCCGACGGCCGCGAGATCAAGCTCGATCAGCGTTCGACGCAGGCGCCCGACGCGAACCTGTTCGTGTCGATCCATCACGACTCGATGCAGCAGCAGTTCATCGACGCCGGCCGGCAGCGCGAATTCCGCGGCTTCTCGGTGTTCGTGTCGGAACGCAATCCGCACTATGCGGAAAGCCTGCGTTGCGCGAAGGCGATCGCCGAGCGGCTGGTCGCAGCCGGCGAACGGCCGTCGCTGTATCACGCGCAGCCGATCCGCGGCGAGAATCGCCCGCTGATCGACCCGCAGCTCGGCATCCACCGCTTCGACGATCTCGTCGTGCTGCGCACCGCGCCGACTCCGGCCGTGCTCGTCGAGGCGGGCGTGATCGTCAACCCGGACGAAGAGGCGCGCCTCGCGCGGCGCGAGACGATCCAGCGCCTGTCCACCGCGATCGCGGGCGGGGTCGACGCGTGCACGACGCCGCAATAAATGACGATATCGCCCGCCGGGCTCAACGGTTTCACCCAGTCAGGAGCATCACAATGAAAAAGAAGAATCTGTTCGCATCCTGCGCGCTGCTCGCGCTTGCCGTTCCGTTCGCCGCACACGCGGCCGGCTGTGCGAAGCCGCACAGCGCGTTCGACCAGGTGTACTGCAGCAGCACGCAGTTCTCGCAAACCGACCGTGACCTCAACGACGAGTACGGCCGCCTGCGCAAGCAACTGAGCAGCGATCAGCAGGCGACGCTGAAGGCCGGCCAGCTCGCGTGGTTGAAGCAACGCGATGCCCAGTGCAGCGAGACGCGCAACAACGGCTACCTGGTGGATCTCCAGTGCGCGACCGACATGACGCAGTCGCGCCTGTCGTTCCTGCGCGAGCGTGAACGCGAGTGCACGAGCACCGGTTGCGTGGCGTCGAAGCTCGGCGACTAAGGGCTTCACGCGTGCCGCGCCGCGGAGCGTTTCGCGACGCGGCGTTTCATGCGCTTGCAATCCCTGCGCCTCGGCACCGCGAAAGGAGCGGCGATGCGACATGAATTCTCTGAAGTCCTCAACGATCTCGTCGACTATTTTCTCGTCGGCGATCTCCTGCTGCTGAAGCGCTACCAGGAACGGCACGGGCTGCCGGACGACGTCGCGGCGGCGTTCACGACGAGCGACAGCGGCGACCGCGCCACGCTGGAAGGCGTCGTCATTCCGCTGGCCGGCATCGAGAACCATCCCTATACGGTCATCTTCACACTGGATGACGACACACCCGAGCTGCTGAAAACGGGCAGCCGCCTGCAGCATCGGCGCGGCGGGTACGTGCTGCGCGTCGAACATCGTTCGGTCATGCTCTATACGTGGCGGATTCTCGAACGCTTCAACGACGCATCGGTCAATGCGCTGCTCGCGCGTTACCGGGAACCGGGCCGGCCCGTGATTGATATCGACAACGGCTGGTATGACGTCGAGATCCTCGGTGGCGAACTGCCGCGCAACGGCTGGTTCGAGCCTGCGTTCGAATTCGTGCTGAGAAAAGCCGACGCACCGGGCGATGCATCGCAGGTCGATATCAACTATCGTTTTGCAATAGAAGGCAGTCCGGATCCGGCGAATTGAATCCCGCGCGTAACAACGCGGCACACGGCAACCGATCAGGCGGAGTACCCATGACACCGAACACGATGGACATCGATATCCGCCCTGCCACGCCAGCCGATGCCCCGGCCGTCGCCGCCATTCACGTCGCATCGTGGCAGGCCACCTACGCGGGCATCATGCCTGCCCCGTTCCTCGCCGGCCTGTCGGTCGAAAAACGCACCGCTTCGTGGCGCCATGCGCTCGACGCGGGACGGCCGCGTGTCGCGCTCGCGTTCGCCGAAAGCGGGCCGACCGGCTGGATCGCCTACGGTCCGACGCGCGACACCGACAAGGACCGCACCTGGGGCGAGATCGAAGCGATCTATCTGCAACCGGCGCATTGCGGGCAAGGCGTCGGCGCGGCGCTCGTCGACCATGCATGCCGTGCGCTGCATGACTCGGGCCACGAGTGGGTGTCGCTCTGGGTGCTGGTGAAAAACCACCGTGCGCGAGCGTTCTACGAACGCGAGGGTTTCGTCGCCGAAGACGACATCAAGACGTTCGAGATCGAAGGTACGCCGATCGACGAGGTGCGCTACTGGCGCGCCTTGCCGAAACAATTGTCATGACGGCATCGCCCCGCCTGCTGCCAGACGCGCCTGCATCAACTGCAGCAACTCGCGGATCTTCGCGTTGACCGAATTGCGGCTCGAATAGGCGGCCAGCAGTTCCAGCGGCGCCGGCGTCATCTCCAGCGGCACGCGCACGAGCCTCCCGGCGGCCAGCTCGGCCGCGCACCCGCGTTCGACGAGAATCGCGAAGCCGATCCCGCTCACTGCCGCCAGCCCCGCCATCTCGCCGCTATTGACGCGATACCGGCTCGCGACCGGAATCTTGTGAATCCGCCCGTCGTCGTCGGCGAACTGCCACGGCTGCCCCTTCAGCGTGCTCAACGTCGTGATGCACGGCAATTGCCCGAGCTGCTCCGTCCGAGCCGGCATGCCCGTGCGTTCGATCAGCGACGGCGCGGCCACGACGACGCTCGGCAAACTCACGAGCGGCCTGACGACGAACGCACTGTCATCCAGCTTGCCGCGATTGACGATGATCGACAGGTCGATATCGTCGCGCAGCGTCGAGACGCCTGCGAGGCTCGTATCGCAATCGATTTCGACACGCGGATGGCGGCTCGCGAATTCCGCGACGATCGGCCCGAGCATGCGCGGTCCGATTTCACCGGGCACGCAGAGCTTCAGCACACCACGCAGCTCCGTCTGCTGCGAGGTCAGTTCGAATTCGGCGAGCGTCAGCGCATCGAGCATCGGCTTCGCGCGCTCGTGCAGCAGACGCCCGGCCTCCGTCATGCGCAGGTGCCGCGTGCTGCGCTCGAGCAGGCGCACGCCGAGCCTCGACTCCAGTTGCGCCACATGGCGGCTCACGTTGGAACCCGGCATCGCGAGTACGCGCGCGGCGCCGGCAAAGCTGCCTTCGTCGACGACCGACACGAACACACGCACCGCATTCAGATCCAGCTTGCTCCGCATCATTCGCCCATTTCAGGTATCAAAGCGTGCCGATTTTCACGGCTTATCCCGCCCGAGACCATAATTTACGATGCTCATCCCGTCAATGCGACGCCGACGCGCGAACCCGCGCCCCGGCGAGCACGCACGACACAAGGAAGGAGCAAGATGGAAATCGCCATTCTGGGCGCCGGTGTGGCCGGCATGAGCACCGCACTCGCACTCGCCGGGCGCGGACACCGGATCAGCTTGTACGAACGCCGGCCATCGGAATCGACGATGGGCGCAGGCGTCGTGCTGTGGCCGAATGCCGGCTTCGTGCTCGCGCAACTCGGCCTGCTGCCGGACATCGTCGAGGTCGGCGGCCACCTGCATGCGATACGGCGCATCGACCGGCACGGCACCCCGCTCAAGGTCACCGATATCGGCGCACTCGACCGCCGCATGGGTTTCCCGACGTATTCGATCCTGCGGCGCGACCTGCAGGCAGTGCTGACACGGCACCTCGCCGCACGCGGCATCGACGTTCGCTTCGGCCACGGTGCGACGGCCATCGAAACCGGAATGGACGGCCGTGCCGTCGTTCGCTTCGACAACGGCGCGACGATCGCCCCCGATCTCGTGATCGGCGCGGACGGCCGCATGAACTCCGTCGCGCGACACTACGTGGTCGGCCACAACACGCCCGTCTACCAGGGATTCGTCAACTGGATCGGTATCGCGCAGCACGATGCGCCGCTGGTCGACGAGGTGTCGATATTCGACTACTGGGGCGTGCGCGAGCGTTTCGGCATCGTCGCGCTGGACCGGCGTCAGGTGTATTGGGCGGCGGCATGGCCCGAAACCGATCCGGGCGAGGCGACGGAACGCGATCCGGGCGCGATGCTGGAACGGCGCTTCGCGACGTGGCCGGCACCCGTCGCGGACGTGATCCGTGCGACACCGTCGGACACGATCACGAAGATCAGCGTGCACGATCTCGATCCGGTCGACGTGTGGCACCGCGGCAACGTGCTGCTGATCGGCGATGCTGCGCACGCACCGCTACCGACCTCCGGACAAGGCGCCTGCCAGGCGCTCGAGGACGCGTGGCATCTTGCCCGTTGCCTCGACGAGCACGGGGCAGGCAACGGCAGCGACCTCGATGCCGCGCTCGCATCCTTCACGATGCTGCGCCGCCCGAAAACCGCGGCGATCACCGAGCGTGCGCGCGATTTTGCCCACCTGCTGTTCGGTGAGAACGTGAACGAAAGCGCGCGACAACAGATCGACCCGGTCGCGGAAATCGAGGCCCTGACCAACGCGTGGGGCGCGCACCTGCCGATGGCGCAGGTGCGCGGACGATAGGACGCGCGAGCGTCAGCATCCGCTTACAGAAACCACCGATACTCCCGCGCGCCGATCTCGTTGCGAAAATCCAGCTCCTCCTGCCGCTTGTTCTCGCAATACACCATCACGAACTCGCTGCCGAGCCCGTCGCGCACGGCCGCATGATCCTGCATCTCGGCGACGGCCGACAGCATCTCCTTCGGAAAATCGATCCCGCTGCCGCGATCCTCGTTGAGCGGCGCGATCGGCTCGAGCTTCGCGTCGAGCCCGTGCTCCATCCCGGTGAGAATCGCCGCAAGCACGAGATACGGGTTCGCGTCCGCACTCGCGAGCCGGTGCTCGATCCGCAGGTTGCGCGCGTCCGACTCGGGAATCCGGATGCACGCGTCGCGATCCTCGAAGCCCCAGCTTGCGCGGCTCGCCGCATTCACCATCGATCCGTAACGCCGGAACGCATTGTGATTCGGCGCGAACACGGGCATGCAATGCGGCAGCAGTGCAAGGCATCCGGCCACCGCGTGCCGCAGCGGCCGCTGCCCGTCCGCCGCCAGCAGGTTGCGCCCGGCTTCGTCGTAGAGGCTCACGTGCACATGCATCCCGCTGCCCGGCGCATGCAGGTACGGCTTGCCCATGAAACTCGCACGATAGCCGTGCTGCAACGCGACGCCGCGCGTGCTGCGGCAGAACAGCGCCGACCAGTCGGCCGCGCGCAGCCCGTCGTCGCAATGGCCGAAGTTGATCTCGAACTGACCGGGCCCGAGCTCGGCCGTGATCACGGTCGCGTCGATCCCCTGCGCGCACGCGACGTCGACCATCTCGTGCAGCACGTCGGAGAAGCGCGACAGCCGCTCGATATGCATGTTCGGCTGATCGTCTCGATCGTCGGACAGGCGGTCGCGCGGATACTGCGGCATCCCTTCCGCGAGCTGCGCGGCGAACAGGTAGAACTCGAGCTCGAACGCGACGACCGGCCGGATGCCGCGCCGCGCGAGCCGCTTCAGCACGCGCGCGAGCACCTCGCGCGGCTCGAACTCGACCGGCGAATCGGTGCCGTCGGTCGTGATCAGCATCTGGCCGAGCGGCTGCTTCTCCCAGGTCACCGGCTTCAGCGTGCCGGGGATCAGCCGGCGCACGGCGTCCGGGTCGCCGTCGTTGAAGCAGTAGTCGCCGATCTTGTAGAGCCCGCCCTGCGTGCCGAGCAGGATGCAATTCTGCGGCAGCTTCAGCAGCGAGCCGGCCGCGACCTTTTCGAGCGCATCGATCGGGTAGCGCTTGCCGTAGAAGTGTCCGGGCAGGTCGAGGCAGATCAGGTCGACATAACGGATCTCGGGGTGCGCCTGCCGGAATGCGCGGACCTCATCGACCAGCGCGGGAACGACGTCAGCCATGTCTCATCCTTTCCATGTCTTGGTATGGCGGTGCCGCAATGCGGCGAACCGGATTCGTGCGGCACGCCTGACGACGCACACCGCATTTCACTCAGTACTGCAAACAGGCTGCGTGGCGCGCCGGCCTTCGGCACTGCGCGCCACGCCGACAACTCAGGTGAATACCCAGATCACGCGCGTCGGCGCGTCGGTCAGGTTGGCGTAACGGAAGCGCTTGTGCGCGGGAAGCTGGAATGCATCGTTCGGGCCGAGCGTGACGGGCGTGTCGTCGCCGTCGACCCAGATCGTCAGCTCTCCTTCGAGAACGAAGCCGCCCTGCTCGTCGCTGTCGTCGACCGGCCGCTCGCCGCTG
This sequence comes from Burkholderia sp. BCC1644, assembly GCF_902833225.1. Lineage (GTDB taxonomy): Bacteria > Pseudomonadota > Gammaproteobacteria > Burkholderiales > Burkholderiaceae > Burkholderia. The sequence continues at coordinate 185,612 of NZ_CADFEI010000014.1, forward strand.
CTCGCGCCCGGCGCGAGATGGCTCTCGAGAATCGAGAAGCGCGCACGCATGTTCGGCGACACGAGGATGTCGGTAATGCCGGCCGCGTAATACACGGTGCGCCGTTCGTCGGGCCGCGTGACCCACGGCACGCTGCGCGGCTTGCTCAGGCTGTAGAAATACGTGGTCGGCACGCCGAGCGCCTCGCCGATCGCGGTGAGATCCGCGACCGTCGGGCGCGACAGCCCGCGCTCGACTTGCGACAGAAAGCCGACCGAGCGGCCGATCCGTTCGGCAAGATCGTTGAGCGTGACCTTGCGATGCTTGCGCAGGTCGCGGATCAGGATCGCCAGACTTTCTATCTCTTCCTGTTCGTTCATGACGGGTTCCGGTGGGTCAGACGGTATCGCGCAAACGGTACCAGGCCTTGCCGATCGCTTCCAGCGGCGCGGCGAGCCGGTCGCCGCCCGGGAAACGCGGATTGCGGATGCGCTGGTACTGCGCGAGCAGGCGTTCGTCGCCGAGCACGGCGTCGGCCACCGCGCGCGCGCCGGCGAGCGTCGGCAGCACGCCGTGCCCCGAAAAGCCCTGCAGCCAGAAGCGCTGCCCGTGGCGGCCGATGTCCGGCGTGCGGCGCATGCTGATGTCGATGTGTCCGCCCCACGCGTAGTCGAGCGGCACGCCGGCCAGCTGCGGGAACACGCGCTCGAGATGCGGTCGCGTCGCCGCCGCGATATCGGTGGGAATGCCGCCGAGGTACGTACAGCCGCCGCCGAACAGCAGACGGTTGTCGGGGCTCAGGCGAAAGTAGTCGGGCACGAACTGGTTGTCGATCACGCAACTGTTCTGCGGCAGTAGCGCCCGCGCGACGTCGGGCGCAAGCGGCGCGGTCGCGACCTGGTACGTGCCGACCGGCAGCAGCCGGCGCGCGAGATCGCGATCGAGCCGGTCGACGTACGCGTTGCACGCCAGCACGAGCACGTCGGCACGCACTTCGCCGCGCGCCGTGCGCGCGACGTAGCCGCTGGCCGTCTCGCGGCAGTCGAGCACGCGGCTCTGTTCGAAGATGCGGCCGCCCGCGCGCTCGATCGTCTGCGCGAGGCCGAGCGCGAGCTTCAGCGGGTTCAGGTGGCCGGCCTCGGGATCGTGCAGTGCCGCGAGATAGCGCGTGCCGCCGATCCACTCGGGCATCTCGTCACGGCCGATCACGCGCAGCCGGTCGTAGCCCCAGCGCTCGGCCGCCTCGTCGCGCGCCTGCGCGAGCATCGCGACGCGGCGCGGCCGCACCGCGGCCCACAGGCTGCCCGGCCGGTAGTCGATGTCGAAACCGTGCCGCACCGGCAGTTCGCGCACTTCGGCCGCCGCCCAGCGCATGCTGTCCCACAGCAGGCGCGCGCCGTCGCGGCCAAGCGAATCCTCGAGCGGCTGCATGTCGCACGACCAGCCGAGCAGCGCCTGTCCGCCGTTGCGGCCCGACGCGGCCCATGCGACGCGGCTCGCTTCGAGCATGACCACGCGCTTGCCGGCGAGCGCAAGGCGCAACGCCGTATGCAGCCCGCTGAAGCCCGCGCCGACAACGAGCACGTCGGCGTCGATGCGTTCGTCCAGTTCCGGACGATGCGGGATCGGCGCCGGGTAGGTGCCGGCGTAGTAGCTTGCGACGTGACGGTCGGACTGCACGAACATGCGGACTCCCGTGAAATTTTCGCCATGAAATTTCATGAAAAATTAGCACGGCAATTTCACGCAGGCAAGCGTGTCAGAAATCCGGTCCGATGAACCGGCATGGCGCCCTGTTTCGGTGGTTTCGGCTCGCGGACGCGATGTCGGCCGCTATCCGAGCCAGGATCGATTGCGCCGGAGTCATCCGCATGAATGGCGGCCGTCCGTGCCGGAGATCGTTTGAGAAGCCGGGACGTGGGAAAGATGATCGGCCGATCCCGGTGTCGCGCGACGCCCTCGGTGGGCTCGAACGCAGGATCGGCGAAGGCAGGATCGGGCACGTCGATGCGGCGCACGTGCTCGTCCCGATCCGGGCCGCCACACTGGCGTATGCGGATTTCACACCGCGGATGCAACGGTGCCCGGCCGGCCGGCGCTCGCGGTGAAGCGGCGCATTCGACGCGGCTCGACGCCCCCTCGGGGATCGGGTGCTCGATGCGCGGCGCATCGGAGGCGGAACGACGGATCGACCGCCGGGCCGCCGCCATCGCCGCTCATACCCGGCTGGTTACCCGGCGCCATCGGCACGCACCGGGAAACCAACGCTCAGTCGTTGTGCTTGTTGCGCTTCTTCTTGTGCTTGTTGCCGTGGTAGTGGTCGTTGGAACGGGAGTTGTTGCGCGACACGTGGCCGCCCAGCGCCGCGCCCGCGCCGCCGCCCACGGCTGCGCCGACGAGGCCGCCGGCCGTACCGCCCATCGCATTGCCCGCTGCGGCGCCCGCGCCGCCGCCCAGTGCGCCGCCGACAACGGCACCCGTGCGCTCGTGCTTGTTCGACGTGACCGCACCGCCTGCGCCGCCACCTACCGCGCCGCCGATGACCGTGCCCGTGCTGCCGCCGATCGCATTGCCGACGCCGCGACCGCGACGCCGCCCAGCGCGCCGCCCAGTGCGTTGTTCGTGTCGCCCGCCACGGCAGGCAGCGACACCACTGCCGTCGCACCGGCCATCACTGCCATCACACCCAGTTTCTTCAGCATCTGTCTGCCCTTCTGATTTTCGAGATATCGACAGGGGAATTTAGCACCATTCCGTTAAGCCTATCGTAATGAAGCGTTAAATCAGGCGCTTTCCGGGGCGGCCGTCACGCGCACCGCTTCACCGTCGCGCCGGGCCGCTCTGGCGCCAAGGGTCGGCGAAGAACGCGATCCTGCATTACCATCGGGCGTCCACCGCGCCTGCCCGCATCCGGCAAGCGGGCCTGCCACCTCTCTCGTCGCGCACCGATGCTCGCTCTCGTCATCCTCGCCGGTCTCTGGGCCGGCCTGCAGAACACCCTCGCCGGCGGCGGCTCGTTCGTCACGCTGCCCGCGCTGATCGTGTCGGGCATGTCGCCGCTCGCGGCGAACATCACGTCGACGGTCGCGCTGTTTCCCGCGCAGGTCACGACCGGCTGGGCGAGCCGAAAAATGGTGCGCGGCGCGGGCAAGCTGTCGTTTCGCGCGCTGTTCGTCATCAGCGTGATCGGCGGTGCGCTCGGCGGGTTGCTGTTGCTGAAAACACCTTCGTCGATCTTCTCGCGCCTCGTGCCGTGGCTCGTGCTGTTCGCGACAATCGTGTTCGCATGGGGCAGTTTCTTCCGCAAGCAGCGCGAAGGCGCGGCGCACCTCGGCACCGTCCCCGCCGCGATCTCGCAGTTCATGATCGCGATCTACGGCGGCTACTTCGGCGGCGGGCTCGGCTTCCTGATGATGGCCGTGCTGACGATGGCCGGCCTGTCGCCGCGCAACGCGATGTCGACGAAAAACGCGCTCGCGGGCGTGATGAACGCATCGGCCGTCGTGCTGTTCCTGACGTCGCCGCACCTGCACTGGCGCTCGGCGCTTGCGCTCGGTGGCGGCGCGATCGTGGGCGGGCTGCTCGGCACGTGGGCGCTGCATCGCGTGAACGAACGCATCCTGCGGATCGGGATCGTCTGCATCGGCGTCGTGCTGACCATCGGGTTGTTCGTCAAGCCGATCTGACGCGGAAACGGCCGGCCCCGGCGCACCGGCAACCGCTCCGCGGCCATGGCGTCGCGAACATAGACGCGATATCCGATCCGTTATGAGGTCCGCCGCGCAAGGGCCGCCGCGGCCGCCTCGGCGATTCGCTCGATTGACGCTCGAAATATCGCTGCGTATACATCGGTGAACGATATCCCCACGGCAGCCGGCATGTCCCGATACGTCATCGACGCCCATCTTCTGAAGATTCTTCATACGCTCATCACCGAATCGAGCGTCTCGCGAACCGCTGTCCTGCTCGGGCAATCGCAACCGACCATCAGCGTCGCGTTGCGACGGCTGCGCGCGATCACCGGCGATCCGCTGCTGGTGCGCAGCGGCAGCCGGATGGTGCCGACCAGTCATGCGCTGACGCTCGTCGAGCCGCTCGACCAGGCGCTCGCCGGCATCGCGGCCGTGCTGAATCCCGCGAGCACGTTCGATCCCGCCACGACACGCCGCACGTTCCGCATCGGCTCACCCGACTATCTCGACGTGTTCTTCCTGCCCGCGATCGTCGATGCGTTCAAGCACGAGGCGCCCGGCGCGCGCATCGAGTTCCAGCACCTGATGACGGTGGACGGCGGATACGAACACGCGCTCGAAAGCGGCTCGCTCGACCTGGCGGTCGGCAACTGGAGCACGCCTCCGCAGCAACTGCATCTGCAGCCGCTGTGCCGCGACGATCTCGTGTGCGTGCTGCGGGACGATCACCCGATCGGGCACGGCCGGCTCACCGCAGACGTCTACCGCGAAGCCGACCATCTCGGCGTGACCACCCATCATGCGACCGGGCTCGGCACCATCGACCGCGAACTCGCGCGCGGCGGCCTGTCGAGAAACGTCACGACGACGATGCCCTATTTCGGCATGGCGCCCTATGTGCTGATGCGCTCGAACCTGCTGTTCACGACGACGCGCACGCTCGCGATGCACTTCTGCAGCCTGCTGCCGCTGCGCATCGAGCCGATTCCGTGCGCGCCGCAGGCGTTGATCTACTACCAGCTCTGGCACGACCGCTCGCATCGCAGCGCCGCCGCCGTCTGGTTGCGGCGCCTCGTGTCCGGCGTCGCGAAAAAGCTGGTGCCCGAAAGCGCAAGCCATCCGCGTTGAAAAACAAAAAAGCCGCGAGCAAACGCTCGCGGCAAAGAACGAACGGATCCGCGCAACAATGCGCGGGCCGCGTCCGCGACAGGGGTCGGTCAGCGAAGAGGCTGCCTGTCGAAGGCGCATCTGGAGAAGCGCCTTGTCAGGATCGGCGCGACGCGCGGGCTAATTCGCCGCGTCGTCGGCCATCGTCTTCAGCAGTGCGGCTTTTTCCGCCGTTGCCGCATCGAGCAGCGCGAAGCCCGTGAGACGTCCGGAATCGGGATCCGCGCAGAGCGCACGTGTCGCGTGCGGCACGTCGCCGATCCCGACCTCCGTGGTCCAGCGGCCGCCACCGTCCACCGCGACGACCACCGCAGGAATTGCCGGTGTCTTGACGACGATCGGCATCACCGGAAATGCCACGCGGGTCGGCGTGCCGTGCAGGCACCTCGCAAGCGCGCGGGCCGCGTGCATGATCGGCAGTACATAGGGCCGGACACGCCCGTCGATCGCCGCACAGTCGCCGAGCGCGTAAATGTCCGGTGCGCTGGTACGGCACCACGCGTCGGTCACGATCCCGTCCGCGACGTCGAGCCCCGCCTCCTGCGCCAGCGCGATTCTCGGCGCGAGTCCTATCGCCGATATCACGAGGTCGGCCTCGACGTGCCCGCCGTCCGAAAGCGCGAGCCGGTACCCGCGCGCCTGGCGGGCAATCGACTGCACGCCCGTGCCGAGCCGCAGGTGCACGCCCGCGTCGCGCAGCGCCTGTCCGAACACGCGCCCGGCCTCTGCCGGCAGCAGACGCGACAGCGGCGTGTCGGCGGGATCGATCACCGTGACCGTCAGCCCCGCCGCGATCAGGTCGTTCGCGAACTCGCAACCGATGAGCCCCGCGCCGAGCATCGCGACCGAGCGGCAGTCGCGCAGGCCGCCGTGAAAACGTGCGTAGTCGGCCAGGTCGTTGATCGACAGGACATCGGCCGCGCCATCGCCTTCGCAACGCACACGCCGCGCGTCCGCACCGGTCGCAAGAACGAGCGCGCGATAACGCTGCACGTCGCCATCGTCGAGCACGATCTCGTGCTTCGCCGAATCGATCCGCCGCACGGCGCAGTGCGTCCGGATGGTGGCGCGCAACTGGTCCGCCATCGTCCGCGCGTCGGACATCGCCAGTTGCCCGGGCGTCTTGCGCTGCGCGAGCGCGTTCGACAGCGCCGGCTTCGAATAGAAGCTGCCGTCGTCGCGGCTGATCATCACGAGCGGCGTGTCGACGTCGAGCTTGCGCCACTCGCGCGCCACCGTATAGCCGGCGAGGCCCGTGCCGACGATCACGACCGGCTCGCGCCCGTTCACCGAGGTTGCGTTTGCATTCATGCCGGCACCACCTGCATGTCGAAATCGTGCTTGCCGGTTGCGCAGTCGGGGCACATCCAGTCGTCCGGCACGTCTTCCCAGCGGGTGCCGGGCGCGATCCCGTGCTGCGGCAGGCCTTCGGCCTCGTCGTATCGAAACCCGCAGATCACGCATTCCCAGATCTTCATCGTCTCTCCCGTGCGCGGCTCAGCGCGCATAAGCCTGACCGAGCCCGAGTTCGCCGAGCGCGCGCCGATACGCGCCCGACGAACGATCGGCGAGGATCGGCGCTTCGTGCGCGCGATCGATCGGCAGATCTTCCGGGCACTGCTGCTCGACGATCTCGCGATCTTCCTCGAAGACCTGGCGATTGAATGCATAGACGTCATCGAGCGGCAGATCGTGATCGAAGTTGCGCGCGATCGGCACGAACAGGCGCGTGAGTCGCGCCGAAACGGGGCTGGCCGCGTTCAGGATCGCGAGCCGGCCGCCCTCCGGAAAATGCACGGTGAGGCGCGCGAAAAAGGGCACGTCGACCTCGAATACGCGCCGCCACAGAAAACCCTCGGGCGCGCGATGCTGCATCGACTTCGGAAAATTGCTGACCGTGCTGACGTATTCCGCATGCAGACCGTTGTCGCGCCGCTCCACCGAGTACTGCGGCACGACCGGATTGCGGCGGTCGGCGAAGCTCTCGTGATGAATCCACGCGAAGTGCGCGACGTCGATGAAGCCTTCGGTCTGCCGGCCGGCCGACGCGCGGATATCGATCGACGGCGGCAGGATCTGCTGGAAGCCTGCCGTGTCCCACGCGGGGAAATCCGGCAGCGGCAGTTCGCCGCCGCCCAGCGACACCCACACGAGCCCGTATGCCTGCTGCGCCGCATAGGTCGTCAGGCACAGGCGCTCCGGAATCGGGCCGTCGGGCTGCGACGGAATGCGCACGCATTGGCCGTCGGCCGCATATTCGAGGCCGTGATACGGGCACACGAGCCGGTCGTCGACCACCCAGCCGCGGCTCAGCGGCGCGCCGCGGTGCGGGCACACGTCGCGCGCGGCGACGATCGCGCCGCCGGAGCGAAACAGCACGACGCGCTCGTCGAGCAGCGTCACGGCGAGCGGACGGTCGGTCACGTCGCTCGCGAATGCGACCGGATGCCAGTAGCGGCTCAGGATTTCCCAATCGTGCACGTCGAACGTGCAATGGCGGGGTGGAACCGGCGCGCGTGACCGCGTCAGCGGCACGACATGGGTAGGCGTCATTCGTGTCTCCATGGAAGCGTTGTCGTCGACGCGGCCACCGTCGAACCTGCCGACGTCACCGCGTGGAAACAACGATATAGAGAGACCGCCGCCGCGCCCATCGCCGCGCGTCCATGTAGTTCATGTCGACGCGGGCATGGACGAACCGGCAATTGATGAGCAAACCGCAAGACGTCTTTCGCATATCTCGTTTGCCGCCGCGGCGGTGTCCGCCCACAATCGGGGGCTGCCATCGTCATCGCCCTCTCGCGGGCACCGACCGGCACACCGTGGCCGTCATTCCGATTCACCGCCGGCGGCCCGGCACATCGCGTCACACACGCTCCCCCGACATCGGCGCCCCCGCGGCGGCACACCGTTGCCGCCGCACCGCGCGATGCGTTCCAGGCCAACAATAACTAGAGGTAGGAGATGCAGGACAACTCTTTGAGGCAAAGCCTCAAGCAACGGCACATCACGATGATCGCGCTTGGCGGCGTGATCGGCGCGGGCCTGTTCGTCGGCTCCGGCGCCATCATCGCGACCGCCGGCCCCGCGGCCATCCTGTCGTACCTGATCGGCGGCGTGATCGTCACGCTGGTCATGTTCATGCTCGGCGAAATGGCGTCGCGCAATCCCGACAGCGGATCGTTCTCCACGTATGCGAGCAGCTATCTCGGCGAATGGGCCGGCTTCGCGGTCGGCTGGCTGTACTGGTTCAAGTCGATGATGACGATCACCGTCGAGGCGATCCTGCTCGGCGCGATCCTCCACGATTTCCTGCCGTGGCTGCCGATCTGGGGCGGCGCGCTGTTCATGCTCGTCACGCTGATCGCGAGCAACGCGTATTCGGTGCGCTCGTTCGGTGAAGCCGAATACTGGCTGTCGTTCGCGAAGGTCGCGACGATCATCGTGTTCATGGCGCTCGGCGCGTCGATCCTGCTCGGCTTCCAGCCGCGCATTCCCGCACCGGGAATCGTGAACCTGACGGATCACGGCGGCTTCATGCCGAACGGCATCTCGCCCGTGCTCGCCGGCGTGATGGTCGTGATCTTCTCGCTCGGCGGCAGCGAGATCGCGGCCGTGGCCGCGGGCGAATCGGAGAACCCGAGCAAGAACGTGATCCGCGCGATCAAGAGCGTGATCGTGCGCGTGATGGTGTTCTACGTCGGCTCGGTGTCGATCCTGATCCTGTGCATGCCGTGGACCGACAAGGCCAACCTGAAATCGCCGTACGTGTCGCTGTTCAGCATGGCCGGCTTCACGGGGGCGGCCGTTGCGATGAAGATCGTGCTGTTCGTGTCGTTCATGTCGGTGATGAACTCGTTCCTGTTCTCGAACTCGCGCATGCTGTTCTCGCTGAGCCAGCGCGGCCACGCACCGGCGATGTTCGGCCGCACCAACGCGAAAGGCGTGCCGATGAACGCGCTCGTGCTGTGCCTCGCGATCTGCGTGTCGATCCTCGGCGTGCACTTCGTGAGCGGCGGCGACCTGTTCCTGATGCTCGCGAAGAGCAGCGGCGCGTTCGTGATGATCGTGTGGATCTTCATCATCGCCGCGCACTTCGCGATGCGCCGGCAGATGAAGCACGAGCAACGCGACCCGGCGGCGTTCCGCGCGTGGTTCTATCCGGTGTCCAACTGGGTCGCGCTGCTGGCGCTCGTCGCCGTGCTCGGGTCGCAGGCGTTCAACCCGGATTCGCGCTTCCAGTTCTGGTTCACGGTGTCGACGGCGCTCGCGATCGTCGCGGCGTACTTCCTGCGGCGCAGGCAACCGTCGTTCGGGCAGGCGTCCGGCGCGAAGGTGCGCTGACCGGCGGCCGGCGGCCCGGCGTGCGCGTTCAGCCGAACGGTCGCACGCCGATCAGCGGGCCATGCAGGAACAGCGCGAACACGGCCCAGACGACGAGGCCGCCCAGCACGGCGGCGACGTCGCCCGACAGCCCGCCGGCCGGATAGCGGACACCGTCGCGGCGGTCGCGCGCACGCGACACGACGAAATCGACGATCGACCACACGAAGAACGCGCCGAACAGCACGACCGCATGCACGGTGCCGTTCACGAGCAGGTGCGCAACGGACCAGACCATCACGCCGGCCAGCATCGGGTGTCCGACGAGCGTCTTGATCCGGTTGCGCGGCACGTACGACGCGGCGATCAGCACGAACGCGACCGCGGTCAGCATGCCCGTCAGGTGGCGCACGCCGACCGGCGACACCCACAGCAGCGTCGCGCCCGCGCGTGCGATCCCGTACCCCCAGATGATCAGCACGAAGCCGACGATCGACGCGATCGAATAAGCGCCCTTCCAGCCCTTCTCGCCGATCCGCTCGATCGTCGCGGAGCGCCAGCCGTCGGCGACGATCCGGATCGAGTGCACACCGAGGAAGATCGCTAAACCGAGAATCAGGACGAGCATCGACTGTCTCCGTCTGGAATGATGAGTGGGGAAACGTCCCGTGCGGCGTACGATGCGCCGTTCACGGAGCCGGCGGCGAGGCCGGCGCGGGCCGCGCCGGGCACGGGCGCAACCCGCGCCGATCATAAACGCCAAGGCTGCCGTTGTGAAGCATGCAGGATGTGCGGTGCGTCAAGCCTGGCGCTTTCGCGCACCCGTCGCGCGGCAACGGGCACGCCTGAAAGAAAGGAAAGGGAACGTCGCGGGGCGATCGCCTCGCAAGACCGGCGCTATGCCGGTTTGCGCTTGGCCGGGGGTTTCGATGCCGGTTTCGATGCCGGTTTCGGCGTAGGTTTCGACGCCGCTACCGCGATCGCTTTCGGTTTCGGCGTAGGTTTCGTTGCCGCTACCGCTTTCGGCTTCGGCGCCGGTTTTGGTGCCGGTTTTGGCGCAAGCTTCGGCGTGGATTTCGCCGCCGCCCTGGATGCCGTCTTCGGCGCCGGCTTCACCGCACGCTTCGATGCGGATTTCGGCGCCGCCGTGGATCCCGTCGCCGACACCGGCTTAGGGACGGCCCTCGCCTTGCGCTTCGGCGGCCCCGCCAGCAGCGCCGCGCGATACGCGCCGCGGCACCAGTCGAACAGCGCGCCCGCATCCTCGAGCACGTCGGCCGGCGTTTCGTAGTAGCCCTCGAGCGCAACGGTACGCGTCGGCCTTGCGTACGAGAACGGCCCCATGCCCGCCGCGACGAACGCCGGGCGATTCACGTCGTCGACACGCAGGAACAGCGACCCGCGCGACATGAAGCCGAACATCACGCCATCGAGCCGCAGCGCCGCCCCGCTGAAGAACCGCGCGACCCCGACCACGCCGAGCGGAGCAAGCTGGTACGCGATCTCCTCGCCGTGCGCCTTCTCCGACTGCCAGCTCATGCGGAAGCCTCACAGCGCTGCGTCCATGCATCGAGTTCGGCTGCGTCGAAACCGACGGCCGTCGCACTCTCGCGAATCTGCCGCCACGTTGCGCGGTCGACCGGAATGCCGGTGGCCCCGCGTGCGGCGCGGCTGGCGTCCTCCGGCTCGCCGGGCACCTGTACCGGCGCATCGCCGGCCTGCGGCGACGCCTTGGCCCATGCGACGAACGCATCGGCTTCGCGCTCGGCGTCGGCCGCGTCGAACGCGTTCGGATCGATCAGCACCGACAGCATCCCGTTGACGATCGCACTGGTCTTCTGCAGCGTATCGCCGTACGTCGTATGCCCGCCGACCAGCGCGCCGCCGAAGATCTCGCACATCGCCGCGAGCGCATACCCCTTGTGCAGCCCGAACGGCAGCAGCGCGCCGAACGGTTGCTCGTGCATCACGGCCGGATCGTCGGTAGGCTGGCCGCGATGGTCGATCAGCGACCCGGCCGGCACGCGCTTGCCCTGGTTGTAGGCAACACGCGTCTTGCCGTACGCGATCGCGCTCGTCGCGAAGTCGAGCAGCAGCGGCGGCTTGCCCGCCCGCGGGTACGCGGCGCAGAACGGATTCGTGCCGAAGCGCGGATCGGTGCCGTGCAGCGGCGCGACCAGCAGGTCGCCCGGCACGTTGACGAAATGGAACGACACGAGCCCCGAGCGCGCACACTGCTCGGCCCAGTGCCCGATGCGGCCGAGGTGGTGGACGTCGCGCAGCCCGATCGCGCAGATCCCCATGCGCCGCGCGCGCTCGATCCCTTCGACCATCGCCTCGAACGCGATCACCTGGCCGAAACCGCGCCCGCCGTCGATCGTCAGCACCGCGCCGCCGTCGCGGACGATCGACGCGTGCCCGTTCAATTGCAATTGCCCTTCCCGCCACGACGCGACGTAGTTCGGGATCATCCCGATCCCGTGCGAATCGTGGCCCGCGAGATTCGCGCCGACCAGGTGATCGGCGACGAGCCGCGCCTCACGCTCGCTGCTGCCGGCCCGTTCCCAGAGCGCCGCGACAAAGGCATGCAGCGGTTCGGCGCGCATGCGCAGCGGTTCGGTATCGGGCGTCGGCAGTGCGGTCATCGGCAACACTCCATCAGGTCGGATCGGGTCGGGCAATCGGTACGTCAGGCGTAGCGACGATCAGCGCGCGGTCGCGATCACGTGGGCAACGGCCGCGGTCAGTTTCTTCGCGTACGGCACGTGCAGGAACTCGTTCGGGCCATGTGCGTTCGACTTCGGCCCGAGCACGCCGCACACCATGAACTGCGCGGACGGGAAGCCTTCCTGCAGCACGTTCATCAGCGGGATCGTGCCGCCGAGGCCCATGTATGCGCAGTCGGCGCCGAAGTGGCGGCGCGAGGCGGCATCGAGCGACGACGCGAGCCACGGTGCGAGATCCGGTGCGCTCCAGCCGGTCGCGGCGCCCGCGTCCGGCTTGAACGTGACCTTCGCGTTGTACGGCGGATCGAGTTCGAGCAGTTCTTTCAGTTGCTGCACGGCCTGCGCGGCGTCGACGAGCGGCGGCAGGCGCAGCGACAGCTTGAACGCGGTGCGCGGTCGCAGCACGTTGCCGGCATCGGCGAGTGCCGGCATGCCGGCCGCGCCCGTGACCGACAGCGACGGACGCCACGTCGAATTCAGCAGCGCCTCGCGCGGATCGGTCGTGGTCGGCAGCACGGGCTTGCCGTCCGCGCCGCACGCCCACGGCAGCCCCTTCCACACCATGTCGCCGAGAATCGCGGCGGCCGCCTCGGCTTCGCGCACGCGGCTCGACGGAATCTCGCAATGGAACACGCCCGGCAGCAAGTTACCGTTCTTCGCATCCTCGAGGCGTTCGAACAACTGGCGCATCACGCGGAAGCTCGACGGCGCGATGCCGCCGTAGACACCCGAGTGGATGCCTTCTTCCAGCACCTCGACCTGCAGGTCGCCGGACACGAGGCCGCGCAGCGACGTGGTGAGCCACATCTGGTCGTAGTTGCCGGCGCCCGAATCGAGACACACGACGAGCGACACCTGGCCGAGCCGGTCGCGCAATGCATCGACGTACGGCAGCAGGTCGTAGCTGCCCGACTCTTCGCAGGTCTCGATCAGGCCGACGCAGCGCGGCCGCTCGATGCCCTGCTCGTCGAGCGCGCCGAGCGCCGCGAGGCTCGCGTAGATCGCATAACCGTCGTCCGCGCCGCCGCGGCCGTACAGCTTGCCGTTCTCGAACTTCGGCGTCCACGGGCCGAGATCCGCGCGCCAGCCGTCGAATTCGGGTTGCTTGTCGAGGTGGCCGTACAGCAGGATCGTGTCGGTGCTGCCCGAGCGCGTGGCGGGCGTCTCGAAGAAGATCACCGGCGTGCGGCCCGGCAGGCGCACGATCTCGAGCTTCAGCCCCTTCACGGGCTGCCGTTCGGCCCACTGCGCGGCGTCGGTTACGACGCGCTCGAGATAGCCGCGCTTCTCCCAGTCGGGATCGAATGCGGGGCTCTTCGCGGGAATCGCGATGTAGTCGGTCAGGGCGTGGAGGATTTCATCGTTCCACTTGCGCTCGATGAAGGTAACGAGCTTGTCATGGTCGAGGACGGGGGTAGTGTCGACGGAAGTCATGGTGGGGGTGCCTGGATCGGGCTGACGAAAACCCAGATCATACGCCGATGCTCCCCCGCCGGCGCCCCCTCCCGGCCGTTCAGCCGACCTTCGGGAACGCGTCGCGCAGCCCTGCCGCGCAGGCCAGTGCATCGTCCCACAGGCGGCGCGTCAGCGCACCGGCATCCTCCTCGCGTGCGAGCGCGGCGGCCTCGCCCGACCATAGCAGCGAGAAATCGTCGCGGCCCTGCCGCTCGAACGCGCCGCGCAGCGGATCGACCGCGGCCGTCGCGAGCGGAAACGCAGGCGCGAGCGCGCTCATCGGCCCCTGCTCGCGCATGAAGCGCGTCAGCAGCCCGCGCGCGGGGCGGCCCGTGTACAGGTTGGTCATCCGCGTCCCGTCGTCGCGTGCGGCACGCACCGCCGCGCGATGCCGGGCCGAGCGACCGGCCTGCGGCGTCAGCAGGTAAGCGGTGCCGATCTGCACCGCGCGTGCGCCGAGCGCGAACGCCGCCGCGATGCCGCGCCCGTCGGCGATCGCACCGGCCGCGATCACCGGCGCGCGCACCGCGTCGACGATCTGCGGCAGCAACGCGAACAGGCCCGGTTGCGCATGGATGTCGTCGGTCAGGAACATCCCGCGATGGCCGCCGGCCTCCGCACCCTGCGCGACGATCGCGTCGACGCCGCGCGCATCGAGCCAGCGCGCTTCCTCGACGGTCGTCGCGGACGAAACAACCAGCGCGCCCGTGCATCGCACGCGCTCGAGCAACGTATCGTCCGGCAGCCCGAAATGAAAACTCACGACGGCCGGCCGCAGCTCCTCGACAACCGCGCACATCGCATCGTCGAACGGCGCGCGGCCGGGGCCGCCCTTCACGCCGGCCGGATCGAGCCCGGCTTCCGCGTAGTAGCCGGCGAGCGCCGCGCGCCAGCGCGCATCGACCTCGGCGTCGGGCGCGGGCGGCGCATGGCAGAAGAAGTTCACGTTGAACGGCGTGGGCGTGTGCGCGCGGATCGCCGCGATCTCGTCGCGCAACTGCTGCGGGCCGAGCGCCGCGCACGCGAGCGAACCGAGCCCGCCGGCTTCGCACACGGCGATCGCGAGCGGGCTCAGCGAGCCCACCATCGGGGCCTGGATCAGCGGCAAACGGGAAGGCAGTGTCGTCATCGGAATCCTGGTTCGGAATGCGTGGCCGTCGCCACGTTGGTCGTCCTTGTTCTTGTCGTCGTCGCGCACGCACCGCTCCGTCCGGCGCGCGCTAGCTTCCGCCGCGATCCATCCCGCGCCGGTACGCGGCCGGGCTGGTCGCCGCGATACGCCGGAAATGGCGGCGCAGCGATTCCTCCGAGCCGAACCCCGCGCGCGCCGCGACCTGCGCGAGCGACAACGCGGGCTGCGCCTCGAGCATGTCCTTCGCGACGTTCACGCGCTCGCGGATCAGCCACGTGAGCGGCGACATCCCCGTCGCATCCGCGAACTGACGCTGCAGCGTGCGCGTGCTCATCGCGGCCTGCGCGGCGAGCGACGCCAGCGTGTGCGGCTCGGCCGCATGGGCGCGCATCCAGTCGATCAGCTTCGCGAGCCGGTCGGTGCCGCCAGGCGCGACCGGGCGCGGCACGAACTGCGCCTGCCCGCCATCGCGGTGCGGCGGCAGCACGAGGCGCTGGGCGACACGGTTCGCGATCGCGCCGCCGTGATCGCGGCGCACCAGATGCAGCAGCATGTCGAGCCCCGCCGCCGACCCTGCCGACGTGACGATCTGCCCTTCGTCGACGTACAGCGCATCGGGATTCACACGCAGCGCCGGATAGCGCGCCTGCAGGCGTTCCGCATAACGCCAGTGGGTCGTCACCGTGAGCCCGTCGAGCACGCCGGCCGCCGCGAGCACGAACACGCCCGAACAGATCGAGCAGAGCCGCGCGCCGCGCCGATGCGCGGCCCGCAGCTTCTTCAGCAACGGCTCGGGCGGCAGCTCTTCGGGATCGCGCCAGCCGGGAATCACGATGGTGTCCGCGCGATCGAGCGTCGCGAGCCGGTACGGCGCGGCGACCGTGATACCGCCCGCCGCGCGCACGGGCCCCGGCTCGCTGGCGCATACCGCGAAGCGATACCAGTCGACGCCGAGTTCCGGGCGCTCGAGCGCGAACAGTTCGACCACGCAGCCGAATTCGAAGGTGCAGAGGCGATCGTAGGCGAGCGCGACGACGAGATGATTGTGCATGGCGCGATGTTACCGGAACTTGTCGATCGCGCCACTGCCGCAAAACAGGCCGAACCGCGATACTGCCCTTCATCCCGGCGCGTTCCGCGCCGCTTCGACCCGGAGAACCTGCCCATGTCCTGCGTCACCGACGTGCCCGCCGCCGACAGCCCCGCCGCCCTCGCGCATTTCGAGGCATCGCTGCGATTCGAGACCGATTGCTGGGACGTGCACGACGCGTTCGCGTCGGGCGCGCCCGACTTCGTGCTGCTCGACGTGCGCGGCCCCGACCAGTTCGCCGCCGGCCACGTGCCCGGCGCACGCAACCTGCCGCGCCGCAAGATCATCGAGAGCAAGCTCGCCGGCTATCCGGCCGCCACGCTGTTCGTCGTCTACTGCGCGGGCCCGCACTGCAACGGCGCCGCGCGCGCGGCGATCCAGCTGGCGCGCCTCGGCCGGCCGGTCAAGCTGATGATCGGCGGCGTGACGGGCTGGCGCGACGAAGGTTTCGCGTTGAGCAACGAAGCGCAGCCGATGGACGCCGAAGCCGGCTGATCGTCATTAAAAGCGCAACAATCAATTGCCGGCACACGAACGGAAAAAGCGCGACAATCAGCCCCATTGCAGTTCGGACGGAGCAGCACCATGCATGATGAAGTCCTGATTCAAGTGGCCGGTTCAGTCGCCGCGATCGCGATCTATTTTCTGCCGGCCGTCATTGCCGACCGGCGCGGCCGGCAAGACAAGCTGACGATCGCGATGTTCAACGCGCTGTTCGCGTGGACCGGCATCGGCTGGCTGATGACGCTCTACTGGGCGTGCCAGCCGAACCCGCGCACCGACGTCGCGCAGACGATCCTCGCGAAGCGCCGCGGCGTCAGCATGCGGACCTTCTCGACCGGCCTCGTCGAACGCGTGCAACGCCGCGTCGCCGCCCAGGAACAATGGGCCGAGAAGCAAGGCTGCCGTTAAGTCCCTTTTTCCCCTTCACCGTGCCGCGTCGAACTTCGGCATCCTGACGTTGGTCGACGCGCGGTAATCCCGGTTCAGTCCCTCGCGCGGCGGCCAGCCGCCCGCGCGCAAGCACGCCCCGAACGCCCCCGCCGTCACCGCCCGCGCGATCCGCTCGCCCGGGCAGCCGTGCGGCCCCGTGCCGAAACCGAAATTCGGCCCCGCTGCGCGGCCGGGCATCAGCCGGTGCGGCTCGCGATGCACGGCCGGGTCGCGGTTCGCGGCGGCGAGCACGACGAGGATCGCGTCGCCGGCGTCGACGGTCACGCCGTCGATCGTCGTGCGCGCCGCGACGAAGCGGCGCGTGTTCTGCACCGGTGAATCGAAGCGCCCGACTTCGGCGACGAATGCGTCGAGCGCGGTGTCGTCCGGCACGGCGTGTGCGGCTTGTGCGTCCCCGTCCCAGGCCACCAGCGCGTTGCCGAGCCACGCGGCCGTCGCTTCGCACGTCTGCGACAGCAACCCGACGAGATTCGCGACCAGCCCGCCGCTCGCCTGCCAGCCGGACTCGCGGGCCGCCTGCTGCACGGCGGCGACGAGCGTGCCGTCATGCGCATGCGTCTGCGCGACGCGCTCGGTCATCCGGTCGAGCAATTGCCGTGCGCCTTCGCTCGCGCGCGCCAGCGCCGCCGCATCCGACAACGGCGACAGCGCGGCGACGAAGTCGACGACCCGCGCCGCGATGTCGTCGAGCTGCGCTTCGTCGAAGCCGAGCAGATCGGCAACCGCGCAGACGGGCACGGTCATGCACCACGTATTCAGCGCGCCGGTATCGCCCGGCGCCGGCAACCGTCGCGCGGCAAGCTGCGCCGCGCGATCGCGCAGCGCATCCGTGTCGATCGGTGCGAACGCCGCGCGCAGCGCCTGCTTCGGCACGTCGTGCCGCAACGCACCGTCGTTCATGCGCACCAGCTCACCGAACAGCGCGCCGGCCGTCGTACCGCGCAACGCGGGCGGCACCGGTGTGTCGAGCGGGCGTACGCGGCAAGCGGGATGGCCGAGCACGGCCGTCACGACCGACGCGCGGCTCGCGACCCACAGGCCGAGCGTGGCGTCGAACGCGAGCGGCGGCCCGTCGACGAGCGTCGCATAGTAGGGATAGGGATCGCGGTGCGTCACCGCTGCAATGGGATCGGTCGGGTTCATGCGCTCAGTATCGATGCAGTGCGCCGCCGCATGTTTCGGGTTCACGTGAAATGTCGCGGTGCGAAGGCCGCGCGTCGCGACATCGCCACGACAGGCAACGGTCAGGCGGCCGACCGGTAGCGGTGCGACTGCATGCGCATCCGGACGCGCCCGGCCGAAATCGCGCGCGGCTCGGGCACCACCGTGTCGTGATGGAACATTTCCTGCCGGAATTCGCCGTTTTCGTCGAACCACTGGCAGATCAGCCAGTCGCCGTCGTCGAATACGACCGGCCCCGCATAGGTGACGGTCATGCGCGGCCCGCCCGTTTTCAGCGTCACGACATCGCCGACGCGAAACCCGACGCGCTGATTTTCTCGGATCGTCATCGCTCTCTCAGATTTTATATATTGATATTCCCGGCAGCCCGCCGACCGGTCATTTGAATGTGCCGCAGATTATCAATCAAAAAACCCGCCGGCAACTGCCACGCATGAAAATGCACTGCCCGGGAAAATGCAACGATACGCGCCACCGGTGCGCACGGCGTGCCGCCGATCGCCCGATCCGGCGCGGATTGCACGGCGGATCGGGTCAACCGGGGGAAATGCGGAGAATAGACGATGGTTTTCGCGCCGTCATCGACGGTTAATTCAGACGCGAAATAGGTTGATTATTGTCAATCGACGTTTCCACTAGAAACGATCCCATGTTTTATTGACGGTCATTCCCCGAACAAAACCGGCGAATTATCGGGTGACGCAAACCAGCGGTTGATGTCGCGCCCCGGTACGGCCGCCTGCGTGAACGTAAACGTGCCGTCGCGGACCATCTCGGTCGCGGCACGCAGGAACGCGCCGAGCGCGGCCCGCGCCAGCGCGCCGCCGACGCTGACGCGCTTCACGCCGAGCGCCGCCAGCTCGTCCAGGCTCAGCAGGCCGCCCTGCAGCCCCATCACGACGTTGACGGGCGCGCCGACCGCCCGCGTCACCGCCGCAATTTCGTCGGCATCGGTAATGCCCGGCGCGTACAGCACGTCGGCGCCCGCGTCGCGATAGGCGACGAGCCGTGCGATCGTGTCGTCGAGGTCGCGGCGGCCGTGCAGGTAGTTTTCGCAGCGCGCGGTCAGCGTGAACGGAAACGGCAGCGCACGCGCCGCGTCGACGGCCGCCGCGATGCGCTCGACCGACGCGTCGCGCGCGTAGATCGGCGCATCGGCGCGGCCCGTCGCGTCCTCGATCGAGCCGCCGACCGCCCCGGCCTCGGCCGCCAGCCGGATCGTTTCGGCCACCGTGCCGGGCGCGTCGCCGAAGCCGTTCTCGAGATCGGCGCTCACCGGCAGGCCGCCCGCTGCGACGAGATCGGCAATATGGTCGAGCATCGCGTCGCGGTCGATCGCGTTGTCGGGCTGCCCTTTCGAAAACGCGTAGCCGGCGCTCGTGGTGGCGAGCGCCTCGAAACCGGCCATCGCCAGCAGGCGCGCGGTGCCGGCGTCCCACGGGTTCGGGATGATGAACGCACCGGGGCGCGTGTGCAGCGATCGGAAAGCTTCGGCGTGGCGGGCCTGCAGGTCGGAACGGGTCATCGTGGACTCCCGGATGGTGATGACGGGTGAGCTTACGCCGGTCATGCGCGCGACGTTTCAGCATGGGCCGAAATGTCGCCGCGCGACCGGAAAAAGTCCGAAGCGCCGGATTCACGCCGCCGGCCGCCTTCGCTTACGGCGATGCAGGCGGCCCGCCGTCGATGCCGAGCAACACGTCGGTGACAGCCTCGGAGAACCGCATCGTGCGGCCGTCGATCAGCACGGCGGCCGGATGCGACGGATCGCGCACCGCCTGCGGCACGCCATGGGCGATCAGCACGCGCGCGCACGCTTCCCAGTCGGGACCGTCGACGCCCTCCGGCTCGTTGACGGACGCCCACGACAACGTGCCGAGCGCGTCGCTCCCGAATCCGTGCGGCTCGCGCCAGCTTGCGCCGTGCGCAAGCAGGAACGCCAGCAGGTCGGCATCGCCGCGGAACACCGCATGATTGAGCGCGCTCGCGTCCCAGTCGCCGCCACGCGCGGCAATCGGCCAGCCCAGCTCGACCATGACCTTCACCGCGTCGCGCGAACCCCACGCGGCGGCATCCGGCAGTTGCCGCAGCCGGTCCCCGGTCAGCGCGCCGGGCAGTTCGGGATGGCGCGCCTGGATACGCCGCGCATCGTCGCCGTCGGCACGCGCGCAGGCCGCCACGAACGCGTCGTCCGCGCCGAGCGCCTCTTCCGCGCCGGCGGCGCGCAACAGCGCCGCGACGTCGGTCAATCCGGCCTGCATGGCCAGCCGGTACGCGCCGACGCCCGCCGGCGTGCATGCACGGGGATCCGCGCCGGCCGCCAGCAGCGCGGCGACGTGGCGCGCCGGGCAACGCACGGCGATCGCGCGCAACAACGGCGCGCCCCACATCTTCGTCGGCCCTTCTCCGGCCGGCTCGTTCGGGTCGCCGCCATGCGCGAGCAGCAGTTCGAGCGCGGCGGCATCCGGCACGTCGAGCGCCCGCCGCAGTGCATTCGTCCCGTCCACCCGCGCGCCGTGCTCGAGCAGCAGACGCGTGCACGCCGGGTTTTCCACCGAGTGATACAGCGATTCGCCGTCGTTCGGGTCGGCGCCGGCTTCCAGCAGCATCGCCGTGAGCGCCGGATCGCGATTGACGCCCGCGGCGCCGTACAGCGCCGACAGCGGCCCCGACTCGTCGGGCTCGGCGAGCGACGCCGGCGGAAACCGGTTGCCGATCCGCTGGTTCGGATCCGCGCCGGCATCGAGCAGATGGCGTGCGCAGGCGCGCAGCCTGACGGCGAACCCGGGAATCTGCCCGAGCCGCGAATGCGTGACGGCGACCAGCGGCGGCAGCTTCAGCGCACCGCCGGCACGCGCGATCCAGCCGGGATCGGCGGCCAGTGCCGCCTTCACCGCGTCGAGATCGCCCGCCGCGCACGCGATGGCCGGATCGGCCGAAACGAGATCGGGATGGTCGAGCAACAATTGCGCGGCGACGCGCGGCCGCGCCGCGTCGAAGCCGCCGGTCACATCGCCGCCGTAGGCGAGGTCGAGCCAGCGCCGGATCAGCTGCGCCCTCGGTTGCCCGCCAAGCGCATGGGTTTCGACGAACGCACCGAGATCGGCCCATGATGCGAAGCCGTACTCGCGCGCAATGCAGGACTGCGCGTCGTGCAACCGGAGCCCGAGCGCGAGCGCTTCGTCGTGCGTGCGGTTCGCGGCGGCTGGGAGAAACCGGACAAAGCGCGCGACGGCATCGGCGTCACCCTGCCGGTACAGGCGCAACAATTCCTTGGCCTGCTTTTTCAGATGATCGGGATTGGCCTTGGGAGGCAGCTTTTTCATGCGAATCCTCGTGCAGTCATGGCCGAAGGTCCGCAATACCGCCAGCACAAAGGATGGGGAAGACTGGAGTTGATGCGACAGGTGGGTTCAACCCTTTCCGCGGACCCGGAAGCGACCTGCATCGCTGCCCGGTATCGTAGGCGACGGCAAGCGGCATCGTCAACCGTGCCGCCGGCGCCGCCACTCAGCCCGCGAGTTTCTTCGTCAGGAAAATACGCGTGTGCCCGACCGGATAGTCCGGCAGCTCGCCGAAGCGGACATAGCCGCGTTTCTCGTAGAACGGCCGCGCCTGGAAATCGAACGTGTCGAGCCACGCGCCGTGGCAGCCGCGCGCGACGGCCTCGGCCTCGGCGAGATCCATGATGCGCGTGCCGGCGCCCTGGCCGCGCGCGGCCTCGGGCACCACGAGCAGGTCGACGTGCAGCCAGCCGAACGCCGTGCCGCCCCACAGGCCGCCGACCACCACACCTGCGTCGTCGGTCACGACCACGGCCAGTGGCCGGAACTCGGCCGGGCCGGCCTGACTTTCGTTGAATCGAACGAGCGGCGCGACGATCTGCTTGCGTACGTCCGCGTCGCCCGCGTCGGTCACTGAGTAGGTGAACGTCATCGGTTGCGTCGGGTTGAATCGTGAACGGGAATGGGCCGCAGACGCACGCGCGGCGCGCGTCAAACGACGTAGGCGCCCTTCGCGTGCAGTTCCGCTTCGGTACGCTCGAGCGCCGCGATCGCATCGCTGCCTTCGAGCGCGAGCAACTGCGCGACCAGCGCCTCGGCCATCGCATGCGCGGCCACCAGCGACGGGAAGAACGACGGGCTGTCGTGCGTGAAGATCAGTTGCGCGTCCGCGTGCAGCGCGATCGGCGACACCGCGCTGTCGGTGATCGCGACGATCTTGCTGCCCTGCGCTTTCGCGGCCTGCGCGACGCGCGTCGCTTCCGCCGAGTACGGCGCGAAGCTGACGACCACGGTCACGCTCTGCTTCGCGATCGTGCGCAGCTCCATCTCGAGCGAACCGGCGACACCGTTGAGCAGCGACACGGTCGGGCGGAACAGCCGGTAGCCGTACACGAACCCGAACGCGACCGGATAGCACGAGCGGAACCCCGCCACGTGCACATGCGACGCCTTGCGGATCAGCCTGGCCGCGTCCGCGAGCGCGTGCTCGTTCTGCGCGGCGGTGGCCGACAGGTTGTGCTGCTGTGCGGCGAGCAGGTCATGCGCGAGCGACGCCTTCGCGTCGGGCCGCACGAGCGAGCGCGCGCGCTGCGTGAGCGGCTCGGGGCGCGTGCGCACGCGCGCGACGCACAGATCGCGCAACTCGTTCCAGCCGGGGAAACCGAATTGCTGTGCGAGCCGCACGAGCGACGCAGGCTGCACCTGCGCGCGTTGCGCGACCTTGCGCATCGACGACGTGGCGACTTCGTCGGGATGATCGAGCAGGAAGGCCGCGCCCGCCTGGAATTGCGGGCTCAGCTCGGAAAATTGCGCCCGGATCCGGGACGCGAGTTCGTCGAAATTGGCAGCCATCGTGATGGGAACGGGAACCGGTCGTTCATGGTATCACCGGCCCCGCGCGCACCGGTCAGCGCAGCACTTCGACGTGATCGGCGTCGACCTTCACCTTGCCCGACCACTTGCGCTCGAATTCGCCGGTCAGCTTTACCTCGTTCTTGTCGTTGACGGGCTGGCCGGCCGCCCACAGCTTGTCGTCGATCTCGACGCGGATCGTGCCGGTCGCGTCGGCGAACTCGTAGTCCTCGCCGCCGGCATGCTTGACGATGCGCCCCTGCAACTGCACATGCTGGTCGTCCTTGCCGTTCGCGAGCAGTTCCTTCACGGTCGTCGTGGTCAACGCGGACGGCCCCGTATATTCCGCATAAACGGCGGCAGGCAGCACGGCGAGCGCAACCGCCAGGATTCTCGTCAGGTGTTTCATGGTCTTGTTCCTCCGATTTTGGTCGTGTGCCGCGCCCCTCTTGAGCGCGACGGCCCGAGATTACGGAGCGTAAGATTAAGCAAACCTGAAGGTCGCCCCGAAGCGGCGCGCGACGGATCGAAACGGTGCGCCAACGCACCGGGGCACCGGCGTTTAAGCTCCCGCTAAGGCACGCGCGCTTATCATGAGAACCCCGGGCGTTGCTGCGCCCTGCTGAAGAGACATGAATCCATGCGCGTACTGCTCGTCGAGGACGATCCGCTGATCGGCAGCGGGCTCGAACAGGGCCTCAAACAGGAAGGCTTCGCGGTCGACTGGGTAAAGGACGGCGATGCCGCGTCGCTCGCGCTGCGCTCGACCGGCTACGGCCTGCTGCTGCTCGATCTCGGGCTGCCGAACCGCGACGGCCTGTCGGTGCTCGCGGCGCTGCGCCGCCGCGACGAAAACCTGCCCGCGATCATCATCACCGCGCGCGACGGCGTGCCCGACCGCATCGCAGGGCTCGACAGCGGCGCGGACGACTATCTCGTCAAGCCGTTCGAGCTCGACGAACTACTCGCCCGCATCCGCGCGGTCAACCGCCGCCACGCGGGCCGCGCGCAAACGACGCTCGCGATCGGCCCGCTGCGGCTCGACCCCGTCAAGCACCTCGTCTGGCTCGACGATGACGAAGTGCCGCTGTCGCCGAAGGAGTTCGTGCTGCTGCACGAGCTGATGCGCGAACCCGGCGCGGTGATTTCGCGCGAGCAGTTCGAGGAGCGGCTGTACAGCTGGGGCGAGGAAATCGAGAGCAACGCGGTGCAGGTACACATCCACAACCTGCGCAAGAAGCTCGGCCACGACATGATCCGCACGGTGCGCGGCGTCGGCTACCGGATCGGTGACGGCACATGACGCACCTGCAACGCGCGATCGCGCGCTGGCGCAACGCGTCGTTGCGGCGGCGCCTGCTGACGTGGCTGTTGCCGGCCGCGTGCGTGATCGGCCTGGTCGCGAGCGCCGGCACCTACTGGGGCGCGCTGCGCGAGCTCGACGACCTGCTCGACGACCAGATGCGCAGCATGTCGAAGCAAATCGTCGTCGGCCCGAACGGCGAGCTGTCGTTCAGCGACCATGCGAACGGCAAGCACGGCTTCGAGGCGAGCGACCCCGATGCGGTGCTGCTGCAGGTGTGGCGCAACGGCACGCTGATGTATTCGACCGACCGCGAATCGAAACTGCCGCCGCCCGAGCAGAAGGGCATCGCGAGCGTCGACGTCGGCGGCCAGCCGTGGCGCACCTATGTGACCGAACGCGGCGGCACGACGATCCGGCTCGCGCAGGCGCGACATGCGCGCTGGGAAGCGATCGCCGGCATCGCCGTGCACCTGCTCTGGCCGGTGTTCTCGATGCTGCCGCTGCTCGCAATCGGACTGTGGTTCGGCATCGGCGCGGGGCTGCGGCCGCTGCGCACGATCGCATCGGGCCTGAAACGCAGGAATGCGAACAACCTCGAACCGGTCGACGTCGCATCGATGCCGAACGAGGTCCGCCCGCTCGCGGAGGCGATCAACGACCTGCTCACGCGGCTCGACCGCTCGTTCACGCTGCAGCGGCACTTCATCGCCGATGCCGCGCACGAGTTGCGCACGCCGATCATGGGGCTGTCGATCCAGTCGCAGCTGCTGCGGCGCGCGGCGACCGCGGAGGAACGCGAACATATCCTCGCGCAAATCCATGCGGGCACGACACGCCTCGGCCATCTCGCCGAGCAGTTGCTGACGCTCGCGCGCCTCGAACCCGATGCGCAGGCGGCCGCATCGGCGTCGGCGCCCGTCGATCTCGCCGCGCTGTGCCGGTCGGTGGTGTCGGACCGCGCGCGCGTCGCCGACGCGCACCGGATCGATCTCGGCGCGATCGTCGCCGCGCCCGTGATGGCGGCAGGCAACGTCGACACGCTGCGCGTGCTGCTGAACAACCTCGTCGACAATGCGATCCGCTATGCGGGCAACGGCTCGCGTGTCGACGTGTCCGCGCGCATCGACGGCACGACGCCCGTGCTCGAAGTCGCCGACGACGGCCCCGGGATTCCGGAAGCCGAACGCACGGACGTGTGGGAACGCTTCTATCGCGGCGAAGGGGCGCAAGCCGTCACGTCGTCGGGCAGCGGGCTCGGGCTGTCGATCGTCAAGCGAATCGCCGAACAGCATCGCGCGACGGTTGCGCTCGGCACTACGCAAGGCGGACGCGGGCTGACCGTCACGGTGCGGTTTCCCGCACCGGCCTGATGCACGCGTGACCGTCGGCTTTTCCACAGATTATGTTGGCAAGCTTGTGGACAACCTTCCGTTAACAGCACCAAGCCGTTGATCGGAAAGGGTTTGTCGGGGCTGCGCGGCAAATGCGCCAGGCGGCCGCAAACCGGTGCGCGATGCACCGCGCCCGGTCAGCCACGCACCCCGTGCTACTCAATTGTCGTCAACGATCTGTTCGACCCGCAGGCCGGTCGAGGTTTCGAGAATGCTGGCGTGCTGCGTCACTCGGCAATACAGACGCCCTTTCGGGTAGTCGTCCGGCTTCGGGCGCGTGCGATCCTCGACGTGAACGACGACGGTCCCGTCGCCCGGAAAGGCACCGACATGTTCGCCCATGTAATAGAGCTGACCGTTCAACTGGTAATAGCCCTGCCCGAGGTACCAGAACGAGTCCTTGCCCGTTGCGATCGGCTTGTCGCGGAGATAGATCGCATCCCCCTTCCTGACGATCGGGAAGAACAGCAAACCGATTTGCGGCTCGATGATCGTGTAGTGATTGGCACGGATGTCGTCGATCACCTTGCCGCGGAGTTCGTCGCTCATGTGCTGGGCCTTGCCGAAATACGCGGTCCGATAGTCGGGCGGGATACACGCATGGGCGCTCGTGCCGCATACCGCCGCCAGCAACGGCACGGCGATCATCTTCCTGATCGTTCTCACTGATTTCTCTCCAGGTTCCTTGTTGTTGGCCGGCAATCCGTCGCAACCGATGCTTTCGGTGCCGGATCGCGCCCCAAGTGTACCGACCCATCATCGCGCGGTGACGTTCATCCGCCAACTTGACAACCAGTTGTCCATTACGTAAAGTAGTTGTCAATTCATGATGCGA
The DNA here is from genome assembly GCF_902833225.1 of Burkholderia sp. BCC1644. Lineage (GTDB taxonomy): Bacteria > Pseudomonadota > Gammaproteobacteria > Burkholderiales > Burkholderiaceae > Burkholderia. Next base: position 211,700 of record NZ_CADFEI010000014.1, read on the forward strand.
GTGGAACATGACGAAATCCGCGAAGTTGACCGCCGTCGCGCTGTCCGTATTCCGGTTGAACGGGCTGCTGATCGAATGGGGCAACACCTTTTCCGGGCCACATGGCCTGACCAGTGCGCGCTGGCAGGTGCTGGGCGCGATCTCGATGGCGCCGGACGCGCCGAACATCCCGCAGATTGCCGATGCGATGGGCATCACGCGGCAGGCGGTGCTGAAACAGATCAACGTGCTGACCGAAGAAGGGCTGGTCCTGTCCTTGCCCAACCCGGCACACAAGCGCTCGCCCCTTTATGCGCTGACGCCGCGCGGCGAAGCGGCCTATCAGGCCGTGGTCGAGCAGTGGCAACAGCATGTCCGCGACATTGCCGGCGAATTCAGTTCGGCCGACCTCGATGCCGCCATTCGCGTTCTGTCGGCGATGTCCAGCGCACATGGCCAGGACGGCCACGCGTAACCCCCCGCCAGCCCGCTACCTCACCAGGAGTTCCCATGCCTCACTTCAAGCCGATGGATCCGGCCTTTCCGATCCAGCAACAAATTGCGATCGACGCGGAGCCGGTCGTTCTCGTCAACCTGTTCACGCTGGAACCTGCGGACGAAGCCGACTTTCTCGCCGTATGGAAGGACGACGCGGAATTCATGAAGCGGCAGCCGGGATTCATCTCGACCCAGCTTCATCGCGCGCTCGGCGACAGTCCGACTTACCTGAACTACGCGATCTGGGAATCGACCGAAACGTTTCGCGCGGCCTTCACGCATCCGGAATTCGTCGCCAAGCTGTCGGCCTATCCGTCGTCCGCGGTCGCCAGCCCGCACCTGTTCCAGAAAGTCGGCGTCGCCGGTATCTGCACCGCTTAAGTGCGCGTGCGAAACGTGGCAGCGCGTGGCATCCACCCGTGCCGCACCGACCCATCGCGAACGCGGACTTCTCCACAGAAAATGTTGGCAAGCTTGTGGATATCCTGCGCACCGCGTCGCTAAACCCTTGATCCGATGGACTTTGGCACGCGTGATGCAGACGAGGTCCGGGCAGTGGCCGCCGCGCATGTCGCTACGCCCCAGTTCGCATCACGACGCCACGGCGATGCACGCCGCGACCGCCCGATGCGTGCCGGCCGGCTGCCGCGCCACTTACCCACAGATTGTGTTGGCAAGCTTGTGGATATCCTGCGCAAGCATGCGCTAACCCGTTGATCGGCCTGCCATTCATGCGTGGTGCCACCGTTTCGGCAACGCGCGGCGCAAGCGGGTGCGGAAGCAGACGACCCGGCGCTACGACACCCTCTGCCCGCGCCTTGACGCCCCCGCACGTCACGCATCAAGATCATGCGAGCCGCACGCGGCCGCGCATCGTCGGCGTCGCGCGCCGGCCTGGCGGGCCGGCCGCTGCGCCGGCGCCGCACCACGACACATCACTCCGAGGAAGACCATGGAACACTTCACCGCGTGGCAGTTGCTCGTCTCGCTCGTGCTCGTCGCCATCGTCGTCTATCCGTACGTTCGCATCGTCCGGCGCACCGGGCATTCGGGCTGGTGGATCCTGACGATGTTCGTCCCGGTCCTGAACTTCATCATGCTGTGGGTGTTCGCGTTTGCGCGCTGGCCCACGGTCGACGATCGGCAGCGCTGAACATCGCGGCGACGGCCCGCGGGCTTGTCCACAGATTTTGTTGGCAAGCATGTGGATAGCCTGCGCATACCGCGACCAAGCGCTTGATCCGAAAGACTTTGTCCGCGCCGCTTCGAATGCGGCACGCGACCGGTCAATCGCCGCTTGCGTGCCCTCCCGTGGCGTGACGAGTCGCCCGCCGCGCCGGCCCGCCCGCTTGTCCACAGTTTTTGTTGGCAAGCATGTGGATAGCCTGCGCATACCGCAGCCAAGCGCTTGATCCGAAAGACTTTGTCCGCGCCGCTTCAAACGCGGCACGGCGGCTCGCGCCACGACGAACGCGGCAGCACGCAGGCTTGTCCACAATTTTTGTTGGCAAGCATGTGGATATCCTGAGCATGCGTGACCTAAGTCGTTGATCGCACAACGTTTGGTCATGCGGGTCACGACTGCGGCACGGCGTGCGGGCGGATCGCGCCGCGCACGCCGCACCGCCCGGCTCAGCCGAGCGCCTGCGCGACGATGCGGGCGACCGACGCGATCACATCGTCCTTCGCCCGCGCATCGGCTTGCGCCTGCGTGTAGTAGACGACCAGCACGATCGGTGCGCCCGACGCCGGCCAGATCACGCCGGCATCGTTCGTCGTCCCGTAGTCGCCGGTGCCCGTCTTGTCGCCCACCTGCCACCCGGCCGGCACGCCTGCGCGGATCCGCTTGTCGCCAACCTTGTTGCCGCGCAGCCAGGTAACGAGCTGCGCACGCTGCGCGGCCGGCAGCGCCTCGCCGAGCGTGAGCACGCGCATGCTCGCGGCCATCGCGGCAGGCGTCGTCGTGTCGCGCGGGTCGCCCGGTAGCGCGGTATTCAGTTCGGTCTCCCATCGATCGAGCCGGAACGTGTCGTCGCCGATCGAGCGCGCGAACGCGGTCACGGCGGACGGGCCGCCGATCAGCTTCATCAGCAGGTTCGCGGCCGAGTTGTCGCTGTACTGGATCGCGGCCTCGCACAGCGCGGCGACCGTCATGCCCGTGCCGACATGCTTCTCCGACACCGGCGAATAGTTGACGAGGTCGGCCTTCGTGTACGTCACGCGCTGTTGCAGCAAGCCCGGGCGATCGACGCTCTGCGCAAGCACCGCCGCGCTCAGCATCGCCTTGAACGTACTGCAGAACGGAAAGCGCTCGCCCGAGCGATGCTCGATGATCCGGCCGCTCGCGGTGTCGATCGCGCACACGCCGAGACGGCCGCCCGCGTCGCGCTCGATCTCGACAAACGTCGCCTCGGCGGCTGCGGCGGTAGCCGAGGCCACGGCTGCAGCCGCGTCCGCCGCTGCCGGACTGGCCGCGCCCGGTGCAGCAGCCTGCCGCGACGCGCACGCGGTGACGGTGAGAACGAGCGGCGCCGTCGCGGCGGCCAGCAACAGGGTTCGACGTTTCGATGAGTAGGTCATGTCGGTTGTCTCGTGGTGGAATGGAGGCGAATCGAGGTTGAAAACGGCCGGCCGCCGAGACAGCACTATCGAGACTTTACGGTTGCCTGACAAGCAACGATAATTGAGCGCTGACAAAAGAAATTCTTATGACCAAGCTCCGCCCTCATCTTCCGCTCAATGCGTTGCGCGCGTTCGAATCGTCGGCGCGCCACCTGAACTTCACACGCGCCGGCCTTGAGCTGAGCGTGACCCAGGCCGCGGTCAGCCAGCAGGTGCGCTCGCTCGAGGAGCGGCTCGGCTGTACGCTGTTTACACGGCTGCCGCGTGGCCTCGGGCTCACCGACGAGGGCCGTGCGCTGCTGCCCGTGCTGAGCGACGCGTTCAGCCGCATCGAGACGGTGCTCAAGCAGTTCGACGGCGGGCGCTTCCGCGAGGTGCTGACGCTCGGTGTCGTCGGCACCTTTGCCCTAGGCTGGCTAATGCCGCGGCTGAAGCAGTTCGGCGATACGCACCCGTTCGTCGAGCTGCGGCTGCGCACCAACAACAACGTCGTCGATCTCGCCGCCGAGGGTCTCGACTTCGCGATCCGCTTCGGCGAAGGCAACTGGCCGGCGACGCGCAACGAGCGCCTGCTCGACGCACCGCTCACCGCGCTGTGCGCGCCGGAAATCGCGCGGCGCCTCGCGCAGCCGGCCGATCTTGCGAACGAAACGCTGCTGCGCTCGTACCGCACCGACGAATGGCACGGCTGGTTCGACGCCGCGCAGCTCGAGCCGTGGGCAGTCAACGGGCCCGTGTTCGATTCGTCGCGGCTGATGGTCGAGGCCGCGATGCAGGGTGCGGGGGTCGCGCTCGCGCCGGCCTGCATGTTCGCGCGCGAATTGCAGCTCGGCCTGCTCGCGCGGCCGCTCGACATCGACGTGCGGGCAGGCGGTTACTGGCTCACGTCGCTGAAATCGAAACCGCTGACACCCGCGATGACGCTGTTTCGCGACTGGATCGTGGCCGAAGCGGCCGGCACGACGCCGGGCGCGTAACGCGGCGCGCTTGTCCACAGAAAGTGTTGGCAAGGATGTGGATATCCTGGGCACCCGGCACCTAAGCCCTTGATCGCGCACGAATTTACTTTCCGACACACACATCGGGCAGCCTTTGTGCACGGGCTTCGCACGCCTGTCGCATTCGGGCCCGATACTCAACCAATGCGACGCAATCGATTGCGAGTTGTCCACAGAATATGTTGGCAAGCCTGTGGATATCCATCAGAACCGGCGCGTAACATATTGATACACAAGGGGATTCAATATCCGGACCTTGACCGGTCAATGGTGTGGCACCGGAACGGCATTCGCACCGCACGCCGGACAACCTCCAGGCACGCGCCGCGCGCGTGATCGAGGGCCGGCCGGTTCCCCACAGATTGTGTTGGCAAGCTTGTGGATATCCTGCGCACCGGCCACCTAACTCATTGAGCACACGGGGTTTTGTGCTTCTTCTGCAGAATCGGGCAGCGCCGGCGCAGCCCGTGCGGCCGGCGCCGGCGCGAGCCGTGCCTCAATGGCGGTCGAGCCCGCCGCGCAGTTCGCTGGCCTTGTCGCGCAGCGCTTCGTAACCCGAGCGCGCATGCTCGGGCAGGTCGGGATCGCCGATCAGTGCGCCGAGCGTTTCGATCAGGCTGAACAAAATGCCCTTCGCCGCGCCGACCGCGATGCTCTGCGATTCGATCGACTTGTGCAGGTGGTCGACCGCCGCTTCCAGATTCTCGAGCTTGTGCTCGCCGTCGTCGGGCCGGTTGTCGGTCGTCATCGTCTACCTCCGCCATCGTTCAAGGGTCATGTCACGATTCTATGCCGCTGCGCGCGAACGTGGCGCGACATCGCGCAACGTTCGCGCAGCACGGCGCTACAGCACCGCGACCACCTTCACGCGGCCCGGCTGCTCCGCGGCCGCGACGACTTGGCCGTCGACCCGGCGGAACGTCAGCGACACGGTTTCGTCGCCGACGCTCAGTGCGTCGATCCGCAGCCAGTCGACGCCTTCCGGCAGCGCCGGGCGCTCGACGCGCACCTCGTGGCGCGACGCGTCGATGCTCACGCCGAGGCACGCCTGCAGCATCATGAACGGCGCACCGGCCGCCCACGCCTGCGGCAGGCAGGCCACCGGATACGCGGTCGGCGGTTCGCCGCGCCGGCGCGGGAACCCGCAGAACAGCTCCGGCAAGCGCATCTCGAAACTCACCGCCGCCTCGAACAGCGCGCGCAGCAGGTTGACCGCGGCCGTCTTGTCACCGTAGCGCGCGAGCCCGCGTGCAATGAGCGCATTGTCGTGCGGCCATACCGAGCCATTGTGATAGGCCATCGGGTTGAAGCGCGGCTGGCCGGCCGCGAGCGTGCGGATGCCCCACCCCGTCTGGAACAGCGCCGAGCCGAGCACGCCGGCCACCGCCGCGCCGCGCTCGGCGTCGGGCAGCCCGAACGCGAGCAGGTGCCCCGCGTTCGACGCGAACACGCGACACAAATCGCCATGACCGTCGAGCGCGATCCCGTAGAAATCGCCTTCCGGCATCCAGAACAGCGCGTCGACCTGTTCGCGCAACGTCTTCGCGCGCAGTGCGTAGCGCGTCGCATCGGCCGCGTGGCCGCGCCGGTGCGAGCACGCCGACATCGCATCGAGCGCCGCGCACGCATAGGCCTGTACTTCGACGAGCGCGATCGGCCCGTCGGGGAAACGACCGTCCGCATGGAACACCGAATCGTGGCTGTCCTTCCAGCCCTGGTTCGCGAGGCCGCGCTCCGACGTGCGCTGGTAATCGAGGAGTCCGTACGGATTGCGGTCGCACTTGTCGATCACCCATTGCGCGGCGCGTTCGAGCGCGGGCCACAACTCGTCGATCAACGCATCGTCACCGGTGCGTTCGACATAGGCGCCGGCCAGCACGATGAACAGCGGCGTCGTGTCGACACCGCCGTAGTACAGCGCGAACGGCACCTCGCCCGTCGCGGCCATCTCGCTGCGGCGGAACTCGTGCATGATCTTGCCGGGCTCCGCGTCGCGGAACGCGGACGTTTCGCGCGCCTGGTGCTCGGCAAGAAACCGCAGCACGCCGCGCGCGAGCGACGGCTGCAGCCACAGCATCTGCAGCGACGTGATCACCGCATCGCGGCCGAACGGCGTCGAGAACCACGGAATGCCCGCATATGGGTACGGTCCCGTATCGAGCTGCGTCGTGAGGAGCCCGAGATCCGCGAGCGAGCGGTCGAGCCACGCGTCGAACAGCGGATTGCCGGTGTTCACGCGCGCCATCGATTCGCGCCGCGCGCGCATCTCGCGATGCACGCCGACGAGCGCGGTGCGCAGCGCGACGCGGCCGCATCCGGGCCCTTCGACGCGCGCGGGGCCGAGCGTCGCATCGACGGTCAGGTAGATCGACACGCAGGCCTGCGCGGCGATCGTCAGCGTGTAGTCGGCGCGATCGACCGACAGCGCGTCGGGCGCCGGCGAGAAATGCACGGTCACGTTGCGCTCGACGCTGTCGAGGCCGTCGTAACGCAGCCGCACCGCGCCTGCATCGACGCGCGGCGCAACGACCGTGCCGCGCTTCGGGCGCTGCGTGCCGCGCACCTCGAACATGTCCTTGAAATCGGCCGCGAACGACAGCGACAGCGGCACCTCGGCTTCGCTCGCGCCGTAGTTCGTCAGCGTCAGCGCTTCGTAAAGCACGTCGCCCGCGAGCACGCGCATCCGCTCGATGTGGATCACGCCCTCGGGCGTCTCGTGGCCGCCGAGCGGCGGCAACGGGCGGTTGGTCAGGTGCGCGGTGAACGACGCGTTGTCGGCGCTCGTCGCGCCCGACAGCAGCGACGGCGCGCGGCCACCGAACGTCAGGCGCCATTTCGACAGCACGCGCATGTCGTCGACGAACAGGCCGTCGTCATGCCCGCCGATGTCGCCGAGCGCGTCGCTGACCACGAACGCGTCGCCGGATTTCAGTACGTACTGGTTGTTGCGCGCGAGGGCCTGCGGATCGGCTTCGGGCGCGATGAAGGCGGGGCCCGACGCGGCGGTCGGGGTAGCAGGCGCGACTTGCGGCGCCTGCGTCGTGGCGGCTTCGGCGTGATTCGGCATCGATGCTCCTGTGTCGAGGCGCAACGCGCGGCGCGCGTCGCGTATTTCGCACAGGATAGGCCAGAACGGGGCACGTGCGCAGCGACGAAAAAGACGCGACGCCCGGCGACGTTACCGTCGCCGCCAGGCATCGCGCACAGGCACATCAGGTGCAGCTCAGAACTTCCACAGGATGTTGCCGAGGATCGCGTTGTCGCGCACGCCGCTGCCGTACTGGCCGCTGTACGTGAGGCCGAGCGTCAGGCGCTTCGTGATGTTCGCGTCGATACCGGCTTCGAGCACCGCGCTGTCGCGAGCAATCGGCACGCCCGACACCTGGAACGACGTGCCGCCGTTCGCGAACGTGAACGCCGACGACGGCCGCACGTTGCCGAACGCATGCCGCCAGCCGACCGTCCCGCGCGCGGTGAACGTGCCGCTCGCGATCGAGCCGAGCTGCGACGCCGCACGCAAGCCGAGCGTCGAGAAGCCGACGTGGGTCGTCTCGCCGCCGGCGCGCAGCGCGGCCGCACCGCCGGTTTCCGTATAGCCGTCGGTATGCAGGTTCACATACGCGAGGCCCGCGAACGGTTCGATCGCCACGGGCCCGACCGGCAGCGCGTAGCCGACTTCGCCGAACACCTGCGCCGAATTCGCGTCGTAGCCGGCCGAATCGTGATCCGAGAAGCCCGCGAAGCCCGGATTGCGATCGCTGTTGATCCGGTACCACGTGTACGACGCGCCGCCGCGCACGCCGAGCGCACCGTACTGCGCGCCGCCGTACAGCGACAGGTAGTAGCTGTTCACCGACGCCGACGCACTCTGGTCGTTGTCGAGCGAGCTGTGCGTGACACCTGCGGCCAGACCCGCACGCCACTTGTCGTTGAGCGCCATGTCGGCGCCGGCGATGAAGCCCGTCATGCTGCGGTTGATCGTCGACGCGTTGCCGTCGCCGGTGAGCCGGCTGCGGCCGCCGAACGCCTGCCCCCAGACGACCGGTTGATAAGGCGTGCCGCCGTAGCAACCCTCGCGCGAGCCGATCCGGCGTTCCGGCGGCAGCGTCGGGTCGACCGCGCCGGCCGTGTTGTCGCCGCACAGCGCGGCGCCGCCCGACGACAGCGCGGCGAGCGGGCCCGATCCGGGCGCGAGGCCCTGACGGACGCGGTCGGTCACCGCGTCGCGCACATAGCGGCTGTCGAGCAGCAGCATGCTCTTCATGCTGGCCTGCAGTTCGCCGTCGAGCAGCCCGTACGCGCGGCGTGCGGTGGGCGCGTCGGTCGTCAGCACCGCGTCGTACAGCGGGTTGCCGGCACCGAGCCCGCCGAGCGCGGTCGCGACCGAACGCTGGTTCGGCGTCGTGGCGACGTCCGGCAGCGACGTGCCGTTCTCGACGAGTCGCAGGTACACGTGATTCGGGTCGTAGCTGAGCGTCGGCATCAGGAACGCGTAGTTCGCGTTCACCTGGCTGAACGCGCCCTGCACGCCCGATGCCGCCGTCACGATCGTGTAGGTCGTGCTCGGCTGGTAGCCGCTCTGGTTCGCGATCACCTGCACGGTGCCGCCGTTCAGCGTCGCCGTGCCGCCCGCCGCGAGGCTGCCGCTTTGCTGCGGCGACGCCGCGACCTGGAACGTCGAGCCCGGCTGGAACGTGACGTTGCCGCCCACGTTCAGCGCCGCGCCCGGCTGCGACGCGGCCGCCGTCGCGCCGCCCTGCACCACGAGGCCGCCGATCGTGCCGGTGCCCGTGACCGTCGCACCGTTCTGCACGGTTACGGTCGACTGGCCGAGCGAACCGTTGACGGCGAGCGTGCCCGCGCTGACCGTGGTCGGGCCGCTCAGCGTGTTCGTGCCCGTCAACGTCAGTTGACCGCTGCCGGCCTGCGTCAGCGAGCCCGCGCCGGAGATCGCGCCGCCGAACGACAGGTTGTCCGAGCGGTTGAAGACCAGTGCGCCCGCATCGGCGACGTTGCCGGCGATGCTGCCCGACGTGCCGCCGTTGCCGATCTGCAGCGTGCCGCCGGCGATCGTCGTGCCGCCCGTGTAGTTGCTCGCGCCGGTCAGCACGAGTGCGGCGCTGCCGCTCTTGGCCAGCGCGCCGGCGCCCGTCAGCGTGCCGCCGAAGGTGCCGCCGCCCGCGACCGTAAGCGTGCCCGTGCCGGTGTCGAGCGAGCCGTTCGCCGCACCGCTCAGCCCGTCGATCGTCACGTTCGTGCTGCCGAGCGCGAGGCTGCCGCCGTTCAGCGTGAGGCCGCCGGTGCCGAGCGCCTGGCTGTTGCCGAGCACGAGCGAACCGCCGTTGACCACCGTGCCGCCCTGGAACGTGTTGCTGTTGTTCAACGTCAGCGTGGCCTGGCCATCCTTGACGAGGCCGCCCGCGCCCGACACGACGCCCGACAGCGTCAGGTCCTGCGTGCCGCCGATCGTTGCATTCGCATTCAACGTGACCGCATTCGCGAGATTGACCGCGCTCGTCGTGTCGAGCGTGCTTGCGGCGCCGACCGTCACGGCGCCCGTGCCGAGCGCGCCGTTGCTGCCGAGTACGAGCGTGCCGCCCGCGACCGTCGTGCCGCCACCGTAGGTGTTGTTGCCCGACAGCGTCTGCGTACCGGTGCCGCTCTTCACGAGCGCCCCCGTGCCGCCGATCGTGCCGCCGAACGACGTGTTCGCCGCGCCACCGAGCGTCAGCGTGTTGCCGCCCAGCGCAACCGTGGTGCCCGTGACACCGGCGAGACCGCCGATGGTCTGCGCGCCCGCACCGAGCGTGAAGCCTGCGCCGGACGCCGCGAGGTTGACGGTCGTCGAGCCCGCGAGGCTGCCGCCCGTGCCCATCACGAGGTTGCCCGCATTGATCGTCGTCGTGCCGCCGTACGTGTTCGCACCCGTCAGCGTCGTCGTGCCGCCGCCCTGCTTCACGATGCCGCCCGTGCCGCCGATCGCGCCGCCGAACGTCTGGTTCGTGCCGTCGCCGAACGTCAGCGTGGTAGCGCCGAGCGCGACGGTCGAACCGGCCACGCCGCTCAGCGCGCCGATCGTCTGGTTCGCACCCGAGGCACTGACGTCGAGCGATGCGCCCGCGCCGTTCAGGTTGACCGCGCCCGTCGCCGCGAGGCTGCCGCCTGCGCCGAGCGCCAGCGTACCGCCCGCGATCGTCGTGCCGCCCGTGTAGGTGTTCGCGCCAGTCAGCGTTTCCGTACCGCTGCCCTGCTTCGTCACGCCCGCGGTGCCCGTGATCACACCTGCAAACGTCTGGCTCGCCGTGCTGCCGAAGGTCAGGTCGTTGCCGCCCAACGCAACCGTCGAACCGGCCACGCCGCTCAGCGCGCCGATCGTCTGGTTCGCGCCCGCGCCGCTCAGGTCGAGCGTCGTGCCCGTACCGCCGAGGTTCACGGTGCCCGACGACGCGATGCTGCCGCCCGCGCCGATCGCCAGCGTGCCGCCCGCGATCGTCGTCGTGCCCGTGTACGTGTTCGTGCCGGTCAACGTTTCCGTGCCGCTTCCTTGCTTGACGACCCCGCCCGTGCCGGCGATCGTGCCGCCGAACGTGCCGTTCGTGGCGTTGCCCAACGACAGCGTGTTGGCGCCGAGCGTCACGTTCGAACTGGCCACGCCGTTCAGCGCCCCGATCGACTCGTTGCCGGCCGCGCTGATGTCGAGCGTCGTGCCGTTGCCGGTCAGGTTCACCGCGTTGCTCGACGACAGGCTGCCGCCCGCACCGATCGCCAGCGTGCCGCCCGCGATCGTCGTGTCGCCTGTAAAGGCGTTCGCGCCGGTCAGCGTTTCGGTGCCGCTGCCTTGCTTCGTGATCCCGCCCGTGCCCGTGATCGAACCGCCGAAGGTCTGGTTCGTGCCGTCGCCGAACGTCAATCCATTGCCGCCCAGCGCAACCGTCGTGCCGGCCACACCGCTCAACGCCCCGATCGCCTGGTTCGCGCCCGAACCTGAAATGTCGAACGTTGCGCCCGCACCGGTCAGGCCGACCGCGCCCGTGGCCGCGAGGCTGCCGCCTGCACCGAGCGCCAGCGTGCCGCCCGCGATCGTCGTGCCGCCCGTGTACGTGTTCGTGCCCGTCAGCGTCTCCGTGCCCGTGCCCGACTTCGTGATGCCGCCTGAGCCGCCGATCGTGCCGCCGAACGTACCGCTCGTGCTGCTGCCGAGCGTCAGGTTGTTCGCGCCGAGCGTCACGTTCGAGCCCGCCACGCCGTTCAGCGCGCCGATCGCCTGATTGCCGCCCGCACTGATATCGAGCGCCGTGCCCGTGTTCGCGAGATTCACCGTGCCCGTCGACGCGAGGCTGCCGCCCGCGCCGATCGCGAGCGTGCCGGCATCGACCGTCGTGCCGCCCGTGTAGGTGTTCGCGCCCGTCAGCGTTTCGGTGCCGCTGCCTTGCTTCGTGACGCCCGCCGTACCCGTGATTGCGCCGCCGAAGGTCTGGTTCGTCGCGTCGCCGAACGTGAGCCCGTTGCCGCCCAGCGCAACCGTCGAACCGGCCACGCCGCTCAGCGCGCCGATCGTCTGGTTCGCGCCCGAACCGCTGATGTCGAACGTCGCGCCTGCACCGCTCAGGGTCACGGCACCGCCCGTCGCCAGACTCCCGCCCCCGCCCAGCACGAGCGCGCCGTTCGCGATCGTCGTGCCGCCCGTGTAGGTGTTCGCACCCAGCAGCGTTTCGGAGCCCGTGCCCGACTTCACGATGCCGCCCGTGCCGCCGATCGTGCCGCTGAACGCCCCGTTCGTCGTACCGCCCAGCGTCAGCGTGTTGCCGCCGAGCACGATGCTCGAGCCGCCTGCGCCGTTCAGCGTGCCGATCGACTGGTTGCCGCCCGCACTGATGTCGAGCGCCGTGCCCGCATTCGCGAGATTCACGGTGCCCGTCGCCGCGAGACTGCCGCCCGCGCCGATCGCAATCGTGCCTGCATTGACCGTCGTGCCACCCGTATACGTGTTCGCGCCGGTCAGCGTTTCGGTGCCGGTACCCTGCTTCACGATCCCACCCGTGCCGCCGATCGAACCACCGAACGTCTGGTTCGTCGCGGTACC
>NZ_CADFEI010000015.1 GCF_902833225.1 Burkholderia sp. BCC1644
AACCCGCGAATATCAGTGTGATCCACCGTCGAGTTTTACTGCTACGTCGCCCTCAGGAAATTCGTATGACATGTACTTGAGAAGCTGAAAACCGATCCCCATTGACACGCGAAGTCATATCAGTGTTCATAATATGAGGCATGGCACGCAATCTCGACATCGCGCTGCTGCGCGCATTCGTCTCGGTCGCCGATCATCGCAGCATGACGGCGGCCGGCCACGCGCTGCACCTGACGCAAGGCGCGATCAGCCAGCAGGTCGCACGGCTCGAAACGCTGTCCGGTCCGCTGTTCGTCCGCGAGCATCGCAACCTGCTGCTCACGGCGGCCGGCGAGCGGCTGCTCGAACAGGCGCGCCGGCTGCTCGCCGTACACGATGCGCTGCTCACCGACATGACGGCCGGTACGGTTGAAGGCGCCGTTCGTCTCGGCGCGCCGCAGGATCTGGTCGGCACCTGTCTCGCGCCGATCCTGAAGAACTATGCGCAGGCGCATCCGCAAGTCGCGCTCACGCTCGTGTGCGCGGCATCGCCGGAACTGCGGCGCGGGCTCACGCGGGGCGACCTCGATGTCGCGCTGACCGAGGCGCCGGCCGGATCGTCGCGCGGCGAGTGCATCGCCGTCGACCGGCTGGTCTGGGTCGGTGCGAAAGGCGGCACCGCGCACCGCAACACGCCGCTACCGGTGTCGATGGTCGCGCAGACCTGCGCATTCCGTCCGTCCGTGCTCGACGCGTTGCGCGGCTGCGATCGCGCCTGGCGCACCGTGTTCGAGAACGGCAGCTTCGATGCGACGGCCGCGACCGTGCGTTCCGATCTCGCCGTGACCGTCTGGCTCGCGTCCACCGTGCCGGCCGACCTCGACATCCTGCCGGCCGGCAGCGGCCTGCCCGCGCTGCCGAACTTCTCGATCAACCTGCATGTGCCGCGCGGCCAGCGCACGCCGGCCGCGACGGAACTGGCCCGCTACCTGCGCAACGGCTTCGCGCGCCTGCGCACGGCCGCCTAGGGCCTGTTTACGCGAATAACGGGCTTGCGAACGTGCCGTTCCGCCCGTCCCCCAAGGAGACTTCCTTCGGGACGCGTGCAAGGAGTAAGGAGCGCCGTTTGGCCGTGCCAAACGCACCGAAGGAAGTCCCCTTGGGGGACAAGCGACGCACGACGCCGCAATGTGGGCGGAAAGGCACGTTCCCGCTACACCGTGCCCGGCTCCTGCGGTGCGGGCGTCGTGCCGGCCGCCTCCAGCGCCTGATGCAGCGTCGCGAAAATGCACGACGCGCCGACGACCTCGGTGATCCCGTGACGATCCATGTCCGCGCGCAGGTAGCGGTTCACGCGCCCGAACAGCACGCCGATCCCGCGCGCGTGCAACGACTTGACGAGGTCGGTCAGCGTCCGCGCGGCCGAATAGTCGACATCGGTGATCGCCCCCGCATCGACGACGAACCAGCGCGGCGGCACCGGCGCCGCGTCGACGAGCTCGGTGATTTCGCCGGCAAACAGATGGTCGTTCGCGAAGAACAGGTCGGAGCCGAACCGATAGACGATCAGCCCCGGCGCCGTCATCGCACCGCGCCGCGCGGGCACCGGCTGCCACCGCCCGTTGCCCGCGACGGGTTCGAGCACCATCGTGTGCGGCTGGTAGCTGTGGCGCACGTGCCGCATCAGCGACAGCGCAACGGCCAGCAGGATGCCGTGTTCGACGCCGACGGTCACGACGGCCGTGGCCGTCACGAGCGCGAGCGTGAATTCGCCGGGACTTTCCTTGCGGATCGCCGCGAGGCTGCGCACGTTGATCAGCCCGAGCGCGATCGTGAACACGATACCGGCCAGCACCGCATGCGGCAGATACTGCAGGTAGGTGCTGAAGAACAACAGCACGACGGCCACGACGGCCGCGAACGCGAGATGGCCGATCTGGCTGCGCACGCCCGCGCCGTCGGCCATCGCCGTCTGCGTCGGGCTGCCGTTGACGACGAACGCGCCGCCGACCGCCGCCGCCGCGTTCGCGGCCGCGAGGCCGAGGATGTCGGCATTGGTGTCGACGTCTTCGCCGTACTGCTGCGCGAAGACGCGCGCGGCGGCCGCGCTCTGCGCGATGATCATCACGAAACACGAGGCGGCGACCGGCACGAGATCGAGGAACTGCTGCCACGTGACGGACGGCCAGCGCAGCGGCGGCAACCCGCCCGCGACCGGCCCGAGCACCGCGATGCCCTGTGCGGCGAAGCCGAACACGTTGCTCGCCGCGATGCTTCCCGCGACGACGATCATCGGCATCGGCACGTGCGGCAGGAACCGCTTGCACGCGAGAATCGCGACGACCACGAGCGCCGCGAGCGCGAACGTCGGCCGGTTCGCGTGGACGAGATGCGTGACGACGTAGTCGAGTTGCGCGAGGCTGCGCGACGCCGGATACGGCACCGCCAGCCCGAGCATGTCGCCGAGCATCGCGATCGACACCTGGACGCCGACGCCGGCGAGAAAGCCGACCAGCACCGTGCGCGACAGGAAATCGGCGAGAAAGCCGAGCTTGAAGATGCGCGCGAGCAGCAGCATCGCGCCGGTCAGCAGCGCGACCATGCCGGCCAGCGCCGCATATTCCGCGCTGCCGGCCGGCGCCATCGACGACAGCCGGCTCGCGAAGATCGTCGCGGTCGCGGAGTCGGCGGCGACGACGAGATGGCGCGATGCGCCGAAGCACGCGAATGCAATGAGCGGCAGGAACACCGTATAAAGACCCGTAACGGCCGGCATCCCGGCGATGCGCGCGTAGCCGAGCACCTGCGGGATATCCATCGAGGCGAGCGAGATGCCCGCGAATACGTCGCGGGTGACGCCTGCCCGGCGGATCGGGAGGATGCCTTTCAGCAGCCGCACACCTGACGGGCGGCTTTCGTTGGAATCTTGCATGCGTGAAATGCGTGAAGTCGAAGTGACGGGGTTCGCGAAGTGGTTCGCGCATCGTGCCCCGGGCGGGCCTTGCATGGCAAGTGCGCGAAGGCGTCGCGTGTCGCTCACCGTGGGCGAATCGGTCGCACGCCTGCGCGAGCGACGCACCGACAACACATGCGCCGCCCGCATGATTGCATGGATCGCCGGTCACGCGCTTCGGCGCGCGAAGGCCCGCCGCCACGGGCTCGAGCCGATCGTCGGCATGCGCACAATGCCTCCGCGCAACCGGCTCGCACACCGAGTTGCGGTGACGCGCGCTCACCTTCCGTCCTCACCACGATGCAGAGGACACCTGTACAAAGGTGAGCCGATTCGGGAGCCGTTCGACACGCCTTCACCGCACACGTCCGGAACCCGATGGCACAATCACGGTCCCTTTCATGCGCCCTTCACCGGGCGCGCGCCGCATCGCGGCGCCGATTCAACGCACGAGAAGGCCCCTGTCCGCCCCTATGACCCTGAACGAATCCTGGTTGACGCCGCTCGTCGGCATCCTCATCCTGCTCGCCGCTGCCGGCGCGATCACCGCCGCCGTCCATTTCCTGCTGTTTCGCGTGGTCGCGCGGCTCGCACGACTGTCCGCCACGCGCGTCGACGACGCGCTGTTCGAGTTCGGCGCGTTCAAGTGGCTGAACCGCATCGTCCCGTTCGTCGTGATCAAGCTCGGGCTCGGCGCGGTGCCCGGCATTCCGGAGCGCGCGACGCAGGCCGCCGACAAGGTGCTGTTCGCGCTGATCGTGTTCCTCGTGACGATGACGATCAGCGCAACGCTGTCCGCGCTCGAGCACACGCACCGCACGCATCAACGCGACCAGCCGCGCTTGTCGCTGAAAGGCGCGATGCAGCTCGTCAAGCTCGTGATGTTCATCACGGCGGCGCTCGTCGTGATCGGCGATGCGACCGGCAAGCAGATCGGCCTGCTGCTGTCGGGTATCGGCGCGATGTCGGCGGTGCTGATGCTGATCTTCAAGGACACGCTGCTCGGCCTCGTCGCCGGCGTGCAACTGTCGTCGAACGACATGCTGCGGATCGGCGACTGGATCACGATGCCGTCCGCCGGCGCGGACGGTACCGTCATCGACATCACGCTGAACACCGTCAAGGTCGCGAACTTCGATCACACGATCATCACGGTGCCGACGTGGAAGCTGATCACCGAGAGCTACCAGAACTGGCGCGGGATGACCGAAGCGGGCGGGCGCCGCATCAAGCGCGCGCTGTTCGTCGACGCGACGAGCGTGCGTTTTCTGTCGAACGACGAAATCGAACGGCTCGAACGCCTGACGCTGCTGAAGGACTATCTCGAGGACAAGGTCGACGCGATCGAGCAATGGAACGGCACGCTCGGCGCGGCCGGCGACTGCCCGGCGAACCGCCGCCAGCTGACCAATCTCGGCACGTTCCGCGCGTATGTCGCGAACTACCTGAAGGGTCATCCGCGCATCCGCCGCGACATGACCTGCATGGCGCGGCAGCTGCCGCTCACGGCCGAAGGCATTCCGCTCGAACTGTACTGCTTCACCGATACGACATCGTGGGTCGACTACGAAACCATCCAGTCCGACCTGTTCGATCACCTGATCGCGGTGCTCCCGGAGTTCGGGCTGCGCGTGTACCAGCACCCGTCGGGCTTCGACATGCGGCAGATGGCCGGCGCAGCGCAAGCCGGGCTGCAGGCGCCGCGCGCGGGTTGACGCATGTCACACGGCGGCCGCCCACCGGCCGCCGCCTGCCGTCGCGCGCGGCCGCATTTACCGCGCCGCGCACTCCGATGCGAGCCGCCCGAGCACCTTCAATGCTTCCTCGATCTGCCGCGACCACGGATAGCTGTAGTTGAGCCGGATGAAATGCCGGTAATCGGTGCCCGCCGAGAACATGTGGCCCGGCCCGACCGTGATCCGCTGCGCGAGCGCGAGCGTGTACAGCTTCATCGCATCGACCTGCGGCGGCAGCTCGACCCACAGCACGTACCCGCCCTGCGGCTGCGACAGCCGCGTACCTTCCGGAAAGAAGCGCCGCACCATCGCGCTCATCAGGCTCGCCTGCTGCGCGTATTGCTTGCGCATGCGCCGCAGGTGGAAATCGTAGCCGTCGTATTTCAGGTACTCGGCGATCGCCAGTTGCTCGATCGCGGGCGTCGCGAGCGTGTTCAGGAATTTCAGCTTCTCGACCTGGTCGCGGTAGCGGCCCGGCATCGCCCAGCCGATCCGGTAGCGTGGCGACAGGCTCTTCGTGAACGACGCGCAATGCAGCACGAGACCGTCGCGGTCGAATGATTTCAGCGCGCTCGGCGTCGTGTCGCCGAAATGCAGCTCGTGATAGACGTCGCTCTCGATCGCCGGCACGCCGTGCTTCGCCAGCAGCTCGACGAGCGCGCGCTTGCGCGCATCGGGCATCTGGAAGCCGAGCGGATTCTGGAAGTTCGGCATCACCATGCACGCGGCGATGCGCTCGCGTTCGAGAATCTGTTCGAGCGCGTCGAGATCGATGCCGTCGCCCGGGTGCGTCGCGACTTCCAGCGCGCGCATGCCCATCCGCTCGATCGCGTGCAGCATCGCGTAGAACGTCGGCGATTCGACGGCGATCGTGTCGCCCGGCTTCGCGACGGCCTGCAGGCACAGGTTGATCGCCTCGGTCGCGCCGATCGTCATCACGATCTCGCCCGGCTCGACCGCGATCCCGCGTTCCGCGTAGCGCCGCGCGATCTGGCGGATCAGCTCCTGGTTGCCGGGCGGCAGGTCGTCGATCACGCCCCAGCGCGTGCGGCGACGCCCGATCGCCTGCGCATAACGCGCAAGGCGCTGCACCGGGAATTGCGATGCGTCGGGATACGGCGAGCCGAGCGGCACGGCGTCGTCGCGCGCGATCGAGCGCAGCGTCGACAGCACGAGCCGGCTCACGTCCACGGCCGACGGCTCGGCCGTCGGCGCCGACGTGTGCAGCTCGGCCTCGGCCGGCGCCGCCGCGCGCGCACGCACGAAATAGCCCGACTGCGGCCGGCTCTCGATCAGGCCGCGGCTTTCCAGCACGAGGTACGCGCGCAGCACGGTCGTGACGCTGAGCTGCTGCTGCCGGCTCGCCTGCCGCACCGACGGAATCCGCTCGCCCGGCCGGTACACGCCACGCTCGATCTGCGCCTGGAGATCGTCGGCCAGTTGTTCGTAACGCTTCACGCGCCTCCCTTTCAACTTCCCTTCAACAACACAGTTGCGATCCGCACTGTATGAATGGCCGCAACTGTACTCTTTTTTGAAGTGAACAGGTGTACACACAGCCGGACGGGTGCCGCGCGTACTCTGCAGCCATCGACCCCGACACCCGCTGCATCATGAAAAAGAAATCCGCCACCGCGCGCATCGAACCGTACACCCACCCGGCCGCCGGCTGGGGCGCGCTGAAAGCCGTCACGATCAACCTGATCAAGGAAAAGGTCGCCGGCGGCAACTACCGTACGCTGCTGCGCCAGAACCAGCCGGACGGCTTCGACTGCCCCGGCTGCGCGTGGCCCGACCGCCAGCACGCATCGACGTTCGAATTCTGCGAAAACGGCGTGAAGGCCGTGGCCGCCGAAGCGACGAGCAAGCGCGTGACGCCCGAATTCTTCGCCGCGCACACGGTCACCGAGCTGCTCGAACAGTCGGATTTCGAACTCGAACAGCACGGCCGCCTCACCGACCCGATGGCGTACGACGCGCAAACCGACCGCTACGTGCCGATCGCATGGGACGACGCGTTCGAACTGATCGCGCGCCACCTGCGCGCGCTGCCCGACCCGAACCAGGCCGCGTTCTACACGTCCGGGCGCGCGAGCAACGAAGCGGCGTTCCTGTACCAGTTGCTGGTGCGCCTGTACGGCACGAACAACTTCCCCGACTGCTCGAACATGTGTCACGAGGCGACGAGCCGCGGGCTGCCGGCCTCGGTCGGCGTCGGCAAGGGCACCGTCACGCTCGACGATTTCGAGCACGCCGACACGCTGCTGATCTTCGGCCAGAACCCCGCGACCAACCACCCGCGGATGATGGGCGAGCTGCGCGAATGCGCGAAGCGCGGCGCGACGATCGTGTCGATCAACCCGCTGAAGGAGCGCGGCCTCGAACGCTTCGCCGATCCGCAAAGCCCCATCGAGATGCTGACGATGTCGGGCACGAAGATCGCGTCGACGTTCATCCAGCCGACGATCGGCGGCGATTTCGCGCTGATCAAGGGAATGGCGAAGCGCGTGCTCGAACTCGACGATGCCGCGCGCGCCGCCGGTGCGCCGCGCGTGCTCGACACCGCGTTCATCGGCGAGCACACGGCCGGTTTCGACGCGTTCGCCGACGATCTTCGCAACGAAAGCTGGTCCGCGCTGACCGCCGAAAGCGGCGTGCCGTACGAGCAGATCGACAGCCTCGCGCAGCTCTATGCGCGCAGCGAACGCGTGATCGCGACGTGGGGCATGGGCATCACGCAGCACAAGCATTCGGTCGCGACCGTGCAGATGCTGACCAACCTGATGCTGATGCGCGGCAACATCGGCCGCCCCGGCGCGGGCCTGTGCCCGGTGCGCGGGCACTCGAACGTGCAGGGCAACCGCACGGTCGGCATCGAGGAAAAGCCGTCGCAGGCGTTCCTCGACCGCCTCGGCCACGTGTTCGACTTCGAACCGCCGCGCCACCACGGCCTCGACGTCGTCGAGACGATCGAAGGGATGCTCGAAGGCCACGTAAAGGTGCTGATCGGCCTCGGCGGCAACTTCGCGATGGCGACGCCCGACACGCCGCGCACGTGGGAAGGCATGCGCCGCTGCGACCTGTCGGTGCACATCACGACCAAGCTGAACCGCAGCCACCTGATCCACGGCCGCGACGCGCTGATCCTGCCGACGCTCGGCCGCACCGAGATCGACCTGCAGGACAACGTCGCGCAAGGCGTGACGGTCGAGGATTCGATGAGCATGGTTCACGTGTCGTACGGGATGAACAAGCCGGCGTCGCCGAACCTGATGTCGGAGCCTGCCATCGTCGCGCACATGGGCCATGCGCTGTTCGGCAGCGGCAAGATCGACTGGCTCGCGTACAAGGACGACTACGCGAAGATCCGCGACGCGATCGAGGCGACGCTCGACGGCTTCTACGACTACAACACGCGCATCGCGCGGCCGGGCGGCTTCCACCTGCGCGTCGCGTCGCGCGACCGCGAGTGGCTCACGCCGACGGGCAAGGCGAACTTCATCGCGCACGCATTGCCGACCGACACGCCGATCCAGCGCGCCCGCGCGCTGCACGGCGAACGGCTGATGACGCTGATGACGACGCGCTCGCACGACCAGTACAACACGACCGTCTACGGGCTCGACGACCGCTATCGCGGCGTGTTCGGCCAGCGCCGCGTGGTGTTCGCCAACCGCGACGATCTCGCGATGCTCGGCCTGCAGGCCGGCGAATGGGTCGACATGGAAACCGTGTGGCACGACGGCATCGAGCGGCGCGCAAACGGCTTCCTGCTGGTCGAGTACGACATCCCGCGCGGCTGCATCGGCGCGTACTACCCGGAAACCAACCCGCTCGTGCCGCTCGACAGCGTCGGCGACGTGTGCAACACGCCGACGTCGAAGTCGGTGCCCGTGCTGCTGCATCGCGCGGCCGCGCCGGCGTCGATCGCCGCCTGACGGAGCGCGACGATGATCGTTCGTCCGCGCGAGCACTGGCTGCGGATGCTGCTGGTCTGGAACGGCTCGGTGCTGCCGACCATCCTGCCGCAGCTCGTGCTGACGCTCGCGATCAGCCTCGTCGCGGTATGGGGCGGCGGCCGCGTGCTCGGCGAGAAGGTGCCGCTGAACCCGACGCCGTTCACGCTGATCGGGCTCACGCTGGCGATCTTCGCCGGGTTTCGCAACAACGCGAGCTACGAACGCTACCGCGAGGGCCGGCAATTGTGGGGCGGCGTACTGACCGCCACGCGCACGCTGGTCTCGCAGGCACTCTGCTACGGCGCGGTCGACCGTGACGACGCGTCGCGGCGCGCCTTCGTGCGCACGGTCGTCGCGTTCGTTTATGCGCTCAAGCATCAACTGCGCGGCACCGATCCGGCCGCCGATCTGCGCGGGCTGCTCGACGAGGCCGCCTACGCGCGCATCTCCGGTTCGCGGTTCCGCCCGGTCGTCATCGTGCACGCGCTGCGCGAAGCATTCGCCGCACGCGCCGATGCGGGCCGCCTCGCGGACACACGCCTGTGGATGCTCGATGCGCGCCTCGACGATCTCGTGTCGATGGTGAGCGGCTGCGAACGGATCGCGTCGACGCCGATCCCGTTTTCATACGACGTGCTGCTGCACCGGACCATCTATGCGTACTGCGTGCTGCTGCCGTTCGGCCTCGTCGACTCGATCGGCGCGGCGACGCCATTCGTCACCGTCTTCGTCGCCTATACGCTGATCGCACTCGACGCGATCGCGCATGCGATCGCCGAGCCGTTCGGTGACGGGCCGAACCATCTCGCGCTCGATGCGATGACGCGGCAGATCGAGCGCACGCTGCTCGAACTGAACCGCGAGCCGCTGCCGGCCGAAGTGACGCCCGGCCGCGCGTACCGCCTCACCTGAACCGCTCAGTCGCTGCGGCCGCGCAGGAAGCGGCCATGTTCGGCGGCTGCGTCGGCGATCCGCCGCAACAGCACGACGCCGCGCAGCAACGCGTTCGCGTCGTCGCCGTCGAGAACGGCCGCGCGCCGCCGCAGCACGCGCGCCGCCGCGTCGCAGGTCCGATCGAGCTGCGCGAATTCCGCCCGCGCGACTCGCCCTCGCACCACGGCCACCGCACGGCGTGCGGCCGGCTCGCGCGATGCCAGTCCGGCGAGCGACAGCAGGCTGTCGCCGATTCCCCAGATCGCGAGCAGGTCGCTCATGTCGCGCTCGATCAGCGTCTGCGGCAGGCTGCCCGCGAAGCCGAGTTCGCGCGCGAGACGGTCGGCCGTCCGGCTCAGCCACACGCTCTCCGGCCACGCGCGCGGGTCGCGTGCGATGTCGGCCAGGTCGCGGCGCACCGCACGATGCAACCGCTGCCGGCTCGTGCCGGGATCGCCGGGAAACACCAGCGCGAAGATCAGCGCGCCGAACGCGATGCCGAGCATCGTGGCGAGCGCGCTGTTCAGGAACGCGGCGTCGCCGATGCGCGCGGTATTGTCCGGCGACGTGAAATTCCAGAAGAAGATCGCGAATGCGCTGCCCATCGCGGCCGTGCGCGGATGACGCATCGCGATGCCGTTGGCGACCAGGAACACGCCGAGAATGTACGCGAGCATCTCGAAGCCCGACACCGCGGGCAGCAGGATGAAGTTGCAGACGACGCCCGCGACCGCCGCGCATGCCGTGCCTTTCAGGAAGCCGACGGCCGCGCGCACCGAGTTCGGCCGCGTCGAGAACAGCGCGCCGACCACGGCGGTGATCGCAACGAAGCCGGCACCCGACGGCCACGCGGTGACGATCCAGATCGCCGACGCGGCCAGCACCGCGATGAACGCGCGGACACCGTTGTGCCACGCGAGCACCGGATCGTGGTGGAACGCGTAGCGCACGCGCGAAGGCGGCGGCTCCGGCCGGTCGAGCAGCGCCTGGCTCGCGAACGCGCGCTCGAACCCGCCGAGCAGCGCCGCCAGCCGGTCGAGCGTGAGCAGGCGCGACGTGTCCGGGCCGCGCTGCGCGGCTGCCTCGGCGTGCAGCGCTGCGTCCACGCGCGCACGCAGCGCCGCGATCTCGTCGCCTGCATCGCCCGAAGCGGCGCCACCCTCGAGCACGCGCGCGACCTCGTCGACCAGCGGATCCGTCGCATCGCCGGCGCGCGCCGCATGCTCGCGGATCGCCTGTCCGGCGGCCTGCGCGGTGAGCACGCCGAGCGCCGCCGCGCGCAGATGGCCGATCGCGTTGCGCACCGGCGGTGCGCCTGCCGCCGCATATTCGGCCGCCGTGTCGAGTTCGAGCGCATCCGCAAACAGGCGGTGCACGGCCGTCCCGTTCGGCTCGCGGCGCAGCGCGCCCGCGCCGACGGCCACCGCACGGTCGAGATAGCGCGCGAGCCGCGTCCGGACATCGCGCAGCGGCGTACCCGGCGAGAAGACGGTTTCGAACAGCGCGCCGCACAGGATGCCGACCACCACGTACAGGAACCGCGCGACCGCGATGTCGAACGCGTGCAGCGGCGCCGATACCGCATCCATCGCGATGATCGCGGCCGTATAGCCGGCAAGCACCGCCGCATACGCGCGGAAATTCCGCTGGAACGTCGCGACGCCCGCGCACAGCCCGATCCAGGCGGCGAGCGCCGGCAGGAACAGCTCGGGCGTCTGCGCGAACGCGCCGGTCAGCGCGAGCGCGACGGCCGCGCCGACCGCAGTGCCGAGAATCCGGTACTGGCTCTTCGACAGCCCCATCCCGCGGCTACTCTGCGCGACGATCCACACGGTCGACGCGGCCCATTTCGGATCGTCGAGATTCATCCGGAACGCAATATAGAGCGCGAGCAACGACGCGGCCGTGTTGCGCAGCGCGAACGCGAGCGCGCCGGGCGGCAACGTCGGGCGCGCATCGCTCAGCGCGGCCCGGACGGCCGCGAGCGGCGGCACGCTGGGGAAGGCGAATTTCATCCGGCGAGCATACGGTCGCGCGCCGGCCGCCACTACGGGGCGGCGACGGGATGCGTTATTGCACCGGGCAGGATAATCGGCCCGACCCGCTGCGATCCGGCGCGCGACGGTAAGATGCGCGCAGGTCGAACCCTGAAATGCCCTGTATGGACCTCGAAAGCATCCGGATATTCTTGCGCGTGGTGGAACGCGGCAGCTTCACCGCCGCCGCCACGCAACTCGACATGCCGCTCAGCCGCGTGAGCCGCAAGGTCAGGCAGCTCGAGGACGACCTCGGCGTCCAGCTGCTGTACCGCACGACGCGCCGCGTGTCCGTCACCGAAGCCGGGCGCGACTATTACGAGCGCTGCCTGCGCGCCGAGGAAATCCTGCTCGACGCCGACCGCCAGGCACGCGCGCTGCGCACCGAGCCCGAAGGCACGCTTCGCGTGCTGGTGCCCTACGCGATCGGCCTGCTGGAACTGGAGCCGGCGCTCGCCGAGTTTCGCCGGCGCTACCCGCTGGTCCAGCTCGTGCTGATCTACGACAACAGCGCGCTCGACCTCGTCGAGCACGGCTTCGACGTCGCGCTGCGCACCGGCGTGCTGACCGATTCCGGCTACGTCGCGCGCTCGCTCGGCTGGTCGCACGCGAAGCTCGCGGCCAGCCCGCACTATCTCGACCGCGTCGGACGGCCGCGGACGCCGCAGGATCTCGCCGATCACGACATCCTGTTCGTCGGCCGCGACACGCCCGGCCTGACGCTGCGCCTCACCAACGCGGCCGGCGACGTCGCCGACGTGCCGGTGCGGCCCGTGCTGATCTCGAACGAGTCGGTCACGGTGCTGCGTCAGGCCGCGAGCGGCGGCGGCATCGCGCTGATCTCCACGCACTTCACCACGCGGCGGCTCGCGAACAACGAACTCGAGATCGTACTGCCCGACTGGCACCGCACCGACGACGTCGAGCTGCACGCGCTCTACCCGAAGCGCGCGACGCTCGACAGCAAGGTGCGCGCATTCGTCGAATTCCTGACGGACGTCTTCACCGCGTGGCGGACCGCGCCGTAACCGGCGCCGCGCGACCGGCCGTCGATGCGCGTCGGCTGCATTATTGCGGCGCACGAAAGGAATTAATGAGCGCGCAAGCGTTGATCGGCGCTCGTCGCGTCGTTAGCCTGTGCCCATGAAAAATCACCACGCACGCTACGGCGGCCACGTGCCTGCCGCCCGCCGACGCGTCACGCGCGTCGCGCCTTCCTGACCGGCCTGCCCGCGTCCCGAAGCCCGCCACGGCTTCGCCGAACCGATTGAACGCCTGAACCGCACGCTGCGCGCGGACGGCCCCGTTTGCCGGGCCGCCCGCGCGTGGTGCGTGTCCGTCCGCATCGCGGACCGCCCGCGCGGGCGTCGCGCGCGTGCGCGTGCGCGACTGCCCGCGCACGCCGCCCGGCCCCCTTTCATCACGCAGGAACACCATGTCATCTCCGTCACCCCAGGCGCCGCTGTCGGGCGGCAAGCTCGCGATCGGCACGATCGCGGTATCGCTCGCCATGTTCATGAACGTACTCGACTCGTCGATCGCAAACGTCGCGATCCCGACGATCTCGGGCGACCTCGGCGTGTCGGTCGACGAAGGCACGTGGGTGATCACGATCTTCGCGGCCGCGAACGCGGTATCGATTCCGCTGACCGGCTGGCTCACGCAGCGCTTCGGCCAGGTGCGCCTGTTCGTCACGTCGATCCTGCTGTTCGTGTTCGCGTCGTGGCTGTGCGGGATCGCGCCGAACCTGCCGACACTGCTCGCCGCGCGGATCCTGCAGGGCGCGGTCGCGGGGCCGCTCGCGCCGCTGTCGCAGGCGCTGCTGCTCGGCGCGTGGCCACGGCAGAAATCGTCGAGCGCGCTCGCGCTGTGGTCGATGACGGCGCTCGTCGGCCCGATCGCCGGGCCGTCGCTCGGCGGCTGGATCACATACGACTACAACTGGTCGTGGATCTTCTACATCAACATTCCGGTGGGCTTCTTTGCGGCGGCCGTCACGTGGATCGTGTTCCGCGACCGCGAATCGGCCACGCGCCGCCTGCCGATCGACACGGTCGGCCTGCTGTTGCTCGTGCTGTGGGTCGCGTCGCTGCAGATCATGCTCGACAAGGGCAAGGATCTCGACTGGTTCAACTCGCCCGTCGTCGTCGCGCTCGGCATCGTCGCGCTGATCGGCTTCGCGTTCTTCCTCGTGTGGGAGCTGCACGAGGCCAACCCGATCGTCGACTTGCGGCTCTTCACGCAGCGCAACTTCGCGGGCGGCACGATCGCGATCTCGGTCGCGTACGGGATGTTCTTCGGCACGCTCGTGCTGCTGCCGCAATGGATGCAGGGCTATCTCGGCTACCGCGCGGTCGATTCGGGGCTCGCGACCGCGCCGCTCGGGTTGTTCGCGGTCCTGCTCACGCCGGTCATGGGGCGCCTGCTGCCACGCACCGACCCGCGCTATATCGCGACGCTCGCGTTCGTCGGCTTCGCGGTCGTGTTCATGATGCGCACGACGTTCTACACCGACGTGTCGCGCTGGGACCTCGTGCTGCCGACACTGCTGCAAGGCATTCCGATGGCGATGTTCTTCGTGCCGCTGACGTCGATCATCCTGTCCGGCCTGCCGCCCGAAAAGATCCCGGCCGCGGCCGGCCTGTCGAATTTCGGCCGCACGTTCTGCGGCGCGGTGGGCACGTCGCTGATCAGCAATGCGTGGAACGACCGCACGATCCTGCATCACGTGCGGCTCACCGAACAGGCCAGCGTCACTAATCCGGTCTTCACGCAGCAGGTCGACGCGACGCGTTCGCTGCTGCACCTGAGCCCCGATTCGGCGCTCGGGCTCTTCAACGCATCGGTCGATTCGCAGGCGGCCGTGATGGGGTTGAACGACATCTTCTACGTGTCGGCGATCATCTTCATCGCGATCATCCCGCTGATCTGGATCACGAAACCGTCGCGCTCGGGCGGCGGCGACGCCGATGCGGCGGCGGCCGGCGCGCACTGATCCGGACCCGCCGCGGCGCGTGCCGCGCGCCGCGGCGGCCGTAATAAAGACTTGCAATCGATACAGGCGGAAACGTCAACAGCCGGCGCCCGCCCCGCGTTTTTTCGTCATGCGCCCACGATCCGGACGCGCAACGACAGGAGAAACCACCATGCGAGCCCTTACCCGCCACATCGCGATCGCCGCCACCCTGATGTCGGTGCTGACCGGCACCGCATTCGCCGACACGCCGTGGCAGCAGGCGCATCCGCGCCGCGAAGAGGTCAACCAGCGTCTCGCCAACCAGAATCGCCGCATCCATCACGAAGTGAAGGAAGGCGAGATGTCGCACGCCCAGGCCGCGCGCCTGCACCGTGACGACCACCAGATCCGCCGGGAAGAGCGGGACATGGCTGCGCAGGATCACAGCCACATCACGAAGAGCGAAAAGCACGTGCTGAACCAGCAGGAAAATGCGGTCAGCAACAAGATCGGCCAATAACACCGACAACACCGGCAAGCGCCCATTCGCCACGACCTGAAACGCCCGCTGCCGCGATGCGGTAGCGGGTGCTTGTTGTATCGAATCGTTTCAACGCGCCAACGGCGTCAGATGCCACGGGTATACTCCGTCGTCAGCCGCCTGTCGCATCGTCGCCCGTCAAAAACGGCCCGATTCCGGGCGGTTTCGTCGCGAAGCTTCGCGTTTCGCCTACCCCGCGCCCCAGCCTCGATACGAGACACCCGACGACCGACCATGAAACGATTCCTGCTGCTCCTTCCCGCCGCCCTGCTCGCCGCCTGCGGCTCCGCTCCCTCGTCCGACTCGGCCTCGTCGGGCGCCGCGCCGATGATCTACGTATCGTCGCAACGTCCGGCCTACGCGATCGCGAACTGCCTCGACAGCCGCCTGTCGGGCACCGAACAATCGCAGCACAACGGCGTGACCGACATCTCGGTCGGCTCGAATTCGTACTTCGTCACGCTGACACCGTCGGGCAACGGCTCGGTCGTCAAGGTCGTGCGCGGCTCGGGCAGCGAGCCGGCCGAAGAAGCGATGCGCTTCGCGATCGCGCGCTGCGTGATCTGATCCCTGCCGGCGCCGGGCGCCCGCCCGGCCCACCGCTGCGCGCCGCACCGCGCGCACGCCGAATATTTTCATCCGGGTGGCCGTCGATGAGAGAATCGCACCCACGATTCCCTTTCGAAGGAGCCCGCATGAAGCACCTGCTGTCCCGGCTGTTCGTCAGCGCCGCGCTCGTCGCGCTTGTTCCGGCGCTGCCGGCGCAGGCTGCCACGCCGCCCGGCATCTTCGTCGTCGCCACGCAACTCGGCGAATTCACGACCCTCGACCCGAGCGGGATCTACGAACTGGTGCCGTCCGAATACGTGGCGAACACCTACGAACGGCTGGTGCGCGTCGACCTGAAGGACCCGACGCGCTTCGACGGGCAGATCGCGCAATCGTGGACGGTCGGCTCCGACGGCACGACCTACACGTTCAAGCTGCGCCCCGGCCTCACGTTCCATTCCGGCAACCCGGTGACCGCCGACGACGTCGCGTGGTCGCTGCAGCGCACCATCCTGCTCGACAAGGGGCCGGCCGGCGTGCTCGCCGACCTCGGCCTCACGAAGGCAAACGTGATGCAGAAGGTGCGCGTGGTCGATCCGCAAACCGTCGTGCTCGAAACCGACCGCAAGTACGCGCCGAGCTTCGTGCTCAACGTGCTGAGCGCCTGCCCGGCATCGGTGTTCGACAAGAAGCTGCTGCTGTCGCACCAGCAGGGCAACGATTTCGGCAGCGCGTGGCTGCGGACCAACGACGCGGGCTCGGGTCCGTACCAGCTCGTCAAGTGGACGCCGAACGAGACCATCGTGCTGCAGCGCTTCGAGAAATACCGCACGCCCTACCCGATGAAGCGCGTCGTGCTGCGCCACGTGCCCGAAGCGTCCGCGCAGCGGCTGCTGCTGGAGAACGGCGACGCCGACGCCGCGCGCAACCTGAGCCCCGACAGCCTCGCCGCGCTGACGAAGGCCGGCAAGATCAAGGTCGCGTCGTGGCCGGTATCGGCGCTGCTGTACCTGAGCCTGAACACGAAGAACCCGAACCTCGCGAAGCCTGAAGTGCAGCAGGCGATGAAATGGCTGGTCGACTACGACGGCATCCAGCGCAACATCGTCAGCACGACCTACAAGGTGCATCAGACCTTCCTGCCCGAAGGCTTCCTCGGCGCATCGAACGCGCGACCGTACAAGCAGGACGTCGCGAAGGCGAAGGCGCTGCTCGCGAAGGCCGGTTTGCCGAACGGCTTCGACGTGACGATGGACATGCCGAACGACTATCCGTACCTCGAGATCGCGCAGGCGCTGCAGGCGAACTTCGCGCAAGGCGGCATCCGCGTGAAGCTGATCCCCGGCGATGCGAAGCAGGCGATCGGCAAGTACCGCGCGCGCCAGCACGACATCTTCATCGGCGAATGGTCGCCCGACTACATGGACCCGAACAGCAACGCGCGCGGCTTCGCGTGGAATCCGGACAACTCGGACCAATCGCCGACCAAGATGCTCGCGTGGCGCAACAGCTGGGACATTCCGCAACTGACGAAGGACACCGAGGCAGCGCTCGTCGAGCCGTCGCCCGCGAAGCGCGCGCAGCGTTACGAAGCGCTGCAGAAGGCCGTGCTCGCGAACTCGCCGTTCATCATCATGTTCGAGAAGGTCGTGCAGGTTGCGACGCGCCCCGGCGCGACCGGGCCGGAGATCGGGCCGATCAACGACCTCGTGTCATACCGGACGCTCGCGAAGTAATCGCGGCGGCCCGCGCGCGTGGCCCTGCCGGTGCGCGGGTAATCGCCGCCGGCCGCCGCGCCGGCGCTATGCCGTGCGGCGGCGGCGATCTACAATGGCCGTCGACGCGGGGCCGGCTGCGCCCGGCGGTGATCGAAGTCGCCGAATTCGCGTCACCAACGAAAACAGGATGCGCACGCCCGAGTGCGCACAACGGGAACCGAACATGCATCCGAGCGAGCACGCGGTCTGCGTAGCGATCAACGACAACAACCGCGCGTGGTATGAAATGCTCGTGCCGTTCCTGCTGTCGCTGCGGCAGACCGGCTACGACGGACGGATCGCGGTGATCGGCTACGGGCTGTCCGAACGCAAGCGGCAGATCCTCGCGAGCCAGTCGGTCGATGTGATCGACGCATCGAGCGCGTATGCACTGCCGGTGGGCCGCTTCATCGAGGCCGCCGGGTATTGCGCGCGCAATCCGCAGATCCGCAAGCTCGCGCTGTACGACGCCGACATCTGGTTCTGCGCGCCGCAGTTCGACCTGTTCTCGCAGATCGGCGACGACCGGATTCACGTGTGCCCCGACCCGCTGTTCTGCACGTTCGTCGTCACGCCGCTGATCGGCGAGCGGCGCGACCAGCACTGGCGTCTCGTCGTCGATGAAGTCACCGCACGCCACGGCGGTGCGCTGCAGGCCGGTCTCGTGGCCGGGACCGCCAACGCCTGGGCACGCTACGCGGACCACCTGCGCGACTGCATCGCGCGCGTCGGCACCGATTTCCAGGAATGTTTCGGGATCGACACGACGTTCCTGCATCTGTGGAGCGCACAAGGCGAAACGGCGCTGCTCGATCCGGTCCAGAACTTCGTCAGCAAGTACGGCATTCACGAGTCGTTCGACGCAGGCAGCGGCACGACGACGCTGTGTTACCAGGACGAACCGATCCGCGCGCTGCACATGACCGGCGACATTCGCTTCTTCGACCGCTGGCGCTACTACGCGAACCACACCGACGCCGCGCTGCGCGACGGCGCGCCGTTCGCGCTGTCGGACGGCACGCCGGCGCCCTCCGACGCGCTCGCCGCACGGATTGCCGCGGCGGACTACGTGCAATCGGCCGGGCTGACCGTTTCCGCGGCGGCGATCGAGGCAAGCGCCGGCGCGTACCTTCAGGTGATCGACGAACCGGGCGGCACGATGCTCGTCGGCAGCGGGAACCACGAAGTCGCGTTCACCGCGACCCGCGACATCGCGCGGCTGAACGTCTACGCCACGCACCCGTCCGGTTCGCCGTCGCCGTTGCTGTGCGAAGTGCTGGTCAGCGGGCAGGCGCAGCGCAAAGGCACCGAGCTGATGGCGCATTTCTGGTACCAGGTCGCGGCCGGCACCGTCATCACGCTGCGCGCGACGAGCCTCGGCGGCCAGCAGTGCAACGCGATCTGGCGGCTGCGCGAGGCGCCGGACATGCAGCAGTAGGCGCCGGGCCGCGGCCGGTCAACCGACTGCCGCCCACACCAGGTACGCATTCAACCCGACGATCACGACCGTCGCCGCGCCGGCGACGATCCGCAGCGGCATCCGCATCGCATAAGCGCCCATCACGTCCTCGCGCGCCGACAGCATCAACAGCGCGATCATCGGTATCGGCAACACGAAACTCAGCACGACCTGGCTCGCGACCATCGCGCGCGTGACGTCGCAGCCGAGCGCGACCACCACGAACGCGGGCGCGATCGTCACCGCACGCCGCACCCAGACCGACATGCGGCGGTGGATGAAGCCCTGCATCACGACCTGCCCGGCCATCGTGCCGACCACCGAGCTCGACACGCCCGACGTCAGCAGCGCGACGAGAAACAGTGCACCGGCCGCCGGCCCGAGCACCGGGATCAGCGTGTGATACGCGTCGCCGATGTCGGTCATGCCCGGCGCACTCGAATGGAACGCCGACGACGCCATCATCACCATCGCGAGATTCACGAACCCGGCGAGCCCGAGCGCGACGACGACCTCGCGGTTCGAGAAACGCACGAGCCGCCGCCGCTCCCCTTCGTCGCGCGGCGCGGTGCGATCCTGCGTGAGGCCCGAATGCAGATACAGCGTGTGCGGCATGATCGTCGCGCCGATGATCCCGACGGCGATCGTCAGCGCCGCGTGATCCGGAATCTGCGGGACGACCAGATGAAACGCGGCCGCATGCCAGTCCTGCGGCGCGATCAGCAGTTCGCCGAGATAACACGCGCCGATCACGCCGACCAGCGCCGCGATCGCGGCTTCCAGCGGCCGGAAGCCGCGCTTCTCGAGCGCCAGGATCGCGCAGGTCGCCAACGCCGTCGCGATCATCCCGGCAAACAGCGACAGGTGGCACAACAGCCCGAAGGCGAGCGCCCCGCCGAGGAATTCGGCAAGATCGGTCGCCATCGCGGCGATCTCCGACGCGATCCACATGCCCAACACGACCGGCGCGGGGAAACGGTCGCGGCACAGCTCGGCGAGATTGCGGCCGGTCACGATGCCGAGTTTCGCGGACATCGCCTGGAACAGCATCGCGATCGCGTTCGCGGCCAGCACGACCCACAGCAGCCGGTAGCCGTACGCAGCGCCGGCCTGGATGTTGGTCGCGAAGTTGCCGGGATCCATGTAACCGATCGACGCAATCACGGCCGGGCCGACGAACGGCAGCAGCGCGGCGACGCCGGTGCGGCGCCCTTCGAGCGCGGCGCGCGCCGCGCCATCGGTACGTTCGGGGGACAGGCCAGGCAGCGCGAAGCCACCGGCGGGTTTGCTCGGGACAGGAAGCATGGTGGAGTTTCCGTTCGAATGAGGAAGGCCGATTCGGGCGCGCGTGCCGCGGCCGGCATGCCGCCTGCCGGCCGCGGCTACGCGACCATCGCGTTACAGCGGCACGACGTCGGGACGATTGCGCGGAAACTGCGCGATCACGTCGGGCGCGACGTTCAGGTGCGCTTCGACGAGCTTCGGCGGCGTATGCGCGAGCCAGTCGGACAGCGACACCTCCGCGTAGCGGTCGGTCTTGAAGATCTCCAGGAACACGAGATCGGTCTTGCCGGTGTTCTGCACGTAGTGCCCGAGGCTCTTCTTCACATAGCCGACGTCGCCCGCGCGAAAGTCGGCCGTCTGCGCCTTCGGCCCCGTATCGAACACGGTCATCCGCGCCTCGCCCTGCAAGTAGTACTGCCATTCGTCCGCGTTCGGGTGCCAGTGCAGTTCGCGCATGCCGCCCGGATGCACGGTGACGAGCGCGGCCGCGACGGTCGTCGACACGTTGAAGTTGGTGCTGTCCGCGATCCGCACTTCGCCGCCGCGCGTTTTCCTGACCGGCTTCATGTCGCCGAGCGAGAAAATGAACGGATGCGGCGGCGCCCCGGCCGACGAAGCCGATGCGCGCTGCGCGTCCGCGAGCGGGCCCGGTTCGTCGCCCTGGAAGATCCACAGGTTGTCGAGCGGAACGTTCCTGAACGCATCGGCCGGTACGCCGAAGTTGAGCGCGAGCACGTCGGGCGGCGTATGCGCGACCCAGTCGGTCAGCAGCAGCGTGTTGAATTCCGATGCGCGGCCGTTGTCGAACGCGAGCAGGAATTCGGCGCCGTCGGTGCCGAGGCCCTGCAGCGAATGCGGCAGGCCGGGCGGGAAATACCAGAGATCGCCGGTCTTGACGTCCTGCACCGACGGCCGCCCGAGTTCGTCGAGCACCGTGATCCGGCACCGGCCGTCGAGCATGATCGCCCACTCGGCCTGCTGGTGCCAATGCATCTCGCGAATGCCGCCGCGCGTCAGGCGCATGTTCACGCCGGAAATGGTTTCGGAAATCGCAAAATCGTCCTGCGTGACTTCGCGCGCCCACCCGCCATTTTGAATGCGTTTATGGGCATTATTGAAAGACGCCCAGAATAATGGCATCCCGTTGATATCGGTGGCCGGCGGATCCTGAAAAGACGGAAACTGATTCGCGATTGCCGGATTTTTCGGCCCCGGGTCGGTCAGGCTTTGGCGGTTGAGCGCATTCACCGCGCCTTCCGGCGGGCGATCCGGATTGCCGAACGAAGCCGCCTTGGCGGATACCGCGATTCCTGCGGCGGCAATGGCGCCAGCCGTACCCGCCAGCATCTTGCGTCGAGAAAGATTCGTCATGATTTCCTCTTCATTCTTGCGATTAAGCGAATTCCCATTACGGAATACTTGCCGTTTTTCGGATTATCGAAAATCAAACATCCCGTCACGCAAGTTAAATACAATTCGACGGATAACTTAAATGAATTATCAACCTGAATTGATGATTTAATCTGATCGCCTTTAATTTTGTAATTATTGCGATGCAGCGGGATGGCAGGTGGCGACGGATTTCGGTGATTGAGGGATACGCTTGCGCCCGGTCGTGATGACATGCATTGCGACAACGCGGGATCGGGATACGATCCAGTCGATTCGGATCACTGATCGTATCGAGCGGGCCCGTACGGATGCCGATACGCCGGATACCGGTTACCGTGCCGCGACCGGAAGCGGTTCACTCCAGCGGCATCGCGTCGAGCCGTTGCGCGGCGAACCTCAAGCCGCCCAGAATCCGTTCCGCGACCCGCGCCGGAAAGCCGGGCGGCAACGCCGCGCCAACCGATTCGATCACATGCGGCGTCATCGCGACGAGCCGTTCGACGATCGGCGTCGCGATATCGCCGAGCAGGCAGTGCTCGGCCATCGCGCTGAAGTGCCGTCGCGTGATATCGCGCATCGCATAGTGCTTGCGCTTGCCGTGCACGGCCATCGCGAGCTTCGCCTTGTGCCACGACCACTGGTTCGCGCCGTCGCCTTCGACCGGCCAGATCGACATCACGTCGTAAAGCGGCGTCAGCCGGAAACGGCCGCCGGGCAGCAGGCGCAGGCTGAAGTTCTTCGCATGCCCGTCCGGTGCGGCGAGCATCCAGAACACGATCAGGGCGGCGAACAACGTGTCGAGATCCTCCCGCGCCGTTTCGGAACGGCGCAGGAGGCCGGCGAGATCGGGTACGCCGGGGCCGCCCTGCGACTCGTACTTCAGATGAGGCGGCACGCCGAGCGCCTGGCAGAAGTCCTCCTGCGGCAAGCGCAACAGCCACCCGCCATCGCGATGCAACGCACGATCGAAGCGTGCGACGGACAAAACCTTGTACGCGCCGAAACGCTCGATTTCCGCCTGCGCGCCCGGCAGGCCGAACGCGCGCAGGATCGCGAGGCACAACCACTCGTTCTCGACGGAGGCCGTCAGATCGGCCCGCTTGTTACCGACCAGCCCGAGCGGCAATTTCAGGATATGCGTCGTCGGCGTCGCGCCATGCGGGCGCATCCAGCGCCCGTCATGAAACAACAGTGCGGTCTTTTCCTGCGCGCCGGCCAGCGACAGCCGGAAATCGTCGTCGTCCCCGCCTGCCGTCGCCACCCCGCTCGCCTGATCGAGCACACGTGCCACGTCGTCGTCCGACAGCGGCGTACCGTCGATGCGATTCAGGCCGGCCGGCGCATCGTCCTCGCCGAGCAATTGCACCGCGCCGATGCAGTCGCGGCCGAGCGCGGCGAGCAGATCGAACGGCTCGGTCGTCGCCGTGCCGAACCGGGTGGCCAGGCGGCGCCGAATGGCATCGCTGTCCGGCAAGAGGTTGTCGAAGAAGTGATTCACGCGTTCGCCGCGCAGCGGTGCGTCGCCGACACCGAACGGCAGCGACAGCGATAACGGGCGGCCGACGGCCGATTGTTTCCAGCCGGCGTCGTACAGCAGTTCCATGTCGCCGCGTGCGGGAATCCGCCACGTGCCGACCCGCTGGCCGTTCGTCCAGATCGACAACGCGCGCGTGTGCGTTTTGCGTCCCATCGCTTACCACTCGACGTCGGCTGCGTCGCGCCCGTCCTTCGTGCGGATGCTGAGTTCGAGACCGTACAGCGCGGTCAGCTCGAGCAACTGGCTGAGCGACAGGCTTTCGGTACGCGTGGTTTCGAGCGACGACAGGCGCGACTGGCCCACGCCGATTCTCCCGGCCGCTTCCGCTTGCGTCAGGCCCTTTGCCTGACGCGCGGAAGACAGGATTTCGCCCAGTTGCGCGGGCGTATTGACGATGAAGTTCACGGCGTGGATCCCCGAGGACAATCAATGCAGTATATGCCTGACAGACATAAACGCAAATTATTCCTGTCAGACATAAACTCGAAATATGCCTGACAGACATAAATGCGCCCTGAAGTACCACCCCCCTCTAACGCGTTTTCGACCCTATCACCTATCCTCACACCATAGTTTTTCTCCGCTGGCGCGAATGATTTTGGCTTTGTTAGATGGATGACATTCGATCATCAGACGACAACGATCTAACAACCGATGACCTGCGCGTTCGCCCGTACCGTCGAATCCCGTTATGCCGAGCTGACGCCGACCGCCAAGCGCATCGCGAGCTACATGCTCGCGAACCTCGACCGGCTCGGGCTCGAAACGGCCGACCAGATCGCGCAGCAGGCCGGCACCAGCGGCATCTCGGTCGGGCGCTTCCTGCGCAGCGTCGGCTACCGCAATCTCGACGACCTGAAACGCGAACTGCGCGGCGGCGGCGATCGTCCGTGGATGATCACCGACCGGCTCGACGAATACCGCCGCGTCGCCGGCACGCAACCGGCCGAACGCAACGGCAACGCCAACGGCAGCGCCGGCACGCTCGCGTCGTCGCTCGAACGCGAACTCGATGCGATCCGGCACGTGTACCGGCTCGCCGAAGGCCCCGTGTTCGCGCAGGTCGCCGACCGGATCGCGCAGGCCGACGCGGTGTTCATCCTCGGCATCCAGTCGACGCGCGGGATCAGCAACGCCTTCAGCAGCTACCTCGAATACCTGCGCCCGCGCGTGTTCTATTCCGACGGCCAGTCGGGTTCGTACGTCGATTCGCTGAACTCCGAATTCGAGCGGCCGTACTGCATCGTCACCGATACGCGCGCGTATTCGCGCGGCGCGCGCCGCTATTGCCAGGCGGCCGCCGAGCGCGGGCAGCCATTCGCGCTGGTCACCGATCTGTCGTGCCCGTGGGCGCGCGACTGGCCGGCCGACTTGCTGCAGGTGAAGACCGACGTCGGCCAGTTCTGGGATTCGCTCGCGCCGCTCACCTGCCTGTTCAACCTGCTGATCACGGCCGTGGTCGACCGCCTCGGCCCCGCGATCGACCGGCGCGTCGCGCGCAACCGCGAACTGCAGCACACGTTCGACCAATTCGAATCCTGAGCGAGCCCGCCCTGCCGATGAACGATCACCGCCTCGTCGAAATCACGCCCGCTACGCATCGCGTCGACATCGATCTCGTCTACGCGACCGAGCGCAACCTGACCGGCAAGCCGATCTACCGCCACACGCACTGCCTGCTGCTGGCGCCGGCCGAAGCCGCGCTGCGCCGCGCAGTGGACATTGCGGCGCAAGCCGGCGTCACGCTGCGCATCTACGACGCCTACCGGCCGCCGCAAGCGCAGCAGGTGCTGTGGGATTTCCTGCCCGATCCGGACTTCATCGCCGATCCCGGCCGCGGCTCGAACCACAGCCGCGGCACCGCGCTCGACCTGACGCTCGTCGGCGCGGACGGCGAACCGCTCGACATGGGCACGGGCTTCGACGAGATGGTCGCCGCGTCGGGCCACTTCCACGCGGGGCTGCCGGAAGCCGTGCAACGCAACCGCCTGCTGCTGCTCGGCGTGATGCATGCGGCCGGCTTCGCGCACGACGACGACGAGTGGTGGCACTACGAACTGCCCGGCTCGCACGCGTTGCCGCAGATCGACAACGCGGCAAGCGGCCCGTGGCGCCTGATGTGATGGCCATACGCATTCCCCTCACCGTTCACGTTCGACGACTTCAACGACACATGGAGCGCAGATGAAACCCCTGACATCCCGGCTCGTCGCGGCGCTGGCCGCCGCATCCGTTCTCGCCGCCGTTCCGCTTTCCGCCGCGCACGCGGAAACGCCGAAGGACATGTTCGTGATGGCCACGCTGCTCGACGAATTCACGACGCTCGACCCGGGCGAGATCTACGAGCTGGTGCCGGAGGAATACGTCGCGAATACCTATGACCGGCTCGTGCGCGTCGACCTGCGCGATCCGTCGAAATTCAACGGCGACGTCGCGCAGTCGTGGACGGTGAGCACCGACGGGCTGACCTATACGTTCAAGCTGCGCCCCGGCCTCAAGTTCCACTCGGGCAACCCGTTGACGGCCGACGACGTCGCGTGGTCGATCCAGCGCGCGGTGCTGCTCGACAAGGGGCCCGCGGCCGTGCTGACCGGCATCGGCCTCACGAAGGCGAACGTCGCGGCGAACGTGAAGAAGCTCGACGACCTGACGGTGTCGGTCACGACCGACCGCAAGTACGCGCCGACCTTCGTGCTGAACGTGCTCGGCTCGTGGCCCGCGTCGGTGCTGGACAAGACGCTGCTGCTGTCGCATCAGCAAGGCGCCGACTTCGGCAATGCGTGGCTGAAGACCAACGAAGCCGGCTCCGGCGCGTACAAGCTGGTCAAGTGGGCGGCCGGCGACAGCATCGTGCTGCAGCGCTTCGACGGCTACCGGCTGCCGCTCGCGATGAAACGCATCGTGCTGCGCCACGTGCCAGAAGCCGCGAGCCAGCGCCTGCTGCTGGAAAACGGCGACGTCGACGCCGCGCGCGACCTGAGTCCGGACGATCTGGCATCGGTCGTGAAATCGGGCAAGGCGAAGGTTTCGGCTTCGCCGCAAGCGACGCTCCTGTATCTCGGCCTGAACACGAAGAACCCGACGCTCGCGAAGCCCGACGTGCAGGAAGCGCTGAAATGGCTCGTCGACTATGCGGGTATCCAGGGCAACGTCGTGAAGACGACCTACAAGGTCCACCAGACCTTCCTGCCCGAAGGCTTCCTCGGCACGCTGAACACGAACCCGTACAAGCTCGATATCGCGAAGGCGAAGGCGCTGCTCGCGAAGGCCGGCGTGCCGAACGGCTTTTCGGTGACGATGGACGTGCGCAACGACTATCCGTACACGGAGATCGCGCAGGCCGTGCAGGCGAACTTCGCGCAGGCGGGCATCAAGGTGCAGCTGATCCCCGGCGACAACAAGCAGACGCTCGCGAAATACCGCGCGCGCCAGCACGACATCTACATCGGCGAATGGTCGGCCGACTACATCGATCCGCACAGCAACGCGCAGGGTTTCGCGTGGAATCCGGACAACGCCGACAAGTCGAGCTATAAAATGCTGGCCTGGCGCAACAGCTGGAACATCCCGCAACTGACCAAGGAAACCGACACCGCGCTCGCCGAGCCGACCGCCGCGAAACGCGCGCAGCTGTATCAGACGATGCAGAAGGAAATGCTCGCGCGCTCGCCGTTCGTGATCATGTTCCAGAAAGTCGCGCAGGTCGCGACGCGGCCCGGCGTGAGCGGGCTCGAAGTCGGGCCGATCAACGATCTCGTGTCGTACCGCAACCTGAAGAAGCAATAAGATTCGCCGCATGTCGACTCCCGCCTCCTCCCTCGAAGCACTGCGCACGCTGCCCGCGCGGCGCCCGGCCGTCCGCTGGGCACTGCGCGTGCTGCGCTGGGCGCTCACGCTCGCCGTCACGTTCGCGGGGCTGCTCGCGCTGACGTTCGTGATCGGCCGCAAGGTGCCGATCGATCCCGTGCTCGCGATCCTCGGCGATCGTGCGTCGGCCGAGGCATACGCGGCCGAACGCATCGCGCTCGGGCTCGACAAGCCGCTCGTCACGCAATTCCTGATCTATGTACGCGACGTGCTGCACGGCAATCTCGGCGTATCGCTGCTGACGGCGAACCCGGTGCTCGACGATATCAAGCGCGTGTTCCCGGCCACGCTCGAACTCGCGACGATCGCGACGCTGATCGGCATCGCGATCGGCGTGCCGCTCGGCGTCGCGGCCGCCGTGAAGCACAACCGGCCGATCGATCACATCGCGCGCTTCGTCGGGCTGATCGGCAATTCGGTGCCCGTGTTCTGGCTCGGGCTGATGGGGCTGCTGCTGTTCTACGCGCGGCTGCACTGGGTCGGCGGGCCGGGCCGGCTCGACCCCGCGTACGACGGGATGGTCGACCCGCGCACGGGCAGCCTGCTGATCGACGCGGCGCTCGCGGGCGAGTGGGACGTGTTCCGCAACGCGGTGTCGCACATCGCGCTGCCGGCCGCGATCCTCGGCTACTACTCGGTGGCCTACCTGAGCCGCATGACGCGCTCGTTCATGCTCGACCAGCTGAGCCAGGAATACATCGTCACCGCGCGCGCGAAAGGCTTGTCCGAGCGGCGCGTGATCTGGCGGCATGCGTTCGGCAACATCGCGGTGCCGCTCTTGACCGTGATCGCGCTCACGTACAGCAACCTGCTCGAAGGCTCGGTGCTGACCGAGATCGTGTTCGCGTGGCCGGGGCTCGGCTCGTACCTGACCGGCGCGCTGCTGAACGCCGACATGAACGCGGTGCTCGGCGCGACGCTCGTGATCGGCGCGATGTTCATCACCGTCAACCTGCTGACCGACGCGCTGTACCGCGTGTTCGATCCGCGTGCGCGCTGAGGGCCGCCCCGACATGACCGCTTTCCCCCCGCTTCTTCCATCGTCCATGCCGAAGGTCGTCCAATCATGAACGCCGAGCGCCTCACGCTGCGCGCGTGGCTGCTGTCCGATGCGCCCGCGTCGCGCTCGCAGGCCGCACTCGGCCTCGCGTACCGACGCTGGCGCCGGTTCGCCACGAATCCGCTCAACCTGTTCGGGCTCGCGATCCTCGTCGCGCTGATCGTCGTCGCGATCGTCGGCCCGCTGATCATGCCGCACGACCCGCTGCGCCAGGTGCTGTCCGACCGGCTGCTGCCGCCCGGCTCGCCGTCGCACTGGTTCGGCACCGACCAGCTCGGCCGCGACATCCTTTCGCGGCTGATCGCCGGTTCGCGCCTGACGCTCGGCATCGCGCTGCTCGTCGTCGTGATCGTCGTGCCGATCGGCCTGCTGATCGGCACGACGGCCGGCTATTGCGGCGGCTTCGTCGACAGCGTGCTGATGCGCATCACCGACATCGCGCTCGCGTTCCCGAAGATCGTGCTCGCGCTCGCGTTCGCCGCCGCGCTCGGGCCTGGCGTGA
The DNA here is from genome assembly GCF_902833225.1 of Burkholderia sp. BCC1644. Taxonomy (GTDB): domain Bacteria; phylum Pseudomonadota; class Gammaproteobacteria; order Burkholderiales; family Burkholderiaceae; genus Burkholderia. The sequence continues at coordinate 28,501 of NZ_CADFEI010000015.1, forward strand.
TCAACGCGGTCGTCGCGATCTCGATCACCGCGTGGCCTGCGTATGCGCGGCTCGCACGCGCGGAGACGATCCGTATCGCGCAGGCCGACTACATCCACGCCGCGCGGCTGCAGGGCGCGTCGGGCCCGCGCATCCTGCTGCGCTACATCATGCCGATGTGCATGTCGTCGGTGATCGTGCGCGCGACGCTCGACATGGCCGGCATCATCCTGACCGTCGCGGGCCTCGGCTTTCTCGGCCTCGGCGCGCAGCCGCCGAGCCCCGAGTGGGGCTTCATGGTCGCGTCGGGCCGCAACGTGCTGCTCGACGCCTGGTGGGTCGCGACGCTGCCCGGCATCGCGATCCTGCTCGTGAGCCTCGCATTCAACCTGCTCGGCGACGGGCTGCGCGACGTTTTCGATCCCCGCCATGGAGCATGACATGCCGATGCATTCCGCCACCGCGCCCGCGCCGCTCTGCGAGATCGACGGGTTGAAGATCGGCTTTCGCGGCCACGACGGCGTCGTCACCGACGCCGTGCGCGACCTGTCGCTGACGCTCGCGCCCGGCGAACGGCTCGGCATCGTCGGCGAATCCGGCTCCGGCAAATCGCTGACGGGCCGCGCGCTGCTCGGCCTGCTGCCCGACGCCGCCCGCTGGTCGGCACGCACGATGCGCTTCGCGGGCCGCGACCTGCTCGCGATGTCGCCGCGCGACCGCCGGCAGCTGTGCGGCAGCCAGATGGGCATGATCCTGCAGGATCCGAAGTATTCGCTGAACCCGGTGATGACGGTCGCCAAACAGATGGGCGAGGCGTTCCGGCTGCACGAGCCCGGGCTGCGCGGCCGCGCGCTGCGCGAACGGATCGTCGATGCGCTCGAGGCCGTGCAGATCCGCGACCCGGCGCGCGTCGCCGATGCGTATCCGCACGAGCTGTCGGGCGGCATGGGCCAGCGTGTGATGATCGCGATGATGGTGTCGACCGGCCCGCAACTGCTGATCGCCGACGAGCCGACGTCCGCGCTCGACGTCGCGGTGTCGATGCAGGTGCTCGCGGTGCTCGACGCGATGATCGCGCGCCACGACACGGGCCTGATGTTCATCAGCCACGACCTGCCGCTCGTGATGTCGTTCTGCGACCGCGTCGCGGTGATGTATGCGGGCCGCGTGGTCGAAACCTGCGCCGCGCGCGACCTGCGCAACGCATCGCATCCCTATACGCGCGGGCTGCTCGCGGCGAACCCGCCGCTCGCGAACCCGCCCGACGAACTGCCGGTGCTGCGCCGCGATCCGGCGTGGCTCGAGCCCGCCGACCGACAGGAGGCCGCACGATGATCGACGTCGATCACGCTTCGATCCGTTTCCCGACCCGCACGGGTCACGTCGACGCCGTGCGCGACGCGAGCTTCGCGGTGCGCGACGGCGAAGTGTTCGGGCTCGTCGGCGAATCCGGTTCCGGCAAGTCGACACTGCTGCGCGCGCTGACGGGCCTCGTGCCGCTCGCGTCCGGCAGCCTGTCGATCGACGGCCGGCCGGTCGGCGGCACGCCCGATCGCGCGTTTCGCCGCCACGTGCAGATGGTGTTCCAGGATCCGTACGCGTCGCTGCATCCGCGCTTCACGGTCGACCAGACACTGCGCGAGCCGCTGTCGATCCATGCGATCGGCGACGCCGATGCACGCATTGCCCGCGCGCTGTCCGAAGTCGGGCTCGGCCCCGCGTTCCGTTTCCGCTATCCGCACCAGTTGTCGGGCGGCCAGCGGCAGCGCGTCGCGATCGCGCGTGCTCTGATCGTCGAGCCGCGCGTGCTGCTGCTCGACGAACCGACATCGGCGCTCGACGTGTCGGTGCAGGCCGAGATCCTGAACCTGCTGCGCCGCCTGCATCGCGAACGCAAGCTGACGATGATCCTCGTGAGCCACAACCTCGCGGTGATCGGCTTCCTGTGCCAGCGCGTCGCCGTGATGCAGCAGGGCGAGATCGTCGAGCAGCTCCGGGTCGAGGACGTGCGCGCCGGGCAGGTTGCGCGCGACTACACGCGCACGCTGCTGAATGCGACCGAAGGTTATCGCCGTCTCGACCCGGTGGCCGGCGCGCCGGCCGCCTGACATCTGCGCGACGCGCCGGCATGCGATACTCGGCACGCCACGCGCCGGCCAGGCCGCCGCATGGAACCCTTGTGCGTCGCACGGGTCAACTTCCTTTCGTCAACAGCTCAACCGCAATAGGGAGGCGTTCATGCTGCAATTCATCGAAACCCTGGTCGTCGGGCTCATCGTCGGCCTCCTCGCCCGCGCGCTCAAGCCCGGCGACGACAAGATGGGCATCGTGATGACAACCGTGCTCGGCATCGTCGGCTCGCTGGTCGCCGGCTACGTCGGCCGCGCAGCCGGCTGGTACGCGCCGGGCCAGGGCGCAGGCTGGATCGCATCGATCATCGGCGCGATCGTGCTGCTCGTCGTCGTCGGTGCGATTCGCAAGCGCGCGGGCTGAACCCCGCACGCATCGCTTCAACGCAAAACGGCCGCTCATGACTGAGCGGCCGTTTTGCTTTCCGGGCAGCGCAAGGCCGTTGCCCGCGCAACGGTCACGGCGGCCGTTCGTCCCGCGATCCTATCCCACCCGGCATTTCCCCGACTTGCAGTCGCGCAGATTCGGCCTACATTGGTTGATGCAATTCGCGGTCATTTGCTTATTACCTTTATTTCCGTTTTTTGATTCAAGAGGTCCGATGGTTTTGCCGTTTACGCATACAGCACCGCAGCGTTGACGGACTGCCACCCGAGCGGCCCCGCTGCGACGCGCTTCCTCTCTGGAGCCTGTCATGAAGCATCGCCTGTTCGCCGCCTCGTTCGTCGTGGCTGCCTCGCTTCTGGCCACGTCCTCGTCCTTTGCCGGTGGCACGTCCGGCATCATTCACTTCTCCGGCATGATCGTCGAGCCACCCTGCTCGTTCGCGCTCGATACGGCCGATGCCGCTCACGCACACGTACGCGCCGACTGTCCGCGCCCTGCCAGCGGACAAGTCGCGTTCGTCGATGCGGCAAGCCTGCGCACGATCAAGACCACGACCTTTACGCAGGCCTCGCGCGCAATCGTTTTACCTGACCGTCCGGGCAGCGATCATGCACCGATGATCGCCGTCGTGACGTACCAGTAGAGCCCGCTGCCGGAGGCGCCCGCGCCGAGGCCGCGCGTCAGTCGCGATGACGCGCGATCCAGTCGCTGAACGCGCGGATCTTCTGCTGGCTGCCGATGGTCTCGGGATACACGAAGAAGTATCGCGCGCCGGTTTCGAGCACGATGTCGAATGGCCGTTCGAGCCGGCGTGCGCTGACGTCGTCGTCGACGAGCGTCACGTCGCCGATCGCGACGCCGAAACCCTGCATTGCCGCGTTCGTCGCGAGATCGAGCGTATCGAACGTCGGCCCGCGCGCGGGATCGACGCCGCGCTCGCCCGCATGATCGAGCCATGCACGCCAGTCTCGATGGTCGCGCGTCGGATGCAGCAGCGTGTGACGTGCGAGATCGCCGACCGCATCGAGCGGCGACGCCTGCCGCAATTCGGGCGAACAAACGGGCGTGAGCCGCTCGTCGAACAGCGGCAGCGCAAATACGCCCGGGCCCGGCGACGTGCCGTAGACGATCGCCGCATCGAACGGCTCGGTCGAGAAATCGACGACGTGCTGCCACGCGGTCGTGATCTGCACATGGAGATCGGGGTGCTCGCCCTGGAAACGCATGATGCGCGGCAGCATCCAGCGCATCACGCAGGTCGGCACCTTCAGCGCGAGATCGGTGCGCTGCCGCGTGAGCCTCATCGAGATGTCCTCGATCCGCGCGAAGCTCTCGTTGACGACCGGCAGCAGCTGCTCGCCCTCCGCCGTCAGCGTCAGGCCCTTCGCATGCCGCTTGAACAGCGGAAAGCCGTAATGCGCCTCCAGCGTCTGGATCTGCCGGCTCACCGCGCCCTGCGTGATGCACAGCTGCTCGGCCGCGCGCGTGAAGCTGCGGTGGCGAGCCACGGTCGAGAAGATCTGCAGCGCGTGCAGGGGCGGAAGTCGGCGCATGGCGAACGGAAACGGAAAAACGGCGCGGAAGGACCGCGCGCCGACACCGGCGCGCGCAGACCGACACGATAAGCCAAACGCCCGCTTTGCGCGAGCCGCCGGACGCTCAGGCCGTCGCGGTCAGCGCACCGGCCGCGATGCGCGCCGCCGACGCGACGACGTCCGCGCGGGCCGCCGCGTCGGCCTGCTGCTGCGTGAACGACACGGCCATCACGATCGGCGCGCGCGACGGTGGCCACAGCACCGCGATGTCGGTCGTCGTGCCGTAACCGCCGGTACCGGCCTTGTCCGCGATGCGCCAGCCCGGCGGCACGCCCGCCGCGATGCCGGTCGCGCCGCGCGCGCCGCCGACCATCCAGTCGGTCAGCTGCGTGCGCTGCGGCTCCTGCAGCGTATTGCCGAGCAGCAGCCGCTGCAGCGTGTCGACCATCGCGACCGGCGTCGACGTGTCGCGTTCGTCGGCGGGCGCGGCCTTGTTCAGTTCGGGCTCCCAGCGATCGAGGCGAAACGTCGTGTCGCCGCTCTCGCGCGCGAACGACGTGACGGCCTGCGGGCCGCCGAGCACGCCCATCAGCAGGTTGCCCGCGCCCTTGTCGCCCGCTTGCAGCATCGCCTCGCACAGCTGCGCGATCGTCATGCCCGTGTCGACGTGGCTTTCGGTAATCGGCGAGCCCGACACGACTTCATAGCGGCGATACAGGATGCGGCGCGGCAGCAGCGACGCGTCGAGCGAACCGCGCGCGAGTATCGCGGCGGCCGCCATGACGGCATACGTGCCGCACAGCGGGAAGCGTTCGCGTGCGTGGTGGGCGATGCGCACGCCGTTCGACGTGTCGAGCGCGGCGACGCCGAGCCGGCCGTTCGATGCTTTTTCGAGCGCGGCCAGTTCGGCTTGTGCGGTGTGGGCGCGCCCCTGGTCGGCGACCGGCGCGGACGTGCACGCGGCGACGAACGGCGCGGCGACGGCGGCAAGCAACAGCGAGCGGCGTGTCGGAGAGTGTTCCATGAATGAGGTGTGTTCTGTCGGAAACGGTGGCACGAAGCGACGCGGGCGCGCCTCGGCGAAGCGCGCCCGTTCACGCCGACGGCCGGCCCGCGACGGCATTCGCCGCGCATCCCCGTAAGACGCCCGTCGGCCCCGCAATGCGCGGGACTCGCATGAACAGGCCCTAGCGTAGCAGCGACCGCCGCCACGTTCCAGCAAAACGGCCCTGCTTCACCCTTGCGACGAAGGCAGGTACGGCATCGGATTCACGGGCTTGCCGTCGCGCCGCACCTCGAACAGCAGCGCGACGCGCGAGTTGTCGAGGTCGCCCATCTCGGCGATCTCGTCGCCCTGGCGCACGATGTCGCCCGTCTTCACGAGCAGCTTGCGGTTGTGTGCATACGCGGTCAGGAAATCCGCGTTGTGCTGGACGATGATCAGGCTGCCGTAATCGTTCAGGCCGGTGCCCGCATACATCACGCGGCCGTCGGCCGCGGCGCGCACGGGGTCGCCCGGCCGGCCGGCGATCTGGATGCCGCGGTTCTGCCCCGGCCGGAACCCCTCGACGATCTTGCCGCTGGCGGGCCACTTGAGCGCGACGCCGCCCGCATGACGTTTCGTTTCCTTGACGACCTGGCGATCGTTCGCGTTCGATGCGGTGGCTTGCGACGTTGCATGACTATCCGCGGCCCCGTTGCCCGCGGCCGTTTGCGTACCGGCCGCGCCCGCCGGCGGCAGCGGCTGCTGTTTGACGATGCGCAGCACCTGCCCCATCCGCAGCCTGCCGTTCGCGGTCATCTTGTTCCAGGTGCGCAGGTCGGCAACGCTGCAGTCGTTCGCGGACGCGATGCCCGACAGCGTGTCGCCACGCTTCACGACGTACTTCTGCGCGACGAGAATCGGCGCCGGCGGCAACGCGGCGGACACGGTAGCCGACGGCGCAGCAGCCGGCTGGCCCGACGACGAGCCCGCCAGCGTATCGCTCGGCGGGACGGACTGCGTGCCTGCACAACCGGCCATGACGAGCACGGCTGCCAGGCCTGGCAGCCACGCCGCGTTGCGGTAAATCTCGCGCGTTTTCATGGACGATCCGACTCCGGTTTGACAATCTTTCAAGCATCTCAAAAACGGAACGGCCGACGTGTAACCGGATGCAAACAATGATGACAAACGATCACGAACCGGATGCCGGCCGGCATACGCTACCGGTAATACGGTCCGATTCAGAAAAACTTGATGGTCTTTTTGCAGGAAGGCGGAAGAATTTTCGTCGATAAAAACTATGACAGATTTGTTTCAATAGACGCGAATCGACACTCAGCGCAACCATCGGACGAATTCGGAACAGGCCCACGCGATGCCGACGCACAGGAACAGCAGATGCAACGCGATCTTGAACGACACGCCCCACGACGAATCGATCTGCATGACAGGCTCCCCGGTTGATGTGCATTCATGATCGGCCATCGATCGCGCCCCGAAAATGCGGAACCGGCGAATCGGGTCTCAGGCTGAGCCTGAGACCGGCGCGGCGGTTCCTGCTAACTTATCGGCCATTCAACGCCTTCACTCCCGGCCCATCATGCGCTTCGACCTGACCGACCTGCGGCTCTTCCTGAACATCTGCGAGGCCGGCACGATCACGAGCGGCGCCGAGCGCACGCACATCACGCTGCAGGCCGCGAGCGAACGCATTCGCGGCATGGAGGACGAGCTTGGCGTGCCGCTGCTGCACCGGACCAAGTCGGGTGCGCAGGCGACCGACGCGGGCCGCGCGCTCGAACACCACGCGCGCACCGTGCTGCAGCAGATCGACCACATGCGTGGCGAACTGCAGCAATACGGCCAGGGGCTGCGCGGCCATATCCGGCTGCTGTGCAACACGGCTTCGCTGAGCGAATACCTGCCCGACGCGCTGGCCGATTACCTGCCGCACCATCCGAAGCTGTCGATCAGCGTCGAAGAGCGCTCGAGCCAGGAGATCGTGCATGCGATCCGCAACAAGACGGCCGAGGTCGGCATCGTCGCCGATTCGGTCGGGCTCGGCGGGCTCGAGCAGAAGCCGTTCCGCGAGGACTGGCTGATCGTCGTCGTGCCGGCCGCGCATCCGCTGGCGTCGCACCGGAAAGTCGCGTTCGACGACATCGCCGGCGAGGATTTCATCGGCCTCACCGACGGCAGCGCGCTGCAGGTGCATCTCGCCGACCAGGCGCGCGCGCTCGGCAAGCGGATCCGTTATCGCGTCCAGCTGAAGAGCTTCGATGCGATCTGCCGCGTGATCGCGAGCGGCGTGGGCATCGGCATCGTGTCGCGGCATGCGGCCGAGCGCGCGATGCAGACGATGGACGTGCGGCTCGTCGAGCTGTCCGATCCGTGGAGCCACCGGAATCTGACACTGTGCGCGCGGTCGTTCGATGCGCTGCCGAAATACACGCGGGAGTTCGTCGCGTTTCTGTCCGGCGCGACACCGTCGCGGTGACGCGCGCCGCATCGTCGATATACGGAGGCATGACCATGACCGAAACCGATCTCGCCACCCGCTATCGCGCGTATATCGACTGCCTGAACCGCCAGGACTGGCCGGCGCTCGGCGAGTATGTGTCCGACGACGTGATCCACAACGACCGGCCGCTCGGCCTCGCCGGCTACCGCGCGATGCTCGAGCAGGACTACCGCGACATTCCCGATCTCCGCTTCGACATCCGGTTGCTCGCGTGCGAGCCGCCGCGTGTCGCGTGCCGGCTGCGCTTCGCCTGTTCGCCGAAGGGGACGTTCATGGGGCTCGCTGTCGACGGCCGGAAGGTCAGCTTCGCCGAGAACGTGTTCTACGAATTTCATGACGGCAAGATCCGCCAGGTCTGGTCGGTGATCGACAAGGCGGCGATCGAGGCGCAGCTTTAGCCCCGTCGCGGCGGCCGCTCGCCGGTCGCGACCGACACACCGATACCCGTCGTGATACGCCTCGATCCTTATGGATAACGTTTTCTCTCGCCATCCACCTTAAGCAAGTCGACATTCAGCCCTGCCGTCTGCCGCTCCAGCGCACGCCACCCGCACAATACCCGCTCACTCATCGCGAGAATTTCGCGCGATTCCCGCGCGTTTCTGGTCAGAACTTCTCCCTCTTCATTCCCACTATCCGGGTTTTCACCGGCGCATCCTGCGTGAAAGATCATTGACATCGCGTCGCTGGATGCCTAAATTTGGAAAACGTTTTCCAATGCTTCAGCGCGACGCCGGTCACGGCCCGCGCAGGGGGAACGCTTGCCCGCTCGAGTTGTGATTCAGGCCGTCCGCCTTCAGGGATCAGGGTTTCAAGGCAACGGTCGGGTACGGGCATCGAGCGCGGCAACGGTCACACCCGCCCGTCCTTCATCACTATTCAAAACTGGAGACACAATGCATCCGCGCAGCAGATTCGCGCTCGGCGCCGCGCTCAGCGCCCTTTCCGTCGTGTTCGTCAGCGCGTGCGGCGGCAACGACGTGACCGACACGCCACCGTCATCGCCGCCCCCGTCCACGACACCGACGCTCGCAGCGAACTCGCTGCAGGCGCTCGTCTACGGCGCGCCCGACACGAGCGTGCCGGCCGGCACGAACATTCCGGTCACGATGATGGGCCAGATGCGCGCGCTGTTCGACCTGATCCGGAAATCGCCCGACTTCACGCAGGTCGTGATGGATCTCGGCGACGGTACGCCCGTCCACGTGCTCGACACGAACACCGGCGACAAATTCCTGCCCGGCAAGCTCGCGCTCGGCCTGTCGTACATCCTGATCGACATGAAGTCGAAGAACGACCCGCAGTACGCGAGCTACCTCGCGACGTACCAGACGATCACGACCGCGATGATGGCGCAGTCGGGCGGCAACTACACGTATGCGAACACGTCGTGGGGCGAGTACTACTACCTCGTCGCGCTGAACAACCTGAAGGCGCACGGGATGCTCAACGAAGTCTTCAGCGACGCGATGCTCGCGACGCTGCAGCAGCGCCTCACCTTCTGCGACATGTTCGGCCCCGATGCGAGCGGCAAGACCAGTACGTGCCCGGCCGCCGGCACGCCGATCGACATCGCCTCGCTCAACACCGCGCAGAATTACTATGCGGTGTCCTACGGAATTGCCGGGCTGCGCCAGAAGCTCGGCTGGAGCAGCCCGACGTTCGCGTCGAAGACCGATCCGTCCGTCGCGACGATGGGCGCGCGCGACGCGCTGCTGTACACGCTGACGAACCACATCCGCAACGACTCGTCGGGCGGCTTCTCCGATGAAGCGTCGAACACGCACACGACCTACTACGACCAGGCGCGCTTCGACCGCTACAGCACGCTGCTGATCGGCGAAGTGGTCGAGCGCACGTTCGAGATGGACAACGTGGCGAATCTCACGCCCGAACTGAAGGGCTATCTGCGCAAGTCGGTCGACCTGATCCTGCCGCAGCTGAACGCCAACGGCCAGGGCTTCAACTACGGCCGCTCGATCGGCCCGTACGGCGATTCCGCATTCATGGAAGTGCTGACGGCCGCCGCCAACGCCGGCGTGCTGACCGACCAGGAGAAGCAGGTCGCGTATGCGTTCATCTACCAGGCCGCGCATCGTTTCGACACGTACTGGTACGACCCGTCGCTGCCGACGCCGTCGGTGAACATGTGGGTCAAGGGCCGCGGCACCGACGCGTATCGAGGCAAGCCGCGCGTGATGGGCGAGAACTTCAGCCTGCTGCACCAGTACCTGTATGTGAACGCGTGGTGGAACAAGCTCGGCTTCGGCGGAAAGGCGCCGATGGCCGATGCGGACTACGGCACATGGCTCGACGCGCTGCCGCGCTACACGCTCACCTGGTACAACCAGCCGACCGATGCCGCCCATCCGTACAGCGCCGCGCTGCTCACCGTGCGCGACGGCCGGCGCGTGATCAACCTGAACCTGAGCCAGGCGCCCGACTACAACTCGTACACGCCGTACTACCCGGTACCGTTCTCGGACAAGCTGATCTACGGCACGACCGATCTCGGTTATGCGCTGCTGGTGCCGCAGGTGACGTACAACGCGAAGACGTACATTCCCGTCACGTACTACAAGAACCTGAACGTGCAGCAAAGCAACGGCCAGGTGATCGTGTCGTTCGATACGACGAAGTTCCGTCTCGCATCGAAGAACGCGGCATACACGACGGATCTCGACCTGCAGGTGCATACGGTGCTGACGTTCGCGCACGGCACCGTCTCGCGCAGCGATACGCTGAGTTCGGGCACGCTCACGGGCAACCTCGCGGTCGAGACGGACTTCACGTCGTTCGCTGATTTCGCGTCGACGCAGGCCAACGGCGACGGCGTGTCGGTGACTTACGCGAACAGCGCCGCGACCGGCTACGCGGCATCCGGGTTCGACACCTGCGCGCTGTCCGCCTTCGACACGGCGAACGGCACGACGAACCCGCTGTCGACGACGCCGATCGGCCAGCTGCATTCGAACTTCGCGTGCACGACGAAGCCGTTCGCACTCGGCGCAGGCACGACGCGCACGTTCGGGTGGTCGCTGAAGTACGCCGATCCGGCCTGAGCCGTGTGATGCAAGCCATCTGATCCACGCTATGTGAACACGCCCGAAGCCGGTCGCTTAAACCGGCTTCGGGCGCTTCGGAACACGACCGGCATCACCCTTACCCGCGATACCCGCTCACAGCCACTCCGCTGCCGCCATATACGCGCCGAGCGCGATCAGCCCGACGAAGAAGCAACGCCTGAACGCCTTTTCGCTCATCACGCGTCGCGCATACTGCCCGCCCGCCATCCCCGCCAGCGCCGGCACGAGCGCGAGTGCCGACACGCCGAGATCGACCGTCTGCAACGCGCCCGACACGTGCAGCTGAAGGCCGAGCGCGATCGTCGACGCGGTGAACGACAGCCCGAGCGCCTGGATCAGGTCGTCCTTCGACAGGCGCAGCGCCTGCAGATACGGCACGGCCGGCACGACGAACACGCCGGTCGCGGCCGTCACGACGCCCGTCAGGTAGCCGACCACGGCCGACAGCCATTTCTCGTGGCGACCCGGCGCGGGCAACCGCGCGGCGGCCAGCCCCCACAGCCCGTACAGGATCAGCACGACACCGAGCGCCGCGTGCGTCCACGTGCTGCCGGCCGCGAGCGCGGGCAGCCCGCCCGCCAGCGTGCCGATCGTCAGACCGGCGAGCAGCGGCCACAGCCGGCGCAGCAGCGGCCCGAACGACGGGCCGAGCCACAACTGCCACACGTTGGTGATGAACGACGGCACGAGCAGCAGGCTGGCCGCGGCCGACGGCGGCATCGCGAGCGTCAGCAGCCCCATCGCGATCGTCGGCAGTCCGAGCCCGATCATGCCCTTGACCGCGCCGGCGAGCAGGAACACCAGCACGATGATCGTCAGCGTATGAGTTTGCATGGAAGGCCTTCCGTCCGGTTGAGTACGGCGCCGATGGTGCCTCCCCGCCATGCTGCCGGCCATCTGGTTTTGCCTGAGGCTGGCTAGGGCCCGCCGCACGGGCCTGTCACGCCCGCCGATCCGGCCCCACGGATCACCCCCGGCCCTGCTCGCTGTCGAGGTGTGCCATCTGCGCGACCGGATAACGCTCGCCGGCAGCCGCCCCGGCGGGCACCGCCGCTTCGATGCGAGCGAGATCATTGACCGTTAGTTGCAATTTAGTCGCCAGCAAGCCGTCCTGCAGTTGCGTGCGCTTGCGCGCGCCGACCAGCGGCACGATGTCGGCGCCGCGCGACAACGCCCATGCGATCGCGACCTGCGCCGGATTGCTGCCCTTCTCGTCGGCGATCGCGCGCAGCGCGTCGACGAGCGCGAGGTTGTGCGCGAGGTTTTCGCCCTGGAAGCGCGGGCTCGCCGCGCGGAAATCGCGCTCGCCCTGCCGTGCCGTACTCCAGCGCCCGCCGAGCAGCCCGCGCGACAGCACGCCGTAGGCCGTCACGCCAATGCCGAGCGCGCGGCAGGTCGGCAGGATGTCGGCTTCGATGCCGCGCGACAGCAGCGAATATTCGATCTGCAAATCGGCGATCGGCGCGACGGCCGCCGCGCGGCGGATCGTGTCGGCGCTGGCTTCGGAGAGCCCGATATGGCGGACGTACCCGGCTTTCACGAGATCGGCGATCGCGCCGACCGTGTCCTCGATCGGCACGGCCGGATCGACGCGCGACGGCCGGTAGATGTCGATGGTGTCGGTGCCGAGCCGCTTCAGCGAATACGCGACGAAGTTCCGGATCGCGTCGGGCCGTGCGTCGTAGCCGGCAAACCCACCGGCCGGATCGCGCAGCGCGCCGAATTTCACGCTGATCAGCACCTGGTCGCGCGTGCGGCCGCGCAGCGCGTCGCGGATCAGCATCTCGTTGTCGCCCATCCCGTAGAAATCGCCGGTGTCGAGCATCGTGATGCCGTTGTCGAGCGCCGCGTGCAGCGTGGCGATGCTTTCGTCGCGGTCGGCCGGCCCGTAGAAATCCGACATCCCCATGCAGCCGAGCGCGATCGCCGAAACCTGCGGGCCCGTGCGGCCCAGTTGACGCGTGTCCATGTCCGTTTCCTTCAAGTGGTGAGTGGATGGACCGGATTCTGGGCGCTTCGTCATGCGCGATAAACGCGAAACGCTCCACCAAACCATTCGACGCTGATTAACAATGGAGCCTGTTCCCATCCCCGCCGAGACTTCCGCCCGCATGGACCATCTGCAAGCAATGCGCATCTTCGCGCGCGTCGCCCATCTCGGCAGCTTCACGAAGGCGGCCGAGCAGCTGCAGCTGCCGCGCCCGACCGTCAGCAATGCCGTCCAGTATCTGGAGAAGCACCTGAAGGTCCGCCTGCTGCAGCGCACGACGCGACGCGTCGCGCTGACGGCCGAAGGCGCGACCTACTACGAGCGCTGCGCGCGGCTGCTCGCCGATCTCGACGATGTGGAAACGCTGTTCGAGGATGCCGGCACATCGCCGCGCGGCGTGATCCGCGTCGACCTGCCCGAACGTTTCGCGCTGAACCAGGTGATCCCGGCGCTACCGGATTTCCACGCGCGCTACCCCGACCTGCGCGTCGTGATCAGCACGACCGACCGCTTCGTCGACCTCGTCGCCGACGGCATCGACTGCGCGGTACGCGTCGGCGTGCTGTCCGACACGTCGCTCGTCGCACGGCGCGTCGGCGAGATGGCACAGATCAACTGCGCGTCGCCCGCGTATCTGGCGCGCCACGGCACGCCGCGCTCGCCGGACGAGTTGCCGGACCACATCGCGGTCGGCTATTTCTCGAGCCGGACGGGCCGCGAGCTGGACTGGGAATATGCCGACATGGATTCGGGCGAGGTGCACACGGTGAAGATGCAAAGCGTCGTGTCGGTCAACAGCTCGCAGGCGTATCTCGCGTGCTGCGTCGCGGGCCTCGGACTGATCCAGGCGCCGCGCGACGGGCTCGCGCCGCTGCTCGCCAACGGATCGCTGGTCGAAGTGCTGCCGGAATGGAGTGCCGGGGCGCTGCCGGTATCGGTGGTGTTTCCGACCGGCCGGCACCTGGCGCCGCGCGTGCGGATTTTCGTGGACTGGCTCGCGGAAACGCTCGGCGGCATGCACCGGGCGGGCTGACGCGAGCCAGCGCCGGGGCGCCCGGCCCCGGTCACCGGTCGCCGGTCGCCGGCCGGTCGAAACGATCAGAACTTGTGGCGGATCGCGGCGCGCACCGCGAACTGGTTCGACGACGCGGACGGGCCGTCCGTCCCGACGACATAACCGCCGTCGGCCGCCGTACCGGTCTTGTCGCCGGCCACCTTCTGCCACGCGCCCTGCAGGTACACGTCGGTGCGCTTCGACAGGCTGTAGTCGGCCATCAGGCCGACCGTGTGGTACTTCGGCTTGAACGAGCCGGCAGCCGCATCGAACTTGCCGTCCGTGTACACGTACTGCGCGCCGAGATAGAAATCGGGCGTGAGCTGGTACTTGCCGTTGATCTCGAAGTTCTGGAACTTGGTCGCGGTCAGCCCGAGGCCGGCGAACGTCGAGGCCGGCAGGTAGACGGTCGACACCGGGTTCTTCACGTCCGTCTTCGTGTAGACGAAGCCGACGGTGGCCGGGCCGAACGTGTAGTTCACGCCGCCGCCGAAGATGCGCAGGCGGTCGGCGACGAAGTTCGCGTCGTCGGCCGCGATCGCGCCCGCATTGCCGATGCCCGGGTTGTTCGCCTGCAGGTACGCGGCCGCGACCTGCAGCCCGGCCAGCGAATACTGCGCGCCGATGCTGTACTGGCGGTTGTTCGAGAAGCCCGTGCTGTTGCTGAAGCTGTACGTGCCGCCGAACGTCAGGCCGTTCCAGTCGGGGCTCGCGTACTTGACCGTGTTGTTGACGCGGAACGAATTGTCCGTGTTGTCGTTGTCGAACGGGTGCGAGAACAGCGTGCCGCCCCAGTTGCCGTTCGCGGTCAACGGCGCGAGATAGTCGACGACGGAGTCGTACTGGCGACCGAAGGTCAGCGTGCCGAAGCGCGACTGGCTCAGCCCGACGAACGCCTGGCGGCCGAACATGCGGCCGCCCTGGCCGAGCCGGCCGTTGTTCACGTCAAAACCGTTTTCCAGCGTGAAGATCGCCTTCAGCCCGCCGCCGAGATCCTCGCTGCCCTTCAGGCCCCAGCGGCTGCCCTGGGCGTAGCCGCTCGCGAGCTGGTAATTCGTCTTTCCGACCCCATTGACGTTGACGTTGTTCGTGTAATTGAAGCCTTCGTCGATCAGGCCGTACAGCGTCACGCTGTTCTGGGCAAAGGCCGGCGCGGCGAAGGCAGCGAGCGCGGCGGCAAAAATGACGTGCTTCTTCATGACGGATCTCCGGAGCCGAGGGCCGGGCGGGCCGAGCGCCCGGCGAATGTTTGATCTGTTGTATGTGTGGCCCGCAGGGCGGACGACGCGGTGTGCGGCCGCGTGAGGACAAAATGGTGTCACGTCGCAAACCGTCCGTCCATCGGGGGTTCGTCACCGCGCGCAAAGCGTTGCGCTCGTCCAACTGCCCCGTTGCGCGGATAGCCTGACCGGGCTTATCGGCAGCGGCAGGCAGGCCCGCCATCCGCGTAAACCCGGCAGGCGTCGCATCGGTGGCACAATGCGCATCCGTTCGCCATTTCTTCACGAAGTCATGCTTCACCCCGATTCATGCGCGGCATGCGCCGGCCGCGCCCGCGGCCCGCGCCGGCAGGCGGCCCGATGACCGCGCCCGCCCGGGCCGGCCGCTACGCCGAACTCGATTTCTTCCGCGGCCTCGTGCTGCTCGTCATCGTCGTCGACCATATCGGCGGCAGCATCCTGTCGCGCGTGACGCTGCATGCGTACGCGCTGTGCGACGCGGCCGAGGTGTTCGTGTTCCTCGGCGGCTTCGCGACCGCCATTGCGTACAACTCGCTCGCCGAGCGGCACGACGAGGCCGCCGCGCGTCAGCGCTTCATCCGGCGCGCGTTCGAGATCTATCGCGCGTTCCTCGTGACGGCCGGGCTGATGCTGCTGATCACCGCCGCGCTGAACGCGTTCGCGATCGACGGCCCGAACATGCCGACCAACGACCTCGACGGCCTGCTGCACAAACCGCTCGCCGCGCTGCGCGACATCCTGCTGTTCCGCCGCCAGCCGTACCTCGCGTCGGTGCTGCCGATGTACGCGTTCTTCGCGCTGCTCGTCCCGCTCGCGCTGCCGCTCGCGCGCACGCAGCCGTGGCTGATGCTCGCGTTCAGCGGATCGCTCTGGTATGCGGCGCCGCACGTCGCGCGCTTCCTGCCGACCGTCGAAGGCGCGCCGTGGGATTTCAACCCGTTCGCGTGGCAGTTCCTGTTCGTGCTCGGCGTGATTGCGCGCTGCCAGCCCGTGTACCAGACGCTCGCGCCCAAGCCGCAGGGCTGGCTGCTGACGGCCTTGTCGATCGCGATCGTCGCGGCCGGCGCGTACTACCGGCTGCGCATCGAACCCTTCCCGACCGATCCGTCGATCAAGCAGAACCTCGGCGCGCTGCGCCTCGTGAACTTCCTCGCGATCGCATGGCTCGCCGCCAAGCTCGTGCACCTCGGCTGGATGAAGAAGGTCGCGCACGCGATGCCGTGGATCGGCACGATCGGCCGGCAGGGGCTGCTGTGCTTCGTCGCGGGCACCGGCATCTCGCTCGCGGTCGATTCGCTGCTTTACCAGGCGACCGAAGGCTATCTCGACGTGAAGCTCGGCCTGGCCGCCGACGTCGTCGCGATGGGCCTGCTGTATCTCGTGGCCAAACTCTACGGGCCGCTCGTCGCGCGGCTGCCGTTCCGTTCGCGGCGATGACGCGCCGCGCCGTCATGCGCCGCTGCTACGATAGCCGGCGCCTCTCCTGAAACGTTTCGCCATGCGCCGACTCGCCCTTCCGTTCGCCATCGCCCTGATCGCCGGCTCCATCGCCACCGCCCGCGCCACGCCGGCCGCGCCGCCGGTCTCGCCCGTGCCGCCGCCACCGGCCGTCCAGACCGCGACGACGCCGTCGACCGCCCAGGAGCCGCCGGTCAACCCGGGCAGCAGCATCGTGCTGCGCACGTTCCGGTCGGCGTCGCTGAAGCGCGAATGGTCGTACACGGTCTACCTGCCGCCCGGCTACAACCCGGAAGGCGCGCGCTACCCCGTGATGTATCTGCTGCACGGCAATGCCGGCAATGCGAACGACTGGGTCACGCAGGGCCGGCTGCAGGCCACCGCCGACACGCTGATCGAGCGCCGCGAGATTCCGCCCGTCGTGATCGTGATGCCGCAGGGCGGCACCGACTGGTACGTCGACCGCAAGGAGAAGATGCAGAGTGCGTTCCTCAACGACCTGCTGCCCGAGGTCGAAGCACACTTCGCGGTGTCGAACCAGCGCGCGGGCCGCGCGATCGGCGGCGTGTCGATGGGCGGCTTCGGCGCGCTGCGCTTTTCGCTGCTCGAGCCGGGGCTGTTCTGCGGCGCGATGCTGCTGAGCCCCGCGATCTATGCGAACGAGCCGCCGCTCAATTCCGCCGCGCGTTATGTCGGCGTGTTCGGCGACCGGCAGTTCGACGCGCGCGTGTGGCACGAGCTCAACTACCCGGCGCTGCTGCGTGGCTATTTCGCGCGCACCTGGCGCGTGCCGATGTTCATCGCGGCCGGCGACGACGACCTGACGATCCAGGCGGAGTCGAGCGTGCTGTACACGCACCTGCGCCGCGCGCAGAACCCGGCCGAGTTGCGCATCGTCGACGGCGGGCATACGTGGGACGTGTGGCGCGGGTTGCTCGGGCAGGGGCTGAAGTACGCGCTCGAGTGCGTGAAGTAAGTGCGGGCGGGCGTTGCCGCGCCCGCTTTCTCTTGACCGGCAGAGAGCCGGTGAACGCAAGATCCTGCGCGAGTCATCCCCACGCGCCTGTCGCGCCCGCCATTGCGTTCAAAGCCACGTGCCGCCCTGCCGCTCGCTCGGCTCCTCGTCGAGCGCGTCGAAGTCGTGAATCCAGTCCAGGTGATGCAGCACGCTCTCGCGTTCGGCCAGACGCGCGTTGCGCGCCTGCGCGGCCGGTCCATCCGGCAGGTGCAGCACGTCGGCCGCCGAGATCGACGCGTACTGCACCTTGCGCGTGCGGCCGCGACGCAGCCGCTCGTAGGCTTCCTGCGCTTCGCGCCAGTTGCCCGGCCCGGCCTTCGCGAGCTGCGCCGCCAGGACCACCGCATCCTCGATCGACTGATTCGCGCCCTGCCCGTGGTGCGGCACCAACGCATGCGCGGCATCGCCGATCAGCGTCACGCGCCCGCGGCTCCAGCGGCCGAGCGGCGGACGGTGGAACAGCCCCCAGCGCTGGCTGACCGGCACCGCGGTGATCATCTGCACCACGGCCGGATGCCAGTCCCTGAATACCCGCAGTTGCTCGCCCTCTTCGGCCGGCATGACCCAGTCGCGCGACGGCCACGGTGACGGATGCCGCTCGACCAGCAGGAAGTTCTGGTCGCCGTCGTCGCCGATCGGATAGTGCAGCAGATGCCCGTGCGGCCCGACCCAGAACTGGATCGTGTCGGGATCGGGCAGCAGGTCCATGCGCGCGGCCGGCACCACGCCGCGAAAGCCCGAGCAGCCCGAATACAGTGCATCGTCGTAGCCGAGCATCCAGCGCCGCGTAATCGAACGCGCACCGTCCGCGCCGATCACGAGATCGGCCTCGACGCGCGCGCCGTTGTCGAACGACAGCGTGACACGATCGGGATGCTGCGCGAGATCGACCAGACGATGGCCGAGATGGATGCATTCGAGACCGACCGCCTTCGACAGCACGGCCTGCAGATCCGCGCGATGCACACCCCAGTACGCGCCGCCGAATTGCCGGCGATAGTCGGGTTCGCCGCGATGATGGCCGATCACCGCGCCGCTGCGCCCGTCGCGATACACGAGGCCCGGGATGTCGGCACACACCGCATCGAAGGCCGCGCGCAAGCCCATGCGTTCGTAAAAGCGCGTCGCATTGGCCGACAGCGCGACGGCCGCGCCGACTTCGCGCAATTCATGAGTCTGTTCGTAGAGTTGTGCGTCGATGCCGTGCTCGCGCAATGCGAGCGCGAGGGTCAGGCCGCCGATGCCGGCGCCGACGATCGCAATCTTCAGGTTCGTCTGCATGATGAAGGTGTCTCCGATCTTCATATGTGGGGTCCGCGACTTGCGCAGCGGTCATGTCGAATGCATGTGCCGTATCGGTATTTTCAGGAGTGGACTTTCATCCCGCAATAAAATGAAATGAATCTGCTTCATCACGGAATGCAATGAACCGGGCCACGCAAAACCCATGGAACTGAGCGAGATCGACCTCAACCTGCTGCTGCTTTTCCAGCGGCTGATGCAGGAGCGGCGCGTGTCGAGCGTCGCCGAACAGATGAACATGAGCCAGCCGGGCGTCAGCAACGCGCTCGCCAAACTGCGCCGCCGGCTCGGCGATCCGCTGTTCGTGCGCGGGCCCGGCGGCGTCGTGCCGACGCCATTTGCGCTGCAACTCGCCGAACCCGTGTCGCAGGCGCTCGCGACGCTGCACGCCGCGCTGAATCCCGAGACCGGATTCGACCCGCTGCGCGCCACGCGCACGCTGACCATCGGCATGACCGATATCGGCGAAGTCGTGTTCCTGCCCGCGCTGCTCGAATACCTGTCGCATGCGGCGCCGGGCATCGCGCTCAATACCGTCCGCGACACGAGCGTCAACCTCGGCGACGAGATGGCCGACGGCCGTGTCGATCTCGCGATCGGCCTGCTGCCGCAGCTCAAGGGCGGGTTCTATCAGCGCCGGCTGTTCGATCAGCGCTACGTGTGCCTGTTCAGGCGCGGCCATCCTCTCGAGGAAGCGCCGCTGACGGTCGAAGCCTGGCGCGACGCCGAGCATCTGGTCGTGGTGTCGGCCGGCACCGGACACGGGCAGGTGGACGAATGGCTGCAACGGCGCCGCGTGAAGCGCCAGGTGCGGCTGACGGTGCCGCATTTCATGAGCGTGGGCTACATCCTGCAACGCACCGACCTGATCGCAACGGTGCCCGAGCATCTCGCGCTGCAGCTCGCCGCGCCGTTTTCGCTCGGCTGGCGTGCGCTGCCCGTCACGCTGCCCGGTGCGCCGATCCACATGCTCTGGCATACGCGCGTCAACCAGGACGAAGGGAACCGGTGGCTGCGCGACGTGGTGGTCGACCTGTTCGCGGAGACGGGCGCGCGAGCGCGGAAGGCCTTGCCCGGCCGGAAGAAATAATCGCCGTCGCCGCGCGGTCGCACGCGCTTTGCGACATCGCTCGAATCCGTGCGCCGCGCATTTCGACTACATTGCCGAAGGGGTGACGCCCTCGAACCTCGGCCGCCTCGCTCCTCATTCAACCAGCAGGAAATCAAGCCATGTCTGTCTCGAAGAAATTCGCAGCCGTCACGGGCGCCGGCTCCGGCATCGGTCGCGCAGCGGCCATCGCGCTCGCCCAGGCGGGATTCACCGTCGCGCTGCTCGGACGCAAGGAAGCATCGTTGCGCGAAACGCAGGACGCGATCCGCACCGCCGGCGGCGACGCGCAGGTGTTCCCCGCCGACGTCACCGACGAAGCCTCGGTCGACCACGCGTTCGCGCAAATTGCGCAGCAGTTCGGCCGGCTGGATGTCCTGTTCAACAATGCCGGCCGCAATGCGCCTGTCGTGTCCCTCGACGAATACGACATCGACGTGTGGAACAGCGTCGTCGCGACGAACCTGACCGGCGTCTTTCTGTGTGCACGGGCCGCGTGGCGCCTGATGAAAGCGCAGACGCCGCAGGGTGGCCGCATCATCAACAACGGCTCGATCTCCGCGCACGCGCCGCGCCCCGATACGATCGCGTACACGGCCACCAAGCATGCGGTCACCGGCATCACCAAATCGCTGGCGCTCGATGGCCGCCGGTACAACATCGCGTGCGGCCAGATCGACATCGGCAACGCCGCGACGTCGCTCACGGAACGGATGACGCAAGGCGTCCCGCAAGCGGACGGCAGCCTCGCGCCCGAGGCGCGCATGGACGTCACGCATGTCGCGAACGCGATCGTCCAGATGGCGAACCTGCCGCTGGACACGAACATCCTGACCATGACGATCATGGCGACCGCGATGCCGTTCGTCGGTCGCGGATAGAAACGCGCCGTGGCCTGCACGGGCGGACACGCTCACGGCAGCGGGCGATGCTCCCCCGCGCACAACACGGCGTTCCCTCGCTCATGTGGGTCTCGGCCGTCCACTATGGAGAGGGCAAACTCCGCGAACAACTCGTCTTTAGGGTGACAGCGGCCATCGGCGCGGCAATGCTGCGTATCGGATGAAAAATGACTGACGTACCGTATTTCTCCCAATGGGAGTCACGGATGCTGATCGACAAGTTTCTGTCCGGCGAACTTCGCTCGGAAGACGATCCGCTCTGGCACGAGTCGGGCGCCGGTAGCCCCGAGGAGTATGCTCAATGGAGTCCTCACATCTGCGGCATCGCATGCCTGAAGATGATGCTCGCGCATCGCACCAGACGCGTGGTCCCGCTGCTTGATCTGGTTCGCGATGCGGTGACCTTCGGCGTGTATCGCCCCGAACTGGGCGATGGCGGCAAACGTCTGTTATACCGCCCCTTCGTGCAATGGCTTGGCGAGCGCTTCGGGATTCGGGGCAGCGTCGTCGAGCATACGGAATCGGCGGGCCTCGAAGAAAGGCTTCGCGACGGGCACATGCTCATGGCCTCGGTCCATCCGGGAATCCGGCATCGCGATTTCGAGCCGCCGGGGCGTGGTGGCCATCTCGTACTTGTGCTCGGTGTGGACGCACAGTCCGGCGACTGGATCTTTCATAATCCGTCGGGATTTGAACTGCACACGCAGGAAAACGTGACGATGCGGCGCGACACCTTCGATCGTTACTTTGCCAATCGAGGGATCCTGATCGCCCCGCAGGATTGACTATCGTCAAACATCCGGATCCGGAATCCGCGCCGACTGAATCACCACCAGCGTATCGCCCGCCTCGATCCTGCACGGCGGGTCCTCGTAGAACGAAAAGATCTTCCCGCAGCGATCGAGCCCGACCACGATCGCACCCGGCACGACGTTCGTCATGCAGCCGACCTCTTGCGGCATCGCCTCGCGCTCCAGCAGCGTCGCGCGCCCGCGCGTCGACAGCATGTCGTTCACGAACGGCACGATGTAGCGGCTGTGCACCGCATCCGCGAGCAGCAGCGCGCCGATCTTCGTCGACGACACGATCACGTCCGCGCCGGCCTGCCGCAGTTGCCGCTGATACAGGTTCTCCTGGATCCGCACGACGATCTTCGTGTCGGGTGCAATGCTGCGCACCGACAGCGTCAGCAGGATCGCGGTCGGATCGTCGGTCACCGAAATGATCACGGCTTTCGCAGCACGCACCTGCGCCTGCTGCAGCAGATCCTCATGGGCAGGATCGCCAAGCAATCCGGTCACGCCGAGCGACGTCGCGGCTTCGAGCGCCTGCTGCTGCGAATCGATCACGATGATCGTCGCGGCATCGACGCCGCTTTCCAGCAGCTCGCGCACCGCGATCGACCCCGACAGGCCATAACCGCACACGACGATGTGATCGGACAATTGCTTCTGCAGGCGTTTCATGCGGAATTCCTCGATGACGCGCTGGATCACGAACTGATACGCCGTGCCCAGGAAAATGAACCAGATGACGATACGGATCGGCACGATGAAGAACGCATCGAGCAGGCGGGCCCGCGCGGTGACGGGCACGATGTCGCCGTAGCCGACCGTCGCGACCGTCACCATCGTGAAGTACACGAGATCGGCGACGGTCATCGGCGTGCTCTTGGTCGAATCGCGCAGGCCATCGCGATCGAGATACAGCACGATGAAAGCGAGCGTGCACAGCAGCACGACCGCGCCGAGGCGGAACATCAGCGTGCGCCGCGGCGACGTCGCGGGACGCGTGAACAGCGTGCGCGTGCGCGGCGCCTGCCACGGATTGCGGGCGCGACGCAGGCGCAAGCGCAACGAGCGGCGCTGGTCGGAAGGCGAGGCCAACGGGAAGTCTCCTGATGAATGCGGGCTCGATTCTACGACGGGAACATGCTCACCCGGCCGTCACAGCATGCTGCGCGGCCGCACCATCGTTCCGTCGACGAAGCGCTGCGCGCGAAACGCCGACAGGTCGAGCGACGGCGCGCCCGTGTCGATCCATTCGGCGAGCAGCCGCCCGACGATCGGCCCCATCGCGAAACCGTGACCGCAGAACCCCGTCGCGATCGCGAGCCCCGACGGCGTGCCCGGCGCATCGATCACCGGAATGCCGTCGGGCAGCACGTCGATCAGGCCGGCCCACGCCTCGACGATCTGCGCATCCTTCAACGCTGGGAAGATCGCCTTGAGCTTCGCGAGCGCGCGCGGCGCATGCGCGCGATTCGGCTGCGGCTGCGGATCGCGCGGCTCGATCGGCCCGGCCGCGCCGTTGATGCGTGCCAGCACATCGCGCCACGCCGCCGCGCTCACGTGCAACCGGAACTTGTCGCGCTGCGACCAGAACTCCGGCCAGAAGAGACTCAACCCGCGCAGATGGCCGAGCGTCAGGTCGACGTCGACCTGCATGTCGTCGGCGAGATTGATCGCGCCGTTCGTGCGCTGCCGGATGCCGAGGCCATGCCCCCACACCGTTGCCGCCGACACCGGCGGCACCACATTGGTGCGCATGCAGGTGCCGCGCACGGCCTGCTGCGGCAGCCGGATGCCGACCCCGTCGAGCAGCCGGAAGCTGGTCGCACCGGCCGCGCAGATCACGCGTCGCGCGCGGATCGTGCCGCGCTCGGTCGCGACGCCGACCACCGCGCCGCCTGCCGTCTCGATCGCCGTCACGCCGCAGCCTTCGAAGAAACGTGCCCCGCCCTCGGCAGCACGCGCGGCAAATGCGGCGGCCACGCGACGCGGCTCGGCCTGCCCGTCGGTCGCGGTGTACAACCCGCCGAGCGTACGCGCCTGCGGCGAAAGGCCGCTGACGCGCTCGTCGATCTGCGCGCGCGTCAGCGTGCGCGTATCGAGCCCGTGCTCGCGGGCGACGGCGAGCCACGCATTGAACGACGACCAGTCCGCTTCGTTGTCCGCAATATAGAGACAGCCGCCCTGCCGCCATTCGAGATCGAAACCGAGGGTTTCCTCTAACCCCTCCCAGATCCGCATGCCGGCCATCATCAGCGGCACTTCGGCCGACTCGCGGCCCTGCTGCCGCACGAAGCCCCAGGCGCGTGTCGACTGCTGTCCGGCGATGCGCGACTTGTCGAGCACGACGGCCTTCAACCCGCGCAGGCTCAGGTAGTAGGCGGCTGCGCAGCCCATGATGCCGGCACCGGCGATCACGACATCGGCTTCGGCCGGGAACGCCGTTTCGGGTCGGGTCAGGGCATCGTGCAGCGGATAGGTTGTCGTCATTGTTTCCTGTCAGTCGTTAATTCCTGCGAGATGCGGGCGCGACGGTAACGTCGTGACACACCTTTCACACAAACGCACCTTACGCGACACTGAATGACGACCATTTTGCGGTAAAGTTATCTTTTCCGCGCGTGGCCGGTCGGCTCGCCATTGGACGTCATGAAGACTGTCCGTCGAGACTGCCGCAAGGCGTCGTTCTGAACGTCACGATCCGTTCCCGTAGCATGACCATTGAAGCAATCACCACGGATTCCCTCGCGGTCGCCGAGCGCGTGCGCGAGCTGATGACCCGCAACGGCATCGGCAAGCGCCAGCAGACTACCGAGCTGTGTCGCATCCTCGACCTGAGTTTCTCGCAAGGCCACCGCAAACTGCGCGGCAGCAGCCCCTGGACGCTCGCTCAGATCAAGAAAGTCGCCGAAGCGTACGGCGAACCCGCCGCGCAGCTGTTCGGCGCGCAAACGCTCGACCCCGGCATGGTCGGCGCCTATTCGCAGGAGGCCGTACTTTATGCGGGCGTCGCGGAGATTCCGTGCACCGCATGGATCGGCGCGCCGCTCGAAGCCGGCGCACGCCCCGAGTTCGTCGCGTACGAAC
Source organism: Burkholderia sp. BCC1644 (assembly GCF_902833225.1). Lineage (GTDB taxonomy): Bacteria > Pseudomonadota > Gammaproteobacteria > Burkholderiales > Burkholderiaceae > Burkholderia. The sequence continues at coordinate 53,075 of NZ_CADFEI010000015.1, forward strand.
AGAACGGCCGCTGGCGCGTGCTGCGCCACACCGGCGTGCTGTATCAAAACGCGTACGACGTGCACAAGATCGAAATCTATCCGCGCCGCGCGGAGAGCGACAAGCTCGTCGTCGCGGTGATCGACCCCGATCGCGTCAGCGCAACCGAACTGTGCCGCTACCTTGAACGGCAGGGTTTCGCGACGGCCGCGTTCGACGGTCTCGCGCCGTTCGTCGACGCGCTGCAGGGCCAGGCCTTCGACGCCGTGCTGACCGAGTGGCTGTTCGACGACAGCACGGCCGCCACCGCGATCAAGGCCGTGCGCACGTCCGACAATCCGGGCGCGCCGATTTTCGTGCTGACGGGCGACCTGCTCACCGGCCGCGCGAGCGAAGCCGACATCAGCGAAGTGATCCGCGCGTTCGACGTCGTCTGCTACGAAAAACCCGCGCGCATGGCGATCCTCAGCGCCGATCTCGCGAAACGGCTCGCACGCGGATAACCTCCGCCGGGCCGGCCGCCCTTCGTGCGGCCAGCGCACGCGCGGCGCCGCGGGCACGAACAGGTTCCTCAGTACAATAGCCGCACCTGTTCACGCCCACGCCGGCATCCGCCGCCCGACTCCATGGCCCGCCTCATCCCCGACGACTGGAAAAGCCTCGCCGCGACCGGCGCAGCCGAACGCGAGCGCGAAACGCTCGCCGCGCTCGAACACGCGCTGCCCGACAGCTACACCGTGTATCACGGCGTCCACTGGACGCGCGCCGACCAGGCGTTCTCGGTATTCGGCGAAGCCGCGTTCGTCGTCGTGAGCCCGGCCGGCCGCGTGCTGCTGATCGAGCAGAAAGCCGGCTTCCTGCGCGAAACCGCGAAGGGGCTCGTGAAGGTCTACCTGCAGAAAGAGCGCAACGTCCCGATCCAGCTCGCGCGCACGCAGGAAACGCTGCACCGGCGCCTGACGGCCGCGCTCGGCGCGGGCGTCTACGGCGTCGAGGCGCTGCTGTATTGCCCCGACTACTCGATCCGCGACGCATCGATCGCGGGTGTCGCGGCCGACCGCATCGTCGATGCGTCGCGCAAGGCACAGCTCGCGCACGTGATCCTGCAGATCCTGCCCGAGGACGACGAACACCTGCCGAATGCGTCGAAGCTCCACCATTTCCTCGCGGACGAGCTCGCGCTCACGCCCGACACGAGCGCGCTCGTCGGACAGGCCGGCACGCTCGTCACGCGGCTGTCGGGCGGGCTCGCCGCGTGGGCGCGCCAGCTCGAATTCGCGCCGTTCCGGCTGCGCGTCACCGGCACGGCCGGCTCGGGCAAGACGCAGCTCGCGGTGCAGGCGATGCGCGACGCCGTCGCGGCCGGCAAGCGCGTGCTGTACGTGTGCTTCAACCGGCCGCTCGCCGACTACATCGCGCGCATCGCGCCGCCCGGCGCGAAGATCGCGAACTACCACCAGTTGTGCGACTGGGTCGCGCGCGACGGCGGTTATACGCCCGACTTCCAGGTGCCCGGCGAATTCGAGCGGCTCGAAGCGCGCTTCGCGGAAGCGCCGATTCCCGAGCGCTGGCGCTTCGACGTGCTGGTCGTCGACGAAGGGCAGGATTTCCACGCGCCGTGGGCGGCCGCGCTCGAGCGCTTGCTGGCGCCGGACGGCGCATGGTGGTGGCTGGAAGATCCGCTGCAGAACCTGTACATGCGCGAGCCCGTCGCGCTGCCGGGCTGGGTCACGTTGAAGGCGCTGACGAACTACCGCAGCCCGCGCGACCTGCTCGAATTCGTGCGCGACGTGGTCGGCCGGGTCGAGCCGCTCGCGGCCGAACTGCGCTCGGGCAGTCCGTTCGACGGATCGGATCCGTCGGTATCGGCATACGGGGAAGCAGGCGCGTCGGCCGACGCAATGTCGGAAGCCTGTATCGACGCGACCAAGCGCGCGGTCACGCAGGCGCTGTCGCTCGGCTTCCGCAAGCAGGACATCGCGGTACTGTCGTATCGCGGCCGCGAGGGCTCGGTGCTCGCCCCGCTCGACCAGCTCGGCCCGCACCGGATCAAGAGCTTTACCGGCAAGTACGACCTGTTCGGCAACCCCGAATACCGCGAAGGCGACGTGCTGCTCGATTCGATCTACCGCTTCAAGGGCCAGTCGGCGCCGTGCGTGATCCTCACCGAGGTCGACTTCGACACGCTCGACGCACGTGCCGCGCGCAAGCTGTTCGTCGGTGCGACGCGCGCGACGATGAAGCTGCTGATCGTCGCGTCGTCGCGCGCGGCCGCGCAACTCACGGCCGTCTGACGTAATCGGCGGACGACCGGCGGGCAAGCGCCCGTCCCGTCGCCGCCCACGGTCGATCAAGCCACCCGGAACGCCCCCACCGCACGACGCAAGCCGTCGGCCTGCTCCTCGAGCGACGCCGCCGCTGCCGCAGCCTGCTCGACGAGCGCCGCGTTCTGTTGCGACACCTGATCCATCTGCGACACCGCGCGGTTCACCTGCTCGATCCCGTCGCGCTGCTCGTTCGATGCGGACGCGATCTCGGTCATGATGCCCGTCACGCGCCCGATCGCCTGCTGGATGTCCTGCATCGTCGTGCCGGCCATGCCGACGAGCCGCGAGCCGGTTGCGACGCGCTCGACCGATTCGCCGATCAACGTGCGGATTTCCTTCGCCGCGGATGCCGAGCGTTGCGCGAGCGTGCGCACCTCGCCGGCGACCACGGCAAAACCGCGGCCCTGCTCGCCTGCGCGCGCGGCTTCGACCGCCGCATTCAGCGCAAGAATGTTGGTCTGGAACGCGATGCCCTCGATCGTGCCGATGATGTCGGCGACCTTCTGCGAGCTCTGGTCGATCTCGTTCATCGTGCCGATCACCTCGCCGACCACGGTCGCGCCGCGCGTGGCGATCTCGCTCGCGGTGTCAGCACAGGCCTGCGCCTCCATCGCATTGTCCGCGTTCTGCTTCACGGTCGCGGTGAGCTGCTCCATGCTCGCGGCCGTCTCCTGCAGGGCGGACGCCTGTTCCTCGGTGCGCTGCGACAGGTCGGTGTTACCGGCCGCGATCTGGTGCGTCGCCGTCGAGATCGCCTCGGAACCCTGGCTGACCTGGCGCACGGTATCCGCGAGGCTGCGCTGCATGCCCGTCACGCCCTTGACCAGCTCGGCCATCTCGTCGCGCGACGACCAGCGCACTTCCGACGTCAGGTCGCCTTCCGACAGGCGGCGGAAATGAGACAGCAGCCGGTTCACCGGCTGCGTAATCGCGAAATGCAGGCCGATCGCGCAGCCGAGGCACGCGGCCAGGCCGAATGCGATGCCCGCGATCGCGCCCATGCGCATCCAGCCGTAATAGGTCTGCGCGGTGTCGTACACGTCCTTGCCGCGTGCGACCTGGTACGCATCGAGCGCATCGGTCGCCTGCGTGAGCGCAACCGACAGCGGCGGCGCGACCGACATCAGCAGCCGGTCGGCCTCGTCGCGACGGCCGTCGCGGACCGCGTCGATCATCGGTTTCAGCGCCTGCCCGATCAGCGCCTGGCGCGCGGCGTCGAGGCGGCTCGCGAGCGGGCCTTCGTCGCCGTCGTGCGGCATCGCCGCGTAGCCGCGCCACGCGGTGTCGGCCTTCGCGAGATAGTTCTCGGCCTTCTTGACGAGATCCGGCACTTCCGGCGCTTCCGGATGCAGCAGCGCGCGATCGAGCGTCGTACGCACGATCGTCAGGTTCAGGCTTGCCGAGGACAGCGCGGTCTTCGCAGCCAGTTGCTGCGTATAAGCCTCGTCGAGCGCGCGGTTCGAGCTCTGCATGCCGGCGAGGCCGATCAGCCCCGACACGACGAGCAGCACGGCGACGAGACCGAGCGTGGAAAAGATCCGCGTACGGATCGAGAAACGGGAAAACAAGGCGTTCAGGTTCATGACGGCACGTGAGCGGTGAAAAATGCCGCGGCAATCGGTCCGCAGCACTCTGGATTACGGTTTGCCTGCAAAAAACTTGAGTCCGGCCCCGCTTTCCGCCTGATCGCGGTCAATTTTTCTCGTCGGCAATCTCCTGTTACGGCTGCAACATATCAAGGCTGAGCAGAAATTGACTGGTCAACTATCTGTCGCTATAGTTCGAACCAATTCCCTGCCATGGCAGATATTTCGATGACAACCGACACCCTCCTCACCCCACCGGCCGCCGAAGCGGCCCGCCGCGACGCGCCGACCGGGCTGATCGTCGCCGCGCTGCTGCTCGTCATGCTGCTGTCCGCGCTCGACCAGACGATCGTGTCCACCGCGCTGCCGACGATCGTCGGCGAACTCGGCGGGCTCGACCAGTTGTCGTGGGTCGTCACCGCGTACCTGCTGTCGTCGACCGTCGTGCTGCCGCTGTACGGCAAGCTCGGCGACCTGTACGGCCGCAAGATCGTGCTGCAGGCAGCGATCGTCCTGTTTCTCGCGGGTTCCGCGCTGTGCGGCATCGCGCAGGACATGACGCAGCTGATCGTGCTGCGCGCATTGCAAGGGCTCGGCGGCGGCGGCCTGATGGTCGTCACGATGGCCGCGATCGGCGATCTGGTGCCGCCCGATCGCCGCGCGCGCTACCAGGGGATGTTCGGCGGCGTGTACGGCCTCGCGACGATCATCGGCCCGTTGCTCGGCGGCTTCCTGGTCGAGCATCTTTCATGGCGCTGGATCTTCACGATCAACCTGCCGCTCGGCTTTCTCGCGCTCGCGGTGATCGGCGTCGCCTTCCGGCCGCACACCGCGCACGTGAAGCACCGGATCGACTACATGGGCGCCGCGTTCCTCGCGACCGCCCTCACCTGCGTGATCCTGTTTACGAGCGAAGGCGGCTCGCTGCTGCCGTGGACGTCGCCGCAACTGTGGATGACGCTCGTGCTCGGGCTCGTCGCGATCGGCGGCTTCATTTATGAGGAGCGTCTTGCGGCCGAACCGATCATGCCGCTCGAACTGTTCCGCCATCGCACCTTCGTGCTGGTCAGCCTGATCGGCTTCGTGGTCGGCATCGCGCTGTTCGGCTCGGTCACGTTCATCCCGCTCTACCTGCAGGTCGTGAAGGGTTCGACGCCGTCACAGGCCGGCATGCAGCTGCTGCCGATGATGGGCGGGATGCTCGTGACGTCGATCGTCAGCGGCCGGCTGATCTCGCGGCTCGGCTCGTACCGGATGTTTCCGATCCTGGGCACGCTGACCGGCGGCATCGCGATGGCGCTGCTGTCGACGCTGACGCTCGATACGCCGCTGCACACGATGTATGCATACATGGCGCTGCTCGGGATCGGACTCGGCATGGTGATGCCCGTGCTCACGCTCGCCGTGCAGAACACGGTCGAATTCCGGCACATGGGCGTCGCGACGTCGGGCGCGACGCTGTTCCGCTCGATCGGCGGCTCGCTCGGCGTCGCGGCGTTCGGCGCGCTGTTCTCGCACGGGCTGCAGTCGCGGGTGATGGAGGCGCTGCCGGCCGGTACGGAGCTGCCGCCCGCGCTCGGCCCGGCCGCCGTGCACCAGTTGCCGGATGCCGTGCGCGACACGTACCTGCATGCGTTCGCCGGTTCGCTGCACGTCGTCTATCTCGCGGCGGCGACGGTCATCGCGATCGCGTTCGTGCTCGCGTGGTTCGTCGAGGATGCGCCGCTGCGCAAGCACAACTGACCGGCCCGCGAATCGCGACGCAGCCGCCGGGCCGCATCGCGATTCGCAACCACCCGGCGTCAAGGCACCAGCACGACCCCGCCCGTCGTCGCGCGCGACTCCAGCAGCCGGTGCGCATCGGCTGCCTGCTCGAGCGGCAGCCGCGCGCCGATCTCCACGTGCATCCCGCCCGCCAGCCGTTCGAGCGTCGCGCGCGCAGCCTCCCGATACCCGCCAACGTCGCGCGCGATGAAGCCGAGCACGCTCGGCCGCGCGAGCGCGATCGACCGCGCCGGCCCCAGTTCGTCGAGATCGAACGTCTGCCGCGCGCCGATCGCGGCCACCTGCCCGATGCTCGCGACCATCCCGAACGGGCGGATCGCACCGAGCGTGCGCGTCAGCACGTCGCCGCCGATCCCGTCGATCGCGTAATCGACCCCGGCGCCGCCGCCGAACGCGCGTGCCGCCGCGACAAAATCCTCCTCGCGATAATCGACGACCGCCTCTGCGCCATGCCTGCGCGCGAGCGCGGCTTTCGCCGACGATCCGGCCGTACCGATCACCCGCGCGCCGAGCGCGCGCGCCCATTGCGTCGCCAGCAGTCCCACCCCGCCGGCCGCCGCATGCACGAGCACCGTGTCGCCCGCGCCGACTTGCCGGACGCGATGCAGCAGCATGTACACGGTGATCCCTTTCAGCAGCCCGGCGGCCGCGGCGTCATCGCTCAACCCGTCGGGGATCGGCACCACGCGCTCGACCGGCATCGTGCGCAGGCTCGCATAGCTGCCGGTCGGCATGCCCGCATACACGACGCGCTGGCCGGGGACGAGATCCGTCACGCCCGGCCCGACCGCGTCGATCACGCCGGCCGCCTCGACGCCGAGCGCATCCGGCAGCGCGGGCAACGCATGCGCCCCCGTCCTGAAATAGATGTCGACGAAATTCACGCCGATCGCGGTCTGGCGAATCCGCACCTCGCCGGCGCGGGGCGGCGCGACAGGCGCATCGACGCGGCGCAGCACGCCGGCGTCGCCATAGCGGTCGATCCCGATCCGGATGGCGGTGGTGGTTTGGGTCATGACGTTCCTCACAATCAAATGATGTGACACGATCATCCCATCGTGCATAATCGATCGGAATTCCCGGTTATCGCCCATCTACCGTGCAAAATTCGACCGATCAAGAACCCATACCCGCGTCCGCGCCGCCGATGAGCTGGGACGACATCCGCTACTTCCTCGCGGTGATGCGCGGCGGCAGCCTGTCGGCCGCCGCGCGGGCGCTGCAGGTTCAGCATTCGACGGTCGCGCGGCGCATCGACGCGCTGGAGTCCGCGCTCGGCATCCGGCTGTTCGACCGGCTGCCGCGCGGCTGGCCACCCACCGACGAAGGGCTGCACCTTGCCGAGCACGCCACACGCCTCGAAGCCGACGCGCATGCGTTCGCGCGCGCTGCCCAGGGTGCGGCGGCGCTCGACGGCGTGGTGCGCGTATCGGCGTCGCCGGTGTTCGCCAGCCATTTCCTCGCGCCGCGCCTGGCCCGCGCGCAGCGCGCATGGCCGGCGCTGCGGATCGACCTGATGGGCGAGATGCACGCGGCGAACCTGTACGCGCGCGAAGCCGATCTCGCGGTGCGCCTGTCGCGGCCGATCGAACCGGGGCTCGCCGCGCGCCGGCTCGGCACGATGCGCTTCGCGCTGTGCGCGTCGCCGGAATGGGCGGACGCGCCGCCCGACACCTGGCCGTTCGTCGGCTACGACGACGCGCTCGCGCAAACGCCGCAGCAGCAGTGGCTCGAACGATTCGCGGCCGGGCGCCGTTTCGCATTCGTCGCGAACGACCTCGCCGCGCAGCATCGCGCGTGTGCGGCGGGGGCCGGCGTCGCGTTGCTGCCGCGCTTTCTCGTCGACGATCCGGCCGCGCAAGCCGGTGCGCCGCTCGTCGAACTGGCGGCCGCGCCGCGGTGCGACATCGAGCGCGAGATCTGGCTCGTCGTCCACCCGGACGTGCGCCGCTCGCCGCGCGTGCAGCGTGTCGCGGAGGCGATCGCCGATGCGGTTCATGCGGCGGACGGCCGGCTGTGACGCCCCCGCCGTGTCAGAACCGCTGCTGCAGCCCGGCCATGATCGCGTGCGCAGCGTTGCCGTGCGCGATCGGCCGCCGGCCTCGGGCTGGCGCCACCGACAGGCCGCTCAGGACTGCCGGGCCGCCACCTGCCGTTCGGCGGCCGAAGCCGCCACGCCGTGACGCGACGCCGAGCGCCGATGGTCGATCAGGCCGACCGCGACGGCCGCCACCAGCGCGGGCAATCCGATCGCCATGAAGTTCTGTGCGAGCGGCAGATCGATGCCGACCAGCACGCCGATGACGATCGGCGCCAGGATCGCGCCGCCGCGGCCCACGCCCAACGTCCAGCCGATGCCGGTCGAGCGGATCGCCATCGGATAGAACTGCCCCGCGTACGCGCAGTTGACGATCTGCGTGCCGATCGTCGACGCGCCCGCGAGGCCGACCAGCACGAACAGCAGCGCGGTCGGCATCGGGTAGCCGAGCAGCGTGATCGACACCGCTGCAACGAGATACATCGACACAAGCACCGTCTTGATCGGCAAGCGATCGGCCAGCCAGCCGCCGCCGATCGCGCCGATCATCGCGCCGGCGTTCAGCACCAGCACGAACGTCAGCGCCGAGCCGAGGCTGTAGCCGGCGCCCGCCATCAGCCTCGTCAGCCACGAGCTGAGCGCGTACACCATGAACAGGCACATGAAGCACGCGATCCAGAACATGGCCGTGCTTGGTCCACGGCCGTCGTCGAACAACTGCCGGACCGGCGCGTTGCCCGTGCCACCCGCGCGCGGAACGACATAGCAGTCGCCCGGCTGCGGCCGATAGGCGGGATCGAGCCGCTGTGCGATGCGCGCGAGTTCGTCCGTCCGGCCGTGCCGGATCAGAAACGGCAGCGATTCCGGCATCCATTTCATGAGCAGCGGAACGAGCAGCACCGGCGCGCCCGCGGCGACGAACACGGATTGCCATCCATAGGCGTCGATCATCCCCTTGCCCATGACCGCCGCCAGCATGCCGCCGACCGAATAGCCGCTGAACATCAGCGTCACCAGCGTGCTGCGCACGCGGCGCGGCGCGTATTCGGTCATGTGGGCGATCACGTTCGGCATCACGCCGCCGATGCCGATGCCGGCGAGGAAGCGCGCGGCGCCGAACAGCACGGGCGTCGGCGCCAGCCCGGCCGCCGCGGTAAAGACGCTGAACAACGTCAGGCAGGCCGCGATGGCGCAGCGTCGCCCGATCCGCTCGGCGACGGTCCCGAACACGATGTTGCCGAACATCATGCCGAACAGCGCCGAGCTGACCATGAAACCGGCCTGCGCCGGATTGACGCCCATCTCGTTCATGATCGCCGGCAGCGCAATGCCGGCCACCGCGAGGTCGTAGCCGTCGAACACGATGATCAGCGCGCACCAGAACAGCACGACGCCGTGCAGCTTGCCCAGCCGCGCCTCGTCCGAGAGCGCCTGCAGGTTGATTTGACGCATGGAGCTTCGTTCCTTTTTCCAGAGGGGATTCGGGCCCGGCGGTGGCCGTCGCATGACGCGAGTTCGAACGAATACGATCGATCGACCCATCAATTTAGTAGTTGTCCGAATCATTGCCGTGAAATGCGCTGCCGTTCGTCCGGCTGCCGGCGCAGTGTAGGAAGCCACAATGATTTCCACTATCCGAAATTTGCAGGCGACTCGCGAATTCGATTCGTTTTTCTCGTGCCGCACGCCGCACGCTATCCGGATTTTTCCCCTGCGGAGATGGGACTATCCGATTCTTGCGAAACTTTCGACAAGCCTGACAAAGATCAATATCATCCTTTCAGGATATCTCGCTCACCAGAGAAACCGACGTGGCACGACGCGCATCCGCGGCCAGCTGATGTGCTGCACGAAAAGCGCCACGCAGGAGACGCCCCATGCCCCTCACCCCGAATGCGGACGTGCTGTCCGCGCTGTATCGGAATTGCGTGTTCCGATCCGGCCTGCGCACGGATGCGCACGAGCAGGTCTCGCTGGAACTGGCCGAGCATGCGCTGCGCTGGAAGCAGGGCGTACCCGACGCAGCGCTTTTCAAGGGGCAACTGAATCACCTGAGCGTCTACGTGCTGCAGTACGGCGCCGAAGTCGAGGTCGCCCCGCGCCCGTTCGACGGCTTTTCGCTCGTCCACACGTCCCTCGCGGGCGGCGCCGAAATCGAGTGCGACGGGCACGTGATGAGCGTGTCCGAAGGGCGCACCGCCGTGCTCGCGCCGACGTCGCGCGTCCGCCTTCGCTGGCGATCCGGCACCCGGCAACTGATCGTCAAGGTGCCCGATTCGCTGATGCACGCGGTTTCCGGCCGCCCGCCCGATAACGCGGCGCCTGGGCTCGCTCCCGGCTACCTGCTGTCACGCGCGCTTGCGACGCAATGGGACTTGATCGCGCAGTCGCTGCTCAACGTGCTCGCCGTTGCCGACGACGGCGGCATACGGGCCGAATGGCGCGACCACTTCGAACGAAGCCTCGCGCTGTTCCTGCTCGCACATTGCCCGCCGTCGCCCGCCGCCGTGCATGCCGGCCCGGCGCTTGAAGCGCGCGGCGCACCCGCGCAAGCCGGATCGCATGGCGGCATCCGGCAGATGGACGCACTGCACGAATTCATCCACGCACGGCTCTGCGCGCCAATCTCGCTCGAGGACCTCGCCCGGGCGGCCGGCGTCGGCTTGCGGACGCTGAACGTCCTGTGCCGGCGCTACCATGGCTCGACCCCGATGGAACTGCTGCGCAACATCCGGCTGGACGCCGCGCGCGTGCAGTTGCTGACCGACCCGGCTGCCAGCATCACCGATACGGCGCTGACGTTCGGCTTCGGGCACCTCGGCCGCTTTTCGGCCTACTACTTCGCCCGCTTCAACGAGTTGCCGCGCGATACGCAGAAGAAGCGTCCGCTGAACTGAACGCCGCGGCGCCGGACGCGCGGCCACTGCCGCAGTTGTCGCGGCAGTTGTCGCGGCAGTTGTCGCGGCAGTTGTCGCGGCAGTTGTCGCAGCAGTCACCGCCGCAGTCACCGCTTTACGCACCGGGTAATCGCCCGCATAGTAGTGGTTTTCCCGTATCCCTCCCAAGTCGCACCGTCGCCATGTCCACCACGCCAGCCGCCTGCATCGTTCGCGACGCGACCGACGCCGATCTCGATGCGATCCACACGATCTATGCGCACCACGTGCACCACAGCGTGGCCTCCTTCGAGGAATCGCCGCCCGACGTTGCCGAGCTGCGCGCGCGCCGCGACGCGGTGCTGCGCCACGGGCTGCCGTACCTCGTCGCCGAATGCGACGGCCGCGTGGCCGGCTACGCGTACGCGACGCCGTACCGCACGCGCAGCGCGTACCGCTTCACGATCGAGGATTCGATCTACATCGACGATGCGCAGCGCGGGCGCGGGATCGGGCGCGCGCTGCTCGCGGCGCTGATCGAACGCTGCGAGGCCGGCCCGTGGCGGCAGATGATCGCGGTGATCGCCGATGGCGGCACGGGCGGCTCGACGTCGCTGCATCGCGCGTTCGGCTTCGAGCCGGCCGGCATGCTGAAGGCGGCCGGTTTCAAGCACGGCCGCTGGATCGATACGGCGCTGCTGCAGCGCCCGCTCGGCGACGGCGCACGCACGCTTCCCGCCTCGCCATAAGGTCGGTTCACGCGAATGGCCGGCTTGCGCCGGTCCTGCATGAGCGCGAACAGTCCCTGGCGCGCCACGTCGCGCTAGAATGGCCGCATGTCAAAACAGACTCATTCCACGCCCGACGAGGCTGCGCCGGATTCCCGCAACGAATACACGGTCGACGAGCTTGCGCGCGTGTCCGACACGACCGTGCGCAATGTCCGCGCGTACCAGGATCGCGGCTTGCTCGCGCCGCCGGAAAAGCGCGGCCGCGTCGGCATCTATGACGACACGCACGTCGCGCGCCTGAAGCTGATCAACCACCTGCTCGCGCGCGGCTATACGCTGTCGAACATCCAGGACCTGATCAAGGCGATCGACGAAGGTCACGACCTTCGCTCGATCCTCGGTCTCGAAAACGCGATCGGCGGCCGCTGGTCGCACGAACTGCCGAAAACCTATTCGCTCGCCGCGCTCGCGCAGATGTTCGGCCCGCAGGCGACCACGCAGCTGTCGCGCGTCACCGAACTCGGCCTGCTCGAACGGCGCGGCCTGTCGTTCGTCGCGAAGAGCCCCGCGCTGCTCGAAGCGGCGGCCGCCATGACGAAGGAAGGCATCCCGCCGCGTGAACTGCTCGACGTGATCAGCCTCGCACGGCCGCATTTCGACGCGATCGCGCGGCTGCTCGTCGATCTCGTCGTGAAGCGGCTCGACCGCTACGACGCCGGCACGCTGCCGCCCGCCACCGACGTGCCCGAGCTGGTCGACGCGATCTGGCGCCTGCGCCCGCTCGCCGCCGTGTTCGTCGAAGGCGAGACGAACCGCGCGCTCGAAACCGCGGCGAGCGCCTATCTCGGCGGCCGCGTCGCGACGATCCTCGACAAGAAGCTCAGCGACGAGGCCGCGCGGCAGTCCGGCACGCCGGCACCGGAACGAGACGGCGACGAAGCATAGGCGCGCCGCCGTCATATTCATATCGGCAATGCTTCGTTTGCGGGCGCGATCGCCCATGCGACGATTCTTCCAACCGAGCGGCACCCACCGCTCCCGGAAGATGTCTCGCATGGAGTTCGTTCGATGATTCGTTTCACCCGCTGGATCACCCGCACCGCTGCCGTCACGCTCGTCACGTTCGCCGCCGCGTCGGCCTTCGCGCAAGGCGGCGCCGACAAGGTCGTGCGCATCGGCTTTCAGAAGGCCGGCCTGCTGTCGGTCGTCAAGGCTCAGGGCTCGCTCGAAGCACGGCTCAAGCCGCTCGGCTACGGCGTGCAATGGTTCGAATTCCCGGCCGGTCCGCAACTGCTCGAAGCGCTGAACGCGAACAGCATCGACTTCGGCTACACGGGCGCGCCGCCGCCCGTGTTCGCGCAGGCGGCCGGCGTGCAGTTCGTCTACGTCGGCGCGGAACCGCCGGCGCCGCACAACGAGGCCGTGTTCGTGAAAGCCGATTCGCCGATCCGTTCGGTCGCCGGCCTGCGCGGCAAGAAGGTCGCGCTGCAGAAGGGCTCGAGCGCGAACTACCTGCTGCTCGAAGCGCTGAAGAAGGCCGGCGTGCGTTATGACGAAATTCGCCCGGTGTATCTTGCGCCGGCCGACGCGCGTGCCGCATTCGAAAGCGGCAATGTCGATGCGTGGGCTGTGTGGGATCCGTACTACGCAGCCGCGCAAAGCGCGCTGAAGGTGCGCACGCTGTCCGACTACTCGGGGCTCGCGGCGACCAACAACTTCTACGAAGCGACGCGCGACTTCGCGCAGCAGCATCCCGACGTGGTCGGTGCGATCCTGAAGCAGGCGCGCGAGACGGGCCTGTGGGTCAACGGACATCCGGCCGACACCGCCGCGCTGCTCGCACCGAAGGTCGGCCTGCCGCAAGCGCTCGTCGAGACGTGGATCAAGCGGGTGCCGTTCGGTGCGGTGCCGCTCGATGCGCGGATCGTCGCTGCGCAGCAGGGGGTTGCCGATGCGTTTTATGGCGCGAAGCTGATTCCGCAGAAGCTGAGTGTCGCGGAGAATGCGTGGATCGATAAAGGCGTCGCGAGCGCGCTCGCGGCGAAGTAACGCGCGGCCGCCGCACGCATCCATTCGCACAAGGCCGGCGGGCGCCCTGCCCGTCGGCCAGTCCCGGACTGGCATCCCGTCTCGTGGCATCCGGCGCCGGCTGGCTCATGCGGCGCCGAACGCTTCGGCTGCGCGTACCGGGGTTCGCATGCACGCCCCTGCTCCACGAACGCGCACGCCAAGATAAGGCGGAACCCGTTCGCCGATCAGGAAAGCGCTGATGCTACGCACCAACTCAATCGCTTCGCCCAAAGACACTGCCGTCCAGTCCACCGAGCAGCACACCCCGCCGCCGGCGCCGGAGCACGCTCCAACACCGCAGCAACCGGGGCACGCGTTGTCCGGGCTTCAGGATCTTTCAAGCAGCCGCGCGCGTGCACAGGGCACCACGGGTGTGGAAAAGCGCCCGATCTCGCCGAGCGCGTTCAGCACGCCACAGGCGTCGACGAAGAAGTCCAGGCTCCAGGCCGATTCGCAATCCCCCACCGATGTCAGCGACAGTCACAGCCCGGATCGACTCTTCGGTCCTGGCGGTAACAGCCCGAGGCTGTCTCGCACGGAAGGCGTCCAGGCGGTCGCGTCGTCACACGGCAGTGCTGCACCGATGGGCGGCAAAGTTGTCGACGTTCCGAATCTGCCGACGCTGCAAGGCCAGCCGGAACATTGGACGCCCGCGCAGATCCAGCAGGTGAAGCACGGCATCGAGACCGCACTCACGAAGCAGCACGGTCATCCGGTCAAGGTGCTCGGCTTTCACGTGACACCGGAACAAAATGTGGAATCGCTTCGGGCCGAGGGCTTTTCCGCTGAAAAGCACCAAGGGAAAGCAGGCGGGGTAGCCGGCACCAACATCCACGGTCCAGGCCTCTATATTTCCAAACACCCGACCAGCGATTACGCCAGAGCCGATGGGCACGACAGGATGTTTGCGGTCGTCGTGCCCGGTACCGGATTCCACAAGAGCGACGAGCGTCCGGCCAAGGCGTGGGAGTCGGCGCAACATCACGCGAGTGCCGATACCGGCCATTACATGGAGAGCATGCAAGGCGAACTCAAGATCCTGCCGAGCGCAATCGAGCAGGTCGGGCTCGTTCCCATCGCCCATATTCCGCCTTCGATGTCGTCGGCAGCGCTGGCGGAGCGCGCGAGCATGTTCACCAAACCCGCGGTGCCAAACGGCGTTTCACCGGAACTGCACCAGTGGATCACGGGCGCTATCGCAGGTCATCCTGCGCTGAAGAATATCGAAACGGAAACCGACCCGGAGAACAAGCGCGCCAGCATCCGGCGCGTGGTGAACCAGCTCGACAACGACTGGGCCAAGCCGAACGACGCAACCAAAGAACGCCTGCTTGCCGATCTGAATGCGCGTTATTCGATACCGGACTGAGCCGGAGGTCCTTTCGCCATGAATTGACGACGCGACTGGCCATGATCCCGACGCTTCGATGGCGCCGGATTCGCGTGTGAGGTCCGACGCGTCGATCTCCAGCAGGCGGACAGGCTTTTGCGAGGGTGCCCGACATGTCGGCGCACCCGCTCGCCTACTTCAACGCCCCCGCCACCTTCTTCTGCCGCCACAGACACAGCAGATCGCACGCGACATGCGCAGCCGCGATCGCCGTGATGTCCGCATGATCGTAAGCCGGCGCCACCTCCACCACATCCGCCCCGACCAGATTCACCGCGCCGAGCCCACGCACGATCGCCAGCGCCTGCGCGGACGACAATCCGCCCGCGACCGGCGTCCCCGTCCCCGGCGCGAAAGCCGGATCGAGACAATCGATATCGAACGTCAGATACGCGGGCCGTGCACCGACGATCTCGACGATCCGCTCGACCACCGCGCGCGAACCATGGTCGTGCACCCACGCGGCATCGAGCCGCTCGATCCCGAGAAAGTCGTCGTTCCACGTGCGGATGCCGACCTGCACCGACGTCGCCGGATCGATCAGGCCTTCCTTCACGGCCTTGTAGAACATCGTCCCGTGGTTGAGGCTGTCCGGCTCGTCGTCGGCCCACGTATCGCAGTGCGCGTCGAAATGAATCAGCGACAGCGGCTTCCCATAGCGCTCCGCATGCGCGACCAGCAGCGGATACGTGATGTAGTGGTCGCCGCCGAACGTCAGCATCTTCGCGCCCGAGCGCAGGATCGTGCGCGCATGCTCGATGATCGCGGGCTTGATCGACAGCGGGTTGTGCGCGTCGAACCAGCAGTCGCCGTAGTCGACGGCCGCGAGGTCGTCGAACGGGTTGAAACCCCACGGATACGGATGAAGCTCCGCAAGCTGCACGCTCGCCGCACGAATCGCGGCCGGGCCGAGCCGCGCGCCGGAACGATAGGTCGTCGCAAGGTCGAGCGGCACGCCGGAAATCGCGACGTCGACGCCGTCGAGCGCGCGCGAATAATTGCGGCGCATGAAGGACAGCACGCCCGCATAGGTGTTTTCGATCGAGGAGCCGTACGGCGTCGTGCGACGGATCGCGCCGTCGCCGTGGAGAAGTTCGGTCATGGGTCGGACCTGTTTTCGTGGGGAGCCGGCGCCGCCCCGCTTTCTATGAGCGCGCGGGCCGGGCACGGCATGGATTCATCGGGCACGCACCGGCTTGCGCATCCAGTCGCGCGGCCGGGCAGGACAACGACAACGGCAATACCGCGGCGATCATAGCAAGCCGAATTGAAGTCGTTGCCCCGGTTGAGCGGGGGCAACGCGTTGAAGAATTCCGGCGGCAACACCCGCGCACCGGAGTGCCGCATCGCCGGACCGACGCGACGGCGGGCACGCGCCTGCACGTGCCTTCCCGACCGCGTCCTAGAAGGATTCACCGGTTTTTGCACGCCCGTTCTTCCGGATAATGGCCGGCAGCCGCGCCCTCGACGGCGCGCCGTCCACCGCAGACAACAACAAACCGGAGACACTCGCCTTGATCGCCACGCTTCCCGCCACCTACCGCCGGCTCTGGCCGCTCGCCGTCGCCGCCGCGCTGCTGTACGGGCTGTCGCTCGCCGCCGCGCCCTATCCGGGCCAGGCCGTCGCGAAAGCCGCGATGGGCATCCTGCTGCTCGCGGCGGGCAGCACCTGCGGCGCGGCGCGCGAGCGCGCGTGGCTGTGCGCGGCGCTCGTCACCGCCGTGCTCGGCGACGTGCTGCTCGCGCTGCCCGACTGGCCGCTGTCGTTCGTCCTCGGCCTCGGCGCGTTCCTGCTCACGCATGTGTGCTATTGCGCGATCTTCTTCCGCTGGCGCGCACGGCCGCATGGCTGGCGCGTCGTCGCGCTGGTCGGGCTGTGGATCGCCGCACCGTCGTTCTACGTGGCGTTCTTCCCGCACCTCGGCGAGTTGCTGGCGCCGGTCGCCGTCTACATGCTGGTGCTGTGCGTGATGGCGAGCTTCGCGCTCGCCGCCCGCACGCACGGCGCGCTGGTCGCCATCGGCAGCCTGATCTTCGTCGGCTCCGACACGCTGATCGGCGTCGGCCGGTTCCTCGGCGGTTTTCCGGGCATCGACTACCTGATCTGGGGCCTCTACGCGCTCGCGCAGGTCACGATCGTGGCCGGGGTTTTCCATGAGACGGCCGATCGATCGATCCGTCCCTGATACCGTTTCAAACAGGCCGCCGCGCGCCGGCGGTCTCGTCCATCGCCTGTCTCGTCCTGCCGACGGCCCTTTCCGTCCATCCCGCATCGCGGAAATTGGACCGTTCCAAACCCCGCTCAGCCTTTTCCCGTCTGGCTTCCGGCCCTTAGAGCGCCGCTTCTAGCCTCTTGCGGTTTCCGGGCTCACCCACTATCGTTACATCAAACAATGTAACATTCGAAAATGAGCCAAATCGGAGACACCCGGATGAATGCTCGCACGTTGCCTTTCGGTCCGCCCGGCCACGACGGCCAGGACGAAACCATCGACATCGCCATCATCGGCACCGGCTTCGCCGGTCTCGGGATGGCGATCCGCCTGCGGCAAACAGGCGTGACCGACTTCGTCGTCCTCGAGAAGGCCGCGTCGGTCGGCGGCACGTGGCGCGACAATCATTACCCCGGGTGTGCATGCGACGTGCAATCGCACGTCTATTCGTTCTCGTTCGCGCCGAACCCGCGCTGGACGCGCATGTTCGCGCCGCAGCCGGAAATTCGCGCCTATCTGGAAGACTGCGTGCAACGCTTCGGCGTCGGTCCGCACCTGCGCCTGAACCACGAGCTGCAGCGCGCCGAGTACGACGAGGCCGCGCAGCGCTGGCGCCTCACGTTCGCGAACGGCAAGCGGCTGTCCGCGCGCGTGCTGGTGTCGGGGATGGGCGGCCTGTCGCGCGCCGCGCTGCCGTCGATTCCCGGCGTCGAGAACTTCAAGGGCCGCGCGTTCCACTCGCAACAGTGGGATCACGACTACGCGCTCGAAGGCAAGCGCGTCGCGGTGATCGGCACCGGCGCGAGCGCGATCCAGTTCGTGCCGCAGATCGCGCCGCGCGTGAAGGAACTCGCGCTGTTCCAGCGCACGCCGCCGTGGATCATGCCGAAGCCCGACCGCAACCTGACCGGGCTCGAGAAGTGGCTGTTCCGCACGCTGCCGTTCACGCAGAAAGCCGTGCGCAGCAGCATCTACTGGATGCTCGAATCGCGCGTGCTCGGCTTCGCGATCCATCCGTCGCTGATGAAGAACGTGCAGAAGCTCGCACTGCGCCACATCCGCAAGCAGATTCCCGATCCGGAGCTGCGCAAGACGGTCACGCCGAACTACACGCTCGGCTGCAAGCGCGTGCTGATCTCGAACGACTACTACCCGGCGCTGTCGCGCAAGAACGTCGATGTGATCACGACCGGCATCGACCATATCGAAGCCGATGCGGTCGTGACGACCGACGGCAAACGTCACGAAGTCGACTGCCTGATCTACGGCACCGGCTTCCAGGTGGCCGACCCGTATCCGCGCGGTGCGATCATCGGCCGCGGCGGCCTCGACATCGTCGACGCGTGGCGCGACGGCGCGCACGCGTATCTCGGCTCGACGCTGCCCGGCTACCCGAACTTCTTCATGATCGTCGGCCCGAACACGGGCCTCGGCCACAACTCGATGGTGTTCATGATCGAGTCGCAGATCGAATACATCCTCGGCGCGCTGCAGGCGATGCACCGCGAACGGGCGGATGCGATCGAGGTACGCCCGCTCGTCGAGGCGCAGTTCAACAGCGATCTGCAGGGCAAGCTGAAAAAGGCGATCTGGTCGACGGGCGGCTGCAAGAGCTGGTACCTCGATCCGCGCACCGGCAAGAACACGACGCTGTGGCCGGGCTTCACCTGGCGCTTCCGCCAGGCGACCGCGCACTTCTCGATCGCCGACTACCACGCGTATCGCGCGCCGCAGCACGACACGACCGCGCGGCCCGTCGCCGCGCCCGCCGCTTCCGCATCCACGTCCGCCGAAGCGGCCTGAGCCAGACAAGGAGCCACCGACATGAGAGATTTCGCCAACAAGGTCGCCGCCATCACGGGTGCCGGCTCGGGCATGGGCCGCTCGCTCGCGATCCAGCTCGCACAGGCCGGCTGCCACGTCTCCCTCGCCGACAAGAACAGCGTCGGCCTCGCCGAAACCGAACGGATCGTCCGCACGATCGCGCCGAACGTGCGCGTGTCGACGCGCGTGCTCGACGTCGGCGACCGCGACGCGATGTTCGCGTGGGCCGACGACACCGCGAAGGAACACGGCAAGGTCAACCTGATCTTCAACAACGCGGGCGTCGCGCTGTCGAGCACGATCGAAGGAATGGAATACAGCGATCTCGAGTGGATCGTGAACATCAACTTCTGGGGCGTCGTGCACGGCACGAAGGCATTCCTGCCGCACCTGAAGGCATCGGGCGACGGCCACGTGATCAACACGTCGAGCCTGTTCGGGATCTTCGCGCAACCGGGCATGAGCGGCTACAACGCGACCAAGTTCGCGGTGCGCGGCTTCACCGAATCGCTGCGCCAGGAACTCGACATGATGAAGTGCGGCGTATCGGCGACCTGCGTGCATCCGGGCGGCATCCGCACGAACATCGCGCAGGCGAGCCGCGTGTCGAAGAACATGGTCGGCTTCATGGTCGCGAGCGAGCAGCAAGGCCGCGACACGTTCGAGAAGTTCTTCATCACGACCGCCGACGATGCCGCGCGCACGATCCTCTCGGGCGTGCGCAAGAACAAGCGCCGCGTGCTGATCGGCCGCGACGCGAAGGCCGGCGACTGGATGGCGCGCATGCTGCCGTCCGCGTACCAGGCGCTCGTCGTGCTCGCGACGCGCCGCGAGGCCGCTCGCGCGCGCCGCGACGCCGCGCGCGGCACGCCGGCGCCCGCACCGCTGCACGCCACCTACAACAATGCAGGCAATCAGGGAGGAGAACAATCATGACGACCCCGAACATGATGCCCGTGCGGCGCGACATCCGTTTCGCGCTGCCCCCCGAACGCGCGCGCGACTGGCACGTGCAGGGCGTGCCGGTCACGCACTTCATGAATGCGCTGTCGCTGCTGTTCCCGGCCGGCGAGCGCTTCTTCATGGATTCGGTGCGCAACTACCGCGACCGGATCGAGGATCCCGAGCTGAAGAAACAGGTGCTCGGCTTCATCGGCCAGGAAGCGATGCACACGCGCGAGCACATCGAATACAACGACCTGCTGCAGTCGTCGGGGCTGCCCGCACACAAGCTCGACAAGCGTCTGTGGACGATCCTCGGCTGGTTCAAGAAGGCCCTCCCGCATTCGATGCAGCTCGCGATCACGATCGCGCTCGAGCACTACACGGCGATTCTCGCGAACCAGTTGCTGTCGGGCCACGAGCACCGGATCGACGGCTCGGTCGAAGGCTACCAGCAGATGTGGATGTGGCACGCGATGGAGGAAACCGAGCACAAGGCGGTGTCCTACGACGTGTGGACCACCGTGATGAAGCCGGGCCTCGGCAGCTACCTGCTGCGCACGGGCACGATGCTGACGACCACCGTATTCTTCTGGACGATCGTGTTCGACTTCCACGTGCGCCTGATGCGCGCGCATCGTCGCGAACACGGCAAGTTCGGCGGCATGTGGCGCCTCGTGAAGTATCTGTACGGCCCGAAGCACGGCGTGTTCCCGAGCATCGCGCGCGAATGGCTCGACTACTTCCGCCCGGGCTTCCACCCGTGGGACCACGACAACCACCAGTACCTGCAGGGGCTCGACACGCTGCTCGAGAACATCGACGCGACCAACGCGCGCTACGCGGCGCAAGCCGCCCCGCGCCGCGTGCCGCTGCACCCGGTCCCGCAGGCATGACGCCATGGCGCGCGCCCACGAGATGCTGACCGTCCAGTCCGGCGACGTGAAACTCGCCGTCTACGTAAGCGGGTCGCGTCGCGCGCCGCCGCTGATCCTCGTGCACGGCTACCCCGACTCGGCGGCCGTGTGGGCGCCGATCCGCGCGCGGCTCGCGAAACGCTACCGCGTGATCACATACGACGTGCGCGGCGCCGGTGCGTCCGATGCGCCGCGCCGCCGCGCCGACTACACCCTCGAGCGGCTCGCCGCCGACCTGAAGGCGGTGGCCGACGCGACCTGCGGCGGCCGGCCGTTCCATCTCGTCGGCCACGACTGGGGCTCGATCCAGTGCTGGGAAGCCGTGACCGATCCCGCGTTCCGCGGCCGGATCGCGTCGTACACGTCGATCTCCGGCCCGTGCCTCGATCACGTGTTCCGCGCGAAGATGCGACTCAAGCAGAGCCTGAAGTCGTGGTACATCGCGTTCTTCCATCTGCCGGTCGTGCCGTCGCTGGTGTGGCGGCTCGGCGGTGCGGCGCTGTGGCCGCGCTGGCTGCAGATCACCGAACGCGTGCGCGCCGAGCGCGACCCCGTGCAATTGAAGAACGCGCTGAACGGGCTGCAGCTTTACCGCGCGAACTTCCTCGCACGGGCGCGCAAGCCGCGCGAACGGTATGCGCAGGCGCCGGTGCAGATCCTCGTGCCGGTGCTCGACCGTTATGTCACACCCGAGATGTCGGTCGACCTCGACCGCTGGCTCGGCGACCACGTGCGCGAGGAGATCGATGGCAGCCACTGGGTCGTGCTGCGCCACCCGGACATGATCGCGTCGCGGATCGATCGCTTCGCGTCCGCGCAGGAGCGGCCGGCGGTCGCGAACGCGGCCGTTCAGCGGCCCGTTGGCGCGGGCAGGCGTCTGAACAGCGTCTCGTAGTCGATCACGAGCCCGTCGTCGTCGATGTCCATCTCGGCCGTGAAATTCCGGAAGATCCCCTCGTAGCGATAGCGCCGGCCCGGCTCGATGCACGCATAAGCCTGCTTGACCGGCGTGACCTTCAGGTCCGGCGTCGAGATGTACACGACGTCGATCGGCCGTCGCTCGCCACGCGCGAGCCCGAGGCGGCCGATCGGCAGCGAATTCGTGAACGGCGTCGCCGCGATGTCGATGTCGATGCAGCCGTCGAGCTCCGGCAGCGCGCGGCCCACGCCGTCGCGCCAGTGGCCTTCGCCGTCGCCGCGCAGCTCGAGCGTGCCGCCGCCCATCACCTTGAGCACCGCATAGGTCACGCGCCAGTGCGGATCGCACTCGACGCGATACGCAAGCCCGTACGCACGGCCGTACCGCTGGCCGACCACCGCGCTTTCGACGACGATCGCGCCACCGCTCCGGTCGAACGTCAGATGTTCGACCCCGTCGCCTTCGAGCGACGCCCATCGCACTTCACGCATCGTTTCGCCTCCCGGTTTCCCCAATGCGGGGCACTGTCGCGCTCATCCACCGACGAAAGCGCCGGCGGACGCCGAAATTCGTCAACCACCGAGCGTTCGCATCGAAAAAACGCCGGCGCACCGCCCGTCGAACCTGGCAGACCGTCCGCATTCCCCATTTCGGGGCACCGCCGACAAATCCTGACTATCCAGAATTCCCTATTCCGGTGCATCGGATTGTGTCCTATGCTCGCGGCTCGTCCTGTTCCGCCGCCATCATGCCTACCGCCCGCTCCGCCTCGCCGTCGATCGACCTGCGCATTCTGCTGCGCGGCATCGGACAGATCGTACTGCAAGCGAACGCGCTCACCGGCGCGCTGCTGCTCGCCGCGCTGGCGCTGACCGACCTGCGGCTCGCGAGCGCGGCGCTGGTCGGCTCGGCCGCCGCCAGCATGACCGCCGTGCTGACGGGCGCCGAGCGCCGCGACGTCGAACAGGGGCTGCACGGCTTCAACGGCGCGCTTGCCGCGCTGATCGCCGTGCTGTTCGCGCCCCATCAACTCGCCGCCGTCGCGCTGGTGCCGCTGGTCTCGATCGGCGCGGCCCTCGTGCAGCGGGCGATGCGCGGGCCGCTCGCCCGCTGGCGCCAGTGCCCGTATTCGAGCCCGTGTCTCGCCGTCACCGCACTGTGGCTGCCGTTTGTCGCACTGCAGCATGCGAGTGGTGCGACGGTTAGCCCGGTGCTGACGCTTGCTTCCGCCGCAGATGCCCTTCTTTCAGGCGTCGCGCAGACCACCTTCGCGCAAGGCGCATGGGCTGGCGTACTGATCGTCGCGGGGCTTGCAATTGCGTCGCGCCGCGCGGCCGCGTTCGCGCTCGGCGGTGCGATCGTGTCGACCGTGCTGCTGGTCGCGCTCGGCGCAAACGGCGCATTGTTCGCCGATGGCCTCCTCGGCTTCAACGGCGCGCTCGCCGCGCTCGCGGTGATGCCGCGCGGCCCGCGCGCGGCGCTTGCCGCCGCCGCCCTCGCCGCGCTGATCCAGTGGCTCGCGATGCGCGCGGACATCCCCGTGTTCACTGCCCCGTTCGCACTCGCATCATGGGTGACCGTATACGTCGCGCGCCGCTTCACCCTCGGAGAACCCGATGTCGTCATTCGCACACCGTCCTGAAGCCGTGAAACCCGGCGGCCCGATCTCGGACGCCGAACGCCAGATGCGCGTCGATCTCGCCGCAGCCTACCGGCTCGTCGCGCTGAACGGCTGGGACGACCTGATCTACACGCACCTTTCCGCAACCGTGCCCGGCGAACCCGGCCACTTCCTGATCAACCCGTTCGGCCTGACGTTCGACGAGGTCCGCGCGTCGAACCTCGTGAAGATCGACCTGGCCGGCAACCGGATCGGCGACAGCGAGCACGCGGTCAACGTGACGGGCTTCGCGCTGCATGCGGCCGTGCATGACGCGCGCGCCGATGCCGTCTGCGTGATGCATCTGCACAATACGCCCGGCATTGCCGTGTCGATCCAGCGCGACGGGCTGCTGCCCGCGTCGCAGCACGCATTGCGCTTTCACGGCGACCTCGCGTACCACGACTACGAGGCGCTCGCGTTCTCGCCGGCCGAAGGCACGCGGCTCACCACGAGCCTCGGCGCGAAATCCGCGATGCTGCTGCGCAACCACGGCACGCTGACGGTCGGCCGCACCGTCGCCGAAGCCTATGTGCTGATGGATACGCTGATCAAGGCCTGCGACATCCAGGTGCGCGCGCAGGCAGGCGGCGGGCCGCTCGTGATGCCCGACCCGGCCGTGGCCGACCGCACCGCCGAACAACTGCGCGACGGCGGCGCGATCGAGGGCGAACTGGAATGGCCGGCGCTGCTGCGCCGGCTCGACCGCATCGATCCGTCGTATCGCGACTGACTTCGCATCCCTGGCCGCGATCGCGGCCGAACCCGACACACTCAACCGGAGCACTTGTCATGCCGACTTTCAATATCCAGCTGTTCGAAGGCCGCACCGTCGACCAGAAACGCGAATTCGTCGAAGCAATCACGCGCGTCACGTGCGAAACGCTCGGCTGCGAGCCGGGCTCGGTCGACATCATCCTCACCGACGTGAAGAAGGAGAACTGGGCGACGGCCGGGAAGCTGTGGAGCGACGAGCGCTGAACGTCACGATCGGCGAGGCCTGAACGCCCGCCCGCATCGCCCTGATTCATCCGCTGCAGCGCCCGCACGACGGCGCTGCAGGCGGCCGCCTCCTCCGCCTCCCGTTGTGCGCGCGCACATCGCTTTGTCACGCAATCGGTGCATATAATGCGCCTCAGACGCAGCAGCCGATGGCCACCCGACGAGGAGACCGCCATGGAAGCAAAGAACGAGGAAGTCGTCGCACACCTGCTCTCCGATGTCGTCGAATTCGCGCGCGGGCGCCTGCCCGAAGCCACCTTCCGGATCGTCGAACCCTTCCTGCGTCACTACTACGATTTCGTCGACGCCGACGATCTGCAGAACCGCAGCATCGCCGACCTGTACGGCGCCGCGATGGCGCACTGGCAGACCGCCCAGAAATTCGTCCCCGGCAGCGAACGGCTGCGCGTGTACAACCCGATCCTCGAACAGCACGGCTGGCATTCCGATCACACGGTGATCGAGATCGTCAACGACGACATGCCGTTCCTCGTCGACTCGGTGACGATGGCCGTCAACCGTCTCGGCCTCGCGCTGCATTCGGCGCTGCACCCGGTGTTCCGCATCTGGCGCGGCGCAGGCGGCGGCATCGAGCGCGTCGATGCGGGCGGCGCGACACCCGGCGACGGCCAGTCGCAACTCGCGTCGTTCATCCATTTCGAAGTCGACCGCTGCGGCGACGCCGCGCTGCTCGACACGCTGCGCGAGGACATCGCGCACGTGCTCGGCGACGTACGCGCGTCGGTCGAGGACTGGCCGAAGATCGTCGACATCGCGCGCGCGACGATCAAGGAAATGAAGGCGCGCGAATCGACCGCGGAAGACATCGAGGCGCGCGCGTTCCTCGAATGGATGGCCGCCGATCACTTCACGTTCCTCGGCCAGCGCGACTACGCGCTGGTCTCGGACGGCACGGGCTTCGGCCTGCGCGGCATCGAAGGCTCGGGCTACGGCATCCTGCGCGAATCGCTGCGCACGTCGGGCGCGCCCGACGTGACGCCGCTGCCGCAGGCCGCCGCCGACATCATCACCGGCGCGTGGCCGATCTTCCTGACCAAGGCGAACTCGCGCGCGACCGTGCACCGGCCCGGCTACCTCGATTACGTCGGCGTAAAACTCGTCGGCGCCGACGGGAAAGTAACCGGCGAACGCCGCTTCATCGGGCTCTACACGTCCACCGCCTACATGGTGTCGAGCGCCGAGATCCCGATCGTGCGCCGCAAGTGCGCGAACATCGTGCGGCGCGCGGGCTTCCTGCCCAAGGGGCACCTCGGCAAGTCGCTCGTGACCGTGCTCGAAACCTATCCGCGCGACGAACTGTTCCAGGCCGACGAAGACCAGCTCTACGACATCGCGCTCGGCATCCTGCGGCTGCAGGAACACCAGCGCACGCGGCTGTTTGTGCGGCGCGACCGGTTCGACCGCTTCGTGTCGTGCCTCGTGTTCGTGCCGCGCGACAAGTACAACACCGACCTGCGCCGCCGCATCGCGAAGCTGCTCATCGACGCGTACAACGGCGTGAACGTCGAGTTCACGCCGCTGCTGTCGGAATCCGCGATCGCGCGCATTCATTTCGTCGTCCACGCGGAACCGGGCACGATGCCCGACGTCGACACGCGCGAGCTCGAAACGCGGCTGGTGCAAGTGGCGCGCCGCTGGCAGGACGATCTCGCCGACGCGCTGCTCGACGCATTCGGCGAAGAGCAAGGCAACCGCCTGCTGCAGCGCTATGCCGAATCGTTCCCGGCCGGCTATCGCGACGACTACCCGGCGCGCACGGCCGTGCGCGACATCGAGCTGATCGAGCGCGTGAAGGACACGGGCCAGATCGCGATGAACCTGTACCGGCCGATCGAGGCCGAGCCGCGCGCGTTCCGTTTCAAGGTCTATCGCGCGGGCGACCCGATCGCGCTGTCGCGCAGCCTGCCGATGCTCGAGCATCTCGGCGTGCGTGTCGACGAGGAGCGGCCGTACCGGATCCAGACGCAGGACGCCACGCACGCGTGGGTCCACGACTTCGGCCTCGAGCTCGCGGACGATACCGAGTTCGACATCGAGCGCGTGAAAGGCCTGTTCGAGGATGCGTTCGACCGGATCTGGAGCGGCCGGATCGAGAACGACGACTTCAACCGCCTCGTGCTGCGCGCGCACCTGAGCGCGCGCGAAGTGACGATCCTGCGCGCGTATGCGAAATACCTGCGGCAGGTCGGCTCGACGTTCAGCGACGCGTATATCGAACGCGCGCTGACCGGCAATCCGGCGATCGCCCGACAGCTCGTCGAGCTGTTCCTGCTGCGCTTCGATCCGGCCACCGGCGACACGCGCGACGTGCAGGCCGAACGCCTGCTGAAGGCGATCGAAGGGGCGCTCGACCAGGTGCCGAACCTCGACGAGGACCGCATCCTGCGCCAGTTCCTCGGCGTGATCAACGCGACCGAGCGCACGAACTACTTCCTCGTCGACGCGAACGGCGAATCGAAACCGTACCTGTCGTTCAAGTTCAATCCGGCCAAGGTGCCCGGCCTGCCCGAACCGAAGCCGATGTTCGAGATCTGGGTGTATTCGCCGCGAGTCGAGGGCGTGCACCTGCGCGGCGGGCGCGTCGCGCGCGGCGGCCTGCGCTGGTCGGATCGCCGCGAGGATTTCCGCACCGAAGTGCTCGGGCTGATGAAGGCGCAGATGGTGAAGAACGTCGTGATCGTGCCGGTCGGCTCGAAAGGCGGCTTCGTCGTGAAGAATCCGCCGCCGCCGAGCGATCGCGAAGCGTGGATGCGCGAAGGCGTCGCGTGTTACCAGACCTTCCTGCGCGGGCTGCTCGACCTGACCGACAACCTCGTCAGCAACGCGATCGTGCCGCCGCCCGACATCGTGCGCCATGACGCCGACGATCCGTACCTGGTCGTCGCCGCCGACAAGGGCACGGCCACCTTCTCCGACTACGCGAACGCGATCTCGCACGAATACGGCTTCTGGCTCGACGACGCGTTCGCATCCGGCGGCTCGGTCGGCTACGACCACAAGAAGATGGCGATCACCGCGCGCGGCGCGTGGGAATCGGTGAAGCGGCACTTCCGCGAGATGGGCATCGATACGCAGACGACCGACTTCACCGTGGTCGGCGTCGGCGACATGTCGGGCGACGTGTTCGGCAACGGGATGCTGCTGTCGCCGCATATCCGGCTCGTCGCCGCGTTCGATCACCGGCACGTGTTCCTCGACCCGAACCCCGATCCCGCGACGAGCTTCGCGGAGCGCGAGCGCATGTTCGCGCTCGAACGCTCGAGCTGGGCCGACTACGATCCGGCCGCGATTTCGTCGGGCGGCGGCGTGTATCCGCGCACCGCGAAGACGATCCCGCTGTCGCCCGCCGTGCAGGCCGCGCTCGGCATCGACGCGCACGCGCTGCCGCCGACCGAGCTGATCCGCGCGATCCTGCAGGCGCCGGTCGACCTGCTGTACAACGGCGGCATCGGCACCTACGTGAAGGCCGCGCGCGAAACCCACCTGCAGGTCGGCGACCGCGCGAACGACGCGGTGCGCGTGAACGGCGCGGACCTGCGCTGCAAGGTGGTCGGCGAAGGCGGCAACCTCGGCTGCACGCAGTTCGGCCGCATCGAGTTCGCGCAGCGCGGCGGCCGCATGAACACCGATGCGATCGACAACTCGGCCGGCGTCGATTGTTCGGATCACGAAGTCAACATCAAGATCCTGCTCGGACTCGTCGTATCCGACGGCGAAATGACCGAGAAGCAGCGCAACGCACTGCTCGCGGAAATGACCGACGAAGTCGGGTTGCTCGTGCTGCGCGACAACTACTACCAGACGCAGGCGCTGTCGATCGCCGGCCGTTATGCGGTCGAGCTGCTCGACGCCGAAGCGCGCCTGATGCGCTGGCTCGAACGCGCGGGCCGCCTGAACCGCGTGATCGAATTCCTGCCGACCGATGACGAAGTCGCCGAGCGGCAAGCCGCGAAGGCCGGCCTCACGTCGCCGGAGCGTGCGGTGCTGCTCGCGTACAGCAAGATGTGGCTCTACGACGCGCTGCTCGAATCCGACGTGCCCGAGGATCCGCTGGTGGCGGCGATGCTCGTCGACTACTTCCCGAAGCCGCTGCAGCAGCGTTTCAGCGAACCGATGGGCCGCCATCCGCTGCGCCGCGAGATTCTCGCGACACACCTGACCAACGCGCTCGTCAACCGCGTCGGCTGCGCGTTCGTGCACCGGCTGATGGAGGAAACGGATGCGAAGCCGGGCGACATCGTACGCGCGTGCATCATGGCGCGCGACGTGTTCGACCTCGATGCGGTGTGGCGCGACATCGACGCGCTCGACAACCGCGTGGCCGACGACGTGCAGGCGCGCATGTTCGTCGACGTCGCGCGGCTGCTGGAGCGCGCGGCGCTGTGGTTCCTGCGCCATCTGCAATCCGGCGCGGTGGCCGACGGCGGCGTCGCCGAGCTGATCGCACGCTGCCGGGACGCAGCAGAACGGCTCGCACCGCAACTACCGTCGCTGCTGCCGGCCGACGATCTCGATGCGCTGTCCGAACGGCAGCGCGTGCTCGTCGAAGCCGGCGTCGACGGCGCGCTCGCGGTGCGTGTCGCGAGCGGCGATATTTCCGCGGCGCTGCTCGACATCGCCGAAGTGGCCGCGACCTGCAACCGCAGCCTCGAACTCGTCGCGGGCGTCTATTTCTCGCTCGGCACGCTGCTCAATTACGGGTGGATCAGCGAACGTGCGGCGACACTGCCGACGCCGACGCACTGGGACATGCTCGCGCGCGCGGCCGCACTCGCGGAAGTCGCGCGCCTGAAGCGTACGCTGACGACGAGTGCGCTCGCGGAATCGCCGGATTCGACGACGGCGGAGACGATCGTCGGCGCGTGGCGCGAGCGCCGCGACGCCGCGCTCGCGCGCTACGAACACCTGCTTGCGGATCTGCGCGCGTCGGGTGGCGCGAGCCTGGCGGTGCTGCTCGTGGTCGTGCGGGAAATGGCCGTGCTCGAACGCGCGTGACCGGGCTGGCGGGCGCCCGGTGGATGAGCGTCGCCGATCCGGCGTGACCGGAACCGGCACGCGCGCCCGCTTGCGTGCGCGCGACGCTAGATCGTCGCTACCAGCAGTTCCTCAGCGTTGTTCGGCGGCCTGAGGCCGTCCGCACGATCCGCGAAATAACGGCGCGTCAGTTCGGCAGCCGAAACGTGCTCGGTTTTCGCGAAGCCGGCCTCGTGCGCAAGCGCCTGAATCTGCGCCGGCATGAAGAAGCTGATGAACGGCGTGCCGCTCGCGCGTGCGCCCTTCGCGGCCATTTCGAGCCCCGGACGCACGTCCGGATCCGCGTTCTCCAGCGGCAGAAGGAACGTCATCGCGAGCGTCGAGCCCGGCGCGAGCGATGCGACTTCACGCAGCGCGGCCGCGTTCGCTACGCGCGTCAGGTACATGCTGACGCCAGTGGACACCACGACGGCTGGCTTGCCGGCATCGAAGCCCGCGCCGACGAGCGCATCGCGCCACGACTGCTTCGCCTCGAAATCGACCGGCACGAAACGCAGCCAGTCGGGCACGCCGAAACCGAGCTCGACCAGACGGCGTTGCTTCCAGGCCTGCGGCGCCGGCGGATCGACTTCGAACACGGTCACACGCGACGCCATGTCGGGACGGCGCTGCACGAAGCTGTCGAGACCCGCGCCGAGGATCACGTACTGGCTCACGCCATGCGCGGCCTGCTCGGCCACGAGATCCTCGATGAAGCGTGCCCGCGCGACGATCGACGCACGAAACGGCCGCGTGAACAGCGGATCCATGTCGCCGCGCTGCTGCCAGCCCGGCTCCGGCGCGAGCAGTTGAAGGCCGACCTCGTCGGCGAGCACGTGCGGCGGCGCGTCGAGTTCGACGTGCAGCGCGCGCCACAGCGCGACGCGGGCGGCCGTGCTGTCGGGGGCGTCTTCGCGGATATCGGTCATGCCGGCCTCACGCGCCTTGCTTGCCCGGCGCCTGCAGGCGCCATACACGGCCGTCGGGGTCGCGCACGGTCATGTCGCGCGTGCCCCAGTGCGTGTCCTCGAACGGCGTGACGACATCGACGATCGGCTGCGGCCGCACCGCCTGCTCGTCGGGCACCTTGAGCACGACCTGCATGTCCGGCGTCTCGCCCGGCGGCACTTCGGCGATGAACAGGAACGGGCCGTCGCCGCTGCGCAGCTGGCCCGAGTTGTGATCGGTTTCGAATTCCAGCTTGAAGCCCAGCGCCTGGAAGAACTTCGCCGACTTGCCCCAGTTGTGCGTCGTCAGGTACACGGCTTCGATTCGCTCGGATGACATGTCACTCCTCCTTGGTGGACGGCTCCGCGCCCGGCGGCGGCGCGGCCAGGTACGCGCGCAACGCATCGGCCACCAGCGCGGACAGCGATTGCTCCGTTTCGATGGCGCGATGCTTGACCTGCCGGATCAGGCCGAGCGGCAGGTACACGTTGAATTGCTTCACTTCTTCGTCGGTCATGTGGGCTAGTATGCTAGCAATCTAGCAAAAGTCAATCACGGATGCAGCCGGACGGATAGCCGATACAGGCGCTGCCGATCGCCATCACGTCCACGGTCGAGGTACTCGCCGCCGAAGCGCGCCCGATGCGCTGGCGCGGACGCGCGGGCCGGCTGAACCGGGCGATCGAATTCGTGCCGACCGACAACGAAGCCGGCGAACGGCAAACTGCGAAGCTCGGCCTCACGTCGCCCGGGTTGGCCGATGCGATCACGACGATCGCGACAACAAGCCCACCCATTCACGTCGCCATAACCCGTTATATAAGCGCGCTTTTTCACGCCCGGCAATCGACGCCCCCTCTGCCAGAAATGACAGTTGTAAAGCGCTCACACGCAAACTAGTCTGAATGGCAGTAGCTGAATTCAATAAAAGTAGAATTTCACGTTTTTTGAAACTATTCCGGTATTCGTTGACATGATCGCATGATGCTGCGATTTCCGTAGAGCCATTACGCTTTGCGTTAAAAAATTAAACAATACAGCCCCGGAGTTTCCATGAATGTCAGCAATGTCTCGAGTTCGGGTCGCCGTGCTTCCCGGTGGGCGGCAGCGGCAATTTATGCGGGCGCGTTCATTTCGGCGACCGGCACCGCTCTGCCAGCGAATGCAAAAGGCGTCGGCAGCGGGGAATGCGACACGCCGAACACACCATTCTGCGATGCCCTGATGAATCCGTTGCCGGGATGGCCCGGCCACGTTTTCAAGCTGTCGCAGGACTATCCCGATTCCGCGCCAGAAGATTACCAGCCGTGGCGTAAATACGATCCGATTAACGATACCAAACGCTACATCCTTTCGGCTCTCACGTATTTCTATGAAGGAAATATTCGGGGCAATCCTGCCGAAAGTGAAAACAATTTCGATCCGGCACTCAATCAGAGGCGCAAGTGGTATCACGCCCCTTGGCAAGATTACGGCAAAGAAGGACGTGAATTCATCCATGGATTGACGCGCGAACGTGTATCGCAACCTCTCGAACTCGCGAAAACACAGACGTCGTATTGGAATAACTACGCGGTCGGCTTCTACAACGCACCGGGCGGCGTCACGTTCGGAAAAGTCTGGAAGGATCATGGAAAGCCCGATACGAATGCGGGAACCTTTCCTGAAGGAACCGTTTCGGGGAAGTTGCTGTTTACGACGGCAACGCCTAACGAGGTTCCCTATCTGGCAGGCGCGCCCGAATGGAAGGCCTATGTTTATTGCGACGTGCACGACCAAAACCCGACGCTGGACAGCGAGCGCTGTGTCAAGACGGTTCGCTTGCTGCAGATCGACATCGGGGTGAAGGACAACCGTTCAAAGGCCACCGGCTGGGTATTCGGCACCTTTGTCTACGGAGGCGGCAAGCCGCCGAAAACGAGTTTGTCGAAGGGCTCGGAACTCGCGGTCGGCGACGGACGGCCGAAACTGAAGCCGCTCAGGAATTGGGAACAGGTTTATCCCGTCGGCGTCATGTGGGGTAATGACCCCGGATACACGGGGTCCGGCAAGCTGTTCCAGACATGGCTCAATCCGGACGTCAAGCTGCCCCATTACGGTTACCAGAACCGCCTCAACGGTCCGGTCGACAACCCGAAATCGGCTTGCATGTCGTGTCACTCGACTTCCCAGTGGCCGTTGAGTGCGAGCATGATCCCGCCCAAGGGGGCATCCCAATATGTCACCGCATGGTGGTTCCGCAACATCCCTTCGGGGACGCCATTCGGACCGGGGATGCCGCCGGAACCGCCGCCGCAGGGGACGCAGCCCGCGAGCGACAACGTGCACCGGGTATCTCTCGATTATTCGCTTCAGCTCGCAGGCGGCCTCAGAAATTTCTTTGAAGCCAATCAGCAGCTCATCGAGAAAATGTTTCCCAAGGCGTCCGCTGACGATGTCAAGGCGTACCTTGGCAATCCGGTCTCCCGGTCCGGCGACGAATAGTCTCCAGGACCGGCACGCCTGGAGATTTCGCGTGACTCGGAATCATCTGGAATGACGCGAGGGCCCATGGCTGTCGTGCGCGAGCAGTCATAGCGTCCGCGCGCCATGGAAAATTGCCTTGCGGCCCTCGGAAAAACCATTGCCGGAGCCAGGAATTTTCGATCAGGAGAACATAACATGTTGCAATCTGGAAAATTCCGCGTCCGTTTGCTACGCGTCGCGATGCTGATTGCGTGGAGCGTGTCGCTCACGATTTACCCGGTCACCGGAACGAGCAGCACCTCCAGTGGTAACGCAGACGATCCGATCGAGATCAGTTCCTCACTCCCGAAGGACCTCAACAATTCCGACGCGCCGCACGCAACCTTGCAACAGGCCGCCAATTTTGCCTGGAATCAGTTCATCGCACTGAATTGGCCCGCACTTGCCAAAGACACCAATAATCAAAAGCGGGATTATCCCGACACGAGCTTGCCGTTCGGCGACCCTCAGTACAAGGATCCTCTCGTCTGGCATACTTTTCGCGGGAAAGTTGAAATATTCCCAACCGACAATTCCACGGCCTTCGCAAAAGGAGCCGCCAACGATTACGGCTACGATGACAGGCCGAATTACAGTTACGGACAAGGGAATGTCGCCCCCTCCTCCGGACCGGCGCCCTGGATCAATCTCGACGAGAACAGCCAGATCGGCCTGAACAAGATTTATGCCGGCGTCGTGTCGAGCACACCGCTGGATAAAAACGCGCAAATTCTCTTTATGGCGAAGGCCAACAGAAACGAATACAAGTACATTACCGCAAACAAATGGTGGAACCCGCTGGCTCCGGACCCGAAATTGTCCGATCCGCCAGGCTCCACCCCGACCATATTCCAGGCGACCGCCGATTTCGTCAAAGCATACAAACGCGACCCGATAGCCGGCTCTACCAATTGCGACGGCAACCCCTCCAAGGCCAGGTGCATCAGCCTCCCGCTGGATTCCATTGAAATCAAGGCAGCATGGAGAAGGCTGACTCCTGACGAAATAAAATCCGGCCGCTTTTATACGACCCTTACCCGTCACTACGAAAGCGAAGACGACGGAAAGCACATCAAAGCTACCGATGAAGTCATGGGGCTGGTCGGACTGCACATCATCAGAAAAACAAAATCCGCCCCCTATTTCATTTATACGACCTTCGAGCAAGCCGACAACATAACGGACGCCGGCGGGAATCCGATCGAAGACGAGGACGGAAATTACAAGAGCGTGCTGAAGAACGTAACACCGATGACGCCGAATGTAATCTCCAACAACGCCACCGCAAGCACAACCCAAACATTCATGCGCCCGGGGAGTTACCCTGCCCAACCGAACAAACAGCTTTATTATCAAAACATAAAAGACACCAAGGATCACAGTTCCGGTCTGCTCGATGGCGGGATAATTCTCGTCAACAAGAGAATCAATGACATACCGGACGAGATAATAAATGCCAACAAGCAGGCTCACGACAAGATCCGGTCATATGCAGCAGCCAACAACTTCAAATCGCCGCCCGTCTGGCTGTACTACAAACTCATCAATGTTCAAAACACCCCTCTCGGGGAAAAGATTCCCGGAGTCGACAAATTTCCGCGATCGACCTACTACCAGGCCAACAGTGTTATCGAGACCGATTACAACCTTCAGCGATTCAGCGGAGAATTTGACGACTTCAGGAATAAAAAATTTACCATTTCCGATTTCACCAAAAGCGGAAACAACCTGACCAACGTTTCGCACAACGGGAACAGTCTCAACATGGGCGGCTGCATGGGTTGCCATGGCAATGCCCAGGCTGCCGGGTCCGGCTTCAGCTTCATCTTTCTTGACTCACCCGTGACCGCCCCGGAGTGGGACACCAAATCCCTGAACGACAGTAAATTCCGCCGTTTCATGAATTACCTGGCCCGCCCATGAAAGCTCGTTCATTTCAACCACGAACCGGGAGAATTTTTGCAAAGCATTCCGAACTCCGCCCGGTGGATGGAAAGGTAAATTGTCCATCCCGCACTCGAGGCAATCCGACAGACGATTTAATCACGACTTAAAGAGACCATCATGCCGAATACCATCAACATACTTGTTGCAGTAAATACGACCGGCGCAGTCAACGCAAACAACGGAGATATTCCGGGGAAAGGCGTGGGCGACTTCGTATATATGGCGGACGACTCCGACACCACATACCCGTCCGCCGAAAACTACAAAACCGAGGGTACCGACGAATTGCTCACGTACTGCGAAGACGGGGACACCCTCATTTGGCGCGTGTATTCAATCAATCAACAGCCGAGCATTTCCATTACAGGAATTACCGGGGACGTGTACGCCACGTTCAATGAATTCAAGCCTCAAGCGATACCCGGGCATGACGGCCAATGGTGGTCCGCAGTTATTCATGGGACAGGAACAAGCGTTCAATATTCCGTCAAGCTATCGATCGGCGGCGTGCCTGTCTCGTTTGATCCGCATATCACATCGGTAGAACCTGAATACGCCAAGCGCTAGGTGGGCAAAACGGGGCAACCGACCGGCATCGGGCGCAAACACATGCTTGTCCCGGCCCGTTGCCTCCCAG
The DNA here is from genome assembly GCF_902833225.1 of Burkholderia sp. BCC1644. Lineage (GTDB taxonomy): Bacteria > Pseudomonadota > Gammaproteobacteria > Burkholderiales > Burkholderiaceae > Burkholderia. The sequence goes on from NZ_CADFEI010000015.1 coordinate 88,405, forward strand.
CTTGCGACCGCGGTGTCGAACAGCGGCGAGATGGCGTCGTGTCGTGAGGACGATTGCCGCGCAAGCGCCCCGTTACCCTCGGCGCGCGGCAGTCTGCCGGCTCGTCACCGGGCCGCGGACGCCCGACCCCGCGTTGCGCGCCGCCACGTGCTCGAACAGCGCGTCGAGATCGAACCCCGTCGTATCGATGCCGATCGTATCGCGCAGGCACGCGCCCCACTCGGTCGCGCTGTCGAACGTGACGGAGCGCCCCGCGCCCGCCGCGTCGCGCAGCGTCAGCGTGGTGTTGCGCAGCGCAGCGCGGCCCTCCGGCAGCACGCGGCACGCGATCAGGTCGTTCACGAAGATCGATTCGGGGTACGTCGACGTGAACCAGTTCGCGGCGTCGTAATCGATCCACTCGACCGGTTTCAGCGAGAAACGGTAGGTCGTCTGCCAGCCGTCGGGGATCTCGAACTGCATGTCGAATTCGCCGTCGACCGGCGCGTCGACCACGCGAAACGCGCCGTGCGGCGTCGGTTGCCGCTCGCCCGGCACGAAGCGCAGCGGCGCGGTCAGCGTCGCGCTGCCGAAGCCGATGTCCGCGAGCCAGACCGCGCCGTCGAGATCGATGCGCAGCACCATGTGCGTCTGCGCGGTGACGATCTCGGGCGGCATCATCCAGCGCACGCGCGCGATCAGCGGCGTCACGCGAAAACCGATCGCCGTGAGCGCGGTATGGAACAGCTTGTTGAGTTCGAAGCAGTAGCCGCCGCGGCGGTGCCCGATCACCTTGTCGACGATCGCGGGCAGGTCGAGCGCGACGCGCGCGCCGGTCAGCGGATTGAGGTTTTCGAACGGAATCGCCTGCGGATGCAGCACATGCAGCCGGCGCAGCACGTCCAGCGTCGGCTCGGCCGGGCCGTCGTAGCCGATGCGGGAGAAATAGCGCGAGAGGTCGAACGAGTCAGTCATGAACCGGCACCGATAAAAGGGACACGCCACGATAGCATCGCGCGAAATCCCCATGTTGTGCGGGGCGATTATCCGTCGTCGCGCGATGCCGGCACCGCATCGCGCACCCGCACGACGTTACGGCAGCAGCTTCAGCGCGGACGATGCGACCGACGGCACCGAAATGCCCTGGCTCGTCGCGAACTGCACGGCCTGGCTGAGTGTCGCCGCGAGCGACTGCAACTGGCCCGGCGCGCTTTGCGCGATATACGACGCGGCCTGCATGTTCTGCGGATTCAGGCCCGACTGCAGCAGCGACGCCGCGCTCGTCGAACCAAGATTGCCGAGCCCCGACTGCAACTGCGAATACTGCGTGAGGCCCTGCCCGAGCGACGCGAGGCCGTTGCTGAATGCCTGCTTGTCGACCGGGCCGTGCGTTGCACCGCCGCTCGCGAACGCCTGGCCGAGCGCCTGCGACACCGACTGCTGCGCGCCGCCCATCTGCGACAGCGCGGCCGGCGTCAGCGCATTGCCGCCGGACAGCTGGCTCGCGGCCTGCTGTGCCTGCCCGGCCGCACCGGTCAGCCCCATCGCCGATGCGAGCGACGACTGACCGGTCAGCACCTGCTGGTTCGCGCCGACATAGGCCTGCAGCAACTGCGCGACCCCGCCGCCCTGCGCGGGGGCCGCCTGCTGTTGCTGACCGCCGCCGAGCAGCGATGCGCCGAGCGACTGCAAGTCGAGCTGCGCGTGCGCGGCGCTACTGATCAGGATGCCGAACGCGATGCCTGCCGAGGCCAGGTGACGGCCCGTCGCGCGAATGTGCTTCATGTGCTTTCCTCGTGCCCGAATGATTGAGGCCGATATTGTCGAAGCGCGTCGCGCGGTGCCGCAACGACTGAAACACATCGAAACGAAATCACGGCGCGCGGCCGCTTGCAATTCCGCGACCGGCAGACGTCGTCACGTGGATTCGTCCACGTTTGCCGTGCGATGTCACGCGTGTACCGGCATTCGTTCCCCAGTTGCGTCAATGCAGGCGACGTCCGGCTTTTTATGCGCAGCGCAGCAAAGCGCATCGCCGCAAGGCGTCATGTTCGAAGATCGAAGCAAAACGGGCAGCTCGCGCCGCCCGTTTCATCATCCGGCTACCGGCCGTCGGCCGGCCGCGACGTTACGCGGCCATCCACGCCGGCCGCCGCTGGCCGACCCAGTCGGCCGCCTGCTCGTAGCCGCGCGCGAGCTGCAGCACCGCGAGATCGGCACGCGGGCGCCCGATCAGCTGCATCCCCATCGGCAACCCTGCATCGTTGAAGCCGACCGGCACGTTGATCACCGGGCAGCCGGCCAGCGTCCACGGCACGACCGTTTCCATCCAGCGGTGGTAGGTATCCATCGTGCGCCCCGCAATCTCCTTCGGCCAGCGCTGGTCGACGTCGAACGGGAACACCTGCGCAGTCGGCGCGGCGATGAAGTCGTAGCGGTCGAAGAAGCTCAGCACGGCCTGATGCCACGCGGTGCGCTCGACGCTCGCGTCGAACACCGCCGCGCCCTGCATCGCGAGCAGCCCTTCGACTTCGTAGATCGCCTCGGGCTTCAGCAGCGCGCGGCGCACCGGGTCGCGATAGTGCGCGAGCAGCCCGCCGCCGGACAGCAGGTGCCGGTGCGCGAGCCACAGGCGCCAGATGCGGTCGGGGGCGAACGCCGGCAATGCGGCATCGACGTCGCAGCCGATCTCGCGCAGCGTCGCGAGCCCCTGCTCGCACTGCGCGAGCACGCCGGCCTCGGTCGCGAGATAGCCGTTCCAGTCACCGACCCACGCAACGCGCTTGCCGCGCAGGTCCGCGTCGAGCGGCTGCGCGAACACGGCCGGATCTTCCGCGAGCGACAGCGGATCGTTCGCGTCGTAGCCGGCCTGGATCGCGAGCAACTGCGCGACGTCGCCGACGGTACGGCCCATCGGCCCTTCGATGCCGAGCTGCTGCACGAACACGTCGACGCCCGGCCAGCGCGGCACGCGGCCCTGCGACGGACGGAAGCCGTAGATGTTGCAGAACGCGGCCGGGTTGCGCAGCGAGCCGCCGAAGTCGCTGCCGTCCGCGACCGGCAGCATCCGCGCGGCGAGCGCCGCCGCCGTGCCGCCGCTGCTGCCGCCCGCGCTCTTCGTCAGGTCATACGGATTGCGCGTCGCGCCATAGACCTCGTTGAACGTGTGCGAGCCGAGCCCGAACTCGGGCGTGTTGGTCTTGCCGATGAAAATCGCGCCGGCCGCGCGCATCCGCGCGACGCCGACGGAATCGGCCTGCGGCACGTTCTCGCGGAAAATCGGCGAGCCGTAAGTCGTCCGCAGCCCCTTCGTCATCGCCAGATCCTTCGGCGCCTGCGGCATCCCGTGCATCCAGCCGTGGTACTCGCCGCGCGCCAGTGCGGCGTCCTTTTCCGCGGCTTCGGCGAGCAGCGCATCGCGGTCGCGCAGCGCGACGATCGCGTTGACCGCACCGTTTACGCGCTCGACGTGGTCGAGATACGCACGCATCGTCTCGACGCACGACACCGCCTTGCTGCGGATCGCCGTGGCGAGCTCGCCGGCCGACAGGCGCACGATCGGATCGACGGAAATGGAAGCGGGAGCGAGTAGCTGCGGGGCGCCGTGCGGCATGCGGGGTCTCCTGGAATCGGAATGGAATGGCGGGCCGCGTGGCGGCGGCGGGCGCTCCCGGACCGGCCGGGAGAGGCCGCCGCCGCGGCCGATGCTCTACTCTACGCGACGCCGGATCGGCGACCTCCGATATTTTCCGTCGCGATTCATTGCGGATCCGACTAAATCGGGGCGATGCTCGTCGAGCCGCCCACGCCATCCCGGCCGATGAAATCGTTTATGCGCATAAACTTAAATTTCTTATATTTCTAATAGGCGCGTCATGCGGCGGCGCACGTTAACGACATTTTTACGCGGCCGCCCGATCTCTTTAGATTGCCCGCTCCGGCCGCGCGCTACGCTGGAAGCATCTCGTTCCCAGGACACCGTTCATGCTCAAGTTGCTGGTTCCGGTCGGCCACTCGCCGCGTTCGCTCCAGGCCGTTCGCCACGCGACATTCCTGTATCGCGAGCGCTGCGCGTCGGAAATCGTGCTGATCAACGTCCAGGCGCCGCTCGAATCGACGCGGCTCGAGGCCTATCACCCGCTGTCGCGGCTGCGCTCGATCGAGGAGAAGTTCGCGTCCGACGATCTGGCGATGGCGGAGCGGATCCTGCGGGAGGCCGGTGTCAAATACACCGTCGTGATGAAGGTCGGCCCGGTGGCCGACACGATCGCCACCGCCGCAGCCGAGACCGGGTGCGACGAGATCGTCGTGGTCGCGCCGCGGCACGATCCGCTGCATGCGCTGATGTCGGTATTTCGCCGCAGCGTGATGGGCCGGCTGGTGCGCATTTCGAATGTGCCGGTGACTGCCGTGCAATGACGCGCGTCAGGCACGGCCGCGCAACTGAAGCCGGCCGCCTGACCGGCCCGAGGGCTTGCACTCGCGGCCGTCGAACGAGCGACGCGGTACGTGTGCGCATCGTGCCTCGCGCGCGTACCCGCCATCAGGCCGCGCTCAGTCGATGACCTTGCGCCAGAACACGAAATAGGCAGCCGCCGAAGACGCCACCAGGAGAATGGCCCACATCGGAGCGAGACTGATCAGCACGGAAGAGACGTTCAACATTTGGATTCCTCACTATTTCGACAGCGATGTTCAACATGCACCTGCTTGCCGGAACCGATGCATTCACCTGCCATCGCGCTCCGTCAAATCATGCATTCATGCTATAGCCTTGAGCGTTCGCGCGACCGTCTCCTCCCGCCCGTACCCTGACATTCGTCAAACTCGCGCGCATCATCGCCGTGCCGGGTTCCGACGAAAAATCGGGACAGGATCACCCCGCCCGCCATCGTTTTCAGCAGACGTTTACCGGGGGAAGCCCCAAGTGCTTCGTCGAACGTGTCCCGTTACGCTTGAGCGACGAGGAGACGAATCATGAGACGAGCCGTACATATCGCTGTTTTCGCGCTGCTGGCCTATCTCATCGGCGATCGCGCCATCCTGCATGCGCAAGGCCGCGACGCCAGCCCGCTCGCGTGCGAGCAAGGCGCTGCGCAGGTCAAGGCCGACGCGCTCGGCCGTGGTTTCGGCGACGCCGCCGCCGGCAGCCAGAGCGAGGCCTTCATGTCGGGCTGCCTGGTGACCGGGCGAGGCAACCAGGATGTGGCGATGGCGAACCGGTGACGCACATCCGGTGACGCGCCGACCGCGTTCACGTCGAAACGGCCGAACGCAAGCCGCGAGCGATCGCGTCAATTGCCGCTGTTGACCGTCATTTTCCCGATCGGCATCGCGACGGACGTCGCGGTCCGGACACCGTTCACGCTGAACGTCTGCTCGCGGTCCGCATCGTTGGCGGGAAGACGCATCGACAACTGCGCCATCAGGCCGTCTTTTCCGTACTGACCAAACCAGTCGATCAACCGGCCGATGTAGCACGTGCCGCCGACATGAACCGGCATGTCGCCGACGATCTCGTACGAATAGTGACCGGGGCCATCGTTCGAATACGCGTCGCGGTCATCGCCCTGCACCGACCGCGGAATCGGGCATAGCGGCTTGCCGGCACCCGCCTCGCGCGCCCGGCTGTCGCTCACGTCGTACAGCGCCTGTTCGAGCGCCGCATGCAGTGCGCCGTCAAGCATCGTTGAACCCGTCTTGCCTTCGTTGTGCTGCGCGATCGGCACCGACAGGCGATAGCGCTAATGCACGGTCGGCATCGGCACCTCGTCGAGCCACGGCGCATCGGATTTCCGCTACAGTGGCTTGCCCGGCCTTCGACCTCCGGCCGCCATGTCGAGACTCCGCTTCATCTACAACGACAGCCAATCAAAAGATGAGCCATCCGAACACCGAACTGATCCAGCGTTTCTACACGGCTTTCCAGCAGCGCGACATCGACGCGATGCTCGCCTGCTATGCCGACGACATCGTCTTCAGCGATCCCGCGTTTGGCGAACTGCATGGCGACCTCGCACGCGACATGTGGCGCATGCTCGTCGCGCGGGCGCAGGAATTTTCGCTGACGTTCGGCGACGTCGCCGCGGACGAGCAGACCGGCGGCGCGGAGTGGATCGCGCACTACCGGTTCACCGCGACCGGCCGGATGGTGGTCAACCGGATCGACGCGCGGTTCCGGTTTCGCGATGGCCGCATCGTCGAGCATCGCGACAGTTTCGACCTGTGGCGCTGGGCGCGTCAGGCGCTCGGGCTGAAAGGCACGCTGCTCGGCTGGACACCGTTCATGCAACGCGCAATCCGCGCTCAGGCGCGGAAAAATCTCGACGCGTATCGGGCGAAGCGGAAATAAGTCACGCGCCGCTATGGCTTCATCGTCGCGTTGATCAGGTCGTGCGCCATGTCCGGCAACACGCCGTCCGGGTTCTTGAGGCCGTTCTGGCGATACCAGCTCTCATCGGCTTCGGGATGCGGACCGGCGAGCCCGACGCGCCCCTTGCCGTAACGGTACGTCGCGACTGCGATATCGCGGTTCGGGTACGTCGCCAGTACGACCCCGCCGGAGCCGGCCGGCACGGCCGGGAGCATCGCGCCGTCCTGATAGTAGATCCAGCGTTTCTTCCCGCGCCATACGACCGGCGTGACCGTGTCGGCGATGCCGTGCAGCGTCGAGCCCGGCCGGTCGACTTCGGAGTCGATGTCGCCGTCGACCAGCCGGAAACCCTGTTCGCCCGCCAGGTACGCGCCCATGCAGAGCCCCAGGTAACGCCCGCCGTTCGCTACGTAATGCCGCACGGCCTTGATCGCATTTTTCCCGATGCTGGCTGCCGCGCCGGGAACGTCCTGCCCGCCGCCTGGCTGCACATATAACGCCGCACCGGCCAGCACCGCGGGCGTGATCTTGAGCTTTTCCGCCGGGCCGACGTAGATCACCCGGAAGTTGTAGTCCGATTCCCGCAGGCGGCTGGCGATCGCCTCGGGGCAGCCATCGCACGCGGCGGGGCCGCGATAGACCAGCGCGACGGGCCGGCTGGCCTCACGACGCGTTTCGTCGCCGGTCGTCGCCGCATGAGCGACCGACGACGCGACGAGCGACATCGCCAGGAAAATCGAATCTCTGGATCGCATGTTCTTGATCACCGGCGTAAGAAGGATCGCAGCCGCCGGGGACGAATCGACGGACACACGCCAATTTCCACCCCGCACTTTTGAAGCCTGATCGCCAGCTGCGCGACAGGAAGCGTAGACGCGCGAAAGCGCCGCGTGTGTACCGTTTCCTGCGTGCTTGTGCAGAAATGTGCGGCATCGGCAACCTGATCCAACCCCGCAAGCCGCCCACCGTGCCACGCCAGACAAGGCCGCCTCCGCCATGCAGCCGTGATTCCCGACCCTTCGCGCACCAACTCTTATATAAGACATAAGACATTTGACGTTCCAGACCATTGAGATTAGAATCCCGCTCAAAGCAGTGCCTGGAATAGCCCCGGAGTGCCGGCAAGGCCTTCCCCTCAAACGCAATATCAGCAGGTCTCCCCATGCTTGAAAACTTTCGTGCTCACGTGGCCGCCCGCGCCGCGCTCGGTATTCCTCCCCTGCCGCTGACGGCTCAGCAGACCGCCGAACTGGTCGAATTGCTGATCAACCCGCCGGCCGGCGAAGAGCAGACGCTCGTCGACCTGATCACCCATCGCGTACCCGCAGGCGTCGACGAAGCCGCCCGCGTGAAGGCCGGCTTCCTGGCCGCCGTGGCCAAGGGCGAGACCGCCTGCTCGCTGATTTCGCGCGCACGCGCCACCGAGCTGCTCGGCACGATGCTCGGCGGCTACAACATCCAGCCGCTGATCGAGCTGCTGTCCGACGAAGCGGTCGCTGCCGTCGCGGCCGACGCGCTGAAGAAAACCCTGCTGATGTTCGACCAGTTCCATGACGTGAAGGAACTCGCCGACAAGGGCAACGCGCACGCGCAGGCCGTGCTGCAGAGCTGGGCCGATGCCGAATGGTTCACGAGCCGCCCGGAAGTGCCGCAAAGCCTGACCATCACCGTCTTCAAGGTGACGGGCGAAACCAACACCGACGACCTGTCGCCGGCGCCGGACGCCACCACCCGCCCGGACATCCCGATGCACGCGCTGGCGATGCTGAAGAACGCACGCCCGGGCATCACGCCGGAAGAAGACGGCAAGCGCGGCCCGGTCAAGTTCATCGAATCGCTGAAGGAAAAGGGGCACCTGGTCGCCTACGTGGGCGACGTGGTCGGCACCGGCTCCTCGCGCAAGTCGGCCACCAACTCGGTGCTGTGGTTCACCGGCGAAGACATCCCGTTCGTGCCGAACAAGCGCTTCGGCGGCGTGTGCCTCGGCAGCAAGATCGCCCCGATCTTCTACAACACGATGGAAGACGCAGGCGCGCTGCCGATCGAGCTCGACGTATCGCAGATGGAAATGGGTGACGTGGTCGAACTGCGCCCGTACGAAGGCAAGGCGCTGAAGGACGGCAACGTGATCGCCGAATTCCAGGTCAAGTCCGACGTGCTGTTCGACGAAGTGCGCGCCGGCGGCCGCATTCCGCTGATCATCGGCCGCGGCCTGACCGCGAAGGCCCGTGAAGCGCTCGGCCTCGCGCCGTCGACGCTGTTCCGCCTGCCGCACCAGCCGGCCGACAGCGGCAAGGGCTTCTCGCTCGCGCAGAAGATGGTCGGCCGCGCCTGCGGTCTGCCGGAAGGCCAGGGCGTGCGCCCGGGCACGTACTGCGAACCGAAGATGACCTCGGTCGGCTCGCAGGACACCACGGGCCCGATGACCCGCGACGAACTGAAGGATCTCGCCTGCCTCGGCTTCTCGGCCGACCTCGTGATGCAGTCGTTCTGCCACACCGCCGCGTATCCGAAGCCGGTCGACGTGAAGACGCACCAGACGCTGCCGAACTTCATCAGCACGCGCGGCGGCATCGCGCTGCGCCCGGGCGACGGCGTGATCCACTCGTGGCTGAACCGCATGCTGCTGCCCGACACCGTCGGCACCGGCGGCGATTCGCACACGCGCTTCCCGATCGGCATCAGCTTCCCGGCAGGTTCGGGCCTGGTCGCGTTCGCGGCCGCCACCGGCACGATGCCGCTGGACATGCCGGAATCGGTGCTGGTCCGCTTCAAGGGCAAGATGCAGCCGGGCGTCACGCTGCGCGACCTCGTCAACGCGATCCCGCTGTACGCGATCAAGCAAGGGATGCTGACGGTCGCCAAGCAAGGCAAGAAGAACATCTTCTCGGGCCGCATTCTCGAAATCGAAGGCCTGCCCGACCTGAAGGTCGAGCAAGCGTTCGAGCTGTCGGATGCGTCCGCCGAACGTTCGGCCGCCGGTTGCTCGGTGCACCTGAACAAGGAACCGATCATCGAATACCTGAACAGCAACATCACGCTGCTGAAGTGGATGATCGCGCAGGGCTACCAGGATCCGCGCAGCCTGCAGCGCCGTATCGCGGCAATGGAGCAGTGGCTGGCCGACCCGCAACTGCTGTCGCCGGATGCCGACGCCGAGTACGCGGCCGTCATCGAGATCGACCTCGCCGACATCCACGAGCCGATCGTCGCATGCCCGAACGACCCGGACGACGTGAAGACGCTGTCCGAAGTCGCTGGCGCAAAGATCGACGAAGTGTTCATCGGTTCGTGCATGACCAACATCGGTCACTTCCGTGCCGCGTCGAAGCTGCTGGAAGGCAAGCGCGACATCCCGGTCAAGCTGTGGGTCGCGCCGCCGACCAAGATGGACCAGAAGCAGCTGACGGAAGAAGGCCACTACGGCGTGTTCGGCACGGCCGGTGCGCGTACCGAAATGCCGGGCTGCTCGCTGTGCATGGGTAACCAGGCTCAGGTGCGCGAAGGCGCGACGGTCATGTCGACGTCGACCCGCAACTTCCCGAACCGTCTCGGCAAGAACACGAACGTGTATCTCGGTTCGGCGGAACTGGCGGCCATCTGCTCGCGTCTGGGCAAGATCCCGACCAAGGAAGAGTACATGGCCGACATGGGCGTGCTCACCGCGAACGGCGACAAGATCTACAAGTACATGAACTTCGACCAGATCGAAGACTTCAAGGAAGTGGCCGACACCGTGCAGATGTAAGCACGCAGTCGGGTTGCGGCGGGTGGTAACCGCCGCAGCGCCGCGCAATGGCGCCGCAGGCTGAAAGGCCGCGGCGCCATTTTTTCATGCGTCTCCGGCACCCGGCTCTCGCCGGATCACCAGTTCGTTGAAGCCGGTACCCGCGTCGGGTTCGCGCGAGAAACGATGCGCGGGAAGCAGCGCCAGCAGGATTTCGGCGGTCGTACGCACCACGCAACCGCTCGCGACATGGCCGCCCCACACGCGGCCGTGCGCGTCGGAAACGGACATGTGCAGGTGCGCGCCGTCCGGCGATACCGAACCGGCCAGCGTCAGGATTTCGAGGTCGCCGCGCAGTTCGGTCGGCTGGTCGACGCCGGCGAAGCGCAACTGCGCGACGCTCAGGCTGCCGATGCCCTGGATCACGAAGGCCGCATGCGCGCCGTGCGGGCGCAACGCTTCCTCGATCGACCGGCGCAGATCGTCGCCGGGGGAAAGACGCAGGGGATGGGCTTGCATGGTCGAGAACCCGCTGGTGAGCCGTGATGTCGACAAAGCGTACGTTCGACTCGTGAATCCGGCAAGTCACCTGCCCTTGCGGTCATGCGCGCCCTGCCGCCTCACCCGCGCCGATCGCTCGCCAGCAACCCGTACAACGCGCTGTCCGACACTTCGTCGCCGACGATCCAGCGTTCGCGCAACAGCCCTTCCCGAACGAAACCGAGCCGTTCGAGCAGCCGTGCCGACGCGACGTTGCGCGGATCGATATCGGCTTCGAGCCGGTTCAGGCACAACGTATCGAACGCATGCTCGATCACGGCCGACGCCGCTTCGCGCATGTATCCGCCATTCCAGAATGTGCGCCGCAGGCTGAACCCGATCTCGGCACGCCGGCATTGCTCGTTCGCATGGAACAGCACGCATTCGCCCAGCACGTCACCGGTTTCCGGCAGTTCAAGCACGCACACGAAATCCTGCCCGCTCGCCGACGTCCGCAGGTTGCGCTCGACGCGTTCGATCGCCTGTTCGACGTGCGTCATCGGCGAGAACGAGAAATAACGCATTGCCTCGGCGTCCGACCACAGATCGAACAGCGCATGCGCATCGGATTCGCGCGGCGGACGAAGGACGAGACGCGGCGTATCGAGCGTGACGGTGTCGAACATCGGCATGGCAGTGGCGGCGGTCGGAAATAAATGATCGGAGGATTAGACCATGCAAACCGCCGAAAGCGAAAAAGGCCCGGACAAGGTCCGGGCCTTTTTCGCTTCACCTCAACCGTTGCGGCCGGCCGGGCTTAGGCCTCCAGCGCTTCCAGCACCTTCCCCTTCGTCTCGATCCCGACGAAGTGCACGGTCACCGCCGCGATCAGCGGCACGATGCCGATCAGGTAGAACGCCGGCGCGAGGTTGCCGCCGATGATCGCATGCGGCACGACCATCGGCGCGACGAACGACGCGATCTTCAGCCATGCGCTGCCGAGCCCGCAGCCCGACGCGCGGATGCTCGTCGGATACTGCTCCGGCGTGTAGACGTACGCGGTGATGAACCCCGACGCCATCAACCCGAGCGACAGCGAACAGAAAATCGCGACGACATACACCGACGATGCGTGATACACCCCCGCGAACGCCAGCGACAGCGCACACAGCACGAACGACCATACGATCACCGGCTTGCGGCCGAGCTTGTCGACCAGCAGCGCGGACGCCAGCGATCCGAACACGCCCATTACCGAGCCGATCACCGCGAGGTTCAGCGCGAGCTGCAGCGGCGCGTGATAGAAATTCTTGTAGATCGTCGGCAGCCAGGTCGACAGCCCGTACTGGATGAACCCGCAGGTCGCCCACAACGTCGCCACCGCGAGCGTGCGCTTGCGATACGCGGCGCTGAACAGGTCGCTCATCTTGCGCTTCGGATGCTGGCGCACCATGTCGTCGAACGCAGCCACCTGCGTGACGGGCGGCAGTTCGCCGCGCACCGACGCCTCGAACACGCCGACGGCACGCCCCGCTTCCGGGAGCCGCCCGCGCGAGGCGAGCCAGCGCGGCGATTCCGGCACGAGGTGCGTAAGCACGAACGACAGGATCAGCGGCAGCCCGCCGACGAAGTACATGATTTCCCAGCCGAAGCGCGGCACGAGCCACGCGCCGAGCGCCATCGACACGAGCAGGCCGATCGGGAACACGATCTCGTACAGCAGCACGAAACGGCCGCGGCCATGCGCGCGCGTGATCTCGTTGATGTACGTCGCGGCGACCGGCAGCTCGCCGCCGAGCCCGAGCCCCTGCAGGATCCGCAGCAGCACGAACACTTCGAAGGTCGGCGCGAAGCCGCACGCGATGCTCGTGATGCCGATCACGGCCGAGCTCCACGCGATCGCCTTCACGCGGCCGTGCTTCTCCGCGAGCGCGGGAAACAGGAAAGCGCCGATCAGCTGGCCGATCGCGCCGGACGCGATCAGCATGCCGATCTGCGTCGGCGACAGCCCCCACTTGTGGATCAGCAACGGCAGCGTCGCCGCGATCGTGATCACGTCGAAGCCGTCGAAGAACGTCGCGGTGCCGATCAGCACGCGCGCACGGATCTGCATCGAGTTGGCCGGAAGCCGCTCGAGCCGCGCGATGATCGCGCCGGGCGTGGAGGCGGCAGCTTCCATCGTGGCGCGGCCGGCCACGACGTTGTCGAAAGTGCTCATGCGGGGTGTCTCCTGGTCTTTCGCCGGTCAGGCAAGCGCTTTGGTCGTGTCTGCCAGGGCTTCCGTATCCACTGCCCGGCCCTGGTTCATCCACTTGCGCGCGAGCTTCAGCTCACGTGCGTTGTTCACGGCGATGACACCTCTCACATGCCCGTCGCCCACAAAAAACAGCGTCGCACGGCGCGCGGCGAGCTCGCCGCGCACGACGAGCTGCGCATCGGCCGGCAGATCGCCGAGGATCTGCAGGTTCACGTCGTACTGATCGGACCAGAACCACGGAATCTCCGCGTACGGTGCGCGCACGCCGAGCACGGCCTTCGCCGCCGCGATCGCCTGGTTCTGCGCGTTGGCCCACGATTCGAGCCGCACGCGCCGCTTCAGCCAGCCGTTGTGATGGTTCGCGACGTCGCCGCACGCGAAGATCGCCGGGTCGCTGGTCGCGCCGAATTCGTCGACGACGATGCCGTCGTCGACCGCCAGCCCCGCATCGCTCGCGAGCGACGCGTTCAGCGCGAGGCCGATGCCGGCCACCGCGAAATCGGCGTCGATCGTGGTGCCGTCGGCGAGCGTCGCGCGAACCTTCGATGTGTCGTCGGGCTGCGCATCGAGCGACGCGAGCGCCGCGCCCGTGCGCACGTCGACGCCGTTCGAGCGGTGCAGGTCAAGCAGGAAATCCGATACGATCTGCGGCACCGAGCGGCCGCACAGCCGCGGCGCGCCTTCGACCACGACCGCGTCGACGCCGAGCTTGCGCGCGGTCGCCGCGACTTCCAGGCCGATCCAGCCGCCGCCGATCACGAGCACGCGCTGGCTCGCACGCAGCTTCTCGCCGAGCGCGGCCGCTTCGTCGAGCGTGCGCAGGTAGTGCAGGTTCGGCGTCTTGACGATCGCATCGGGCAGGCGGCGCGACGTGCCGCCGGTCGCGATCACGAGCCGGTCGTATTCGATCTCGCGGCCGCTTTCGGTTTTCACGACGCGGCGCGCACGGTCGATCGATGCGGCGCGCTCCGGCTGCCATGCTTCGACGTTCAACGCGTCGAATTCGTCGGGACGCACGACGCGCACGGTTTCGATGTCGACGTCGCCGGCCAGCACGGCCTTCGACAGCGGCGGACGCTCGTACGGCAGATGCGGCTCGTCGGCGATCATCACGAGACGGCCCGCGTAACCTTCCGCGCGCAGCGTCTTCAGCACCCAGCCGGCGGCCTGGCCGCCGCCGATCACGACGACCGTACCGGGCGCGGGCTGCGCCTGTGTATTCTCATCGCTCACGATTTGCGCTCCGTCATGAACTTGCCTTCCGGCGCCTTCGCGTCCTTCTGCCGGCGCGTGTTGCCGTCGAGGCCACCATCGACGGCCCACTCGGCGAACACGGTCGGGCCCGGCTCGAATTCGCGCGGCTGCCACTCGGGCGTCAGCATGTCCTCGTCCGCGTAGTACTCGATCAGGCCGCCGGCCGGGTTCTGGAAGTACCAGAAGTACGCGGACGACACCGGGTGGCGACCCGGCCCGAGTTGCGTTTCCCAGCCGCAGCGGTCGATGTGCATGCCGCCGCCGAACACTTCGTGGATGTCGCGCACGGTGAACGCAACGTGGTTCAGGCCGCGCTTGGCCGTAGGCAGCGCGAGCAGGAACAGGTCATGGTGGCCGCCGTGCGGCGCGCAACGCATGAACGCGCCGCGGCCCGGGTAACGATCCGACGTCTCGAAGCCGAGCAGCTCGTGATAGAACTTTTCCTGCGCGTCGAGGCAGTTCGTAAAGAACACCACATGCCCGACCTCGACCGGCTCCGCGCGCGCATAGATCGGGCTCGGCTGGTCGACGCGCAGCGTCTGGCCCCACACGTTCGACGGCGAGCCCGTGATGTCGAGTTCGCGCTTGCGCGTGACTTCGATGCGGATCGCCATCCCGTTCGGGTCGATGCAGCCGACCGCATCGTCCTGTGCGTAATAACCGGGCTGACCCGCGAGCTTCGTACGCAGCGCGTCGAGTTCGGCTTGCGTCGCGACGCCCCACGTGACTTCCCGCAGCGTCGGGCCGGCTTCGAATGCAGGCGGCAGCGCCGGATCGTCGGCCTTGACGGCCAGCACGGTGCAGCCGTTCAGCGTCTCGAAACGCGCGCGCGTATCGTCATGCGCGACTTCCTTCATCCCCCAGTCGGCGAAAAAGCGCCGGCAGGTCGCGAGATCGTCGACGCCGTACGTGATCTGCTCGATTCCCAAAATGCTCATTGCGTTTTTCCCCTTCGCTCAGTTCGCCCACGGCAGCGGCGCGTCGTTCAAGCCCCAGTAGAGGCTCTTCTGCTGCATGTACTCGCGGATGCCGAGACGGCCCTTCTCGCGGCCCATCCCGCTCTCCTTCCAGCCCGAGAACGGCGTGGAAATCGAAAACAGCTTGTACGTGTTGATCCACACGGTGCCCGTCTCCAGCGCGCGCGCGATGCGCCATGCGCGCTTGTAGTCGCGCGTCCAGATGCCGGCCGCCAGGCCGAACACGCTGTCGTTCGCCTGCGCGATCAGCGACGCTTCGTCGTCGAACGGCATCGCGACGAGCACGGGCCCGAAGATTTCCTCCTGGCAGATGCGTGCGCTGTTCGGCAAGCCTTCGAGAATCGTCGGCTGATAGAAGAAGCCGTTCTCGCGCCCGTCGCCCGACGGCCGCTCGCCGCCGCACAGCAGGCGGCCGCCTTCCTCGAGACCGAGCGCGACGTAACGCTCGACCGATTCGCGATGCTTCGCGGTGATCAGCGGGCCCATCTGCGTGTCGGGCCGCGTCGGGTCGCCCACGCGCAGCTTGCGGGCGCCGGCCACCAGGCGCTTCATGAATTCGTCGTACACCGCGCGCTGCACGAACAGCCGCGAACCGGCGATGCACGCTTCGCCCGACGAGCTGAAGATGCCGTACAGCACGCCGTTGACCGCGTGATCGAGATCGGCGTCGTCGCACACGATGGTCGGCGACTTGCCGCCCAGTTCGAGCGACACGGGCATCAGCTTCTCGGCGGCGATGCGCGCGATGCCGCGGCCCACTTCGGTGCCGCCCGTGAACGACACCTTCTTCACCAGCGGATGACGCACGAGCACGTCGCCGATCACCGAGCCCTTGCCAGGCAGCACGCTCAGCACGCCCTTCGGCACGCCGGCTTCCTCGCAGATGCGCGCCAGCGCGAGCGACACGAGCGGCGTGACTTCGGCCGGCTTGAGCACGACCGCGTTGCCGCCGGCGAGCGCCGGCGCGAGCTTCTGCGCGTCGGACGCGATCGGCGAATTCCACGGCGTGATCGCCGCGATCACGCCGATCGGCTCGTACACGCTCATCGTCAGGTAATCGCCGCGCGACGGCGTCAGTTCCTCGTCGAGCGTTTCGAGGCACGCCGCGAAATAGCGGAACGTGTTCGCGGCGCTCGCCACCAGCACGCGCGTCTCGGCGATCGGCTTGCCGTTGTCGCGACGCTGCAGGTTCGCGAGCGCTTCGTGGCGCTGCATGATCAGATCCGCGATGCGGTACAGCACCTGCGCGCGCTGGTGCGGCTTCAGCCCGGCCCAGTCGGCGCGGCGCCACGCGGCGTCGGCGGCCTCGACGGCTTCGGCCGCGTCTTCCGCGTTCGCCGTCGACACTTCCATGTTCAGCGACTGGTCGGCCGGATAGATGCTCGCGTAAGGCGCGCCACGGCCGCGCCGCCACTCGCCGCCGATCAGGATATTGCCGTCGGGTACGAGGCTCGTATCGAAAGGAGTCATGTCACAAGTCCCACAAATCTGTCTCTGCACGTCCACCCTCGCCATGGCGCGGGCGGACGGTCCAAGGCCCGGTCAGATCACGCAGCGGGCCGCGCGGTTGCGCAACGCGCGGATCGCGCTGTACGCCGTCAACGCGGACGTCTTCGGGTTGTCGGGTAGCGGCTTGCCGCTCATTTCAAGCGACATCTCGCCGAATGCGCCGCGCGCGGTGATGCGGTGCACGTTGCGCTCGACCGCCGGATCGGCGATCAGGCGCACGTGCGTCGCGTCGAGGCCGAGGCCGGCGAGCGCCACGGTGGCCGCGACGTTCGCGTTCTTCGGATACAGCCGCGCGGCGTCGCGCGCGGTGCCTTCGAAGATCACCTTTTCCTCGGTCATCGCGCGCAGGTCGCACAGTGCCTCGGCCGGCGTACCGAGCCAGCCCAGCGGCGGCTTGCGGCCGACGTACAGCACTTCGTCGAGGCCGCCCTGCTTCGCGGACGCCAGCGCGTCGATCCCGCCGATCGCGCCGGACAGCAGCGTCACCGTCGCGCCGCCCTCGTCGGCCGCCTGCGACAGCACCTCGAGCAGCGCGAGGTCGGACAGCGCGCCGATCGATGCGACCGCGCAGTCGGTGCCGGCCTTCAGCAGCGGCACGACGTGATCGACAAGCGCGCTGTGGCCCGCGCATTCGAGCGCGAACTCCGGGCGGCGGGCCAGTGCGTCGACCGACGACACGACCTCCACCGCGCCGCCGAGCACGCCCTGCACCGCCGCGCGCTGGTGTTCCGGCACGATCACGTGCGCGACACGCAGCGACGCATCGTGCTCGACCGCGTGGTACACGGCCGCGCCGATCGCACCGAAGCCGATCATCGCGACGTCGACGGGTGCGTGGACGTTACGCATACTGGCGCTCCGTCGGCGCTTCCTTCTTCACCGGCGGGCCCGCGAACTGCGATGCGAACGAGCCGACCGACAGCATGTCGACTTCGACCATCACCGGCCCTTCCTTCGCCATCCCTTCGCGCACGATCGCCTCGGCGTCGTCGAGCGACGTGATCCGGTAGTGCGTGAGGCCGAAGCTCGCGCAGAATTGCGCGAAATCGGGCTGGTGCAGCTGCACGAAGCAGCGGCGGCCGCCGTAGTGCGCGTCCTGGATGTTGCGGATCACGCCGTAGCACTGGTCGTTCATCAGCACGATCATCACGTTCGCGTTTTCCTGCACGGCCGTGACGAGCTCGCCGACGTTGACCATCAGGCCGCCGTCGCCGACCAGGCAGACCGTCTTCGCCGCGGCGCCCGCGAGCGCCGCGCCGATGCCCATCTGGATGCCCTGGCCGATGCCGCCGCCGAGCGCATGCACGCCCGAGCGCGGCTCGAAGATCTGCAGCAGGCGGTTGCCCCACGTGCTGTTCGAGATCGTCACGTCACGCACCCAGTTGTAGTCGCGGCCGACGGCGCCCTGCAGCGTGTCGACGAGCTGCTTGTACGGCCCGAGGCCCTTCGACACGTCGGCCACCGCCTGCTCGCGGGCCGCCGCGAGATCGGCCGCAAATTGCGGATCGACCGACAGGCGGCCTTCGAGGCGGTCGGCCAGTTCGGCCAGCACGCGCTTCGAATCGCCGTGCACGAACAGTTCGTTGCGATAGCCGCGGTTGTCGGCCAGCGCCTCGGCATCGACGCGGAACAGCGGCTGCGGCAGCGCGAGCTTGTACTTCAGCGTCTCGTTGCCGCGCAGGCGCGAACCGACGACGACGAGCGCATCGCAGGTCTTGTAGAACGCTTCGACGGACGCGTGCACGTTGAACGCGCCGAGCGTCGCCGGATGATCCTCGGGCAGCACGCCGCGGCCCTGCACGCTCGTCACGACGCCGAAACCGAGCTTCACGAGGCGTTCGACTTCCTCGCGAGCATGGCGCGCGCCGCCGCCGAGCCACAGCAGCGGGCGGCGCTTCGCCACGAGTGCATCGGCGAGCTTCGCGACGCGCGCGGAGTCGTGCTCGCGCACCGTGATGTGCGCCGGCGCGAGGTCTTCCGGCCATTCGATTTCAGCCGCCTGGATGTCGATCGGAATCTCGACCGAAACCGGGCCCGTCGGCGCCGTCTGCGCGATGCGCACGGCTTCGCGGATCGTCGGCAGCACGGTTTCGACCGTACGCACGCGGAACGCGGCCTTCGAGATCGAGTCGAGCATCGACAGCTGGTCGGGGGCTTCGTGGATGTAGGCCAGGTCCTGGTCGAGGTAAGGCGTCTCGATCTGCCCCGTCACGTGCAGCAGCGCGGTGCCGGCCGTCAGTGCCTCGACCATCGCGCCGGCCGCGTTGCCGGCCGCCGTGCCCGTGCTCGTGAACGCGACACCGAGGCCGCCCGACACGCGGGCCAGGCCGTCGGCCATGTTCAACGCGCCGGCTTCACCGCGCGCGCCGACATACCGGATGTTCCCGCGCGAGTTGATCGCGTCGAGGATCGGCATGTTGTGGATCGAGATGACACCGAATGCGGTTTTCACGCCGCACTGCTCGAGAAAGGCGGCAATCAGCTCGCCAACCGTGGTTTTTTTAGACATGGCGTGCAAAGCCTCCAGAAACGTCGATATGGCTGCCCGTCGTGTACGACGACAGATGCGTTGCGAGATAAAAGAGTGCCCAGGCGGCCTCGTCAGGCTTGCCGAAGCGGCTCAGCGGAATGTTCTTCTTGCGGGCGAGCGCGCCCGTCCAGTCTTCCCAGCTTTCGCCGGGCTGCGCCTGCGTGTCGTAACGACGGCGCCACTGCCCCGACTCGACGATGCCGATCAGGATCGAGTTCACGCGGATGCGCTGCGGCGCCAGTTCGGTCGCGAGCGACTTCACGAGGCTGAGCACGCCCGCTCGCGCCGACGACGTCGCGACCATGTGCGGCTCGGGCTGCAGCGCGAGCAGCGAGTTCACGCACGTGATGGTCGGCGCCTGCGCGTCGCGCAGCAGCGGCAGGAACGCACGCGTCGGGCGGATGATGCTGAAGTACTTCAGTTCGAGTTCTTCGCGCCATGCATCGTCGGTCGTGTCGGCGAAGGTCGACACGCGACCCTGGCCGGCGTTGTTGACCAGCATGTCGGCGCGGCCGAAACGCGCGGATACCTCCTGCGCGAATGCGGTCACGTCGGCTTCGTCGAGCACGTTGCAGCGCGCGGCGAACAGTTGCGCGCCCGGGTATTTTTCGACGAGCAGCGCTTGCGCGCGTGCGAGACGGCCGTCGTCGCGGCCGCAAATCGCGACCGACGCGCCTGCCTGCAGGAACCGTTCGGCAGTCGCGAGGCCGATGCCGGACGAACCGCCCGTCACCACCGCCACCTGCCCGGTCAGATCGATCTGGATCATGTCAATCCTCGCCGGGCCGCCCCAAGAGGATTGACCGCCCCCTTGGGGGGCAGCGTGCGAAGCATGCGTGGGGGTCTCATTTCAATCCTAATGCTTTCAGAAACGTGTGCTCGTCGTCCGAGCGGTAATTGAGCCGCCGCGACAGTTCCGCCGCCGCGCGCTGCACCTTGTCGATCAGCCCGTCCGCGATCAGCGCCGCGTCGATCTCCGGACGCGGCACCGTCACCGTGATGCACGCGACGATCTTTTGCGTCTCGTTGCGCACCGGCGCCGTCACCACCGAAATACCGCGCTCGAACGACGAATTGCTGACGCCGTAGCCGCGCAGCGCATCCTCGCGGATCATTTCGTACAACGCGTCGATCGTTTCCGGCGTCGCGCTCGTCATCCGGTTCAGCGCGCCCTCCGGATACAGCGCCTGCAGCTCCTTCAGCGACAGGTCGCCCATCAGCACGTGGCCGTGGGTCGTCGCATGCGCGGGCAAGCGCGTGCCGACGTTCACACGGATCGAGCTGAACACCGGCGACTGGCTCTGCGCCTTCGCGACGAACACCACGTCGCGGCCGTCGCGGATCACGATGTGCGTCGTGAAGCCGGTCGCATCGCGCAGGCTTTCGATCACCGGCAGGCCGAGATCGGTCAGCTCCAGCGAGCTCAGGTATTCGAAACCGAGCCGCAGCACGGCGATGCCGAGCTTGTAGTTGCGATCCTTGTCCGCGCGCTCGAGGAAGCCGAGCGATTCGAGCGTCTGCAGCAGACGGAACACCGTCGTGCGCGGAATGCCGAGCCGCTTCGACAGTTCGGGCGCGCCGAGCACCGGCTCGCGCGGCGAGAATTCGGCGAGAATCCGCAACCCGCGTTCGAGGCCGGGCACCACATAGTTCGCGTCGGACTTCGTGTTCTCGGGTTCGGGTCGTTGCAGCGGTTCGCTCATGCCAGCCCCCGCTGTTGGTCGCATTGACGACAGAAACCGTCGATCAACGCGGAATAGACGGCCGGCGCTTCCACGTAGCCGGCATGACCGGCTTGCGGAATCACCTGCAGCGCAACGTGCGCGGCCGCGGCGATCCGCTCGCATGCGGCCGGTGGCGTGATCGCGTCGTTCGCACCGACGGCCACGGCCGTGCGGCCGCGATAGCCGGCGAGATCGGTTGCGAGATCGGCGTTCGCGAGCAGATGCGTGGCCTGCGCGTAGCCGGCCGGCACGATGCGCGCCATGTTCCAGCGCACCCACGCCCTGGCATCCTCGTTCGCGAAACCGGACAGCATGTTGCCGCTGCGCTGCTCAGCGAGCCCGGCCGGGCCGAGTTCCGCGAGCATCGCGAGCCGCGCGTCGCGGCGCGATTCGCGCGTTTCGGCCGGTGCGCTGCCGTAGCCGCCCGCGGGCGACACGAGCAGCAGGCCGGCGATCCGCGCGGGCATCACGCGGGCGAGACCGCCCGCGATGATCGCGCCGAGCGAATGGCCGACCAGCACGCAACGATCGATGCCGAGTGCCTCGAGCCACGCGTTCAGCGATGCCGCGTAATCGGCGGCAGCCGGCGACGCGCCGTGCACGGGCGTCGACACGCCGTAACCGGGTGCGTCCCACGCGAGCACGCGGCGCGACGCGCCAAGCGTGTCGAGCTGGCGGACCCACGATGCGGCGCCCGAGCCGATCCCGTGCAGCAGCACGACGGGCAGCGCGCGGCCCGCATGCTGCGCGCCGGCCTCGCCTGCGCCAGCTTCACGGTAGCCGATCGTGCCCGCCGCGCCGGCTGCGCAACGCTGCTCGGGAAACTGCCCGAGCAGCGCGGCGAACGCCGCGGTGCGGTCGCGTTCACGTTTGTCGATGACACTCATTGCTTCACCGGCTCCGTCTCAACGCTTGATCTTCGCGAGCGGCGAATCGGGCGGATACGTCGGCGTGACGGGCTTCGGCGAACCGAGCATCACGCACATCAGCGCATCTTCCTCGCCGATGTTGATTTCCGTGCGATACACGCCCGGCGGCACCGAGATCAGGTCGCGCTCGCCGAGGATCGCTTCCCACGTCTCGCCGTCGCGCTCGCAGATCACCTTCATCTTGCCGCGCAGCACGAAGAAGATTTCCTCGACGTCCATGTGGATGTGGCTCGGGCCGATGTTGCCGGCCGGAATGACCATCGTCGAGAACGTGAAGCCGCCGGCCGGCACCGTGTTGACGTCCTTCGCGACGCCCGTGCCGCCCGTGCCGACGTAGCGCATCTGCGCACGGCGGTACTTCGGGTCGTAGTCGGCCTGGAACTTCAGCGCGTCCCAGTCGTAGCGCCGCGTCGCGTAGCGCGCGACGCGCCCTTCCATCCAGTCGTCGAAGCTTGCGCCTTCCGGCTGGTCCCACGACTTGCGTTCGAGATCGGCGTCCGCCATCGTCCTCTCCTTCATTCAGTGTGAAAACATCAATTCATTACGAAGCCGCCGTTCACCGGCAGCAATTGACCCGTCACGAAGCGCGCGCCGTCCGACAGCAGGAACAGCACGGGGCCCGTCACGTCGTCGGGCACCTGCGCACGCGTCAGCGCGCGGCCCTGCATGTAGAACGCATGGCGCTCGGCCGGCACGTAAGCGGTCGCCTCGACTTCGGTGAGCCCCGGCGCGATCGCGTTGACCGTCACGCCGTGCGCGCCGAACTCGCGTGCCTGCGCGTAGGTCATCGCGATCACCGCGCCCTTGCTCGCGACATACGCGAGCAGCCTCGGCGCGCCCCACAGCGCGGTGTCCGATGCGAGGTTCACGATCGCGCCGCGGCCCGACTGCGCGAGGTGCGGCAGCGCCGCATTGCTGACGAGCCACACGCCGCGCACGTTCACGTTCATCACGGCGTCCCACGTCGACACGTCGAGCTCCGTCGACAGCTTGCCGCCCGAGTTCGTGATCGCCGCGTTGTTGATCAGGGCGTCGATGCCGCCGAGCGCCGCCGCGCCCTGCGCGACGAATGCGTCGACGCTCGCCGGATCGGCCAGGTCGAGCGCGAAGAAGTGCGCCACGTGGCCGGCTTGCGTGAGCTGCGCGGCCAGCGCGCGGCCCTCTTCGACGAGCACGTCGCCGAACGCGACCTGCGCGCCCGCTGCGACCAGCGCCTTGACGAACGCCGCGCCGAGCCCGCGCGCGCCGCCCGTGACGAGCACGCGGCGCCCCGGCAGCGACACGACCGGAGCGAGCTCAGCCATTCGCAGGCTCCGAGGCGGCGTGGGCCGCGCGATGCGCGTCGAGTGCGGACAGATGCTCTTGCGCACGCTGGCGCAGCATCCGGCGCACGCGCGTGATGCCGACGTCGTGCTGGTACAGGTATTCGTGATCGCGCGCTTGCGGCGCGAGGCTTTCGAGGACGTAGCGATCCTGCTCGAGCACGTCCCAGTGCAGGCCTTCGAGGCGGTTGCGGTACATGAAGCGCCACACGTCGCGCTGCCAGCCGCTGACCTTGCGCGTACGCCAGAAGTAGACCTGGCAGTTGTCGCCGTCGACCGGCGTCGCGAAGCCGATGATCCCGAAGTTGCCGCCCGGGCCGAACTTCTGCTTGTACGGAATCGCGAGGCGCATCCACAGGCAGCCCGTTTCGCCGAGCTCGACCCAGTCGAAGTTCACGTCGCGCTGGCCGATCTTCTCGAACATCAGGCCCGTTTCCGTCTTGCGCACGCGCATGTCGGCCTGCTTGTCGCCTTCGGCCATCGAGTGCGACGTCGCGTGCAGGTACGCGCCGTGCATCGGGTCCATCACGTTGTCGATCGCGTACTGGTAATTGCACTTCCAGTTCGACACGCACAGGAAATGGCCGTACTCGTCGGCGACCAGCTCCTCGGGAAGATTCAGCGGCGCCGGCTCGCCGTGCGCTTCGTCGCCGAACCACAGGAAGATCGCGCCGGCCTTCTCTTCGACCGGATACGACTTCACGCACTTCGTGCCTTCGAGCGGACAGTTCGACACGGCCGGCACCTTGTCGACCGTGCCGTCGCCGCCGATCTCGATGCCGTGATACCAGCAGGCGATGCTGCCGCCGAGGTTCCAGCCGAGCGACAGGCGCGCGCCGCGGTGCGGGCAGCGATCTTCCAGCGCGTGGACCTTGCCGTCGTGATCGCGCCACAGCACGATCTGCTCGGACAGGCGCGTGAGGCCGACGGGCGCATTCGACACCTGCCAGCTGGGTGCAACGGGATACCAGTAGTTCTTGATGCCGCGGTCGAGATAGTCACGGACCGGGTCGTGTTGGACTGCGTGTTGTACGGGGGACGTCATCAGTGTGCTCCGGATGCGGTTGTCGTCGGGTCGGCGGTCACGCGCGCGGCGCGCTCATTCCGCGAGCGAGGCCATTTCGGCGCGGAAACGTTCGGCGGTCCACGCCGTGCCGTCCGGCGCGCGGAAGCCGATGCGGTTCAGGCCCGCGACGACATCGTCCAGCTCGGTTGCGCCGGCTTCGAACACGCGTTCGAGCGCATCGCCGAGGTCGTTCTCGTACTGGGTCGGCGCGGCCTTGCGGTTCTGCCAGACCTGGTTCTCGACCTGGCCGGGGATCTCGATCTGCCCCTTGCCCGCGACGTTGTTCGGCTGCGGCGCCACCCACGGCTTCAGGAAGGGATTGAAGTTGACGGTCGCTTCTTTCATGTCATTCCACCTTGATCTGGATTTCCTCGCCGGCGAGGCGCACCGCGTACTGCTTCAGCGCACGTCCGCCCGGACCCTTCAGGCATTCGCCCGTCTTGATGTCGAACACGGCCTCGTGCAGCGGGCATTCGACCGTGCCTTCGTCGACGAACCCCTGCGTCAGCAGCGCGTACGCATGCGGGCACACGTTCTCGAGCGCATACACGTCGTCGCCGACGCGGTAGATCCCGATTTCCACGCCGTCGGTCCGCTTGAACTCGATCGGCGTGTCTTCCGACAGCGCGCCGGCGTGACCGGCGCAAATCCATTGTTCAGACATCTCACACCCTTCCTTCTGATCGACTCTCGGTTTGTTCCGATTTGTTCCATATCCGGAACAGCAGTTTATGGATGGTGATTATAGGAGTGACTTTCCACGAGTAAAACAAAAAGCTGCATGTCCTAGGGAAAACACCGACCGCTGGGTCGACAATCGCTTTCGACTACCTTGTCGAATGTAATTTTTTGTTGTGTGGCGGGGATTTACCGTCTTTTCCGGGGCATGACGCACCGAGACCGGGCATCGGCCCGGACCCCTTCCGTCCCGAAAAATTTATTTTTGATACGGTGCTTGACACCTCTATACTTCATTCCACCAGAGGCACATTGTTCCTTATATGGAACATACGAATGCCCGCCAGATGGCGAACCCCTGCGTGACGGACGGCCGTCCCCGCGCACGCCGCCATGGCACGTTTTCATCAGGTTGGAGATTCAGGAGATCAAATGGTCAAGCATGCGGTAGCAGCAGCAGTGATCGGATTGGGCGCCGCGTCGGGCGCGTGGGCGCAGAGCAGCGTGACGCTGTACGGCAGCCTGGATGCGGGCGTCGCCTATGTGAACAACGTCGGCGGCCATGCAAAGTGGGCGATGATCCAGGGCAACACGCAGCCCGACCGGTGGGGCCTGAAGGGCAAGGAAGATCTCGGCGGCGGCCTGTCGGCAATCTTCCAGCTCGAAAACGGCTTCTATACGAACAACGGCCAGTTCGCGACCGCGAACACGATCTGGAACCGCGCGGCATTCGTCGGCCTCAGCTCGGACCGCTACGGCACGCTGACGCTCGGCCGCCAGACGCCGCTGTCGTTCGACTATCTCGATCCGCTCAGCACGGCCTACCTCGCGATGAGCTGGTACGCGTTCCACCCCGGCAACATCGACGGGCTCGCCGCCACCGGCAACGTGCCGTACAACAACGCGGTCAAGTACCGTTCGCCGACCTTCGCGGGCTTCTCGGCCGCGGCCACGCTGGCGCTCGGCAACACGACGAACTTCTCGACCGGCAAGTCGGTCGGCGTCGCGCTGAACTATGCGAACGGGCCGTTCAAGGCGTCGGCCGTGTACTCGAACGAGCACGACCGCTCGATCCTGATCAGCCAGACCGGCATTACGTCGTTCCAGGGGCAGAACACCGCGAACGGCTACCTCGCGAACAAGGTCGAGAACATCGGCGCGGGCGCGTCCTACCAGTTCGGCGACTTCCTCGTGCATGGTCTCTACACGCGCACGAAGATGCAGTCGAACGGCTATTCGGATACATTCCAGAGCTACGACGCGGGCGTGAACTACCGCAGCAGCGCGTTCAACACGATCGCGGGCGGTGCGGCGACCACGACGCTGGCCGGCCGCCGCTGGACGCAGGTCGAGCTCGGCGACATCTACGCGCTGTCGAAGCGCACGCAGCTCTATGCGAACGTGCTCTACGAACACGGTTCGGGCGGCGCCAAGGCTGCGTTCTTCACGGCCGGCGTGTCGAGCACCGCGAACCAGGTAGTCGTGCTGACCGGGATCCACCACTCCTTCTGAGCGGTGCCGGGCATTCGGCGCCTGACATGAAAATAGCGGCCCGCGGGCCGCTATTTTCTTGATTGCGATGCCGCGTGCAGCGGCCCGGCCGACCAGTCGGCGTCAGAACATCGCGACCTTGTGGCGCGCATGCGCGAACGTCGGGTCGCTTTCGAGCGGACGGTAGTTCAGCCGCTGCGACAGGTCGACCGCCGCGCCGCACACGGCTTCGACGAGCCGCTCCTTCTCGCCGGCCTCGCCGATCTCCGAACGCGGCACCGTCGCGGTGATCGCCGCGACGATCGAGCCTGACTGATCGCGCACGGGCGCGGTCACGGCGGAAATGCCGCTCTCGAACGCCGCCTCGCTGACCGCGTAGCCAAGCCGGGCGTAGTGGCGAACGCGTTCATACAGCTCGTCGACGCTGCCCGGCGTGCGTTCGGTGAACTGTTCGAGTTTTTTCTCCGGATAGAGCTGACGCAGCGCGTCGCGTGTCAGGTCGCCCATCAGCACGTGGCCATGCACGGTCGCATGCGCGGGCAAGCGCGTGCCGACGTGTACCTTCACCGAACCGAACATCGACGTATTGCTCTGCGCCTTCGCGACGAACACCACGTCGCGCTGGTCGCGGATCAGCAGATGCGTCGACAGGCCGGTCGCGTCGCGCAGCCGTTCGAGCACGGGCGTGCCGAGATCGGTCAGTTCAAGCGAATTCAGGTATTCGAAGCCGAGCCGCAGCACGCCGACACCGAGCCGGAAATAACGGTCGCCATTCACGCGTTCGAGGAAACCGAGCGCCTCGAGCGTCTGCAGCAGGCGGAACGTGGTCGTGCGCGGAATGCCGATGCGCTTCGACAGTTCCGGCGCGCCGAGCACGGGCTCGCGCGCGGAGAATTCGGCGAGGATCCGCAGCCCGCGTTCGAGCCCCGGCACCAGGTAGGACGAAGCGCCGCCGGACGATTCGTCGTCGCCGGGCGTCGCCGGATCGGGTGCGCCGCTCATCGTTGTCTTGACCATGTGGACATGGACGAAAGGAAATCAGTCACGAAACAGGTCATGGAACATCGTGGATATTCAGTCATGCTACCTCAGCGCGCGCGCAGGATCGCACCGGCACGCATCGCCGCGATGCAGCATGCGCATCCGCGCCGCCATGCAGCGCCATTCAAGGTCGAGAGGATAGCAGCGTTGGGCAGCGCGACGCCATGCGGAAATCGCCGAACGGCGGGCAGGCGGCCGCACGACCGAAGGACGCGGCCGGCCCGTGTCCGGCATGGCGCGCCGGATCGCCTACAGGCGCGACAGGTAGACGCGAAGATTCGCGCGGTCGTACGTGAAGCCGCCGGCCGGATCCCGCTCCAGCACGCGCGCGAGATCGACCGCATACATCCAGCCGCTGCCCAGCAGGCCGCCGTTGATCGCGCGGATCCGGCTGCCGCCGACGGCGATCGCGGCATGAAACACGTTGCCGTTCCGGGAGAAGCCGACCGCTGTGCCGGCCGGAATGCTCGCGCGCCCGTCCCACTGGTCGCCGCTCTCGAAGTTGAACCGCGGCTTCCACAACTGGCCGATCGTGTCGAGCAGCGTACCGGGCGCGATCAGCGCGTCGGCGCGCAGCAGATACCTGACGTAGGCTGCGGCGTCATAGCAGACACCGCCGGATACGTACTCGTTGATGTTCGCCATCCCGAACATCAGCGCTTGCGCGTGCTTTTGCCGTTCGCCGAGGCCGGATTGGGCGACATGCCCGCCTAACTGGGTCAGTTGCATGGGTAGCTCCTGGTGAGGAAGCAGGACACTATCGTCCCGCCAACGCAATAACCTCATATCTTATTACGATATCGATCGACGCCGACCGGGCTCCGGGCGTCATGGCGCGCGCGCCGCCGCTGACGCCGCCGCCGGGGCGGCGGCCTGCGCGTCGGGATTCGGCGCAAGCCGCAGGCGCACACGCAGCGGCTGCAGCATGTCGGGCGGCGGCGGCTCCGCCAGCGGGCCGGCCGTGAGCAGTTGCCGCAGCGTCGCGTCCGCATCGGGATCGCCGAGCGACGCGAACTCGACGCGCGTGACGGCGCCGTTCGCGCCGATCCACGCGCGCACGACAATCGCGGGCGGCGGCGCATCCGCACGTGCGTTCAGCACGCGCGTTTCGAGATACCGGTGCAACCGGTCGGCCGCGTCGCCGTCCGCCTCGAGCCACGTCTGGAACTGCTGCCCGGCGAGCTGGCCGTAGCGGAGCCACGCTGACGGCACGTCGGCCGTTTGCGCGACGGCTGGCGCGGCCCCCGCGACCAGCGCACACGCGACGACGATTCCCCGCAGCCATCCGCGTGCGCCCCGGTCCTGCCTTCGTTTCATCCCGCCTCCGTTTTCAATCACCCGCACGGTGCCCGCCGGCGCCCGCTCACCCGATCTCGATCGGTACATACAGCCGCGTGCCGCCGCGCTGAACGAGCAGCGCGACGTTGCCGCGCGCGGCGTCGATCTCTGTCATCAGCGCGCCAATGCTCGCGACCGGCGTGCCGTTGACCGACAGCACGACGTCGCCGGGCTGCAAGCCCGCGCGCGCGGCCTGGCCGCTCGCCTGTTCGACGACGAGCGCCTGGCCGACGCCGAGCCGCTGGCGCTCCTGCTCGGTCGCCGCGCGCAGCGCGAGCCCGAACCGCGCGGGCCCCTGTTCGCCGCCGGCCGATGCCGTGCCGCTGTCGAATGCGCCGACCGTCGCGATCACGTGCATCTGCCGTCCCGCCCGCCACACGAGCAGGTCGGCCTGGCGCCCGGCGCGCATGCCTGCGACCGTGCCGAGCAGGTCGGCCGATTCGGCGACCGGCTTGCCGTCGACTGCCCGCACGACGTCGCCCGCCTGCAGGCCCGCGTGCGCGGCCGGGCCATCCGGCTCGACCATCGTGATCAGCGCGCCGTCCGGACTCGCGAGGCCGAACGAGCGCGCGAGCGCCTGGCTCACTTCCTGCAACGCGACGCCGAGCCGGCCGCGCGTGACCTTGCCGGTGCGCAGCAACTGGTCCTTCACGTCGAGCGCGATATCGATCGGAATCGCGAACGCGAGCCCCTGGTAGCCGCCCGTCTTCGAGAAAATCATCGAGTTGATCGCGATCACGCGGCCGCCGAGGTCGAACAGCGGGCCGCCGGAATTGCCGGGATTGATCGGCACGTCGGTCTGGATGAACGGAATCGCGCGCTCGCCGGGCAACGAACGCGATTTCGCGCTGACGATGCCCTGCGTGACGGTGTTCGCGAACCCGTACGGCGACCCGATCGCCATCACCCAGTCGCCCACCTCCGTGTGCGCGGGGTCGCCGGTCGCGACGACGGGCAGGTTGTGCGCGTCGATGCGAATCACCGCGACGTCGGACACGGGATCGCTGCCGATCACGCGCCCCTTGAACTGCCGCTTGTCGGTCAGCTTCACGTCGATGGCGACCGCGTCGCCGACCACGTGCCGGTTGGTCAGGATCACGCCGTCCGCACTGACGATGAAGCCGGAGCCGAGACTCACTTCCTCGCGGTTGCCGATCACGCGCCGCGCGAGAAACGGCGCGAGCGGATGATCGGGCGCGATCCCGGGCGGCAGCTGGATGCCCATCTGCGTGACTTCGCGCGTGACGCTGATGTTGACGACAGCCGGGCCGACGCGCCGGACCAGCGCGGCGAAGTTGGGCAGCACGACGGTCGGCGATGCCGCGCCGGCCTGCCCGGGCCGCTCGGCGGACTGGGCCGCCGCACAAGCACAAGCGCACGCGAATACGAACGCCAGCGCGCCCGCAATGACCCGCAGCATCGTCGCCCGGCCCGTCTGCCTGCCCGCTTTCATGTCGCTGCTCCTCGTCGATTCCGGCCGGAACGCCGCACGCGCATCGATGCCCGCGCCGGGTGCTTCACGGCATGCATCACTTCGGCGGCACCGCGACCGGCGCGTCGGGCCGCTGCGGCGTGATCGACCGGCCCCAGTTCGAGCCGAAGCGGTTCCGCTCGGTCGACAGGTTGAACGTGCCGAGACGGTTCGACGGCTGCTTCGACAACCGTTCCGAATCCGTTTGCGATGCGCCTGCCTGCGGCTCGGCCTTCGGCTTCAGTTGCTGGCTCAGGCAGTCGTACGACAGCGCGCGCTTGCCGTCGACTTCCGCATCGACGCACACCGGCTTCGCCGCCGATCCGGGACTGGCCGGCGCCGCTGCGTGGCTACCCTGCGCATGCGCGCCGGCCGTCAGCAGCAGGCAGACGATCGCAGCGAATCCGTTTCGTCGCATCTTCATCCGCGCCTCCTTCCGTGATGTCATCGCACTTACGTGGCCGTGCTCGCGCGCTCACCCACCCGTGCCCCACGCCGGCGCACGCGCGAGGAAACGCTCGAACGCCGCGCGCTCGGCCGCGTCGACGGCCGGTTCATGGGCATCCGCTTGCCGCGTCCACGCGTCGCGCATCCCGTCGACCGGCTGCCACGCGTGCACCTGCGCACCGGTCGGATACGGCGTGACGAGCGGCTCGCGATAGTCGACGCGAAACAGCGGCGGCGCGGTGCTGCCGGCCGTCCACAGATCGCCGACGTCGCGCACGCTCGCGTCGAACCAGAACCGCACCCAGCGCACGGTGGGTGCGCGCACGTCGTCGGCCGGCGCGGCGGCGCCCGACGCGGCGGCGCCCGACACTTCCGGCACGCGCAGGAAACCGGCCAGCACGAGCAGCACGGCCGCGAGATCGTCGTCGCGCAACATCCGGTACGACCAGAGATCCGCGACGTCCACGCATGCGATCACCGCGATGAAGCGCCCGATCGTCAGCGCGGGCCATGCGCGCCGCATCAGCGCGTAATGGCGCGGCCACTGCGCGACGAAGCGTTCGCGATGGCGGGCCGCGACCTGCACGTCGCGCGACCCGCGTATCGTCAGCTCCTCCGGTTGATACTGGCGCGTCGTGAGCACGCACTGCGCGGAACATCGTGCGCTCCGGTGCCGCGCATAACCGCCCGCGCCGGGCAACGGCTCCAGCGCGCCGAAGCACAGCGGGCAATGCGTCGGCCACTCGCCGGGCCGGCCCGGCCACGGGTTCGCCTTCGGCATGCGCGGACGGTCGGCGGCGGCCGCGCGACGCCGCCCCGGCGTACGCGCGTCGGGCGCCTCGACGCGCGGCGTCGAACGGACGGTTGCCATGGGCGCGCCTACCGGGCGGATGCGAGCGCTTTCTTCAGCGCGTCTTCGTTGATCGGCGCGTTCGCCGCCAGCTTCGCGAGATACGCCTGTGCATTCTGCTGCGTACGCTGCGCGCGCAGCATCGCGCGCAATTGCTCCTTCACGTCGGCCAGCGGGCGCGGCGCGGCCGCGCGTATCTCGATCAGCTTCACGACGTGAAAGCCGGACGGCGTCTGGATCGGCGCGGAGACCTGGCCCGGCTTCAGCGCGTCGGCCGCCTGCCGGACCGCCGGCACCATCAGCTGATCGGGCACGAAGCCGAGATCGCCGCCGTTCGCGGCGCTCGCCTTGTCCTGCGAATTCGCCTTCGCCAACGCCGCGAAATCGCCGCTGCGTGCGCGGCTCGCGAGATCGGCCGCCTGCTTGCGCGCCTTGTCGAGCGTCGCGGCGTCCGCGTTCGGCGGCACCGCGATGTAGATCTGCGCGACGTGGAGCGCGCGCGGCGCCGTGAACGCCGCGCGGTTCTTGTCATACGCGGACTCAAGCTCCGCGTCCGACGGGTAATCGGCCGCCGGCGCGCTCACCGACGCCAGATAGCTGCGCACGACGATCTCGCGCTGCGCCTGCTCGACGGCCGCCTGCACCTGCGCCTGCTTGTCCCAGCCCTTCGCTTTCGCCTCGGCCAGCACGGCCTTCTGCGCGAG
Organism: Burkholderia sp. BCC1644; assembly: GCF_902833225.1. Lineage (GTDB taxonomy): Bacteria > Pseudomonadota > Gammaproteobacteria > Burkholderiales > Burkholderiaceae > Burkholderia. Next base: position 120,552 of record NZ_CADFEI010000015.1, read on the forward strand.
CGTCGAGCGCACGGCCTGGTCCAGCGCCGCCGGATCGGCCGCGAGGCGCTCGCGCCCTTCCGGGCTCACCGTCTTCAACAGCGCCGCGAAGTCGGCCTGCGTCACCGACGCCTGCGCGGCGTTCGCGATCACGTCGTCCTGGGCGTGCGCCACGAACGGCGCACCCAGCACGAGACAGCCTGCCACCATCGCCCGCATCTTGATCTTCGTCATCATCGTTCGACTGTCCTCTGGATTGCTCTTTTGAAATGCGGACGGCGCATCAGCACGCGCCCGTCAGTGCCACGCGCAGGACGAGCGGTTGCGCCATCCCGCGCGGCGGCGCGATGCCGACCGCCCTGCCGACGAGCGCGGCGTCCAGTGCGGCGTCGAGCGTCGCCGGCCCGGCCGCCGCGCTGTCCACGCGCGTCACCCGCCCGCGCCGGTCGAGCCACGCACGCACCGGCAGCACGGGCCCGTCGTCGCCGGCGTCGGCCAGCGCGTCGGCCCAGCGCTCGACGTCGGCACGCAGGCGGCTCGCGGCGGCATCGTCGCCGTCGAGCACCATCTGCAACCACCGCGCCACGTGCTGTGCATATGCGCCCCAGGCGGCGGGCGCATCGCGCCCGGCCATCGCACCGGATCGCGTGCGGCCCGGCAGCCACGCGCGCAGCGCGGCGCCGATCCGGCGCGCGACGATCACGATTGCGCGGCCGCCTCGATCCCGGCCGCTGCGGCAGTGGCCGATTCGCCGTGCCGTTCGCCCGCTGCCGCACGCGCCGCCGCCTCCTGCTCGGCCATCGCGGGACGATTGCGCAGGTGCAGCAGGAATTCCTGGATCAGCCGGTCCCACAGCTCGATCGTCGAACGCAGGTAGCGTTCGGACACGCCGCCCGCGACGACGACGTCCATCTCCAGCGCGAGAAACTGCCCGTGGCTCGCGAGACGCGCGAAGCGCTTGGTGCGGTTCCAGTCCGCGACGAGTTCGACCGGCAGCTCGCCCTGCACCTGCAGCACGCACGACAGCGTGTAATCGATGTACGGCAGCGCGGCGAGCTGTGCGTCGGCACCCTGCGGCACGAGCGCCACGGCCGGATTGCCGAAGCGCACCGCGAAGCCGATGCCCTGGCTCGCGCTCATCAGCTGCACCGTGCCGTTCTGCTCGGCCGCCGTCACGCGGTAGCCCGCGCGGCGCAGCACGTCGGCCAGGCGGTCGGCGCTGATCGCTTCGATCGGCGCATCGTGTGCCGCGCGTTCGTCGCCGGCGTTCGGTTGCTTGTCTTGCATGTCGGTCTTCCCCGTATTCGACGAATCGATGGATTTCAATGAGATGTCAGGCCGCGCGCTCACGGTGCGCTCGCGGCCGACGCCGGTGCCGCGGCGGCCGGCCGTGCGGCCGGGTCGTACTTGCCCGCATACAGCGCGTCGCCGTAGCGTTGCGCGAGATCGTCGTACTTCACGCGCGCCGACTGCGCGAACGGCTGCCGCGACGAGAAGAACGTGCCGATCCCGACGTGCTCGTACGCGTCGAGAATCTCGTGCCCCACGCGATACAGCTCGGCATTGTGTGCCTGGCAGGTTTTCAGTTGCGTGTCACGCGCGGCCGCGTCCTTCTGCAGTTGCGTGTGCTGCGCATCGCGGGCGCGCGACACGGCAAGCAGGTCTTCATAGGACGACTTGTATTTCGCCAGCGACTTCGCGTCCTGCTCGCGGCCCGCGCGCTCCTGCGCGAGCGCGCGCTTCGCGGCCGCCTCGGCGCCCGAGTCGCCGCGCGCAGCAGCCAGTTGCCCCTGCATCGCCTTCAGTTGCGCGAGCGCGTCGTCGCGCTGCTTCTCGGCCGCCGCCTTGTCGCCCTGCAACTGCGCCTGGCTGTCCTGCAGCTGGCGCAGCTCCTGCACGGTCGATCGCAACTGGCTGCGCAGCTTGTCCTCGATGCTCTGCGCGTGCGCGCCGCCGGCCGCGAACAGCAGCGCGCCGGCCACGGCGGCCGCCAGCATCGTGCGAGTGGTCGTGTTCATTCGCGGCTCCGGTCAGAAGCGAGCATTGAGCTCGATCTGCAGCACGTCGATCGACACCGGCGGCCCGTACACTTCCTTCGAGCTCAGGTAGCGGGCCGACACCCACGTGTCGCGTGCGACCGCATACGCGGCGCCGATCACGTAGCCGCGCGCATTGGTGCCGCCGAGATGGAAGTCGGGATCGTTGAACGCGTCGAGCACCGCGTCCGGCTGCAGGTACTTGTAGGCGATCGAGAAATTCCACTGGCCCTTCTCGCGCGGCTCCGGCTCGCCGATCGTCGCTTTCGCCAGGAAGCCGTTCGGGCCGCTGCGGTAGTCGGCGCGCGTCGCGTTCACCGACGTCGATTCGTAGTTGTTGACCGGCAGCGACGCCGCCGCGAACGCCTTGTTGTCGTTGTATGCGAGGTTGCGCACGTATTCGCCGTCGAGGCGCAGCTTGAAGCGGTCGGCCACCACCGTGTCCCACTGCGCCTTCAGGTCGAGCAGCCGGTAGTTGTACGCGAGCCCGAAGAGCTGCGGCTGCGGCGTCATCCCCGGCGCGAGGTTCGGGTTCTGCACGATGTTGCGCAACGCGATCAGCGTGTTGCCGCCCTGCATGAACGTGGGCGCTTCGTTGTCGGTGCTGCAGCTCGTCGCGCCGAGATACAGCGCGCATGGCGACGACAGCGTGCCGCGCATGTTCTGGAAGTCGTAGTACGCGACCGCGCCGCGCAGCCGGTTCTTCGCGTCGATCTTCCAGTCCGCGCCGAACTGCGCGCCGAACATCCACTTCGTGTCGCTGCCGGCCTTCTCGGTGCTGTTCGACGGGAAGTTCTCGCTCGTGTACTGGATCGGGAACACGCCGAGCGTGCCGAACAGCGTGACGTCCGGATTCCACGGCAGCGCGTGGCGCAGGTTCGCGGCCAGCCCGTCCATCATCAGGTCGTCGGAGAACACGAGATCCGACTTGAAGAACGGATTGTCGAAACGGCCGGCCGTCAGGTTCAGCCACGACGTCGGCCGGTACGCGAAGAACGCCTTGTTCAGCCAGATGTTCTTCTTCCCCCAGCCGCCCCCGGCCGTTCCCGTCGTGGAAACGGGGCCGTTGTCGTTGCCGCTCGCGAGCTGGAGGCCGGCGATCATGTCGTCGGACAGCGTCGCCGTCACGCCGAGCCGCGCGCGGTAGCGCAGCAGGTTGTTGCGGTTCTGCGTGGTGTTCTGCGTCGGCAGCTGCGTCGTGTTGGTGTTCGAATTGATGTCGAACCCGCCGCCCTGGTTGATCGCCGCGAAGTTCGTCACGTTGTTCGCGTTGCGACTGCCGTAGAAGTGGTATTCGTCGCGCACGCGCATGTCGCCGTCGAGCTTGATGCGCGACACCCAGTCGGGGAACGTGTTCGGCTGCGCCCAGTTCTCGGCCTTCGCCTGCGCGATCACTTCCTGCTTCACCTGGTCGCGGATCTGGTCGCGCACGAGCTGCGGCACGTACGGCACCGCAACGTCGCCCGGCTGCGTCGGCGGGTTGACCACGCCGCCCGCCACGACCGGTGCGCCCGACGCGCGCGCCGACCTCGCCTGCACGGCTTCCGAGCGCGCCTCGCTGATCAGCTCGTTCGCGTTCTGCTGCGTGAGCACGCCGCGCTTCACGAGCAGGTTGATCAGGTTGATCACCACACTTTCCGTCGGCGCGGCCTTCCCCGATGCCGCCTGCGCCTCGAGCGACTGCCCGTGCGCGGCGGACGCGCACGTCAGCCCGAGCGTCAGCACCGCCGCGCCGACACGCGACAGGCGCGTGGCCGGCACGCCATTGCGGGGCACCCCACCCCGTCCGTTCATCTTCCGAATCATCGAAGCACTCCGAACAATTTTCGTTTCTTTTCCGGCAGCATCCGTGCAACGGCGCTGCCCCATGATTCTTTCGTGGTCTCTCTCGCGCATCGTCATGCCGGCTTGCGGCCCTGGAGCTTGACGAGCACCGGATACGACGTCGCCGGCGGCGGGACTTCATCGACCCTGCCGAGCGCTTCCACTGCCGCGACGACAGCCGTGTCGATCTTCGCGTCGCCGGTCGACTGCGCGATCGTCACCTTCGTGATCCGCCCCGACGCATCCATCCACAGGTTCAGGCTGCCCGCGAAGCGCGCGCCGCCCGCCTCCTGCACGCCCTTGTCCTGTTCGATCGCGCGCTGCAGCAGATACACCATGTATTGCGCGTAGCTCGCATTGCCGAACTTGCCGCCCCCGCCGCTACCGACCATTCCCGAGCCGTCGCCCGCGCCGATGCCGAAGCTGTCGGTGCCGGCCTGCGCATCGGCATTCATCGTCATCTGCTTCGGCTGGTTGTCCGACGGCTTCGGCGCCTCGGACGGTTTCGGCGCGATCGTCGGCCGGTCGACCGGCGTCTTGACCTCCTCCTTCACCTTCTCGGGCGGCGGCTTCTGTTGCGGCGGCGGCGGGGGCGGCGGCAACGGGATCACCGTCGTCACCTGCGGCGCGCTCACGCGCTTCACGCCCGCGGTATCGCCGGCGAAATGCCAGATCAGCGCGGCCAGCCCCGCGAGCACGAGCGCGATCGCCACCGGCTTCACGAAGCGGCCGGGGCCTTTCTGCGGCGGGCCGCCGTTATAGGTCATTTCCATCGCGTCAGCCGCCCTGCTTCGCCTTGCCGGTCACGAGCCCGACCTGCGACAGGTCGAGGCGGCGCAGCAGGTCGAGCACGTCCATGACTTTCTGGTACTGCACGGCCGCGTCGCCCTTCAGCACGATCGGGAATTCCGGATTGGTCGCCTTCTCGGTGCGCAGCCGGCTTTCGAGTTCGTCCATCGTCACCGGGTACGCGTCGAGGAACACCTGCCCCGAATCGGCCACCGTGATCGCCTTCGTCTTCGGCTTCGCCAGACTCGCTGACGAGCTCGCCTTCGGCAGGTCGACCTTGATGCCCTGCACCGACGCGGTCGTCATGATGATGAAGATGATCAGCAGCACGTACGCGAGGTCGAGCATCGGTGTGATGTTGATGTCGTCGTACGGCTTGTCGTCGTCCTGAACCTGCATGGTGGTCTCCAGCGTGCGTTCGATGCGCTCAGTCGGCCAGTACGGCGTGATCGGGCGAGCGGTGCGCTTCGGCGAGGCGCGTGACGAATTCGTCGACGAACACCTGCATGTTCGCCGTCACGTTCTTGTTGCGGATCAGCAGGTAGTTGTAGCCGAACAGCGCGGGGATCGCGACGAACAGGCCCGTGACCGTGGCGAGCAGCGCGGCCGCGATACCCGGCGCGATCGCGTTGACGTTCACGTCGCCGGCCGCCGCGATCGCCGCGAACGTGATCATCACGCCGACCACCGTGCCGAGCAGGCCGAGGAACGGGCCGCCCGAGATCGCGATCGTCAGCAGCACCATCGATTTCGACAGCCGCTGGTTCTCGCGCACGAGCGTCGCGTCCATCGACGCGCGGATCGCCTCGATCGATTCGGACGTGATCACCGTGCGACCGTTGCCGTCCACGCGGCTGTGGATCTCGTGCACGCCGGCCTTGTACAGCCGGTACAGCGACGACTGGTACAGCCGGCGGCCGTCGGCGCTCGCTTCGTCGACATGCGCGAGACCGACCAGGTGACGCCCGGCCACTTCGCGAAAGCGCTGCACGAAATACTGGTTCGCCTTGTCGACGGTGCCGACGTAGCGCGCCTTGGTCCACATCACGATCCACGACACGAGCGCCATGCCGAGCAGGATCGCGATCACGACCCACGCGTCGACGGTCACCGACTGCACGATCACGCCGAAGTAGCCGAAGCCGAAGCCCGACTGCTTCTCGTCGGCACCGTACGCGACGAGCTTCGATTCCGAACCCTGCGCGAGCGCATCGACGGCGATGGCGGCCGGCGAGCGTGCGATCTTCGACAGGCGCAGTTCATCGAGCGCGCCCGCATACGCGGCGAACCCGGCCGGCGCGCCGCTGGCGTCCGCGCCGATCGTCGCCGCGCCGGTCAGCGCGGGCAGCGTCGCCGCGACCTGCGCGGCCTGCTTGCCGTTCACGTAGACGGTCAGGTTCTTGCCGTCGGCCGTGACGGCGAGGTAGGTCCACTGGTTCGCGGCGACCGGCGGGGCGGCCGGCGTGCGCACCGGCGCGGGATTGTTGGCCGCGCCGTCGACTTCCGCGAACGGCACGCCGTTGTCGAGGCCGATCAGCAACGCGTTCGCGCTGTCGCGGCGGCTGTACAGCAGCGTGTTCGCCGCCAGCGCCGACGGCTTCACCCATGCACTGAACGTGAAGCTGCCGCCGGCCGGCACATTCAACGATGCGCTCGCCGGCAACGTCAGCGAGCCCGTGCCGTCGAACCGCGCACCCTTGCCGACGATGCCGTCCTCGACCGTGCGGAACGACGCGTTCTGCGCGTGGTTGCCGTACGCGGTCGCATCCTTCGGCGGCGCGCCGGCCGCGCCGTTGAAGTGGTAGACGAGCGTGTAGTCGGCATCGAACGTTTCGGCCGGCCGGCCGCCGTCCGGCGCCTTCTTGTTGCCGTAGTACATCCAGATCGACTCCGCGGCGCCGGCCGGCATCTTCGGCACGTCGACCCAGATCAGGGCGACGCCGAGCACGGGATCGTATTGCTCGACGTGGAAATTCAGCGGCGTCTTGTCGTCGGCGGCGACGAAGCGGATGTCCGCGCCGTTGTCGGCCAGCCCGTCGAACTGGAAGTTGCCGGAATGCAGGCGGATCAGCAGCGGCACGCGGCCGGCCGACTCCGCGAGGTTCGCGCCTTTCGGGCTCGCGTCGATCGTGATCGACTTCCGGTACGACCAGTCGTTCTGCCACCACGCGTTCGCGATGCCGGGCAGCACGCCGAGCATCACCGCCAACAGGAAAAACAAGACTCGCTTCACGATCCACTCCCCGAATGTGCGGGCGCCGCGCTCGTCGCATCGCCCCGCCACGATCAAAAAAAATCCGTCAGAACCCCAGCCTCACGTAGAAATCGAACCGCGGGCTGTATTGCCGCGTATAGACACCCGCCTTCAACGGCCAGCCGGCCTCGAAATCCGCGCTCGCGTACTTCATGAGCTGCACCCGCGTGCCGACGCCGACGCTCATCAGGTTGAAGCGCGACGTCTGCTCCGGCAGCGGGCTCAACAGCCACAGGTGCGCCGCGTCGAAAAATGCGTGGAAGCGCCACTCGTTCAGGCGGCTGCCGACTGCGCCGCCAAGCCACTTCGCAAGCGACGGGCTACGCAGCTCGAGCGATGCGATCACGCCACTGTCGGCCGTGTTCTCGGCCTGCATGTAGCCGCGCACGCTGTTCATCCCGCCCGCGGCGAACTGCTCGCTCGACACGAGCGGCGAGTTCGAGATCTGTGCGTTCACGTGCGCGTTGGCCTGCATGTCGTTCGCGAAGCGCTGCGTGTGGTTCACGTCGAACTTGCCGTACACGAAATCGGGCGTCGCGTTGTAGCGCTTGTTGTCCCATGCGCCCCAGTCGCTGCCGAGGCCGCGAATGTTCGTCGTCAACGACGCGGAGAACGAGGTCTGCGAATTCTTCAGGCTCAACTGGCCGTTGTAGGACAGCGTGACCGGCACGTAGGTGAGCGGCGCCGTCGAGCCGCCCTGGCCCGGCAGCGACACGTCTTCGTCGTAATGCTTGCGATCGATCTCGATGCTGACCGAGTGCGCGTAGGTTTCAGTGGCCGGCAGCGAATAGATCGCCGTGAAGCCGTACGTGGTGCCCTTGCCGAGCACGTTGGTGTTGCCGACCGACGCGACGTTGCTGTCCGAATGCACGACCGTCGCGAGGAAGCTCCAGCGCGAATCCTTGATCGGCGCGAGATACGAGAACGCGTAGACACGCGCATCGTTCGGATGCTGCGGCGCGATCACGTAGGTGCCGGAAATCACGTGGCCGAGCTGCCAGAGATTCGAATAGCTGAGGCTCGCGGTCGTACGCAGCGTCGACGTGCCGGGGCTGTTGTCGTTGTTCAGTTCGAGCGAGCCGTGCAGCGGGCTGTGATCGTCGACCTTCAGGTCGACGTCGACCGTCTGCGGCAGCGCGCCCGGCTTCAGCACCGGTATAACCTGCCGGTCGGCCGAGCGGTTCAGGTCGGTGAGTTGCTGCTGCGCCTGGTTGAAATCGGGCACCTGGCCTTCGGCGAGCGCCGGCACCGCATCGCGGATGTTCTGCGGCGAGTTGTATTTCGCGCCATCGACGCGCAAGCGCCCGACCTTCGCCTCGGTCACCTGCAGCAGGATCACGCCGTTCTTCACCTGCTGCTGCGGCAGCTCGACGACGACCGACTGGTAGCCGCGATCCTGGTACGCCTTCTGCAACGCATCGCGCGCCGCGTTCACGTCGGCGAGCGTGCGCCCCGGCCCTTCGAACGGATACACGGCCTTCTCGATCTCGAGCGTCGGCAACGTCGTGTTGCCGCGCACCACGAAGGCATTCACGTCGAACGACTGCGGTGCGGCCGGCGCCGCCTTCACGGCAGGCGCGGCTTCCTGCGCATGAATGCCCGGCGCGACGCTCAACCCTCCGGCCAGCACGGCACCAGCCAGGCATCGGCAATTCAGCCGCCATCGTTCGCGTGACTTGCGGTCTACTCTCGGCGGCATGCGCCATTCCCCTTTGTTGTTCCGGATCGAAGCGTTGCGCGCTGCACCCGCCGCTCGCCCCGCTATCAGTTGCCTGTTTCACTTTGATGACGATTGATTCGCCATCCTTATCATGAGCTGCGCAATGCTTCTTATGCCGTCGATCCGAACTCAGCCGTGACGCGTCAGCGCCGCCTGCGCATCGGCCTCGAAACCGAACTGCGTCGCAGCGAACTGCAACAGCGTATCGACGCACGCCGCGAGCGACACGCACCCGGTATCGATCGTGAGATCGGCTTCCACCGGCGGTTCGTACGGCGCCGAAACGCCCGTGAATTCCGGCAGCGCACCGCACCGCGCCTTCGCATACAGCCCTTTCGGATCCCGCGTCTCGCAGCAGGCCAGCGGCGTGCTCACATACACTTCACGGAATGCCGGCCCCACGATTGCTCTCGCCGCATCGCGCATCGCCGCAAGCGGCGAAATGACCGCGACGATCGCCAGCGCACCGGATTCGCTCGTCAGCGCCGCGACTTCGGCGATGCGTCGCACGTTCTCGAAGCGATCCTGCACCGTAAAACCGAGATCCCGATTCAGCCCCGTCCGCAACCGGTCGCCGTCGAGCACCACCGGATGCACGCGCCGGTCGCGCAGTCGCGCCGCCACCGCGTCGGCCAGCGTCGTCTTGCCCGCGCCCGACAACCCCGTGAGCCACAACACCCCGCCGGCCCGCTGCGGCGATGCGCTCCGCCCTGCGCGAGCCACGTCTACCGATAAGGACGAAACGACGTTCGGAAACCCGCAACGATCGATTTTCATCACGCGCGCTCCCCCGCCTTCGCCGGTTCGTCGTCCTCGCGCGGGCGCGTCTGCCAGAAGCCGCCCTGCATCGTCACGATCGAAGGCGTCTCGGCCCATTGATTCGGGCTCAGGATTTCAGCACGCCGCACGTTCGGGATCACCTGCACGTCGAAGATCTCGTCGACACCGTTGAAGAACTGCAGGATGCCGAGCACGTCGCCGGTGTTCGCGTCGAGCGCGGCAACGCCCGCGACCAGCACATCCGATTCGCTTTCGATCGGCAACCCCTGCGGACCGCGTTTGTCGCGCAGCTTCGACAGCCCGACGAACAGCACGCCACCGTACTCGGCGAGACCGTGCGTAAAGCCCGGCAGCTTCGCGAACACGCGCCGCGCGCCGGACTGCGGATCGATCTGCAGCACGTGGCCGCGGCCGCCTTCGAGCACATGCAAGCGCCCGCCGATCACGCGCGGCGAATGCGGCATCGACAGCCCCGATGCGACGATCCGGCCGGACGGCACCTCCATCACGATGCCGCTGCTTGCCATCCCGCTCCGCCAGCCGAACGGCTCGTTGCTCATGCCGAGCGCGGTCGCGAACCGCACCTTGCCGTCGGCGAACGCCATGCCGTTCAGGTGGCAGCGATCGTCCGGCCTGGTCTCCGTCACGAACGGCGGCTGCCAGATCGGCGTGAAATTGAAATAGCCGTCGATCACGCTGATGCACGAATAGCGCGTGTTGACCGCGAGCAGCACGTGCTTGTCGAACGCCATGTCGTGCAGGTCGAGATCGCCGGTGTAGTAGGCCATGCGCGGCACGAACATCGCGTCGTAGTGATCGGGCCGGGCCGGATAGTGCGGCGCGAGCGTCGACACGTTGGCGAACACCATCAGCTCGTGCATCGTCGCGACCGCGAGCCGGTTGCCCGACACGGCCATCCCCATCGAGCGCGGCAACAGGCACGCGGACAGCGTCGGCACGCCGTCGTCGACACCGATCACGGCCACGCCGGACGGGCGGCGGCTCACGGCCAGCGAGCACTTGAGCGCCTCGAGCACCTGCAGGAAGCGCCCGGTGTCGCGCAGGTTGATGACCGGCGACAGCGCTTCCGCCTGCCGCGCCGATGCATCGTCAGTCGGCGCGCCGCTTTCATCCGCCGGCCGGGTTTCCTCGAACTGTTCCACTGTCATGCACCTGTCGGCTTCACGCCGCCTGATGAGAAAAAATGCGCGCGTTTGCGTACTCCCGCCCGCTGGCCCGACGCACGCGCGTCGATCGCGAACAGTGCCGCGTACGGCGCACCAAGTCGCAGCTCCCACCTACCTAGACGGAACGAAGCGCGGATTGCCGCAATGTTTTTTGCGTGACGCCGGCCGATCCGCCGGCAGGGGCAAGCGGTCGACGCAAGCGGCCTGCAATGCGCGCGGCCGCCCCTCGCGCGAGACTCGCGAGACGCGGCGCATGACCTTGCGTGGCCCCCGTTTCGTGTACGTGTCGTTGCCTGGCCGACGGGCGGCGCTTCAGCGGCCCGCGCGCTAAACCGCGACGGGCCAGCGTGCGGCCCGACAATCCTCCGGTTTCAACCGGGAAGTTTTTGTGACATTCCACTGAAGATATTCACGAAACACGCGCGAAACACGGCACGCGATCGTCGGGACCGTTTACGCGGCACCGCCGCACCGCGGCCTCGCGGCGCGCGGCACGGCAGACCGCAAGCGCGTACGAAATCCTGCGGCTTGCGGCCACCCGCTTCGTCCTAGCTATTGAGAACAGAACACGTCAACGACAGGACACTCCATGTCATTCGCCACGATGCTCGTACGGTGGCTCGCCGGGCGGTTGTCCGGCGCCGCCGGAATGCCGGGCCCGTTGCGGCCGCGCGCCGCTCATGCCGCGTCGAATCCGCCGCTGCGCTGGCGCACGCCGTGGCTCGCGTGGCAGCTGCTGTCGTGGTCCGTGCTCACGCTGCTCGCGCCGCCGATCTGGATGATCGGTACGCTGCTGCTGATCAATCCGTCGAGCGACCAGCCACTGTTCTGGGCGCTCGCGATGGCGATCGTGCCCGTCGCAAACGGGGTCGCGATCGTCGCGACGAACCAGCGGCATCACCGCGCGCCGTTCACGCGGCGCCCGGCGGTTGCAGCGCACATGTTCGCGATCGCGATGATCGTCGGCTGCACGCTGTTCGTGCTGCTGCTGTGGCGCTCGCATGCGATCGCCGGCCTCGTCGGCCCGCTTGCGGCCGACGGCATGCGTCCCGCGACGCTCGCGTGCTGGGTCGCGGGGCTCGCCGCGCTGTTCGGCGTCACGTCATCTGCGCATGCGAGCATCGCGCATGCGTGGCTGGCGTTCGACGTGTGAGCGCGCCGCGCCGACACTGCGGGGGCACGCGGATGCATCGATACAGGGCAGGAAGGACGGCACATGCACGACGCGAGCGCGGCATCGCGATCGTGACGGTGCTGCTCGTCGTCGCGCTGGCGGCCACGCTCGCGGCCAGCGTGCTGTGGCGCCAGCAGGTCGCGACGCGCGACGTCGAGAACCAGCGGCTCGCGACGCAGACGATGTGGATCGAGCGCGCCGCGGTCGAGTGGGCACGCGCGACGCTGCGCGCGCAAAGCGCGACGTCGAACGTCACGTTCGCCGGCCAGCCGTGGTCGGCTCCGGTCGCCGACGTGCAGCTCTCGGACCTGCTGCCGTCCGACGCGCTGGCGGTCAACGCGGAGCTGTCGCGCGCGTGGATCTCGGGCAGCGTCGAGGACGCGCAGGCGCGCTTCAACCTGATGAACCTCGTGTCACGCGTCGCGCCCGGCAAACCGTGGCAGTCCAGCGGCGAAGGCGTGCTGGCCTACCGGCGCCTGCTCGTCCAGCTGTCACTCGATCCCGCGCTCGCGCAACCGACGGCCGACTACATGCTGCGCTCGCTGCGCGACGCGAACGGCCCGGGCGGCTGGCCGCTGCAGCTCGTGTCGGTCGAGGATCTCGCGCGCATTCCCGGCTACGACGCGCATGCGATCGACACGCTCGCGCCGTTCGTGACGATCCTGCCCGACCTGACCGTCGTCAACGCGAACACCGCAGCCGAGCCCGTGCTCGTCGCGGCGATTCCGACGCTGTCGGCGAGCCAGGCCAAGCGGCTCGTCGACCGGCGCGCGACCGCCTACTTCGTCAGCACCGGCGACATCGCCGAATACCTGCTGCCCGCGCAGGGCGGCAACCCGACGCTGCCGGACGGCTCGGCCGTCGGCGTGAACAGCGGCTACTTCATCGTGCATTGCCGCGTGCATTCGGCGCGGATCAACGCGCGCATCGACACGCTGATCGCCCGCTACGGCAGCGGCAATTTCGCGTGGACGTCGGTCATCTGGGTGCGGCGGCTGACGAGTTGAAGCCGGATGCGGCACGTGCCGGCGCGGTGAACTGCGAACCGGGCCGGCGACGTGCGACCGGCCCCCGCTAATTCAGCGACGATTCGCTCAATGTCACCGGACGCAGCCCCTGCGACGCCGCCGCATCGAACGACAGCCGCGTGAAGCTCGTCTCGCGCACTTCGCCGAGCAGCCGGTTCCAGTCGTCGATCGACACCAGCAGCGCGATCGGCCGGTTGTACTTGGTGACCATCACGAGCGCCTCGCCCGCGTGCCGCAGCGCCTTCGACGGATTGCTGCTGAAGTCGCGCGTCGCCATCGCGATCGTGCGCAGGCTGAACACGTTCGCGGCCGGATCGTCGCCGTCGTCGTGCATCAGGCGCTCGAGCGTCGCCGCGCGCAGCAACGCCTGCGACTTCGCGGACAGCCGGTTGTCCCGGCGCCGGCGCCGCTCGCTGCGCGGGTCGACGTGCACGGCGAGCATGTGCACGATCTGCCCGAGCGTCGTCGCCGGCAACTGGTCGTAACGCGCCCACCAGTCCGGCGGCAGCGCGATCATCATGCCTGCGTAGGTGGCTGCCACGCCGTCGGCGATCAGCGACGGCAGGCGCTCGGCGTCGCGCGCGTCGAGATCGAGCGCGCCGCCGACGACGCGTGTCATCACGCTGAACGCGTTGTATGCGAACGCCATGATCCCGCTCGCCAGCAGCGCCGCACGCGCGGGCACCGCGCCGAACGGCGCGCCGCCCGTGACGGACTCGAGCGCCAGCGGCAACGCGTCACGCCAGCGCCGGCACGACAGCGCCACGACCTGCGGCGCGTCGAACCGCTCGGCCGGCAGATCGGTCAGCAGCGTGACGATGTCGCCGGGCGCCTCCGCACGGTGCCATTCGATTCGCCGAAATGCGCCCGACACACCGCCTTCGCCGGCCATCCCGACGGATTGTTCACGAATGCGACCGTCGCCGAACGCGCCGGCCTCGCGCCAGTCGCCAAGCGGCCGCCATGCGGCCGAGCGGCCGTATTCGCGCAGCACGAACGCGCCGCCGCGGCGCGGCCAGCCGGACAGGATCGCGTCCGTATCGAAACGCCCGTCGACGATCCACAGCTCGCCGGGCCGAACCGTTTCGAGCAGCGCGCCGACGAATGCACGCTCGTGCGACCGGCCGCGCTCGCAAGGCAGCAAGTCGACGATCATCCCGAGATCCGGATCGTAGACCGGCAGCACGCGTGCACCGCCCGCCGCCGCATCGCGGGCGGGATCGTCGCACGCGCGCCCGCAGTCGCAACCGTCGGCCCGCGGCGCGCAAGCCTCGCCGAACCCGTCCAGCACGCGCAGCCGCATCCCGTCGACCGCGCGCGCACCGTCGACGCTGCGCACCAATGCGACCGGCAGCAGCAGGTCGACGCTGTCCCTGGCCAGCGCGCGCCCCCAGCCGGAGCGCCACCGGCTCATGCAATCGTGCAGCGCCGTCACGGCCGCGGCCAACCCCGGCGCGACTGCCCCGGCTGCCCCGGCGGCATCCGGCATCCGCTGCCACGCGGCAATCGCCGCGATCGCGTCGACGGCGACGGCAAACAGCGCCTCGCGGATCGACTCGCCATCGGGTTCGTCGCCGGCGTCCGCCGCGGCGCCGACCCAGTCGTCGTGCAGCGCGCATTGCAGCACGAGCCGCGCCATGATCGTCACCGGGCTCTGCTCGACAAAGCGTTCCACGATCGTGCGCATCATCGGGTTACCCCACACTGTCTGGTTGATCGCACGTGCCGTCGCAACGGCGTCCGCACTTGACGGAGCGCCGGCGACACCGCAGCATCGTGGGCGACCCGATCCGCGCGACGCCGCGCCGTCGCGGCGGTCCGCCCGCAATCGATGCACGAGGCACCGGCATGTACGTAGATCCCCGCGTGGCGCACGGCCGCGCCCGGTTCGACCTGAGCGGCTCTCCGCGGCTCGTCGCCGACGAGCGCCGCTGGGAGATCAGCGACGTCGTCACGCGCGGTATCGACGATTTCACGGGCGTGCGCAACCGCCGCAACCTGCTGCGGCTGCTCGAGCGCCAGATCGCGCCAAAGCTTGCGCGCCTCGGGCTCGAGCCGTACGTCGGCGCGCTCGGCCGCGCCGAAGGGCTGTTCGTCAACTTCTCGACGATGAGCGCCGAGCACGGCCTGCGCGAATTCCAGCTGCAGTTGACGGTGCCCGACCTCGTGCTGCGCAGCTTCGCGTCGAACGTGATCCGGCCGCACGCGGTCGCGCGCTGCATGCAGCGCAACGGCGTGATGTCGCTGGCGGAAATCGAACATGAGACGCGTATCGCGTTCGTCGCGGCGCGCGTGATGCGTTCGCTCGCGCTTGCGGAAGGCTGGCAGCAAATCGGCGTCCCGACGCCGCACGGGCTGTTCGTCGGCGCGCTGACCGAGGGGGACGACGTCGCGATGAACACCTATTTCCGTCCCGGCGACAACGACCGTCCGTCGCGCTGGAGCGGCTTCTCCGCGCTCTTCTCGACGATGCCGGACTGGCGCCCGGAACAGGTCCGGCACGGCGGCGAACTGCTGCAATGGATGGTCAACCATATCGTGGCCCTGCAAGAATCCGCACCGTTCGTCGAACGCTTTCCCTTTCTGCGCGAGCCGCTGCGCGACGCCGGCGACCCGCTCGACGCCGCCTGGAACGGCGCACGCGCCGGCCACCGTGCGTGAGCGGTGATCCGGGAGCCCGTTCAGGCTCCCGGTCCCGGTCTCCGCCTCTCGGCCCCTCTGCACGGCCCCCTCGCCCTCTCATATACAAGGTCGAAGCAGGCCCGCCTAACCCGCAGACTTTCTTGCGGCGCAGGTGCCCGGACAGCGCCCGCCCCGTCAATGCGTGTGCGTCGACCCGCCCGGCTCGCCTGGCTCCTGGCGGCCGACCGTCTCCAGCACGGCCCACATCCAGATCAGCTCGCGGACCGTGCGCGCATGCTCGTCGCTCTGCGCGCGCCAGCGCCCGAAAGCGTCGAGTTCCTGTTCAGTCGTGTCGCCGGCGCGCAGCCACAGCAGCCAGCGCACCGCGCCCTCGCGGATCGCATCGGCGCGCGTATTCGCGTCGCCGGAATCCGATTCCCGTTGCGATTCGTTCATGATCACGCCACCGCCCGAAGCTCATTCGACACACCTTCCCCGCACCGCACATCGCCGCGGCCGGGGCGCTTGCCACCCATGCCTCGGGTCCGACGACGCCCCGCCGGGCCGTCATCGAAGACGGCCCGGCGTTTGCCGGCCCTCATGGATAAAGTCGTATCGAAGGGCCGTAACCCGCAGCGCGGGCAGCCCAAAAGCAGGCGAACGGGCCGCCTGGCGGAGACACGAGGAAAGGAAGCGGAAGACGCGGGAAACCGCGTCAGCTCAGCAGCACGATGTTGCCGGGCAGGCGCGTGATGTGCGCGCCGTACAGGCGGCCGACCATGTCGATCACGTCGTCGAGCCGCGTGATCGGGAACTGCGCCTGCATCCGGTTCGCGCCGAGCGACGCGCTGCGCAGGATGACCTTGCCGCGCCGGTAGCGGTTGATCTCGTCGACGACGTCCGACAGCGGCACGCCGTTGAACACCAGCATGCCGCGCCGCCACGCGCTGACGGCGCCCGGATCGATCCGCGACACCGGCTGCACGCCGCGATCGTCGTAGACGACCTGATCGTCGGCGTTCAGCGTGCGCGCGCCGCGCGGATGCTGGAGCGCGACCGTGCCGGACAGGCAGGTCACGCAAACCTGCGTGCCCGTGCGCCGCACGTTGAAGCGCGCGACGGTCGCCTGCATGCGGCCGCCGCCCGCCACCACCGTGACGGGCTGGATCGGCGTCGCGCGGCCGGCCGGCGGCGCGACCGCGTCGATCTCGGCCTCCCCCGCGACGACTTCGACGCCGTGTGCGGCATCGCTCGCGGGCAGCACGTCGAGACGCGTCTGCGTATTCAACTCGACCGTCACGCGCGACGACAGCGCGACGCTGCGCTGCTCGCCGGTGCCCGTGTGGTAATCGGCCGCGATGTCACCGAGCGACGGCCACAGCTGCATCGGCGGGCGTACCGCGAGCCACGACGCGCCGGCCGCGACCGCGAAACCGATGAACGCGCGCCGTCCGGTGCGCATCGTGCGCTCGCGCTTTGCAACGTTTGCCCAGGCGGCGGCCGCCC
Source organism: Burkholderia sp. BCC1644 (assembly GCF_902833225.1). Taxonomy (GTDB): domain Bacteria; phylum Pseudomonadota; class Gammaproteobacteria; order Burkholderiales; family Burkholderiaceae; genus Burkholderia. The sequence continues at coordinate 137,451 of NZ_CADFEI010000015.1, forward strand.
GCTCCTCGTGCGCAAGCTCGGTCGCCGCCGTGCGCAGCGAACTCCAGGTGCCGCGCAGCAGATCGGCGGCTTGCGGACGATCGGCACACCAGCGCTCGAACGCGTCGGCTTCAGCCTGGCTCGCTTCTCCCGAGCGCAGACGCAGCAGCCACGCGCTCGCTTCGTCGAGTTCGTCGTGGGCAGGTTGGGCCTGGGCTTTCGTCATCGTCCGGGTGCTCAAAATTTGCGCGGGCCGCCTCGCGTGCCCGTGTACGGATCACCGTCTTCCTGCATGCGCTGCAGGCAGTACTTCATCGCCGCGCTCAGCTCGCTTTCGACGAGCCGCAGCGATATGCCGAAATGCTCGGCGATCTCGCGGTTCAGCAGGCCGTCCACGCGGGCGGCCAGCAGGATCGCGCGACGCCGCGGCGGCAGGCCGCGCAGCACGTCCTTCAGGGTCTCGACCTTGCGGCGCGCCGCGACGATGCGCTCGGGATCGGCCACTTCGTCGGGCATCTCGAGCAGCGTCTCGACATCGTCGTCGTGCAGATGCCGCCGTTCGCGGCGATGCTGGTCGATCGCGACATTGTTCGCCATCCCGAGTATATAGGCGTCCGCGTTCGTCACCTGCGTGGAGACGTTCGCGTTCTCGAGGCGCAGCCAGGTTTCGTGCAGCGCATCGGCGGCGCCGTCCTTCGATCCCGTCACGCGTTCGAGCCGCCTGACCAGGTACGCGTAGCGCGTCGCCAGCAGATTGCGGAGCCCGGAGCGGTTGCTGTCGGACATGGCGGCCTAGCCCCGCACGGCCGGCTGCGGCGCCGGGCAACGGAAATGCACGCCGTTGCCGGCCGGCCGCAACAGGATCGTGACCGGCTGCGGCAGGTCCGCCGGCGGCCCATCGTCCAGCTTCAGCGCGCGCAGCGCGCGCATCACCGCCGCGTCGCGGGCGGCCGAACCGCTCGATGCCACCATGTTGACCGCCACCACCGCCCCCCTGTTGTCGATGCGCACCTGCGCGACGAGTCGATAGCTGCCCGGCACCGCCGCCGGCTGCGCGCACAGCGCATCGATCAGACGCGCCTGCAGCAGGCCCGCAAACGCGCGCCGATCGCCTGAATCGCCGATCCCGTCGATCGGCAACGCCGCATCCGCCGGCGTGTCGGCCGTCGCGGGCGGCGTCTCGCCGGCCGGCTGCGCGACGATGATCGCTTCGTCCGGACGCGAGAATTCCGCACGCAACCCCGTTCCGGCCAGCATCCGCTCGAGCGCGTCGCGCGGCGCGAAGTCGCCCTGTACCGGCGCACTCGTGCGCCCGTCGAGCAGCGGCGCCGGCGCCAGCACGATCAGCTCGGTGAGCCGCGCGAAGTCCTGCAAGGTCTTCGCGAGCGGCTGCGCGGGCAGATCGAAATGCACCGCGCTGCCCGGCTGGCGGCCGATGGAACCGGTCTCCTGCGCGTGCACGCCGCGCATGCACAGCACGACGAACGCGAGCCACGCGACGAGCGCCAGGACACCGGTCGGCGCCCGTGAACGAGTCATGAATCCCTGGACGGAAGTGGAGTTGCACGCTGCGTGCCGAAGCGCGTGCCCCCGTGAGCGGCTCCGTCGCAAGCGAACGACAGATTGTGAGCGGGCACTGTGACAGTCAGGTGAAGCGTGCAGCGGCGCGATTCAATCGCGGCGCGTGCGCGCAGCGTGTTCACGCCCGGTGCCACGCGTCGCTCACGGCCGGCGTACGACGAAGTTGCCGATGCCCGTGCCGACGACGGCCATTCGCACGTCGCCCGACCACAGCGTGATCGTCACGGGCACGTCGATGCTTTCACTGCCGAGCACCACGCGCGACGGCACTTCGCCGCCGCCGGTGTAGCGCACCGACACGCCCGTTACCGCCGTGCCCCAGCGGCGTGCGCGGTACAGGTCGTCCGTCATCGGCGCCCAGCCGCCGCTTTCGGTGCGCTGCACAAAGCGATAGCCGCCGCCGACCGGCTGCCATGCGATCGGCATCGAGCGCACCTGTGCTTCGTCGCCAGCCGATTCGAGCAGGTTCGCCAGGCGTTGCGCCTCCTCCGCCAGATCGGTGCGGCGATTGCGCGACGGCGCGAGCGTCACGACCGCGACCAGCAGCCCGACGATCACGAGCACGACGAGCATCTCCAGCAGCGTGAAGCCGGATTGACGATATCGACGTGATCGCAGCCGCATGTTCGTGCGTTTCATGGGTATGCCGTTACTGCCATGAGCCGATATCCGCATCGTTCCCCTCGCCGCCCGGCTTGCCGTCTGCGCCGTAGCTGAACACGTCGATCGCGCCATGCGCGCCCGGGTTCAGGTACTGATACGCGTTGCCCCAAGGATCCTTCGGCAACCACTCCAGATAGCCGCCGTCCTTCCAGTTGTTCGGTACCGGATCGGTGGCCGGCTTCTGGACCAGCGCGGTCAGCCCTTGCTCCTGCGATGGATAACGACCGTTGTCGAGACGGTACAGGTTCAGCGACTGCATCATCGTGCCGATGTCCTGCTTCGCGGCAATGCGGCGCGCCTCGTCCGGACGGCTCATGATCTTCGGCACGATCAGCGCAGCGAGAATCCCGAGAATCGCGACCACCACCATGATCTCGATCAGCGTGAAGCCGCGTTGCGTGCGGCGACGCGTGCGTCCACACGACTGGCCGGCGTACGACGACGCTCGCGTTTCGTTGAAGCCCGTCATCATGCATTCACCCTCGCAGCAAAGAATGGAGAACGTCTTCTGTCCATCGCATCGGCCTGTCGCCATGAAACCCTTCGACCTGCTTCGCATCGCGCCTTCCCGCGCCGATCTCGCACCGCTTGTGGCAACGCTCGCCGCCGCCGCGGCACTCATTACCGTATCGCTGTGGGCCGTGCGCGTATTGAGCGCCGCCGATGCGCCGGTCGCATCGTTTGCACCGCCGCCCGCGCCAATCGACGTCGCGGCCGGCGCGCGGCTGTTCGGCGCGAAACCCGACGACGGCCGCGATGCCATCCAGCTGCTCGGCGTACTCGCCTTCGATGCGCGCCGCGCGGCTGCGATCGTCAGCGTCGGCGGCGACGCATCGCGCGTCGTGTCGCTCGGCGCGGCGATCGGCGAAGCCCCGAAGCTTGCCGAGGTTCGCGCACGCTCGATCGTCGTCGACCGCAACGGCCTGCAACGCGAGATCACGCTGCCCGCCGTGGAGAAAGCCAACGCGTTCGTGCGCTGAGCCGAACCGCGCGTCACTGCACCATGTTGTTTAGCTCGATGATCGGCATCATCACCGCCAGCACGATCACGAGCACCACGCCACCCATCGCGAGGATCAACAGCGGTTCGAGCAGGCTCGTCAGGAACATCGTGCGGCGCTCCAGCTCGCGCGATTCGCCTTCGGATGCGCGATCGAGCATCGTGGTCACGTCGCCCGTCGCCTCGCCCGAACGGATCAGGTGCACGAGTACCGGCGGGAACGTCTTCGTATGGGCCAACGCACGCGACAGCGCGGAGCCCTCGCGCACGCGGACGATCGCGTCGTCGACGTTCGCGCGCATCGCACGATTCGACAACGTCTCGCCGGCCGCCTGCAACGCGCGCAGGATCGGTACGCCGGCCGCGGTGAGGATGCCGAGCGTGCTCGCGAAGCGCACCGTGTTGTAGCCACGCACGAGCTTGCCTGCCAGCGGCGTGGTCAGCAGCCACGTGTCGAACCTGAGCCGCGGCGCATCGCGCGACAGCACCTTGCGGACCGCATAGACGATCGCGACCGTCGCCACGAGCGACGCCCACCACCAGTGCCGCACGAAATCCGACAGCGCGAGCATCACGACCGTCAGCGTCGGCAGTTGCTGCTTGGTGCTGGTGAACACGTTCGCGACCTGCGGCACCACGTAGCTCAACAGGAACGTGACGATGCCGAACGCGATCAGCGTGACGATGCCCGGATACGTGAACGCGAGCAGGATCTTCTGTTTCAGCGCGTTGCTTTGTTCGATGTAGTCGGCCAGGCGCGACAGCACGATGCCGAGCTTGCCGGTGTGCTCGCCGGCCGCGACGAGCGCGCGGTAGATTTCAGGGAAATCGCGCGGATGCTGGGTCAGCGCATTCGCGAACGAATGGCCGCCGACGACTTCCGCGCGGATCGATGCCATCAGCTCGCGCACGTAGTCGCGCTCGGCCTGCTCGCTCAGCACCGACAGCGATTCGTCGAGCGGCAGCCCTGCGACCAGCAGGCTCGCGAGCTGGCGCGTGATGATCGCCTGCTCGCGCTGTGACAGCTTGCGTCCGAGCGACAGGCGCTGGTGGCGCTCGCCGTGCAGGCGCTGTGCCGCAAGTTCGACGACGAGCGGCGTGAGACCTTGCGTGCGCAGATGACTGCGGCCTGCGCGCGCGCTGTCGGCTTCGAGCACGCCTTTCAGCGTGCGGCCGGTGGGATCGATCGCTTCGTAGCGGAATGCCGACATGCCGGTGCTCTCCTGTCACGTGCGCGACTGCTTTCGATGACGTCGCGCAGCATGCCGGACGGAGTCGCCGGGGAAGACTACGGAGCGAACCGGCGCAAATTTGTGACGGATGTTGGGCTACCTTTTTTGGCGGGCTTTATTACCTGGGTTATCCATTCTTATAACGTAAAAACGATTTCACCCTTATCCAATCAATTAATCGGTCACACATTAAATACACACACGTTGCCTCGCGCTTCAATTTACGGATTCGCACGGCCAACTAAAGAAATACATCAAAGACGTGGATATTCATCGACGCACGGAATGTTCCGTAGCATCCGCCACAAAACCGTCTTGAAGTTGGGATAGCGCTTCCCGGGCTCGCGTACTACGCCGACAGCTTCCGTCAAGTGTGATGCGGGCTCCCACACACGATCCGTCGAACAACCCTGGTTGAATCCCAATATCTGAACACTCCGGTCTGTGCCGAATAACGCCCCAATCTACGCCTTATCAATTCGAATAACGCAATGACTTGTCAGTTGAAAATGTTACGCACCATTCGTTATGAAAAATTCACACGCGTCATTCGGATTTCCCCCTACATTTACCCGGCGGTCCAAAAGCATTCCAACCGCAGTAGCAGGGGTTCCCGTTTATCTTCGTCCAAGGAAATTTCTCATGAAATCCAGCAAGCGCAAGATCTGTCAAGTCCTCGCTCTCGTTGTTTCGGGCATGGGCGCATCGCTCGCGATGGCCGCAGGCCCCGTGATTCAAGGTGGCGGTTCGTCGCTCGTCGCCCCGACCATCGGCGCCAATTCGCCGGCTTCCGGCGAAATCGGCCTGTACGGCACCGCCAACGCCACGTTCACGTACTACTCGGTCGGCTCGGGCGCCGGCCAGAACGCGTTCCTGAACAACCAGCCGACGTTCTTCGGCGCAGGCGTCACGGGCACGGTCCACTTCGCGAACAGCGACGCGGCACTGGCGACCACGCAGATCTCGTCGTACAAAGCTGGCCTCGGCACGACCAACGGCCCGCTGATCCAGATCCCGTATATCGTCACGCCGATCACGGTGCCGGTCGTCAATGGCCCGGCCGTGACGAGCACGACGACCCCGCAAACGACGCCGAGTCAAGCGCATAGCATCGCGCTGAACGACGACGATCTGTGCGGCGTGTTCTCGGGCAAGCTGACGAACTGGAACCAGGTCATCAATCCGGAAACCGGCTCGGCCTATGCGCTGAGCGCGCCGATCAAGGTCATCTATCGCTCGGACGGCAGCGGCACGACCGAACTGCTGACCCGTCACCTGGCTGCTGTCTGTACGACCACCAACACGGCCTCGGGTGTATCGTTCGTCGATTCGCTGACGTTCACGGCTTCGTTCCCGGGCGGCGTGCCGGCGAACTTCACGGCTGCCTCGGGTAGCGGCGGCGTGCGCACGCAACTGGTGAGCTACCAGTCGGCCGGTACGGCTGCTGTCGCTTACCTGAGCCCGGATTACACGAACACGTTCCTGGCTCCGCAAAGCACGGTTGTGACGTCGGCCAGCGCATTCCAGCTGCCGATTGCGAGCCTCGTGAACAGGGGCGACAGCAAGTACTACGCGCCGACGTATGCGAATGCGTCGACGGCCCTCGGCACGATTGCTCCGCCGTCGAACAAGCTCGCGGCGTCGAATCAGGCCAACTGGGTGCCGAACGCGGGTAACCCGGCGTCCGGCTATCCGGTTTCGGGCACGAGCCAGATCATCCTGAGCCAGTGCTACGCCAACTCGACCGTCAAGACGAACGTTCATGACTTCCTGAACAACCACTTCACGAACGCCAGCTACGCGTCCGTCGTGCACGGCAATGGCTTCGACACGGTTCCGTCGTCGTACCAGACGGCCATCTCGAACGACTTCCTGAGCAACGCAAGCGGCTTCAACCTCGACATCGGCAACACGAGCGTCTGTACGGGTACGGTGGTCGGCCGCTAAGCGATCGGCAACCTTCTCGACTGACGTCCAGGCAACTGCGCCCTTGGGGCTCCAAGGGCGCAGTTTTTATTTATGCGCGTGGGGCACGCACTCCGCGCCGCGTGCAAATATTCAAGTCGCTGCAAACTGTCCACCAGGCGTCATACATATTAAGAAGTAATCCTATATGACACTTTATCGGCGTAGAGTCCGCAAGCTCATCCCCCCGTTCTTTCCGGCCTGGGTATCACGGTCGCGATGGCCGCACCAAACGTGCAAGGCGGTGGCTCATCGCTCGTCGCCCCGGTAATCGGCGCAACCTGCAGCCCCACGACCGAAATCAGGATGTTTGGCACATCGGAACACCGCAGAGCATCGCGATAACATCAGCCAGCGCATTCCACCTTCCGGCTACCCTATTTCCGGTACGAACCAGATCATTCCGAGTCAGTGTCATACCGACCCCAGCGTCAGTACAGCAATACACGACTTCCTGAACGCGCACTATACGAATGCCTGCTTCGCACCGATCATTCGCGGCAACGGCTTCGATACGGTTCCGGATGCCTATCAGAGAGCCATCTCTGACGACCTCCCGAGCAACGCACGTGGCCGCAGTAACCCGAGCGTCTGCGCCGGTACTGTTGTAGGCCGGCAAGCGATCGACAAGCCGATTTCCAGGTGCAAGCGACTGTGCCCCTGGATTGCCAGGGGCACAGTCATTTTGATTTCATTGTCCCGGCACGTTCGTTACGCAGTCTCTACTGCTATTTCGCGATCCCGTTTTCAACGCGCGATTCACGTCGATCCCGCACACGAAACACCGCCGGGAACATGGTTGCCCTGCCTCACCCAGCCAATCGAGTGATCAGATCTTGCCAAGCTTCGCGCGCTCAGCCTCGGTCAGCCCGGCACGTTGTGTTGCGCTTGCTTGCCCAAATCCGATTATCGAGACCGAGTTCGACGGATCATAGCCGACTTGCTGGCGGTGTTTCTTTGACCCGTCACCGCCTGCATCGCCAAAACCCTCGACCTGCACCGAGATCGTCCAGCGCCGTACCGCCCCGCCGGATGCGTTGTTCTTCGCCATGTCCTGCGCGACCTGGGTCGCAGCCGATGCAGCCGCACTCGCAGCGGTCAACGCACCGGTGTTCACCGCCTGCACCAGCGGGATGCCCGATGCTTTACCCGTCACCTGTATGTTGTCCGCGTTCACCACGCGCAGCGCCGCAACGTTAAGGTTGCCCGCGCGAATACCCGCATCGCCGGCATCAACGGTACCACGCGGCGCGATCAGGTTGATCGTGCCCAACGGAATACCGGGCACGCTCTGCAGCGTCGCAATGCCTGCACCCGTGACCTGCCCGCGCGCATCGACCGTACAGTAGTGATTCGGGTCACACACGTATTGAGGTGCCGGCGTATCGGCCGACGATTTCGCGCCCTTGCCGGCGTTGATGTCTCCGTTCGAGCTCCAGATCGTCATGTCGCCGCCCTGCTCGGCGAAAATCCGGCTTTGCGCGAGCAGTACGCTTCGATCCGTAAAGATGTTCACGTCGCCCTTCTCAAGCGTCAGGATACCCATTGCGCCGGGACCGACGACCACGTTTCCGCTTGTATCCGCAATCTGCGGCGGTGCCGACGCGCTGCCGACCAGCGCCTGTCCGCCGGGGCCCAGGATCGAGATATTTCCGCCTTGTTGCGTCTGGATCGTCGTGTTCCGGATATCGAGATCACCGGTATCGATCGGCTTGTTCGTACCGTTTCCACCGCCTCCGAGATTGTTCGCCGTATAGCCGAACGACGCAGGGAACAATGTATTGATCGCGTCATAGCCGCGTGCGTACTTCTGGAAATAGGGACTCGCGGCGTTGTTGTAATCTTCACCGACCCGAGTCAGCACGTTGAACAACACCTGTTCCGCAAAGATCTGCTGAACGTACGAAGGCAGGTTCTTGAATTTCGACCATGCCTGCATCGCATCCAGCGGTTCGATCGCACGTTGGTCCTTGACTAGTCCCGTATCGACCACATTGCCTGCGACGTACTGCTGTACGAAGGCAATGAGATCGGACGCCGTGCCCGGCACGCCCGCGCTCGACCCGGTCGGATCAATGTACTTCGAGATAAACGTGCCGGTATCGATTCCCGGACTGACACCGAACAGGATATTTACGTTTGCACTGTCGTGTGGCAGGTTCGGGTTCGACGCATTTCCGGTCGCGTTAATGCCCGTCAACAAGCCGGTCTTGGGATACGCGCTGTTCAACGCGGCGTAGGCCTCGGACTGGCTAGTCAGCGGACCGATGTTTCGGCCGGCCTCGATATCGAAGTATCCCGGTCCGCCCAGCGTCAGCGCAGGCACCACGGCCGCGTTGTAAACCAACGACGTATCGTAGATGTCGCGTCCCGCCACGATGCGGGTGACATCCGATTTACGCAGATTCTGCCCCCGGAACGACAAGTTCACGATGTCCTGCCCGGCCTGGATCATCGCCGGCTTGTCGATCACGACCTGCATGAGCTTGTCGTAGAATCCTGCTGCTCCTCCGCTCGACTGCAGTACACCACTGACGATATCGCCGTTCAGGCTGTAGATGCGTGCCGGTACCGGATCGTCCGCATGCAAGGCATTGGCGGCGTGTGCAGCCGTCGTCGGATCGGTGAGCGAGGCTATCGTTGCAAACGGATTCGTGGCGGAGGGCATCGCCGATGGATCGCTATCCGACATACCGAATACCGGGCCCGCCCCCCCAATCCCGGCCATATTCGCAAGATTGATGGAACCATCGGCAATGAGACTCAAATTGCCTGACGTCGACGGGAAAAGCGCCCCGCCCGATGCAACGTCGATGCCTCCCGAAAACGCCGTCGCATTCACGGTCGCAGGCAATACGGACGATGGATCGACAACCGCTCCGCCTTGAAAACTATCCCTTAGCACGAGTTTCGACGCCAACGAGTTCAGCACCACATTGCCCGTAATGGCCATGACGTTGACGGCCGAATCGGACGAATATGCCTGTGCATCGGAATACTGCTTGTACTGACTTTGAAGGTTCGTGCTTCCGATCTGAAGATAGGATGGGTTGAATACGCCGCCGATTTCCGCGCCTTGCCGCGCAACGACGTCGATGATGCCGTCCTGAGTGGCCAGCAAGGTCGAGACCGACACCGGGACTTGCCCCGACGTCAACCACGGCTGCACGACAACGTCCGAGCCAATGCGCCCCCCTGCCGTGATCCCGCCCGTTCCTTTCGCGACGAAATAGTTGCCGCTCAAGATGTCGCCGCCCGCCTTCACAACCAAATTTCCACCGCCGATCGTGACAGGTGTACCACTGGCGTCCTTGTACCACGTGGTCGGCAATGACACGCCCAGATCGGCGATATTGCCGCCAGCGTTGATCATGACGTTACCGCCAGCACTCATCACACCCTGATCGAATGCACCGAAATCGATGGACGTCCGGTCGAGCGACACGAATTTTCCGCCGTCCAGTAACGTCGGCCTGGCCGTCACCTGCATCCATTGCCACCAGAACTGCCCGATTGGAGTCCCGGCCTGTCCTGTAATCGTACCGTTTGCATCAACGACATTTTCGATGCCGGTGATATTGCCTTGAGCACGAATCGAAATATCACCGGCAGCCTCCGGATTGACAGGCGCCGTGACAAGGATGTTGCCGCGTGTGTTGCTGCCCCCCTGCACTATCGTGGTGGTGTTGGACGCAACTGGCCCGCCCGACGACGGAACGCCCGCCGTATAGATGGCGCCCGGGACAATCGTCACACCCGAATCCTGCTGCTTCGACGGATCGAACAGCGACACGTTGCCCGCAGCCGATACGTCGATGGCCCCACTACCCGTCCGAATCAGCGTAGGCGCAATCACGGCCAGACCGTTCGGCGTATCGAGATTGGGGTTGGTTGCGTTGTTGTATTCGAAGTGACCATCGAGCGTCACATTTCCGCCACTCCCGGTGGGTGACGACGACAAAAATGCCTGAGCCGGCTTCAGCGCCTGAGGATCGGTACTCGAAAAATCAGCGCCGGCCACGATCCGATACGACGAACTGGCACCCGCGACCAGCGATGCCGAGGCCAGTGGCAACGCATTGCCTGCCGTGACTACCGGCGCAGGCGTGTTGTCGGTCACGGGTGGCGCGATGACAATGGATGTCGTCGTCAGCACTGGGCCAAGCACGGAAGGCGGGGGTGATAGCGCCTCCAGATGCGGAGCGATACCTGTTGACTTGTAGAACTGGATCTCGCTGTCCACATAGCCGTTATAGGAGGCCAGGTACCGAAGATAGGCTGCCGCGTCGGACTGTGCGTCTCCCGTCGGGTATGGAACAGCCAGCGCCGGCTGATTCGGAGCCATCGGTCGGGTCGTCCACGAGCGCATGTTGATGCCGTAGTACGAAAACAGACTGAGTACCTTGCCGACGGGCACGCCCAGGAAGCTTCTTTGAACCGCATCTGCCGGCGATAGCAGATAGTCGAGATACGCGCTATAGAGACCGTAATACTGCCCGATCTCCGCGGGGTCGCCCGAGGTGAAGTCATATGGCCTCTGCGCAGGCGACGGCAATCCATTGTTGAGGTAATACCCGAAGTAGTAGTAATTCGCCGGCCCCAGCAGCACACCGCTTTGCACTGCATATGTCGACGACGCGGGCACGTTGATCGTGATACCCGTACCAGTCGGATTCGCGATCTGGAAAAAACCATCCGACAAGCTCGCCCTGACATCAACGTCATTCTCCGCCCGCAGCGTAACGATCGGCGCCTGCCCATTGAACCGGAATGCCTGATTTGTCGCCGACGTCCCGGCTCCGAGGTTCCAGTTCGTCAGTACTTCGATGTTCCCGCCGTTGATCGCCGGGCTCGGATTGTCCAGCTCGATACCCGGCACGATGCGCGCATTCGCGATTCCCGTGCCGGTGAACGGATTCTTCAATGCGTCCAGCCCATGCTGCACGAAACCCATCAGCGTTCCGGGCGCGGCCGTCGTCGCATTGCCGCCCTGATACCCGTAGAACGTCTGGTGATCCGTGTTCGAGCCACCCGACACCGGCGCAAAGAACATGCTCTGCAGCCCGCCAAAGCCGATCGTGCTGGATCCGCTCTGCAATTGCGCCTGTGTCACTGCCGACGTTGCGCCCGTCGTATTGTTCTTTACGGTGCCGCCGCCGCTCCCATCCGGCGTGAACGTAAAGGTCGTCGGCGTGCTCGACGTGCTCTGCGCGGTGAAGGTACCGGCCAGCAGGTGACCGCTGGCGTCGTACCAGCCAGCCGGGTCGACGATGCCGTCGAAATGCCTGGCGCCGGTCGTCGCGTCCGTGGTGCTCCACGTTGCATATGCCTCGAGCGTCGTCGCGCGTGAACCCGCGATGCCCTTGCCCGCTGCGAATCCCGAAGACGGTAACACCACGTTCACGGTGCCGTCCGACAACAGCGGCGCGCGGAAATTCACCGTGCCGCCCGACAGCCCGCCGGCCGTGCCGCCCGAAACGTCGATCAACGCGTTCGCGCCGACCCGGATCAACCCGGCGCGCGACGGATCGATGTTTTCGTAACCGTAAGTGGCATTGTACGGATCGGCCACGCCTGGATCGAACACGCCGCTCGTTCCGATATCGACCCTGCCGCCGCGCTGTTTCGAATCCGAGCCGCGCGCCAGCAGCGTGCCCTCGACGTCGACACCACTGCGCCCATACAGCGCGATCGCACCACCGGCCTTGCCGGATGCGTCAATCGTGCCCGATACGTTGACGTTGCCATTTGCCGTGTCCAGTGCGTTGCCCGCGCCGCCATCAGCCGTCAGCGACACCGCATGCGCGGTGAGCGTGTTGCCGGCAGACAGCGCAAGATTGCCCGACCGGGTGTGGATCGCGATGGCCTGGTTCACGCCGCTCGATGCGAGCGTCTTCGCGAGGGCGTCGAGATCGGCGGCGCCGCTCGTGTCGAGCGACAACGAACCGCCCGCATAACCGCTCGCCGCCCCGCCCTTGATCGTGCCGTTCAGGTTCACGACTTGCCTGGGCGCCGACAACGTCAGGCTGCCCGCCGCGCCACCACCCTTCGCACCCGAGAAATCAAGCGTCGAACCGGCCTGCACGTCGACCGTGCCGACATCGGCCGTCAGGGTAATCGCGCCGGCCGGCGCGTATTGCACGATGTCGAAGAACTGCTTCGACACGCCAGCTGCGCTCACTGTCGAACCGCTGCCGAGCGTCAGGTTGCCGCTCGTCGCCTCGAGGCTCACATTGCCCGCAGGGGCGGCGATCGTCGCGCCGTTGTCGGCGATCGTCCCGCCGATGAAATGCCATGCGCCGCCTACCGGTGTCGTAGCCAGCGCGGTGCCTGACGCGCCATTCAACGTCAGTGCGCCGGTCGTTTTCACGGTCGATGCCGAACTCGTATCGGCAAGATAGACGGGCGCATTCAGCGTGACCGGAAGCGTACCGAAGTCGAACGTGCCGGTGCCCTGCCCGACGACGCCGCCCGACGCGGTCATGCTTGCGGAGCCGAAACCGCTCGCCGTCTTCGTTCCCGCGCCGAAATCGATCTCCTTCGCATTGACCGTCAGCGTGCCGCTGCCCGATGCTGCCGTACCGTTCGGCGCCCCCGTTTCGTTCGAGAACGTGATCCGCTGCGCATTCAGCGTCACGCTGCCGCCATCGCTCGTGAATGTCCCGGCGCTCAGGTTCACGCTGTTGCCGAACGTCGCATTCACGTCGCCGACGAAACCGATCGCGCCATAGCTGCGCAGCGTCACTTGTTGCGCTTTGCCGAATTGCGCGAGCCCGGCCGGATCGATCACGAAACCTGGCAGTGCAGCGGAAGCCGCGCCATTCGCACCGGTGAACGTGATAGCCGAGCCGTCCGCCGTGATCGCCGTCGCCGACAGCACCGCGCTCGGATCGACCTTCAGGTTCCCCGACGAATCCAGCGTCAATGCCTGGCCGCCTGAGAGGGTTGCACCTGCGCCCACGGTCAGCAGACCGCTGCCGGTCGAGCCCGTGCGCGTGAGCGGCGCCATCGCGCCGTTCGACACGCGCAGCAGCGCACCGTCGCCTGCGATTGCAATCGGCTGGTCCTTCGCCACCGGATAGTCGCCGGATGCCACGATCGACGCGCCTGCGTCGATGCGCAGGCCATTCACGGCATTCGGATCCGTGCCGCTCGCGTCGGTCTTCGTGACGAGCAGGATCTCCGGGCCCTTGAGCGCCGTGTTGCCATCGTTCGATACGATCACGCTGTTCGCGATCGGCGTGATCGTCACGCCGTTCGTCGTTGCCGCACGCGTGCCGCCGATCAGCAGGCTGCCCGCATTCAGCGAATCGAGTGCATCACTGCCGATCTGCAGATAACCCTGCAACGCGGTACCGCCATTGCCGAGGATCTGAATGTCCCGGGACGCAATATCGACTTCCGCCGGCGCCCCTCCGCTGCCGGCAGCCGTATTCAGCGTAGCGCCGAGCGTCAATGCCTTGGTTGCAGCCAGCACGAGTTGACCGCCGTCCACCGGCGACGGCGGCGTCACATTGCCTTTCTTCGCGGCCTGCGCGGCAAAGAAAGCGTTCGCGCCCGTCAGGGTGTACTGAGAGTATTGCTGCCACACCGGCCCGGACTGCACGTTGAATAGCGTCGGCGTCGCGCTGCGGCCGCCCGTCAGCGCATCAGCGAAATAACCGGCCGTCATCACGGTGCCATCCGGCAGCACCTGGCTCGCCCCCGGTGCGACATTACCCGGCGCGCTCGCGAGCGTGACGCGATATGCCCCTGGCAGGGTCGCGTACTTGCCGGGAAGCAGCGTGTAATAGCCGGCCGCCAGCCCTGGCACCCCGGACAGATAGACGGCCTTGCCGACCGGGTCCTTCAAGCCGGCTTGGCCCAAACCGAGCGATACCGTCGTGCTGACGGTCGAACCGTCCACCGACGGCTGCACCGAGTGCGCGAACACCGGATCGTAGGCCGCCACCGGCGATTGCGCGCCCGGCACGATCGCATAAACATTCGTCGCCCCTGGGTTGACCGGAACCGTCGCCCCGGCGGGGTTGTTCGCATAGCTGACGTTGTATTGCGACAGCACGTCGCGCGTACCCCCCGTACCCGGCACCCACTCGACCGCCTGCAGGTCGCCGCCGCCCGAGAGGTCAATCTTCGCGCCCTTGTCGAGCGCGACGCGGCTGCCGTTGACGCCGATGTATTTCGCGGGTGGCGCGGTCAGATCCGGCGCGGTCGCGCCCGTGGTCGGATTGAACTGCCACTCGACGCCGTCGACCGTCGTGCCATAAGGGATCACGAGACCGCCGTTCGATACCGACGTCGTACTGCCGTTCGCGAACGTCACCGAATCGGTCGCGACCAGCGGCTGGCCGGCGAACTGCGCCTGGGTCGCGGCGTTCGACGGATCGCCGACGCCGAAGACGATCGTGCCCGACGGTGCGCGCACCGTACCGCCCTGCACGATATCGGTCGCATCGACGAGCAAGGTGCCGCCTGCCGACAACGGTGTGCCCGATGCTCCGTTCGACGCGAACGTGACGGTCGTCGGCGCCGGCTTTCCCGTCGCCGGATCGATCGGTCCGACGGCATCGACGATGAACGTGCTGCCGGTGGCCGGATACAGGTCCGCGGCCCTGAACGACACGTTGCCAGGCGTGTAAAGAACGCCGGGGAGCAGTGCGGTGCCCGAAGAATTCGTATTGGACGAGCTCATCCGAATATCGCCTGCACTGACGAAGTTCGCATGTCCGACGTTGTTCAGCTGGAACTGATTACGCAGATCGATGAACGACGCGTTCACATTCAGCGTCGCATCGGACCGGGTCGCGACCGGCGCAAATGCCGGCGACTGCGCCGTCAGCGTCGGCCCGATCAGTGCGACGTATGGCGCATCGATCTCGATCGTGGTGCCGGACGGCCGCTGCGGCGGCTGCGTCAGCAAGGTCTGAAGAACCGAGGCCGGATTCGTACTGCCGTTCGATTGCGTTGCAGGCGTCGACAGCAGGGTCGCGAATTGATCCATGCCTAGCGCCGCGACGCGCCCGGTATTCAACGTAACCGATTCAGGCAGCGCCAGTTTGACGTCGCCTGCGAACGCAATCGGCGGCACTTCCACGGCTGCTGGCATAGGCGTGGCGTCGCCAAGCACGAGATTCGCGACGCCCGATCCGTCGAGGCGGTCGACAGAGAATTGAATCACGCCGGTCGGCTTGCCGATCGGCAAGCCGGTCGTCGTGTCGATGGCGGTCGCGAAGCTTTGGCCGGCCCCGAGACCTGCTGGCGTCAGTTCGCCACTTTGCCGGATGACCAGTGCGGTCGCGCCGGTTGCGTTGTTGTTCTGATGCGGCAGGATCGCCAGCGTGCCGCCACGCCCCTGCGGAGCGCCCGCGTGCGCAGCGAGCGTCGCATCTGCGAAGAGGCCGTACGCGGCAGACAGCGTGATCGAACCGGCATCGCTCCACACCGGCTGCGACGCATAAGTCCCGTTTGCCTGCAACTGATCGAAGTTCGCCGATGCACCGGACACGTCGATCCGCGACCCCGGCTGCGCAACCACATAACCCGCATCGCTCGACAGCGTGACCGAGCCGCCCGACAGGACTTTGCCGGTGTTCGGCACGACGGTCGTAGCCCCGATCCTGACCGGCGCGGCGAGCGGATTGGCAAGTGCGGTGCCCGACACATCGAGCGCCGCGTCCGTACCGAGCCAGACCGATCGGCTGTCGCTCGGCGTGAATATGCCGTACTGGCCCGTCTGACCGAACGTGCCGCCCGAATCCGCACTGAGCGTGATCGACCCGCCTGGCGCGACGATCGAGCCGAGCACGGTCACCTGCGTGGGCGAGCCGAACCCGACGCTCGCACCGGCATCCGCGTGAATCGATGCGCCGGACGACAGCGTGACGGCCCCCGTCACGCCCGGATACGACGGCGCCGTATTCCCCGCGGTCAGCCATGACACATAGTTGCCGCCCGTCAACACGAGGCTGGTCGACTGCCGGTGGTAGTCGTCGAGTCGACCGGAGGTCGTCAGCCCCGCCGTCGACAGGTTGCTACCGGTGGTTGCCTGCTGCAGCGCAAGCGCATCCGGAATCAGATTGCGCTGAGTCAGCGCGACCGTCGCACCGGGCGCCACGGTCGCGTCGTAGTAGGCGTTCAGTACATACTTGCCGAAGCCCTGCTGCGCGAAGAAGCTCTCCGGCAGATAGACATCCCACGGTGCGGCAGCTTTCTGATCGCCGCCGATCCTGAAGCCGAGCGCCTGCAACGTCAGCGTGCCGCCGCCCGAAAAGCCATCGCTGAGAATCGTGCCACCGAGCGCAATGGTGCCGTTCGCGGGTTGCGTCGTAGGCAGGTTCGGGCCGCCATCGCCTATATGGCCGAACTGCTTTGACTGAGGAGCGACATAGGTCTGCAACGATACGTTCCCGCCACGCCCGACCGGAATGCCGTTCTGCATCAGCAACTGGCCGCTGGACAGCAGTTCGCCGCCGCTCGACACGTCCAGCACACTGCCGGGACGCAACAGAATCGCGCCTGTCGCATCCGTGAAACCTTCACCCACGTGTCCGATCGACTGCTCGCTGGTCGCCAGCGAAATGTTGCCGCCGTTGACGAACTGGGTATTGCCCGGCGTCGTACCCGGCGCCGCCTGTACGTCGTTGTTGACCCATTGGCCGGCAGCACTGAGCACGGCTTGCGGACCGACGACGATATTGCCGCCGCTCGTGATGGAGATCGATCCGCCCGGTGCGGACAAACTGCCCGCCACATTGACGTCCGCACCGCCGGTCGCGCTGTTGAGCGCGATGGAGCCACCCGGCTGCACGTTGAGGCGGGTATCCTGCGCGACGACAATTCCCTTGCCGCCGTGCGTATCCTGCGTCACGTTGACGTTCGAGAAGCCGCCGGCGTTCAGCGCGTCGACCGGCACCACCATCGTGGTCAGCACGTTGTGCGGATCGGTCGCGGCGACATTCTGCAGCGACGCCCTGTCGATCGGCGTATTGCTCGAGAAACCCGCCGCCAGATCGTCGAGCTGCGGCGCCTGGCCTTGCAGAATCGTCAAGCCGGTGACGCCGGTCGGCGCCGCATTCGAATTGTTCCACGTCAGGCTGGCGAGCGTGCCGCTGGTGAGCTTCGCATCTGCACCGAGATTGAACGTCCCGCTCGCAGGCAGGCTGTTGCCCTGCATCTGCTTCGCGCCGCCGAACGACTGCGCGCTGATGTCCCCATCGAGCACGAGCGTCGAGGTCGCGAACAGGTCGAGCGTGCCTGCGTTGCCACCAACGATATAGTCACCCTGATACGAACCGGCCGTCAGCAGCGGGTTGTACCACGTCTTCGTCACGCCCCAGCGCGGATGGCTTTCGATGAACTGGCCGGAAATTCCGACGTAGGTTTCGTACTGGCTCGCCTGCCCGATCGGCACGATCGCACCATTTGCGTCGACGAGTCGCGTCGTATTGACGATCCCGCCGTCGACATGCACGTACCCGCCGTTCAGGTTCAGTGACGAACCACGTGCAGTCATCACCTCGTTGCCAGACAGCGTGATCGTCCCGCCGTTGGTCAACAGCTGATCGACACTGCGGGGAATCAGGTTCACATAGCCCGACAGATTCAGGATCGGACTACCGACCCATGACACGCCGTCGCTGCGCGTGCCCGTTAACGTGCTGTCGACGACGACTCCCTTCAACCCGAACAGGAAACTGTTCCGGAGCAACGGCGAATCGGCGAGTTCGTTCTGGCCGATCCGATCGATCGTCACGAGCGTCTGCGCGATCGGGATTTCGACGTTCGCAAGCCCGGACACGTCGATCGTCGATCCCGCATCCTGATAAATGCGGCCAGGCGCCGAACTCTGCTTGACGTCAGGCGTATAGGCCGTTACCGATGGCGAAAGCGCTGTCACCGACACGTTCGAACCCGGCGCCTCGATCAGTGAACCGCCCTGGAACCACACTGCACCGGCCGTCATTGCGATGCCGCCGGGCGTGAACGTCGTGCCGGGCGTCGACGTCGCCGTCTGCCCGCTGCTGTCTGGCAGCACGGTCGTGACCGAGCCCGGCCCGAACGTGAGCAAACCCGAGCGATTCGCGTTGTCTGCACTGCCGCCAGCCAGTCCGCCCGTTGCAAGCGGTGTCCCCGGATACGCGTTGCCGAGCGGATCGTTCGACACGTATTCGTCGACCGTCGAAATCGTGATCCGGCCCGGCGTATTGACGCTCGTCGTCACGCCTACCACACCATTCTGCGCGACGCGGCCGCCGAGGAGATTCACGCTGCCGCGCGAGGCTTGTACGATGCCCGTGTTCGTCAGCGTGCCCACCGGCGTAAGGTCGACCGTCGTACCATTCTGCGTCGTGACGATCTGGCCGCTCAGCTCGGGCAACAGCAGTTGCGGATTGTTTTTCAGCCCACTGTTCGGCCGCAAGCTCACACCGACACCCGCGGCCAGCACGACCTGGCCGTCAGTCGCCGTGATGCTGCCGCCATTCGTCACGTTCGGCGCTGCAACGAGCACGAATCCGCCGTCGCTGACCGTGCCGTTCGTATGCGTCACAATCGACGCACCCTGTTCGATCGTGATGTCGCCCGGCGCCTGATAGCTACCACTCGTTTTCGCGACGTTGCCGAGCCCGAGTATCTCGTTGGGGCGACTCGACGATCCCGCCACCCCGCTTGAACTCCCGGACTCCGGATACGCCAGCCCGCCGGTCGTGCCGGCAGGCAAGCTGAGGAACTGCTGATTGCTCGCAACGATGCCGTCGGGCGTCGGTACGATCTGGTTCTTCATGTCCAGCAGGTTCAGCGACGACGCCACCAGCGAATGCACGTTCACCTGCGACCCGGCGCCGAACAGCACCCCGTTCCGGTTGATCACATACACCGCCCCCTGCGCGCTGATGTTCCCCAGAATCTGGCTCGGCCGCCCGCTCGGATCGTTGATCCGGTTCAGCACCGCCCAGTTGTTCGCGCCGTTCGTCTGCGTGCCGCCCGACTGGTCGAAGTTCAGCGTCGTCTGCCGGCCGACGTTCATCGTCTCCCACGTCAGCACCGCGTTCTGCCCGGTCTGCTTGACGTCGACGTTCACGTGGCCGCTCGCGTCGGCGTTTTGCGTCGGCGCGTTCGCGTTGAACCACAGCACCGGATTGTTCGTATCGCCCGTCGCGCCCGCCGCCACCTGCAGCCCGCCCGGCGCAAGCCCGTTCGGCACGGTCGACGGCAGCTTCGCCGCGGCCGCCGCCGCATTCTGCTGCGCGGCGATCTGCGCGGCGATCGCGTGCGCGGCATAACCGAGGTTGCGGATCGACGGCTGGCTCGCCTGCAACGCCTGCTGCGGCGACACGCCGAGATTCGGCATGCCCGGCACGCCGCCGGCTCCGCCCGCGCCGCCGCCTGACGCCCGCGCGGTGGCCTGCCCGAGGTTCGTGATGCCCGCCCCGTGCGCATGCGCGGACACGCCCGCCGCGAGCATCAGCACGACCGCCCGGTAAAGCGGGCTCAGCTCCGAATTCAGGACCGACCGCGAGGCCGTTGCGCGAAGTTGCCGATCCGTACGTGCGCGTGCTGCCATTCTTGCCACCCCGATGCTAGGAATTTGCGCGCGGCGCCGGTCCGGCACCGCACATGTCGTTGCGCCCGAAACAGGCCGCTGGAATCCGAAGACCATACGAAGCGCGAATGGCAGCGACATGGCGACTGTTACGGACCATTCCGGCCGCCGTGAAAAGGTCCGTAGCTTTTGTCATGGAAGGCCGGTCACGCCGCCTCGGAGCGGTCGCGGCGTACCGTGCCGAGCGCGTCGGCCACGCGGCCGACGACAGCCGGCCAGTCTCCCGGCCGCGTCTGCCGGAACAGCGTCGCGGCCGGATACCACGGGCTGCCGTCGCGCTCGAGCAGCCAGCGCCAGTCCGGCACGCGCGGCAGCAGCACCCAGACGGGCCGCCCGAGCGCGCCCGCCAGATGCGCGACCGACGTGTCGACGCTGATCACGAGATCCAGCGTGTCGACCAGCGCAGCCGTTTCGGCGAAATCCTGCAACGCGTCCGCGAACGACAGCACGCCGCTCGTGGCAAGCGCGTCGGCATCACGCGCACGCACCTGCGGCTGCAAGCTCACGAACGTCACGTCGAGCGCATCGCACCCGACGAGCGGCGCGAGCGCGGCGAACGGTATCGAGCGGTTTTCGTCGTTCGCGTGGCGCGGATTGCCGGACCACGCGAGCCCGACCCGCAGCCGGCCCGGCGGCGCTATCGCGTCGATACGCTGCACCCACGCGGCACGCCGCGACGCATCGGCGCGCAGGTACGGCACGTCGGCCGGCACCGTATCGAGCGTCGTGCGGAACGCGTACGGCAGGCTCATCAGCGGACACTGCAGGTCGAACGCCGGCATCGGCTGCCCTTCGGTGACAACCCGGCTCACGCCGCGCAGCGTGCCGAGCAGCTCGCCGAGCGCGGCCGGCGCCTCGACGATCACGGTCGCGCCCGCGTCGTGCGCCAGGTTCGCGTAGCGGCAAAACTGCAGCGTGTCGCCGTACCCCTGCTCCGCATGCAGCAGCAGCGTGCGGCCGGCGAGCGGTTCGTCGCCGGTCCACAGCGGCCGGTCCGCATGACGCCGGTGCAGCATCACGTCGGCCGCATCCCAGCGCGCCTCGTGCTGCCGCCAGCCCGCATCGAAATCGCCCGTCAGCAGCCGGCAGAACGCCTCGGAACGGCGCGCGGCGCCGTGGTTCGGATCGCGCCGGCAGGCATCGGCGTAGTCGGTCAGCGCGGCGGCATCGTCGCCGAGGTGCTGGCGCGCGAGCGCACGCGTGAACAGGGCCTGCGCAGTTTCCGCCGGTGCGGCCGCCGCCGCCGCATGGCTCGCGAGCGCCTCGTCGTAGCGGCCGAGCTGCTGTAGCGCGAGCGCGCGGTTGTAATGCAGTTCCGCATGCGGGCCCGTCAGCGCCAGCGCCGCGTCGTAATCGGCGAGCGCATCGTCGAACCGGCCGAGTGCGCGCAGCGCGGCCGCACTGTTGCGGCGCGCGTCGATATCGTCGGGTTTGCGCGCCAGTGCTTGCGCATAAGCCTGGGCGGCTTGCGCATGACGTTCGAGCCCGAGCAGCGCATTGCCGCGCCCGACCCATGCCGCGACATTGCCGCGATTCAGCGCGAGCAGCCGGTCGCAGCGCTTCAGCAATTCGTCGCGGGCATGCAGCAGATCCAGCGCGACGCAACTCGCGTACAGCAACTGCTCGTCTTTCGGCAACCGTGCGAGCCCTTCGTCGAGACACGCGAGCGCATCGGCCGGGCGGCCGAGTTCGGTCATCACGACGCCGCACGCGTAGACGATCTCCGGCGTCTTGCCGCGCGCGACCATCGCGAGCTGATAGCTGTGCAGCGCCTGCTCGCGATGACCGAGCGCTCGCAGTGCATGCCCGCGCTCGAGGTTCGCGGCCGCATCGTTCGGGTCGATCCGCAACGCGCGCTCGATGCTGATCAGCGCATCGGCAGGCCGGTCGAGCCAGCGCAACGTCTCGCCGCGCTTGCGCCACGCCGTTGCGTGCGCCGGTTCCCGCACGAGCGCCCGATCGTAGGCCGTGAGCGCCGCGTCGTATTGCCCGAGCGCGAGCAGCGCATCGCCGCGCGCCGCATTCGACGGCGCATGGTCCGGATCGGCCGCGAGTGCGCGATCGGCGAGCGCGAGCGCGTCGCGGTGACGGCCGACACCGGTCAGCGCCGCCGCATGGTTCGCCAGATTCCACGGCTGGTTCAATCCGAACCGCATCGAGCGCGAGATCAGCGGCTCCGCCCGCCCGGGATCGCCGAGCTGCAGATACACGAGACCCAGCAGGTGCAGCGCCTCGACATGGTCGGGCGCCATCGTCAGTACGCCTTCGTAGAGCCGTCCGGCCCCCGCGAAGTCGCGCAGTTCGAGCCGCGCGCGGGCCTGGCGAAGCGCATCGTCGAGCACCGCACGCAACGGCGCGGCGCTTGCGCCGAAGCCGGCGCCGGCGCCGGGCGACGGTGCGGCCCCGCGGCGCGTATTCATCGCGCGCCTCCGCCGACGAGCGTCGGCAGCTCCGCCGCGATCCGCTCGACGACGGGCGCCCACTGCCCGCCCTCGGGCTGGCGGAACAATCGCACCGACGGATACCACGGGCTGTCGTCCCGCTCGAGCAGCCAGCGGAAATCGGGCGTATGCGGAATCATCAGCGCAAGCGGCCGGCCGAGTGCGCCGGCGAGGTGCGCGACGGACGTATCGACGCTGACGATGCCGTCCATCAGCGCGGTCAGCGCGGCCGTATCGGCGAAATCCGCAAGGTCGTCGCCGACGAAGCGCACCGCGCTCGCGTCGAGCACCGGACGATCCTCGTCGCGGACCACTTTCTGCAGGCTGATCCACTCGTAACGGTCGTCGAACAGCGGCAGCAGATCCGCGAGCGTCATCGAGCGGTTGCGGTCGTTCAGGTGCAGCGGGTTGCCGGACCACACGAGACCGATGCGCGGCCGCGTCGGTGCGCCAAGCCGTTCGCGCCATTGCGCGATACGCACGGGATCGGCAGAGAGATACGGCACGCCGGCCGGAATCGACTCCAGGTCCGTGCGGAACTCGAGCGGCAGGCTCAGCAGCGGGCAATGCTGGTCGAACGGCGGCAGCGGCTCGCCGCGCGCGACGAGCGCATCGACACCGTCGAGCGTGGCGAACAGCGCCTTCAGTTCGACCGGCGCTTCGAGCACGACGCGTGCGCCGAGCGCTTTCACGAGCGGAACATAGCGGCAGAACTGCAGCGTGTCGCCGAGCCCCTGTTCCGGGTACAGCAGGATCGTCTTGCCGTCGAGCGGCATCCCGTGCGTCCAGCGCGGCTGCGCGAACGTGCGCCGGCTCGCGTCGAGCTGCGTATCACGCCAGCGCCATTCGTACTCGGCCCAGCCCGCTTCGAAATCGCCGATCGACAAACACAGGAACGCGCGCATGCAGTGTGCGAGCACGTAGTCGGGATCGATCTCGATCGCATCCGCATAGGCCTGCCGCGCGGCGTCGTGATGCCGCAGCGCGCGCAGCGCATTGCCCTTGTGAAAGTGCGCAAGTTTGTCGCGCGGCGTCGCGTCGATCACGCGCGCGAAATCGTCGAGCGCAGCGGCGTAGCGGTGCGTTTCGAGCTGCACGCGGCCGCGCGTGAACCACGCGGGCACATAGCCCGCATCGAGCGCGAGCGCACGGTCGCACATGTCGCGCGCATCGTCATGACGCTCGATGCGCATCAGCGCGCTCGCGTAGTTGCACAGCACGCCGGTGCTGCGCGGTTCCGCGTCGAGCGCGCGCGCATAGCTGTCGGCCGCATCGCGATAGCGCTCCAGGTGGCTGGCCGCGTTGCCGCGGTTCGCCAGCGCCCGCGCATGGCGCGGATCGATCGCGAGCACGCGGTCGCAGCGCACGAGCGCCTCGTCGTGCCGGCCGAGCAGCTCGAGCGCGATCGAGCTGTTGAAGATCGCATCGACGAAGGTCGGGCTCGCCGCGATTGCCGCATTGAAATCCGCGAGCGCGCGCGCGGGATCGTTCAGGTCGAGATAGGCGACACCGCGCAGGAACAGCACCTCGGCGCTGCCCGGCATTTGCGCAAGCGCGTAGCCGTAGCTGTCGACGGCATCGCGAAAGCGGCCGAGTTCGCGCAGCGCGAGACCGCGCCCGCGCATCGCGTCGAACGAACGCCCGGCCAGCGCGATCGATCGATCGCAATCGGCGAGCGCGTCGTCGTGACGGCCGAGCGCGCGCTGCATGTCGCTGCGCTTCACATAACCGTCGGCAAAACCGGGCGTCAGCTCGAGCAGCCGATCGTAGACCGCACACGCATCGTCGTGCCGCGCGAGTTGCGCGAGCAGGCCCGCGCGCTGGAACAGCACGCGCTGATGAACCGGATTGATCGCGAGCGCTTCGTCGAGCCGCGCGAGCGCGTCGTGCTCGCGCCCGAGCCCGGTCAGCACCGCCGCGTAATTCGCGAGCGCGAGCGGCACCGGCCGACGCTCGATCGAGCGCCGCATCAGCGGCTCGGCATCGTCGAGGCGCCCTTGCTGAAAGCGCACCGCGCCGAGCAGGTGCAGCGCCTCCGGATGCTCGGGATCGAGCGTCAGCAATTCCGTATACGCGTGTTCCGCATGCTGCAGCGCGCCGTCGTGGTGCGCCTTGCGCGCACGCAGGAGCAGCCGTTCGAGTTGCGCGGTGTCGGGCGGACGGCGATCCGGCGCGACCGGCGCGCTCGCGAGTGTCGTCCCTTCCCCGTTCGGTGTCATCGTGTGGCCCCCACTTGTCGCTGTTCGTATCGTGTGTCGTGTCTAACGTGTCATCGCCGCGATCGCGGCACGCACCGCGTCGATCGCGCCCGTCCAGTCGCCCGGCGCCGCCTGCCGGAACAGCCGCGCGGACGGATACCACGGGCTGTCGCCGCGGGTCCGCATCCAGCGCCACTCGGCCGGATCGGGCAGCAGCACCCAGACCGCGTGGCCCAGCGCACCCGCCAGATGCGCGACGGCGGAATCGACCGCAATCACGAGATCCAGCGCGCCGATCAGCGCGGCCGTGTCTGCGAAATCGCCGAGTTCGTCGTCGACGCGGCGCACCGGCGCCTCCGCGAGCAGCGCCGCGTCGCGTTCGCGCACGGGTTTTTGCAGGCTGATCCAGTCGACGTCGAGATCGAACAGCGGCGCGAGCCGCGAGAAATCGATCGACCGGTTGTGATCGTTCCGGTGCTCCGGATTGCCGGCCCAGGCGATCCCGATTCGCGGCCGGCGCCGTTCGCCGAGCAGCGCTTCCCACTGGCGCGTGCGCTGCGGGTCGGCATGCAGATAGGCGCCGGCACACGGAATCGTGGCTTCGTCGGTGCGAAACGCGTGCGGCAGGCTCATCAGCGGCGCCTGGCAATCGAACGCCGGCAGCGGCTCGCCACGCGCGATCACGTCGACCGACCCGGGCAGCGACGCCATCAGCGCGCGCAGCTGCGGCTGCACCTCGAACACGACCCGCGCACCGCGCGCGGCCACCAGCGGCACATAGCGGCAGAAATGCAGCGTGTCGCCGAACCCTTGTTCCGCATGAATCAGCACCGTCCGGCCGTCGAGCGGCGTGTCGCCCTGCCACGCCGGCTGCGTGAACGGCCGGTAGTGCCGCGCAAGCTGCGCGTCGCGCAGCCGCCATTCGTACTCGGGCCAGCCGCGCGCGAAATCGCCTTCGATCAGATACAGCGACGCGCGCGCGAAATGCGCCTCGGCGTAGTCGGGATGCAGCGCGATCGCGCGGTCATACGCGACGAGCGCGTCGTCCGTGCGCGCCGTTTCGAAATGCAGGTTGCCGCGATTGAGCCAGTTCGTCGCGTGATCGGGACGCAGCGCGAGCGCACGGTCGATCGACGCCATCGCTTCGTCGTAGCGGTGCAGGTCCTGCAACACGCTGCTGCGGTTGGTCCACGCCTCGGCGAACCGCGCGTCGCGCGCAAGCGCGGCATCGTAGCTGGCCAGCGCGTCGTCGTAACGCTTCAGGTAACGCAGCGCGGTGCCGCGGTTGCACAACGTCTCCGCCGAGTGCGGATCGAGCGCCAGCGCGCGCGCATAGGCGGCCAGTGCTTCGTCGTGGCGCTTGAGCTGCAACAACGCATTGCCGCGACTCGCATGGGCGCGGACATGATCCGGATCGAACGCCAGCACGCGCTCGCAGCGGGCCAGCGCTTCGTCCGCGCGGCCGAGCCGTTCGAGCGCAACCGCGCTGTTGTAAAGCACGTCGATCCGCGCGGGATCGGCCGCGATCGCCTCGTTGAACGCGTCGAGCGCCTCGCCCGGCCGATCGAGATCGATCAGCGTGCGGCCGCGCTCGGCCATGATCGCAGCGATGCCGGGCCGGATCGCGCTGGCGCGCTCGAAGCACTGCAGCGCATCGGCCTGCCGCTGCAGTTCGCGCAGCGCGAGGCCGCGGTTGAACCACGATTCGAACGAACGCGGGTCGACCATCAGCGCGCGATCGTAGGTATCGAGCGCTTCGTCGAAGCGGCGCAGCGCACGCAGCGCACTGCCGCGATTGCAGAGCGCATCGAGCACCAGCGGCGACACGGCGAGCGCGCGGTCGAACGACGCGAGCGCGTCGTCGTAGCGGCGCAATCCGAGCAGCGTATTGCCACGTCGCACGAGCGTCTGCACGTCGTCGGGCGTCGCGCGCAGCGCGGCCGCGAAATGCTCGAGCGCTTCGCCGGCGCGGCCGCGCTCGCCGGCGATCGCGCCGAGATCCGACAGCGCGCGCGTGCCCGGTGCGATCGCGATCGACTGGCGCAGCAATGCTTCGGCGTCGTCGGCCGCGCCGCGCTGGAACTGCAGCACGCCGTACAGGTGCAATGCCTGGGGATTGTCCGGCTCGTTCTCGAGCACGGCGAGGTATTCGCGCGCCGCGTCGTCGAATCGTCCGGCGCCATGCCAGTTCTGTGCGCGGCTCAGGATCGCCGCCGATTGCCGTTGACCGCGCGCGTCGAGTCCCGACGCGCCCGCGTGTGCATCATGCCGGTGCTCGACCGTCACGTTCGCCCCCTTCCCGTTTGCCGATGCCGCCGCTGGCCCGGCTCGATGGAACCGGTCGCGGCGGTCATGCTCGTCACGAGACTAACGGACGGGCAATAACAGACGTATGACGAAAGTTACGGACCATTTTGCCCGGGGGACGGACCACATTGCCGGCCGGATGCAGCGCGTGCCGCCGTCACTGGCCGATCGGGATCGTCCGCACGTATTCGACGGCCGGCGCGCCCATCGTGACCGCGAAGCGCACGCCGCGCGGCAGCGGCATGCCGAGCGACGTGATGTTGCTGACGCCGTGCTGCGCGAGAAACTGCGCATAGGACTGTTCGATGACGGTCTGGCTCGTCGTCCATCCCCCCGGCGGAATCCACACCGAAAGCTGCATCGTCCGCGCATCATTGCTCACCACCACGCGCGCGAACGTGTCGATGTGTTGCAGCGCGTCCTCCACGTCGGCCAGCGACGCAAGCGGCTGCGACGCGCTGCGCACGAGTTCGCGCCCCTTGAGCTGGTAGCGCACGACCTGCATCTGCGCCGGCCCGCTGCCGACGCCGAGACGACGCACCATCACGAGTTCGTTCGGGCGAATGCGCAGCGGGGGCCCGAACACTTCGTCCGCCGTCACGAGGTTCGTCAGGTCGAATTGCAACTGGGAGAAATAGCGGCCGAGCAGACGCGTTTGCGACAGATTCGACGCGATATCGTCGCGGCCGCGGATCGTCGCATCGAGGCCGCGCCACGACAGCAGCGCGATCACGGCGAGCAGCGCGATCGCGACCAGCATCTCGATCAGCGTGAAGCCGCGGGCACGCGCCGCCGCGCGCGGTTCAATGGCGCGCTTCATTCTGGATCACCGTGACGACTTCGGCGAGCACGTTGCGGCTCGACGAGGATGGATACACGCTGACCGTCACGCGCCGCACCAGCGGGCTCGGCAACGCGGCCACCGACTGGCGGCACACGAACCGGTAGCGGCCCTGCGGGCACGCGAACGTG
Organism: Burkholderia sp. BCC1644; assembly: GCF_902833225.1. GTDB lineage: Bacteria > Pseudomonadota > Gammaproteobacteria > Burkholderiales > Burkholderiaceae > Burkholderia. Next base: position 165,389 of record NZ_CADFEI010000015.1, read on the forward strand.
TTCGTGCCGACGGACGGCCACGCCGATGCAATGCGGATTTCGCCAAGCGCGTTGTCGGCGCTCCAGAGCGCGAGCAGGCGCATGCGCGCCATGTCGGTATCCGACGCGAGCGCGCCGATCGCGCGCATCACGGCGCCGAGCGCCACGGCCACGATCGCCAGCGCGATCAGCACCTCGATCAGCGTGAATCCCCGTTGAAGCGTACGCGCCGCGCGCGATCCGCCGCGCGCATGGCGGCGGTAGTCCGTTCTGTCGTCGCACATGACCTGCATCATTCTTGTCGATGGGTCGGCGTCCGGCGGTCAAACCGCGGCGCAGGCCGCGTCGCCGGCGCGACGGACGCCGTGCACGGACGTTAAGCGCAACGTATGGCACGCACGTGTCGAATGGTACGGACCATTTGGCGCGACGAGCACCGGGGACAGGCGTGCCGACGCCCCGCATGCGGTATCGCGCGATGCGCGCACCGCGCCGGACAAAAGGCTGAAAACGGAAAGGAATCGGGAACGAACCGCCCGGCACCGGACGGCGAAAGGCGGACGGTGAAAGCGATCCTCGGGCGGGATCGCCGCGACGGCGTCAGGCCGTCACGGCGTCGTCATATTCGGCGCGGGCAAGCTGGCCGGCGGCGACTGCCTCGGCTTCGCCGCGAAAGCCTTCCCGGCTGAACGCAACGACTTTCACGCCGACGCCGGTCGCCCGCTTCACCGTCAGCGCCCATTGCCATCCACCGTCTTGTTCAAAGACGTGCAGCGAGGGTTCGAAGGAAGGGTCGAGTACGGTCACGCGTTTTGCTCCTGCCCCCTTGCGCGCCGCATCGGCAACACTCGGGGCATGTCGAAAGGGTCGCGCCGGTGTGCCGACGCGTTTCTGCCATTCGACAGTCTAGTCAATAATTGTTGCGACGCACCATCAGAGGTTTCACTCATCTATCGGAACCGCCCGGTCGATCGAAACTGACTGAAACCCATACGGGACGGGCTTCCGGGCCATGTCAGGCGACACCGTATCGCATTCGTGCGGCAACGTGCCGCACACACGAACGATTGCTTGCATCGGCCATTCGTGGATCGCGGAAACGGGGTGCGATCTATCCGGCGGACATCACCCGCCGGAAGGTCAGGTTGACGCGCTCGCCCTGCACGCCCGGCGCCTTCGGCACGCGGTGCTGCCATTCCGACTGCGTGCGCCCACGCATCACGAGCAGGCTGCCATGCACGAGGCGGTACGCATGCGTGACGCCGGTCGCGCGATGGCGCAGATCGAACACGCGCATCGCACCGAGGCTCACCGACGCGATCACCGGCGCCTCGCCGAGCTCCGGCTCGTTGTCCGCGTGCCAGCCGAGGCTGTCCAGCCCGTTGCGGTAGCGATTGAGCAGCACGCTGTTGAAGCGCGCGCCGCACGTTGCCTCGACCGCCTGCTTCAGGTCGAGCACGGCCGGCGTCCACGGCGCGGGCACGTTGCGGATCCCCGAATACACGTACACGGCATCCGGCTCGCCCTGCCACGCGGTGAGCCGCGGCAACGGAATGCGGCCACGCGGCGTACGGATCGTATCCTGCCGCCACGCGACCTCGCCGATCAGCGCGGCAAGCGTGCGATCGGCATCGGCTTGTGCAAGCCAGTCTGGGTACCAGTCCACGTCGGGCGCGGGCGTGTCAGCGAAGAGATCGGGCGTCGACATGTCGGAAAGAGCGGGCGGGAAACGGAGCGAACGATGCATGTCTGCATACTAGCCAACGGCGCCGCGCACCGCCATGCGCTGTCATTCGCCGATGAAAGGAAACCGCCGCGCACCGCGATGCACATACGCGCATCACGCTATCATCGCGGCGTGTCGCGGCACGCTCCGCCGAGGGGCGCCGCTTTTCTCCGCCACGCCGGCCGGCACGACGCGGCCGCTTTCTTCCCGGACCCCATCATGACGACGCTCTCCGATTCCGCCCTCGATCAACTGTTTCTCACTGCCCGCACGCACAACGCGTGGCAGGACAAACCCGTCGACGACGCGCTGCTGCACCGGCTGATCGACCTGATGAAATTCGGCCCGACGTCGGCGAACTCGAGCCCCGCACGCTTCGTGTTCGTCAAGTCGCCCGAAGCGAAGGCGCGCCTGAAACCCGCGCTGTCCGAAGGCAACCTCGCGAAAACCATGGCCGCGCCCGTCACCGTGATCGTCGGGATGGATTACGCGTTCTACGAGCACCTGCCGCGCCTGTTCCCGCATGCCGACGCACGCAGCTGGTTCGCCGGCAACGATGCGCTGATCCAGGCCACCACGTTCCGCAACGCGTCGCTGCAAGGCGCATACCTGATCCTGGCCGCACGCGCGCTCGGCCTCGATGCGGGCCCGATGTCGGGCTTCGACGGCGCGAAGGTCGATGCCGAATTCTTCGCGGGCACCACGATCAAGAGCAACTTCCTCGTGAATCTCGGCTACGGCGATCCGGCCGGCCTGTTCCCGCGCAGCCCGCGCTTCGATTTCGACGATATCGCACGCATCGAGTAACGATTGCGGGCCAGGGCCCGTTCACACTGATAACGGGCTTGCGCTGGCCCTAGCGCGTCAGCCGGATCAGCGTGATCTCGGACGGCACGCCGAAGCGGTTCGGCGGCCCCCAGTATCCAGTGCCGCGGCTCGCATAGAGCCACATGTCGCCGAAACGGTTCAGCCCGCCGATCACCGGCTGCTGCATCCGCACGAACGGCGGCCACGGCAAGAACTGGCCGCCGTGCGTGTGGCCCGACAACTGCAGGGTGTAACCCGCGCGGTTCGCCGCTTCCGCGCTGCGCGGCTGGTGCGCGAGCAGGATCTTCGTGCCGACGTCGCGCGGCGCGCCCGCCAGCGCCTGCGCGGGATCGCTGCGATGCGCGGGATCGAACCCGCCGGCCGTGAAATCGGTCACGCCCGCGAGCACCGCGCGTGCGCCGTCGTGTTCGATCAGCACGTGCTCGTTCAGCAGCACCGTCAGCCCGATGCGGCGAAATTCGTCGATCCACGCATGCGCGCCCGCGTAGTACTCATGGTTGCCGGTCACGAGGAAGCTGCCGTGCCGCGACCGCATCCGGCCGAGCGGCGCCGTGTGGTCGCGCAGGCGCTTGACCGAACCGTCCACCACGTCGCCAGTCACGACTACCAGATCGGCGTCGAGCGCATTGACCGCACGCACGATCCGTTCGATATACGGCCGCTTGATCGTCGGCCCGACGTGGATGTCGGACAGCTGGACGATCGTCAGCCCGTCGAGCGCCGCCGGCAGCCCCGCCACCGGAATCGACACGCGCTTGACCGCCGCCGTGCGGCGCGCGCCGACGAACCCGATCGCGGTGACGAGCACCGCGGCCGCCAGCACGCCGAGCGCCGTGTCGGTCGCCGCGCCGTTCCACGCGCCGTCGTGCCCGAGATGCCGCCACGCGACCACGCCGAGCAGCACGAATTCGCGCAGGAACGTCAGCACCAGCAGCGACGAAAAGAAACCCATCACGAGCGACCCGGCCCAGCCGACCAGCGTCGCGGCCCAGCCTTCGTCGAAGCGGCGCGAGAACATGCCGACCGGAATCAGCACGACGAAGCTCGCCAGCACGAGCGCCGCAATTGTGCGCGCGACCGGCGACGCGAACGCATCGGGAATGATCCGCATCCCGACGTACAAATGGAACAGCACGCCGATTGCAATGAACCGGACAAAGAAACTTCGCATGGAACGCTCACCTTCGTTGCGATACCGCTTCCGCGAAGCGCGGCACGGGGCCGTGATGCCCTGCGCCGCGCTTCGCGCCATACGCACGATGGTACACAGATCCCGGCCGTGACGACCGGTCGCGGCCGCCGGTGGAGGACCACGCGGCTTCGCGCGATAATCGGCCATCCTTCCGCCGCCCCGCCCATGCGCTTCGATCTCGTCGACCTCAAACTCTTCACGCACATCGCGGAGGCGAACAGCCTGACGCGCGGCGCCGAACGCGCGCACCTGTCGGTGCCGGCAGCCAGCATGCGCATCAAGAATCTCGAGGAGCAGGTCGGCGTGAAACTGCTGAGCCGCACGAGCCAGGGCGTCACGTTGACCGCGCCGGGCGAGACGCTGCTCGCCCATGCGCGCCGCGTGCTGCGCCAGCTCGAACAATTGACGGGCGACCTGCAGGAATATGCGTCGGGCGTGAAAGGCCATGTGCGCGTGTTCGCGAACACCACCGCGATGAGCGAATTCCTGCCGGGCGTGCTGCGCCGCTATCTCGTCAGCCACCCCGACGTGACGATCGACATGCAGGAGCGGCTGAGCCCCGACATCGTGCGCGCGGTGCAGGAAGGCATGGTCGACATCGGCATCGTCGCGGGCGACGTGCGCACCGACGGGCTGCAGGCGATGCCGTACCGGCGTGACCGCCTCGTGCTCGTGACGGCGCTCGGGCACCCGCTTGCCGAACTGGCGTCGGCACCGTTCGTCGCGACGCTCGACCACGACTTCATCGGCCTGACCGAAGCGAGCGCGATCCACAACTTCCTGAAGCGCGCGGCCGCCGACGTGCAGCGCACGCTGCGCTGGCGCATCCAGGTCAGCAACTTCGAGGCAGCGTGCCGGATGATCGAGGCGAACGTCGGTGTCGGCGTGCTGCCCGAAGGCACCGCGCGCCGCCATGCGAAGACGATGGCGCTGCGCCTCGTCGCGCTCGAGGACGACTGGGCCGAACGCCAGCTGCAGATCTGCGTCGCCGATCTCGATGCACTGCCGCGCTTCGCGCGCGACCTCGTCGACCTGCTCGTCGCGGACGCGCCCGGCCAGCCGGACTGACCGGATTCAGGCACGTTCAGGCAGCAATTGGGCATTTTCACCGTCATTGCCTTGCATCGACATGGCAAACGCCTTCACCTTTCGTTCGTCTGACGATTCTTTGCAGTCCGTTAGCAACCCTACGCGAGCGTGCGCTGGCAGAATCGCGGCGATCCGGCCGTTGCTGCCGAAACGCGCGGCCGGATGAACGGCCGGACGGACCGGCCGCCGGCACGCCCGCGACCGGCCATGGCCCGTGCCGCGCGCGTGTGCCGGATCGCTGGCGATCCGCATCGCGCTGATTTATGATCGGCTCCGTATCCTGGAATCGTCGTCGCGGCCCGGCCGGTCGCGACGATCCACATTGCGCCGCGCCCGGCATCCACCCCCAACGTCGAGCTCGTCACACCATGAGAAAAACAACGCCGCGCGCGCCCCTGCGCGTTGCCGCCGCCCTGGCGCCCGCCCTGCCGCTCGCGGGCTGCGCATCACACGGCGCACCGTCGTACGTGCTGTTCGGCGCGTACTTCCCGCTCTGGCTCGTCAGCGCGATCGTCGGCGTCATCGGCGCGATCATCGCGCACCGCGTGTTCGTCTCGACCGGCTGGGCCGCCACCGTGCCTTACCAGCTCGCCGTCTGCACCGCGATCGGGCTCGTGGTCGCCGTGATCGTCTGGCTCACCGGCACGGGGCCGTTCGCATGAAGGCCGCCGGACTCCCCCGCCCCTCCGTGAAAGGCCGCGTGATCGCGCTCGCGATCGTCGCGCTCGGCGTCGCCGCGCTCGTGTATGCGTACTACCGCACGACGGCCTATCCGTCGACGGACGACGCGTCGATCGACGCGGACGTCGTGCACGTCGCGTCGCCCGTCGGCGGCCGCATCGTGCAGCTCGCAGTGCACGAGAACCAGCGCGTCGCGAAGGGCGACCTGCTGTACGTCATCGATCCCGTGCCGTACCGCCTGACGGTCGCGCAGGCGCAGGCCGACGTCGAACTCGCGCGCGCGTCGCTCGACACGCGCCGCCGCTCGCTGATCGGCGAGCGCTCGAATGCGGCGGTCGCCGCCGAGCAGGTCAAACGCGCGACGCAGAACGCCGACCTCGCGACACGCGACGTGAACCGGCTCGCGCCGCTCGCCGCGCAGGGTTATGTCAGCGCGCAGCAGTTCGACCAGGCGAAGGTCCGCCAGCGCGACGCATCCGTCTCGCTCGCGCAGGCGCAGGAGCAGCAGCGCGCATCCGCACAGACGATCGGGGACGAAGCCGACGCGATCGCGACGCTGCATGCGCGCGAAGCCGCGCTCGCCCGCGCGCAGCATGCGCTCGACGATACGGTCGTGCGTGCGCCGCACGACGGGCTCGTGACGGGTCTCACCGTCCTCGCTGGCGAAACCCTTGCACCGAACCAGTCGATCTTCACGTTGATCGACGCGCGCGAATGGTTCGCCGTCGGCAATTTCCGCGAGACGGCGCTGAGCCGCATCGCGGTCGGCGATTGCGCGACCGTCTATTCGATGATCGACCGCAGCCGCCCGCTGACGGGCAAGGTCGTCGGCATCGGCGCCGGCATCGCGGACAGCGCGCGCATCAACCTGCCGCGCTCGCTGCCGATCGTGCAGAACTCGGTGAACTGGGTACACGTCGCGCAGCGCTTCCCGGTGCGCGTGAAGCTCGACGAACCCGATGCGAAGCTCGTGCGCGTCGGCGCCAGCGCGATCGTCGAGGTCCGGCATGGCACTGCCTGCCGCTGACGTTCGCGCGCCGGGCCCGCGCGAAGTCCTGCGGCTGCTCGCGCCGTTTCCGGGGCGCACGGCCATCGCCGTGCGCGTCGCGCTGATCTGCGCGCTGACCGCGCTCGTGACGGCCGCGTACGGCACGCCCGAAGCCGCACTTTCCGCGTACGTCGTGTTCTTCATGATCCGTGCCGACCGCGTGACGAGCGTCGTGCTCGCGGCCGCGCTGCTGCTGATCGTCACGATCGTGATCGGGCTGGTGCTCGGCATCGCGATCTTCAGCATCGACTATTCGATCCTGCGGGTCGCGTGCATGGCCGTGCTGTCGGTCGCCCTCCTGTACCTCACTTCCGCCAGCAAGCTGCGACCGGTGGGCGCGATCCTCGCGATGATCGTCGGCTTCGGGCTCGACCAGCTCGGCCTCGCGCCGTTCGGCGAAGCCGCGACGCGCGCGCTGCTCTATATCTGGCTGACGATCGCGATCCCCGTCGGCGTGGCGATCGTCGTCAACCTGCTGATCGCGCCGTCGCCGCGCAAGCTCGTGCACGCGCAGCTCGCGAAGCGGCTGCGGCTCGCCGCGCGGCGACTGCGCGGCGACGACGATGCACGCGCCGCATTCGACACGAGCCTGCGTGAAGGCGACAAGCAACTGCTCACGTGGCTCAAGCTGTCGAAGCTCGAAGGCTCGTCGACCGCCGCCGACGTCGCCGCGTTGAGGCAAGCCATCGCCTCGAGCACCGCGCTGATGGTCGGCGTCGCGCTGGCCGATCGCGAACCGGACGCGCGGCTGCCCGATGCGTTCGCCACGCCGATCGCCGCGACGCTCGACGACATGGCCGCCATTCTCGAACGCGGCGGCTATCCGGTCGACGTGACGCTCGCGCTGCCGCCCGCCGACGCACTGCCGCCGCTCGCGCGCATCGCCGCGACCGATCTCCATGCAGCGATCACGCGCTTCGCGGAGCCGGGCGCGGCGGTCTCGACGGCCGATGCAGCGACGGAGGCTTCGGCCGGCGCAACGCCCGCTGCCCCTGCCGCCCCGCCCGCAGCACCCACCGCAGCGCCGGCACCGGCCCCAAGCGGCGGCTTCTTCCTGCCCGACGCGCGCACCAATCCCGACCACATCCGTTATGCGCTGAAAACGACGGCCGCGGCGATCTTCTGCTACCTGCTGTACTCGCAGCTCGACTGGTCGGGCATCCATACGTGCGTCGTCACCTGCTACATCGTGTCGCTCGGCTCGACGGCCGAGACGGTCGAGAAGCTCACGCTGCGGATCGTCGGCTGCATGGTCGGCGCACTGCTCGGCACCGCCGCGCTCGTGTTCGTCGTGCCGGCGCTGTCGTCGGTCGGCCACTTGATGGCGCTGGTGTTCGCCGGCGCGTGGCTGTCCGCGTGGATCGCATTCGGCTCGCCGCGCATCGCGTATGCGGGCTTCCAGATCGCATTCGCGTTTTTCCTGTGCGTGATCCAGGGCGCCGGCCCCGGCTTCGACCTGACGATCGCGCGCGACCGCACGATCGGCATCCTGCTCGGCAACGTCGTCGTGTATCTCGTGTTCACACGCATCTGGCCCGTCAGCATCGGCAAGCAGATCGACGTCGCGTTCGCCGCGCTGCTCGACCAGTGGCGACGCATCGCGCAGATCGCGCAGCCGGCGGAACGGCGCGCGCTCGCGGCCGAAGCGTTCGCGCGCCACGGCGCGATCGCGCAGGAACTCGGCCTCGTCCATTACGAACCGTCGTGGGTGCGGCCGGCCGCGACGTGGCTCGCCACGCGACGGCGCGCGCTCGCGGAACTCGGCGCGATCGAAGGCCCGCTGTTCCTGCTCGCCGAACGCAAGCCCGGCGACGCCGCGATCGGCGCGCAACTCGCACGCGTGACCGAGCCGCGCGACGACGAAGCCGCGCCCCCGCCGAACCCGGCGCCATCGGCCCCGCCGCCGCGCGCCGCGCCCACCGACCCCGCACGCGACGCGCTGCTGAACCTGATCGACACGCGACTCGCGCAGATCGCCGACGCCGCCCGCCAAGCCACACCGAAGGAGCCTGCCCCCCATGCGTCGACCTGAACCGCCGGCCGCCTCGATCGCCGTAGCCGCCCTCGCGACCGCCGTCGCGCTGGCCGGCTGCGCGACGTCGTCGATCGACCTGGCGCCGGAGGCACCCGACCGCCCGTGGCAGCCGCAAACGTCGGCCGCGGGCGACATCGTGCCAGGCCCGCCGCGCGCGTCCGCGCACGGCGCGCACGACTACACGCTGCCCGCGTCGCCGGCGCTCGCGTCGGTCGCGCCGCCGGCCGCGCTCGACACCGCGCATCCGTACACGCTGCCCGAGCTGATCGATCTCGCCGAATCGGCGAACCCGCTGACGCGCATCGCATGGAACGACGCGCGCAACGCGGCGCTCGCGGTCGGTCTCGCCAAGGCCGCCTACCTGCCGCGCCTGTCGGCGACCGCGATGGGCGCGTACCAGACGAGCCACGGCTCGACGTCGACGATCCTCGGCGATTCGTCGAGCGACACCACGGTGCACGGCACGATTTCCGCGCTGTCGCTGCAATGGCTGCTGTTCGATTTCGGCGGCCGCGCGGCACGCGTCGAAGCAGCCGAACAGGCGTCGATCGCATCGAACGTCGCGTTCACCGCCGTGCACCAGCAGGTGATCCACGACGTGACCGTCGGCTACTACCGCTATGAAGCCGCGCGCTCGCGCGCCGTCAGCGCACAGCAGGGCCTCGCGAACGCGGATGCGATCCTCGCGGCATCGCGCGCGCGGCTCAAGCACGGCGTCGGCACGGTCGTCGAGCTTGCGCAGGCGACGCAGAACCGCGCACAGGCGAACCTCGCGCTCGTGCAGGCGAACGGCGCGGAAAGCGACAGCTACCTCGCGCTCGTCTCCGCGCTCGGCATCTCGCCGCTGTCGAAGCCGACGATCGCGGCGCTGCCGAAGCGGCCGCTGCCGCCCGCGCTCGGCTCGTCGGTCGATGCGATCGTGTCGGACGCGATCGCGCGCCGCCCCGACCTGCAGGGCGCGTTTGCGCTCGAAAAGGCCAATCGCGCGAAGATCAAGGCCGCCGAGGCCGCGTTCATGCCGAAGATCTTCCTGTCCGCGTCGACGTCGTACGCGAGCGGCGGCACGGCCATCTCCGCGCTGCCCGCGATCGGCGACCAGGCGCCGACCGTCAACCTGAACGGCAGCCGCTACGGCGGCGGCGTGTTCCTCGGCGTGACGATCCCGCTCTACGACGGCGGCCTGCGCTCGGCCGTGCTGATGCAGGCGCGCAACGATGCGGAAAGCGCATCCGCGCGCCTCACGCGGACCAAGGAGGAAGCCGTGCGCCAGGTCGTCGCCGCGCAGAACGCGGTGCAGACGAGCCTCGCGTCGCACGACGCGGCCAAGGCGCTCGTCGATGCCGCGCAGACCAGCTACGACGCGGCGCTGACCGCTTACCGGAACGGCGTCGGCTCGGTCACCGACGCGACGATCGCGCAAAGCCAGTTGCTCGCGGCCCGGAACGCGGAGGTCGACAGCTATGCCGGCGCGCTGTCGGCCGCCGCCGCGCTCGCACTCGCGACGGGCACGATCGGCGCCGCGCAGTAGCGCCGCCGCCGCAAGGCGGTTGACGCCTGCGCGCGCCGCCCACTAGAATGCCGCCCATTCTTCCTTCAGGAACCATCGTGGACAGTTGCAGCACTCCGTTGCGTGCGCCGCTTGCCGCCTGAACGCCTGTCCGACGCAGTCCTCCTGCCCCGGCTCGCGTTCCGCGAGCCCGCACGCCCCCCCGTTTCACATTGAATGACGCATTCGCGCGGTACAGTACCGCGCGATGACGGCCATCGTCGCGTCGCCCATGGCCTTGCGCCACGGCGACGCCGGCCGGCTCGCGCTTCTTGCACGGCAGGACAACCATGACTTTCGATTTCGCACTCCGTCTTTTCACCGCGTTCGCCTGCGGCGTCGCCATCGGCCTCGAGCGCCAGATGCGCCAGCGCACGGCCGGCCTGCGCACCATCACGCTCGTGGCGAGCGGCGCATGCCTGTTCGTCACGCTGGGCGTGCTGACCGGCAACGGCGTCGCGGGCGTCACGCAGATCGCCGCGTACGTCGTGTCGGGCGTCGGCTTTCTCGGCGGCGGCGTGATCATGCGCGACAAGGGCTCGATCCAGGGCATCAACACGGCCGCGACGCTGTGGTGCTCGGCCGCCGTCGGCGTACTGGCCGGCTCCGGCCATTACGTGCCCGCGCTCGCCGGCACGGGCGTCGTGCTGCTCACCAATACCGTGCTGCGCGGCGTCAGCCAGGCGATCAACGCGACGCCCGTATCGAACGCCGATCTCGTGCGCGAATACCAGATCACGGTGATCTGCCTGGCAGCCGACGAAGTGCACATCCGCACGTTGCTGTCGAACTCGATGTACGCGAAGCCGCTGTCGTTCCAGAGCCTGACGAGCGAGGACGTGCCCGACCAGCCGGACCGGCTGAAGGTGACCGCGACGCTGAAGCTGCATCCGAAGGATCAGCAGAAACTCGAGCAGATCGCGAGCCGGATGAGCATGGAGAAGAGCATTTCCAGCGTGAGCTGGACCGCGAAGGAAGCGGAGCCGCTGATGGAGTGAGCGGCGTGGCGGCCGCCGTACCCGGCGGCGCCCTCGCCTGCGTCACGGCGCGTCGATGAGCCCGGCCGAAATCGCCTTGACGACTGCCTGGACCTTGTTGGTCGCGCCGAGCTTCTCGAGAATGTTGTTGACGTGGAAGTTGACCGTCCGCTCCGAGATGCTGAGGATCTGGCCGATTTCGCACGCGGTCTTGCCCTCGGCCGTCCAGCACAGCACCTCGCGCTCGCGCGCGGTCAGCGTGACGCCCGCCGCGGGCGACAGCTTCGGCACCATGAAGCGGCTCATCAGCGAATGCGACAGGTTCGCGAGCCAGTTCGTCTGCAGCGTCAGCATGTTGATTTCGGCAGGCGTCAGCCGGTCGGCATGGCGCGCGATGCTCAGCAGGCCGAACGCACCGCGGGCCGCCCAGCTCGACTGCGCAACGCCCACCGACAGCCCGAAATCGCGCGCGTCCTGCCACAGCGGGCACGGGTCGATCCGGTCGACGTCCGGCCAGACGATCATGTTGGTGCTGAGCGCGCCGTCGCGAACCGTCGAATCGATCTCGATGTAGTTCTGCGCCTGGTAGTGCGCCATCCAGCCGTCGGGATAGGTATTGAAGATGGCGACCGACGGCTTCGATACGGGCAGCGGTACGCGAATGCCGTAACAGCAATATTCGAATCCCAGCCGCTTTGAATAGGCGGCGATCCGCTGGAAGAGCTGCTGCTCGTCTTCCGCGGCGCTGAATTGTTGGTAGGCATCCTGCCAGCGCAGTTCCATTCGTTCTCCGACAACGTCACGCTGTCATACTTGTCAGGTTCCAGCACCCGTTCGAGGCTGATACATTCCGCGCATGACCTCACCTTTGCTGCACCCGGTCCCCGGCCCGTCCCCGGACGGCTACGTACGCCTGTCAGAAGGCGCACTGGCCGTGCTTGCTCTCGACCATGTCTCGAGCGGCCTCGACGCATCGCTGCTGGCCGAACTGCGCGACAGCGCGATCGACGCACGCCTCGCCGGCTATACCGAATGGCATCGCCCGGCCAGTGCCGGCGCCCCTTACGTGACGGTCGGCTGGGACTGGTACCTCGAACGCGCGACGGGCACGTTCGTGATCGCGGGCGACGACGTCCGCAGCAACGTGATGCTCGTCGATGCCACCGGCGCCGACATCGGCATGTTCCGCACCGCCGCCGCGCTCGCCGCGCGACTTGCCGGCATCGACTGGCCCGCCGCCGTCGCATCGGCCCTGCTTGGTCGCAACGACGCCTATCATGCCGGTCCCACGCTCCAGTGACAACCTGCCACACATTCCTCTGATCATTTCGCAAGACTGGCGCTCTTTATAAGCAAAAGCGGTCCAGTTTTCAATCCCGTTGATCAAGAAACCGTTACCACGCCGCAAATGGCGTCTTTGCACCGCCAACCTGTAAGAGTTACCAGTTACAGCCTCCTCGTGCCGCGCGATGTAATGCACGCATACAAAAGCACAGATCCGAGGACACCATGCGGACCTTCGTTCACGAGGAAGGGCGGTTGCCACACCAACTTGCAGCGGATCTCGGGCGCTATCGGCGCCGCGTGTTCGTCGAACAGCTCGGTTGGGCGCTCCCGTCGGCGAACGAAAGCTTCGAACGCGACCAGTTCGATCGCGACGATACCGTCTACGTGTTCGCGAGGAACGCGGGCGGCGACATGTGCGGATGTGCGCGCCTGCTGCCTACCACGCGCCCGTATCTGCTGAAGTCGCTGTTCGCCGACCTGATCGCCGAAGACATGCCGCTGCCGCAATCGGCTGCCGTCTGGGAGCTGTCCAGGTTCGCGGCGACCGACGACGAAGGCGGGCCGGGCAACGCCGAGTGGGCCGTGCGTCCGATGCTCGCGGCCGTCGTCGAATGCGCGGCGCAGCTCGGCGCACGGCAGCTGATCGGCGTGACGTTCGCGAGCATGGAGCGGCTGTTCCGCCGGATCGGCATTCACGCGCACCGCGCAGGCCCGCCGAAACAGGTGGACGGTCGTCTGGTGGTCGCGTGCTGGATCGACATTGATCCGCAAACGTTTGCGGCACTAGGAATCGAACCGGGGCAGGCAGCCCGGCAAGCCATCGCCGCCTGAACCGGAACGCGCGTTTCCGTTCGGGCGGCATCGTAACGAAGGAGAACCAACGTGGACCAGTCTCAGGTCTTTCGCGCGATGATGCCCGGGTTGACGAGCGCCAGCGGCGCCAACATCACGGTCGCCTATCCGTCGTTTCCCAGGCCGCTGCCGCTCGTGCGGCTCGACCGCCGCGGGCTCGTGTTTCGTGCCGCCGGCGCCGCGCCGCTCGTCTGCGGTCTGCCGCGCCCGGCGACGCTCCTGGTCGCGGACGCGCCGCTCTGCTCGCTGCGCCTTGTGATTCGCGACATCGCCCCGGCCGGCAGCGGCCGGCACGACCTGACGATGCAGCCGTCCGGCGCCGCCGGCGACGAATTGCTGTGGCATGCGCTGCGCGATCGCGAACCGTACCGTCACATTCAGCACCCGCTCGCGCCTGTCGACACGGCCGTCGCCGCCGACAGCAGCGAGCCGCTCGCAGCGGCCGGCGAAGCTGCACCCCGGCCGTCGCGCAGCGCGGCCTTCCGCCTGCCTTGCCGTAGCGATGCGCTGTTCTTTGCCGACTGGCTCGAATACCACTTCGACGAACTGCGCGCGCTGTCGCAGCAGCACGGGCCGCAACTGCAGCTCAACCAGCTCGAACGACAGGTCGCCGACGACGAGGTCGGCGTGCGCTTCGTCTACGACATCGACGGGCATGCCACGCGGCACGCGCTGACCGACTGCGCACGCGAGGCCTGTGCATGGATCGAGACGGAAATGCGCGACAAGTACGCGCTGCCTGTCGCGCAGGAGCGGTTCGGCGCATTTGCGGCGCACGCACGGGCCGGCGGCATGTGAATCGGTAACGGCTACCAGTTGCACGGATACAACTAGGGCTTGCAAACGTCCGGGTTTTCCCTTAAATTTACGTCTGTCTCCTCCATGTCTCCAAACATGGATTCAGCCCGCTCAAGCAGCGGGCTTTTTTATTGCCTGCGTGGAATCCGGGGCCACATCATTGGTCGCCTTTACCACCGGCCGCGTAAGCATTTCGACACGCCACGATCCAAATCGACCGGATATCATCGGCGGGCCTGCCACCCTTCGCCGAGGTCATCTTGCACGCCCACCTGCGCATTGCCCGCCCGGTCAGCAACCTCGCCCGCACCGAGCGCATGTATCGCGACGCCCTCGACTTGTCGGTCCTCGCCCGCTTCGACGATCAAGACGGCTTTTCCGGCGTGATGCTGGGCCGTGACGGTCTCGACTATCACTTCGAATTCACGCACTGCCCCGATCATCCGATCGCGCCGTCGCCGACGCCCGAGGACCTGATCGTCTTCTACCTGCCCGATCGCCCGGAATGGGAAGCCGCATGTGAGCGCGCTACCGCACATGGCTTCATGCCCGTGACGTCGTTCAATCCGTACTGGGAAATTTCCGGTCAGACCTTCGAGGATGCCGACGGCTACCGGATCGTGCTGCAGAACGGCACGTGGCGCTGACACGCGAAGACGCGTGAGCCGTTACGCGCCGGCAACGCCGCCGGCGCGCGCGACGTACACGACGTGCGGCCGCAGCGGGTGCCCGTCCGGCAACGCCGGGTGATCGAAATCGCGCGCGGGTTGGCGCAGCATGCCGAGCCGCTCCATCACGCGCCGTGATCGCACGTTGGTGTCGGCCGTCCACGCGAAGATCTCTCCGAGCCCTGCCCGGCCGAGTGCGTCGGTCAATGCGGCGGCAGCCGCTTCGACCGCGTAGCCATGCCCCCAGGCGTGGCGCGCCTGCCGCCACATGATCTCGATACACGGTGCCATCGGGTGCGTTGCTCGCGCTTCGTGCGACAGGCCGCAAAGCCCGATCAGCATCGCATCGGCACGACGTTCGACCGCCCACACACCGAAACCGTGTGCATCGAAATGCGCTTCGAAGCGCGCGACGAGGTCGCTCGCCTCGGTGACGGACATCGGGCCGCGTGCGAGCCACGCAGTCACGTCCGGATCCGTATGCATCGCCGAAAGCGCACCCGCATCCGACGCGCGCCAGCGACGCAGTGTCAGGCGTTCGGTTTCGATCTTCGAGGGGGTGGACATGGAGATGCGGATCGTACCGGCGGCAGCGGAACGCTGGTGACGTCACGAACCCGAAGGCGGACGGCTGTCGAAGCGAGAACCTCGATCGTCGCGTCTGCCCGCGACGATCGAGAGAACAAACAACGCGAAACGGGCGCAGGCACGCCCGTGGGGGTTACTCGTTTTCTTCGAAGTAATGCCCGAACTTCGTCTGCTTCGTGCGGATATAACGCTCGTTTTCCTCGCGCACGGGCACCGCAAGCGCAACCCGCTCGCAGACGGGAATGCCGTGCTTCGCGAGCGTGTCGAACTTCTCGGGGTTGTTGCTCATCAGCCGCACCGACGTCACGCCGAGGATCCGGAGGATCGCGGCGGCCGAATCGTATTCGCGGGCGTCGTCGGGCAGGCCGAGGTCGAGGTTAGCTTCGACGGTGTCGCGCCCCTGCTCCTGCAGCGCGTACGCGCGGATCTTGTTGCTCAGGCCGATCCCGCGCCCCTCGTGGCCGCGCAGATACAGCAGCACGCCGCGGTCTTCCGCCGCGATGTAGCGCAACGCGAGGTCGAGCTGCTCGCCGCAATCGCAGCGATACGAGCCGAATACGTCGCCGGTCAGGCATTCGGAATGCAGCCGCGTCAGCACGGACTGCTCGCCGGCCACGTCGCCCATCACGAGCGCAAGATGTTCGGCATCGCTGCCCGATACGCGAAACGCGTATGACTTGAACGTACCGTAGCGCGTAGGCAGCGACGCGGTGGCGACGAGTGTCACGCACTCGTCGGCCTGGCCATTGCCCGGCGTGGGCGATTGGGGATGCGAAGACATCATGAATTCAATCGAAACGTTCAGGAATGTAGGAGTTGTGTGGATAGTGCGTGACGGGAGTTTACCGCTAATCTGGAAACGTCACGCGACTGCCACTGCCTGCCCGGCTATACTGGGCTCATCGGGTGTCGCGCACCAACGCCCAGCCTTTCCTGTATCGACCTGCACACGGAGAAAGCGAATGAGCACGACTGTCGCGCAGATTCTCAAGGCCAAGCCGGATTCGGGCCGCACGATCTACACCGTCACGAAGACCGATCTCGTCTACGACGCCATCAAGCTGATGGCGGAAAAGGGGATCGGTGCGTTGCTGGTCGTGGACGGCGACGACATCGCTGGCATCGTCACCGAGCGCGATTATGCGCGCAAGGTTGTCCTGCAGGACCGTTCATCGAAAGCCACCCGCGTCGAGGAAATCATGACGGCCAAGGTGCGCTACGTCGAACCATCGCAATCGACCGACGAGTGCATGGCGCTGATGACCGAGCACCGGATGCGCCACCTGCCCGTCCTCGACGGCGGCAAGCTGGTCGGCCTCATCTCGATCGGCGACCTCGTGAAGAGCGTGATTGCCGATCAGCAGTTCACGATCAGCCAGCTCGAACACTACATTCACGGCACGCCGGTCGCTTCCACCTGATCCGCTCCAGCGAAAAAGGCCCAAACGCGTGAGCGTCTGGGCGGAAAGCCGCCGACTTGCGGCGACGGAGGTTCTGCTCCTGCGGGCAAACGACGCGCGCAAATGGCGCGCGTCACGTCGATGGAATGGTGCGCTCGGGCAGACCGGGGACGTTCGATTAGTTGCCGAAATAGACCGAGTTCACGGGGTTCGGCGCGTCATGCGTCATGCGGCGGCCTGCCTGGCCGGCACCCGTCGCCACGGCACCGTAGCCGCTCGTGTCGGCCTGCGCGAGCATCGGCTGGTTCGGCTGGATGCGTTGTTCGGCTGCCTGGATGTTGTTCGGGTACTGCGAATCGCTCGCCAGCGGCTTGTAGCCGTTCTGTTCGAGTTGCACGAGTTCGGCCTTGACCTGGTCGCGCGTCAGCCCCTGCTCGGACTGTGCAAACGATGCGATCGGTGCGGCAAGGACGGATGCGGCGATGGCTGCGTAGATGATCGACTTCATGATTTACCTCCGGAATATGTTCTCTTTTGACGTCGCCTCGGCAGGACTGTCTGAAGCGATTGAAACCAGTGTAGTGCTCGCCACTCCGAGGGGAAACCCTTAGTTTGAACATACAGCGTTGCGATTTTGGCAAATATCACTGAGTGTTTCTGAGCACATCCGTCGCGACTTGCTTCATCTGTACAACAATCGCTGACGAAACGCCAACAACCGGATCACATATCCCAAAGGTTGTGTTGTAGAATCGTAAGGTTTTATTCGCCAGTCGATATTCCATCCACCATGTACGCGCTCACGCCCCCTTCGGTTTCGCCGTCCGGCCCGGCCGGCGTGCGCGCGCACGCCGGCCATCCGGCGCATCCCCTCGCTCGACGCACGGCCCAGGCGCCGCTCGCGCCTGCCCGGCGCCTGATCTGACGGCTCGGTCTCCTCCCGGAGCCAGGTCAGACAGGCTCCGGGCGATCCCCATAGGCACGCCACGCCTGCCCTTGCCGATCATTTGGAGAACTGCCATGAAACAACGCCTTTACCAGTTGACCGAACTCGACGTTGCTCGCCTCGAAAAGCACGCCGAACACAACCCGCGCTTCCAGACCATGCTCGACACGCTGCTCGAGCGTGCCGACATCGTCCAGCCCGACGCCATCAAGGCGAATGTCGTCACGATGAACTCGCAGATCACACTGCTCGACGAGGCGACCCAGGAACAGGCCACCTGGACGATTGTTTATCCCGATTCCGCCAATCTCGAACTCGGCCGCCTGAACGTCTTCTCGCCTGTCGGCATGGCGCTGCTGGGCACGCAGCGTGGCCAGATGGTCAAGGTGATGCAGCCGAGCGGCGCCGAAAAGCTGATGAAGGTCTCCGCGATCGTGTTCCAGCCGGAGGCCAACGGCGAATACACGCGCTGAGCCATCGGTAGCCAGCGCCGAGCTCGACACGGGCGCAGAACGAAAAAAGCGAGGCACCGGCCTCGCTTTTTTGCATTCGGACGATCCGAAACGTCGTCATCCCATTCCGCAGACGAAAAAAAGGCGCCCGAAGGCGCCTTTTTCGATGCTGCGAAGCGGGTTACCCCGCCGTCACGCTTAGAAGCGGTGACGCAGACCAACCGTTGCTGCGGTTTGGTTGATCGACGAGCTCGGCAGGACCGAGTTGTCGCCGTTGTAGATCGATGCGCCGATGCCGTTCTTCGCTGCACGCTGGTACACAGCTTGTGCGTAGACGTCCGTGCGCTTCGACAGTGCGTAGTCAGCTTGCAGGCCGAACTGGTTCCAGTGCGTGCTGCCGTTGTTGATCTTCGCGTTCGTGTACGTGTAAGCAGCACCCAGGCCGAGAGCCGGCGTCAGGTTGTACTTTGCGTTGACTTCGTAGTTGTCGGTGCGCACCGAGCCGAGGCTACCAACAGCATTGTTGTCGAGACGCGCTTGCGTCCATGCAGCGCCGACTTGTGCCGGGCCGAATGCGTAGCCAGCAGCAGCACCGTACGTGCGGACACGGCCTTGGCTAGCGATGCCACCGATCGCCGACGACGTCGCGCCGTTTGCGTTCGTACCGTCACCCAGGTTCGCTTGCGAGTATGCAGCAGCAAGCTTCAGGCCTTGGAACTGGTATGCAGCACCCGCGCTGTATGCACGGTTGTTGGCGAAGTTCGTGTTGTTCGAGAACGAGTACGTGCCGCCGAATTGCAGGCCAGCGTAGTTCGCGCTCGTGTACTTGATCGTGTTGTTCTGAGCGACATCACCGTTCGTGCTCAGACGGTCAAGGTTCAGCGGGTGCGCGAAGTACGTGCCGCCCCACGAGCCCGTTGCCGTCAGCGGCGCCAGGTAGTCTTGCGTTGCGTCGTATTGCTTACCCAGCGTGACCGTGCCGTACTGGCTCGACAGGCCGACGAAAGCTTGACGGTTGAACATGCCGCCGTTGCCGTTCGCGAACTTGCCGTTACCGATGTTGAAGCCGCTTTCCAACGTGAAGATTGCCTTCAGGCCGCCACCCAGGTCTTCCGAGCCACGCAGGCCGAAACGGCTCTGGTCAATGCCCGAACCCATCGACCAACGCGACTTGCCGTTGACCGGCACGCCCGATGCGTTGACGCCCGTTGCGACGTTGCTTTGGTAGGTGATGCCTGCGTCCAGCACGCCGTACAGCGTGACGCTGCTTTGTGCGTGAGCGACGGTAGCAAACGATGCTGCAGCTGCTGCAACGATCAGAGTCTTGTTCATTCGTGGAGCTCCCTTCTAAAAAGAGGCAGGTCTCGCGACCTTGTTCATAAACGGTCTGCAACCGCCCGGGAGCGCCATCGATCCTGCTGGCCGCGCCCGGATAGTTGCCCGTTTGGGAACCGTGAGTTTAGGGGTGTACCCTAGGGGAGCGATCCGCAAATAAAGAAATAAGCTTTTCCAGAACTAGAAATAATGAAAGTGGGGCCTAGTCATAAGTATTTGTTTTAACGTTTGTTTTTGACTTCTTGACGACGGCATTTTGGAGGCATTCATCGCACCATTCTTACATGTCATCGTCTTGACGGTTGCATAGAAACAACAAACGGATCCGACGCAGCACCCCCAAATCGGTAACTTATACCTATTTTAGTCCCAAATTCCGGGTGCCGGGCGTCTAAAACGTACTCGCCCTTCTGTAAACAGGGTGCCTCGGGCGATGTCCCCGTCAGTCGACGGAAAGGAAATGGCGGTTGCCACCTGACGTGACACGCAGTAACAGCCTTAACCGCTCGCGTAACCCGGCCGGTGCACTGGCAGGCTAATGTAAGGCAGCCTTCAATACTGAACAGGACACGCCATGAATCGACGCTCGTTGTTGCGCGCCATCGGATTGACCGCCGCCTTCGCCGGCACCGGCTGGCTGCGCGCCGCTTCGGCCCAGCCCGCGCCGCCCGTGTATCGGCCGTCCGGCCCGAACCGCGTGCCCGGCGGCCCGCCGTATGACGATCGCCCGCGCTCCGGGCCGCCGGCAGCCCGGCACGACCGCCGGCCGCCGCCACCCCGGCCGCACGGCTATATATGGACGGACGGCTATTGGCGCTGGCAGCGTGGCCGCTATATATGGGTGTCCGGCCGCTGGGTCGCACGACGCCCCGGACGTCGCTGGGTACCCGGCTACTGGCGCCGCCAGGGGCCGGCATGGGTCTACGTCGAAGGCTCGTGGCGATAGGATGCCGCCCGGCTCCGGCCAATGAAGGTCCGGAGCCGGACGGCGCGCGGGAAGCGGCGCCGTTCGCGCCGTGAATCAGGATGCACGGCCCGCAATCAGCGCATCGTTACGCCAGCGCCCTGCCGCCTTCGCGACGAACACATCGACGCATCATCGCGGCCGTTCGTCGCGACGGCATCCTTCGGATAACGAAATCAATCGATGCCGACGCAAACGGATCCGGCCATGCGTCGTTCCATCGCGCGCCATCTGCGGCACGCCATGCACCGGCGAAGCGGCCGGTGCGTCCTGCTCAACGCCCGCCGCCCTCCGGTTCCCGCGCACGACGACGCGCCGCGCAGATCGCGCGATGATGTTCGTCGGCCCACCGGATCATCGCCTGCATCGGCGTGAGGAACGAGCGCCCGAGATCGGTCAGCGCATACTCGACGCGCGGCGGCACTTCGGCGAACAGCGCGCGGCTGACGAAGCCGTCCTGCTCGAGCCGCTTCAGCGTACGCGACAGCATCTGGTTCGACACATCGCCGATCGCGCGGCCGAGTTCGTTGAAACGCATCGTTCCGCCGGACAGCGCTTCGAGCACGAGCAGGCTCCACTGGTCGCCGATGCGGTCGAGCACATCGCGGATCGGGCAAGGCTGGTCGAGTTCGACGGATTCGTCGGCGGACGGCAACGGCATGACTGGACTCTCTTCTCTCTTTCTAGGGCAATGCACGGTCATCGCGGTGTGACCTGTTCACACCGCGATGACTTCTTGTGACGGGTTCGCGGCAACTGTACCATTCGATCGACCCGGCAACCGGCACGATTCGCCAGTTCACCGAAACATGACGATGCCGCACGGCATCGCCGTATCAGCCGCCGCGACGCCCCATGCGTTGCGACGAATCCTTCGCATCGGGACTGCACGCGTGCCGGCAATTGCACCCTGCCGCCCGCCGATCGTCACGATCGGCGTCACCCGCAGTCGCGCATCGCGCGCCCACTCACGAACCGTCAGACAAGGAAACCGCTACATGTCATTGTTCCGCTCCCCCGCTCGCGCCGTTGCCGCCTGCGTGTTGCTGGCCGCATCGACGGCCGCGCTGGCCGCCGGCCCGGCTACCCGCGACCTGGCCGCCGAGGAAGCCAACCGCCAGCTCGTGCTGACGTTCTACGACCGCTTCTTCAACAAGCACGAAGCAGTCGAGGCCGCCGCCGTCGTCGCGGACGACTATAAACAGCACAACCCGCACGTGCCGGACGGCAAGAAGCCATTCGTGTCGTACTTCGTCGGCGCGTTCCAGAAGAACCCCGCATCGCGCGCGCGCATCGTCCGCAGCGCAACCGACGGCGATCTCGTGTACCTGCACGTGCATGCGACCGAACGTCCGGGCGATCGCGGCGAAGCGGTGGTCGACATCTTCCGCGTGAAGGACGGCAAGATCGTCGAGCACTGGGACGTGATCCAGCCGGTGCCCGAAACGGCCGCAAACCGGAACACGATGTTCTGACGCGCGGGCGCCGGGCAAGCGCGGATGCCCGGCGCCGGCGAAGTCCCCTACAATCGTGCTTCGCCGCCGCTCCGGCGCAGGCGAAGCACGGCCCGCGAAGGCGGCCGTTCGCGAAGACGGTGTCAACGATGAGCCCCGCCCAAATTTCCCTGAGCAACGCCGGCGACCTGATCGCCAGCCTCGGCAGTCCGCAGTTTCCCGCCCGGCTTTGGGCGTGGCTGCGCGAAACCGTCGATCCGCAATCCCATTACAGCGTCGCGACGCGTTACCGGCGTGACGCGCCGTCGCACGCGGTCGACGGCGTCGACGTGCTGTTCTTCGCCGGCGGCGACGATCCCGACGGCACGCGCCACGCACTCGATCTGTATACACAGGGCGACTGGCGCAACGACACCCTGCTCCCGCATATCGAGCGCACGACCGATTCGCAGCTCGTGTTCTCCTGCAACGAGGAAATCGACACGGCGACCGAGTACGGCCGCCAGTTCGCGCTTGGCGAGCTCGGCGAGGACTGCACGCTGCTCGGCAGCGAGCGCGACTATGTCTATGCGTTCTCGCTGTTCCGCCGGCGCGGCCAGCCGTCCTATACGCTGGCCGAACTGGCGCTGCTGCGGCAGCTCGGCGATTTCGTGCTGCCGCTGCTGATCCAGCATGCGCGGCTCGCACGCCTGACGCCGCGCTCGGACGACGGCGCGCTGCTGCAGCGCTTCGAACAGCGGCTGTCGGCCAGCGGCGCGGCGCTGTCGCAGCGCGAGCGGCTCGTGTGCCGCGCGGTGCTGCAGGGCCAGCCCGTCCCGCAAATCGCCGATGCGCTCGCGCTCAAGGCCAGCAGCGTGCGCACCTATCTCGGGCGCGCACTCGCGAAGCTCGGCGTCGCGAACCGCGCCGGACTGTTCGCGTGGTGCGTGACCGAAGAAGAAGCGCCGGAAGGCCGCAGCCAGTAGACGCCACCGCCGCGTCACCCTCACCGCCTTTGTCGCGCGTTGTCCTCAAAACAATGACAGACAGCCGGCGGCCCCGCTCCTAGTATCTGACTCACCCGACGACAGCAACGCGTCGGATACCACGGAGACACGGAATGCCGAATATCGGATCGACGCCGGCCCGCGCGGCCGCGAGCGCGTCGCCCATCGATTCGCCGATACGGACCTACCGGCAAAACCGGCATGACGCTCCGGCAGCCGTTGCCGGCCTTCGCCACGGTGCATCGCCGCCACCACGCAGCGCCGGCACGTAACGCCCCATTCCATTCCAACCCGACCGGGTTCACGTGACCGGACGAGCCACACGGCCCGCCCGCCGGACATGTGCGCCCGTCGATCCCCCTATCCGGAGGAGACACATGCAACACGCCGATACCGTCTATCTGAACGGCCTGCTTTACACGGGCGACGCGCAGCGCCGCTTCGCGCAGGCGCTCGCTACAAAGGACGGCAAGATCGTCGCGGTCGGCCGCGACGACGACATCCGTCCTCTGGCCGGCCCCGCAACGCGGATGGTCGATCTCGCCGGCCGGCTGATGCTGCCGGGCCTGATCGACGGTCACGTGCATCCGCTCGAAGGTCATCAGATTCTCGGCGACTTCGACCTGTCCGGCATCAACGATCCCGACGCGATCCTGCAACGCATCCGCGCGTGCGCCGATGCGACGCCCGACGAGCCGTGGGTCTATCTCGGCGGCGCGAACCTCGCCGCGTTCGGCGCGTATCCGACCCGCGAACTGCTCGACCGGATCGTGCCGGACCGGCCGCTGCTCGTGGTCGGCTTCGACGTGCACAGCGGCTGCCTCAACACGAAGGGGCTCGAAGCGGCCGGCATCCACGCCGACACGCCCGATCCGTCCGGCGGCGTGATCGAGCGTGACGCCTCGGGCGCGCCAAACGGCGTCGTGCACGAAGCGGCGTTCTACCGTGTGTGCCCGATCATTCCGCAACTGAGCCCGGCAGGCTACCCGAAGTCGCTCGCCAAGGCGCACGCGATGGCGCATGGCTACGGCATCACCGGCTGGTTCGATGCGCGCGTCGAGGAAGCCGAACTCAAGGCCTATGCCGACGCGCAGCGCGCGGGCACGCTAAAGGCGTACATGAGCGCGGGCCTCTATGCGAACCCGCGCCGCGACCCGCGCGAGCAGGTCGAGCGCTTCGTCGCCTGGCGCCGCGAATACGAGCGCGACAACCTGCGCCTGCATACGGTGAAGATCTTCGTCGACGGCGTACCGGAATCGAAAACCGCCGCGCTGCTCGAGCCGTACGCGGGCACCGACGACTGCGGCCTCGCGCTGTGGAGCCAGGACGCACTGAACGAAATCTGCCTGCTCGCCGATACGGCCGGCTTCGACCTGCATTTCCATACGCTCGCCGACCGCGCGGTGCGCATGACGCTCGACGCGCTCGAACATGTCCAGCGCCGCAACGGCATGCGCGACCGGCGCGCGCAGCTTGCGCACCTGCAGCTCGTCGATCCGGCCGACATGAGCCGCTTCAACCGGCTCGGCGCGATCGCGAGCGTGCAGACGCTGTGGACCGCCGCCCGCGAGGAGCAGCAACAGCTTTATCGCGACCTGCTCGGCGCCGAGCGCACCGCGCGCAACTATCCGTTCCGCAGCCTGCGCAACGCGGGCGCGATGCTCGCGGCCGGTTCCGACTGGTCGGTCAGCACGATGGACCCGATGCAGATCATTCAGACGGGCGTCACGCACCTGCTGATCGACCAGCCCGACAGCCCGCCGTGGAATCCGCACGAGCGGCTCGACCTGCTCACGATGCTCGAGGCCTATACGATCAACACCGCCTATGCGTTGCGCTTCGACGACTGCACGGGTTCGCTCGAAGCGGGCAAGGATGCGAGCTTCGCGATCCTCGACCGCAATCCGTTCGCACACCCGGTCGAGACGTTCGCGCAAACCCGCGTGATCGAGACGTGCTTCCGCGGCGAAGTCGTGCACGCCGCGCCGGGCTGGGCCGACTGAGCGTCGGCCCGGGGCCGTCGTCAGGCGATGCCGAGCGCCAGTACCTGCTCGGTCGTCAGCACGTCGCCGAACGTGTCCGACAGCGCGGCCAGCGTCGCGCGATGGAGGTCGCGGTGCGGCACCGTCCCGCCGTCCGCGACGTCGAGATCGCGCGTCGCGCACGCGTCGTCTACGACGATCACCGCATAGCCGAGCGGCACCGCATCGCGTGCCGCGCCGGCCACGCATGCATGCGTCATCAGGCCCGTGACGATCAGCGTGTCGACGCCGGCGCCCTTCAGGCGCGCATCGAGGTCCGTCGTCGGGAATACGCTGACCGACGTCTTCTTCACGACCGCGTGGTGCGGCGCCGGCTGCAGGTCCGCGTGAAAGCGGAAGCCGTCGCTGCCGTCGGCGAAGATCGGGCTGTCGGCCGTATCGACGTGCTGGACGTGAAACACCGGAATGCCCGCGCGGTCGGCGAACGCGATCACGCGCTGCGCATTGCCCAGCGCGCGCGGCCCTTCCGGAATCGGCAGCCGGCCGCTGAAGTATTCGTTCTGGAAATCGATGACCAGCAGCGCGCTGCGGGCGGCGTCGATCGACGTCGGCGCGGTCGCGCCGGCCAGGGTACGGATGGTCGGATGTTGCATGGGTCGCTCTCTTTCGGTTCGCACAATGATCGGACGGCGCGCCGGGCCTGCCGGCGCCGCCGGACGCGGCCCGATCCTTCCCCGGCCGCGAGGCGCCAGTGTCGGGCCGCGCGGCCTTGCGCGACAGCGGCGCGCGGGACAACGTCCGACAGGATCGGGCCAACGTGCGCGCGTGCCGCTTACGACAGCGCGGCCGTGCGGGCGCCCGGCCGCGTACGCCCGTACGCGACCATCATCACGAAGCTGAGCAGGAAGCCCGCGCCGCCGATCAGCAGCAGGCCCGTTTCGCCGAACACGGGCAGCAAGTTCGTCAGCGCGCCCGTGACGACCCACGCGACCGCCATCACCGATCCCGCGACGCCGAGCGCCCAGCCTTGCCGGTCCTCGCTGACGGCGTCCGAGAACGCCGTATACATGGTCGTGTACGCGACCATGTCGAAACAGCCGACGACCATCGCAAGCGCCCACAGCACGGGTTCGTGCGGGAACAGCGCCGACAGGATCTGGCCCAGCCCGGCGACGAGCAGGCCCGTCTTCGCGATGTCGATCACGCGCCACACGCGCAGCATCAGCCGCACGACGAACAGCAGGCCGAACACGAAGCAGATGCCGATCACGCCGCTGAACAGCCCGAGCCGCGCGCTCGTGTAGCCGAATTTCGCCTGCAGCAGCAGCATGATGGTCTGCAGGTACAGCCCGTAGCCGACCTGCATCAGGAAGAACACCACCGACAGGAATGCAACGTTGCGCTGCCGTGCGGCCTCCCGGATGATCCGCAGCGGCAATAGCGGATCGATGCGTGTGTCGCCGCGCGGCGCGGCCGAGTCGCGATACGACGCCCAGGTCCAGAACGCGCAGGCCAGCGACAGCGCGGCGACCAGCACGAACGGCGTGCCGTAGTCGAACAGCGGCGAAATCGTCCGGTCGGACGTGACGCCGCCGAGCACCGGGCCGACGATCACGCCCGCGCTGAACGCGAGCGACATGATGCTCATGTTGTACGCCTTGTTCTCGGGCGTGCTCAGGTCGGTGATCGCCGCCTGCGCGATGCCCTGGCAGCCTGCCATCAGGCCGGTGAGCCCGCGGCCGGCCAGCAGCAGCGCGATGCTGGCATGCCACGCACCGGCCGCCATCATCGCGTAGCCGGCTGCGAGGCCGAGCACGCACAGCAGCAGGATCCGGCGGCGGCCGTAGCGGTCGGACAGCTCGCCCATCAGCGACGAGCCGAAGAACATGCACAGCGGGTAGATCCCGTAGCCGAGACCGAGATAGAAATTGCGCGCGTGCGCACCGGCGTCGGCCGGCAGGATGCCTGCATGCGGATCGCTGAAGATCGCGGACATCATCGGGTAGACGAGCCCGAATCCCATCGCGTCGAGCGCGATGGCGAGCAGGCAGGGGCCGAGCAGCGTGTAGTCGAGCCGGGACATGGCGACCTTCCGGACAGAGTGGATGATCGCCCAAGCGTAATGACCGGGCAGCGGCCGCGGTAGGCCGCCGCCCGCGATGCTAACCATCGGCCGCGCCGATACCCTGCATGCGGCCCGCGCCGATGGGTCGCCGGCGCGGGAACCCGGCCGCTACTTGGCGCTCAGCGGTTCACCCTGGAATTGCCGGCGTGCGACCACACAGGGCGCGCCGTCATGCATGAACACGCTCGCGAGCAGCCCGAACGACGCCGCGAACAGCACGTACCAGGCGGGCGCGACGGGCGATCCGCTCGCACGCGTCAGCCACGTGACGATGAACGGCGCGAAGCCGCCGAACACCATCACCGCGACGTTGTAGGCGAGCGCGACGCCGGTCGACCGCGAGCGCGTCGCGAACTGCTCGGCGAGCGTGGTCGGCGCGGGGCCGTAGCAGATGCCGATGATCGTGCAGATCACGAGCTGCATCACGAGCAGGCGCCCGACGCCCGGCGCCGCGGCCAGCCACGAGAACAGCGGATACGTGACCGTCAGCAGCGCCAGCGTGCCGGCGATCAGCACGGGCCGCCGGCCGATCAGGTCGGACACGATCGCCGCGACCGGGATCGTCACCGTCAGCAGCGCAACGGCCACCATCTGCACCTTGAACACCTGGTCGAGCGGCAGCCCGTAGGTCTTGTGCACGAACGTCGGCATGTTCACGAGCATCACGTAGAACACGGCCGTGCCGGTGATCGTCTGCCCCATCGACACCAGCACGCCGCGCAGGTTCTCGCGCAGCACGCGCGATACGCTCGGCGGCGGCTCGGCCGCCGACTTGCTCGCATCGACGAACGCCTCGGTCTCCTCCATGTGCCGGCGGATCCACAGGCCGACCGGCCCGATCAGCAGACCCAGCGCGAACGGCACGCGCCAGCCCCAGCTGTGCAGCGCCGCGTCCGACAGCGACTGCGTGGCCCACGCACCCATCGCGGCGCCCGAGAACACCGCGAGACACTGGCCGATCAGTTGCCACGACCCGTACAGCCCGCGCCGGTTCGCGGGTGCGCTTTCGACGAGGAACGCGGTCGCGCTCGCATATTCGCCGCCCGTCGCGAAACCCTGCAGCAGCCGCGCGACGACGATCAGGATCGGCGCCGCCGGGCCGATCGCCGCGTACGACGGCGCGAACGTGATCAGCGCGATCGACAGCGTCATCAGGAAGATGATGAGCTGCATCGCGGCCTTGCGGCCCTTGCGGTCCGAATAGAGCCCGAGCAGGATGCCGCCCACCGGGCGCATGAAGAAGCCGACGCCGAACGTCGCGAGCGACATCAGCAGCGACGCGTACTGGCTCTCGGCGGGAAAGAACAGCCGCGCGATGATGCCGGAGAAGAAACCGTAGACGATGAAGTCGTACCACTCGAGGGTATTGCCGACGACCGCGGCAATCACTTGCCGCTGCCGCGAATTCCGACGTGAGTCGCGCATGCTGTTCTCCTGCAGTCTCGGGGTGCCGCGCCGCATGCCTGCCGCGTTTCGTGGCGGGCATGGGCGAACCGGCTGTTCGCATCGCCGGTCGAGGCGGGACAGGCACGACGGCACCTTTCGGCCCGCGCGCACGACCAGCGTGAATCGATCATAGGGACGCCGAAAATCCGTATCAATTAACGCCCGCGGCAGATGATTAGCCGGAGACTAAATGTTTCCGCTGCGGACTCCACCGCGCGAAAAACCCGGTATTTCGCGCATTGTTGCGGTCCCGGTTCTGCGGCAGAATCGTCGGCCGCCCTTCCCGTCGCCCGCATCATGCGCAACCGCATCAACGAAGAGATCACGTTCCGCAAGCTCGAGGTGCTGCTCGCCTTCATGGAAGCCGGCAGCCTCGCGAAGGCGGCCGAGGCGCTGGGCATCAGCACCGTCAGCGTGCACCGCGCGCTCCATACGCTCGAGGAAGGGATGCACTGCGCGCTGTTCCGCCATGAGGGGCGCAACCTGATTCCGACCGAGGCCGCGCAGGTGCTCGCCGAAGTCGCCGGCGAAGTGCTCAAGACGATGACCGACGGCATCCGTTCGACACGCGAGGCGGCCGGCTACGGCGCGGGCCAGTTGAAGATCGGCTCGCTGTATTCGCTGACGATCCGCACCGTACCCGAGGTCGTGATCGCGCTGAAGGAGCGCCGCCCCGAGTTGCAGGCCGAACTCGTGCTCGGCTCGAACGCCGACCTGCTCGACAAGCTCAGGCAGGGCGCGATCGACGCGACGCTGATGGCGCTGCCCGAACCGGACGCCGAAATCGAATCGATCGCGCTGTTCGAGGACGAGATGTTCTTTGCCGTGCCGATCGATTCGCCGTATGCGCAACGCGACGCGATCGATCTTCATGCATGCGGCGACGAGCCGTTCGTGTCGCTCGGCGAAGGTTTCGCGACGCATCACGGCTTTACGGAGGCGTTCCGCACAGCCGGCATCACGCCGAACGTCGTGATGCGGGTGGGCGACATCTTTTCGCTGATCAACCTCGTGTCGGGCGGCGTCGGCTGCTCGCTGCTGCCCGGCCGTGTGCGCGACCTGTTCGCGCACAAGATCGCGCTCGTGCCGCTCGCGGGGCCCACGATCCGCCAGACGATCGGCCTGAGTTTCCTGCACCGCCGCGAGCGCGACCCGAACCTGCTCGCGCTCGCGACCGTGTGCCGGCTGACGGTCAAGGGGCCGGCCGCGCGGTGACGCGGCGATCGCCACGCTGCCCTTGCCGCGCGCGCCGCATCGCCGCGCAACCCTGGTCTGCAAGCCACCGACCTCCGCGCGTGCTAGTCCGTTCGGATGGCACGAAGCGCGCGCTTTGTTGCGATCATGACCGTCATTCATCGCGCGGCACGCATACGTGCGGCCGCCACGGAGACGACATGAACGACCCAGTCCTCGGCCCCATCGACCAGATCGGCTACGTGGTCGCCGACCTCGACCGCAGCATCGCGCGCTGGCGCGCCCGCCACGACATCGGCCCGTGGACCGTATTCCGCAACGTCCGCCTCGACGGCCGGTATCTCGGCGAGCCGGTAACGGTCAAGATGGACGTCGGCCTCGCGTATCGAGGCGATCTGCAGATCGAACTGATCCACGTCACGAACGACACGCCGTCGCCGTACCGCGACGCACACGGGCAGCCGCTCGCCGGCCTGCATCACGTCGCGTGGGTCGTCGACGATCTCGATGCGGCGCTCGCACAACTCACCGCCCGCGGCCTGCGCGTCGTGTTCGAAGCGAGCAACCCGGCCACGCGCGTCGCGTATCTCGACGACGCCGACGATCCCGGCGTGCGCGTCGAAGTGATCGAAGGCGCGGGCATGCGCGACATGATCGTGCACGGCATCGCCGAAGCACACACCTGGAACGGCACCGATCCGGTTCGCATCGTCGCCGCGGCGGCCGCTTCCGCGTAAGCGGGCCCGCGCGTCCCCTCTCACTCACAGGAGCAAGCAGGATGAAACGACTCGAAGGCAAGGTCGCGCTGATCACGGGCGGTGCCCGCGGCCAGGGCGAAGCGGAAGTACGCCGGTTCGTCGCCGAAGGCGCACGCGTGGTGATCGCCGACGTGCTGGACGACGCCGGCCGGCGCGTCGCGGCCGAACTCGGCGACGCCGCGCGATTCCAGCATCTCGACGTCACCAGCGAAGCCGACTGGCAGGCGGCCGTTCAAGCGACGCTCGCGCAGTTCGGCCGGCTCGACGTCCTCGTGAACAACGCAGCGATTCTGAAGCTCGTGCCGATCGAATCGTGTTCGCTCGACGACTATCGCAAGGTGATCGACGTGAACCAGGTCGGCTGCTGGCTCGGCATGAAATCGGCCGTGGCCGCGCTGAAGGAAGCCGGCGGCGGCTCGATCGTCAACGTGTCGTCGACGGCCGGGATGGAAGGCGTCGCGGGCGGCAGCGCGTACGTGTCGAGCAAGTTCGCGGTGCGCGGGATGACGAAGGCCGCCGCGCTCGAATTCGGCCGCTACGGCATTCGCGTGAACTCGGTGCATCCGGGCGGCATCGATACGGTGATGGCGCGCCCGCCCGAGTTCGCGGATTTCGATCCGTCGTCGATCTACAGCGGCCTGCCGATCGCACGAATCGGCAAACCCGACGAAGTAGCCAGCCTCGTGCTGTTCCTTGCATCCGACGAATCCGCGTATTGCACGGGGTCGGAATTCATCGTCGACGGCGGAATGCTCGCGGGCAGCACGTTCCACTGATCGACCGCGCCAGCCGGAAGCGGAAACAAAAACGGAAACGATAACGCCGCCGGCGGCTTGACCCGCACGGCGGCGTTGGCGTTTCGGGGCGCGCGGCAAGCGGCCACGCGCCAAGCGCCGGTCAATACCCCTTCGGCTGGATCGCCGGCGCGCCGACACCGCGCGCGCCCTGCTTGCCGCCGCGCACGAAGCGGCGCCCGTGCGGCCCGTACACGCCGTCCGGCTCCGGATACAGCGTCAGCAGCACGAAGTACAGCACCCCGCCCACCGCCAGCGACACCGGCACGCTCAGGTCGAGACCGCCCGCGAGGTGGCCGAGCGGCCCGATGAACTGGC
Source organism: Burkholderia sp. BCC1644 (assembly GCF_902833225.1). GTDB lineage: Bacteria > Pseudomonadota > Gammaproteobacteria > Burkholderiales > Burkholderiaceae > Burkholderia. The sequence continues at coordinate 196,837 of NZ_CADFEI010000015.1, forward strand.
CCGGCAGGTTCACGAACGCGAGCCCGATGAACGCGGCCGGCAGCCATGCGCCCATCGCGCGCACGTTCCAGCCGTGCGTGAACCAGTAGTGGCCGCCGTGCAGCCCGCGGTTGAACACCTGCAGGTCGTCGGCGAGATAGTAGCCGCGGCGCGTCACGTAGCCGATCACCATGATCGCCATCCACGGGCAGCTGAACGTATCGATCAGCGTCGCGAACGTCGCGACGCTTTCGACGAGATTGAACCAGAAACGGCCGACGAAGATGAACGCGATCGCGATCGTGCCGATCAACAGCGTCGCACGCACGCGGTTCAGGACGCGCGGGAACATGCTCGACACGTCGAGACCGGTACCGTACAGCGCGGTCGTGCCGGTCGACATCCCGCCGATGATCGCGATCAGGCACATCGGCAGCAGGAACCAGCGCGGCGAAATCGCGAGCAGCCCGCCGACGTAGTCGTTCGATGCGATGAACGCGGGCGCCTTCGACGCAATGATCGTCGCGGTCGCAAGGCCGAAGAAGAACGGCACGAACGTCGCGACCTGCGCGGCGAACACGGCGCCCATCACGCGGTGCTTCGGCGTGTGCTGCGGAATGTAGCGCGCCCAATCGCCGAGCGTCGATGCGAACGACACCGGGTTGCTCAATGCGACCAGCACCGCGCCGACGAACGCGGCCCAGAAGCCCGCGCTACCGAGTTGCAGCGTGCCCGCGTAATTCATGTCGAACAGGCCGGCGAAGGCGAACAGGCCCGCGACGAACAGGACGCTCGCGGCCCACACGGCGATCTTGTTGACCCACAGCATGAAGCGGAAGCCGTAGATGCAGACGATCAGCACGAGCACCGCGAATACCATGTAGGCCGCGCCGAGCGTGAAGCCGTTGACGGGCACGCCGACCATGTTGTGCGCGCCGCCGACGAGCGCATCGCCGGAACTCCACACCGCGAGCGAGAAGAACGCGATCGACGTGAGCAGCGCGAGAAACGAGCCGACGATCCGGCCGTGGATGCCGAAATGCGCGCCGGACGAGACGGGGTCGCTCGTGCCGTTGCGCGGGCCGAACAGGCTCATCGGCGCGAGAATGCACGTGCCGGCGAGCACGCCGAGCACGATCGCGCAGACACCCGCCTTGAACGACAGCCCGACCAGCACGGGAAAGCTGCCGAGCACCGATGTGGAAAACGTATTGCAGCCGCCGAACAGCAACCGGAACAGATCGATCGGCCGCGCATAGCGCGATGCATCGGGAATGCGCTCGAAACCGAACGATTCAACCTGCGTAATCCTGCCTTCACCCATTTGTCTCCAACTCCTCTGGTGCGCCTGTACGGCCCGGGGCTGCGGCCATACGACACATCGTCATCGATTCGCGGCCACTCTAAACCGGATCGCGCGGCGCAAATATCACGCATTCGAGACGTTTACGACGATGGAGAACAATGTTTCCGCGCGGGCAACCGGCCGGATTCCGCGCCGCGCGTGCGGCGCGAGCGATGCGACGTCAGTGCGCTGCCGCTGCCGCCGGCGCGCGGCAGGCGATCAGGCCGCGCTGAACGGCCGGCCGCGCGGCGATGTCGGCGAGCCAGCGCGCGACGTGCGGGAAGCCGGCAACGTCGAGATCGAGTTCGGCCGCCGTGCGCAGCCACGGAAATGCCGCGATGTCGGCGATCGAATACCGCGACGATGCGAGATACGCCGATTCTGACAATCGGCCGTTCACGACGCCATAGAGACGCGTGGCCTCCTTCCGATAGCGATCGATCGCTTCCGCATTGACCGTCTTCGATGCATGCAGGAACCACCAGAGCTGGCCGAGCATCGGCCCGATCCCGCCGATCTGGAAGTGCAGCCATTGCTGGACCGCCGTGCGCTCGGCCAGCGTTTCCGGGTGCAGGCACCCCGTCTTCGCGGCGAGATAGCCGAGGATTGCGCCGGATTCGAACACGGTCAGCCCGGTGTCGTGGTCGACGATGGCCGGGATCTTGCCGTTCGGGTTGATCGCGAGGAACGCCGGGCTGCGCTGCTCGCCCGCGGACAGGTTCACGTGCACGAGGTCGTGCGCGATCCCGGCCTCTTCCAGGTAGATCGCGATCTTGTGCCCGTTCGGCGTGTCGGCCGTGTAGAACGTGAGGGAGTGCGTCGAGGTCATGTCGGTCCTTGTCATCGGGTTGTCGTTGCAACTACAATCGTTGCAATTGCAATCCTATGCCGGAACCGATGGCGCCGGCGACATGCCAGTACTCGAAGGAGGGACATGCAGACTGCGCGACCCGGTCCGCCCGTGCGGACACCCGACACCCGCCGCGCCGCGGCGGCCTGCCTCGAGCGGCTGACGACGCGGCGGCTCGTACCGCAAGGCCAGGCGATGTCCCCGCTCGGCGCGATGCGCGCGGCCGCCGATTGCCTCGAACGCGATGCGGCGACGTCGAAGCGCGTGTGGATCGTCCGCGCCGATGCGCGCGAACCGTTCGCCGACACACGCGCACATCGCCACATCAGCGCGTGGCCGCTGCGGTTTCTCGATCCGGGCAAACCTTTCGAGCGACCGCTGCTGTACCTGCTGCACGCGCGTGCGATCGACCGGCTGCGGCTGGCATCGATCGAGACCGTCGATCGCGGGATCTTCGTGAACGATGCGGAAACGGCTGCGTCGTCCTGGCCGAAGGGCGTCACGCCCGACGCCCCGCACTGGCTGGCCGCGAACCCCGCGTGCACACCGTACGACCCGGCGTCGGGACACGAAGCGATCGCGATCCTGCGCCACGCGCTGCACACGCTTTATGTCGCCGGCCAGCCGGGCTTCTTCTACCTCGCGGGCCACGACGACTGCGTGCCCGATGCGAAGCCGCTATCGGCCCCGGCCGCCCGTGATGCGTACAACGGCATGGTGCGGGCCGGCCGGCGCACGGCGGCCGGCGCGGCTGCGCGCATCCGGCTGTGCGGCGCGGGCAGCACGCTCGCGCAGGTGATGGAAGCGGCCGACCTGCTGCACGACGAATGGCGGATCGATTCGACGATCTGGAGCTGCCCGAGCTACACGCAGCTCGCGCGCGACGGTCGAGCCGCCGACCGCTGGAACCTGCTGCATCCGCACGATGAACCTCGCATCGCGCACGTCCGTGCATGCCTCGGCGAAGGCGACGCGCCGGTGCTCGCAGTGACCGGTTACGCGCGGCACGTCGCCGCGCAGATCGGCGCATTCATCCCTGCCCGCTTCAGCGCGGTCGGCGCGGATTCGGCCGGCCCCGGCACGCGCACGCCGGATCCACGGTGGATTGCCGCGGTCGCGCTCCGCCTGCTGGCCGACGACGGCCGCGTGCCGGCCGACTGGGCCGCGCAGGCGATGCACCGTTATGCGCGCGGCTGATGCGCGCGCCGGCTGCCGTTACTTCGCGTCGGCGGTCGCGTCGCGCGCCACGGCCGTCGCGCGGTCGAGCGCGGCGGCCATCGCCGCCTGCTCCTTGCCGGTGAACTGGTCGAGAAAGAGTTCCGCGACCGTCGACTGGTACACCTTCCACATCTTCTTGCGCAGCGTTCGCCCCTTGTCGGTGATGCTCGCAAACGCGGCGCGGCCGTCGTCGGCCGACCGCGCGCGCGTGACGAGCCCTTCCTGTTCGAGCCGGTCGACGAGCCGCGTCAGGTTGTAGCGCTCGATCGCGAGCACATCGGCCAGCTCGTGCATGCGGCGCGTGCCGTCGGGCCCGCTTTCGAGGCCCCACAACGCGTCGTACCACGCATAGGCGGGAAGGCCTGCCGCCGCGAGGCGGCGCTCGATCTCGCGAATCATCGTCCGGTGCGCGCGGACGAACGAGAACCACAGATCGGGTTCGGGTGCGCTCATGTCAGGTCGTTCCTTTCAGTGAATTGCAGTTGCAATTAAATTTTACCTCGACAACAATGGCCTTCGATACGATTGCAATTGCAATCATTTCTTTGCCCGCCGATCGGCAGGCATTCCGTCGCGCGACGCGGCGCCACGACCGTCGCCCCGCGCAGCCTGATGCTTCTGGAGACACTGCATGACCGCACCTCTCGCGTTACCCGACATCGACCCGCAGGAAACCCGCGAATGGCTCGATGCGCTCGAATCCGTGATCGCGCTCGAAGGCCGTCCGCGCGCGCACTACCTGCTCGACCAGCTCGCCGATCTCGACGCAGCCCGCCACGGCGACCTGCACGGCCGCGTGACGACCGCCTACGTGAACACGGTGCCGCGTGAGCGGCAACCGGCCTACCCTGGCGATCTCGCGCTCGAACGCCGCCTGAACGCGATGATCCGCTGGAACGCGATGGTGATGGTGCTGCGTGCGGGCCGGCATTCGAACGTCGGCGGCCACATCGCGACTTACCAGTCGGCGGCCGTGCTGTACGACGTCGGCTTCGACCACTTCTTCCGCGGCCGCACCGACACGTTCGACGGCGACATGGTCTACATCCAGGGCCATTCGGCGCCCGGCATCTATGGCCGCGCGTATCTGGAAGGCCGCATCACGGATGCGCAGCTCGACAACTTCCGCCGCGAGACCGGCCGCGAAGCGGGCCGCGACGGGCTGTCGTCGTATCCGCATCCGCGCCTGATGCCGGATTTCTGGCAATTCCCGACCGTGTCGATGGGGCTCGGGCCGCTCACGGCCGCCTGTCAGGCGCGCTTCATGCGCTACCTCGAATACCGCGGGCTGAAAGCCCATCAGGGCCGCAAGGTGTGGGCGTTTCTCGGCGACGGCGAAATGGACCAGCCCGAATCGCTTGCCGCGATCTCGCTCGCCGGGCGCGAACGGCTCGACAACCTGATCTTCGTCGTCAACTGCAACCTGCAGCGCCTCGACGGCCCCGTGCGCGGCAACGGCAAGGTCATCCAGGAACTCGAGGGCACGTTCCGCGCGGCCGGCTGGAACGTCGTCAAGGTGATCTGGGGCAGCGGCTGGGATCGCCTGCTCGAACGCGACACGACGGGCCTGCTGCGCCAGCGCATGATGGAATGCGTCGACGGCGACTACCAGACCTTCAAGTCGCAAAGCGGCGCATACGTGCGCGAGCATTTCTTCGGCAAGTATCCCGAGTTGCTCGACCTCGTCGCCGACCTGTCCGACGACGACATCTGGAAACTGGCGCGCGGCGGTCACGATCCGGAGAAGGTCCATGCAGCGTATGCCCAGGCGATGCGTGCGGACGGTCGTCCGACCGTCGTGCTCGCGAAAACCGTCAAGGGCTTCGGGATGGGCGAAGCCGGCGAAGGCCAGAACGTGAACCACCAGCTGAAGAAGATGAGCGCGGACGCCGTGCGCGCGTTCCGCGACCGTTTCGCGCTGCCGGTCAGCGACGCTCAGCTCGACGAACTGCCCTATCTGAAGCCCGAGCCGGGCAGCGCCGAAGCGCGCTATTTCGCGGAACGCCGCGCGGCGCTGGGCGGCCACGTGCCGGCCCGCCTCAACACCGTCGCGCCGCTGCCGGTACCGCCGCTCACCGCGTTCGACGCGCAGTTGAAGGACAGTGGCGAGCGCGGGCTGTCGACGACGATGGCGTTCGTGCGCATCCTCGGCACGCTGCTGAAGGATCCTCAGCTCGGCAAGCTCGTCGTGCCGATCGTGCCGGACGAATCGCGTACGTTCGGCATGGAGGGCCTGTTCCGCCAGATCGGCATCCACTCGCATCTCGGCCAGCTCTATACGCCGCAGGACGCGGGCCAGCTCAGCTACTACAAGGAGGCGAAGGACGGGCAGATCCTGCAGGAAGGGATCAACGAATCGGGTGCGATCGCATCGTGGATCGCGGCCGGTACCGCGTACAGCAACCACGGGTTGCCGGCGATCCCGTTCTACATCTTCTATTCGATGTTCGGGCTGCAGCGCGTTGGCGATCTCGCGTGGGCAGCCGGCGACGCACGCACGCGCGGCTTCCTGCTCGGCGCGACGTCGGGCCGCACGACGCTGATGGGCGAAGGGCTGCAGCACAACGACGGGCACAGCCAGGTGCTGTCGTCGGTGATTCCGAACTGCGTGTCGTACGACCCGACCTATGCGTACGAACTCGCGGTGATCGTGCGCGACGGATTGCGGCGGATGTTCGCGGAACAGGAGGACATTTACTACTACATCACGCTGCTCAACGAGAACTACCCGCATCCGGCGCTGCCCGACAACGCGGAGACCGGCATCCTGAAGGGGCTTTACCTGTTGCGCGAAAGCGCGCCGCGCAAGGCCGATGCGACGCACGTGCAGCTGATGGGCAGCGGCGCGATCCTGCGCGAAGTGATCGCCGCCAGCGACCTGCTCGCCCAGGACTTCGGCGTGTCGAGCGACGTATGGAGCGCGACGAGCCTGACCGAGCTGCGCCGCGACGGGCTTGCCGCCGAGCGCTGGAACCTGCTGCATCCCGATCAGGCGCCGCGCGTGCCGTATGTGCAGCAATGCCTCGACGGTCGCCCGGGGCCCGTCGTCGTCGCGACCGACTACATGAAGATCGTCGGCGACCAGATCCGCGCATTCGTCGACGGCCGGCGCTTCGTGTCGCTCGGCACCGACGGCTTCGGCCGCTCGGATACGCGTGAGGCACTGCGCACGTTCTTCGAGGTCGACCGGCACTTCATCGTGATCGCCGCGTTGAAGGCGCTCGCCGACGATGGTGCGATCGAGCGTGCACGCGTCGGCAAGGCCATCCGGCGTTACGGCATCGACATCGACAAGGTCGATCCGGCCACCGTGTGATCACGCGGCGCGCGACAGGCACGATCCCACCGGCCTGTCGCGCGGCGCCGCTCGCATTACGGCTTCGACTGCGCGAGCGGGGCTTGCGCGCCCTGCTCCGCGCCCGAGCGCCAACCGCCCGCAAGCGCCCTGTACAGCGCGACCGTCGACGCCGCGCTGCGTGTCCGCCCGTCGGCCGCCGCGTCCTGCGCCTGCAGCAGCGTCCGCTGCGCGTCGAGCACTTCGTAGTAGTCGATCGCGCCGGCCGAGAAACGTGTCTGCGCGAGCTGCGCGGCGCGCGCGCTGTCGTCCGCCGCGCGCACGAGGTGCGCGGTCTCGTCACGCGTGCGTGCGACACGCAGCAGCGCGTTCTCCGTTTCCTCCAGCGCGCCGAGCACGGTCTGCCGGTACTGCGCGAGCTGGCCGGCCGCTTCCGCGTCGCTCGCGGCAATCCGCGCTCGCACGCGGCCGACGTCGAGGAACGACCAGTCGATACCGAGCGCGATCAGGTTCGTGTCGCTGCCCGCGCGGAAGAACCCGTAGCTGCTCGTCGCGCTGCCGAGCAGGCCCGACAGCGTGAAGCGCGGAAACAGGTCGGCCGTCGCGACGCCGACGCGCGCGGTCGCCGCGTGCAGCCTTGCCTCGGCGGCCGCGACATCGGGACGCCGGCGCAGCAGGTCGCCCGGCGTGCCGGGATCGATGTCGGCGGACAGCGCCGGCAGCGGCACCGGCGTGCCCGCCGCCGCGCCGGTTTTCGGCAAATCGAAGCGACCGATCAGCGCATCCGGCGTCTGCCCGGTCAGCACCGCGAGCCGATGCTCGTCGACGCCGATCGCGGCTTCGTACACGGCGATCCGCGATGTCGTCGATTCGAACTGCGCCCGCGCACGCGCCGCATCCAGCTCGGACCCTCGCCCCGCGCCGACGCGCGCATTGATCAGCGCAAGCGTCTGCTTCTGGTTGTCGGCGTTCTCGCGCGCGATCCGCAGCCGCTCCTGCGAGCCGCGCAGATCGACATACGTACTCGCGACCTCGCCGGCGATCGCGACGCGCACCGCGCGCACGTCGGCCGCGCTCGCTGCCGTTTCCGCGCGTTGGGATTCGATCGAACGACGCACGCGGCCGAACAGGTCGAGTTCCCATGCGGCATTGATCCCGACGCTGGACGTCGGCGCGTCGCGCTGGCTGCGCGGCGCGCCGAACGCCTGGTCCTTGCTCATCAACTGATGGCCGATCTGGCCGCTCGCGGTGATCGTCGGAAAGCGGTCGAAGGTCGCCTGCGACAGCAATGCATTCGACGCGTCGTAGCGCGACACGGCCACCTGCAGATCCTGGTTCGCCGCGAGCGCCGCGTCGATCAACTGCGTCAGCGCCGGATCACCGAAGCCACGCCAGAACGTGGCATCGGCAGCCGCCGACGCGTCGGGCACCGTATCGTCCGGCGACGCGTCGCGCTGCGTGGCCGGATGCGCGTCGCGCGCGAACCGATCGGCCGTGGCCGTATCGGGCCGCTTGAAATCGGGGCCGACCGCGCACGCGGCAAGCGTCACCGACATCGCGAGCGCGGAAAGACGGAAAGCGGCGCTCATCGGTTTTCTCCTTCGAGGGTGCCGTGCTGTTCGCTCCAGACGGCCGGCGTGCCGCCCGCGAGCTTGCGGATCGCCACATAGAACACGGGTGTCAGGAACAGCCCGAACAGGGTGACGCCGAGCATCCCCGCGAACACGGTAACGCCGGTGGCGGCACGCACTTCGCTGCCGGCGCCGCTGCCGATCAGGAGCGGCACCGAGCCCGCGATGAACGCGACCGACGTCATCACGATCGGGCGCAGCCGCAGCTTGCACGCTTCGAGCGCCGCTTCGATCACGCCCTTGCCCTGGATTTCGAGTTCGCGCGCGAATTCGACGATCAGGATCGCGTTCTTGCACGCGAGCCCCATCAGCACGACGAGACCGACCTGCACGAACACGTTGTTGTCGCCGCCGGACAGCCATACGCCGAACAGCGCCGCGCACATGCACACGGGCACGATCAGGATCACCGCGAGCGGCAGCGTCCAGCTCTCGTACAGCGATGCGAGCACGAGGAACACGAGCATCACCGCCAGCGGGAACACGACGATCGCCGCGTTGCTCTGCGTGACCTGCTGGTAGCTGAGGTCGGTCCATTCGAGCGTGATGCCGGGCGGCAGCACCTCCTTCGCGATCTGCTGGAGCTTCGCGATCGCCTGCGACGACGACATCACCTTCGGATCGGCATCGCCGATCAGGTCGGCGGCGGGATAGCCGTTGTAGCGAACGACCGGGTCGGGCCCGTACGCGGGCGCCACCGTCACCATCGAGCCGATCGGCACCATCTCGCCCTTCGCGTTGCGCGTGCGCAGGTTCGCGATGTCGGCGGCCGTCTGCCGGTGGCCGGCATCCGCCTGCGCCATCACGCGATACACACGGCCGAAGATGTTGAAGTCGTTCACGTACATCGAGCCGAGATACACCTGCAGCGTGTTGAACAGGTCGGTCAACGCGACGCCCTGCGCCTTCGCCTTCAGCCGGTCGACCTTCACCTCGAGCTGCGGGATGTTCGCCTGGTACGAGCTGACGGGATAGCTCATCCCCGGCGTCTTCGCGACCGCGGCCTGGAACGTCGTCAGCGCCTTCTGCAATTCGCCGTAGCCGAGCGCACCGCGATCCTCCAGGTACAGCGAGTAGCCCGAACCGTTGCCGAGGCCCTGGATCGGCGGCGGCATCAGCGCGTAGGTAATGCCGCCGTTGATCGCCGCAAAGCGTGCGTTCAGGTCCGCATTGATCTGCGCGGCGCTGCGATGACGCTGGTCGAACGGCTTCAGGATCACGTACGAGTTCGTGATGTTCGGCGTGTTCACACCCTGCAGCGCATTCAGCCCCGCGAACGCCGGCACCATCTCGACGCCGTCGGTGCCGAGCGCGATCTTCGTCATCTGCTCGGTCACCGCGCTGGTGCGCGCAAGCGACGCGCCTTCCGGCAGCTTCGCGCCCGCGAACAGGTACAGCTTGTCCTGCACGGGGATGAAGCCGCCCGGCACCGCGTTGAACAGCAGCGCGGTCGCCGCGAGCAGTACCGCATAGACGGCGAACACCATGCCGCGCCGCTTCAGCGTGCGACCGACGACGCCGTGATAGCGATCCGAACTGCGCTCGAAGAAGCGGTTGAACGGATGGAACAGCCAGCCGAATGCGCGATCGAGCGCACGCGTAAGCGCATCCTTCGGCGCGCCGTGCGGGCGCAGCAGCTTCGCCGCGAGCGCGGGCGACAGCGTCAGCGAGTTGATCGCGGAGATCACCGTCGAGATCGCGATCGTCACCGCGAACTGCCGGTAGAACTGGCCCGTGACGCCCGACATGAACGCCATCGGCACGAACACCGCGCACAGCACGAGCGCGATCGCGACGATCGGCCCCGACACCTCGCGCATCGCCTGGTGCGCGGCATCGCGCGGGCTCAGCCCCTGTGCGATGTTGCGCTCGACGTTCTCGACGACCACGATCGCATCGTCGACGACGATCCCGATCGCGAGCACGAGCCCGAACAGCGTCAGCGTGTTGATCGAATAGCCGAGCAGATGGAGAAACGCAAACGTGCCGACCACCGACACCGGCACCGCGACGAGCGGAATGATCGACGCGCGCCACGTCTGCAGGAACAGGATCACGACGAGCACGACCAGCACGACGGCCTCGATCAGCGTGTGCTGCACCGCGCGGATCGACTCGCGCACGAACACCGTCGGGTCCCACACCGGGCGGTACGCGACGCCGGGCGGGAACCGCTTCGACAGCTCGTCGAGCTTCGCATACACGGCCTTCGCGACGTCGAGCGCGTTCGCACCCGGCGACAGGAAGATGCCGACCACGGCCGAATGCTTGTCGTTGAAATACGAGCGCAGCGTGTAGTCGCCCGCGCCGAGCTCGATGCGCGCGACGTCGGACAGCTTCACGACCTGGCCGTCGTCGCCGTTGCGCAGCACGATGTCGCTGAATTCCTGCACCGTGCGCAGGCGGCCGCGCACGTTGATCGACACGAGGAAGTCGTTTTTCTTCGGCGACGGTTCCGCGCCGAGCTGGCCGGCCGACACCTGCACGTTCTGCTCGCGCACCGCCGCGATCACGTCGCTCGCGGTCAGCCCGCGCGACGCGAGCCGGTTCGGATCGAGCCACAGCCGCATCGCGTAGTCGCCGGAGCCGTACACGCCGACGTCGCCGATGCCGGTGAGCCGCGACAGCTCGTCCTTCACGTGCAGCGTGAGGTAGTTGCGCAGGTACAGGGAATCGCGGCTGTTGTCCGGCGAATAGAGGCTCACGTACATCAGCGGCGTCGGCGACTGCTTCTGCGTGGTCACGCCGTACTGGCGCACCTCGTCGGGCAGGCGCGACAGCGCCTGGCTCACGCGGTTCTGCACGCGCACGGCGGCAGTGTCGGGATCGACGCCCTGCAGGAACGTGACGACGACCTGCAGGCTGCCGTCCGACCCTGCAACCGACTTCATGTACATGATGCCTTCGACGCCGTTGATCGCTTCTTCCAGCGGTTCGGCGACCGATTCGGCGATTTCCTTCGGGTTCGCGCCCGGGTACGTCGCACGCACGACGACGCTCGGCGGCACGACTTCCGGGTACTCGCCGGCCGGCAGCATCGGAATCGAGATCAGGCCGATCGCGAAGATGACGATCGACAGCACGACCGCGAAGATCGGCCGGTCGATGAAGAATCGGGAGAAATCCATCGTATCGCTCCCGTCACTGCGCGGCCGGCGTGCCGGCGTCGGCCACGGCCTGCGTGGCGTGACCGGCATCGGCGCGCGCGGGCAGCGCCTTCGGCTTCACCTGCGCACCCGGATAGTAGATTCGCTGCACACCGTCGACGACCACGCGATCGCCCGCCTGCAGCCCCTTCTCGACGATCCGCTCGCCCTCCATCTCGCGGCCGATCGTCACGTCGCGGCGCAGCGCCTTGTCGCCGGGCCCGATCACGTACACGTACTTGCGGTCCTGGTCGGTCAGCACGGCCTTGTCGTCGACGAGCAGCGCATCCTGGTCGCGGCCGCTGACGAGCTGCACGCGTGCATACAGCCCCGGCGTAAACGTATGGTCCGCATTCGGCAGCCGCACGCGCGCACGGATCGTGCCGGTTTGCGGGTCGAGCCGGTTGTCGAGGAAATCGACGGTGCCCGCGTGCGGGAAGCCGGTCTCGTTCGCGAGGCCCACGCGCACGGGATCGGCGCCGATCGCGCGATGCTTCGGATCGGCGCGGCGTGCGTTGTAGCGCAGGTAGCTCTGCTCGTCGCAATCGAAGTACACGTAGACGGGGTCCTGCGACACGACGGTCGTCAGCAGCGTGTCGTCCGCGCGCGCGAGGTTGCCGACGGTCGCGACCGCGCGGCCGACGCGCCCGGCGATCGGCGCGCGCACTTCGGTGAAGCCGAGATTGAGCTTCGCGTCGGCGACGGCCGCGTCGGCCGCCTGCAGGTCCGCGCGCGCCTGCTCGGCGGTGGCGCGCGCATTGTCGAGTTCTTCCTGCGACGTCGCATGCGCATCGATCAGCGTCTGCACGCGCTTGAGTTGCACCTGAGCGAGGCTCGCGGCCGCACGGGCCCGCTGCTGCTGCGCGTTGGCGCGGTCGAGCGCGATCCGGTACGGACGCGGGTCGATCTCGAACAGCAGCGCGCCCTGCTCGACGAGGTCTCCTTCCTTGTAGGCCACGCGCTGCAGATAGCCGCTCACGCGCGGCCGCAATTCGACCGCGTCGACCGCTTCGACGCGCCCGTTGAACTCGTCCGCGAGGCGGACCGTGCGCGGCGCGACCGTGGCGACGCCGACCTCGGGAAGGGGATGGGCCGACGATGCGTCTTTGCCGTCGTGACAGCCCGACAACGCCAGCAACAACGCACAGGCGGCGCCCAAAGGCGACGTCCTGCGTAGGGATAAGGAGAGCATGATGCCTCGCGACGAGTTAAACTGCCGCGTAGCATAAAAGTTGAAGTTAACTTTAAGTCAAGCTTTCCCCGGAGAACGTCATGGGTACCCCGGAAGAATCGAAATGGCCGCTGATGTCGATCCGCGAAGTGGCCGCGCGAAGCGGCGTGCCGGCATCGACGCTGCGGTTCTACGAGACGCGCGGACTCATCAAGTCGCACCGGAACGGCTCGAGCCATCGTCACTATTCGCGTGCGGTGCTGCGGCTGATCGCGTTCATCGTGTTCGCGCAGAAGATCGGCTATTCGCTCGACGAAATCGCAGAACAGCTCGTCAGCCTCCCCGAGGACACCGCGCCGAGCAACAAGGACTGGCAGCGGCTGTCGCGCGGCTGGAAACAGCGCGTCGCGAACCGGATCGAGGAGTTGCAGCGGCTCTACATCAACCTCGACGAATGCATCGGCTGCGGCTGCCTGTCGCTCAAGCGCTGCAAGCTGACCAACCCGGAAGACCGCGCGGGCCGCAACGGGCCCGGCGCACGACGCTGGCTCGGCGACAAGCCGCCGACGGATATCGAATGACGGATGTACCCGCGCCCGCCGCTGGCGCGGTGTGCGTCACCCGACGCGCCAGCCGCCGTTCACCGCGATCGTCGCGCCCGTGACGAACGACGCGCGCGGCCCGGCGAGCCACGCGACCGCGTCCGCGACGTCATCCGGATGCCCGGCGCGGCCGGCCGGCGTCTGCTCGCGGATCGTCGCGGCGATGGCCGGCGCAACGCCGCCGTCGCCGAAGAAGCGCGTGTCGGCGATATAGCCGGGCGCGACCGTATTGACCGTTGCACCGCGCGGCCCGAGTTCGCGCGCCAACGCAACGGTGAACCCTTCGACGCCGGCCTTCGCGGCCGCATACGCCAGCCCGCCCGGCAGCAGGCTGCCGGCGCGCGCCGCGATCGAGCCGATGTTGACGATCCGCGCGGCACGGTCGGCCAAGTGCGGCAACACGGTCGTCGTCGTCAGGAACAGGCTTTTCAGGTTCGCGTCGAGCACGGTATCCCACACGTCCTCGGCCTCGCCCGCCTCGGTATCCGCACCGACGCGGCCGGTCAGCCCCGCGTTGTTGACCAGCACGTCGATGCGCGGCCACCGCGCGACGATCGCGGCGACCGCCGCCTCCGCCTCGCGCCGCACGCTCAAATCGCCCGCCTGCCCGATCGCCGCGCCGCCGAGACGCGTGACGGCCGCCTCCAGCCGCGCGACGTCGCGCCCCACGATCGCAACGCGATACCCGTCCTCCACCAGCCGGCTTGCGATCGCGAAGCCGATCCCGCTCGACCCGCCCGTGACGATTGCCGTTCGCTGCCGTTCGTTGCCCGCCATGACCTGCCCTCCTGACTCTCGACGGTTGATGACAAGGCCATTCTGGGCAACGCCAGGTGATAGGTAAAATACGAATTCGATGATCAACTGATACATGGAAGGTATCGCATGATCGATCTGCGGCAGTTCAGGCAATTCATCGCGGTTGCCGAGACGCTGAGCTTCCGGCGCGCGGCCGAGCGACTGCACATGGCGCAGCCGCCGCTCAGCGCGGCGATCCGCAAGCTGGAGGACGACCTGGGTGTGGCGCTGCTCGAACGCGACAACCGCGGCTCGCGACTCACGCCGGCCGGCGAAGCGTTCCTGCTCGAAGCGCGGCGTGCGCTCGAACAGGCCGAGCGCGCGGTGGCCGTGGCCCGCCGCGCAGGCGCCGGCCTCGGCGGCACGCTGCGGCTCCGGTTCGTCGACAGCACGGTCAACGCGCTGCTGCCGCTGATCCTGCGCGCATTCCAGGAACGGTATCCGGACGTCGATTTCCAGCTCGAGGAAGGGACGACCGCCGAACAGGTGCTCGCGCTGCGCCAGGATCGTACGGACGTCGGCCTCGTCGTGCTGCCGGTGGCCGATGCCGGCGATGTGCGCGTCGAGCCGCTGCTGCGCGACCGGATGGTCGCCGCGCTGCCCGACGGCCACCGGCTCGCGCACCGCAAGCGCATCGCGCTCGCCGAGCTGGCGGACGAACCGTGGGTCATGTTTGCCGCGCACCACGGGCCCGGCATGCACGCGCTGATCGTGACCGCGTGCGCGCAGGCCGGTTTCGCGCCGCGTGTGGTCCAGCAGCCGCGCCAGATGCAGACGACGGCCGGGCTCGTCGCGGGCGGCATCGGCGTCGCGCTGATGCCGCGCCTGTTCGTGCCGATGCAGCCGCACGGCATTACGTTCTGCGAACTGAAAGATGCGGGCAGCCCGCTAGCCTACGAGTTGGCGATCGCTTACCGCACGCCGTCGCCGCTCGTCGATGCGCTGCGCGAGACCGCGCGAACCGCGGTCGGCGAACTGGGGCTGGCTGCCGCGACGTGACCGCGCGCGTTGCGCGCGCGGCGGCGCTCAGTCGCCGATCATGGTGTACACGACCGCGAGCACGGCCTGCCGGAAAGCCTCCGGCCGCGTCGGCAGCGACGTGAACTCCAGCATCATGTGGCTGTACGACACGGTCGTGCCGATCGCGCTCGCGATCATGAAGAACAGCACGTTCGGATCGACCGGACGGATCGCACCCGCCTCGACCGCCTCCGTCAGCAGCGGAAACATCGCATCGTGATACGGGCGCACGATCCGCTCCTGCAGCCGGTCGAGCCGCCCGCCCTCCTCGGTCGCCGCGGTCGAGAAGAACATGCCGATATCCGGCTCCGCGAACTCGTGATCGACGCATAGCTCGAATGCGCGCCGCACCCGGTCGCGATGCGGCAGCGACGACATGCGCAACGTACGCAGCGCATCGAACAGCGGCTCGGCCAGCTCGACGATCTGCTCGACGACCGCCAGCCACAACGTTTCCTTCGTGCCGAAATGATGGGCGATCAGCGCCGCGTCGATGCCCAGCTCGCGCGCGACCTCGCGCACGCTCGTCGCATCGTAGCCACGCTTCGCGAAAGTGCGGCGCGCGGCCCGCAATATCACGTCCGGACCGACGGACGCATCGGCCAGCGGCCGCCCGCGCGTACGCCGCTTCGACGGCACGCGCTCAGTGACTTCAGCCACGTTTTCCTGCTCCCCTTGAGTGGTTCGAATGCCCGTGTTCGGGCCCCGGTTTCATGTCCCCGGAACTGGATCGCTCGCCCTGCTCCGTTGACACGCGGAGCCGGGAAGCGCTACGATCATACCTTATTCATCACGTGATGATTTATCCATGACAACCCCTACACGCATCGTCATCGTCGGCGGCGGGATCGCCGGATTGCAGCTCGCGACCCGCCTGGGCGAGCGTCTCGGCCGGTCCGGGCGTGCACAGGTCACCATTGTCGACCGCAGTCCGACCCACATCTGGAAGCCGATGCTGCACACGATCGCGGCCGGAACGCGCGACGTCCAGCAGCAGCAGGTGATTTTCCTCGCCCATGCCCGCGACCACGGCTACACGTACCAGCCGGGCGAACTGAAGGGGCTCGATCGTGCGCGCCGCCGCGTGCAGCTCGGCGAGATCCGCTCGCAGGACGGCGAGGTGGTGATCGAGGCGCGTGAGCTCGAATACGACGTGCTGATCCTCGCGCTCGGCAGCCAGGCCAACGATTTCGGCGTGCCGGGTGTGCGCGAGCACTGCTACTTCATCGACAGCCAGCAGCAGGCCGAGACCTTCAACGAAGCGTTGCGGATGCGCGTGTTCCGCAGCATCGCGCGCGACGAGCCGTTCCGCGTCGCGATCGTCGGCGCGGGCGCGACGGGTGTGGAGCTTGCGGCGGAGTTGAGCCGCCTGCTGGAAGTCGCACAGGCCTATGGCGACGAAACGGTGCGTGAGCGGCTGCAGCTCACGCTGCTCGAAAGCGGCCCGCGCATCCTGAACGCGTTTCCGCCGAGGATTTCCGCGTCGGCGCAGCGGCGCCTCGAACAGATCGGCTTTCACGTGCTGACGTCGACGCGCGTCACGTCGGCCGACGCCAACGGTTTCCACTACGGCGACGGTTCGTTTGCCGAAGCGGACCTGATGGTCTGGGCCGCCGGCGTGAAGGCGCCCGATTTCATGCAGGCGCTCGGCGGGCTCGACACGAACCGCGCGAACCAGGTCGTCGTCGGGCCCACGCTGCAGGCAACGGGCGACGAGCACGTGTTCGCGATCGGCGATTGCGCGAGCCTGCTGCCCGACGGCCACGAACGGCCGCTGCCGCCCACCGCGCAGGTCGCGACGCAGCAGGCCGAACATCTCGCGAAGCACCTGCCCGCGTGGCTCGACGGCACGCCGATTCCGCCGTTCGCGTTCCACGATTTCGGCGCGCTCGTGTCGATCAGCGACTACGACGCGTTCGGCACGCTCGGGCAGTTCGGGTTCTTTCGCGGCGGCTTCATCCAGGGGCGTTTCGCGCAGTTCAGCCACCTGATGCTCTACCGGCGGCACCAGCAGGCGCTGCACGGTTTCTCCAAGGCGACCTTGCTGTGGATCGCCGAACGGATCAACGGCTGGGTGCAGCCGCGCATCCGCCTGTCGTGATGCCGCGCGTTGCGGCACCGCGTAACGTTTCGAGGAAAGCAGACATGAACAACCCTGCAGCGCCCTGGCTCATGACCGTTGCCGCGATCGGCAGCTTCGACATGCCGTCCGTTTCATGGGGCGTCCCGCGGCGGCGCACCGTCACACGCGACCGCCTGCCGTCGTGGGACGCGTCGAGCAAGCCGACCATCAACGTGCTCGAACGGCCCACGGCCGACACCGTGATGATTTCGTGGTGCGATGCGTGCACCGGGCATTACGGCTATCAGAAGTGGCGGCTGTTCACCGCGCGCAAGCGCGGCGTCTGTGCGCTGTCGGGGCGGCCGATCGCGGCCGGCGACAGCGTCTATGCGCCGCAATTGCTCGGCTCGACGCCGGGCAACGCCGCCGCGATGGTGCTCGCCGCGTGCATCGACGAGGCCCTCGCGGCCTGACGTCAGGTCGACGTGGTCCGAGCGGCGACATAGGCCGGATCGCTGTTCTGCCGTTCCAGTTCGGCATCGAGATGCGCGGCATGCGCCAGCGCTTCGGATTCCGACATCAGCTCGCCCTCCCACTTCGCGACCACCGCGCTGGCGATCGAGTTGCCCACCGCGTTCGTGGCCGAGCGGCCCATGTCGAGGAACGTGTCGACACCGAGTATCAGCAGCAACCCGGCTTCCGGGATGTTGAACTGGTGCAGCGTCGCCGCGATCACGACGAGTGACGCGCGCGGCACGCCGGCCATTCCCTTCGACGTCAGCATCAGGATCAGCAGCATCGTGACCTGCGTGCCCAGCGACAGGTGGATGTTGTAGGCCTGCGCGATGAACAGCGACGCGAACGTGCAGTACATCATCGAGCCGTCGAGGTTGAACGAATACCCCATCGGCATCACGAAGCTCGAGATCTTGCGGCGCACGCCGAAACGGTCGAGCGCGTCGAGGATCTTCGGGTACGCGGCCTCCGAGCTCGCGGTCGCGAACGACAGCATGAACGCTTCCTTGATCAGCACCAGCAGCCTGAACACACGGCGGCCGAGGAACAGCAGCCCGGCGGCGACGAGCGTGGCCCACAGCAGCACGAGGCTCACGTAGAAGTCGCCCATGAACACCGCGAACTTCAGCAGGATCGACAGCCCGTTGATCGCGACGGTCGACGCCATCGCGGCCATCACCGCAAGCGGCGCGAGCTTCATCACGTAGCCGGTGATCTTCAGCATCACGTGCGCGAGCTGGTCGATCGCGGCGACGAGGATCTTGCCGCGCTCGCCGAGCGCCGACAGCGCGACGCCGAAGAACATCGAGAACACGACGATCTGCAGGATTTCGTTGTTCGCCATCGCCTCGGCGAAGGACTTCGGCACCATGTGGCCGACGAAGTCCTTCAGTGTGAACTTGGACGTCGCGAGATGCGCGGACGCGCCGATGTCGGGCAGCGGCAAGCCGAGATTCTCGCCCGGCCGCAGCAGGTTCGCCATCAGCAGCCCGAGCAGCAGCGAGATCAGCGACGCGGTGACGAACCAGCCGAGCGCCTTCACGAACACGCGACCGACCGACGACGCATCGCCCATGTGCGCAATGCCGACGACGAGCGTCGAGAACACCAGCGGGCCGATCACCATCTTGATCAGCCGCAGGAACACGTCCGACACGAGCGAGATGTAGCCGGCGATTTCCGCGGCCGACTGCTTGTCCGGAAACTGCGTGTAGATCAGGTAGCCGATCAGGATGCCGGCCGCCATCGCGAGCAGGATCCAGCCTGCCGCGGACATTCGTTTGTTCATAACGGGATTCACCGCACGGTGATGGAGTTGACGGATGAAAAGCGCGCGCCCGGCGCCGTGGCGGGGAGCGCGCGGTGCGAGCCGGTCAGGCTCGCGGATGTCCGTGAACGGACGCGCTGCCGCCGCTGCGGCATTCGCGGGAACGCGAACACCGGCGGCAGCGGTTCGGCAAGAAACGATCAGGTCAGTAGCCGATCGCCGAGCCGGCCGGACGGCGCGGATCGTTGACGCCGTAGATGTAGCCGGCGCGCACGTTGCCGGACACCGACGAATCGTTGCCGGAACTCTGGCGGCTCGCCGCTTCGGTGCCCGGCAGGCCGACCATGATCAACTCGGCCGCACCCCAGGGCGTCTGCTCGACCATCTTGTAGCCCATGTTGCGCAGGATCGAGAGCGTGTCGGGCGACAGGCCGCGGGTCTCGTAGTAGACCTCGTCGGGCAGCCACTGATGATGGACGCGCGGCGCGTCGACCGCATCCTGCGGGGTCATCCCGTAGTCGATCACGTTCAACACGGTCTGCAGCGTGATCGTGATGATGCGCGACCCGCCCGGCGAACCGACCACCATGAACACCTTGCCGTCCTTCTTCACGATGGTCGGCGCCATCGACGACAGCGGACGCTTGCCCGGCGCGATCGAGTTGCGCGTGCCCTGCACGAGACCGAACAGGTTCTGCGCACCGACCTTCACGGTGAAGTCGTCCATCTCGTCGTTCAGGAAGAAGCCGGTGCCCGGCGCGATCACCACGGCACCGAAGCGGCCGTTGACCGTATAGGTCGTCGACACCGCGTTGCCATCCTTGTCGATGATCGAATAGTGAGTCGTCTCCGGCTTCTCGTGCACGCCGACGCCCGGCTGCACGTCGACCGATGCGGTCGCCATGTCACCGTTGATGTGCTTGCGAATCTCGGCCGCATATTGCTTGCTCGTCAGCTTCGCGACCGGATTGTCGATGAAGTTCGGATCGCCCAGCAGCGTGTTGCGGTCCTCGTATGCATGCCGCATCGCCTCGGTCATGTAGTGCACCACCGCAGCCGACTGGTAGCCGAGCTTGCGCAGGTCATACCCTTCGAGGATGTTCAGCGTCTCGCACATCGTCACGCCGCCCGAGCTCGGCGGCGGGGCCGACACGAACTCGTAGCCGCGATACGTGCACGTCAGCGGCGCCATGTCCTGCGCGCGGTAGGACGCGAAGTCGGCAGCCGTGATCACGCCGCCGCCACGCTTGGCCGCCGCTTCGACGATCTTCGGGATCTCGCCGTGATAGAACGCGTCGGGCCCCTGCTCCGCGATGCGCTCGAGCGTCCGGGCCAGGTCCTTCTGCACCAGGCGGTCGCCCGGCTGCAGCGGCGTACCGTCCGGCCGCAGGAAGATGCGGGCCGCTTCCGGGTCCTTCCTGAAGCGGTCGACCGTCGTGTCGAGGATGTCGGTGTCGCCGCGCGTCAGCACGAAGCCGTCGCGCGCCAGCCGGATCGCCGGCGCCATCACCTGCTTGCGCGTCAGCTTCCCGTACTTGCGCTGCGCGAGATCGAGGCCGGCCACCGTGCCCGGCACGCCGACCGCGCGATAGCCGTACAGGCTTTCGTCCGGAATGACGTTCCCTGCCGCGTCGAGATACATGTTCGCGGACGCCGCGGCCGGCGCGGTCTCGCGGAAATTGATGAAGCGGTCGCGGCCGTCGGCCAGGTGGACGGTCATGAAACCGCCGCCGCCGATGTTGCCGCAGCACGAGTTGGTCACCGCCTGCGCATAACCGACCGCCACCGCCGCATCGACCGCGTTGCCGCCTTCCTTCAGGATGTCGACGCCGATTTGCGACGCAAAGTGCTGCGACGACACGACCATGCCGTTCTTCGCTTCGACCGCGGGGGTCGACGCAGCGAACGCGCTCACGCTCATGGCCGACAACAGGGTGAGTACTACGAGCCGCCTCATGACGGGATCCTCCAGACAAGTAAACCGGGCCGTGCCGGGATGCGCGGGCGTGCGAACGCGGGTCGACGCTCCCCATCCGGACATGTAATAAACAATACATTCCAGCGAGGCCGCGATCATATCACTCGATTTTTTGCGCCAAAACCTAGGGTTATCACTGAATTTAAAGCGAACGTTCGCCGAGATGCTTATTGGCATATGTTTGTTTTATTACATCAATAGGCCAAGCAAGTGGCAGAGCGATGCGTCCCTCTAATACCGGGACTTGCACGGCCCGCCATCCGTCAATCGGCTAACATGCGTGGAGTCGCCGGCAGACCGCGGTCTGCCGTTTGTCATACAGATAAGAGAGCTGGAGTGCCCGATGGGGACGAGCATCAGGGCGTTGCTGTTATCCCAGATGGATAGCTTCACGCCGTCGGAACAGAAGGTTGCGCAGGCGTTGCTGGATCGCTATCCCAGTCTCGGGCTGGGGCCCATCGCGCAATTCGCGAAGCAGGCGGAAGTCAGCGACCCGACCGTGTTCCGCTTCGTCGTCCGGATCGGCTTTCCCAACTACTCGTCGTTCCAGCAGGCGCTGCACGACGAGATCGACACCGCAATGAATTCCCCGCTCGCGCGGATGGACGCGTTCCATTCGGAAACGGGCCTGCGCGACAGTCATTCCGCGATTTTCCAGCGGCTGTCCGAATCGCTCGCGACCACGATCGAAGGACTCGATGCGGCGGCATTCGACGCCGCGGTGGCGCTGCTCGCCGATCCGGACGTGCGCGTCTTCTGTGGCGGCGGACGTTATACGGCGCCGCTCGCATCGCTGTTTTCGTTCACGCTCGCCTATGCGCGGCCGCATGTGCAGGCGGTCGAACCGAACGTGAATCTCGCGTCGGTCGCGCTGGCCGACATGGGGCGCGGCGACGTGCTCGTGATCTTCGACTTTCGCCGCTACCAGAAGGACAGCATCCGCTTCGCGCAGGCCGCGCACCGGCTCGGCACACGCATCCTGCTGATCACGGACGAATGGCGCTCGCCGATCGGCGAATTCGCGGAGATCGTGCTGCGGATCCAGGGACGCCCGTTCGCGATGCTGCAGACCAACGTGCCGGCACTGGCGCTCGCCGAAGCGCTGGTGATCGGCGTGACGAACCGGCTGCCGGAACTGGCAAGGCAGCGGATGGAGAAGATCGAGCGGCTCAATACCGCGGGGATCGAGCAGGATACGAATCGGCGAAATTTGCCCGAATGACGATCGCTCGCCATCCGGGCACGAACATCAGCTCTCGACATCCTCGAGACTGAACACTTCCGTCTTGTCGTTGTACGAAAAGACTTCGCCGTAGCGCCCCCAGTCGATCACCGCGTCGAGCGTTTCCTCGGCCGCTTCGTCGGACAGGAAATCCTCCAGCTCCTGCTCGAAGCGCACGCGCGGCGCGCGATGGCCCGGGCGCTCGTTCAGCACCTTCCGGATCCGCGCCGCCAGCGGCACATGCTTCAGCAGGTGATCGGCGAACATCAGCTTGCGCTCCTGCGTGCCGAACTCCGCGAACACGCGGGCAGGCGGCGTCAGGAACACGTCGCCTTCGCGCACGTCCGCGAAACCGAGGTACTGCAGCACTTCGGCGATCGGGAACAGTTCATCCACTTCCAGATGCAGCGTGCGCGCGATTTCCGGCATGTCCGCGCGGCCGTGGTACGGCGCCATCGCAAGCGTCTCGATCAGGCCGGCCATCAGGTTGGTCGACACGCGCGGCATCCAGCTGCCGAGTTCGAGCCCCTTCTTCGTCGCCTCGTTGGTCTGGCGCGCGGTCATCTTCGCGTAGATGTCGTCGACGAGCTTGCGGAAATCGGTGTCGAGCCGGTTGCGCGGATGCTTGAACGGCACCTTGATCTCGGCGATCACGCGACCCGGGTTCGACGACAGCACGAGGATCCGGTCGCACATGAACACGGCTTCCTCGATGTTGTGCGTGACGATCAGCACCGACTTGATCGGCATGCGGCCTTGCGTCCACAGATCGAGCAGGTCGGT
>NZ_CADFEI010000016.1 GCF_902833225.1 Burkholderia sp. BCC1644
TAGACGCCGCCGGCCGGGTACGCCTGCGCGACGGGTGCGTCGGGCCGCTTGTAATGCGGCGCCATCGTGCAGCCCGTGGCAAAGAGCGCGACCGCGATTGCAGTCAAAGCGTGTTTTTGCATCATCACTGTCCCTTGTTGCCTTCGTCGCCGTTGCCCGGCTTCTCTTCGTGGTGCGAGTGCTCCTGAGCCAGGCGCAGCGCCTCGTCGACGTCTTCCTTCTCGCCGCTGAAGATCGCACGAATCTTCACGAAGAACATCGGGATCATGAAGATCGCGAGGAACGTCGCCGTGATCATCCCGCCGATCACGCCCGTACCGATCGCGTGCTGGCTGGCCGAACCCGCGCCGTTGCTGATCGCGAGCGGCATCACGCCGAGAATGAACGCGAGCGACGTCATCAGGATAGGACGCAGCCGCAGGCGCGCCGCTTCCAGCGCGGCCTCGATCGGCCCCATCTTCTCCGTCTGCTGTAGTTCGCGCGCGAATTCCACGATCAGGATCGCGTTCTTGGCCGACAAGCCCACGGTAGTCAGCAGGCCGACCTGGAAGAACACGTCGTTTTCCAGACCGCGCATCGTGGCCGCAAGCAGTGCGCCGATCACGCCGAGCGGCACCACCATGATCACCGAGAACGGGATCGACCAGCTTTCATACAGCGCCGCCAGACACAGGAACACGACGAGGATCGAGATCGCATACAGGATCGGCGCCTGCGAACCGGACTGGATTTCCTGGAACGACAGGCCGGTCCACGAATAGCCGATACCGACCGGCAGCTTCTTCGCGAGCCCTTCCATCGCGGTCATCGCCTGACCGGTCGACTTGCCCGGTGCGGCCTGACCCTGGATTTCCATCGCCGACACACCGTTGTAGCGCTCGAGCTTCGGCGAACCGTACGTCCAGTGACCGGTCGCGAACGAACTGAACGGCACCATCCCGCCCGACCCGTTGCGCACGTACCAGATGTTCATGTCTTCAGGCGTCATCCGGAACGGCGCGTCTGCCTGCACGTACACCTTCTTGATCCGGCCGTCGATGTCGAGGAAGTTGTTCACGTACTTCGACGCCCACGCGATCGAGAACGTCTGGTCGATCGCATCCGCCGTCACGCCCAGCGCATTCGCCTTCTCGCGGTCGATGTCGACCTTGTACTGCGGCGTGTCGTTCAGGCCGTTCGGACGGACGCCCTGCAGCGTCGGATCCTTCGACGCCATCCCGAGCAGCTGGTTACGCGCGGCCATCAGCGCATCGTGACCCAGACCGGCGTTGTCCGTCAGCTCGAAGTCGAAGCCGGCGGCCGTACCAAGTTCAGGAATCGACGGCGGGTTGAACGGGATCACGATCGCGTCCTTGTAGCCCGCGTAACGCCCGAACATCCGGCCGATCAGCGCCTGGACCTTCTGGTTCGCGTGCTGACGCTGCGAGTAATCCTTCAGGCGCACGAACACGAGACCGGAGTTCTGGCCGCGGCCCGCGAAGCTGAAGCCGTTGACCGTGAACGCGGACTCGACGATTTCCTTCTCGTCCTTCAACAGGTAGTCGGAAATGTTCGCAAGCGTCTTCGCGGTCGTTTCCTGCGTGGAACCGGACGGCGTCTGCACGATCACGAACATCAGGCCCTGGTCTTCATCGGGCAGGAACGACTTCGGCAGGCGCACGAACAGCAGCCCGACCGCGACGATCACGACCAGATAGATGATGAGCCAGCGGCCCGAGCGCTTGATCACGTGGTGCACGCCGACGTGATACTTGTCGCGGCTGTTGTTGAACGTGCGGTTGAACCAGCCGAAGAAACCCTTCTTCTCTTCGTGATGCCCTTGCGGGATCGGCTTCAGGATCGTCGCGCACAGCGCCGGCGTCAGAATCAACGCGACGAGCACCGACAGCACCATCGCCGACACGATCGTCAGCGAGAACTGACGATAGATCGCGCCGACCGAGCCGCCGGAGAACGCCACCGGCACGAACACCGCCGACAGCACGAGCGCCACGCCGACGAGTGCGCCGGTGATCTGGCCCATCGCCTTGCGGGTCGCCTCCTTCGGTGACAGGCCCTCTTCCGCCATCACCCGCTCGACGTTCTCCACCACCACGATCGCATCGTCGACCAGCAGGCCGATTGCGAGCACGAGGCCGAACATCGACAGCGTGTTGATCGAGAAGCCCACCATCGACATGATCGCGAACGTCCCGAGCAGCACCACCGGCACCGCGATCGTCGGGATGATCGTCGCCCGCAGGTTCTGCAGGAACAGATACATCACGAGGAACACCAGCACGATACCTTCGAGCAGCGTCTTGACCACTTCCTCGATCGACAGCTTCACGAACGGCGTCGTGTCGTACGGATACTTCACGACGAGGCCGTGCGGGAAGAACGGTGACAGCTCGTCGATCTTCGCACGCACGGCCTTCGCGGTGGCGAGGGCGTTCGCGTTGGTCGCGAGCTGGATACCGAGTGCCGCGGTCGGCTGACCGTTGTACTTCGTGTCGAAGTTGTAGTTTTCGCCGCCGAGGCCGATCTGCGCGACGTCCTTCAGGCGAACCTGCGAGCCGTCCTGGTTGACCTTCAGCAGGATGTTGCCGAACTGCTCGGGCGTCTGCAGCAGCGTCGATTCGGTGATCGTCGCCTGCAGCATCGTGCCCGGCGTGGCCGGCGTGCCGCCGATCTGGCCGCCCGCGATCTGCACGTTCTGCGCGCTGATCGCCGAGCTGACGTCGACCGGCGTGAGGCCGTAGTTGGTCAGGCGGTTCGGGTCGAGCCAGATCCGCATCGCGTACTGCGAGCCGAACAGCGTGACGGTACCGACGCCGTTCAGCCGGCTGATCGGATCCTTCACGTGCGACGCCACGAAGTTCGCGAGGTCGTACTTGTTCATGCTGCCGTCTTCGGAGTTGAAGGCGAGCACCAGCAGGAAGCTGCTGCTCGACTTCGTCACCGACAGACCGAGCTGCTGCACGACCTGCGGCAGAACCGGCGTCGCGAGCGACAGCTTGTTCTGCACCTGGACCTGTGCGATGTCGGCGTTGGTGCCCGGCGCGAAGGTCAGCGTGATCGTCGCGTTGCCCGAGTCGTCACTCGTCGACGACATGTACAGGAAGTTGTCGAGACCGCTCATCTGCTGCTCGATCACCTGCGTCACCGTGTCTTCCACCGTCTTCGCGGAAGCGCCCGGGTAGTTGGCAGTGATCTGGATCGATGGCGGCGCGATCGTCGGATACTGCGAGATCGGCAGCGTGAAGATCGCCGCAACCCCGGCCAGCATCAGGATGATGGCGATCACCCACGCGAAGATCGGGCGATCGATAAAAAACTTTGCCATGAAACAGGCTCCCTGTTATTGCGCGCTCGAAGCAGCGGCAGCGCTCGCCGGCGCGGCGCCCGATGCGGCGGCACCGGTTGCAGCAGCGGCGCCGGAACCGGCGGCAGCCGGCGCGGCGGAGGCAGCAGCGCCCGACGCGGCATCGGCCGCCGGTGCGAGCTGGGCGGGGACCGTCTTCACGGTCGCGCCCGGGCGCACCTTGTCGACGCCCTGAACGATCACGTGATCGCCCGCTTGCAGACCGCCTTCGACGACCCAGTTCGGGCCCTGCATGCCGGACGTCTTCAGCGGACGCGGCTCGACCTTGTTGCTGGCGTTCACCACCATCGCGACCGCCTGGCCCTTCTGGTCATGCGTGACGCCGATCTGCGGCACCAGGAACGCGTTCTCGTTCACGCCTTCCTCGATGCGTGCGCGCACGAACATCCCCGGCAGCAGCACGCGGCCCGGGTTCGGGAAGACCGCGCGGATCGTCACCGAGCCGGTGGTCTGGTCGACCGTCACGTCCGAGAACTGCAGCTTGCCCGGCTCCGAATACGTCTTGCCGTCTTCGAGGATCAGCGACACCTTCGCCGCACCCGGGCCGCTCGTCTTCAGGCGGCCGCTCTGCACGTCCTGGCGCAGCTTCAGCCCTTCGAGGCTCGACTGCGTGAGATCGACGTACACCGGATCGAGCTGCTGCACGGTCGACATCAGCGTCGCCTGGCTCGCCTGCACGTAGGCGCCCGGCGTCACTTGCGAGATGCCGACGCGGCCCGTGATCGGCGACACGACATCCGTATAGCCGAGGTTGATCTGCGCGGTGTCCACCGCTGCCTTGCCGGCCGCGACGTCCGCGGCGGCCTGACCTTGCGTGGCCACTGCGTTGTCGTAGTCCTGCTTGCTGACCGCGTTCGCGGCGACCAGTACCTTGTAGCGCGCGACCAGTGCGTTCTGCGTGACGAGGTTCGCCTGCGCCTTCGCGAGCGTCGCCTTCGCGCTGTTCAGCGCGGCGACGTACGGTGCCGGGTCGATCTTGTACAGACGCTGGCCGGCCTTGACGTCGGTGCCTTCGGTGAATTCACGACGCAGCACGATGCCGTCGACCCGCGCGCGGACCTGCGCGACGAGGAACGCACTGGTGCGGCCCGGCAGGTCGGTGAAGACCGGTACGGCTTGCGGTTGGACGGTGACGACGCCGACTTCCGGCGTTTGCGGCGGCGGTGCCGATTCTTTTTTCCCGCACGCGGCCAGGAAAACGGCGGCCGTCGCGACAGTGATTAAGCGGTATGGAACCCGTTCGACGCGCATGGAGCGACCTCTGTGTATAACCAATGGAATAAGTGCCGCACCCGACCGGAGCGCAACACGGATGCGCCTCACGGCGCAGATCGAACACCTGAAATACTGGACTGCTAGATACAGCAAGCGGCACGAAACCTCCGTGCCGACAGGTTGCCCCGCAACTGCGGACTGGTACTTTGGCGGGAATCAGCAGAGTGGGATATTAACTGATTGCCACTTGGGTCATTCGATCGTAGGGTGGTATTGTATATACATTCACGAATGTATGTAAAAAGCCGGTTTGTGCTCGGCCGGCTGTCCAGTCTTACGAATTGTTACCAGTCGCAAGCATAGCCCGTCTGAATGACGGCTGCGAGGGTTGCAGACCCTATATTCACCTACGATCGATCCAATCAGGCCTGCACATGGTCAGACGTACCAAGGAGGAGGCGCTCGAGACGCGCAACAGCATTCTCGACGCCGCCGAGCACGTGTTCTTCGAGAAGGGCGTGTCGCACACGTCGCTCGCGGACATCGCGCAGCACGCCGGCGTGACGCGCGGCGCGATCTACTGGCACTTCGCAAATAAAAGCGAGCTGTTCGACGCGATGTTCGACCGCGTGTTTCTGCCGATCGACGAGCTGAAGCGGATGCCGCTCGACGCGCCGGGCGGCAATCCGCTCGAGAAGATCCGCCAGATCCTGATCTGGTGCCTGCTCGGCGTGCAGCGCGACGCGCAGTTGCGCCGCGTGTTCAGCATCCTGTTCATGAAGTGCGAATACGTGGCGGACCTGGAGCCGCTGCTGCAGCGCAACCGCGCGGGAATGAGCGAGGCGCTCCACGCGATCGACGCCGATCTCGCGGGCGCCGTGCGGCTCAAGCTGCTGCCCGAGCGGCTCGATACGTGGCGCGCGACGCTGATGCTGCATACGCTCGTCAGCGGCTTCGTGCGCGACATGCTGATGCTGCCCGACGAGATCGACGCCGAGCAGCATGCGGAAAAGCTCGTCGACGGCTGTTTCGACATGCTGCGCTACAGCCCGGCGATGCTGAAGGACGGCGACTGACGAAACGGTCGCCCCGCCCCCTGCCGCGGCTTCAAGCCGCCTTCGCGCGCTGCGCGCGGGCCCGCCGGTTCGACGCGGCCACCGAATCACGCGCCGGCACCGGTGTGCCGGCCAGGCCCGCGATCCACGCATCGGTCGGCATCACGGCCGCGAAATTCGACTGGAACACCACCGTGTACGCGCGGTGAATCTCTTCGGCGCTCGCCGCGCCCGCTTCATTCTCGTAAGGCAGCGCGCCCGTCGCGTCGTCCAGGTATTCGACCTTCAGCCCCGCATGCGCCGCGTGATAGACCGTCGCCGCATTGCAGTTGTGCGTCATGTAGCCGGCCACCGCGAGCGTGTCGATCCCGTGCGCATCGAGCCAAGCGGCGAGATCGGTGCCGGCGAACGAACTCGCCTGCGTCTTCTCGATCAGGTGCGCGTACGGCCGGCTCGCGACCACCGCGTGCAGCGCGACGCCGTCGGAGCCGGGCGCGAAGATCGGCGCGCCGGCCGGTGCGAGGTGCTGGACCACGATCACGGGCACGCCGGCCGCATGCGCGGCGTCGATCGCGCGGCCGATGTTCGCGAGCGACACGTCGAGCGGCGGATATTCGATCGGCAGGTTGCCCGTCACGTATTCGTTCTGGACGTCGATCACGATCAGCGCACGGCGGGCAGCAGGATGGGAAGCGGAAGACGGGACGGCGTTCGAATTCGACATGACGGGCTCCTGGTCCGGGGGCGCGGCCCCGCCCCGGAACGGGACGGCCAGCGGCGCGATGCGATGCATTGTCGGGCCGCGTCGTTCACGCGGACAGTGGCCCGATAGCCATTCTTCGATAGAATCGGGCCATCACCATCCCGGAGCCCGTCATGGCCGCTGCCGCGTTGCCCGCCCCGCCCGTTCCGACCGTCGTCGCCGTGATCGCGTACGACGGCATCAGCCCGTTCCACCTGTCGGTGCCGTCCGTCGTGTTCGGCAAGGAACGCGATGCGGCCACGTCACCCGCGTTCGAGTTTCGCGTCTGCTCGGCCGAGCGCGGCCCGCTCGCAACGACGGGCGGCTTCACGATCACTGCGCCATACGGGCTCGATGCGCTCGACGATGCGGACATCGTGATCGTGCCGGCGTGGCGCGACCCGGACGAGGCGCCGCCCGACGAACTGCTCGACGCGGTCCGCGCGGTCGCCGCACGCGGCGCGCAGCTCGTCGGCCTGTGCCTCGGCGCGTACGTGCTTGCCGCGGCCGGCCTGCTCGACGGTCGCCCGGCTACCACGCACTGGGCGTGGGCCGACGATTTCGCACAACGCTTTCCGCGCGTGAAGCTCGATCCCGACGTGCTGTACGTCGACGACGGCAACCTGATGACGTCGGCCGGCACGGCCGCGGGGCTCGACTGCTGCCTGCACGTCGTGCGGCGGCGCTTCGGCTCGGACGCCGCGAACCAGATCGCGCGCCGCCTCGTGATCCCGCCGCACCGTCAGGGCGGCCAGGCCCAGTACGTGCCGCAGCCGGTCGCCGCGCACCCGCGCGACGCGCGGCTCGCGGGCCTGCTCGACTGGGTGCGCGCGCACCTCGACGCCGCGCACAGCGTCGATTCGCTCGCCGAACGCGTGCTGATGAGCCGGCGCACGTTCACGCGCCACTTCCGGCAGGCGACGGGCACGACCGTCACCGCATGGCTGCAGGCCGAGCGGCTCGCACGCGCGCAACACCTGCTGGAAACCACCGGACAATCGATCGACGCGATCGCGCAGGCGGCCGGCTACGGGTCGAGCGTGTCGCTGCGCCAGCATTTCGCGGGCGCGCTCGGCACGTCGCCGTCTGCGTATCGAAGGGAATTTCGCGGCGCCGGAGCCGGCGCCGACGCGGTGTAACGCCGGCCGCTCAGCCGCCGTTGATCCAGCGTGCCGCGTAAAGCAGCAGCGCGACGAACACGATCATCGCCGCCCATGCCCAGACCGGCACCGTGCCCGAACCGCGATGCGGGAGCGCGCTGGCCGCGCGCCCGGTCAGCGCACCGCCCAGATGCGGCGGCAGCGCACGCTTCGTCGCGGCCATCAGCGACGCAGGGCGCAGGAACACATGCTGGCGGCGCTGCGCGGCCGAGCGCGCGCGATTCGGCGCAAGGCCATGCTTCGCCTGCACGACCGCGCAGAACTCGCGGAAGAAATCGTCGGTCCAGTCGCGCAGCGCGTTGTCGATCTGCCGTCCCGGCAGCTCGGCGAGCGGCCCGCTCGCCGTCGCCCAGACCACGTAATCGATGCGCGTCGCGTTCGCGTCGTCATCCGGCATCAGCACCAGTTCGACCTGGCCGCGCAGCGCGCCGAGGCCGTCGGCGCGTGCCTTGAAGTTGAGCACGCGGCGCGGCTGCCCTTCCGCGTCGCCCTGCTCGGCCGCCGCATGTACGCGCACGTCGTAGCGCGCGCGCAGCGGGCCGAGCGGTACCGTGATCGTCAGTGCGAACTCGCCGTGCGCGAGCCTCACGAACGAATCGCAATGGTCGAAGCTCGCCCGCAGCAACGCGAGATCCTCGAACGCCTCCCGCACGACAGGCGGCGCGAGCGCAACGCGTAACGTGTCGTTCAGTTCCATGACGCCTCCCCGGTGAACACGCGCCGCATCAGGACGTCTCGACGAGACTGTCGACCCGTGCGACATCGAAGGCGACATAGTGCGCGAGCACGGACGCCGCCTCCATCGGTTCCTCGTAACTCCATGCGGCGTTCTCGATCACGCCGTCTTCCGTCTGCAAGTCGAAATGCACGGCCTGCCCCCTGAACGGGCACGCGCTCGTGAAATCCGACTTCACGAGCCGGCGCATGTTGACGTCACCGCGCGGCAGGTAATGGATGTCCGGCAGTCCCGTTTCGCGCACGGTCAATGCCCGGTGCGAATCGGCGTACGTGATGCCGCGATGGATCACGCGCACACGATGACGGTTCGGCACGATTTCGAGTCGAGGGTCGGCTGCATCGGACATCGTTTCTCCTTCGGGCGGCCCGGCAGGCAAACCGGGCGCAGGAAACGAAAAAGCCACGGCACGGGTGCCGTGGCTTTCATTATGGGCGAAACTTCGTCCGATTGCGCGACCCGGGCCCGGGCCGCGCGCGGCGGGCTACTGCGCGCTCCACTGGAACGCGGTCTTCGCGCCGCCCTTCGCGCCGACCGTGACGGCGCGCGATTCATCGTTGCCCTGGTACATCGCATGCACCGTATAGCGCCCCGGCGGCACCTGCACGAGCATGTACGGCCCGCGTGCGTCGGTTTTCAGCACTTCGGCGCCCTTGCCGTCGACGATCCGCACATGGACGTCGGCCAGGAACTCGCCGCCCTTGCCGGTGAAGCGCAGCGCCAGCGGCCATTTCGACTCGTTGCGCTGGAACGCCGCCGATTCGTCCTGCCCGACGCCGCCGGACACGAAGGTGACGTCGCCCTGCTGGCGCGCGGCGGGCAAGCCGTCCGACTGCGCGTACGCGCCGGTCGCACCGGCTGCGAGGCCGACGGTCAACGCCGCGGCGACGGCAAATCGGGACACGTTGCGTAGATATTGCATGGCTCTCTCCTTGGGGTCGGAACACATACGGGGCGGTGCGTCACGCGATCGAGCGGCGGCGGCGCCCGCCGCAGCCGGCCTGGCCGGCCGTCGGCCGTACCGGTCAGCTCAGGTCGACCGGGACGAAGATCTGCGCATTATCGCGCTGGATCAGAAGAGCAAGACTGTTGCCTGCGCCCTTGACCGCGTCGCGCAACTGCTCCGGGCTCGTGACCGGGCGGCCGTTGACCGCGAGGATCACGTCGCCGGGCTGGATGCCCGCGTTGGCGGCCGGCCCGCCGGCCTGCTGCACGATCAACCCGTGCGACAGGTTGTCGGCACTGCGCTCCTGCGGCGACAGCGGACGCACCGCGACACCCAGGCGCCCCTGCTCGACCGGCCCGCCGTCGTTCGACGCGAGCTTCGCATCGGCCATCGCGCCGAGCGTCACGCTGAGCGACTTCTTCGACTTGTCGCGCCAGATCTGCAGGTCGGCCTTCGAACCGGGCTTCAGGTTCGCGATCTGCGCGGGCAGCGACGTCGAATCGGCGACCGGCGAACCGTTGACCGACAGGATCACGTCGCCCGGCTGCAGGCCGGCCTTCGCGGCCGGACCGTTCGGATCGACCGAGCTGACGAGCGCGCCGTCCGGCTTCTGCAGCCCGAACGAACTCGCGAGCGTCTGGTTCAGCCCCTGCACCGCAACGCCGAGGCGGCCGCGGCTCACGTGGCCCGTCTTCACGAGCTCGTCCTTGACCTTGATCGCCTCGTTGATCGGGATCGCGAACGACAGGCCCTGGAAGCCGCCGGTCTGCGAGTAGATCATCGAGTTGATGCCGATCACCTCGCCCTGCAGGTTGAACAGCGGGCCGCCCGAGTTGCCGGGGTTCACCGGCACGTCGGTCTGGATGAACGGCGTGTAGTTCTCGTCCGGCAGCGCGCGCGACTTCGCGCTGATGATGCCCGACGTGACCGTGTTGTCGAAGCCGTACGGCGAGCCGATCGCGACGACCCACTGGCCGACCTTGCTCTGCGCCGGATCGCCGATCTTCACGGTCGGCAGGCCGCTCGCGTCGATCTTCAGCACCGCGACGTCGGACTGCTTGTCGGCGCCGACGACCTTCGCCTTGTATTCGCGCTTGTCGGTCAGCTTGACCGTGACGACGTTTGCGCCGTCGATCACGTGCGCATTGGTGAGGATGTACCCGTCGGAGCTGATGACGAACCCGGAACCGAGGCTCGCGCTCGGCTGGTCGTCCGGCTGCGCGTCGCCGCCCATGCCCGGCACCTGGCCGTAGAAATGCTTGAAGAACTGGTAGAACGGGTCGCTCGGGTCGATCGGCAGCTGCGGCTGCTGCACGCGCCGCGACACCTGCTTCACGACGTGCTTCGCGCTGATGTTCACGACCGCCGGGCCGTAGGTCTCGACGAGCCCGGAGAAATCGGGGATGCCGGTCTTCGCGGCCGCTTCGGCCGGCATCAGAGCGGCAGCCTGCGCGGGCGTGATGATCTGCGGATCGGCGCGGCGGGTGCCGGCGAAATAGCCGGCTGACAGGGCGGCCGCCACGGCGACCGCGACGGCGCCGCGCGCAAGGAATCGGGTATTCATCGTAGGACCTCCTCTTTGTTAGGACGCAGCGTAACGACCCTGACTTAAAGGAGGCTTAATCAGCCTTAAGCGGGGCTTAAGCGACCGCCGGGGCCCGCCCGGCGCCGTGCTTCACGCTGATTCGGACGATTGCGGCGCCTCGGCCGGCATCTCGGCGTCGCGGAACACGACGCTGACGAGCAGGCCGCCCGCGGCCGCGTCGCCGAGCGACACCGTCGCGCCCTGCTGCGCCGCCACGCGCTTGACGATCGCCAGCCCGAGCCCGCTGCCCGCCACGTCGGTGCGCGCCCGAGCGGAGCTGTCGCGGTAGAAGCGGTCGAACACGCGCTCGCGCTCGTCGGCCGGGATGCCGGGCCCGCTGTCGCCGATCTGGACGCACGCGCGGCCGGCCGCGTCGCGGGTCAGCGACACGTCGATGCGGCCGCCGTCCGGCGTGTACTTCACCGCGTTGTCGAGCAGGTTGCCGAACATCACGCGCAGCGCGCCGACGTCCGCGACGACGCTCGCCGCGCGCGTCTCCTCGAAGCCGAGATCGATGTCGCGCCGCTGCGCGAGCGGCGCATGCGCGGCCACGCATTCGGCGAGCAGCGTCTGCAGGTCGACCGGTTCGCGCATCGTCGCGCCATCCGGTTCGGCTCGCGCGAGCGCGAGCAACTGCTCCGTGAGGCGCGTCGCGCGCGACACGCCGTCCTGGAGATCCGCGACCGCCTCGCGGCGCGACGCGTCGTCCTTCGCGCGAGCGACGAGCTGCGCCTGGATCTGCACGGCCGCGAGCGGCGTGCGCAGTTCGTGCGCGGCGTCGGCGACGAACGCCTTCTGCGTATCGAGCGCGGCCGACAGCCGCGCGAGCAGCCCGTTCAGCGCGCGCACGAGCGGCTGCACCTCGAGCGGCAGGCGCGCGTCGGGCAGCGGATCGAGCGCTTCCGGCCGGCGCGCCTCGACCGCGCGCGTCACGCGGCCGAGCGGCGCGAGGCCGCGACCGACGATCACCCAGACGGCAGCGCCCAGGAACGGCAGCAGCACGATCAGCGGCCACAGCGTGCGCAGCGCGACGTTCGCCGCGAGCCGGTTGCGCACCGACAGCGGTTGCGCGAGCTGCACGACGTTGTCGCCGACGATCGCGCCGTACACGCGCCATTCGCCGCGATCGGTACGCTCGGTCGAGAAGCCGAGTTCCGCGCGCGGCGCGATCGGCGCACGCGGATGCGAGAAGTACATCAGCACGCCGTTGCGGTTCCAGATCTGGATCACGATGCCTTCGTCGCCGTTGGTGCGCGAGCCGAACACCTGCGAGAACGGCTCCGACGGCAGCGCCGCGGCGATCTCCTGCAGCTGGTAATCGAACAGTTCGTTCGCTTCCGCGAGCGCCTGCCGGTAGATGAGCCAGCCCGCGATGCCCACGCCCGCGACGACGATCGCGAGCAGCCAGATCAGCAATTGATGACGAATCGACCTCACGCGTCAGCTTTCCTTGACGACCATGTAGCCGAGCCCACGTACGTTGCGGATCAGGTCCGAGCCGAGCTTCTTGCGCAGCGCGTGGATGTAGACCTCGACCGTGTTGCTGCCGATCTCCTCGCCCCAGCCGTACATCTTCTCCTCGAGCTGGCTCTTCGACAGCACCGCGCCCGGCCGCGCGAGCAGCGCCTCGAGCAGCGCGAACTCGCGCGCGGACAGCGCGACGGGCACGCCGTCGAGCGTCACCTGGTGCGAAGCGGGGTCGAGCGTCAGCGCGCCGTGGCGGATCAGCGACTCGCTGCGCCCGGCCTGGCGGCGGATCAGCGCGCGCATCCGTGCGCCGAGTTCATCGAGGTCGAACGGCTTGACGAGGTAGTCGTCGGCGCCCGCGTCGAGCCCCTTCACGCGATCGGCAATGGCGTCGCGCGCGGTGACGATCAGCACGGGCAGCGACAGCCCGCGCGCCCGCAGCGTGCGCAGCACGTCGACGCCGTCGCGCTTCGGCAGGCCGAGGTCGAGCAGCAGCAGGTCGTACGTCTCGCCGCCGAGCGCCGTGAGCGCCGCGTCGCCGTCCTGCACCCAGTCGACCGCGAAGCCGTCCGAGCGCAGCGCCTTGCGCACGCCTTCGGCAATCATTCGATCATCTTCGACAAGCAGTATCCGCATCGGGACAGGCATCCATGGAGCGAGTCAAACACGCCGACCATTGTAGCGCCGCGAATCGCGTGCGCGGCACCCTGCAATGCAACAGTAAGGCGGATTGCAAGGGGTCTGCGCGGACTTGTCTCTACAATGTGCGCTTTGGCGCCGCCGCGCGCCCTGCCCGAGCCCCTGCTTCTCCCGTATTCGCCCATGCCGATTTCCGATCTTTCCGTCCGGTTCGCCCCCCGCGCCCGCTTGTGCCTGCGCGCAGCCGCCGTCGTCGCCACCTGCACGGCCCTCGCGTTCGCACCGTCCGCGCAGGCCCGCAAGAAATCCCACAAGGAAGCGCGCAAGACCACCGTCGTGTCGCCCGCCGCGCGGGCGGCCGGCCTGCCGGCGTCCGTGCTCGTCGCGCTGCAGCGCGCGAAGGTACCGGCCTCGGCGATGAGCGTCGTCGTCGAGCGCGTCGGCGATCCTGAACCGCTGATTGCGTGGAATGCGAGCCGGCCGATGATGCCGGCATCGACGATGAAGCTCGTGACGACCTTCTCGGGCCTGTCGATCCTCGGCCCCGACTACCGCTGGCGCACGACCGCGTACACGGACGGCACGGTCGACCCCGACGGCACGCTGCAGGGCAACCTGTACATCAAGGGCACCGGCGATCCGAAGCTCGTGCCCGAGGAACTGATCGACCTCGTCGACAAGCTCCGCAAGGCCGGCGTCAAGCGCGTGGCCGGCGGCCTCGTGCTCGACAAGAGCTACTTCGCGACGTCGACGCGCGACCTGCCGTCGTTCGACGACGACGCCAGCGCGCCGTACAACGTCGGCCCCGATCCGCTGCTGTACGCGTTCAAGGCCGTGTCGTTCACGGTCACGCCGGGCGACGACGGCAAGGTGGCGGTCGACGTGTTGCCGCCGCTCGCGAACCTGTCGATCGACAACCAGCTCGTCGAAGGCTCGGGCTCGTGCAGCGCGGCCGCCGCGGCCGCGCGCCCGACGCTGTCGGCCGGCAGCGGGATCATGACGGCCTCGTTCGCCGGCGACTATCCGCTGCGCTGCGGCGCGCACACGACCAACCTCGCGATCCTCGATCACACGACCTTCTTCGCGCGCGGCTTCCTCGCGCTGTGGCAGCAGGACGGCGGCACGATCACGGGGCCCGTGAGCGAAGGCAAGGTGCCGACCACCGCGCGTCCGCTCGCCGTGCATCACAGCCCGGTGCTCGGCAGCATCGTCTACGACATCAACAAGTTCAGCAACAACGTGATGGCGCGCAACCTGTTCCTGACGATCGGCGCGGTCAGCGGCAAGCCGCCCGCGACGCCCGAACAGTCGAGCCGCGTGATCCAGGCGTTCCTGCAGAAAAGCGGCATCGCGATGCCCGACCTCGTGCTCGAGAACGGCTCGGGCCTGTCGCGCGAAGAGCACGTGAGCGCGCTGTCGCTCGCCGCGCTGCTGCAGGCCGCGAATGCGAGCCCCGTCGCGCAGACCTTCGTCGATTCGCTGCCGATCGCCGGCATCGACGGCACGATGAAGAACCGCCTCACCAACGCCGGCGTGCTCGGCAACGCGCACATCAAGACCGGCACGCTGCGCGACGTGCGCGCGATCGCAGGCTATGTCGGCGGCGCCGACGGCCAGAGCTACATCGTCGTCAGCTTCATCAACAACGATCACGCGGAAGCCGCGCGCGCCGCGCACGACACGCTGCTCGAGTGGATCTACGCGGGCGCGCACTGACGCGCCGCGCACCACGCATCGGGTCGCCCCCACGGGCGGCCCGCGCCGTTTTCCGCCGCCCCGCACACGGAATTTCGCGCCGCCCGGTTTGAAACGCCCCCGCCGCCGGCGTGCAACGCACCGCGCGCCAACCGTGCCCGGAAAACAGGGCCGCACCGCCCGGCCCCGCGCCGCGCGGTTTCCGTAGAAACCCTGTCCTCAGAGGGAACCCTCTACGCTGCCCCCTCGCCTATCGTGTGGCGATTGCGTAGGCTGTTGGCCTGACCGATATCAACAACGGGCCACACGCCCGGCCTCAAGGCTTGCAGGGGAAAGAAGGAGACACGCCCATGCGATTCGACGTCGAATTGCTTCTGCTCGCGCTGGCGCCCGTCTTCCTGCTCTGCATCGCGTGGGAGGCCTGGCACCTCGCCCGCACACGTGCGCAGGACCATGTCTACGCATGGCGCGACACGCTGTGCAACGCGGCGCTCGCCCTGATGCACCAGGGCGCCGACAAGATCGCGTGGCTGTTCGTGATCCCCGTCTACGCGTACTGCTATCAGCACTACCGCCTGTTCACGTGGCACGACAGCTGGCTGTCGTTCGCGGTGCTGTTCGTCGCGCAGGATTTCCTCTACTACGTGTTCCATCGCGCGAGCCATCGCGTGCGCTGGCTGTGGGCCGCGCATGTCGTGCACCACTCGTCCGAGCGGATGAATTTCTCGACCGCGTTCCGTCAGAGCCTGATGTACCCCGTCGCGGGCATGTGGGTGTTCTGGCTGCCGCTCGCATTCGCCGGCTTTCCGCCGCAACAGGTCGTCGGCATCGTGCTGATCAACCTCGCGTTCCAGTTCTTCGTGCATACGCAGGCGATCGGCAAGCTCGGCTGGCTCGAATACGTGCTGAATACGCCGTCGATCCACCGCGCGCACCATGCACGCAACGCGCGCTACATCGACCGCAATTACGCAGGCGTCCTTGTGATCTGGGATCGCCTGTTCGGCAGCTATGTCGACGAAACGCCCGACGATCCGCCGCAGTACGGGATCGTCGAGCGGCTCGGCTCGAACAACCCGCTCGTCGCGACGTTCCACGAGTGGGTGTCGATGGTGTCCGACGCGTTGCGCGTCGACGGATGGCGCAACAAGCTGCGTGCGATTTTCGGCCCGCCCGAATGGGCGAGCGCTTATCATGCGCAGATTGCCGAGGCCGCGAACCAGGATCCGCGCACCGTGCCGCTGGCGGCTGCGCGTGACCAATAAACCGTTTTAGCCAACGGCCGCCGCGCAGCCCGGAACCGAGCAGGCACGCGGCAGATGAGAAATACATCAGGCCATATCTACGAGGAGATCGAACGATGCAGACACAACAACACGCACCTTCCCGCACCCGTCAACGCATGCTGCGCACCACGCAAGTCGCGATCGCCGGCGCCGCGCTCGCGCTGCTCGCCGCGTGCGGCGGCGGTGACGACAACAACAGCAGCAGCGCGTCGAACACGCCGCCGTCGGGCGTGAAGATGCAGATCGTGTCGTTCGGCGACAGCCTGTCCGACGTGGGCACCTACTCGCAGATCAAGCTCGGCTTCGGCGGCGGCCGCTTCACGACCAACCCGGGCCAGGTGTGGACGCAGAACGTCGCGCAGTACTACGGCGATACGCTGCAGCCGGCGAACCAGGGCGGCTTCGGCATTCCGCTGCAAGCCACCGGCGGCCTCGGCTACGCACAGGGCGGCTCGCGCGTGACGCTGCAGCCGGGCATCGGCCACGCGGACGCGAGCGTGCCGAACGCCGACTACGCGCAGGCAACGACGACGCCGATCGCCGACCAGGTCAAGCAGTACGTGTCGCAGCACGGCAGCTTCAACGCCGGCCAGATCGTGCTGGTCAACGGCGGCGCGAACGACATCTTCTATCAGGCGCAGGTCGCGCAGGCGCAAGGCAACACGCCGGCCGCGCAGCTCGCGGCCGCGCAGGCGATCGGCCTGGCCGCGCAGCAGCTCGGCGGCATCGTCCAGCAGATCGTCGCGGCAGGCGCGACGCACGTGTACGTGTCGAACGTGCCGGACATCGGCGGCACGCCGCTCGCGCTGCAGGGCGGCACGCAGGCCGCGTTCACGCAACTGTCGGGGCTGTTCAACCAGACGCTCGCCGGCACGCTGGCCGCGCTGAAGGTCGACACGACGAAGGTGGCGCTGCTCGACACGTTCACGTGGCAGGACGGCGTCGCGGCCAACTACAAGGCGAACGGCTTCAGCGTGTCGAACACCGACACCGCCTGCAACCTGAAGGCGATGGTCCAGGCCGCCACGCAATACGGCGTCGCGAACGCGACCGCATTCGGCTCGTCGCTGTTCTGCTCGCCGCAGACCTACACGGTCGCGAACGCGGACCAGACCTACATGTTCGCCGACACGGTCCACCCGACGACGCGCCTGCACTTGCTGTTCGCGCAGTTCGCCGAGCAGCAGATCGCAAAGTCGGGCGTCGGCAAGTAAACAGCCGGCCACGCGCCCAAACAAAAACGCCCGACCGGTTCGCCGGTCGGGCGTTTTTTCATGTGTGAAGCGCGATGGTTGTCAGTCGCGTGCTTCGAACGCGGCCGCCGCGCGGCCCAGGCGATCGTTGACCGCGATCCATTCGACGGTCTCGGGCAGCTTCTCGACGAGGATGCGCGCGACTTGCGCGCGATCGAGCGCGCGCAGCATCCCGTACAGGTCGCGTGCGTAGGCCTGCGGATCTTCCGGCGCCGCGACGAAATGCACGCCGTCGGCTTGCGCCCAGCGCACCGCGCGCGATGCGCGGGCGACGAGCGCGACACGCTCGCCGTCCGTTTGCGCAGCCGCGAGCAGCGGCTCGAGCGCGTCGAACGGCAGCAGCGCGAGCGGCGTGCGCGGCGCGTAATGCGCTTTCAGCGTGCCCGACGCGCGCGGCGCCGTCGCGTCGCTGCCGTCCGGCAGCTGCGGCGCGCGGCCGAGCACGCCGGCGATCTGTTGCGGCGTCACGTGGCCCGGGCGCAGCAGCGCCGGGAAGCCGCGCGACAGGTCGAGGATCGTCGATTCGATACCGACTTCGGACGCGCCGCCGTCGAGCACGTGCACGGTGTCGCCGAATTCCTCGCGCACGTGCTGCGCGGTCGTCGGGCTCACGTGGCCGAACCGGTTCGCGGACGGCGCCGCGACACCGCCGTGGCCGCCGCGCCGCGTGCTGAACGCGGCCAGCAGCGCTTGCGCGACCGGATGCGACGGGCAGCGGAGCCCGACTGAATCCTGCCCGCCGCTCACGGCGTCCGGAATGCGCGCATGGCGCTTCAGGATCAGCGTCAGCGGGCCCGGCCAGAATGCGTCGATCAGCGCCTGCGCGTCCGCCGGCAGGTCGTCGGCCCAGTAGCCGGGATCGCCGCCCGGCGGCAGATGCACGATCACCGGATGGTTGGCGGGCCGCCCTTTCGCCGCGTAGATGCGCGCGACGGCCTCGGGATTCGCCGCGTCGCCGCCGAGCCCGTAGACGGTCTCGGTCGGGAACGCGACGAGTTGCCCCGCGTCGAGCAGCGCGGCGGCCGCGTCGATCTGGGCGAGCGTCACGGATTTCGGGAGATCGATGGACATCGGCTGACGCCTCAGTCGAGCGGCACGCGCAGCAGCTGCGCGCACGCGGTGGCGGCGGCAACGGCTTCGTCGCGCGTCTCGGCCGTGAAGTTCACGTGGCCCATCTTGCGGCCGACCCGCGCGTCTTCCTTGCCGTACAGGTGCAGGTGTGCAGTCGGCATCGCGGCGACCGTGTCCCACGGCGGCGTGACGGCTTCGGCCGCCGCACCTGCGCCGGTCGCACCGTTCGGGAACCACACGTCGCCGAGGATGTTCAGCATCGCGGCCGGCGAATGCTGGCGCGGGTTGCCGAGCGGCATGCGCGTCATCGCGCGCACCTGCTGCTCGAACTGGCTCGTTGCGCACGCATCGACCGTGTAGTGGCCGGAGTTGTGCGGACGCGGCGCCATTTCGTTCGCGACGAACGAGCCGTCTTCCAGCACGAAGAATTCGACACACAGCACGCCGACGTAGCCGAGCGTATCGGCGATCCGCACGGCTGCCTGCTGCGCCTCTGCGACGCGCGCGGCATCGGCGGCCGGCGCCGGCACGACCGTCAGCGCGAGGATGCCGTTGTGGTGCGCGTTCTGCGCGAGCGGGAATGCGGCCGAGCGGCCGTCCGCGCCGCGCGCGATCAGCGCCGACACTTCGTATTTCAGCGGCAGGCGCTTCTCGAGCACGCACGGCACACCGTTCAGCGCCGCATGCGCGTCGCGCGCTTCCTGCGCGGTGCTCACGCGCACCTGGCCCTTGCCGTCGTAGCCGAGGCGCGCGGTCTTCAGGATGCCCGGCAGCACCGCATCGAGCGCGGCATCGTCGAGTGCGGCGAGCGCCGCCGACGATTCGATCACGACGTGCGGCGCGACGGGCACGCCCGACGCCTCGATGAAGCGCTTCTCCGCAATCCGGTCCTGCGCGACCGCCACGCAGCGGCCGGCCGGCGCGACGAACGTCGTGCGCGCGAGAAAATCGAGGCTCGCGGCCGGCACGTTCTCGAACTCCGTCGACACCGCGTCGCACAGGTCGGCCAGTTCGGCGAGCGCGGCTTCGTCGTCGTACGCCGCGCGCAGGTGGCGGTCGGCGACCGCGCCGGCGGGGCTCGTCGGATCGGGATCGAGCACGGCGACGCGATAGCCCATCGACTGGGCGGCAAAGCAGAACATGCGGCCGAGCTGGCCACCGCCGACCATGCCCAGCCACGCGCCGGGCAGGATCGGGGAAACGGAATCAGGAGTTGCGGTCATGTCAGTGGTCGGTCGCGGCGGGCGCTGCCCGCCGCAGTGGGGAGGTCAGGCAGCCGCTGGAAGGCAGTGCGGCCACCGGTGCGCCGTCATTCCAGCGGCGGCAGCACCATCGCGTGCGCGGCTTCGTTCTGGCGCACGCGGAACGCGGCGAGCCGGTTCGCATAGTCGACCGAGTTGCCGGACAGGATCGACACTGCGAACAGCGCGGCATTCGCGGCGCCGGCCTCGCCGATCGCGAACGTCGCGACGGGCACGCCCTTCGGCATCTGCACGATCGAGTGCAGCGAATCGACACCCTTCAGGTACTTGCTTGCGACCGGCACGCCGAGCACCGGCACCGTGGTTTTCGCGGCCAGCA
This sequence comes from Burkholderia sp. BCC1644, assembly GCF_902833225.1. Taxonomy (GTDB): domain Bacteria; phylum Pseudomonadota; class Gammaproteobacteria; order Burkholderiales; family Burkholderiaceae; genus Burkholderia. The sequence continues at coordinate 19,796 of NZ_CADFEI010000016.1, forward strand.
TGCCGGGCAGGTGCGCGGCGCCGCCGGCGCCCGCGATGATCGCGCGCAGCCCGCGCTCGCGCGCCTTCTCCGCATAGTCGAACATCTCGTCGGGCATCCGGTGCGCGGACACGACCTTCGCTTCGTACGGTACGCCGAATTCCTGCAGGATCGCGACCGCGTGCTTCATCACGTCCCAGTCGGAACTCGAACCCATCAGCACGCCGATGAGCGGCGCGCTGTGCGTGTGGGCAGTCTGAATTTCACTCATTTCGTGGGCTTCCTGTCGACCGGAGTTAGCGCTTCAGCGCTTACTCCGGTCCCATGCCGTGGTTGGGTGGAGTTGGCGCTTCAGCGCTTACTCCACCCCCTCGGCGGTCGACCAGAATCAGTGCTTCAGCACCTACTCCGGTCCCATGCCGTGGTTGGATGGCGTTGGCGCTTCAGCGCTTACTCCACCCCCAACGGCGGTCAACCAGAGTCAGTGCTTCAGCACCTACTCCGGTCCCATGCAAAGCTCGCTCAGGCGAGCGACTGGCCCGTGATGCGCTCGAGCGCTTCCTGGTACTTCGCGGCCGTCTTCTCGACGACGTCGGCCGGCAGCGCCGGCGCCGGCGCCGTCTTGCCCCACGGCTGCGCCTCGAGCCAGTCGCGCACGAACTGCTTGTCGAACGACGGCGGGTTCGTGCCGACTTCATACTGGTCGGCCGGCCAGAAGCGCGACGAATCGGCCGTCAGCGCTTCGTCCATCAGGTACAGCTTGCCGTGGTTGTCGAGGCCGAATTCGAACTTCGTGTCGGCGATGATGATGCCGCGCGTCGCCGCGTAGTCGGCCGCTTCCTTGTACAGCTTGATCGAGATGTCGCGGATCGTCGCAGCCAGCTCGGTGCCGATGCGGCGCTCGGTTTCCTCGAACGTGATGTTCTCGTCGTGCTCGCCCATCTCGGCCTTCGCGGCCGGCGTGAAGATCGGCTCGGGCAGCTTCTGCGCGTTCTGCAGGCCTTCCGGCAGCTGCACGCCGCACACGGCGCCCGACGCCTGGTATTCCTTCCAGCCGCTGCCGGCCAGGTAGCCGCGCACGACCGCTTCGATCATGATCGGCTCGAGGCGCTTGACGACCACGCCGCGGCCCTTCACCTGCTCGACCTCGTCGGCCGCGACGACCGCTTCCGGCGCGTCGCCCGTCAGGTGGTTCGGCACGATGTGCGCGAGCTTGTCGAACCAGAAGTTCGCCATCTGGTTCAGCACGCGGCCCTTGTTCGGAATCGGCTCGCCCATCACCACGTCGAATGCCGACAGACGGTCGGTCGTGACGATCAGGAGCTTGTCGTTGCCGACCGCGTAGTTATCGCGGACCTTGCCGCGACCGAGGAGCGGCAGCGAGCGGAGCGTGGATTCGTAAAGGGTAGACATCGTCTTTTCGCAGATAAGGAGCCAAACAAAAAGGGAAACGCCGTTCCCCGCGGCAGGCGGGAACGGCGGTCTTGCAATACGTCGGCGAACCGGCCGGGCGACAGCGCCCGGGCGGTTGCCGGCCGGCCCTCGTTCGGCCGGACGGAACGGCTGCCGGGGCCGGATCAGATCCGGCAACCGCGCGGCCAGCCCCGGCCTTGCGGCGGGGCAATCGTACTACAGTCTCAGCGCACGACCTGCGCGAGCGCGCCGGACTTGTACTGCTCGGCGATCTTGTCGAGCGACACCGGCTTGATCTTGCCGGCCTGGCCTTCGCAGCCGAACGCGAGGTAACGGTCGACGCAAACCTGCTTCGCCGCTTCGCGCGCGGGCTTCAGGTAGTCGCGCGGATCGAACTTGCCCGGGTTCTCGAACAGGTAGCGGCGGATCGCACCGGTGATCGCAAGACGCAGGTCGGTGTCGATGTTGATCTTGCGCACGCCGTGCTTGATGCCTTCCTGGATTTCCTCGACCGGCACGCCGTAGGTTTCCTTCATGTCGCCGCCGAATTCGCGGATCTCGGCCAGCAGCTCCTGCGGCACCGACGACGAACCGTGCATCACGAGGTGGGTGTTCGGGATGCGCGCGTGGATTTCCTTGATGCGCTCGATCGACAGGATGTCACCCGTCGGCTTCTTCGAGAACTTGTACGCGCCGTGCGACGTGCCGATCGCGATCGCGAGCGCATCGCACTGCGTGAGCTTCACGAAGTCGGCGGCCTGCTCCGGATCGGTCAGCAGCTGCTCGCGGGTCATCGTGCCTTCCGCGCCGTGGCCGTCTTCCTTGTCGCCCTTCATCGTCTCGAGCGAACCGAGCACGCCGAGTTCGGCTTCGACCGTCACGCCGATCGAGTGCGCCATCTCGACGACCTTGCGCGACACGTCGACGTTGTACTCGTACGACGCAACCGTCTTGCCGTCGGCTTCGAGCGAACCGTCCATCATCACGCTCGTGAAGCCGCTGCGGATTGCGCCCATGCAGACTGCCGGCGACTGGCCGTGATCCTGGTGCATCACGACCGGGATGTGCGGATACGACTCGACTGCTGCTTCGATCAGGTGGCGCAGGAACGGCTCGCCCGCGTACTTACGCGCGCCGGCCGATGCCTGCATGATCACGGGCGCGCCGACCTGGTCCGCCGCCGCCATGATCGCCTGGACCTGCTCCAGGTTGTTCACGTTGAAGGCCGGCAGGCCATAACCGTGCTCTGCCGCGTGGTCCAGCAATTGACGCATTGATACGAGAGGCATTGTGGAACTCCTTGGAATGAAAACCGGTGCGCCCTGACGCCGGCGCGGCGCTCGCTCCCGTTCGAATCCGGGGTGGCGCGGCGCGGCTGAGCGTCGAATAGCCGCATTTTATCGCGAAGCGCCTCCGATTCCGACCGCCCGGTGGCGCCGACTCGCAATTTGTTACGTTCGCACGGCACAATGCGGGCAAAAAAGAGAAAAAAAGCCGCGCGGGGCTTCGGACCCCACGCGGCTTTCGCGTGAAAAACGGTGCCGGATCATTTTTTCAGCCGATCCGGGCTGCCGGCGCACGGGCCGGCCCGATGCTCAGTCGGCGCTCAATAGTGCTCGCCGACCCGCACGATCTTCAGCGTGTTGGTGCCGCCCGCCTGCCCCATCGGCTCGCCGACCGTCAGCACGACCATGTCGCCGTGCTGCACGTAGCCCTGCTTGACGACGATCTCGAGCGCGGCCTGCAGCGCCGAATCGCGGTCGCTGTTGAAGTCGACGTGCAGCGGCGTCACGTTGCGGTACAGCGCCATCGTGCGCTCGCTGCCGACGCGCGGCGTCAGCGCGAAGATCGGCACGTGCGTGTAGTGACGCGACATCCACAGCGCGGTCGCGCCCGATTCGGTCAGCGCGATGATCGCCTTCGCGCCGAGGTGGTACGCGGTGAACAGCGCGCCCATCGCGATCGACTGGTCGATCCGCGTGAACGTGCGGTCGAGGAAATCCTTGTCGAGCTCGACGTGTTCCGACTTCTCCGCTTCGACGCACACGGCCGCCATCGTCTCGATCGTGACGACCGGGTACTTGCCGGCGGCCGTCTCGGCCGACAGCATCACCGCGTCGGTGCCGTCGAGCACCGCGTTCGCGACGTCCGACACTTCCGCGCGGGTCGGCACGGGGGCGTGGATCATCGATTCCATCATCTGCGTCGCGGTGATCACGAGCTTGTTCGACTCGCGCGCCATCCGGATCATCCGCTTCTGCAGCGCCGGCACGGCCGCGTTGCCCACTTCCACCGCGAGGTCGCCGCGCGCGACCATGATGCCGTCGGACGCGTCGAGAATGCTCTGCAGCGCCGGGATCGCTTCCGCGCGCTCGATCTTCGCGATCATCTTCGGCTTGATGCCGTACGGCGCGCCCGCGATGTTCGCGAGCTGACGCGCCATTTCCATGTCGGTCGCGTTCTTCGGGAACGACACCGCGACGAGGTCCGCGCCGAGCGACATCGCGGTGCGGATGTCTTCCATGTCCTTCGCGGTCAGCGCCGGCGCCGACAGGCCGCCGCCCTGGCGGTTGATCCCCTTGTTGTTCGACAGCTCGCCGCCCACCTTGACGATCGTGTGGATCTCGTCGCCGAGCACGCGCTCGACGGTCAGCACGATCAGGCCGTCGTTCAGCAGCAGCAGGTCGCCCGGCCGCAGGTCGCGCGGCAGTTCCTTGTAGTCGAGGCCGACGCGCTCGTCGTTGCCGAGCTCGCACGCGGCGTCAAGGATGAACGGCTGCCCCGGCACGAGCGTGGTCTTGCCGTTCTCGAACTTGCCGACGCGGATCTTCGGGCCCTGGAGGTCGGCCATGATCGCGATCTCGCGGCCAACCTTGCGGGCGGCCTCGCGCACCATCTCGGCGCGCTGGCGGTGATCGTCGGCCGTGCCGTGCGAAAAATTGAGCCGCACGACGTCGAGGCCCGCCTGCATCATCTGCAGCAGAATCTCCGGCGAACTGGAAGCCGGGCCGATCGTGGCGACTATCTTGGTGGCGCGCTGCATGAAACTCCTCATCTGGATCAAGGTGGATGCGCTGGGTGAAACGCTGCGAGAGCCGGAAGCGGCAGGCCCAGCGGCGGCCGTTCCGGGGGGCGTGCCGGTGCTTGCGCCCGGCATCGCTTTGTTCTGAATCTCGTGGTGCTGGTCGGCCGCGTCGCCAGCGGCCGCCGGTGCGCGCGGGGCGGAGTTCGCCCGCGCGGGCGCGCGCTTGCGCTTGCCCGCGCCGGCCGGCTGCTCCGCTTTCGCGGAGCGCACGGCCTTCGTCACCCCTGCGCGCGCCGCCACGCTCAGGCCGCCCGCGTTTCGAGCACTTCCACCGCCGGCAGCTTCTTCCCCTCGAGGAACTCGAGGAAGGCGCCGCCGCCCGTCGAGATGTAGCTGACCTGGTCATGGATGCCGTACTTCGCGATGGCCGCGAGCGTGTCGCCGCCGCCCGCGATCGAGAACGCGGACGATTTGGCGATCGCGTCGGCGAGCGTCTTGGTGCCGTTGCCGAACTGGTCGAACTCGAACACGCCGACCGGGCCGTTCCACACGATCGTGCCGGCCTTTTCGAGCTGGCTCGCGAGCGCCTTGGCCGTATCGGGGCCGATGTCGAGGATCATGTCGTCCGCTTCGATGTCGGCGACCTGCTTCACCGTGGCCACGGCCGTCGGCGAGAATTCCTTGGCCGTCACGACGTCGGTCGGGATCGGCACCGACGCGCCGCGCTCGCGCGCTTCGTCGATGATCGCCTTCGCCTCGGCGACGAGGTCGGCTTCCGCGAGCGACTTGCCGATCGACAGGCCGGCCGCGAGCATGAACGTGTTGGCGATCCCGCCGCCGACGATCAGCTGGTCGACCTTGCCGGCCAGCGACTTCAGGATGGTCAGCTTGGTCGACACCTTCGAGCCGGCGACGATCGCCACCAGCGGGCGCGCCGGGTTGCCGAGCGCCTTGCCGAGCGCGTCGAGTTCGGCGGCCAGCAGCGGGCCCGCGCACGCGACCGGCGCGTACTTCGCGATCCCGTGCGTGGTCGCTTCCGCGCGGTGTGCGGTGCCGAACGCGTCGTTCACGTACACGTCGCAGAGCTTCGCCATCTTCTGGGCGAGCTCGTCCGAATTCTTCTTCTCGCCCTTGTTGACGCGGCAGTTCTCGAGCAACACGACCTGGCCCGGCGCGACGTTCACGCCGTTCTCGACCCAGTTCGACACCAGCGGCACGTCACGGCCGAGCAGCTCGGCGAGACGCTTCGCGACGGGCGCGAGCGAGTCTTCCGGCTTGAATTCGCCTTCGGTCGGACGGCCGAGGTGCGACGTGACCATCACGGCCGCGCCGGCGTCGAGCGCGGCCTGGATGGCCGGCACGGACGCGCGCACGCGCGTGTCTTCGGTGATGTTGCCCTGGTCGTCCTGCGGGACGTTCAGGTCGGCGCGGATGAACACCCGCTTGCCGGCGAGCTGGCCGGCGGCGATCAGGTCGGTAAGACGCTTGACTTGGCTCATGTTGGACAAATTGAAGTAGTGGATGGGGAAAGGGGGTTCACGCTGGACGTGCGCGGGCTGCCGCGAAAGGGCGCCGGATGCGGCCGTGGCTGGCGGTTCGCATGACGCGCACGGGTAAAAAATCTCGAACGGGCATTCTAGCCGATCCACCCGGCAGACTGACCCGCGGGCGGCGAATTCCGCCTATTTGGGATCGCGTGCGGCAACGGACACATTGCCGCAACGCAGCAATGCAGGTGCACGGGCGGCCGGCGCCCGGCGGGCCGCAGCGGCAGCCCATCAGAAGATCAGGCGCAGGGCGGTGAATACGAGCATCCCGACGACGATCGTGCCGAGCATGCTGCGCCGCCACAGGAACCAGCCGAGACCGGCGAGCGCCGCGTAGAACGGATGGTTGGACAGCGCGAACGACAGCCCGGCCGGCGTTTCGAGCACGTCGGGCAGCACGACGGCGACCAGCGCGGCGGCCGGCGCGTAGCGCAGCGCGCGCTGCGCGCGTTCGGGCAGCACGGTGCGCTCGCCGCCGATCAGGAACAGCGCGCGCGTGACGGCCGTGACGATCGTCATCCCGATGATGACGATCCAGATCTCGGTCGCGCTCATTCAATCTCCTTTTCCTGCACGGTTTCGGTGCGGATGCGCCGCCAGTCGGCCCGTTCGACGAAGAAGTCGGCCGTGCAGCCGGCCGCGAGCGCGGCGAGCACCGCGAGCGGCAGCGCGAGCCGGTACGGCAGGTCGAACGCGATCAGCGACACGATGCCGGCGACCGCGACGGCCGCGAGCGTCGAGCGGTTCGCGACCGCCGACACCATGATCGGGATCAGCGCGAGCGTGCCGGCCAGCTCCAGCCCCCAGCTCGCGGGGAAGAAGCTCGCGAGCAGGATGCCGGCGAGCGACGACACCTGCCACGACACCCAGCTCGCGAGCGCCATCCCCCAGAAATACGCTTCCTTGCCCGGCACCTGGCCGTAGGCAAAGCCCTGTTTCTGGAACAGCAGGTAGATCACGTCGCCGTTGAAATAGCCGATCGCGAGACGCCGCCACAGCGGCAGGTAGGAAAAATGGGGTGCAAGCCCTGCGCTGAAGATCACGAAGCGCATGTTGACCATCGCGGCCGTGAGCAGCACGGTCCAGATCGGCAGCTTCGCCGCGAGGAGCGGCAGCACCGCGAGCTGCGACGAGCCCGCGTAGACGAAGATCGACATCGCGCTCGCCTGCCCGAGCGTCATGACCGACTTGCTCATCGCGATGCCGGTGACGAGCCCCCAGGAGAGGATCGCCATCAAGGTCGGGGAATAGTCGCGCGCGCCCTGGATCAGCGCGAAGCGGTCGGTGGCGGACAATCGAGCGAGCATGGGAAAGCGGGCCGCAGCGGGCGGTTCGTCGGGGCGCCGGCGCCTCCTGCCGGTACGTCCCATCGTTATTGGAATCGGTACCGGACGATTATAGCGCCGGCCCCGCGCCGACCGACCGGGTCGCCACCAAATGACGCTAAAATAAGCGTCTTTCCGGCTCAACGCTGCATACAACCGCATCCCAGGAGAAATCTATGTCAATGGCCGACCGCGACGGCAAGATCTGGATGGACGGCAAGCTGATCGACTGGCGCGACGCCAAGATCCACGTCCTGACCCACACGCTGCACTACGGCATGGGCGTCTTCGAGGGCGTGCGCGCGTACAAGGCGGCCGACGGCAGCACCTCGATCTTCCGCCTGCCCGAGCACACGAAACGTCTGCTGAATTCGGCGAAGATCTTCCAGATGGACGTGCCGTTCGATCGCGAGACGCTCGAAGCCGCGCAGCTCGAAGTCGTGCGCGAGAACAAGCTCGAGTCGGGCTACCTGCGCCCGATCATCTGGGTCGGCTCGGAAAAGCTCGGCGTGTCGGCGAAGGGCAACACGATCCACGTCGCGATCGCCGCATGGCCGTGGGGCGCGTACCTCGGCGAGGACGGCCTCGCGAAGGGCATCCGCGTGAAGACGTCGTCGTTCACGCGCCACCACGTGAACGTGTCGATGGTGCGCGCGAAGGCGTCGGGCTGGTACGTGAACTCGATCCTGGCGAACCAGGAAGCGACGGCCGACGGCTACGACGAAGCGCTGCTGCTCGACGTCGACGGCTACGTGTCGGAAGGCTCGGGCGAGAACTTCTTCCTCGTGAACAACGGCAAGCTGTACACGCCCGACCTGTCGTCGTGCCTCGACGGCATCACGCGCGACACGATCATCACGCTCGCGAAGGACGCCGGCATCGAAGTGATCGAGAAGCGCATCACGCGCGACGAGGTCTACACGGCCGACGAGGCGTTCTTCACCGGCACGGCCGCTGAAGTCACGCCGATCCGCGAGCTCGACAACCGCACGATCGGCAGCGGCGCGCGCGGCCCCGTCACGGAAAAGCTCCAGTCGGCGTTTTTCGATATCGTGTCGGGCAAGAACGCAAAGTACGCGCACTGGCTGACGAAGGTCTGAGCGCGCCGCGCCACCGACCGCCCCACAAAAGAGTGATAAGAGAAAGTCTCATGAGTGAAATCAAGGAAATGCCGCTGGTCGAGCTGACGGCCAAGGATCTTCCCGCCTACTGCCCGAACCCGGCCATGGCGCGCTGGAGCGCACACCCGCGCGTCTTCATCGACGTGTCGCACGGCGAGGCACGCTGCCCGTACTGCGGCACGCGCTACAAGCTGCGCGACGGCGAGGTCGTCAAGGGCCACTGAGCCCGGGCGGCCGGGCCCGCGGGCCCGCCGACTCGCAAGGCGGCGCAGCCGGAAATCCGGCGCGCCGCCGTTCTCCATTCTGGCAACCCGAACGCGGCGCCCGTGCGCCGTGATTCATTACGACATCGGAAGTCGACCTGATGCGTCGAGCGCTGGTTATCGCACCGAACTGGATCGGTGACGCATTGATGGCGCAGCCACTTTTTGCGCTGCTGAAAAAGCTCCATCCCCGCATCGCGATCGATGCCGTCGCACCCTCGTGGGTCGCGCCCGTGCTCGAGCGGATGCCCGAGATCCACGATGTCTACGCGACCGATCTCGCGCATGGCAAGCTGCAGCTGCTGCGCCGCTGGCAGCTCGCGAGCGACCTGCGCGACGTCGGCTACGACGCGGCGTACGTGCTGCCGAATTCGCTGAAGTCCGCGGTGATCCCGTGGCTCGCGAACATCCCGCTGCGGATCGGCTACACGGGCGAGCACCGCTACGGGCTGCTGAACGTGCGGCACGCGAACCCGACCAAGTCGGGCGAGCGGCCGCCGATGACGACCCACTACGCGGCGCTCGCCTACGCGCCGGGCGCGAAGCTGCCCGAGTCGATGAAGACGCTGCCCGCGCCGCGCCTCGACGCGGACCTGAACGAGACGGCGCGCGTGTCCGCGCGTTTCAATCTCGATACGCGCAAGCCGCTCGTCGTGTTCTGCCCGGGCGCCGAATACGGCCCGGCCAAGCGCTGGCCGCCCGAGCACTTCGCGACGCTCGCGACGATCGTTCACCAGTCGTTCCCGTATACGCAGATCGTCGCACTCGGCTCGCAGAAGGACGCGGCAGCCGCGCAGGCGATCGCCGACCACGCGCCGAACGTGCGCAACCTGTGCGGGCAGACGTCGCTGTCCGAGGCATGCGCGCTGATCGCGCGCGCGAACGCGGTCGTCACCAACGATTCCGGCCTGATGCACGTCGCGGCCGCGCTGCGCCGGCCGCTCGTCGCGCTGTACGGATCGACCGATCCGCGCCACACCCCTCCGCTGTCGGACCTGGCGAAGGTACAATGGCTGCATCTCGAATGCAGTCCCTGCTTCGAACGCGAGTGCCCGCTCGGCCACCTGAAGTGCCTGCGCGAACTCGGTCCGGAGCAGGTATTCGGCGATTTGCGCGGCATGCTCGTCGGGCAGCGCTGACCCTGACCGGCAGCGTCGCACGGCGCGCCGGGCAATCCGATTCACCGGTGTACGGCGGCTCCATCCGGGCCGCCGTGCTGAATACGGCGCGCGACGCGCGCGAGAGATAACCCCGATGCCACGTTTTGCCCGCCTTTTCGAAGCCGCTGCCGATACGCTGAACGCCTACTACCAGGCCGTCGCCGATGCCAATCTCGACGCGCTGCTGGCGTTGTGGATCGACGAGGATTTCGCCAGCTGCGTATGGGCGGACGGCGAGCATCTGCACGGCCTCGACCAGATCCGCAGCGGGCTCGCGAACCGGCTCGCCACGCGCCCCGTGACGATCGAGCCGCTCGACATCCGCGTGTACGACAGCCTCGGCACGGTCGTCTATACGATCGCCGAAGCGCATCAGCAGGCCGACCTGACGGCCGAACCCGACATGGTTTTCGCCACGTACGTGATGATTCACGAGCGCGGCGAGTGGCGCATCGCGCATATTCACGCGAGCCCGATTCCTGAACAGGCGGCCGGACAATTCGCCGCGAAGATCCGTCACGGGCAGGGTCCGCTGCACTGACGAAGAACGAAGCAACGCATTAGCGGGGCGATCATGAGTACGGCTTCTCCGCCCACCTCGCCGCTGACCGGGGCCCCGGCCCCCGACGACGATTCATTGCGCTATCGCGCACCGCGCTGGCTGCCGAACAGCCATGCCCAGACCATCGTGCCCGCGCTGTTCGCACGGCGTCCGGCCGTCGCTTACCGACGAGAGCGATGGGAAACCCCCGACCACGACTTCATCGATCTCGACTGGGTCGCGCATCTCGACAGCGCGGCGCCGCCGCCCGATGCGCCGCTGTTCGTGCTGTTCCACGGCCTCGAAGGCAGCTCCGGCTCGCACTACGCGCTCGAGATGATGGCCGCCGCGCGCGCGAAGGGCTGGCACGCCGTCGTACCGCACTTTCGCAGCTGCAGCGGCGAGATCAACCGCCAGCCGCGCTTCTACCACCTCGCCGACAGCGCCGAAGTCGACTGGATCCTGCGCCGCCTCGCCGCGCGGCATCGCGGGCCGCTCGTCGCGGCCGGCGTATCGCTCGGCGGCAACGTGCTGCTGCGCTGGCTCGGCGAGCATCGCAGCGACACGTCGATCCTGCGGGCGGCCGCCGCGATCTCGACGCCGATCGACGTGCACGCGGGCGGCCGCGCGCTGTCGCAGGGGTTCGCGATGGTCTACACGCGCAGCTTCCTGAAGACGCTCAAGCGCAAGGCGCTCGCGAAGCTCGACCAGTACCCGGGGCTGTTCGACCGCGAAGCGATGCTGCAGGCCGTGACGATGCGCGACTTCGACGAAGTCGTGACTGCACCGCTGCACGGCTTCACGGACGCCGACGACTACTGGACCAAGGCGACGACGCGCCCGCTGCTGCCCGCGATCGACGTGCCGACGCTGATCCTCAACGCCCGCAACGACCCGTTCCTGCCCGAATCGGCGCTGCCGGGCCCGGCCGACGTGTCGCCGGCCGTCGAGCTCGACCAGCCCGCGGCCGGCGGGCACGCGGGATTCATGACCGGGCCGTTCCCCGGCCGCCTCGACTGGCTGTCGGCGCGGGTGTTCGGCTATTGCTCGAAATTCGTCGACCATGGATGACATCGTCAGGCAGGCGCTCGCCAAATGGCCGAACGTGCCGCACTGCACCGGCTGGCTGCTGCTCGACCGGCGCGGCGAATGGCGGCTGCGCGACGACGCCGCGCAGGCGGCCGGCGAACTCGGCTCGCCGATCCGGCATGCGGCGCTGAACGCATTCATCGGCCGCAACTACGAATGCGATGCGCAGGGCCAGTGGTTCTTCCAGAACGGGCCGCAGCGCGTGTACGTCGAGCTCGCCTATACGCCGTGGGTCGTCCGGCTCGCGGAGCACGACGGGCAGCTCGCGCTCACCGACCAGACGGGCACACCGTTCGAACCGGACGAAGCGTGGCTCGACGATGCGGGCGGTGTGCTGTTTCATGATGGCCGCACGCAGCGCGTCGCGGCGCTGCACGATCACGACCTCGGGCTGTTCGCCGATCACGCGGATTTCGATGCCGGGCCACCCGTGCTGCGCTGGCGCGACGGCCGCACGCTGCCGCTCGGCAGCATCGTCTGCGCGGACGTGCCCGCCCGGTTCGGCTATGTCGCGAGCCCGGCGCGCTTCGCCAGCCATGCGGCCGGCGGCGGCAACTGACGCGCAGCCGCGCGACGGCCGCTATCCGCGGCCGTTCTTCTCGTCCTCGCGCTCTTCCTTGTAGCGCGCCTCGAATTCCAGCAGCCGCGCGCCGATGATCGACTGCTCGTAGAACGACACGTCCTTCGCGTCGCGCGCTTCCTTCAACTGCCGGATCGCCGACGGCCACGCGCCGTCGATCGCGAGTTTCTCCGCGAGCGCACGGCGCCGCGCAAGCACATCGCCCTTCCCGTCACTCGCCTTCGCGAGATAGTCCCACCAGTCCGGCTGCCCGGGATCGGCCTTCGCCTGTGCACGCGCGAGCGTCTGCGCGTCGGCAAAACGGCGCGCGGCGATCAGCGCCTGCAGATGCGCGACGATCGCCGCGTGCGACGCCGGCCAGCGCCGCTGCGCGAGCGCCGCGAGCCGCACCGCGTCGTCGGTCCGCCCCGCGCGGCGCGCGATCTCGGCGGCCAGTACGTCGAGGCTCGGCGAACTCGCGTCCGGATCGTTCTCGCGCCGCTCGCGCGCATCGAACACCGCACGCGCCGACGCGAGTGCCTTGCCGGCCACGTCGTATTCGCCGAGCAACAGGTTCGCGAGCGCGATGCCGTACCAGTTCGCCGCGACGTTCGGCGCCGTGCGATCGTCGATTTCGAGCTGCATCCGGCGCGCCTCGGCCGCGATGTCGGTCGGCGCACGGTTCTGCAGGACGCGCAGCCGCGCGCGCACGAACCCGTATTCGGCCGACTGGCGCGGTTGCCGGTACGGCGCGCGGCGCGCGCGATCCTCCATGTCCGCGATCCGCTCGCCGGTCAGCGGGTGCGTGCGCGCATACGCCGGCACGCCCGCGTCGCCCATCGACGCGCGGTCGAGCCGTTCGAAGAAGCCCGGCATCCCGTACGGGTCGTAGCCCGCCCCCGCCAGCAGCTGGAAGCCGACGCGATCGGCCTCGCGCTCGGCCGAACGCGAGAAGCGCAGCTGGTTGTCGACCGCGTACGCCTGCCCGCCCACCGCGATCGCGCTGCCGAGATCGCCGCTGCGCGCGAGCACGCCGGCCAGCACGCCGAGCAGCATCGTCGCAAGCGCCGTGTAGCCGGTCTTCTCGCTTGCGGCGATCATCCGCGCAATGTGCCGCTGCAGCACGTGCCCCATCTCGTGGCCGACCACCGACGCGAGCTCGGACTCGGTCTGCGTCGTGACGACGAGCCCGCTGTTGATCCCGATGAAGCCGCCCGGCATCGAGAACGCGTTGATCTGCGGATCGCGCACCGGGAACAGGTCGAAATCCGGCGTATAGCCGCCGATGAAGCGCGCGGCGGCCGCGGCCGCGAGCCGCGCCGCCATCGCGTTCAGGTAGTCGCGCGCGAGCCAGTCGTCGAGATAGTCGGGATCACGCCGCACTTCGCGCATCACTCGCTCGCCGAGCCGGCGCTCGGCCTGCGGCGTCAGCGAACCGCCGGAACCGTCGCCGAGGTCGGGCAGTTCGAGCGCGCGAAGCGGCGCGCGCAGGCTCGCGACCGGCGCCGACGCACCGCCGGCGCCCGAGAACCGGCTCTCCGCGCCGCCGTACGTGCCGAACACGCCGGTGGCGATGCCGGACGGCACGGTGGAAATCGCCGGGGAGCCGCCGGTCGCCGGCTCGAGCGGAGGTGGGGAGGCGCTCTGCGCATGGCCACCCGGCGGCAGCGCGAGCGCCGCCGACAGCGACACGGCAAGCAACTGTTTGACACGCATGGCAGGATGAAAACGACGCCGTCCCGCGCGCCCGGCGCGCATCGCGGCGTTTGGTCTGAATATTCGGGTCATTGTACCGGCGCCGCAGTGACTGTCCCGTGCCGCGCGTGCGTCATCTGCGCCCTCGGCAACGCGAACGCCGCTGCTATGATAAGCGCCCGTTGAGGCGTTGAATCGGTTCGGGGCGCCGTTACAGGATTCGGCGGCCCGGTCGATCGCGAAGCAGGATCGAGGGACGCACGCGCACTCCGTTCCACTAGAGGATGACATGTCAGGACTTACCCATTTCGACGCCGCCGGCCATGCGCACATGGTCGATGTCGGCGGCAAGCAGGAAACCCGGCGCATCGCGATCGCGCGCGGCACGATCCGGATGCTGCCGGCCACGTTCGCGCTGATCCGCGACGGCAAGGCCAAGAAGGGCGACGTGCTCGGCGTCGCGCGCATCGCGGCGATCCAGGGCGCCAAGCGCACGGCCGACCTCATCCCGCTGTGCCACCCGCTCGCGCTGACGCGCGTGGCCGTCGACTTCGAACTCGACGACGCACTGCCGGGCGTCCACTGCGTCGTGCAGGTCGAAACGTTCGGCCGGACCGGCGTCGAGATGGAAGCGCTGACCGCCGTGCAGGTCGGGCTGCTGACGGTCTACGACATGTGCAAGGCCGTCGATCGCGGGATGGTGATCACCGACGTGAGCGTGCGCGAGAAGCGCGGCGGCAAGTCGGGGGACTGGAAGGCGGAAGACGCGGCGGAGTGAATGCGCGGGCGCCGCCGGCCCGCCAATTCGAGATAAATCCGTTTATCTCATACAATTACCGAATTCCGCACGAGAGAGCGTGCGAACCAGCACAACAAGAGCGAGCACTGGTGATGAATTCGCAAGCGTCAAGAAGCGCGCTGCTGGCCGGACCGGTTCAGCACGAGCGCCTGGTCAAACTGGATACCCCGCTCGGCCCCGACGTCCTGTTGCCGCATCGCGTCACGGGACGATCGCGGCTCGGACGCCATTTCGAGTTCACGGTCGACACCGTGTCGGTATCCGACAACCTCGAACTCAAGAAACTGATCGCGCAGCCGGTGACGCTGTGGATCCAGCAGACCGACCGGTCGTACGCGCCGCACCACGGCTACGTGCATGCGGCCCGCCGGCTCGGCTCGGACAGCGGCGTCACGCACTATCAGATCGTCTTTGCGTCGTTCCTGCACTTCCTGAAGTTCCGCCGCGACCAGCGCATCTGGCAGGACCGCCCGGCGGACGACATCATCGCCGACGTGCTGAACCAGCATCCGCAGGCCAAGGGCCGCTTCACGTTCAAGCTCTACCAGCCGCTGCCGTCGCGCTCGTTCTGCATGCAATACGAGGACGACTGGAATTTCGTGCACCGCCTGATGGAATCGGAAGGCCTGTACGGTTTCTGGGAACAGGACAAGGACGGCAAGTCGCACCGGCTCGTCATCGTCGACCGCATCGACGCCCTGCCCGCGCTGTCGCCGCGAATCGTGCGCTTTCATCACGCGGGCACGGGCGACGACGCCGACACGCTCGTCCAGTTCACCGGAACGCGCACGCTGCGCAGCGTCGCGCGCACCACGCGCACGTTCGACTACAAGCAGCCGCCCACCGCGTCGAATCCGAAGGCCACCCATACGCCGACGATCGCGAATCAGGGCGATCTGCCGCAGCAACTCGAAGTCTACGAATACACGGGCGCCTACACGTATCCCGAGCAGTCACGCGGCGACCATCTGTCGAAGATCTGGATGGAAGAGCAGGAATCGCACGCGAAGCGCTTTCACGGTGTCGGCGGTGTGCGGCGCATGGACGCGGGACGCACGTTCGAGTTCGCGGAACACCCTGAACACGACAAGGACGATGCCGGCCAGCGCGAATTCGCCGTGATCGAGACGGCGTGGGTCATCGTCAACAACCTGCCTGTCGCGGACGGCGACGCTCATGCCGCGTTCCCGCACAGCTTGCGGGCCGAAGTCGACAACATCGTGCAGGCAGACGCTGCCGGTGCGTCGCGCGTTCCCCATTCCGATGGCAGCGAGGGCTTTTTCCAGGTCAGCGTCGAAGTGCAGCGCACGACCGTCCCGTTCCGCAGCCCGCTCGAGCATGCGAAACCGCCGATGCACCTGCAATCGGCGATCGTCGTCGCGCCGCAAGGCGAGGAAGTCCACACCGATGAGCTCAACCGGGTCAAGGTCCGCTTCCACTGGGACCGACTCAACGACGGCGACGAGAAGGCTTCGTGCTGGCTGCGGGCCGCGACGTCGGACTCGGGCAACGGCTATGGCGCCGTCCACCCGCACCGCAGCGGCGAGGAAGTGCTGGTCGACTTCCTCGGCGGCGACTGCGATCGCCCGATCATCGTCGGCAAGCTGTACAACGGCGCGACGAGCCCGCAGTGGCACAGCAACGGGATCCTGTCCGGATACCGGTCCAGGGAGTACGCGGGCGCGGGCTACAACCAGCTGGTGCTCGACGACGCGACCTCGCAGAACCGCGTGCACCTGTACAGCAGCCAGGCCAACGCCCATCTGCATCTCGGCTACCTGATCGACCACACGGGCAACAACCGCGGCAGTTATCTCGGCAGTGGCTTCGACCTGCGCTCGGACGCCTACGGCGCCGTGCGCGCGAACCGCGGGCTGTACGTCACGACGCATCCCAAGCAGGCGGCCAGCCAGCCGCTCGACGTCGACGAGACCCGCCAGCAGCTCGTGCGTGCGGAAGGGCTGATCGACGCCATGTCGCAGGTCAGCGCACAGCATCAGGGCGAGTCGCTCGATCCCGGCCACTCGGCGCTCAAGCAGTTCGCCGATGCGACGCAGGACAGCGTGAGCGGCAGCACGTCGGGCGGCCGGACCGCCGGCGGCGGAACCGGCAGCGCCAATGCGTTCAAGGAGCCCGTGATGCTGTTCGGCAGCCCGGCCGGCATCGGGATGTCCACGCAGCAGTCCGCGCAATTCGCCGCGGACCAGCACGTCAACCTCGTCAGCGGGCAGAGCACGCACGTCGCCGCCGGAAAATCGCTGATCGCCAGTGTCCTCGACCGGATCAGCCTGTTCGCGCAGAATGCGGGGATCAAGCTGTTCGCCGGCAAGGGCAAGGTCGAAGTGCAGGCGCAGGCGGACAACATCGAGCTGACCGCGCAGAAGGCGCTGAAGCTGATCGCCGTCACGCAATCGATCGAAGGCGCCGCGGCAAAGGAAATCCTGCTGACGTCGGGCGGTGCCTATATCCGCATCGCGGACGGCAACATCGAAGTGCACGCGCCCGGCAAGATCGACATCAAGGGCGCGCAGCATGCGTTCAGCGGCCCCACCCACCTGTCGCAAACGATGCCGACGCTGCCGAACTCGTCCGGCAACTACGACCAGGCGTTCATCGCGCACTGGGCCGGCACCGACATTCCGGTCGCGAACACGCGGTACCAGATGTTCTCGAACGGCAAGCTGCTCTCGGAAGGCGTCACCAACGCGGCAGGCGAAACCGGGCTCACGCAGAGCCACGTGCCGCATGACGTCGTCGTCAAGTTTCTAGGGAAATCGAATGGCTGACGGACAACAGGACAAGGTGCTCGGCACCGGTGCGGGGATGCTGACCCCGACGGGATACAACGATCGGCCGAAGGTGCAGATCAACATCTGCGACAAGCATGTGACGCCAGCGGCGGATTCCATTATCGGAACCTGTCCGTACTACTACCTCCCGCTGCATGGCGAGTACTGGGAAACGGTCGAAAAGGTCAGCACGTCGAGTATCTGGGCGACCGTCAAGAAATTCGCGTCGTCATGGGATCCGTGGAAAGACACGAAAGTTGCCCGTGAGCTGCTGCATCGGCGCGAGAAGCTGATAGAAATCGAAAGCACCGATTCCGACTGGTCACGCCACGGCAATTTCATGATGCGTCATATCGGGTGCGGACATAAGCCGCCGGGATACTACGTCAGCTACGGTTACTACTACTGCTCGAACTACGGTAAATACCTGCTCCCGGAATTGAGCGACAAAGGCAAGGCATGGCTGGCAAGCGCACGCTGGTTCCTGCAGCACTATCTGGAACAGGGTTTGCAGCAGAACATGCGCGGCGACACCATTTCCATCAAGGGCAAGAAGCCGAACAGCGGCGCCTGCGTGATGAATGTGCCGCAGTACACGCTCGAACTGGACGACTACAACTTCAAGACATACGCGTTCAAGACCCATCCTCTCGCTTACCTCGACGGCGGTCTGGCCGGGCTCGGGCCGATCGATATGGGCCATATCCTGGCGCAACCCAACATTCAGGAATGGAAAGATCCCAGAACGACCTACCAGGCATACGACAGCGCTGTCGGCGTGGGCAAACAATACATCGACAACACCGTGGAATACGCAAAAAAGGCAGGTGACGCCGTCAACGAGCACGTCGTCGATCCCGTTGCGCGGGCACTCGAAAAACTGATGTCGAAATGAAATGACGAGAAAATTCCTGAAGCTGTCGCTGGGTGCGGCAGCCGTGCTCATTGTTTTGATTGTCGGGTACTCATATATGTCGAATGACTGGCAGGTCGTTTCCAACACTTTCATGAAGAACAGCAAGCCCTACGGCGCGGGCGACTTCGTGATATCGGGAAACGAGGCGATCACGCTGAAGATCAGCGATCCTGAAATCACCTTCAAGCCGTACGCCGAATGGAAGGACAAGGAAAGGGCCGAGCCGGCCGAAGCCTGGATGAACGACAGCCGTGAAACGCTGAACCGGACGTCGGTCGAATTCTGGCGCGGCCCGGTGAACGGTGACATGACGCGCCATTTCAACCAGGTAGGCCAGAACGCCGCCTGGTGGCACGCCAGGGATTGGGCAGTCGAATTCATCAGCACCGGCTGGATGGACTACAAGTCGCCTCAGCCTGCCGACGGTCTGACGCCGCAAGTGACCAAGCTCTGGAAGTCGTCCAACGGGGGACGCGACTGGGTGCAGCTCGCGTGGCCAGAAGACCGGAACATCGGTCGCCTGCTGTTTCTCGATCCGCAGCGCGGCTATGCAGTCGGCTGGGGCCCACACGTGTGGCGCACGTCCGACGGAGGTCAATCGTGGCGGGAAATCGAACTGCCGCCGGGTGCCGCGGAGTCCGGCAAACCTCGCCGCACCTTTGACGGCATCGACCTCGGCCCGGACGGTACCTTGCGCGTGGCGTACCACGTCGAGAAATCCGAGCACGCTTCCGCCGGAAGCGTCGTCTATCGGCTCGGTTGGGCGCAACCCGCGTTCGCCCTGGATGCCGTTTTGCCTGAACAGGAAATCGTCAACCTGTCTTCGTCGCCGGTCGCGTCGAATCGCTACGCGATTTACGCACTGTCACGCCTCGGCGAACCGCGCAATGTCGACAATCCCGCCGACAAGGGACAGCGCGTCGGCGCCATTTCTACCTGGACGAACACCGCACCCGAGCAGGTTCAGCAGTTGCGTTCGTTCGACGACACGCTGACGCTCGACAGTCTGAGCGTCGGACGGGACGGATTGCTGCTCGTCTACGCAACCGACTCCAGCCGCAACGGCACACCGCTCGATCTCACGTTCGTCAGCAACGATGCGGGAAAGACCTGGAACTCGAGCAAGGAGAAGCCGACCCAGGGCGGATATTTCAACACCCAGACGAACACGCTGTATTCGCTGGTCGCCTACACGCTCAAGAAGCGGCAGTTCTGAGTGTTCCGATGCGATTGCCGCGGGGCCCCGTCGCGACTCGGGCGTCGGCGCCGCGGCCGGCGGCCGATCCGACCTGATCGGGCAATGCGGGGCCCAGCCGCGCGATCGTGACGTTGCGCTTCCCTGCGCCATCGGATACCAGCCCTCCCGAGCCGGTCATTGATCGGGGCAATCGCGTGCCCGGCGACATGCAAAAATGCGCCCGCCGGATAGGGTTTGTCGTGAGCCTCGCCGTCCTGGTGGTGGCGACATGCAGTCATATCCTCCCCACTGCCGATCAGGAAACGATCTCGACAAATTTCATGCGGAACGATACGCCCTATGGAGGCGGCAACTTCCGCATCAAGGGCAACGACGTGATGAGCGCGTGCCGGAAGCGTCGTCGGACAGTCTGTGCGATTCGGCCGAACCGGCTCACCCTGGATACCGCGACCGCGAACCTCGGGCGCACTCGGCACGATTACCGCGCGTGTCGCATTGCGACGGCCGCGCATGACCGGTGCGGCCGTCTATGCGCGCACCGCCACGCGTGTCACTGGCCGCGTGACGGCTCGAACACGAACGGTTGGGTCAGCAGGAACGGATTCGCGGTCGCGCCCGTCTGCACGCAGCTTGCGTGCGTCATCGCGTCGACGGCCGCGCGATCGGCCGCCGCGTTGCGGCTGCTCGTCGTCACGGTGACGTTCTGCGCTTCGCCGGACGTCGTCATCAACGCACGCACGAGCACGGTCACCGGGCGGGTGAGCGGTTTGGCGGTGTCCGGATAGACGGCGCGCGGAATGTGGCAGGTCAGCTTGCTTTCCTGCGACGACGACAGCATCGCGCAGCCGGAAAACAGCATCGCGACGGCGGGCAGGATCAGGTAGGTCGAGCGAATAGCCATGGTCGAATATCGTTCTTGGTACTGTTCCGGACAAACGCGCCGCGCCCCGGACATATTCTCCGGTCCGCATCGCGTGCGTCTCACTGCGCCGCGGCCAACGGACCGGCGCCCCGTTACGGCCGCACGGCCGGTGATGCTCGGCCGCGATCCTGCCTGGCGGACTTCCCGGATGGCCGGGATGCTGCCGCAATCACGCCAGTTCCCGCGCCGGCGGGCACGCGAGCGCTTTCGCGCATTGTGCACGCGGCGCCCGGTCAGCGGCGGCGATTTGACAATGGTTGACGCGAATCGCCGCGCATTCGACCGGAATCCGCACGATCCGTGACGTAATCGATACACCGCAGGCTTCTCACGGTTCGCGCCGGACCGCCCTGCCCGACGCCCGCCTGCGCTGCATCGCAAGGCGACGAACGCCGGAATACCCCGTTCCGGCGGGTGCCGCGCACATCAATCCGAATCATCATCGTCCTCGTCGTCGGCCGTATCGGCCGGCACTTCCCCGTACTTCGCGACGACGGCCGCCCTGAACGCCTTCAGCGCCGGCTGCTGGTCACACAGCTTGTACAGCAGCGCCAGTTGCTGCGGCCAGTCCTTCAGTTCCTTCGCGAACACATGCAGGCGCGCGACGGTGTCGAGCGCGTCGGCTTCACGGCCCGCCAGCGCCTGCAGCGCCGCGTAGCGGCGCAACACCGTCTCGCCGGGCAGCAGCGCGATTGCGCGCTCATGCGCCGCGAGCTTGGCCGGCAAATCGTCCGCCGAAATCGGCAGCAGCGTGGCCGCACCGTATTCACCCCATGCGCCGAACAGCAGCGACGGCGCATTGCGGTATTGCGCAGCCGGATCGCTGCCGTAATAGAGCACTTCCGCGCGCTGGTAGTCGCGCAGCACGGGCACCGCCGCCAGCACGCCACCGAACGACAGCACCGCGAACAGCCCGAATGCGGCGCGCCCCGGCAGGATGCGCAAAGGCTTCACTTCGAGCAGCCCGATCACGAACATCGCCGGCAGCAGGAAGAACATGTACTGCTGCGGATACTCGACCAGCGCATGCATCAGCAGGATGCCGATCAGCGCAAAACCGAACACGCGCATGCTCAACTGCGGCGCGCGCACCGCACGCACGAACCACGTCACCAGCGTGACGACGAGCAGGCCGAGGCCGACGAGGCCGGACTTCGCGAGCAGGTCGATGAAGATGTCGTGCGAGTTGTTCGCGATCTCGACGCCGCCGAGCGTGCGCACGAGCGCAAACTGGTGCGACGGGAATTCGCCCCAGCCGACGCCGAGCAGCGGATGTTCGCGGAACATCGCGAGACCGTACTTCCACAGCGCAAGGCGCGGCGCGATCTGCCCCGCGTCGCGCATCCGGTCGGCCGCCGATTCCGCGAGATTCAGGTGATAGTGCACGTTGGCCCAGCGCACCGCGACGTTCACCGCGATGAACGCGACCGCGAGCACGACCGGTATCAGCCACGCACGCGCATTGCCCGGCGCGCGGCGCGATTCGAGCCACGCCATCCAGAAGCCCGCGACCACCATCACCGCGACCTGCAGCCACGGCCCGCGCGACACCGTCAGCGCGAGACCGACCGACAGCACGAGCGACAGCGCGAACCACGCCCACACCGCGAGCCGGCGCGTCTGCACGAGATACAGTGCACCCGCGAGCGCGAACGCGATGTAGCTGGCCAGATGGTTCGCCTGCGCCATGTTGCCGTACGGACGGCGGTCGACCGCGACGTTGTACATCACGACGAACGGCGAAACGGCCGACTCGAGGTGGAACAGCTGCACGATCTGGGTGCCGACCGCGAACACGCCGCCGACGATCAACGCGCCGGCCATCATCCGCGACACGGCTTCGGCCAACCCGTCGCGCGCAAGCGCGTAGCCGGCCTGCATCGCGACCAGCGCGGCGGCGAGGTAGCCGACCGCCAGCCAGTTCATCGACGGCACCTTGAGCGGGATCAGCGCGGTCTGCGCGATCAGCACCACGGCAAACCCGAGCGGCACGACGAACGCGGCCGGCGCGGCAAACGGCTCGGCCGGGCGGTCGGTGCGCGTGAGCAGCACGACGGACAGCCCCACCAGCAGATACAGCACCAGCGCGGAAAACTCGGAATAGAAGGTCGGGATCGGATACGTGTGATTCGTGATCGCGTACGGCACGATCAGGGCGACAGCCAGCGCAACGAGCGACAACGAACGGGAAAAAGTAGAAGGCATGAGCGAACCGGATGTCAGCAACCGGCGCACTATACAAAACTTTCCCCGCTCTGTGCGGGGCCGTCGCGCCGCGACCGGGCGCGAAACAACGCCCCCGGCCGGCCGAAGCGGCGGCCCGCACCCCGCACGCGCCGCCGCCCGCCCCCTCCGGCGCTATGCGCGGCACTCCGCAGGCGCAAATTTCGCGGGCAGCGTCGCGGCATCGCCCGGCAACGGCCCGGCCCCCGGCGCGGGCAGCGACGACGCGTCCTTGCCGGCCGCGAAGCACTCCCACGCAATCGCACCGGCCTGGATCGCACCCTTTTTAAGGGCCACACGCGCGGTGGGCGCATCGGCCTTGTCGGGCGCGGACGGCACGAGCACCAGCGTATTCGTGCCGGCCGCGGCCACGCGGGTGGTGAATGCGACGGTGATCTGACCGGTGTCGCCGTCGATCGCCACCGATTCGACGTTGCGGGTCCCCGCCGGCGGGCTGTAGCCGCCGTCGAGGCTCGCGCCGCTCGCCGCGTTGTCGGCGACCGCAAGCCGCGCGGACGCCGCAAGCGCGAGCCCCTCGCCGACGCGCGAACGCGCGAGGTAATCCTGGTACGCGGGAATCGCATAGGCGGCGACGACGCCGACGATCGCCAGCACGATCATCAATTCGATCAGCGTGAAGCCGGCCGGCCGCCAGCGCGGCACGGGCCGATTCGCGCGCCGCAGATCGGCGGCAACGCGACGGAACAGGGAAACGGAAAAGGCTTCGAACATGGCAGGCTCCGGAAACGAGAAACGCCTGCCGATCAAGGCAGGCGTTTCGATCGTAGCCAGCGGGCCGCGAAGCCGGCAGTCAGCCGGACGGCCAGTCAGTGCGCGTGCGGCGCGCCGTGGCGTTTCCTGAGCGCGTAGCCGATCGCCACGACGAACAGCGCGCCCGCGATGCTCGCACCGTAGAGCACCGGCGGCGTATCGAGCACCGCCCAGCGGTCGCCGACCGGGTCGTTGACGATCAACCCGCCCGCGATCCAGCCGAGCAGCCCGGCGCCGAGCGCCACGACGATCGGGAAACGGTCGAGCAGCTTCAGCACCAGCGTGCTGCCCCACACGATGATCGGCACGCTGACGACGAGCCCGAAGATCACGAGCGCGATCCGGTGCGACGGGTCGGCCTGCTCGGCCGCACCGGCGATCGCGATCACGTTGTCGAGGCTCATCACCGCATCGGCGATCACGATCGTCTTGACGGCGTCCCACAGCCGGCTGGCCGGCTTGATGTCGTCGTGCGCGTCGGCGGCCGGCGCCATCAGCTTGATGCCGATCCACAGCAGCAGCAGCCCGCCGCCCAGCTTGAGGAACGGCACGTCGAGCAGCGCGACCGCGAACGTGATCAGCGCGACACGCAGCAGGATCGCCCCCGCGGTGCCCCAGACGACCCCGCGCAGCCGCTGGTTCGCCGGCAGGTTGCGGCAGGCGAGCGCGATCACGACCGCGTTGTCGCCGCCGAGCAGGATGTCGATGATGATGATCTGGAGAACGGCGCCCCAGTGCAGCGACGTCAGGAATTCGAGCATGGGGGAGATGTGCAGGACAGTGGCGGCCTGGCAGGCGGCCGGGTTCATCGCCGGCACATGCACGACGCATGTCCGGTGGGTGCTTACGAATTCATTGCGCGAGCATAACAAAAAACGCCGGCAAAGCCGGCGTTTTTTGCAGGACGAACCCAGGGGGAAATATTACAGCGCCTTCTTCAGCAGACGGCCCATTTCCGACGGGTTGCGCGTGACCGTGATGCCGCACGCTTCCATGATTTCCAGCTTCGCTTCGGCCGTATCCGCACCGCCCGAGATCAGCGCGCCGGCGTGGCCCATGCGCTTGCCCGGAGGCGCCGTGACGCCAGCGATGAAGCCGACGACCGGCTTCTTCATGTTGTCCTTGATCCACTCTGCCGCGTTGGCTTCGTCCGGACCACCGATTTCGCCGATCATCACGACCGCATCCGTGTCCGGATCGTCGTTGAACATCTTCATCACGTCGATGTGCTTCAGACCGTTGATCGGGTCGCCGCCGATACCGACCGCCGACGACTGGCCGAGGCCGAGTGCCGTCAGCTGCGCAACGGCTTCATACGTCAGCGTGCCCGAACGCGACACGACGCCGATGCGGCCCTTGCGGTGGATGTGACCCGGCATGATGCCGATCTTCAGTTCGTCCGGCGTGATCGTGCCCGGGCAGTTCGGCCCGAGCAGCAGCGTCTTGCGGCCTTCGCGACGCATGCGGTCCTTCACTTCGATCATGTCACGGACGGGGATGCCTTCCGTGATGCAGATCGCGAGATCCAGATCGGCTTCGACCGCTTCCCAGATCGCAGCAGCTGCGCCTGCCGGCGGAACGTAGATGACCGACACGGTTGCGCCGGTTTCCGCCTTCGCTTCCTTGACGCTTGCGTAGATCGGAATGCCTTCGAAATCTTCGCCGGCCTTCTTCGGGTTCACGCCCGCGACGAATGCTTCGCGGCCGTTTGCGTACTCACGGCAGGCGCGCGTATGGAACTGACCGGTTTTGCCGGTAATGCCCTGCGTGATGACCTTCGTGTCCTTGTTGATCAGAATCGACATGTATTTTGACCTCTGTTCGATTGGCGTCGCGTGCAAACCGCGCCGCCATGCGTGTTCATTAGCGCGCGCTTACTTGCCTGCGGCAGCCGCGACGACCTTCTGCGCAGCTTCTTCCATGCTGTCCGCCGAGATGATCGGCAGGCCCGAATCGGCCAGCATCTTCTTGCCGAGGTCCTCGTTCGTGCCCTTCATGCGCACGACGAGCGGCACGTTCAGGTTCACGGCCTTCGAACCGGCGATCACGCCTTCCGCGATCACGTCGCAGCGCATGATGCCGCCGAAGATGTTCACGAGGATCGCCTTCAGATCCGGGTTCTTCAGCATCAGCTTGAACGCTTCCGTGACCTTCTCGGTCGTAGCGCCACCGCCGACGTCCAGGAAGTTCGCCGGCTCGCCGCCGAACAGCTTGATCGTGTCCATCGTTGCCATCGCGAGGCCTGCGCCGTTCACGAGACAGCCGATGTTGCCGTCGAGCGAGATGTACGCGAGGTCGAACTTCGACGCTTCGATTTCAGCCGGATCTTCTTCGTCCAGGTCGCGGTACGCGACGATTTCCGGGTGGCGGAACAGCGCGTTCGAGTCGAAGTTGAACTTCGCGTCGAGTGCGATGACCTTGCCGTCGCCGGCGACGTTCAGCGGGTTGATTTCAGCCAGCGATGCGTCGGTTTCCCAGAATGCCTTGTACAGGCCTTGCAGGATCGCGCGTGCTTGCGGGATCGAAGCAGCCGGCACGCCGATCTTCGCGGCGAGGTCGTCAGCTTGCGCGTCGAGCAGGCCCGTCGACGGTTCGACGATGACCTTGTGGATCAGCTCCGGGTGCTTTTCGGCGACTTCTTCGATGTCCATGCCGCCTTCGCTCGAACCCATCAGAACGATCTTTTGCGTCACGCGATCGACGACGAGGCTGACATACAGTTCCTGCTTGATGTCGGCGCCTTCTTCGACCATCAGACGGTTGACCTTCTGGCCTTCCGGACCGGTCTGGTGCGTGACGAGCTGCATGCCGAGGATCTGGTTCGCGTATTCGCGGACCTGCTCGATCGACTTCGCCACCTTCACGCCGCCGCCCTTGCCACGGCCACCCGCGTGAATCTGAGCCTTCACGACCCATACCGGGCCGCCGAGCTCTTCCGCCACCTTGACGGCCTCGTCAACCGAGAACGCCGGCTTGCCGCGCGGTACCGCGACTCCGAATTTCCGCAGGATTTCCTTACCCTGGTACTCGTGAATCTTCATGCGTGATTCCCTTCAGTCTGAGAGTTGGATGAAAAGTCGCTTTAGACGCTTCTTCGAATGATTTCCGTTCATTCCTTCGTGCTGCCATCACCGGGCAGATCCGGCCGAAGCGGGCCATACCACCGCGGGTAGTACTGCCGCACGACCTCGCCGTCGAACCGCAGCGCCCGGCAGCGGCCGAGCTGAAAAGGCGGTTCGGCGTGTGCGCCGTCATGATCCGGCCCTTCGCCGCCCTCCTCGCGCACGTTCCATACATCACCGGCGAACGCCTGGATCGCTGCCGTCGGCAGCACGGCGCACAGTTCGGTGAGATGGGAGCAGCCTGCGACGCCGGCGAGCAGCCGGTTCGCGTTGCGGCGGAAATTGCGGAAGAGATTGAGCCCGATGAGGGCCCGGTAGGCAGGAGGGGCGGATTGACAGTGACCGGGATAGGGCACCCATTCCGAAGACGCTTCGGCGTCGACGACATTGAGTTCACGATCGATAGTCACGCGCAGCCAGAGTTCGTGGATCGGCAGGCCTTGGGGCCGGATGCCCGACGCAAGCGCGACATCGCGCGGCTTGTGGTCGGTCAGGCAGGCTTCGATGTCCCACAAGCCGTCGCCGCGCTCGTAAGCTTCCGCTCGGATTGCGCGTCGATGTCGCAACTGACGGGGCACGGGCTCGGATAGCGGCATGCTGGAGGTTGAGGCCGAAGAGGAAAACCCATGGATTTTAGCATATTGGGTATTTGAGACAGTTTGACGCGACGGCGGGTATTCCCGCCTGTCCGGAGGTGGTTGCATTGCAGCAAAATCGCGCGCCACGCGCGCGACCGGACCGGTCAGTCGTCGATCAGGAAATCGTCGCCGACCTTCAGCAACTTCACGATGGTCGCGCTCGAGAAGCCGCGTGCCGCAAGAAAGCGCGCCTGCTTCGCACGCTCGGCCGGCGTTTGCGGCAGTGCACCGAATTTCTTGCGCCAGACGGCCTGCGCACGGACCCATTCGGTCTCGCGCAGCTGCGCGTTCACTTCCTCGACGAGCGTGTCGCCAACTGCATGACGCTTCAGCTCGCTGACGATGCGCGCGACGCCGACACGCGATGCGCGGCGATGCACGAGGCTCTCGGCGAAGCGCGCGTCGGACAGCCAGCCTTCCTTTTCCAGCGCATCGAGCACCGGCTCGATGGATTCGTCTTCGCCGACGTAAGGCGCGAGCTTGCGCGCGAGTTCCGCGCGACTGTATTCACGCCTGGACAGATAACCGAGCGCGCGGCCCTTCAATGAACGTGGCGGTTTCGACGACTTGCGTTCGGCGGCGCCCGGCGTGTCGCTGGATGAAGTACCGGAAGACGCGCCGGACGCACGGCGCGTGCGGCGCGGATGCTGACTGCTGCGGGTATAGACGTCTTCCCGTGCCGGCGCCGAGGAATCGGCTGCGCGATCACCGGGGAAGCTGACACCGGACACACGACGGCGTGACCGGTCGTGTGCGTCGAACGATTCGTCGTCGAACGGATCGTCCGGCGCGGCAATCTCAAACGAAACGAGGGCATCGTCGGATGCCCTCGTCGCGGTGCGGGTCGCGGCATGGCTGCCTGCGACCCGCCGGTCGGCGCCTGAGGATCCTGCTCGCCGGCCGGAACGACCCGCCGCTTCGGGCGCGTCGCTCTCCTCCGGCTTGCCAGCCTGACCTCGGCGCACAACCATCACTCTTCTTCGTCCATCGCCTCGGCTTCGTTGGCGACGCCATCGGGCATGCTGACGACACCGAGCGATTCGCGGATGCGGTTCTCGATCTCACGCGCGATTTCCGGATTCTCGCGCAGGAATTCACGCGCGTTGTCCTTGCCCTGGCCGATCTTCTCGCCGTTGTAGCTGTACCAGGCACCAGCCTTGTCGACGATCTTCGCCTGCACGCCGAGATCGATGATCTCGCCCTGGCGCGAAATGCCTTCGCCATACAGGATGTCGAAGATCGCTTCGCGGAACGGCGGCGACACCTTGTTCTTGACGACCTTCACGCGGGTTTCGTTGCCGATCACCTCGTCGTTCTTCTTGATCGAGCCGATCCGGCGGATATCGAGACGCACCGACGAATAGAACTTCAGCGCGTTGCCGCCCGTCGTGGTTTCCGGGTTGCCGAACATCACGCCGATCTTCATCCGGATCTGGTTGATGAAGATCACGAGGCAGTTCGTGCGCTTGATCGTGCCGGTCAGCTTGCGCAGCGCCTGCGACATCAGGCGGGCCTGCAGACCCGGCAGCGAATCACCCATCTCGCCTTCGATTTCGGCCTTCGGCACGAGCGCCGCGACCGAGTCGATGACGATCATGTCGATCGAGCCCGAGCGCACGAGCGCGTCGGTGATTTCGAGTGCCTGCTCGCCGGTGTCCGGCTGCGAGATCAGCAGCTCCGGCACGTTCACGCCGAGCTTCGCTGCATATTGAACGTCGAGCGCGTGCTCGGCGTCGATGAACGCTGCGGTGCCGCCCAGCTTCTGCAGTTCGGCGATGACCTGCAGCGTGAGCGTGGTTTTACCCGACGATTCCGGACCGTAGATCTCGACGACCCGGCCACGCGGCAGGCCGCCGACGCCCAGTGCGA
Source organism: Burkholderia sp. BCC1644 (assembly GCF_902833225.1). Lineage (GTDB taxonomy): Bacteria > Pseudomonadota > Gammaproteobacteria > Burkholderiales > Burkholderiaceae > Burkholderia. The sequence goes on from NZ_CADFEI010000016.1 coordinate 48,760, forward strand.
TATCAAGACCCAGCGAGCCCGTGGAGACGACCTGGATATTCTCGGTCGCATCGCCGTCGCCCATGCGCATGATCGACCCTTTGCCGAACTGCTTCTCGATCTGCGCGAGTGCGGCCGCCAACGCCTTGCTCTTCTCGGCGGTCATCCCGGAGCCCTTCTTGCTATCTTCCATGAATCGTCCTTTGCTATGATGAGCAGCGTCTGTGAAAGGCGCGCCCGCTTTCAAGCGCCGCCGAATGCAGACACTGTATAAAAAAACAGTAGTTTATGCAAGCCCGCAATGCAGGGCGTTGTACACGAATAACTCCGGAGACAGCCGCGTCGGCGCGAACGCCCCGCCGGCAATCGGTCAGCAACATGCGAATCCTCATCGCCGAAGATGACAGCATACTCGCGGACGGCCTCACCCGGTCACTCCGCCAATCGGGCTATGCGGTCGATCACGTGAAGAGCGGCGTCGATGCCGACACCGCGCTGTCGATGCAGACTTTCGACCTGCTGATCCTCGATCTCGGGCTGCCGAAAATGTCCGGGCTCGAGGTGCTCAAGCGCCTGCGCGCGCGCAATTCCAACCTCCCCGTGCTGATCCTGACCGCCGCCGACAGCGTCGACGAACGCGTGAAGGGGCTCGACCTCGGCGCCGACGACTACATGGCCAAGCCGTTCGCGCTCAACGAGCTCGAGGCGCGCGTGCGCGCGCTGACCCGGCGCGGCGCGGGCGGCGGCCCGACCGTCGTGCGCCACGGCTCGCTCGCGTTCGATCAGGTCGGCCGCATCGCGTATGCGAACGATCACGTGCTCGATCTCTCCGCGCGCGAACTCGGCCTGCTCGAGGTGCTGCTGCAGCGGATCGGCCGGCTCGTGTCGAAGGAACAGCTCGTCGATCACCTGTGCGAATGGGGCGAGGAAGTCAGCAACAACGCGATCGAGGTCTACGTGCACCGGCTGCGCAAGAAGATCGAACCGAGCGGCGTGCGGATCTCGACCGTGCGCGGCCTCGGCTATTGCCTCGAGAAGGTCGCGCCCGCCGCGCCGGCCGACACGACGGCGCCCCAGCCCGCGGTGGCCGGCACGCCGCTGCGCTGACACGGGGGGCGTCGCCGCGATGGCCACGCCGGCCCATTCCCGCCACCCGACCGGCGCGCCGTCGTCGGCCGCCGACGATGCGCGCGACGCGCGCTACGAGAACCCGTTCGCGCCGCCCGACGAAACCGAGTCGCCCGAGACACCGCGCCCGCGCTCGCTGTTCGGCGAAATCCTCGACTGGATGCTCGCGCCGCTGCTGCTGCTGTGGCCGATGAGCATCGCCGTCACCTACCTCGTCGCGAAGACGATCGCGAACAGCCCGTTCGACCGCGCGCTCGAAACCAACGCGTACGTGCTCGCCCGGCAGATTCATCCGGTGAACGGCGTGGCCGAGCTGACGCTGCCGGAACAGACGCGCGACTTCCTGCGCGCGGACAACGTCGACAGTGTTTACTTCCAGGTACTCGGCACGCGCGGCGAACTGGTCGCCGGGGAAGCCGACATGCCGCTGCCGCGCGACGAGGACCGCCCGCCGCCGGGCGTCGTCGTGTTTCGCGACGACCTGCTGCGCGGCAACGACGTGCGCGTCGCGTATACGACGGTCGCGCTGCCGCAATCGAGCGGCACGCAGCCCGTGCTCGTGCAGGTCGGCGAGACGCTCGACAAGCGCAACGCGCTCGCGAACGACATCATCAAGGGCGTGATCCTGCCGCAGTTCGTGATCCTGCCGCTCGCGATCCTGCTCGTCTGGTTCGGGCTGTCGCGCGGGCTCGCGCCGCTCAACGCGCTGCAGGCGCACATCCGCGCGCGGCGGCCCGACGACCTGTCGCCCGTCGAGGCGCAGCGCGCGCCGCCCGAGATCGAACCGCTCGTCACGTCGTTCAACGACCTGCTCGCGCGTCTCGAACAGAACATGGCGCTGCAGAAGCGCTTCATCGCCGACGCCGCGCACCAGATGAAGACGCCGCTCGCGGGACTGCGCACGCAGGCCGAGTTCGCGCTGCGCCACCCGGTCCCGCCCGACGTGCAGCGCTCGCTCGAACAGATCGCGACGAGTTCCGAGCAGGCCGCGCGGCTCGTCACGCAATTGCTGGCGCTCGCGCGCGCCGAAAACCGCGCGAGCGGGCTCACCTTCGAGCCGGTCGAGATCGCCGCGCTCGCGCGGCGCGCGGTGCGCGACTGGGTGCAGGCCGCGCTCGCGAAACGGATGGATCTCGGCTACGAAGGGCCGCCGGACGATGCGCCGCTCGACGTCGACGGCAATCCGGTGATGCTGCGCGAGATGCTCGGCAACCTGATCGACAACGCGATCCGCTACACGCCCGAAGGCGGCCGCATCACCGTGCGCGTGCATGCGGACCCGGCCGCGCGGTTCGTGCATCTCGAAGTCGAGGACACGGGCCCCGGCATCCCGGCCGCCGAACGCGAGCGCGTCGTCGAGCGCTTCTACCGGATCCTCGGCCGCGAAGGCGACGGCAGCGGCCTCGGGCTCGCGATCGTGCGCGAGATCGCGACACAGCACGGCGGTACGCTGACGCTTGACGATCACGTCTACCAGCAGGCGCCGCGTCTCGCCGGCACGCTCGTGCGCGTCAGCCTGCCGCTGACCGGCACGGCCCCGGATTAACCCTGACGCGCGCCGCCGCCATGCGGCCCAACTGCGCCGAAACCGGTGATTTACCGGACGTTCTCACCACAATCGACACATAAAGCGGCCGATTCGGCGCGGGTTAACGCGCAGTCGTTTTGCACGCGCGAGTCAGTCCGCCGTAAGTTTCCGTACCAATAATCGTCGACAGGCCCGCCCACCCAAGGCGGCCGCACACCTATATCAAGGGACTTGGAGACGACTCATGGCAACGTTAGGCGGGCAAATTTCGCACTCGCCGATGACGGGCGAAGAGAAAAAGGTGATCTTCGCGTCGTCGCTCGGCACCGTGTTCGAGTGGTACGACTTTTACCTGGCCGGCTCGCTCGCGGCCTACATCAGCAAGAGCTTCTTCTCCGGCGTCAATCCGACCGCCGCCTTCATCTTCACACTGCTCGGCTTCGCGGCCGGCTTCGCGGTGCGGCCGTTCGGCGCGATCGTGTTCGGTCGCCTCGGCGACATGGTCGGTCGCAAGCACACGTTCCTCGTGACGATCGTGATCATGGGCGTCTCGACGTTCGTGGTCGGCTTCCTGCCCGGCTACGCGTCGATCGGCATCGCCGCGCCCGTGATCTTCATCGCGATGCGGCTGTTGCAGGGCCTCGCGCTCGGCGGCGAGTACGGCGGCGCGGCGACCTACGTCGCCGAGCATGCGCCGGCCAACCGTCGCGGCTTCTACACCGCGTGGATCCAGACCACCGCCACGCTCGGCCTGTTCCTGTCGCTGCTCGTGATCCTCGGCGTACGCACGTTCATCGGCGAGGAAGCGTTCGGCAGCTGGGGCTGGCGCGTGCCGTTCGTCGCGTCGATCCTGCTGCTCGCGGTGTCGGTGTGGATCCGGATGCAGCTGAACGAATCGCCGGTGTTCCTGCGCATCAAGGCGGAAGGCAAGACGTCGAAGGCGCCGCTGACCGAAGCGTTCGGCCAGTGGAAGAACCTGAAGATCGTGATCCTCGCGCTCGTCGGCCTGACGGCCGGTCAGGCCGTCGTGTGGTACACGGGCCAGTTCTACGCGCTGTTCTTCCTCACGCAGACGCTGAAGGTCGACGGCGCCAGCGCGAACATCCTGATCGCGATCGCGCTGCTGATCGGCACGCCGTTCTTCCTGTTCTTCGGTTCGCTCTCGGACAAGATCGGCCGCAAGCCGATCATCCTCGCGGGCTGCCTGATCGCGGCGCTGACGTACTTCCCGCTGTTCAAGGCGCTCACGCACTACGCGAACCCGCAGCTCGAGCTCGCGACGCAGAAGGCACCGATCACGGTCGTCGCCGACCCGGCCACCTGCTCGTTCCAGTTCAACCCGGTGGGCACGTCGAAGTTCACCAGCTCGTGCGACATCGCGAAGAGCGCGCTCTCGAAGGCCGGCCTGAACTACGAGAACGTCGCGGCGCCGGCCGGCACGCAGGCCGAGATCAAGGTCGGCGACACGGTGATCCAGACCTACGACGGCAAGGCGACCGACGCGAAGGCTCAGGGCGCGGCGTTCGACAAGACGCTCGCGTCGACGCTGAAGGGGGCCGGCTACCCGGCGAAGGCCGACCCGGCGCAGCTCAACTGGCCGATGACGATCGTGATCCTGACGATCCTCGTGATCTACGTGACGATGGTCTACGGCCCGATCGCCGCGATGCTGGTCGAGATGTTCCCGACGCGGATCCGCTACACCTCGATGTCGCTGCCCTATCACATCGGCAACGGCTGGTTCGGCGGCTTCCTGCCGGCGACGGCGTTCGCGATCGTCGCGGCGAGGGGCGACATCTACTCGGGGCTCTGGTATCCGATCGTGATCGCGCTGGCCACGTTCGTGATCGGTCTGCTGTTCGTCAAGGAGACGAAGGACTCGAACATCTACGCGCAGGATTGATGTCATGCGGGCGGGTGCAGGTTGCCGGACGGGTGTTCCGGCGGCCAGCAACTCGCCCCCGCGACCGGGCCGTCATGGGCCGCCGGCAACTTTTTTCACGGAAGATGGAAAAAGCTGTTGACAGCCCGACGGTAGATCTACATAATTCAATTCTTCGGCGAATTAGCTCAGTCGGTTAGAGCGACGGAATCATAATCCGCAGGTCCGGGGTTCGAATCCCTGATTCGCCACCAAATGCGAGAGCCGCTGTTTCGAAAGAAACAGCGGCTTTTTCATTTGTCTGGTGCCACGGCAAGTGGCACGGATAATCGAAATTCACCACCTGCGACGCGACCGCCACGGTACCTGGCATCTCCGAGTCGTCATCCCCAAATCCCTTCACGCTGCGCTCAAACAAGAAGAGTTCAGACAGTCCCTCGACACGAAGGATTTCCAGCAAGAAAGATTGCCGGCGCCTCACTTCAACATGCGGATCGACGCCAGTTGGGTGAGCAAGCCGAAGATCACCGATTCCGTTCTCACGCCCGGCGACCTGAACAAATATCGCATCCATCTTCAGGAAGGCATCATCGATGCCTGTATGCGGTGATACCGAACGGCGCAAAAGTTGATACCCCGCGCAATGGCACCCCGCACACTGCCGCACGAGCACGACGCCGCGCTTAGAATCGGTACGTCCAAATTTCCGCTGCATACGGGCATAACGTCAATGAAAAAACGCCTCGCATGCTTCCTGTCGATTCTGATCGGCATCGCAATCCCGCTCGCCTGCCAGGCCGACCCTCTGCCAGACACTACCGTCGACGGCCTGCATTGGAGATTCGAGCAACTGCACGACACCGGGCACGACGACGATTACGAAGTTGCCGCCCGTCGAGGCGAACAGGTCCTGATCTGGGACAACGGCAAGAACCGGCAAGCTTATGCAGGAGCCGTGTTCCTGCTGGTCTCCGCCTCCTATGATCAGGTGCAGCCGCTGGTGCAGCGCGTGCTGCAACGGACGAGCCCGGTAAACGCCAGTGCCAATAGCTGGCAGCTGCATGATATGCCGGCCCCCTGGAGCAATGTGCTGTTGTCGCGCCGGCCAGACCTGCGCGCAGCAATCGCCGACCGTGCGACCCTGCCGAAACTACAGCAGGCGCTGCAACAAGGCGCGATCACCCGGCAGGAACTGGACTGGCGCATGGATCAGGCTCGGGCGCGCGTCGACCGGCTGTTCCAGGGCTCCGGCCTGCCTGCGCTGCAGCCCACCTACGCATTCTGGGAGGCCCGGCAGGACCACAGTGACGGCATCACCGGTCAGTACCGGAGCGCCCTGTTCGTCAGGATCCAGGACGCAAGCGCCATCTTCGGGCATCCGGCGACGGTCGTTCAGTTCGGTCGCATCGACTCCCGGCCCAACCCCGACTACAGCCTGTGGAAAGCATTGACGCTTCAGGACCTGGACATATTCAGCGGCAACCGGACCCAATCCAGCAGGACGGGCATATCCGTCGTCCCTGGCGACGTGTTCGTCGCATTGACCGACGCGTTGTCCGCACTGCCGGGCAAGCTGGAAATCGCCACGTCGCCCGCTGCATGGCAGTTGCCCTCGCCACCGTCGATGCCGCCCCCCGCAATCAAGCTGGTTGTGCCGGACCAGAGCGCCCCGGTAATCAAGCCCTCGATCATCCGCTGGGACAAGTTCGTGACTGACCCGTCGCAACGCACGTTGCTGTACCCGCACGACATCCTCGGCCTGCCGGATGGCAGCGTGCTGTTCAGCGCCCAGGTGGCCGACAACCGCGGCTGGAACGAGTATGTGTGGCGGCTGCACGCGGCCAACGGCGGGTTGCAGGCGGACGAAGTCTGGCACGGCAAGGAGGGCCCGCGACGGATGATGATCAACGGCGACGGCAGCGCCGTCTGGTTCGACGGCCAGCCAGACGCCAAGAGCAAGCCATGCCTGTACCGATATGACACCGCGAGCCGCAAGGTCGATCGTCATGAAGTCGTCTGGCCGAGCGAGACCGATTGGCGAGACCATCAGATGAGCGATATGTACTGGATTCTCGACGACGATCTGCCGGCCAATTTCTGGCATGACCTCCGGCATGGCGAGAAGGACACGAATCCGGTCGGCTCGGAGTTCCTGACCGTGCAGCGCCCGGCGTCACCGCCGTCGGGCACCGACGATCCATGGCCGTTCGTCACCACGCTGTCGTCGGTACGCCAGTCGCTGATGGACGAGATCAGCAACGGTAGCAATGCCCGGATCTGGCCGGTACGCTGGCGGCCGTCCGGGAGCTACTGGACAGAGGATTCGCAAGGGCTCGCCGAACTGGACGCCCGCACCGGCCGCACGCTGCGTACGATCGCCTTACCGCAGCGCTTCGGTACGCCGGATTCCGTCAGCGCCGCCGGCATCGCGCAATGGGTGCCCAAGCCGCTCGGCTCGCCGCAGGGTCAATGGATCGCGACAGGCTTCGTGCTGTTGCTCGACGACGACGGCAGCATGCCGCCTCCCATGAAGTCCTCGGGCGCGAAACGGGCGCGCTTCGTCGGCATGCACGTGGTGGATCTCAAGAGCGGGCACGTGCTGTCGGCACTGCTGGGCACTGCCGACCACTTCACGGCCGCCGCCCGTTCGGCAAACGGACGCTTTCTTGCGATGGGTACGACCTACACCACGGGCGGCTCGAAGCATCGCGTGGCACTCTGGGACGTCGCACAGGGCCGCACACCCGTGCAGCTCGACGCATCGTCGCTACCCAAAAACAGCGAGATCCAGGCGCTGGCCTTTTCGTGGAGCGGTTCGGCGCTGTGGGCAATCGGCACGCACGAACTGATGCTGTGGAAATTGCCGGTCGAGCTGCACGATCGCGCGACGCGAGGCGCTGCTCCGGATCAATCTCGCAATTGAATCCGCGGCATCGACACTCGGCTTCTCCGGGACGCGAAGCCTGCGGTGGCCAACGACACGGCCGCCCCGGCTGCGCCCCGGCGTTTCACGCCGCCACCGCCCCCCTCTGCAGCTTCGCCGCCTGCGCCCCCACCTTCCCGCGCCAGTTCTCCCCACCCTCCAGCGACGGCGTCGACTCGAACACCTCCGCAATCCAGTCGGCGAACACACGCACCTTCTGCGACAGATGACGGTTGTGCGGATAAACGATCGAAATCGGCTTCGGTTTCGGATTGCAGTCCGGCAGCACCTCGACCAGCGAGCCGTCGAGCAGGTTCGGCAGCACCATGAACAGCGTCGGCTGGATCATCCCGAACCCTTCGAGCCCGCATGTCACGTAGGCATCCGAATCGTTGACCGTGACGCTGCCGTTCATCCGTACCTCGAACGGCTTGCCGTCGATCATGAACACCCACGGAATCGCGCGCGCACCGTGGCTCGCGCGGAAATTCACCGCATGGTGATCGGCAAGATCGGCAATCTCGTGCGGCTCGCCGTGACGCGCGAGGTAATCGGGCGACGCGCAGGTCACGCGCTTGAGCATCCCGATGCGCCGCGCGACCATCGACGAATCCTCGAGCGGCCCGACGCGAATCATGCAGTCGATGCCCTCCTCGACCGGATCCACGTGGCGGTCGGACAGCCCCAGCTCGAGCGTGATGTCCGGATAGCGCTGCCGGAAAATCGACAGCGACGGCAGCACGATGCGCCGCCCGAGCGAGCTCGGCATATGGACGCGCAGCACGCCGCTCGGCTTGCGGTTGCCGGTCTGGAAACTCGCGTCGGCCTCCGCGATCTCCGTGATGATCTTCGTGCAATGCTCGTAGTACGCGGCACCTTCCGGCGTCAGCGACAGCCGGCGTGTCGTCCGGTGCATCAGGCGCACGCCGAGCAGCGCCTCGAGATTCTGGATGATGGTCGTCACCGACGCGCGCGGCATCGCGAGCGTATCGGCCGCGCGCGTGAAGCTGTTCGCGTCGACCACTCGGGTAAAAACTTCCATTGCCTGGATTCGGTCCATGCTGCTTCCCCCTTCGAATCGCCAACGGAACAGAATAGAGCGCGTGACGGGCGCGGCACAAGCCCCCACCTATTGTTATCCGATCCTGAATAATTTCAGCGTTTCGGACTGGGAATCGACTGTTTCCCGATCAGTTCCGGACGTCAACCGCACCGGCCCGATCCGGCCCCGCGCGTCACCGCACGAACCGCTCGCGATAACCCTGCGGCGACACGCCGAGCACACGCACGAAACTGCGCCGCAGCGTCTCCTCCGAACCGAAGCCGCAGCGCGCGGCGATCCGCTTGACGGGCCACGCCGTTTCGCCGAGCAGGCGTTGCGCGGCCTCGACGCGAATCTGCTCGACCGCGCGCGCGGGCGTGCGGCCCGTTCCCGCACGATAGTGGCGCACGAAGCTGCGCTCGCTCATGCGCACGCGCTCGGCCAGCGCCGGCACCGACAGGTCGGCCGTCAGGTGCTCGGCCATCCACGCATGCAGTTCGCCGAACCGGTCGTCGGTCCGCTGCATCGACAGCATCGCGCTGAACTGCGCCTGTCCGCCCGGACGCTTCAGGAACACGACGAGTTCGCGCGCGACGTCGAGCGCGGTCGCGCGCCCGAGATCCTCTTCGACCAGCGCGAGCGCGAGATCGATGCCGGCCGTGACGCCGGCCGACGTCCACAGCGCGCCTTCGCGGATGAAGATCGGGTCGGACTCGACCCTCACGTTCGGGTAGCGCGCCGCGAATTCGTCGCAGCGCGCCCAGTGCGTGACCGCGCGCCGCCCGTCGAGCAGGCCGGCCTCGGCAAGCAGGAACGCGCCGGTGCACACCGACGCCACGCGCCGCGCGCGCCCGGCCTGCTGCTGCACCCAGCGCACCAGCCGTGCATCCTTCGATGCTGCTTGCACGCCCTTGCCGCCGGCGACGATCAGCGTATCCGGATCACGCGCGGCCGAGCGCAGCGACTCGGCCATCACGACGAGGCCCGACGACGTCTCGACGGGCCCTGCTTCGACCGCAACGACGCGCGGTGCATACGGCGCCGGCTGCCCGCGCTCCAGCGCGAGCTCGTTGACGGATGCGAACACCTGCAGCGGCCCCGACACGTCGAGCAGTTGCGCACGCGGGAACGCGAGGACCAGGATCGAACGCGGGGCGGCAGGCATGGCGATTGGCTGAAAACGTGGGGGATATGGCAATTTCGCCAAACACTACGCGCCTAGAATCGATCTGTCCATCCGTGCCGGCAACGGCGCGCTCCCCTTCCACTCGGAGTCCTCGCATGACCCTGCATATCGGCCTTCTCGTGTTTCCGGGCGTCCAGCAACTCGATCTCACCGGCCCGCACGACGTACTCGCGTCGCTGCCCGACGCAGCCGTCCATCTGGTCTGGAAGTCGCGCGACGCGGTCGCGTCGAGCAGCGGCCTGACACTCGCACCAACCTGCACGTTCGACGATTGCCCGCCGCTCGACGTGATCTGCATTCCGGGCGGAATCGGGATCAACGACCTGCTGCTCGACGCCGAAACGATCGCGTTCGTGCAGCAACGCGCGGCCACCGCACGATATGTGACGTCGGTCTGCACGGGTGCGCTGGTGCTCGGCGTGGCCGGCCTGCTGCGCGGGCGGCGCGCGACGACGCACTGGGCGTTCCACGCGCTGCTCGAACCGCTCGGTGCGGTGCCCGTGCACGAGCGCGTCGTGCGCGACGGCAACCTGATCACGGGCGGCGGCGTGACGGCCGGCATCGACTTCGCACTGACGATCGCCGCTGAACTGGCGGGGGACGAAGAAGCACAAGCGATCCAGCTGCAACTCGAATACGCACCCGCGCCACCGTTCGACGCCGGCTCGCCCGACACCGCGCCGGCAGCGGTCGTGAAGCGCGTCACCGAACGGTCGGCAGCCGGCTTCACGAAGCGCAAGGCGATCGTCGAGCAGGCGCTGCGCGCAATGTCGCGCTGAACGCGGATACGAACGAAGTGACGGAAAGACGACGCGCATTCGCGCCGGAGAACATATCGATGAACATTATCCGGAGTGCAGACTTCACGGCGGACCGCGCGTGGGGCGCACTCGACATTGCGGACCTGCACGGCATCACGATCCGGTTGCACTGGACCGACACGCCCTATCGATGGCACGTGAACGACGGCGAGGAAGTGTTCGCGGTACTCGACGGCCGTGTCGAGATGCGCTACCGCGAAGCCGGCGTCGAGTACGCAAGCGTGCTCAACACGGGCGACGTCTTCCACGCGACGGTGGGTACCGAGCATGTCGCGCATCCGCTCGGAGAAGCACGCATCCTCGTGATCGAAACAGCAGGCAGCCCCTGATGGCAGGCAGCGGCCTTGCACGGACGGCGCACGATGCGTGGCCGGGCTTCAGCCCGTGATCGTCCCCGTTGCCTGCGATGGAATCAGTTTCGGCTGCGGCGTGCAGACGCACTGGCACAGGTCGTGTTCGAGCGCGACGACCTTGCCCATCACGGTCATCGTCCGCTCGCCGCCGTCCGACACGATCACGCCCGTCGTCTTGCACGTGGCGCAGAACACCGGTGCGCCGAGATAGGCGAGTTCGCGTCCGTCGAACGACGAATTGGCGATCCCTTCGAGCACCACGCCGCCGTGGTCGGTCGTGTCGCCCTTCAGAATGAATTTGCGGCTCATGTGTCGGTTCTTCCCTCGGAAACGCCGCGCGGCGGCAACACGGTCGCGCACGGACAGTCGGAATCCGCCCGTCGGTCGCGGGCGTTCCGCGAGCATATCACCGCTCGCGGCCGCCGCTTGCCGATTGGCCAGCGCCGCCGCGCCCGTCAGAACTTGTGCCGGATACCGATCCGCGCCTCGAACTGGCGGTCGTTCGCGGACGCGCCGGGGCCGTTGATCGCGGCAACCGCCGCGTGCCCCGTCGAATCGGTGCCCGATGCGCGCTGAAAGACGGCGGTCGCATACACGTCGGTGCGCTTCGACAGGAAATAGTCGAGCCCGGCCGCCACCTGGTGGTAGGTCGCGCCGTCGCGGCCGTTCACGCCGCCGCCGCGCGTGTAGTCGTACGCAACGCCGCCGAACAGGTAGGGCGTGAACTGGTAGCGCACGCTGGCCTCGACGTTGTTGAACACCGCGTTGCCGGACACGCGGCCGGGGTTCGGGCCGGACGACAGGTCGCCGAGCCCGCGGAACGACGTGTTCGTATACATCGCGCCGAGCGTCACCGCGCCGATCGCGTAGGTGCCGCCCGCCGCCGCAACCTGCAGCGAGCGCGCCGACGCATAGCCGGAATACACGGGCGACAGCATGTTGTTGCCCGGCACGCCGGCGACGACCGGCGCGGGGCTGCCGGTCGTGCCGAAGAACGACACGTTCGGGTTGCGCGCATTCAGGTAGCCGGCCGCGACCACGAGCGGCCCGCGCGTGTAGCCGGCCGTCATCGACCACACCTGGTTGCGCGTCGCCGCGCCCGCGATGCCGCCCACGCCGTACATGGCCGCGAAGCGGAATCCGCGGTAGTCGTTGCTGGTGAACTTGATCGCGTTGTTGGTCGAGTTCGCGTTGTTCACGTTGTCGAGATCGCCAGGGTGCGCAACCATGTAGCCGCCGAACAGCGCGGCGGCCTCGAGCGGCCCGAGGAAGTCGACGTTGGTGTCGTACTGGCGCCCGAGCGTGACCGTGCCGAACGGCCCCGACAGCCCGACGAACGCTTTCTTGCCGAACATCAGCCCGCCCTGCCCGAGCTTGCCGGTGCTCGGGTCGAAGCCGTTCTCGAGCGTGAAGACGGCCGCCAGCCCGCCGCCGAGATCCTCGACGCCACGCAGCCCCCAGCGGCTCGCCTGCTGCACGCCGCCGAGCATTCGCCACGCCGGCTTGCCGCTCACGGTGCCGTTCGGGCCGGCGACCGCAAGGTTGCTCGTGTAGGTCAGCCCTTCGTCGATAATGCCGTACAGCGTCACGCTGCTCTGTGCGTGCGCCGCACCCGCGATCAGCGCGATGCCCGCGCCTGCCAACAGCCGTTTTTTCATCGGAAGGTCTCCATTGCGCGGGTCGAATGGCAAAACGCAGGCGTGCGCGTCCCCCGCAGGCGCGCAGCCTGCTCCGGAGCAAACCGGAACGGTCAGGGTTAAATCGGGGAAGACGGCTAGCGCATCGCGTCGGCGACGACCGCCGGCGGAGCCCGGCGGCGGCCGGCCGCGACTTCGTACGCATGGCCGAACTGCAGCACGCCCCAGTCGTCGCGGTAGCGGCCGACGATCTGCATGCCGATCGGCAAACCGGTCGCGCCGAAGCCGCACGGCACCGACAGGATCGGCGCCTCGGTCGACGACAGGTACCAGCACACGCGCATCCAGTCGATGTAAGACGTGCTCGCGGCGCCCTGCACATGCGCAGGCGCGCGCAGGTCGACGTCGAACGGCATCACCTGCGTCGTCGGCAGCACGTAGAACGCGTAGCGCTGCATGAACGCGCGCATCCGCTCGAACAGCCGCGTCTTGCGCACGAACATCCGGCCGAGATCGGCGGCCGTCAGCGACCGGTGCAGCCGGTATTCATCGTGAATCTCGGGCTTCAGCGCCGCGCGCTGCGCATCGTCGAACCCGTCGACCAGCGTGCCGATCATCCACGCGCGCTCGATGCGGAACACGTCCTCGGCATCCGACAGATCGGGATCGTCGAATTCGACTTCGCAGCCGAGCGCCGCGAACACCCGCGCCTGCGCATCGACCGCCCGCGCGATCTCCGGATCGACCGGCACGCCGGGCAGGCCGCGCGACATCGCGATGCGCGTGCCGCGGAAGTCGCGCTCGAGCGGCTGCGCGAAGCGCGCGCCCGGTTCCGCGAGTTCGGTCGCGGTCTCGCCGCTCGGCCCGGCGATCGCCGACAGCAGCAACGCGGTATCGGCCACGTCGCGCGCCATCGGCCCGTCGACACCGAGCGTCGTCCAGCCGTTCAGGTCGGGCGCGCGCGGCACGCGGCCCGGCGACGGCCGCAATCCGACGACGTTGTTCCACGCGGCCGGGTTGCGCAGCGACCCGCCCATGTCGCTGCCGCACGCGAGCGGATTCATCCCGCACGCGAGCGCGGCCGCCGCGCCGCCGCTGCTGCCGCCCGCGGAACGCGTCAGGTCCCACGGGTTGCGCGTCGCGCCGAATACGTCGTTGAACGTATGCGACCCGGCGCCGAATTCGGGCGTGTTCGACTTGCCGATCATCAGCGCGCCGGCGCTCGCGCAGCGGCGCACGACGAGCGCGTCATGCAGCGGCACGTGATCGGCGAACAACGGCGAGCCGAAGGTCGTGCGCACGCCGCGCGTCGCGGTGAGATCCTTCTGCGACACCGGCAGCCCGTGCAGCGGCCCCTGCCATTCGCCGCGCATCCAGCGGGTATCGATGTCGCGCGCACGGGCGCGCAGCACGTCGGGATCGACAACGGTCACGAGCGCATTCACGCGCGGGTTGACCGTCGCGATCCGTGCGAGATGCGCATCGAGCAGGTCGCACGCGCTGATCTGCCGTGCCTTCAGCAGGTCGAGCATCGTGCGGGCGGACAAGTCGCACAGGTCGCCGGTCACGACGTCGGCGGGCGGGGACGAAAGCGAAACGGTGGCGGTCATACGGTTCGGGGCGAAGAGGAAGGAAGGAGATGGCAGCCGTCACGCATCGTGTTCGCTGCGATCCTTTGCGAACGCGAGCGCGACGAGCGACAGCACGCCGCAGACGATCACGTACCACGCGGGCGCCGCCGGATTGCCGGTTGCGCCGATCATCCACGTGACGATGAACTGCGCGAAGCCGCCGAAGATCGACACGCCGCCCGCATACGCGATCGACAGCGCGGTGGCGCGCGTGCTCTTCGGGAACAGCTCGGCGAGGATCACGCCGTTCGCGCCGGCGTTGATCGAGTGCAGCGCGGCGAGCAGCATCACGACCGCGTACATCGTCGCGATCGACGGCACCGCGCGGATCAGCCAGAAGCCCGGCAGGATCAGCACGGTCAGCGCGATGCGCGACCACAGCGCGACGCGCTTGCTGCCGGTGCGATCCGACAGCCGCCCGCCGATCGGCGCGGCGACGAACATCACGGCGCCTGACAGGATCCCGCACCACAGCGCGGCATCCATCGGCAGGTGCAGCACCTTGATCGCGTACGTCGACATGTAATACAGCACGATGAAGTGCGCGGCGGTGCCGCCGACCACGAGGCCCAGCGCGGTCAGCACGGCGCCGCCGTCGCGCCGCAGCACGGTGCCGAGCACCGCCGACGAACGCCGCGCGGCCGCGGCCGGCGCGTGCTGCTCGATCGCGCTGAAGCGTGCGCGCAGATAGAGGCCGATCGGCGCGATCAGCACGCCCAGCAGGAACGGCACGCGCCAGCCCCACGATTCGAGCGACGCGGTATCGAGGAAATGCGACAACAGGAAGCCGACGAACGAACCGGCCAGCGCCGCGGCGCCCTGGCTCGCGAACTGCCAGCTCGTGTAGTAGCCGCGTTCGCCGGCCGGCGCGCGCTCGGCGAGCAGCGACGTCGATACGCCGACCTCGCCGCCGGCCGAAAAGCCCTGCAGCAGCCGCGCGACGACGACCAGCACGGGCGCCGCGATGCCGATCTGCGCATAGGTCGGCAGCACGCCGATCATCCCGGTGCCGATCGCCATCGTGACGAGCGTGAGGTTCATCGCGGGCACGCGGCCGAACCGGTCGGCGACGAGCCCGATCACGACACCGCCGACCGGCCGCGCGATGAAGCCGACGCCGAAGGTCGCGACCGACATCAGCAACTGCTGCTGCGCGGAGACCGCGGGAAAGAACAGTTTGCCGAGCAGCACCGCGAAGAAACTGAACACGGTGAGATCGAAGAATTCGAGGCCGTTGCCGATCGTGATCGCGACAATCAGCTGACGATTGGACGGGGATGCGGCAACGTCGCCGACATGCCCGCCGAACATGCTGTCCGCTCGGGGCGCCTTCATGAAGGTGTGTCTCCGTACTGGTTATGCGTATCGTGTGCGCGGCCCGTTCGACGGCCTGCGCATGCAGTCTAGGCATTCAAAATACGCAGCCCGGAGCGACATTTTTCGATCGTGATAACGCACGGTTATCGCGTGCTTTCCACGCGGCGGCGCGGTGTAGGATACGAACGTCGCCACTGCCGCCGCGCCCCGCCTCGCCGTGAAACATCACCAGCTCCGGGCGCTTGCCGCCATCGCCGAACACGGCAGCCTGCGCGCGGCCGCGCGCGCGATCCACCTGTCGCAGCCCGCGCTGACGAAGGCGATCCGCGAACTCGAACTCGATCTCGGCGTGCCGCTCGTCACGCGCAATGCGCGCGGCGCGCAACTCACGCGTTTCGGGCAGGCCGTCTATGCACGCGCGCGGCTGATCCTTGCGGAGATGCAGCACGCGCGCGACGACGTGATCCAGCTGTCGGGCGGCAAGGAAGGCGCGCTCGCGTGCGCGCTGACGCCGCTGATGTCGCTCGGCTTCCTGCCGGCCGCGCTCGACGCGTTCCGCCAGCGCATGCCGACGATCCGCCTCGACGTGCGCGAAGGATTTCTCGACACGGCGCTGCCGCGGCTGCGCGACGGCTCGCTCGACTTCGTGATCGCGATCGTCGATGCGACACGGCTGTCGCCGGAATTCACGTTCCGGCCGCTGCTCGAATCGGAACTGATCCTGATGACGCGCGCGAGCAATCCGCTGCGTCACTGCACGTCGCTCGCGCAGTTGCAGGACGCGCAGTGGATCCTCAACACGTCGCCGGAAAGCATCGGCCGGCTGCTGCAGGACGTGTTCGTCGCGCACGGCTATCCGGCGCCGCAGCCGATCGTCGAATGCACGTCGTTCAGCGCGGCGTTTTCGCTGTCGGTGCACACCGACACCGTGTCGTGCGTGCCGAAGAGCTTCATGGAAGTCGACTGGATTCGCGAGCGGATGGTCGCGATCGACGTGGAGGAAGCGATTCCGGCCGTGTCGGTCGGCGTGCTCACGCGCCGCGATGCGCTGAACACGATTGCCTGCGACTACCTGATCCACTGCTTCGTCGAAGCCGTGCGCCGGCACGATCGCGCGGTGCTGCCGTGGCGATAGCGGCGCCGCTCAGACGAACAGCGCGATGCACAGCGCGGCGCCGCACAGGTAGGTGCCGAGCGCGCCGATGAAACGCACGGGATTCGGGTTGGCCATCGTCGGCCAGGCGAGCAATCCGATGACCAGCAGGCAGCGGCACACGGTTGCCGCGACGATCAGCGCGAGGATCGCGCGAGACGGATCGTGTGCGCCGAAATAGAGAAACAGCACCGCGAGAAACGGCGCGTATTCGGCCGTGTTGCCGTGCGCGCGCACGACCTTGTGCAGCCCGTTCGTCGGGTCGGGCGCACACCCCGATCCGGTGGTGCACCGAAAGCGCGTGACGGACACGACGAGCCCGAGCCCGAACAGCAGCAGCCCGAGGATGGCCGTGCACACGAGTGCGACGGGATGGATCGTCATGGGACTCCGGGCGTAAGCGGAAATGCGCCGCACCTCCGGCGATCGTACCCGCCGGCGGCGCGCGCGGCTATCGCGGAAACCCGTAGCGCCGCCGTTCGACACCCCTCTTTCACGAACGGGTTCCGGCCCGAATTGCAACGTTGCCGCAGCGCACGAAATCGGTGCGTCGTCCGTCGGCCCGGCCACGCGGGCCTGCCCGCCGCCTCCCCCTGCCACGCGGTCTCCGCCGCGCAAAACGCGCAAACGTTACGCCGCGACGGCGCGCACCATCGCAGCGCAGCGCCCGTTGCCGCGCATCACAGGCACGCGCGTTGCGTCGGCGCATCTCGGTAGTCGACGCCCTTGGCAGCCCGCTGCGGAGGACTACACTAATCCTTAATGGGGTGCGGCCGGAGCCCGCACTTTCAGGGAGACGCCGCCATGAATCGGCCGCTAAATCGTATCCTGCCGCGCGTGACCGGACTCGCATCGGTCTGGACGTGGATCAAGTGGTCCTTGCTCGCCGCGCTGCTGATCGCGGTGGCCATCGTTGCGCGGCTCGTGCAGACCGAGATCGAAACGTCGCGGCTGCAGGCGCACTACCTGTCCGAGCTCACCCGCGACGTCGGCTACACGATCGAGACGGGCCCGAGCGATCACATCCGCTTCCCCGCGAACGGCCCGTACGACCAGCGCCTTGGTTACGCGATGCTGCCGGCATTCCAGGAGCGGCTGCTCGCGCGCGGCTTCGTCATCGGCAA
The DNA here is from genome assembly GCF_902833225.1 of Burkholderia sp. BCC1644. Lineage (GTDB taxonomy): Bacteria > Pseudomonadota > Gammaproteobacteria > Burkholderiales > Burkholderiaceae > Burkholderia. The sequence continues at coordinate 66,464 of NZ_CADFEI010000016.1, forward strand.
CCAGGCGCGCGATTCGCAGCGGATGCTGTCGCTCGGCGATCGCGGGTTGTTCCTCCCTTATGAAGAGAAGGACCAGGCCGGCCTGATGCTGTTCGATTCGACCGGCGCGCCGCTGTTCGCGACCGTGTTCCCGCAGCGCGTGTACGCCGACTTCGACACGGTGCCGCGCGTGGTCGCCGATTCGCTGCTGTTCATCGAGGATCGCTACCTGCTCGACGCGAACGAGCCGAACCGCAACCCGGCGATCGACTGGGGGCGTTTCAGCCGCGCACTCGCCGACCAGGCGCTGCACGTCGTCAACCGTCACCAGGCGCGCCCGGGCGGCAGCACGCTCGCGACGCAGATCGAGAAGTTCCGCCATTCGCCCGAAGGCCGCACCGCGACGCCGCCCGAAAAGCTGCGGCAGATCGCGTCCGCGTCGGTGCGCGCGTACCTGAACGGCCCGCAGACGATGCTCGCGCGCCGCACGATCGTCGTGCGCTACCTGAACTCGGTGCCGCTCGCCGCGCGGCCGCACGTCGGTGAAATCACCGGCATCGGCGACGGTCTCGCCGCGTGGTACGGCCGCGACTTCAACGACGTGAACCGGATCCTGTCCGCGCCGACGACGGGCGACAATGTCGACGAACAGGGCAAGACGTTCCGCGAGGTGCTGTCGCTGATCATCGCGCAGCGCGCACCGTCGTACTTCCTCAACCGCGGTTATCCGGCGCTGGAGAAGCTGACCGACAGCTACCTGCGGCTGCTGTCGACCGGCGGCGTGATCTCGCCCGCGCTGCGCGATGCCGCGCTCGCCGCGCAGATCGAACGCAGCGCGCCGCCGGCCGCCGCGCACGTGCAGTCGTTCGTGTCGCGCAAGGCCGTGACGTCCGCGCGCGCGTCGCTGCTGTCGGCGCTCGGCATCGGCGACCTGTACCAGCTCGACCAGCTCGACCTGCAGGCGACGAGTACGCTCGACAACGGCGTGCAGCAGGCCGTCGCCGAACGGCTCGCACGGGCGTCGACACGCGACGGCGCGCAGGCCGCCGGCCTGTACGGTTTCGAGATGCTCGCGCCGAAGGACGACCCGTCGCACCTCACGTACAGCTTCACGCTGTACGAGCACCGCAACGGCGCGAACATGCTGCGCGTGCAGACCGACAGCGTGAACGAGCCGTTCGACGTGAACCGCGGCGGCCGCATCAACCTCGGCTCGACCGCGAAACTGCGCACGCTGATCACGTACCTGCAGATCGTGTCGGACCTGCATGCGCGTTACGCGAACCTGTCGAACGCGGAGCTTGCGCGCGTGAAGCCCGACCCGATCGACGGGCTGTCGCACTGGGCGCTCGACTACCTGTCGCATACGCGCGACCGCTCGCTGCAGGCGATGCTCGACGCGGCCGTCGAACGCAAGTACTCGGCAAGCCCCGACGTGTTCTACACGGGCGGCGGCGCGCAGGTGTTCTCGAACTTCGAGAAGTCGGACAACGGCCGCATCCTGACGCTGCACGCGGCGTTCGAGCACTCGGTCAACCTCGTGTTCGTGCGGCTGATGCGCGACATCGTCCACTACGAGACGCTGCAGGCGGCCGGCCCGTCGTCGTCGTGGCTCGGGGACCCCGAGCAGCGCCAGCGTTACCTGCAGCAGTTCGTAGACGGCGAAAGCCAAGTCTACGTGAAGCGCTACTACACACGCTATGCGGGCAAGGCGCCCGACGACGCACTCGCGCTGATGCTGCGCGACGTGCGCAAGTCGCCGCCGAAGATCGCGACGGTGCTGCGCAGCGTCGCGCCGAACGAATCGCTTGCATGGTTCGATGCGCAGATGCGCGCGCAACTGAAGGGGACGCCTGCCGCGACGCTGTCCGACGACGATCTCGCCGCGCTCTACGCGAAATACGCGATCGACCGCTTCAACCTCAATGACCGCGGCTATATCGCGAGCGTGCATCCGCTCGCACTGTGGACGCTCAACTACCTGCGCGCGCACCCGGCCGCATCGCTCGCCGAGGTCCAGCGCGACAGCCACGATGCGCGTTTCTACACGTACTCGTGGCTGTACAAGACGCGCTACCACGCGACGCAGGACCGGCGCATCCGTCGCATGGTCGAGCTGCGCGCGTACGCGGAGATCACGAAGTCGTGGCGCGCGCTCGGCTACCCGTTCGCGGAAGTCACACCGTCGTACGCGGCCGCGATCGGCGCATCGGGCGACCAGCCCGACGCGCTCGCGAAACTGATCGGCCTGATCGCGAACGGCGGCCAGAAGGCGCCGACCGAGACGATCACGCGGCTCGACTTCGCGAAGGGCACGCCGTACGAAACGCGCTTCGTGCGCGCGGCCGCGCAACCGCAGCCGATGCTGTCGCCGGAGATCGTCAACGTGGCGCACACGCTGCTGCGCGACGTCGTGCTCAACGGCACCGCGCGCCGCCTCGCGGGCGGCCTCACGCTGCCCGACGGCAAGACGCTCGACGTGTACGGCAAGACGGGGACGGGCGACCAGCGCTTCAACGTCTATGCGCGCGGCGCGCGGCTGATCGAGTCGCGCAAGGTCAACCGCAGCGGCACGTTCGTGTTCGTGATCGGCAACCGGTTCTTCGGGGTCCTGACCGCAACCGCGCACGAGCCGTACGCGGCGCGCTACGACTTCACGAGCGCGATGGCCGTACAGCTGCTGAAGTCGATGGCGCCCGCGCTCGCTCCGCTGATCGAACGCCCGGCCGACGCCGGCACGCGCACGGCGGGCCCGGCGCCGCAAGCGGAAACGCCTGCGCCGGACACGGCGTCGGCACAACCTTCCTGACCGCGGCGCGACCGTTCGCGCCGCCGTGCGCCGCTCAGTGCGAGCGGCCGTCGTAATGCGTGACGGGCAGCGCGTCGAGGTCGACATCCTCGAGACAGCGAACGTTGATCGCCGCCATCGCGGTGCCGTCCGGATGCATGCCCTCGCCGAACGCGTGAATCCCGCAGCGCTTGCAGAAGCGATGCTTGATCACGTGCTTGTTGAACAGGTAGGTCGCGAGATGTTCTTCGGGTGTCAGCAGCTTCATGTGGTCGCGCGGCACGAACCACATCAGTGCGCCCTTGCGCTGGCAGATCGAGCAGTTGCAGGCCATCACGCCCTGCAGGTCGCCTTCCGCCTCGAACTTCACGTCTCCGCAGTGACAGCTTCCGCGATAAAGCATGGTCGTCTCCCGGTGCGGCCCGTGCGCGTCGACGGTATCCGGGCAGACACCGTTGGCCGGGCCGATCCAAACGCGTACAGTAGCGCTCGCACGCGCCGCACGCAACGTCCGGCGGCGCCCGTCCCGACCTGTCCAACCAAGGAAAACCGTCATGCTCGAACTGCGCCCCGGCTGCGAATGCTGCGACAAGGACCTGCCGCCCGATTCGGCGGAGGCGCGCATCTGTACGTTCGAATGCACGTTCTGCACGACCTGCGCCGACGACGTGCTGAAGGGCCGCTGCCCGAACTGCGGCGGCGACCTGGTCGCGCGCCCGCGGCGGCCGGCGAGCCTGCTCGCGAAGTACCCGCCATCGACGGATCGCATCGTCAAGCCGGGCGGCTGCGCGAGCGCCTGACGGCACCCCGCGGTCCGCGCCTTTCCGTCACGACATCTCGATCCGCGCGCGCGTCACCGCGAGCAGCGTCGCCATCGCGCGGCGCGCGCCATCCTCGTCGCGCACGCGAATCGCATCGCTGACGGCCACGTGCTCGGCGAGCGATGCGTTGTAGACGTCGGCCCGGCGCGCGTTCAGATGCAGCTGCGCCTCGAGCGTGCGGTCGATCAGCGCGCCGAGCGGCACCAGCAGCTCGTTGCCGCCGGCCTCGAGCACGCTCAGGTGAAAGCGCAGGTCGGCGCGCACCCATTCGTCGACGTTGCGCGCGGCGGCCATCGCACGCGCCGCGCCGTCGATCGCGGCGCACGCTTCCAGCGTATGCGTGCGCGCGGCCAGCGCGGCCGCGTACGGCTCGATCATCTCGCGCATCTCCTGCAGCTTCAGCGCAAACGCGAGCGGCGGCGCGACGCGCGCATACCAGTCGAGCAGGTCGGCGTCGAGCAGGTTCCACGCGCGGCGCGGCCGCACGCGCGTGCCGACCTTCGGCCGCGATTCGACGAGCCCCTTCGACGTCAGCGTACGCAGCGCCTCGCGCATCACCGTGCGGCTGACGCCGTACATCTCCATCAGGTCGGGCTCCCGCGGCAGCAGCGATTCGGGCGGATAGTCGCCGCGCAGGATCGCCGTCGCCAGCCGGAAGGCCGTCTGTCCATGCAGGTCGCGTTGAATGATCGTTCTCCGTTGATCCGGCAGGCCGGCTGCCCACTATCTGCACAATAATGCTATTAATACTATTTTTTATCGGGCTACGCTAGGATAACCGTGAAAGCACGCGACCGTGCGCCGCGCCCGAGCGGCCGCGCCGGTCAACCATGGAGACTCGCGTCATGAAAATCACCCGCCTCGAAACCTTCGTCGTCCCGCCGCGCTGGCTGTTCCTCAAGATCGAAACCGACGAGGGCATCGTCGGCTGGGGCGAGCCGGTCGTCGAAGGCCGCGCGCATACGGTCGAGGCCGCCGTGCAGGAGCTGGCCGACTACCTCGTCGGCCGCGACCCGCTACTGATCGAAGACCACTGGCAGGTGATGTACCGCGCGGGCTTCTATCGCGGCGGCCCGATCATGATGAGCGCGATCGCCGGCGTCGACCAGGCGCTGTGGGACATCTTGGGCAAGCATCACGGCGTGCCCGTGCACGCGCTGCTGGGCGGCCAGGTGCGCGATCGCATCAAGGTGTATTCGTGGATCGGCGGCGACCGGCCGAGCGACGTCGCGAACAATGCGCGCGCGGTCGTCGAGCGCGGCTTCAAGGCCGTGAAGATGAACGGCTCCGAGGAGCTGCAGATCGTCGATACCTACGACAAGGTCGAGCAGGTGATCGCGAACGTCTCGGCCGTGCGCGATGCAGTCGGCCCGCACGTCGGGATCGGCGTCGACTTCCACGGCCGCGTGCACAAGCCGATGGCGAAGGTGCTCGCGAAGGAACTCGACCCGTACAAGCTGATGTTCATCGAGGAGCCGGTGCTGTCGGAGAACGCCGAGGCGCTGCGCGACATCGTCAACCAGACCAACACGCCGATCGCGCTCGGCGAGCGGCTGTACTCGCGCTGGGACTTCAAGCACATCCTCGCGGGCGGCTACGTCGACATCATCCAGCCCGACGCGTCGCACGCGGGCGGCATCACCGAGTGCCGCAAGATCGCGACGCTCGCGGAAAGCTACGACGTCGCGCTCGCGCTGCACTGCCCGCTCGGCCCGATCGCGCTCGCCGCGTGCCTGCAGCTCGACGCGGTCAGCTACAACGCGTTCATCCAGGAACAGAGCCTCGGCATCCACTACAACCAGGGCAACGACCTGCTCGACTACCTGCGCAACCCCGAGGTGTTCCGCTACGAGGACGGCTTCGTCGCGATCCCGCAGGGCCCGGGGCTCGGCATCGACGTGAACGAGGAGAAGGTGCGCGAGATGGCGAAGACGGGCCACCGCTGGCGCAACCCGGTGTGGCGCCACGCGGACGGCAGCGTCGCCGAATGGTGATGAAGGCGTGAGATGAGCCGGAATGCGCGACGATCACGCCGCGCACCGGCTTCGATACGGCCGCCCGACAGGCGGCCGTTTTTGCTTCTGCGATCCGCGAGGCTCGACAGCGGGCTTCGCTATCCTGCCCCGCACGGCACCCCCGGTCAGCCGAGCGCCGCGAACCCCGGCACGCTGAACGACAGCACGGCGGCCGCGACGAACACGCCGATCATCGTCATCCCTTCGAGATGCAGGATGTTGCGGAACGTATGCGCGTCCTCCGTCGACGCGGTGCGGCGCAGGCGCGGCAGCGCCGAGAAGCGGTTCAGGCCGCCGAGCACGAGCGCGAGCGCGACGAGCAGCAGCTTCAGCAACAGCACGCGCCCCCACGTGCTGCCGTCGAGCGGCGCGAGCGAACCGCCGAGCCCGCGGATCGCGTTGAGCGCGCCCGTGCCGAGCACGAACACGACCGCGATGATCGACGTGCGCGACAGGTGCTGGCCGACGCGGATCAGCGCGCCGCGCGCGACCGACGAACCGAGCGCCGGCAGCACCGCGAGCCCGCCCGCGAGCACGAGACCGCCCCACACGGCCGTCGCGAGCAGGTGCAGCGTCTGTACGCCAACCGCCGCGGACAGCGCGCCCGTATCGGCCGCGTGGCCGAGCGAGGCCTTGCCGGCCGCGACCACGATCACCGCGAGCCACAGCACCGCGTGCGCGACCGGGCCATCCGGTTTCGCGAGCGCGACGATCGCGAGCACGACGGCGCCGGCGAACGCGACGCTCCATGCGAAGCCCGTGTGCGTCTGCATCAGCATGGTCGGAATCGCGGCGAATGCGCCGCCGAGCCCCGCGCCGCTCATCGTCGCGGCCTCGTAGACGAGCCAGCCGAGATCCGCGAGCACGAGCGCCAGCGCCGCCGCGACCAGCGAATGTTGCGCGCGCAGCCACGCCGGATGCGACGGCGCGATGACCGGCCGTGCGCCGTCCTTGCCGAGCCACGCCTTGAGCAATGCCGAGCCGACCGCCATCGCGAACGCGGCGTCCATCAGCGCCGCGAGCGCGACCTGACCGATCCACAAGCTGTCGAACTTCATCGCGCACACCCTCCCGAAAGCGACGGGCCGGCAGGGCGGCGGCAATGGGACGGACGGCGTGAGGCAGGCAACGGCACGGTAGAAAACGTCATCGATGAATCCGGAAACGGGAGAAATGACTGGACCAGCGGCGGAGGCGGCGCCGCGCGACCCGCGAGTGTACGGTCTTCGATGGGGAAAACGCACGCCGGTTCACACAGCGGCGCCGCAATGCGCGTCAAATTGTCGCAAGTCGCGAACAGACAGGAACCGATGTCCTTTTGCCAAATAGCCGTCATTACCCATCGATGATAGAATGCCGCGTCGCAGCAGCCCGGCTGTCCTGCCGTCCATGCGCCGAGCCGATCGTAGCCCGGACAAGGTCCCCGACGAATAAACATGGAGTCTCGTGTGTCTTCAAGACGCCTCTTCCGTCCGCTGCTCGCCGTTCTGATGATCGGCGGCGCGGGCCTTATGAGCGCTGCCCAAGCGCAGACCAAGCCCACGGAGCAAGCGCACGCCCAGCAGGCGCCGCTCAAGGCACCCGATACCATGGCCGAGCGCGTGCGCGGCTGTACCGCATGCCACGGCGTCCACGGCCAGGGCACGGACAACGATTATTTCCCGCGTCTTGCCGGCAAGCCGGCCGAGTACCTGTACAACCAGCTCGTCAACTTCCGTGACGGCCGGCGCAAGTACCCGCCGATGAACTACCTGCTGACGTACCTGAACGACGACTACCTGCGCGAAATCGCCGAGCACTTCTCGGCCGAACGTCCGCCGTATCCGACGCCGGCGAAGTCGACGCTGCCGGCCGCGACGCTCGCACGCGGCAAGCAGCTCGTCACGCAGGGCGATCCGTCCCGCAAGCTGCCGGCCTGCGTGGCCTGCCACGGCGCAGGGTTGACCGGCATGCAGCCGGCGATCCCGGGCCTCGTCGGCCTGCACGCCGATTACCTGAGCGCGCAGCTCGGCGCCTGGCGCTCGGGCAACCGCCACGCGAAGGCACCGGATTGCATGCACGACATCGCATCGAAGCTTTCCGACGAAGACGTGACGGCCGTGACCGCCTGGCTCGCCGCGCAACCGGCGCCCGCCAACCCCGTGCCGGCCCCGGCGCGTTCGATGAAGACTCCGCTCGCCTGCGGCAGCGAACCGCAATAAGGCAAGGGAGACAGACACAATGAAACGCAAGTCCCTGTTTGCACTCTCGGCCGCCGCGATCGTCGCGGCCGCCGCCCTCGTCCCCGTCCTGTGGCCGGGCAACGACACGCTGCACGGCGCTTCCGCCGTCGCGGCCACGCCGGCCGACCAGGCCGCGCTGATCAAGAAGGGCGAATACCTCGCGCGCGTCGGCGACTGTATCGCGTGCCACACCGTGCGCGGCGGCAAGTCGTTCGCGGGCGGCCTGCCGATGGCGACGCCGTTCGGCACGATGTACACGCCGAACATCACGCCGGACGACCAGAACGGTATCGGCAAGTGGACGTCGGACGACTTCTACCGCGCGATGCACACGGGTCGCTCGAAGGACGGCAGCCTGCTCTACCCGGGCTTCCCGTTCGCGAGCTACACGAAGGTCACGCGCTCGGATTCGGACGCGATCTACGCATACCTGCGCTCGGTCGCACCGGTGTCGGTGCCGAGCCGTCCGCACGAACTGAAGTTCCCGTTCAACAACCGCAACCTGCTGATCGGCTGGCGCACGCTGTTCTTCAAGGAAGGCGAGTACAAGCCGGATCCGACGAAGTCGGTCGAATGGAACCGCGGTGCGTACCTCGTCGAAGGCCTCGGCCACTGCTCGATGTGCCACACGTCGATCAACATGATGGGCGGCCCGGTGAGCTCGTCGGCGTTCGCCGGCGGCCTGATCCCGCTGCAGAACTGGTATGCGCCGTCGCTGACGAACGACAAGGAACTCGGCCTCGGCGACTGGCACGTGCAGGAGCTGTCCGACCTGCTGCAGGCCGGCGTGTCGCACAAGGGCGCCGTGTTCGGCCCGATGGCGGACGTGGTCCACAACAGCCTGCAGTACATGACCGACGAAGATACGCGCGCGATGTCGACGTACCTGAAGTCGATCCCGCAGAAGGCTGAAGCGCCGAAGAACATGCAGTACGAGCCGTCGAAGCAATTCGGCAACGCGCTGTTCGACCAGGGCAAGAAGATCTACGCGGACAACTGCGCGACCTGCCACGCCGAAACCGGCGCCGGCAAGCCGCCTGCTTATCCGCCGCTCGCGGGCAACCACTCGATCATGATGGAATCGGCCGTCAACCCGATCCGCATGGTGCTGAATGGCGGCTATCCGCCGAGCACGTTCAAGAACCCGCGTCCGTACGGCATGCCGCCGTTCGCGCAGTCGCTCTCGAACCAGGAAGTCGCAGCAGTAGTAACGTACATCCGGATGTCGTGGGGCAACAACGGTACGCCGATCTCGCCACAACAGGTGAGTGACCTGCGTTCCGCGCCGCTTGACTAAATAACGCGTGACGCAAACGGGGCGCGGCTGCGGGAAACCGCAGCCGCGCCCCTTTGCTTTTTGCGACGCCAGTCCCCGCGCGGGCCGCGCGAGGTGTCGCCGATCATAAAACTCAAGAGTGGTATCTATGTCTTTCGAATCTCTCGGCCTGGCCGAACCGCTGGTCAAGGCGGTCAACGAGCTCGGCTACACGTCGCCGACTCCGATCCAGCAGCAGGCAATCCCTGCCGTCCTCGGCGGCGGCGACCTGCTCGCCGGCGCGCAAACGGGCACCGGCAAGACCGCCGGCTTCACGCTGCCGATCCTGCAACGCCTGCACACGTTCTACGCGGACAACCGCGGCGCGAAGCGCGCGGTGCGCGCACTGATCCTCACGCCGACGCGCGAACTCGCCGCGCAGGTCGAGGAAAGCGTCCGTGCGTACAGCAAGTACCTGAAGCTGCGCTCGACCGTGATGTTCGGCGGCGTCAGCATCAATCCGCAGATCGACGCGCTCAAGCGCGGCGTCGACATCGTTGTCGCGACGCCGGGCCGCCTGCTCGACCACATGCAGCAGAAGACCATCGACCTGTCGGATCTCGACATCCTCGTGCTCGACGAAGCCGACCGGATGCTGGACATGGGCTTCATCCACGACATCAAGCGCGTGCTCGCGAAGCTGCCGCCGCAACGTCAGAACCTGCTGTTCTCGGCCACCTTCTCCGATGAAATCAAGGCGCTCGCGGACAGCCTGCTCGACTCGCCCGCGCTGATCGAGGTCGCACGCCGCAACACGACCGCCGAAAGCGTCGCGCAGAAGATCCACCCGGTCGACCGCGATCGCAAGCGCGAGCTGCTCACGCACCTGATCCGCGAACACAACTGGTTCCAGGTGCTGGTGTTCACGCGTACCAAGCACGGCGCGAACCGGCTCGCCGAACAGCTGACGAAGGACGGCATCAGCGCGATGGCGATCCACGGCAACAAGAGCCAGTCGGCCCGCACGCGCGCGCTGGCCGAGTTCAAGAACAGCACGCTGCAGGTGCTCGTCGCGACCGATATCGCCGCGCGCGGGATCGACATCGACCAGCTGCCGCACGTCGTCAACTTCGACCTGCCGAACGTGCCCGAGGATTACGTGCACCGGATCGGCCGCACGGGCCGCGCGGGCGCGACCGGCGAAGCCGTGTCGCTCGTGTGCGTCGACGAGAAGCTGCTGCTGCGCGACATCGAGCGGCTGATCAAGCGCGAGATTCCGCAGGAAGTCATCGCGGGCTTCGAACCCGATCCGCACGCGAAGCCGGAGCCGATCCAGCAGCGCCGCGGCCAGCAGCAGCCGCGCGGCGGTAGCGGTGGTGGCGGCAGCGGCAATCGCCAGCCGCGTGCAGGCGGCTCAGGCCAGCCGGCCGCGAAACGCGACGGCAGCCCGCAACCGAAAGCCGCGCAACAGAAGGCCGCGAAGCCGCGCGCGCAAGGCGGTGCCGGCGCCGGCGCCGGCGGCAATAGCGGCGGACGTCCGGCGGGCGGCGGCAACGGCGCACGCCCGGCGAACGGCAATGCCGCGCACGCGAACCGCAATCGTTCGTCGCGCAGCGGCCAGCGCGGTCACTGAAGCCGCGCGGCTGCGTGCCGCAGGTGCTCGACCTGGCGTTGCCAGCGTGCGAGCACCGCGGCACGATCCCCTTCCAGCGTGAACGTGACACCTGTCGCGAGACGCGCATAGCCGACCCGCTGCGCATCGCCGTGCGCGATCGTCGCAGCGAATCCGGCGAGGCCGCCGAAGTCTCCTTCGAGCGGCGTCATCTTCAATTGCGCCTGAAAGAACGCGCCGTCGGCGACGAGCGTCAACGCGGCCGTGCGCCGTTGCGTGATCGCGCGCGCCGCCCGCGACTGCGGCCATAGCGCGACCAGCAGCGTGCGCGCATCGTGCGCGTAGATCTCGCCGACGCCGAGCAGCGTCGTGCGCAACTGTCCGTCGTCGGTCGCGACGATCAGCGATGCGGCGAGATCGGCATGGCGCTCAAGCGCGCTGCCGTCGAACAGCGCGACGACGGCCGGCGGCCACGCGTCGAACGTCCATTGTTCGAGTGCGTGGCGATGGGTATCGGTCATGATGGCGTGGCCCTGGTGCGGATCGGATGAGGATGCGCCAGCTTACGCGCGACGGGCCGGGCCGACGCGATCAGCGCAGGAAAACGTGCCGCGTGATCTTCGTGAGCGGATAGTGGACGCCCGGCTGGATCTTCGCGGGCAGGTCGAGCGGCTTGAGCAGCATCTTCACGCACATGTCGGCCGACAGGTTGCGCCGCACGAGCGAATTGATGCGCGCCGCGCGCTCGCGGTTGTATTGATTGTCGCCGATGCGATCGGGATAGCGGATCGCGAACACGTGGCGCAGCGCGATCTCGGAATCCTCGTTCTTGATTTCCATCACGCGACGCATCAACGCGCCGAGCACTGCGAGCCGGCCGTTGCCCTCGACCTGGTTGTACTTCTTGAAGAACTTGAAGAAGTGCTTGTAGTGACGCACTTCGTCCGTGCGGATGTTGTCGGTGATTTCCTTCAGCACGGGCTCGTCCGAGCATTCGTTGATCGCGCGATAGAGCGTGGCCGTGCCCGTCTCGACGACGCAGCGCGCGACCATTTCGAGCGCGCGGGTCTTCTCGAACGCCTCGACCGAGCAGGTCTTCGAATACTCGGCGAAGAAATTCGCGAACGCGGTATCCCAGTCGAACTCGGGCCACACGTGCGCGATGTACGCCTTCAGCGCGCGGCCATGCTGCAATTCTTCGTGCTCCCATGCATTGTTGAGCCATGCGGAGACTTCCGGATCGTCATTGAAGAATGTGCTCAGATTGCTCGTGTAGAGATCCGAGCCGCTTTCGATGAACGACGACGCGCACAGCAACAGCAACAGATCCTCGTTCGCGGCGGCACGCTGACGATCGATCCGGTTCAGGTCGATGTCCTCGATACGCCACGGCATGACATGCGTCGTTTTAGTGTCCATGGTGGTGCGCTCCCAGTCGTCGCGCGGGGGCCGGCCCGTGCCTCCGGCACAGGCGCCAGCCTTCCCGCAGGCGGCGTTTTACGTCGTTTATAGTGAATTGGTCCGGCCGAACCATGCAGGCATCTTAGCCGGACTTTGATGTTCGTGCTCCAGAGCACTGACCATAGCCGACAAGCGCAGTTCCACGGCGTCTGTTGCCGTTCGTTAGACGAGTCCTTCAAACCGCTTGCGCCCGTTCGATGGTATGGGCGCGTCAAACGAAACGGGCGGCCATCCGGCCGCCCGTCGAACCTGCAAAACGGAAGCGATCCGTCAGAAACCGGCCGCGAGGCCATCCCGCCGGCTGTCGCTCGCGGCCACGTAGCCGCGCTCGCGATCGTCGCGGTCGAGACGCCAGATGAACTGCCCCGAGCCGAAATCCATGTAAGGATCGTCGATCGACTTGATCGTATGGCCACGTGCGGCCAGCGCGTCGACGGTCGCGCGATTCATCGTCGATTCGACGTCGAGCGTGAAGTCGCGATTGACCTTCCAGCGCGGCGCATCGCACGCGGCCTGCGGCTGCTGCCCATGGCCGAGCATCCGCACGACGGTCTGCAGGTGGCCTTGCGGCTGCATGTCGCCGCCCATCACGCCGAAGCTCATCACGGCCTCGGTGCGGCCGTCGACCTCCTCGGTGACGAACGCCGGGATGATCGTGTGGAACGGCCGCTTGCCGCCCGCGACGGCGTTCGGCGAGGCCGGATCCATCGAGAAGCCGTGCCCGCGGTTCTGCAGCGCGATGCCGGCACCCGGCACGACGAGCCCCGAGCCGAAGCCCATGTAGTTCGACTGGATGAAGCTCACCATCATCCCGCGCTCGTCGGCGGCCGACAGGTAGATCGTGCCGCCCGAATGCGGCCGGCCCGCGCCGAAGTGCGTCGCGCGCGCCGGGTCGATCAGCTTCGCGCGTTCGGCGAGATACGCATCGTCGAGCATCTGCTCCGGCGTGACTTCCATCGCGCGCGGATCGGCGACGTAACGATAGACGTCGGCGAACGCGAGCTTCATCGCCTCGATCTGCAGATGCTGCGAGTCGACCGAATCGAGCGGCCATTCGGTCACGCCCGCATGCTCGGCGATCCCGAGCGCGATCAGCGCGGCGATGCCCTGCCCGTTCGGCGGGATCTCGTGAATCGTGTGGCGGCCGAAGCGCTTGCCGATCGGCTCGACCCATTCGGGCCGGTACGCACGCAGGTCGGCTTCGGTCATCGCGCCGCCGCCTTCGCGCGAGAACGCGGCGATGCGCTCGGCGAGCGCACCTTCGTAGAACGCACGGGCACCCTCCTTCGCGAGCGTGCGCAGCGTCTGCGCATGACCGGGCAGGCACACGCGCTCGCCGACGAGCGGCGCACGGCCGCGCGGCATGAAGGTGTCCGCGAAGCCCGGCAAGCCCTGCAGTTCGGGCACGGCCGCCGCCCACTTGTGCGCGACGATCGGCGGCACCGCATAGCCGCGCTCCGCGATCTCGATCGCCGGCTCGAGCAGATCCGCGAACGGCAGCGAACCGAACTTCGCATGCAGCGCCTCCCAGCCCGCGATCACGCCCGGCACGGTGACGGTGTCCCAGCCGCGCGTCGGCTTGTTCGCGATGCCGCGCGCATCCTCGCCGTGACGCTTGCGGAAGTAGTCGACGCTCCATGCGGCCGGCGCAACGCCCGACGCATTCAGCCCGGACAACCGCTCGCCGTCCCACACGAGCGCGAACGCGTCGCCGCCGAGCCCGCACGACACAGGTTCGACGACGGTGATCGCGGCCGCGGCGGCCAGCGCCGCGTCGACCGCGTTGCCGCCCTTCCACAGCATCCGCAGCCCGGCCTGCGCGGCCAGCGGGTGCGACGTCGACACGACGTTGCGCGCGAACACCGGAATGCGGGCCGTCGGATACGGGTTGTGCCAGTTGAAGCCAGTCATCGATGCCACCTCGTCGAAAGCTGAAATGAACACGCCCGCGTGCGCGGGCAATCCGTCATTGCAGCGCGATCGGCGGAATCGCACAAATTCATTTGTCACATGAATCCATGCAATTTCCGCATGAATCGTGCGCGCTCGTGCGGGCCAGGCCGGCCGAACGGCGTTGCCGCCCTTACAATACCTGCTCCGTCTCACGACACGACCATCGAGCCATGACCCGAGATCCCCGCCTCACCCTCAACGCGCGCCAGCAGGAATTGCTCGAATGGGTGCAGCGCGACGGCTTCGTGACCGTCGACGATCTCGCCGCGCACTTCGCGGTGACGCCGCAGACGATCCGCCGCGACGTGAACTGGCTCGCCGACCTGAACCTGCTGCGCCGCTACCACGGCGGCGCGAGCCTGCCGACCAGCTCGGAAAACGTGTCGTACACCGCGCGGCAGCGGATGTTCCACGACGAGAAGCGGCGCATCGCGGCGCTCGCGGCCTCGCACATCCCCGACCAGGCGTCGCTGTTCATCAACCTCGGCACGACGACCGAGGAAGTCGCGCGCGCGCTGAACCGCCATCACGGGCTGCACGTCGTCACGAACAACCTGAACGTCGCGTCGATGATGAGCGGTTACCCCGACTGCGAGGTGCTGATCACGGGCGGCATCGTGCGGCCATGGGACAAGGGCATCGTCGGCGAGCTCGCGATCGACTTCATCCGGCAGTTCAAGGTCGACTACGCGATCATCGGCACGTCGGCGATCGAGGCCGACGGCACGCTGCGCGATTTCGACACGCGCGAGGTGCGCGTGGCCGAGGCGATCATGCAGCACGCGCGCACGGTCTACCTCGTGGCCGACCATTCGAAGGTCGGCCGCCCGGCACTGGTGCGCCAGGGCCACCTGAGCCAGGTGCACGCGCTCTTCACCGACAAGCCGCTGCCGCCCGAGATGGCCGACACGGTGGCCGCCGCCGGCACCCAGGTGTACGTCGCGGAATGACGGCCGCGATGCTGCACCGCACCTGAAACTTCAAGTGAAATCAAGAAGTTGGCGCTGCATGCGGACCGCTTGCGGCGGGCGTTCCTGTCAAACGGAAAATTAACGGGGCACGATTTGTCGTTGCCCGCGCGCTCGACTAGACTCCAGTTCCCCGGCCCGTTCGCCCGATCCGCCTGTGCCAGGGCGTGTGCGAACCGCAGGGCCGGCGAATACAGCTTTCCCCCCAAGCCATACCCCGCGGGGTATCGCGCGTCGGCGTGTGCGCCGGCCGCGCGGGCAGTCCGATTGCCATGGAGAGAACGATGCTGAGTCCGCATGAATTCGCCACGCTATTGCTTGTGAAGGACGCGCCTGATCAGCGCGACATGGATCGGGATGAACTGGACATCCTGCTCGAACAGCAGCTCGTTCGCCTGGAAGGGCTCGGCTCGGGACGCAAATACTGCGTGACCGAGAGTGGCGACGCCGCGCTGCGATCCATCAAGTACCGCTATTCGTGAAATTCCGCCGTTCCTGACCTGACCGCGCGGCCGGATTCCCGGCCACGCGGTCGCTTCCGCTTGCTCCGCCCGTTTACCGCAGCCCGCTTCAACCGCCGCGCAGCGTCGGATCGACCGCCGCCCGCCAACTGATGGCCTGTGCGCGCGCACCGTTGAAATACGCGATCCAGCCGGCGCGCGCCGCCGCGTCAGGCGCCACATAGTGGGTCGAAAGTTCGTTTACGAACGCACAATAGTTCGCTTCGGTCAGCCCGCGATACCGCTTCGCCACATACGCGTCGTACAGCGTCGAGTAGACCGGCTGCGCGTCCGCGCCCCAGTCGCGCGCCGTGCCGCCGCACGAGGTCTGCAGGTCGACGAACGACGGCGCCCGCCAGTTGCCGGTGAGCGGCGGCATGCCCGCGCTGCACCCCGCCAGAAGGACGGCGCACGCGCCGGCCCACATCCCAATACGCATGATTCACCTCGCGAAACGGTCGATTCTGCCAGTATCGTCCGGGATCGCGCCGCGCGCTACTGGCCCCGCTTTTTCGAACTTTACTTTTTCGATTTCGTTCGTTAAATTTCGAATTCGAACATTTCGTGTTCACCCTATTTCAACAGACGATAAGGACAGCAGGTGACCCAACCGAATCGCTACGATCTGCTCGTCGTCGGCGGCGGCATCAACGGCGCGGGCATCGCGCGCGATGCGGCCGGCCGCGGCCTGTCGGTCATGCTCTGCGAGCAGGACGACCTCGCGTCGCACACGTCGTCGTCCAGCACGAAGCTGATTCACGGCGGCCTGCGTTACCTCGAGTACAACGAGTTCGGGCTGGTGCGCAAGGCACTGCAGGAGCGCGAGACGCTGCTGCGCGCGGCGCCGCACATCATGTGGCCGCTGCGCTTCGTGATGCCGCACATGCCGAACCTGCGTCCGGCCTGGCTGATCCGCATCGGCCTGTTCCTCTACGATCACCTCGCGAAGCGCGAACTGCTGCCCGGCTCGCGCGGCATCGACATGCGCCGCCATGCGGCCGGCGCGCCGCTGATCGACTCGATCAAGCGCGGCTTCGTGTATTCCGACGGCTGGGTCGACGACGCCCGCCTCGTCGTGCTGAACGCGATGGATGCAAAGGAGCGCGGCGCCGAGATCCTGACGCGCACGAAGCTCGTCTCGGCCGAACGCCACGGCGACGAATGGGAAGCGCGGCTGCAGCACGCCGACGGTTCGATCCGCGTCGTGCACGCGCGCGCGATCGCGAACGCGGCCGGCCCGTGGGTCGGCGAAGTCCTGCACGGCGCGCTCGGCCGCGGCGCGCAGCACAGCGTGCGGCTCGTGAAGGGCAGCCACATCATCACGCGCCGCCTGTTCGATCACGATCACGCGTACATCTTCCAGAACCCGGACAAGCGGATCATCTTCGCGATTCCGTACGAACACGACTTCACGCTGATCGGCACGACCGACGTCGAATACACGAACGATCCCGCGAAGGTCGCGATCGATCGCGACGAGACGCAATACCTGTGCGATTCGATCAACCGCTACTTCAAGCGCAAGATCTCGCCGGCCGACGTGCACTGGACCTACTCGGGCGTGCGCCCGCTGCTCGAGGACGAGAACGCGACGAACGCGTCGGCCGTCACGCGCGACTACCGCCTCGAGCTCGACGACGGCGCGGGCGCCCCGCTGCTGTCGGTGTTCGGCGGCAAGATCACGACGTTCCGCAAGCTCGCGGAAGAAGCCGGCGACATGCTTTGCCGCGCGCTCGGCCGCGACGCGAAAACCTGGACGGCCGGCGTCGCATTGCCGGGCGGCGACATCGCGAACGCGAAGTTCGACGTATTTGCCGGCGCGTTCGCGAAACGCCACCCGTGGCTGCCCGCCGCGCTCGCCCGCCGCTATGCGCGTGCGTACGGCACGCGCGCGGAGCGCGTGGTCGACGGCGCGACGTCGCTCGCCGATCTCGGCGCCGAAATCGCGCCGGGCATCCACGACGCCGAACTGCGCTACCTGCGCGACGCCGAATGGGCAACCTGCGCGCAGGACGTGCTGTGGCGCCGCTCGAAGCTCGGCCTGCACGTCACGCCGGGCACGCTCGATGCGGTGACGGCCGCGGTCGACGCATGGTTCGCCGCCGCGCACGCGCCGCACGCGTGATCCGAATGCAGTTGCAGTTGTCTTACCGACGTTGACTCACCGACGCGCCGCCCCACATGCGGCGCGCATCACAACTACGCCAATTCACGGATGGAGATGAGAGACATGCAGGACCAGTACATCCTCGCGCTTGACCAGGGCACCACGAGTTCCCGCGCGATGCTGTTCGATCGCCAGGGCAATATCGTATCGATCGCCCAGAAGGAATTCGAACAGATCTACCCGCAACCCGGCTGGGTCGAGCACGACCCGCAGGAAATCTGGTCGACGCAAGCCGGCGTCGCCGCTGAAGCCGTCACGCGCACCGGCATGAACGGCACGTCGATCGCCGCGATCGGCATCACGAACCAGCGCGAAACGACCATCGTCTGGGACCGCGAGACGGGCCAGCCCGTCTACAACGCGATCGTCTGGCAGGACCGCCGCACGGCCGACTTCTGCGACTCGCTGAAGAAGCAGGGTCTCGAGGCAAAGGTGCGCGCGAAGACCGGCCTGCCGATCGACTCGTACTTCTCCGGGACCAAGATCCGCTGGATTCTCGACAACGTGCCGGGCGCACGCGAGAAGGCCAAGCAGGGCAAGCTCGCATTCGGCACCGTCGACAGCTGGCTCGTGTGGAACTTCACGAAGCACGAACTGCACGTGACCGACGTGACGAACGCATCGCGCACGATGCTGTTCAACATCCACACGCGCGAATGGGACAACGAGCTGCTCGAACTGCTCGACATCCCGCGCAGCATGCTGCCGGAAGTGAAGGCGTCGTCGGAAATCTACGGCTACACGAAGACGACCGTGTTCGCATCGAAGATCCCGCTCGCGGGCATCGCCGGCGACCAGCAGGCGGCGCTGTTCGGCCAGATGTGCACGACGTCGGGCATGGTGAAGAACACCTACGGCACCGGCTGCTTCCTGATGATGAACACCGGCAACAAGCCGATCGAGTCGAAGAACAACCTCGTCACGACGATCGCATGGCAGGTCGGCGACGACGTGCAGTACGCGCTCGAAGGCAGCATCTTCATCGCGGGCGCGGTCGTGCAGTGGCTGCGCGACGGCATGGGCATCATCAAGAGCGCGGCTGAAATCGAAGCGCTCGCCGCGAGCGTGCCGCACACCGACGGCGTCTACCTCGTGCCCGCGTTCGCCGGCCTCGGCGCGCCGCACTGGAACGCACGGGCACGCGGCTCGGTATTCGGCGTCACGCGCGGCACGACCTCCGCGCACCTCGCACGCGCGGCGCTCGACGCGATCGCGTACCAGTCGCTCGACGTGCTGGCCGCGATGGAAGCCGATTCGGGCATCAGCATCGGCGAGCTGCGCGTCGACGGCGGCGCGAGTGCGAACGACCTGCTGATGCAGTTCCAGGCCGACCTGCTCGGCGTCGATGCCGTGCGTCCGCAGATCACCGAGACGACCGCGCTCGGCGCGGCCTACCTCGCGGGCCTCGCGATCGGCTACTGGAAGAATCTCGACGAAGTGCGCGACCAGTGGCAGCTCGATCGCCGCTTTGCACCGTCGATGCCGAAGGAGCAGGTCGAACGCTGCATGTCCGGCTGGCAGCGTGCGGTGCGCGCTGCGAAGGCATGGGCCGACGATACCCAGTAATCGTCAGCCATCCATACGAAATACAACAACACCGGCGGACCGCGCAACCCGCGAGTCCGCCGCGACATACGAGAGACAACCATGTCACCTTATATTGCAGAATTCATCGGCACGGCGATCCTCGTGCTGCTCGGCAACGGCGCGGTCGCAAACGTGCTGCTTGCAAAGACCAAGGGCAAAGGCGCGGACCTGATCGTGATCGTGATGGGCTGGGCGATGGCCGTATTCGTCGCCGTGTACGTGACCGCGTCGTTCAGCGGCGCGCACCTGAACCCGATCGTCACGATCAGCCTCGCGCTCGCGGGCAAGTTCGCGTGGTCGAAAGTCGGCGGCTACATCCTCGCGCAGATGCTCGGCGGGATGGCGGGCGCGCTGCTCGTGTGGCTCGCCTATCGCCAGCACTTCGCGAAGGAAGCCGATGCCGACCTGAAGCTCGCGGTGTTCTGCACGGCGCCGGCGATCCGCAGCGTCACGCACAACGTGCTGACCGAAGCGATCTGCACGTTCGTGCTGATCCTCGGCGTGCTGTACCTCGCGTCGCCGCAGGTCGGCCTCGGCGCACTCGACGCACTGCCCGTCGGCCTGCTCGTGCTCGGCATCGGCATCTCGCTCGGCGGCCCGACCGGCTATGCGATGAGCCCCGCGCGCGACCTGTCGCCGCGCATCATGCACGCGCTGCTGCCGATTCCCGGCAAGCGCGACAGCGACTGGCGCTATGCATGGGTGCCCGTCGTCGGCCCGCTGCTCGGCGGCGCCGCGGCGGCCGGGCTGTATCTGCACCTGCATTCCACGATCTGATCGCGGTTTGAACGAAGCGCGCGGCGTTCGGCGTCGCGCGCTTCGCACGTTCCTTCGCACCTCCCTTCCCCGCTTCCATTCCGCTACCGGTCGCTCGCGGCCGTCACCAGCGACTTGAGCTTCACGTCGACATCCGCGACGACAGCCCGCGTCACGTCGATTCCGCGCTCGACCAGCATTCTCGCCACCCGCATTTCCTTGATGAATGCCGATGCACGGCCGAAGCCGCTTGCGGCGACGAGCCGCTCGTGCGCGTCGAAATGGAAATGGATTTCCGCGTCGTCGCCAAGCGTGCGCGCGACCGACCGCTCGCCCAGCGCCGGCTCCCCGGCGACCTGCAACTGCGCGTCGTATTGATCGGACCAGAACCACGGCGTGTCGCGATACGGCTCGTCCGCGCCGAGCATGTTGCGGGCTGCGACGCGCGCCTGCGTCTCGGCACCGTGCCACGTCTCCTGCCGGACCAGCCGCCCCGATGAAGCGCTCGGAAACACCGCGACATCGCCGGCCGCATAGATGCCGCGCATCGATGTCTCGAGCCGTGCGTTCACGACGATCCCGCGCTCGACCGTGAGCCCCGCGTCTCGCGCGAGTTCGTCGGCCGGTTCGATGCCGATGCCGGCGACGACCGTATCGGCGATCAGCGTGTCGCCATCGTCGAGCACGACGGCAAGCGCGCCGCCGGACGTCCGTTCGATCGCGACGGGTGTCCGGCGCACGCGGATCGTCACGCCCTGCTGCTCGTGAAGCGCGTGCACGCGTGTCGCGATCGCTTCCGGCACCGCTCGGCCGAGCAGGCGCGGCGCCGCATCGAGCACCGTCACGCGGCAACCGCGCCGTCGCGCCGACGCCGCGACTTCGAGACCGACGAAACCGCCGCCGATCAGCACGATCCGCGCGTCGGGCACGAGCCGCGCACCGAGTACCGCCGCATCGTCGAGCGTGCGCAACGCGAACACGCCGTCGAGCGTCGCGCCCGGAATGGCAAGACGACGCGCGCGACCGCCGGTCGCGAGCAGCAGCGCAGCGCAGGAAAACACCCGCCCGCCGGACACGCGCACTTCGCGTGCATGCGGATCGATGCGCTCGACGGTTCCGACAACCGGCTCGATGCCATCCGCCGCCCATGCGTCCGGATCGCGCAACCGGCATTGCGCTGCGCTGCGCTCGCCCGTCAGCACGCCTTTCGACAACGGCGGCCGTTCGTACGGCAGGTGCGCCTCCGCGCCGATCAGCACGATGCGCCCGCGCCAGCCGGATTCACGCAGCACCTGCGCCGCGCGGCCGCCCGCATGGCCGGCGCCGACGATCGCCATCACCTGGTCATGGGTCATCGCGTCACACCTCGATCAGGATGCGACCGTCTTCGATCTTCGCGCGGTACGTGCGCAGCTTCTCGCACGCGGGCGCCGACAGCGGCCGGCCGTCGCGCACGTCGAAGCGCCCGTTGTGCTTCGGGCACTCGATCACGTGATCCATCACGAACCCGTCCGCGAGATGCACCTGCTCGTGCGTGCACAGGCCGTCGCTCGCATAGACCTGCCCGTCGATGCGGTAGATCGCGTACGTGCGGCCGTCGTGGTCGAAGCGTGCGACGTCTTCATCGTCGATATCGTCTAGCGCGCCGGTGTCGATCCATTGCGTCATGTTGCGTGTCTCCCTGGTTGGCGGGTTCGATGGCCGTCACGCACGCGCGGCATCCGGCACGGGCCGCACGACATAGTCGGACGGGTCGCGTGTCTGCCGGACCAGCGCCGGCACGATCTCCGCGTACGCGGCCAGCGTGCTGCGGTACGGCGGCGGCATGTCGGCCTTCACGGCATCGTGCAGCTTCGGCAGCGCGTGGAACGGCACCATCGGGAACATGTGGTGTTCGACGTGATAGTTCATGTTCCAGTACAGGAAACGGAACACCGGATTCATCATCACGGTGCGGCAGTTGCGCCGGTGATCGAGTACGTTCTCGGGCATGCCCGCGTGCTGCGTCAGGCCGAAGACCAGGTACAGCCATGCGCCGTAGAGACTCGGCAGCCCGATGTAGAGCAGCGGCAGGATCGTGCGCCAGTAAAGCGACGCCGCGATCACGAGTGCGTAGACCGCGAGATGGATGCGCGACTCGCGCACGACCTTCGGCCATTCCGATTCGGGCACGTAGGTGCGCTCCTCGTCGTCGAGCCTCCCGCTGAACGACACCGCGATCATCTTGCGCAGCTCGCCGGCCACATGCTTCAGCGCGACGACGTTCAGCGCGAGCGCGAGCCAGTCGGTCGGCTTCGGCGCGGCGATTTCCGGATCGCGTCCGACAACCAGCGTATCGGTGTGGTGGCGCGCATGGCTCCAGCGCCATGCGGTCGCGCGGCGGAACACCTGGAACGACGCGACCTGGTACAGCACGTCGTTCATCCAGCGCGTCCGGAACGCGGTGCCATGCCCGCATTCGTGCCAGCGCGAATCGGCCGGACTGCAGTAAAGCGTGCCGTACACGAAGAACGCGGGGATCGCCCACGCCGAATGCGCGCGCCACGCCAGCCACGCGAGCCCGCCGCTGATCGCGATCGCCGCGTACCAGATCAGCGTGTCGCGAATCGCGCGCGCATCGCCGCGCTGCATCAACTGCTTCATCAGCGGCCGGGGCACCGCGCACCGGTACCACGCGGCATTGGCGAGCCCCGCCGCTTGCGCGCGCTCGCCGGCGCCGCCGATCATTCGGTATTCCTGACGGCGTGCCGCCGTGCGCTCGCGCGCCTGGTCGTCGGATTGGGCCACGTCTGTCTCCCTGGATTCTTGTGCGAGGAAAGCGCAACGCGCGCTTCACCATGGATTCAAAATTAGGCGTCCGACCGCTTCCGCTCAATCGAAACGTTGACGAAATTTCGCCATCGCTTTAGCGTTTCCGGCAACGCCACGCGATCGATGGCGACCTCAACGATGGAGACGACCATGGCAGGTGAATCCGGGCCGCGCTGGCGCAAGCGCACCGCGCGCTTCGACGAGATCGCGGCGCTCGCGGGCGTCAGCACGACGACCGTCGACCGCGTGCTGAACGAGCGCGGCAGCGTCTCGGCGCAAGCGCGCGAACGCGTGGTGGCGGCCGCGCGGCAGCTCGGCGTGCCGCGGCAGCTGCCCGACACGCGGCACGGGCTGGTCCACGTCGACGTGTTGCTGCCGGACACCGACGCGCCATTCTTCCGGCGGCTGCAGCAGGCCGTGCAGCGCTCGCTGCAGATGCTCGACCGGCGCGTGGTCGTGCACCGGACGATCCTGCCCGCCGCGGACGACGAACGCGCTGCCGCACTGATCGAACGGCCCGCATACCGGCGTGCGGCGCTGATCGTCACCGCGCGGGACACGGCCCGCGTGCGCGACGCGCTGGCCGGCGCGATCGCGCGCGGCGAAACCGTCGTCACGATGGTCACCGACATCGGCGGCATCGACCGCGCGCACTTCGCCGGCATCGACAACTATCGCGCCGGGCGCACGGCCGGCTACTACATCGGCCGCCTCGCGGCGCGCCCCGGCCGCGTGTTGCTGCTCGGCGGGCGCATGGGCTACCGTGCGCACGCCGACCGGATGGCCGGCTGCCGCGACCAGCTCGCCGACGCGTTCGCCGCGATCCGCTGCGACGACGAGCCGGTCGAGACGCTCGACCAGGACGACCGCTGCTACCGCGCGGTGACGAAGGCACTGCAGGCGCACGACGACGTCGTCGCGATCTACAACAGCGGCGCCGGCTCGGCCGGCATCGAAGCGGCATTGCGCCGCGCCGGCGCAATCGGGCGCGTCGTGTGGATCGGCCACGAGATGATCGACCTGCACCGCACCTTCATCGAGGCCGGCGCGATGGATCTCGCGATCGACCAGGATCCGGATGGCCAGGCGATTTCCGCGCTGCAGCACGTGCTGCATGCGTGCGGAATCGTCGAACAGCCGCCGCCGGGCGACCCGGTCGAATTCCGCGTGTTCTGCCCGGCGAACGTGCGGACGAGCGCGTACCTGCAGCCCTGAATTCCGTCGCGCAGCGCGCCACGCGCGCCTGGCGAAAAAATCGACCGCCGCATTGGCGATTTTTCGTCAACGTCGGTCATGCGGTCGGCGCCGCGCGTCCGTACATTGGACAGCCATCGACAGGACGACAACGGACAGGAGACGATGGCTGAACCGATCCGCATCGGCGTGAACCTCGACGGCGTGCTCGAGCACGATGGCCTGCCGTTGCCCACCGCCGCCGAACGCTTCCGGATGGTCGCCGGCGCCGGCGTGTTCGACTACGTCGAAAAGAATCCGATGCGCGGCGAAGACCTGTCGCCGTACTTCGCGCTGGTCGACCGCCATGCGCTGCCGATTCGCGTGATCGGCGGCATCTGGTGCGCGGGCCGCGACGAAGCGCACGTCGCCGAGATCCTCGATGCAGGTGCGCGGTTCGGCAGCACCGTGCTCAACTGCCAGCTGTTCGCGCATCACGCGGACGGCCATCCGCTGTCGGACCGCGAAGTTGCGGATTTCTACCTGCGTACCTACGAACGCGGCGAACCGGTCGGCTGCCTGCCGAGCCTCGAAGTGCATGTCGACATGTGGAGCGAGGAATTCGTGCGCGTTGCACGCGTCGCGCAGCATGTCGAGCAGGCCGGCGCACCGTTCCGCATCACGCTCGATCATTCGCACCTGCTGTTCAAGACCGGCAATCGCGCCGAACTCGATGCATCGGGCATGCGGGATTCGGCCGACGGCGGCCGCCCGATGCTCGACCCTGCGTCGCCCGCTGCTTTCTACACCGACTGGATCGCGCGCGGCTGGGTCCGTCACGCCCATGCGCGCAGCGTGACGCCGAACAATCCGGACAACCGCTGGATGCGCCGCGCGGACGGCCGGCCCGGGCGTGGCATCCAGTACCCGTTCGTCGCGCCTGCGCCGGGCGCCTATCACGGTGAATGGCACGCGGCCGCGCTCGACACGTGGAAAGCCGCGCTGCGCCAGTTGCTGCACGCACAGGTTCACGCGCGGCCGCCCCGGCTCGAACAGATCAGCTGCGAATTCATCCCGTTTCCCGACTACGGCGGCGGCGCACGCTATTCGATCTTCGACAACAACGTCGCGTGTGCGCACTGGCTGCGCGACACGTGGCAAGCCCTCGCCGCCTGCACCGGCACCTGATTCGAACCCGCCCCACTCGAGACCCAAGGACAGAACGATGACGCAAGCCTTCCACTTTTCACTGAACCGGATGAGCGCGCCGCGCTTGCCGCTCGACCGCTACGTCGCGCTGTGCCGGCGCCTGGGTGTCGGCACGATCGAGATCCGCAACGATCTCGACGGCATCGAGATCGCCGACGGCACGCCGGCCGCCGCCGTGCGCGCGACGGCCGAGGCCGGTGGCGTGACGATCCTGACGATCAACGCGCTGCAGCGTTTCGAGCAATGGAACGCCGAGCGCGCGGATGAAGCGACCGTGCTGGCCGACTACGCGGCGCGATGCGGCGCGCGCGCGCTGGTGCTGTGCCCGACCAACAGCCGCAACGACACGCGCGGCGCGGACGCGCGCCATGCGGATCTCGTGAAGGCATTGAAGGCGCTGAAGCCGATCCTCGAAGCACGCAATCTGCTCGGCTTCATCGAGCCGCTCGGCTTCGAGGAATGCGCGCTGCGCCACAAGTCGGACGCGGTGAAGGCCCTTTACGACGCGGCGGGCGAACAGGTCTTCCGGCTCGTGCACGACACGTTCCACCATCACCTGTCCGGCGAGGACATCTTCTTCCCGAACCTGACGGGCCTCGTCCATATCTCCGGTGTCGAGGAAACCGACCTGCCGGTCGACCGGATGCGCGACGGCCACCGCGTGCTGGTCGGCGGCGCCGACCGGCTCGGCAACATCCGGCAACTGCGCGAACTGCTTGCGCGCGGCTACCGCGGTGCATTCTCGTTCGAACCGTTTGCGAGCGAGATCGCCGAGGCGGACGACATCGAAGACCGGCTGCGGGCGAGCATCGACTACGTGCGCGGCGAACTGGCGGATCGCTGATACGTCACCTCCGCACGCGGCCGACATGCGCCGCGTGGCGGAAAAAACCAATCGACAGGAGAACGGAATGATCGAATTCGCGTTGTTCGGCGCGGGCAGGATCGGCAAGATCCACGCGGCCAATCTCGCGCGCCATCCGGGCGCGAAGCTCAGGTACGTGATCGACCGGCATGCGCCTTCGGCCGACGCGCTCGCCCACGCGCACGGCGCGCAGGTTGCCGACATCGAACGCGCGCTCGGCGATGCGTCGGTGCAGGCGGTCGTGATCGCGTCGAGCACCGACACCCACGCGGACCTCATCGTCGCGGCCGCGAACGCGGGCAAGGCCGTGTTCTGCGAGAAGCCGGTCGACCTGAGCGTCGAGCGCTCGCGCGCATGCGCGGACGTCGTGCGGCGCACCGGCGTGACCTGCATGATCGGCTTCCAGCGCCGCTTCGATCCGACGTTCGCCGCGCTGAAGGCACGTGTCGAACGTGGCGAGATCGGTGCGCCGGAAATGCTGGTCGTCACGAGCCGCGACCCGGGCGCGCCGCCGGTCGACTACCTCCGCAGCTCGGGCGGCATTTTCAAGGACATGCTGATCCACGACTTCGACGTGTTCCGCTGGATCCTCGGCGACGAAGCGCAGGCGCTGCATGCAACCGGCAGTTGCCTGACCGACCCGGCCGTGCGCGAAGCCGGCGACATCGATTCGACCGCCGTGACGATCCGCACGCGGCGCGGGCTGCTGTGCCAGATCAACACGTCGCGACGCGCGGCCTACGGCTACGACCAGCGCTTCGAGCTGCTCGGCAGCAACGGGATGCTGCAGGCCGGCAACGTGCGGCCGACCGAGGTAAGCGCGTGGCTCGCCGGCGGCATCGCGACGGACGTGCCGGAGCCGTTCTTCCTCGAACGCTACCGGCATGCGTACGCGGCCGAGATCGCGCACTTCGTCGACGCGCTGCGCGACGGCACGCCGGTCAGGACGACGATCGACGACGGGCTCGCCGCGCTCGAGCTGGCCGAGGCCGCGATGACGTCGTGGAAAACGGGGCGCGTGATCGAGCTGTAACGCAACAAACGGCGGCGGCCCGGGCAAACAGGCCGCTGCCGTCACGCGATCCGCAACACGCCTGCATGAAACGCGGCAACGGTGCGGCCGGATCGGGCAAATTTGCCGAAACGTCGCGCGGCGCGCGCGTGAAAGCACGTATGATGACGAATTGATCGGCGTCGCCGATTGTCTGCTTTGTCACCATCATGCTCGATCACCTCATCTGCGACTGCGACGGCGTGCTCGTCGACAGCGAAGTCATTGCCGACCGCGTCCTGCTCGAAACGCTGTCCGCCACGTTCCCGAACCTCGATTTCGAAGCCGCTGCCAAGTCGGCATTCGGCCAGCAGACGTCGCGCTTCCTCACCGGCATCGAATCCCGCTTCGGGATCGAGATGCCCGCGAACTTCATCGAGACCATCGAGCACAACATCGAGGTCGCGCTCGCGCAATCGCTCGCGCCGATCTCCGGCGTGCGCGACGCGCTGCTGAAGGTCACGCTGCCGGCGGCCGTGGTGTCGAACAGCCGGCTCGTGCGCGTGCGCAATTCGCTGAAGCGCGCGTCGCTCACCGAGATCTTCGGCGAGCGTGTGTTCAGTTCCGAGCAGGTGGCGCGGCCGAAGCCCTACCCCGACGT
This sequence comes from Burkholderia sp. BCC1644, assembly GCF_902833225.1. Taxonomy (GTDB): domain Bacteria; phylum Pseudomonadota; class Gammaproteobacteria; order Burkholderiales; family Burkholderiaceae; genus Burkholderia. The sequence goes on from NZ_CADFEI010000016.1 coordinate 94,258, forward strand.
CTATCTGCATGCGGCGCACGCGCTCGGCGTCGCGCCGGAGCGGTGCATCGTCGTCGAGGACAGCGTATCGGGGCTGAATGCCGCGCGCGCGGCCGGGATGAAGACGATCGCGTTCGTCGGCGCGAGCCACATTCCCGACAACTACGCGGACGCGCTGCGCGCGATGGGCATCACGCGGATCATGCGCAAGATGGACGAACTGCCGTCGCTCGTCGAAGCCGGCATGCGCGGCGAATTCGGCGACGTGCAGTCCTGATTGTCATCCAGGCCGGGTCAGGTCGATCCGGCCCGCGACGGGTGCGCGAGCGCACCCGTTTTCCCGCCGCTCAGGCCGGTTCGCAGCAGCGCTCGCGCGCGGCCGCCAGCGCCTCGCGGAACTCGACGAGTTCCGCGATCGTCAGCATCGGCAACCCGTGCCGTTGCGCGAAACGCTCGACGTCGTCGCCGCGCGTCATCGTGCCGTCCGGATTCATCAGCTCGCACAGCACGCCGGCCGGCTTCAGGCCCGCGAGGATCGACAGGTCGACCGTGCCTTCGGTGTGACCGCGGCGCGCGAGCACGCCACCCGGTTGCGCACGCAACGGAAACACGTGGCCGGGACGCACGATGTCGTGCGGCTTCGCGCCTTCCGCGATCGCCGCGCGGATCGTCGTCACGCGATCGGCCGCCGACACGCCGGTATGCACGCCTTCGCGCGCCTCGATCGACACCGTGAACGCGGTGCCGTTGCGGCTTTCGTTGGTCTGCACCATCGGCGGCAGTTCGAGCGCGCGCACCGTGTCGTCCGTCAGGCACAGGCACACGATGCCGCTGCACTCGCGGATCAGCAGCGCCATCGTCTCGGGCGTGATGCGCTCGGCGGCGACGATCAGGTCGGCTTCGTTCTCGCGGTCGTGGTCATCCTGCAGCACGACCGCACGGCCTGCGCGCATGGCGTCGAGCGCAGCGGCGATGCGCGGCGGCACCGGTTCGGAATCCAGCAACGGGAGATCGGCAAAGGCGTCGGCCGGTGCCGACGAAAGGGACATCAAGGACATGTGAAACGCTCCTCGCAAATACGATGTGGGCGAAAAACGTTTCAGGGCATTGCAAACAGACAGAACGACAACCCGCTTCGCACGCGTGGCGAAGCGGCCCTGACGGACATGACTATCTGCACATCTTCTCTCATCCGGACTATGACCGTCGGCTCTGGCATTCGACCAGATCTGCTGACCCCGCGGATGCGCGGGCGCTCGCGGGCTCGCCGGCTTACGCCAGCCTACCGCCGGTGGGGAATTTCACCCCGCCCTGAAGACGCACTGATTGCCGGACGGGGGTACCCCATCAGCGGCGGGCCAAGCATACAACAGCTGCGCGCGACGCGCAGCGCACCACACCTAAAACCTTACTGACGACTCCGTCTAACGGCATCGTCCGAACGGCCGACCACCTGGCCGCGCTCCCGCGAGACAGCGGGAAAGCGGCCGTTCGGTCCCGCCCGTGCGGTCAGTGGGCCGCGTGCGCCGCGTCGGGCACGAGCCACCGCGGCGGCACCTCGGGGCTCACCGTCACGCGGAACGCGCGCGCTTCGCTGTCGCCCGGGTTGCGCAGGCTGTACGGCTGATCGGCATCGAACACGATCGCGTCGCCGGTCGCCAGCAACTGGCGGCGGTCATGCACGCTGACTTCCAGCGTGCCTTCGCTGACGACGAGGTTGACCGTCGTACCGGGTGCGCGGCGCGCGCCGGGCTCCGTATGCAGCGGCGCGATCCGCAATTCGTGGAATTCGGCCGCGGCCGGCTCGCCTTCCGGATACAGCGCGCGTGCCGAGAAACGGCCGTTCGAGCTGACGACGCGCGACGCGCGTTCGGCCGCCAGGTGCTCGAAGCCGTTCACCGCATGGCGGCGCAGGAACGCGGCGACCGACACTTTCAGCGCCGCGGCGATCTTGCAGAGCACCTTGATCGACGGCACGCTGCGCGCCGATTCGATCTGCGCGAGCATCGCGCGCGACACGCCGGACAGCCGCGCGAGCGCATCGAGCGACAGTTGCCGCTCGGCGCGCAAGCGCGCGAGGTTCACGCCGACGACCTGCTCGAGGACATCGAGCGACGCGGACGCGCGCAGGTCGGCAGCGTTGCCGGACTCGAAGGAAGACACGTCGCGCACGAGCGCCAGGGATGAAGACATAGCATTGCCTCCGGGCCGCTGCGCGGCCCTGCGTATGGGGTAAGCCGGGATCGGAATCGCGTTGCGCCAGCCATGGCGCGTATCGAGACGCTATCACCCGGCCTTGCACGGGCAAACGAAGTTATCTTCACACCGTTATCAGCATCGCGGAGGAATGCGTTTCTCGCGAACCTTTTCCTGCCGCTATCGCGTCGCTCACTGCGCGGCCGGCGCCGCGCCGCGTGCCGGGCCGCGCGCGTCGAGCCGCATCGCGAACCACGTGACGACGAGCGCCGCGAACGTCACCGCGACGGCAACCCACGGCAGCGCGTCGAGCGCGAAGCCGTGCTCCAACGCGAGGCCGCCGAGCCACGCACCGCCCGCGTTGCCGACGTTGAACGCGCCGATGTTCAACGTCGATGCGAGATGCGGCGCGCTTGCGGCCTTCTCGACCACGCGGGCCTGCAGCGGCGGCACCGTCGCGAACGCGGCGATCCCCCAGACGAATACGGTGACGGCGGCCGCGACCGGCAGGTGGCTCGTCTTCGCGAACACGGCCATCACGGCCATCAGCGCGACGAGGATCGCGATCAGCGACGGCATCAGCGCACGGTCGGCAAGCTTGCCGCCGAGCGTGTTGCCGATCGTCAGCCCGGCGCCGAACAGCACGAGGATCAGTGCGACCGCGCGCGGCGAGTAGCCCGACACGGTTTCCAGAATCGGCGCGATATACGTGAACACGACGAACACGCCGCCGAAGCCGAGCACCGTCATCAGCAGCGCGAGCCACACCTGCGGCTCCTTCAGCACGCGCACTTCGTGGCCGAGGCCGACCGGCCCGCTGTCGTGACGGTTCGGCACCAGCGCGGCCACGCCGCCGAGCGCCAGCACGCCGAGCGCTGCAACGATCCAGAACGACGCGCGCCAGCCGAGCAGCTGACCGACGAACGTGCCGAACGGCACGCCGAGCACGTTCGACAGCGTGAGCCCCGTGAACATCAGCGCGATCGCACTCGCGCGCTTGTCGGCCGGCACGAGCGACGCGGCGACCACCGCGCCGATCCCGAAGAACGACCCGTGCGCGAACGACGTGACGACGCGCGCGACCATCAGCATCGCGTAGCCGGACGCGGTCGCGCACAGCACGTTGCCGACGATGAAGATCGCCATCAGCAGCTGCAGCGCCGCCTTGCGCGGCATGCGGCTCGTCAGCACCGCGAGCAGCGGTGCGCCGGCCGCAACGCCGAGCGCATAGCCGGTGACGAGCAGGCCGGCCGACGGCAGCGACACGGCCAGGTCGTGCGCGACTTCGGGCAGCAGGCCCATGATGATGAACTCGGTGGTGCCGATGGCGAAGGCGCTGATCGCAAGCGCCAGTAACGGGATGGGCATGACGTTCTCCGGAAGGCGGCGGCCGCGGCGCCCGGTCGGTGCCGCACCGCACAAAAGGCAGGATGTGCGCATTGTCCCGAAGATGCCGATATTTGATAATTGGCGTGGCGTTTGAATCATTTTCAAATATTTCTGGAAAATCGCATGGATCGACTGGGCGATATCCGGCTGTTCGTCGAGGCGGCCGAACTGGGCAGCCTGTCCGCCGCCGGGCGCAAGCTGAATCTCACGCCGGCCGCCGCGAGCGCGCGCCTCGCCAAGCTCGAGGCGGCGGTCGCCACCCGGCTGTTCGACCGTTCGACCCGGCAGTTGCGGCTCACCGACGAGGGCCGCCTGTACCTGAACGGCTGCCGGCAGGCGTTGCAGGCGCTCGACGACGCAAATGCGCTGCTGCAGGCCGGCCGCAACGTCGTCGGCGGCCGGGTGCGGCTGTCGGCGACGTCCGATTTCGGCCGCCGCCGGCTGCTCGACTGGCTCGACGAATTCACCGCACGCTACCCGGACGTGACCTTCTCGCTGACGGCGTCCGACTCGACGGTGAACCTGTGGCAGGACGAGATCGACCTCGCGATCCGTTTCGCCGCGCCGCCCGACGGCGCGCTGATCGCCCGCCGGCTCGCCGCGGACCGGCGCGTGCCGTGCGCGGCGCCGTCGTTCGTCGAACGCCATGGCATGCCGCGCGATCCGAACGATCTGGCCCGCTTTCCGTGCAACGTGATCACGGTGGCGTCCGGGCCGATGAACACGTGGCGCTTCACGCGCGGCGGCGACACGCAGACCTGCACGGTGCCGCTCGCCACCGCGTTCGAGACCAACGACGGCGGCCTCGCCCGCGAGTGGGCGCTGCGCGGCCACGGCATCGTGCTGAACTCGATCTGGGATGTCGCCGACGACATCCGCGCCGGGCGGCTCAAGGTCCTGCTGCCCGACTGGCGGCACCAGAGCGCGCCGCTGCACGCGATCTATCCCGGCAAGCGCTACATGGCGCCGCGCGTGCGCGTGCTGCTCGACTTCCTTGCCGAACGCTTCGCGCGCGAGGAAGCCGCGCACGACGACCTGCTGAATGCGTGCCGCTGACGGCCGGCGCGCCGCCCTTCAAGGGTCCGAACCCGCCGATCGACGTCGCACAGCCGCAACCCGGCGCCGGCCCAGGGCAGCGCGAAAAGCTATAATGGAAGGCTTTCCCGACGGCTTTTCCTGCTCGATGCGCGCCATCCGCGTGCAGCGCACGACCGTCCCGATTCACCCTTGACGACGCCCCCAGGTCAACCACTGCGAACGGCGAATCCCCATGACCAAGAAAGTTTACGTAAAGACCTTCGGCTGCCAGATGAACGAGTACGACTCGGACAAGATGGTGGACGTGCTCAACGCCTCCGAAGGCCTCGAAAAGACCGACACGCCGGAAGACGCGGACATCATCCTGTTCAACACGTGCTCGGTGCGTGAAAAGGCGCAGGAGAAGGTGTTCTCCGATCTCGGCCGCGTGCGCGAGCTGAAGGAAGCGAAGCCCGGCCTGCTGATCGGCGTCGGCGGCTGCGTCGCGAGCCAGGAAGGCGCGTCGATCGTGTCGCGCGCCCCGTACGTCGACCTCGTGTTCGGCCCGCAAACCCTGCACCGCCTGCCGCAGATGATCGACGCGCGCCGCGAGAGCGGCCGCGCGCAGGTCGACATCTCGTTCCCCGAAATCGAAAAGTTCGACCACCTGCCGCCCGCGCGCGTCGAGGGGCCGACCGCGTTCGTGTCGATCATGGAAGGCTGCTCGAAGTACTGCAGCTACTGCGTGGTGCCGTACACGCGCGGCGATGAAGTGTCGCGCCCGCTCGACGACGTGCTGACCGAAGTGGCCGGCCTCGCCGACCAGGGCGTGCGCGAAGTCACGCTGCTCGGCCAGAACGTGAACGCGTACCGCGGCGCGCTGGCGGCCGGCTCGTCGGAAATCGCCGATTTCGCGACGCTGATCGAATACGTCGCCGACATCCCCGGCATCGAGCGGATCCGCTATACGACGTCGCATCCGAAGGAATTCACGCAGCGCCTGATCGACACCTACGCGAAGGTGCCGAAGCTCGTGAGCCACCTGCACCTGCCCGTCCAGCACGGCTCCGACCGCATCCTGATGGCGATGAAGCGCGGCTACACGGTGCTCGAATACAAGTCGGTGATCCGCAAGCTGCGCGCGATCCGCCCCGACCTGTCGCTGTCGACCGACATGATCGTCGGCTTCCCCGGCGAGACCGAGGACGATTTCGACAAGATGATGGCGCTGGTGCACGACATGAGCTACGACACGAGCTTCTCGTTCATCTACAGCCCGCGCCCCGGCACGCCGGCCGCGAACCTGCACGACGACACGCCGCGCGAAGTGAAGCTCAAACGCCTGCAACATCTGCAGGCGACCATCGAGGAGAACGTCGCGCGCATCAGCCAGTCGATGGTCGGGAAGGTCGAGCGGATCCTCGTCGAGGGCCCGTCGCGCAAGGACCCGAACGAACTCGCGGGCCGCACCGAGAACAACCGGGTCGTGAATTTCCCGGCGCCGCTCGCGTCGCACCCGCGCCTGATCGGCCAGATGATCGACGTGAAGATCAACCATGCGTACCCGCATTCGCTGCGCGGCGAACTCGTGCTCGTCAGCGACGACGCGAGCGCGGCCACCCACTAATTGACGCTCAACAGGAGCCCGACGCTACTTTGAAGACCGTCCAAGCACTGGAATTCACTGCCCCGCGCGATGACAATGCGCGCCTCGCCAATCTCTGCGGCCCGCTCGACGAGAACCTGCGGCAGATCGAACAGGCGCTCGACGTCACGCTCGCGCGGCGCGGCCACCGGATCACGATCCGCGGGCGCGGCGCCAAGCTCGCGCTCGCCGCGCTCGAAAACTTCTACAACCGTGCGCGCGATCCGCTGTCGGTCGACGACATCCAACTCGCGCTGGTCGAGGTGCGCCACACGACCGGCAACGGCCGCCAGGACACGCTCGACGTGCGCTTCCGCGGCGACCCCGACCATCCGTTCGACGAGCCCGTCGTGCAGCTCGACGCCAGCGAGCCGGACGAAGAACCCGCGCCGAAGCTGTACACGCGGCGCGCCGACCTGCGCGGCCGTACGCCCGCGCAGCGCGAGTACCTGAAGCAGATCCTGTCGCACGACGTGACGTTCGGCATCGGGCCGGCCGGTACCGGCAAGACCTACCTCGCGGTCGCCTGCGCGGTCGACGCGCTCGAGCGCGACCAGGTCAAGCGGATCGTGCTGACGCGCCCGGCCGTCGAAGCCGGCGAGCGGCTCGGCTTCCTGCCGGGCGATCTCGCGCAGAAGGTCGATCCGTACCTGCGCCCGCTGTACGACGCGCTGTACGACCTGCTCGGCTTCGACAAGACCGCGAAGATGTTCGAGCGCCAGATGATCGAGATCGCACCGCTCGCGTACATGCGCGGCCGCACGCTGAATCACGCGTTCATCATCCTCGACGAGGCGCAGAACACGACGCCCGAGCAGATGAAGATGTTCCTCACGCGGATCGGCTTCGGCTCGAAGGCCGTCGTGACCGGCGACACGAGCCAGGTCGACCTGCCGCGCGGCCACAAGAGCGGCCTCGTCGAAGCGCAGCAGGTGCTCGGCGGCGTGCGCGGCATCGCACTCACGCGCTTCACGAGCGCGGACGTCGTGCGCCACCCGCTCGTCGCACGCATCGTCGAGGCGTACGACGAGTTCCACGCGCAGCACCAGGACGGCTGACGGGCGGCGCCCGCGCGCGCTGCCCTGGCCTGCCGGCCCGGCCCGCCACACGGCGCGCCGGGCTTTTTTTCGCCCGTTCGAATTCGGGTGGGATCGGCCGTTTGGTGTATCCTCAACGCGTCCCAATCGCCGTACGCGTCATGAAATCCTCTCGTTCCCGCAAGTCCGGTCGCGCCCAGTCCGCCGCGCCCGAATCCCCCCGTCTTTCGCTGTTCGACGCGAAGGGCAAGGCCCGTACCGTCAACGCACAAGGGCTGCGGATCGACTTCCCGGACGGTCGCAGCCTGATGTTCGACCTGTCGGGCAGTTCGGGCGACGCGGCCGTCGCGATCGTCGCGCAGCACAACGACCCGGCGATGCGCGCGAAGCTCGCGCTGCAGCCCGAGCACTACGACAGCGTGACGCTGCACGTGGGCGCCGAGCTCGCGCCGCGCGAAGACGACGTCGACGACGAACCGCGCGCGCTGGAACTCGACCTGTCCGTGCAGTACGGCGACGAGATCACGAGCGAGATGCGCAAGACGCTGCCCAAGCGCAAGCTGATCGCCGAATGGATCGAGCCGGCGCTGTTCGCGAGCGCGCAGCTCACCGTGCGCTTCGTCGGCGAAGACGAAGGCCGCACGCTGAACGCCGGCTACCGCCACAAGGACTACCCGACCAACGTGCTGACCTTCGCGTACGACGCGACGCCCGACGGCACCGTGATCGGCGACCTCGTGCTGTGCTGCCCGGTCGTCGAGAAGGAAGCGCACGAACAGGGCAAGCCGCTCACGGCCCACTACGCGCACCTGCTGGTGCACGGCGCGCTGCACGCGCAGGGCTACGACCACGAGACGAGCGACGAAGACGCGGCCGAGATGGAAGCGCTCGAAGTCGACATCCTCGCGAAGCTGGGCTTCCCGAACCCCTACCAGTAAGCCTTCAGTACGATGCGCAACGCCGCGATGCTCCCGTCCGCCTACCCGCCCGCGATCGGCGACGGGCGACTGCTGACGGAAGACGAGCTCGCGGCCTCGCTCGCGCACACGATGCGCGACTGGGACGGCCGGCAGGACCTCTGGCTGTTCGGTTATGGCTCGCTGATCTGGAACCCCGGTCTGCCGACCGTCGCCGCCGTGCGCGGCAAGGTGCACGGCTACCACCGCGGGCTGTACCTGTGGTCGCGCGTGAACCGCGGCACGCCCGAACGCCCGGGCCTCGTACTCGCGCTCGATCGCGGCGGCTCGTGCTCGGGCATTGCATTCCGGCTGTCGGGCCCGACCGCGCAACCGCACCTCGAGACGCTCTGGAAGCGCGAGATGCCGATGGGGTCGTACCGGCCCGCCTGGCTGCCTTGCTCGCTCGAGAACGGCGAACGCGTGAACGCGCTCGCCTTCGTGATGCGCCGCGACGTACCGACCTATACGGGCAAGCTGTCCGACCCGATCGTGAAGGAAGTGTTCAGCTGCGCGACCGGCCGCTACGGCACGACGCTCGACTACGTGAGCCGCACGGTCGACGCGCTGCGCGCGAGCGGCATCCCCGATCGCGCACTCGAAGGGCTGCTCGCGCGATGCCGGTGACGCGACCCGACGCCCGGCTTGCCGTCACGCGAAACCGCGCTGCCCGCGCATTCGAACGAGGTTCCCGCCGATGAAACCGTCACGCTGGTCGCGCTGCAAGGTCGCCGCGCTGCTCGTCGCCGCGAGCGTCGCGCTGTCCGGCTGCGGCATCCTCGGCTGCGGCGGCGCCGCGACCAACGGTGCGGCCGCCGGCGGGTGCTCGGCCGGCATGCGCTTCTGAGCCCGCTTCCGCCCCCGTCTTCGGCGGCAATCGCATGCGGCAGATTGCCGCCGGCGCTAACCGGACGGCCGGCCGCTTCCCCGCGTCGGGCCGGCCCATCCTGCCCGGACCCGCTTTTTTGCCGCTGCTGCGCCTTCGCCCTTTTCTGAGATAGGATGGACCCGAGGACGATGTCGCGCCCGGCGCGGCCGTCCGCGAGCGGGGCCCGCGAGCAGCCCGCCCTGGCCGTACGGCCGGGGTGACACGGTCGCGTCGTGCCCTTGGTGTATCCTTGCCTACTCCGTGACAGCGCGCTCCGGCATGACCCGGGCGCACCACCATGAACGATTCGTATCCCAGTCGTAAGCTAACCGACAAACCGCAAGAAAAGCGCTCGCTGCTCGAGCGCCTGACCGACTTCATCTCGCCCGAGCCCGAATCCCGCGGCGAGTTGCTGGAAATCCTCCAGGACGCCCACGAACGCAACCTGATCGACGCCGACTCGCTGTCGATGATCGAAGGCGTGTTCCAGGTATCCGATCTGTGCGCCCGCGACATCATGGTGCCGCGCGCGCAGATGGACGCGATCAACATCGCCGACAAGCCCGAGGATTTCATCCCGTTCGTCCTCGAAAAAGCGCACTCGCGCTACCCCGTGTACGAGGAGAACCGCGACAACGTCATCGGCGTGCTGCTCGCGAAGGATCTGCTGCGTTTTTACGCCGAGGAAGAGTTCGACGTGCGCGGGATGCTGCGCCCGGCCGTGTTTATCCCGGAATCGAAGCGCCTGAACGTGCTGCTCCACGACTTCCGCGTGAACCGCAACCACCTGGCGATCGTCGTCGACGAATACGGCGGCGTCGCAGGCCTGATCACGATCGAGGACGTGCTCGAACAGATCGTCGGCGACATCGAGGACGAATACGACTTCGACGAGGAAGCCGGCAACATCATCTCGGGGCCGGACGGCCGCTTCCGCGTGCGCGCGCTCACCGAGATCGAACAGTTCAACGAGGCGTTCGGCACCGATTTCCCCGACGACGAAGTCGACACGATCGGCGGCCTGATCACCCATCATTTCGGACGCGTGCCGCACCGCGGCGAGAAGCTGCAGCTCGGCAATCTCGTGTTCGAGATCCAGCGCGGCGATGCGCGCCAGGTGCATGTGCTGCTGGTGCGCCGCAATCCGCTCGCCAGCCGTCGCGCCGAAACCTCGCACGAAGACTGACCGTTCCGCGCCAGCCGCGTTTCCTTCAACCGCTCGCCCACTTCCGCTTCACATGGACGATCCGATCCCGTCCCGCCCGGCTGGCGGCCTCCTCGCGCCGGCGCCCGGCCGCACGCTGCCGCGCTGGCACTACCCGGCCGCGCTGCTCGCCGGCGCCGCCAATACGATCAGCTTCGCACCGACGCCGCACGGCGGCTGGCTGCAACTCGTCGTATTCGTCTGGTTTTTCGCGCAGCTGACGCGCACGTCGAGCTGGCGCGGCGCCGCGCTCACCGGCGGCGCGTTCGGCTTCGGCAACTTCATCAGCGGCATCTGGTGGCTCTACATCAGCATGCACGTGTACGGCGAGATGGCCGCGCCGCTCGCGGGCGGCGCGCTCGTGCTGTTCGCGCTGTACCTGTCGCTGTATCCGGCGTTCTCGGCCGGGCTGTGGTCGTTCTGCGCGGGTCATGCGTGGCATCGCCGCACACCCGACCCGCGCCCGTTCTCGCCCACCTGGCACGGCGCGTTCGCGTTCGCGAGCGCGTGGGCTTTCGGCGAATGGCTGCGCGGCACGCTGTTCACCGGCTTCCCGTGGCTCGCCAGCGGCTACCCGCAGGTCGACGGCCCGTTCGCGGGCTTCGCGCCGGTGGTCGGCGTGTACGGGATCGCTTGGGTGCTCGCGCTGTTCGCTGCGCTGGTCGTGCAGGCGCTCGCCGCCGCACGCCCGTCGCCCGCGCGTGACCGCGGCCCCGACAGTGCGGGCGGCAATGCGCGCGTGCGCATCGCCGCGCCGGCCGGCGTGGCGGTCGCGCTCATCGCGGCCGGCCTCGGGCTGTCGCAGGTCACGTGGACTGTGCCCGCGAATGCACCGCTCACCGTGCGGCTGCTGCAAGGCAACGTGAAGCAGGACATCAAGTTCGAGCAGGAAGGCATCGACGCCGCGATCAAGATGTACCAGCAGATGATCGTCGAAAAGCCGGCCGACCTGATCGTCACGCCGGAGACCGCGATCGCGGTGATGATCCAGGAGCTGCCCGAGCCGTTCGCCGTCGCGATCCGCAAGTTCAGCGACACGACGGGTTCGGCCGTGCTGTTCGGCGCGGTCGGCGCGTCGGTGACCGAGGACGGCCACTACGTCGACTATACGAACAGCCTGTACGGCGTGACGCCGAACTCGCGCGACATCTATCACTACGACAAGCACCATCTCGTGCCCTTCGGTGAATTCATCCCGTGGGGCTTCCGGTGGTTCGTCAACCTGATGAAGATGCCGCTCGGCGATTTCGCGCGCGGCGCGCCGGTGCAGAAGCCGTTCCTCGTGCACAACCAGCCGGTGATGGCCGACATCTGCTACGAGGACTTGTTCGGCGAGGAAATCGCCGCGACGATCCGCGACAATCCGCAGCCGCCGGGCGTGCTCGTCAACGTGACGAACCTCGCGTGGTTCGGCGACACGATCGCGCTCGACCAGCACCTGCAGATCGCGCGGATGCGCTCGCTCGAAACGGGCCGGCCGATGCTGCGCTCGACCAACACGGGGATGACGGCCGCGATCGATGCGCACGGGCGCGTGCTCGGCCAGCTGAAGCCGTTCACGATCGGCTCGCTGGATGTGCGGATCGAGGGCACGAGCGGCTTCACGCCTTACGTGACGAGCGGCAACAACATCGTGCTCGCGGTGTCGTTCGTGCTGCTGGCGTTCGGCTTCACGTTCGGGCCGGGGCTGCGCCGGCGCAACGGCCGGAAGAGCGGCGACGACAAGCCCGAATGAGGCAAACGGCCGCCGCTGCGCGCGGCGGCCGATGACCGCGGCGCGGCAGGCCGCTCAGGCCTGCCGCGCCGCTCGATCCAGCCGATCCGGCTGCGCGGCCAGGCTCCGCAGGTCGCGACTCGCCGCCTCCATCACCGGTGCCCACGCACCGAACGTCGACTGCCGGTACAACGTGGCAGTCGGATACCACGGGCTGTCCGCGCGTTCGAGCATCCACGGCCAGTGCGGATTCACGTCGAGCAGCACCCAGGTGCGCGCACCGAGCGCGCCCGCCAGGTGCGCGACCGACGTGCATACGGTAATCACGAGATCCAGCGCGCCGATGAACGCGGCCGTATCGTCGAAGCTCGTCAGTTCCGCCGTGAAATCCTCGACCGCGAAGCCGGCCGCGCGTGCCGCGGCGACATCCGCGTGCGCGCCCGGCTGCAGCGAATAAAACGCGACGCCGTCGATCCCGCGAAACGCATCGGCATAGCGCTCGAGCCCGACGCGCCGGAACGGGTTGCGCTGGTGGCCCGCGCTGCCCGTCCACACGAGCCCGACCTTCAGCCGACGTTCGCCGGCGAGCCGCGCGCGCCACGCATCGCACGCATCGGAGTCGGCCCGCAGGTACGGCACCGACGACGCGAGCGTCGACGCTTCCATCCCGAGCATCAGCGGCAGGCCGATCAGCGGCACCTCGTAGTCGAACGCCGGGAGCGCATCGACACCGCCGCCCGCGCCAAAATCATCCGCGTGCGCGCCAAGGCTGCGCTGCATCAGCATGCCGACCTGCGGGAACGTATTCCACACGAGCCGGCCGCCTTCGCGATGCACGCGCTCGGCGAGCGGCGCGACGAAGCGGCAGAACTGCAGCACGTCGCCGAGGCCCTGCTCGCCCCACACCAGCAGCGTCTTGCCCGCGAGCGGCTCGCCCTGCCAGCGCGGGCCCGGCAGCGCCGGCCGGCGGCCGCGCAGCTCGCCCGCGCCGTCCCAGCGTGCCTCGTGGCCGCGCCAGCCGGCTGCGTAGTTGCCGCGCACGAGCTGGATGATCGCCAGGTTGAAACGGAACGACGCGTCGTCGGGCGCCAGCTCGCATGCGCGCGCCGCGTAGCGCTCGGCATCGTCCCAGCGCTGCGCCTCCTTCATTGCCATTGCGACGTTGTTCATCGCGAGCGCGTTGTCGGGCGCGAGGTCGGCCAGCCGCGCGGCGCACGCGAGCGCGCCGTCCAGGTCGTGCGTCGCGAGCCGCGCGACGACGAGGTTGATCCATGCCTGCACGTCTTGCGGATCGTGCTTCACGGCCGCGTCGAGCAACGCGATCTCCTCGGCGCGGTCGCCGCCCGACAGCCGCAGCGCGATCGCGAGGTTGTTGCGCAACGACGGCCGGCCGGCATCGATCGCCAGCGCCGCGCGGTACGGCGCGACGGCGTCCGCGTGGCGGCCGGCCATCTGCAGCGCATAGCCGTGATTGAAGTACGCGGTCGCGCCCGGCTGCACGCGCACCGCACACTCGGCGAGCGCGAGCGCATCGGCCGTGCGCTGCCGCGCGACGAGCGCCGTCGTGAGTTGCGCGAGCGCATCGGCATCGACCGCATGCAGATGGGCGGCGGCGGCGAGCCACAGATCGTGCGCGGCGCGCTCGCCGCGCGCCTGCGCGTCGGCGGCCTGCCCGAGCAGCGCGAGGAACGGCGGCAGCAGCGGAATGAGGAGTTCGGTCGGGTCGTCCATGCAGTCGGCGTCGGAAAGCGGTGACGCGGCTCGCATGACGCGCGCCGCAATATGCGCATCTTAACGCTCGCGCGCGGCGGCACGGCACGCGCGTCGCGACAGGCCCGCGGACGGCCGGACGGGCCGCGCCGGCCACCCGTGCGCGCCCTCCGGAAGCGGGCCGGCGGCGGCTTCGCCCGCGTTCCGGCCGCATCCGGTCGCCGATCCGGTAAAATTACGCGTTTCAGCACACTAACAAGCCGCGCCGCCGCGCGAGCCGACCCTCCGGGCCCCACCCGGAGCGCCGCCCGCAACGGAGCGCCAGCGCCACGAAGGCTCTTCATGCTTACGTTTCAGCAAATCATCCTGACGCTGCAGTCCTACTGGGACAAGCAGGGTTGCGCCCTGCTCCAGCCCATCGACATGGAAGTCGGCGCGGGCACGTCGCACGTCCACACGTTCCTGCGCGCGGTCGGCCCCGAGCCGTGGCGCGCCGCGTACGTGCAGCCGTCGCGCCGCCCGAAGGACGGCCGCTACGGCGAGAACCCGAACCGCCTGCAGCACTACTACCAGTACCAGGTCGTGCTCAAGCCGGCGCCGGAAAACATTCTCGACCTGTACCTCGGCTCGCTCGAAGCGCTCGGCTTCGACCTGAAGCAGAACGACGTGCGCTTCGTCGAGGACGACTGGGAAAACCCGACGCTCGGCGCGTGGGGCCTCGGCTGGGAAGTGTGGCTGAACGGGATGGAAGTCACGCAGTTCACGTACTTCCAGGAAGTCGGCGGCCTCGAATGCAAGCCGGTGCTCGGCGAGATCACCTACGGCCTCGAACGCCTCGCGATGTACCTGCAGAAGGTCGAGAACGTGTACGACCTCGTGTGGACCGAGTGGGAAGAGCAAGGCCCGAACGGCCCCGAGCTGCGCCGCCTGTCGTATGGCGACGTGTACCACCAGAACGAGGTCGAGCAGTCGACCTACAACTTCGAGCACGCGAACGTCGACCTGCTGTTCACGTTCTTCAACAGCTACGAAGCGGAAGCGAAGAAGATGATCGACGCGCAGCTCGCGCTGCCCGCGTACGAACTCGTGCTGAAGGCCGGCCACACGTTCAACCTGCTCGACGCGCGCGGCGCGATCTCGGTCACCGAGCGTGCGGCGTACATCGGCCGCATCCGCGCACTGTCGCGTCTCGTCGCACAGGCTTACTACGACTCGCGCGAGAAGCTCGGCTTCCCGATGCTCGGCAACCCGCCGGGCGTGCCGGGCCTCACCACCGACGCCCAGGACGCCGCGCAGCCGGCATGGGCGCCGCCGCTCAAGGTCGAACGCAAGATCGATCAGGACTGACGAGACGAGATTTATTCCAACCATGACGCACAATCATCCCGCCCCCCTGCTCGTCGAACTGCTGACCGAAGAGCTGCCGCCGAAGGCCCTCGCGCGCCTCGGCGACGCATTCGCCGAAGGTATCGCGCAACGCCTCGCGGCGCGCGACCTCGTCGAAGGCGAACTCGCATTCGAACGCTACGCCACGCCGCGCCGCCTCGCCGTCGTCATCCAGAACGTGCGCGCCGTCGCGCCTGAAAGGCAGGTCCGCGAAAAAGTCCTGCCGGTGTCGGTCGCACTCGACGCGGAAGGCAAGCCGACGGCCCCGCTCGCGAAGAAGCTCGCGGCGCTCGGCCACCCGAACCTGTCGATCGCCGATCTCGAGCGCGCGCAGGACGGCAAGGCCGAAGCGTTCTTCATCAACTATTCGGCGGCCGGCGCCACGCTCGCGGACGGCCTGCAGGCCGCGCTCGACGAAGCGCTCGCGAAGCTGCCGATCCCGAAGTTCATGACGTACCAGCGCCCGGACGGCTCCGACGTGAAGTTCGTGCGCCCGGTGCATCGCCTGACCGTGCTGCACGACGACCGCATCGTGCCCGTCACTGCGTTCGGCGTCGACGCCGGCGACACCACGCTCGGCCACCGCTTCCTGTCCGACGGCCTCGTCGCGATCCAGCATGCGCGGGCCTACGCCGACACGCTGCGCGACAAGGGCCGCGTGATCGCGCACTTCGTCGATCGCCGCGAAACGATCCGCACGCAGCTGAACGAACATGCGAACGGCGACACGGTCGTGATGCCCGAATCGCTGCTCGACGAAGTGACGTCGCTGGTCGAATGGCCGGTCGTCTACCCGTGCCGCTTCGAGGACGAATACCTGCAGGTTCCGCAGGAATGCCTGATCCTCACGATGCAGACGAACCAGAAGTATTTCGCGCTGACCGACGTCGCCGGCAAGCTGCGTTCGCGCTTCCTGATCGTGTCGAACATCGAGACGAAGACGCCGGGCGAGATCATCGAAGGCAACGAGCGCGTCGTGCGCCCGCGCCTCGCCGATGCGAAGTTCTTCTTCGAACAGGACAAGAAGAAACCGCTCGCCGACCGCGTGCCGCAACTCGCGAACGTCGTGTATCACAACAAGCTCGGTTCGGCGCTCGCGCGCGTCGAGCGCCTCGAGGCGCTGGCCGGCGAGATCGCGCCCGCGATCGGCGCCGACGCCGCCCACGCGAAGCGCGCCGCGCGCCTCGCGAAGGCCGACCTGCTGACCGACATGGTCGGCGAGTTCCCGGAACTGCAGGGCACGATGGGCACGTACTACGCGCGCCACGACGGCGAAGCCGACGACGTCGCGCTCGCGTGCGCCGAGCACTACCAGCCGCGCTTCTCGGGCGACGCGCTGCCGACCACGCCCGTGTCGACCGCCGTCGCGCTGGCCGACAAGCTCGAAACGATCGTCGGCATCTGGGGCATCGGCCTCGCGCCGACCGGCGAGAAGGATCCGTTCGCGCTGCGCCGCCACGCGCTCGGCGTGCTGCGCCTGCTGCTCGAGAAACAGCTGCCGCTCGATCTCGTGTCGCTGCTGCGCACGGCCCACGCGCGCTTCGAAGGCGTGCCGGGCGTCGCCGAGTCGACCGATGCGATCTTCGCGTTCTTCATGGATCGCCTGCGCGGCCTGCTGCGCGAGCGCGGCTATACGGCCGGTGAAATCGACGCGGTGCTGAGCCTGAACCCGACGCGCGTCGACGATCTCGTCGCCCGCCTCGACGCGGTGCGCGAATTCACGCGCCTCGCGGAAGCCGAAGCGCTCGCGGCCGCGAACAAGCGGATCTCGAACATCCTGAAGAAGTCGGAAGGCGGCGCGAACGGCACGGTGCAGCCGTCACTGCTCGTCGAAGCCGCCGAGAAGGCGCTGCACGAACAGCTCGCGGCCGTGACGCCGCACGTGCAGTCGCAGCTTGAAGCGCGTGCGTACACGGGCGCGCTGTCGGCGCTCGCCGCGCTGCGCGCACCGGTCGACACGTTCTTCAACGACGTGATGGTCAACGCGGAAGATCCCGCACTGCGCGCCAACCGGCTCGCGCTGCTGTCCGCGCTGCACCAGCAGATGAACTGCGTCGCCGACATCTCGAAGCTCGCCGCATAAGGGCCGCACGATGCCGATCAGCCCCAACCGAAAGCTCGTCGTCCTCGACCGGGACGGCGTGATCAACGTCGATTCGGATGCGTTCATCAAGACGCCCGACGAATGGATCGCGCTGCCCGGCAGTCTCGAGGCGATCGCCCGGCTCAACCACGCAGGTTATCGCGTGGTCGTCGCGACCAACCAGTCCGGCATCGGTCGCGGGCTGTTCGACATGGCCACGTTGAACGAGATGCATCTGAAGATGCATCGCGCGGCGGCCGCGGTCGGCGCGCGCATCGACGCCGTGTTCTTCTGCCCGCATACGGCCGAGGATCACTGCGACTGCCGCAAGCCGAAACCCGGCATGATGCAGATGATCGCCGAGCGCTTCGAGATCGATCCCGATCACACGCCGGTCGTCGGCGATTCGCTGCGCGACCTGCAGGCCGGCGTCGCGGTCGGCTTCAAGCCGCACCTCGTGCTGACCGGCAAGGGCAAGAAGACGCTCGCCGCGGGCAATCTGCCGCCCGGCACGAAGGTGCATGACGACCTGCGCGCGTTCGCGCTCGATTTCCTTTCACACGAACACGAGTGATGCGGCCGCCGCGCGCATCCTCCCTAACGCCAGACTTACGCCGATGCGCTTCGTCCGCTCCCTGCTGCTCCTGATCTACTTCGTCCTGTACACGGTGCCGTACGCCACCGCGTGCTTCATCGCCTTTCCGTTCATGCGCCCCGACGCGCGCTACTGGATGGCGGCCGGCTGGTGCAAGTCCACGCTGTGGGTCGTGCGCTGGCTGAACGGCATCCGCTACCGGATCGAAGGCTACGAGAACCTGCCCGACGGCCCGGCCGTGCTGCTGTCGAAGCACCAGTCCGCGTGGGAGACGCTCGCGTTTCCGGCGCTGATGCCGAAGCCGCTCTGCTACGTGTTCAAGCGCGAGCTGCTGTACGTGCCGTTCTTCGGCTGGGCGCTCGGGCTGCTGCACATGGTCAACATCAACCGCAAGGAAGGCAAGAACGCGTTCACGTCGGTGATCCGCCAGGGCAAGAAGCGCCTGTCGGAAGGCGCATGGATGATCATGTTCCCGGAAGGCACCCGCACGCCGGTCGGCAAGCAGGGCAAGTACAAGACGGGCGGCGCGCGCTTCGCGATCGAAACCGGCGCGCCCGTCGTGCCGATCGCGCACAATGCAGGTCGGGTGTGGCCGCGCAACTCGTTCACGAAATTCCCGGGCGTCGTCACCGTGTCGATCGGCAAGCCGATCCCCAGCGACGGGCTGACACCCGATGTATTGAACTCGCAGGTCGAAGCATGGATCGAAGCGGAAATGCGCCGCATCGATCCCGATTCCTATCGTCAGGCGGGCAATGCCGGCTCGCGCGATGCCGCGCGTGCCTGAAGCCCCCGGATTGCAGCCGTTGCGTACGACAAAAAGAAGCGAACTGATGAAACAGCGTCCGCGGCCACGGCCTGCCGTCGTGGCTCTCGATCATCGCCAGATGGATCTGCCGCTCTTCGACGGGCCGGCCGCCGCACCGTCGGCGCCCGCCACGCCGCCGGCGCCGCCTGAAGCCGCCCCTACGGCCCCGCCCGCTCCGGGCCCGGCCCCCGACCGTTCGCGCGTGCGCACGTTCGCGCTCGACAGCCGCGTGCTCGAATACCGGCTGAAACGTTCGGCACGCCGTACGATCGGCTTCACGATCGACGGCAGCGGGTTGTCGATCACCGCGCCGCGCTGGGTCACGCTCGCCGACATCGAAGCGGCGATCTCCGAGAAGCAACGCTGGATCTTCGCGAAACTCGCGGAGTGGAAAACGCGCACCGAACAGCGCGCGCTGCCGCAGATCGACTGGCGCGACGGCGCGCAGCTCCCGTACCTCGGCAAGACGGTGACGATCGCGCTCGGCGCAGGCGCCGTCTCGTTCGACGCCGATGCGCTGCGGCTGTCGCTGCCGCTGCCCGTGCAGGCCGACATGCAGCAGATCAAGGATCGCGTGCAGGGCTGGCTGCAGGGCGAAGCGAAACGCATCTTCGGCGAACGCCTCCCGGTCTACGCCGAAAAACTCGGCGTCACGTATTCGATGTATGCGCTGTCGTCGGCCGCGACACGCTGGGGCAGCTGTTCGAGCGACGGCAAGATCCGCCTGAACTGGCGGCTGATCCATTTTCCGATGTCGATCATCGACTACGTCGTCGCGCACGAGCTGTCGCACCTGCGCGAGATGAACCACAGCCCGGCCTTCTGGCAGACCGTCGAATCGATCTTCCCCGAGTTCCGCGAAGCGCGGCACACGCTCAAGCATCACCCGCCCGAGCTGCTGCCGTCGCTTTGACGCGATTCACGCGGCATCGCCGCCCATGAAAAAGGGCGATGCGGGTCACCCCGCATCGCCCTTTTTGCCGCCCGCGCGCATCGCACGCCGCGGCCCCTTCATCCGGCGCTCACTTCTTCTGGATGAACTCGATCTTGTAGCCGTCCGGATCCTCGACGAAGGCGATCACGGTCGTGCCGTGCTTCATCGGGCCCGCTTCGCGCGTGACCTTGCCGCCTTGCGCCTTGATCTTCTCGCACGCGGCGTACGCATCCTCGACCGCCACGGCCAGATGGCCGAAGCCGTTGCCGAGATCGTAGGACGGCGTATCCCAGTTATGGGTCAGCTCGATCACGGTGCCGGTGCTCTCGTCTTCGTAGCCGACGAACGCGAGCGTGAACTTGCCTTCCGGATAGTCCTCGCGACGCAGCAGCTTCATGCCGAGCAATTCGGTGTAGAACTTGATCGAGCGGTCGAGATCGCCGACTCGCAGCATCGTATGCAGCAAACGCATGTCTTGTACTCCTGTGGGGACTTTCCAGAACCGGGAACTCTACCAGAGTCGGGTAAAACTCGCCGGGGGCGCACGGCGCGGACGCGGCCGATACCGCGCATCGGCGCGATACGCGCAAGCACGCTCGCAACGGCGGAAAACGGCACGATCCTGCTCGCCCGGCTACCGTGCCGATCGGGTAACATCCTTCCACCTCGCACCAAAAACGGGCATGCGCTTCACCGCCCGAACGCGACCACCTACCCTTCCCAGAAGCCACACTGCCGTGCGAAACCGCCGATTCGAGCGCGCCGGACGCGCCACCCGTCCGACCTTGCCGCCGCCGTACCGATCAGGCGAGGCGCGCCGATGACCACCCTCGCCGCCGCCCCCGTGCGCCGCGCGCTCGACCTGCGCGCCGTCGGCCTGATGCTGCTGCTGTGCGCGATCTGGGGCTTCCAGCAGGTCGCGATCAAGAGCACGAATGCCGCGATCGCGCCGATGTTCCAGGCCGGGCTGCGCTCGGTGATCGCAGCAGGGCTGCTGTGGGGCTGGGCCCGCACGCGCGGCACGCCGCTGTTCCAGGCCGACGGCACGTTCGGTGCGGGCCTCGCGGCCGGTGCGCTGTTTGCCGGCGAATTCATCTGCGTGTTCTTCGGGCTCACGCTGACGAGCGCATCTCACATGGCGATCTTCCTGTACACGGCGCCGTGCTTCACCGCACTCGGCCTGCACCTGTTCGCACCGGGCGAACGGTTGCAGCGCACGCAATGGGCCGGCGTCGGTCTCGCGTTCGCCGGCATCGCGCTCGCGTTCGCGGACGGCTTCCTGAAGCCTCGCGCGCCCGGCGCATCGGTACTGGCCGGGCTGGCCGGCGACGCGCTCGGAATTCTCGGCGGCGCGATGTGGGCCGCGACGACGGTCGTCGTGCGCTCGACGGCACTCGCGCGGGCGAGCGCGAGCAAGACGCTGTTCTACCAGCTCGCGGTGTCGGCGGTCGTGCTGGTCGCACTCGCCGCGCTGTTCGGTCAGGTGTCGTTCGCGCACGTGACGCCGATCGCGGTCGCAAGCCTCGCGTACCAGTCGGTGATCGTCGCGTTCGTCAGCTACCTGTCGTGGTTCTGGCTGCTGACGCGCTACAGCGCGTCGCGGCTGTCCGTCTTCACGTTCCTGTCGCCGCTGTTCGGCGTCGCGTTCGGCGTGCTGCTGCTCGGCGAGTCGGTCGGCTGGCGCTTCATGTCCGCGGCCGCGCTCGTGCTGACCGGCATCGCGCTCGTCAACGCGCCGCCGCGCCGGCGGGCGTGACGCGCAACGAAAGGCACGCGCGCAATAAAAAAGGCCGCCCCGTCGGGCAGCCTCTTCGACACTTCCGGCCCGGCCTGCGCCGCGCGCGTCAAACGGCCTTGCGCACCGCCGCGAGCGCCTGCGCGACGCCGACGTATTCAGCCACGCTCACGTCCTCCGCGCGACGCGCGAGATCGAAGCCGAGCCCATCGAAATCGATCGTCTCGCGATAGTCGCCGAGCGTGTTGCGCAGCATCTTGCGGCGCTGCGAAAACGCGGCGGTGACGATTTCGCCGAGCAGCACGGGATCGACGGCCGGCAGTTCGTGCGGCTCGTACGGAATCATCCGGACGATCGCCGAATCGACCTTCGGCGGCGGCTGGAACGATTCCGGCGGCACGTCGAGCATCTTTTCCATGACGTAGCGGTACTGCAGCATCACCGACAGCCGCGAGAACGCCTTCGTGCCGGGCTCAGCGACCATCCGTTCGACGACTTCGTTCTGCAGCATGAAATGCTGGTCGATGACTGCATCGGCGAACGTCATCAGGTGAAACAGCAGCGGGCTGGAAATGTTGTACGGCAGGTTGCCGACGATCCGCAGCGACGGCTTGTCGCCGGGCGCCGCGAGCGAACGGAAGTCGAACGCGAGCGCGTCGCCCGCGTGCAGTTCGAGCAGCGCACCGAAGCGTTGCTGCAGGCGGCCGATCAGGTCGCGGTCGAGCTCGACCGCGTGCAGCGGCGACTCGGGCGTCGAGAGACGCTCGATCAGCGGCCCGGTCAGCGCGCCGAGCCCGGGGCCGATCTCGACCATACGCTGACCGCGCGCGGGGCCGATCGTCGACACGATCGAATCGATCACGCCGTGATCGACGAGGAAGTTCTGCCCGAAGCGCTTGCGCGCGAAGTGGCCTTGGTGCTGTCTGCTGTTCGACATCGACTGAGTAAAACGAAAAATACGACGAATGAGGTAAAGCCGGACCGCGTCAGGCCGCGCGGCGATGGCGCGCCATCGTGACGGCCGTATCGAGCGCGGCAATCATGCTGCCCGGATCGGCACGTCCCGTGCCGGCCAGGTCGAGCGCGGTGCCGTGATCGACCGACGTGCGGATGATCGGCAGCCCGAGCGTCACGTTGATGCCCTCGCCGAAGGTCGCATACTTCAGCACGGGCAGGCCCTGGTCATGGAACATCGCGAGCACGCAATCGGCGTCGGCCAGATGGCGCGGCTGAAACAGCGTGTCGGCCGGATACGGGCCGCGCGCGTCGATGCGCTGCGCGTTCGCACGGGCCAGCGCCGGCGAGATCACGTCGATTTCCTCGCGGCCGAGATAACCGTTCTCGCCCGCATGCGGGTTCAGGCCCGTCACGAGGATGCGCGGCGCGGCGAGACCGAAGTCGCGCCGCAGGTCGCGATCGATGATCGCAAGCGTCTCGACGAGACCGTCGATCGTCAGCGCGGCGGCGACATCCTTCAGCGGCAGGTGCGTCGTCGCGAGCGCGACGCGCAGCGGCTTGTCGCCGGTGCCCGCCAGCATCATCACGACGCGCGGCGTGTGCGTACGCTCTGCCAGGTATTCGGTGTGGCCGGTAAACGGCACGCCCGCATCGTTGATCGTGCTCTTCTGCAGCGGCGCGGTCACGATCGCGTCGTACCGGCCGGCCAGCGCGCCGTCGATCGCCGTGTCGAGCAGCCCGAGCACGTACCGGCCGTTCGCGGCGTCCAGCGTGCCCGCCCGCGCGGGGACGGCCAGCGCGTGGTGCGCGACCGACACCTGCGCACCGCCGGCCAGCACGGCGTGGTCGACGCCGACGGCTGCGGCGCGCGCGTCGAGCAGCGCCGCATCGCCGAGCACTGTGAAATGTGCGTCGGGCCAGCGCTGCGCCGCGTCACGCAGCGCCTGCACGGTCAGCTCCGGGCCGACCCCCGCGGGTTCGCCGGTCGTGATCGCGATCTGCAGCGCGGGCGTGGTCATCCGAAGCTCGCTCAGTTCGCCGGGGCGACGCCGCCGATCTTGTACTGAACGTACGACGAATCGCGCAGCTCGCGCAGCCAGTCGGCGTAGGCCTGCTCGGCCTTGCGCTGGCCGATCGCCTGGCGGGCGATGTCCATCTGCTGCTGCACCGACCCTTCCGCTTCGCGGCGGTTCAGCACCTGGATCAGGTGATAGCCGTACTCGGTACGAATCGGCTGGCTGATCTGGCCGTCCTGCAGGTTGTTCATCGCACGCTCGAATTCCGGCACGGTCTCGCCCGGGCTGATCCAGCCGAGATCGCCGCCCTGCGACGCCGACCCGTCCTGCGAGTAGGTGCGCGCGAACTTCGCGAAATCGCCGCCGGCCTCGACCTGGTTGCGGATGTCGGCCAGTTGCTGACGCGCCTGGCCTTCCGACTTGCCTTCACCGACGCGCAGCAGGATGTGGCGCACGTGCGTCTGGACGATCTTCGGCGCGGCGGCGGTCGCGCCCTGGCTCTGGCGGCGGTCGACGAGACGCACGATCTCGAAGCCGTCCGGCACGCGGATCAGCGTCGGGTTGACCTGGCCCGGGCGCAGCTTCGATGCGGCGTCGACGACTTCGGCCGGCAGCGCGCTCGGCGCCTTGAAACCGAGGTCGCCGCCCTTCTTCGCGTCGTTCGCTTCCGAGTTGTTCTTCGCGAGGCGCTCGAAATCGGCGCCCGACTTCGCCTGCTGCAGCAGCGCGTCGGCCTTCTTCTGCGCGGCCTCGATGTCAGCCTGCGGCGCGTTGGTCGGCGCCTTGACGAAGATGTGCTGGAAGCGCAGGTCCTGCTGCTGCGACGCGTTCGGCCCGCGCTGGCTCGCGATGTAGTTCGCGACTTCGGCGTCCGACACGGTGATCTTGCCGTCGACCTCGCGCTCGCGCAGCTTCGACAGCATCAGCTCGGTACGTGCATCGCTCGTGAAGATGCTCCAGGGCACGCCTTGCGCCTCGAGACGCGCACGGTACTGCTCGAGCGTCATCCCGTTCGCCTGCGCGAGACGCTGCAGCGTGGACTGCACGGTCGCGTCGTCGATGCGGATCCCGTCGTCCTTCGCCTTCTGCACCTGGATGCGCTCGAGCACCATCTGGTTCAGCACCTGTGCGCGCAGCTGGTCGGTCGGCGGCACGGGCGCGTTCTGCTGCTGCAGCCGGCGCGCGATCAGGCCGGCGCGCTGGTCGAGTTCGCGGCCCGTGATCACGTCGTTGTTGACGACCGCGACGACTTCGTCGGCGAGCTGCGCACCTGGCGAACCGAGCGCCTGCGCCGCGGCCGGCGCGGCGGCGAGCAGCGCGGCGGACGCGGCGAGGCTGGACACGACTGCCGCGAAACGAAGGTTTTTCTTCATTGCCACTGAAACTCCATTGAAATCGTGCTGACCGGTGCAGACAAGCCGGCGTTACTCGTAGTTGCTGAAGCGGGACATCGGCGGCGGCGGCGGCGGCAGCGGCGTGTAGCCCGGTACCCCGGCGCGGAATGCGGACACGAGGCCGTTGTCGACGGTCGACAGGCCCTTGAGCGTCAGTTGCATCATGAATCGCGTCGACGAGTTCTGCTGTCCCGACGAATTGATGCCGTTCGCAGCCCGCTGCACCCCGACCCCGAGCGCCCAGCAATCCGCGTCGTATTGTAAGCCGACCAGACCGTCGACCACGCGATCTCCGGCGAGGTCGTAGTTGAAACGGCCGATCGCATACAGGCGGTGCGTGAGCGGCCACTGCGCGGATATCAGGAACTGGTTGATCGGCTGGTTGTCGAGCGTGGTGTTCGATCGCGTGTAGCGGTAGCCGACGTTGATCACGCGGCGCTCGCCCGGGCTGTAACCGAAACCGACGCTCGACTTCACGAGCTGGTTGTTGTTCTGGTTGTACTGGAACGCCGTCTCCGACATGAAGCCCGAGCCGAGCTTCAGCGCGGCGCCGACGATCAGGTCCGAGTGGCGCGCCAGCACGGCGCTCTGGCCGGAATTCAGCGTGACGCGCTGATCGGCGAAGTAATACTGCTGCGCGATCACGAAGCGCGCGCGTTCGTCGCCGGTGCGCGGATCGATGAAGCGCGACGTCAGGCCGGCCGTGATCCGGTTCGCGTCCGCGATCCGGTCGTTGCCGACGAACGTGTTCGGCTGGTAGATCTCCGCGAGGCCGAAGTCCGATTCCGCAGTGTCGAACAGCGGCGCGTTCGACTGGTCGCGATACGGCGTGTACACGTAGTACAGGCGCGGCTCGAGGGTCTGGATGAAGTCCTGGCCGAACAGGCGCACCGAACGATCGAAGATCAGGCCCGTGTCGAAGCTCACGGTCGGGATCGACTCGGTGAAGCGCTTCGGGCTGTTCGGCGTGGTCGACGACAGGTAGTTCAGGTCGTACGACGCGAAGTGGTACTGGACCTTCGGCACGACGAAGTAGCCGGGGCCGTACACGCCGTACGCGATATACGGGTTGAAGACGATCCGGTCGCCTTCGGTCGCATCGGCCGTCGTGATGCGGAACCGCGAATAGTCGGCTTCCGCGCCGAAGTCGAAGCCGCCGACGTTGTACTTCGTGTACTTCACGTTCAACTGCGGCTCGCGGCTGTACGGCGCGATCGACGGCGGCAGCGTCTGCCAGTGCTGGTAGCGCGCGAGCACCGACCACGGGCCGTTGTTGTACGTGAGGCCCGCTTCCTGCTGGTACAGCGTCTGCGTCCCGTTGACGAACTGGTTCATCGAACCAAGATCTTCGGGATACGTGTTGTCCGAGACCTTGTTGAAGTAGACGTAGCCGCCGAAGCCGCCGCCGAAGTTCTGCTGGTGCTGCCAGTAGATCGCGTAGCGGTTGCGGTGCGCGAGCCGGTCATCCGGCAGGTAATTGGCCGTAAACGTGCCCGAATACGACGGCGACAGGTAGCGGAACGTCGCTTCGGTCATCACGCCGCGCCGCGAGATGATGCGCGGCGTGAGCGTCAGGTCGCGGTTCGGCGCGATGTTGAAGTAGTACGGCAGCGTCAGCTCGAAGCCGTTGCTCGAGTTCACCGAGAACGTCGGCGGCAGCAGGCCGCTGCGCCGCTCGCCCGACAGCGGGAACGTCATCCACGGGCTCGCGAAGATCGGCACGCCCTGGAAGAACAGCACGCCGTTGCGCGCGGTGCCTTCGTCGGCGCCCGTATCGAAGTCGAAGCGGCTGCCCTTGATGTACCACGCGGGGTTCGTCGAGCACTGGCACGCGGTGTAGGTGCCGTTGACGAACACCGAGCGCTCGTTGTCGACCATGTCGACGCGCTCGGCGCTGCCCGACCCGCCCGTCATGTTGAAGTGGTACTTCGGCGCCGTCATGAAGCCCTGGTTCGCCTCGATCTTCAGGTGCGCCTCGGGGCCTGCGAACGACGTACCGCCATTGACCACCTTGACCTGGCCGTACGCATCGGCCATGTCGGTATCCTGATCGTAGTGGAGCGCATCGGCCTTCACGACGGCGTCGCCGCGCCGCAGCTCGGCGGAGCCCTTGGCGGCGAGGTCCTGCTCGGCCGTGCCGCTCGTGTGGTCGGCGATCACGAAGGCGGCCGGCTTCGCGCCGTCCTTCAGCGGATGATCCTCGAGCTGGGGCGCGAGACGCAGATCCCACGGCGAGTCGAGCGGCTGCGGCTGCGCGGCCGCGCCCGACAGCTGCGCGTACGACACGGCCGGCACGAGGCCGGGCACGGCCAGGAGCGCGAGCGCGAGCCGCCGTTTGCGCGGCGCCCCGTCACCGGGGAAAACATTCGGGAATAGCGGTTTGGGCGGCATCTATCGTTTGGCGAATCGCCCCTTGTCAACCGCACCTTCACGGCACATGCGCGCACGGCGGGCCGCGCCGTCGCACCGCGACTGCGGCGGAGCGCAAACCGGGGAGGCGATCGGGCGGGCGGCGCGACAGGCGGCGAGCCTGCACGGCGGAAGCTGACGCGGGGCGCGTCAAAAAAGTCGTGGGGTATTATATGGCAAGACGTTCCCCCCTCCCCCGAGTTTCATGACGCCCCCATCCGCCGCATCCCAGCCCGACGCCCGCCTCGACGCCCTGACCGCGTGGCTGCAACCGCTCGCCGAGCGCTATGCCCTCGACCTGTCGACCCTCGCGCCCGCGTCGTCGGACGCCAGTTTCCGCCGCTATTTCCGTGTCGCATCGGCCACCAGCGCCGGCGGCACGCTGATCGCCGTCGACGCGCCGCCGCCCGAGAAGTGCCGTGAATTCGTCCAGGTCGCGCAGCTGCTCGCCGCGGCCGGCGACCACGTGCCGGACGTGCTGGCCCACGATTTCGACGCGGGCTTCATGCTCGTGACCGATCTCGGCCGCACGTCGTACATCTCGGTGCTCGACCCGGCCGACCCGGTCGCCGCGCGCCCGCTGATGCGCGACGCGCTCGACGCGCTGATCCGCTTCCAGCTCACGTCGACGCCCGACGTGCTGCCGCCGTTCGACGAAGCGTTCCTGCGCCGCGAAATGGAGTTGCTGCCCGAATGGTTCGTCGGCCGTCATCTCGGCAAGCCCGTCACCGATGCCATGCGCGGCACGCTCGACCGCACGTTCGCGCTGCTCGTCGCCAGCGCGCACGCGCAGCCGCAGGGCTTCATGCTGCGCGACTTCATGCCGCGCAACCTGATGGTCTGCGAGCCGAATCCGGGCGTGCTCGACTTTCAGGACGCCGTCTACGGGCCGCTGACGTACGACGTCGTGTCGCTGGTGCGCGACGCGTTCATCAGCTGGGACGAGGAGTTCGAGCTCGACTGCTTCGCGTACTACTGGGAAAAGGCGAAAAAGGCCGGCCTGCCGGTCGATCCCGATTTCGGCGAGTTCTACCGCCAGCTCGAATGGATGGGGCTGCAGCGCCATATCAAGATCCTCGGCCTGTTCGCGCGCATCAATTACCGCGATGGCAAGCCGCACTACCTGAACGACCTGCCGCGCTTCATCGCGTATGCACGCAAGGTCGCGCTGCGCTACCGCCCGCTCGTGCCGTTCGCCAAGCTGCTCGACGAGCTCGAGGGCAACGCGCCGGCCGACGTCGGCTATACGTTCTGACTGCCCCATAGCGCCCTGACACCCGGCCGAACATGAGCACACCCCTGACCACGGCGATGATCTTCGCCGCCGGGCGCGGCGAACGGATGCGCCCGCTCACCGACACCCGCCCGAAGCCGCTGCTCGAAGCCGGCGGCAAGCCGCTGATCGTGTGGCAAATCGAGGCGCTCGCGCGCGCGGGCATCGAAACGATCGTGATCAACCACGCGTGGCTCGGCGAGCAGATCGAGGCCGCGCTCGGCGACGGTTCGCGCTGGGGCGTGCGGCTCGCGTATTCGGCCGAAGGCGAAGCGCTGGAGACCGCGGGCGGCATCGCGCAGGCGCTGCCGCTGCTCGAGCGCGACGGCCAGCCGGCCGTGTTCGCGGCCGTCAGCGGCGACGTGTACTGCGCGTTCGACTACCGGACGCTCGCGCCGCGCGCCGCAGGGATGGCCGCGCTCGACACGCCGGCGATGCACCTCGTGATGGTGCCGAACCCGCCGTTCCACCCGGCCGGCGATTTCGCGCTCGGCGATGATGGCCGGCTCGCGCTCGACGGCGCCGCGCGCGTTACGTTCGGCAACATCGGCCTGTACGACACGCGGATGTTCCGCGATCTGGCGCCCGGCACGCGGCGCGCGCTGACGCCGTACTACCGCGCGTCGATCGAAGCCGGCCGTGCGAGCGGCGAACTGTACGAAGGGTTCTGGGAGAACGTCGGCACGCCCGCGCAGCTCGGCGAGCTCGACGCGCGGCTGCGCGCCGCGGGCTGATCGTTTCGCAGTCGAGCGCCGGTTCGGCCGCCGCCGATACCCAGACAGGCCGACGACCGCGCGGCCGACCGGCGGCGGACCCATCCGGAATCAAATGTCGCGGACGCTTCGCACGGCACGCCGGCCGTGACGGCACCACACCGCCCGTTCCCGCCGCGCACCGCGTCGCGCGGCACCCGTGCTCACGCGGCCTCGGCCTCTTCCCCGCCGGCCGCCGCGCGCTGCTGCTGCAGCGCCCACATCTGCGCGTACAACCCGTCCGCGCGCACGAGTTCGTCGTGCGTGCCGCGCTCGACGATCCGGCCGTGGTCCATCACGAGGATCTGCTGCGCGTGCACGACCGTCGACAGCCGATGCGCGATCACGAGCGTCGTGCGATGCCGCGCGATCTGGTCGAGCTCGTGCTGGATCGCGCGCTCGGAGCGCGAATCGAGCGCCGACGTCGCCTCGTCGAACAGCAGCACCGGCGGATCCTTCAGCAGCGTGCGCGCGATCGCGACGCGCTGCTTCTCGCCGCCCGACAGCTTCAGTCCGCGCTCGCCGACCGGCGTGTCATAGCCCTTCGGCAAGCTTTCGATGAAATCGTGGATGTGCGCGGCGCGCGCGGCCGCGACCACCTCGTCGCGCGTCGCGGTCGGCCGGCCGTACGCGATGTTGTAGTAGATCGAGTCGTTGAACAGCACGGTGTCCTGCGGCACGATCCCGATCGATGCGCGCAGCGAATCCTGCGTGACGTCGCGGATGTCCTGGCCGTCGATCCGGATCGCGCCGCCCGCCTGGCGGTCGAGATCGTAGAAACGGAACAGCAGGCGCGACAGCGTCGATTTCCCTGAACCGCTGTGGCCGACCACCGCGGTCGTCGTGCCCGCGTCGATCGTGAACGTCACGTCGTGCAGGATCTGCCGCGCCGGCTCGTAGGCGAAGTTCACGTGCTCGAAGCGCACCTGCGCGCCGGCCACCGCGAGCGGCCGCGCATCGGGCCGGTCGGCCACTTCCTTCGCGGCCGACAGCAGCCCGAACATCCGGTCCATGTCGGTGAGGCTCTGCTTCAGCTCGCGATACACGACGCCGAGAAAATTCAGCGGAATGTAGAGCTGCAGCATGAACGTGTTGATCAGCACGAGATCGCCGAGCGTCAGCTTGCCCGCGAGCACGCCCTGCGTCGCGCGCCACAGGATGAACACGAGCCCCGTGCCGATGATCGCCTGCTGGCCGAAGTTCAGTACCGACAGCGAGTTCTGCGAGCGGATCGCGGCCTTCCGGTAGCGCTTCAGGTTTTCGTCGTAGCGCTGCGCCTCCCACTCCTCGTTGCCGAAGTACTTCACCGTCTCGTAGTTGATCAGCGAATCGATCGCGCGTGAATTCGCGCGCGAATCGAGTTCGTTCATCGTGCGGCGAAAATGCGTGCGCCAGTTGGTGACCTTCACGGTGAACACGATGTACGTGACCAGCGCCGCGAACG
The DNA here is from genome assembly GCF_902833225.1 of Burkholderia sp. BCC1644. Classification (GTDB taxonomy): domain Bacteria; phylum Pseudomonadota; class Gammaproteobacteria; order Burkholderiales; family Burkholderiaceae; genus Burkholderia. The sequence goes on from NZ_CADFEI010000016.1 coordinate 124,759, forward strand.
TGACGTACGCGTAATAGGCCTCGTACTTGACCACGAAGAAGCCGAGCACGAGCCCGACTTCGACGAGCGTCGGCAGGATGCTGTACAGCGAATACGAGATCAGTTGCTGGATGCCGCGCGTGCCGCGCTCGATGTCGCGCGACATGCCGCCTGTCTGGCGTTCGAGATGGAACCGCAGCGACAGCCCGTGCAGGTGCCGGAACACCTGCAGCGCGAGCTGGCGCACCGCACTTTCGGTGACTTTCGAGAACAGGATTTCGCGCAGCTCGGTGAACAGCGAGGTCGACAGCCGCACGAACGCATACGCGACGACCAGCAGCCCGACGCCGCCCGCGAGCACGATGCCGGCCGATTGCTCCGCGCGGCCGATCGCGGTGATCTGCTGCACGTAGGACAGGTGGTCGACGATGCGCTTCATCACGACCGGCACGCCGAGGTTCGCGACTTTCGCGCCGATCAGGCAGGCGAGCGCGAGCGCGACGCGCCATTTGTAGGTGGTCAGGTACGGCAGCAGCGACCGGATGGTCTGCCAGTCGTTGCGGGGCCCGGTCGAAGCCGGCGCGGGCTCGCCGGAAGCAGGAAATCGGCGCATGGGGGAAGTCTCGGTGGCGGGGCACGACGCGTGTATCGACGGCCGGCTCGCGCGCTTTCTCGTACAATTTGCGAACGTTGTATTGTCGCAGAAGCCGCTTCGCGCCGCTGCCGGCGGCCTCGCCGGCCAGCCTGCGCGCGGCGGCCCATTTATTACAGGATGAAAGCCCCCGCCATGACCGATTCGACCCTCGAACTCCCGCAGATGCAGCCCGCGCTGCGCGTCGTCCCGCAGCCGCACGACGCGAACGTCCACGGCGACGTGTTCGGCGGCTGGATCATGTCGCAGGTCGACATCGCCGGCTCGATCCCCGCGAGCCAGCGCGCGAACGGCCGCGTCGCGACGGTCGCGGTCAACTCGTTCGTGTTCAAGCAGCCGGTATTCGTCGGCGACCTGCTGAGCTTCTACGCGACCATCACGCGCACCGGCAACACGTCGATCACGGTCGACGTCGAGGTGTATGCGCAGCGCATGCGCCTGATGGGCGAAATCGTGAAGGTCACCGAAGCGACGCTCACGTACGTCGCGACCGGCGCGGACCGCAAGCCGCGGCAACTGCCGCCGCTCTGACCGGCGAGCGCCGCGACCGGGCGGCGCACGGTCGCGTCAGTGCGTGGCCGTCAGCCCGAACTCCCGCATCGCGGGCAGGAAATCGTGATTCAGCTTCGGCTTGCGCGACAGCTTGACCAGCACGTAGCGCTGGAACGGCGCGAGCCGCTGCCACTGCGCGAGCGCGGGCGCCGTCAGCCCGGCCAGCGCGCTCTGCTGCACGAGCGTCTCCGGCACCGTGTCGACGGCGCGCCAGGTCGGCTGCTCGTCCGGCTGGAACCATGACGGTTCCAGATCCGCGTGCGTGCGCAGCATTTCGAACAACGCATGATCGAAGTTGGGCTCGATCGCGGTGTCGTCGTCGGCCGGAAAGCGCGCGAGCAGCTTGCGGTCCTCGAGCGGCAGCAGTTGCCACTGTTCGAGCGAAATCCGCAGACCGAAGCGGTCGAGATTGAAACGCACGATCATCGGGATGTACGTGAAGTTTTCCGACGAATCGTGTTCGAAGTTGAAGAGCAACGGAGCGTCGCTGAGTCCCATGGTCGTTACCTGACGTGGCGGATGCCGGCGCGGCCGGCCTGCCTGAGGTATTTTAGAACCTCTGCGCGCGGGCGGCGGCACGATTGTCGCCGGCCGTGCCTCGAATCAACGGGAGTGCTCGTGAATCCGACCCAATCCGATGGACTGCGCGACGACCTGCGCGACGAACCGCGCGGCGCGATCGAACTGTCCGTGCGCCGCACGCGCGGCGGCGCCGTCGAAACCGCGCACGACTACGTGGGCCAGGAATGGCCGGTCGCGCTCGTGTTCAACGGCATTTCGCACGCCGTGATGATGTGTACGCCGTGCGACCTCGAAGCGTTCGCGGTCGGCTTCGCGATCTCGGAAGGGATCGTCGCGCGCGGCAGCGACATCAAGGATATCGAGGTGATCCTGCACGCCGATGCGCCGCTGCCGCATGCGGAAGTGCACCTGGAGGTCGTCCAGCAGGCGTTCGCCGCGCTGAAGGACCGGCGCCGCACGCTCGCGGGGCGCACGGGCTGCGGCGTGTGCGGGATCGAAAGCATCGATTTGCTCGACCTCGCGCCGGAACGCGTGCCGGACACGGGCTTTCTCGCGCGCCTCGCGCCCGACGCGCTCGCGCACGCGGCACAGGCGCTGCCCGCGCACCAGGCGCTCACGAAACTGACCGGCGGCCTGCACGCGGCCGCGTGGTGCGACGCAACAGGCGCGATCCGGATGGCATTCGAGGATGTCGGCCGCCACAACGCGCTCGACAAGCTGATCGGCTCGCTCGTGCTGGCGCGCGCCGACGCGACCGACGGTTTCGTGTTCCTGTCGAGCCGCGCGAGCTACGAGCTCGTGCGCAAGGCCGCCCGCGTCGGCATTCCCATGGTCGCGACGATCTCCGCACCGTCGTCGCTCGCGATCGAAATTGCGAAGGCGGCGGGTTTGCGACTCGTCAGCTTCTGCCGCGAATCCGGCCACGTCGACTACGGCACGGCCTGACTGCGATCACGGGATCGCGCCGGCGATCGGACGCCGGCGCACCCTGCTCCGTCAGTCGAACTGACGGAAATCCGGCTTGCGCTTCTCGAAGAACGCCGTCATCGCCTCGCGCGCTTCCGGTGCGCGCAGCATCGCGGCGAAGTGGCCCGCCTCCTCGGCCATCCGCGCGGACGTCGCCACGCCGCCCGTATCCTTCAGCAGCGCCTTCGTCACGCGCAGCGATGCCGCCGGCAGTGCCGCCAGCTTCGCCGCCTGCTTCGCCGCGAACGCGTCGAGCTCGGCAGCCGGCAGCACGCGGTTGACGATGCCGATCCGGTGCGCTTCCAGCGCGTCGAACGCCTCGCCCAGCAGCAGCTTCTCGGCCGCGACCTGATGGCCGGCCAGGCGCGGCAGCAGCACGCTCGACGCGGCTTCCGGACACAGCCCGAGCTGCGCGAACGGCAGCGAGAACGTCGCGGTGTCGGCCGCGTACACCAGATCGCAGTGCAGCAGCATCGTCACGCCGACGCCGATCGCCAGGCCCGGCACCGCGGCCACGATCGGCTTGCTCGCGCTGCTGATCCGCGCAAGGAACTGGAACACCGGAGCGGTGTCGTCCTTCGGCGGCGCTTTCAGGAAATCCTCGAGATCGTTCCCCGCGGTGAAATTGCCGTCGCTGCCGCGCAGCAGGATCACGCGGATCGCCTTGTCTTCCTGCGCGTCGGCGAGCGCATCGGCCATCGTCTGGTACATCGCCGCCGTCAGCGCGTTCTTCTTCGCCGGGCGCGCGATCGTGATCGTCATCACGCCTTCGGCGCGTTCCACTTGAATTTCGGCCACAACCGTCTCCTTGACTTTCCTCTATCGGAATGAAAAAACGGTGCGCGAGCTCGTGGCCCGCGCACCGTCGTCGCTTTGCGTCGCGTCCCGCTTACAGGCGTTCGATGATGCCCGCGGCGCCCATGCCGGTGCCGACGCACATCGTGACCATCCCGTACTTCAGGTTGCGGCGGCGCAGGCCGTGCACGACGGTCGCCGCGCGGATCGCGCCGGTCGCGCCGAGCGGGTGGCCGAGTGCGATCGCGCCGCCCATCGGGTTGACCTTCGACGGGTCGAGGCCGAGGTCGCGCATCACCGCCAGCGACTGCGCGGCGAACGCCTCGTTCAGCTCGATCCAGTCGAGATCGTCCTGCTTCAGGCCGGCAGCCTTCAGCGCGGCCGGAATCGCTTCCTTCGGGCCGATGCCCATGATTTCCGGCGGCACGCCGCGCACCGCGAAGCTTACGAAGCGCGCGAGCGGCGTCAGGTTGAATTCCTTCAGCACCTTTTCCGACACGACGAGCAATGCGCCCGCGCCGTCCGACGTCTGCGAGCTGTTGCCGGCCGTGACCGAGCCCTTGTTCGCGAACACCGTGCGCAGCTTCGCGAGGCCTTCGATCGACGTATCCGCGCGCGGACCTTCGTCGAGCGCGATCTCGCGCGTCTTCACGTCGACTTCGCCGGTCGCGAGGTTCGGGAAACGCTCGGTGATCGTGTACGCGGCGATCTCGTCGTTGAACTCGCCGGCCTGCTGCGCGGCCAGTGCCTTGCGGTGCGACTCGACCGAGAACGCGTCCTGGTCTTCGCGGCTCACCTTCCACTGCTCGGCGACGCGCTCGGCCGTCAGGCCCATCCCGTACGCGATGCCGAAGTCTTCATTGCGATCGAAGATGTGCGGCGACATCGACGGCTTGTTGCCCATCATCGGCACCATGCTCATCGATTCGCAGCCGCCCGCGAAGATCGCGTCCGATTCGCCGACACGGATGCGGTCGGCCGCCATCGCGAGCGCGGTGATGCCCGACGCGCAGAAGCGGTTGACCGTCACGCCGCCGACCGTCTGCGGCAGGCCGGCGAGCAGCGCGCCCATGCGCGCGACGTTCAGGCCCTGCTCGGCTTCCGGAATCGCGCAGCCGATGATCGCGTCTTCGATCAGCTTCGTGTCGAAGCCGGGCACCTGCGCAACCGCCGACCTGATCGCGTGGACCAGCAGCTCGTCCGGGCGCGTGTTCTTGAAGACACCGCGCGGGGCCTTGCCGATCGGCGTGCGGCTGGCGGCGACGATGTATGCGTCTTGCAATTGTTTGCTCATTTGAGACTCCTTGCCTTATCCGCTCGCTCAGTTACGCACCGGCTTGCCGGTCTGCAACATGCCCATGATCCGTTCCTGCGTCTTCTGCGTGCCGAGCAGCTCGACGAACGCACGACGCTCCAGCGCGAGCAGCCACTGCTCGTCGACGAGGCTGCCGGCTTCGACGTCGCCGCCGCACACGGCTTCGGCGATGCGGCTCGCGATCAGGTAGTCGTGGTCGCTGATGAAGCGGCCGTCACGCATGTTGACGAGCGATGCCTTGATCGTCGCGATCGCCGAGCGGCCTGCAACCGGCACGTCCTTCGCACGCAGCGGTGCGCGGTAGCCGGTGGCGGCCAGCGCACGCGCTTCCTTCTTCGCGGTGTCGAGCAGTTCGAACACGTTGAAGATGATCGTGTCGGACGGCTTCACGTAGCCCATCGCACGTGCATCGTGCGCGGACGCCGAGACCTTCGCCATCGCCGCGTTCTCGAACGACTTCGTGACGAACTTCAGGATGTCGGTGGTCGCGTTCGCGGCCGTCGCGGCGTCCGCTGCGCGCAGCGCCGCTTCCTTCAGGCCGCCGCCCGCCGGCACGAGGCCGACGCCCACTTCGACGAGACCGACGTAGCTCTCGACGTGCACGACACGCTTCGCGCTGTGCAGCATCAGCTCGCATCCGCCGCCGAGCGCGATGCCCGACACGGCCGCGACGACCGGCACGTTCGCGTACTTCACGCGCAGCATGCCTTCCTGGAACTTCTTCACGAACGGCTCGATACCCTTCGCGCCACCCATCATGAACGCGGGCATCGCCTCTTCGAGGTTCGCGCCGGCCGAGAACGGGCCGCCCGGCGTGCCGAGCTTCAGCGACGTCGGCTGCCAGATCACCACGCCCTTGTAGTCCTTCTCCGCGAGCTCGATCGCCTGCACGAGGCCGTCGATCACGCTCGGTCCGATCGTGTTCATCTTCGACTTGAACGACACGATCACGACGTCGTCTTCACCCGCACGGTCGTCGACCCATGCGCGCACCGCGTCGGTCTCGAACAGCGTCTTGCCGTAGGTCTTCGGATCAGCACCGGCTTCGCCGAGCAGCGGCGCGCGGAATACCTGCTTGCCGTAGACCGCGAGGTCCGAACGCGGCACGAAGCGCTGCGCAGCCGGCGCCCACGAGCCTTCGGCCGTGTGCACGCCACCCTTCTCCGCCACCGCGCCTTCGAGCACCCACGACGGCAGCGGCACGTTTGCCAGCGCCTTGCCGGCCGCGATGTCTTCCTGCACCCACTCGGCGACCTGCTTCCAGCCGGCGGCCTGCCAGCCTTCGAACGGGCCTTCGTTCCAGCCGAAGCCCCAGCGGATCGCGAGGTCGACGTCGCGCGCGTTGTCGGCGATCGACTCGAGATGCACGCCGATGTAGTGGAACACGTCGCGGAAGATCGACCACAGGAACTGCGCATGCGGATGGTCCGTTTCACGCAGCAGCTTCAGGCGCTCCGCCGGCGGACGCTTCAGGATGCGGCCGACCGTTTCGTCAGCCTTCGCGCCGGCGTCGACGTAGGTGCCCGTCTTCGCGTCGAGCACCTTGATCGCCTTGCCTTCCTTCTTGTAGAAACCGCCGCCCGTCTTCTGGCCGAGCGCGCCCTGCTTCACCAGCTCGGCGAGCACGGCGGGCGTCTGGTAGACCGGGAAGAACGGATCGTCGGCGAGGTTGTCCTGCATCGTCTTGATCACGTGCGCCATCGTGTCGAGGCCGACCACGTCCGCGGTGCGGAACGTTGCCGACTTCGCGCGGCCGAGGCGGCTGCCCGTGAGGTCGTCGACTTCGTCGAAGCGCAGGCCGAACTTCGCGGCCTCGGTGATCACCGCAAGGATCGAGAAGATGCCGACGCGGTTCGCGATGAAGTTCGGCGTGTCCTTCGCGCGCACGACGCCCTTGCCGACGATGCTCGTCAGGAAGGTTTCGAGCTGGTCGAGGATCTCCGGGCGCGTATGCGCGGTCGGGATCAGCTCGACGAGGTGCATGTAGCGCGGCGGGTTGAAGAAGTGCACGCCGCAGAAGCGCGACTTCAGCTCGTCCGAGAAACCATCGGACAGCTTCGTGATCGACAGGCCCGACGTGTTGGTCGCGAAGATCGCGTTCGGCGCGATGTGCGGCGCGACCTTCTTGTACAGGTCGTGCTTCCAGTCCATCCGCTCGGCGATCGCCTCGATCACGACGTCGCATTCGGCCAGCTTCGCGATGTCGTCTTCGTAGTTCGCTGCTTCGAGGTACTTCGCGTCGTCCTTCACGCCGAACGGCGCGGGCGACAGCTTTTTCAGGTTCTCGATCGCCTTCAGCGCGATCGCGTTTTTCGGGCCTTCCTTGGCCGGCAGGTCGAACAGCAGCACCGGCACGCGTGCGTTGATGAGGTGCGCGGCGATCTGCGCGCCCATCACGCCGGCGCCCAGCACGGCGACCTTGCGAATCAGGAAATTGCTCACGGGATGTCTCCGGATAGTGTCGTGCAGCGCGGGTTGTGAGGGCTGCACGGCGAAGTGAGTACCAGGAACCGTTGCGTTCGGGCGGCGCGCGGCGCGCACCGCCCGGACTCGCGTCAGAACAGCGATTCGTCGACTTCCATCATCGTCTTCGAGCCGGCGCGCGCGGCGCGGATCGTCGACGCCGTTTCGGGCAGCAGACGCGCGAAGTAGAAACGGGCCGTCGCGAGCTTCGACTTGTAGAACGGGTCGCCCGACGCTTCGTTGTCGAGGGCGAGGCGTGCCATGCGCGCCCAGAAGTACGAGAACACCAGGTGGCCGACGGTACGCAGGTACGGCACGGCCGCAGCACCGACTTCGTCGGGGTTCTGCATCGCCTTCATGCCGATTTCCATCGTCAGCTTCTGCACCTTGTCGCCGATGTCGGCGAGCGGGTTGATGAACTCGGCCATTTCCGGCTTCACGCCTTCGGCTTCCGCGAATTCCGTCACGAGCTTGCCGAACTTCTTCAGCTTCGCGCCCATGTCGCCGAGCACCTTGCGGCCCAGCAGGTCGAGCGACTGGATCGAGTTCGTGCCTTCGTAGATCATGTTGATCCGCGCGTCGCGCACGTACTGCTCCATGCCCCACTCGGAGATGAAGCCGTGGCCGCCGTAGATCTGCATCGCGTGGTTCGTGCACTCGAACGCGTTGTCGGTCAGGAACGCCTTGATGATCGGCGTGAGCAGCGCGACGAGGTCGGCGGCTTCCTTGCGCACGGCTTCGTCACCGTGCGACAGTTCCTTGTCGATCTGCAGCGCGGACCAGTACGTGAACGCGCGCGCGCCTTCCGCGTAGGCCTTCTGCGTGAGCAGCATGCGGCGCACGTCCGGATGCACGATGATCGGGTCGGCCGGCTTGTCCGGTGCCTTCGGGCCCGTCAGCGAGCGCATCTGCAGACGATCCTTCGCATACGCGAGCGAGTTCTGGTACGCGACTTCCGTGAGGCCGAGACCTTGCGCGCCCACGCCGAGACGGGCCGCGTTCATCATCACGAACATCGCGTTCAAGCCCTTGTTCGGCTCGCCGACCATCCAGCCCTTCGCGTTGTCGAGGTTCATCACGCACGTCGAGTTGCCGTGGATGCCCATCTTGTGTTCGATCGAGCCGCACTTGATGCCGTTGCGCTCGCCCGGCTCGCCCGCAGCGTCGGGAATGAACTTCGGCACGATGAACAGCGAGATCCCCTTCGTGCCCTGCGGCGCGTCCGGCAGGCGCGCGAGCACGAGGTGGATGATGTTCGCGGCCATGTCGTGCTCGCCGCTCGAGATGAAGATCTTCGTGCCGCTGATCGAGTACGAGCCGTCGCCGTTCGGTTCGGCCTTGGTGCGCAGGATGCCGAGGTCGGTGCCGCAATGCGGCTCCGTCAGACACATCGTGCCGGTCCATTCGCCGGTCACGAGCTTCGGCAGGTAGGCCTTCTGCAGTTCCGGCGCGCCGTGCGCGTGCAGGCATTCGTAGGCGCCGTGCGACAGGCCCGGATACATCGTCCAGGCCTGGTTCGCCGAATTCATCATTTCGTAGAGCGCGTTGTTCACGAACGCGGGCAGGCCCTGGCCGCCGTAGTCCGGATCGCAGCCGAGCGCCGGCCAGCCGGCCTCGACGTATTGCTGGTAGGCCTCCTTGAAGCCGGTCGGGGTCTTCACGACGCCGTCGCCTTCATACGTGCAGCCTTCGCGGTCGCCGACCTGGTTCAGCGGGAACAGTACCTCGGAGCAGAACTTGCCCGCTTCCTCGAGGACCTGGTTGATCGTGTCGGCGTCGAGGTCCGCATGCTTGGGCATTTGCTTGACTTCGGCTTCGACGTTCAGAAGCTCGTGCAACACGAATTGCATGTCGCGCAGCGGCGCGGCGTACTGTCCCATGACTCTCTCCAAAGGTGGGCAAAACGGCTCGAGCTCCTGGCGGGCGGGTCACGCGCCGCTAACGGCTCTCGCTCTGATACGAAACAATCGTCTTTTCCAGCGCGGCCCACGTGAGGCGCACGGCGTCCGGCGAATGCAGGAAGCGGGCGTCGTGATGCAGGCCGAGCGTGAAGCTGTACAACTCGAAGAGCATCAGGTCCGGATCGGTATCCGCACGCAGATGGCCTTCTTCTTTCGCCTGCGAAATGGCACGCAGCATCGCGGCACGCCAGGCCGTCACGCTCGCGATCAACTGCTCGCGCACGGGGCTGTCAGGCCGGTCGTCGTACTCGACCGCACCGCTGATGTAGATGCATCCCGTCGTCACCTCCTGGATGCGCTTCTCCGTCCAGCGGGCCAGCATCGCCCGAAGGCGCGGCAAGCCTCGCGACTCGCGCAGGCTCGGAAAGAACACCTCGTTTTCGAAACGATGGTGATACTCGCGGACGACCTCGACCTGCAGGTCTTCACGCGATCCGAAGTGCGCGAACACACCGCTCTTGCTCATCTGCATGCGCTCGGCCAGCAGGCCGATCGTCAGCCCCTCCAGCCCGTCACGGCTGGCGAGGTCCAAAGCAGCTTCAAGTATCGCGGCACGCGTCTGTTCGCCTTTTCGCATAGCTATTTCTGTAACCGTTCGGGGGTTCGAATAAAATCGAACGGCCGTACTATTATTGAGTGCGGCCGCTCGCGAAACAAGGAAATTATTAGAAACCGGTGTCTAACCGAGCCGCTATTTTGCGCGATTCCGGCGGGACCGGAGCGGCTTTTCCGCACGAACGTGCGGACAGATATTTTGAAGCGAATGCTTAGTCTGCGTCAGTCGTAACCGCCGACCGTCAGCGCCTTCATCACGACGCGATACGCGGTGTACGCAAGCCAGTTCAGCAGACGCTCGATGCGCGGGCGCGCGGCGAAGCGCGCGGGGTCGATTTCCCGGCCATCGGCGAACGCACCCGCGATCGCGTCGCGCAGTTCGTTCGTGACAGCATCGTAACGCACCAGCACGACGTTCGCTTCATTGTTCAGCATCAGGCTCAGCGCGTCCAGGTTCGACGAGCCGACCGTCGCCCAGTTGTCGTCGATCACGGCGACCTTGCCGTGCAGCATCGTCTTGTCGTATTCGGCGACGCGCACGCCCGCGCGCAGCAGCGCGTGATAGAGGAACGGCACGGCCGTATCGAGCGCCGCGAACTCCTTGCGGCCGATCAGGATCCGCACGTCGACGCCGCGCCGTGCGGCGCCCGTCAGCGCACGGCGCAGCTTGCGGCCCGGCATGAAGTACGGATTCGCGAGCAGGATCCGCTGGCGCGCCTGGCCGATCGCCGCAAGATACGCCTTCTCGATCGCGCGGCGGTTCACGACGTTGTCGCGCGCGACGAACGCGACGCTCGGCTCCGTCACGACCCTGAGCGCACCGGCCTTGATCCACCGGTGGCTGCGCATCCAGCGCCGGAACATGTCGGGGAACGCTTCGCCGCCGTGCAGCCCGGCCGCGTACTGGGCATACGGCTTGTGGCCGAACTGGATCCGGTGCCACTGCAGCTCGAACGCCGCGCGCACGTCGGACACGGCAGGCCCTGCCATCTCGACCGCGAAATCCCAGCGCGGAAACGGCAGCGTCGTGCCGTTCTGCGCGTAGTCGTCGACGATGTTGATGCCGCCGCAGAACGCGGCCGCATGATCGATCACCGCAAGCTTGCGATGCGTGCGCGAGAAGCCGAAGCGGCCGAACAGGAAGCGGTTGTAGATGCAGTGCTCGACACCGGCCTCGACCCACGTGTCGAACAGCGGCAGGCGCGCGGTGCCGATGCCGTCGGTGATCACGCGCACGCGCACGCCACGCTGCGCCGCACGGATCAGCGCATCCGACACCGGCCGGCCGGCTGCATCGTCGCAGAAGATGTAGGTTTCGAGCATCACCTGCTCGCGGGCCGCATCGATCCGTTCGATCAGGGCCTGGAAGAACGCACCGCCGCCCTCGCACAGCCGCACGGTGTTGCCCGACGTGAACGCGAGCCGCGATGCGGAGCCGCGTTCCTGCAGGAACATCTGCCGCAATTGCGCGAAGCGCTTGCGGGCTTCCGCCGTCATGCGGACGAGCCGTGCGGCGCGCGCGACAGGGCCACGCGCGCGGGCAGTTGCAGGATCGCCTCGGCGTTCGACGGCGAGAAGCAGCGCGCGGCCGCCTCGCGGAACGGCAGCCACGCATGGTCGACGTGCTCGCGCGGCGACAGCGTCACGCCGACGCGACGCGGCACGCACAGGCCGAACCAGTGCTCGACGTTGCGCGTGACGCCCGGTGCATAGCGATGCAGGTATTGCGGATAGATCGTGTATTCGATCCGGTGGCGCCAGTCGGCGAGCGCGTTGGCCGGCACGTCCGCCGTGCCGATCGCGATGCCGGTTTCCTCCGCCACTTCACGCGCGGCGGTGAGCGCGAGCGGCTCGTCCAGCGCGTCCTTCGAGCCGGTGACCGATTGCCAGAAATCGGGCTGGTCGGCACGCTTGATCACGAGCACATCGAGGTCGGGCGTGTAGATCACGACAAGAACGGATTCGGGGATTTTCGGCGGCTTCGTCATCGTTGTTTCATGCGGCACAGGGCCGTGCGTCGGGCATGCGCCCCGAACGTGCGGCAAGTGCTGCGACTGTACCGCAAAAAATGAAAAAGGCGCATCGCGCGCCTTTTTCATGTGCGTCGTGTGCGCGTGACCGCACACACGACCGGGTGCCAAACGCGTTACGCCTTCGGCTGTTCCGGCTGACGCAGGCGGATGTGCAGTTCGCGCAGCTGACGCTCGTCGACCGGGCTCGGCGCTTGCGTGAGCAGATCCTGTGCACGCTGCGTCTTCGGGAACGCGATCACGTCGCGGATCGAATCGGCGCCGGCCATCATCGTGACGATGCGGTCGAGACCGAATGCGATACCGCCGTGCGGCGGCGCGCCGTACTGCAGCGCGTCCAGCAGGAAGCCGAACTTCAGTTGCGCTTCTTCCGCACCGATCTTCAGCGCGCGGAACACCTTGCTCTGCACTTCTTCCTGATAGATACGCACCGAGCCGCCGCCGATTTCCCAGCCGTTCAGCACCATGTCGTACGCCTTCGCGAGGCAACGGCCCGGGTCGGTCTCGAGGTACTCGAGGTGCTCGTCCTTCGGGCTCGTGAACGGGTGGTGAGCCGCGACGTAGCGTGCATCTTCGTCGTCGTATTCGAACATCGGGAAGTCGACGACCCACAGCGGCTTCCAGCCGGCCTGGACGAGACCGTTCGCCTTGCCGAATTCCGAATGGCCGATCTTCAGGCGCAGTGCGCCGAGGCTGTCGTTGACGACCTTCGCGCGGTCGGCCGCGAAGAAGATGATGTCGCCGTCTTCAGCACCGGTGCGCTCGAGGATCGCCGCGATCGATGCGTCGTGCAGGTTCTTGACGATCGGGCTCTGCAGGCCGTCGCGGCCCTTCGCCTTCTCGTTGACCTTGATCCACGCGAGGCCCTTCGCGCCGTAGATGCGCACGAATTCCGTGTAGCCGTCGATGTCGCCGCGCGACAGTTCGCTGCCCTTCGGCACGCGCAGCGCCGCGACACGGCCGTCCTTCGCGTTGGCCGGCGTGCTGAACACCTTGAAGTCGACGTCCTTCATCGCGTCGGTCAGCTCGGTGAATTCCAGCTGCACGCGCAGGTCCGGCTTGTCCGAACCGAAACGCGCCATCGCTTCCGAGTACGGCATCACCGGGAATTTCGCGTCGAGCTCGACGTCGATCGTCGTCTTGAAGATGTGACGGATCATGTCTTCGAACAGGTCACGGATTTCCTGCTCGCCGAGGAACGACGTTTCGCAGTCGATCTGCGTGAATTCCGGCTGACGGTCGGCACGGAGGTCTTCGTCGCGGAAGCACTTGGTGATCTGGTAGTAACGGTCGAAGTTCGCGACCATCAGCAGCTGCTTGAACAGCTGCGGCGACTGCGGCAGCGCGAAGAACTGGCCCGCGTTCACACGCGACGGCACGAGGTAGTCGCGCGCGCCTTCCGGCGTGCTCTTCGTCAGCATCGGCGTTTCGATGTCGATGAAGCCCTGCTCGTCGAGGTACTTGCGCGCCTCGATCGCGACACGGTAGCGCAGGCGCAGGTTGTGCTGCATCTGCGGGCGGCGCAAGTCGAGCACGCGGTGCGTGAGGCGCGTCGTTTCCGACAGGTTGTCGTCGTCGAGCTGGAACGGCGGCGTGACCGATGCGTTCAGCACGTTCAGTTCATGGCACAGCACTTCGATCTTGCCGCTCTTCAGGCCGGCGTTGACCGTGCCTTCCGGACGGTTGCGCACGAGGCCCTTGATCTGCACGCAGAACTCGTTGCGCACGCCTTCGGCGGTCGCGAACATCTCCGCGCGATCGGGGTCGCACACCACCTGCACGAGGCCTTCACGATCGCGCAGGTCGATGAAGATCACACCGCCGTGATCGCGGCGGCGCTGCACCCAGCCGCACAGCGACACGGTTTGGCCCAGCAGGTGTTCGGTCACGAGACCGCAGTATTCAGTACGCATCGACATGATGTTTGCTTTCGTTCGGTTTGATCAACGGGCGCCGCAACGCGCGGCCCGGGCGATGATTCTTTACTTACAGCGGCGGCTCGACGGGGCGGCGGGCGGGCGCCGGAGCCGGCGCCGGAGGCGCCACGACGCCCATCGAGACGATGTACTTGAGCGCGGCATCGACCGACATGTCGAGTTCGATGACTTCGCTCTTCGGCAGCATCAGGAAGAAGCCCGACGTCGGGTTCGGCGTCGTCGGGATATACACGCTCACGTATTCTTCCGTCAGATGATTGAGCACGTCGCCGCCGGGCGTGCCGGTCAGAAACGCGATCGTATACGAGCCGCGGCGCGGATATTCGATCAGCAGCGCCTTGCGGAACGCGTTGCCGCTACTCGACAGCAGCGTGTCCGACACCTGCTTGACGCTCGTGTAGATCGGCCCCACGACCGGGATGTGACGCACGACCGCATTCCACCAGGTGACGAGCTTCTGGCCGACGAAATTCCGCGTGGCCAGACCGACGACGAAGATGAACGCAAGCGTCAGCACCGCGCCGATCCCCGGCAGATGGAAGCCGAGCATCCGCTCGGGCTGCCACGATTCGGGCAGCAGGAGCAGCGTCTGGTCCATCGTGCCGATGATGAGGCCGAGCACCCACAGCGTGATCGCGAGCGGGACGAGAACCAGCAGGCCGGTCAGAAACACCGATTTCAGGGTCGTCTTTTTCATCATCTGCCGTCAATGAACCGCGCCGGCGGCGGCGCGGGGTGGTCGCGGCCCGGTCGGACCGCGACAGTCAACTACTGGCGGCGGGCGCTGCAGCCGGGGCGGGCGCGGCGCTCGTCGTCGTGCTTTCGGAACTCGCTGCGGCCGGCGCGGCCGCTGCCGGTTCCGCCGCGGCGGGCGCCGCCGCAGCCGCGTCACCCGACGCGGTCGCCGGCGCGCTGGCGCCACCCGAACCGCCACGGAAATCGGTGACGTACCAACCCGAACCCTTCAACTGGAAGCCCGCGGCAGTGACCTGCTTGCGAAACGCATCCTTCCCGCATTCCGGGCACTGCGACAGCGGCGCGTCGCTCATCTTCTGGAGCACGTCCTTCGCGAAACCACACGCTTCGCATCGATAGGCGTAGATCGGCATGATATTTTTCCCGCGGAAACTGGAAACAGCTTGCAAAACCTTGAATTATAGCCGAAACCCCGGCGCGGCCCGGCAACGGCTGCGACGCCCGCGCATCAGCGGCGGCGCCACGTGAGCCAGCGCTCGTGTCCTTCGAACACGGCCAGCGAATCGGTCACGGGCAAATCCTCGATCAGCTCGAAGTGCGGCGCGAGCAGCGCATCGAGTTCCGCACGCTCGATTCCGAACGGCGGCCCCTTCGGTTTCGCCATCACGAAGAAATAGCCGGCCAGCAATCCGTCCACGGGCAACAGCTCGGCCATCCGTGCCGCGTAGCCCGCGCGCATGGCCGGTGGCAGCGCGCACAGGAATGCGCGCTCGTACACCCACTGCACGTCGAACGGCGGCCGGTACGTAAAGAAATCGGCCTGCTCGACGACGTCCGCGTGCGCGCCGAGCTGCGCCTTCGCGGCAGCCACCGCCTGCGCGGCGAAATCGATCGCGCGCACGGGCCAGCCGGCCTGCGCGAGCCACCCGGCCTCCTGCGCACTGCCGCAGCCGGGAATCAGCACCGTGCACGGCTCGAGCCGATGCGCAAACACGCGAAAGCCATCGGGCACGCCGCCGAATTCCCAAGGCGTCACGCCACGCTCGAAACGCTCGTCCCAGAACGACGCGTTGCCGGGGTCGCGCGTCGCGAAATCGGCGGCCGTCGGTGCAGCCGGTTGCTTCGGATCGGACATCGCGTTGCTCCTGTCGGTCAGGCGCCGTACGCGAGCGCGAACAGCACGCGCGCGACCAGCGCGCCGACGCCGACCGACAGGCCGAAGATCAGCAGCGCCTGCAGCAGCCTGTTGGTACGTTTCTGCTCGACGAGGATCTGGCGCATCAGGTCCTCGCTCGCGGCGCGCGGTGCGTCATGGCGCGCGGCCATCGCGTGATGGATCAGGCGCGGCAGTTGCGGCAGCGTCTTGCTCCACTGCGGCGCCTCGACCTTGAAGCGCTCGTACCAGCCGCGCAGGCCGATCTGCTCGGTCATCCAGCGCTCGAGGTACGGCTTCGCGGTCTTCCACAGGTCGAGTTCGGGGTCGAGCGAGCGGCCGAGCCCTTCGACGTTCAGCATCGTCTTCTGCAGCAGCACGAGTTGCGGCTGGATCTCGACGTTGAAGCGGCGCGACGTCGAGAACAGGCGCATCAGCACCTGGCCGAGCGAGATGTCCTTCAACGCGCGGTCGAAATACGGCTCGCACACCGCGCGGATCGCGCTTTCGAGTTCTTCGACGCGCGTCTCGGGCGGCACCCAGCCCGATTCGAGGTGCAGCGTCGCGACGCGGTGGTAGTCGCGCTTGAAAAACGCGAGGAAGTTCTGCGCGAGGTAATTCTTGTCGAAATCGGACAGCGCGCCGACGATCCCGAAATCGAGCGCGATATAGCGCCCGAACGTGCTCGGGTCGAGGCTCACCTGGATGTTGCCGGGGTGCATGTCCGCATGGAAGAAGCCATCGCGGAACACCTGCGTGAAGAAGATCTCGACGCCTTCGCGCGCGAGCTTCTTGATGTCGACGCCGGCCGAGCGCAGCGTCTCGACCTGGCTGATCGGCACACCCGTCATGCGCTCCATCACGAGCACCTGCGACGTCGAGAAATCCCAGAACATCTCGGGCACGAGCAGCAGGTCGAGGCCCGCGAAGTTGCGGCGCAGCTGGCTGCCGTTCGCGGCCTCGCGCATCAGGTCGAGTTCGTCGTGCAGGTACTTGTCGAATTCGGCGACGACCTCGCGCGGCTTCAGGCGGCGGCCATCGGCCCACATGCGCTCCGTCCAGATGGCGATGTCGCGCATCAGCGCGAGATCCGAGTCGATCACGGACAGCATGTTCGGGCGCAGCACCTTCACCGCAACGGCCTTGCCCGCATGCACGCCCTGCTTCAGCTTCGCGAAATGCACCTGCGCGATCGACGCGCTCGCGACCGGCTCGCGCTCGAATTCGTCGAACAGCTCGTCGACCGGCGCACCGAGCGACTTCTCGATGATCGAGATCGCGACGGCCGAATCGAACGGCGGCACCTGGTCCTGCAGCTTCGCGAGTTCGTTCGCGAAATCGACCGACAGCAGGTCGCGGCGCGTCGACAGCACCTGGCCGAACTTCACGAAGATCGGGCCGAGGCTTTCGAGCGCGTGACGCAGCCGCACGGCGGGCGGATCGGAATAACGACGGCCGATCGTCGTGATCCGCAACAGCAGCTTCACGCGCCGGTCGTCGATCCGGGACAGCATCACTTCGTCGAGACCAAAGCGGATGACGGTGTAGACAATCTTGATGAAACGGAAAATGCGCATGCCCTGCGGCCCTCAGTGCGCGCCGCGCGGGCCTGGGCCCGTGCGCGCGCCGATTTTTTGTTCGAGTCGCTCGACCCGCTTTTCGACCCGCGCGAGCGCATCGCGTGCGCGCGCCAGTTCGGCGTCGAAGCCGCCGAGCGACGTGCGCCGGACGACTTGCGGGTTCTCGTCGAGCCAGTATTCGGCGACGGAATCGAGCACGTTGCGGCCGGTGCGTCGCGCGCGCGCACCGGCGTCGCGCACGACCGTCGCGATCCGGTATGCCGCCGCGTCGCCGACCAGCTTCGCGAGATCTTCTTCAGGTTCCCAGCGCAAGTGCTCGGCCAGCTTCGCGATCTGCGTCGCGAATTCCGCGTCGCCCTCGATCTTCACGTGCTTCATCACGGCCGCCTGGCCGCCCTGCAGGAACGCGGCGACCGTGTCGCCGGCGAGCGCGATCGACACGTCGACCTGTTGCGCATCGTGCGCGTCGACGGCGGACAGATAGCCGTCGGGCTGCACCAGCAGCGTGAGCGTCACGGGAGGCACGTCGATCCGGGCAGTCTTGCCCGCATAGGGAATCAGGCGGTCGCGCGCCCATGATTCGCGCGCGAGCAGGTGATTGACAGCAGCAGCAAAAGGCTTGGCGGCAAAGGTCATCGGGCTGGGAAAGAAAAAACCCGCGCAGGCCGGGCGCCCACGCGGGTTTCTATTGTAACGTCGGATCGTCGGCAGACCGTGCCTGACCGTACACCCGGGCGGCAAGCGGTCGCAGTGCGGCGGCCGTCGCCCGGGTGCCCGGCGGCGTGGGCCGCCCGGCACGCTCAGTGCGTGTTGATCTGCTGGATACCCGCGAGCAGCCAGCCCTGGCTGCCCGACTTCGACAGGTTCCACACCTCGTCGAACGGCGCGGCCGACGCGCTCGCCGATTCGCGGATCAGGCCGTGGAAACGCACGCTCGCCGATTGCTCGATGCCGCGATCCTCGATGGCAACCAGTTCCGCGTCGAGCTGCACGACGTCGGTCTGGTTCGCCTCGTTGCCGCGCGAATCGAGGTCGATCTTGATCTCGGCGAACATTTCGGGCGTCGTGAACTCGCGGATGTCGGCCAGGTTGCCCTGGTCCCACGCCGCCTGCAGGCGCACGAAGTAGACCTTCGCGCTGCGCAGGAACGCTTCGGAATCGAAGCCGGCCGGCACCTGGTGCGGTGCCGCCGCAGCCGCTGCCGCGCCGGCGGCCGCTGCACCGCCGCCGAACACGCCCTGCGCTTCGTTCGCATAGCTGCTGCCGCTGCCCGCGTAGTTGCTGCCGGCATTGCCTTGCTGGAACGACGGGCTTTGCGAGTAGCCGCCCGACGACGACGCCGAGCCGCCGACCGAGTACGCCGGCTCTTGCGGGCGACGGCGGTTCATGAACTTGCGGATCAGCCAGATACCGACCATCGCGAGCAGTGCGATCACGATGACGTTCGCCATCATGCTCGCGAACGCGCCGCCGAGGCCGAAGTGCGACAGCAGCGCCGCGATGCCGAGACCGGCCGCGAGACCGGCGATCGGCCCGAGCCAGCGCGAGCGGTTGGGCTGCGCGGCCGGCGTGGGCGTGGCCGGATTCGCACGCTGCGCCTGCGACGGCGCGGCCTGCTGCATCGGCTGCTGCGCGGGCGGCGTGGCCTGGCGCTGCGTGACGGTGGAATTCTGCCGGCCGATGCTGCGTCCGCCGCCCATGCGCTTGGCTTCAGCGTCGAGCGATGCGAACGTGCCGGCCGTGAGCAGGCCGACCATCAGCAGCGTGCCGACCCGTCGAGCCCACGGCTTCGACGGCTTGCTACGGTTGAACAACGAACGCGTTTCGGACATCAGCTTCTCCAGATGTAAGACAAATGTATGGAAAGAGCCCCTTAGTACTTGGCTCCCATGTGTAAAGCTACCACGCCACCTGACAAATTGTAATATTTGACGGCGTCGAGGCCCGCTTGTTCCATCATCGTCTTCAGCGTGTCCTGATCGGGGTGCATCCGGATAGATTCAGCAAGATACCGGTAACTTTCGGCATCTTTCGCGAACTTGTCGCCAAGCCACGGTAATACTTTGAAAGAATACAGATCGTACGCTTTTTTCAGCGGATCCCAGACTTTCGAGAATTCCAGCACCATCACGCGGCCGCCGGGCTTCGTCACGCGGCGCATCTCGGCCAGCGCGGCGTCCTTGTGCGTCATGTTGCGCAGCCCGAACGCGACCGTGACCACGTCGAAGTAGTTGTCCGGAAAGGGAATTTTCTCTGCGTCGCACAGCAGCGACGGCGTCACGATCCCCTTGTCGAGCAGCCGGTCGCGGCCGACGCGCAGCATCGATTCGTTGATGTCCGTGTGCCAGACCTCGCCCGTCGGCCCGGCCGCCTTCTTGAACGACTTCGTCAGGTCGCCGGTGCCGGCCGCGATATCGAGCACCTTGAAACCGGGGCGCACGTTCGCCTGCGCGATCGTGAACGCCTTCCACGCGCGGTGCATGCCCGCCGACATCAGGTCGTTCATCAGATCGTAGTTGCTCGCGACCGAATGGAACACCCCCGCCACTTTCTTCGCTTTTTCGTTTTCCTCGACGCTTTCGAAGCCGAAGTGGGTTTTGCTCATCGCGTTGATCCTCAGTAAATGGCAAGACGGCGCCGAGCGGGCGCCGTCGATTTCAGTGGCAGTGGCCGTGCGACGCGGAGGCCGCCTGCATCGGGGCGTCGCGCTCGACGCCCGCTGCCTTCAATTTGTCGAAATAGTCGCGCCACAGCGCGTCCTGCTGCGTCGCCAGTTCGTACAGCAGGTCCCACGAGTAGATGCCGGTCGAATGGCCGTCGGAGAACGTCGGCTGGAGCGCGTAGTTGCCGACGCCCTCGAGCGCCGTGATCGTCACCTCGCGCTTGCCGGTCTGCAGCGTCTCCTGGCCGGGCCCGTGTCCGCGCACCTCGGCCGACGGCGAATAGACGCGCATCAACTCGAACGGAATCCGGTAGCTGTCGCCGTTCGGGTACTGCAATTCGAGCACGCGCGACACCGCGTGCACGACGACGCCGGACGGAATCGGCGTCGTGGAAGTCAAACCGCTCATGGCTGCCTCGAATCGGTCATGCGTTGAATTTCCTCGCGCACCGCATTGTGCAGCAGCGAGGCCTGCGCGGCGCGCGTGCGCAACAGCGCCTCGGACACGCTGCGCTGGCGCGGCGCCCAGACGGGCTGCGGGAAGTGGGCGTCGTTGGAAAAGCGCGGGATCACGTGCCAGTGCACGTGCGGCACCATGTTGCCGAGGCTCGCGAGATTCACCTTGTTCGGCTGCATCACGCGGCGCACGGCCCGCTCGACCGCGTAGACCACGCGCATCAGGTGGGCCCGCTCGGATTCGCCGAGATCGGAGAACTCGGCCACGTGCGCACCCCAGATCACCCGGCAGAAGCCCGGATACTCGTGCTCGCCCGTCGCGAGAACGACGCGCACCGCATCGTCCTGCCAGAGCAGATCGCCGCCGTCTTCACGGCAAAACACGCATTCCATCGTCGCTCCCATGTGGACAGGCGCCGGCATTGCTGCGCCGGCGCCCGCTCATTCCTGGCCCGGTCGGGCGGTCGTCATGCCCGCATTAGACCAGCACGCGCTCGATCCCGCCATTGTTGGCACGTGCGACATAATCGGCCATCCAGTTCTCGCCGAGCACCTGGCGCGCAATTTCGACCACGATGTAGTCGGCTTCGAGGTTCGCATCCTCGCTGTAGCGCGACAGGCCCTGCAGGCACGACGGGCAGCTCGTCAGGATCTTCACGTCCGGGCCGTTCGCGGCCGCGGCGGCCGGCGCCGGCGCATCGCCGGCCACGACGGGAATCGCGCGCAGCTTCGCGGCGCCCTTGCGGATCTCCTCTTCCTTGCGGAAGCGGACCTGCGTCGACACGTCCGGGCGCGTGACCGCGAGCGTGCCCGATTCGCCGCAGCAGCGATCGTTCTTCTCGATCTTGTAGCCGTCCTTCTCCGCACCCATCAGCTCGTTGACGAGCTTCACCGGGTCGATCGTCTTGATCGGCGTGTGGCACGGGTCGTGATACATGTAGCGCGTACCCGACACGCCGTCGAGCTTCATCCCCTTCTCGAGCAGGAACTCGTGGATGTCGATGATCCGGCAACCCGGGAAGATCTTGTCGAATTCGTAGCCCGCGAGCTGGTCGTAGCAGGTACCGCACGACACGACGACCGTCTTGATGTCGAGGTAGTTCAGCGTGTTCGCCACGCGGTGGAACAGCACGCGGTTGTCGGTGACGATCTTCTCGGCCTTGTCGTACTGGCCCGAGCCGCGCTGCGGATAACCGCAGCACAGGTAGCCCGGCGGCAACACGGTCTGCACGCCGGCTTCCCACAGCATCGCCTGCGTCGCGAGGCCGACCTGCGAGAACAGGCGCTCGGAGCCGCAGCCCGGGAAGTAGAACACCGCTTCCGAATCGACTGTCGTCGACTTCGGGTTGCGGATGATCGGCACGATCTTGTTGTCCTCGATGTCGAGCAGCGCGCGCGCCGTCTTCTTCGGCAGGTTGCCCGGCATCTTCTTGTTGACGAAGTGGATCACCTGCTCGACGACGGGCGGCTTGCCGACCGTCGCGGGCGGGTGCTGCGTCTGCTTCGTCACGACCTTCTTCAGCATGTCGTTCGCGAAGCGCTGCACCTTGTAGCCGACGCCCATCATCACGGTGCGCGCGGCGTTGATCGTCTGCGGATTGGTCGCGTTCAGGAAGAACATGCCGGCCGCATTGCCGGCATTGAACTTCTTCTTGCCCATCTTGCGCAACAGGTTGCGCATGTTCATCGTGACGTCGCCGAAGTCGATCTTCACCGGGCACGGCGTCGCGCACTTGTGGCACACCGTGCAGTGGTCGGCCACGTCGTTGAACTCGTCCCAGTGCTTGATCGACACGCCGCGGCGCGTCTGCTCCTCGTACAGGAACGCCTCGACCAGCAGCGACGTCGCGAGGATCTTGTTGCGCGGGCTGTACAGCAGGTTCGCGCGCGGCACGTGGGTCGCGCACACCGGCTTGCACTTGCCGCAGCGCAGGCAATCCTTCACCGAATCGGCGATCGCGCCGATGTCGGACTGCTGCATGATCAGCGACTCGTAGCCCATCAGCCCGAAGCTGGGCGTATAGGCGTTGCGCAGATCGGCGCCGTCGAGCAGCTTGCCCTTGTTGAAACGGCCGTTCGGGTCGACGCGCTGCTTGTACGCGCGGAATTCGGCGATCTCGTCGTCGGTCAGGAACTCGAGCTTCGTGATGCCGATCCCGTGCTCGCCGGAGATCACGCCGTCGAGCGAGCGCGCCAGCTTCATGATGCGTGCGACCGACGCGTGCGCGTCCTGCAGCATCTCGTAGTTGTCGGAGTTGACCGGGATGTTCGTGTGGACGTTGCCGTCGCCCGCGTGCATGTGCAGCGCGACGAACACGCGGCCGCGCAGCACGCGCTTGTGGATCGCCTGCGCTTCGTCGAGGATCTGCTTGAACGCGCCGCCGTTGAAGATCGCGCGCAGTTCCGCACGGATCTCCTGCTTCCACGAGATGCGAACCGTGCGGTCCTGCGTGATGTGGAACACGGTCGCGCCCGGCTGCTCGTCCGCGCGATCCGCGAACTTCTCGGCGAGCGCTTCATACCCGAGCTGCACGAGATAGTGCTGCGCCTCGCGCAGCGGCTGGTCGAGCCGGTCGCGCACGAATTCCCAGCGTGCGCGCACGCGCTTGAGCAGCTCCAGCGCCTGCTGCACACGATCTTCCAGCAGCTCGGCGCTCGGGATCTCGTTCGCGTCGTCGGTCTTGCCGAGCGGCAGGTTGCCGCCGCGGAAGAACGCCTCGAGCGCGTCGACGAGCTGCAGCTTGTTCTTCAGCGACAGCTCGATGTTGATCCGCTCGATGCCGTCGGTGTACTCGCCCATCCGGTTCAGCGGGATCACGACGTCTTCGTTGATCTTGAACGCGTTCGTGTGCTTCGCGATCGCGGCCGTGCGGCTGCGGTCGAGCCAGAAGCGCTTGCGCGCCTCCGCGCTGATCGCGACGAAGCCTTCGCCGCTCTTGCCGTTCGCCATCCGGATCACTTCGGACGTCGCGTGCGCGACCGCGTCGGCGTCATCGCCGACGATGTCGCCGATCAGCACCATCTTCGGGAACGCATTGCGCTTGCTCTTGGTCGCGTAGCCGACCGCGCGCAGGTAGCGCTCGTCGAGGTGCTCGAGGCCCGCGAGGATCGCGCCGCCCTGCTTCGACGTTTCGAACAGGTAGTCCTTGATCTCGACGATGCTCGGGATCGCCTCGCGCGCCTGGCCGAAGAATTCGAGGCAGACGGTGCGCGTGTGCGCGGGCATCTTGTGCAGCACCCAGCGCGCGGACGTGATGAGCCCGTCGCAGCCTTCCTTCTGCACGCCCGGCAGGCCGGCGAGGAATTTGTCGGTCACGTCCTTGCCGAGGCCTTCCTTGCGGAACCGGCGGCCTTCGATCTCGAGCATCTCGGTCTTCAGCAGCTTCTCGCCCGGCGCGTACGCACCGTCGAACCACTTCAGCTCGAAACGCGCGACCGCGATGTCGTGGATCTTGCCCTGGTTGTGCTCGTGGCGCGTGACTTCGAGCCAGTTGCCGTCCGGGTCGACCATCCGCCACCAGGCCAGGTTGTCGAGTGCAGTCCCCCACAGCACGGCCTTCTTGCCGCCCGCGTTCATCGCGACGTTGCCGCCGATGCACGATGCGTCGAGCGACGTCGGATCGACCGCGAATACGTAGCCGGCCGCTTCGGCCGCCTCGGTCACGCGGCGCGTGACGACGCCCGCGCCGGAGAAGATCGTCGGCACCTTGTGCGCGACGCCCGGCAGTTCGGTCAGCTCGACCGCGCCGAGCTGTTCGAGTTTTTCGGTGTTGATGACGGCGGAGAACGGCGTGAGCGGCACCGCGCCGCCCGTGTAGCCGGTACCGCCGCCACGCGGGATCACGGTCAGGCCGAGTTCGAAGCACGCCTTGATCAGCGCCGCGATCTCGGCTTCGGTGTCGGGCGTCAGCACGACGAACGGGTATTCGACGCGCCAGTCGGTCGCATCGGTCACGTGCGACACGCGCGACAGCCCGTCGAAGCGGATGTTGTCCTTCTCCGTGCAGCGGCCGAGCGCCTTGGTCGCGCGGCGGCGCAGGTCGGCCATCTTCTCGAATTCGTCGGCGAACTCGTTGACCGCGCGCTGCGCGGCGGTCTCGAGCATCTCGACGCGCGATGCGCGCTCGCGGCCCGCGTCGTCGCGATGCTCGGTGAGATCCGCGCTGCGGCGCTTGCCGATCTCGGTCAGGCGGTGGTTCAGCGCCTCGATCAGCAGCGCGCGGCGCTTCGGGTTGTCGAGCAGGTCGTCCTGCAGGTACGGGTTGCGGCGCACGACCCAGATGTCGCCGAGCACTTCATACAGCATCCGTGCCGAGCGGCCCGTGCGGCGCTCGGCGCGCAGTTCGTCGAGCACCGACCACGCCTCCTCGCCGAGCAGGCGGATCACGATCTCGCGATCCGAGAAGGACGTGTAGTTATAGGGAATCTCGCGCAAGCGGGGCGCGGGGTCAGCGGCGACGGCGGCGGCCGCGCCATGCGGATCGAAAACTTGTGGTGCGTTCATGTTCGGACGACTCGGAGGGCCGATACACCGTGCACGGGCGTCGGCAAGCGCGTGGGCGCAATCTTGGGGAAATCTGTTCTGTTACCAGGCGCGCGGCTGTCCTTCATGGGGCCGGAGCGGGCGACTTGCCCCTCCTGGCCGGCGACAGGGCCTGGCGGCACTCGGAACGATCAGCACGATCGCGCGCGGCGCGCATGCCGTTCGGCCGCGGGGCTGGCTGCGCGCGGCGTCGGCTTCAACGGTGCGATCCGAGGGTGCCTCTGCATCTTCCGATCCTTGATTCAAAACGGAATTCTAACCCATGATCGGGCCATCCGTGACACGCCGGACAGGTCGTGGGGCTATCGCCTCCAGCCGCGCCGAGCGGGGTTCGGCGCGATTTCGTGCGATCATTCGCCGCCCGTCCGGTCGGTAACCGTACGGTTAAGCCGGTCAAAAAAGGACGTTCCGCGTCGCGCACGCCCCCTGCGCGCGCCGCCGCGACCGCTCGTCCGGCATGCCGCTTGCATGCGGGCGGACCCTTGGCGCTATCATTGATCCTTTACCGTCTGCTTCCGCACTGCACGCGAGCGCCCATGGCACCCCACGATTACCTGAAAAAAATCCTCACCGCGCGCGTCTACGACGTCGCGATCGAGACGGAACTCGAACCCGCCCGCAACCTGTCGGCCCGGCTGCACAATGCCGTCTACCTGAAGCGCGAGGACAACCAGCCGGTGTTCTCGTTCAAGCTGCGCGGCGCGTACAACAAGATGGCGCACATTCCGGCCGACGCGCTCGCGCGCGGCGTGATTACGGCATCGGCCGGCAATCACGCGCAAGGGGTCGCGTTCTCGGCAGCCCGGATGGGCGTGAAGGCCGTGATCGTCGTGCCGGTCACGACGCCGCAAGTGAAGGTCGATGCGGTGCGCGCGCACGGCGGCCCGAGCGTCGAGGTGATCCAGGCGGGCGAATCGTACAGCGACGCGTATGCGCACGCAGTCAAGGTGCAGCAGGAGCGCGACCTCACGTTCGTCCACCCGTTCGACGATCCGTACGTGATCGCCGGCCAGGGCACGATCGCGATGGAGATCCTGCGCCAGCACCAGGGCCCGATCCACGCGATCTTCGTGCCGATCGGCGGCGGCGGGCTCGCGTCCGGCGTCGCCGCGTACGTGAAGGCCGTGCGCCCGGAGATCAAGGTCATTGGCGTGCAGGCCGAGGATTCGTGCGCGATGGCGCAGTCGCTGGACGCCGGCGAGCGCATCGAACTGAGCGAAGTCGGCCTGTTCGCGGACGGCACGGCGGTGAAGCTCGTCGGCGAGGAAACCTTCCGGTTGTGCCGCGAGTTCCTCGACGGCGTCGTGACGGTCAATACCGACGCGCTGTGCGCGGCGATCAAGGATGTATTCCAGGACACGCGCAGCGTGCTCGAACCGTCCGGCGCGCTGGCGGTCGCGGGCGCGAAGCTGTACGCGGAACGCGAAGGCATCGAGAACCAGACGCTCGTCGCGGTCACGTCGGGCGCGAACATGAACTTCGACCGGATGCGCTTCGTGGCCGAGCGCGCGGAAGTCGGCGAGGCGCGCGAAGCCGTGTTCGCGGTCACGATCCCCGAGGAACGAGGCAGCTTCAAGCGCTTCTGCTCGCTCGTCGGCGACCGCAACGTCACCGAGTTCAACTACCGGATCGCCGATGCGCAGTCCGCGCACATCTTCGTCGGCGTGCAGATCAAGCGTCGCGGCGAATCGGCGGAGATCGCCGCGAACTTCGAGTCGCACGGTTTCAAGAGCGTCGACCTGACGCACGACGAGCTGTCGAAGGAACACATCCGCTACATGGTCGGCGGCCGCTCGCCGCTCGCGCTCGACGAGCGCCTGTTCCGCTTCGAGTTTCCGGAACGGCCGGGCGCGCTGATGAAGTTCCTGTCGTCGATGGCACCGGACTGGAACATCAGCCTGTTCCACTACCGTAACCAGGGCGCGGACTACAGCTCGATCCTCGTCGGGCTGCAGGTGCCGCAGGCCGATCGCGCCGAATTCGAACGCTTCCTCGCCGCACTCGGCTATCCGTATGTCGAAGAGAGCGCCAACCCGGCTTACCGCCTCTTCCTGTCGTAAAGGCGTCACACGATGAATCCCGAACATTCCCCGCTCGGCAAGGCCACCGTCTACGCGGCGCAGTACGACGCGTCGCTGCTGTTCCCGATCCCGCGCGCCGGTGCGCGCGAGCAGCTCGGCATCACGTCGGCGCTGCCGTTCTTCGGCACCGACATCTGGAACGCGTACGAGCTGTCGTGGCTCAATGCGCGCGGCAAGCCGCAGGTCGCGGTCGCGACGTTCTACGTGCCGGCCGAATCGCCGGCCATCGTCGAATCGAAGTCGTTCAAGCTGTATCTCGGCTCGTTCGCGCAGTCGAAGTTCGACTCGATCGACGCGGTGCGCGACGTGCTGAAGCGCGACGTGTCGGCCGCGTGCGGCGCGACCGTGTCGGTGCAGCTGGTGTCGGCGCACGATTTCGGCAAGCTCGAGATGGACGAGCTCGACGGGCTGTCGCTCGACCGCCTCGATCTCGATACCGACATCTACGAACCCGATCCGTCGCTGCTGTCGGCCGCCGAGGACGAAGCGCCGGTCGAGGAGACGCTCGTGTCCGACCTGCTGCGCTCGAACTGCCCGGTCACGGGCCAGCCCGACTGGGGCAGCGTGCAGGTCCACTACGTCGGGCCGCAGATCGACCACGCGGGCCTGCTGCGCTACATCATCTCGTTCCGCAATCACACGGGCTTTCACGAGCAGTGCGTCGAGCGGATCTTCCTCGACATCATGCGCGCGTGCAAACCGGTGAAACTCGCGGTGTACGCGCGCTACACGCGTCGCGGCGGGCTCGACATCAATCCGTTCCGCACCAACTACAACCAGCCGATGCCGGACAACGCACGCACTGCGCGGCAGTGACGGCGGTCGGTGGCCGCCGCGGTTCGCGGTTCGCAGTTCCCGGTTGGCGACGCGCGGCCGCCAATCCGGACAAAACGGCCCGACCGGATTCAACCGGCCGGGCCGTTTTTCATTGCACGCGGGAGCGCGGACGGCCCGCGGTCACCCGCTTGCCGGCCGCTCCGGCAGGATCTCCACCAGGCGCAGCAGGTAACCGTCGGGATCCTGTACCAGCATCTCGACCTGGCCATGCTCGATCTCGCCCTCCCGATACCAGGACGTACGCGGCTCGACGAACAGCGTCACGCCCGCGGCGCGAATCCTGTCGAGAATGGGGTCGAGCGCATCGACCTCGATCTGAAAATTGATCCCGCGTCCGAACGGCGGCTCAAGCGGGCCGGTCAGCCAGCCCTCCGGGCCGTACTGCTCGAGCATCAGCTGAGCCCGCCCGATTTCAAGATAGGCGAAGCCGTCTTCCGGACGTTCGAAGCGAATCCGGAATCCCAGCACGTCACGATAGAAGCGAACGCTTCCGGCAAGGTCCGAGCAGATCAGCTCCGGCACCAGCGCAGCCCATTCCATGTATTTCCCGTCCGTAGGGTCATGCGGCACATTACATGAACCGGCGGGTGGCGTTGCGGCGGTTGCCGCCGCAGGCGCGTCGAGCAACGGTCGAACCGTGCGCGCCACATGACAAAACGGGCCCGGCGCACGTGAATGCGCCGGGCCCGTTGCGTAGCGGCTCGCCGTTGCGGCGTTACTTCGCCGGCGCCTTGTACGCGATGCAGTCGACTTCGACCTTGCAGTCGATGACCATGCTCGACTGCACGCACGCGCGTGCCGGCGGATGCTCGCCGAAGTACGACACGAACACCTTGTTGAACGACGCGAAATCGCGCGCGTCGTCGAGCCACACGCCGCAGCGCACGACGTGTTCGAGGCCGTAGCCGGCTTCCTTCAGGATCGCGATCACGTTCTCGATCGTCTGCTTCGACTGCGTGACGATCCCGCCTTCGACGACCTCGCCGTTCACCATCGGCGTCTGGCCCGACACGTACAGCCAGCCGTCGGCCTCGACCGCACGCGCGAACGGCATCACCTGGCCGCCGGTCCCCTTCGCTTCGCCCACGCCATATCGCTTCATCGTTTCACTCCTCACAGTTCGGTTACGGATGCGCGCGCCGGCAGCGGCACGCGCGGAAGATCGGAACAACTGCCGCGCTCAGAACGCGGCGTCGGCACTCGCCGCCACACGCTCGCCGCGCGCGACGAAGCCGCCGGCGCGCTCGCCGGTCGGCTGGCCGTTTTCATACGTCAGCACGCCGTTCACCCACACCGCGTCGATCCCGTGCGCGGGCTGTTGCGGCTTCTCGAACGTCGCCGCGTCGATCACGCGCGCCGGGTCGAACAGCACGAGGTCCGCGTGGTAGCCGACCTGCACTTCGCCGCGCTTCGCGATCCCGTAGCGGCGCGCGGACAGCGACGTCATCTTGCGAATCGCCTCCTCGAGCGGCAGCAGGTTCGTGTCGCGCACGTAATGGCCGAGCACGCGCGGGAACGCGCCCCACAGCCGCGGATGCGGCAGCGGATCGTTCGGCAGGCCGTCGGATCCGACCATCGTCGCGGGGTGCGACAGGATCCGGCGCACGTCGTCCTCGGACATGTTGTGGTACACGGCGCCGGCCGGGCGGATGCGCTGCGCGGCTTCCTGCTCGGTCACGCCCCAGTCCGCCGCGATCGCCTTCAGCAGCTTGCCCGCGACTTCCGGGTGCGGCTCCGACCACGTGATCGTGATGTCGATGTCGCCCGTCACCTGCTTCAGGTCGAGCGTCGACGAGCTGCGGCTGTACGGATAGCAGTCGCAGCCGACCGGCTGGTAGCGGCGCGCGCCTTCGAGCGAGGCGAGCACTTCGGTGCTGCGCCCCCAGTTCGACGGACCCGCGCACTTCAGGTGCGAAATCACGACCGGCACGCGCGCATGGCGGCCAACCTGGTACGCCTCTTCCATTGCGTCGAGGATCGCGTCGAATTCGGTGCGCATGTGCGTCGTGTACAGCGCGCCGGCTTTCGCGAGCGGCTCGGCGAGCGCCATCACTTCCTCGGCCGGCGCCGCGAACGCGGAGCCGTACGCGAGGCCCGACGACAGGCCGAGTGCGCCGTTCGCGAGTGCCTCTTCAAGCTGCGCGCGCATCCCGGCGATCTCGCCGTCCGTCGCCGCGCGGTCGAGGCGGTCCATCTGGTTGTTGCGCAGCGCCGTGTGGCCGACGAGCGCCGCGACGTTGACGGCCGGATGCGCGGCGTTCACGGCCGCGACGTAGTCGGCGAAGGTCGGGTACTGGAACGCGCCGCGCTCGCCGAGCAAGTTCATCGGATCGGGCGGATCGCCGGCGAGCGTCACCGGCGATGCGCTGATCCCGCAGTTGCCGACGATCACGGTCGTCACGCCCTGCGAGATCTTCGGGATCATCTCCGGCGCGCGGATCACGTGCGTGTCGTCGTGCGTGTGCACGTCGACGAAGCCCGGCGCCAGCGCGCGGCCATTCGCATCGACGACGTTCTCGGCCAGCCAGTTCGACAGGTTGCCGATCGCGGCGATCTGGCCGTTGCGGATCGCGACGTCGCGCGTGACGGGCGGTGCGCCGGTGCCGTCGTACAGCTGCGCGCCGACGATCAGCGTATCGGCGGCTTCGGGATGCGAATGCATGGTCAGTCTCCTACCGGTTGACGGTCTCCGCCGCCGCGGTGCGCATCGAGCGCATGCTTGATGCGGCGCAGCGATTCTCGGCCCGCATCGCCGAGCCGCAATGCGACTCCGGTGACGAGCACGTCGATCGCCATCATCATCGCGTAACGCGATGTCGAGGGCTTGTAAATGAAATCGGTTTCGAATGCGACGACCGGGATCAGGTGGTCGGCGAGCTTCGCGAGCGGCGACGCCGGCGCGGTAATCGCGATCAGCTTCGCGCCGTAGCGCTTCGCGAGCCGGCAGCTTTCGAGCAGCTCGGGCACGCGCCCGCTCACCGACAGCGCGACGACGACGGTGTCGCGCGACAGCGTCGCGGCCACCATGCGCTGCAGCACGCTGTCCTGATAGCTCGCGACCGGCCGGCCGAAGCGCACGAGCCGGAAGCGCAGCTCGTCGGCGAGCGCGGTGGAGCCGCCGCCCTGCCCGTACACGTAGGTCATCTTCGCGCCGGTGAGCAGGTCGGCCGCCGCCTCGAACGACGTGTTGCGCAGCAACTGATGGTTGTGCGCGAGCGCCACGCGGATCTCGTCGTAGACCATCGACGCGGGGCTCGTATCGTCGTCCGGCGCGGCGTCGGACGGCACCAGGAAGCGCTGGCCGACGGCCGCCGC
Source organism: Burkholderia sp. BCC1644 (assembly GCF_902833225.1). GTDB lineage: Bacteria > Pseudomonadota > Gammaproteobacteria > Burkholderiales > Burkholderiaceae > Burkholderia. The sequence goes on from NZ_CADFEI010000016.1 coordinate 155,809, forward strand.
CTGCGCGACGAGCACCTTCAGTTCGCGTACGTCGCGGCAGCCGACGGCTTTCGCGAAACGCGTGACCGTCGCGACGCTGACTTCCGCGTCGCGCGCGAGCGCGCCGATGCTCGCATGCGCGGCGCGCGCGAGATCGGCAAGGATGAACGCGGCGACCTTGCGCTCGGCTTCGCGCAACTCGGGCGCGCATTCGGCGATCCGCGCGACGATGTCGAGGACCGGCGCGGCGGCCGGAGCCGGCTGGAGCTGGGCCGCGAGCGGAGCGGACGGGGATGCGGGCGTATTCATCTGCGGATCAGGTTGCGAAGCTTGATGTTACTAAATAACATCACCGCGCAGATGCTACTTTCTGTACCATCTGCGTGTCAACTTCAGTGCAATGCATAGTGATGATGGAGCGGGATGACATGAAAGTTACAAACTATCAGGAAGCGACGATCGACCCGTTCGGCAAGGGTCTGGGCAATCTGCCGAGCGCGAGCGTGCCGCTCGGCGACGCAGGCCGGCTCGAGTGGAACCTGCTCGCCGAAGACGTCAGCCTGCCGGCCGCCGTGCTTTACGAAGACCGCGTCGAACACAACCTGAACTGGATGCAGGCATTCGTCCAGAAATATGGCGTCCAGTTCGCGCCGCACGGCAAGACGACGATGGCGCCGCAACTGTTCCGCCGCCAGCTCGACGCCGGCGCGTGGGGCATCACGCTCGCGACCGCGCACCAGACGCAGGCCGCGTATCACGGCGGCGTGCGGCGCGTGCTGCTCGCGAACCAGCTGGTCGGCCGCCAGAACATGACGATCATCGCCGGGCTGCTGTCGGATCCCGATTTCGAATTCTTCTGTCTCGTCGATTCCGCGGAAAGCGTCGACCAGCTCGGCCGCTTCTTCGGCGACGCGAAGAAATCGCTGAACGTGCTGATCGAGCTCGGCGTGCCGGGCGGCCGCGCGGGCGTGCGCGATGCCGCGCAGCGCGAGGCCGTGCTGGCCGCGATCGCGCGCTATCCGGACACGTTGAAGCTGGCCGGCATCGAACTCTATGAAGGCGTGCTGAAAGAGGAAGGCGAGATCCGCACGTTCCTGCAGGAAGCCGTCGCGCTCACGCGCGAACTCGCCGAAGCAGGCCGCTTCGCGCGCACGCCGGCGATCCTGTCCGGCGCCGGATCGGCGTGGTACGACGTGGTCGCGGAAGAGTTCAGGAAGGCGTCCGACGCGGGCTTCGCGGAAGTCGTGCTGCGTCCGGGCTGCTACCTGACGCACGACGTCGGCATCTACAAGAAGGCGCAGACCGACGTGTTCGCACGCAACCCGATCGCGCGCACGATGGGCGAAGGGCTGCTGCCGGCGCTGCAGCTGTGGGCGTACGTGCAGTCGGTGCCGGAAGCCGACCGCGCGATCGTCGCGCTCGGCAAGCGCGACGCGGCGTTCGACGCGGGCCTGCCCGAGCCGGCGCGCCACTTCCGCCCGGGCCGCGACACCGCGCCGCGCGACGTCGCCGCGACCGAAGGCTGGGCCGTGACCGGGATGATGGACCAGCACGCGTACCTGCAGATCCCGCCGGGCGCGGACGTGAAGGTCGGCGACATGGTCGCGTTCGACATCTCGCACCCGTGCCTGACGTTCGACAAGTGGCGCCAGGTGCTCGTGCTCGATCCGCAGTTCCGCGTGACGGAAGTCGTCGAAACGTTCTTCTGACGCCCATTGCGCGCCCCGCCCCGCCGCTCGCGCGGGGCGGCCGTCACGCGCGCTTCAATCTGCCGGAGTACACTGCGCTTTCGTCCCCGGGGCCCCTCGCGGCCGTTGCGCACGGCGCGAACGGGCCTTCAACGCTGCTTCACTGGAGAAAGCCATGGCCGCGAAGAAGATCCTGTTCCTGACCGGCGATTTCGCCGAAGACTACGAAACGATGGTGCCGTTCCAGGCGCTGCAGGCCGTCGGCCACCACGTCGATGCAGTCTGCCCGGGCAAGCGCGCGGGCGACAAGATCAAGACCGCGATCCACGATTTCGAAGGCGACCAGACCTACACCGAGAAGCCCGGCCACCAGTTCACGCTGAATGCCGCATTCGACGACGTCGACGCCGCGCGCTACGACGCACTCGCGATCGCGGGCGGCCGTGCCCCCGAATACCTGCGACTCGATCCGAAGGTGATCTCGCTCGTGCGCGAGTTCGCCGAAGCCGGCAAGCCGATCGCCGCGATCTGCCATGCGGCGCAACTGCTCGCAGCAGCCGACGTGATCCGCGGCAAGCGCATTTCGGCCTACCCGGCGTGCGCGCCCGAGGTGAAGCTCGCGGGCGGCGAATACGCGGACATCCCGGTCGACGCGGCCGTGACCGACGCGCCGTTCGTCACCGCACCTGCCTGGCCCGCGCACCCGGCCTGGCTCGCGCAGTTCCTCGCACTGCTGGGCACGCGCATCGAGCTGTGAACCTGAATCGAATCGGGAAGGAATGAGATGCCGGCCGGCGGCGCGCTCGCGCCGCCCTGCCCGGCGTTTCAGCGCGCGGCCGGCGCCGAGCCAACGTCCGCGATCCGCGTTTCCAGCATCGCGAGCGCACCCGACAGCGCATTCAGCACGTCGTCCGGCAACTGCGCCATCGTCTGTTCGAGAAACGCCTTGCGGCGCGGCAGGCACGCGTCGAATGCCGCGCGGCCTTCGTCCGTCAGCGTGACGTTGGTCACGCGATTGTCGCGTGCATCGGATTCGCGCTGGATCCAGCCGAGCGCGTCGAGCGACTTCAACTGGCGCGTGAGCGCGCCCGGATCGATGCGCAGCACTTCGACGAGCTTCTTCTGCGACGAATGCCCGCCCATCGTGTGCAGTGCGACCATGATGCGCCAGCGCGGCATCGGCTGCCCGACGTGCGCTTCGAACGCGCTCATGAACGCTCGATACGTGCGTCCGAATTGCTGCAAGATCGCGACGCGGTCCTGTTCTTCCATGCGCTGATTTCGTTTCCGGTAAATCGTTGACTCGTTGAATCGCCTGATCGGTCAATCGGCCGCGACGTGCGGCTCGATCTTGCGCCGCAGCGCGATCGGCGGCACGCGACGGCACTGCCACACCGACACCACGGCGACGACGGCCGCCATCGCGACGCCCAGGTGAATCGCACCGACGAGCGATTCACGGGCCGCTTCCAGCAGCAGCGCGCCATTATGCCCGGCACGCGTCAGCTCAGCGACGAGACCGCCCTGCGCCGCGCGATCGATCAGGATCTGCGGATCGGCGAGCTGCGCGTGCCACTGCATCGCATGATCGGCCGTCAGCGCGTTGCGCACGCCGCCCGAGTACATCTGGTTGACGAGCGTGCCCGTCAGCGCGGTGCCGAGCATCCCGCCGACCATCCGCAGCGACTGCAGCAGCGCCGTCGCGATGCCGAGGTGCTCGCGGCCGGCTGCCTGCTGCGCGAATACGGTGAGGTTCGGCAATACGAAACCGAGCCCGATGCCGCCCGCGACCATCAGCGCCATCAGCATCCAGGTCGGCGTCGTGTGGGTCGACACGACGATGCCCGCGCACGCGATCGCGAACAGCACGAAGCCGACGTGCAGCATCGCGTTCGGATTGCGGATGCGCGTGACGACGCGGCCGTTCATGATGCTGCCGATCGTGATGAACACGACGAGCGGCGTGATCACGAGCCCCGCTTCCTTCGGCGACATCCCGAAGCCGCCCTGGAACAGCAGCGGCGCGTAGAACAGCAGCGAGAACATCGAGAAGCCGGCGAGGATCGCGAGCACGAACAGCGCCGACAGCGCGCGGTTGCCGAACATGTCGAACGGCAGGATCGGCTGCGCGCAGCGCTTCTCCCAGTGCCACAGGCCGACACCGGCCGCGACCGCGACGACGAGCAGCAAGGACGCCCAGCTCGCGACGCCGTACTTCGGCAGCCATTCGACGAACAGCTGCAACGCGCCGAGCGACAGCGCGATCAGCAGCGCGCCCGGCCAGTCGAGCCGCATCTTGCGATCGTGCGCGACGTGGCGCAGGTGCGGCAGGTAGCGCCACACGAAGAACAGCGACAGCAGGCCGACCGGCAGGTTCACGTAGAACACCGAGCGCCAGCCGAACGACTGGGTCAGCACGCCGCCGAGCGACGGGCCGACCGCGTTCGCGATGCCGAACGCGGAGCTCATCAGCACCTGCCAGCGCAGCCGCACGACGGAATCGGGGAACAGGTCGGGAATGCACGCGAACGCGGTGCCGACCAGCATCCCGCCGCCGATCCCCTGCAGCCCGCGCGCAAGCACGAGGTACAGCATGTCGTTGGCCATCCCGCACAACACGGATGCAGCGGTGAACACGACGATCGACACGATCACGAACGGCTTGCGGCCGTAATAGTCGCCGAGCCGGCCGAAGATCGGCACCGTGATCACGGAACTGAGCAGGTACGAGGTCGCGACCCATGCGTACAGGTCGAAACCGCGAAGCTCGGCGACGATGGTCGGCAGCGCGGTGCCGACGACCGTCTGGTCGAGTGCGACCAGCATGGTCACGAACGAGATCCCGATCATCGCCAGCAGCGATTCGCGGAACGGCAGGACTTGCCCGCTCGAATGATGGGCGGCAGTGTGGACGGCCATTTTTTGTTGATGCAACTTTTGACGAGTCAAACAATCTCAAAATTCTAGCATGGCGGAGTAATCTAGGCTGGCGACGGTCAAACCGCCCCCGGCCGCCAAGGAGAAAGATGGAACCGATTTCAATCACCCCCGCGACGACGCTTTCGCAGGAGGATCGGGACGCGCTGTGGCGCGCGAAGCAGGTGCTGGAAAGCCCGTCGCTGACGATGAAGCTGACCGGCATGCTCGGCGCGCCGGTCGAGAAAATGATCGCGCGGTTGCCCGATTTCGCGACCGGCAAGATCAACGATGCGACACAGCTTGCGCTGCGCAAGTGCCTGAACATCGCGCTGCGCACGCTCGGCAAGCCGCCGGCGCCGGACGCCGAGCCCGACAAGCCGAGCAACCTGCTGCACAAGCTCGCGGTCGCGACGACCGGCGCGGCGGGCGGCGCGTTCGGTTTTCTCGCGTTGCCGGTCGAACTGCCGGTGACGACCACGCTGATCTTTCGCTCGGTGTGCGACATCGCGCGCAGCGAGGGCGAAGACCTGACGTCGGTCGATACGCAGTTGCAATGCCTGGCCGTGCTCGGCATGGGCGGCAACCCGGACAAGCAGGAAGAGGACGCCGATCTCGGCTATTTCGTACTGCGCGGCGCGCTTGCCCAGGCGATTTCGAAGGCGTCGTCGGACATCACGACGAAAGGGATCGCCGCGCACAGCTCGGCGGCCGTGTTCAAGCTCGTGCAGACGGTGGCGTCGCGCTTCTCGGTGCAGGTGACCGAGCAGATGGCCGCGAAGTCGATCCCGGCGATCGGCGCCGTGCTCGGCGCGACCGTCAACACGCTGTTCATCGACCACTTCCAGCAGATGGCACACGGCCACTTCACGGTGCGCCGGCTCGAGCGCAAGTACGGCTCGGTGGCCGTCAAGGCCGCCTATCAGGCGATCGACGCCTCGCCGACGCGCTGAACCGCACGCTCGACCGCGACGCGGCGCAGGAACGCGGCCGCGCGGTCGAGCGCGTCGCGCGCCTCCGGCACCATCGGCGTGTACAGCTGCCATACGTGCGGCATGTCCGGCCACACCTCGATCTCCACCGCCACGCCGGCCGCCTTCGCCTTCTCGGCGACGCGGCGCGAATCGTCGAGCAGCACTTCGGTGCTGCCGACCTGGATATACAGCGGCGGCAGGCCCGTGAAGTCCGCATAGAGCGGCGATGCGTACGGATGCGTCGCGGGCGCGTCGCCGAGGTACAGCTTCGCGGCCTTCGGCAGCGCCGCGCCGGCAAACATCGGATCGGCGCCGTCGTTCGTGCGCAACGTCGCGCCGGTGGCCGCAAGATCGGTCCACGGCGAGAACAGGATCGCGCCGGCCGGCAACGGCTCGCCACGGTCGCGCAGTGCGACGAGCGTCGCGAGCGCGAGGCCGCCGCCCGCCGAATCGCCGCCGAGCACGATCGACTCGGGCGGCGTGCCGAGCGCCAGCAGCTGCCGATAGGCGGCGAGCGCGTCGTCAAGCGCGGCGGGAAAGCGGTTTTCGGGCGCGAGCCGGTAGTCGAGCGAGAACGAGCGCACGCCCGCGCGCTTCGTCAGGCCGAACACGAGCGGCCGGTGGGTCCGCGTCGAACAGAAGTAGTAACCGCCGCCGTGGAAGTACAGCAGCGTGCGGCCGGGCCCGCGACCCGCGCTTGCGTCGGTACGCTCGAGCCATTCGCCGCGCAGCGGCGCGTCGCCCGCGCCGTAGCACTGGCGCAGCCGGTAGCCCGACGGCGCGCGGCGCGGCACGACCATCCGCAAGTCGGTAAAGCGCCGCGCACGCGCGGGATCGAGCACCTCGCGCGTGGTCTCGGGACGAAACTGCCAGCGCAGCAGCCAGCAGGCGAACTTGCTTTGCCAACTCATCGGACGCACTCCGTAATCGCAGTGTGACGATGGTACGTGCGAACGTTCCCGCACCGCTCGACAGGTGCCTCTACATCAAACGCCGGCGCTCAGTTCGCCGGCATCACCTGGCCGCGGATCTCGCCGGCCGGGTGCTCCTTCGTATGGACGTTGAAGTACCACTTGCCGCCCATCAGGTCGGTGACCTGCGCGTCGGTGAGTTCCTTCGAACCCTTGATCGGGCTCGCCAGCTCGTCCTTCGGAATCGGCACCTGCACGCCGGCGTTCTGGCCGACCGGCGCGGGCCCGTGGAAATGCGCGGCAGTGGCCGGCCCCGTGAGGTGTTCGTAAGTTGCGATCCACTGCAGCGTATGGGTGGCCGTGTCGTACGTGGCGTCGACGCTACCCGAACCCTTGGTCGCCGTCGGCGGCACTTCGCTCGACGGCTGGAGACTGGCAGACAGGCGCACCGTTTCGGCGGCGGCGCTGCCGGCGGCCAGCACGCCCGCGAGTAACGCAACCTGGAGCAAACGCAGCTTGAGCATGGACTCTCCTCGTACGACGTTGTACGCCGCCCGAACGGGGGCGCCAGATAGGATGGTAGTCGATCGCCGCGGTTGCGGCAGCCCACCGAACGGCCATGCTGCGAATCGTCGCAGCGCGGCGCGCAGCGTCGCGTCAGTCTGCGTCAACCTGGAACGGACCTTTGCAACCCGACGGCTGAATCCGCGCGCGGCCTTTCGCTACACTTCGTTTCACAGTTGCTTGTTTCCTTCGTCCGAAGGAGTCTGCGAGTATTCACGCGGCCACCCGGCCGCGTTTTTTTTTGCGTGCGCCGCCGGCACACGCGGCATGTCACGCGCGATAGCCGGGATCGATGCGGTCGACGATACGCTGCAGCGCGTCGAACGCGTCCTGCCCCGCGCCATGCTTCGGATCGAAATTCAGCGAATCGCGCACGCATCCTTCGAGCACCGGCGGCGCGATCGGCAGCGCATCGCCGATCGCATGCGTCGCGACCTGCACCTCGCACGCGCGGTTGAGCAGCCACATCAGCGAGAACGTCTGCGCGAGCGTCGCGCCGATCGTCACCGGCCCGTGGTTGCGCAGCAGCAGCACGGGCCGCCCGCCCGCGCTCTCGACGATGCGCCGCCCCTCCTCCAGATGCACGGTGATGCCCTCGAAGTCGTGATACGCGATCTTCCCGTACAGCTGCGCCGAATAGAAGTTGGAAAACGACAGCCCGTCACGCGAACAGCACACGGCCATCGTGGGCGTCGTATGGACGTGCATCACGCAGTGCGCGTCGGGCAGCGCCGCATGGATCGCGCTGTGGAACGTGAAGCCGGCCGGATTGATCGGCCAGTCGGAATGCCCGATCAGGTTGCCGTCGATGTCGATCTTCACGAGGTTCGACGCACATACCTCGCGGTAATGGAGTCCGAACGGGTTGATCAGGAAATGCCCGTCCTCGTCCGGTACGCGCAGCGAAATGTGGTTGTAGATCAGCTCGGTCCAGCCGAGGTAATCGAAGATCCGGTAGGCGGCCGCGAGCTGCACGCGCGCCTGCCATTCGGCTTCGGAGAAGCGGGCCGGACGCGTGAACGGCTGGTTCGGTACACGTTGCATGGGGAACTCCGGTTGCGGGTGTGCGTGGCGCGGGCCGTCGGGCCGTCGGGCCGTCGGGCCGTCGGGCCGTCGGGCCGTCGGGCCGTGTCGTCAGACTGCCATGCAGCCACTATAGTTGCGCGCACAACCATATCACCTTCCCCGCACCGCGTTAACGCGGGTTTAGCCGGAGCGCTTCCGTCCCCTTAAAGCTGGTCGTCGACCGGCAGCAGCATGAAGATGCCCGTCATCAGGTTGCGCATCAGCCCTGCGTGCGGATCGACGTGATAGGTCGCCGGCTTGCCGTCGTCGGTGCCCGTCCACTCGAGTTCGGGCGACCCGCCGCCGGCCGGCGCGACGAGGCTCACGCGATAGCTTTCGTCCGGCTGCGTCGCGCGCGCGAAGATCTTCGCGACCTGCTCGGCGAGCGTCGGGCTATGAATCACCAGCGCCAGTTCGGTATTCAGGTGCGCGGAACGCGGATCGAGGTTCATCGAGCCGATCACGAGGATCTTCCGGTCGATCACGTACGCCTTCGCGTGCAGGCTCGCGCGCGAACGCGATCCGAACAGGCGCGGACGCTGGCGACCCGGCTGCGCCTTGAACTCATACAGCTCGACGCCGCGCTGCAGCAGCGGCACGCGGTAGGGCCCGTAGCCGGCCTGCACGGCGACCGCGTCGGTCGCGGCGAGCGAATTCGTCAGGATCGCGACGCGCACGCCGCGCGCGGTCGTGTCGCCGAGGATCTTCACGCCCGCATCGTGCGGCACGAAGTACGGCGAGAACGCGAGGAATTCCTGCTGCGCGCCGCGCGTCAGCTCGACGAGCCGCTGCATCGGCGGGCTCACGTACGCGTCGGTCGGCTGCGCGACCTTGTCGGGCGCGTCGACCTTGAACTCGGCCGGCGCCCACACGAGCTCGAGTTCGTCGCGCGCAATCTGCTGCGCGAGCGGCGTCGCATTCAGCGGCTTCGCGTTGTACGGTTCGGCGTTCTGGCGCCAATGGTTGCGCAGCTCGTCGCGCATCGCGTCGAGCTCCTTCGGATCGAAAGCCTGATGATTCAGCACGCGCAACGGATAGCTGCTCGCGCTCGACCAATACGTGTCGAAGCTCGCCGAGACGTCGTTCGTCACGGGGCCGGCGGCGAGCACGTCGAGGTCGCGAAACTGCAGCGTCGGGCTCGCGCTGAAGTATTCGTCGCCGAGATTGCGGCCGCCGACGATCGCGATCTGGTTGTCCGCGATCATCGCCTTGTTGTGCATCCGGCGCGTGAAGCTGTCGATCCGCGTGAAGAAGTTGGTCGTGCGCTCGACCATCCCCTGCCGCGACGCACCGAACGGGTTGAACACGCGAATCTCGATGTTCGGGTGCGTGTTCAGCGCGGCCATCACGCGGTCGATGTCGCGGAAGTTCAGGTCGTCGACCAGCATCCGCACGCGCACGCCGCGATCGGCCGCGTACAGCGCCGCGGCGAGCAGCAGCTTGCCCGTCGTGTCCTCGGTCGCGATGTAGTACTGCATGTCGAGCGTCTTCGTCGCGGCGCGGGCGAGCGCGATGCGCATCTGCAGCGCCTGCGCGCCGTCGGCGAGCAGCCGGAAGCCCGACTGGCCCGGATGCGCGGCCTCGGGCGCGGCCAGCGCGTCGCGCAGCGGCGTCGCGGTATCGGGCGGCAGCGCGTGGGAAACCGGGCGATCGAGCGTGGTGGCGGGCGGATGCGTCGCGCACGCGGCGACGAGCGACAGCAGTACGCAAACGGCCAGCGCACGGGCCGGGCGGCATGCGGCACGCCATGACGGCGCGGCCGGCGCGCGCCGGATGAAAGACGTGAGCACGGGAGCTTCCTCGACAGGCGGAACGACGGTCCGCATTCGCCGCGGCGCGCGGCTGGCGCGCGGTTCCGGCCGATTCTAGTGGGCGGCCGATGAACCGGTCAATCGCGCGGGCGGCACCCGGCGGCCCCCGGCAGCTCGCGCGCGGCGGCTTGCCGGGGGCGATGCCCGGGCACGCCTGGTTCGCCCGCTGGACGGGCCGTGACGCGAAGCGGTCCAACCAATCTCACTGCGCATCGCCGCTGCGCTCGAAATGGCTGCGCACGTAATCGATATGCGTCTGCATCGCGGTGCGCGCCTCTTCGGGCCGCTGCGCGCAGATCGCGTCGCACACGACACGATGCTGCAGCAACAGCAGTTCGGACGCCTGCTCGTCGTGCGTCGTCATGCCCGCCACGTTGATCGAGATGTGCTCGCGCAGCATCCCGATCACGCTCGTATGCAGGTGCAGGAACATCGTGTTGTGCGACGCGAGCGCGATCGCCTCGTGCAGCTTCGCGTCGGTCGCGGCTTCAACGGCCGCCGCGCCGTTCGCGTGCGCGGTTTCGAGCTCGCGCAGCAGCGTGCGGATCCGGCGCCGGTCGTTCGCATCCGCACGCAGCGCGGCGAAATACGCAGTCGCGCCTTCGAGCACGCGGCGGAATTCGAGGATGTCATCGCGCAGCGCCGGATGATCGGCGACCAGCTGGCCCCACGGCGACGCAATGCCCGCGCGCAGCTGGTCCGTCACGTAGACGCCCGCGCCGCGCCGGCTCTGCAGCAGCCCGCGCGCGACGAGCCGCTGCGTCGCCTCGCGCACCGTATTGCGGGCGACGCCGTACTGCTGCGCGAGCACGCGCTCGGCCGGCAGCCGCGCGCCGGCCGGCCAGGTGCCGTCGAGCAGCGCCGTCTCGATCTTGCGCATCACCACTTCGGTCCGGCCTCGTGCCGTCATCGCTGCCATCGTCGCGTCTCCCCGCGGAATGCCTGTCGCGCCGATTGGCCCAACCAATTTGAGCTGCGGCGCCGTCGCGGGAATTATGCAGCGAAATCGTCGACCCGCATGCCGGGCCGTCGCCTCTGGAGCGAGACATGAACGAAAGGCAGTACCCCGCCGCCGTCCCCGCGCACGTCTATCTGTTCGCGACCTGCCTGGTCGACCTGTTCGTCCCCGAAGCGGGGCTCGACGCGGTCCGCCTGCTGGAGCGCGAAGGGCTGACCGTCCACTATCCGCGCGGCCAGAGCTGCTGCGGGCAGCCGGCCTACAGCAGCGGCAATCCCGACGAAGCGCGCCGCGTCGCGGCCGCGCAGCTCGACCTGTTCGCCGAAGCGTGGCCCGTGATCGTGCCGTCCGGCTCGTGTGCGGGCATGATCCGGCACCATTGGCCGGCGCTGTTTGCCGACGATCCCGTCAACGGCCCGAAGGCCCGCGCGATCGCCGACCGGACCTACGAACTCGCTGAATTCCTCGTCCACGTGCTCGACGTGCGGCTCGACGCGGCCACGGCCGGCGCCGGGCCCGACGAGCGCGTCGTGCTGCACACGTCGTGCGCGGCACGCCGCGAGATGGGCACGCGCGTGCATGGTGTCGCGCTCGTCGACGCGCTGCCGGGCGTCACGCGGATCGAACACGAACGCGAATCCGAGTGCTGCGGCTTCGGCGGCACGTTCTCGCTGAAACATCCGGACATCTCCGGCGCGATGGTGCACGACAAGGTCGCGTCGGCCTGCGCGACCGGCTGCGACCGGCTCGTGTCCGCGGACTGCGGCTGCCTGCTGAACATCGGCCACGCCGCGGCCAAGGCCGGTGCGCCGCTGCCGGTCGAGCATCTCGCGAGCTTCCTGTGGCGGCGCACGGCCGGCGCCGCATCGTTGCGCGGAGACAAGCCATGAGCGCGCGCGCCGCCATTCTCGCGAGGCTGCGCGCCGCCGCGCCGGGCGTCGTCGCGACAGCCGCCCCCGCGCTCGACGCACGCATCGACACGCATTACGACACGCGCCGCGCGTCCACCGAACGCGATCCGCACGCGCTCGCGCAGGCAATGCAGGCCGCACTTGCCGCGTCGCACGCGGACGTCTGGTGCGCAACCGCCGACACATGGCCCGCGCAGCTTGCCGCGCGCCTCGCCGATGCCGGCGTGCGCCGCCTGCTGCTCGACCCGGCCCGCGCCGAATCCGCCGCGCTCGCCCGCACACTGCCCGACACAGTCGCACCGGTGCCGTTCGACCGGCCGATCGACGCATGGAAAGCCGAACTGTTCGACACGATCGACGCGGGCTTCACCGTCGCGCGCTCAGGCATCGCGGCCACCGGCACCGTCGTCCTCGCACCCGATGCCGGCACGCCGCGCACGGTGTCGCTGGTACCGCCGCTGCATGTCGCGCTCGTTCACGCGAACACGCTGCATGCCGACCTGCACGCAGCCGTGCATGCGGAGCGCTGGCACGCCGGCATGCCGACCAACCTCGTGCTGGTGTCGGGCCCGTCGAAAACTTCCGACATCCAGCAGACGCTCGCCTACGGCGCACACGGTCCCCGCCGGCTGTGGGTCGTGATCGTCACCGATTCTGCGGTCCGGTCAACCGCACACGCCAGCGAGGACCAGCCGCGATGAGCGACCACACGCTGCAATTCGTCGCCCCCGGCGACTTCAAGGCCCGCGCGCGCGCCGCGCTCGACGATCCCGCATTGCGCCGGAGCTTTCGCGGCGCGATGGACTTCCTGCAAGGCAAGCGTGCGACGCAATTCCCCGACGACGCCGAACTGCAGCGACTGCGCGATCTCGGCGAAGCCGTACGCCGGCACGCGCTCGCGCAACTGCCCGCGCTGCTCGAGCGGCTGGAGACGAAGCTCACCGAAGCCGGCGTGCACGTGCACTGGGCCGAGACGGCCGCCGATGCGAACGCGATCGTGCTCGGCATCGCGCAGGCGAAGAAGGCGCGCCGCGTGATCAAGGGCAAGTCGATGGCGAGCGAGGAAATCGAGCTGAACCATTACCTCGCGGAGCACGGCGTCGACTGCATCGAATCCGACATGGGCGAGTTCATCGTGCAGCTCGCGGGCGAGAAGCCGTCGCATATCGTGATGCCGGCGATCCACAAGACGCGCGGCGATATCGCCGAGCTGTTCGAGGCACACATCCCCGGCACGCGCTACACGGAAGACGTCGACGAACTGATCCAGACCGGCCGGCGCGCACTGCGCCGCGCGTTCGCCGAAGCGGACATCGGTCTCTCGGGCGTGAACTTCGCGGCGGCCGACACGGGCACGCTGTGGCTCGTCGAGAACGAAGGCAACGGCCGCCTGTCGACGACGGTGCCCGACACGCACATCGCGCTCATGGGGATCGAAAAGGTCGTCGAGAAACTCGAGCACATCGTGCCGCTGTCGAGCCTGCTCACGCGCTCGGCCACCGGCCAGGCGATCACGACCTACTTCAACCTGATCTCGGGCCCGCGCCGCGACGGTGAACGCGACGGCCCGCGCGAGCTGCATCTCGTGCTGCTCGACAACGGCCGCACGCAGGCCTACGCGGACGAACAGCTGCGCGCGACGCTGCAATGCATCCGCTGCGGCGCGTGCATGAACCACTGCCCCGTCTACACGCGCATCGGCGGCCACGCGTACGGCACCACCTACCCGGGCCCGATCGGCAAGATCATCTCGCCGCACCTGCTCGGCCTCGACGCAACGGCCGACCTGCCGACCGCGTCGACGCTGTGCGGCGCATGCGGCGAGGTCTGCCCGGTGCGGATCCCGATCCCGCAACTGCTCGTGCGGCTGCGCACCGAGGCGAACCGCAAGCCCGACGAACCCGTCGCGCATCCGCTGCGCGGCCAGGGCGCGAACTACAACCGCGCGGAAGACCTCGTGTGGCGCTTCTGGTCGGGCGCGTTCGCGCATCCGCGCGCGTACCGCGCATTCCGCTGGACCGCGACGCGCCTGCATGCGCTGACGCCGGCGAAACAGATGGGCTGGACGCAGCACCGCACGCCGCTCGAACCGGCGCCGCGCAGCCTGTCCGACCTGCTGCGCGCGCGCGGCCAGCCCGAATAGCGCACCCGCTTTCAAACCCGTACCCCTATAAATCCATGGAGGAGACACCCATGCAGGTTTGGCATCAGATCTACACGCCGCTCGGCAGCCTCGGGCTGTCGGCATTCGTCGCCGCGATTCCGATCATCTTCTTTTTCATCGCGCTCGCCGCGCTGCGGATGAAGGGCCATGTCGCCGCCGCGATCACGCTGCTGCTGTCGCTCGGCGTCGCGATCCTCGCGTACGGGATGCCCGTGCCGCAGGCGCTTGCCGCGGCCGGCTTCGGCTTCGCCTACGGCCTGTGGCCGATCGCGTGGATCATCGTCGCGGCCGTGTTCCTGTACAAGATCGTCGTGAAGACCGGCCAGTTCGACGTGATCCGTGCGTCCGTCCTGTCGATCACCGACGACCAGCGCCTGCAGATGCTGCTGATCGGCTTCTCGTTCGGCGCATTCCTCGAAGGCGCGGCCGGCTTCGGCGCGCCCGTCGCGATCACGGCCGCGCTGCTCGTCGGCCTCGGCTTCAAGCCGCTGCATGCGGCAGGACTGTGCCTGATTGCAAACACCGCGCCGGTCGCGTTCGGCGCGATGGGCATTCCGATCATCGTCGCCGGTCAGGTGACGGGCATCGATCCGTTCCACATCGGCGCGATGGCCGGCCGCCAGTTGCCGCTGCTGTCGCTCGCGGTGCCGTTCTGGCTCGTGTTCATGATGGACGGGCTGCGCGGCGTGCGGCAGACCTGGCCGGCCGCGCTCGTCGCGGGCGGCAGCTTCGCGCTCACGCAGTACTTCACGTCGAACCACATCGGGCCCGAGCTGCCGGACATCACGTCGTCGCTCGTCAGCCTCGTCGCGCTCGCGGCGTTCCTGAAGGTGTGGCAGCCGCGCACCGCGAAACAGCCGGCCGGCGGCCTCGTCGCGTCCGGCGGCGGCGCGGCGCTCGCGGGCTTCGGCGGCGCGGGCTCGCGCAACGGCTTCGGCACCGGCGCGAGCCGGCAGGCATCGCCGTACACGCTCGCGCAGACGGTGCGCGCGTGGTCGCCGTTCCTGATCCTGACGGCTGTCGTCACGGTCTGGAGCATCGCGCCGTTCAAGGCGCTGTTCGCCGCCCATGGCGCACTCGCGTCGACCGTGCTGAAGTTCCATGTGGCCGGGCTCGACCAGCTCGTCGTGAAGACCGCGCCGATCGCCGCGACGCCGAAGGCGCTCGAAGCGGTGCTGAAGATCGATCTGGTGTCGGCGGTCGGCAGCGCGATCCTCGTGACCGCGCTGATCTCGATGGCGCTGTTGCGGATGAAGCCGCGCGACGCGCTCGTCACGTTCGGCGAGACGCTGAAGGAGTTGACGCGCCCGATCCTGTCGATCGGCCTCGTGCTCGCGTTCGCGTTCGTCGCGAACTACTCGGGGATGTCGTCGACACTTGCGCTGATGCTGGCCGCGACGGGCGCCGCATTCCCGTTCTTCTCGCCGTTCCTCGGCTGGCTCGGCGTGTTCCTGACGGGCTCGGACACGTCGTCGAACGCGCTGTTCTGTTCGCTGCAGCAGGCCACGGCCCACCAGCTCGGCGTGCCCGAGACGCTCGCGGTCGCCGCGAACACCACGGGCGGCGTGACCGCGAAAATGATCTCGCCGCAGTCGATCGCGGTCGCCTGCGCGGCGACGGGCCTCGTCGGCAAGGAGTCCGAGCTGTTCCGCTTCACGGTGCGGCACAGCCTGCTGTTCGCGGTGATCGTCGGACTGATCACGCTCGTGCAGGCGTATGTGCTGCCGGGCATGGTGCCTTAAGCGGCGCGCAGCCGTGCCCAAAAAACCAAACCCCACGCCCGGACGAGCGTGGGGTTTTTCTTTTCGCGTTCCGATCGCCGGCGCGGGCCGGCGATTCGTCATGCGCGTGGCGCGATCAGCTGCCCTTCGCGATGCGGTCCTGGATGTGCTGCGCGCGGCTCGCCGACGACGGGTGCGAGCTCATCATCGAGCTTTGGCCGCCGTCCATCTGCGCGAGCTTCTGGAAGCCGGTGACGAGGCCCTTCTGGCTCATGCCCTTCTGCTTCATCAGGTCGAACGAGTAATCGTCCGCGGCGCTTTCCTGCGTCTGCGAGAACTGCGCGTTGATGAACTTCTCGGTGATGTCGCCGAGCTGCGAGCTCGACAGTGCCGCCACGCCCGGCGATGCCGCGCCGGCCGCGCTGCGCGCCGCGCTCACCGCGTACGCCGTCTGCATCGCCTTCTTCGAGTGACCCAGTGCAACGTGGCCCATTTCATGACCGATCACGCCGCGCAGCTCGTCGTCGTTCATCATGTCCATCAGGCCGCTGTACACGCGCACGCAGCCGTTGCCCATCGCCCACGCGTTGACGTCCTTGGTCATGTAGACCTTGTAGTTGATCTTCTGGCCGTTCAGCGTCATGTCGCCGAAGCCCTTCATCACCTTCGTCAGGCGCTTCGCGTACGCGCTGTTCGCCGGAGCGATCTTCGACTCGGCGTCGCTGGACTTGCACGATTCGTTCGACAGTGCAGCGATGTCGCTGTCCGACAGCGTCGCCGCCTTGTACAGGTTCGTCCCCGCCGACGTCAGGCTGTTCGCGTCAAGGCCTTGCACCCCGCCGCATGCGCTCAACAGAAACGCCACGCCACACGCCGCCACCGCTTTCTTGAGTTGCATCCCGGAATCCCTCGATAGTTGTATTTGGGAGCGGCGATTTTGCATAATCCGGCAGAAAATTACCAGATGTTTACATCAGATGACACGTTCATTACTCGACGAATCGAAATGAAGCGGCGATTCATCACCGGATTGGCGACGAAAATCGTGGGAATCATCGCACCCGGGCGACGATCGGGAGGGAAAACGGGCGAGCCGCCGCTCAGGCGGTCTGGTCGCGGCGTCGCGTCAGCCGCCGCGCGACCAGCATCGGCAACCGCACGGCGAAGCCGGTGAACAGGCGCAGGTGCATCCACGCGAGCAGCGCATTGTCGCGGCCATAGTGGAAGTGCGAGACGCCGCCCTCGTGCCGGCCGAAATAGCGCACCGGCGCGTCGATGCGGATCGGGCGCACGCCGGCCCAGCACAGCCGCACGGCCGCTTCGGGATCGAAGTCGAAGCCGCGCATCCACGGCTGGCGCCGCATGATCGCCGCGAGCGGCGCGACCGGATACACGCGAAACCCGTACAGCGAATCGCCGATGCCGGCCCACAGCGTCTCGAGGTCGGCCCATGCGTTCGACAGCCGGCGGCCCTGCACGCGCAACTGCGGCGCGCTCGCGTCGAACTTCGGCACACCGAGCACCATCGCGTCGGTCTCGGCCTGCGAGGCGGCCATGAAGGCGGGAATCAGGTCGGCCGGATGCTGGCCGTCGGAATCCATCGTCAGCACGTGCGTGAAGCCGCTCGCGGCCGCCGCATCGAGCCCCGCGAGCACCGCGGCGCCCTTGCCGCGATTCTCCGGCAGCACGATCACGCGCAAGCCGGGATCGCGTTCGGCCATCGCCTGCAGCCGTTCGGCGCTGCCGTCGGTGCTGCCGTCGACGACGACCCACACCGGATTCCACTGCGCGCGCGCATTGCGCACGGTCGTATCGACCTTGACGCCCGGGTTGTAGCTCGGGATCAGCACGAGATGGGTAGACGAGGCGTGCAGCTTGGACATGGAAACAGCCGATTGCGAAGACGGGGATCCTGACAAAAGTTTATGACTTGCCGGCGAACGGCGGCAGGCTTCGTCGACCAGGACATCGTCGACGTCGTGCGCCGGTTGCCGGATCGTGAGGTTCTCGCGCTTCATGACAGCCACTCCATTGCATGCCCGGCGCTGGCCTCGATCTCGACCAGCAGGTCGTCGCGGCACACGTCCGCGTGGACGAACAGCGGCCGCACGTGAGGGCCGGCCGCATCGCGCAGCACGCACCCGATCGCGGCGAGCGCCGCGGCATCGCCGGCGTCGCGCACGTAGACGCGATAGCTCAAATCGGCGAGCGAGAACGGGCCATGCCCCTGCCGCGCGGCCTGCTCGAGCACGGCCGCGAGGTTCGCGACCGTCTCGCGCGTCTGCGCGACGACGTCGCCGTGATGCACGGTGTGGTGCCCGACGATGCTCGCGGTACCCGAGACGAACAGCACCGGCGCCGCGTCGTCATCGGCCCATGCGGCGGCGCGCGCGAACGTCGGCGCACGCGGGCCGTACTGCGCCGGGTAGTGGTACGCGCTGACCTGACGCGGGTTCTCGACCGGATCGGCCGGCGTGCGGCTCGCGAGGAAATGAATCGCGAGCGGCGCGGCCGGCGGCGCATCGCCCGCGACCGGCACGACCGATCCGAGCGCGCACGCGGCCGGCACGCCGCCCGTCAGCGCACGACGGCACGCGTCGAACGCATGCTGACGGCCGATATTGAACTGACGATAGCGCTCGATCCCGAACTGCACCGCATTGATCGCCGGCACCGTGTTCCAGATACGCAGCGGATGCGGCATGTCGAGCGTATCGAGCAGGTCGAACAGCATGCGGTATGCGTCGAACGTCGTGCGCTCGAGCGGCGTATCGCCGTCGTGCGTGGCGTGCGTCTCGTGCACGACGATGCTGCCGAACACGAGGCCGGCCGTATCGCTGTAGCGGTAGTGCAGCGCGCCGCGCCGTTCGCTGCGCACATCGCGCGCATCGCATTGCCAGATTTCGCAGACGGCGTCGTCCGGTGCGGCATCGGCGCCGAGCAGCGCCATCTGCACCGGTGCGACCGGCAGGCCGGGCACGCGATCGGCGAGCAGCCGTTCCACCGCATCGGCATGCGAGCCGGCCGCGCCGATGCACACCGCACCCAACGCGACCGGCAGGACGTGCTCGAAGCGTGCATCGTCCAGCAACGCGACAAGCCGCGCACGGCTCATCTGGACGAGCCGCAGTGCGCGGTCGCCGCCCTGCGCGAACGGCGCGGTGGCGGACGGCAGCGGACACGGGCGCCGTTCGGCGTCGACAGAATGCACGGACACTTCGATTTCCTCACTATGCGGCGCAGGCCGCGCGGCAACACGGCCCTGCGCCGCGTTGCGTTACTCGACGGACGCGGCGCGCGCCATCACGCGAGCCCGCCGTTGACGGACAGCACCTGCCCCGTCACGTAGGCCGCGGCGTCGGACACGAGATACGCGACCATCGCCGCGACTTCGTCGGGCCGGCCCGCGCGTTGCGCGGGTACGAGCTGCTTGATGCGTTCGGCGGGGAACGCCTGTTCGGCCATCGGCGATTCGATGATGCCGGGCGCCACCGCGTTCACGGTGATGCCGCGCGACGCGAGCTCCAGCGACAGCGACTTCGTCGCGCCGATCAGCCCCGCCTTCGCGGCCGCGTAATTGACCTGCCCGCGGTTGCCGGTCACGCCGGCCACCGACGCGATGTTGACGATCCGCCCGCGCCGCGTGCGGATCATCGGCAACAGCAGCGGCTGCGTGACGTTGAAAAAGCCGTTGAGCGTCACGTCGATCACGCTGTGCCACTGCCGGCGCGACATGCCGGCCATCGGCGCGTCGTCGTGAATGCCCGCGTTGTTGACGAGGATCTGCACCGGCGACTCGTCGATGAACGGCTTCAGCGCGGCGAGCGTCGCATCGGCGTCGGTCACGTCGAACGCGATCGCATGCGCGGCGCCGCCGGCCGCGATGATCTGCTGCGCGACCGCCTCCGCCTGCGCGAGATGGCGGTTCGCGTGCACCCACACTTCATGGCCGGCCTGCGCGAGCGACGTACAGATCGCCTGCCCGAGTGCGCCGCTGCCGCCCGTCACGAGTGCCCGCATCGAATTGCTCCGTTCATCGCGTTTCACCTCGATCGACGCGGCGTCGATTCGTCGCCGATCGCACCGTGTGCCGTCATTTATTGCGCGCTGCCGTCACTTCGTGCGATGCGCGGCGACGTACGCGGCCAGCGCGCCGAGCGTCGCAAAGATCTTCTGGTTGTCCGGGTTGTCCGAGCGCAGCTCGAAGCCGTATTTCTTCGAGATCAGCAGCGCGATTTCGAGGATGTCGATGGAGTCGAGCCCGAAACCTTCGCCGTACAGCGGGGTGTCGGCCGTCACTGTGTCGAGCGGGACATCTTCGAGATTCAGTTCGCCGATGATCAGCGTGGCGAGCTCTTGTTCCAGTGCGTTCATCATGCGTGCGGGCAGGCGGCCCATGGCAGCGGGAGGCGCCCGGAAACGGCAACTGTCGTGCACGCCCGGCGCGTGCAAATCTCCGTCCCTCCGGCGTCTGCCGGCTTCCCCGCCTGCGTTATTTGGGGATTGTTTGTAAAAGTTACGCGGATTCTAGACGAAGGGTATCGGGTCGTATACCGCGAATGGTTACAGACTGGCGAGCCGGCGCCGCGGCCCGTTTCGGCACGCGAATGCACGAGACGCTTGAGCCGCTTTGGATGGAAATGGACCGACCCCGCGAAACCGTTCGTCCAGTCCCATACAATCGGTTACAAAACCCGGTCGCACCGGCTCCGAACACGCGGTGCCGCGGCCCTAAAATGAGCGTGCCCGACCACCGGCCCGGACCCGCGTCCCGGCCGCCATTCATATGATGTTTGACGGCCCGACCACCGCGTCCGGCCACGATCCGCTAGATGTCTCCAGTCATGCCGCGTCCAACCTTCCGCTCCGTTCCGGTTCGCCCGCCCGTCCGCCGCCGTGCCGCGGCCGCCGGCCGGTGCCCGCGCCGCGCGCATGGAGGCGGACGATGAGCAGGCTGCTGTCCGTCCTGCGCGGCGCCGCCGCGGCCGGTGCCGTGGCGGCCTACCAGGTGGGCGCGCACTACGCGACCGCGACGCCGGGCGCGCACGGTTTCGGCCTCGCGATGGCGCTCGTGCCGCCGCTGCTGCTCGCGCTCGGCGCGGCGCTGCGTTCGCCACGGCGCGCCTGGCTCGCGTCGGCGTGGCTGGTGGCCGCCGCCGCGCTGTGGGCCGCGCGCGCGCCGCTCGCGCAGCACTTCGAATGGGGCCTGTATCTGGAACACGCGAGCTTCAACCTCGCGATGGCGCTGCTGTTCGGCCGCACGCTCGCAGCCGGCCAGGTGCCGCTGTGCA
Organism: Burkholderia sp. BCC1644; assembly: GCF_902833225.1. Lineage (GTDB taxonomy): Bacteria > Pseudomonadota > Gammaproteobacteria > Burkholderiales > Burkholderiaceae > Burkholderia. The sequence continues at coordinate 176,762 of NZ_CADFEI010000016.1, forward strand.
CGCGCTTCGCTGCGATGATCCACGGCGCGGTCACGCCGGCCGTCGCACGTTATACGCGGCAGATCACGCTCGCGTGGACGCTGTTCTTCGTCGCGACCGCCGCCGTGTCGACGCTGCTGTTCGCGACCGCGCCGATCGTCACGTGGTCGACGTTCGCGAACTACCTGTCGCTGCCGCTCGTCGCCGTGATGTTCGCCGCCGAGCATGCGTGCCGGCGGTTCGCACTGCCGCACGAACCGAGGCCGCGGATGGTCGACGCGGTGCGCGCTTATCGCGCGACGACACACGCGTCGCAGGCGTCCCGATGAATTCATGACCGGCGCGCCGCCGCGCATGCGGCCGCGCCGGCCTTCGCTCCCGTCTTGACCGATTTATGCCGACTCACCCGCTGGTATTCCATTCCTCGCCGGACCAGACGATCGCCTGGCGCGACGGCACGCCCGTCACCGTGCGCGCGTTCGTCGCCGACGTCGCGCGCGTGGCCGCCGCGCTGCCCGCCGGCGGCCACGTATTCAACGTGTGCCGCGACCGCTACCGCTTCGCGGTCAGCCTGTGCGCGGCGCTCGTCGCCGGCAAGATCAGCCTGCTGCCGTCGACGCACACGCCGGAAATGGTCCGCCAGCTCGCCTCGTTCGCACCCGACGCGTTCTGCCTGCACGACGCACCCGACTGCACGATCGACCTGCCGCGCTTCGCGTATCCCGATACCGCGCCCGGCGCGCTTGCGAGCGATGCGCCGTTCGCCGTGCCGCAGATCGATGCGGCGCGGATCATGGCCTACGTATTCACGTCCGGCTCGACCGGCGCGCCGGTGCCGCACCGCAAGACCTGGGGTTTCCTGGTCGGCTGCGTGCGTGCGGCGGCCGACCGCCTCGGGCTGCTCGACGGCCGCGCGGCCACGCTGATCGGCACGGTGCCCGCGCAGCACATGTACGGCTTCGAGTCGACGGTCCTGCTTGCGCTGGTCGGCGGCCTCGCCTTCAGCAACCGTCAGCCGTTCTACCCGGTCGACATCCGCGACGAACTCGACGCGATCCCGCAACCGCGCGTGCTCGTCACGTCGCCGATCCACCTGCGCGCGCTGCTGTCCGCCGGCCACGCGCTGCCGCCGGCGGCGCTCGTGCTGTCGGCCACCGCGCCGCTGTCGGAAAAGCTCGCATGCGAAGCCGAGGCCGCGCTCGACGCGCCGCTCGTCGAGATCTACGGCAGCACCGAGACCGGCCAGATCGCGACCCGCCGCACGTCGCAAGGCGCGACGTGGGAATTGTTCCCGGAGATCCGCCTCGACGCGCGCGACGAACCGGACGGCGACGACAGCGGGCCGACCGTCTGGGTGTCGGGCGGGCACGTGGAAGCGCCCGTGCCGATGGGCGATGCGCTCGAACTGCTTGGCGACGGCCGGTTCCTGCTGCACGGCCGCAAGGCCGACCTCGTCAACATCGCCGGCAAGCGCACGTCGCTCGCGTACCTGAACCATCAGCTCAACGCGATTCCGCAGGTGGTCGACGGCGTGTTCTTCATGCCCGGCGAAGCCGCGCCGGCGCACGACGACACCGGCCTCGAGCCGATCACGCGCCTCGTCGCGCTCGTCGTCGCGCCGACGCTCACGACCGCCGACCTGCAGCGCGCGCTGCGCGAGCGGATCGATCCCGCGTTCATGCCGCGCCCGCTCGTGTTCGTCGATGCACTGCCGCGCAACGAAACGGGCAAGCTGCCGCGCGACGTGCTCGCCGCGCTCGTCGCGCAACACGCGCGCGCGGCGGCCGCGCCGGTACCCGAACGCGGCACGGCCGCCGCGCCCGCACTTGCGTTCACGGTTCCCGCCGACCATCCGGCGCTGCCCGGCCACTTCCCCGGCCATCCGGTCGTGCCGGGCGTCGTGCTGCTCGATCACGCGATCCACGCGATCGGCACCGCGCTGAACCGTCCGTTGCACGCGTGGCGGCTCGGTTCCGCGAAATTCCTGAGCCCGGTCGCACCGGGCGAACCGCTCGATCTCGCGTACGACGCCGCGCCCAGCGGCGCGATCCGCTTCACGCTGCGTGCCGGGTCGCGCGAGGTCGCGACCGGCGTGCTGTCCGCGCCGCCGGCCGCGCAGGATGGCGCGCAGCCATGAAGCGCACCGCGTGGGCCGAACGCCAGGAACGCAGCAACGCCGGTTTGCTGCGCACGATGACGTGGATCTCGCTGCGCTTCGGCCGGCAGCGCGCGCGCATCGTGCTGCACCTGATCGCGACGTACTTCGTGCTGTTCTCGCCGGTCGCGTGCGCCGCGTCGCGCGACTACCTGCGCCGCGTGCTCGGCCGCCCCGTGCGCTGGCGCGACGTGTACCGGCACGTGTTCACGTTCGCGGCGACGATCCACGACCGCGTCTACCTGATGAACGGGCGCTTCGACCTGTTCGACATCCGGCTGCACGGCGAGACGCTCGTCGACGATGCGCTCGCGGGCGGCCGCGGCGCGTTCCTGATGGGCGCGCATCTCGGCAGCTTCGAGGTCGTGCGCGCGATCGGCCGCACGCATCCGGACCTGCACGTCGTCGTCACGATGTACGAGAAGAATGCGCGCAAGATCAACGCGACGCTCGCCGCGGTGAACCCGGCCGCGAAGCCGGAAGTGATTCCGCTCGGGCAGGTCGACTCGATGCTGAAGGTGCGCGAACGCCTCGACGCGAACTGCATGGTCGGCATGCTCGCCGACCGCACGCTGCTCGACGACGCGGCCGCGTCGCTGCGGCGGCTGCCGCTGCTCGGCACGCCGGCCGCGTTCCCGCTCGGGCCGCTGTACATGGCCGCGATGCTGAAGCGCCCGGTGATCTTCATGACGGGCCTCTATCGCGACGGCAACCGCTACGATGTGCACTTCGAGACACTCGCCGACTTCTCCGGCGTGCGGCGCGACACGCGCGCGGCGGCCGTCGACGCGGCACTCGCGCGCTACGTCGCGCTGCTCGACAAGTACTGCCGCGCGGCGCCGTACAACTGGTTCAACTATTTCGATTTCTGGCAGGGCGGCGATGCCCCGGCCGCGCGCCGCGACATGGCGCACGCCGGTACCGGCCTGTCCGCCACGAGGGATCCCGACGCATGACCGCCGTTCGCCGCCTTCTGCTTCCGTTCGCGACGCGCCGCGCCGCCCGCCTGCTCGCGGCCGCCGCCGCCGCGATCTCGCTGGCCGTGCCCGCGCACGCGGCCGACACGGCACCGGCATGGAACCTCGACCGGCTGATGTCGACGCTCGCCCAGCACAAGTCCGGACGCGCGACGTTCACCGAGACGAAGTACCTGTCGATCGCCACGCAGCCGGTCGAATCGTCCGGCGAGCTCGTGTTCGTCGCGCCCGATCATCTGGAAAAACACACGCTGAGCCCGAAGCCCGAACACCTCGTCGTCGACGGCGACATGCTCACGGTCGAGCGCAACAACCGCAAGTTCACGCTCGCGCTCGCGCGCTATCCGGAACTCGGCGCGTTCATCGACAGCATCCGCGCGACGCTCGCCGGCAACCGCTTCGCGCTCGAACAGGTCTACAAGGTCGCGCTCGCCGGGCACGGCGACGACTGGACGCTGACGCTCACGCCGCTCGACTCGCGGATGCTGAAGGTCGTCAGCACGATCACGCTCGACGGCACGCGCGACGTATTGCGCAGCGTCGCGATCCGGCAGGCCGACGGCGATCATTCGGTGATGCGCCTGCAACCCGTTGCGGCGACCGCGAACTGATGGACGAACGCACGCGCCCGACACCCGTCGCCCGTCGCCCGCACGTGTGGCGGCAGCGCGCGGTGCTCGTATGGCTGCTCGCGCTCGTCGCGTGCGGCGTCGCGATCGGGCGCGCGCACTTCACGGCCGACCTGTCCGCGTTCCTGCCGAGTTCGCCGAGCGCCGGGCAGCGCGTGCTCGTCGACCAGTTGCGCGACGGCATCGTGTCGCGGCTGATCCTCGTCGCGATCGACGGCAGCGATGCGGCCACGCGCGCCGCACTGTCGCGGCGCGTCGCCGGCGCACTGCGCACCGATCCGCAATTCGCGGCCGTGCACAACGGCGAAGCCGCGAACGACGCGCGCGACCGGCAGTTCGTCTTCGATCACCGCTACCTGCTGAGCCCGGCCGTCACGCCGCAGCGCTTCAGCGCCGACGGCCTGCACCAGGCGCTCGGCGACAGCCTCGACCTGCTGAGTTCGTCCGCCGGCCTCGTGGCCAAGGCGATGCTGCCGCGCGATCCGACCGGCGAAGTCACCGCGCTCGTCGACCAGCTCGACAGCGCGGCCGAACCGGCGAGCCGCGACGGCGTGTGGGCATCGCGCGACGGCGCGCGCGCCGTGCTCGTCGTGCAGACGGCTGCCGCCGGCTCCAATACCGACGCACAGGCACGCGCGATCGACACGGTGCGGAGCGCGTTCGCCGCGGCGAAGCAGGCCGTGCCGAATGCGGCCGCAACCACGCTCGCGATGACGGGCCCCGGCGTGTTCTCGGTCGACACACGCGACACGATCCGGCATGACGTCGAGCGTCTGTCGACGGCGAGCGTCGTGCTGATCGTCGCGCTGCTGCTGACGCTGTACCGTTCGCCGCGCACGCTCGTGCTCGGGCTGTTGCCGGTACTGACGGGCGTCGCGGCCGGGATCGCGGCGGTCAGCGTCGCGTTCGGCACGGTCCACGGGCTCACGCTCGGCTTCGGCACGACGCTGATCGGCGAAGCCGTCGACTATTCGATCTACCTGTTCGTGCAATCGGCGCAAGCCGGCACGCGCGGCACCGCGCGCCCGGGCGATGCGACGCGCGCATGGGTCGCCGCATACTGGCCGACGATCCGGCTCGGCGTGCTGACGTCCGTGTGCGGTTTCGCGTCGATGCTGTTCTCCGGATTCCCGGGCCTCGTGCAGCTCGGGCTGTATTCGATCGTCGGGCTGACGGCCGCCGCGCTCGTCACGCGCTTCGTGCTGCCGCACCTGCGCGGCGAACATGTCGCGATCCGCGACGTGTCGCGCGTCGGCGCGGTGCTCGCGCGCGCGGCCGATGCCGCGCCGCGGCTGCGCTGGCCGCTCGCCGTGCTGGTGGTCGCCGCGATCGCGACGCTCGTGCTGCATCGCGACGGCCTGTGGAGCCGCGAGCTCGCCGCGCTCAGCCCCGTGCCGGCGCAAGCGCAGGCGCTCGACGCGCGGCTGCGCGCCGACGTCGGCGCGCCCGACGTGCGCTACCTCGTCGTGATTGCCGCGCCGACCGAACAGGCCGCGCTCGAAGGCGCCGAACACGTGGCCGCACAATTGCAGCCGCTCGTCGACCAGGGCGTGCTCGCCGGGTTCGAAAGCCCCGCGCGCTACCTGCCGAGCGATGCCGCGCAGCGCGTGCGGCAGGCGAGCTTGCCGGATGCGAACGTGCTCGCCGCACGAATGCGCGACGCCGTCGCGAACCAGCCGATCGCGGTGAAGCCCGACCTGTTCGCGCCGTTCATCGCCGACGTCGACGCCGCGCGCCATGCGCCGCTGCTCACGCGCGCAGACCTGCGCGGCACGTCGATGGCGCTCGCCGTCGATGCGCTGCTGACCGAACGTGACGGCCGCTGGAGCGCGATGCTGTCGCTGCGCGCGCCGGATGCCGCACGCACCGCGCAGCCGGCGTCCGGCCTCGATGCGACGCCGATTCGCGCGGCCGTCGCGCGTGCGGGCGTGCCCGATGCGCTGTTCGTCGACATGAAGGCCGAAGCCGATCGCCTTTACGTGAGCTACGTGCGCGAGGACATCCGGCTGTCGCTCGCGGGTTTTGCTGCGATCGCCGTGCTGATGCTGATCGCGCTGCGTTCGCCGCGCGTTGCCGTGCGCGCGCTCGCGCCGCTCGTCGCGGCCGTGCTGGTCGTGACGGCCGGCTTCGCGCTGGCCGGCGTGCAACTGACGATCCTGCATCTCGTCGGGATGCTGCTGATCGTCGCGGTCGGCTCGAACTACGCGCTGTTCTTCTGCAAGCGCGACGACGCGCAGCCCGTGACGCCTTACACGCTCGTGTCGCTGCTGATCGCGAACCTCGCGACGGTCGCCGGCTTCGGGCTGCTCGCGCTGTCGCGCGTGCCGCTGCTGGAGACCTTCGGGCTGACCGTCGGCCCCGGTGCAATGCTCGCGCTCGCGTTCGCGGCGATTCTCGCGCCGCGTGCCGCAACGGCCGGCACGCGTCATCAACGGAGTCCGGCATGAACGCGCCGTCGTCCGTTCCATCGCACCCGGCCGGCGATACGCGCCGCTGGAAACCGACGCCGCTGATCGCGGGGACGGCCGCGCTGCACGCGGGTGCGGCGGCCGCCGTCATCGCGCAACCGGCTACGTGGCCATGGGCCGTCGGCGGCGTGGTCGCGTCGCATCTCGCGCTGACGGCCGCCGGCCTGTGGCCGCGCAGCGCGCTGCTCGGCCCGAACTGGACGCGCCTGCCGGCGGGCGCCGGCCGCAAGATCGCACTGACGATCGACGACGGCCCTGACCCCGACGTCACGCCGCGCGTACTCGACCTGCTCGATCGTTACGACGCACGCGCGACGTTCTTCTGCATCGGCGATCTTGCGCGCCGCCATCCTCGGTGGATCGAGGCAATCGTCGCGCGCGGCCATGCGGTCGAGAACCACAGCCAGCGGCACCGGCATACGTTCTCGCTGTCGGGGCCTGCCGCGCTGCGGCGCGAGATCGCGGCCGCGCAGCAGACGCTGACCGAGATCGCCGGCACCCGCCCGCTGTTCTTCCGCGCGCCGGCCGGCCTGCGCAATCCGTTTCTCGAACCGGTGCTGTGCGAACTTGGCCTGCAGCTCGCCAGCTGGACGCGGCGCGGCTTCGACACGCGTGCCCGCGATGCCGCGATCGTCACGCGTCGCCTGCTGCACGGTCTCGATGCGCGCGACATCCTGCTGGTACACGACGGTCATGCGGCACGCGATGCGCGCGGCGAACCGGTCGTGCTCGACGTGCTGCAGGCGGTGTTGCGCGCAGCCGCCGATGCGCAGTTGCACTGGACCACGCTGCGCGCGGCGCTCGCGCCCGAACCGCCCGGCCAGCCGGGCGTTCCGGCCCCCCCGTTTGATAAAATCTGACCTCGAACGGCGCGCCCGCCAGCCCTGCTGCGGCGCCCGTTCCGGCCACCGGATGCGACCCTCGTGAACCCTCTCCTGCTCTCGCACTTCACCGCCACCAGCTGCATCGGCCGCGGCCTCGATGCGACCCTCGACGCGCTGCGCCACGCGCGCGGCGGGCTCACGCCCTGCGACTTCGAACGCGCGGATCTCGACACGTGGATCGGTGCGGTGGACGGCGTCGATGCGCACCCCGTGCGCGCCGATCTCGCCGACTTCGAATGCCGCAACAACCGCCTCGCGCAGCTCGGCCTCACGCAGGACGGCTTCGACGCGAGCGTCGCGGCGGCCGTCGCCCGCTACGGCGCGGCGCGCGTCGGCGTGTTCGTCGGCACGAGCACGGCCGGCATCCTCGAGACCGAGCACGCATACCAGCGCCGCGATCCGGCGAGCGGCGCGCTGCCGGCCGATTTCCGCTATGCGCAGACGCACAACCCGTATTCGCCGGCCGCGTTCGTGCGCGCGTATTTCGCGCTGCGCGGGCCGGCGATGGCGATCTCGTCCGCGTGCTCGTCCGGCGCGAAGGTGTTCGGCTCCGCGCGCCGCATGATCGAAGCCGGGCTGATCGACGCGGCAGTCGTCGGCGGCGTCGATTCGCTGTGCCTGACGACGCTGTACGGTTTCAATTCGCTCGAACTGCTGTCGCGCCAGCCGTGCCGTCCGTTCGACGTCGCGCGCGACGGCATCTCGATCGGCGAGGCCGCCGCGTTCGCGCTCGTCGAGCGTGTGCCCGAGCGGCCCGCCGCGCTCGACGACGACGCGATCCTGCTGCTCGGCATCGGCGAATCGAGCGACGCGCATCACATGTCGTCGCCGCATCCGGAGGGGCTCGGCGCGCGCACCGCGATCGAGCAGGCGCTCGCGTCCGCCGGCCTCGGCGCGCACGACATCGACTACGTGAACCTGCACGGCACCGCGACGCCGAGCAACGACGCGGCCGAAAGCCGCGCGGTCGGCGCGCTGTTCGCCAGCACGCCGTGCAGCTCGACGAAGGGCGCGACCGGCCATACGCTCGGCGCGGCCGGCGCGCTCGAAGCCATCGTCGCCGCACTCGCGCTGCGCGACCAGTTCGTGCCGGCCGGCGTCAACACGACGCAACCCGACCCGGCACTCGCGGCCGACTACGTGCTCGCGAGCCGCGACACGCGCGTGCGCGCCGTTCTCTCCAATTCGTTCGGCTTCGGCGGCACGAATTGCAGCCTGATCCTCGGCCGCGCCGATCACGCACGCCGTTGAGGCCCGCCATGACACTCACCGCCTACATCGAAAGCATCGGCCTCGTCGGGCCCGGATTGAACGACTGGCCGCACGCGGCCGACGTGCTTGCGGGCCGCGCGCCCTATGAACCCGCGCGCACCGAACTGCCGCCGCCGGCCGGCCTGCCGTCGGCCGAGCGGCGCCGCACCGGCCCCGTCGTGCGCACGGCGCTTGCGGTCGGCCACGCAGCGGCGGCCGCGAGCAGCCGCGACGCGGCGACGCTCGCGACGGTGTTCAGCGCATCCGGCGGCGACGGCCAGAATTGCCACGCGATCTGCGAAACGCTGGCCGGCGACGATCGCCAGCTGTCGCCGACGCGTTTCCACAACTCCGTGCACAACGCGCCGGCCGGCTACTGGAGCATCGCGACCCGCGCGATGGCGACGTCGAACGTGCTGTGCGCACACGACGGCAGCTTTGCCGCCGGCCTGCTCGAAAGCCTGTGCCAGGTCGTCGTCGATCGCATGCCGACGCTGCTGATCGCGTACGACACCGACTATCCGGAACCGCTGCGCGCGGTGCGGCCGATCGGCGATGCGTTTGGCGTCGCGCTCGTGCTCGCGCCCGACGCGAGTGAACGCGCGCTCGCCCGCATCGACGTGCAGCTCACCGACGCGCCCGCGACGACACTCGCGAATGCCGAACTCGACGCGCTGCGCGCCGGCAATCCGGCCGCGCGTGTGCTGCCGCTGCTCGACGCACTCGCCGCGCAGCGTTCGACGCGTGTCGTGCTCGACTATCTGGCCGATACGCGCGTGCAGGTCGACGTCGCGATGCCCGAATCCGTCGCGGAGCGTGCGTGATGACCGCCACGCGCCCGCTTGCGCCGCCGCTCGACCACGCATGGATCGCCGCGCACATTCCGCACGGCGGCGCGATGTGCGTGCTCGATACGGTCGATGCATGGGATGCCGAACGGATCCGCTGCACGGCGACGAGCCATCGCGATCCGCACAACCCGCTACGCTCGCACGGCCGGCTCGCGTCGGTCTGCGGCATCGAATACGCGGCGCAGGCAATGGCCGTGCACGGTGCGCTGCTCGGTGCGCACGAAGCACGCCCGCGCGCCGGTTATCTCGCGAGCGTGCGCAACGTCGACGCGTTCGTCGACCGGCTCGACACCTTCGAGCAACCGCTCGTCGTCGACGCGGAACGCGTGAGCGGCGATGACCGCTCGGTGCTGTACGGCTTCGCGGTGCGCTGCGGCGATCGCGTGCTGCTGTCCGGCCGCGCCGCGGTGATGCTCGACGCCTCGGCCGCCGGCGCGTTTCAACCGGCGCCAGCCGGCTCCACGAATCCTCGCTGAAGAGGCAAACCCAAGGAAACCAGGTCGTGAAAGTTCGTCAGTTCATTGGTACCGCGCTCGTTCTGGCGCTGATCAGCCCGATCGCGCACGCGGACATGTCGGAAGTGAAGCAGGACATCAAGCGTGATTCGAAGGAGGCCGCGCACAAGACCGGCGAAGCGGCACGCAGCTTCGGCCATGCGACCGCGAGCGCCGCGAAGGCGGTCGGGCACGGCGTCGCGCATGCGTCGCGCGAAGGCTGGGACGCCACCAAGCGCACGACGAAGCGGATCTTCCACAAGAGCGACTCGGGCGAGTCGTCCGGAAAGAGCGACAAGAGCGATTGATCACGCTCGTCGCGCGCAGGCTGCCTGCGCGCGACGCGTGACCGTGCATCGATCGTGACGCGTCACTACCGCGCTACTGCCGCCGTCAACGCGCCCCGCGCATGCGGCGGGCCGGCCGTGCCGGCCTGCGCGCGAAGCACCTGCCGTACGCGACGAGCCAGCAATCGCGATGATCGAAGTTCCGCAGCAGCCGCGCGCGGCGCCGCTCGAGCCAGTAGAGCGAGACCGCCATCGTCAGCGCGACGGCCAGTGCCGTGCCGCCGATCGCGAGTCCCATCCAGGTGTCGCCCATGCGTTCTCCGGAATGCGAGGCCGAAGCGGCGCGCCTGCCGCCGCCCTGGCACTGGATAGTGCGGAACGCGGCCCGACACGTGCGCGGACGCCGTGCGGGCCGCCGCGCGTCAGTGCATGTGCTGTCCGCCGTTGATCGCGATGTTGGAGCCCGTCACGAAGCCGGCCTCCTCCGAGCACAGGTAGGCGACCAGCGCCGCGACTTCCTCGGGCTTGCCGAGCCGGCCCGCCGGAATCTGCGGGAGGATCTTCGAGTCGAGGATGTCCTGCGGGATCGCCGTCACCATCTTCGTCGCGAGGTAGCCCGGCGACACCGTGTTCACCGTCACGCCCTTGCGCGCGATCTCGAGCGCGAGCGATTTCGTGAAGCCGTGCATGCCGGCCTTCGCGGCCGCATAGTTGGTCTGGCCGACCGAACCCTTCGAGCCGTTCACCGACGAGATGTTGACGATGCGACCCCAACCGCGTTCGACCATGCTTTCGCAGACGGGCTTCGTCATGTTGAACACGGAGTCGAGGTTCGTGCGGATCACCGCATCCCAGTTGACCTTGTCGAGCTTGCGCAGCGTCATGTCACGCGTAATGCCCGCGTTGTTCACGAGAATGTCGACCGGGCCGATGTCCCGCACGATCTTCTCGATGCATTGCTGGCACGAATCGTGATCGGCCACGTCCACCGGGTACGCATGGAACTCGCGGCCGGCCGCATGCATCTCGGTCAGCCAGCGGTCCGCGCCGGCGTTGTTCGGCGAATACGTGACGACTACCCGGTGGCCCGCGTCGTTCAACCTGATGCTGACCGCTTCGCCAAGACCGCCCATTCCACCTGTCACAACTGCAATTCGCTTAGTCATCCTATAAATTACCGACAAAAAAGTAATCGATGAACGCGGGGCGGCGGCATCGTACCTGCTGCCGCCCCACCGCTTCGATGCGCAACCGCCCGCGTCGCGGGCGCGGCACGCACCGGAACTCCGCGCTTGTTATTGGCTGCTTGTCATGCGCGAAACCCGCCTGGTTCGCCTGCGACGCCAGCCAGCGCCCCGCAGCGAACCGTGTCGTCAGACCCTGCTCAGACGCGCTCGACCGCGAGTGCGACACCCATCCCGCCGCCGATGCACAGCGACGCCAGCCCGCGCTTCGCATCGCGCTTGACCATCTCGTGCAGCAGCGTCACCAGGATCCGGCAGCCCGACGCGCCGA
>NZ_CADFEI010000017.1 GCF_902833225.1 Burkholderia sp. BCC1644
TTATCGGCTGTTAATTTTTAAAGAGCATTTCTGCGAGAAACTTCGTGTTTCTCAGCAGCGCTGCGTTTTCAGCAGCAGAGAAGCGAGATTATGAACCGTGTTTCGCAGTTCGTCAACAACTTTTTTAACTACATCGTTGCGACTGCGGGGCTCAACTTCCAGGCCAGCTGCGCGCTCCAGACTGCAGCACACCACCAGCTTTGCTTCCCTCTCCCGCGCCGCGTTTCCGTTAGCGCGAAAGAGGCGTGATTCTATGCAGCTCCCGGCAATCGCGCAAGGGGTTTGACGCAACTTTTTTACAAAACCCGCATGTCGGCCGGCCAGGCATGTCCGGGCACGAGACCGCTTATGGTGCAAAGAACGGACTAGAATGTGAGGTTCTTCGCCTCTTTCTATATACGTCTTTAATATGCGCCAGCGAATCGCCAAACGCCTCCCCCCCGATGCCGACAAACTGGTCGGTCTGTCGCTTGCGCTCTTCGCCTCGGGCAGCCGCATCGAGGATCGCTTCTGGGAAGCGAAGCTCGATGCGCTGCTCGCCAAGATTGTCCGCAACGGCAACCAGACCACGCTCGACGCAGCGCTCGACCATCTTCAGCAGAATCACCCCGATGCATACGGTGCGCTGGCCGACATGGCCGAGACGCACAGCGAGTCGATGGTGATCGAGCACGACGGCCAACCGTACGATGCGCTGCTGGTCGCGGTTCCGGTGCTCGCATGGACGCGCTACATGATTCCGTCGGGTCCGCTCAAGGGCGACGTCGCCGACGCGCTGCGAACGCACCTGCAGGCGCACGTCCTCGCGAACGGCACGCTCGTCGGGCTCGCGCCGTTCCTCTACAGCATCGACCAGTTGCCGCGGCACCACGTCGAGACCTACCGACTTGCGCAGCAGCTCGCGCACGCGGCGATCAGCCAGCACACGCCGAAGCTGAGCTTCGGCGACCTGCCCGAAACTTCGCCTATCCTGGCCGACCCGCGCTTCCTCCTTGCGGTCGTCGCCGCGCCTGCCGGCGCGCCGCTGTTCCGCTGGCAAGAAGAGGAGAACGGCAGCAGGATCGAACGCGGCCAGTGCCTCGAACAGTGGACGGCCCAGGGCGGCCCGAACCTGTCGATCGCCCTGCCCGGCTGCGAATTCGAATGCCTGCTTCCGGACGCGTACTACTCGGCCTGCCGCGATGCGGACGAGCGCATTCGTCCGCACACGGTGCGGACGGCCATTCGTTATCTGTTTGACACACTTGGTGCGGCGCCGCAGGAGTTGCGCGCGGTGGTCGCCGGCTTCGGCGAACGCCGTATCGACGAGTATCGTGTCGGCTTCACGCGGCGTGCCAGCAATGACGTGATCTACGGCGTCGTATGGCCGCTGTACGGCCGCGAAAACGGCGACGTGTCGATCGACAACGCGACGCTCGAAGGCGAAGCGCCGATGGAAGGGCCGCTCGAGGAAATCGTGAGCCTGCTGAAGGAATGCGGCGTAACCGACGTCCGCAGGCACGCGGGCCGCTTCGAACCGGAATACTGCGACGACTGCGGCGTGCCGCTCTACGCGGATCCGCTCGGCGAAATCGTCCATGCGGAAATGCCGGAAGACGCATCGCCCGCCCAGCCGCACTTCCACTGACCCGATGCCGCAGGCCTCCACGGCCTGCCGGTCCGAAGCCGCTCCGGTTCCCGCCGGAGCGGCTTTTTTCTTGTCCGATCGTTTTCCGCTCGAAATTTCAGACAATTCCTAAGCCTTTCAGCCTAGCAGACATCGTGTAAGGTTTTTGTCACTATCGGGGCCAACGCATGCCCGACAGCAATCAATGACTCACCCTTACGGAGATTGAATATGCGGTTCCTGATACTCGATTCAGACGCCGAGCGGCGTGATGGACTGAAAGCCCTGTTGCGGCAGATCGACCGTCACGCCAGCATCAACGATGCGCCCGACAGTTTCCAGGCGCGCCGCCTGCTGCGTGCCCAGCGCTTCGACCTCGTCGCGATCGACTGGCTCGACGTCGGCCGGCTCGGCGAGCTTCAGGCGCTCTGCAGTGCATGCTCGCCGACACCGGCCGCAGTGCTGGTCGACGAAGCGCCGCCCGACGCCGTCCAACGCTTCTTCAACCATGGTGTCGCGGGCGTGATCCCGCATTCCACGCTGCCGCATCTGATCGTGCGAGCGCTGGAGATCGTGCTGCTGGGTGGGCACTACATTCCGCCGAGCGCGCTCAGCCTGCTGCCCTCCGTGGCTGCAGCACGCCACGATGCTCATTTCCAGACGCTTGCCGGATCGCTTGCACGCCGCCCGCCAAGCGGCCTCCTGTCGCCGCGGCAAGCGCAAATCATGCGCTTCGTCCACATGGGCAGCACGAACAAGATGATCGCCCGGACGCTCGGCATCAGCGAAGGCACCGTGAAGATCCACCTCGCCAGTATCTTCCAGCAGCTCGGTGCCGCGAACCGCGCCGCCGCGGTCGCAATCTACAACGGCTGGCTGTCACCGCATCTCGAGGTGCTGCTGGCGAACCGCAACCGCGCACGCAAGCCGAACATCGGCGAACGCGGCCCGGTTCCGCTGCGCGCACAACGGAATGACCATCCGTACCCGTTGCCGGCCGCGAACGCCGGCGCGCAGGACCTGCCAATCGCCGCCGAGCCGCCAGCACGGTTCCGGCGCGGGCGCTAGGCGAACAGTCTCGATATTGCGACGGTCGGTATGTGCGGATTCCCACCTTTGATGCTCAACGAGTAATATGGACGCATGGGTTTTCTTTTCACACCGCTCCCGCTCTGGGTTGGCATCGGTGGCTGGATCGCCGCCGTGGCCCTGCTCGCGCTCGCGCTCTGGAACCGCCCGTTCGTGCGCCTGCAGGACGCCACGCTCCAGCACGTGTGGCTCGCGCTCGTCACCGCGATTTCGGTCCTCTGGGCGTCGAATGCCTGGCTCGAAGACGGCATCGTCATGCATCTGCTTGGCGCCACGCTGCTCGTCACACTGTTCGACTGGACGCTCGCACTGATCGCGATGGGCGCCGTCACGGCGGTTGCCGCGATCATCTTCGACGCGCCATGGCAAGGCATTGGCCTGACCTATCTGATCTACGGTGCGCTGCCTGTCGCCGTGTCGGCGTTGCTGCAGCGCGCCGCGCTCGCGTGGCTGCCGCACAACCTTGCATCGTTCATCACCGGGCAGGGGTTCCTGTCGCCGGCCATCGCGATCGTGGCGGTCGCCGCCGCAGCAGCCGGCGTCCAACTCGCGCTCGCGGATGGCGTGCCCGTCGTGATTCCTGCCGGCTATCTGCTGAACACCGCACTGCTCGCGCTCGGCGAAGCGTGGTTCACGGGCATGGCGACGGCACTCATCGCCGTCTATCGCCCTGCGTGGGTCACGACCTTCGACGTCCGGCGCTATCGCCTCGGCGGCCCGCGCGCCTGAATTTCCTCCGGACGCGCGCACGTTTCAACGCATACCGTCGGCTCCTTTCGCGGCGCGGCAGAATACGCCATCTAATGCCGCACAACTTTTTTACGCTAAGATTGAACTCCTGTTCTTCATCGGGCATCTATACGTGCCCGATGTCTCATTCGCTCCTCACCAATAACCAGATGGACAGCTCTCCTGCCTCGCTCCGGATTTTCCGGGCGCTCGGCAAGCTGGCAGCCTGTATCGCGGGCCTGTCGCTTGCGCTTCCCACACCGGCATTCGCCGACCTGCTCGACCAGCGCTCCGAACTGATCAACAAATTTGTCAACGAGATGCATGCCGATCCGCTCGCCGCCGATTGTGCGGCGCACGGCAGCTTCATCGCCAGCACGTCGACCGCATTCGACCGCGTCGACTTCGCACCGAACGCATTCGACAGCGGCAACGCGTCGATCACGCCGTGGAACGACTCGTTCGACCAGGGCAAGCAGCGCGTGAAAGTCGACAACATCGTCACGGTCGACGGCCAAGGCATTCACAGCGACGGCAGCGACCCGACGCCGCTGAAATTCCGGTGCGGCTACGTCGGCCAGCAAATGCTCGCGTTCAGCTGGAACGACCCCGTTCCGCCGCTGAAGCCGCGCGCCGAACGTTCGTCGTCGTCGACGAAGAAATTCAAGGGCAAGTCGCACCGTGGCAAGGCGAAGGCATCGGGCCGTACCGGCAAGAAGGCCGTCGCAACGAAAAAATCGAGCGGCCAGAAGAAGGTCGTGAAGAAGAAAACCGCGAAGAAGTCCTGATACGACCGAGCGGCAACGACAGACGCAAAAAAGCCGGGGCATCCTGAGATACCCCGGCTTTTTTCATACGACGACGATACGCTTACGCGAACGTGTCGACGTGCACCAGGATCGCGGCCAGCATCGCCGCGCCGAGCGCCGCGCTGCGCTCACCATTCCAGCCGACGCGCTCGTCGGGCAGGTTCGCGTTGTCCTTGAACGGCATCTCGAGCGTCAGCGACAGGCAACCGAACTGATGGCCGATGTACTTCGACGCGAGCTTGAGCGCATCTTCCTTGTACTTGCTTGCCGCATAACCGTGCTCGGTCTGGAAGTCGGGGCTCGCGACCTTGAACGCGTCGATGAACGCAGTCTGTTCCTTGCCCTGCTGCGCGGTAAAGCTCGGCAGCATCTCCGAACCGGCGACGAACACGTACGGCAGATCCTCGTCGCCGTGAATATCGAAGAACATGTCGCAGCCAATCGCATGGATTGCGTCGCGCACGGCCAGCACCTCGGGGCTGCGTTCGGCATCCGGCGCCATCCACTCGCGATTCAGGTTCGCGCCTGCCGCGTTGGTGCGCAGGTTGCCATGCACGCTGCCGTCCGGGTTCATGTTCGGGACGATGTGGAACGTCACGCGATCGTAGAGCTTGCGCGCAACCGGATCGCCGGCCCAGTCACCCCATCCTGCCAGCCGCTTGACGAGCCCCTCGACGAACCACTCGGCCATCGACTCGCCCGGATGCTGGCGCGCGATGATCCACACCTTCTTCTTCGGCGCGTCGTCGGTTTCCGGCGTGCCGAGCGTCAGCAGCGACATCGGACGGCCTTCGACCGTGCGGCCTAGCTCGACGACGCTCGCCTGCGGCAACTGCTGGACCGCGCCGAGAAACGCCGCGTGGCGCTCTTCCGAGTACGGTTCGAAATACGCGTAATAGATGCTGTCGAACTCCGGCGTATGGTCGATGGTCATCGTCTTGCCGTCGAACGTCGTCGGCACGCGGAACCAGTCGACCCGGTCGTAGCTCGCCACCGCGTGGTAGTTACGCCAGCCCGACGGATACGCGCAGTCGGCCGCGTTCTCGAACGTCATCACGCACCGCTCGCCACGCGCGCCCGTCAAGCGGTAGTAAAACCATTGCGCGAATTCCGAGCGGTTGTCGCCGCGCACGCGCAGCCGGATCGCGTCGGGGCTGTCGCACGACACGACGTCGATTGCGCCTGCGTCGAAATTGCTGGTGATCGAAAGGGCCATCTGTCTCTCCTGTGTCGACCGGAGCGCGCGGTGTACCGCGTGCCCGGCCTCATGCATGCGCCGGCCGTCTCGTGAACGGCCGGCTGGGTCACTCGCCGACTCGCCGGCGATATACGTAAGTCGAATCGTTCGACGCAGCCGCGTCGAACGCATACCCTTCCGTCGCGAAATCCTTCAGCGCCTTCGGGTCGGTAATACGGTTCTCGACGATGAAACGCGCCATCAGGCCGCGGGCACGCTTCGCGTGGAAGCTGATGATCTTGTAGCGGCCGCCCTTCCAGTCCTCGAACACCGGCGTGATGACGGGCGCGGCCAGCAGCTTCGGCTTGACCGACTTGAAGTATTCGGTCGACGCGCAGTTGACCAGCACACGTGCCGCGCCGCTGCGCGTCTCGAGCTGCTCGTTCAGCGCCCGCGTGATGCGATCGCCCCAGAACGCATACAGATCCTTGCCGCGCGCGTTCGCAAAGCGCGTGCCCATCTCGAGCCGGTACGGCTGCAGCAGGTCGAGCGGACGCAGCAGCCCGTACAGGCCCGACAGCACGCGCACGTGCTGCTGTGCATAGTCGAGATCGGCCGACGACATCGATTTGGCGTCGAATCCTTCATATACGTCGCCGTTGAACGCAAGCACGGCCTGCTTGGCATTGGCCGGCGTAAAGGTTCGCGACCAGTCGGCGTAGCGCTGGAAATTCAGGCGCGCGAGCGGATCGGAAATATCCATCAGCGTCGCGATGTCCTGCGGCGACAGTTTGCGCAGGCCGTCGATCAGCTCGGACGCGTCGTCGACGAATGCAGGCTTCGTGTAAGACTGGACGTGCGCGGGCGTATCGTAGTCGAGGGATTTGGCTGGAGAGAGAACGATTATCATAGAGGCTCGCTGGCACGCCGTGCCTTGCGGTCAGACGAAAACCACCGATTGTAACGAATGACCCGCTCTCTCGCCCCGCATGCCGCACACCGCGTCGTGCTCGACTCGAACGTCTGGATCGACATCCTCGTATTCGACGACCCCGCTACGCGCCCGATCCGGGCTGCGCTGGAACGCGGCACGCTTGCCGCCGTGATCGACGGCCGCTGCCTGACCGAGCTCGAATACGTGCTCGACTATCCGCAGTTCCAGTCGCGTGCCATCGACAAGGCAGCCGCACTCGCAACCGTTGCCCGCCTCGCAAGCCTCGTCGAGCCGCCGCCCGTCGACCCCGACGCGCCGCCGCTGCCGAAGTGCAAGGACCGCGACGACCAGAAGTTTCTCGAACTCGCCCGCGCCGCTCAGGCCGAGTGGCTCGTGTCGAAAGACCGCGCGCTGCTGAAGCTCGCGAAGCGCACCGCACGCGACTTCGGCTTCCGGATCGCGCAGCCCGCGCCGTTTACCGAGGCCTGCGCGCTCGACGCCGTGCCGGCCACGACAACCACGCCGGCCTGACCTACGCCGCACCACCCGAATTCGACCGTATCGATGAACGCTCCTTCAGACATGCCAACGACTCCCGTTTTCCCCTCGCGCCTGCCGAACGTCGGCACGACGATCTTCACGGTCATGAGCACGCTTGCCGCCGAAAAAGGCGCGGTGAACCTCGGCCAGGGCTTCCCGGATTTCGATTGCGATCCGCGTATCGTCGACGCGGTCGCGGCCGCGATGCGCAACGGGCACAACCAGTATCCGCCGATGGCCGGCGTCGCGCCGCTGCGCGACGCGATCGCCGACAAGATCGCGCAGGTCTACGGCCGGCGCTACGATCCCGCCACCGAGATCACCGTGACGGCCGGCGCGACGCAGGCGCTGCTGACGGCGATCCTGTGCGCGGTGCATCCGGGCGACGAAGTGATCGTCATCGAACCGACCTACGACAGCTACCTGCCGTCGATCGAACTCGCCGGTGGCACGCCTGTATTCGTCACGCTCGAGGCGCCCGACTACACGATCCCGTTCGACCGTCTCGCGGCCGCGATCACGCCGAAGACGCGGATGATCCTGATCAACACGCCGCACAACCCGACGGGTACCGTGTGGCGCGAGGCGGACATGCGCAAGCTCGAGGACATCGTGCGCGGCACCAACGTGCTGATCCTGTCGGACGAAGTGTACGAACACATGGTCTACGACGGTGCGCGCCACGAAAGCGTTGCGCGCTACCCGGAACTCGCCGCACGCAGCTTCATCGTGTCGAGCTTCGGCAAGACCTATCACGTGACGGGCTGGAAGGTCGGCTACGTCGCGGCGCCTGCCGCGCTGACCGCGGAATTCCGCAAGGTCCACCAGTTCAACGTATTCACGGTGAACACACCGATGCAGATCGGGCTCGCCGACTACCTGCGCGACCCGGCGCCGTACCTGTCGCTGCCCGGCTTCTACCAGAAGAAGCGCGACTTCTTCCGTGCCGGCCTCGAGCGCACGCGCTTCAAGCTGCTGCCGTGCCCGGGCACGTACTTCCAGTGCGTCGATTACTCGGCGATCAGCGACCTGCCCGAAGCGGAATTCTCGAAGTGGCTCACGTCGGAGATCGGCGTGGCTGCCATTCCGGTGTCGGCGTTCTATCACGAGCCGCACGAATCGGGCGTCGTACGCTTCTGCTTCGCGAAGCAGGAAAGCACGCTCGCGTCCGCGCTCGAACGACTCGCCTGCCTGTAAGGTCCGCACGGGCGGCCACTCGCCGCCCGGCGGAAACCGCGCTTACGAGCGCGCGACGCTCGTCGCTTCGATGTACGCCTTGCGCTCGGCGGCCACGCGTTGCGCGGCCGGACGATCACCGACCTGCTTCGCGTGCGCCTTCCAGTCGATGCCGGCGTCGAGCAGGAAATCGCGTCCGAATATGGCCTTCGTCGCCATCCCGATGACCGGCAGATGAACCCACGCGGCGATGTCCGCGAGGCCGAACGAAGCGCCGAACACATACGGCGAAAACTGCGTCATCTGCTTGAACGCATCGATCGCGCGCGGCAGGCGCTTCTCGACGTGCGCCTTCATCCCGTCGCTGACCTTGCCGCCGAAAAACGCTTCCGTATAGACCTCGCGCGCCATCCATTCGAGATACAGCTCGAGCGTCTCGACCAGTTCGCGCACCTTCGCGGCCGCGAACGGACTCGCCGGGAAAATGCCTTTCTCGGGATAGCGCGCGGCCAGGTATTCGATGATCACCTGCGACTCGAACAGCGCGCCTTCTTCGGTCTTCAGGAACGGGATCTTGCCGAGCGGCGAATCGACGAGCTGGGCCGGATCGCTGATCGGCAAACCGCACACCGACTCCTCGAACGGGATGTCGTGCTCGAGCAGCACGAACTTCACCTTGTTGTAATAGTTGGACAACGGAATACCGCACAGCTGTAGCATCGGAGTCTCCTTCCTTGCTGAAGCGCAGCCGCGACGGTGGCGGCCGCATCGGGATTCATCGCGCTGAAAAGCACGTTCGTGCTAGTCTAAAGCAAGTTTTGCGTTCGTCACGACAACATTACATCCGCTGCGGCAGCCGTTCCGCCTGTCCGCGCAACATGCGCGGCGTCGCCGCCACGCCATCCGATGGAGACACGCTCGCATGAGTGCTGAACTGCTGGCCTCGCGTCCGCCCGAGAGCGATTCGACGCTCGTCCTCACGCTGTCCAATCCCGGTGCGCGCAATGCGCTGCATCCCGACATGTACGCGGCCGGCATCGAAGCGATTGCCACCGCCGATCGCGATCCCGCGATTCGCGCAGTCGTACTGACGGGCGCCGATCGCTTCTTCTGTGCAGGCGGCAACCTGAACCGGTTACTCGAGAACCGTTCGAAAGATCCGTCCTACCAGGCCGACAGCATCGACCAGCTCGCCGCATGGGTCGCGGCGATCCGCGCCTCGACGAAACCGGTGATCGCAGCCGTCGAAGGCGCCGCGGCCGGCGCGGGCTTCTCGCTCGCGCTCGCGTGCGATCTCGTCGTCGCCGCGCACGACGCCAAATTCGTGATGTCGTATGCGCGCGTGGGGCTCACGCCGGACGGCGGCGGTTCGTGGTTCCTCGCGCGCGCACTGCCGCGCGCGACGGCGGCCGAGATCCTGTTCGAAGGCAAGCCGATCACCGCCGAGCGCCTGCATGCGCTCGGCGTCGTGAACCGGCTCGCCGTGCCCGGCGCGGCACTGACCGACGCGCTCGCCTGGGCCGACGCACTCGCCGGCATCTCGCCGAATGCGCTCACGCGCATCAAGTCGCTGCTCGACGATGCGACGACGCAACCGCTCGAACCGCATCTCGGCACCGAGCGCGATCATTTCGTCGCGTCGCTGCATCATGCGGACGGGCTCGAAGGCATCACCGCATTTCTCGAGAAACGCCAGCCGCGCTACAAGCGCTGATCCGCTCCGTCCGCTCTCGACATGCCGCGGCGGCGCCCTGTCGCCAAGGCGATCGAAACCGCGCAAAAAATGCCCTGACACACGTCGCACACAACGTCGGCGACGCGCTCCACGTCGCCCGCGCACACGTATCCGCGGGCACGTTTCCGTCGCCAGCAGCCCGCGTCGATCCATGCTCTAATGACCGCCTGTCGCGGCGCTCCCGGCGTCGCTTTCGCGCATGCAACCAAGGAGTTGACGATGATCGACGTCTATAGCTGGGCGACCCCGAACGGCCACAAGGTGCACATCATGCTCGAGGAAACGGGCCTCGCATACCGTGTACATCCGGTCGATATCGGCGCTGGCGACCAGTTCGAGCCCGACTTCCTGAAGATCAGCCCGAACAACAAGATCCCGGCCATCGTTGATCCGGACGGCCCCGGCGGCAAGCCGATCTCACTGTTCGAATCGGGCGCGATCCTGATCTATCTCGCGGAGAAGACCGGCAAGTTCCTGCCGACCGATCCGGCCGCGCGCTATGCGACGCTCGAGTGGCTGATGTTCCAGATGGGCGGTGTCGGTCCGATGCTCGGACAGGCGCATCACTTCCGCCTGTATGCGCCGGAGAAGATCGAGTACGCGGTCAACCGCTACACGAACGAAGCGAAGCGCCTGTACAACGTGATGGACAAGCGCCTCGGCGAATCCGAATACCTCGCGGGCGACGCGTACACGATCGCAGACATTGCGACGTTCCCGTGGACGCGCTCGTGGCAGAACCAGGGCATCGTGCTCGACGAGTTGCCGAACGTGAAGCGCTGGTTTGACGCGATCGCCGCGCGACCGGCCGTGCAGCGCGGCGTCGAAGTGCTCGCGTCGATGCGCAAGGCACTGCAGGACGACAAGGCACGCGAAGTGTTGTTCGGCGCGACGCAATACGCGAAGCACTGACACGCACGTGACGTGACAGACGGGGCGGCATCCGTGCGCGCCGCCCCGCGCCTCAGAAGTAATGCAGCGTGATGAACTCCGCCGCGCACACCAGCAGCGGCGCATCGGGACGCTCGGCCTGGATCGACACCGACCACGTCACCTGCACGCCGCCCTGCGCGGCGTCGGCGGTTTCCTTCACCGCAAACAGCGCGCGCACGCGTGCACCGACCGGCACCGGCTTCAGGAATCGCACGCGATTCAGTCCGTAGTTCACCCCCATCTTCTGCTCGAAGCGCATCGCATCGGTCATCAACGCGGGAATCAGCGACAGCGTCAGGAACCCGTGCGCGATCGGCCCGCCGAACGGCGACTCGCGTCGCGCGCGTTCGGGATCGACGTGGATCCATTGATGATCGCCGGTCGCATCGGCGAACCCGTCGACACGAGGCTGGTCGATCGCGATCCAGCCGCTCGCGAGCGGCTCCGCGCCGACCCGCGCCTGCAGCGCCGACGCCGACGCGATCAGCGGCAAGGTCACGTCGGTCATGCGTTCGTTCCTCCCGGATGGCGGAGCCCGAAGAGCACCTTCGTGTGCACGCTGATCACCGTCTCGCCGGCTTCGTTCGTGCCGACCCACTCCGTCGACACGATGCCGCGGTCGGGCTTGCTCTCCGACACGCGCTTGTCGTGGACCTTCTGGTACATCGTGATCGTGTCGCCGGCCCGCACCGGCTTGAGCCA
Source organism: Burkholderia sp. BCC1644 (assembly GCF_902833225.1). GTDB lineage: Bacteria > Pseudomonadota > Gammaproteobacteria > Burkholderiales > Burkholderiaceae > Burkholderia. Next base: position 11,431 of record NZ_CADFEI010000017.1, read on the forward strand.
GCGGATCGAGTCGATGCCCGGCGAGCCCATGCTGGTCGAATCCGGCCCGAGCTTCTTGATGAGCAGGCTCATGAACACCGAGCACGTATGCCAGCCGCTCGCGACAAGCCCGCCGAAATGCGATGCCTTCCCGGCTTCCTCGTCGAGGTGGAACGGCTGCGGGTCATAGCGTTTCGCGAACGCCTTGATGTCGTCGGGCTCGAACGTGTAGCGGCCCACTTCGGTGGTGCTGCCGACCACCAGGTCTTCGTAACTGATACCCACTTGCAAGTCTCCTTGTCTGGCGCGCTCGCGCGTCGCCGTCATGCCGCGTCGGTCTGCGCGAAATCGGGCAGCGCCGCGATGCGCGCAAGATGATGATCGGTGTCGCCGAGCGTCGTCTCGATGATCGTCAGCCGCTTGAACAAATGCGCGGCGGCGACCTCGTTGGTCACGCCCATGCCACCGTGCAACTGGACGGCCTGCTGGCCGACGAAGCGTGCGGCCGCACCGACACGCGCCTTCGCGGCCGATACGGCCTTGCGCCGCGCATCGGCGTCGCCGCTCGCATAGCGCACCGCCGCCAGATAGGTCAGCGAACGCGCCTGCTCCGCATGGATCAGCATGTCGACCATCCGGTGCTGCAGCGCCTGGAAACGCGCGATCGGCACGCCGAACTGCTCGCGTGTCTTCGTATATTCGACCGTCGCACGATTCAGTTCGTCGAGCGCGCCGACCGCTTCCGCGCACAGCAGGAACGTCGCGTAATCGGCAATCTGCTCGAGCGCCGCCGCGTCGCGCGCCCCGCCCGTCAGCAATCGGGCCGGCGTTTCGTTGAATTCGATCGTCGCGGCACGCTGGCCGTCGATCGTCCGGTAGTCGGCCACCTTCGCGTTCGCCGCATCGCGTTCGACGACGAAAAGGCCGATGCCGCCACCATCGACGCGCGCAGGCACGATCCACGCATGCGCCTGTGCGCCGTGCTGTACGACCGACTTGGTGCCGGTCAGCCGGTACGTGCCGCCCTGTTCGTGCGCGTGCGTGTCGAGTTCGTACAGGTCGTAGCGCGCATGCGGTTCATGGAACGCAACCGCCAGCCGTTTCTGCCCCTGTGCGACGGCCTCCAGCAGCGCCGCATCCTCGCCCGCGCCGGAGCCGGCGATACGCAATGCCTCGACGCCGACCGCCGTGGCCCAGTACGGCTCGATCACGAGCGCACGGCCGAGCTCCTGCATCACGACCAGCATGTCGACGGGGCCGCCGCCGAAGCCGCCCTGTGCGTCCGGCACGGGCAGCGCGGTCAGCCCCAGTTCCGTGAACGCGCCCCATTGCGTGTCCGACACGCCCGTGTCGCTGCGCACGATCGCCTGGCGCGCGTCGAAGCCGTATCGCTCGCCGAGATAACGGCGCAGCGCGCCGGCGAACTGCTGCTGCTCATCGGTAAAGCTGAAATCCATGGTTGTCTCCGTTCCCTGATCACAGCCCCAGAATCATCTGCGCGATGATGTTCTTCTGGATCTCGTTCGAACCGCCGTAGATCGATGTCTTCCGGTAATTGAAGTAGTACGCGGCGAGCGGCGCCGCATCGTCGTCGCCCGCGATGCTGTGCTCGCGCTCGCCGTCGAGGAACGGCACGTCGAATGGCGCGGCGAGCGGGCCGATCGCGTCGACCATCAGTTCGGTGAGCGCCTGCTGCACCTCGGTGCCCTTGATCTTCAGCATCGATGCCTCGGGGCCGGGCCCCTTGCCGCTCGTCTCGCGGCTGACGACGCGCAGCACCGTCACCTCGAGCGCCATCAGCTCGACTTCGAGCGCCGCGACCTTCGCGGCGAACACCGGATCGGCGAGCAACGGCTTGCCGTTCTTGCGCTGGTTCGACGCCACGCGCTTCAGGAATGCGAGTTCGCGCTTCGACGCACCGACGCGCGCGATGCCGGTCCGTTCATGGCCGAGCAGGTATTTCGCATAAGTCCAGCCGCGGTTCTCGTCGCCGACGAGGTTCTCGACCGGCACCTTCACGTCCTCGAAGAACACTTCGTTGACCTCCCGGTCCTCGTCGAGCATGACGATGGGTCGCACCGTGATGCCGGGCGTCTTCATGTCGATCAGCAGGAACGAGATACCCTCCTGCTTCTTCGCGGCCGGATCGGTGCGCACGAGGCAGAACATCATGTCGGCGTACTGGCCGAGCGTCGTCCAGGTCTTCTGGCCGTTGACGACATAGTGGTCGCCGTGGCGCTCGGCGCGCGTGCGCAACGAGGCGAGGTCGGATCCCGATCCGGGCTCCGAGTAACCCTGGCACCACCAGTCGGAACCGTCGAGTATGCGCGGCAGATAGTGGCGTTTCTGTGCTTCGCTGCCGTACTTCATCAGCACCGGCGCGACCATCGATACGCCAAACGGCAGCACGGTCGGCGCACCGATCCGCGCGCACTCCTCGTCCCAGATATGCCGCTGCGTCGCGTTCCAGCCCGGGCCGCCGTATTCGACGGGCCAGGCGGGCGCAGACCAGCCGCGCTGGCCGAGAATCCGGTGCCAGCTCGCGAAATCCTCGCGCTCGAGTCGTTTGTGATCGAGTACTTTGGCGCGCAGTGCGTGAGGCAGGTTGGCCTCGAGCCAGGCGCGGACGTCAACGCGGAATGCGTCGTCGGCGGGGGAATAATCCAGATCCATGCGCAGTGTCTCCTGTCGACCGGAGTTAGCGCTTTAGCGGTTACTCCGGTCCCATGCAGACGCTCGCCGCGGCCGTCCGGCCCGGCAAAGGACCCACTGCGTACGTCATTGCAGCGGTTCTTTCAGCGCGGCGGGAATCGGCAGCGGCATCACGTCGATGCCTTCTTCAGCCAGGGATTGCGCGTCTTCGGGCGTCGTGACGCCACGAATGCTGCGTGCGGGCGCCTCGTTGTAATGAATGCGCCGCGCTTCCTCGGCGAAGCGCTCGCCCACGTTCTCGGTCTTCTCCAGCACCTCGCGCAGTGCGCGCATCACCTGCGCCTGCAGCGCACGCGGATCGGCCGGCTGGGCCTGCGTCGCACCCGACAGGTTCAGGCGCGGCGCCGACGGCAGACGGTTGACCTCGGTCGTCCCGCACACCGGACATTCGACCAGCTTGCGGGACAACTGCGCTTCGAATTCATCGGCGGAAGCGAACCAGCCTTCGAACCGATGACCGTGCGGGCACTGTAAATCGAGGACCTTCATGCTGAATCAGGGCGTGTGGCGAGTGTAGCGCAAAAAGCGCTTTTGTGAACGATCGTGCTAAATCCCGATCGCGCGGCGCGAACGCACCGCGTCACCGGATTGTAACGCGGCGCCCCACCCGCCGCTGACGCCACGCTCAGGGCGTCACGACCGGCCCGAGCGGCCAGGTGCCGGACAGCACCTTGTCGAGCCACATCGTGCCGATGATCGTCTTCACATCGGTGATCTGGCCGGTGCGCACCCATTCCTGCAGGTCGGCTTGCGTCGCCGTAAAGGTTTCGAGGAATTCGCCTTCGTCGAGCTTGCGCTCGCCGGCCGTCAGCCCGCGCGCAAGGTACAGGTCGATGAATTCGGTCGAATAGGAAATGATCGGGTGAATGCGGGCCAGGAACACGTATTCGCGTGCCGTATAACCCGTTTCCTCGCGCAGTTCGCGCACGGCGCACGCGAGCGCGCCTTCGTTCGGATCGAGCTTGCCGGCCGGGAATTCGGCCATCACCTTGCCGATCGGGTAGCGATACTGGCTTTCCATCAGCACGCGGCCGTCGTCGAACAGCGGGATCACCATCACCGCGCCCGGATGCTGGACGTATTCGCGCGTGGCCTTCTTGCCGTCCGGCAGGCGGACGGTATCGCGCTTGAGCTTGAGGAACGAGCCTTCGAAAATCGCCTCGCTCTCGAGGCAGGTTTCGGTCAGTGCGGCGTCGTGATTGGGTAGTTCGGCCATCGGCGGGCTCCGGAGGAATGAGCACGCGACGGCCGAAGCCGTCAGCGTCGTTTGACGAGATACTGGAACGTGAAGCCGGGGAACGCGAACACGATGAAGAGACTGAACGTGATCGCGTAGAACTGCCAGCCTTGTTCGAAGCGGTTGCCGGCGCGCGACTCGAGCCAGAAGCCGAGCGCGCCGACGATGAAATACAGCACGATCAGCTCGCCGATCCGCACCCACGCACTCTTCTTCGCCGCGCCGAACGGCACGACGGCGAAGAGGCGTTGGTTCAGGAACGGCAGGTTGGCGCACACGAGCGCCAACAGCACGATAAACCAGCCGGCTGCCGACATTACAGCGGCAGCGTGTGACGGATTGCCTGCAGGCAGGCCGTCAGCAGCGGGCTCGGGATCAGGCCGAGCACGACGACCGCCAGGCCGTTCAGCACGAGGATCGTGCGCTTGCAGAAATCACCCGAGATCGGCGTCGAATCCTGCGGTGCATCGAAGTACATCAGCTTCACGATGCGCAGGTAGAAGAACGCGCCGAACAGCGACGTGATCACGGCCAGCACGGCCAGCCACGTGAGGCCCGCGTTGACGGTCGCCTCGAGCACGGCCAGCTTCGCGTAGAAACCAACGGTCGGCGGAATGCCGGCCAGCGAGAACATCATGACCATCATCACGAACGCGAACACCGGGCTGCGCTTGTTGAGGCCCTTGAAGTCGTCGATCGTATCGGCTTCGAAATCGCGGCGTGCGAGCAGCATCACCACGCCGAACGAGCCGAGCGTCGTGATCAGGTAGACGATCGCGTAGAACATCGCCGAGCTGTAGGCGTTCGCCGGTGCCGCTGCGTCGCCCTTCACGATGCCCGCGAGCAGACCGAGCAGCACGAAGCCCATGTTCGAGATCGCCGAATACGCGAGCATCCGCTTGATGTTGCGCTGGACGATACCGGTGATGTTGCCGACGATCAGCGACAGCGCGGCGAGGATCACGAGCGCGGTCTGCCAGTTCTGTGCGAGCGGCAGCAGGCCCATCACCAGGAAGCGCAGACCCCACGCGAATGCGGCAACCTTCGGGCCGCCGCCGACGAACAGCGTCATCGCGGTCGGTGCGCCCTGGTAGACGTCCGGCACCCACATGTGGAACGGCACGGCGCCGAGCTTGAACGCGATACCGGCGACGATGAAGACCACGCCGAACATCAGCACGGCTGCGTCGGTATTGCCGCCGACCGCCTTGTACACCTCGCCCAGCTCGAGCGAGCCGGTCGCGCCGTAAAGCATCGAGATGCCGTACAGCACGAAGCCCGACGCAAGCGCGCCCAGCACGTAGTACTTCATCGCAGCTTCGCTCGACTGTGCGGCGTCGCGGCGCAGCGCGATGACTGCGTACAGCGACAGCGACATCAGTTCGAGACCGAGGTACAGCGTCAGGAAGTTGTTGCCCGACACCATGACCAGCTGGCCGAGCAGCGAGAACATGCCGAGCAGGAACACGTCGCCGCGGAACATGTCGCGATCTTCGAGGTACTTGCGCGAATAGACGAGCGAAACCGCGAAACCGAACGACACGACAGCCTTCATCATGCTCGCGAACGAGTCGACGACGACCATCTTCGAGAAGAAGTAGTACTGCTGCGGGTCGAGTGCCTGCACCGCGAACCACACGCCGGCGACGACCGACGAAACAACCGCGATCAGATAGGTCAGGCGACGGCCGGAAGCACCGGTAAAGGTGTCGTTCAGCCATGCGACGACGATGGCGGCCATCACCAGCGCGTCAGGCAACAGGACATTCATAGGAGCGTTCATGATCTAGAGTTCCTCCGCTCGCGATTACTGGGCCAGCGGCAGCTTCGACTGCGCGACGTGGGAGAGGAGGTTTTCCACGGAAACGTGCATCACGTCCGTGAAAGGCTTCGGGTACAGGCCCATCAGCAGCGTGAACGCGGCGAGCACGGCCAGCATCAGGAATTCGCGACGGCCGATGTCCTTCAGCTTGGCGACGTGATCGTTCGCCACCGCGCCGAAGTACACGCGCTTGTACATCCACAGCGTGTAGGCAGCACCGAGGATCAGCGTGAATGCCGCGCCGAATGCGATCCAGAAGTTGTACTGGACGGCCGCGAGAATCACCATGAACTCGCCGACGAAACCCGACGTACCCGGCAGGCCGCAGTTGGCCATCGAGAACAGCATCGCGAATGCCGCGAACTTCGGCATCACGTTGACGACGCCACCGTAATCGGCGATCTGGCGCGAGTGCACGCGGTCGTACAGCACGCCGATGCAGAGGAACATCGCGCCCGACACGAAGCCGTGCGAGATCATCTGGATGATCGCGCCTTCGACGCCGAGCTGGTTGAAGATGAAGAAGCCGAGCGTGACGAAGCCCATGTGCGCGATCGACGAATACGCGACCAGCTTCTTCATGTCGGCCTGCACCATCGCGACGAGGCCGATGTAGATCACCGCGATCAGCGACAGCGTGATCACGACCGGTGCCAGGAAGTGGCTCGCGTCAGGCGTGATCGGCAGCGAGAAGCGCAAGAAACCGTATGCGCCGAGCTTCAGCATGATCGCCGCCAGCACGACCGAGCCGCCCGTCGGCGCTTCCACGTGCGCGTCCGGCAACCACGTGTGCACCGGCCACATCGGCACCTTCACCGCGAACGCGAGGAAGAACGCGATGAACAGCAGGATCTGCGGCGTCATCGCGATCTTCGCGTTCTGCCACGTCGCGAGGTCGAACGAGTGCGTTTCCGTGTACAGGTAAATCAGTGCGACCAGCATCAGCAGCGAGCCGGCCAGCGTGTACAGGAAGAACTTGAACGCCGCATACACGCGGTTCGGGCCACCCCACACGCCGATGATGATGTACATCGGGATCAGGGTCGCTTCGAAGAACACGTAGAACAGCAGGCCGTCGGCCGACGAGAACACGCCGATCATGATCCCGGACAGGATCAGGAAGGCCGCGAGGTACTGCGCGACGTTCTCGGTAATCACTTCCCACGCGGCGATCACGACGATCACCGTGATCAGCGCGGTCAGCACGACGAACCACATCGAGATGCCGTCGACGCCGAGGTGATACGCGATGTCGAAGCGTTCGATCCAGGTCGACTTCTCGACGAACTGCAGCGCAGCCGTGCTCGAATCGAAGCCCGTGATCAGCGGGATCGTGACCGCGAGACCGAGCAGCGAGCCGATCAGCGCGACCCAGCGGGCCGTCCCCGGATTTTTGTCGTTACCCACCGCAAGCACGAGGAGGCCGAAAACGATCGGCAGCCAGATCGCGGTACTGAGAATCGGAAAAGCGTGCATTAAGTTGTCCCCCGCCTTATTTGCCGCCGAGCGTTACAAACAGGGTCAGGAGCCCCAGCATGCCGATGATCATGGCGAACGCGTAGTGATAGATGTAACCGGATTGGAGGAAGCGGATCACGCTGGCGAACCAGCCGATGAACCGGGCGCTGCCGTTGACGAGGCCGTCGATCACCACGACGTCACCTTCCTTCCACAGGCCGCGGCCGATCGCCACCGAACCACGGGCGAACACCACTTCGTTGATCTTGTCCATGTAGTACTTGTTGTCCAGCAGCGTGTAGATCGGGCCGAACGCGCGGCGGATCGAGGCCGGCAGATCCGGACGCTTCAGGTACAGGAACCAGGCGACGACGACACCGGCGAGCGCGAGCCAGACCGGCAGGCCCGACACCGAGTGCAGGCCCATGCCCACCCAGCCGTGAAATTCCTCGGCCATCTCGGCCAGCGCCGGGTGGTTTTCGCCGATGAAGATCACCTTGTCGAATGCGACGCCGTGCTGGAAGAAGTCGCCGAACAGCATCGGGCCGACCGCGATCGCACCGATGATCACCGACGGGATCGCCAGCAGGACCAGCGGCACCCACACGACCCACGGGGTCTCGTGCGGCTCGTGCGCGTGGTCGTCATGACCGTGGCCATGGCCGTGGTCATCGTGGCCGTGCGCGGCCGCCATGCCCATCGGCGATTCCGGATGCTTCGGCTTGCGGAAGCGCTCTTCGCCGTGGAACACCAGGAAGTACATGCGGAACGAATACAGCGCCGTGACGAACACGCTCGCGACGACCGCGAAGTACGCGAAGCCCGAACCCGGCAGGTGCGACAGCTTCACCGCGTCGATGATCGAGTCCTTCGAGTAGAAGCCCGAGAAGAACGGCGTGCCGATCAGCGCGAGCGAGCCGACGAGCGACGTGATCCACGTGATCGGCATGTACTTGCGCAGGCCGCCCATGTTGCGGATGTCCTGGTCGTGGTGCATGCCCATGATGACCGAGCCGGCGCCGAGGAACAGCAGCGCCTTGAAGAACGCGTGCGTCATCAGGTGGAACAACGCGACCGGGTACGCGGACACGCCGAGCGCGACCGTCATGTAGCCGAGCTGCGACAGCGTCGAATAGGCGACCACCCGCTTGATGTCGTTCTGGATGATGCCGAGGAAGCCCATGAAGAGCGCCGTGATCGCGCCGATCACCGTGACGAACGACAGCGCGGTGTCCGACAGCTCGAACAGCGGCGACATGCGCGACACCATGAAGATGCCGGCCGTCACCATCGTCGCCGCGTGAATCAGCGCCGAGATCGGGGTCGGGCCTTCCATCGAGTCCGGCAGCCACACGTGCAGCGGGAACTGTGCCGACTTGCCCATCGCGCCGATGAACAGGCAGATACAGGCAACGGTCAGCAGGCCCCAGTCGGTGCCCGGGAAGTGCAGGCTCGCGAGCTCTGCGCGCTTCGCGAACACTTCGCCGTAGTTCATCGAGCCGGCGAACGCGAGCAGCAGGCCGATACCGAGCAGGAAGCCGAAGTCGCCCACTCGGTTCACGAGGAACGCCTTCATGTTCGCGTAGATCGCGCTCTCACGCGTGAAGTAGAAGCCGATCAGCAGGTACGACACCAGACCCACCGCTTCCCAGCCGAAGAACAGCTGCAGGAAGTTGTTGCTCATCACGAGCATCAGCATCGAGAACGTGAACAGCGAGATGTACGAGAAGAAGCGCTGGTAGCCGTCTTCTTCCGCCATGTAGCCGATCGTGTAGATGTGCACCATCAGCGAGACGAAGGTCACGACGACCATCATCATCGCGGTCAGCGAATCGACGAGGAAGCCGACCTCGAGTTTCAGCGAACCGACGTTCATCCATTCGTAGACGGTCGCGTTGAAGCTTGCGCCGCCCATCACGTCGAAGAAGACTTTCGCCGACAGGAGGAACGCGATCATTACGCCGAGGATCGTGATCCGGTGTGCGCCCTTGCGCCCGACTGCGTTCCCGAACAGCCCCGCAATCAGCGAGCCGGCCAGCGGAGCGAGCGGAATCGCCAGCAGCAGGTTTTCATTGAGTGTCGTTGACATAACAGCGTTGCCTGAAATTAACCTTTGAGCTGATCGAGATCCTCGACATTGATCGTGTCGAGCTTACGGAACAGGGTCACCAGAATCGCGAGACCGATCGCGGCTTCTGCTGCAGCGACGGTCAGCACGAAGAACACGAAGATCTGGCCGTGCACATCGCCAAGGTAATGCGAGAACGCGACGAAGTTGGTGTTCACCGCCAGCAGCATCAGTTCGATCGACATCAGGATGATGATGACGTTGCGGCGGTTCAGGAAGATCCCGACGATCGCGATCGCAAACAGGATCGCGCCGAGCACAAGGTAGTGAGCAAGAGTCAGCATGATTTTCTTTTCCTCCGCTTAGCCGTTGGTGCCCGAACCGGCTTCGCTCTGCGCCGCTTCCGGCTGCGGCTTTTCCGCTTCCATCTTCACGAGGCGCACGCGGTCGTTACGTTGCACCTTGACCTGATCCGACACGCGCTGGCGCTTGCTGTCCTTGCCCTTGCGCTCGGTCAGCCCGATTGCGGCAATGATCGCGACCAGCAGCACGAGGCCGGCGATTTCAAACGCGAAGATGTAGTCGGTGTAGATGACCTTGCCGATCAGGCGCGTGTTCGACCAGTTGGCCATTTCGCCCGTCGCCATCGCGTGCACCGTGTGCGTGTCGCCGTAGCCGCGCCACAGGATCAGCGCGGTCTCGATCACGATGATCGCGCCGACCACGGTCGCCATCGGTACGAAGCGCTTGAAGTCGCGGCGCAGGTAGTCGATGTTGATGTCCAGCATCATCACGACGAACAGGAACAGCACCATCACGGCGCCCACGTAGACCAGCACCAGCAGGATCGCGAGGAATTCCGCTTCCAGCAGCATCCAGATCGCGGCGGCGTTGAAGAACGCCAGCACAAGGAAAAGCGCAGACGCCACCGGGTTGCGCGAAGTGATCACCTTCAGCCCTGATACCACCAGGAGCAGCGCGAAGATGTAGAACAGTACGGTCGTGAATTCCATGATTACCGGTTCATCGTTAGGCCATAGTCAGGCGCGGCTTGCGGGACGCTCTCGCGTGCCGCACCCGTCGCGGCGGCTCGGCCCTGGCTTCGGGCCGGCACTGCAAACACAATCAACGATACGGCGCGTCGGCGGCCTTCGCCGCGGCGATGTCCTTCTCGTAGCGATCGCCCACTGCGAGCAACATATCCTTCGTGAAATACAGGTCGCCGCGCTTTTCGCCGTGGTACTCGAGAATCTGCGTCTCGACGATCGAATCGACCGGGCAGCTCTCTTCGCAGAAACCGCAGAAGATGCACTTCGTCAGGTCGATGTCGTAGCGCGTCGTGCGGCGCGTGTTGTCCGCGCGCGTTTCCGATTCGATCGTGATCGCCATCGCGGGGCACACGGCCTCGCACAGCTTGCACGCGATGCAGCGCTCTTCGCCGTTTTCGTAGCGGCGCAGCGCATGCAGCCCGCGGAAACGCGGCGAGATCGGGGTCTTCTCTTCCGGGAACTGCACGGTGACCTTGCGCTTGAACGTGTAACGACCGGTCAGCGCGAGCCCCTTCAGCAGCTCGGTCAGGAAGAAAGTCTTAAAGAAGTGTTGGATAGCCGTCATGATTTCGTCCTTACTTCACCCAGATGTTCAGCGGCGACATCATCCAGCAGCCGACCACGACCACCCAGATCACCGTGACGGGCAGGAAGACCTTCCAGCCCAGACGCATGATCTGGTCGTAACGGTAGCGCGGGAACGTCGCACGGACCCAGATGAACACCGACAGCAGTGCGAAGACCTTCAGCACCAGCCAGAAGATGCCCGGGATGAACGACAGGAATTCGAACGGTGCGTCCCAGCCGCCGAGGAACAGCGTCGCAGCCAGCGCCGAGATCACGATCATGTTGATGTACTCGGCGAGGAAGAACAGCGCGAACGCCATGCCCGAGTAATCGATCATGTGACCCGCGACGATCTCCGACTCCCCTTCCACCACGTCGAACGGGTGGCGGTTCGTTTCGGCGATGCCCGAGATGAAGTACACGACGAACGCCGGCAGCAGCGGCAGCCAGTTCCACGACAGGAAGTTCACGCCGTGGCCTGCGAAGAAGCCGTGCTGTTGCGAACCGACGATTTCCGACAGGTTCAGGCTGCCGGCCGTCATCAGCACCAGCACCAGCGCGAAGCCCATCGAGATTTCGTACGACACCATCTGTGCCGCGGCGCGCATCGCGCCGAGGAACGCGTACTTCGAGTTCGATGCCCAGCCCGCGAGAATCACCGCGTACACGCCGATCGACGAAATCGCCATCGCGTACAGCAGGCCTGCGTTCACGTTCGCGAGAACGGCTTCCGCCTGGAACGGGATCACGGCCCACACGGCGAACGCCGGCACGACGGTCATGACCGGCGCGATCAGGTACAGCCAGCGGCTAGCGGCGCTCGGCTGAATGACTTCCTTCAGCAGCAGCTTCAGCACGTCGGCGATCGGCTGCAGCAGGCCGCCGGGGCCGACGCGGTTCGGGCCGAGACGCACGTGCATCCAGCCGATCAGCTTGCGTTCCCACAGAATCAGGTACGCGACGCACAGCAGGATGACGACGGAGACGACGAGGATGCGCACGACTGCCCACACCGTCGGCCATGCGAAGCCGAGAAGCTCGGCCCCGCCCGCGTTGATCGTATCGAACAAGCTCATTTACGCCTTCTCCACCACCAGTTCACCGGACAGGCTGCCGAGCGCTGCGCCGGCAGGCGTTGCCGCCGACACGCGAACGACCGTCTCCGCAAGATTCGCGTCGCGCATGGCCGGCAACTGCACCGCACGCTCGCCCTGGCGCACGCGCACGGCGTCGCCTTCCTTCAAGCCCAGCTTGTCGAACAGCGCGGCCGGCAGGGCTGCGGCATTCGCCGCCTTCGCAGCGACCGTCAGGTGCAGCGCACCTGCGCGGCGCACGAGCGCGTCGGCGTGATAGATCGGCACATCGGCCAGGCGCTCGAAACCGCCATTCGCGGCGTTCGCGGCGGCGCGCACCGGCGCGACCGACGTCTGGTTCGACAGGCGCCCTGCGACGCCGGCGTCGCCGAGCGCCGCGAGACGCACTTCCTCCGCGGTCTCGTATTCGAAGTTCGGCAGGCCGAGCAGGCTGCCGAGCACGCGCAGGACCTTCCAGCCCGGACGCGTGTCGCCGAGCGGGCGCACGACGCCGGTGAAGCTCTGCACGGTGCCTTCGGCGTTCACGTACGTGCCGGCCGTTTCCGTGAACGGTGCGACCGGCAGCAGCACGTCGGCGTAGTCGAGGCCGTGCTTGAACGGCGACATCACGACGACCATTTCCGCCTGGTTCAACGCGGCCAGTGCCTGTGCCGGATCAGCGGTGTCGAATTCCGGTTCGACGTTCAGCAGCACGTAGCCCTTGCGCGGCTGTGCGAACGCTTCGCGTGCGTTCAGGCCGCCTTCGCCCGGCAGTGCGCCGACGACGTGCGCGCCGACCGTGTTCGCCGCTTCCGTCAGGAAGCCGAACGTGGCGCCGGTGTTGTCGGCGATCCACTTGGCTACGGCATGCAGCTTCGCGAATTCCGGATGGCGGACCGCAACGTTGCCGAGCAGCACCGCGCGGCGTTCGCCGTTCGCGAGCGACTGTGCGACAGCCTGCGCGGCCGGCGATGCGGTGACGCCTGCCAGCGCGTCCGGCAGCGCGACGCCGCGCAGTTGCGCGACGGCCGCGGCGATGCCGGCCAGTTCGTCGAGCCATGCCGACGGTGCCGCCACGATGCGTTGTGCGGTCGGGATCAGTGCGTCGTCACCGGTCGCGTGCAGGAAATGCAGCTTCGCGCCGTTCTTCGCGGCCTGACGCAGGCGCGAGGCGAACAGCGGGTGGTCGCGGCGCAGGAACGACCCGACGACGAACGCGGCGTCCACGTTCGACAGGTCGGCGATCGGCATGCCGAGCCACGGTGCGCCCTGGACCGGCGCCGAGAAATCCTGCTGGCGCAGACGGAAGTCGACGTTCGGCGTCTTCAGTTCGTTGGCGAGCTGCTTCACGAGGAACAGTTCTTCAGCGGTGCTGTGCGCGCTCGCGAGCATCGCCAGCGCGTTCGCGCCGTGATCCGCGGCGATGCCCTTCAGGCCCTTCGCGACGTATTCGAGCGCGGTCTGCCAGTCGGTTTCGATCCACTGGCCGCCCTGCTTCAGCATCGGCTTCGTCAGGCGCTCTTCGCTGTTGAGGCCTTCATACGAGAAGCGGTCCTTGTCCGAGATCCAGCATTCGTTGATCGCTTCGTTCTCGAACGGCAGCACGCGCATCACGCGGTTGTTCTTCACCTGCACGACGAGGTTCGCGCCGACGGAATCGTGCGGGCTCACCGACTTGCGACGCGACAGTTCCCACGTACGGGCGCTGTAGCGGAACGGCTTGCTGGTCAGCGCGCCGACCGGGCACAGGTCGATCATGTTGCCCGACATTTCGGAATCGACCGTCTTGCCGACGAACGTCGTGATTTCCGAGTGCTCGCCGCGGCCCAGCATGCCGAACTCCATCACGCCGGCGATTTCCTGGCCGAAGCGGACGCAGCGCGTGCAGTGGATGCAGCGCGACATTTCTTCCATCGAGATCAGCGGGCCCACGTTCTTGTGGAACACCACGCGCTTTTCTTCCGAGTAGCGCGACGACGACTTGCCGTAGCCGACCGCCAGATCCTGCAGCTGGCATTCGCCGCCCTGATCGCAGATCGGGCAATCGAGCGGGTGATTGATGAGGAGGAATTCCATCACCGACTGCTGCGCCTTCACGGCCTTGTCGGATTGCGTGTGGACGATCATGCCGGCCGACACGGGGGTCGCGCAGGCAGGCACGGCCTTCGGCATCTTCTCGACTTCGACGAGACACATCCGGCAGTTGGCCGCGACCGACAGTTTCTTGTGATAGCAGAAGTGAGGAATGTACGTATCCGCCTTGTGCGCAGCCTGGATCACCATGCTGCCTTCGGGCACCTCGACCTTCTTGCCGTCTATTTCAAGTTCAACCATGATGGTGAATGGTCCTTAACCTATTTCCGCCCGTTCGCGCCTTCGCCCGACCGTGCGCTCAAATTCCGCAACCGGGTTCGCTTCAGGCCGCCGCCGCGTGCGCGTGGCCGCCGACCATGCAGTGCTTGTGCTCGACGTGGTACGCGAATTCGTCCCAGTAGTGCTTGAGCATCCCGCGTACCGGCATCGCCGCCGCATCGCCGAGTGCACAGATCGTGCGGCCCATGATGTTCTCGGCAACCGAGTTCAGCAGGTCCAGATCTTCCTGGCGCCCTTCGCCGTGCTCGATACGGTTCACGACGCGATACAGCCAGCCGGTGCCTTCACGGCACGGCGTGCACTGGCCGCACGATTCCTCGTAATAGAAGTACGACAGGCGCAGCAGCGAGCGCACCATGCAACGCGTCTCGTCCATCACGATCACCGCGCCGGAACCGAGCATCGAGCCGGCCTTCGCGATCGAATCGTAGTCGAGATCCGTCTGCATCATGATGTCGCCCGGGATCACCGGCGCCGACGAACCGCCCGGAATCACGGCCTTGATCTTCTTGCCGCCGCGCATCCCGCCGGCGAGCTCCATCAGCGTCGCGAACGGCGTGCCGAGCGGCACTTCGTAGTTGCCCGGACGCTCGACGTCGCCCGATACCGAGAAAATCTTCGTGCCGCCGTTGTTCGGCTTGCCGATCTCGAGGTAATTCTGCGGCCCGATGGACAGCAGGAACGGCACCGCGGCAAACGTCTCGGTGTTGTTGATCGTGGTCGGCTTGCCGTACACGCCGAAGCTCGCCGGGAACGGCGGCTTGAAGCGCGGCTGGCCCTTCTTGCCTTCGAGCGACTCGAGCAGCGCCGTTTCCTCACCACAGATGTACGCGCCGTAACCGTGGTGCGCGTGCAGCTCGAACGAGAATTCCGAGCCCATGATGTGGTCGCCGAGGAACCCGGCTGCGCGCGCTTCATCGAGCGCGGCTTCGAAGCGTCGATACACTTCGAAGATTTCGCCGTGGATGTAGTTGTAGCCGACGGTGATGCCCATCGCGTACGCGCCGATGGCCATGCCTTCGATCAGCGCGTGCGGGTTCCAGCGCAGGATGTCGCGATCCTTGAACGTGCCCGGCTCGCCTTCGTCCGAGTTGCAGACGAGATACTTCTGCCCCGGGAACTGGCGCGGCATGAAGCTCCACTTCAGGCCGGTCGGGAAGCCCGCACCGCCACGGCCGCGCAGGCCCGACGCCTTCACGTCGGCGATCACCTGCTCGGGCGGAATCTTTTCTTCGAGAATGCGGCGCAGCTGCTTGTAGCCGCCGCGCGCAACGTAGTCTTCGAGATGCCAGTTCTCGCCGTTCAGACCAGCGAGGATCAGCGGTTTGATGTGACGGTCGTGGAGGGACGTCATTTCGAGAGCTCCTCAAGCAGCTGGTCGATCTTCTCGCGGCTCATGAAGCTGCACATTCTGTGATTGTTCACCAGCAGCACCGGCGCATCGCCGCACGAGCCCATGCATTCGCCTTCCTTCAGCGTGAACTTGCCGTCGGGCGTGGTCTCGCCGAAGCCGATGCCGAGCTTCTGTTTCAGGTAGTCGGCAGTCGCTTCCGCGCCACCGTGCGGGCCAAGCTGGCACGGCAGGTTCGTACAGAGCGTGATCTTGTGCTTGCCGACCGGGTTGAGCTCGTACATCGTGTAGAACGTCGCGACTTCCTGCACGGCAACAGCCGGCATGCCGAGATAGTCCGCGACGAACTGCATCAGTTCGGGCGACAGCCAGCCGTGCTCTTCCTGAGCAACGGCCAACGCCGACATCACGGCGGACTGTTTCTGATCGGCGGGATACTTCGTCAACGCTCGATCGATTTCCTTCAGGCCTTCAGCTGAGATCATTTTCAGACACGACTCTTTCAATTCCTACCGAACGAACAACCTGCCGCACACTGGGGTGCATGGACGGCAGACCTGGCGCTCACTCTGTTGACAGCTTGCGAAGCCGCGCCGGTTCAACGCGCATCGCATGT
Source organism: Burkholderia sp. BCC1644 (assembly GCF_902833225.1). GTDB lineage: Bacteria > Pseudomonadota > Gammaproteobacteria > Burkholderiales > Burkholderiaceae > Burkholderia. The sequence continues at coordinate 27,736 of NZ_CADFEI010000017.1, forward strand.
GACTTACTGCTCGCCGCCCGCTCGTGCGGACGGCGCAACCATTAGCGATCGATCTCGCCGAACACGATGTCCTGCGTACCGATGATCGTGACGGCGTCGGCGATCATGTGACCGCGCGCCATTTCGTCGAGCGACGCCAGGTGAGCGAAACCCGGCGCGCGAATCTTGAGGCGATACGGCTTGTTGGCACCGTCCGACACGAGGTAGATGCCGAACTCACCCTTCGGATGCTCGACCGCCGCGTACGCTTCGCCTTCCGGCACATGGAAACCTTCGGTGAAGAGCTTGAAGTGGTGAATCAAGTCTTCCATGTTGGTCTTCATGCCGACGCGCGACGGCGGTGCAACCTTGTGATTGTCCGTCATCACCGGGCCCGGATTCTTGCGGAGCCACTCAATACACTGTTTCGCGATGCGGATCGACTGGCGCATTTCTTCGACGCGCACCAGATAGCGGTCGTAGCAATCGCCGTTCACGCCGACCGGCACGTCGAAATCCATGCGATCGTACACTTCGTACGGCTGCTTCTTGCGCAGATCCCACGCGATACCCGAGCCGCGCAGCATCGGGCCCGTCAGGCCCATCTGCAGCGCACGTTCCGGGCTGACCACGCCGATCCCGACCAGACGCTGCTTCCAGATCCGGTTGTCGGTGAGCAGCGTTTCGTATTCGTCGACGCACTTCGGGAAGCGCGTGAAGAAGTCGTCGATGAAGTCGAGCACCGAGCCGCTGCGCGCTTCGTTCATCTTCGCGAGCGCCTTCTCGTTGCGAATCTTCGACGCCTTGTATTGCGGCATTGCGTCAGGCAGATCGCGATAGACGCCACCCGGACGGTAGTACGCCGCGTGCATCCGGGCGCCGGACACCGCTTCGTACACGTCCATCAGGTCTTCGCGTTCGCGGAAGGCGTACAGGAACACGGCCATCGCGCCGACGTCGAGTGCGTGCGCGCCGATCCACATCAGGTGGTTCAGCACGCGCGTGATCTCGTCGAACAGCACGCGGATGTACTGCGCGCGCTCCGGCACTTCGATGCCGAGCAGCTTTTCGATCGCGAGCACGTAGCCGTGCTCGTTGACCATCATCGACACGTAGTCGAGACGGTCCATGTACGGCACGGACTGGATGAAGGTTTTGGATTCCGCGAGCTTTTCCGTCGCGCGGTGCAGCAGACCGATGTGCGGATCGGCGCGCTGGATGACTTCGCCGTCGAGCTCGAGCACGAGGCGCAGCACGCCGTGCGCTGCCGGGTGCTGCGGGCCGAAGTTGAGCGTGTAGTTCTTGATTTCTGCCATGACGCCCCCTTAATGTTTCAGACCGCCATAGCGATCCTCGCGGATCACGCGCGGCGTGATTTCGCGCGGCTCGATCGTCACCGGCTGGTACACGACCCGCTTCTCTTCCGGGTCGTAACGCATTTCGACATAGCCCGACACCGGGAAGTCCTTGCGGAACGGGTGGCCGATGAAGCCGTAGTCGGTGAGGATGCGGCGCAGGTCGGGGTGGCCTTCGAACACGATGCCGTACAGGTCGAACGCTTCGCGCTCGTACCAGTTCGCGGAGGTCCAGATGTCGACCAGCGATGCCACGATCGGCAGGTCGTCGTCCGGTGCGAATGCGCGCAGGCGCAGGCGCCAGTTGTTCGTGACCGACAGCAGGTGCGACACGGCCGCGAAGCGCGGGCCGTCGTGGGCGCCGTCGCCGAAGGTCTGGTAGTCGACGCCGCAGAGGTCGATCAGCTGCTCGAAACGGAGCTTCGGATCGTCGCGCAGCATCTTTGCGACTTCGAGGTAATCGCTCGCCTTCACGACGAGCGTCAGTTCACCGATCGCTTCGGTGAGGCTCACCACGCGCGCGCCGAGCGCGGCTTCGAGGTTTGCCTTGAGGGTCTCGATTTTGCTTGCCATATTGAGGGGACGCTCGGGGCTTTATTGACGGGCGATGGTATTGGTGCGGCGGATCTTCGCCTGAAGCTGGATCACGCCGTAGACCAGCGCCTCGGCCGTGGGCGGACAGCCCGGCACGTAGACGTCGACGGGCACGATCCGGTCGCAGCCGCGGACCACCGAATACGAGTAGTGGTAGTAACCACCGCCGTTCGCGCACGATCCCATCGAGATCACCCAGCGCGGCTCGGCCATCTGGTCGTACACGCGGCGCAGCGCGGGCGCCATCTTGTTGCAGAGCGTGCCGGCGACGATCATCACGTCCGACTGACGCGGACTCGGACGGAACACGACACCGAACCGGTCCAGGTCATAACGGGCCGCGCCCGCATGCATCATCTCGACGGCGCAACACGCGAGCCCGAACGTCATCGGCCACAGCGAGCCGGTACGCGTCCAGTTGATCAGCTTGTCAGCCGTCGTGGTGACAAACCCTTCCTTCAAGACCCCTTCGATACTCATTTGCTTTCCACTCCAGACGAGCGACCGAGCGTGGCCGCCCATGCAAACCGGCGATTAACCCATCACTCCCAGTCGAGCCCGCCCTTCTTCCAGATATAGGCAAAGCCCAGCAGGAATTCGAGCAGAAAAATCATCATTGCGATGAAACCCGGCCAGCCGATGTCCCGGAGCGCGACGCCCCACGGAAACAGGAATGCGGTTTCGAGATCGAAGATGATGAACAGGATGGCGACGAGATAATACCGGACGTCGAATTTCATCCGGGCGTCTTCAAAGGCTTCGAAGCCGCACTCGTACGGTGCGTTCTTCTCGACGTCCGGCTTGTTGGGACCAAGGAGCTTGCCGATGCTGACCAGCGCTATACCTAAACCAGTGCCCACGAGGAGGAACAACAAGACGGGGTAATAGGCTGCGAGGTTCAAGGCAATCCTCTATCGGTTGGTTCTGAGCGTCCGGAGAATACCACTTCCGGCGGAAGGAATCATTTCGGAGTGCAGGCGATCGCAAGACAACCGCAAGCACACCCCAGAAATGAAAAATGCCAGCCACTAGAAGCGGCTGGCATTGAGTAACTTTGGTGCCGACGGCGAGACTCGAACTCGCACAGCTTTCGCCACTACCCCCTCAAGATAGCGTGTCTACCAATTTCACCACGTCGGCACTGCATGCAACTCGGGTTGTGCTGCTTGTTCCCGCGAATCGCTTCAAGAATTAAATTCTAACCCGAGTTCCAGATTTGTTCAACGCACAAACACAAAAAATTTAACTTTTTATTTCGGGACATCCTGGCCCGGCGCGCTTGCAGCCGAACCCGCAACGGCGGCGGATGCCGCGACTGCCGGTGCCGATGCTGCAGGTGCCGATGCCGGCGCAGTCGCGGCCGTGCCGAGCACGCCGGCCGACGGTGTCGACTTGTACGAACCGAGGTACGTCAGCGCGAGCGTCGCGACGAAAAAGATCGTCGCGAGAATGCCCGTCGTGCGCGACAGGAAGTTCGCCGAGCCCGTTGCACCGAACAGGCTGCCCGACGCGCCACTGCCGAACGCAGCGCCCATGTCGGCACCCTTGCCGTGCTGCAGCAGCACGAGACCAATCACACCGAGTGCAGACAGCACCTGCACCACAATAATCAGCGTCTTGAATAACAGCATCACACCCACCCGATTGGATCGGGCGACCGGACCGTCCGGCCGCCGTCATGGTTCAATTCGATCTCGGACCGCTTATCGCGCGGCCCGGCAGATCGCCAGGAAATCTTCCGCCTTCAGCGACGCGCCGCCGATCAGGCCGCCGTCGATGTCCGGCTGCGCGAACAGTTCTTCCGCGTTGTCCGGCTTCACGCTGCCGCCGTACAGCACGGATACGTCCGCCGCACCCTTCGCCGCGAGGCGCGCGCGCAGGAACGCATGCACGTCCTGTGCCTGCGCCGACGTCGCGCTCTTGCCCGTGCCGATCGCCCAGACCGGCTCGTACGCGACGACGATGCACACGGCCTCGTCGGCCGTCAGCACGGCCAGCACCGCGTCGAGCTGCGCACCGACAACCTGCTCGGTCGCACCCGACTCGCGCTCGTCGAGCGTCTCGCCGACGCACACGACCGGCGTGAGGCCGGCTGCGAGTGCGCGTTGAGTCTTCGCCGCGACCGTCTCGTTGCTTTCGCCGTGATACGCGCGGCGCTCCGAGTGACCGACGATCGCATAGCGTGCGCCGAACTCCGCGACCATCGCCGCCGCCACTTCGCCGGTGAACGCGCCCTGCTCGTGCGCGGACACGTCCTGCGCACCCCAGGCGACACGGCCGCCGTCGAGCTGCGCGTGAACCTGCGCGAGATACGGGAACGGCACGCACACGCCGACCGACGTTTCGGCCGCCACCGCGCCCGCGCCCTGCACCACTTCGTTCAGCAACGCCTGGTTGCCGGCCAGCCGGCCGTGCATCTTCCAGTTGCCGATCACCCGCTTAGTTCTCTGTTTCGACATCGTGTCTGTCTCGTCATCGACGCGCCGGAAACCGGCCGTCAGGTTTGATCTGGCGAAGCAAACCCGCGATTTTACTGCGCACGGCTTGAACCGGTCAAACCGCGCATGTCAAGCCCCGCCACACGGGCCATCAGGCGGTCGTACCCCAATCGAGGACGATCTTGCCGGTGTGCTCGCTGCTTTCCATCAGCGCATGCGCCTGCGCGGCATCCGCGGCCGGCAACACGCGATAGATCACCGGCTTGATGCGCCCGTCGGCGATCAGCGGCCACACGCGCGCCTTCAGTTGCGCGGCGATGCGCGCCTTGAACTCGACCGGGCGCGGGCGCAGCGTCGAACCCGTGATGGTCAGCCGGCGGCGCAGAATCTCGCTCAGGTTGACGTCGGCCTTCGCGCCACCGAGCAGCGCAATCAGCACGAGACGGCCGCCGTCCGCGAGCGCGGACAGCTCGCGCGGCACGTACGAGCCCGCCACCATGTCGAGGATCACGTCGACGCCGCGATCGTGCGTCAGCGACTTCACGACCTCGACGAAATCTTCGGTCTTGTAGTTGATCGCGCGTTCGGCGCCGAGCGCCTCGCACGCGCGGCACTTGTCGGCGGTGCCGGCCGTCGCGAACACGCGAAAGCCGAGCGCGTGCGCGATCTGGATGGCCGTCACGCCGATACCGCTCGAGCCGCCCTGCACGAGCAGCGTCTCCTGCTCGCCGCCCTCGCCCGCGCCTAGCTGCGCACGGTCGAACACATTGCTCCACACGGTGAAGAACGTTTCGGGCAGCGACGCAGCCTCGATATCGGTGAGCCCGTCGGGCACCGGCAGACACTGCGGCAGCGGTGCAACCGCATATTCGGCATAACCGCCGCCCGCGAGCAACGCGCACACGCGATCGCCCAGCTTCAGGCCGAACGGGTTCAGTGCGGCATCGGACAGGTCACCGCCGACGATCTCGCCCGCCACCTCGAGGCCCGGCAGGTCCGACGCACCCGGCGGCGGCGCATAAGCGCCCTTGCGCTGGAACACGTCGGGCCGGTTCACACCGGAAGCCGCCACCTTGATCAGCACCTCGCCACGCTTCGGTTCGGGGCGCGGACGCTCCGCAAGCTTCAACACGTCGGGGGCGCCGAATTCGGTGATTTCGATGGCTTTCATGGTGAGGGAGGCTCCAGGATCGGAATCGGATGGCGCGCCCGGGCACGCGGCACGGACGCCTCGCCGGCGCTGCTGCGCCGCACAACGATGCTACAGAAAAAACGGCCGGCACGCTTTCGCACTGCCGGCCGTTGGTCCGCCTGTCCGCTTACTGCTGCGGCGGCGTGTCCGACTGCGACGCTGCCGCTGCTTCATTCAGCAGCGCCTTCGCCGACAGACGCACGCGACCCTTTTCGTCCGTCTGGATGACCTTGACCTTCACTTGCTGGCCTTCCTTCAGGTAGTCGTTGATGTCCTTCACACGCTCGTTGACGATTTCCGAGATGTGCAGCAGGCCATCCTTGCCCGGCAGCAGGTTCACGATCGCGCCGAAATCGAGCAGCTTGAGCACCGTGCCTTCGTACACCTGGCCGACTTCGATTTCAGCCGTGATTTGCTCGATGCGCTTCTTCGCTTCGGCCATGCCTTCGCTGCTCGTGCTCGCGATCGTCACGACGCCGTCATCCGAGATGTCGATGGTCGTGCCCGTTTCTTCCGTCAGCGCGCGGATCACCGAACCGCCCTTGCCGATCACGTCGCGGATCTTTTCCGGGTTGATCTTGACCGTGATCATGCGCGGCGCGAATTCCGACAGTTGCGTGTTCGCACCCGCGACCGCCGACGTCATCTTGCCGAGGATGTGCATGCGGCCTTCCTTCGCCTGCGCGAGCGCGACCTGCATGATTTCCTTCGTGATGCCCTGGATCTTGATGTCCATCTGCAGCGCCGTCACGCCTTGTTCCGTGCCGGCCACCTTGAAGTCCATGTCGCCGAGGTGATCTTCGTCGCCGAGGATGTCGGTCAGCACCGCGAACTTGTTGCCTTCGAGGATCAGGCCCATCGCGATACCCGCGACGTGCGCCTTCATCGGCACGCCTGCGTCCATCAGCGCGAGGCAGCCGCCGCACACCGATGCCATCGACGACGAACCGTTCGACTCGGTAATTTCCGACACAACGCGGATCGAGTAGCCGAATTCGTCGGCGCTCGGCAGGCACTTGACCAGCGCGCGCTTCGCGAGGCGGCCGTGGCCGATTTCGCGGCGCTTCGGCGAGCCGACGCGGCCCGTTTCGCCGGTTGCGAACGGGGGCATGTTGTAGTGGAGCATGAAGCGCTCGCGGTACTCGCCTTCGAGCGCGTCGATGATCTGCTCGTCACCCTTCGTGCCGAGCGTCGCGACGACCAGCGCCTGCGTCTCGCCGCGCGTGAACAGCGCCGAGCCGTGGGTACGCGGCAGCACGCCGGTGCGGATCTCGATCGGGCGCACGGTGCGCGTGTCGCGGCCGTCGATACGCGGCTCGCCGTTCAGGATCTGCGAACGGACGATCTTTGCTTCGATGTCGAACAGGACGTTGCCGACGGTGGCCTTGTCGGCCGCTGCCGTACCGGCTGCCTGCGCGTCTTCCTCGAGCTTCGCCGAGGTCGCCGAGTAGACTTCCTTCAGCTTCGTCGAGCGAGCCTGCTTGTCACGGAGCTGATAAGCGGCGAGCAGGTCGTTCTGCGCCAGGTCCGTCACACGCGCAATCAGCGCCTCGTTCTTCGGCGCCGGCTGCCAGTCCCACTCGGGCTTGCCGCCTTCGCGCACCAGTTCGTGGATCGCGTCGATCGCGACTTGCATCTGCTCGTGACCGAACACGACCGCGCCCAGCATCACTTCTTCCGACAGCTGGTCGGCTTCCGATTCGACCATCAGCACCGCGCGCTCCGTACCCGCGACGACGAGGTCGAGGCTCGATGCCTTGATCTGGTCACGCGTCGGGTTCAGCACGTAGGCGTTGTCGATGTAGGCAACGCGCGCGGCACCGACCGGGCCGTTGAACGGCAGGCCCGACACGGCGAGCGCAGCCGATGCGCCGATCAGCGCGGGGATGTCCGCCGGGATTTCCGGGTTCACGGACAGCACGTGGATCACGACCTGGACTTCGTTGTAGAAGCCTTCCGGGAACAGCGGACGCAGCGGACGGTCGATCAGGCGCGACGTCAACGTCTCATGCTCCGACGGACGGCCTTCGCGGCGGAAGAAGCCGCCCGGGATCTTGCCGGCCGAGTAGGTCTTCTCGAGGTAGTCGACGGTCAGCGGGAAGAAGTCCTGGCCCGGCTTCGCCGACTTCGCGCCGACGACGGTTGCCAGCACGACGGTATCTTCGACGTCGACGATCACCGCACCGCTCGCCTGGCGAGCGACTTCACCGGTTTCGAGGCGCACCTTGTGCTGGCCCCACTGGAATTCCTTCACGACCTTGTTGAACATGGACATGGTTGCTCCTTTGAATTCATGCATTTCATTCGCCGCGCCGGCCATCCGGCACAGCGGCGTCCCGACAGAATCACCCGGAGCAAGGTGTGTTTTTTATGCCATTCCAGCGCGGCGCTCGTGCAGCGACGCGCTGGAATGACACAAATCCTGCCCCGGTATCAGTCGTTGCGGCTGCCCCGCACGAAGTGCCGGACAGCCTGCGATGCGCGTGACGCTACGCACCGCGCAAAAACAAAATGCCTGTATCAGCGGACTGACACAGGCATCTTGCTGGCGGCAATCGCCTCGATTACTTACGCAGACCCAGCTTCTCGATCAGTGCGCGGTAACGGTCGGCATCCTTGCCCTTGAGGTAGTCGAGCAGCTTGCGGCGGCGGCTCACCATGCGCAGCAGGCCGCGGCGGCTGTGGTGATCCTTCGCGTGGGACTTGAAGTGACCCGTCAGTTCGACGATACGTGCGGTCAGCAGTGCGACCTGGACTTCGGGCGACCCCGTGTCATTGGTACCGCGGGCGAACTGAGCAACGACTTCCGACTTCTTGATATCTGCAACAGACATGTGATTTCCTTTCTAACTGAACAGGCGGACACGGAAGAATGGCCGTGCCGTGACTTACAACCGGCGCGCATTGTAGCACAACTCCGCGCCGTTCTTACCGCCCCCTGTCACGGACGCGTCATCGAACACGTCGACGGCATCTCCGTGCGCAGTGCCGGCACCGCCAGCACCGTCCGGAAGCCGTACCCCGACCCCTCGTTGTCGAAGCGCACGCCCGGCGTGCCGGCCTTGTCCATTTCCATCACGTAAAGGGGCTGGATCAGCTGATGATCCTGCGCGCGCATCCGCGACGCATGGAAGCCGTCGTCGAACGACAGGCCCTCGAGCGCCCGCGCAACCGCGACGGGGTCGGCCGAGCCCGCGCGGTTCATCGCCGCGGCCAGCATCTCGATCATCAGGCTCATCCGCCGCACCGGATAGTCGTCCTGCGCGGCCGGGAAACGGGTTCGGAACGCGCGGTAGAACGCGTCCGACTTCGCGCCGCCCGCGTTCGGGTGCCAGTCGGCCACCGCCACGACGCGCCCGACACCGGCATCGCCGAGGGCCGCCGGCGCGCCGAGGCTGTTGCCGTAGAACGTATAGAACTTCGCGTTCAGCCCCTGCTCGCGCGCCGCCTTCACGAGCAGCGTCAGGTCGTTGCCCCAGTTGCCGGTCACGACGGCGTCCGCGCCGCTGGCCCGGATCTTCGCGATATACGGCGCGAAATCCTTGATCCGACCGATCGGGTGAAATTCGTCGCCGGCGATCGCCACGTCCGGGCGCCGCGCGGCCAGCGCCTGACGCGCAAGCGTGCTGACGTCGTGGCCGAAGCTGTAGTCCTGGTTCAGCAGATAGACCTTGCGCAGCGCGCGGTCGCGCGCCATCACGTCCGCGAGCGCGGCCATCCGCATGCCCGCGTGCGCGTCGAAGCGGAAATGCCAGAAGCTGCAGCGAGCGCCGGTCAGCGCCGGATCGTCGGCCGAATAGTTCAGGAACAGCATCCGGTTGTCCGGATCGCGCGCGTTCAGCTTGTCGAGCGCCGCGACGAGCGCGGCCGCGACGGCCGAACTGTTACCCTGCGCAACGAAGCCGATATGGCGGTCCGCAGCCACGCGCAGTTGCACGAGCGCCTCCTCCGGGCTCCCCTTGCTGTCGAGCACGACGAGTTCGAGCGGGTGCGCGCCGTCACGCAGCTTCACGCCGCCCGCCGCGTTGACCTGCTCGACGCCGAAGCGCAGGTTGCGCTCGACGGCCGCGCCGGCGTTCGCGAACGGGCCCGACATCCCTTCGATCAGCGCGATCCGCACCGGCTCGCCGCCGGCAAACGCGGACGACACCAGCATCCACCCTGCGCTCAACGCGAGCGCGCACCGCTTCCACCCCTGCATCGGCCCACCTGCCCTTCAATCTGCCCGAGAAGCGCGGATCATAGGCCGGCGCACCCGCCGCCCGCAAGCGTGGCCATGCCGGCGATCCGCACCGATTTTTTCCGCGCGATGCACCGTCGCGCGCCGTCCGTGATACAACGGGACCTGTTTCCGTGTTCTGGAGGATCCCATGCGCATTCGCATTCCCGCGCGCCTGCCGGTGCTGGTCGCCTGTGCCGCCGCACTGCTCGCCGGTTGCGCGCAACCGTGGCAGCAATACCAGGCCGGCCAGGACGAGTCGGCGATCGTCGCGCGCATGGGCCCGCCGCGCGAGATCTACGACTTGCCCGGCGGCGGCAAACGGCTGATGTGGCCGACCCAGCCGATGGGCGAGATCACGATCGCGGCCGACGTCGACGCGGCCCACAAGATCGTCAACGTGCGCCAGGTACTGCAGCCGAGCGAGTTCTATCGTGCGGAAATCGGCAAGTGGACGAAGACCGACGTGCTCGTCAATTTCGGACGCCCCGTCGAGACGTCCTACTTCCCGCTGATGAAGCGCGAGGTGTGGACGTACCGGTATCTCGAGGACAACGTCTGGTACATGATGTACAGCTTCTATTTCGATCCGCAGGGCATCCTGCGCATCACGCAGAAAACCCCGGACCCGCTGCACGATCCCGATCGCCGCAACCTGTTCTGACCGATTGCGCATTTACGCGCAATTCTCACAATGGCCATTCACGAATTATTGCGTAAATGGCCATTTCCTTTTTTCCGCTGCCTTATTTAATTCCGGGAATATAGCGGAAAACTTTTCCGATCGATGACATTCCGATGGCAATCCGCTGAACGCCCCGTCATGCGGGCCATTGCGCCGAAACAGGCATGCCCGATGCATGTCATGCGTTGGGTTGGTGCATGCAATGCACTACGCCAAATCAATTTGAAACAATTTGTTTCAATGCACCCGGAGTGCTAGGGCATACCCCTAATATCAGTCGAAACCAAACCTTTCAATTTAGAAAGATTGCAATTGCGTCATTTCGGCGATATTTATTTGCCTTTATCAGAAAGGAGTCCTCATGAATCGCCCCAAGAGCATGCTGGTTGCCAACATTGCCTGGGCCCGCGAGACGCGTGAACACACACCCGGTTTCTTCGACGCGCTTGCGCGCGGCCAGAACCCGCGCGTGCTGTGGATCGGTTGCGCCGACAGCCGCGTGCCGGCCGAAACCATCACGCACTGCGCGCCCGGCGAACTGTTCGTTCATCGCAACATCGCGAACCTGTTCCATCCCGACGACGACAATTCCGCCAGCGTGCTCGAGTACGCGGTGCGCGTGCTGAAGGTCGACCACGTGATCGTGTGCGGGCACTACGGCTGTGGCGGCGTGCGCGCGTCGCTGCTGCCGCCGCCGGCCGACCTGCCGCACGTCGCGCGCCGCATCGCGCCGCTCTGCGCGCTCGCACGCCGCCATCGCGACACGCTCGACGGGCTCGACGACACGGCCGCCGCCGATCGCCTCGCCGAACTGAACGTGCTCGAACAGGTGCGGCTGCTCCGCGCATCGCCGATCGTGCGCGGCCGCGAACGGCCGCCGCTCGTGCACGGCTGGATCTTCTCGCTCGCCGACGGCCGCCTGCTGGAGCTCGATTCGGGCTACGCGACACCGCCCGTCGACGTCGAACCTGCGCTGGCCACGACCGCCGCCGCGCTCGGCTGATTCATCCCCCGCCCTTACGCCAATGAAATCGCCCCAACCATGAAACTGAACGAGCGCCTGTCCACCCTGCCGCGCGACATCGTCGCCGGCATCGTCGTTTTCCTCGTCGCGCTGCCGCTATGTCTCGGCATCGCCAACGCCTCCGGCGTCGAGCCGTTCGCCGGGCTCGTGTCCGGCATCGTCGGCGGCATCGTCGTCGCGCTGCTGAGCGGGTCGTCGCTGTCCGTCAGCGGGCCGGCCGCGGGCCTCGTCGTGATCGTCGTCGAAGGGATCGCCCAACTCGGCAGCTTTTCCGCGTTCCTGCTCGCGGTGCTGCTGTCCGGCGTGCTGCAATTCGGGTTCGGGATGCTGCGCGCCGGCCGCTTCGCCGCCTACGTACCGTCGCCCGTCATCAAGGGCATGCTCGCCGCGATCGGCCTGCTGCTGATCGTGAAGCAGATTCCGTTCGCGTTCGGTATCGGCGGCTCGGCCGCGCAATCGTTTGCGAACTGGCCGGGCCTGCCGGTCGCGTGGGCCGCCACGGCGATTGCGCTCGCGTCGCTCGGACTGCTGATCGCGTGGGACACGCCTGCGCTGCGCCGCTTCGCGCTGGTGCGCTCGGTACCGGCGCCGCTCGCGGTCGTCGTGCTCGGGATCGGCGCGACGCTCGTGCTGGGCTTCGTCGCGCCGGCCGTTGCGCCGGGCGCCGCCCATCGCGTGACGCTACCCGAGCTCGGATCGTTCGCGGCGTTCGCGGCATCGCTCAAGCATGCGGAGCTCGGCCCGAACTTCGCGCAGCTCGTCAATCCGGACGTGTGGCGCGTCGCGATCACACTCGCGGTCGTTGCGAGCCTCGAGACGCTGCTGAGCCTCGAAGCGGTCGAGCAGATCGACCCGAAGCGCCGGCCGACGCAGCCCGACCGCGAGCTGAAGGCCCAGGGCGTCGGCAATCTCGTCGCGGGCGCGGTCGGCGGGCTGCCGATCACGTCGGTGATCGTACGCAGCTCGGTGAACGTCAACGCGGGGGCGCAAAGCCGGATGTCGGCCATCGTCCACGGGATGCTGCTGCTCGCGAGCGTGTTCGCACTCACCGGCCTCATCAACCTGATCCCGCTCGCGAGCCTGGCCGCGATCCTGATCCATACGGGCTTCAAGCTCGCGAAGCCGGCGCTGTTCCGTTCGGTGATGAAGCAAGGGCCGGCCGCGTTCGTGCCGTTCGCGGCGACGATCATCGGCGTGCTCGCGGTCGACCTGCTGTTCGGCATCGCGCTCGGCCTCGCGTGCAGCGTACTGGCCGTCGCCGTCGCGAACCTGAAGAGCCCCGTCACGCTCGCCCAGCACGACGACCACTACCTGCTGTCGTTCCGCAAGGACGTGTCGTTCCTCGGCAAGGTTCAGGTCAAGCACCACCTGCGGCACATTCCGGACCACGCGGCGGTGATCATCGACGCGACGCGCGCCGACTACATCGATCACGACGTGCTCGAACTGCTCGACGCGTTCGTCGCCGATGCGCCACGGCGCGGAATCGCCGTCGAGTTCCGCCGGCGCAGCCCGGCGACACGCCCCGCTGCGCGCCGCTGGCTGTTCCGCGCACCGGCTGCCGAATGATCGGCAGATGAAAAAACGCCCCGGCGGCGCAGGGCCGCACGGGGCGTTCGGGAGATGCGCAGCGCGCGGCGCTTACGAGCGCTGCGGGTTGAGCTTGTCGTCCTTCGAATGCAGCTTGTTCAGCGCGGAGATGTACGCCTTCGCCGACGCGGCGACGATGTCCGGATCGGTGCCGACGCCGTTGACGATCCGCCCGCTCTTCGACAGACGGACGGTGACTTCGCCCTGCGCCTGCGTACCGGTCGTGATGGCGTTCACGGAGTACAGCAGCAACTCGGAACCGCTGCCGACTTCACCCTCGATCGCATTGAACGTCGCGTCGACCGGCCCGTTGCCGCGTGCCTCGCCGGTCACTTCCTTGCCTTCGACCGCGAACACGATCTTTGCCTGCGGCTGCTCGCCCGTTTCCGAGCGCTGCGACAGCGACACGAACTTGAAGTGTTCGTGCTCGTGCGCGAGCGCCGACTCTTCGGACACGATCGCGATGATGTCTTCGTCGAAGATCTCGGCCTTGCGGTCGGCCAGATCCTTGAAGCGCATGAACGCGGCGTTCAGTTCGGATTCGCTGTCGAGCGACACGCCGAGTTCCTGCAGGCGCTGCTTGAACGCGTTGCGGCCCGACAGCTTGCCGAGCACGATCTTGTTCGCGCTCCAGCCCACGTCTTCCGCGCGCATGATCTCGTAGGTGTCGCGCGCCTTCAGCACGCCGTCCTGGTGAATGCCCGACGCATGCGCGAACGCGTTCGCGCCGACCACGGCCTTGTTCGGCTGCACGACGAAACCGGTGATCTGCGACACGAGCTTCGACGTCGGCACGATCTGCGTCGTGTCGATGCCGACGTCGAGGCCGAAATAGTCCTTGCGCGTCTTCACGGCCATCACGATTTCCTCGAGCGACGTGTTGCCTGCGCGCTCGCCGAGACCGTTGATCGTGCACTCGATCTGACGCGCGCCGCCGATCTTCACGCCGGCGAGCGAGTTCGCGACGGCCATCCCGAGGTCGTTATGGCAGTGCACCGAGAAAATCGCCTTGTCCGAGTTCGGAATGCGTTCGCGCAGCGTCTTCACGAGGTTGCCGTAAAGCTCCGGCACGCCATAGCCGACGGTGTCGGCGATGTTGATCGTCGTCGCACCCTCTGCGATCACGGCTTCCAGCACGCGGCAGAGAAAATCCAGATCGGAGCGGCTGCCGTCTTCCGGCGAGAATTCGACGTTGTCGGTGAACTTGCGCGCGAAACGCACCGCGAGGCGCGCCTGCTCGAACACCTGGTCGGGCGTCATCCGCAGCTTCTTCTCCATGTGCAGCGGCGACGTCGCGATGAACGTATGGATCCGGAAGCTGTTGGCCGGCTTCAGCGCGTCGGCCGCGCGCTGGATGTCCTTGTCGTTGGCGCGGGCCAGCGAGCAGATCGTGCTGTCCTTCACGAGACCGGCGATCGTGTGAATCGCATCGAAGTCGCCGTTCGAGCTGGCCGCGAAGCCGGCTTCGATCACGTCGACCTTCATCCGCTCGAGATGCTTCGCGATGCGGATTTTCTCTTCCTTCGTCATCGACGCGCCGGGCGATTGTTCGCCGTCACGCAACGTCGTATCGAAAATGATCAGCTTGTCTGTCATGGGGGGCTCCAGGGCTCTTTATACGGAAGTCAAACGTAATGAGATCGCGCCACCGCTGGCGACGCTCAACAACAGACGAAGCTTGACGGGGGGGCGAGAACGGTCAGCGCGGCAGGCGCGCCGACGCTAGCGCGCGTAGCGGCGCACCGGCTAGAAGGAGGGAGAGGCAGGGAAATGCAGTCATGCCGAAGACTATAGCGACATTCCGTTGGCCGCGCAATCGGACGCCGCCCGGGTGATTCCGGCAGCCCGGCTCGAAAAAGGGGCAAATGAAAACGGCGGCCTCGAGGCCGCCGTTTCCGGGTCGATCGCGCGTCAGTGATCGCGCTGCGACGAGCGCGCCGGATTCGCGCGCCCGCGGATGGCCATGTAGGCCCAGAACACATAGCCGGACAGCCCGTACAGCACGAACAGGCAGAACAGCATCAGCGGCGGATCGGACGACACGAGCACGAACGCGACGACGACCAGCAGGATCGCCGCGAACGGCACGCGGTGCCGCACGTCGAGCGCCTTGCCGCTGTAGAACGGCGCGTTCGACACCATCGTCACGCCCGCGTAGATCGTCAGCACGAACGCGACCCACGGCAGCCAGCCAAGCTTCATCGGCACGCGGTTGTCGGTCGCGAGCCACACGAAGCCCGCGATCAGCGCGGCGGCGGCCGGGCTCGGCAGCCCCTGGAAGAAACGCTTGTCGACCACACCGATGTTCGTGTTGAAGCGCGCGAGACGCAGCGCGGCGCCCGAGCAGTAGACGAACGCGGCGAGCCAGCCCCAGCGGCCGAGATCCTTCAGCACCCACTCGTACATCACGAGCGCCGGCGCGACGCCGAACGACACCATGTCCGACAGGCTGTCGAACTGCTCGCCGAACGCGCTCTGCGTATGCGTCATGCGCGCGACGCGCCCGTCCATCCCGTCGAGCACCATCGCGACGAAAATCGCGATCGCGGCGATCTCGAAGCGCACGTTCATCGCCTGCACGACCGCGAAGAAGCCGCAGAACAACGCGGCAGTCGTGAACGCGTTCGGGAGCAGGTAGATGCCGCGCGTTTTCAGGAACCGCTGACGCGCGGCGCGGCGGCTCTCGAGCGGCGCCTGATCGGGCGCCATTATCTTGTTGCGGCGAAACGGACGTGGCGTCTGGCCGGAGCCGTTACGCGGCCGACGCGGTTTGAATGCGGCCATCGTGCGCCCCGCCGCTTACTGCTCGAGCTCGGCGAGGATCGTCGACGACGCGTAGACCTTCTCGCCGATCGACACCTTCGCGCGGCTGCCGAGCGGCAGGTACACGTCGACGCGCGAACCGAAGCGGATGAAACCGTAGCGCTGGCCACGCGACAGCGGCTCGCCGGCACGGACGTAGCAGAGGATCCGGCGGGCGACGAGGCCTGCGATCTGTACGGCGGTGACGGTCTTGCCGCTCGCCGTCTGGATCACGACCGCATTGCGCTCGTTCTCGGTCGACGCCTTGTCGATCGCCGCGTTCAGGAACGCGCCCGGGAAGTACTCGACCTTGGTGATCGCGCCATCGACCGGCGAACGCTGCGAATGGACATTGAATACATTCATGAACACGCTGATCTTCAGCGCTTCACGGTTCGCGTACGGGTCTTGTGCGGTCTCGACCGCGACGATGCGGCCGTCTGCCGGGCACAGCACCGCATTCGGCTGCGCGGGGATCGGGCGCTGCGGATCGCGGAAGAACTGGACGACGAAGACGAGCAGCAGCCAGAACGGCCACGCGAAGCCGAAGCCCCCGACGGCGTGGATCAACAGCGCGATGACGGCAGCAATCGCGATGAACGGCCAGCCTTCGCGCGCGATGATCGGATGAGGATAGTTCATGGATTCGTTCTGTGTTCGGTGAATTGCAAAGCCCGTAGGATAGCAAAAGCCGCCCGGGGCACTGCTGCCTTCGGACGGCTTTTTGATACCGACCCTCCACTCGAAGGGCCGGAACAGCACGCGGTGCTTAGTTCTTCGTCTGGTCGACGAGCTTGTTCTTCGCGATCCACGGCATCATCGCACGCAGCTTCGCACCGACCTGTTCGATCTGGTGCTCGGCCGTCAGGCGACGGCGCGACTGCAGCGTCGGTGCGCCTGCCTTGTTCTCGAGAATGAAGCTCTTCGCGTATTCGCCCGTCTGGATGTCGGTCAGGCACTGCTTCATCGCCTTCTTCGTCTCTTCCGTGACGACGCGCGGGCCCGTCACGTACTCGCCGTACTCGGCGTTGTTCGAGATCGAGTAGTTCATGTTCGCGATGCCGCCTTCGTAGATCAGGTCGACGATCAGCTTCAGTTCGTGCAGGCACTCGAAGTACGCCATTTCCGGCGCGTAGCCTGCTTCGACCAGCGTCTCGAAGCCGGCCTTGATCAGCTCGACGGTACCGCCGCACAGCACGGCCTGCTCGCCGAACAGGTCGGTTTCGGTCTCTTCACGGAAGTTCGTCTCGATGATACCGGCACGGCCGCCGCCGTTCGCTGCCGCGTACGACAGCGCGATGTCGCGTGCCGCGCCCGACTTGTTCTGCGCAACCGCGATCAGGTGCGGCACGCCGCCACCTTGCGAGTACGTGCCGCGCACGGTGTGGCCCGGTGCCTTCGGCGCGATCATGATCACGTCGAGGTCGGCGCGCGGGATCACCTGGCCGTAGTGGACGTTGAAGCCGTGTGCGAATGCCAGCGCTGCGCCTTGCTTGATGTTCGCGTGCACTTCCTTCGCGTACACGTCGGCGATCTGCTCGTCCGGCAGCAGCATCATGACGACGTCTGCGCCCTTCACCGCTTCCGCGACTTCCTTGACCGACAGGCCGGCGTTTTCAGCCTTGCTCCACGACGCGCCGTCCTTGCGCAGGCCGACCGTCACGTTCACGCCGCTTTCCTTCAGGTTCAGCGCGTGTGCATGGCCTTGCGAGCCGTAGCCGATGATCGTGACTTGCTTGCCCTTGATGAGGGAGAGGTCAGCGTCTTTGTCGTAGAAAACGTTCATGATGGTTCCTTCGCTAATTCAAAAATTCAACAATTCGTTCGGATGGAGTACTGCGG
This sequence comes from Burkholderia sp. BCC1644, assembly GCF_902833225.1. Lineage (GTDB taxonomy): Bacteria > Pseudomonadota > Gammaproteobacteria > Burkholderiales > Burkholderiaceae > Burkholderia. The sequence goes on from NZ_CADFEI010000017.1 coordinate 45,456, forward strand.
GCCGGGACATGACGGCGCACCCGGCGTGCCATTGGGCATCACACCTTCAGGATGCGCTCGCCGCGTCCGATGCCGGAGCTGCCGGTGCGCACGGTCTCTAGGATCGCGCCCGCGTCCAGCCCCTGGATGAATGCGTCGAGCTTGTCGCTCGCGCCCGTCAATTCGATCGTGTAGGTCTTTTCGGTCACGTCGATGATGCGGCCGCGGAAAATGTCCGACATCCGCTTCATTTCTTCGCGCTCCTTGCCCACTGCACGTACCTTGATCAGCATCAGCTCGCGTTCGATGTGTGCACCGTCGGTCAGGTCCACCACTTTCACCACCTCGATCAGGCGGTTCAGATGCTTCGTGATCTGTTCGATCACGTCGTCGGAGCCAATGGAAACGATGGTGAGCCGCGACAGCGATTGGTCTTCGGTCGGCGCCACCGTCAAGGTTTCGATGTTGTAGCCGCGTGCGGAAAACAGACCGACCACGCGCGACAGCGCGCCCGGTTCGTTCTCCAGCAGGACGGAAATGATGTGTCTCATGTTCGCTTCTTCCAGAATGTGTCCGTGTCGATTCACTCGCGCCGCGCGCCGCCGCGTGCCGCACCGCCCTTCGTGAAGGCGGCCGCTTCGGCCCAAGCGCGCGTCGCGCCGTTACAGATCTTCCGATCCGAGCAGCATCTCGGTGATGCCCTTGCCGGCCTGGACCATCGGCCAGACGTTTTCGGTCGGATCGGTCTGGAAGTCGAGAAACACGGTGCGGTCCTTCAGGCGCAGCGCTTCCTTCAGCGCCGGCTCCACATCCGAGGTCTTTTCGATCCGCATGCCGACATGGCCGTACGCTTCGGCGAGCTTCACGAAATCGGGCAGCGCATCCATGTACGAATGCGAATAGCGCTTGCTGTATTCGATCTGCTGCCACTGGCGAACCATGCCGAGATAGCGGTTGTTCAGCGAAATGATCTTCACGGGCGTGTCGTACTGCAGGCAGGTCGACAGTTCCTGGATGCACATCTGGATCGAGCCTTCGCCCGTGATGCACAGCACGTCGTCGTCCGGGTGCGCCATCTTGACGCCCATCGCTGCCGGCAGGCCGAAGCCCATCGTGCCGAGGCCGCCGGAGTTGATCCAGCGACGCGGCTTGTTGAATCGGTAGAACTGCGCGGCCCACATCTGGTGCTGGCCGACGTCCGAGCACACGAACGCATTGCCGTCCGTCAGCTCCCACGCCTTCTCCACCACATACTGCGGCTTGATGATCTCGCTCTCGCGGTCGAACTTCAGGCAGTCCTTCGCGCGCCAGCCCTCGATGTCCTTCCACCATTGCGCGAGCGCCTCGGTGTCGGGGCCATGCTCGGCCGTCTGCAGTTGCTCGATGAGCTCCTTCAGCACTTCCTTCACGTCGCCGACGATCGGGATGTCGACCTTCACGCGCTTCGAGATCGACGACGGGTCGATGTCGATGTGGATGATCTTGCGCGGACGCGACGCGAAGTGCGCCGGGTCGCCGATCACGCGGTCGTCGAAGCGGGCACCGATCGCGATCAGCACGTCGCAGTGCTGCATCGCCATGTTCGCTTCGTAGGTGCCGTGCATGCCGAGCATGCCGAGGAATTTCTTGTCCGACGCGCGATAGCCGCCGAGGCCCATCAGCGTGTTCGTGACCGGGTAGCCGAGCAGGTCCGCGAACTGGTTCAGCTCACGCGACGCGTCGGCGAGGATGATGCCGCCACCCGTGTAGATGTACGGGCGCTTTGCCGTCAACAGCAGCGACACGGCCTTGCGGATCTGGCCCGAATGGCCCTTCGTGACGGGGTTGTACGAACGCAGCGACACGCTCTTGACGGGCTCGTACTGGCACGGCGTCTTCGAGATGTCCTTCGGGATGTCGATCAGCACCGGGCCCGGACGGCCGGTACGGGCGATGTAGAACGCCTTCTTGACGGTTTCCGCGAGGTCGCGCACGTCCTTCACGAGGAAGTTGTGCTTCACGCACGGACGCGTGATGCCGACGGTGTCGCATTCCTGGAAAGCGTCCTGGCCAATCGCAGCAGTCGGCACCTGGCCGCTGATCACGACCATCGGGATCGAATCCATGTAGGCCGTTGCGATGCCGGTCACCGCGTTGGTGACACCGGGGCCCGACGTCACGAGACAGACGCCGACATTGCCGGTGGAACGCGCATACGCATCGGCTGCGTGCACGGCCGCCTGTTCGTGGCGCACCAGCACGTGCTGAATCTTGTCTTGCTTGTACAGCTCGTCGTAGATGTAGAGAACCGAGCCGCCGGGGTAGCCCCAGATGAATTCGACGTTTTCGTCGGCGAGTGCCTTCATCAGCACGGTGCCGCCGATGGAGTCGCTATCGGGAGGGGAAAGGGGTTCCGACGTGGAGAATTCCGCGCTGGGCATGTTCATTTTGACCTTTCGAATTTTCGGCAAAAAATTGATCGGGTGCTCTCTGCCGGGCTTGTGGCTCGGGTTCAAGCGGCGCGTCCAGTTTGAAGGGCGGGCTTCTTGGGCCAGCCTCAAATGAGACCATCACTTCATGTTGCGAATCGTTGACGATAGCGGGTCGTGATTGGGTCGTCAAGCAAAATATCCCGCACCGCATCATGCACGCCGCCCGGCGCCCCGCCACCGCGGCTCGCGCGCAACGTACGGTGCCCAATCCGGTCCCAAGCGGCACGAAAATTTGATAGCATCCGCGGGTTTTACGAAATTTTTCGACCTTTTACACCACGCAGCGGCCCGCAGCGCATACCTTCACGGAATGGCATCAGACAAGGAACTCGCCGACTTTCTGGCGGGCGTCGAAAGGCGCGCGTTCAAGCAGGCTGCGTACGCCGTGCGTGACGACGATGCGTCGCTCGACATCGTGCAGGACGCGATGATCAAGCTTGCGGAAAAGTACGGCGACCGGCCGGCGGCAGAATTGCCGCTGCTTTTTCAGCGGATCCTGCAAAACACGATCCACGACTGGTTTCGTCGGCAGAAAGTCCGCAACACCTGGGTCACGCTGTTCTCGTCGCTGAACAATACCGACGACGACGACTTCGACCCGCTCGAAACACTCGAATCCGCGGACGACAACGCGGGCGTCGAGAGCAGCGAGCACCGCCTCGAAAGAGAGCAGGTTCTGGCCCTGATCGACGAAGAAATCCAGAAGCTTCCGGCGCGTCAACGGGAAGCGTTCCTGATGCGTTATTGGGAAGATATGGATGTCGCCGAGACTGCCGCCGCAATGGGGTGCTCCGAAGGCAGTGTGAAAACGCACTGCTCTCGCGCCACTCACACCCTGGCACACGCGCTCAAGGCCAAAGGAATCACGCTATGAGCTCCGCTCCCGAAAACCGAGAACACGAATTCGCGCTGAAGGTGCGCCGCGCGCTTGACGAGCGCGCGACCGCCCTGCCTGCCGCGACCACCGACCGTCTGGCCGCCGCCCGCCGGGCTGCGCTCGCGCGCAAGAAGCCCGAAGCCGCGACCGCGCCGGTGTTCGTGCCGGCCTTCGCCGGCGCGGCCGGTGCGTACGGCACGGCGCCCGCGAACCGCCCGCAGGCGTCGCTCACGCGCCGCCTGCTGCGCGCGTGGCCGCTGGCGCTGCTGCTCGCGGGGCTCGTCGGCATCGCCTACTGGGAAGACATGCAGCGCACCGCCGAACTCGCCGACATCGACGCGGCGATGCTCAGCGACGACCTGCCGCTCAACGCGTATCTCGATCACGGGTTCAACGCGTATCTTTCGCGCGCTCACTAACAGACAATAACGAGGGGATCGCACGGGTGAGTCAGAAGCGCGGCCTGGCCGTATTTTTCGGATGCGTGATTGCGATCGCCGTTTCCTACGTCGCCACGTATTCCCGATTCCACCCGGCCCCCGCGACGACCACCGTCGCGGCCACCAGCCCTGCTGCGCCCGCTTCGGCCGCGACCGGGCCGACCACCGAACTCCCGTCGCTGCCCCTGCCGCTGCCGGCCGCCACCGGCCCGCTGTCGTGGGCGCGCCTCACGCCGGCCCAGCATGCCGCCCTCGCGCCGTTCGCCGACCAATGGGACGGCTTCAGTGACGCCCGCAAGCGGAAATGGCTGAAGATCGCATCGCGTTTCGCGAAGTTGTCGCCCGATGACCAGAAGCGCCTGCAGGACCGGATGGCCGAATGGGCGAAGATGACGCCCGAGCAGCGCCGCGTTGCGCGCGAGAACTACCAGAGCGCGAAGGAGCTGTCCGCGCAGGCGCGCGAGCGCGCATGGAAGGCCTACCAGCAGCTCCCCGAGGAACAGAAGGAACGTCTCGCGGCCGCCGAGCGCCGCCGCAAGCCGAGCGTCGTCAGCGCACCGCCGACCGTCGCCGACCGTGACGTCCGCCGCCTCGTCAATTCACACGAACATCCGGCAAGCGGCGCGGCCGCCGCACCGGCGCCCGCCTCGGCCGGCGCCGCCGCACAGCCGGTACCGGCGTCGTCGACGGCCGGCACCGCGTCCGCACCGGCCGCGGTGGCACCGGTGTCGCCCGCCGACGCACCGTCGCTGTTCAAGGGCTCCTGAGCGGCCGTGGCGAACGCCCGCGCACCCGAGATCCCGGCCGCCGCGCCGTCCGTACGGCGGCGCCTCGCCGCGCTGCTTTACGAAGGCGTGCTGCTGTTCGGCGTCGTGTTCTTCGCGGGGCTCGCATTCAGCCTCGCGACGCAACAACGCAACGGCCTCGTCCATCACAACCTGCTCGCCGCCTGGATCGCGCTCGTCGTCGGCGCGTACTTCGTGTGGTTCTGGACGCACGGCGGCCAGACGCTGCCGATGAAGACCTGGCGGCTGCGCCTCGAATCGTCGAGCGGCCGGCCGCTGAGCGCCAGTCACGCGCTCGTGCGCTATGCGCTCGGCTGGCTGTGGTTCCTGCCGCCGCTCGCGCTGCATCCGCTCCTCGGCCTGTCGGTGCCCGTCACGCTCGCGCTCACGGCCGCCTGGATCGTCATCTGGGCCGGCGCCGCCCGGCTGCATGCCGGCCGCCAGTTCCCGCACGACCGGATCGCGCGCACGCGCGTCGTCGCGATACCGCGCTGACGCGCCGCATTCGCCAGAGGAATACTGCCCGCCGGACCTTCCGTCGCCCGGCCCGACGGCCTTGCCGGACAACCGTCGCCCGTTCCGTGCGGCAGGTTACACAACGCTCCGTGATTCACTGCTAAACACCCTACAGCGGTCGTAATAAGAACGTCTCGTGACTGTCACGGCACAGTCACGCCCGCATGGCGGAATGCCGGTAATGTCAACCGGCGCGAGTCATGCATGGGCCAGAAAACGTCCGCGACCTCCCTGTTCCGTCACCCTATCGGCGCACGCGCCGCCACCGCCTTCCTGTCCGGCTCGGCTGCAACCGATGACCTGGCGTCGCAAGAACCGCCTGCCGCGCATTCCACGCAGCACAACGATCCCGACCCGTCCACCCATCGCTACCGCACCATCTGGCTGTCCGACATCCACCTCGGCTCGAGCGGCTGCCAGGCGCCGTACCTGCTCGACTTCCTGCGCCACAACGATTCGGAATACCTGTACCTCGTGGGCGACATCATCGACGGCTGGCAGCTGAAGAAGGGCTGGTACTGGCCGCAGGCGCACAACGACGTCGTGCAGAAGATCCTGCGCAAGGCGCGCAAGGGCACGCAGGTCATCTACATCCCCGGCAACCACGACGAAGGCGCGCGGCAGTTCTGCGACCTCGCGTTCGGCGACATCCAGGTGCGCGGCGAGGCGTTCCACACGACGCTCGCGGGCAAACGTTTGTGGATCGTGCACGGCGACCTGTTCGACGGCGTGATCCAGCACGCGAAATGGCTCGCGTACCTCGGCGACACGCTGTACACGCTGATCCTCGTGCTGAACCGCTGGTTCAACCGGATCCGCAGCCGGCTCGGCTTCCAGTACTGGTCGCTGTCGCAGTACCTGAAGCACCAGGTCAAGAACGCGGTCAACTTCATCTCCCAGTTCGAGACCGTGATGACCGACGAGGCGCGCCGCCGCGGCTGCGACGGCGTCGTGTGCGGCCACATCCACAAGGCGGAGATCCGCGACATCGACGGCGTGCTGTACTGCAACGACGGCGACTGGGTCGAAAGCCTGTCCGCACTCGTCGAAACGATGGAAGGCGAACTGAAGATCGTCTACTGGACGGTGATGCGCACCGCACCGTCGGAGACCTCGTCGCGCAAGGCCAAGGCCACTGCCTGACACAACCCTACTTACAGGACACAAGCCGCGATGAAGATCATGATCGTCACCGACGCGTGGGAACCGCAGGTCAACGGCGTCGTGCGCACGCTGAAGAGCACGTCGCGTGAGCTCACGGCGCTCGGCCACCGCGTCGAACTGCTGACGCCGCTGGAATTCCGCACGGTGCCCTGCCCGACCTACCCCGAGATCCGCCTGTCGATCCTGCCGTACCGCAAGCTGCGCGCGCGGATCGATGCGTTCGCACCCGATGCGCTGCACATCGCGACCGAAGGCCCGCTCGGCCTCGCCGCGCGGCGCTACGCGCGCTCGCGCAAGCTGCCGTACACGACCGCGTACCACACGCGCTTCCCGGAATACGTGCAGGCGCGCTTCGGTATCCCGCTGGCGGCGACCTACCGCTTCCTGCACTGGTTCCACGGCCCGTCGCTCGCGGTGATGGCGCCGACGCCGGTCGTCAAGCAGGACCTCGAAAAATTCGGCTTCACGAACGTCGTGCTGTGGACCCGTGGCGTCGACCTCGAGGTGTTCCGGCCGATGGAGTCGAAGGTGCTCAACACGGCGCGGCCGATCTTCCTGTACGTGGGCCGCGTCGCGATCGAAAAGAACGTCGAGGCGTTCCTGCGCCTCGACCTGCCCGGCTCGAAGTGGGTCGCGGGCGAAGGCCCCGCGCTCGCGGAGCTGAAGTCGCGCTATCCGGAGGCGAACTATCTCGGCGTGCTGTCACAGGCCGAGCTGGCAAAGGTGTATGCTGCGGCCGACGTGTTCGTGTTTCCGAGTCGCACCGACACGTTCGGCCTCGTGCTGCTCGAAGCGCTCGCCTGCGGCACGCCGGTGGCAGCGTATCCCGTCACGGGACCGATCGACGTGCTCAGCGGCGGTGACGCGGGTTCGATGCACGAGGACCTGCAGGAAGCCTGCCTCGAAGCGCTGAAGATCGAACGCACGACCGCGCGCGCATGGGCCGAACGCTTCTCGTGGCGCGCGGCGTCCGAGCAGTTCGCGTCGCATCTGAAGCCGCTGCCGAAGACCGCGTACTCGCCAGCCGAAGGTGCCGCCGTTTGAAACGAGACCTGAACGACAAGACCCCGCCCCCTGCCTCCACGCCGCAACGGCACCGCCCGTTCGACGAGGAAGAGCCGCATGCCGAAGCGGACGTGCACGCGCACGAGCCGCTCGGCCCCGACGACCAGTTGTCGCCGCTGCCGCCGAACCCGTACAAGCGCCACCGCGGCATCACGCGCGCGTGGTACGCCCTCAAGCATTCGCTGAACGGCTTTCGCGTCGCGATCCGCGAGGAAAGCGCGTTTCGCCAGGAGCTCACGCTCGCCGCATTGATGCTCCCGATCGGTGCGTTCGCACCGGTGCCCGCCGCGTCGCGCGCGCTGCTGATCGGCTCGGTGCTGCTCGTGCTGATCGTCGAGCTGCTGAACTCGAGCGTCGAGGCCGCGATCGACCGCATCTCGCTCGAGCGCCACGAACTTTCCAAGCGCGCGAAGGACCTCGGCAGCGCGGCCGTGACGGTCGCACTGTTCGCATGCGTGACGACGTGGGGCTTCGTGCTCGGCCCGGTCGTCGCGCACTGGCTCGGCTTCTAGACAGGTACCGGGCGCACGCGCCGCGCACCGCCCGCGTGCGGCGCTGCACCATGCGCGGTGCGGGGCCGCGAACACGAAATGCGCCCGATGTGGCGAAACCCCGGTTTATAATCGTCCGCTAGACATAGAACAGCAACCCGCGCCGGACGAATCACGCAGCATCGATTGCAGCGCCCGCCAGTCCGGCACACACAGGGCCGGACGACATGGAAGCGAAACCTCCCCGCCGCACCCGCGAACGGATTCTCGAGTTGTCGTTGAAACTCTTCAACGAGATCGGCGAGCCGAACGTCACGACCACGACGATCGCCGAGGAAATGGAAATCAGTCCAGGCAACCTGTACTACCATTTCCGCAACAAGGACGACATCATCAACAGCATCTTCGCGCAGTTCGAGCAGCAGATCGAACGGCGGCTGCGTTTCCCCGAAGATCACCGTCCGACGATCGACGAAACCTGGTCGTACCTGCAGTACATGGCCGATTTCATGTGGACTTACCGGTTCCTGTATCGCGACCTCAACGACCTGCTCGCGCGCAATCGCACGCTCGAGACGCACTTCAAGCAGATCATCAGCCACAAGGTGCGCTTCGCGCGCGACATGTGCGAGCTGCTCGTGTCCGACGCGGAAATGGTCGCGACGCCTGCCGAGATCGAAGTCATCGCGACCAACATGGCCGTGATCTCGACGTACTGGCTGTCGTATCAGTACGTGATGCATCCGCGCAAATACAACGATCAGGACGCGATCCGCGAGGAACTGCACCAGGTCAGCATGCACGTGATCTCCGTGATGGCGCCGTACCTGCGCGGCCGTTCGCGCCAGCTGTTCGACGATCTGGTCTCGGGCAAGCTGCCGAAGCGCCAGTTCACCGACTACCTGCCGCCGCGCGACGGCTCGCCGCGCCCGGCAGACAGCCCCGTCATCACCGGGCAGGCCCCCGCCAAGGATGCCAAGCAATGAAGGCAGTGTGTGTGTACTGCGGCTCGTCGTCCGGCGTGCGGCCCGTCTATGCCGATGCCGCACGCGCGTTCGGCCGCGCGCTCGTCGATGCGGGCCTCACGCTCGTCTACGGCGGCGGCCGCGTCGGCCTGATGGGCGTGATCGCCGACGAGGTGATGGCGGCCGGTGGCCGGGCGGTGGGCGTGATCCCCGAATTGCTCGTCGACAAGGAAGTCGGCCACACAGGGCTGTCGGAACTGCACGTCGTGCCCGACATGCACCACCGCAAGAAAATGATGGCCGACCTCTCCGACGCGTTCGTCGCGATGCCCGGCGGCGCCGGCACGCTCGAAGAGCTCTTCGAGGTCTACACGTGGGCGCAGCTCGGCTATCACCGCAAGCCCGTCGCGGTCTACAACATCGATTCGTTCTACGATCCGTTGATCGCGCTGCTGCGCCATACGGTCGACGAAGGCTTCATGCGCCCGGCCTATTTCGACGCGCTGTGCGTCGAATCCGAACCCGTCGAACTGCTCGAGCGACTGCGCCGCTACCAGCCGCCCGCCCGCGACAAGTGGGCACCCGACGCAGCGAAGTAACCGTCACCGGAAACCGCACGCAATGACCGCACCGTCCGATCGCAAGGCCGTCCTCATCACCGGCGCGAGCCGTGGTATCGGCCGCGCGACCGCCGTGCTCGCGGCCGAACGCGGCTGGGACGTCGGCATCAATTACGCGCGCGACGCGGCGGCAGCCGAACTCACCGCGCAGGCTGTCCGCGACGCGGGCGGCCGCGCATGCATCGTCGCGGGCGATGTCGCGAACGAGGCGGACGTCATCGCGATGTTCGACACCGTCACGGCCGCGTTCGGACGCCTCGATGCGCTCGTCAACAACGCCGGCATCGTCGCGCCATCGATGCCGCTCGCCGACATGCCGGTCGACCGGCTGCAGCGCATGTTCGACACCAACGTGCTCGGCGCCTACCTGTGCGCACGCGAAGCCGCGCGCCGGCTGTCCACCGACCGTGGCGGCCGCGGCGGCGCGATCGTCAACGTGTCGTCGATCGCCTCGCGGCTCGGCTCGCCGAACGAATACGTCGACTATGCGGGGTCGAAAGGCGCGGTCGATTCGTTGACGATCGGCCTGGCGAAGGAACTCGGCCCGCACGGCGTACGCGTCAACGCGGTACGCCCCGGCCTGATCGAGACCGACATTCACGCCAGCGGCGGCCAGCCGGGCCGGGCGGCCCGCCTCGGCGCGCAAACGCCGCTCGGCCGCGCGGGCGAAGCGCAGGAGATCGCCGAAGCGGTCGTCTGGCTGCTTGGCGACGCGGCGTCCTACACGACGGGCGCCCTGCTCGACGTCGGCGGCGGCCGGTAATTCCGCCCGAGCGGCGCGCCCGAAGCGCCGCCGGAAACGACCTGTCGTCACGACACCACAAATCTCCACAATTTCGTGACGGTTTCAGTAAACATCCGTAATAGTTCCGTGCTCTACTAGCGGGCAATCAGACAGGCGTCGTAAACGTCTGGCCTGCGCCACCCCGATGTGGCCCTTATCGGTCCTGCCCAAGTCGCGGACCCGCTCGACTCGACCCGAGATCTTTTCCATGCCTGGAACCGCAGCGCCCAGCCGGCGACGCACGTCTGTGCCCGCGCCGGCCCAGCACACCCGCTCGACTGCCGACACCGCAGCGACACTCGATGCCGTCGGCACGCCCGTCGTGGCATCGACCGTCGCAACCCGCGCCACGCGCGACCGCTCGGTCCTGCTCGGCTGGCGGGCCTGGCTGTTCGTCGCCGTCCTGGTCTGCGCGTACGCGCTGCCGGGCGTGCTCGGCCACGATCCGTGGAAACAGGACGAAACCTACACGTTCGGCATCATCCAGCACATGCTCGAGACCGGCGACTTCGTCGTGCCGACCAATGCCGGCCTGCCGTTCATGGAGAAGCCGCCGCTTTACGCATGGGTCGCGACCAGCCTCGCGTGGCTGCTGCAGCGCGTGATGCCGCTGCACGACGCGGCGCGGCTCGCGAGCGCGCTGTTCGCCGCGCTCGCATTCGGTTTCATCGCGCGCGCGGCGCGCGTCGCCAGCCGTGCGGACAGCTGGTTCGACCTGCGCGTGATCGGGCCGGTCGTGCTGAGCGCGGGCACGCTCGTCGTCATCAAGCACGTGCACGACATGATGACCGACGTCGCCCTGTTCGCCGGTACGGCGATGGGCTTCTGCGGGCTGCTCGAACTGGTGATGCAGCACGTCGCGCGCGCGCAGCAGATGCGCCACGGGTTGCCGGTGCGGCCGTCGGGCCGCTGGGCCGCGCCGATCTTCGGCGCGGGCGTCGGCATCGCGCTGATGACGAAGGGGCTGTTCGTGCCGCTCGTATTCGCGGCCACGCTCGTCTGCACGCTGGTGCTCTACCCGGCCTGCCGCACCCGCTCGTTCGCGCGCGCGCTCGGCATCGCCGCGCTCGTGTTCGCGCCGTTCGCGCTGATCTGGCCGACCGCACTGTTCCTGCGCTCCGAAACGCTGTTCATGACGTGGTTCTGGGATAACAACGTCGGCCGGTTCTTCGGCTTCTCCGTCCCCGAACTCGGCGCGGAAAACGACAAGCCGTTCTTCATCCTGCGCGCGTTCCTGCTCGTCGGCTTCCCGGTCGCGCCGCTCGCGATCGTCGCCCTCGCACGCGGTGCATGGCGCGACTGGCGCATGCCGCGCATCGCGCTGCCCGTGCTGTTCACCGGCATCGGGCTCACGGTGCTGCAAGTGTCCGCGACGTCGCGCCAGCTCTACATCCTGCCGTTCTTCGCGCCGCTCGCGCTGGTCGCCGCGCAGGCAATCGAACGCCTGCCGCGCCGGCTGCATCTCGCGTGGGATTACTTCAGCCGCGTGCTGTTCGGCACGACGGTCGCGCTCGCGTGGGCAATCTGGGCCGTGATGGCCGATCCGGCCGCGTCGCGCGCGGATCTCGCGCTGCTCGGCCGCTGGCTGCCGCTCGACTGGACGATGCCGATCCAGCCCGCGCTCGTGATCGGCGCGCTCGCGCTGACGGTCGGCTGGCTGACGCTGCTGCCGAAGCTGCGCACGACCGGCCTGTGGCGCGGTGCGCTGTCGTGGGGCGCCGGCGCGCTCGTCGCGTGGGGGCTCATCTACACGCTGCTGCTGCCGTGGCTCGACGTTGCGAAGAGCTACCGCTCGGTATTCGACGACCTGAACGCGCATCTCGCGCTCGAATGGAACGACGGCGACTGCATGGCGAGCCTGCACGGGCTCGGCGAATCGGAAGCGCCGATGCTGTACTACTTCTCGGGCATCCAGCACACGCCGATCGACGACGCAAAGTCGACGCGCTGCACGTGGATGATCGTCCAGGGCGTGCGCGCGGTCGATCCGGCACCCGGCAGCGAATGGAAACTGTTCTGGACGGGCGCCCGCCCGGGCGACAACGAGGAACTGCTGCGCGTGTACGTCCGTACGCCCGAACAGCATCTGCAGTAACGCACGACGGCGCGGTGCGCCGCCATCCCTGGCAAAGGTCATGCGCGTCCGGCCGGCCGGTGCGCACCCTTTGCGCGATACCCGCCCTTGAGACACCCGCGTCAATCCGCGGGCTCGCCCCCGCCCTCTTTACACCACTTCCCCCGGATCTTCAGAACGACGAACCGGGCTCGCGAAGAAATGCGGTCTCCTCGTCGGTCGATGCGCGACCGAGAATCGCGTTCCGGTGCGGAAAGCGGCCGAAGCGCTCGACGACGGCCGCGTGCAGCAGCGCGAAACGGTGATAACTCTCGCAACCGGCCTCGTCGCGAATGCCCGCGCACAGGCGCACGGCTTCACTTTGGCTCTCGACCGATTCGTCGTGCTCGAACGGCAGATACGCGAACGCGCGGTGATGCCCGCTCGGCAACTGCACGTCCCAGCCGGCCGCGACGACACGGCGCGCGAGCGCGAGCGCCTTCGGATCGGCGGCAAACGCGCGCGGCGTGCCGCGATGGATGTTGCGCGAGAACTGGTCCAGCACGACGATCAACGCCAGCGCACCCGACGGCGAGTCGGCCCAGCGATCGCAGGCGCCGTCGCAGGCAGCGTCGAGCAACGTGCCGTAGCGCGTGCGCAGCACGTCGTCGAACGCCGCGCCGCCGTTGAACCACACCTTGCGCTCCTGCCCGAATTCGGCCGAGCCCGGCTCGCCGAACCAGAAATCCAGAATCTCCCGCGCTTGCGGATCCAGCGCCGCTGCGCCGGCCTTGCCGGTGTCGATCGTCATGCAAACTCCAGTACGAGGCGCCGTGTACGCGCACTCTTCTTTTCCAGTTTCGCGACCCGCAGCTCGCCGATTTCCGACGTGTTGCGCACATGCGTGCCGCCGCACGGCTGCAGGTCGACATTTTCGATACGCAACAGCCGCACGCGGCCGAGGCCCATTGGCGGCTTCACGCTCATCGTGCGCACGAGTTCGGGCCGCTCGGCCATCTCGTCATCGGTGATCCATTCGGTCGTAACCGGATGCGCGCCGGCAACAAGGCCTGCGAGACGCCGCTCGACGTCGTCGCGGTCGATCGAATCGGACGTCGCGAAATCGAGCCGCACGTAGTCGGCCGTCACGCTGCAGCCGTCAACCCCATACGGCAGCACCGAGCACATCAGGTGCGCGGCCGTATGCAGGCGCATGTGCCGGTAGCGGCGCAGCCAGTCGATCCGCGCGACCACGCGCGTGCCGGGCGCGAGCGCTGCGACGCTTGCCTCCTGCCCCGGCGCCGGCACGTGCACGGCATCGTCAGGGGTCGCGCCGTCGAATTTTGCCTTGCGCGTATCGGCGATCGTGATCGCACTGCCGTCGGGCAGCGTCAGCGTGCCGGAGTCGCCGGCCTGGCCGCCGCCAAGCGGATAGAACACCGTGCGGTCGAGCCGGATGCCGTCGTCGCCGACGGCCTGGACAATCGCGTCGCATTGTGTGAGGTACGCGTCTTCGCGAAACAGCGCTTGTGTCGTCATCGGGCGAGCCTCGTATCGATGGGAGAAACGACCAGTGTCGCGCCACGCTGCGCGCGCGCCCAGACGCAGATCGTCCGGCGCGCGGGCGGCGGCGTACCGGTCGATCAACCGGGCCGGTTGCGCATCCAGTCGGCCGTGTCGTAGAACGAATGCATCAGCCGCTCGCGCAGCGGCTCGGGCAGCCCGACATCCTCCATCGCCCACGCCATGCAGCGCAGCCACTGGTCGCGCTCGACCGACGCGATCGGGAACGGCAGGTGCCGTGCGCGCAGCCGCGGGTGGCCGAACCGGCTGATGTAGTGGTCAGGACCGCCGAGCCAGCCGCACAGGAACCAGAACAGCTTGTCGCGCGAGCCATCGAGCGACTGCGGATGCAGCGCGCGAATTTCCGCGAACTCGGGCTCGAGGTCCATCAGGTCGTAGAAGCGGTCCACCATTTCGCGCACGCGGGCTTCGCCGCCCACGAGCTCGAACGCCGTCGGCTGCGACGGCGCATCGTCATTCACATCGGTCATACGGATAGTCGGAAAACGGGATATTCGGGGCCGCCGGCGACGCTCATGCGTCGCGCAGCGACTGCAGCGCGGGGCGCCGCAACACATTATGCAGGCTCAGCCAGCCGGCCGCACCGGCGCACGCGACGCCGGCCGCGATGCCGGCCGGCACGAGCCACGGATCGACGGCGAGCTGGAAGTCGAACACGCGCGACGCGAGTACCCAGCCGACCGCGATCGCGCCCGCCGACGCCAGCGCGCCGGCCAACGTACCGACCACGACGAATTCCGCGCGCTGTACCGCATTGACCTGTGCGCGCGACGCGCCGAGCGCGCGCAGCAGCGCGGCCTCGCGCACGCGCTCGTCGCGCGAGCCGGCGAGCGCCGTGTACAGCACGAGCACGCCGGCCGCGAGCGTGAACACGAACAGGAACTGCACCGCGCCGACCACCTGCAGCATCATCCGCTGCAACTGCGCGAGGATCGGCGCGACGTCGATCGCGGTCAGGTTCGGATAGCGCGCGATCAGCGGATCGAGCAGCGCGGCGTTCGAGGCCGGCAAGTGGAAGCTCGTCAGGTAGACGGCCGGGAAATCCTTCAGCACCGGCGGCGGCATCAGCACGAAGAAGTTGACGCGGAACGAGCCCCAGTCGAGCTTGCGCACGCTCGTGACCGGCGCGTCGACCGTCAGGCCCGTCACGTCGAAGCGCAGCGTGTCGCCCGGCTTCACGTTCAGCGTCTTCGCAAGGCCGGCCTCGATCGAGATCTGCGGCGTGGCCGCCGTGCCGAACCAGTCGCCTTCGACGATCCGGTTGTCGGACGGCAATTCGGTCGTATACGACAGGTTGAACTCCCGGTCGACGAGCCGGCGCGCCTCGTCGGACGGATACGCGTCCGGATTCACCGGCATGCCGTTGATCGCGACGAGGCGGCCGCGCACCATCGGCGCGGGCACCGCGTCGCGCACGCCGTGCGCAGCCAGATAGGCCGCGACATCGTCGCGCTGGTCGGGCTGGATGTCGATCAGGAACTGGTTCGGCGCATCGGGCGGCGTCGACTGCCGCCAGCCCGCGACGAGATCGTTGCGCGTGATCGCGATCAGCAGCAGGCACATCAGGCCGAGCGCGAGCGCGGTGATCTGCAGCGCGCTGGCCGTGCCGCGCCGGTGCAGCGACGCGAGCGCGTAGCGCCAGCCGACGCCGGCGGCCACGCGCGCGTTGCGTACCGCACGGGCGGCCGCGAACAGCACGAGCCGCGCGATCAGCGCGAAGCCGACCAGCGCGCCGGCGAAGCCACCCGCGACGATCAGGCCGAGCTTCAGGTTGCCGGCCGCGACGATCAGCAGCCCCGCGAACAGCACGACGCCGATCGCATATGCGGCCCACGCGGTGCGCGATGCCTCGCCCCACTCGCGTCGCAGCACGCGCACCGGCGGCACGCGCGTGAGCGGCACGAGCGGCGGCAGCGCGAAGCCAAGCAGCAGCACGAGCGCGGCGCCCATGCCGATCAGCGCCGGCCACAGCGTGGGCGGCGGCAGTGCAACGTCGATCAGGTTGCCGATTGCGGCCAGCAACGCCCAGTGGCCGCCGTAGCCGAGCACCGCGCCCGCGGCGCCCGAGACGATGCCGATTCCGGCGAATTCGAGTGCGAACAGCGCGCCGAGCGTGCGGCGGCTCACGCCGAGGCAGCGCATCGTCGCGCAGCCGTCGAGATGGCGCCGCATGTAGCGCTGCGCGGCCATCGCGATCGCGACCGCCGCGAGCAGCGCGGTCAGCAGCGCGACGAGCGTCAGGAAGTGGCGCGCGCGATCCAGCGTCTGCCGCACCTGCGGCTGGCCTTCCTGCAACGACTCGAGCCCGACGCCGCGCAGTTTCCCGCCGTCGACGCGCTGGTGCGCATACGCTTCGAAGCGCGCGACGGCCGGTGCATCTCCGGCGACCAGCAGCCGGTAGGTGACGCGGCTGCCGTAGCCCGTGAGCCCCGTCGCGGCGAGGTCGTCCGCGCGCATCATCAGCCGCGGCGAAAAGTTGACGAACGAAAAGCCGCGATCGAGCTCGCGGGAAATCGACGCGGCGACCGTGAACGTGCGCAGGCCGACGCGCACGGTATCGCCCGCCTTGAGGTGCAGCGCGTCGAGCAGCGCCGGATCGGCCCACACGGTACCAGGCGCGGGAATCGCGGCCGCCTTCTGCGCGGCGGTGGCGCCGGCCGGCACGATGTCCACCGCGCCGCGCAGCGGATACCCCGGCGATACGGCCTTCACGGCCGCGAGGCGCGACGGTGCGGCCTCGGCCGCCTGCCCGCCCGAGGCCGACGCGATCATGCTCGGGAAAATGGCGGTCGTCGCGGTACGCAGGCCGAGCGTGCGGGCCTCCTGGTCGAACGACGGATCGACGGGGCGATCGGCGCGCACGACGAAATCGGCGCCGAGCATCTGGCGCGCGTCGCGCTCAAGCCCCTGGCGCAGCCGGTCGGCGAGGAAGCCGACACTCGTCAGCGCCGCGACCGCGAGCACCAGTGCGAGGACGAGCAGCGTCAGCTCGCCCGCGCGCCAGTCGCGCACGGTCATGCGTGCGGCCTGGCGGATCAGGTCGCCCAGGCCGAAGCGACCGGCATGCGCGGGTACCTCATGGCCGGGTTGCCCGGCCGGCGGCTGCGCCGCGTGTTGCCGCCCCTTCAATCGCGCTTCCCCCCGATCGAGTTGAGCCGCGACACCATGTGGTTCGCCATCCCGCGAAAGCCGCCCGACACGCCGCGCCACAGGCGCGGCAGCGCCCACGCCGACGCCGCGATGAACGCGGCGAGCAGCACGAGGAACGCAAGCGGAACGAAGAACGCCAGCACGAGCCCGCCGACGACGAGGCCGTCCTCGGTCGACGATGCGACCCAGTTCGAAATCGGTTCGGGAGAGAGGTTGATCAGTGCGCGCGTACCGGCCTTCGCGACGTGCGCGGCACCGGCCAGCGAGCCGCCGGCGAGCCCCGCGACCGCGAGCACGGTCGGATCGGCATGGCCGAGCGCACCGGCTGCCAGTACGGCGCCGGCGGGGATACGGATGAAGGTATGCACGGCATCCCACAGCGAGTCGAACGCGGGGATCTTGTCGGCCAGGAATTCGGTGAGGGTGAGCACGGCCGCCGCGCCGATGACCCACGGCGACATCAGGACAGCCAGCGTATCGGGCAGATGGAGCCAGCCGACCCGCGCCAGCACGCCGGCGATCAGCACCGTCAGGTACAGGCGCAGCCCGCTCGCCCACGCGAGCCCCGCGCCGAGCGAAATGGCTTCGATCATCGCCCTCTCCTTGCACTTTCCGTGCGATTTGCCGATTGATCGGATCGGGTCGGACAGACCGGCCGCGCGGCGCGTGGCGACCGGCACCGTGTGCCGCGAGAAGCACGACGGTATTCAGGCCCGAATGCGTTCCATTATAGACAGGCTATCCGGGTGACCGGCGCAATTCCGCAGCGCGACATCACGGGCGCACGCGCGCCCGGATGTCGACGCCCGGACGCGGGCGCCCGGATGCCGGCGTCAGGCAGCCGACGACAGCTTGAGGCCGATCAGCCCCGCGACGATCAGCGCGGCGCTCGCCACGCGCGCGGCAGTCAGCGCCTCGCCCATCATCACGATGCCGAACACGAACGCGCCGATCGCGCCGATGCCCGTCCACACCGCGTATGCGGTACCGAGCGGCAACTGGCGCATCGCGACCGCGAGCAGCCCGAAGCTGGCCAGCGCCGTCACGATCGTAAACACCGACGGACCGAGCTTCGTGAAGCCGTCCGACGACTTCAGGCCGGCCGCCCAGGCCACCTCCAGCAAACCGGCAATCAACAACCATACCCACGCCATCTCGACGTACTCCGTATCGGATGGGGCCGTCCCCGTTGAAGCGAATGACCCGGGGTCGTCCCCGGGCGGCGCCGAGTATAACAAGTTGCTTACGGACGCGCCGGCTGCGGGCAGGCCGGCGGCCGATCGAGGGCGCGATCGGCCGGGCCCGGTCGGTTCGGTCAGTTCGACACGCGCTTCGGCGCGACGCCGCCGACGCAGCGATCGTCGCGGTACAGCGCCCACTCCTCGCACACGCGGCCATCCTTGAACATGCACATCCCGACCTGCCCGCGCGGCAGGCTGCGGACGACATGGCGGCCGCCGAGCTTCTCGCAGTTGACCGACGCGGGATTGGCCATCGCCGCCTGGGCGGGCGGCTGCTGCCCGGGCGGCAGCGGTTGGGCGAACGCGCCGGGCGCAGCGAGCGCCAGCGCACAGATGACGACCAGACGGACGGACATTGCACGCTCCTCGTTTTTGTTCGCGGAACGGTCAGGATAACGGGGAATGAGCGAGCGGTGTGCAAGGCCGGCGCAGGCCGCGAGACTGTCGCGCCGGCGCAACCCTGCCGGCGCGCGACGTCCTGCTCAGGGACACCGCTGCCACCCGGCCCGCGCCGTCACGCGGCGCCGACGAGCCGGTAGCCGACGCCCGTCTCGGTGACGATGTACTCGGGCTGCGCGGGGTCGAGTTCGAGCTTCTGGCGCAGGTGCGCCATGTAGATGCGCAGGTAGTGATGGCTTTCGACGTGCGACGGCCCCCACACGTCACGCAGCAGCTGGCGATGCGTAAGCACGCGCCCCGCGTGCCGCACGAGCGTCGCGAGCAGCCGGTATTCGAGCGGCGTCAGGTGCACGATCTCGCCGTCGCGCCACACCTGGCGCAGCGCGAGATCGACGGTCACGGCGCCGAAAGTCACCTTCGGCGATTCGTTCGCGCCGCCCTGGTTGCGCCGGCGCAGTTGCGCGCGAATCCGCGCGCGCAGTTCGGACACGCCGAACGGCTTGGTCAGGTAGTCGTCGGCGCCCGCGTCGAGCGCGGCGACCTTCTCCTCTTCCTGCGTACGCGCGGACAGCACGATCACCGGCACCTCGGACCAGCCGCGCAGTTCGCGGATCACGTCGAGGCCGTCGGTGTCGGGCAGGCCGAGGTCGACGATCACGAGGTCGGGCTTGCGCGTCGCCGCGTCGATCAGCCCCTGCTTGCCCGTCTCGGCCTCGAACACCGCGATGTCCTCCTCTTCGAGCGCGGCGCGCACGAAACGGCGGATCTGCTTTTCGTCCTCGATCAGGACGACGGTCAGGCTGGGTTCACTCATGGTCTGGCAATGGCTCGGATGGGGACGATGCGCCCGGCACATCGGATTCGTCGTCGGGCACGGCAGGTGCTGCCGGCGGCGTCTCGACCGGCAGCGTGAACCAGAAGCGCGCGCCCGTCACGTGGCCGTCGGGCGCGGTGCGGTTGAGCGCGCCGATTTTACCGCCGTGCGCCTCGACGATCGCGCGGCAAATCGCGAGGCCGAGCCCGATGCCCGGCGTCGCCGATTCCTTCTCGCCGCGCGTGAACTTGTCGAAGATGCGCGTTTCCATGCCGGCCGGCAGGCCCGGGCCGTGATCGTCGACATGCACGCGCACGAACGGGTTCCCGTAGGGCAGCCCGTCGTCGGTCACACGCTCCGCGCCGATGTCGATCGGCGTATCGGGCGGCGTGTACTTCGCCGCGTTCTCGAACAGGTTGGTGAACAGGCGCTCCATCAGCACCGCGTCCATCTGCAACAGCGGCAGGTCGGCCGGCAGCGCGACGCGCGCCGGATGACGCGCGAGCACGCGCTTGCACGCGGCGAGCGCGGCGCCGACGGTTTCCTCGAGCAGCGACCACTGGCGCTTGAGCTGCAGGCTGCCGGCCTGCAGCCGTGCCATGTCGAGCAGGTTCGTGACGATGCCCGTCATGCGCAGCGCCTCGTCGTGAATCGCGTCGACGAGTTCGCCCTCGCGCTGCGCGAACCGCTCGGCCGCCACGGCGTCTCCGCCCTGCGCGGCCGCGCGCCCGTTCGCGAGCATCGACGAGAAGCCGACGATCGTCGTC
Organism: Burkholderia sp. BCC1644; assembly: GCF_902833225.1. Lineage (GTDB taxonomy): Bacteria > Pseudomonadota > Gammaproteobacteria > Burkholderiales > Burkholderiaceae > Burkholderia. Next base: position 65,621 of record NZ_CADFEI010000017.1, read on the forward strand.
AGCGGCGTGCGCAGGTCGTGCGAGATCGCCGACAGCAGCGAGTTGCGCAGCCGCTCGGACTCCATGTTGACGAGGGCATCGCGCGCGATCTCGACGTAGTGCACGCGTTCGAGCGCGAGCGCGATCTGCGCGGCGAACGCATCGAGCATCCGCTGCTGCTCGGGCACCTCGAGCTCGCGCGGCTCGCGCGACGCGACCGCGAGCACGCCGCGGGTGCGCATCGGCGCCTTCAGCGGCAGGTACAGCGCGGCCGTCGCGGGCAACGTGTCGGTGCCGCGGCCGGCCGGCTTCTGCTGGTCGTACACCCACTGGCCGACGTCGCTGTCGAGATCGGCGCCCGTCAGCGTGACGGCCGCATCGGGCTCCTCGATCTTCTGGCGCACCTTGTCCGCGCTGTCGGGCAGCAGGAACGCGACGCGCGCGCGGAACACCTCGCCCACGTGGCGGCTGCCGATCTCGACGATCTGCTCGGTCGTCAGCGCCGCGCCGAGCTCGCGCGCCATCGCGTAGATCGCGCCGGTGCGGCGCTCGCGGCGCTGCGCGACGCTCGCCTGGCGCGTCAGCGTCGACGTCAGGTGGCTGATCACGAGCGACGTCAGCAGCATTCCGAAGAAGGTCAGCAGGTATTGCGTGTCGCTCACCGAGAACGACATGCGCGGCGGCACGAAGAAGTAATCGAACGCCGCCACCGACAGGAACGACTGCAGCACGCCCGGGCCGCGCCCGAGCCGCACGGCCGAGAACACGACGCCGAGCAGGTACAGCATCACGAGGTTCGTGAGGTCGAGCCGCTCGGACACGAGGCTCGCGACGACCGTGATCGCCGCGCAGATCGCGGCCGCGTACGCGTAGTGCCGCGGCGGCGAACGGTGCGTGCCGAACTGCGCGAACGCATCGCGCCAGTCGCGCGCACGCGCATCGAGCGGCGCGGCGCGCGCTTCGTCGCTCGCGGACGCACGGATCAGCATCAGGTCGACGTCGCCGGCGCGTTCGGCGAGCTGCTCGCCGAACGGCCGCGCGAGGCGGCGCATGAGCCCGGCCTTCGGCGAGCCGCCCGCGACGATCTTCGACACGTTGCGCACCTTCGCGTAGCCGATCAGCGCAGCGACCGCGTCGGCGCCGGCGAGCGTGGCCGTTTCCGCGCCGAGTTCAGCCGCGAGCTTCAGCGCATCGAGCGTGCGTTGCCGCCGCGCATCGGGCAGCCGCTGCAGGCGCGGCGTCTCCACGTACACGGCGAGCCAGTCGGCCTTCAGGCTCGCGGCGAGCCGCGCGGCCGCGCGCACGAGCGTCGGCGCTTCGGCGCCGGGACCGACGCACACGAGCAGCCGCTCGCGCGCCTGCCAGATGCGCTGGATCGAGCGATCAGCGCGGTACTCGCGCATCTGCGCGTCGACGCGATCGGCCGTGCGCCGCAGCGCGAGTTCGCGCAGCGCGATCAGGTTGCCCTTGCGGAAGAAATTGCGCACCGCGCGCTCGGCCTGCTGCGCGAGATAGACCTTGCCGTCGCGCATCCGCTCGAGCAGCTCCTCGGCCGGCAGGTCGACGAGCGTGACTTCGTCGGCCGCGTCGAACACGCGGTCGGGCACGGTCTCCCACACGCGGATGCCGGTGATCGCGCCGACCACGTCGTTCAGGCTTTCGAGGTGCTGGACGTTGACGGTCGTATAGACGTCGATGCCCGCGTCGAGCAGTTCGTAGACGTCCTGCCAGCGCTTCAGGTGCCGCGCGCCCTGCACGTTCGAATGCGCGAGTTCGTCGACGAGGATCAGTTGCGGCTCACGCGCGAGCGCGCCGTCGAGATCGAATTCGGCGAGCGTGCGGCCGCGATAGTCGATGCGCGCGAGCGGCAGCACGTCGAGGCCGTCGAGCAGCGCGGCGGTCTCGCTGCGGCCGTGGGTCTCGACGATGCCGATGACGACGTCGACGCCTTCCTGCAGGCGCTGGCGCGCGGCCTGCAGCATCGCGTAGGTCTTGCCGACCCCGGCCGATGCGCCGAAAAAGATCTTGAGCTGGCCGCGCCGCTGCTTTTCTTCGTCTCGTTGCAGCTTGTCGAGGAGTTGGTCTGGATCTGGACGGTTCATGCGTCAGGAAGGCGGAGCGCCCGGATGCGCGCGAGTACGAGCATTGTTGTTCCAAATCGCCGCAAAAGGCAAAGACGGCGCATGCGCCGTCGGGAATGAACGCGTCCGGCGCGGATCATGCCGCGCCGGACGCCGGTCGTCACGCACTCAGTGCGCGGCCTGCGCCGCGTCGAGCGCGAGGTTCAGCTTCAGCACGTTCACGCGCGGCTCGCCGAGCACGCCGAACTGGCGGCCCGTCGTGTTCGCGGCGACGAGCTGCGCGACCGCGTCCGGCGCCAGGTTGCGCGCCTTCGCGATGCGCTCGACCTGGTATGCGGCGGCGGCCGGCGTGATCTCCGGATCGAGACCGCTCGCCGACGCCGTCACGAGGTCGGCCGGCACGGGCTTCGACATGTCGGTGCCGGCGTCGCGCAGCGCGGCGATGCGCCCCTTCACCTGGTCGGCGAGCGACGGGTTCAGCGGGCCGAGGTTCGAGCCGCCGGAGCCGCTTGCGTTGTACGGCATCGGCGCGGTGGCCGACAGCCGGCCCCAGAAGTACTTCGGCGCGTCGAACTGCTGGCCGATCAGCGCGGAGCCGACCGCCTTGCCGTCCTTCTCGATCAGGCTGCCGTTTGCCTGCGACGGGAACACGGCCTGGCCGAACACGGTCATCACGGCCGGGTAAGCGAGCCCCGTCACGGTGGTCAGGACGACAAACAGCACGACGAGCGGGCGAATCAACGATTTCATGATGTTTCCTTCAAATGCGGCCGGCTCAGGCCCAGCCGAGTGCGGCGAGCGTCATGTCGATCAGCTTGATGAACGGGAACGGCAGCAGCACGCCACCGAGGCCGTACACCAGCAGGTTGCGGCGCAGCAGCGAGGCCGCGCCGAGCGGCCGGTACGTGACGCCCTTCAGCGCGAGCGGGATCAGCGCGACGATGATCAGCGCGTTGAAGATCACCGCCGACAGGATCGCGGACGCCGGCGACGTCAGGTGCATGATGTCGAGCACGCGCAGCTGCGGGTACGTCGTCACGAACGCGGCCGGGATGATCGCGAAGTACTTCGCGATGTCGTTCGCGATCGAGAACGTCGTCAGCGAGCCGCGCGTCATCAGCATCTGCTTGCCGATCTCGACGATCTCGATCAGCTTTGTCGGGTTCGAGTCGAGGTCGACCATGTTGCCGGCTTCCTTCGCGGCCTGCGTCCCCGTATTCATCGCCACGGCGACGTCGGCCTGCGCGAGCGCCGGCGCGTCGTTCGTACCGTCGCCCGTCATCGCAACCAGACGGCCTGCCGCCTGGTGCTCGCGGATCGTCGCGAGCTTGGTTTCCGGCGTCGCTTCCGCGAGGAAGTCGTCGACGCCCGCTTCCGCCGCGATCGCCGCGGCCGTCAGCCGGTTGTCGCCCGTCACCATCACGGTCTTGATGCCCATCTTGCGCAGCTCCGCGAAGCGCTCCTTGATGCCGCCCTTCACGATGTCCTTCAGCTCGATCACGCCGAGCACGCGCGCCGCCCCTTCATGCAGGTCGGCCACGACGAGCGGCGTGCTGCCGCGGCGCGCCACCTCGTCGACCGCGCGACGCACTTCTTCCGGGAAACGGCTGCCATGCGTCTCGACGTAGCGGCGGATCGCATCGGCCGCGCCCTTGCGGATTTCGCGGCCGGGCAAGTCGACGCCGCTCATCCGCGTCTGCGCGGAAAAGCCGAGGAACGTCGCATGCAGCTGCGCCATGTCGCGCTGGCGAATGTTGAAGCGCTCCTTCGCGAGCACGACGATGCTGCGGCCTTCCGGCGTTTCGTCGGCGAGCGACGACAGTTGCGCGGCATCGGCCAGCGCTTCCTCGGTCACGCCCGGCGCCGGCACGAACATCGATGCCTGGCGGTTGCCGAGCGTGATCGTGCCGGTCTTGTCGAGCAGCAGCACGTCGACGTCGCCGGCCGCTTCCACCGCGCGGCCCGACGTCGCGATCACGTTCGCCTGCATCATCCGGCTCATCCCGGCCACGCCGATCGCGGACAGCAGGCCGCCGATCGTCGTCGGGATCAGGCACACGAGCAGCGCGACGAGCGCGGTGATCGTCACGACGTGGCCGGCCTTCATCGCTTCGACCGAGAACATCGAGAACGGCAGCAGCGTTGCGGTGGCCAGCAGCATCACGATCGTCAGCGCGACCAGCAGGATCGTCAGCGCGATCTCGTTCGGCGTCTTCTTGCGCTTCGCGCCTTCGACCATCGCGATCATCCGGTCGAGGAACGCCTCGCCCGGGTTCGCGGTGACCTTGACGACGATCCAGTCGGACAGCACGCGCGTGCCGCCCGTCACCGACGAGAAGTCGCCGCCCGATTCGCGGATCACCGGCGCAGATTCGCCGGTGATCGCCGATTCGTCGACGGACGCGACACCGTCGATGACCTCGCCGTCGGCCGGGATCACGTCGCCGGACTCGACGAGCACGACATCGCCCTTACGCAGGTCGCTCGCGGTCGTGATGCGGATCGGCGACTTCGGATGCGGCTCGTTGAGCTTCTTCGCCATCACGTCCTTCTTCGCGCTGCGCAGCGATGCAGCCTGCGCCTTCGAGCGCCCTTCGGCGAGCGCTTCGGCGAAGTTCGCGAACAGCACCGTGAACCACAGCCACAGCGCGATCGCGAGGATGAAGCCCGCGGGCGCCTCGGCCTGGCCGGCGAGCGCCGCGATCCACAGAATCGTGGTCAGGATGCTGCCGACGTACACGCAGAACATCACCGGATTGCGGAACTGCGTGCGCGGCGTGAGTTTCTTGAACGAGTCCACGATCGCCGGGCGCAGCAGCGCCGGATCGAACATGGACCGTGTTGCGGAATGTTGAGTCATTGCGATCTCTTCAATCTCTTCAGTCTTTTCAATGTGTCGCCATGCGGGCGCGCGTTACGCGCCCAGCCACATCATCAGGTGCTCGACGCCCGGGCCGAGCGCAAGCGCCGGCACGTAGGTCAGCGCGCCCACCAGCAGCACGGTGCCGAGCAGCAGCACGACGAACAGCGGACCGTGCGTCGGCAGCGTGCCGCTCGTCACCGCGATGCGCTTCTTCGCGGCCAGCGAACCGGCGATCGCCAGCACCGGCACGATCGTGCCGAAACGGCCGAACCACATCGCGATCGCGGTCATCCAGTTGTAGAACGGCGTGCCGACCGTCAGGCCCGCGAACGCGCTGCCGTTGTTGTTGGCGGCCGAGCTGAACGCGTACAGGATTTCCGAGAAGCCGTGCGGCCCCGGGTTCGCGATGCCGGCCTTGCCCGCATCGGCGAGCACGGCGATCGACGTGCCGACCAGCACCAGCAGCGGCGTGAGCAGCACGACGATCGACACCATCTTCATCTCGTACGCTTCGATCTTCTTGCCGACGTATTCCGGCGTGCGGCCGATCATCAGGCCGGCGACGAACACCGCGAGCAGCGCGAACACGAGCATCCCGTAGAGACCCGAGCCGACCCCGCCGAAGATCACCTCGCCGAGCTGCATCAGCAGCATCGGCACGAGACCGCCGAGCGGCGTCAGCGAATCGTGCATCGTGTCGACCGCGCCGCATGACGCGGCCGTCGTCGCGACCGTGAAGATGCCGGTCTGCGCGATGCCGAAGCGCGTTTCCTTGCCTTCCATGTTGCCGCCCGGCTGCAGCGCGCTCGTCGACTGGTCGACGTGCAGCGCGGCGAGCGTCGGGTTGCCGCCCTGCTCGGCGCTCACCTCGATGCCGACCGCGACCGCGAACGCGACCGTCATCGCGGCGAGCACGGCGATGCCCTGCCGGCGGTCGCCGATCATGCGGCCGAACACGAGACACAGCGCGGCCGGGATGATCAGGATCGAGAAGATCTGCAGGAAGTTCGCGAACGGCGTCGGGTTCTCGTACGGGTGCGCGGAGTTCGCGTTGAAGAAGCCGCCGCCGTTGGTGCCGAGCATCTTGATCGCTTCCTGCGACGCGACCGGGCCCATCGCGAGCGTCTGCTTCGTGAGCGGGGTCGGCACCGTCACCGCGTTGCCCTTGTCGTCCTTCACCGGGTTGCCCTGCGCGTCGAGCTTCGGCGCCGCATAGGTGCTCGTCTGCAGCACCGGCACGTCCTCGTACGACTTCATGTTCTGGATCACGCCCTGGCTCATCAGCAGCGCGGCGATGATCATCGACATCGGCACGAGCACGTACATCGTCACGCGCGTGAGGTCGACCCAGAAGTTGCCGATCGTCTGCGCGGTGTGACGCGCGAAGCCGCGGATCAGCGCGATCACGACGACGATGCCGGTCGCAGCCGACAGGAAGTTCTGCACGGTGAAGCCGAGCGTCTGCGCCAGGTAGCTGACGGTCTGTTCGGGCGTGTAATCCTGCCAGTTCGTGTTGGTGACGAAGCTGACGGCCGTATTGAATGCGCCGTCGACCGTCATCGCGCCGAATTGCTGCGGGTTGCCGGGCAGGAAGCCCTGCAGGCGCAGCAGGCCATAGAGGAACAATGCGCCGAGCGCGTTGAACGCGATCGTCGCGAGCGCGTACTGCTTCCAGTTCATCTCGCTGCCGGCGTCGACGCCGGCGATGCGGTACAGCACGCGCTCGAGCGGCCCGAACACGCGCACGACGCGCGAGCTGCCGTCCATCACGGCCGTCAGGTAACGGGCGACCGGAACGGCCGCCGCCAGCAGTACGACGATGAACAACAGCGATTGCATCAGGTTGTTCGCGTTCATTCGATGTCCTCCGCGCGCAGCAGCGCAAAGACGAGATACGCGAACAGCAGGGCCGTCGAGGCGCCCGCCAGCCAAAGCATCCAGGTCATGCTCGCCCCCCGCGGCCGTATTGCACGAGCTTCTCGCAACCGGCGATCAAACCGAGGATCAGCGCGGTGAAAAGCACCAGGGCGCCGATAAATACCCCATCCATTTTTGTGTTCTCCGTCATCGAAGTGAGACGACTAGAACCTTATGGGAATGCACGTAAAGGACGGGTCAAAGGTATCGGGGCGGATATAAAAACCGTGTAAACGCGCGACGGGGACAAACCGGGAGGCGGGACGGACGGCGCCGCGGCGCCGTCCGCAAGGGCGCGTGCCGGCATGGCGCCGGCACGGGGAGGCAGGTCAGGGAACGAGGATCGTCGAGCCGGTGGTCTTGCGCGCTTCGAGATCCGCATGCGCGCGGCCGACTTCCGCGAGCGGATAACGCTGGTTGATGCTGGTCTTCACCTTGCCCGACAGGATCACGTCGAACAGCTCGGCGGCCGCGGCTTCGAGATCGGCGCGCTTCGCGATGTACGAGAACAGCGTCGGCCGCGTGAAGAACAGCGAGCCGCGCGACGAGAACTCCTTCGAGTCGATCGGCGGCAACGGGCCCGACGCGTTGCCGAAGCTGACGAAGTAGCCGAGCGGCGCGAGGCAGTCGAGCGAGCCGATGTAGGTGTCCTTGCCGATCGAATCGTAGACGACCGGCACGCCCGCACCGTTCGTGATCTCCTTCACGCGCTGCGTGAAGTTCTCGCGCGTGTAGACGATCGGGTGATCGCAGCCGTGCGCCTTCGCGAGTTCGGCCTTTTCGTCGGAACCGACCGTCCCGATCACCGTCGCGCCGAGCGCCTTTGCCCACTGGCACACGAGCAGGCCGACGCCGCCGGCCGCCGCGTGGATCAGGATCGTGTCGCCGGCCTTCACCGGGTAGGTGCGGCGCAGCAGGTAGTGCGCGGTCAGGCCCTGCAGCATCACCGACGCCGCGTCGTCGTAGCTGATGCCGTCGGGCAGCTTCACGAGCCGCTCGGCCGGCATCACGCGCTCCTGCGCATACGCGCCCGGCGGTTGCCCGACATACGCCACGCGGTCGCCGATCTTGAGCGCGGTCACGCCGTCGCCGACGGCCGTCACCTCGCCCGCCGCCTCCATCCCGAGACCGCCGGGCAGCGGTTGCGGATAAAGGCCCGTGCGGAAATACACGTCGATGTAGTTGAGCCCGACCGCGTGCTGCCGGATGCGGACCTCGCCCGCCTTCGGCTCGCCGACCTCGACATCGACCCACTTCATCACGTCCGGGCCGCCCGGCTGGTCGTATCGGATTGCTTTCGGCATCGTTTCGCTCCTCGTCTGTCAATCGGTCAGGAAAAATTCCGGGTCGCCGATGCGCGGGCCGGCCGATTCATGCGGGAACCGGGCGGCGGACGCGTATCGCGACGCACGATTCTCGCGCGTCGCCGCCGTCCGTGCATGGCCCTGCCGCGAGCAGGGGCAATCGGGCGCGGCGCGTGCCTAGCAAACGTCCTGCATGTTGCGCGCCAGATCGTCGAGCAGCATCCGCGCGGTGGCGACGTTGGTCGCAACCGGCACGTCGTGCACGTCGCACGCGCGCACGAGCGCGGTGATGTCGGGGTCGTGCGGCTGCGCGGTCATCGGATCGCGCAGGAACACGACGATGTCGACGCGGCCTTCGGCCAGTTCCGCGCCGATCTGCAGGTCGCCGCCCAGCGGCCCCGACAGCTTGCGCTCGACCTCCAGCCCGTGCGCGGCTGCAATACGGCCGCCCGTCGTGCCCGTCCCGACCAGCCGGCATTGCGCGAGCGTCGCGCGGTATTCGCCCGCGAGCGCGACGATCTCGTCCTTCTTCGCGTCGTGCGCAATCAATGCGATGCGGGGTTTGCTCATCTCCAGTTCCTTCGTCGTTCGGTTGTTGTCGTGATCGTGAATCGAAAGGCGCGGGTCAGAACGTACCCGGATACGCGCCGCCGTCGAGCAGCCAGTTCTGGCCGGTGATGTAGCCGGCGTGCACGCTGCACAGGAACGCGCAGGCTGCGCCGAATTCGGCGCGCGTGCCGAGGCGGCCCGCCGGGATGTCGTTTGCGCGCCGCACGCGCATTTCGTCGACCGTCACGCCCTGCGCCTTCGCCGATGCGGCGAGCGTCGTCGCGATCCGGTCGGTGTCGAACAGCCCCGGCAGCAGGTTGTTGATCGTCACGCCCTGGCCGGCGACCTTGCGCGACAGCCCCGCGACGAAGCCGGTCAGCCCCGAGCGCGCGCCGTTCGACAGCGCGAGCACGTCGATCGGCGACTTCACGGCCGAACTGGTGATGTTGACGATCCGGCCGAAGCGGCGCCCGATCATCCCGTCGATGGTCGCGCGGATCAGCTCGATCGGCGTCAGCATGTTCGACTCGAGCGCGCGGATCCAGTCGTCGTGCGAGAAGTCGCGGAAGTCGCCGGGCGGCGGGCCGCCGGCATTCGTCACGAGAATGTCCGGCTGCGGGCACGCGGCGAGCGCGGCCGCGCGCCCGTCCGGCGTCGTGATGTCGCAAGCGACCGCGGTGACCGACACGTTCGCGCCGGCGCGGATCTCCTCCGCGGTTTCCTCGAGCGTGTCGCGCGTGCGCGCGACGATCACGAGGTTCACGCCCTCGGCGGCCAGCGCTTCCGCGCAGCCGCGCCCGAGACCCTTGCTTGCTGCGCATACGAGCGCGGTCTTTCCTTCGATACCGAGATCCATCGTCGACTCCCTGGTGGCGACGCGCGCCGGGACGGCCCCGCCGCGCCGGTGGGCGGGCGAACGGGCGTGCGCGGCGCGCGGATTGTCGTGAGACGTCGATAATATCCGGATCATGCGGCGCGCCTTGGTAAAATTGCGGCCATAAGCGGCAGCCGGCTTGCGCCCGCCGCCGCCCCGATCCCCTTTTGCCGCCAAGGCGCCCCCGTCATGAAACAGGACAGCCGTTTCCCGAATCTCTTCATCACCGATCACCCGCTGATCCAGCACAAGCTCACGCACATGCGCGACAAGGACACGTCGACGCGTACGTTCCGCGAGCTGCTGCGCGAAATCACGCTGCTGATGGGCTACGAGATCACCCGCAACCTGCCGATCACGACCAAGCGGGTCGAAACCCCGCTGGTGGCGGTCGACGCGCCCGTGATCGCGGGCAAGAAGCTCGCGATCGTGCCCGTGCTGCGCGCGGGCATCGGGATGTCGGACGGCCTGCTCGACCTGGTGCCGTCCGCGCGGGTCGGCCACATCGGCGTGTACCGCGCCGAGGACCACCGCCCGGTCGAATACCTGGTGCGCCTGCCTGACCTGGAAGACCGCATCTTCATCCTGTGCGACCCGATGGTCGCGACCGGCTATTCGGCCGTGCACGCGGTCGACGTGCTCAAGCGCCGCAACGTGCCGGCCGCGAACATCATGTTCGTCGCGCTGGTCGCCGCGCCCGAGGGCGTCCAGGTGTTCCAGGACGCGCACCCCGACGTGAAGCTGTTCGTCGCGTCGCTCGATTCGCACCTGAACGAACACGCGTACATCGTGCCGGGCCTCGGCGACGCGGGCGACCGCCTGTTCGGCACCAAGAACTGAGTGCCTGCGCGGCCGCGCGGCGCGCGGCCCGGCCTGCTGCGGCCTGCCCGGCCGTTCGGCCATGCGCGGCGGCCCCGAACCGGCGGTCGCCGCGTGATAAAATCACGCTCCACTCGATACGCGCGGCCCCGCGGCTTCATGCCCGCCGACACGGCCGCCGACTCAACGACACATTGAAACAATCGCCCGCGCTGCGCGCCCGGGCACGGAGAAAGGTATGGCTGGTCATTCGAAATGGGCCAACATCAAGCATAAGAAGGCAGCGGCCGACGCGAAGCGCGGCAAGATCTGGACCCGCCTGATCAAGGAAATCCAGGTCGCGGCGCGCCTCGGCGGCGGCGATGTCAACTCGAACCCGCGCCTGCGTCTCGCGGTCGACAAGGCAGCCGACGCGAACATGCCGAAGGACAACGTCAAGCGCGCGATCGATCGCGGCGTCGGCGGCGCGGACGGCGCGAACTACGAAGAAATCCGTTACGAAGGCTACGGCATCAGCGGCGCGGCGATCATCGTCGACACGCTGACCGACAACCGCACGCGTACGGTCGCGGAAGTTCGCCACGCATTCTCGAAGTTCGGCGGCAACATGGGTACCGACGGCTCGGTCGCGTTCATGTTCGATCACGTCGGCCAGTTCCTGTTCGCGCCCGGCACGTCGGAAGACGCGCTGATGGAAGCCGCGCTCGAAGCCGGTGCGAACGACGTGAACACGAACGACGACGGCTCGATCGAAGTGCTGTGCGACTGGCAGGCATTCTCGGCGGTGAAGGACGCGCTCGAAGCCGCCGGCTTCAAGGCCGAACTCGCCGAAGTGACGATGAAGCCGCAGAACGAAGTCGAATTCACCGGCGACGACGCAGCGAAGATGCAGAAGCTCCTGGACGCGCTCGAGAACCTCGACGACGTGCAGGACGTGTATACGAACGCCGTCATCATCGAGGAATGAGATGCCGGCCGCCGTGCGCCTGTCGCGGCGGCGGCCCGACCGATACCGCGGCCGGCGCGCCTGAGCGTGCCGGCCGCCCTGTTTTCTAGTCTGCGGGGAATCCCATGAAACTACTCGTCGTCGGTTCCGGCGGCCGCGAACATGCGCTGGCGTGGAAGCTCGCGCAGTCGCCGCGCGTCCAGATGGTCTACGTCGCGCCCGGCAATGGCGGCACGGCGCAGGACGAGCGTCTGAAGAACGTCGATATCACGTCGCTCGACGAACTCGCCGATTTCGCGGAAAGCGAAGGCGTCGCGTTCACGCTCGTCGGGCCGGAAGCACCGCTCGCGGCCGGCATCGTCAACCTGTTCCGCGCACGCGGCCTGAAGGTATTCGGCCCGACCCGCGAAGCCGCGCAGCTCGAAAGCTCGAAGGATTTCGCGAAGGCGTTCATGAAGCGCCACGGCATCCCGACCGCCGAGTACGAAACGTTCTCCGACGTAGCCGCCGCCCATGCGTACATCGACGCGAAGGGTGCGCCGATCGTCGTGAAGGCCGACGGCCTCGCGGCCGGCAAGGGCGTCGTCGTCGCGATGACGCTCGAAGAGGCGCATGCAGCGGTCGACATGATGCTGTCGGGCAACAAGCTCGGCGACGCCGGCGCGCGCGTCGTGATCGAGGAATTCCTCGACGGCGAGGAAGCGAGCTTCATCGTGATGGTCGACGGCAAGCACGCACTGGCACTGGCTTCGAGCCAGGACCACAAGCGCCTGCTCGACGAAGACCGCGGCCCGAACACCGGCGGCATGGGCGCGTATTCGCCCGCGCCGATCGTCACGCCGCAGATGCACGCACGCGTGATGCGCGAGATCATCATGCCGACCGTGCGTGGCATGGAAAAGGACGGCATCCGCTTCACGGGCTTCCTGTACGCGGGCCTGATGATCGACAAGGAAGGCAATCCGCGCACGCTCGAGTTCAACTGCCGGATGGGCGACCCGGAAACGCAGCCGATCATGGCGCGCCTGAAGAGCGATTTCTCGAAGGTCGTCGAGCAGGCGATCGCGGGCACGCTCGACACGGTCGAGCTGGACTGGGACCGCCGCACCGCGCTCGGCGTCGTGCTGGCCGCGCACGGCTATCCGGACGCGCCGCGCAAGGGCGACCGCATCAACGGGATCCCGGCCGAGACCGAACAGGCCGTGACGTTCCATGCGGGCACGACGCTCGGCGACGGCGACAAGCTGACGACGTCCGGCGGCCGCGTGCTGTGCGTGGTCGGCCTGGCCGATTCGGTGCGCGAAGCGCAGCAGCATGCCTACGACACGATCAACCAGATCAATTTCGAAGGCATGCAGTACCGCCGCGACATCGGCTTCCGCGCGCTCAACCGCAAGAGCGTGTGACGATCGCTTCGGGCGCGCCGCGAGGGGCCTGTTCCCGTCAATAACGGGCCCTTCTGGCGGCCAGCCCCAGGATGGAATTTTTGTTGGTTTCGGGAACGTGCCTCGCCGGCCGCATTGCGGCGTTGCTCGTCGCTTGTTTGGCTCGGCCAAACGGCGCTCCTCGCGCCTTGCACGACGACCGGCAAGGCACGTTCGCAAGCCCGTCATTAGCGGGAACAGGCCCCTCTGCCGGGGTTCGATAGAATGCCCGGCAGATGCCTTTTTTACGGCCCCCGCTTCGGGCGAGGGCACCCAGTCCAGACATGACCGATTCGACCTACGACGTAGCGCGCGTGCGCACGTACCTCCAGGGCCTGCAGACACGCATCGCCGACGCGCTCGGCGCGCTCGACGGCACGCCGCTCGCGACCGACACGTGGCAGCGCGGGCCGGCCGAACGCCTGCGCGGCGGCGGCTGCACGCGGATTCTCGAAGGCGGCCGCGTGTTCGAACGCGCGGGGATCGGCTTTTCCGACGTCGCGGGCGATGCGCTGCCGCCGTCGGCGAGCGCGGCACGCCCGCAGCTCGCGGGCCGCGGCTTCGAGGCGCTCGGCGTGTCGCTCGTGCTGCACCCGCGCAATCCGTACTGCCCGACCGTCCACATGAACGTGCGGATGCTGATCGCGACGAAACCGGGCGAGGAGCCCGTGTTCTGGTTCGGCGGCGGCATGGATCTGACACCCGTTTACGGTTTCGAGGACGACGCGCGGCATTTCCACCAGACCTGCAAGGATGCGCTCGACCCGTTCGGCGCCGAGCTCTACCCGCGCTTCAAGAAATGGTGCGACGAGTATTTCTTCCTGAAGCACCGCAACGAAATGCGCGGCATCGGCGGGATCTTCTTCGACGATTTCTCCGAGCCCGGTTTCGAACGCTCGTTTGACATGATGCAAAGCGTCGGCGACGCGTTCCTGCAGGCCTACCTGCCGATCGTCGAGCGCCGCGCCGAGTTGCCGTACGGCGAGCGCGAGCGCGACTTCCAGGCGTATCGCCGCGGCCGTTACGTCGAATTCAACCTCGTGTTCGACCGCGGCACGCTGTTCGGCCTGCAAAGCGGCGGCCGGACCGAGTCGATCCTGATGTCGATGCCGCCGGCCGCGAACTGGCGCTACAACTGGCAGCCCGAGCCGGGCACGCCTGAAGCGCGCCTGTACACCGACTTCATCGTGCCGCGCGACTGGGTCTGAGCCCGCGCGCCCCGCTGCCCCAAGGAAAGGACGCGTTTCTGGACACCACCGCCCGCCCCGCCCCGCTGCCGCGTCGTATCGGCTTGCTGGGCGGCACTTTCGACCCGATCCACGACGGCCATCTCGCGCTCGCGCGCCGGTTCGCCGAGCTGCTCGGCCTGACCGAACTCGTGCTGCTGCCCGCCGGGCAGCCGTACCAGAAGCGTGACGTGTCGGCCGCCGAGCACCGGCTCGCGATGACGCGCGCGGCCGCCGGCTCGCTGTCCCTGCCGGGCGTGACCGTAACCGTCGCCACCGACGAGATCGAGCACACCGGCCCGACGTACACGGTCGAGACGCTCGCGCGCTGGCGCGAGCGAATCGGCCCGGATGCGTCGCTGTCGATGCTGATCGGCGCCGACCAGCTCGTGCGGCTCGACACGTGGCGCGACTGGCGCGAGCTGTTCGACCACGCGCACATCTGCGTGTCGACGCGCCCGGGTTTCGACCTGGGCACGGCGCCGCCGGAGGTTGCGCAGGAAATCACCGCGCGGCAGGCTGGCGCCGACGTGCTCAAGGCCACGCCGGCTGGCCACCTGCTGATCGATACGACCCTTTCGTTCGACATTGCCGCGACCGACATCCGCGCACACCTGCGCGAATGCATCGCGCGCCATGCGCAAATGCCCGATGCGTCGGCCGAACATGTGCCGGCCGCCGTATGGGCCTATATTCTTCAACATCGCCTCTACCATTCCTGAATCCATGGATATTCGCAAACTGCAGCGCGTGATCGTCGACGCCCTCGAAGACGTCAAGGCGCAAGACATCAAGGTGTTCAACACCAGCCACCTGACCGAACTGTTCGACCGCGTGGTCGTCGCATCGGGCACGTCCAACCGCCAGACCAAGGCCCTCGCATCGAGCGTGCGCGACAAGGTCAAGGAAGCCGGCGGCGACATCGTCAGCTCCGAAGGCGAAGACACCGGTGAATGGGTGCTGGTCGACTGCGGCGACGCGGTCGTGCACATCCTGCAGCCGGCCCTGCGCCAGTACTACAACCTCGAGGAAATCTGGGGCGACAAGCCGGTGCGGATGAAGCTCGGCGGCGGCAAGGGCCCGAACGGCTTTGCAACGGCCAGCGAAGACGAAGAGGAAGACGAGGAAGCCGCGCCCGCACGCCCGGCACGCAAGACGGCCGCCCGCCGCCGTTAAGCCGTCACGCCTCTTCCGATGAAGCTTTTCATCCTTGCGGTCGGCCACAAGATGCCGGGCTGGATCGCATCCGGCTTCGACGAATACACGAAGCGGATGCCGCCGGAACTGCGCATCGAGTTGCGCGAGATCAAGCCCGAACTGCGTTCGGGCGGCCGCAGCGCCGAAAGCGTGATGGCAGCCGAGCGGCAGAAGATCGAGGCGGCGCTGCCGAAGGGCGCGCGCCTCGTCGCGCTCGACGAGCGCGGCCGCGACTGGACCACGATGCAGCTCGCCCAGGCACTGCCTGGCTGGCAGCAGGACGGCCGCGACGTCGCGTTCGTGATCGGCGGCGCCGACGGGCTCGATCCGGAGCTGAAAGCGCGCGCCGACGTGCTGCTGCGCATCTCGAGCATGACCCTGCCGCACGGGATGGTGCGCGTGCTGCTCGCCGAACAGCTTTACCGGGCGTGGAGCATCACGCAGAATCACCCCTACCACCGCGCATGACGTGTCGTCCTCGAGACGCGCGCCGCGCGCGCTCAACGAGATAACGACACCATGCCGTCCAGCACGTCCCCCGCGCTTTTCCCGACCCTTTACCTCGCTTCGCAAAGCCCGCGCCGCCAGGAGCTGCTGCAGCAGATCGGCGTGCGCTTCGAACTGCTGCTGCCGCGCCCCGATGAGGATGCCGAAGCGCTCGAAGCGGAAGTGCCCGGCGAAGCCGCCGATGCGTACGTGCGGCGCGTGACCGTCGCGAAGGCCGAAGCCGCGCGTGCGCGCCTCGTCGCGAGCGGCAAGCCGGCCGCGCCGGTGCTGGTCGCCGACACGACCGTGACGATCGACGGCGCGATCCTCGGCAAGCCGGCCGACGCCGGCGACGCGCTCGCGATGCTCACGCGCCTCGCCGGCCGCGAACATGCGGTGCTGACCGCCGTCGCCGTGATCGATGCCGGCGGCGAACTGCTGCCGCCCGCGCTGTCGCGCTCGTCGGTGCGCTTCGCGCCCGCATCGCGCGACGCCTACGCCCGCTACGTCGAAACCGGCGAGCCGTTCGGCAAAGCCGGCGCGTACGCGATCCAGGGGCGCGCGGCAGAATTCATCGAGCGAATCGACGGTTCCCATTCAGGTATCATGGGTCTGCCCCTTTTTGAGACCGCGGCGCTGTTGCGCGCCGCGCGTGTCGCCTTCTGAATCCCACCATGAACGAAGAAATCCTGATCAACCTCACGCCGCAGGAAACGCGGGTCGCACTCGTCCAGCAAGGCTCGGTGCAGGAGCTTCACGTCGAGCGCACGCTGTCGCGCGGGCGGGTCGGCAACATCTATCTCGGCAAGGTCGTGCGCGTGCTGCCCGGCATGCAGTCGGCGTTCATCGACATCGGTCTCGAGCGTGCGGCATTCCTGCACGTCGCCGACATCTGGCATCCGCGCCTCGCGGGCGAGCCGCAGTCGGGCGCGCCGCACCAGCCGATCGAGAAGATCGTGTTCGAGGGCCAGACGCTGATGGTCCAGGTGATCAAGGATCCGATCGGCACGAAGGGCGCGCGGCTGTCGACGCAGGTCAGTATCGCGGGCCGCACGCTCGTCTACCTGCCGCAGGAGCCGCATATCGGCATCTCGCAGAAGATCGAGAGCGAAGCCGAACGCGAGGCCGTGCGTGCGCGCCTGACGGCCGTGATCCCGCCGGACGAGAAAGGCGGCTACATCGTGCGCACGATCGCCGAGGATGCGACCTCCGACGAACTGGCAGGCGACGTCACGTACCTGCGCAAGACCTGGGCGACGATCGTCGGACAGGCGCAGCGCCTGCCGGCGACGAGCCTGCTGTATCAGGATCTCGATCTCGCGCAGCGCGTGCTGCGCGATTTCGCGAACGACGACACGACGCGCATCCAGGTCGATTCGCGCGAGACGTACCAGCGCCTCGCGGAATTCGCGGGCGAGTTCACGCCGGCCGTGAGCCCGAAAGTGCACCACTACACCGGCGAGCGGCCGCTGTTCGACCTGTACAACATCGAGACGGAGATCCAGCGCGCGCTGTCGCGCCGCGTCGACCTGAAGTCGGGCGGTTACCTGATGATCGACCAGACCGAGGCGATGACGACGATCGACGTGAACACGGGCGGCTACGTCGGCGCGCGCAATTTCGACGACACGATCTTCAAGACCAACCTCGAGGCCGCGCACACGATCGCGCGGCAGCTGCGGCTGCGCAACCTCGGCGGGATCATCATCATCGACTTCATCGACATGGAGAACGCCGAGCATCGCGACGCGGTGCTGTCCGAGTTGAAGAAGGCGCTGTCGCGCGACCGCACGCGCGTGACGGTCAACGGTTTCTCGCAGCTCGGGCTCGTCGAGATGACGCGCAAGCGCACGCGCGAATCGCTCGCGCACGTGCTGTGCGAGCCGTGCCCGACCTGCCAGGGCAAGGGCCAGGTGAAGACGTCGCGCACCGTGTGCTACGACATCCTGCGCGAGATCCTGCGCGAGTCGCGGCAGTTCAACCCGCGCGAATTCCGCGTGATCGCCGCGCAGCAGGTGATCGACCTGTTCCTCGACGAAGAGTCGCAGCATCTCGCGATGCTGATCGACTTCATCGGCAAGCCGGTGTCGCTGCAGGTCGAGTCGAATTTGAGTCAGGAGCAGTACGATATCGTGCTGATGTAACGGTCCGCCCAACCGCCGCCGGCATCGCCGCGCGGCGCCCGGATACGGCGCCCGGGCAGTTCGCGCATGCCGCGCCAGCGCCCGCCGCCGTATTTTCATTTACCCCTTTTTGCATTCACCACACACCATGAGCCAAGGCCACAACCGCCGCCAGCGCAAGAAACTCCACATCGGCGAATTCCAGGAACTCGCGTTCAATGCCACCGCGCATTACCGCAACGAAATGACCGACCTCGCGCGCGGCGAACTGATCGACGCGTTCATCGACTTCGTCGAGGCGAACGGGCTGCTGACCGTCGCATCCGCGGACGAAGGCATCGGCGCCTACGTGATCTCCGGCGCACCGCGCGGCACGACGACCGACGCCGATCGCGAACTCGTACGCGGGTGGCTGGCCGCCCGTCCGGAACTGACGGACGTCAAGGTCAGCGAATTCACCGACGCGTGGTATCCGGACGCCTGACTTTCCCGCTTCACCTTGTTTCACACAGCGCCCGCACCTGCCCGCCATGACGGCGGGTCAGGCCGGCGCGGCGCCTCTCCCGCCCCCCCACTCCCCTCCGCCTCACCGGCACCGACTCATACGATTCACGCCGCGTCGACCGTAATTACCCCGATTTCCGCATTGAATCGGACGCTTACTTCAATTTAACGATCATTAAAAGACGTCTGGCACCGGCGGACCTACTCTGATCGCCAGGAATCCGGTGTTTTACGGCGCGATCGGCAAGCAATACGAAAGAATGCGAATCGCTCGCCCGACAGGTGCGCCGGATTCCGGTACGGGCGAAATGCGACACGGCGACACGGCGACACGGCGACAGGCAATCAGGGAGACAACCAACCATGCGCCCGCCGCTTCCCGTTCGCAGCGACGACACGTCGACGCACGCGACGGCCGCCTGACCCGATCCATCGAACGAGACAAGACGAGGACGACATGACTACGCCGACCATCCATCAAGCAGGACTCCGAATGATCATGATCGCGGCGGGCGTTGCGGCGCTGATGTCGCTGTCCGCCTGCGGCGGCTCCGGTTCGCTGAGCCAGGGCACCGGCGGCGGCGGATCGGGGTCGGGCGACACGACCGCGACGACCGGCGGCACGGGCAACGGCTCCGGCGGCACGTCGGCGAATGCGGTCGGCCAGACGACCGCGGCGTCGAGCAACGTCGTGACGGCCGCGGGCGGCACCGTCTCGGGCGTCGGCACGGTGATCGCGGGCCAGTCGCTGCCCGGCACGAACGCGGCGACCACCCAGGGGCTCGGCACCGTCGTGCAGGACGCCGGCGCGGCCGTCACGACGCTCGGCACCGGCCTCGGATCGGGGCTCGGCCAGCTCGGCGCGTCGTCGAATCCGGTCGGCACGACGGTCGCGAGCACGGGCGGCGTGGTCACGAACCTCGGCGACGCGGTCGCCGCGACCGGCGGGGTCGTGTCGAGCCTGGGCGCCAGCGGCTCGGCACTGGCCCCGCTCGCCCCCGTGACGTCGCCCGTCGGCGGCGCGATCACGACGCTCGGCAATACGATCGCGGGCGGCGGCGCGACGCTCGGCACGCAACTGTCGACCGGCCCTGTCGCACAGGTCACGGGCGCCGCCAGTTCGGCGATCACGTCGATCACGACGACGGTCGGGTCGGTCACGCAGACCGTCGCAGCGAGCACGCCGCTCGGCGCGCCGCTCACGAACCTCGTGACGACGGTCGGCAACGGTGTCGCGAACGCCGGCTCGACGATCGCGAAGAGCGGCGGCAATCCGGTCACGACCGGCGTCGGCAACGTGGTGACGGCAACCGGCAACACCGTGGCCACGGCCGGCACGACGCTGCTCGGCGGCGGCGGTGCCGCAACGAATCCGCTCGCGCCGGTCACCGGGCTCCTGTCGACGGGAGCACTCGGCGGCGCGACGGGCGGCAGCAGCCCGGCAGGCGCGCTCACGTCGGCCGTCGGCACCGTGACGGGCGCCGTATCGGGCGCGGCCGGCGGCTCGCCCGTCGCGGGCTTGACGGGCGGCACCGGCACCGGCGCGCTCTCGAAGACGGGTGGCGGCGTGCTCGCTCCGGTCACGACGACGCTCGGCTCGCTGGTCAAATAAGCCGCACGCAGGCACGGCGCCCGCATCGTCGCCGACGATCGGGCGCCGCAGCCGCAGCCGCCGCCTCGGCCCGCGCCTCTTCGCCCGCGCCCCCTCCGATCCCTACCTTTTCCCCACAGTCCGCCTGCAACAGGCCATCGAAATCGGTCCTGAAAGCAAGACACGTTAAAATCTCACCTCGCGTGGTGCGCCGCCCGCACCCGCCATCCATCGCCAGCCGCGTGCCCTCGGGCCGCCCCCGACCCATGGAGTGAGTGTCAATGAGCGGCGGACTCCCGTTTCCCGCATCCCGCAAGTCGTTGCCGTCCTCGACGGTCTTCCTGATCCTCGCCGCCGTCGCGTTGCTGTCCGGCTGCGGGCTGCTGCCGGTCCAGAACCCGCCCGCGCCGATCAGCGAGGCGCTCGTCGAGCCCGTCGAGGAAACCGCCGGCGAGCCGCTGACGATGCCGCCCGTGCCGGCGCCGACGCAACCAGAGGCACCGGAAGCGCCGAAGAAGCCGCACCGCGAAGTGACGCGGCCGAAGCCCGTGCAGCGCCCCGAAACACCGACGCCGCCACCGCCTCCGCCCGCGCCGATCGTCGCGACGCGCCCGCTCGACCGTACCCAGATCCATGCGCTGCTCGACAGCGAGGTCGCGCGCCGCAACGGCAAGGTGATCGGCCGCGCAGTCGACATGGTGACCGACGCGAGCGGCAAGCCGCGCGAGATGATCGTCAACCTGCAGGGTTTCATGGGCGTCGGCGACCGCAAGGTCATCTTCCCGTGGAACGTGTTCCGCTTCACGCCGGGCGGCAAACAGGAGCCGATCGTGCTCGACGTGCCGTCGGGCGACCTGCCGCCGGCCGCGCGGCCGAAGGCCGTGCCGCTGTCGGGCTCGGCCGCGGCCTCGCCCGCGACACGGCTGCCGATGCTCGACAGCGACGTCGAGCGCCCGAACGGCACGAAGATCGGCCGCATCGTCGACGTGCTGATCGACCGCGCCGCGCAGCCGCAGGCTGTCGTGCTCGACCTCGGCGGCCTCGTCAATACCGACCGCCGTTCGATCGCCGCGAGCTGGGGCGCGCTGCGCTTCGTCACGCGCGACAAGGCACTGCACCCGCAGCTGGACCTGAGCGACGCACAGATCAAGGCATCGCCGCCCTACGCGGCCGACAAGCCGGTCGTCGCGGTGTTCCCGCCCGTTACCCCGACCCCGGCTTCATCTGCGAGTGCCACCCGATGACGATCAAGCATTCCGTCACCGCTCGCAGTCTGCGGTCCCTCGACTGGCTCAACTTCTTCGTTGCAAACGTTCAGACCGGGTTCGGCCCGTTCATCGCGTCCTACCTCGCATCGCACAAATGGACGCAAGGCGAGATCGGCATGGTGCTGTCGATCGGCACGATCAGCGCGATGGTCAGCCAGGTGCCGGGCGGCGCGGCCGTCGACGCGCTGAAGAACAAGAAAGGCGCGGCCGCCTGGGCGATCGCGGCCATCATCCTGTCGGCGGTGCTGCTCGCGTCGAGCCCGACCATCGTGCCGGTGATCGCCGCCGAGGTGTTCCACGGCTTCGCGAGTTGCATGCTCGTGCCCGCGATGGCGGCGATCTCGTTCTCGCTGGTCGGCCGCGCCGACCTCGGCGACCGGCTCGGCCGCAATGCGCGCTGGGCGTCGATCGGCAGTGCGGTCGCGGCAGGCCTGATGGGGCTCACCGGCGAATACTTCTCCGCGCGCGCGGTGTTCTGGCTGACCGCCGTGCTGGCGCTGCCCGCGCTGTTCGCGCTCGCGATGATCCAGCCGACTCACGAAGTGATCCCGCAGTCGTCGAAGCCGGACGAGCACCACGACGAAGCCGGCGAACGCGAAACGCTGCTCGAACTGCTGCGCGACCGCCGGATGCTGATCTTCGCGGCGTGCGTCGTGCTGTTCCACCTGTCGAACGCGGCGATGCTGAACCTCGCGGCCGGTGAAGTCACGGCCGGGATGGGGGAAAACGTGCAGCTCGTGATCGCCGCGTGCATCATCGTGCCGCAGGCGATCGTCGCGATGCTGTCGCCTTGGGTCGGCCGCTCCGCGCAACGCTGGGGGCGCCGGCCGATCCTGCTGCTCGGTTTCTCCGCGCTACCGGTGCGCGCGCTGCTGTTCGCCGGCGTGAGCAGCCCGTACCTGCTCGTGCCCGTCCAGATGCTCGACGGCATCAGCGCGGCCGTGTTCGGCGTGATGCTGCCGCTGATCGCGGCCGACGTCGCGGGCGGCAAGGGCCGCTACAACCTGTGCATCGGGCTGTTCGGGCTCGCGGCCGGGATCGGCGCGACGCTCAGCACGGCCGCGGCCGGCTACGTCGCCGATCACTTCGGCAACGCGGTCAGCTTCTTCGGGCTCGCCGGTGCCGGTGCGCTCGCGGTGCTGCTGGTCTGGCTCGTGATGCCCGAAACGCGCGTCGGGAACGGCGACACGGCGGCCGACGAACCGGCTGCCGCCTCGCCCGAACAGGCGCACTGAACGCGGCGCACCGCCGTTACCCGCTTCTTGGCCGACTCACGATGGATACGATCAGGACACTCAACGAAGCCCGCCAGCAGATCCAGCAGTCGATCTTCGATCTGTTCAAGGGGCTGTCATTCAACGAACGGCTCGCGCAAGGCGGGCTGATGGCGCTCCAGGCCGTCTGCGGCGCGTGCCTCGCGTATGCGATCGGCCGCGCGTTGCACTCCGAGCAGGCCGTGTGGGCGGCGATCACCGCGATCGCCGTCACGCAGCACAACTACTCGGACACGATGTCGCTGTCGCGCGACCAGTTCATCGGCGCAATGGTCGGCGGCGTGCTCGGCTTCGCGGGGGCGGCGGTCGGCGGCGATCGCCTCGTCACGTATGCGATCACGGTCGCGGTCGTGATCGTCTGCTGCTGGTGCCTGAATGTCGGCAGCGCGGCACGGCTCGGCGGCGTGACCGCGACGATCGTGCTGCTGTTTCCGGGCAACGGCCCGCTGTGGGACGTGCCGCTGATTCGGCTTGGCGAAGTGACGCTCGGCACCGTATGTGCGCTTGGCGTGTGCTGGGTGATGTCGAGAATCGAGCGGCGCTGGTTCCGCCACGCGGAAGCCAAGTGACGCGGCGAACCGGCTGCCCGGCGCGCATCGCGGCATCGCGATACGTGCCGGGTGACCGGCAAGGTCAGTCGCCGAGCCGCAGCACGATGCCGGAGCCGATCTGCACCAGCAGGTGATCTCCGCCGACGCCCACCCACTGATAGCCGCGCGGCGGCGGGCTCAGGTGATAGCCGCGCCAGTCGTCGATCACGTACTGGCGATCGCGGAACTCGGGGGGAAGCCTGTCGCCCTTGTGCCACTCGCGGCGCGGCTGGTCGGCCCAGCGCGGCGGCACGTCGTCCTCATGACGCATCTGGCCGGGCGGCATGTGTTTCGGGCCGTGGCCGCGCTGCATGCCGTGGCCGCCCTGGTCGTTGTGGTTGTCGTGGTCCTGCGCCATCGCGGCCGGCGCGGCGAAACCCGCCGCGATCACCGCGGCCAGCATCATTCCGTGCATCTTCTTCATCGTGCTTTCCCTCCGTGTTGTCACGTCGAACGAAACCACTCGAACTACCCGATGAAGACTAGCACACGGCATTGCGCGGCCGCATGACCGCGTGTTACGCCGCCTGCTGCTGGTACTGGATCCGGTGCAGGTGCGCGTAGAGGCCGCCGTGGCGCAGCAGTTCGTCGTGGCTGCCCTCCTCGACGATCTTGCCGGCCTCGAGCACGAGGATGCGGTCCGCGCGCTCGATCGTCGATAGCCGGTGCGCGATCACGAGCGTCGTGCGGCCTTCCATCAGCCGTTCGAGCGCCGCCTGCACGTGGCGCTCCGATTCCGAGTCGAGCGCCGACGTCGCTTCGTCGAGGATCAGGATCGGCGCGTCCTTGTAGATCGCGCGCGCGATCGCGAGCCGCTGGCGCTGGCCGCCGGACAATCGCATCCCGTTGCCGCCGACGAGCGTGTCGAGCCCGTCGGGCATCGCGGCGACCGCATCGGCGAGGTTGGCCGCCTCGAGCGCGGCCTGCACGCGCGCGCGGTCGGGCGTCTGCCCGTACGCGACGTTCGCGGCGATCGTGTCGTTGAACAGCACGACGTCCTGGCTGACCATCGCCATCTGGCCGCGCAGCGCATGGAGGTCGTAGTCGGGAACCGGTACGCCGTCGACCAGGATCGCACCGTCGGTCGGGTCGAAGAAGCGCGGCAGCAGGTTCACGAGCGTCGTCTTGCCGCTGCCGGACGGGCCGGCCAGCGCGATCATTTCACCCGGCGCGACCTTGAACGAGATGCGGTCGAGCGTCGGCCGCTCGGCCGCGCCGTAGTCGAACGACACGTTGCGGAATTCGATCTCGCCGCGCGCTTGCGGCAGCGGCCGGCCGCCGCCTTGCGGTTCGGCCGGCTCGTCGATCAGCCCGAAGATCAGCTCCGCGGCCGTCATCCCGCGCTGCAGCGGCTGGTTGACGTCGATCAGGTGCTTGAGCGGCGAGATCACCAGCAGCATCGACGTGACGAACGCGACGAAGCCGCCGACCGTCGTCTGGTCGTTCGACGACTGCACGACCGCGATCGTGATCACGACCGCGAGCGCGATCGACGCGAGGAACTGCGTGAGCGGCTGAGCGAGGCCGCCGGAAACCGTCATGCGCATCGCGTAACCGCGCAGGCGCTTGCTCATCTGCGTGAAGCGGTCCATCTCGTACGCTTCGCCGTTGTGCACCTTGACGACCTTGTAGCCGCCGACCGTCTCCTCGACGATGTACGACAGCTCGTTGGTGAGCGTCTGGTGTTCTCGGTTCAGGCGGCGCAGGCGGCGGTTGATCTTGCTGACGAGCCAGCCGATGCCCGGCAGGATCACCGCGACGATCAGCGTGAGCCGCCAGTTCAGGTAGAACAGGTAGCCGAGCAGGAAGATCACCGTCAGCGAATCGCGCACGAGCGTGACCATCACGCCGGTCAGCACCGACAGGATCTGGTTGACCTCGAACACGATCGCGTTGATCACCGTGCTCGCGGTTTCGCGCTGGAAGAACGACGCGCTGGTGTGGAGCATCCGCTGGAACATCTCGAGCCGCAGTTGCAGCAGGATGCGGTTCGATACGTAGTTGAGCAGGTAATTCGACGTGTACTGCGACACGCCGCGCACGAGCGCCAGGCCGATCACCGCGATCGGCACGTACCATTTCGCGCTGTCGCTGCCATGCGCGCCGAAGCCGTGGTCGAGCAGCGGCTTGAGCAGCGCCGGGATACCGGCTTCGGTGGCCGCGACGACGCCCATCGTCATCACGGCGAGCACCACGATGCCGATCAGCGGCCGGATGTACGGCCACAGGCGCTTGAGGACCGTGACCGGCGAGGTGCCGGTGCCGTCCATCGGTTTGCGAAGTGTGTTCTGGGTTTCCAAGGCAATCCTTCTTGAGCCGCGATGCGGCGCCCGGCGCGTGGCCGCCCGGGAGTTCGCCCCTGTCGGGCGGGTGCCTAAAAGGGCTCAACATTATAGCCGCACCGCCCCCGCCGGCACGGGCGTGGCCGATGCGGCCGGCGGCCGGGCCGCGGGTATACTGCCGCTCACCGTTTTCTCCGCCTTTCCGACGATTTCATGGCTGAACCCACCCTCGGCGTCGCCCTCATCGCCCTCAACGCGTCCGCGCGGCTCGCGCAGTGCCTCGATGCGCTGTCGTTCGCCGACGATGTCGTCGTCATCGACGGCGGCAGCACCGACGATACCGTCGCGATCGCGCAGGCGCACGGCGCGCGCGTGATCGTCGAGCGCGACTGGCCGGGCTTCGGCCCGCAGAAGAACCGCGCGCTCGACGCGCTCGGCACCGACTGGATCCTGTCCCTCGATACCGACGAAGTCGTCACGCCGGAGCTCGCGCAGTCGATCCGCGACACGATCCGCGCGCCGGCCGCGCAGGTCTATGCGGTCGACCGGCTGTCGAGCTTCTGCGGCCAGTGGATCCGTCACAGCGGCTGGTATCCGGACTGGGTGCCGCGCCTGTTCCGGCGCGGCACCGCGCGTTTCTCGGACGACCTCGTGCACGAGCGCCTCGTGTTCGACGGCGCCGCGCAGCGCCTGGCCGGCAAGCTGATGCACTATTCGTACGAGGACTTCGAAACCGTCGTGCGCAAGCTCGACGCGTACTCGACGGCCGGCGCGCGCCAGCGCCGCGCGGCCGGCCAGCGCGGCGGCTTCGGCAAGGCACTCGCACGCGGCACCTGGGCGTTCGTGCGGACCTACGTGCTGCGGCGCGGGTTCCTCGACGGTCGCGCCGGCTTCATGATCGCCGTATTCAACGCGGAAACCGTGTATTACCGCTTCCTGAAGCTCGGCCACGAAACCGCGCGCTGAACGCCCGCCCCCGCGCACCGCCGGCGCGCGGGCGGCCCGGCGTTACAATGCCGGGCTGCCCGCGCCGCGCGTGCCCGCCCGAGAGGCGGCGCCACGCGCCGCCCGCCACGACGACCACCGACTCCGACCGCCATGTTCTCCATCATCA
Source organism: Burkholderia sp. BCC1644 (assembly GCF_902833225.1). Taxonomy (GTDB): domain Bacteria; phylum Pseudomonadota; class Gammaproteobacteria; order Burkholderiales; family Burkholderiaceae; genus Burkholderia. Next base: position 92,032 of record NZ_CADFEI010000017.1, read on the forward strand.
TTCCGACCTGGAACAACCTGCCGTACCTCAAGCTCGTCGTCGACAGCCTGCGCCGCCATTCCGCCTATGACCACCAGATCATCGTGCACGTGAACGACGGCTCGGACGGCACGCTCGACTGGGTGCGCAGCGAGGGCATCGAACACACCGCGTCGCCGGCCAACATCGGCATCTGCCACGCGGTGAACCTGGCCGCCGCGCGCGCGACGCGCGACTACGTCGTCTACATGAACGACGACATGTTCTGCTGCCCCGGCTGGGACAACGCGCTCGTGCGCCGTATCGAGCAGATGCCGACCGACCTCTTCATGCTGTCGGGCACGATGGTCGAGCCGGTCGACACGCGCAACCCTTGCGTCGTCGTCAGCAATTTCGGGCGGGACGCCGAGCAGTTCGACGCGGCGGGCCTCGTCGCGGCGACGCCGAAGCTCGCCCGCGCGGACTGGCTCGGCTCGACCTGGCCGCCGACGCTCGTGCACCGCGACTGGTGGAACCGCATCGGCGGCTACAGCAGCGAGCTGTCGCCCGGCATGAGCAGCGACAACGACTTCTCGATGAAATTCTGGGACGCCGGCTGCCGGATCTTCCTCGGCGTCGGCGACAGCCTCGTCTACCACTTCCAGCAGAAGAGCACGGGCAAGATCGTCAAGAACGACGGCCGCCGTCAGTTTCTCAACAAATGGGGCATGACCCAGGCGACGTTCGACCGCTACTACCTGCATCGCGGCCAGCCGGCCGGCACGCAAATCGCGCTCGAAACGCCGGCGGTGGAAGGCCGCCTGAAGCGCGCGCTGCTGCGTTCGCGGATCAAGCGCGCCTTCAGCTGATCGAACCCCGAAAACGACACGGAATCCTGTCCTGCTTCGCGTATACTTCGCGGTTCGTCCCGAATCTCCCGCCGGGACGCGCGGCGACGTGCAGCCAGATGCCCGCAAGCCGCGTTCGTCCATTCGACAGGTTCCGATGCTTTCGTTTTCCGCTCCCGCCTCGCGGCGCCTGACCGCCGCACGTGCATTCGCCGTCGCCGCGCTCTGCATGGTGCCCGTCTCGACCGCGCTGACCAACGTGTTCTGCGGGCTGTTCGCCGTCTCGCTCGTGATCTCGCCCGAGTTCTGGCGCGACCTGCGCTCGTTCGTCACCGATCCGGCCTCGCTCGCGGCGCTGCTGATCCTCGCGGTGCTGGCCATCAGCGTCACGTATACGATCGCGCCGCACGACAAGGCGTGGAACTGGGTCGCGAAGTACGACAAGCTGCTGTTGCTGCCGTTTGCCGTGCTCGCGTTCCGTCATTCGAACTGGGCGCCGATCGTGCAGCGCTGCTGGTTCGGCACGCTGTGCGTCATCCTGTTGCTGTCGACGACCAACTATCTCGGGCTGACCGCGATCGGGCCCGCGCATGCATCCGCGCTGCCGGTGTCGCGCGCGTGGGTGTTCAAGAACCACATCGCCGCAGGCATGTTCGGCGCGCTGCTGTTCTACCAGGCCGCCGATCTCGCGCTGGCGGCCCGCACGGCGCTGTCGCGCATTGCCTATACGGTTGTCGCCGCGTGGGCGCTCGTCAACGTGTTCGTGATGCTGCAGGGACGCACGGGGCAGGTCATCGCGCTGCTGCTGATGCTCGTCGTCGCCGTGCGTTTCGTGCTGTTGCTGCGTCGGCAGTCGGCCCTGCGCGCCGGGCTGGCCGCCGGCGCGCTCGTCCTGTCCGGCATTGCACTCGTCATCGCAGCGTGTACGGTTCACAACGGCCGGCTCGCAGGGGTCGTGACGGAAGTGCAGCAATATCGACAGAGCGATGCCGTCACGTCGTCCGGGTTGCGCCTCGAATGGTACAAGAGGGGGCTCGAGCTGTTCCGCCAGCGCCCCGTGATCGGCTACGGCGCGGGCGGCCTCGAGGTCGAGTTCCAGAAGCTCTCCGCCGGCAAGACGGCGGCCGAAGGCCAGCTCACGTCGAACCCGCACAACGAATACCTGCTGATGGCCGTGCAGCTCGGCTCGGTCGGCCTGCTGCTGTTCATCAACCTGATCGTGCAGATCGCGCGCGGCAGCCGCACGCTCGATCCGCGTTCGCGGCATTTGCTGCTCGGGTGGCTCACGATCTTCGCGATCGGCAGTCTCGCGAACTCGCTGCTGCTCGATTTCGCCGAAGGGCACCTGATCGTGCTGCTGGCCGGCATCCTGCTCGGTTGCGGCGAACGCAGCGAAGCGCTGCCGCGCGAAACGTCGGCGATCCGGCGCAGCACGTAACGCACGACAGCCTCCGCTCCGCTGCCGGCCGGCTTCGGCGGCAACGGAGGCCCCCGCCGTCAAAGCCTGCGAGCCGCGCGGTTCGCCGCGCGCCGCCTGCAACGAAGCAAAAACACGCGCCTCCCGCCCGTCAATTCTCAGTCGGACCCGGCGCGATGCAATCGCGACGTGTCGACGACGGCATCCGCCGCCCCCGGCGGATTCAACCCGAGCATGTCGGCCGCCGCGGCCTTCACGCGCTGCGTACCGAGATTGACGAGGCAGTCGCTGCGGCTGTCGACCTTGCGCTCGCAGCCTTCGTGCCGGCACGGCACGCAATCGCCCTCCCCCTGCAGCAGCCACACGTTCCCGTGCCGCCCCGAGCCACGCAATGGCCAGGGATTCTCGGTCGCGGGCCAGTGTTGCGGCCACGGCCCCCAACGCACGGGGTCGGACGGGCCGAACAGCGCGATCGTGTCGGTGCCCGTCGCGGCCGCGACGTGCGTCGCGCCGGTGTCGGGCCCGATGAAGAGCCGCGCGCGCCGCACGAGCTCCGCGCTCTCGCCGAACGTCAGCCGGCCGACCAGGTTCAGCACGTCGCCGCCCGCTTCGGCGGCGACCTGCTCCGCATACTCGCGCTCGCTGTCGGCCGGGCCGCCCGACAGCGCGACCGCGAAGCCGTGCTTGCGCAGCCAGTCGATCATCTCGACCCAGCCGTCGAGCCGCCACTGCTTGTAGCGGAACATCGGATACGGATGCAGGACGACCAGTGGTTTGCCATCGCGGATCGCCGGCGACTCGGCGAGCCACGCGTCGAAGCGGGCGCGTCGCGCGGGATCGTCGCCGATGCCGGGCGCAACGACCTCGGACACCGGTTCGATGCCGATCACCGGGGCAAGTGCGAGCGTGCTGACGACCGTATGCGCGGATTCGTGATGATTGATCGCGATCCCGTTCAGCATCATTCGCGTGAGCCACGTGACGCGATTCGGATCGACGAGGCCAACCCGCTTGCGGCCGGCGAACCAGCTGTAGAAACGCGGCCGGTCGGAACTCAGCGCCGCGCACGCGAGATCGTAGCGGCGCCACATCGACAACGCGTCGCGCAGCCGCTCGCGGAATCCCGCACGCTGCGCGACGACGATCACGCGGCGCACGTCGGGATTGTGCTCGAGCACGCCCTCGGTGCCGCGAAACACCAGCATGTCGATCTGTGCATCCGGCCAGCGGGCCTTCAGCGAACGCACGAGCGGCGTCGTCAGCAACACGTCGCCGATCCGGCGCGGCGCGGCAACGAGGATGGTTCTGGGCGGGCGGGCAGAAGAAAACAGGGCCACGGCGATCGATCTGTCTAGCTGGCTGAACAAGGCTGGCAATGTACAGGATTTTGCCGCAGCCGGCGCGGCGTGGCGCACCGGCCGTGCATGCTGTCCCAAAGCGGCCCTGATGCGGCCCCGCCAGCGGGCCGCGCCGACGTCTGCGCCGTGCGGGGTGCGCCCGGCTACGAGGCGATCGTCCTGATCGCGGGTTCGGCCGCAGCCAACTGCATATGTCCCGCAGCGGCCACCGGTTCGTCGCGATGGCCGGCCTGCGGCAGCAGATGGCGCACTGCCCGATCGACCGCGTCGACGCCGATCGCGTCGACGGTCGCGCCGGCGCGCAGGATCACGTGCGGCACGCCGAGCGGGTGCCAGCGCAGGTATTTCTCGGGACGGTCCTCGAACAGCGCGGCGACCGGCACACCGAGCGCCGAGGCGAGATGCACGGGCGCGCTGTCGGCCGACACGATCACGTCGAGCAGGCTCGCGGCGGCGACCAGCTCGGCGACCGACGACGGTGCCACGTGCCGCGCATTCACGTCGCGCCACGCGTCGTCCTCGGCACACTTGCCGATCGCCGGATCGCGAAACACGATCACGTCGGCGAACGGCGCAAGCCGCACGCCGAGGTCGCGCCAACGGTCTGCGGGCCAGCGGCGCTCGACCGCCTTGTTCGACACGAACAGCCCGACCCGCGGCTTCGTGTGCGCGCCGAGCAGGCTATACCACGTGTCCTGCAGCGCGCGATCGGGATGAACCGACAGTTCGAGACGGTCGAGATCCGCACGGCCGAGTTCCGGCACGAGCCGAAAACCCGACAGCGCCTCGTGGCACATTTGCCGCTGCGCGACATGCTCGGGCTTGCGGTCGTCGAATTCGGTGTCGGCGTCGTGCCAGCGGCAATCCTTCGCGCGCAGCTGACGCGCGAACTGCATGCTGCTGCGATGCATGCCGCCGTTCGGCACGATCACGAGGTCGAACCGCATGCGACGCAGGCGGCGCACGAGCCGCAGCCGGTCGAAGAATGCGCGCATCCTCCCGGGGCGGTCATTGCGCTCGCACTGACGGCTGTACACGTAGGTGTGGATTGCGTGCACGTCCGGGTTACCGGCCAGCGCGGCCGCGTTGTAGCGGTTCGCGACCACATGGAGTTCCGCGCCGGGCCAACGCTCCTTCAACGCACCGAGAAACGCTGTCGTACACAGCATGTCGCCCAGAAAATCAATCCGGATCACGAGGATCCGCTGCGTCGGGTTCCCATTGGCCATGGTCATGTGGTGACAGTCAGTTTTTTATCGTCGCGACAAGCCGTTCCACGGCATCCTGATCCGGGGCGATCGCGTCGCGCGTTGCGTAGATCCGCCCCCGTTTATGCGCACGACAACGGCGCCGTTCACCGCGCGAACCCGCGGCAGGCGCCGCGACCATGCGGCTAGCGGCGGATTGTATAGCGTTCGGATGACCAGCCCAAGACCCGATTACCCTCAGATGTAAAAACGGCCCGCCGCACCGCACGATGGCGATGCGACGGGCCGCCTGTCGCGACAGCCGTCGAAACGGGGCGCGATCAGTACGTGATTTCGACGACGCTGCCGTCGAACGCCGCGCGCAGTTCCGCGAGCAGCACGTCGCTCGGCTTCACGCGCCACGCGTCGCCCAGACGCATTTCGCCTTGCGCCCGTGCGTTGCTGTAATGGACCTGGACCGCGAGCCCGTTCGGCAGCGGCGCCTGCGGACGCCGGCCGCCATCGCGCCCGCCGCCGCGCGGCGCCGGCGCTTCGACCGCGGTCGCGGCCGCCGGATCGTCCTTCGACACGTGCGGCTCGAGCACACGGCGCAACGCAACGGCGTCGGCGTTGCCGTTCATCGTCAGCCGCACGGCTTGCGCATAACGACTGCGTGCGCGCTCGAGATCCATCACCGTATCGGTCGTGAAGCGAATGCCGCCCGTGAACGCGTCGTTGCGCGCCTGCCCCTGCACGATCAGCAGTTCGTCTTCCTTGAACAGCGCCTTGTTGGCCTCGAACTGTTCGTTGAAGATCGTGATCTCGCACTGGCCCGACCCGTCGTCGAGCAGCGCGATCAGCATCTTGCCGCGTTGGGTCATCTGCGTGCGCAGCGACGCGATGATGCCCGCGACGAGCTTGTCGCGCCCTTCCTTCAGGTCGCCGACCTTCTGCCGCACGAAGCGGCGCACTTCGTCGCGATAGGCGTCGAACAGGTGGCCGGACAGGTAGAAACCGAGCGCGCCCTTTTCTTCCTGCAGGCGGCGCTTGTCGTCCCATGCGGGTTCGTCGACGAGCGCATGCGCGTGCGGCGACTCGGCGCCCATGTCGAACAGGCCGGCCTGCATCGCGTTTGCCTCGGCCTGGTCGGCCGCTTCCATCGCGAGCGGCACCGACGCGATCAGCTGCGCACGGTTCGCGTTCAGCGAGTCGAACGCGCCGGCGCGGATCAGCGCCTCGACCGTGCGACGGTTGACGACGCGGCGGTCGATCCGTTCGCAGAAGTCGAACAGGTCGGTGAACGCCTTTTCCTCGCGGGCGCGCAGGATTTCCTCGATCGCGTTCTGGCCGCTGCCCTTCACCGCGCCGAGGCCGTAGCGGATCGTGCGCGAGCGCTTGCCGTCGGCTTCGGCGACCGGCTCGAAGCGGTAGTGCGACTGGTTGATGTCGGGCGGCAGCACGGCGAGGTTGTTCACGACACAATCGTCGTACAGGATCTTCACCTTGTCGGTGTCGTCCATCGCGAGCGTCATGTTGGCCGCCATGAATTCGGCCGGATGGTGCGCCTTCAGCCACGCGGTGTGATACGCGAGCAGTGCGTACGCGGCCGCGTGCGACTTGTTGAAGCCGTAGCCCGCGAACTTCTCCATCAGGTCGAAGATCTCGTCGGACTTCTCGCGCGTGAGGCCGTTCGTCGCCGCGCCCTCGGCGAAGATCTCGCGGTGCTTGGCCATCTCCTCGGGCTTCTTCTTGCCCATCGCGCGACGCAGCAAGTCGGCGCCGCCGAGCGAGTAGCCGCCGATGATCTGCGCCATCTGCATCACCTGCTCCTGATAGACCATGATGCCGTAGGTCTCTTTCAGGACGGGTTCGACGCGCGGATCCGGATAGTCGACCTTCTCACGGCCATGCTTCCGTGCGCAGAAGCTCGGGATCAGGTCCATCGGGCCCGGACGGTACAACGACACGAGCGCGATGATGTCCTCGAAGCGGTCGGGCTGCGCATCCTTCAGCATGCCCTGCATCCCGCGGCTTTCCAGCTGGAACACCGCGACCGTGTTGGCCTTCTTCAGGATCTGGAACGACGCCGGATCGTCGAGCGGCACCTGCGCGAGCGACCAGTCGGCCTTCGACGGATCGAGGCGGCGAATGTAGCGCTCGGCCCAGTCGAGGATCGTCAGCGTCGTCAGACCCAGAAAGTCGAACTTCACGAGGCCGACGGCTTCGACGTCGTCCTTGTCGTACTGGCTGACGACACCGCCTTCGTCGCCCTGCGTGTACAGCGGGCAAAAATCGGTCAGCTTGCCGGGCGCAATCAGCACGCCGCCCGCGTGCATCCCGACGTTACGCGTGAGGCCCTCGACGCGCTGCGCGAGATCGAGCAGCTGGTGCACTTCGTCCTCGTGGTCGTAACGCTCCTGAAGCTGCGGCTCTTCCTTCATCGCGTCGGCGATCGTCACGTGCTTGCCCGGCTTGAACGGGATCAGCTTCGCGATGCCATCGGTGAACATGTAACCGACGTCGAGCACGCGGCCGATGTCGCGCACGGCCGCCTTCGCGGCCATCGTGCCGAAGGTGGCGATCTGCGACACGGCGTCCGCGCCGTATTTTTCCTTCACGTACTGGATCACGCGATCGCGGCCGTGCTGGCAGAAGTCGATGTCGAAGTCGGGCATCGACACGCGTTCCGGGTTCAGGAAGCGCTCGAACAGCAGGTTGTAGCGCAGCGGATCGAGATCGGTAATGCCGAGTGCGTACGCGACCAGCGAACCGGCGCCCGAGCCGCGGCCCGGGCCGACCGGCACGCCGTTGTTCTTCGCCCAGTTGATGAAGTCCGCGACGATCAGGAAGTAGCCGGGGAAGCCCATCTTCGTGATGGTCCCGCACTCGAATTCGAGGCGTTTGTAGTACGTGTCGCGCTGCGCGTCGCGTTCGGCTTCGGCCGGATACAGCTGCACGAGACGGGTCTCGAGCCCTTCCTTCGACAGCTGGACCAGGTAGTCGTCGAGCGACATGCCGTCCGGCGTCGGGAACAGCGGCAGTTTCGGCTTGCCGAGCTCGAGCTTCAGGTTGCAGCGCTTCGCGATCTCGACCGTGTTCGCGATCGCCGACGGCAGGTCGGCGAACAGCGCGGCCATGTCGTCCTGCGTGCGGAAATACTGGTCGGTCGTGAAACGCCTCTGGCGCCGCGGATTCGCGAGGATGTCGCCTTCCGAGATACACACGCGCGCCTCGTGCGCGGTGAAATCGTCGTCGGTCATGAACTGCGTCGGGTGCGTCGCGACGACCGGCAGCTTCAGCGCCGCGGCGAGCGTCGCGGCCTGCTGGATGTACGCCTCGGCGCCCGGCTGGCCGTAACGCTGCAGCTCGATGTAGAAGCCGCCCGGAAACACCTTCGCCCAGCGCTCGGCATGACGGCGCGCGGCTTCCTCGTTGCCCGCGGCCAGCGCGAGCCCGATATCGCCCTGCTGCGCGCCCGACAGCGCGAGCAGCCCCTGCGAGAGCTCGCCGTCGAGCCAGCCCGCGTCGAGCTCCGCGCGGCCGCGGTACTGGTTCGTGAGCCATGCCTTCGACAGCAGCTCGCAGAGATTCAGGTAGCCGACCTTGTCCTTGACGAGCAGCAGCAGCCGCGACGGCTTGTCGCGATCGTCGGGATTGGCGATCCAGACGTCGCAGCCGGCGATCGGCTTGATGCCCTTGCCGCGGGCTTCCTGGTAGAAACGGACGAGGCCGAATGCGTTGCCGAGATCGGTGAGCGCGAGCGCGCCCTGACCGTCTGCGGCCGCCGCCTTGACGATGTCGTCAATGCGCACGATGCCGTCGGCAATCGAGAATTCGGAGTGAACGCGAAGATGGACGAAGCGGGGATCTGACATGGGCGCTATTGTAGCCGCCTCGCCGCGCAGGCTGCCCAAAAAATGCCCGCGCTGGCCGTTCGGCCGATGCACGCGGCGACGCGTCGCGCGGCTGGCCAGACGGCCGGATGCCGATGCGCGCGCGGTTTGCGGGATAATACGGTTTTTCGAATCAACGCCCCGGCTTCGCACCCTTTTTTGCGGGCCGCCGTGCGGCCGTTTTCCCGTCGGACCATCATGACCATCGTCAACCTCGCCGCCTACCACTTCGTGTCGCTCGACGCGAACGAGCAATGGCGCCCGCTCGTCACCGCCCGCTGCAACGAACTCGACCTGCGCGGCACGATCCTGCTCGCACCGGAAGGCATCAACCTGTTCATCGCCGGCACGCGCGAAGCCGCCGACGCGTTCATCGCGTACCTCCGCCACGATCCGCTGTTCGAAGGCAAGTTCGCGACGCTGCAGTTCAAGGAAAGCCTGTCCGATTCGCAGCCGTTCCGCCGCATGCTCGTGCGCCTGAAGCGCGAGATCATCACGATGAAGAAGCCCGCGATCAAGCCGGAACTCGGCCGCGCGCCGTTCGTCGACGCCCGCACGCTGAAGACGTGGCTCGACCGCGGCCACGACGACACGGGCCGCCCGGTCGTGATGCTCGACACGCGCAACGCGTTCGAAGTCGACGTCGGCACGTTCGACGCCGCGCTCGACTACCGGATCGACAAGTTCAGCGAATTCCCGGAAGTGATCGACGCGAACCGCGCCGACCTCGAAGGCAAGACGGTCGTGTCGTTCTGCACGGGCGGCATCCGCTGCGAGAAGGCCGCGATCCACATGAAGGAAATCGGCATCGAGAACGTGTACCAGCTGGAAGGCGGGATCCTGAAGTACTTCGAGGAAGTCGGCGGCGCGCACTACCACGGCGACTGCTTCGTGTTCGACTACCGCACCGCGCTGAACCCGCAACTCCAGCCCACCGAGAACGTCACGTGCTTCGCGTGCCGCGCGGTCGTCACGCCGGACGCGCAACAATCGCCGAGCTACGTGCCCGGCAAGTCGTGCCCCGCCTGCGCGCAGGCAGCCAGCGCCGCGTAAGCGCGCGCCCCGCGTCCCGATGAACGGCTATCGCGGCCGCTTCGCGCCGTCGCCGACCGGCCCGCTGCACTTCGGCTCGCTGGTCGGCGCACTCGCGAGCTGGCTCGACGCGCGTGCGCACGGCGGCACGTGGCTCGTGCGCATCGAGGATCTCGACGGCCCGCGCACGGTACCCGGCGCGGCAGACGACATCCTCGCGACGCTCGCGCATTTCGGCATGACGCCCGATGAACCGCCCGTGTGGCAAAGCACGCGCGATGCGGCCTACACGGCCGCGCTCGAGCGGCTCGTCGCGGCGGGGCGCGTCTATCCGTGCGGCTGCACGCGCAAGGAAATCGCCGATTCGCTGCGCGCCGCGCATGAGCGCCACACGACGCTCGCGTATCCGGGCACGTGCCGCACCGGCCTGCACGGCAAGCCCGCACGCGCGTGGCGGCTGCGCGTGCCCGACGGCAGCGACGCGATCATCAGGTTCGACGACCGCTGGCAGCACACGCAATCGCAGAACCTCGCGACCGAAGTCGGCGATTTCGTGCTGAAGCGCGCGGACGGCCAATGGGCCTATCAGCTCGCGGTCGTCGTCGACGACGCCGATGCACGCATCACGCATGTCGTGCGCGGCGCAGACCTGCTCGATTCGACCGCCCGCCAGATCCATCTGCAACACTGCCTCGGCGTGCCGACGCCACGGTATCTGCACGTGCCGGTCGTCGTCGATGCAAACGGCGAGAAACTCAGCAAGCAGACGGGTGCGACCGCGCTCGAGCGCGATGATCCGCTGCCGGCGCTGCGGGCCGCCGCCGCGCATCTGGGCCTCGCGCCCAACGGCGCGCTGCCCGGCGCGACGCCGGATGCGTTCTACGCGGCCGCGACGGCGGCGTGGGCGCGCCGCTTCGGCCCGCAAGCCGGCTGACGCGCGCAGCAAGCCGGTTTCGCGGCAATTACGGCAATCGCGGCCGAGCTCGCGCCGGTTGCATCGCTCACCGCATCACGCCCCGTCCCCAACCCCAAATGAAAAACGGGCACATGCTCATCGCATGTACCCGCTTGTCCGGCAGCGCTCGCACGCCGCCCCGCCTTTCCGCCAGCCTTACGCCGACGGCTTGCGCGGCATCCCGAACCCGCCGAGCAGCGCCGCAACCTGACGCTTCGGCCCTTTCTTTTCGGGCTGCTGCGCGTGCTGTGCGTCGTCCGCCTGCTTCGCCGGCGCCGACGGCTCGTACGGCTTCAGGAAGAAATCGTCGACCGGCGCTTCGTGGCGACGGGGACGACCACCACGCTCGGCACCGGCCGACCGGTGTCCCGACGCACCGCGATGCTCGTCGCGTTCGCGACGGCCGCCTCGTTCACCGCCTCGTTCACCGCCGCGTTCGCTGTGGCGATCGCCGCCACGGTCACCACCGCGCTCGCCGCCACGGTCGTCGTGACGCTGGCGTGCCGGCTTGTCGAGCGTGAGCGTCTGCATTTCGAGCGGACGCTTGATCAGCTTCTCGATATCGGCAAGCTGCTTGCGCTCGTTCGGGCTGCACAGCGACAGCGCGTCGCCCGTCGCCCCTGCGCGGCCGGTACGGCCGATCCGGTGCACGTAATCTTCCGCGCTGAACGGCAGGTCGAAGTTGATCACGGCCGGCAGCTCGGCGATGTCGAGGCCGCGCGCGGCCACGTCGGTCGCGACCAGCGCCTCGATCTCGCCGCGCTTGAACGCGTCGAGGGCCTGCATCCGCTCGATCTGCGTCTTGTCGCCGTGAATCGCCGACGCGACGACACCGTCGCGCTCGAGATTGCGCGCCAGGCGGCTCGCGCCGATCTTGCTGTTGCAGAACACGATCACCTGCTTCAGGCCGCGGTCGCGCAGCAGCTGCACGACGGCCGCCTGCTTGTCGCCTTCGGCGACGTCGTAGACGATCTGCGTGACGTTCGCGTTCGTCGAGTTGCTGCGCGCGACCTCGATCGTCTGCGGATTGCGCAGATAGGTCGATGCGAGCTTCTTGATTTCGCCCGAGAACGTGGCCGAAAACAGCAGCGTCTGACGGTCCTTCGGCAGCAGGTTCAGGATGCGCTGCAGATCGGGCAGGAAGCCCATGTCGAGCATCCGGTCGGCTTCGTCGAGCACGAGGATCTGCACCTGGCCGAGGTTCGCGGTCTTCTGCTGCACGTGGTCGAGCAGGCGGCCCGGCGTCGCGATCAGGATCTCGACGCCGCGGCGCAGCTCCGCCGACTGCGGGTTCATGTCGACGCCGCCGAACACGACCGCACTGCGCAGCGGCGTGTGCTTCGCATACGCGTGCACGTTCGCGGCGACCTGGTCGGCGAGTTCGCGGGTCGGCGTGAGGATCAGCGCACGCACGGGGTGGCGCGCCGGTGACGCGCTCGTGTTGGCCTGCGGCAGCAGGCGCTGGATGATCGGCAGCGAGAAGCTCGCGGTCTTGCCGGTACCCGTTTGCGCGGCGCCCATGACGTCGCGGCCGGCGAGCACGACCGGAATGGCCTGCGCCTGAATCGGCGTCGGCGTCGTATAGCCCTGCTCCACAATGGCTTTCAGGATATCGGCGGCAAGGCCGAATTGGTCGAAGGTTGCGTCGACGGGCTTGGCGACAGAATCGGACATGGTGGCGTTTCGCTCAAAAGGCGCGGCGGGGACATCGTGCGTCAGGCCAGCCGGGCCTGCGCTCATCACAATTCGGAAATAGACGGAGCCGCGGCGCGCCGCGCGGCGCCGCTCTGGCGCTTGGGACCGGTTCAATTCGAACGCTGGACGCCAGGCCGTGCGGACTCCGTTCGGCGCGAATGCCGGCGGAAAGGGCCGTATTGTAGCACTGCGCGGCCATCTGTCCGTGACAACGCAGCGAACGGCCGCACCGGCGGTTCGCGCGGCGGGCCGGTACGGGCCCGTGCGGGCGATGGACGGCCCGATCGGGCTATCCATCGCCCGGCAAGCAATATCAGGGGTCCGATCGCGGATTATCGTATCCGGACATCCGCCGCCTGCCGGGCGGTCAGGCCCGGCAACCGGTCAATCCGCGCGCGTACGAGCCGCGATCGCGTCCGGCGCTCAGCCCTTCTTCTTTTTCTTCTCGACCTGCACGCAGTCTCCCAGCAGCGGCGGCGCCTTCTGGTCGGCGATCTCGTCGCGCAGCGTCGCTTCCTTGCCCTTCGTCCACCATGTATAGCGGCCGGCCTGGTAGCGTGCGCCCGACCCCGATACGGTGTCGACGAACAGCATCTGCTTCCCGTTGACCGGCACGAGCGCGAAGCTCTGGCCGTTGCCCGCGAGCCAGTACGACACGCGCACGGGCTGCTTCTGGTTCGCGCACTGGTAGACGGCTTGCTGGCGCGAATCGGCGTCGATCTCTTCGACGGTCAGTTGCGCGGCGTGCGCGACGGAAACGGCAGTGCCGGCAAGCGCAAGTGCGGCGAGGGTTTGGCGAATCATGCAGGTCCTCTCACGAGACGGGTGGAAACGCGCCCTCGCGGGGCGCGCAATTATTGTTGGCAGGCAATCGAGCCGGTCGTCGGGATCAGGGATCGATGACGTCGGCGCACGCGTCGGTCGGCGCCGCCGCGAGATGGCCGACGAGCGGCACGATCTTGAGCCCGGCCGATGCGACCCGGCACGGCGCGGCCGCGACGCCGCAACCCGCGAGACTCGCGACAAGCGCCAGCGCGGCGCCCAGCTTTCCGATACGCAGCCACCTCGGCGTCATCGTCCTCTCCTCGTTCCGTCAGCGGGCCGATACGGGCCGGACGGCCGCGGCGGCGCGCTTCGCGCGTTCACGGGCTTCGTCGACGGTCGCGCCGGTCGCCAGCGCGACGCCCATGCGCCGCTTCGCAAAACTTTCCGGCTTGCCGAACAGGCGCAGGTCGGCGCCCGGCACGGCAAGCGCGTCGCGCACGCCTTCGAACGCGATCCCGCGCTCGTCGAGCCCGCCGTAGATCACGGCCGACGCGGCCGGCGTCCCGAGCGCCGGATCAACCGGCAGCCCGAGAATCGCGCGCGCGTGCAGCTCGAACTCCGACTGGCGCTGCGACGCGAGCGTGACGAGGCCCGTATCGTGGGGCCGCGGGCTCACTTCCGAGAACCACACGTCATCGCCACGCACGAACAGCTCGACGCCGAACAGCCCGCGCCCGCCGAGCGCCTCGGTGACCTTGTGCGCGATCTCGCGCGACTTCTCGAGCGCCGCGGCGCTCATCGGCTGCGGCTGCCACGATTCGACGTAGTCGCCCGCGACCTGCACGTGGCCGACCGGCTCGCAGAAGTAGGTGCGCGTGGCGAGCGTCGCCGGATCGATCGCGCGCACGGTCAGCTGCGTGATCTCGTAGTCGAAATCGATGAAGCCCTCGACGATCACGCGGCCATGGTTCACCCGCCCGCCCGCCATCGCGTAGTCCCACGCGGCCTTCACGTCGGCGTCGGTCTTCACCACCGACTGTCCCTTGCCCGACGAAGACATCACCGGCTTCACGACGCACGGCATGCCGATCTTCGCGACCGCCGCGCTGAAAGCCTCGAACGAATCCGCGAACGCATACGGCGACGTCGGCAGGCCGAGTTCCTCGGCCGCGAGCCGGCGGATCCCTTCGCGGTTCATCGTGAGCTGGGTCGCACGCGCGGTCGGGATCACCTCGGCAAGACCGGCCGCCTCGATCGCCGCGAGCGCGTCGGTGGCGATCGCCTCGATCTCCGGCACGATCAGGTGCGGACGCTCGGCTTCGACGATCGCACGCAGCGCGGCGGCATCCGTCATGTCGATCACGTGCGCGCGATGCGCGACCTGATGGCCCGGCGCATCCGGATAGCGGTCGACCGCGATGACTTCGACACCGAGACGCTGCAACGCGATGATGACTTCCTTGCCGAGCTCGCCGGCGCCGAGCAGCATGACGCGCGTGGCCGAGGGTGAGAGCGGCGTACCGAGCCGCTGACCGATCTGCATGTGATTTCCCGCTTCTGGTGGAGGACGAAAACGGCTCAGATGTTAACACGCTCGATGATGCCGGTTTGGGGCGTTTGGACGCGCCGGCACCCGACCGCGCACGGCACGTAGACGGGCTGCGAACGTTTTCATGCGCGAAGTGTCGGCTCGCCTGCCGCGGCGCGGGTGCGTTACTCTTACGCCTTGATCAGAATCCGATGAGGAACGAGGCTCATGTCCCACCTGTCCGCCGCCGCACGCGCACGCACCGGCCTGCTTCGCCCGTTGCGCGCGCCGCTCTGCGCGTTGACGCTTGCCACGCTTCTCGCCGCCTGTGCGATGCCGACCCATCCCGATTCCGCCGCCGCCGCACCCGATCCGTACAACCCGGCCGCCGTCCAGCTGCTCGACGACACGAGCTGGGAACTCACCAGCTGGACGAATGCCGACGGCACGCAGCGCGCGATCCCGCACGGCGACAACGGCGAGCCGATCAAGCTCGCGCTGTCGACCGAATCGGGCATCCGGCGCGCCAGCGGGTTCTCGGGCTGCAATCGCTACATGGGCACCTACGCCATCAAGAACGGCCTGCTGAGCTTCGGGCCGCTTGCCGGCACGCGGATGGCCTGCCCGAATTCGCTCGGCGGCCAGCTCGAGCACGCGTACCTCGACGCGCTCGCGCACGTCGACAAGACCGGCGTGCAGATGCGCGAGCCGCAGCAATTGCAGATCGTGACCAACGCCGGCGCAACGCTCACTTTCACGCACCGGAGCCCCTGATGCATCATGCACGCGAAGGCCGGCCGACCGCCTTCGCGCCGCGTGTCGCGCGCGTGTGCCGAACGCACATGCCGCACGGCGTGAAACGAATTCACGCCGCCCGAGAATCTTGTTCGCCGGCCGGTTAAACTCGGCGGGTCGCGCCTCGCGCGCCCCTCCCCACTCCTGTTTCAAAGCATGCACACGGTTGTCTTCGGCTGGTTCGGCATCTCCGCCGTCTGGTTCCTCCTTCTCTTCTGGCGTCTCGTGCAGGCGATGCTGCCCGGCGGCGGCGGGCTCGCCGGCCGCGGCTCGATCCGCCTGTGGCTCGGCTTCGCCGCGGTATTCGTTGCAAGCTGCACGCTGACGAGCCCGCTGTCGGGCCCCGACACGAACGCGCTCGGTCATGCGTTCTCGGCAGGCTTCGCACACGTACTCGGTCCGATCGGCACGCCGGTCGCGATGGTCGTCCTGTTCTTCGCCGGGTTGCCCTGGCTGACCGGCATCGGCTGGCGGCAGTTCGCCGCGTGGGTCGACACGTCGTTCGGCGTCAAGCTGTCGCGCGACGGCGGCGACGACGACGCCCGCGGAATCGCCGACCTGCCGCGCAGCGCGCTGCATCGTGACGACGACATCGTGCAGCCGACCACCGCGCATACCGTCAACTCGATGGCGCCGCGCCAGAACGGCCGGTATTCGCGTCCGACGCTGTGGAAACCCGACCCGCAGGCGCGGCCGAAGCCGCGCAGCAAGACGCCGCCGCGTCCGCATGCGGAACCCGTCGCGCCGTCGGGCTGGCTGAAGCCGACCACGCCGCAGCGCACGCCGGTGGCGCCCCCCGCGCCGATCCCGACCAGCGCGATGCCGCCGCCCACGACCGGCAGCACCGCGAGCCTCGCGCGCGCGGCGGCAAACTCGCAAATGCCGCGCCCCGATCCAGCCCCGCTTCCTGTCGGCTTCGAACCCGTCCGGCCGCGGCCGACTGCTGCGCGTCCGGCCACCGCTGCGCTGAAGCAGACGCCGCCGCGTGCGACGGTCACGCCGCGCCCGGCCGCCGCGCAGCCGCAGCGCCCGCCGGTACGCCCGGTCACGGCAACGACCGCCGCCGGCGTGTCGCCAGACGCGGCACGACGCCGTCCGGCGCCGCCAACGCCGGCGCGTGCGCCGCTCTATGCGTGGACGGAAAAGCCCGCCGCACCGATCACGCCGGCGCCGAGCGTTCACGACACGCTGCGCTCGATCGAGGCCAGCACCGCCCAATGGGCAACGCTGGGTGGTGCGGAGTCGGCCGATGCGACGCAGGCAATGACGGCTGCCGCAGCCGTGGCCGGGATGGCCGCGACAGCAGGCAGCGTCGCCGCGCCGGCAGCCGCGGCCGTGTCGAACGCGTTCGTCTCCACGGCTCACGGCATCGCGGCCCATGACGCCGGTGTTCCGGTCGAACAGGTTGCCGCGCCCGCATTCGACGACAGCGCGCCGATCGTGCTGGATGCGTTCATGCCGGCGGAGCCCGGCATCCACGCGACAGTTGCCGACTGGGCCACCCCGGCGTTCGACGACGCCGCACCGCACGCACAGTCGAACGCCGGCACCGGCATCGACGAAGCCGCGTTTTCGCATCAAGCCGACGACGATATCCGCCACGTCGGCGATGCGCCCGCCGCATCCGCACACGGGATCGCGCCCGCGCCGTCGTTCGACGCCCCCGTCGATCTCGCGCCGTGGGAAGACCTTGGCAGCCCGCCGGTTTCCGCGTTCGACGTATCGGCCGGAAACCCGATCGCGGAATCGCCGGCAGACGCAACGGTATCGGAGCCGGCCCACGCCGCCTTCGCGCAACAGGCAGGCGAAGCAGCAGTTGACGAGGTTCCCGCACGCAATCCGGCAGCACTCGTCGATACCGGCGCCCCGGCAATCGATCGCCCTGCATCGGCCTACGTGCCGCCGAGCATCGATGGCGCGCACGCCGACGTAAAGCCCGCCGGTGGCATCGCACCGTTCGCTGCCCTCCCCTCTTCGTCGATCGCCGGAACGTCGGCGCACGCCGTTTTCGAGGCAACGCCGGTTGCGGCGACGTCGGCACTGCCCGCATCGAGCCCCGCACCGGAGGCCGCCAAGCCGGCCGCGGCGGAGCGTTGGGCACCGCTGTCGGACATCGCTGAAGGCAGCACGCCCGTCACGCATTGGACGCCGGCGGCGCAACCTGCAACGACACCGGTGGCCGCTTCTGCGGAATTGCCGAAATCGCCGGCGATTCAACCGTTTGCCGCAGCGCCGGCGGCCTCGGCCGCTGCCGTGTCGCCGGTCGTCGGCACGGCCCTCGGCGCGACTGCACCGGCACCTGCTTTCGCTTCGAGTGTTGCGCCCGTCACCGCCGCAACGTCACCGGCCGGCGTAACCGGCACGGTATCGGCTTCGCCGTCGCAACCGGCCGCATCGGCATCGACAGGTGCCTCCGTCACGCCGGCAGCGCCAATCGGTGTCACGGGCATGACTGACGGTTCGCTCGCCCGCGCAGCGACGCCTGAGACAACCGCGGCACCCGCCGCGATACCGTCGACGACCAGCGCGTCGGCGTTGACCGCGCAAGCGCCCGCAGCACCGGCATCCGTAAATTTCACGTCCGCCCCGCTTGCGGCGCAACCTTCCGCGCCGGCACCGACGCACCAGGCCAACACGGCAACTTCGTCGACCGGCCCGGCATTCGGCGCGATCGCACCGCAGCCGGTAACCAGCCAGCCCGTGCCGCCCGCCGCTTCCGCTGCGACCGGATCGCCGGCATCCATCGGCGCGACGGCCGCGACGCAGGCTCCGTCGATCGTTTCCACACCGGCCGCAGCCGACTTCACGACGTTTACGGCACCGCCCGCCCCTGCCGCATCGTCGGCAAGCTGGTCCGTGTCGAGCGACGTGTCCGCGGCACCGCAACCGGCAGCCAGCGTCCCTGGCACGAACCTGTCGATGCCGGCGACGATCGCTACCCCGCCGACGCTCCCGGCAGCCCCGCTGCCCGCCGCAACCGCCGCCGTGACGGCCGAGCCGGCCGCAGCCGACACCACAGCCCCCGACACCCCGGTGCGCCAGCCGCGCCCGAACGCGTTCGAATTCCACGCGCCCGCGTCGTTCAGCGTCGAACTGCCGACGCTCGACCTGCTCGAGCCCGCGTCCGGCGACGTCGAAACCATCACCGAGGAACACCTCGCGCAGACGGCCCAGGTGATCGAGCAGCGCCTGCAGGAATTCAAGGTGCCGGTCACGGTCGTCGGCGCATCGGCCGGCCCCGTGATCACGCGCTTCGAGATCGAGCCCGCGCTCGGCGTGCGCGGCAGCCAGATCGTCGGGCTGATGAAGGACCTGTCGCGCGGCCTCGGCCTCACGTCGGTCCGCGTCGTCGAGACGATTCCCGGCAAGACCTGCATGGGCCTCGAACTGCCGAACGCGAAGCGCCAGATGATCCGCCTGTCGGAAATCCTCGCCTCACGCGAGTATGAGCATTCGCAGTCGCAGCTGACCATCGCGATGGGCAAGGACATCACGGGCCACCCGATCGTCACCGATCTCGCGAAGGCGCCGCACATGCTCGTCGCCGGCACGACGGGCTCGGGCAAGTCGGTCGCGATCAACGCAATGATCCTGTCGCTGCTGTACAAGGCGACGCCGGAAGACGTGCGGCTCATCATGATCGACCCGAAGATGCTGGAGCTGTCGGTCTACGAAGGCATCCCGCACCTGCTCGCGCCGGTCGTCACCGACATGAAGCTCGCGGCGAACGCGCTGAACTGGTGCGTCGGCGAAATGGAGAAGCGCTACCGGCTGATGTCGGCCGTCGGCGTGCGCAATCTCGCGGGCTTCAACCAGAAGATCCGCGATGCTGAAGCGAAGGAAAAGAAGATCGGCAACCCGTTCTCGCTGACGCCCGAGGATCCCGAGCCGCTGTCGAAGCTGCCGCTGATCGTCGTCGTGATCGACGAGCTGGCCGACCTGATGATGGTCGCCGGCAAGAAGATCGAAGAGCTGATCGCGCGCCTCGCGCAGAAGGCGCGCGCGGCCGGCATCCACCTGATCCTCGCGACGCAGCGTCCGTCCGTCGACGTGATCACGGGCCTGATCAAGGCGAACATCCCGACGCGTGTCGCGTTCCAGGTGTCGTCGAAGATCGACTCGCGCACGATCCTCGACCAGATGGGCGCCGAGTCGCTGCTCGGGATGGGCGACATGCTGTTCCTGCCGCCGGGCACCGGTTATCCGCAGCGCGTGCACGGCGCGTTCGTCGCCGACGAGGAAGTGCACCGGATCGTCGAGTACCTGAAGCAGTTCGGCGAGCCGCAGTACGAGGAAGGCATCCTCGACGGCCCGGCCGCCGACGGCGCGACGCAGGACCTGTTCGGCGAAGCGCCGGACGCGGAAGCCGATCCGCTGTACGACGAAGCCGTCGCGTTCGTCGTGCGCACGCGGCGCGCGTCGATCTCGTCGGTGCAGCGGCAGCTGCGCATCGGCTACAACCGCGCGGCACGCCTCGTCGAGCAGATGGAAGCAGCCGGGCTCGTGTCGGCGATGGGCATCAACGGCAGCCGCGAGGTGCTCGTGCCGGCCGCGGCCGACTGAACGCGGCGGCCGGACGGCCGCCGTCGATCGATACGGGCGCACCGGGAAACCGGCCGCTCCGAAAAAAAGGGCGCTGCATCGGCAGCGCCCTTTTCATTTACGGCTTGCGCATTTACTGCACCGGCACCAGCTTGAAATCGACCGGCTTGCCGACCACGACCTTCTGCGGATTCGCGCCGAGCTGCCCCGTTTCGACATCGCGGCTGAACACGTAGAACGAGTCGCTGTCCTGGTTGCCGACGATCAGCCACTTGCCGGTCGGATCGATCAGGAACTCGCGCGGCGTCTTGCCGAGGCTCGACTGGCGGCCGACCTGCTTCAGCCGGCCGTCGGCCTTGTCGACCGCGTAGATCACGAGATCGTTCGCGTCGCCGCGGTTGCTCACGTACAGGAAGCGGCCGTCCGGCGACAAATGGATCGCGCCGCCGCCGACCTTGCCCTTGAAGCCCGGCGCCGTCATCGACACCGTCTCGACCGGCGTCAGCTTGCCGTCGTGATAGCCGAACACCTCGACCGACGCGTTGAGCTCGCTCGTCACGTACGCGAACCGGCCGTCGGCGCCGAACACCATGTGACGCGGGCCCGAGCCGGCCTTCACCGGCGTGTAGCGCGTGTCGGTCGGGCTGATCAGCCCGCGGCTGCCGTCCACCGTGTAGCGGTAGCCGTAGATCTTGTCCGCGCCGAGATCCTGCACGAACAGGTAGCGGCCGTCCGGCGAAAACACCGTCGAGTGCACGTGCGCGCCATCCTGGCGGCCCTTCACGGGCCCCGTGCCTTCGTGGTGCACGGTCAGCACGGACGGGCCGACCGCGCCGTCGTCGCGCAGCGGAAACACCGCGAAGCTGCCGCCCGGATCCTTCGCGACCGAGTAGTTGGCCGTCACGAGGGTCTTGCCGTCCGGCGACAGCGCGAGATAGCAAGGATCGTTCCCTTCCGACGACACGCGGTCGATGAAGCTCAGCGCGCCCGTCTTCGCGTCGAAACGGAACGCGCTGACGCCGCCGCGCTGCGACGCGGGCCCGTCGTCGCCGGGCAGTTCGTTGACCGCGTAGACGGTGCGACCGTCGCGGCTCGGCAACAGGTACGACGGGTTCACGGTCTTTGCAGACGAGACGGGCGCGACGCTGCCGTTTTTAGTATCGAAGCGGTAAACATAAATGCCGTCGCTGCCGCCGCCCGTGTAGGTGCCGACCAGCAGGTTGTAGACGCCGTCGGCCGGTGCGGGCGATTGCTGCGCAAATGCGTGGGTCGCGGACAAGGAGAGCACGATCGCGAAACCTTTCATCCAGTGAGCGAGCCTAAGCGGGAACCCTCGTGTCGAAGCGCGTGCGTCACGCTCGCGTAAACGGTTGGGCATTGAATCCTCCTTGCATCGAGTCGCTTCAAGTGTTGAGATAGGACGAAACGCCGGCCGTTCATGCGCTCCGCCGCCCGGCCGAGTATACGGGGCGCGACGCCCGGGCGTGAAGCCCGGCCGCCGCCGTCCGCATTGTGAACTCGAATACCCAAGGATCGCCTGCCCATGCCCGCCCTGATCGAAGACTACGCCCTCGTCGGCGACGGCCACACGGCCGCGCTGATCTCGAAAGACGGCTCCGTCGACTGGCTGTGCTGGCCCCGCTTCGATTCGGGCGCCTGCTTCGCGGCGCTTCTCGGCACGCCCGAGCACGGCCGCTGGCTGCTTGCTCCCGCTGCCGACGCCGCGATCACGCACACCACACGCCGCTATCGCGGCGACACGCTGATCCTCGAAACCGATTACGAAAGCGCCGACGGCGCCGTCACCGTGATCGACTTCATGCCGCCCGGCAACGGCTGGTCCGAACTGGTGCGGATCGTCGTCGGCCGCCACGGCACGATGAAGATGCGCATGGAGCTCGTGTTGCGCTTCGACTACGGTTTCTCGATCCCGTGGGTCACGCAACTGACCCGCGAGGACGGCATGAAGGCGATCGCGGGCCCCGACACCGTCGTGCTGCGCACGCCGGTGCCGCTCACCGGCAAGAATCTCCATACCCTCGCGGAATTCACGGTCAGCGCCGACGAGCGCGTGCCGTTCTCGCTCAGCTATGCGGCGTCGCACATGCGGCTGCCGCCCGCGCGCGATCCGCTGTCGATGCTCGCGCGCACCGAGAACTACTGGCTCGAATGGTCGGGCCGCTGCCAGGTGCAGGGCCGCTACGCGGCGGCCGTGCGCCGCTCGCTGATCACGCTGAAGGCGCTCGCGTACGAGCCGACCGGCGGCATCGTCGCGGCGCCGACCACGTCGCTGCCCGAGAAGATCGGCGGCAATCGCAACTGGGACTACCGCTACTGCTGGCTGCGCGACGCGACGATCACGCTGCTCGCGCTGATGCGCGGCGGCTACTACGACGAGGCGCGCGCGTGGCGTACCTGGCTCGGCCGCGTGATGGCCGGTTCGCCCGAGCAGATCCAGATCATGTACGGGATCGCCGGCGAGCGACGGCTGCCGGAAATGGAGCTCGACTGGCTGCCCGGCTATCAGGATTCGAAGCCGGTGCGCGTCGGCAACGGCGCCGCGAACCAGCTCCAGCTCGACGTGTTCGGCGAGGTGATGGCCGCGCTGCACCTCGCGCGCGTGGGCGGCCTGCAGGCCGACGACACGGTCTGGTCCGTGCAGTGCGCGCTGCTCGACCATCTCGAGAAGATCTGGCAGGAACCCGACGAAGGGATCTGGGAAACGCGCGGCGGCCGCCTCCATTTCACGTTCTCGAAGGTGATGGCGTGGGTCGCGTTCGACCGCGCGATCAAGTCGGCGGAAATGTTCCGGCTGCCCGGCTCGCTCGACCGCTGGCGCGCGCTGCGCGAGCAGATCCATGCGGATGTCTGCGCCAACGCGTGGCACGAAGGCAAGCAGGCGTTCGCGCAGAGCTACGGCAGCGACGAACTCGACGCGAGCGTGCTGCTGATGCCGCTGCTCGGCTTCCTGCCGCCGGAAGACCCGCGCATCGTCGGCACGGTCGAGGCGATCGAGCGCGAATTGCTGCACGACGGGCTCGTGATGCGCTATCGGACGACCGATTACGACGACGGCCTGCCGCCCGGCGAAGGCACGTTTCTCGCGTGCAGCTTCTGGCTGGTCGACAACTACGCGCTGCTCGGCCGGATCGACGACGCGCACCGGCTGTTCAGCCGGCTGCTCGCGCTGTCGAACGACCTCGGGCTGCTCGCGGAGGAATACGATCCGGTCGCCGGGCGGCTCGTCGGGAACTTCCCGCAGGCGTTCTCCCACGTGGCGCTCGTGCATACCGCGATGAACCTGATGCACCACGAGGAGGCCATGGCGCGGGCAGCCGGCCAGCCCGCGCCGGCCGTGGCGACGGGGCGTTGACGGGGGGCCGGACGGGTGCGCGGGCGGCTTGGTCAGAGATCGTCAAATCGCAAAATTTTGATGAAAAATCGGGGAAATGTTGCATTGCACCACCCATCGTTGTCCGATATGATCGACGCGATTGTCCGGCCGCAGTGCAACATGGCCGGCCGCTGACCCCCACGGCACGCCGCGACGCCCCACGCCGCCCTTGCGCACCGTCCCCCACGCGGGAGTAGTCTGCATGCTTTACCAACTGCATGAATTCCAGCGCGCCATGCTGAGCCCGCTGACGGCCTGGGCCCAGGCCGCGTCCAAATCGTTCGCCAACCCGTCCAGCCCGTTCTCGCTGATGCCCGGCGCAACGCGGATGGCCGCCGCGTACGAACTGATGTACCGGCTCGGCAAGGATTACGAGAAGCCCGAATTCAACATTCATCAGATCGTCAAGGACGGCCACAACATTCCGATCGTCGAGCAGACGATCGTCGAGAAGCCGTTCTGCCGGCTGCTGCGCTTCAAGCGCTATTCCGACGACGCCGATGCCGTCACGCAACTGAAGGACGAGCCGGTCGTGCTGGTCTGCGCGCCGCTGTCGGGCCATCACTCGACGCTGCTGCGCGACACGGTGCGCACGCTGCTGCAGGATCACAAGGTCTACATCACCGACTGGATCGACGCGCGGATGGTGCCGATCGAGACGGGTCCGTTCCACCTGCACGACTACATCGCGTACATCCAGGAATTCATCCGTCACATCGGCGCGCGCAACCTGCACGTGATCTCGGTGTGCCAGCCGACGGTGCCGGTACTGGCGGCGATCTCGCTGATGGCGAGCCGCGGCGAGGATACGCCGCTCACGATGACGATGATGGGCGGCCCGATCGACGCCCGCCGCAGTCCGACGTCGGTGAACTCGCTCGCGACGCAGCACTCGACCGCGTGGTTCGAGAACAACGTGATCCACACGGTGCCCGCGAACTATCCGGGCGAAGGCCGCCAGGTGTATCCGGGCTTCCTGCAGCACACGGGCTTCGTCGCGATGAACCCGGAACGGCACGCGCAATCGCACTGGGATTTCTACCAGAGCCTGCTGCGCGGTGACGAGGAAGACGCCGAGGCGCACCGCCGCTTCTATGACGAGTACAACGCCGTGCTCGACATGGCCGCCGAGTACTACCTCGAGACGATCCGCGTCGTGTTCCAGGAGTTCCGGCTCGCGGAAGGCACGTGGGATGTCGAAGGCGAGCGCGTGCGGCCGCAGGACATCAAGCACACCGCGCTGATGACGATCGAAGGCGAACTCGACGACATCTCGGGCAGCGGCCAGACGCACGTCGCGCACGAGCTGTGCACGGGCATCCCGCAAGACGATCGCCGCAGCCTGACCGCCGAGAAGTGCGGCCACTACGGGATCTTCTCGGGCCGCCGCTGGCGCACGATCATCTACCCGCAGCTGCGCGATTTCATCCGCGAGCATGCCCCTGAGCCGAAGCACGGCGCGACGAAGGATCATCCGGACACGCCGGCGACCACGACGCTCGCGGCCGTACCGGCCGCCAACGCGCCGGCCGAAGCGACGCGCGCCACGGTAGCGAAGCGCACGCGCGCGAAGGCGCCGGCCAAGGCTGCCACCGCCGCAGCCCCCGCAAAGGCCGCTCCGGCAGCGAAGCGTGCCGCCAGCACGCCGCGCGCAAAAACCGTTCGCACGCGCAAGGCCGCCTGACGCATCGCGTTCCGACGAAAAAACGCCGCCGTTGCCTGCGCACGGCGGCGTTTTTACATCCGGCGGCCGCGCGTCAGCGCCGCAGCAGATATGCGAGCAGCACCTCGGTGTTCATCCGGACCATCTCCGCGCGCTCGTCGGTGTCGGTGAAGTCGCGGCCGAGCGTCGCGGCAAGCGTGAAGCGGTTCGACACGATGTAGTAGCCGAGCCCCGACAGCGTCACGTAGAAGCGCAGCGGATCGACGTCGCCGCGGAACAGCCCGGCCTTCTGGCCGCGCATCAGCACGTTGCCGAGCTTCGCGACGATCGGCGACATCATCTCGCGGATCCGCGTCGACTTGTGCAGGTAGCGGGCTTCGTGCAGGTTCTCGTTGTTGATGAGCCTGAGCAGTTCCGGATGGTCGCGGTAGTAGTCCCAAACGAAATGCGCGAGCCGCGTGACGGCCTCGACCGGCGCGACGCCGTCGAGATCGAGCACACGCTCGGCCTCGGTCAGCGCGGAGAACGCGTGTTCGAGCACGGCCGTGAACAACTGCTCCTTGCTGCCGAAGTAGTAATAGAGCATGCGCTCGTTGGTTTCGGCCCGGCGCGCAATCTGGTCGACGCGTGCGCCGAACAGCCCTCCACTCGCGAACTCTTCGGCTGCCGCCATCAGGATGCGGCGGCGCGTACCTTCAGGATCTCTTTTGATTTTTGGCTGATTCATGGTGGCGTTTTGCTATGTGAGCCGCTTGATCCGGACCGGCACCCCCACCGCCTTGGCGCCGGCCGCCCTGGAACGGGCGCGCCGCGTGCGGCCGCCCTCCTGCTGAGCCCCTGCAAAAAAGCGGTTCGATTATGCGCACAGACGGCGTCCAGCGCAATGCGGGAAATCGGCGATAATCGAGCTTTGGCAAACCTTTCCGGCTGCGTCCGACGCGGCCGAGAGCCATTCGGCGCCGCTGCGCCCGCTGTCACCGTGACCGACTCCAAAACACTCGCGGATCGCATCGAAGATCTGCTTCCCCAGACGCAATGCACGAAGTGCGGCTATAACGGCTGCCGTCCGTACGCCGAGGCGATTGCCGCCGGCGACGCGAACTACAACCAGTGCCCGCCCGGCGGCGCCGAAGGCATCGCGCGTCTCGCGGGCCTGCTCGGCAAGCAGGTGATTCCGCTGAATCCCGTCAATGGCAGCGAGCATCCGCGCGCGGTCGCCTTCATCGACGAAAGCCTGTGCATCGGCTGCACGCTGTGCATGCAGGCGTGCCCGGTCGACGCGATCGTCGGCGCGCCGAAGCAGATGCACACGATCATCGAAGCACAGTGCACCGGCTGCGATCTGTGCGTGCCGCCCTGCCCGGTCGACTGCATCGCGATGCTGCCGGTGACCGGCGATCGTACGGGCTGGGATGCGTGGTCGCAGGAGCAGGCCGACGCCGCGCGCGAACGCCACGACCTCCGGCTCGCCCGCCAGCGTCGCGAACGCGAAGCCGCCGAAGCACGCGCCGCCGCCCGCCGCGCGGCCAGTGCCGCGAAACCGGCCGCGGAACAGCAACCCGCGGCACAGCCGGACGCCCCCGCTGCCGCGCCGGTCGCTGACGACGCCGAAGCGAAGAAACGCGCGATCATCGCCGCCGCGCTCGAACGCGCGCGCAAGAAGAAGGAAGAACTGTCCGGGCAAGGCGCCGGGCCGAAGAACACCGAAGGTGTGAGCACGGCCGTCCAGGCGCAGATCGACGCGGCCGAGGCGCGCCGCAAACGGCTCGCCGAGCAGCAGGCGCAACGCGACGCCGACGCCGCGGCCGCAGGCGGCAACGATCAAGAGAACGGCGCAGGCAACGACGACCCAGGCAGCCCATCCGCGCCGCCCGACCAGAACGCTCCATGAACGCCAGCAAACGACGCGCGATCTACGAAACGCTGCAGAGCCTCAATCCGCATCCGACCACCGAGCTCGAATACTCGACGCCGTTCGAGTTGCTGATCGCCGTGATGCTGTCCGCGCAGGCGACCGACGTGTCGGTCAACAAGGCGATGCGGAAGATGTTCCCGGTCGCGAACACCCCGCGACAAATCGTCGCGCTTGGCGAAGAAGGCGTCACCGAGTACATCAAGACGATCGGGCTGTACCGCACCAAGGCCAAGAACGTGGTCGCGACGTGCCGGATCCTGCTCGACCGCTACGACGGCGAAGTGCCGGCCGATCGCGACGCGCTCGAAGGCTTGCCGGGCGTCGGCCGCAAGACCGCGAACGTCGTGCTGAACACTGCGTTCGGCCAGCCGACGATCGCGGTCGACACGCATATCTTCCGCGTCGCGAACCGCACGGGGCTCGCGCCGGGCAAGGACGTGCGGGCCGTCGAGGCCGCCCTCGAGAAATTCACGCCGAAGGAATTCCTGCAGGACGCGCATCACTGGCTGATCCTGCACGGACGCTATGTATGCAAGGCGCGCAAGCCCGAATGCTGGCACTGCGTGATCGAGCCGCTGTGCGAATTCCGGCCGAAAACGCCGCCGCCCAACGAATAAGCGTCAGGCGCGAGGACTCGCGCGGCGCCGGCCGATCGAACCGCGTCGGCACGGCCCGGATCCGTGGGCGCCGTCGCGCCGCGCGCGGCTCGCCCGCTTCCGGCTACGCATTGGACGTCGCCGTCGCATCGTCGGCGGCCGCGCCACCCGCCCGCACGAGCGCCAGCACCGCGGCCAGAATCGCGACGCCGCCCGCCCACTGCAGCGGCGACAACGCTTCCCCGAACAGCAACGCCGCGAGCGCAACCGTCACGACCGGTTCGAGCGTCGACAGCATCGACGTCCGCGCGGCCCCGAGCCGCTCGAGCCCGGCGAAAAACGCGAGCATGGCCGCAACCGTCGACACGAGCGCGATCGCGAGCATCGACGCCCAGCCGCCGCCCGTCGCGGGCCAGCGCGGCGGCGCGCCGAACGCGGCCGTCCGCACGACGGCGATCACCACGAGCGTGGCGGTCGCCGACAGGCAGATGATCGCCGTCGTCGCGAGCGGATCGACGCCGCGCGTCGCCTTCGTGCCGCCGACGATGTACAGCGAATAGATCACCGCGGCCGCCAGTGCGAGCGCGATCCCGAGCGGCTCGCCATGCCCGCCGCCGACCATCAGCGCGGAACCCGCGACGCACAGCACGAGCGCGACGGCCTTCGCGCGCGTCAGGCGCTCGCCGAGCCACCACGCTGCCAGCAGCGTGACGAACGCCGGGTACAGGTACAGCAGCAGCGCGACGAGGCTCGCCTGCGCGTGCTGCAGCGCGCTGAAATAGCAGAACGACTGCCCGACGTAGCCGACCGTGCCCATTGCCACGAGCGGCGCGAGCGCGCGGCCGCGCGGCCACGCGACGCGACGGTGCCGTGCGATCGCGGCGAGCACCGCGCCGCCGATCGCGAAGCGCACGATCAGCAGCCCGAGCACGTCGACGCCGGCCGCATACGCGTAGCGGCCGAAGATCGCCATCGCGCCGAACGCGGCGGCAGACAGCGCGACGTAGAGCGTGCCCTGCAGGGCGGCGGACGATGGGCGGGCGGTGGCGGTCATGACGAAACGGGCGAGCGAGGCGCCGGGGCGGGAATCGTCGGAGTGTAGCGGCGCGACGGCCGCCGGCCTAGCCCCCGCTTACCCGGTGCGCAGCGCCTTGCGGGGCAGTCGCGGCGGGCCTGCGCGGCGCCGCCCGTCCCGGCCCGCCGCCAGCGCCGTCCGCCGACCCGGCGTACAATGCCCGACGCGGCATGAGGCCGCCCGAATCACGACGCTTCCCCACCATGTTCAATCCAAGCCGCGACGAAGTGCGTCGCTTTTTCACCGAGACCTGGCGCAAGCAGCGCGCGGGCGAGATCCTGACGCCGCTGGAAGCGATGGCAGCCGACTGGATCATCGAGCATCCCGAATACCACGACGAACTCGCCGATGCGGATGGCGCGGCCGCGCGCAACTACACGCCCGAGGAAGGCCGCACGAACCCGTTCCTGCACCTGTCGATGCACCTCGCGATCAGCGAGCAGCTGTCGATCGACCAGCCGCCCGGCATCCGCGCCGCGCACGACAAGCTGGCCGCCAAGCTCGACTCGACCCACGACGCGCAGCACGCGATCATGGAATGCCTCGGCGAGACGATCTGGGAAGCGCAGCGCACGAACACGCCGCCCGATACCGACGCGTACCTGCAGCGCATCCTGCGCCGCGCGTCGCGCGACTGAGCGCGCGGGCCCGGCACACCGGCGCCCGGGCAGGCCCGGTCGCGGACAAAAAAATACCCCGCCGAGGCGGGGTATTTTTGCTGCACGGGCCCGTGAGGCCCGGCACGCTTACTTCTTGAACACGAGATCGGTTTCTTTCAGCGACTCGATGTAGGACGCGATGTCCTTCATGTCGCTGACCGACAGGCTCTGCACCTGTGCCTGCATGATCGCATTGTTGCGACCGAGCAGCGGGTTCGTCAGGCCCATCTGGTACTGGCGCATCGCCCACACGAGGTAGTCGGCATGCTGGCCGGCGAGGCGCGGATATTCGGCGTTGATCGGCTTGTTCATCTGCGCGCCATGGCAGGCGGCACAGTTGTGCGACTCGACCAGCTCCTTGCCCTTCGTGATGTCCGCTGCGTGCGCGGTACCGATCGCGAGGCCGGCCACCAGTGCCACCGCCGCCGTCTTGAATGCGTTGTTCATGAATGCTCCTGTCCCGCCGGAGAGACCGGCGGCGCGCGCTTACTTGTAGGGATTGTCCTTCGAGTCGGCCTTCTGGACGGCGTAGTAGGCCGCCAGATCCGCGATGTCCTGGTCCGTCAGCGAACCGGCGATCGCATTCATCGACGGGAAGTGACGATCCTTCTTGCGGTAGGCCTTCAGCGCGTTCTCGAGGTAT
Source organism: Burkholderia sp. BCC1644 (assembly GCF_902833225.1). Taxonomy (GTDB): domain Bacteria; phylum Pseudomonadota; class Gammaproteobacteria; order Burkholderiales; family Burkholderiaceae; genus Burkholderia. The sequence continues at coordinate 121,950 of NZ_CADFEI010000017.1, forward strand.
TGCTGGTTCTGGCCGCCGAGGACAGGCACCCGGTAGACCTCCGGATACGCCGCGCGGTAGTCCTGGATGCCGTGGCAACCGATGCACATGGCGGCCTTGCTCGCCCCGTCCTTCGGGTTGCCGACCACACCGGCCGCCTGCGCGCTGCCCGCGAGCGCCACGAGCGCTGCGACAACGACGTGTTTGCCGACGAATTTGTTCATAGCTCTTGTAACCTAGCTTGAGGGGAAACTGGCGCCAAAGCGGCAACGGCCCGCGCCGTTTTGCTTGTTGGATCGCCACGCAGGCCAAAAAAAACGGCCAGATTGTACCGCGTCGGCAGGGAACGCGTCCATACGGCGCCCCCGTTCGCCCCGCCACAGCCCCGCAACGATACGCGGGCGCGGCCCAACCGGCCAGCCCTTCTGACTTATACTGGGTTTTTTTCCCGATGAAGAAGAGCGCCGCCATGCGTTTCGAAGGGTCCTCGCAGTACGTCGCCACCGACGATCTGAAGCTCGCGGTCAATGCCGCACTGACGCTGCAACGCCCGCTGCTGATCAAGGGCGAACCCGGCACCGGCAAGACCATGCTCGCCGAGGAAGTGGCCGCCGCGCTCGACATGCCGCTGCTGCAGTGGCATATCAAGTCGACCACCAAGGCGCAGCAGGGCCTGTACGAATACGACGCGGTATCGCGGCTGCGCGACTCGCAGCTCGGCGACGAGCGCGTGAAGGACATCTCGAACTACATCGTCAAGGGCGTGCTGTGGCAGGCGTTCGACGCCGAGCACCCGAGCGTGCTGCTGATCGACGAGATCGACAAGGCCGACATCGAATTCCCGAACGACCTGCTGCGCGAGCTCGACCGGATGGAGTTCCACGTGTACGAGACGCGCGAGACGGTGCGTGCGAAGCACCGCCCGCTCGTGATCATCACGTCGAACAACGAGAAGGAGCTGCCCGACGCGTTCCTGCGCCGCTGCTTCTTCCACTACATCCAGTTTCCCGACCCGTCGACGATGCAGAAGATCGTCGCGGTGCACTTCCCCGACATCCGCGAGGAGCTGCTGCGCGCGGCGCTCGAGAGTTTCTTCGAGTTGCGCGGCGTGTCGGGCCTGAAGAAGAAGCCGTCGACGTCCGAGCTGCTCGACTGGCTGAAGCTGCTGCTCGCCGAGAACATCCCGGCCGACGCGCTGCGCAGCGCGGACGCGAAGCAGATCGTGCCGCCGCTCGCGGGCGCGCTGCTGAAGAACGAGCAGGACCTGAGCCTGCTCGAACGGCTCGTCTACATGAACCGGCACAACCGGTAATCCTCCCTCACCCGCGAAGGCCCGGCCATGCTGCTCAATTTCTTCTACGCGCTGCGCGCAGCCAAGCTGCCCGTCTCGGTGAAGGAATACCTGACGCTGCTCGAATCGCTGAAGGCCGGGCTGATCTCGCCGTCGATCGACGCGTTCTACTTCCTCGCGCGGATGACGCTCGTCAAGGACGAGCAGTACTTCGACAAGTTCGACCAGGCGTTCGGCGCGTATTTCCATGGCGTGTCCACGCTGCCGTCCGAAGCGTTCGACATTCCGCTCGACTGGCTCGAGAAGCGTCTCGAGCGCGAACTGTCGCCGGAGGAAAAGGCGCAGATCGAGGCAATGGGCGGGCTCGACAAGCTGATGGAGCGCCTGAAGGCGCTGCTCGACGAGCAGAAGGAACGCCACGAAGGCGGCAACAAGTGGATCGGCACGGGCGGCACGTCGCCGTTCGGGCACGGCGGCTACAACCCCGAAGGCGTACGCATCGGCGGCCCGTCGAACGGCAACCGCACCGCGGTGAAGGTGTGGGAAGCACGCGCCTATCGCGACTACGACGATTCGGTCGAGATCGGCACGCGCAACATCAAGGTCGCGCTGCGGCGGCTGCGCCGCTTCGCGCGCGAAGGCGCGGCGGAAGAGCTCGACCTGCCCGGCACGATCCGCAGCACGGCCGCGAACGCGGGCTGGCTCGACCTGCGGATGGTGCCCGAGCGCCACAACAACGTGAAAGTGCTGATGCTGCTCGACGTCGGCGGCTCGATGGACGACCACATCAAGCGCACCGAAGAGCTGTTCTCGGCCGCGAAAGCCGAATTCAAGCATCTCGAATTCTTCTACTTCCACAATTGCGTGTACGACCACCTGTGGAAGAACAACCGCCGCCGCCACTCGGAGCGCACCGTGACGTGGGACGTGCTGCACAAGTTCACGCCCGACTACAAGCTGATCTTCGTCGGTGACGCGACGATGAGCCCGTACGAAGTGCTGCAGCCCGGCGGCTCGGTCGAATACAACAACCCGGAAGCCGGCGCCGTGTGGCTGCGCCGTCTCGCCGACCAGTTCCCCCATCATGCATGGCTGAACCCCGAGCCCGAGCGGCTATGGGAGTACCGGCAGTCGGTCGCGGTAATCCGCGACCTGCTCGGCCATCGCATGTATCCGCTCACGCTGGCGGGCCTCGAAACCGCGATGCGCGCACTCAGCAAGTAACGCAACCCACTCGCAGATACAAAGGCCGCGTCCGAGCGGCCTCCCCCGGAGATAGCATGAACCCCTCGCCCACCGCGAGCGCCAGCCGCGCCGGCGGCCGCCGCTTTTTCGCCGATACGTCCGTGTCGGCGCTCGTCGCCGGCTTCGTCGCGATGATGACCGGCTACACGAGTTCGCTCGTGCTGATGTTCCAGGCCGGCCGCGCCGCCCACCTCACCGATGCGCAGATCTCGTCGTGGATTTGGGCGCTGTCGATCGGCATGGCGCTGACGACGATCGGCCTGTCGCTGCGCTTTCGCGCGCCCGTCGTCGTCGCGTGGTCGACGCCCGGCGCCGCGCTGCTGATCGCGTCGCTGCCCGGCGTGCCCTACGCCGAGGCGATCGGCGCGTTCGTCGTGTGCGCGCTGCTGCTGACGGCCATCGGCGTAAGCGGCCTGTTCGACACGCTGATGCGCCGGATTCCGGCCGGCATCGCCGCCGCGCTGCTCGCGGGCATCCTGTTCGAGATCGGCATCGAGATCTTCCGCGCCGCGCAGTTCCAGACCGCGCTCGTGCTCGCGATGTTCTTTACCTACCTGGTCGTCAAGCGGCTCGCGCCGCGCTATGCGATCGTGACGACGCTGATCGTCGGCACGGCGGTGGCCGGCGGCCTCGGCCTGCTCGACTTCAGCCGCTTCCACATCGCGCTCGCGCAGCCCGTGTTCACGATGCCCGCGTTCTCGATCGCGTCGATCGTCAGCATCGGCATTCCGCTGTTCGTCGTCGCGATGGCGTCGCAGAACGTGCCGGGTATCGCGGTGCTGCGCGCGGACGGCTACCAGACGCCGTCGTCGCCGCTGATCGCGACGACCGGCTTCGCGTCGCTGCTGCTCGCGCCGTTCGGCTCGCACGGCGTGAACCTCGCGGCGATCACGGCCGCGATCTGCACGGGCCCCGAAGCGCACGAGGATCACGCCAAGCGCTACACGGCAGCCGTGTGGTGCGGCACGTTCTACCTGGTCGCCGGCATCTTCGGCGCGACGATCGCTGCGCTGTTCGCCGCGCTGCCGAAGGCGCTCGTGGTATCGGTCGCCGCGCTCGCGCTGTTCGGCTCGATCATGAGCGGGCTCGCGAACGCGATGCAGGACGTGAAACAGCGCGAGGCCGCGCTCGTCACGTTCATGGTCACCGCGTCGGGCCTCACGCTGCTGTCGATCGGCTCGGCGTTCTGGGGGCTCGTCGCGGGGATCGTCACGCAGGTGATCCTGAACGCGCGACGCCCCGCGTGACGCGGCTCGCGGCCCGCCGCGGCACGCGTCGGGCACGCCAAAACGTGTCCGACACGAATCGGGCCTAAAATGATGGATTGGAAGCGGCGCCCGGCGCCGCTTCGCTTCGCCGCCGCGCTCGCGCGGCCCGTGAGAACCCGGCGCCCCGCGCCCTTCTTCCGAATCGCCATGACTACCGCACTCGACCAGCTGAAGCAGTACACGACCGTCGTCGCCGACACGGGCGACTTCCAGCAGCTTGCGCAATACAAGCCGCAGGACGCGACCACGAACCCGTCGCTGATCCTGAAGGCCGTCCAGAAGGATGCGTACAAGCCGATCCTCGAGAAAACCGTCCGCGATCATCGCAACGAAAGCACCGATTTCATCATCGACCGCCTGCTGATCGCGTTCGGCACCGAGATCCTGAAGCTGATCCCGGGCCGCGTGTCGACCGAAGTCGACGCACGCCTGTCGTTCGACACGCAACGCTCGATCGACAAGGGCCGCGAGCTCATCAAGCTGTACGAAGCCGCCGGCATCGGCCGCGACCGCATCCTGATCAAGCTCGCATCGACGTGGGAAGGCATCCGCGCGGCCGAGGTGCTGCAGAAGGAAGGGATCAAGTGCAACATGACCCTGCTTTTCTCGCTCGTGCAGGCCGCCGCGTGCGCGGAAGCCGGTGCGCAACTGATCTCGCCGTTCGTCGGCCGCATCTACGACTGGTACAAGAAGCAGGCCGGCGCAGAGTGGAATGAAGAGAAGGACGGTGGCGCGAACGATCCGGGCGTGCAGTCGGTGCGCCGCATCTACACGTACTACAAGACGTTCGGCTACAACACTGAAGTGATGGGCGCGAGCTTCCGCACGACCAGCCAGATCACCGAACTTGCCGGCTGCGACCTGCTGACGATCAGTCCCGATTTGCTGCAGAAGCTGCAGGAGAGCAACGAGACCGTCGCACGCAAGCTGTCGCCGGAAGCGCTGCAGGACAAGCCGTCCGAACGCGTCGCGATCGACCGGGTCGCGATCGACGAGGCATCGTTCCGCTTCCAGCTGAACGACGAAGCGATGGCGACCGAAAAGCTCGCCGAAGGCATCCGCGTCTTCGCCGCCGATGCGGTGAAGCTCGAGAAGCTGATCGACGCGCTGCGCTGAGTCGCAACGGGCGTCAGCGGCTGTCAGCAACACTGACAACAGCCGTCAGCAAGCACGCCGCACACGGCCGCGAACATGATGTTCGCGGCCGTTTTTATTTTTCATTCCATCGTCAAGCACGCGCACTACAATCCACGTCACGGGTGCGCCGGCCGCCTCCCGATGCGCCCTTTCCCAGTCAATCTTGCACGACGCCGAACCCGCGCCGACACGCGGGTCCGGCCCATCACAGGAGACAACGATGCAAGTTCAACCGTACCTGACGTTCTACGGTCGTGCCGACGAAGCCCTTCAGTTCTACGAAAAGGCACTCGGTGCGAAGACGATGTTCAAGATGCACTTCAAGGATGCGCCGCCGAACCCCGACTACCCGATGACGCCGGAGATGGCCGACAAGGTGATGCACGCGAGCTTCACGATCGGCGACTCGATGATCATGTGCTCGGACGGCGACTGCAGCCAGCCGGCAGGCGCCGCGCATGCCGGTTATTCGCTGTCGCTGAACCCGGCGACGGTCGAGGAAGGCCAGAAGCTGTTCAATGCGCTCGCCGACGGCGGCGAAGTGACGATGCCGTTCGGCAAGACGTTCTGGGCGCTCGGCTTCGGGATGGCGAAGGATCGGTTCGGCGTGCACTGGATGGTCAACGTCGAAGACCTGTCGCAGCGCGAGGATCTCGCGCAACGCGCGGGGCAGTAACGCACGCGCGTGCCGCCCGGTCGCCGCGCTGACGCGACGATCCGGGCGGGCCCGCCATTTGCGCAGCACCTTCGTCAGCGCCTGCTCCAGCACGCCGTTCGAACGGCATGCACCGTCGCACGGGGCGTTCACGACGCACCATGCAAAACGCCCGCGACTAGCGTCGCGGGCGTCGTGTCGAAACAGCAACGGCAGGTGGGGGAATCAGCCCTCGACGACGTCGAGATAATCCTCCGGCCGCGTGCGATCTTCCGCATGCGCCATCCCCATCACGCGCACCAGCACGCTCACGACCACCGACACCACCAGGTTGACGATCAGCGACCACACGGCCGCGTAGCCGGGAATCGCGAGACCGAACAGGTGGATCGTGAAGATCGATCCGGCCAGCTTCAGCGAAATCGCCATCCACGTGCCGCACACGATGCCGGCGGCCCAGCCGGCCAGCAGGCCGCGATGGTCGAGCACGCGCGTATACAGGCCGAGCACGATCGCGGGCAGCGTCTGGATGATCCAGATCCCGCCGAGCAGCTGCAGCTGGATCGCGTAGGTCAGCGGCAGCCCGAGGATGAACGCCACCGCGCCGACCTTCACGATCAGCGACACGAGCTTCGCGACGTGCGTCTCCTGCTCGTGCGACATGTTGCGGTTCACGAACTCGCGGTGGATGTTGCGCGTGTACAGGTTCGCGGCCGCGATCGACATGATGGCCGCCGGCACCAGCGCACCGATGCCGATCGCCGCGAACGCGACGCCGACGAACCACGACGGGAAGTACTCGAGGAACAGCGCGGGCACCGCGAAGTTCGGGCCGAACGCCTTGAAGTACGGCGCGTACTGCGGCATGTCCTTCACGCCCGACGCGAGCGCCATGTAGCCGAGCAGCGCGAGCAGGCCGAGCACGAACGAGTACGCGGGCAGCATCGCCATGTTGCGGCGGATCGAGTTGCCCGACGACGACGACAGGATCGCCGTGACCGAGTGCGGATACAGGAACAGTGCAAGCGCCGAGCCGATCGCGAGCGTCGCGTACGCGCTGTAGCCGTTCAGGCTCATCGCATCGGGTGCCTTCAGCAGCAGCTTCGCGGGCGGCACGCTCGCGAAGATGTGCCCGAAGCCGCCGAGCTTCGCCGGGATCACGATGACGGCAGCCGCGATCGTGATGTAGATCAGGATGTCCTTGACGATCGCGATCATGGCCGGGGCGCGCAGCCCCGACGTGTACGTGTACGCGGCGAGGATCGCGAACGCGATGATCAGCGGCAGATCGCCGACGAAGCCGGTCGTGTCGAAACCGAGCGCGCCGATCACCACTTCGATGCCGACCAGCTGCAGCGCGATGTACGGCATCGTCGCGAGGATGCCCGTCACCGCGATCGCGAGCGCGAGCATCCGGCTGCCGTAGCGCGCGTTGACGAAGTCGGCGGCCGTCACGTAGCCGTGCCGCTTCGCGATGCTCCACAGCTTCGGGAACACGACGAACGCGAACGGATAGATCAGGATCGTGTACGGCAGCGCGAAGAAGCCCATCGCACCGGCGCCGAACACCAGCGCGGGTACCGCGACGAACGTGTAGGCCGTATAGAGGTCGCCGCCGAGCAGGAACCACGTGACGATCGTGCCGAAGCGGCGTCCGCCGAGGCCCCATTCGTCGAGATGGGCGAGATCGCCGCGCCGCCAGTTCGCAGCCAGGAAACCGATGATCGTGACGCCGATGAACAGCAGGACGAAGACGAAGGTTGCGCCGAGATTCATTGCCCACCTCCCTGCGGGCCGCTCGCCTTCCACGCGTTCTTGGTCTTGAAATACACGAACGCAGTGATCACCGCGCTGATGAAGACCCACAGCAGCTGGTACCAGTAGAAAAACGGAAAATCGAACAACTGCGGTTCGATCTTGCTGTAGGACGGTACCCAGACCATCGCAATCAGCGGCAGTACCAGCAGCCAGAGCCAGCGCTTGGCGGCTCGGTTGGCGTCGGCATCGTGAGCCATGACGTCTCCTCTTCTTTCCCGGTTATCGATCTTGTTGAGCGGGTACGGCGCCGAGAGGAGCGGCGAAACGGGTAGGCTGCGGCTCCCCTAGCTTCGCGCCAGTATAGGAGCCGCGAGCACGCGGTCAAGCAGGGGCGAACCCGAGGTGATCCGCCCCTTGTCGCGTGGTTGCACCGGCCTGCCGCCGGTGCATGAAGCGTCAGATCGCGAACGAGGTGTCGCGTGCGCCGGTCGTTTCTTTCAAAGCTTTCACCCACTTGCGTGCGGGCAGCTTCAGCGTGTCCTCGATCAGCTTCGCGCGTGCGTCGAGCTGCGCGAACGGCACGTCGAGCGCGGGGCCCGAGAACGCGATCGCGATCCGGTTGCCGTCGTGCACTTCGGGCAGCGCGATCACGCGATTTTCGAACGCCGCGTTCAAGTGCTTCATGTTGCGCACGAAGCTCGGATGATCGCCGAACAGGTTGATCGTCGCGATGCCCGCGTCGGCGAGGCAGCCGCGCACCGCACGGTAGAACGCGACGCTGTCGAGCACGGGGCCGCGCGCGGTCGCGTCGTACAGGTCGATCTGGATCGCGCCCATCGTGCCGCGGTTGGCCGGGTCGTTGACGAAGTCCCACGCGTCGGCTTCATGCACGGCGAGACGTGCGTCGTCGGGCGGCAGCGCGAACATCGTGCGCGCGGCGACGATCACGGCCGGGTTCAGCTCGACGGCCTCGACCTTCGCGTTCGGCAGGAAACGGTGCGAGAACTTGGTCAGCGCGCCGGTGCCGAGCCCGAGCTGGACGATCCGCTCGGGCGTTTCGAGGAACAGCAGCCATGCCATCATCTGCTGCGCGTATTCGAGCTCGATGTGCAGCGGCTTCGAGATCCGCATGGCGCCCTGCACCCATTCGGTGCCGAAGTGCAGGAAGCGCACGCCGCCCTCTTCGGAGAACGTAACGGGCGCGAAGCGCGGCTTGCGCGGCGCTTCGAGCACGGGCACGTCGTCGTGTTCGTCGATGTCCGGGCGGCGCTTCACGCGCGGCGGCTGGAGTTTTTCGGAGCCGTTGTACGAGGACGGCTTGCCTTGCTTGAACGCACGCGCCTCGGCGGACGCACGCTTGATCAGTCGGGTCATGATTGAATCTCGCTGGGTGATGCTGGTTTTAGCGGACGAGAGGATAGCATTGGTGGTTGATGGCGGCCGCGAGGCGCGCCCGACTGCACCCGACTTCGCATCCCGCTGGCGATTCACGGCATTCATTGCTCGAAGGAGGAAACATGACCTCGAACGACAAGAAAATCTGGTTCCCGGCGAAACGCTATGGCTGGGGCTGGGGATTGCCGGTCGTGTGGCAGGGGTGGGTCGTGCTGCTGCTGTTCGTGATCGGAATCGTCGCGAGCGCGTGGCTGGTGCCGCCGCAACGCTCGCCGGTCGCATACGGGGCGTGCATCGTGGCGCTGGTCGCGCTGCTGACCGTGGTGTGCTGGATCAAGGGCGAGAAGCCCACATGGAGATGGGGCAAGGACGATTGAACGTCGGGCTCGATGGCCGCCGGTCCCTGCGCCTCACGCCGAAATCAGTCGCGAATCTGCCGCCACCGCACGAGCTTCTGCTCGAACGACAACATCGCATTCGCCGGGCTCGACCAAGGCAGCACGAGCGTCTCGTACCCGACCTGGCCGATCACATCGGCGAATCGCCCTGCCGTCTTGCCGTTGAAACACACGCGCTTCGCACACGAGCCGCGCATCGTACGGCAGGTCATGAATCGCCGCCTCGCCGAGCACCGCCCCCGGCAATCACCAGAACTGCTTGCTATTTTGTTCAGTTTGACACCGGCGTTGATCAGACAGCATGCTGCTGCCGCGCATGCACTTTCTTGCGACGTGACCTGCTGCGCCGTAATGTCATCGAAGCCTGCCAACATCCGCTCCGACCATACCTGCTCCATCACACGGGATTTCGTAAGCATGAGCCACATCCACTTCATCGGCGGGGAAAAAGGCGGCGTCGGAAAATCGCTCGCCGCCCGCGTGCTGGCCCAGTATTTCATCGATCGGAGCATACCCTTCGTGGGCTTCGATACCGACCGGTCGCACGGCGCGCTACTGCGGTTCTATGCCGATTTTGCCGCGCCTGCCGTGCTCGACCAGCATGACAGCCTCGATCCTGTCATGGAATCGGCGCTCGAGGATCCGCAGCGGCGCATACTGGTCGACCTCGCGGCCCAGACGCGGCAATCGCTCGCCAAGTGGCTCGACGATTCGGACGTATTGGATTTTGCCGAAGAACACGGCCTCACGCTGACCTGGTGGCACGTGATGGACACTGGACGCGATTCGGTCGATCTGCTGCGGCAGTGGCTCGACGAATTCGGCGGACGAATCAAGCTGGTGCTGGTGCTGAATGAAGTCCGCGGCGATCGCTTCGAGATTCTGGAAGCATCCGGCGAACGCGAGAGGGCCGAAGCCCTTGGCGCCAGCGTGATTACGCTGCGCCGCTTGCCCGATACGACGATGCAGAAGATCGATCGACAAAGCGCGAGCTTCTGGGCGGCGGTCAATCATCCCGACCGCGCCGCCACGGGGCTCGGCTTGCTGGAGCGGCAGCGCGTCAAGGTCTGGCTGCATCGTACTTATGAGGAGTTGGGCACGCTCGCCTTGTAGCGAGGGGCGCCGGACGGTGCGGGGGGATGCGGTGAGTTGCTGGAATGGCGCATACTGGGAAACCTGGAGGTTTCAATGGCCGATCACGACAAACTGCATCCGCTGCGCCCGTTCCTGAAAAATTGGGTTTGGGAGCACGGTCGAATCGGGACTCGCTATCTGGACTGCGTCGATGGCGAAATCAAGTTCGATGAAGGCAAGAAATCGCATTTCGCCGCCGAGAAATATATCTATGTGCCCCTCGGCAAGAACGCTGACGACGACGCATCTGCGGATGGTCCTGCGATCCACGAGGCGGGACTCGCCCGCTTTTTGCGGGCTGCGCAGATGGGCAAGCCAGAGGAAGCCGGTTCCGTAGCGGACACCCAGCGCGCCGTGCAGGACTGTGTGGAGATCGGCCTGTTCAGCGCGTATCAACGGGAAGCTCGAAAGGCATTTGACCGCTACGCGCAGGAACCCATGTTCGAGGACGAGATCCGCGCGGCGGTTGTCGACGACATCCGGCGAATTTACGTCGGCATGCGAGAGCAGCTGGCGCTGTACGATTTCAGTGTGCTCTACGGCTTGCCCACGCCGCTGCTGATCAGCGAGACACCCTTCATCGACTGGCGCGTGATCGCGAGTCCGGCACTTCCGTTCGTATCGCTTCCGCTGGGACCTTATTGCCTGCTGGTAGGCGCGCCGTCGGGCAGAAGTAGCCGAATCGGCCCGGTGGTCTGGAAGGCCGCTGCCGCGATGGGCCCGTTGAAGGACCACAACCGCCGGATCGAGGAGCACGCACGTCTGTGGCTGGTGGCGACCACCGATGACCAGCTCGTCGCCGCACAAAGTCGCCTTGCCGCGACCACGGGCGCCAGGCACCTGCTGCCGCCCGCCTGATACCGCTTCACCGCATACCCGGCATCCAACGGGCCTCAGGAGCGAAGTGCGCGCCAAAGCACCAGCTTCTGATCGAACGACAACATCGCGTTCGCCGGGCTCGACGAAGGCAGCACGAGCGTCTCGTACCCGGCCTCGCCGATCACATCGGCGAACCGCCCTGCCGTCTTGCCGTTGAAGCACACGCGCTTCAGCAACGGCGCATGTTCCCGCAACGAATCGAAGTCGTTCGGCTTCGCATTCCGGATCGCAGAATCGAGGCTACCCTGACGATGGCACGCATCGAGAACGTCCCAGATACCGATGCCGTGTGACAGCACGCACACGAGCCGCGCATCGTACGGCAAGTCATGAAGCGCCGGCTCGCCGAGCACCGCCCCCAGCAACCGCCAGAACTGATTGCGGGGATGCGCGTAATACTGCGCGGCATCGAGCGACGCCTCGCCCGGAAAGCTGCCGAGGATCATCGTGTGCGTATCCGGCCCGACGACCGGCCCGAAGCCCTGCAGCATCACGCACCTCCGCCCGGACCGCCCGGGCGCGGCCCGTCGCCGTACGCATCGAGATGACGCCACAGCGCCGGCAGCATGCACTCGGTGACCATCAGCGGCTTGCCGTGACGCTGGAACACCGAACGCCGCGCGGCGAACGCGTGCGGCGGCCGGACGCCCGCGCCAAGCGCATGGGTCGCCAGGGCATACAGCGGATGGCCGGCGATCACGCGCCGGCTGACGAGCGCCGAACGCTCGACCTGCGGATCGCTGTACAGCAGCTCCGCGAGCGGCCGCGTGCGCAGCCGCCGCATCGCTTGCCACACACCCTTGCTGGCGGCGAGCGGCGCGATGCTGTGCGCGGCAACGAAAGGCGTGCCGTCGACCGACAGGATCACCTCGCGCACCCACATCGGCGCGCGCGGCGAACTGGCGAGCGCGTCCGGCTCGTCGAACCACGGACAGTCGACGGCCTCGCGCGTCACGCGTACGTTCACGCGGCCAAGCCGCGCGAGATGCGCGGTCAGCGATCCGCCGCGCGTCAGCCAGTCGCGCTGGTCGAGCGAGCAGCCAGGCCGCGGCGTTTCACGCCAGCCGGCCTGACCGCCGTCGAATCGCATGCGCGCGTTCACGCGGTGCGCGACAGCAGCAGCGCGTTGGTCCGCTTCACGAAGCTCGCCGGATCGTCGAGCATGCCGCCTTCGGCCAGCAGCGCCTGATCGAACAACAGATGGGCCCAGTCGCCGAAATCGGCGCTATCGGCATTCAGCTGCTTCACGAGCGCGTGCTCGGGATTGATCTCGAGGATCGGCTGCATCGCCGGCGCGTTCTGGCCGGCTGCTTTCAGCATCCGCTGCAGGTAGCCGCTCATGTCGTTGTCGTCCGCGACGAGGCACGACGGCGAATCGGTCAGGCGGAACGTGACGCGCACCTCCTTCACCTTGTCGCCGAGCGCTTCCTTCATCTTCTCGACGACCGGCTTGATCGCCTCGCCCGCCTGCTCCTGCGCCTTCTTCTCTTCGTCGTTCAACTCGCCGAGATCGAGGTCGCCACGCGCGACGCTCGCGAGCGGCTTGCCATCGAATTCCTGCAGGAACGACAGCATCCATTCATCGACGCGATCGGTCAGCAGCAGCACCTCGACGCCCTTCTTGCGGAACACCTCGAGATGCGGGCTGTTCTTCGCGGCCTGCCATGCGTCGGCCGTCACGTAGTAGATCTTGCTCTGCTCGGGTTTCATGCGCGACACGTAGTCGGCGAGCGACACGTCCTGCGCATCGGTGTCGCCGTGCGTCGACGCGAAGCGCAGCAGCTTCGCGATGCGCTCGCGGTTCGCGTGATCCTCGCCGAGGCCTTCCTTCAGCACCTGGCCGAATGCGCCCCAGAACGTCTTGTACTTTTCCTTGCCGGCATCGTCTTCCGCGTTCGCGAGTTCTTCGAGCATCGACAGCGCACGCTTCGTCACGCCTTCGCGGATCGCCTTCACGTCGCGGCTTTCCTGCAGGATCTCGCGCGACACGTTCAGCGGCAGGTCCGCCGAATCGACGACGCCCTTCACGAAGCGCAGGTACTGCGGCAGCAGCTGCTCGGCATCGTCCATGATGAACACACGCTTCACGTACAGCTTCAGGCCGCCGCGATAGTCGCGGTTCCACATATCGAACGGCGCGTGCGACGGCACGAACAGCAGCTGCGTGTATTCGCTGCGGCCCTCGACGCGGTTGTGCGTCCACGTGAGCGGATCCTGGTGATCGTGCGCGATATGCTGGTAGAACTGCGTGTACTGCTCGTCGGTGACGTCGCTTTTCGAACGCGTCCACAGCGCGCTTGCCTGATTGACGGTCTCGTCCTCGTCCTTCAGGACCATCTCGCCCTTTTCCTGATCCCATTCTTCCTTCTGCATCAGGATCGGCAGCGCGATGTGGTCGGAGTACTTCTGGATGATCGACTGCAGGCGGTGCGACGACAGCAGCTCGTCCTCGCCTTCGCGCAGGTGCAGCGTGATCGTCGTGCCGCGCCGTGCGCGCTCGATCGCGTCGATCGTGAAATCGCCCTCGCCCGCGCTTTCCCAACGCACGGCTTCGTTCGCCGGCAGGCCTGCGCGGCGCGTCTCGACGGTGATCTTGTCCGCGACGATGAAGCCCGAGTAGAAGCCGACGCCGAACTGGCCGATCAGCGCCGCATCCTTCTGCTGGTCGCCCGACAGCTTCGTGAAGAATTCCTTGGTGCCCGAACGCGCGATCGTGCCGAGGTTCGCGATCGCCTCGTCGCGGCTCATGCCGATGCCGTTGTCGTCGATCGTGATCGTGCGCGCGGCCTTGTCGTAGCCGATGCGGATGCGCAGGTTCGGATCGTTCTCGTACAGCGCGTTGTCCGCGAGCCCTTCGAAACGCAGCTTGTCGGCCGCGTCGGACGCGTTCGACACCAGTTCGCGCAGGAAGATTTCCTTGTTGCTGTAGAGCGAATGGATCATCAGGTGGAGGAGTTGCTTGACCTCTGCCTGAAAGCTCATCGTTTCGTGTGCCATGGATGCTGTTTCCTCTTACTTGAACTGGAATGGTGTGGCGCTGGCGCCCGGCGCGCGATGCCGGCGAGTCCGTGAAGAACGGTCGCCCGGCGCCAGCGGTTTGCGCGCGTATCTGGGGACGGCGCGCGCAATTTCAAGACGCGGCGTGCCGCGCCGCGTCACGACGCGCGCCGCACGGCCGAGTCGATATAGCCTGCCAGCAGCCCCGGCAGCGCCGGATCGCCGCAGTTCGCGACATTGAAGCGCATCCACGTCGACGGCGATTGCTGCGGCGAGAACAGGCTGCCCGGCGTCAGCAGGAAGCCGGCCTCGTGCGCGACCGCCGCGAGCGCGTCCGAATCGACGCCCGTGTCGGCCCACAGGAACATCCCGGCCGCCGGCATCGTGAAGAGGCCGAGCCCCGTGCGCTCGAGCATCCGCGCGGTCTTGTCGCGCACGCCGTCGAGCCGCGCGCGCAGCCGCTCGACGTGGCGGCGGTAATGCCCTTCGGTCAGGATCTTGTAAAGCACGCGCTCGTTGAGCTCGGGCGTCGTCATCCCGACCAGCATCTTCTGGTCGGTGACGGCCTTCGCGATCTCCGGCGCGCATGCCACGTAGCCGACCCGCAGGTTCGCCGCGAGCGTCTTCGAATAGCTGCCGAGGTAGATCACGCGCTTCAGCTGGTCGAGGCTCGCGAGGCGCGTGGCCGGATAGCTCGGCGGGCACAGGTCGCCGTACACGTCGTCCTCGACGACGAGGAAGTCGTACGCTTCCGCGAGCTTCAGGATCCGGAACGCCTGCGCGGCCGACAGCGACGTGCCGGTCGGGTTCTGCAGCACCGAGTTGATCACGAGCATCTTCGGGCGCCACATCTGCACCAGCGTTTCGAGCGCGTCGAGGTCGGGGCCGTCCGGCGTGTACGGCATCCCGACGAGCTGCGCGCCTTGCGCCGCGAAGCGGCCGAACATCTGGAACCAGGCGGGATCGCCGACGATCACCGCGTCGCCCGGGCGCATGTAGATCCGCGAAATCAGGTCGATCGCCTGCGTGATCCCCGATACGAGCACGATCTGTTCGGGTTTCGCGCCGATCTCGACTTCAGCGAGGCGTGTCTGCAGTTGCTGGCGCAGCGGCAGGAAACCCTGCGCGGTGCCGAAGCCGAGCATCTGCGCACCCGACTGGCGCCCGAGCGCACGCAGCGCGCCGGTGATCAGCTCGCCGTCGAGCCAGCGGCCCGGCAAGTAGCCGAGGCCGGGGCCCTTTTCCGGGCTGACGGTGTGCAGCATGTTGCGCAGCAACCAGACAACGTCGATCGTGTTGTGCACGGGCGCGGCCTCGGCCACGCGCGCGACGCTGTCGGCGGGCTGCGGGCCGGTGGCCGTGCGTTCGCGCACGTAGAAGCCCGACCCGCGCCGCGAGTCGAGGTAGCCCTGCGCGACGAGGCGCTCGTACGCCTCGACGACCGTGAAGCGCGACACGCTCTTGTCGAGCGCGAGCTTGCGGATCGACGGCATCCGCATGCCGGGACGAAACACGCGTTCGTCGATGCGCCGCCGCGCCCACTGGACCAGCTGGTCGACGAGCGTGAGCGTGGCCGTGTCGTGCGGCGCGGGAATCTGGGCGAGTGGGACGGTGGACATGGGCGGCAGCTCCAACTGTACCGAAGGGTATCGCGCCGATTGTACCGTTACTGTGCCGGTAGCGACGATTACAGTTGACCGGAATGGCGATCGTGCGGCCGCCGTTCCGGCGCTGCCGCACTTGGCGCTGCACCCGCCGGCCTGCATCGCGGCCGGTGCGCCGGCCGGGCCGGCTACCGCCCGGCGCCTCGCCCGCCTACCATGACACTTTCGCTTCCCGACCGACGTTCATGCCAGCCCGCCCCCTGACACTCGACCATCTCGTGATCGCCGCGCGCACGCTCGACGAAGGCGTTCGCCATGTCGCCGACGCACTCGGCATCGAACCGGCAGGCGGCGGCCGTCACCCGCTGATGCGGACCCACAATGCGCTGTTCGGCGCGTGGGGCGGGCTCTACCTCGAAGTGATCGCGATCGACCCCGACGCACCGGCGCCAGGCGACGGCGCAGAGCCGCCGCGCGCGCGGATGTTCGGCCTCGACGATCCGGCGATGCACGCGCGACTCGCGCAGGGCCCGTTTCTCGCGCACTGGGTCGCGCGGGTCGACCGCCCGCGCCAGCTTGCCCTGTGGCAGAGCCAGTACCCGGCCCGTATCGCACCCGTGGTCGCGATGAGCCGCGGCGACCTGCGCTGGGGCCTCACGGTGCCCGACGACGGCAGCTTCCCCGCGTGGCAGGGCTCGGGCGACGGGCTCGCGCCGTCGCTGATCCAGTGGGACAGCCCGCGCCACCCGGCCGAATCGCTGCCGGGCGACGGTGTCGCGCTGAAGGCGCTCAAGGGCACCCACCCGCATGCCGGCGTCATCCGCGAACAACTCGACTGGCTCGGCGCCGCCCACCTGCTCGATCTCGACGCGGGTGAAGGCCCGCCCGCGCTCGTCGCCGAATTCGACACCCCACAGGGCGCACGCACGCTGCGCTGAACGCCCTGCCGCTTTCCTCATTACAACGACCTGCAATACGGAGACACCTGCAACATGAATTCGCGCGAAACCCGGGGCATGCTGCTCGGCCTGATCGGCGTGATGATCTTCAGCCTGACGCTGCCGATGACGCGCATCGTCGTGTCCGAACTCAACCCGCTGCTCAACGGGCTTGGCCGCGCGCTCGCCGCCGCCGTGCCGGCCGGCCTGCTGCTGTGGTGGCGCCGCGAGGCGCTGCCGACCCGCGCGCAGCTGAAAAGCCTCGCGATCACGTCGGCCGGCGTGATCATCGCGTATCCGGTGTTCTCCGCCTGGGCGATGAAATCGGTACCGGCGTCGCACGGCGCGGTCGTCAACGGGCTGCAGCCGCTGTTCGTCGCGCTGTACGCGGCATGGTTGTCGCACGAGCGGCCGTCGAAGGCGTTCTGGGTCAGCGCGGTCGCGGGCAGCGCGCTCGTGATCGCGTTCGCGCTGCGCGACGGCGGCGGCACCGTGCAGGCCGGCGATGCGCTGATGCTCGTCGCGGTCGGCATCGGCGCGCTCGGCTATGCGGAGGGCGCGCGCCTCGCACGCCAGATCGGCGGCTGGCAAGTGATCTGCTGGGCGCTCGTCGTGTCGGCGCCGTTCCTCGTGCTGCCGGTCGGCTGGCTCGCGTGGATGCAGCATGCCGCGCATCCGGGCCCGCTCGCGCTGCGCACCTGGCTCGCGTTCGGCTACGTGACCCTCTTTTCGCAATTCATCGGTTTTTTCGCGTGGTACGCAGGGCTCGCGATGGGCGGCATCGCGCGCGTCGGCCAGGTGCAATTGCTGCAGATTTTCTTCACGATCGCGTTTTCCGCACTGCTGTTCGGCGAAACGGTCACGTCGTCGACGTGGCTGTTCGCGGCCGCCGTGATCGCCACCGTGGTGCTCGGGCGCCGCTCGGCGGTCGCCACGGCCCCGCGTCCCGCTCGCGCCGGTTGATGAGGTGCGCCATAATGTTTGTTTTGCCTGATCGGTTTTGCCCACCCGGCCGCGAAGGCTCGATCGCGTTCGCGCCTGCCCACCCGGCAGCGTCGAAGCGGTGCGCCCGAACGACCTTTCTTGACTGACCACGATATCCGAACGAGGAGACTATGAATCCGAGCGACCTGCATCCGCCGCACTGGCAGCTTTCCGAACGCGCCCGCAAGCTGACGAGCTCTGCGATCCGCGAGATCCTGAAGGTCACGGAACGCCCCGAGGTCATCTCGTTCGCCGGCGGCCTGCCCGCCCCCGCGACGTTCCCGGCCGAGCGCATGCGCGCCGCCGCCGACCGCGTGCTGCGCGACGCGCCGGCCGCCGCGCTCCAGTACAGCGCGACCGAAGGCTACCTGCCGCTGCGCGAATGGATCGCCGAGCGCTACAGCGTGCGCGTGTCGCAGGTACTGATCACGACCGGCTCGCAGCAGGCGCTCGACCTGCTCGGCAAGGCCCTCGTCGATCCGGGCAGCCCGATCCTCGTCGAAACGCCGACCTACCTCGGCGCGCTGCAGTCGTTCTCGCTGTACGAGCCGCGCTACGTGCAGGTGCCGACCGACGAGCAGGGCCTGCTGCCGGAGGGCCTGACGCCCGAACTCACCCAGGGCGCGCGCCTGCTGTACGCGCAGCCGAACTTCCAGAACCCGACCGGCCGCCGCATGCCCGTCGAGCGCCGCCGCGCGCTCGCCGCGTTCGCGCAGTCGAGCCCGTTCCCGGTGCTGGAAGACGATCCGTACGGTGCCCTGAACTACCGTGGCGAACCACTGCCGACGATGCTGTCGATGGCGCCCGACCACGTCGTGCACCTCGGCACGTTCTCGAAAGTGCTCGCGCCGGGCCTGCGGATCGGCTACATCATTGCGCCCGAAGAACTCCACTTCAAGCTCGTGCAGGCCAAGCAGGCCACCGACCTGCACACGCCGACGCTCACGCAGCGCATCGCGCACGAAGTGATCAAGGACGGCTTCCTCGACGAGCACATCCCGACGATCCGCGAGCTGTACAGCGCGCAGTGCGACGCGATGCTCGGCGCGCTCGAGCGCCACATGCCGGAAGGCGTCACGTGGAACCGCCCGGAAGGCGGGATGTTCATCTGGGTGAACCTGCCCGCGCAGATCGACAGCATGAAGCTGCTCGCCGCGGCCGTCGACGATCACGTCGCCTTCGTGCCGGGCGCGCCGTTCTTCGCGGACAACGCGCAGCAGAACACGCTGCGCCTGTCGTTCGTGACGGTGCCGCCCGAGAAGATCGAGGAAGGCGTCGCGCGCCTCGGCAAGCTGCTGCGCGAACGTCTCTGATCCCCTTTTTCCTGTCACGACTCTCTACGAGGAATCGAACGCATGGCTAACGTCTACGACAAACTGAAGTCGCTCGGCATCGAGCTCCCGACCGCCGGCGCCCCGGCTGCCGCCTACGTGATGAGCGCGCAAAGCGGCAACACGGTGTACCTGTCGGGCCACATCGCGAAGAAAGACGGCAAGGTCTGGGCCGGCAAGCTCGGCGCGGATCTGCAGACGGAAGACGGCAAGGCCGCCGCACGCTCGATCGCGATCGACCTGCTCGCGACGCTGCACGCGCACACCGGCGACCTGAACAAGGTCACGCGCATCGTGAAGCTGATGAGCCTCGTCAACTCGACGCTCGACTTCACCGAACAGCACGTCGTGACGAACGGCGCGTCGGAGCTGATCGCGGAAGTGTTCGGCGACGCAGGCAAGCACGCGCGCTCGGCCTTCGGCGTTGCGCAGATCCCGCTCGGCGCGTGCGTCGAGATCGAGCTGATCGCCGAAGTTGCGTAACGAGCGCAGCGC
Organism: Burkholderia sp. BCC1644; assembly: GCF_902833225.1. Taxonomy (GTDB): domain Bacteria; phylum Pseudomonadota; class Gammaproteobacteria; order Burkholderiales; family Burkholderiaceae; genus Burkholderia. Next base: position 141,438 of record NZ_CADFEI010000017.1, read on the forward strand.
GATGCCCGGCCGCCTCGTCCGCTTCAAGCAGGTCGACGTGTTCTCGTCGGTGCCGTTCAAGGGCAATCCGCTTGCCGTGGTGTTCGACGCCGATTCGCTCGGCGACAACGCCATGCTCGAGATCGCCCGCTGGACGAACCTGTCGGAAACCACGTTCCTCTGCTCGCCGACCGATCCGGAAGCCGACTACCGCGTCCGGATCTTCACGACGGGCGGCGAACTGCCGTTCGCCGGCCACCCGACGCTCGGCACCGCGCATGCGTTCCTCGAAAGCGGCGCGCAGCCGCGCACGCCGGGCCGGCTGGTCCAGCAATGCGGAGTCGGCCGGGTCGCGCTGCGCGAGCAGGCCGGCGGCTGGGCATTCGCCGCGCCGCCGGCACGCGTCACGCCGCTCGACCGTTCGGACTACGCGGTGCTGGCCGCCGCGCTGCGCAGCGACGCGCTCGACCTCGATGCCGAGCCGTGCGCGGTCGACAACGGCGCGCCGTGGCTGGTCGTGCGGCTGAAGTCGGCCGACGCGTGCATCGGCCTGTCGCCCGATCCGGCCGCCCTGGAGGCGCTTACCCGCCGCTACGGCGTGGACGGCCTCGCCGCCTACGCGCCGCACGCCGAAGGCGGCCCCGCGACGTTCGAGATCCGTTGCCTGATGACGGGCGGCAAGTTCGGCACACCCGGCGAGGATCCCGTCACCGGCAGCGCGAACGCCGCGCTGGCCGGGCTGCTGACGCGGCAGGAACGCCGCCCCGGCCCGTCGTATACGGCCCGCCAGGGCACGGCAATCGGCCGCGACGGCCGCATCTTCGTCAGCTACGACGAAGACGGCACGACCTGGATCGGCGGCGACGTCGTTACGGTCGTCGACGGTACCTTTCGGTCACCTGCCTGACATTCCGCGATGTGCGATGGCGCCGGCTCGTCCGGCGCCCCCCTACGATTCGCCCAACTATCGCAAAAACGTTCCAGCCAGTAATATCGGGCCTAATCCGTTGTTTCGGACGTCTGTCCATGGTTGCGCATCCCGCGAACGAACAGACGCCGGGATAACCCCAACCCAAGCCAGCCATCCAGACGGATGGCGTACGCGAGCAGGACGCCACCCGCTTCGATGAGCTCCGCCCGGTCCAACCACACGCCGCCGAACCGGCCGCTACGCGCGCCGCGCAAATCGCGCCGGCGTGCGCTATTTGCGATCCCGTTGCTCGGGATGCTGGCGCTCGCGCTGCTGTGGGCCGTGATCATCGCGCGGCTGTCGGTGGAAAAGGACAGCGCCTACAAGGAAGCAGCCGCCTCCGCTGCGATCCTCTCTTCGGCGCTCGAGCAGCATACGGTCAAGGCGATCCACCAGGTCGACCAGATCACCCGCTTCGTCAAGTTCGAATTCGAGAAGTCGCCCGGGCGTTTCAATCTCGCGAGCGCCGTCGAGAAAGGCGTCGTGCCGAGCGACACGCTGATCCAGGTGTCGCTGGTCAACGCGAAGGGCATCCTGTTCGCGAACACGGCCGAGCTGCATCCGCAGCCGATCAACCTGTCCGACCGCGAGCACTTCAAGGTCCACCTCGCGCACAACGACGACCGCCTCTTCATCAGCAAACCCGTGCTCGGCCGCGTGTCGAGCCACTGGACGCTGCAGATGACGCGGCGCCTGAACAATCCGGACGGCAGCTTCGCGGGCATCGTCGTCGTGTCGGAAGACCCGAGCTACTTCACGAACGACTTCTACAACAACGCGGCGATCGGCAAGGAAGGCGTGATCGCGGTGGTGTCCGACACGGGCACCGTGCTCGCGCGGCGCACGGGTTCGCTGAACAACGCGCCGGGCGCGTTTTCCGCATCGGGCGTCTACCCGATCGCCGAGCGCGTGACGGGCACGATCATCGACCCGATCGACGGCGTCACGCGCATCGTGTCGTACCGCCACCTCGACGGCTACCCGCTCGCGGTGATGGTCGGGCTGTCGCAGACGGAAGAGTTCGCGGACTACTACCACACGCGCAACGTCTACCTGCTGATGACGAGCTTCATCACGCTCGCGATGCTCGCGTTCTTCGGCGTCGCGACGGGCCTGATCGGCAAGCTGCTCGGCCGCGAGCGCGAGATGACGCAGCTCGCCGAATACGACCTGCTCACCGGCCTCGCGAACCGCTATGCGACGCTGCGCGGGTTGCGCAACGACGTGTCGATGCCGACGAGCCTGTCGCGGCTCGGCCTGCTGTTCATCGATCTCGACAACTTCAAGACCGTCAACGATACGCTCGGCCACAATGCCGGCGACATCGTGCTGCAAATGACCGCGTCGCGTCTGGCCGATGCGGTCGGCGACGAAGGCTCGCTCGCTCGCATCGGCGGCGACGAGTTCGTCGTCGTGATGAAGGGCGACGACGTCGAGCGACGCGCGGTGCGGCTCGCGGAAGCGATCATCCGGATGTTCGGCGAGCCGTTCGACGTGCGCGGCAGTTCGTTCGTGCTGCATGCGAGCATCGGCATCGCGCTGCACACCGTCGCGAACGAAAGCGAGATCGACCTGCTGAAGAAGGCCGACCTCGCGATGTACAGCGCGAAGGACGCCGGCAAGAACTGCTACCAGTTCTACGCGCCGCACCTGTCGCACCGTGCCGATCACCTGATGCGCTGGGAACAGCAATTGCGCGTCGCGCTCGCCGAGGGGCAGCTGTTCCTCGCGTACCAGCCGAAGATCGACCTCACGCATCGCTACATCACCGGCTTCGAGGCGCTCGCGCGCTGGGATCACCCCGAGCACGGGATCATCTCCGCGAACGAATTCATTTCGATCGCCGAATCGACGGGCCTGATCGTGCCGATCGGCGACTTCGTGATCCGCACCGCATGCGAGCAGATCGCGCGCTGGCGCGACGAGGGCCACGACACGCTGACGCTCGCGGTCAACATCTCGCCCGTGCAGTTCTGGCGCGGCGACCTGATCGAGACGATCTCGCGCACGCTGCTGGAAACCGGCATCGACGCGAACCGGCTCGAACTCGAGATCACCGAAACCGCGATGATGGAATATCCGGAACTCGTGTCCGAGAAGATCGTCGCGTTGAAGAAGCTCGGCATCCGCATCGCGCTCGACGATTTCGGCACCGGCTATTCGTCGCTGTCGTACCTGCACCGCTTCTCGGTCGACACGCTGAAGGTCGACCGCTCGTTCGTGCAGGCCATCCCGAACGATCGCAGCGTGTGCGTGATGGTGTCGTCGATCGTGCATCTCGCCCGCTCGCTCGGCCTGACCGTCGTCGTCGAAGGCACCGAAACCGAAGAGCAGATCACGTGGCTGTCCGCGCTCGGCGAGATCGAGGCACAGGGCTTCCTGTTCTCGCGCCCGGTGCCGGCCGATGCGATTCCCGCGCTGATCGCGCGCTTCGGCGTGCGCGGCCATCATCCGAACGTCATCGCGCATCGCGCGACGGGCAGCACGGGCGCCTGAGCAGCACCGCGGCTGCGTCTGCGACCGCGGTGTGCGTTGCGCGCTGCCGCAATTGTTTCGCTTTCCGATCTGATTGTTTAGTTCATTAACTAGCGTTTTCGCGCATGGCAGTGTCACGGTGCGCGGCGGACAATCGGGAGGGCCAACGTATCGGCGGGCCGCCGGTACGGCCACACGCGCGAGATCTGGCCCTGCGCCAATACCACAACCATGACAACCGTCGAAGTCGAAGCGACCGCTCGTGTCGAAGAGGCACAGGCATCCCTATGGGCCTTGTTCAAGGTCGTCGCCGGCATTTCTGCGATCTCGTGGGGCGGGCTTTCGATGATGGCGCAGCTCGAACGCCACTACGTCGAACGGCTGCAGCGCATCGAACCGCACGTATTCGGCGATCTCGTCGCGCTCGCCTGGCTCGTGCCGGGCCCCGTCGGCTGCAATGTGGCGGTGCAGGTCGGCCAGACGCTGCACGGCCGCGCCGGCGCCTGGGTCGCGGGTATCGCGAGCGTGCTGCCGTTCTCGATCCTGATGACGCTGTTCGCGATCTTTTATCAGACGCCGCTCGTGCGCTCGCTGGCCGCGCCGATGCTGATCAATCACTTCGGGATGGTGCTCGCCGCGCTGATCGGCGTGACGTGGGTCAAGCAGTTGCGCTCGCTCGCGCGCACGCGGCTCGAGCAGTTGATCGCTGCGCTGTCGACGATTCTGCTCGCTTTCGCGCATAGTCCCGCCGCTTTCGTCGGGATTCTCTTCGCTGCGTTTGCAGCGGGCTGGCTGACAGGGCCGACCCAACGCGACGCGGTCGATTTCATGCTGTCGAAGCGTGACCGCAACCTGCTCGTGCTGCTCGGCGTGCTCGTCGCGCTGTTCGCGGTGCCGCTGCCGGGCGATTACCAGGCGCAGCTGCTGTGGCCGCGCCTCGCGGGTGCCGGCATGACGCTGTTCGGCGGCGGGTTCTCCGCCCTGCCGGTGCTCAAGACGCTGTTCGTGTCGCCCGCAACGGGCATCTCCGATCACGACTTCACGCTGGCGTTCGCGCTGTCGCCGGTAGCGCCGGGGCCGCTGCTGAACGTCGTGCCGTTTCTCGGCTACCTGACGGACGGCTGGGTCGGCGCGCTGCTCGCGACGGCCGCGCTGTTCATTCCGTCGGGGTGCCTCGTCGTGTTTGCGCAGAACCACCTGTTCCGGCTCAAGCGCCACGCGCGCTTCGAACACGGGATGCGCCTGCTGCGCGCGGCGACGACGGGCTTTCTCGTCGTCGCCGTCGTGAAGATCCTGCACCGCGAGCCGGCCGACCCCGTTTACTGGCTGACGGGCGCCTTCGCGACGCTGTGCTTCACGCGCTTCAAGGTGCCCGTCTATGCCGTCTACGGCGCGGTCGCCGTGGCGTGCAGCGTGTGGTTGTGGGCCGCCGCGCGCTGACGGGCGGCGGCCATCGCCCTGCTCTGCCGGCTTCCACCGGCATCGACGAACCTCAACCGGCCTGCACCGCGACCCGGCGTGCCATCCAGCGGGCCCGCAGCGCGTCGTACGCGAGGTTGAAGCAGAACGTATAAGGCAGGAAGAACAGCACGATGCCGAGGTCGAGCAGCAGTGCCTCGACGAGGCTCACGTTCAGCCACCACGCGGCAACCGGCACCACCATCGCGACGAGACCGAGCTCGAACATGACTGCGTGCGCGATCCGCATGCCGAGCGTGCGCTTCGATCCCGCGCGCCGCTCGAAGCGGTCGAACAGCGTGTTGAACGCCATGTTCCACGCCATCGCGATCAGCGACACCATCAGGGTCAGCACGCCGACGTGCGACACCGGCATGTCCAGCAGCCATGCGCCGATCGGCGCACACAGTGCGATCGCGACCAGCTCGAACGTCAGCGCGTGCAGCAGCCGTTCCGTTACCGTTTTGTTCATCTGTTTCATGATGCCCTCCAATCCGTTACGTCATTCATGTCGGCCATTCTGATCGGCGATACCGGTTGAATCCAGTTTGTTATCATCGGTTTTACCGATATAACGAAGTCTGGAGCGCTGCATGCACCACGCCCCCGAAGCCCTGCTCGCGTTCGCCGAAGCCGCGCTGCTCGGCTCGTTCACGGCCGCCGCGCGCAAGCTCGGCAAGCGCCAGTCGACCATTTCGGAAGCCATCGCGAACCTCGAAATCGATCTCGGCGTCCAGCTGTTCGACCGCTCGACGCGCGCGCCGACGCTGACCGACGCCGGGCGCGCGCTGCTGCCGCAGGTGCAGCGCGCGCTCGAAGCCAGTGCGGCGATCGACCGCACGGCTGCGCGGCTCGCGCAGGGCGAGGAAGCGCGGCTGACACTCGTCGTGTCCGACACGTACCAGTCGAAACGCTATGAGGAAACGCTGATGGCGCTCGAACGGCGCTTTCCGGCGCTCGAGCTCGAATGCCAGATCGCCGAACACGAGGACGTGCTCGACCTGATCCAGCAGGGCCGCGCGCAGCTCGGGCTGATGGCCGCGCGTGCGGCCTACCCGGCCGATATCGGCGCGGCGACGGTGGCGGAAGAATCGGAGATCGGGCTGTTCGTCGGGCGCACGCACGCGCTCGCCGACTACGGCGACGCCGAGGTCCCGCACGCGGCGCTGCGCGACGTGCGCGAACTGCGCCTCAATACCTATGTGAAAACGGAAGGCCGCGGCGCCGACGACCGGATCGTCGTCGGCACGCAGCACTGGCTGGCGCCGAGCTACCTGATGCTGCTGGAGATGGCCGTGCTGGGGTTCGGCTGGGCGGAACTGCCGCGCTGGATGGTCGAGCACTTCGCACGGGATCGCCTGTGCGAGCTGCGCTCACGCGGCTGGCCGCGCCGTGTGCGGGTGGATGCGGTCTGGTCGCGCAACCGGCCGCTCGGCCCGGCCGGCGCCTGGCTGCTCGATGCGATGCTGGCCGCGTAGCGGCGCAGGCCGCCGCGCCGGCGGCCGCGCCCGAACGATCAGAAACCGCGCGACAGCACGGCCGCGCCGACCGTGACGACGCCGAGCACGAGATTCACGACGACGAGCAGGCGCACCGCGTTCACCGCGCGCGCGCCGTCCGGCCAGTTCTGCGCCTGCACCGCGCGACGAATGCGCGGGAACAGCGCGAAGCGGATATGGCCGAAGATCAGCATCATCACGACGCCGAGCCCCGCCATCGCGTGCAGCGACCACGTCGCGTGCGCGCCGCCGAATTCCACGAGCAGGAAGCCGCCGGACAGCAGGATCACGATCACGGAGCCCGCCACCCAGTTGAAGAAGCGACCGAACACGCCCTCGATCAGCGGCAGCCGGAGCTGCGGCGACAGGTCGGACAGCGCCGGACGCAGGCAGAAGTTCGCGAAAACCATCCCGCCCACCCACACGGCAACGGCCAGCAGGTGAAGAAACAGCGCGACGGCAACAGCGTGGGACATGGCGAATCCTGTGATGAGTGGGGTGCAGCGAACGGCCGCGTCGCGCGCGGCATCAAGCGACGTTCGACCGGCCAGTCGCCTCTCGGTTCAGACCCCGGGCTCGATTTCACAATATTTTGCAAGTTCCGCGTGACAGCGCCACCGTTGCTTACCCGAATCCCCGCACCCAAAGAAAAGGCCGCACACCCGCCGAAGCGGACGTGCGGCCTTCGATCGCGGCCGATCCGGGCCCGGCGTCAGCCGAGCAGCGGACGCAGCTCGTTGACGACCTTGAGCTTCGTGTCCGGCGTGCGGCCCTTGCGGGCACGCTTGCCGATGTGCGCCGCGAGCCCTGCGTACGACAGCGTGTCATCCTGCGCCTTGCCGCCGCGGCCGGTGCCGATCAGCACGACGCCGGCCGGATCGATCGCGAGCGCCTGGAGCAGCGTTTCCTTGTCGTCGAGCGCCATCAGGATCACGCCGCGGCCACCGCCGGACAGCGTCTTCATCTCGTCCATCCCGAACACGAGCAGCCGGCCGCCGCTCGACAGACACGCGACCTGCGTCGCATTCGGCAGCACGGGCATCGGCGCGAGCGGCGCCGCGCCCGCATCGATGGTCATGAACGACTTGCCGGCCTTCACGCGGCTCACCATGTCGCCGACCTTCGCGAGGAAGCCGAAGCCGTTGCTCGACGCGAGCAGCAGTTGCTGGTCGGCCGGCGCCGCGTAGTAGTGCATCAGGTGCGAGCCCGATTCGAGCTCGATCAGCGACGTGACCGGCACGCCGTCACCGCGCCCGCCCGGCAGTACCGACACGTCGACCGAGTACACGCGGCCGCTGCTGCCCCACGCGATCAGGCGATCCGGCGTGCGACACTGGAACGCTGCGTACAGGTGGTCGCCAGCCTTGAACGAGAAGCTGGCCGGGTCGAGCCCGTGGCCCTTCAGCGCCCGCACCCAGCCCTTCTGCGACACGACGACCGTCACCGGCTCGTCGACCACCTTCGCCTCGAACGTCGCGCGCTTTTCCTGCTGGATCAGCGTGCGGCGATCGTCGCCGTACTGCTTCGCGTCGGCCTCGATCTCCTTGATCATCAGCCGCTTCATCGCGCTTTCGTTCGCGAGCAGCTCCTCGAGCTTCGCCTTCTCGTCGCGCAGCGCCTCGAGTTCCTTCTCGATCTTGATCTTCTCGAGCCGCGCGAGCTGACGCAGGCGGATTTCGAGAATGTCTTCCGCCTGACGGTCGCTGAGGCCGAACGCGCTCATCAGCGCGGCCTTCGGCTCGTCCGACTCGCGGATGATGCGGATCACCTCGTCGATGTTCAGGAAGACGATCATCCGCCCTTCGAGGATGTGGATGCGGTCGTCGACCTTCGCGAGGCGATGGCGGCAACGGCGCGTCATCGTCAGCTGGCGGAACTTCACCCACTCGTCGAGGATCGTCAGCAGGCCCTTCTGGCCCGGCCGGCCGTCGGCGCCGATCATCACGAGGTTCAGCGTCGCGTTCGACTCGAGGCTCGTGTACGCGAGCAGCGTATTCACGAATTCCGTCTGGTCGATCGTGCGCGACTTCGGCTCGAACACGAGCCGCACCGCCGCTTCCTTGCCCGACTCGTCGCGCACCGCGTCGAGCAGGTCGAGCATCGCCTTCTTCGTGTTGAGCTGCTCGGGCGTCAGCGTCTTCTTGCCGAGCTTGAGCTTCGGGTTGGTCAGTTCCTCGATTTCCTCGAGCACCTTCTGGCCCGACGTGCTCGGCGGCAACTCGGTGACGACGAGCTGCCACTGGCCGCGCGCGAGATCCTCGATCTTCCATTTCGCGCGCACCTTCAGGCTGCCGCGCCCGGTTTCGTACGCCGCGGCGATTTCGGTGTCGCTCGAGATGATCTGGCCGCCGCCCGGGAAATCCGGGCCGGGGATCAGGTTCATCAGCTCCGCGTGCGTCAGCTTCGGATTGCGGATCAGCGCGACTGCCGCGCCCGCGACTTCGCGCAGGTTGTGCGACGGGATTTCGGTGGCGAGGCCGACCGCGATGCCCGACGCGCCGTTCAGCAGCACGAACGGCATGCGGCTCGGCAGCGTCTTCGGTTCCTCGAACGAACCGTCGTAGTTCGGCATGAAGTCGACCGTGCCCTGGTCGATCTCGTCGAGCAGCAGCTTCGCGATCGGCGTGAGGCGCGCTTCCGTGTAACGCATCGCCGCCGCGCCGTCGCCGTCGCGCGAACCGAAGTTGCCCTGCCCGTCGATCAGCGGGTAGCGCAGCGAGAAGTCCTGCGCGAGACGCACGAGCGCGTCGTACGCCGACTGGTCGCCGTGCGGGTGGTATTTACCGAGCACGTCGCCGACCACGCGCGCCGACTTCACCGGCTTCGCGTCCGGGCCGAGGCCCATTTCGTTCATCGCGAACAGGATCCGGCGCTGCACCGGCTTCTGGCCGTCGCACACGTCGGGCAGCGCGCGGCTCTTCACGACGCTGACCGCGTAGCTGAGATACGCCTGCTCCGCGTAGTTGCCGAGCGTCAGCGCGTCGCTCTCGGGCGCGTCCGGGCTCGCAAAGAGATCGGAAGTATTGTCGTCCATCAGAATTCCGTATTCGTAAGTGGCGTGAGGCCGGGCCGGGCGTCATGCCCGGCCGCGCGGATGCGTGGCTTAGATGTCCGCTTCGACGTCGTTGCCCTTTTCCTCGAGCCAGCCGCGCCGTGCGGCTGCCTCGCCCTTGCCCATCAGCATCGTCATGCGCGCGACGGTCGCCTCGTAGTCGAGCTCGCCGAGCTTCACGGGCATCAGGCGGCGCGTATCGGGGTTCATCGTCGTGTCCCACAGCTGCTCGGCGCTCATTTCGCCGAGACCCTTGAAGCGACTGATGCTCCATTGCGTCTCGCGCACGCCGTCCTTGCGCAGCTTGTCGAGAATCGCTTCGAGTTCGCCGTCGTCGAGCGCATAGAGCTTCTGCGCGGCCTTCTTGCCGCGCGCCGGCGCGTCGACGCGGAACAGCGGCGGCCGTGCGACGCACACGTGGCCGCGCTCGATCAGTTGCGGGAAATGCTTGAAGAACAGCGTGAGCAGCAGCACCTGGATGTGCGAGCCGTCGACGTCCGCGTCCGACAGGATGCAGATCTTGCCGTAGCGCAAGTTCGACAGGTCGACGGTGTCGTCGGGGCTGTGCGGATCGACGCCGATCGCCACCGAGATATCGTGCACCTCGTTGTTCGCGAACAGGCGGTCGCGCTCGGTTTCCCACGTGTTCAGCACCTTGCCGCGCAGCGGCAGGATCGCCTGGTATTCCTTGTCGCGGCCCATCTTCGCGGAGCCGCCCGCCGAGTCGCCCTCGACGAGGAACAGCTCGTTGCGCGCGATATCCTCGGTCTCGCAGTCGGTCAGCTTGCCCGGCAGCACCGCGACGCCCGAGCTCTTGCGCTTCTCGACCTTCTGGCCCGCGCGCGTGCGCGCCTGGGCCTGCTTGATCACGAGTTCGGCGAGCTTCTTGCCGTGCTCGACGTGCTGGTTCAGCCACAGTTCGAGCGCCGGACGCGAGAACGACGACACGAGCTTCACCGCGTCGCGGCTGTTCAGGCGTTCCTTGATCTGCCCCTGGAACTGCGGATCGAGCACCTTCGCGGACAGCACGAACGACACGCGTGCGAACACGTCTTCCGCGAGCAGCTTCACGCCCTTCGGCTGCAGGTTGTGCAGCTCGACGAAGCTCTTCACGGCCTGGTACAGGCCGTCGCGCAGGCCGGATTCGTGCGTGCCGCCGGCCGGCGTCGGGATCAGGTTCACGTACGACTCGCGCACGAGCGAACCTTCCTCGCTCCATGCAACGACCCACGATGCGCCCTCGCCTTCGGCGAACGTGTCGTCGCCCGAACGCGAATCGGCGAAACGCTCGCCTTCGAACAGCGGAATCAGCAGCTCGCTGCCGTTCATTTCGTCGAGCAGGTAGCCGCGCAGGCCGTCTTCATATTTCCACGTCTGGCGCTCGCCGCTCTTTTCGTTGACGAGCACGACCTCGACGCCCGGCAGCAGCACGGCCTTCGAGCGCAGCAAGCGCTGCAGTTCGCCGAGCGGCAGGTTCGGCGAATCGAAGTACTTCGTGTTCGGCCACACCTGCACGCGGGTGCCGGATTTCTTCTCGCCGCGGCCCGCGCCCTGCGTCGCGAGCGGCTTGACCACGTCGCCTTCCGCAAAACCGAGCTCGGCGATCTTGCCGTCGCGCCACACCGTCACGTCGAGGCGCGTCGCGAGCGCGTTCGTCACCGATACGCCGACGCCGTGCAGGCCGCCCGAGAACGTATAGGCGCCGCCGGCAGCCTTGTCGAACTTGCCGCCTGCGTGCAAGCGCGTGAACACGATCTCGACAACCGGTACGCCCTCTTCGGGGTGCATGCCGAACGGGATGCCGCGGCCGTCGTCTTCGACCGAGACCGACTGGTCGGCGTGCAGCGTGACCGTGATCTGCTTGCCGTAGCCGCCGAGCGCCTCGTCGGACGCGTTGTCGATGACTTCCTGGATAATGTGCAGCGGATTCTCGGTACGGGTGTACATGCCGGGTCGCTGCTTGACCGGCTCGAGACCCTTGAGCACCTTGATCGATGCTTCGCTATAGGCCGCGCTGGGTTTCTTCGTAGACATAGGCGCTGAATTTCGTCATTCATCGGGACGTTGTCCACACCTCGTGTGGATAACGTCGTGGACAAAACGTTGAGTTCCGTAAAAAAGCGAATCGAAACAACGGTGTGCTTGGACTGCTCCGAAAGCGGGCGCGCGGCATGCGCGGCGCGCCCCTGAACGCGCGGTATTTTACTGGTTCCGCGTGGCGCGCCAATCACGAGATCGGCGCGCACCGCACGCGTCACGCCGGCTTGCGCTTCGCCTCGAGTGTTTCCCACCGTTCGAGCGCGGTAAGCAGTTCGTCGTCGATCGCCGCGAAGCGCTCGGTCAGGCGCGTGCCTTCCTGCGGATCCTTCGCGAAAATCGAGCCGTCCGCGAGCTGCGCATTGATCGTCTTCTGCTCCTCTTCGAGCGCGGCGATCTTCTCCGGCAGCGAATCGAGCTCGCGCTGCTCGTTGAACGACAGCTTCACCGTGCGCTGCGCGTTGCGGCCGGGGGCGCTCTTCGCCGCGTCTTCCTTCACGGGCGCCGCTTCCTTGACCGCACGCTTCGCGGCTTCCTGCTGCGCGAGCTGCTCCGAACGCTCGCTCTGGATCTGCCAGTCGCTGAAGCCGCCGACGTATTCGCGCCACTTGCCGTCGCCCTCGGCCGCGATCACCGACGTCACGACGTTGTCGAGGAACGCGCGATCGTGGCTGACGAGCAGCACCGTGCCGTCGTAGTCGGCCAGCAGCTCTTCGAGCAGTTCGAGTGTCTGGATGTCGAGGTCGTTGGTCGGTTCGTCGAGCACCAGCACGTTGGCCGGACGCGCGAACAGGCGCGCGAGCAGCAACCGGTTGCGCTCGCCGCCCGACAGCGACTTCACCGGCGAGCGCGCGCGTTCCGGTGCAAACAGGAAATCGCCGAGATAGCTCATCACGTGCTTGCGCACGCCGCCGATCTCGACCCATTCGCTGCCGGGGCTGATCGTATCCGCAAGGCTCTTTTCCTGGTCGAGCTGCGCACGCATCTGGTCGAAATACGCGACCTGCAGGTTGGTGCCGATGCGCACCGTGCCTTCGTCGGGCTTCAGTTCGCCGAGAATCAGCTTGAGCAGCGTCGTCTTGCCAGCGCCGTTCGGGCCGATGAAGCCGATCTTGTCGCCGCGCATCACCGTCGTCGAGAAGCGATCGACGACCGCGCGGCCGCCGTAGCGCTTCGTCACGTCGGTCAGCTCCGCGACGATCTTGCCGGACTTCTCGCCCTGCGCGACATCCAGCTTCACGTTGCCCAGCGTGTTGCGGCGCTCCGCGCGCTCGTTGCGCATCTGCACGAGCCGCGCGATGCGGCCGACGCTGCGCGTGCGGCGCGCTTCGACCCCCTTGCGGATCCACACTTCTTCCTGCGCGAGCAGCTTGTCGAACTTCTCGTTTTCCACGCGCTCGACTTCGAGCTGCTGCGCCTTGCGCGTCTGGTACGCGGAGAAATTGCCCGGATACGACAGCAGCCGGCCGCGGTCGAGATCGACGATGCGCGTCGCGACGCGGTCGAGGAACGCGCGATCGTGCGTGATGAACAGCAGGCCCGCGCGCTGCGCGACGAGCAGTTCTTCCAGCCAGCGGATGCCGTCGAAGTCGAGGTGGTTGGTCGGTTCGTCGAGCAGCAGCACGTCGGGCTGCAGCACCAGCGCGCGCGCCAGCGCGACACGCTTCTGCATCCCGCCCGACAGCGCGTCGACGGGCGCGTCGACGTCCGCCAGGCCGATCTGCGCGAGCGTCATCGACACGCGCGTGCGCCAGCTCCACGCGTCGTGCGCGTCGAGCGACGACTGCAGCGCGTTCATCCGCGCGAGCAACGCATCGTGTTCGGCGCCTTCCGGTATATCCGCCAGGCGGTGCGCGATCGAATCGTATTCTTCAAGCAGTTCGCGCGTGTGCGCGAGCCCCGACGCGACTGCATCGAACACCGTCGCGCCCGGTTCGAATTCAGGCTCCTGCGGCACGTAGACGGTCACGAGCTCCTGCTGGCGCGTGATCAGGCCGTCATCGGGCTTCGCGAGGCCGGCGACGATCTTCAGCAGCGACGACTTGCCTGCGCCGTTGCGGCCGATCAGACCGACGCGCTCGCCGGCTTCGAGCGAGAAATCCGCGTGATCGAGCAACGCGACGTGACCGAACGCGAGCTGCGCGCCGGTAATGGAATAGAGCGACATGGGGAGACGGCGAAGAGAGAAATCGGAAGCGCCCATTGTACCGGTCGCGGAGGCCGGCACCGGTATGGCCGGATGGACGAGCTGCAAGGGGCACACAAAACGCGCCGGCGCGGTGCGATGAACGGCTGGCCGCCGGTTTCCAGATAGATGCCGCCCGTGCAGCTTGCATGCCCGCACGAACGGGCAAAAGCCGGCCCGATGCCCGCGGCCGGCCGATCGGCAATCCCGCGCGCGGCGCATCGGGCGCCCGCGCGGACGTGCGGTTACTTCACGTTGACGGTGATCGTCGAGCTCATTTCGGGACCGTACGAACGGTGCGCGCCGTCGCCGAGCTGCAGCGTCAGCGTGTGCTGGCCGGGCGCCAGCTTCACGTCGGTTTCGGTCTGGCCCTTGCCGAAATGCAGCGAGTGGTCGCTCGCCGGGATCACGTCACCCTTCGGCACCGGCTTGCCGTCGATCAGCAGGTGATGGTGGCCGGTATTCGGCGTCATGTCGCCGGCCGGCTTGAGATCCATGCCTTCGAGACCGAACTTCACGTGCACGGGGCTCGACACCGTCGCGCCGTCCTGCGGCTCGACGAAGAACACACGCGCTTCGGCGCGCGCGAGCGTCGACACGGCCAGCGCCGCGACGCACACTGCACCCGCGATCCACTTTTTGTTGAGCATCGTTTCCTCCTTCAGATTGACAGGCCCACGAAGCATACACTGCATGCCCGCCCCACGCGATGACGCCGGTTGTTCGCGATGCGTACGTTTAAAACGACGTTGCGGAGGCGTTCGACGAAATTCCGGTACCATTGCGCCTTTCGTCCGCCGGCCAGGCCGCGGACGGCATCACCGAGTTTCCATTTTCCCGAGCGCCACATGAGCGAAGTAATCGAATACCAGAGCTGGGTCTGCCTGATTTGCGGGTGGGTCTACAACGAAGCGGAAGGGCTGCCCGACGAGGGCATCGCGGCCGGCACCCGTTTCGCCGACATTCCCGCCGACTGGCGCTGCCCGCTGTGCGACGTGGGCAAGGAAGATTTCGTCGTCGTCGATTTCTGATTTTCCGTTCCCGTCGCGACTGATCCCGCGATACGCGCGTCGGCACGCATTCCGCCCCGCCGACGCGCCGCGCGTTTGCTATACTCTGCGCGCTGTCCACACCGCCGTCCGGTTCGCGGTTTTCGCGCGATTACCCGGACATGGCTCTCCCCGTAGTTCAATGGATAGAACAAGCGCCTCCTAAGCGCTAGATACAGGTTCGATTCCTGTCGGGGGGACCAAGAATCCTCCAAAGTTCCACCAGATTCACCACAAGAACCCCGTCACGCTTGGCTGTGCGGGGTTTTTTGTTGCAAACTTCCACCAGCAACCCCCAGTGGAAACAACCCCCGACTTGGGGTTGTTTTGGGGGTTCCGCAAAACACCCCCAGCAAACAACCCCCGAGGCACCAGCACATGGCGCTCACCGACCTCAAGGTCCGCACAGCCAGGCCCACTGAAAAACAACAGAAGCTTTATGACGGTGGCGGACTGCTGCTATTGATAATGCCGACCGGCGGCAAGCGATGGGTTCTCAAGTACCGCGTCGACGGTAAAGAGAAGAGCCTGGCGCTCGGCACGTATCCGGATGTATCGCTTGCCGAGGCACGCGCTCGCCGCGATAGCGCGCGTGAAAAGCTTGCCGCAGGCGTTGACCCAGGCGAAGCCAAGAAAGCCGACAAGCGCGCTGCGCAACTGGCCGCCGCCAGCTCGTTCGAAATCGTCGCGCGCGAATGGTTTGAGACTCAGCGCGGTGGATGGTCCGAGGTGTATGCAGGCAAGGTCATCAACTGCCTTGAAGTCGACGTATTCCCCCCACTCGGCGCCCGCCCTATCGCGAGCATCGATGCCCCTGAACTGCTAGCGATCATCCGGACTGTCGAGTCTCGCGGCGTTCGCGAGACGGCCAAGCGGGTGCTGCAGCGTTCGCGTGCCGTGTTTCAGTACGGCATCATGACCGGCCGCTGTACCCGGAACCCGGCCGCGGACATCGACGCAGAAACGGTATTGAAGAAGAGCGCCGGCGTACAGCAAATGGCGCGAGTGAAGGCGACCGAGATCCCGCAGCTCATGCGCGACATCGACGAATACTCCGGCGATCTGGTCACGCGACTCGCCTTGCGGTTCATGGCGCTGACGTTCGTGCGAACGAAAGAAATGATCCAGGCCGAGTGGCCAGAGATCAACGTCGATGCCGCTGAATGGCGCGTGCCCGCCGATCGCATGAAGATGCGCGATCCGCACATCGTCCCGCTTTCTCGGCAGGCGCTCGACGTACTGGCGCGGTTGCGCGAGATCAATGGCGAGCAGCGCTTCGTCTTCTACAGCGTGCAGGGCAGGAGTCATATCTCGAACAACACGATGCTGTATGCCCTGTATCGAATGGGCTACAAGTCGCGCATGACTGGGCATGGCTTTCGCGGACTTGCCGCGACAGCGTTGCGCGAACTTGGATACAGCCGCGACGTTGTGGAGCGTCAAATGGCGCACGCGGAACGCAACCAAGTCACTGCAGCCTACGTCCACGCCGAGTATCTGCCAGAGCGTCGCAAGATGATGCAGCGCTGGGCCGACTACCTCGACGACTTGAAGGCCGGGGCGAAGGTACTGCCCCTCACATCATCCAATGGCTGATTGCGACACCTGAAAAAGGGCATCTCGAATTTCGTGGGGGGAGGGCGCGTAGTCGACACGTCGGCATTCGGCCAGGAGCGGTTCCTGAGCGGTTATCCGCGAAAGTCCGCTTACTACAGATAATCTACCCTATGAAGCGCAGCAGTATCTGGCAAATCGGTGGCGAGCGAGGATACTCGAATCCGAGTTCATCGTCGCCAATACGACTATCGATTTGGAGCCTGCCGAAGCCAATCTACGGTCCATATGCAATGAACCGAGCCGTCAGCGGCGCCTTACCAACTCTGCGACTCCCCTAACTCGTTGCGCTTCTGTTCAACGTTAGTTACCAGTGCCTGCAAAGAAGTTGTCAGATCCGCATGATCGGCAGTAGCTCTGTACTCCAGTAATTTGAGCTTTAGCGACTCCTCAAGGACCGCCTTCGTCATCTGTGAATATCGCTTTGCAGGCAAGACAAAATAATGACTCTGGGCGTATTGGTGTCGATAGCAGTAGTCCTCAAGCAACAATCGAATATCCGGGTCATCCAAACCACACCCAACAAATATAAAGCTATGGGTTCGAAGCAACGAATCAACCAATCCGTAAAAATCTCGGTGCTCGTTCCGCGCCTTCGCATAATCACCCCTAGAAAATATTAGCTTATCGGGGTGGGTAACGGTGCCATGGCTCTTTATGACAACCCGACCCTGCCCCCTTATAGAATCAGCAATGTCGTTGTCAAAATATTGCTTTACCGATACCGTTCCATTCCCCCGTTGCGCGACCAAGCCATCATAGATATTATCGAAATTTGGAGTAATTGTTATTCTAAAATCAAGTTGCCAAAGATGTTCGTGAATTGGGGCATGGCGATAACCCGGGTCCTGAAATTCAGCCTTTACCAGCTCAACAAAATCATCTCTACCAATAGCGCGCTTAATTATTTCACACGCAGTAAGCAAATCGTTTGCCGCAATAAATTTTTTTACCTCTTTTACTATTGGCTTATTGGCGGCAGGAATTTTCAACAGCGCCGACTCGAGAAATCCGGGCCAACTTTTTGGGCGCTTTTGTCCATCGGCGGATATAGAATTCATTGATATGCCGGACCCAAAGAAAAGCACCGACCGACGCGCCGCAATATCGCGTACTAGACGCTGAGGCCATTCCATTATTCAATACCTTCAAGATTGGCCTCGATATTTTCAGCGATGCTCGAGATGACATCATGGAATTGCCTAACCTTATCGAAATGCGCTCCCACCACACCATCCGCAGACTTTAGCCCAAATATGGGCTTGCTTGCGCTCTGGGACATGGGAACCACGCTCTGGAAATACGGAATCTCACCCAGTTTATAATTCAAGCTTATCCCACCATTAAATCCGTCCACCAGATGCTTTTTAACCGACGGCCCAATTCTTCGGATAATTTTTTCGTAGGCAGATACGGGCTGCTTCTTGCCGTCTACGGTCTTTGCCGTGTATTGCTGCGTGACATATCCCAAAAATTTAATATTAACAGACTCGGCCTCTCCACCTTCTTCGATTGCAAAAGGATGGCCATTATCTTCCTCAAAAACCGATAAACCTCGTTCCAGGCTCCGCTTCCAACTTGCGATTGCCAGCTGAATGTTTTGCAGGCCGCGAAGACTGAATATATCCGACGACATCGGCAAAATAAAATAATCAGACGCGAGCAACACCGTCCTATTTATTGCACCGAGAGACGGCCCAACATCAAAAAAAACATAATCATAACCTTCGTTTTCCGCCCATTCCAATAACGCGCTAAACAGGAATGTCGTCTTAAGTCCTCGCTCTTCCCCCGAAATGGCGTCACCCCAATCTTTTGCCAGAAAATCTTCTGCAAGGGAGAATTTTGGGTCGCCGAGTACCAAGTCGACACCAAACCCCTGGCTTCGGACGACAGGGACCGGCCCGTACCCTTTTGAGCGCTTTAACGAGGTGATGAGATGATTGATCGTCGTAGCATCGTCTCGTGATTTGTAATACTTTTCGAGCAATGATTCCTGCAACATATACGCAGTTGCATTGCACTGAGGGTCTGCGTCAACGACAAGCACCTTGAGGTCGCAGTCGATAGCGAGGTATGCCGCGAGGTTTGCGAGTAGGGTTGTTTTTCCTACGCCACCCTTATTGTTGAATACACAAATTGATCTCATCGTTGTTCGTGGTGTCCAGAGGCTTTAATGTTCCCAAGTGTCGCATAATTCAGGTCGACAACGCTGCAACATCCTCCCTCGGTACTGTCCGGAGCAAATCGAGCATGCAGCTCGCCCCAAGGTGGATCGGCGTAGGATGATGCGCTGTCGAAAGTTTGGCGGAAACGTGCACGGCCAACGTGCGGAGCGATTGACTCCGGGGCGCTCGTGCGTTGCGTGATAGCGGCCGCAAGACCCCCTTTGATCGACTATCGGTAAAGAAATAGTCAAGCATGAATGTCCGGTCTACTGTGTGGTGTGGTCATGTGCCGAACCTACGCACCGGACCTGACAACTCGGCATCCGTGACATGCGGTCGAGGCAACGCCTCAGCAAACCGACCGTCGTAGACGAGCATTATCCCGAGACCACGACTGCCCTTCGCCTCATCCAACGCCTGGCTGCCATACCTGTACAAAAAAACAGTATGCCGATCTACAATCGATGACCACGGTTGCCAACTGACGGCATCCCAAAAGTCAAACCGCGCCTAGCTCGACGGGGCGAACGCCGGGTGCCCTACCCGGTTGGCGCGGTTCCTAAACAGGGCTTTGCTACAGGGCTAGCAATGCGGGAGTTCGGCTCATTCAAACGCTGGTTCACAGTCACACAGGCGGCGAACCTTCTTCGAGAATCGTTCGCCGAGGACATTACGGATTCTGACGTTCTCGATCATGTATATGCAGGGCAGATTCCGGTTTGGTGGGATGCGACGGCGAGATACGCAATACCTGTCGCGCGAGGCTGTCACTGCTTCGGCACGCGTCCAGACCCGTCCATCGCTGGTATGGGGCGCCAGCGATCTGGTGCGGAACGGGAACAGTGGTTCCATCAATCCGAACGCGTTCAATTGCTTGAAGGGGTGTACCGCATAGCCTTCGACGCCCGGAGGGACCGCCAGGAAATCTTCGACGGCGATCGGTTAGGAAAAATTGAATTCACGGACGGAATCCTACTGCTCGATCAAGACAACGACTCTCTGTTGCAGGTACTTCGAAGGATGCCCTCCCGGCCCGCAGGCTCAAACAGCGCGCGGGATTTCATCGTCGATTTGGAGTTTCCCTCTCCAGATACGTTTCGAATCGGTAGCGCCGATCTCCGCAATCTGTTGAGCGATGACCGCACCGGCACTGATGCTTCTGCACCATCCGATCTTGGAGACCGAGAACGCGCGACCCTGCACAAGCAAATTGGCGCTCTCGCGCTCGCTCTAGCGAGCGCATCGAATCGCTATAGGAAGGGGGACGATCCAAACTCGTCGAGAATCGCCGAGGCAGTCACCGATATTCTCGACGCTCTGCCAGATGCCAAGCGACAAGGCACGGGATCATCTTCCATCAGAGCCAGTATCAAAGCGGGCCTTGACCTGCTCAGTGAAGCTTGATCGATTTGCCAGCTAGCAGCGAGTTTTGCCAGCTGGCACCCGCGCCCGACGCAACATATTTAACTAGCGCCATGTTCAACAACCTTGTACGAGGTTTACAGCATGGCTGCCAAGACAACATTCGCACAACCGAGCGCACAGGCGCTCACCACTGCCCCCCAAGCGCTGCCGCTCGACGGATACTCGCGCTGGCAAAATCTCAAGACGTTCGTGCCGCTCTCGCGCGAGTCAATCAGACTGCGTGAAATCGCCGGTCGCTTTCCGCGGCGCGTACAGCTCGGCTCGCAGCGCTGTATTGCATGGCCGAACCGTGAGATTCATCGCTGGCTCTCCGATCCCGCAAACTACCGTGCGGAGGTCTGAGCCATGCAAACAAAAAAAATGGCCGACCCGCAGGCCAGCCAATACAAAAAGAATCTCAATTCGAACGCGAATGTTAACACCAACGGCGCAGATGGCATGTGCTTCCTCGATCTGCGCCGTTCCGACTCCGAGCGACTGCGCGTCACGGTTAGCGAGTATCGCGGCCGCACGCTGATCGACGTTCGAGTCTGGTACGTCGTGGATGGCGGTGAGTGGAAACCCGGCCGGGCCGGCGTATCGCTGCGCCCGGAACAAGCTGGCGAGCTGATGCAGGCGTTGCGACTCGCTGCGCTGGCCGCCGATCCAAAGGGGATGAACTGATGAAAACGGATGACATCCCGAGTTTGACAAAGGTACCCAAAGGGCCTGCATTGAGCGGTATGGTTCGCGCACCCCGCGAGGACCGACTCTCCGAAAGGATGCCCATCATGAAGACCCTTCTTCGTGCGCGCCAAGTCGCGCCTAAAAAAAATGATTCAATACTCCCCTCCCACAGCCGAAGACATGGAGCGTCTGAAACAGGCGCTTGGCAAGAGCAGCACGGAGATGGCCGAGCTCTTCGGCATATCGACCGGGCGGCAGTGGCGCAAGTACATGGCGGCGGATGCGAACAACAGTCGCGATATGGGGATGCACGTGCTGTTCTTCGCGATGGCTCGGCTCGAGCTGGATACGGAGACCTTCGACAGGATAGTGAATCGGATGCGCGCGGTCGGCGCGACGGTCGACCTGGACAAGTCGTAGCGAACGCGGGCCACGATGCCCGCGCTCCCCGCCCCCATTCTCATCATCCGCGAAGCGCTGCGCGCTGCTGCGCTCGCCCCCACCTACCAAGAAGCTCTCGATGTGACCGGCGATGCACTGCGTTGTCTGGCTGAACTTGCCCGCGCGGAGGTGTCGCGTGGCTAAGTTCCTCATCGACGGTCAAGCCCTGGAAGATCTCGGCGGCAATCCCCGGCACCTGGACGCTCGAAGATGGCGACACGCCGAGCACTGTGCCCGGCGCGGTGCCCTCGGCTGTCCTGCTCGTGCTCGGCACCCTATACGATGACCGCGAAGGCACGACCGACCCGCTCACGCCGGCGGTCGAGTCGCTTCTCATGCGCTTGCGCGATCCGGCGGTGGCGTGACGCTCACGGCCGGCACACAACGTTGGCTTGCCCCCTCCCCGTTTGGCTTCGACTGCAGTGGCAAGGACAGCGCGCCCCGCGCCTCGGAGCACCTCGATATTCCTCTTTAAGGTTCGTTGGTGGGTGAGAAGGACGACGTTCCGTGACGTCAATGCGCCCCTCCGTTGTCCGGCGATACATCGACGGGTCGACATGACAAGACAACGCATCAAAAACAAGATCAGCGCATTGACCTTGACCTGAAAAGGTTCGAGAATTAAAGTCAGGACACTGATCTTAGGAGCGTCACCGATGTTCGAAATTTCTGAGGAAGAGATCCTTGGGCGCCTGAAGTTCGACAACCCGTGGTGGGAAGACGAAGCGCCTGACCATGTTGCATACGCGAAGATGCCGCGTCGTAAGTACTTTGCGCCATTCTTGCGCGCCGTGACTGACAGGTCCATCCAACGGGCGGTCGTCCTGATGGGGCCCAGGCGGGTTGGCAAGACCGTCATGGTCTACCACGCGATCGAAGCACTTCTCAAAAGCGGCGTTGAGGCCAAGAACATCCTCTATCTCTCGCTTGAAACGCCACTCTACACCGGTCTAAGGCTAGACAAGATTGTCCAACTGTATACTGGTTTATTGGGCTTAACGAAGAACAGCCAAGTCTTTATTTTCTTCGATGAAATTCAATATCTCAAAGGCTGGGAAATTCATCTAAAATCATTGGTCGACTCTTATGTGGACTATAAGTTCATTGCCACAGGATCTGCTGCCGCAGCACTGCGAATGAAAAGCAATGAATCCGGCGCCGGTCGATTTAGCGATTTTATCCTCCCTCCCCTCACTTTCGCCGAATACCTGCAATTCGTGAACAAGGAAGATTCCCTGATCAAAAAAAGTAACCCTCAATCAGGGAATTATCACTATACCTGCACCAATATTGACGAACTCAACAATGAGTTCATTTGCTATCTCAACTACGGAGGCTATCCGGAGGCTGTTTTTTCCGATACGGTAAAATCAAATCCAGGCCAGTACATCAAAAGCGATATTATCGATAAGGTTTTACTGCGCGACCTCCCAAGCCTGTATGGAATATCTGACATACAGGAGCTCAACAGACTTTTTACCGTACTTGCATATAACACTGGCAACGAAGTCTCCCTTGAGGAATTATCGAAAAGCTCAGGCGTCGCAAAGAATACTATTAAGCGATACTTGGAATATCTCGAAGCAGCATTTCTTATTCGACGCATCGAGAGAATCGACCAAAACGCAAGGCGATTTAAGCGAGCCATGCAGTTCAAGATTTATCTGACAAATCCATCGATGCGCGCCGCATTATTCGGCCAAGTCAGCAAAGATGCCGAAACAATGGGAAACCTGACTGAAACAGCGATTTTCAGCCAATGGCAACATAACGAAAGCATTGAGCTGTACTACGCTCGATGGAACAGTGGCGAAATTGACATCGTGTCACTATCTACCTCAACTCAAAAACCTCAGTGGATTGTGGAGGTAAAATGGAGCGACCGGCCATACGATGATCGCTCGCTTCTCCGCCACTGCGTCGACTTCGCTCAACTACACCCAACCCTGCTCCAGGGTTCCACGCTAATCACAACCAAAACCATAACAGCCGACTTTGAATACAAGGACATGAGTTTCCGGCTACAGCCGAGTAGTCTTTATGCATACATCCTCGGTGCAAACATTTTGAACTATAAGACGATGGTGCATCAGGACATCGCTGTTGCGGGGATGGTAGAGAATGAGACTGATGCCGACGATACGGACGAAGAGTCCGACTTGACCGGCTGAAGTCGACTTGCGGATAGCACAGGTGGGTTGTAGATCGTCCCACGAAGCGGACAGGCTATCCACTTATATCAACGGGGCAACATGCTTGCCACGGGATGGAGGGCGGACACTGCCCCCTCATCACATCGACAATCTGGGGGTTCTTTTGGGGGTGTTTCTCCTCACATACCCCCGAGATTCCTTTTACTTCTTGCAGATATGAATGCTGTCGGGGACCAGCATTTCCCACACCTCCCCCGCTACGCGCCACCACCAGCCTCGCCCCGCCGGAACCGCGCACGCACAACGCCATCAGGCGACAACCGTCCGCCCCCTCACGCAACCCCGCCAACCACCCCTCACATCAACCCCGTCCGTACCTGCGGCATCAAACTCGCATCCGCACCGGTCACGTTAAACGCCCCCTTCGCCGACGACCCCGACGGCAGCGCCATCAAACTGCCATCGCCCAACCGGTTCGCATCGACAACAATCTGGCTCGCCGCACACCCGCTCGCCAGCAGCGACAGCGGCGCACCCGCGATCGACGAGAACGTATTCCCCGTCACGCTGAACGAACACACATTCCCGTACGCCCGAAAACCGGCATAACCGGAGCCGGACACACTGTTGCCCGTCACCGCCACGTTCGTCACCGTTCCCGTCCACGTGTCCAGCTCGATCGCCGCCTGCTGCGTCGGCTGCAGTCCGTTGTTCACGTTCGAATTCTGGATGTTGGTCACGACGTTGCCGGTAATCATGACGTTCGATGCACCATACGTGTTCCAGCTGTCCTCCTGCGCCACCAGGATACCGGCCGCCTTCTGCACGCCGTCGACCGTATTGTTCGAGATCGTCACGGCCTGCCCGCCGACCACCGCAATGCCGCGCCCCCACGGGTTGCCGGACACCGCGTTATGGTCGATCAGCACGTTGCTGCTGAGACGGCCGTCGCCGAGATAGCTGACGACGGCGATCAAATCGTCGCCGGTGGCCGTCACCGTATTGTTCTGCACGAGCACGTTGATCGATCCGTTGGTCGTGTGGATGCCATCGGCCAGCGTCGCGTGGACGGTATTGCCGACGATCGCGACGCCATTGCCACCGAACACGAAAATCCCCGCACTCGCGCCGCCGTCGATCGTCACTTGCAGCACCTGGACGCCCGCGCCCGTCACCTCGACCTTGGTCGAGGCCGGCGTCGTAAGCCGCGTCGTGCCGGTACCGACCAGCGTCACGCCCACGAGCGTCGAACCGGTGCCGCTCATCACGATCGTTTGGTCTGCGGGATTCGTGGCGGCCAGCGTCGCGCCGTATCCGGAAATCACCGCCTGCGGCACGCTGACCGTGAGCGAATGCCCGACGACGTAACGCCCCGGCGCGATGACGAGGCGCTGGCCGGTCTTCAGGCTGTCGAATGCCTTTTGCAGCGCATCGGCCTGATCGCTGCCGTCGGCGGCCGGATAGACGGTTAAGTCGGCGACGAGAGCGGAATTTGCACCTTGCGTGGGCAAAGGCGCCGCTCCGGAGGCCGTGCCGGCCACACTGGATGCCGCGCCGGACGTCGTGCCCGCCACACTGGACGTCGGCGCGGGGCTGGCGGGATTTGCCGATGAAGGCGAGCTGCCGGACGCCGCGCTGGCAGGCTCGGCGGGCGACGCCGGCGAAACGGATGTGCCCGCAACGGTCTGCGCCGCATTGTTGTCGCCGCCACCGCACGCGGCGAGGCCAAGGCAAAGCGCGGCGAGCATCGCCCGATCGACTGTACGCATAGGATTTCTGACGAGCCCGAGATGGCGCCATCCTAAGTACACGTGGCGTCTTTGTAAATGAGGCCTTCGTCCACCGTGTCGCACTGTGCGCCGTACGCACAAACCGTTGGCGATCCTCTGCGATTCATCGTCGTGACATGCGACATGCGATCGCACTTCGCCCGATCCCCATGGACCCGCACCGCACATTGCGTAGAATCCCGAACCTTCGCCCGTACCCGGACCCGACCATGATTCGAACCATCGCGGCGCTGGCCGCGCTTTCGGCCCTGACCTGCACGGCGAACGCCACCGCTACCGGCGCGGCGCCTGCCAGGCAGCGCTATGTCAGCCCGGGCATCGCCAACGTCACGGCCGCCGCAGCACCGCATCAGGAAAACACTTCGTCGGACGCCCGCTGCCGGGAACTGGCCGCAGGCATCGACGCGGTCACGCATGCCCCGGACCGCGGCCACAAGGTCGTGCGCGGCTTCGGCCCGGACGGCAAGCCGCGCAACGAACTGCACGCCTACGACAGACGGGCCGACCTCGAAGCCGAGCATCAACAGCTCGGCTGCCGATAACGAACGTCACACTGCCCGGCCGGATCACGCCGGGCGCCAGCCCTTACGCGTTCGCACCGCCGTCGATCGTCAAGCCGGTGCCATTGATCGACCGCCCTTCCGGCCCGACGACGAACGCCACGAGCGCGGCGACGTCATCGGCCTTGCCGTACTGCGGAATCGCCATCCGCGAACGCTGCGCACCGGCATGGTCGCCGTCGGCCGGATTCATGTCGGTATCGGTCGAGCCCGGATGCACGATATTGACCGTGATGCCGCGCGAGCCGAGATCGCGCGCGAGCCCCTGCGTCCAGCCGATCAGCGCGGCCTTGCTCGCCGCATAGAGGCTCATCCCCGCATCGGGTACGCGCGTCGCGAGGCAGCTGCCGGTCGACACGATGCGCCCGCCCTCGCCGAGATGCCGCGCCGCCGCCTGCGACGCGACGATCACCGCGCGCACGTTCACGTTCAGCGTCGCGTCGATATCGTCGAGCGTGAGGTCGTCGAGCGTACCGGCCCGGAAAATCCCCGCGTTGTTGACGAGGATGTCGAGCCCGCCGAATGCCTCCGCGGCACGGTCGACCGCATCGCGCACCGCAACCGGATCGGCGCTGTCGGCCTGGATCGCGACGGCACGGCGGCCCAGCGCCTCGATGCTCGCGACGACGGCCTGCGCCCGCTCGGCCGATTTTTCGTACGTGATGGCGACGTCCGCGCCGTCGGCCGCCAGCCGTTTGGCGATTGCCGCGCCGATGCCGCGGCTGCCGCCCGTGATGAGTGCGCGCTTGCCCTGAAGTCGGTTCATGTCGGTTCCTTTCCTCATTTATGTAACGACCGACACAGAATGTGGCAAGTTGCGCGCCACAGTCAATTGATTTATTTTATCGATCGATACAGAAATCGACGATGGGACGGATGCAATGGCTGAACGGGGCCGACCGAGAAGCTTCGACAAGGAAGCGGCGCTGGATCGCGCGATGGAGGTGTTCTGGCGCCTCGGCTACGAGGGGGCGTCGATGACCGACCTGACGACCGCGATGGGCATCGCGTCGCCGAGCCTGTACGCGGCGTTCGGCAGCAAGGAAGCGTTGTTCCGGCAGGCGCTCGAGCACTACGGCGCAACGGAGGGACGGGAACTCTGGGGGGGCGTCGAACGGGCAGACAGCGCACACGACGCCGTGCAGAACTACCTGATGGATACGGCGCGCGTGTTCACGCGGCGCTCGAAGCCGGCCGGCTGTCTGGTCGTGCTGTCGGCGCTGCATCCGGCCGAACGTTCCGATACGGTCCGGCAAACGCTGATCGCGATGCGCGAGGGCACGGTCGAGGCGTTGCGGGAGCGCCTCCGGCGAGGCGTCGCGACCGGCGAGATCTCGGCAAACGCCAACCTCGATGCGATCGCTCGGTACTACGTGACGGTCCAGCAGGGGATGTCGATCCAGGCGCGCGACGGTGCGAGCCGACGCGATCTGGAGGCCATCGCGCAAGCCGCGCTGGCCGCATGGCCGGCGCTCGTCGGCGCGCGCGGCGCCTAACCGGATAACGACGCGGCCGTGCGCGGCCGCGCCGGCGCATCGTTACTGCTTCGCCGCGTGCTGCACGTCCTTCGACGCATGCCACACGCGATAGCGCACCTCGAAACCGTCCGGCACATAGACGACGAGCGGCAGGCGGCTGTTGTAGCGCAGCAGCTGGCCGTCGCCGCGCACCTGCACGAAGCGTTGCTGCGGCGCCTGGCCCGGGCACGCCATCAGCGTCGAGGCCGGCCCCTTCACGTCGGTGAGCTGGTAGTACGTATAGCCCCAGCCCTTCACGTCCTCGGCGGTGAGCTCGCCGCCGAACCACTGCTGGTTGCAATCGGTCTGCAGCGTCTTGCCGATCATCAGCTCGACGCGCGCATCGCCTTCGTTCTCGAGCGCGGGCAGCCCGATCACGACGCGCTGCTGGCCGGCTGCCGCCTGCGGAAACATCTTGATCGACTCCGCCGGCACGGCGGGCGCCGATGCGGGGCTCGCCACGCACGCAGCGGCAGTCGTGACGCAGAAAGCGGCCAGCGCGGCCCGGATCGCGAATTTCATCGATGTGCTCCTGAAAATCAAATGAGCCCCGGATGCTAACACTTTCGCATCAGGCCCTTACGGAGCTGTAATTTGCAGACACAATTGCAAACAGTCGCCGGCTCCCGTGCGCGGTACTTATACGGCAACCAACGGAGAACATCATGCTGAAGCTCATTGCTGCCGCCGGCGTCGCGACCTTGCTGGCCGGCTGCGTCGTCGCCCCGGACGCCGGATACGGCTACGGGCAGCCCTACTATTCCGATCCCGGCTACGCATACGCGCCGTCCCCCGTGTACGGCACGGTCAACATCTGGGGCGGTGGCGGCGGGCGCGACTGGGATCGCGGCCGGCGCGACTACCACCGTTGGGACGGCGATCGCGGCAATCGCGGCAACGGCTGGGGACGCGGCGGGCGCCGCGGCGACTGGAACGATGGCGGCGGGCGCGGTGACGGCGGTGGCGGCCATCGCCACTGACGGGCAATTGCAACCGTTTGTATCCGCGCACGGCCCGCCGATGGCCGGTCGTGCATCACGCGGACGAACGGATGGCCGCACGAACGCAAAGGCCCTCGCATGAAGCGAGGGCCTTTTGTCGTCCGGTCCTGCGATATGAACGTCGGCGGGTATCGGCCTGCCGGCGCCCTGCCCGTTCAAGTATCGCGTGCGCCCGCTTACCAGCCGGCCGGCTGCGCGTAGCCGCCCTGCACCGGCGCACCGCACACGTACGCACGCTGGTAGCGGTCATAGCAATAGTTCGGGCCTTCGTCCTGGTACTGCGCCTGCTGATAGGTCGGATACGCAGGCTGCTGGTACGCCGGCGCCTGGTAGTACGTCGGCGGCTGATAGGCCGGTGCCTGGTACACGGGCGCCTGATACGCGACGGGCGGATTCATCGCGGACGTCACGATCGCGCCCAGCACCGCGCCGCCGATCAAGGCGCCGATGACGGCGCCGCCGTCGCGGCCATGCGCGGACGCCGGGCCCGCGACGGCGAGCGAACCGGCGAGGACACACACTGCGGCAATCTTTTTCATGATGGACTCCCACGCGAAGTGGTACTGGATGCGATGCATTGTGGCGGCACGCGGCCGTAATAGATGCAGCAAGTGGTAACGCGCGATTACCGGTATCACGCCCACCGGAACGTCGCGCCGCCATGCTACGATTTTCGGCATACAGGAGACGCCTTCATGCAGCCCGAAACCGCCCGCCGTTTCGATACCGAATTCGCGCCGCGCATCGCGCAGGCAATCGCCGCCTTCTTCGCCGAGCACGTGCTGACCGACGTCGTGCCATACGGCGGCCACGGGCATCCGACGCGCGTGCAGATCCGCAGCGCGCCGCACGAGCATGTAAGCGGCTTCGAGCATCCGCTGAACCTCGAGCTGACCTGGGACACCGACGAGATCGAACGGTTGATGGCGCCGGACGGCCCGCAGCGCTTCGAGCACTACCTGGCCGCGCTGCCGAAAAAACTGGGGGCGTGGCAAGGCGCGCGGGACATCGATCTCGCGTCGCGCACGCAAGCCGACCCGCTCGTGCGGCTCGGCGGTCTCGACTTCGAAGGCTGAGTGCCCGCGCCGGCCGGCAGCCGCGCGTGCCGGCGTCGCGTCACGCGGCCCGGTGATACACTCGACCGGCCCCGTTCCGGTGCAGCCGCGCCGGCCGGGCCGTTCATCGCCGCCTCCACCCTCCCGCATGGTTGCGCACGCAACCGGCAACCGGGCGCGCGGACAACCCTGCTCTCGCTCCCGTCATGAACGCCGATACCGGCCTGCCGCTTCCGCAACGTTACTGGGCGATCGTCTGCGTCGCACTGGGCATCACGCTCGCCGTGCTCGACGGCGCGATCGCGAACGTCGCGCTGCCGACGATCGCACGCGACCTGCACGCGTCCGACGCCGCATCGATCTGGATCGTCAACGCGTACCAGCTCGCGGTCACGATCACGCTGCTGCCGCTCGCGTCGCTCGGCGAGCGCATCGGCTATCGCCGCATCTACATCGCCGGGCTCGCGCTGTTCACCGCGGCCTCGCTCGGCTGCGCGCTCGCCGGTTCGCTGCCGATGCTGGCCGTGATGCGCGTGATCCAGGGCTTCGGCGCGGCCGGCATCATGAGCGTCAACGCGGCGCTCGTGCGGATGATCTACCCGTCGTCGCTGCTCGGGCGCGGGCTGTCGATCAATGCGATGGTCGTCGCGCTGTCGTCGGCGATCGGGCCGACGGTCGCGTCCGCGATCCTGTCGTTCGCATCGTGGCCCTGGCTGTTCGCGGTCAACGTGCCGATCGGCATCGCCGCGGTTCTCGGCAGCCTGCGTGCGCTGCCGGCCAACCCGCTGCACGACGCGCCGTACGATTTCCCGAGCGCGCTGATGAACGCGTGCGTGTTCGGCCTGCTGATCACGGCCGTCGACGGGCTCGGGCACGGCGAAGGCCACGCGTACGTCGCGGCCGAGCTGGCAGTGGCGTTCGTCGTCGGCTACTTCTTCGTGAAGCGCCAGCTGTCGCAGCCGGCGCCGCTCCTGCCCGTCGACCTGATGCGCATCCCGATGTTCGCGCTGTCGATCTACACGTCGACGGCATCGTTCACGTCGCAGATGCTCGCATTCGTCGCGCTGCCGTTCTGGCTGCAGAACTCGCTCGGCTTCTCGCAGGTCGAGACGGGCCTCTACATGACGCCATGGCCGCTCGTGATCGTGTTCGCCGCCCCGCTCGCGGGCGTGCTGTCGGACCGCTATTCGGCCGGCATCCTCGGCGGGATCGGGCTGGCGCTGTTCGCGGCCGGGCTGCTGTCGCTCGCGACGATCGGCGCGCATCCGGGCACCGTCGACATCGTGTGGCGGATGGCGCTGTGCGGCGCGGGCTTCGGGCTGTTCCAGTCGCCGAACAACCGCGCGATGCTGTCGTCGGCGCCGCGCGAGCGCAGCGGCGGCGCGGGCGGCATGCTGAGCACCGCGCGCCTGACCGGCCAGACACTCGGCGCCGCGCTGGTCGCGTTGATTTTCGGGCTGTCGCCGGATCGCGGGCCGACGATCGCGCTCTACGTCGCCACGGCGTTCGCGGCGGTGGCAGCCGTCGTGAGCATGCTGCGCATCACGTCGCCACGGCCGGACGCAGCGACCTGACGCCGCCGCGCGTCGGCACACGCGACGCGCATCACGCGGCGTCGAGCGCGTCCATCACGAAACGCACGCGCGCCTTCACGCTCACGCGCGGCAACTCGATCAGCCGGTATCCATACGACGTGTAGCAGTCGACCATCGCGTCGTAGGTCCGCTCGGCTTCCGCGAAATCCTGCCGGCGCTCCGTGTCCTGCGCATAGATCTCGGGCCACGGCGGGGCGATGAACACGCGCCGGTGATAGCGGAAACGGCGGGCCGCGGCTTCCGCATGCGCGGGTACCGCCAGCCCGGTCAGCCGCAGGTAGCCGACCACGTCCGGCACGCCACGATCGAAGAACACGGGCCCGCGCGCCTGCCGCGCGAGATGGTACGAACGCATCTCCCAGCTCAGCATCAGCTCGGCGAACGCGGCCGGGTCGCGCCATGGCAGCGCGACGCCGTCGATGGCCATCTGGTCGCGGATCACGCCGCGCCCGGCCTCCTGCGAACGCGCGAAACCGGCGCGTTCGAGCGCATCGAGCAAGGTGCTCTTGCCCGAACCCGGGCCGCCCGTCACGACGAAGAAGCGGCCGACGGCGTCGTCCGTCTCCTCGTCCCCGGCGCCCGCGCCCGGTGCGAATTCATGCATGCGCAACCCGCCGGCCCGCACGTTGCGTGACCGACGCCGCCGCCGCGACACTGCGCAAGTCCGCGACGAACGTGTCGCGCCAGACCGACAGGTCGTTTTCACGGAGCCGCGCGAGGTTCTCCTCATGACGCGCCTGCCGCTCCGCGAGCGGCATCGACAGCGCACGTTCGAGCGCCTCGGCCATCTGCGACAGGTCGTACGGATTGACGAGCAGCGCGCCGGTCAGCTCGGCTGCCGCGCCGGCGAACTCCGACAGCACGAGCACGCCCGGATCGGCCGGATCCTGCGACGCGACGTACTCCTTCGCGACGAGATTCATCCCGTCGCGCAGCGGCGTCACGTAGCCGACCTGCGACATCCGGAAGAACGCCATCAGCAGGTTGCGCTCGTACTTGCGGTTCAGGTACTGGATCGGCGTCCAGTCGAGTTGCGAGAAGCGGCCGTTGATGCGGCCGGCTTCGCCTTCGAGCGTTTCGCGAATGTCCTGGTAGGTCTGCACGTCCGAACGCGTCGGCGGCGCGATCTGCAACAGCGACACACGCCCCTGCCAGCCCGGCGCGTTCGCGAGCATCCGCTCGAACGACTGGAAGCGCTCGACGAGCCCCTTCGAGTAATCGAGCCGGTCAACGCTCATCACGAGCTTGCGGCCGTCGAGCGCCTCGCGCAGCATCTTCACCGGTTTGCGCGTGCCGTACTGGACGGCCGCCTGCGCGATCGCGTCGGGATGCACGCCGATCGGATAGGCGGCGACTTTCACGACGCGACCGTGCGCGTGCAGCATCCCGTCGTCGCTTGCCGCGCCGATCCCGCGCCGTTCGATGTAGTCGGTGAATGCCTGCTTGTCGGCCTCGGTCTGGAAGCCCGCGATGTCGTACGCGCACATGAACTTCACGAGCTCCTCGTGCGGCGGCACGAGGCGCAGCATGTCGGGCGACGGAAACGGGATGTGCAGGAAGAAGCCGATCGGGTTCTTCACGCCGAGCTCGCGCAGGTAATGCGCGAACGGCAGCAGATGGTAGTCGTGTACCCAGATCAGATCGTCGGGCCGCAGCAGCGCGGCAAGCTGCTTCGCAAGCATCGCGTTCACGCGCAGATAACCGGCGTACTCCTGACGATCGAAGCGCGCGAGATCGCCGCGGTAATGGAACACCGGCCACAGCGTCGCGTTCGAGAAACCGCGGTAGTACTGATCGTAGTCGCGCCGTGTCAGCCCGACCGTCGCATACGTGACGTTGCCGTCCCGCTGGATTGTCGGTTCGGCGTCGGGCGTACCGCCGATCTCGCCGTTCCAGCCGAACCAGACGCCACCGCTTTCCTTCAGCGCATCCATCACGCCGACGGCCAGGCCGCCCGCGCTCGGGCGCGTGTCCTCGCCGGCGGCGACACGGTTCGATACCACGATCAATCTGCTCATGCGGCTTCCCCTCCTCGATTCGATTGGCGGGCGCGCGACGCGCGCCCGAGCGGACACGGCTGCCAGAAGGCGGCCGCGCGTCGGCTCAGTTCCGAGAAATGCAATGAAATACGGCGGTGGAATGCTGCAACGACGGCATCAAGCGTCCTGTTCCTGACCGAGGTCGCGTTGATAGTCGAGCCCTTCCGGGCGAGCGCCGCCCTGGTTGTGATCGCCGTCGGACGGCGTCTCGTCGGGCGCGCCGGCAGGCGGAGCCGATGGTGCGTCAGCCTGCGGACGCGGGCGGTCTGCCCCCGCGTCAGGTGGCCGGTGTGACAACCGTTTTGAACGGCGCATGGCTGGGTGTCTCATGTGCGGCGCGGCTCGAGGCCGTTGAAGAAACATTCCATAACAAAACAGTCTAGGTCGGTTCCTTGCACGCCGAGGTAACAATTACCTTCAATTTGTAACGTTTCGACCCCTCGTTAATCATCTATCCGACAATAGCGCCGCGCGTACGCGCGCTGGATGCCGACCGGCGATTTGTCAAAGCTTTGCAGTTTTCCTATGACAATTGCGA
The DNA here is from genome assembly GCF_902833225.1 of Burkholderia sp. BCC1644. GTDB lineage: Bacteria > Pseudomonadota > Gammaproteobacteria > Burkholderiales > Burkholderiaceae > Burkholderia. The sequence continues at coordinate 174,704 of NZ_CADFEI010000017.1, forward strand.
AACAATGATGCGGCATCAGGGCGTGCATGCGCCGCCGCTCACCCAGACAGGACTTGCACTCAGGGATGAACATTCGTTTCGATTCGCCGCGTCGGGCCATGCCGGCGCGCGTCATGCTGGCCGTCATCGCCACGGCCGCACTGCTGTCAGGCTGCAACTCGCTGTACAGCGAAGGCGCGACAGCCGGCGCCGGTATCGCGGGCGCCGCGATCGCTTCCAAGGTCACGAACAACGCCGCCGTTGCGACGGGTATCGGCCTCGGCGCCGTGGCCGGCGCGCGAGCCGGCGTCCAGTACTCGCAGCGCGTCGCACACCGTTACACACAGGAACAGATCGCGAAGGCGGCCGGCCCGCTCGACGTGGGCGGCGTCGCGCCGTGGTCGACGCACCACTCGTTCCCGATCGAGGACGACGAACAGGGCCGCGTGACGGTCAGCCGGATGATCAGCGTCGGCCCGCTCGACTGCAAGGAAATCGTGTTCGCGGTCGACACGCCCGCGAAGCCCGACAAGGCCGCGCAGTCGGCGTTCTACGTTGCCACCCTCTGCCGCGACGGCCCCGTGTGGAAATGGGCGTCGGCCGAGCCGGCGACCGAACGCTGGGGCGCGCTGCAATGAGCGTCGCGATCCGTCTCGCGGCCATCGGCGCACTGTGCGCGGCGACGGCCGCGCTGTCGGGCTGCGGCTCGGTCGGCGCGGCGAGCGGCGCGCTGGCCGGCGCGGCGACCGGCCTCGTCACCGCGAACCCGGCGGTCGGCGTCGGCGTCGGGATCGCCGTGCAGGCCGCGACCGACGAGGCCGTCAACCGCACGATGAAGCAGCTCCATCAGAACCAGCAGGACGCGATCGCGAAAACCGCGGGCAGCCTGGCCGTCGGCGAAGTGAAGCCGTGGAAGGTGAAGAACACGCTGCCGCTGGAAAACGGCGAAGGCGAAGTGCGCGTCACGCGCGCGTACGCGTCGGCGCTCGCGATGTGCAAGGAATTCGCGTTTTCGGTGAAGGACGGCGACAAGGCCGACTGGTATTTCGCGAATGCGTGCCAGCAAGGCACGCACTGGAAGTGGGCGTCGGCGGAACCGGCGGTCGACCGGTGGGGGAATTTGCAGTAACGGCGCGATGCGCGGCGCATGCGAATGCCGGGCCGACGGCCCGGCATCGTCGATCAGGACTCGACGTCCTCGAGACTGAAGATCTCGGTCTGGTCGTTGTACGAGAAGATCTCGCCGTAGCGGCCCCAGTCGATCACCGCGTCGAGCGTTTCCTCGGCCGCGCCGTCGGACAGGAAATCCTCCAGCTCCTGCTCGAAGCGCACGCGCGGCGCGCGATGGCCAGGACGCTCGTTCAGCACCTTCTTGATCCGTGCAGCGAGCGGCACGTGTTTCAGCAGGTGATCGGCGAACATCAGCTTGCGCTCCTGCGTGCCGAATTCCGCGAACACGCGCCCCGGCGGCGTCAGGAACACGTCGCCTTCGCGCACGTCCGCGAAACCGAGGTACTGCAGCACTTCGGCGATCGGGAACAGGTCGTCGACCTCGAGGTGCAGCGTACGCGCGATTTCCGGCATGTCCGCGCGGCCATGATACGGCGCCATCGCGAGCGTTTCGATCAGGCCGGCCATCAGGTTGGTCGACACCTGCGGCAGCCAGCTGCCGAGTTCGAGCCCCTTCTTCGTCGCCTCGTTGGTCTGGCGCGCGGTCATCTTCGCGTAGATGTCGTCGACCAGCTTGCGGAACGCCGGGTCGAGCCGGTTGCGCGGATGCTTGAACGGCACCTTGATCTCGGCGATCACGCGGCCCGGGTTCGACGACAGCACGAGGATCCGGTCGCACATGAACACGGCTTCCTCGATGTTGTGCGTGACGATCAGCACCGACTTGATCGGCATGCGGCCTTGCGTCCACAGATCGAGCAGGTCGGT
>NZ_CADFEI010000018.1 GCF_902833225.1 Burkholderia sp. BCC1644
ACTCGCGCAGGAAGGGATGACGATGATGGTCGTCACGCACGAGATGGGCTTCGCGAAGAAGGTCGCGCATCGCGTGATCTTCATGGACAAGGGCGCGATCGTCGAGGACGACCGCAAGGACGATTTCTTCTCGAATCCGAAATCGGAACGCGCGAAGGACTTCCTCGCGAAGATCCTGCACTGAGCGTTCGCGCGTTTTGCGCGTCCATGCGAAAACCGCCCGGCATGCAGCCGGGCGGTTTTTTTTCGTCCGCGGGTGGCGTGCGTTACCAGCTGTACCGGTAGCCCACTTGCCCGACGATGCCGCGCCGGTAATCGCCGCCGATGTTGCGCGCGATCTTCGCGTTCGCGTACAACTCGCCCGACTTGCCGAAGCCCGCGGTCACGCCGACACCGAGCTCGTACCAGGTGCGGCCGAGGTGCGTCGCAAACGGCGTGCCGCCGACGACGGTCTGGCCCGGCGACAGGAAGTCGTGCAGCACGTCGGCCGTGAAGTACGGCGTCGCGGCGCCGCCGCCCGCATCCGACTGGAGGTTCGGCCGGAAGATGCGCACGCCGACGCGGCCGCGCAGCGCGTTCGTCGTCGTGCCCGATACGGCCGACACGTTGTCGTTGAACCCGTTCAGCTTCAGGTACTGATACATCAGCTGCGCTTGCGGCTCGATCGCGATCGGCGTGCTGCCGATCGCGAACGGCTTGCCGACTTCCTGCGACAGCGCGATACCGAAGCCGTTCTGCGACGCCTCGTTGCCGTAGCTGTCGCGATAGCGGTTGCCGTAGTGCGTGACCTGTCCGACGCTGTCGAAATAGGTGCCGTCCGGCAGATAGCGCGTCCAGTAGCCGCCGACGCTCTGCGCGTGCATCTCGACCGAGCCGGTCGACGTCGACAGGTTCTGCGTGTCGGCGCGCGCCATGTCGCTGAAGCTCGCGTTCGACACGCCGATGCTGGCCGTCACGCCCGCATGCGTACTGCCCGCGCCGTTCGGTGCCTGGTCGAGCGTCCAGTCCTTGCCGAACTGCGCAAAGAACGTGCGCTCGTCGGCCGCGAAGCGGCCCGCGTTCGCATCGAGGCTCTGGCCGCCGATGCGCCCCCATACGCCGTCACGGTTGCCGGGCTGCTGCTTCTCGACGTTGTAGATGTCGCCGACGCGTTCGTGCAGCTTGCCGAGCGTCGAGAAGCCGTAGTCGGCGTTCAGCAGCGGGGTGAGCGCGTAGCCGGCGACGCCCGGGCGATACGCGAGCGTGCCGCCGCCATTCTCGTTGCCGCCGTCGCCGCCGCCCGACGGGTGGATCGGGTCGCCGGGGTCGGTCTGGTCGAGCTGGGAGCGCAGGTACCAGCCGTTCGTGTCGCTTTGCCCGCCGCGATAGAGCCGGTATTCGTACGCACCGGCCTGCACGGGCCCGGCGAGATGGAACGCCGACGCGGTGGTCGTGCCGCCGTTGGCCGTGACGACCACGGGAATCCCGTCGCCGGTCGTCTGCGCACCGGTGCCGGCCGTGTTGGCGATCTTCAGTCCGGTCGTGCCGCTCGCGGCGCCGCCGTTCACGATCAGCCGGTCGGTCGGCGATGCGTCGGCGCCGAGATACGTGTTGAGCGCGATCGTGCCGCCGTTCCCGACATAGCTGCCGGTCGTCAGCGTCTTGTAGCTGCCCGTGAGCGTCGGCGAACCGACGGGTGCGGTGAATGCGACGAGACCCGCGTTGTTCAGGCTGCTCAGCACCGAGCTGCCCGTCATGCGCCACGTGCTCGCGCCGTCGACGGTCAGGGCGACCGGATCGATCTTGCCGGTCAGCGTCGCGCCGTTCACGAGAAACACGTTGCCGGTGCTCGATGCGTCGGAGACGATGTCGCCCGCGAGGTTCACGGCCGATGCGTTGAACGTCACGTTGCTGCCGTTCGCGAGGTTCAGCAGCGTGCCGTTGCCGGCCGTCACGACCGTGCCGTTGCGCACCTCGATGCCGGCCGTGCCGCCGCGCGCGGCGAAGGCCGGCCCGGCGACGGACGTCACGCTGCCGCCGTCGACCAGGACCGAATTCGTCGCGCCGTTCGCGAGCGTGTCCGACGTCAGCACGCCGGCCGTCGCGCCCTTGAGCGTCGTGCCGTGCAGCGCGAGCAAGCCGCCGCTGTTCGCGGTGGCGCCGTTGCCGGCGGCGCTGCTGATCGACGAATCCAAATCGGTGATGCGCCCGCCGTGCAGCGCAACGATGCCGTCGGCCGCATTACCCGACGTGGTGAGCGTCACACCCGACAGCGTGGCCGCCGCACCGTCCATCACGACCGCATGCGCACCGGCGCCGGTCGTCGCGACGGTCGTGTCGTTGGCCAAGAGCGCCGAATCGGCGCCCGACACGTAGATGCCGTGCGCATTGGTGCCGGAAGTGCGGACGACCGTCGCCGGATAGGTCGCGATGAGCGTGCCCGCGCCGGTCGACGTGATGCCGTCGGCGCCGTTGCCGGTCGTGGTGATCTGCGTATCGGACAGCGAGATCGTGGTGTTCGCGCCGAGGTTGCGGATCCCGCTGCCCGATCCGCCCGTCGCGATCGAGGTCGCGCCGCCGGCCACGATGGCGCCGCCCGTGACGGTCGAATCGATCAGCACGCCGTCGGCGCTGCCGTTCGCGATCACGGTGCCGGGGCCCGACAGCGAGACCGATGTGCCGGCGCCCGTCAGGCGCACGCCCGCGATGCCGTCGTCGGCTTCGACCGTGCCCGCATTGGCGAACGTCGCCGATGCGCCCTGCACGAGCGCGCCCGTGCCGTCGGACACGCGGATCGTCGATGCATTGCTCACCGTGCCTTGCGTGCCGACGACGACGCCCGTCGAGCCGGCGCCGGTCAGCAGCACCGTGTTGCGGTTCTCGAGCGTGCCGAGGTTCTGCGCGACGAAGCCCGTCACGCCGGCGGTCGACGACGTCACGGCGGCCTGGTTGGTCAGCGTCGTCGCGACCCAGCCACCGGCGTTCGCGCCGGCGAGGTCGTGCGCCTGCCCGTCGACGACGCCCGCGATCGCACCGGCCGCGTTCAGGTTGATCGTCGCGCCTGCGTCGATCGTGCCGGTCGCGCCGCCCTCGACCGCGATCGCGATGCCGTTCGCGCCGTTGACGTTGTAGATCGCGTTGCCGGTCGACAGCGTCGTGCCGGCGTCGGTCGCGAGCACGCCATGCGCACGCTGGCCGTTGACGTCGGTCGTCAGCGCGCCGGCCGCCGACGTGCCCGTGTAGGCTGCGCCGCCCGCGACGCGAAACAGCGTCGAATCGTCGGTGTCGACGCTGAGGTGCTGCGCGGCGACGTTGATCTTCGAGCCTGCGCCGTATGCGTAGAAGCCGATCTGGTTCGTGCCGGACATGAAGGCCGGCACTGCGTTCGCGCCGACGTTGATCGTCGCGCCCGAGCGTGCGTGCACGCCGATCGCGCCGGTGCCCGTCAGGTTGAGCGCGCCGTCGAGCGTGGCCGTGGCGCGCGGCCCCTCGGCCCACACGCCGTAGTTGCGCGTGCCCGAGGCCGGATCGAGGCCGCCGGCCACGTTGATCGTGCCGGTCGACGTAGCGGCCGTCGCGGTCGTGCCGGTCCCGACGACCATGACGCCGATGCCGTTCACGCCGTTCAGCGTGATCGTGCCGGTGTTGGTCACGGTCGCGGCCGTATCGGCCGCGAGCATGCCGACGTTGGCGAGCGGCGTGCCGGGCGCCGTGCCGTTGACGACGATCGTGCCCGCGTTGGTCAGCGTGCCGGACGTCGAGCCGAGGCTCGCCAGCGCGGCGCCGTTCTGCGTCTGCGAGCCGATCACGATCGTGCCGAGGTTGCTCGCGGTGCCCGATGCGCCGAGCAGGATGCCGTACGCGTGCGCGGCGAGCGCGACGTCGTTCGTCGTTTCGCCCGGTGCGTACTGCGCCGAGCGGCCGAGGTAGATCGTGCCGCCGGCTTCGTTCGTGAAGCTGCCGCCGTCGACGAGGCCGCCGATCACCTGGCTGTCGAGCGTCGTCGCGTTGACGCCGACGTTGATCGTGCCGGCGTTCGATGCCGTCGCACCACCTGTCGCGGCAACCGCGTAGTTCTGCAGGTCCGGCTGGGTGCCGTCGAACGTCCACGCACCGACGTTCATCACGCCGTTGTTGACGAACGAGGTGCCCGCGCCGTTCGCAAACACGCCCTGGCCTTCGGTGTAAGCGTGGTAGTTGAAGTTGTTCGGCGGCGCGCTGCCGCTCGTGTCGAAGTTGTCGCCGGACGCGTACCCGGACGAGATCACACCGTTGTTGACGCCGCTTGCACCGCTCAGCAGGCGCACCAGCGTGAAGTCACCCGACAGGCGCCCGTCGTTGATGAAGTGCGCGCCGTTTTCCGCGAGGACGGCCGAGCTCGAGACGATCGTGTTGGTGCCACGGAAGTCGATCTGGCCGTCCTTGCCGATCTGCAGCGTCGCGTTCGCGCCCGTGCCGTGCATGGCCGACAGGAAACCGATCGGCAGCGTGTTCTTGTCGCCGGCGGACACGTTGTTCTGATACTGGAAAGCTTGCTGCGAGAACGTGACCGCCTGGCTGAACGCGCTGTCGTAGGCAGCCTGCGAGCCGAGCGCGCCGCTTTGCACCGAGCGCACGAGAAAGTCGTTGTACGCGGCGAGCGACGCGGCGTCGGTGACCTTCCAGGTGCTGCCGTCGAACGCGGTGAAGGTGCCCGCGTAGGCCGGCACGTCGAGCTGGCGGCTGCCGACGGCGCCGCCGTCCGCAAGGTAGTCGCCGGTGGTGAACCGGATCTGGTTGCGCGAGTTCCAGTTGACGGTGCTTGTCGTGGAGCCCGTGCCGTCCGCGAAGGTAAGGTCGGTGCCCTTCGCGGCCATCGAGATCGCGTTGCCGGCTGCATCGGGCGCGTTCGCCGCATTGCCGATCGACACGTTGAGCGTGCCGCCCGTGGCGCCGACGGTGCCGACGCGCGTGTTCACATACTGATCGCCGTTCACGTCATGGTAGACGGGCACTTCGGTCGAGCCGGCCGTCGACGCGGAAAACGCGGACGAGTCGTAGGTCGCGACCGACGTGCGGGTGCCCGTGATCGAGTCGGGCGTGCTGACGCTCTGCGTCTTGCCGCCAAGCGACAGCAGCGGCTGGTTCGGATTGCCCGACACGACGGTCGTGCTGCCGATCGGCGTGAGCGTGTAGCCCGGGTCGCCGCCGGCGCCGGCCCATGCGCCCGACACGCCGACGGTGTCGCCGCCCGACACGGTGGTGGCGCCGGCCAGGTTGTCGTTGACGGTCGGGCTGAAATTGCCGAGCGCACAGGTGCCGCCGTTCGCGACGGCCGTGCCGCTGCCGCAGGTCGATGCGTGCGCGGCGCCGGCCGGCAGCATGGCCAGCGCGATGCTGAATGCGGCGATCCGCAGCGGTGGCCGGTGCATGGCTTCACGCGCGGCGCCCCGGCCCGTGCCCGCTTCGCTGCCTGAGCGCTTGCCGCGCGCCCGTGCCGTTTCCGCAACTGCGACCCAGCAGCCGGCGGCTTCGCTCCATATCGATCGAAATGAGTGATTCACGACAAGCCCCTCTTTCTTGTTTTGAAGTGGCATTCGCCGCAACCCGGCGAATTCGCAATCCGCGGTGTCGAAATAATCCGAAGGGGCGCGTGCGGCGGCTATGGCTGCGTGTCGCGCCAATCGTGTTTCGTTACACCAGGGATGGGCGGAGTCTACTGATTCGGGCCGCGGCCGATTATCGAGAAATTGGGAAATGTAAGGATGCCAACCGTAATGGGTCGTATTTTTGATTTATGTGGTTAATCGAACCGAAAGCCTTGCTGGCAAGGGGTTGGGGGATTTGAGGAAAATCCGGGGTGGCTGGCGGGGTAGGTGGGGTAACGCACGGTTTGGCGGAAGCTGATGCGCTAAAATACGCGCCCGGGATTGTATTTATTTATTGGGGTGGAGTTATTGCTTTTGATTTAATTGTTGTTTATTTTCGCTTGTAAATTAATAAAATCAAGCAAATTTCTCGTGGCATCGATTCGTTGCGCCGGATGGCGGTCCGAATGAAACGGCCTTGGCCGGGGCAGGGCGATTTTCGTCGGTGAAGGGCGTTGCCGCCACAGGTGCGAGGGGCAGGAATCCGGCGCGGCGCGTGCCGCACCGGCTTCAGAAATCGATCGCGTCGTCGGAATCGCCGTCGGTGGCGGTGGCGAGTGCCTCACGGGCGTCACGCGGGGCGGACGCCGATGCGTCGAGCGCTGGATTGCGCAGCTTCTCGAGCACGCGTTCCGGCACCGGGATCTGCATCCGCGCGGCGACGTCGCCGCACTGGAACATGATCAACTCGCCCGGCTCGAACGCGGTCCAGACTTCGTCGTCGGTGAGCGGCTGCGTCGCGATCACCGCGACGCGATCTTCAGGCGTCGTGTATTTCGCGAAGTCGATCGACAGGTCTTCGTCGACGAGGTGCGCGGTCGAGAACGGCCAGCGCCGCACGAGATAGTGCAGCCGCGTCGAGCAATGCGCGAAGAGCGCCTGGCCGTTCGACATCAGGAAGTTGAACACGCCGTGATCGGTGATCCCGCGCGTGAGCTCGCCGACACGCTCGAACAGCTCGGGCAGCGGCGGCTGCGCACCGGGAAAGGCCTCGCGCAGCCCCTGCATCAGCACGCAGAACGCCTGCTCGCTGTCGGTCGTGCCGACCGGATGGTAGACGCTGCCGTCCATGTTCGGCGCGTAATCCTGCAGGTCGCCGTTATGCGCGAAGATCCAGTGCCGGCCCCACAGTTCGCGCATGAACGGATGGCTGTTCTCGAGCAGGATGTGCCCTTGCGTCGCCTTGCGGATGTGCGCGATCGTGTTCTTGGACTTGATCGGGTAGCGCTTCACCATTTCGGCGATCGGCGACGTGGCCGATGCCTGGTGATCGATGAACAGGCGGCAGGCCTTGTCCTCGAAGAACGCGATGCCCCAGCCGTCGGCATGGTGATCGGTCAACCCGCCCCGGGCCGCGAAACCTGTGAAGGAGAATGTGACGTCCGTCGGCGCGGCGCAGTTCATTCCTAAGAGTTGGCACATTTTACTTGGGGCGGCAGGCTGAAGCGGGGGGTAACGAACCGGGCGAACCCCGGTACAATGCGGCTTCTAGCATATCACCGAGCCCTGAGCGGTAAAAAGCGGATTCCGCTGGCCAAAGGTCCCGTGTTGCGGTTTGCCGTCAGTCGGCCCGCGCACGCGTGTTCCGGCCCCGCCGACGGCAAGCACGTTCCTCACGACGCCTCCTATGACTGCCTCGAACGCTTCCTCCCCGGCGACGCTCTCGCTCGCCCGTCCCGACGACTGGCACCTGCACCTGCGAGACGGCGACATGCTGGCCGCCGTGCTGCCGCACACCGCGCGCCAGTTCGGCCGCGCGATCGTCATGCCGAACCTGAAGCCGCCGGTGACGACCACCGCGCAGGCGCAGGCCTATCGCGAGCGCATCCTCGCCGCGCTGCCCGCGGGGATGACGTTCGAACCGCTGATGACGCTGTACCTGACCGACAACACGCCGCCCGACGAGATCCGCCGCGCGCGGGAAAGCGGCTTCGTGCACGGCGTGAAGCTGTATCCGGCAGGCGCTACGACGAATTCCGACCACGGCGTCACGGATCTCGCGAAATGCGCGAAGACGCTCGAGGCGATGCAGGAAACCGGCATGCCGCTGCTCGTGCACGGCGAGGTGACCGATGCGTCGATCGACCTGTTCGACCGCGAGAAGGTGTTCATCGACCGCGTGATGACGCCGTTGCGCCGCGATTTCCCGGGCCTGAAGGTCGTGTTCGAGCACATCACGACGAAGGACGCGGCCGACTACGTGCGCGACGCCGACGCGGCGCCCGGCCTGCTCGGCGCGACGATCACCGCGCATCACCTGCTGTACAACCGCAACGCGCTGTTCGTCGGCGGGATTCGCCCCCATTACTACTGCCTGCCCGTGCTGAAGCGCGAGACGCATCGCGTGGCGCTGGTCGAGGCTGCGACGTCGGGCAACCCGCGCTTCTTCCTCGGCACCGACAGCGCGCCGCATGCGCGCGACGCGAAGGAAACCGCGTGCGGCTGCGCAGGCTGCTACACGGCGCTGCACGCGCTCGAACTGTACGCGGAAGCGTTCGACACGGCCGGCGCGCTCGACAAGCTCGAAGGATTCGCGAGCTTCTTCGGCGCCGATTTCTACGGGCTGCCGCGCAGCGCCGAGACGGTCACGCTGCGCCGCGAGGCGTGGGAACTGCCGCGCGAGATCTTCGCGGGCGACACGCCGGTCGTGCCGCTGCGCGGCGGCGAGACGATCGGCTGGAAACTGGCGTGACCGATGCGCCGCCGCGCGCGTCCGGCCAGGTGGCCGGCCGCGCGGTGGCGGGATTCGCGCGGATCGACTGGTCCGCGCTGTGGCTCGCGCCCTGTGCGGACCCGGGCCGTGCCGTCCAGGCGGCCGCATTGGCGGGCGACGCCGCGTTACACAAGGCGTTGAACGCGTGTTGCGCGACGGTGCGCATGTCGCCGCCGAACTCGCGACGCGCGCGCTGACGAGCCGCGATTTCGCGCCGCTCCCGGTGCTCGGCGTTCCCGGCTGGTGCGCCCGGATGCCGATGCCGCGTTCCATGACGATCCGGCGGTATTCCGCATCGGCCGCCGATCGCGCGCTGCCGACTGCGGCGCGCAGTGCTAGAATGCGCGTCGCAAAGCAGGCCAGGCAGTCGCGGCCTCGCCGCCTTCGGGCGCGCGGGGGCGAGGAAAGTCCGGACTCCACAGGGCAGGGTGATGGCTAACGGCCATCCGTGGCGACACGCGGAACAGGGCAACAGAAAGCAAACCGCCGATGGCCCGGCGCAAGCCGGGATCAGGTAAGGGTGAAACGGTGCGGTAAGAGCGCACCGCGGCGACGGCGACGTTCGCCGGCACGGTAACCTCCACCCGGAGCAATTCCAAGTAGGCAGGCGCGCATTTTCGGATGCAGGACGGGGCCCCCGTCTCGTCTGCGGGTAGGAAGCTTGAGCGCGTCAGCAATGGCGCGCCTAGAGGAATGGCTGCCACGCGTTGTGCGCTCCGGCGCGCAACGTGCACAGAATCCGGCTTATCGGCCTGCTTTGCCGTACGAATGCGAAAGGGCCGGCGTCTCCTTGCGGAGCGCCGGCCCTTTTTTCATGCGTGCCGCCGTGCGTTCAGGCCGCGACGATGTCGAACGAATGCGTGAGTTCGGCCGTCTTTGCGATCATGATCGACGCGGAGCAGTACTTGTCGTGCGACAGGTTGATCGCGCGCTCGACCGTGCCCGGATTCAGGTTGCGGCCCGTGACGGTGAAGTGGAAGTGCACCTTCGTGAACACCTTCGGATCTTCGCTCGCGCGTTCGGCCTTCAGCGTGACCGAGCAGCCGGTGACTTCCTGGCGGCTCTTCTTCAGGATCAGCACGACGTCATAGGCCGTGCAGCCACCGGTGCCGAGCAGCACCATTTCCATCGGACGCGGCGCGAGGTTGTGGCCGCCGCCCTCGGGCGCGCCATCCATCGCGACGAGATGCCCGCTGCCGGTCTCGGCGGAAAATGCCATGCCGTCCTGGCCCATCCAGCTTACTTTGCATTCCATGCTTGCGCTCCTGCGTTGCCTGATTCGGATTCGATCCGGCATTGTAGCCCGCTGCGCAACGGTCGGCTGATGCGCTGCACGACGTGCAATGCCGGCGCCGCATGGGCAGGGCGTCCGACGGCAATTTCCCTGCTTTTTTTAGGGGTTTTGCTCTAGGCGAGGGGGATTCGTGCTCATGCCATTCCTGTATATGTGACTGATTTTAAATGGAAAATCGGCTTAATAGGTGCGTCGCTTGAAATTTCGCATTATGGTTTTCGATTTCGCAATGCAAATTTTCTTGTGCAGTCGAAGACGCGTTCGTATAATGAGCCTCATTGGTTGTCGCGCTGCGGCAACCTCCGAATGTCTCCTCCACCCTCCTCCTGAGGTGGATTAAGCCCGAACCAGCCGTTCGGGCTTTTTTTCGTCCCATGCAAACATCGGCGCGCGGCTTGCGCGCGCCGGCAGCGTCACGCGGGCTGCCGCGCGGCCGGCTGCGATGTCGCGTCGGGCGCCGTGCCGCGTGCGCCAGGCGCCGGCGCGTGGACGGCCGACGCGTGGCCGTGACCGCGAGCGCAGAAGTGACGGACGCGTTCGCGCACCGCGCGCAGGCGGGAGACGCGATCCTCGGCATGGGCGCTCCGGGCTTCGCCGATACGCGCATCGAGCGCGTCGAGCTTGGCTTGGCAACTGGCGTGGTCGGCGACGGCGGGTGCCGCGGCGGCCAGCAACGCGGCCGCGAAGAGGGGCGTAAGTCGTTGTTTCATCATGCTTGTTTGTTGTTTTCCGTGTTCGGCCGGTCTGGCGCGGCAAGGTCAGGTGCCGCGCGTCGATGGGTGCCGCCCCGGGCGCTCGGTTCGCCTGGCTGGTTGGGGCACGACCGGATTTTGGCCCATTTCGGGCGCCGCGGACACGGGGCGTGGATTCCCTTTGACCGCGTCGCCGTATTTCCTTTATAATTCAGGGCTTTTCCGCATTCATGCCCACGGAAAAAGAACAGGGAGAGCCTGCACCGCGCCTCGAAGCGCACACAGACAAGCAGGACGAACACATCGGGCAAAGCATTTTTTTTGGATCGATCATGAAGACGTTTTCCGCAAAAGCCCATGAGGTGACGCGCGAATGGTACGTGATTGACGCGACGGATAAGGTTCTCGGCCGTGTTGCCAGCGAAGTGGCACGCCGTCTGCGCGGCAAGCACAAGCCTGAGTTCACTCCGCACGTCGATACTGGTGATTTCATCATCATCGTCAACGCGAGCAAGTTGAAGGTCACGGGCAACAAGACGCTGGACAAGAAGTACTACCGTCACTCGGGCTACCCGGGCGGTATCTATGAAACGACGTTCGGCAAGATGCAGGAACGCTTCCCGGGCCGCGCGCTCGAGAAAGCGGTCAAGGGCATGCTGCCGAAGGGCCCGCTCGGCTACGCGATGATCAAGAAGCTGAAGGTCTACGCAGAAGCGACGCATCCGCATTCGGCTCAGCAGCCGAAGGCGCTCGAGATCTAAGGGGACCCACATGATCGGTAACTGGAACTACGGTACGGGCCGCCGCAAGAGCGCAGTCGCACGTGTCTTCATCAAGGCTGGCAAGGGCGACATCGTCGTCAACGGCAAGCCCATCGCTGACTACTTCTCGCGCGAAACGTCGCTGATGATCGTGCGTCAACCGCTGGAACTCACGAACCACGGCCAGACGTTCGACATCAAGGTGAACGTGAATGGCGGCGGCGAAACGGGTCAGGCAGGCGCAGTGCGCCACGGCATCACCCGTGCACTGATCGACTACGATGCGACGCTGAAGCCGTCGCTGTCGAGCGCAGGCTTCGTCACGCGCGATGCGCGTGAAGTCGAGCGTAAGAAGGTCGGTCTGCGCAAGGCACGCCGCGCCAAGCAGTTCTCGAAGCGTTAATTCCGCTTCATGGCCTCGCCGCCTTCGGGTGGCGTCCGCCGGAAAAACCGCCAGCTTTCGCGCTGGCGGTTTTTTTATGCCCGCTTGTTTGCCCGCGCCCAGGCCACCGCCGCGGCAGCCCGCGCGGGCAGGTTTGATGAAATCGACAAGAACCTATTGATTTCATGGACTTCAGCACGATCTTCTGATCGGCCCTACAATAGCGGCTAAAGCTTTTTGGAGAGTTCGAATGAACGCTGTTACCGAATCCGCAGCAACGACGACCGATATGCCGCTGCCGTTCGTCTTCACCGACGCCGCGGCCGACAAGGTCAAGCAATTGATCGACGAAGAGGGCAATCCCGACCTGAAGCTGCGCGTGTTCGTGCAGGGTGGCGGCTGCTCCGGCTTCCAGTATGGCTTCACGTTCGACGAGGAAGTCAACGAGGACGACACCGTGATGAACAAGAACGGCGTCCAGCTCCTGATCGACTCGATGAGCTACCAGTACCTGGTCGGCGCCGAGATCGACTACAAGGACGACCTCAACGGCGCCCAGTTCGTGATCAAGAATCCGAACGCGACCACCACCTGCGGGTGCGGTTCGTCGTTCTCGGTCTGAGCGCGCACCAGATCCGCACCGGTTCGCCGGAATGAAAAACGGGGCTTCATGCCCCGTTTTTTTACGCCCGTCTGCCATGCGGCGCCCGCCGCGTGGCGCGCCTCGTGTCAGCGCGGATAGAGCGCACCGAGCACGCGGTTGCCGGCTGCGCCGGTGACCGTCGCGAGATTGCCGGGCTGGCGCGCGGTGAAGCGATAGGCAAGCCACGCGAACGCGAGCGCCTCGACCTGCTGCGGCGGCACGCCGAGCGCGGCTGTCGTATCGACGGTGGCCGGCACGCCGGCCTCGTGCAGCGCGTGCCGGAGCGCGTCGAGCAGCACCGGATTGCGTGCGCCGCCGCCGCAGACGAAGACGGCCTTGCAGCCCGATGCGTGTTTGGCGATCTCGCGTGCGACCGACACGGCGGTCAGCGCGGTGAGGGTCGCCTGCACGTTCTCCGGCGCGACCTGAGCGAACGCGGCGAGCTTCGCGTCGAGCCATGCGGGATTGAACAGGTCGCGACCGGTGCTTTTCGGCGGCGGTGCGGCGAAATACGGCTCGTCGAGCAGCGCGTCGAGCAGCGGCGCGTGCACGGTGCCGCGCGCGGCGAACTTGCCGCCGTCGTCGTACGGCTTGCCCAGATGGCGGGTCGCCCATTCGTCGAGCAGCGCGTTCGCGGGACCGCAGTCGAAGCCGCGCACGTCGCCGCCTTCGCCTGGCAGGATCGTGATGTTGCTGATCCCGCCAAGATTGCAGACGACGCGCGTTTCGCCCGGCGCACCGAACACCGTCGCGTGAAACGCCGGCGCGAGCGGCGCGCCGTGGCCGCCGGCGGCCACATCGCGGCTGCGGAAATCGGCGATTACGTCGACCTGGGTCAGCTCGGCGAGCAGCGCCGGATTGTTGAGCTGCCGCGTATAGCCGCGCTCGGGGCGATGACGCACCGTCTGGCCGTGCACGCCGATCGCGCGGATCTCGTCGCGCGACAGCCCGGCCGTGCGCTGCAATTCGTGGCAGCACACCGCGTAGCGCGTGACGAGCGCGTTCGCCGCGAGCGATTCGCGGTCGATCTCGTCGTCGCCGGGCTGTTGCAGCGCGAACAGCGCGTCGCGCAGCGATTGCGCGAAGCCGACGAACGCTTCCGCGAGCACGACCGGCGCCTTGCCGGTCTCGAAACGCACGGCGACGCCGTCGACGCCGTCCATGCTGGTTCCCGACATCAGCCCGAAGTAGATGCCGTCGGCCGGATGGGCGTTTTGCGGCTGTCGTTGCGGCACGTTGGGTTCTCCTGGATCGTGCGGCGCGGGCCGGTGCCGCGCGCCTTGCGCCCGATTATCCGCGCAACCTGACGCGCCGTTAAGCGATGCGCGCGCAAGTTATGGGAAAATCCCTGTTTTTGCGACATTCTTCCTGGCACCGATGAGCACCGAATCCAGTTCCAAGCCTGTTTTCCCGATCACCGACGAAGTCCGGCATGCGCTCGCCGTCACGAAGCGCGGCGTCGACGAACTGCTGATCGAGGAAGAGTTCGCGCAGAAGCTCGCGCGCAGCGCGGCCACGAACACGCCGCTTCGCATCAAGCTCGGCCTCGATCCGACCGCGCCCGACATCCACATCGGCCACACGGTCGTGCTGAACAAGATGCGTCAGCTGCAGGATCTCGGCCACACGGTGATCTTCCTGATCGGCGATTTCACGTCGCTGATCGGCGATCCGTCGGGCCGTAATGCGACGCGCCCGCCGCTCACGCGCGAGCAGATCGAATCGAATGCGAAGACCTACTTCGAGCAGGCCGCACTTGTGCTCGATCGCGACAAGACCGAGATCCGCTACAACAGCGAATGGTCGATGCCGCTCGGCGCGGACGGGATGATCAAGCTGGCGTCGCGCTACACGGTCGCGCGGATCCTCGAGCGTGAAGACTTCACGAAGCGCTTCCAGGGCGGCGTGCCGATCTCGATCCACGAGTTCCTGTACCCGCTGATGCAGGGTTACGACTCGGTCGCGCTGAACGCCGATCTCGAGCTCGGCGGCACCGACCAGAAGTTCAACCTGCTGGTCGGCCGCGAACTGCAGAAGCAGTACGGCCAGGAACAGCAGTGCATTCTGACGATGCCGCTGCTCGAAGGCCTCGACGGCGTCGAGAAGATGTCGAAGTCGAAGGGCAACTACGTCGGCATCAGCGAGAAGCCGACCGACATGTTCGGCAAGCTGATGAGCATCTCGGACACGCTGATGTGGCGTTACTTCGAGCTGCTGTCGTTCCGCAGCCTCGACGAGATCGCCGGCTTCAAGCGCGAGGCCGAAGGCGGCCGCAACCCGCGCGACTTCAAGGTGCTGCTCGCGCAGGAAATCGTCGCGCGATTCCACTCGCAGCCCGATGCCGAGCGTGCGCTGGAGGACTTCAACCACCGCGCGAAGGGCGGCGTGCCGGACGACATTCCGGCGGTCACGCTTGCCGGCGCGCCGCTGGCGATCGGCCAGCTGTTGAAGCAGGCCGGCCTCGTGCCGTCGACGAGCGAAGCGCTGCGCAACATCGAGCAGGGCGGTGTGAAGATCGACGGCGCGACGGTGTCGGACAAGGGCCTGAAGATCGAAGCCGGCGAGTTCGTCGTGCAGGTCGGCAAGCGCCGCTTCGCGCGCGTCACGCTGACCGCATGATCGCGCTGATCCAGCGCGTGAAGCGCGCCGACGTGCGCGTCGGCGACCGTACGACCGGCGAGATCGGCGCGGGCCTGCTTGCGCTGGTCTGCGCGGAACGCGGCGACACCGACGCGGCAGCCGACAAGCTGCTCGCGAAGATGCTCGGCTACCGCGTGTTCAGCGACGCGGCCGGCAAGATGAACCTGCCGGTGTCGAACATCGACGGCGAGGGCCGCGCGGGCGGCCTGCTGCTCGTGTCGCAGTTCACGCTGGCAGCCGATACCAACAGCGGGCTGCGTCCGAGCTTCACGCCGGCCGCGCCGCCCGACGAAGGTGCGCGGCTGTTCGATTATTTCGTTGCGGCTGCACGGGCGCGCCATCCGGTCGTCGAGACGGGCGAGTTCGGCGCCGACATGCAGGTGTCGCTCGTCAACGACGGCCCCGTGACGTTCTGGCTGCAAGTGCGGCCCTGATTCTTCCCCGGAGACGCGCCGCGATGGCCACCACGCAGATTCTTTTCATCCGCCATGGCGAGACGGCCTGGAACCGCATCAAGCGCATCCAGGGCCATATCGACATTCCGCTGGCCGACTCCGGGCTCGCACAGGCGAAGCGGCTGGCAGCCCGGCTCGAACGGGAGGCGCGCGACGGCGCGCGAATCGACGCGGTCTACTCGAGCGACCTGATGCGTGCGCAACAGACCGCACAACCCTTTGCCGATGCGCTTGGTCTGTCGCTGCAGCTGCGCGAAGGGTTGCGCGAACGCTCGTACGGCGCGTTCCAGGGGCACGACAGCACCGAGATCGAGACGCTGTTCCCGGATGCGTACGCGGCCTGGCAGACGCGCGACCCGGGTTTTGCGCCGGAAGGCGGCGAGTCGCAGCGTGAGCTCTATCACCGCGTGCTGCATGCGCTCGAACCGATCGTCGCCGCGCATCCGGGCGGCCGGATCGCCTGTGTCGCGCATGGCGGCGTGCTCGACTGCGTGTACCGCTTTGCGAACGGAATCGAGCTGTCGGCGCCGCGCAATTACCCGCTGCTCAATACGAGCATCAACGTCGTCGATTACGTGGATGGCCGCGCGCAGGTCGTGCAGTGGGCGGACGTGTCGCATCTGGAAGCGGCGAGCGACGACGACGACGGGTACCGCAAGGTGCTCTGAGTCCGCGGGCCCTGCACGGTACCGCCGGCCGGGGCTT
This sequence comes from Burkholderia sp. BCC1644, assembly GCF_902833225.1. GTDB lineage: Bacteria > Pseudomonadota > Gammaproteobacteria > Burkholderiales > Burkholderiaceae > Burkholderia. The sequence continues at coordinate 15,892 of NZ_CADFEI010000018.1, forward strand.
CCGTTACCGCGAGCCGCTTACTGCGGCAGCGCGTGGCGTGCCTTGTAGTCGAGCGCGTACGCGATCTTGCCCGGTTTGTCGGCCGCGATCGGCTGGCGCAGCTTGTCGAATTCTCCCTTGTTGTATTTCTTCCCGCCGTTGATCGCATCGGCGCGCCCGAGGTCGGCTCCCGTCTTGCCGTCGATCACCGGGTCCGTTGCCGCGACCATTCGCGTCGACGCATTCCAGACCGCATTCAGATAGCCCGTGTCGGCCTTCGCCGGATCGGGATCGGTCGTGCCGCCGCGCGTGAGGTCGTAGCTCGCCAGCGCGAACGTGCCGGGCTGCGCGCGCAGCCAGTCGGCCCAGTAGAACTCGAGGTAGTCGGTGGCTTGCGCGGGCTTGCTGTAGCCGATGTCGCGCGTGAAGTAGACGAGCGACCGGTAGCGGTCGTTCGTCATCCCGAGTTTCAGGCCGAGCCCGGTCGGCAGTTGCGCGGTCGCGATTGCCTTGCCTTCGCCGTTCTTCAGGCGCAGGTAGCCTCGGCTTTGCATCTGTTGCCAGAACGCGTCGCCCGAGTAGTCGCTGAGGTTGTCCTTGACGACGACGTGAACGTGCAGCGCCGCGCCGCCGTCGGGCGTCTCGTAGTAGGTCGACAGGCCGTGATGACCGTCGGTCAGGTACAGCGCATCGCCGTTCGGGCCGATCACGACGGGGTTCAGCACCGAGCGGTCGCGGGCGTTCGCGTCCGTCGTCGTGCACGTGTAGCTCGCGGGCTCGCGCAGCGACGACTTGGCCGTGTAGCCGCTCGATGCGACGCCGCCGAGCCCTTCGTCCGCGCAGAAGTCGTCGAATTTCTTGTCGGGCTGCAGTTCGTAGCGGCCGAGCTTGTAATAGATCTGGTCGTAGCCAATCGCACCCTGGGTCGGATGGAGATCGCCGAGCGTCACGTCGATCAGGTCGCCCGCGCGCGCGGCCTTCCACTTGCCCGCTTGCGGCGTGACGGTGGCCGGCGGGGGCGTGGTGCCGCCGGACGGCGTTTGCGAGTCGGTACGCGCCACGGCGGCGACATCGTCGCCTCCGCAAGCGGTGAGGGCGAAGACGGTGGACAGGCTGGCGGCGAGGGCGAAACGGATCGGCAGGCGGAGCATCGCGGGCATCGGGTGTCGGTCGGGTGGACGGGACACCGCGCGGGTCACGGACAGGCGGGACGAGCAGGACATGCGACCGTGCGCGGGTGTAAGCCCGTCAGCTTGTCACAGGAATTTGACAGCAAATTGAAATGATCGGAAGAACCGGATCGTCAGGTGGACGGGGTGCCGTCGGGCGGGGGCGCGGTCGCGCGACGGCGTGCGCGTTTCGACGCGCCGTTGACGAGCGCCCAGCGCAGCACGGGGGCGACGGCCCGTACGCCGGGCCGGACCACCGCGCGGCGCAGCGGCGCGAACGTCGATACGCCGAGCATGCGCTGCGCCCAGGGCGGCAGCAGGTCGATTCCCGCATGCATCATCAGCGACGCGGCCGGCCGCAGCGCGGGTGTCGCGACCGGCGCCTTCAGCAGGATGTCCATCACGTCGAAGGTGTGCGGCCCGGCCTCGAGTTCAGGCTGCATGCGCGCGAGGTAGGCGGCAACCTCGGCGCGCGAACGCGGAACCCCTTGGGCGCCGAGCGACTCGGCGATCAATGCCGTTTCGGCGTAGTAGCGGTCCTGCAGCTCGCCCGGCAGCGACGGATTCACGTAGCGCAGATGCGCGGCGAGGAAACTCGACACTTCCGCGACATGCACCCAGGTCAGCAACGCCGGATCGTCGGCGCGGTACGGGCGGCCGTCCGGCGCGGTGCCCGAGATGCGCGCGTGGATCGATTTCACGCGCTCGATCAGCGCGAGGGCGTCCGCGCGGCTGCCGAACGTCGTGCCCGTGATGAACGTGGCGGTACGGCGCAAGCGGCCGAGGATGTCGGTGCGGAACGACGAGTGATCCCAGACGCCCGCGAGCGCGAGCGGGTGGAGCGCCTGCAGCAGCAGCGCGGCGATGCCGCCCGTCATCATCGACGTGAAGTCGGCATGCACGCGCCAGCAGACGGCATCGGGGCCGAACAGCCCAGGGTCGCCAGGCGGTGAAGAGAGATCGAGCGACGGGCCGCCGCCGCCCGCCGTCAGGTGCGTGATGCCGGCCACCAGCCGCTTGCGGATCGGCTCGGCCCAGCGCGGGCCCGGTGCGGGTGCGGCGGGGTGGCGGCTGGGCGGTGTGGTCATGGCGGGCGCGGCTCGGGCGACGGGTTACTTCCCGTCGGGCGTATTCCATTCGCCGCGTTCGGCGCGGCCGGTGTCGGGTGCCGAGAGCCCGAAGTGACGATACGTGAGCAGCGTCGCGACGCGCCCGCGCGGCGTGCGCTGCAGGAAGCCCTGCTGGATCAGGTACGGCTCGAGCACGTCCTCGATCGTGTCGCGCTCCTCGCCGATCGCCGCCGCGAGGTTGTCGATACCGACCGGGCCGCCGTCGAACTTGTACAGGATCGCTTCGAGCAGCTTGCGGTCCATCAGGTCGAAGCCGACCGGATCGACGTCGAGCATCGCGAGCGCGGCATCGGCCACCGCTGCCGTGATCTGGCCGTCGGCTTTCACTTCCGCGAAGTCGCGCACGCGGCGCAGCAGCCGGTTCGCGATCCGCGGCGTGCCGCGCGAACGCTTCGCGATTTCCAGCGCGCCGTGCGGATCGATCTGCGCGTTCAGCAGCGACGCCGAGCGCCGCACGATGCGCGACAGCTGATCGGCGTCGTAGAACTCGAGGCGCGCGACGATCCCGAAACGGTCGCGCAACGGGTTGGTCAGCATCCCCGCGCGGGTGGTCGCGCCGACCAGCGTGAACGGCTGCAGGTCGAGCTTCACGCTGCGCGCGGCCGGACCTTCGCCGATCATGATGTCGATCTGGTAATCCTCGAGCGCCGGATACAGGATTTCCTCGACGACCGGCGACAGCCGGTGGATCTCGTCGATGAACAGCACGTCGTTGGCTTCGAGGTTCGTCAGCAGCGCGGCGAGATCGCCCGCGCGCTCGAGCACGGGGCCCGACGTCTGGCGGAGGTTCACGCCCATTTCGCGCGCGATGATGTGCGCGAGCGTCGTCTTGCCGAGACCCGGCGGCCCGAACAGCAGCACGTGGTCGAGCGGCTCGGAGCGGCGCTTCGCCGCTTCGATGAAGATCTCGAGCTGGCCGCGCACCTTTTCCTGGCCGACGTAGTCGTCGAGCTGGCGCGGCCGCAGCGCACGTTCGAACACCTCCTCGTGCGACGAGGTGGGCGTGGCGGCGATGATCCGCTGCTCGGTAGCGAGTTTGTCGGTTTCAATCATGCGGCCATTGTACCGCGCGACGCGTTCCGGCCCACCTGGCCGAACGGCCGACTGGCGCGCGGTGCGGCGCCGCGCGACACTGGTTTCAACGACCGGACTGAACGCGCGTTACACCTTCGACAGCGCCTTCAGCGCGAGCTTGATGCCTTCGGACACGCCGGTGCCGGCCGGCACGTTCTTGATCGCGGCCAGGCCTTCCTTCTCGGAGTAGCCGAGCGCGAGCAGCGCGTTGAGGATGTCGGTCGCGTGGTCGGACGGCGACGCGGCGCCGGCGAGCGCACCGAGGTCGGCGCCGAGCTTGCCCTTCAGTTCGAGCAGCAGGCGTTCGGCCGTCTTCTTGCCGATGCCGGGCAGGCGCGTGAGACGCGCGGCGTCCTGCATCGTCACCGCCTGTGCGAGCTCCTGCACGCTCATGCCGGACAGCACGGCGAGCGCCATGCGTGCGCCGATGCCGGTGATCTTCAGCAGCTCGCGGAAGGTCGTGCGCTCCTGCGGCGTCAGGAAGCCGTACAGCAGGTGAGCGTCCTCGCGGACGATCTGCTGCGTGAGCAGCACGACGCGTTCGCCCGTTTGCGGCAGGTTGTAGAAGGTGCTCATCGGCACGTCGATTTCGTAGCCGACGCCGTTGCAGTCGACGAGCAGATGAGGCGGGTTCTTTTCGAGCAGGATGCCGGCGATGCGACCGATCATGGAGGGCGGGACGAGAGGAATAAAGCGCGAGTGTAGCGCACGCGCGGCGCAATGCCGATGGGACTGGCCGTCAGGCCAATGCGATGCGTGTCGTGGGGGCGCCGCGCGCGGTCGAAACCGTCGCGGCGTCCGCCGCGGCGAGTCGGGTGAGCGCGTGCGCCGGCGTCAGCCGACCAGCCGCCCGCGCCGCACGCGCAGCCCCTTCTTCGCGAGCGCCGGTGCGAGGCCGCTGATCGTGCCGAGCGTATTGCCGCTGTGCGCGTGGCAGATCGCCATCCCGAGCGCGTCGGCCGCGTCGCTGCCGGGCTGGCCGGACAGGTTGAGCAGCCGGGTGACCATTTCCTGCATCTGCGACTTGGTCGCGCGGCCGTAGCCCACGACGGCCTGCTTCAGTTGCAGTGCGGTGTATTCGGCCACCGGCAGGCCGCCGGCGACGAGCCCGCAGATCGCGGCGCCGCGCGCCTGGCCGAGCAGCAGCGTCGACTGCGGGTTCACGTTGACGAACACCTGTTCGATCGCGGCCTGATCCGGCGCATGTTCGCGCACGAGCGTCGATACGCCCTGGAAGATCGTGCCGAGCCGCGTGGCCAGGTCGGCCGTCGGCGTGCGGATCACGCCGCTCGCGACATACGCGAGCCGATGGCCGCTGACGTCGATGACGCCGAAGCCGGTGACGCGCAGGCCGGGGTCGATGCCGAGAATTCGCATGAGTGAGGAGAGAAACCTGATGCAGCGATACTACAACGAATGGTGCAGCGCACCGGTCGCACGCTTGCGTGCGCGGGCGTCGCACAATAAAAAACCCGGCGGGTGCGACGCCGCCGGGCTCTCATGTTGCAGCCACACGGGCCGCATGCGATCAGTGACGGAAGTGACGCACGCCGGTCAGGACCATCGCGATGCCGTGCTCGTCGGCTGCCGCGATCACTTCGTCGTCGCGCATCGAGCCGCCCGGCTGGATCACGCAGGTCGCGCCGGCTGCCACGACGACGTCGAGGCCGTCGCGGAACGGGAAGAACGCATCCGACGCGACAGCCGAGCCGGCCAGCGTCAGGCCCGCGTTCTGCGCCTTGATGCTCGCGATGCGGGCGGAATCGACGCGGCTCATCTGGCCGGCGCCGACGCCGAGCGTCATGCCGTTGCCGCAGAACACGATCGCGTTCGACTTCACGTACTTCGCGACACGCCATGCGAACAGCAGGTCGTCCATTTCCTTCGCGGTCGGCTGGCGCTTCGTGACGACGCGCAGCTCGCTCGGCAGCACGTTCCGCGAGTCGAGCGACTGCACGAGCAGGCCGCCGCCCACGCGCTTCAGGTCGAACGCGTTGTGACCGTCGCCGAGCGCGATTTCGAGCAGGCGCACGTTCTGCTTCGCGGCGAACACCTGCTTTGCGGCGTCCGAGAACGACGGTGCGATCAGCACTTCGACGAACTGCTTCGCCACAGCCTGCGCGGCCGCTTCGTCGACTTCGCGGTTGAACGCGATGATGCCGCCGAATGCGGAAGTCGGATCCGTCTGGAACGCCTTCGCGTACGCGTCGGCCGAGTCGTTGCCGACCGCGACGCCGCACGGGTTCGCGTGCTTGATGATCACGCAGGCCGGCGCGTCGAACGTCTTCACGCATTCCCACGCCGCGTCCGAATCCGCGATGTTGTTGTACGACAGTTCCTTGCCCTGCAACTGGCGGTAGTTCGCCAGTGCGCCGGCCGGCGTCGCGAGATCGCGGTAGAACGCCGCGCTCTGGTGCGGGTTCTCGCCGTAGCGCAGGTCCTGCACCTTGTCGAACGCCATGTTCAGCGTGGCCGGGTACGCGCTGCGCGACGCGTGCTTCAGCTCGTCGGTCAGGCTCGTCAGGTAGTTCGTGATCGCGCCGTCGTATTGCGCGGTGTGCGCGAACACCTTCGTCGCGAGGCGGAAGTTGGTCGGATAGCCGACCGTGTTGCCGTTCGCCTTCATTTCATCGAGCACGACCGCGTAGTCGGCCGGATCGACGACGACCGTCACGTCGCGGTGGTTCTTCGCGGCCGAGCGCAGCATCGTCGGGCCGCCGATGTCGATGTTCTCGATCGCGTCGGCGAGCGTGCAGTCGTCCTTCGCGATCGTCGCGACGAACGGGTACAGGTTCACGACGAGCAGGTCGATCGTCGGGATGCCGTGCTGTTCCAGCGCCTGCATGTGCTCGGGCAGGTCGCGGCGGGCGAGGATGCCGCCGTGCACCTTCGGGTGGAGCGTCTTCACGCGCCCATCGAGCATTTCCGGGAAGCCCGTGTAGTCGGCCACTTCGGTAACGGGCAGGCCGGCGTCGGCGAGGAGTTTCGCGGTGCCGCCCGTCGACAGCAGCTTGACGCCGAGGTCGGACAGCGACTTCGCGAAGTCGACGATGCCGGTCTTGTCGGAAACGGAAATGAGCGCTTGCTTGATCATGATGGAACCACCAATAGCCAGGGAAACGGGGACGGGGCGGCCGACTACAGCAGGCCGTGCTGCTGCAGCTTCTTGCGCAGCGTATTGCGGTTGATGCCGAGGTACTCCGCGGCGAGCGACTGGTTGCCGCCCGCCTGTACGAGCACGACCTCGAGCATCGGCTTTTCGACGCAGGACATCACCATTTCATAGACGTCGTGCGGATTGGAGCCGTCTAGATCCCGGAAATACACGTCCAGGCTCTCGCGGACACATTGTTCGATGTTGTGCTTGCTCATGCTGCTAACTGGTTATGGTCGTCCGACTCGCCCTGGCCGTTTTCCTCTTCGTCATCGACGTAGACGAGGTGGTCCGACAGCGCCTTTTGCGCCTCGAAGAATGCATTGACGGCGGCGAGTTGCTCGCGGGAGGAATCGAGCGTGTTCATCCTGTGCCGGAACCCGTTGGCACCGGAAAGGCCGCGAGTGTACCAGCCGATGTGCTTGCGCGCAGTACGGACTCCCGTGAATTCACCGTAGAAAGCGTAGTGGTCTTCCAGGTGTTCGTTCATCACGTGCTGGATCTCGTCGATCAGCGGCGGGGGCAGCAGCTCACCGGTTTGCAGGAAATGATCGATTTCTCGGAACAGCCATGGCCGGCCTTGCGCGGCACGACCGATCATCAGCGCGTCGGCGCCGGTTGCATCGAGCACGGCCTTCGCTTTCGCGGGCGACGTGATGTCGCCGTTTGCAACGACCGGAATCCGCACGGCCGCCTTCACGGCCGCGATGGTGTCGTATTCGGCGTCGCCGCGGTACAGGTCGGCGCGCGTGCGGCCGTGCACGGTGAGCATCGAGATGCCGGCCGCTTCGGCGAGACGCGCGACCGTGATCGCGTTCTTGTGCTCGCGGTCCCAGCCGGTGCGGATCTTCAGCGTGACGGGCACCGCATCGGGCCCCGTGCCGACCGCCGCGACGACGGCCTCGACGATCCGCTGCACCAGCGGCTCGTTCTGCAGCAGCGCGGAACCGGCCGCGACGTTGCAGACCTTTTTCGCCGGGCAGCCCATGTTGATGTCGATGATCTGCGCGCCGTTGTCGACGTTGTAGCGGGCCGCTTCGGCCATCATCGCCGGATCGGCGCCGGCGATCTGGACCGCGATCGGCTCGACTTCGCCTTCGTGGTTCGCACGGCGCATCGTCTTCGCGCTTTTCCACAGCTGCGCGTTGGACGCGACCATCTCGGACACGGCGTAACCGGCCCCCAGCCGCTTGCACAGCTGACGGAACGGACGATCCGTCACGCCGGCCATCGGGGCGACGAACAGGTTGTTACGCAATACGTGAGGGCCGATAACGGGCATCGCAATGGCACCGCCCGCGACTGGCGCGGGCAGGGGAAGGGAAGACGGAAAACGAGCATTTTACCGTATTCCCATGCCCCGCCGATTTGACCCGGTTTGAGTGGCGCAACTGTGCGCGCCGCGCGTCAGTTGCGCTGGCCGAACATCATCTGGCGCGCGATCACCTTCTTGAGCGGCGGCACGAATTCGAGCGCGGTCAGCGCGGCGCCGCGCAGCAGCGGAAGCGGGCCCGAGTCGATCGTAAACAATCGCGCCAGCGTGTCGGTCGCGCCGATCGTGAAGCGCCGGTCGAGCGCGCGGCGCGCGTTGAAGGTGGCGAGCGCGGTCGCTTCGAAGCCTTGCGCGGACAGCGTGTCGACGAGCGTATGCGCATCGCGCAGCCCGAGGTTGAGCCCCTGGCCCGCGACGGGGTGCAAGGTTTGCGCGGCATTGCCGACGATCGCGACGCGGCCGCTGACCAGCGTTTGCGCGGCGTTCAGGCCGAGCGGGAACGACGCGCGGCCGGCGATGGCGACGAAGTCGCCCATGCGTGCGCCGAACGCGCTGCCGAGCTCGCGCAGGAAAGTGTCGTCGGGCAGTGCGGCGCGCCGTGCCGCTTCGTCGGGCGCGCAGCACCAGACGAGCGAGTAGTCGGCCTGGCGCGGACCGCCGAGCGGCAGCAGCGCGAGCGGCCCTTCATGCGTGAAGCGTTCCCACGCGACGTTCGGGCGCGGCGCCGATACCGTGACCGTGCCGACGAGCGCGGTCTGCCCGTAGTCGCGGCGATGTTTGGCCGTGTCGGCCTGCTGTTCGTGGAACAGCCCGCCTTCGGCGTTGATGACGATACGTGCGCGCAGCGTACGTTCGCCCTGCGGGCCGTCGAGCGTCAGCGTGACGCCGTCGGCGTCCTGCTGCGGCGCGCGTGCGGTGGTCGACGTGAGCCAGTCGACGCGCGTGCCGCGCACGGCGCCCGCGAGCGCCTGCACGATCGAGCCGTAGCGCACGACGTAGCCGAGCGCGGCGAGGTCGTGCTCGTCGCGGTCGATCAGCGTGCGGCCGAAATGGCCGCGCTGCGACACGTGGATATGTTCGATCGGTGTGGCATCGGCGGGCCACGCGAGCGTGTCGAGCAGCACGCGGCTGCCGTGCGACACCGCGATCGCGCGCGGGTCGTTCGCGCTCGCGGCCGGTTCGCGCGCATCGATCAGTGCGATCGAGGCGTGCTGCGTCGCGCTGCGGCGTGCGAGCCAGCCGGCGAGCGCGAGCCCGACAGGGCCCGCGCCGACGATGGCGAGGTCGTAGTCCGGCGTGGCCGGGGAGGAAGCGGTCGTCATCTTGATTCGTGAAACGGTGGTAACGGTCGGCGGCCGGTCATGCGTCTGCGCGCATCAGCGCTTCGATCTCGTCGGCGTCGACGGGCACGCCGCGCGTGATCAGTTCGCAGCCCTGCTCGCGCACGATCGCGTCGTCCTCGATGCGGATGCCGATGTTCCAGTACTCGGGCGGCACGTCGTCGGCGGCACGCACGTACAGGCCGGGCTCGACCGTCAGCGTCATGCCGGGTTTCAGCGTGCGCCACGGCAGCGCGCCGTTGCCGTCGCGCTCGGCGAGCCGCTCGCGGTAGTCGCCGCAGTCATGCACGTCCATCCCGATCCAGTGGCCCGTGCGGTGCATGTAGAAGCGCGAGTACGCGCGCTCGGCGATCACGTCGTCGACCGTCGAGAAGCGTGACTTCGGGATGATGCCGGTGTCGAGCAGCCCCTGCGCGAGCACGCGCACGGCCGCATCGTGCGGCGCCTCGAACGGCACGCCCGCGCGCGTCGCATCGATCGCGGCCTGCTGCGCGGCGAGCACGATGTCGTACAGCGTGCGCTGCGCGGGCGAGAAGCGCCCGTTGGCCGGGAACGTGCGCGTGATGTCCGACGCGTAGCCGTCGAGTTCGCACGCGGCGTCGATCAGGATCAGGTCGCCGTCCTGCGCGGCCGCGTTGCCGGCCGGGTAGTGCAGCACGCATGCGTTCGCGCCGGCCGCGACGATCGAGCCGTACGCGGGCGACTGCGCGCCGTGCTTGCGGAACAGGTACAGCAGCTCGGCCTCGAGTTCGTATTCACGGATGCCGGGGCGGCACACCTGCATCGCGCGGCGGTGCGCGAGCGCGGAGATGTGCGCGGCGCGCATCATCGTCGCGAGTTCGTGTTCGTCCTTCACGAGCCGCATGTCGTCGAGCAGCGGCGTGAGATCGAGCAGCGCGTCCGGCGCGGCGACGCCCGTGCGTGCCAGCGCGCGTACCGCATCGATCCAGCCTGCAAGCTGGCGGTCGAAGTCGGCCGATGCGCCGAACCGGTAATGCACGGTGCCGGCATCGGCGAGCAGGCGCGGCATTTCGGTGTCGATCACGTCGACCGAGAATGCCGCGTCGAAACCGAACGCGTCGCGCGCGGCGTCGGGTCCGAAATGAAAGCCTTCCCAGATCTCGCGGTCGACATTCTTGCCGCGGCAGAACAGGATCGACTCCGGCGCGCCGTGCGGCGCGGCCGCGTTCAGCACGAGCACGGCATCCGGCTCGGTGAAGCCCGTCAGGTAGTGGAAGTAGCTGTCGAACCGGTACGGGTACGTCGTATCGCGGTTGCGCAGCAGTTCCGGCGCGGTGGGAACGATGGCGACGCCGCCGCCCGCGGCACGCAGTGCGGCAAGCACGCGTTCACGGCGCTGGCGGTAGACGTCGACGGCGATGGCGGTATCGAGGGGCGCATTCATCGTGCGATTGTAGCGCCGCGGGACGCCGTGCGTGAAAGAGGGGCGGTGAGCCGCGCCGGACGGCCCGCGCGGCGGTTGTTGCAAACCATCCACAGGCCCGACGGCCGATTTTCTGTCGTGCGACGCTGGCCGGTTATGATCGGCGACAACGTATACTCTCGGCGGTTCCAAAAAAGAAGGCAGATGATGAAATTAATCGGTTCGCTCGGCAGCCCGTACGTCCGCAAGGCGCGGATCGTGCTTGCTGAAAAGAAGATCGACTACAAGCTGGAGCTCGAGAACGTGTGGGCGCCGGAGACGAATATTCATGCATCGAATCCGCTCGGCAAGGTCCCGTGCCTCGTGATGGAGGATGGTGCCGCGGTGTTCGATTCCCGCGTGATCTGCGAATACGTCGATACGCTGTCGCCGGTCGGCAAACTGATTCCGCCGTCGGGCCGCGAGCGTGTCGAGGTCCGTTGCTGGGAAGCGCTGGGCGACGGCGTCCTCGACGCCGCGGTCGCGATTCGCATCGAACACACGATGCGCGACGAGGCGCAGCGCAGCGAGAGCTGGATCGCGCGCCAGCAGCGCAAGATCGACGACGGTCTCGTCGCGATGTCGCAGGGCCTCGGCGGCAAGACATGGTGCGTCGGTAATCATTACACGCTCGCCGACATCGCCCTCGGCTGCGCGCTCGGCTACCTCGACTTCCGGATGCCCGAGCTCAACTGGCGCGACCGCCACCCGAACCTCGACAAGTATTTCGTGAAGCTCCAGCAGCGGCAATCGTTCGCCGATACGCTGCCGCAGAACTGAGCCGCCGGCCACGCATTCACGCATTCGGCAGACAAAAGAAAAGCGCCCCGCGGGGCGCTTTTCTTTTTGCCGCGCGGGCCGCCGCGTGAGCGGGGCGGCCTGCGTGCGTCACTCGATCGACGCGTACACGGCTTCGCCGAGCGTGAACGAATCGCTGCGCGCGATGGGCCACCACTTGTCGTACAGCGTGAAGCCGCAGGTCTGGCCGTCGAGCAGCGCGCCGGGCTTCAGGTACTTCAGCAACTGCGACATCAGCCGCACCTCGTGCGGCGCAACCCGCTGCACGATGTGATGCGCGCGCAGTTCGGACGGATGTCCGAGGCCCGCCGCCTGCACGAGTTCCTGCAGCGCATGCAGCGTATTGCGGTGGAAGTTGTACACGCGCTCGGCCTTGTCGGGCACGACGAGCGCGCGCTGGCGCACCGGGTCCTGCGTCGCGACGCCGGTCGGGCAGCGGTCGGTGTGGCAATGCTGCGCCTGGATGCAGCCGACCGCGAACATGAAGCCGCGCGCCGAGTTCACCCAGTCCGCGCCGATCGCGAGCGTGCGCGCGATGTCGAACGCGGTGATGATCTTGCCGCTCGCGCCGATCTTCACGCGATCGCGCACGCCGATCCCGACGAGCGTGTTGTGCACGAGCAGCAACCCTTCCTGCAGCGGCACGCCGACGTGGTCGGTGAATTCGAGCGGCGCAGCGCCGGTGCCGCCTTCCGCGCCGTCGACGACGATGAAGTCGGGCACGATGCCGGTCTCGATCATCGCCTTCGCAATGCCGAAGAATTCCCACGGATGGCCGATGCACAGCTTGAAGCCGGTCGGCTTGCCGCCCGACAGCGTGCGCAGCCGGTCGACGAATTCGAGCAGCCCGCGCGGCGTCGAGAATTCCGAGTGCGTTGCGGGCGAGATGCAGTCCTTGCCCATCGGCACACCGCGCGTCTCGGCGATTTCCGGCGTGATCTTCGCGGCCGGCAGCACGCCGCCGTGGCCGGGTTTCGCGCCCTGCGACAGCTTCACCTCGATCATCTTGACCTGCGGATCGGCGGCCTGCTTCGCGAACTTGTCGGGGTTGAACGTGCCGTCGTCGTTGCGGCAGCCGAAGTAGCCCGACGCGATTTCCCAGATGATGTCGCCGCCGTTCTCGCGGTGGTACTTCGACAGCGAGCCTTCGCCGGTGTCGTGCGCGAACCCGCCTTTCTTCGCGCCGAGGTTCAGCGAGCGGATCGCGTTCGCGGACAGCGAGCCGAAGCTCATCGCCGAGATGTTGAAGATCGAAATATCGTACGGTTGCGCGCGATTCGCGCCGACCCGGATCCGGAAATCGTGGTTCGGCAGCTTGGTCGGCGCGAGCGAGTGGCTGATCCATTCGTGCGCGACGGCCTTCACGTTCAGCTCGGTGCCGTACGGGCGGTTGTCGGCGACGTTCTTCGCGCGCTGGTACACGAGGCTGCGCTGCGCACGCGAGAACGGTTTCTCGTCGGTGTCGTCCTCGACGAAGTACTGGCGGATTTCAGGTCGGATGAATTCGAACAGGAAGCGGAGGTGGCCCCAGAGCGGGTAATTGCGAAGGATCGCGTGACGGTCCTGGTTCAGGTCGTACACGCCGAGCGCGACGAGGGCGACGGGGATGATGATCCACAGCCAGGAAAGCATGTGGGCCGACGCGAGCGCGGCCGCCGCGACGAGCAGCAGGACGGCACACCACATCGCCAGATAGCGTCGTGAAAGCATGGGGACTCCGTAAGAATCTTGAAATACCGCCATGCGTACGCTGCGCGGCGGCGCGCCGGCCGCGGCGGAATCGTGTCCCGCCGGGCGCGGCGTGGCGCAAGTCTAAACCGAATATGTGTCAGCGTGCGTCGGCGAGTGCCGGCGCGTGGCCTTCCGCCGGCGCGGCCTGACCGGGCTGGCCGGCCGCCGCAAGCTCGATGATGCCGCCGCCGAGGCAGATCTCGCCGTCGTACAGCACGGCCGACTGGCCGGGCGTGACGGCCCACTGCGCGTCGTCGAAGGCGAGCGAGAAGCGGGCTTCGCCTGCCGGGCCGGGTGCGGCCCGGCCGAACGCGCATGCCGCATCGGCCTGCCGGTAGCGCGTCTTCGCACCGCACGCGAAGCCGTCTGCCGGCGGCTCGCCGGCAACCCAGCTCACGTTGCCGGCGACGAGCTGGCGCGACAGCAGCCACGGATGATCGTGGCCCTGCACGACGTACAGCGTGTTCGACGCGATGTCCTTCGCCGCGACGAACCATGGTTCGCCGCTGCCGCTCTTGCTGCCGCCGAGGCCGATGCCCTTGCGCTGGCCGAACGTGTAGAACGCGAGGCCGATGTGCTCACCGACCACCTTGCCGTCGGGCGTCTTCATCGGGCCGGGCTTCGTCGGCAAGTAGCGGTTCAGGAAATCGCGGAACGGCCGTTCGCCGATGAAGCAGATGCCGGTCGAATCCTTCTTCTTCGCGTTCGGCAGCCCGATCTGCGCGGCGATCTCGCGCACCTTCGTCTTCGGGATCTCGCCGAGCGGGAACATCGTCTTCGACAGTTGCGCCTGGTTCAGCCGGTGCAGGAAGTACGACTGGTCTTTCGTATGATCGAAGGCCTTCAGCAGTTCGAAGCGTCCGTCGCGCTCGCGCACGCGCGCATAGTGGCCGGTCGCGATCATTTCCGCGTCGAGCGACATCGCGTGGTCGAGGAACGCCTTGAACTTGATCTCGGCGTTGCACAGCACGTCGGGGTTCGGCGTGCGGCCGGCCGAGTATTCGCGCAGGAACTCGGCGAACACGCGGTCCTTGTATTCGGCGGCGAAGTTGACGGCTTCCATGTCGATGCCGATCAGGTCGGCCACCGACACGACGTCGATCCAGTCCTGGCGCGTCGAGCAGTATTCGCCGTCGTCGTCGTCTTCCCAGTTCTTCATGAACAGGCCGACCACGTCGTAGCCCTGTTCCTTCAACAGCCACGCGGTCACCGACGAATCGACGCCGCCCGACATGCCCACTACTACACGGCGCTTGCTCATTTGTTGACCGCCTGACGTTCGAATGCTTCGGGGCGCGGCGCGACCGAATGCGTATGCACGAAATCGAGCGGAATGCGCCGCCCGGCGAGATAGTCGTCGACGCAGCGCATGACCGCGGGCGAGCGATGCCGCTCGCTGCACGCGCGCAGTTCGTCGGCCGTCATCCACAGCGTGCGGACGATGCCTTCGTCGAGCACGTGGCCCGCGACCGGTTCGCCGGCCGTGCCGCAGAACGTGAAGCGCAGGTAGGTCGCGCCGGCGGTGCCGGGGCGGTCGTAATGCGCGAGATAGACGCCGACGAGTGCGTCGGGCGTGAACGGGTGCGCGGTTTCCTCGAGCGTTTCGCGGATCACGGCGTCGGCCAGCGTTTCGCCGGCCTCGAGATGGCCGGCCGGCTGGTTGAAGCGCAGGCCCGTCGAGGTTTCCTCCTCGATCACGAGAAAGCGGCCGGCGTGCTCGACGAGCGCGGCGACCGTTACATGCGGGGTCCAGATTTCGGGTTTCATGGTTCGGCATTTTACCGGTTGCGCCTGAACGCTGCCGGCCGCTCTCGTTAAGTGAATCCGACCCCGTAAGCCTCGCGTTCTGCCGATATGCTGCGACACGGGCCTGGTTGATGCGGCATCCGCGCACGATCGATCGTGCGGAACGTGGCGGCACGGTCGTCGCCCAGGGTGAAATGCGGTGTCAACGCGGGGCCGTGCGTGCGCGGCACGCGCCGCCGGCGCGCCGGCAGCGCTGCGGCGCCTTCGCTCATGGCTCGACGAGGCGCGCGACGCACGCGGCGATCGTGTCGCGGACGCGCACGATGGCCGGGTCGCGCTGCGTGCTCGTGCGCCAGCCGATTTCCACCGGATAGCGCGGCAGATCGACCGGGCAGGCGAGCGCGCGCAGCGGCGTCGATTGCGCGATCGCGCGCGCCGCGTGCGCGGGAATCGTCGCGACCGCGTCGGAACCGGCGAGCAGGTACGGCAGCGCGGCGAAATGCGTGGTCGACGCCGCGACGCGCCGCTTGTGACCGAGCGCGGCCAGCGCCTCGTCGACGATTCCGATCACGCCGCCCGACGACACGAGCAGGTGATCGCGCCGCAGGAAATCGGCAAGCGTCAGCGTGCGCGGCGGCCGCGTGCGGGCGGCCGGATCGATCAGGCACGCATAGCCGCCCGTCGCGATCGCGCGCCGGCTGAGCCCGCTCGCCGAGAACCCGCCCGACGCGATCGCGAGATCGACGCCGTGCCGCAGCAGCGCGTCGCCGGCGATGCCGCTGTGGGTCTGCCGGAAGATCAGCCGGATGCCCGCGGCTTCCCGCGCGACCGCATCGATCAGCGCGCGGCCGAGCGCGATCTCGAAGTCGTCCGACAGCCCGACCGAGATCGTGCGGCCGACGCGATCGCCGCTGTCGGCCGCGATCGCGAGGCTTTCGCGGCAGCGGTCGAGTGCGTCGGACAGGATCGGCTTCAGTTCGTCCGCGCGCGGCGTCGGCGCGAGCCCGCGGCCGGTGCGCACGAACAGCGGATCGGCGTAGATCACGCGCAGCCGCGCCAGCGCCGCGCTGACGGCCGACTGCGTGAGGTCCAGCCGCAGTGCCGCCCGGCTCGCGCCGCCTTCCTCGTACAGCGCCTCGAACACCTTCAGCAGGTTCAGGTCGAGACTGGCGATATCATCCGCATTCATGACACATATCTTTCTATCGATTTGATCGATGACATCTTATCGATAAAGATGGCGGCATCCCATTCACCGGAGTCGCCACCATGTCCACGTCAGTCATCGCCGCATTGCAGATCGGCGCATCGCCCGCCGGCACGCGCGCCACGCTCGACACGATCCTCGGCTACGAAACCGCGATCCGCGACAGCGGTGCGTCGCTCGTCGTGCTGCCCGAGGCCGTACTCGGCGGCTATCCGAAAGGCGAGATCTTCGGTACGCGGCTCGGCTACCGGCTGCCCGAAGGCCGCGACGCGTTTGCGCGTTACGCCGCGCAGGCGATCGACGTGCCGGGGCCGGAAACCGACGAGCTGGCCGCGCTGTCGCAGCGCACGGGCGCGAGCCTCGTGGTCGGCGTGATCGAGCGCGGCGGCAGCACGCTGTACTGCACGGCGCTGTTCCTCGATCCGCGCGACGGGCTCGTCGCGAAGCACCGCAAGCTGATGCCGACCGGCACCGAGCGGCTGATCTGGGGGCAGGGCGACGGCTCGACGTTGCCCGTCGTCGAAACGGCAGCCGGCCGCGCGGGCGCCGCGATCTGCTGGGAGAACCACATGCCGCTGCTGCGCTGCGCGATGTACGCGAAAGGCGTGCAGATCTGGTGCGCGCCGACCGTCGACGAGCGCGACCTGTGGCAGAGCTCGATGCGGCATATCGCGCATGAAGGGCGCTGCTTCGTCGTGAGCGCGTGCCAGGTGCAGCCGTCGCCGCGCGCGCTCGGCATCGACGTGCCGGGCTGGGATCCCGAGCGGCCGTTGATCCGCGGCGGCAGCGTGATCGTCGGGCCGCTCGGCGACCTGCTGACGGAGCCGCTGATCGGCGAGGCCGGGCTCGTGACCGCGCGCATCGATACCGACGAACTCGTGCGGGCGCGTTACGACTTCGACGTCGTCGGCCATTACGCGCGTGCAGATGTGTTTTCGCTGCACGTCGACGAGCGGCCGAAGCGGCCGGTGGTGTTCGGCGGCTAACGCGGGAAGGGCCGGGCGTCGCCCGACGGCCTTGGGGAACGAACGGCGGCGGCGCGCAGCCTCGCGCCCGCCACCGTGCCGCGTCAGCGCATCGGCGCTTCCGCGATCCGCATGTAGTCGGCGATCCGCCGTCCTTCCATGTCCGGAAACTGTTCGTGCACGGTGATGTCACCCATCCGCGCGATGTCGAAGGTGCGGAAATCGTCGCGCAGCTCGCACCACGCGCCGATCGTCCAGCGTCCGCCCCAGTAGACCAGCCCGAGCGGCCATACGCGGCGTTGCGAATGCGCGCCGAGCCGGTCGCGATAACCGAAGCTGACGATGTGGCGCGTGTCGATGGCCTGGTGGATCGCGTCGACCTTCGCGCAAAACGTCTCGTCGATATGGAACGACGGCGCGAATACGGGCAGGCGGTCGAGTGCCGTGCGCTTGTCGGCCGGCATCGCCGACGCGATCTTCGCGAGCGCCGAGCGCGCGCCGCTCGCGAAGCGCGCACCGCCCCAGGTTTCGAGCATCCGCGCGCCGGTGGCGAGCGCTGCAAGCTCCTCGGCCGTGAACGTGAGCGGCGGCAGGCTCGCATTGCGGTTCAGCCGGTAGCCGATGCCGGCTTCGCCTTCGATCGGCACCCCTGACAGTTGCAGGTCGCGCACGTCGCGATAGACCGTGCGCGGCGACACCGACAGCCAGTCGGCCAGTTGCTGTGCGGTCGTGAGACGACGCCCGCGCAACAGCTCGGCGATCTGGAACAGGCGGTCGGCACGGCGGGTCATGACAGCACCTCGATTCCTCTGGCTACGGGGACTTCGCGATGATAGCGCCGCGCCGGCCCGCTGACCGGTGCGCTCAGTGGCATTTCGGCGCGTGCAGGCCGACGCGGTTGCCTTCGGTGTCGATCAGGTAGCCGACGTAGCCGTAGTTGTTCGGCAGCTCGACGACCGTGCCCTGCACGACACCGCCCGCGCGCTTCACGCGTTCGAGCGCCGCGACGACCGATTCGCCGGCGTTCAGGTAGACGAGCACGCCGTTCGCGCTCGGCTTCATCTGCTGCGGATCGAACACGATGCTGCCGCCGGTACTCGACGCATCGCGATCGAACGTGGCCATCGGCACGCCGCCGATGATTTCACGCCGCAACGTGGTTTGCAGCACGGTTTCGTAGAAGCGGATCGCCCGTTCGAAATCGAGGGACGGGATGTCGAACCACGCGATCGCGCGTTCCAGGGTTGCGGTGGCCGTTGCGGACGTCATGACGAGCTCCTTGTTGCGTTGTTATTCGGGTTCGGTGTGGAAACCAGCCTGCATTGCGCCGGGATTGCAGTGTGATCGCCGGCTGCTGACACCGTATTGTCAGTAGAGTTGTCATCCTTGACATGCAACCATTTGGTTGCATAATAAGGTCATTGATCAGGGAGCGGCATGGATCTCGTTTTCAAGGCGCTGGCCGATGCCACGCGCCGTCGGTTGCTGGACCTGCTGCACGCAAAAAACGGCCAGACGCTGTCCGAGCTGTGCGACGGGCTCGCGATGAGCCGGCAGGCCGTGAGCAAACATCTCGCGCTGCTCGAGGCTGCAAACCTCGTCGCGACGACGTGGCGCGGCCGGGAGAAGCTGCATTACCTGAATCCGGTGCCGATTCACGACATCGCGGAACGCTGGATCGGCAAGTTCGAGCGTCAGCGCCTGCAAGCGCTGGCGGATCTCAAGCGCGGGCTGGAAGCGGCCCGCGAGTCAGGAGACGACGATGAGTAATCCCGCCTTTGTGTACGTGACCTTCATCGCAGCCACGCCCGAGCGCGTGTTCGATGCGCTGACCAATGCCGAGCTGACGAAGGACTACTGGGTGCGGCATCGCAACGCGTCGCCCGACTGGCAGCCGGGTTCGCGCTGGGAACATCAGGATTACGACGATCCCGCGCGGGTCGACATTGTCGGCGAAGTGGTCGAGAACGATCCGCCGCACCGGCTGGTGGTCACGTGGCGGACGCCGTCGGGGGAGAGCGGGGAGTCGCGCGTGACCTACGTCGTCGAGCCGCACGAGGGCGTCGTGAAGCTGACCGTCACGCACGACGGGCTCGTGCCCGGTTCGGAGATGGATCGCGGGATTCGCGGCGGGTGGCCGGTCGTGCTGTCGAGCCTCAAGACGTTGCTCGAGACAGGGCACGCGCTGCCGTTCACGATGGGGCGCTGGGAGTGCTCGAAGCACTGAAACGAAACGCCGCCGTTGCCGCGGATGCGGTAACGGCGGCGTTTCGGGTGCCGCTGCGGGGCCTCGCCGGCGGCCCCACGGCGATCATGATGCGGGTTACGCGTCGCCTTCCGGCGCGGCCGGGCGCGCCTTCACGCTGCCGGCGATCAGGTCGAAACGGAACAGCCGGCATTCGAGCGCGCCGTTGAACAGCGGCGTCTTCGCCGATTCGCGCAGCCGCAGCAGGCCCGGCAGCGAACGGTCGGACGTCAGCAGGAACGCCTGCCAGCCCGTGAAGCGCTGCTTCAGCGCATCGCCGAGCACGTTGAAGAATTCGCTGTCCGGCGCGTCGGTGTGCGTGCGGCGGAACGCGTCGTCGTTGCCGCGGTTGCGGCCGGTCTCGCGCACCTCGCCGCGCGCGCTGCGGCCGCGCACTTCGATCCGCTCGCCGTACGGCGGGTTCGCGAGGATGATGCCCGGCGCGTCGCACGGCGGCGTCATCCCGCGCGCGTCGACCTGCTTGAGCCACACCGACGGCACGCCCGCGCGCTCGAGGTTGGCGCGCGCCTTCTCGAGCATGTCGCCGGAGATGTCGCTGCCGTACACGCCGAGCGTTTCGTTGCGCTTGCCGCGCGCCGCGCGTTTCGCGTCCAGCGCCGGGACCTTCAGGCCCTGCCACGCGGTGATGTCGTACTGCTTGAGTTTTTCGAAGCCGAACCGGCGCTCGACGCCGGGCGCCACGCCGAGCGCGATCTGCGCGGCTTCCGCGAGGAACGTGCCGCTGCCGCACATCGGGTCGTACAGCGCGGTGCCGGGCGTCCAGCCCGTCAGGCGCAGGATGCCGGCCGCGAGGTTCTCGCGCAGCGGCGCCGCGCCCTTGTCGAGGCGCCAGCCGCGCTTGAACAGCGGCTCGCCCGACGTGTCGAGGTACAGCGTGCACTCGTTGGCCGTCAGGAACGCGAACACGCGCACGTCCGGCGCGCCGGTGTCGATGCTCGGGCGCGCGCCGGTCTTGTCGCGCATCCGGTCGCAGATTGCGTCCTTCACGCGCAGTGTCGCGAATTCGAGGCTCTTCAGCGGCGACTTGATCGCGGTGATGTCGATGCGCAGCGTCTGCGTGGCCGAGAACCAGCGCTCCCACGGCTGCTCGAGCGCGAGCGCGTAGACGTCCTGTTCGTTGCGGTACGCGCGGTGCGCGATCTTCAGCAGGACCCGGCTCGCGATCCGCGAATGGAGGTTCGCGGCCATGCCGGCAGCCCAGCCGCCGCTGAAATGGACGCCGCCCGGCACCTGCGCGCCCGCGGTGAACGGCGCGCCGTTCAGGTGGCGGCCGGCGATTTCGACTAGCTCGGCGGCAAGCGCCGCTTCGAGGCCGCGCGGGCAGGGGGCGAAGAATTCGTACAGGGTGGGCGAGGACATAAGGCGGGTGAGGACGTGCAAAAGTCCACCATTGTACGCGGCGCGGGCGGCCGGGGCCGGCGTTTCGGCGCAGCGACGCCGCTGCAACGGCCGATTTCGCGCGCCGGGCGGCGAGGCGGCGGCGCCCGGCCGGGCACCGCCACGCCGCCGCGGGCTCAGTGCGAGCCCGGCTGACCGGCGCGCGCGGCCTGGCCGCCAGCCGGCCAGAACAGCGCGAGCGGATTCGACAGCACCGTGCGGACGATCGCGGCGACGAGCGCGCGCACCTTGGTCGGGCGCAGGCTGCGTGAGCGCACGGCCATCGTGAATGCGAGCGCGAAGCTCACCAGCACGTTGAGGATCGCCATGCTGAGCACGCCGGCGCCGGCCCACCACAGTTCGGGCGTGCTCAGCGCATCCTTGCCCAGCACGCCGAGCGCGATCCCGATCGAGCCGGCCGACAGCGTCACGTGACGCACCTCGAACGGGAACATGAACACGCTGACGATCGCCGGGATGAGACCGAGCATCAGGCCGAGGCCGACGTTCGCGACCACGCCGGCGACGTTCGAGCGGCAAAAGTGCGCGAGCTTCGCGGCGCCGGCCGCGCCGAGCGTGAGGCGCAGCCGGCGGTTGTACGCGAGCGCGTCGCCGACCCGGTGCAGCACGAACCAGTTGTCGGCCCAGCCCGCGAGCAGGCTCGACCCCCACAGCAGCACGCCCGTCAGCGCCGCGTAGAACGGCGTCGGGCCGAGCAGCGAGAACGAGTGCAGCGTCGCATGCGCCTTCTCCGGCGAGATCAGGTTCGCATGCAGCACGTTGCCCGCGAACAGCTGCACGAGCAGGCACACGGGCAGCACGACGAGCACGTTGCCGGAAATCGCGGCGGCCTGCGTGCGGATCAGCGCGATCACCGACGACACGAACGCCTTCACGCCTTCCTCGTGGCCGGTGTCGTCGAGCTCGCGCGCGAGCGTCGGCGCGGTCATCGCGGGCTGCTTGGTCGCAAGCGTGAAGTGCAGGAAGTGCATCAGCATGAAGCTGGCCGCGTAGTTGACGCCCGCGAGCAGCCCTTCGAGCATCGATTGCAGATGCGCGCCCGTGATCGCGAACTTCACGCACACGGTCACGACGGTGACGAGGCCGCCGCCCGCAGCCATCCGCAGCATCTTCAGGTACTCGGCGCGGCCGCGCGAGATGTAGTGCTCGCCGGTGTCCGCGTTGGTCTCGACGAGCTTGCGCGCGAACAGCGAAAAGTTGCTGCGCACGAGGTGCGTGACGCTCTGGCTGTTCTGGTTCGCATCGACGAGCTCGGCCGTCAGGCGTGCCATCCCGCGCAGGTCGTCGCGGGCCATCCACGCGTTCAGCAGCGTCTCGGCACGCAGGATGCGCATGCGCATCCGCTCGACCTGGAACACGATGTCGACCGACACGCCGTTGCGGTACAGGTGCGAGAACACGTCGTCGACGGCGATCCGGCATTCGTCGAGCAGCACGCGCAGGTAGTTCACCTCGTGCAGCAGCTTGCTCGGGTCGCCGCCGTCCTCGACGGCCGCGTGCGCGGTCTCGACCGCGAGCATCGCGCGCGTGAGGCGGTAGAACGGCTGCGATTCGAGCGGCTGGCGTTCCAGCGGCTTGCGTGCGTCGTCGTCGGACAGCCGGCTGCGCACCGTCTGCGACAGGCCGGTCGAGCTGACCTGGCAGGTCAGGTTATGCAGCGCGGCCAGCAGGTCGCGCGAGAACGAACCGGGTTCGTGGCGCTCTTCGTCGGTGACGTCGAACGAGATCAGCTCGGCGAGGCGCGCGAGCAGGTCGTCGGGCAGCGCGTCGATCCATTTGGCATCTTCCGGCGTCGGGAACATCAGCGTGAACAGTGCCGACAGCTCGCGGCGGTTCGGCGCGGGCGGGATCAGCGACGAGTCGATCCGCTCGAACAGCGCGCCGAAGAAACCCGAGTGCACGGGCATGCCGGCATCGCACAGCAGCGAAATGCCGTCGCACTCGCGCAGGATGCCGCGCAGGATGCGCGCGGCGTGCGCTTTCCAGGCGGGGTTGCGGTCGAGCACGTGGAACAGGTAGCGCAGCCGCGCATGGGCCGGATACGCGCGCGTGTCGGCGTCGTGATCGGCAGGGGTGTCCTGCGCGGCCTGCATCGTGCCGTTGCGGCGCAGCCAGTGCGCGAGCTCGATCAGCCATTCGCTGCGCTCGGCGTACGACGCCTCGGCGTCGGCGTGCGCGAGCAGCGCATCGAGCTGGTGACCGGCATTGCGCGACGCGCGCCACTTCTTGATCAGGGTCGTCAGGGAACGAAACATAAACGGAATAGCGAAAGCCCTGGACGGGCGGGTTCGGGATGCCGGCCGGGGAAAACGGCACGGCGCCGGGGAGAACGGGTGAGACGGGGCGGTGGCCGGACGATGCGCGGCGACCCGCGATGCGGCTGCCCCGCTGCGCTGCACGCCGATCGCGTGCGGGCGCCGGGAGGCACGGCGGTCGGGCCGAACGCGGCCCGGCGCCGCTGGCTGGCGCGCACGACGAACGGCGCGAGCCGGAAAGTGCGTAGGATCGTCAATCGGGCCGGAAAACGCAAGCCGACCGCGTTGATTGGCGCCGGTTCCGGCCGACTTTGACAAACAGTGCAAACTCGCCGTTCGGCCGATGGCGGCGATGCGCGGGGCCGGTTGTGGCGGCGTGATGCCGCCGGTAACGGCCGCCGATCGCAATCGGATGGGTCACGCAGGCGTGCGCTGCTTCGAGCGCCCGCCTGTGCGCCGCCTGCTTACGCGCCGGACTTGCCGGTCGCGCCGGCGTCGCCGCCCGACGTCGGGTTGGCCGGGCACGGCACGACCGGCGCAGCGGCCGTCTTGCTGCCGGACGCGGGCGTCGTGGTGGCCGCCGTGCCGCGGCGTGCGGCCATCGCGCGCACGCCGGCTGCAGCCTGCGTCGCGATCACGTCGAGCGCGCGCCGATGGCCCGCGACGAGCGCGTCGTAGCCGTCGGCGACCGGTTCCGCGACGCTCGTGCGGCACGTCATCACGGCCTGCGTGGCGAGCGAGCGCACGCTCCACACGGCATCGACCGCCGCACGCTTGCCCGGCCACGACTCGAAGCGCTGCACGTTCACGCTGATGCGATACACGGGCACGCCGGGCGGATACGCGGAATTCGCGACGTCGATCGTGCCGAGCTGCGCGGCGAGATCGTCCGACAGCGCGCGGCGGATCTCGTCGGCGGGCGGCGACGCCCAGCGCTCCTGCTCGAGCACGTCGACCTGCGCGGCGTTCTTCTGCACGACCAGCTGGTTCTTCGCGACCTGCTCGGGCACGCCGATGGACGGCACCTCGATCAGGAACGCCGGGTTGGCCGGCGCGGTGCGCAGCGGCGCTGCGGCGTCGGCCGGGCTGAGCGTGTAGAACCGCGCGGGCGGCGAGCTGCACGCGGCGAGCGCGAGTGCGGCGAAGGCCGCCGCCGCGCCGCTCGCAAAACCGTTCACGCGGGTCGTCATTGCTTGTCTCCTGGCTTGCCCTTGAGCAGCGATTCGGGGTGACGCTCGAGGTAGTCGGCGAGCGCGTTCAGCGATTGCAGCGTGCGCGTGAGCTCCTTCAGCGCGCCACGCACGTCGGACTGCAGCGGCGAATCCTGCTGCAGCGTCGCCTCGGCGGTCGAGAAGGTCTGCTTCGCGGCCGACAGCGTGTCGCGCGCTTCCGGCGCGACCTGCGTGTCGAGCTGCTTGAACAGCTTGTCGGCGTTCGCAAGCGCGCTGTTCAGGTTTGCGCCGATCTGGTCGAACGGCACCTTGTCGAGCTTCTTCGCGATGTCGGCGACCTGCAGCTGCAGCTCGTCGAGCGTGTTCGGCACGGTCGGCAGCTCGAGCGGCTGGCGCGACGTGTCGATCTTCACGGCCGGGGCCTTCGGGAAGAAGTCGAGCGCGACGTACAGCTGGCTCGTCAGCAGGTTGCCGGTGCGCAACTGGCCGCGCAGCCCGTGCTGGACGAGCCGCTCGACGATCTCGCGGCGGGCCGGTTCGCCCTTGCTCTCGATCGTCTCGCGGAAGCGGCGGCCGAGGCGTTCCGGATACACGTTGATCGTCACCGGCATCAGGAAGTTCTTCGTCTTCGGATCGAAGTCGATACCGATGTTCGTCACTTCGCCGAGCACGATGCCGCGGAAGTCGACCGTCGCGCCGACGGCGAGCCCGCGCAGCGACTGGTTGAAGTTCATCACGACCTGCAGCGGCTGGCCGTCGGGGTCGCGCATCGCGTCGCCTTCGTCGGAGCCGAGACGGAACGTCGTGTTGTTCGGCGCCGTCGCGCCGCTGCCCTGGTTCGGCGGCGTCTGGAACGCGATGCCGCCGAGGATCACCGTCGCGAGCGACTGCGTGTTCAGCTTCAGGCCGCTCGAATCGAGCCGCAGATCGACGCCGCTCGCCTGCCACCAGCGCGAGTTGACGCCGACGTACTGGTCGTACGGCGCATTGACGAATACGTTGAACGTGACGCCCGTGCCGTCCTTGTCGAGCGAGAAGCCGACCACCTGGCCGACCTGCACGCGGCGGTAGTAGACCGGCGAGCCGATGTCGACCGAGCCGAGCGAATCGCCGCGCAGCACGTACTGCGTGCCTTTCTGGTCGCCCGTGACGGCCGGCGGTGTCTCGAGGCCCGTGAAGTCGGTCAGCGTATCCTGCCCGCGGCCGCCGTCGACGCCGATGTACGCGCCGGACAGCAGCGTGCCGAGCCCCGACACGCCGGTCGCGCCGACGCGCGGTCGCACGATCCAGAAGCGCGAGCCCTTGACCGCGAAGTCCTCGGCCTCCTTCTTCAGCTGCACCTGGACGAGCACGCGCGACAGGTCCTTCGACAGCTTGATCGTCTTGACCATGCCGATCTCGACGTCCTTGTACTTGACCTGCGTCTTGCCGGGCTCGAGCCCCTCGGCGCTGTGGAAGCTGATCGTGATTTCCGGGCCGCGCTCGCGCACGGACTTGATCACGAGGCCGATGCCGATCAGCGCGGCGATCAGCGGCACGAGCCAGACGAGCGACGGCAGCCAGCCGCTTTTCGTCGAGATCGTCGGATCGGGCGGCCGGGGCGCGTCGTGCTGCGGGCCTTGTGGACTATTCATGGTGATTCCCTGAGGTTTCGACTGGATCCCAGATCAGGCGGGGATCGAACTGCATCGACGCGAGCATCGTCAGGATCACGACCGAACCGAACGCGAGTGCGCCGGGGCCGGCCGTGATGACGGCGAGCGAACGGAAATGGACGAGCGCGACGGTCAGCGTCACGACGAAGATGTCGAGCATCGACCAGCGGCCGATGCGTTCGACGATCCGGAACAACCGCGTGCGCTGCTGCGGCCGCCACGCGGTGCGGCGCTGCGCGCTGATCACGAGGATCAGCAGCACGCCGAGCTTGAGCATCGGCACGAGGATGCTCGCGACGAACACGACGACGGCGAGCGGCCAGTCGCCCGACACCCAGAAATAGATGACGCCGCTCATGATCGTGTCTTCCTGCGAGCCGACGATCGACGCGGTGCGCATGATCGGCAGCAGGTTCGCGGGAATGTAGAGGATCGCGGCCGCGAGCAGCAGCGCCCAGGTGCGCATGATGCTGTTCGGGGTACGGAAGTGCAGCGCGGCGCCGCAGCGCGCGCAGTGCGCGTGCGGATGGTCGAGCGTCTGCACGAGCCCGCACGTGTGGCAGCTGGCATAGCCCTCGCGGGCGGCGGTCCGGATCGTCATCGGCGGGCGGCTTCCGGCAGCGGCGCGGCCGGATCGGGCTGCCCGGGCGAGCGCCCGGCGCGCAGGTCGTCGGCGATGTCCCACAGCGTGCGCGGATCGAACATCAGCACGACGGCGATCATCAGCGTGAGCGCGGCGAACGCGAACAGCGCGGCATCGGGAACGACTCTTGCGAGACTCACCATCTTCACGATCGTGACCAGAATGCCGAGCATGAACACCTCGATCATGCCCCACGGCCGCACGAGCTCGATCGCACGCAGGACCAGGTTGAAACCGGGCGGCACGACGCCGCGACGGATCGGCAGCAGCAGGTACAGCAGCGCGGCCATCTCGACGAGCGGGAACAGCACCGTCGAGCAGAACACCATCACGCCGACGATCGCCATGTCCTGGTGCCACAGCGAATCGATCGCGCCGATCAGCGTCGTCTGCACGCGGTTGCCGTTCACGTCCATTTCGAGGATCGGGAACACCTGCGCGATCGTGAACGTGATCAGCGCGGCGAGCGCGAGCGCGCAGATCCGCTCGATCTGGGCGGCGCTGTTGCGATACAGCAGCGCGTCGCAGCGCGGGCAGCGCGCGATTTCGCGGCCGCTGAGGCGCGGTTTGTGCAACAGTGCGTCGCACTCGTGACAGGCAATCAGGTCGTTTCGTTGCATGGAAAAGGCAGTTGTGCGACGGCTGGGGGAACGCGTCGACGGGGCCGGAACCCGCGCCAATCTTACCAAAAGGCCTTTTTCGGTGCGTCAAGGATCGAGTGTTTTGTGACTGATCAGTAACATGGCAGGCAGCCGTCAGCCGGCTGGCACGCCTGTCCTCAGAGTCCGCGCACGTCAAAAGGTTGCGGTAGCATGGCGCCCTTGACAAGCGTCGGATGAATTGCCGGCGCAGCTGTTCGCTGAACTGAGGAATCCAAGATGGTATCGAAATCGCCGCCGGCCGCGCCGGCACGCTACGCGCACACCGCGATCGCGCTGCACTGGCTGATCGCGCTGCTGATCATCTGCGGCTTTGCGCTCGGCTGGGTGATGACCGACATCCCCGGCTTCACGCCGACGAAGCTGAAGTACTTCTCGTGGCACAAGTGGATCGGCGTGACGGTGTTCGCGCTGGCCGTCATCCGCGTGCTGTGGCGGGCGACGCACGTGCCGCCGCCGCTGCCGGACGATACGCCGGCATGGCAGCGCGCGGTATCGCACGGCGTGCACATGCTGCTGTACGTGCTGATGATCGTGATCCCCGTGACGGGCTACCTGTACAGCTCCGCCTCGAACATTCCGGTCGTCTACCTCGGCATCGTGCCGCTGCCGCGGCTGATCGACCCCGATCCGGCGCTCAAGGAAACCTTCAAGACGCTCCACGTGTCTTTGAATTACATTCTGCTTGCGCTCGTCGCGATGCACGTGCTCGCGGCGCTCAAGCACCAGTTGTTGGACCGCGACGGCCTGCTGTCGCGGATGCTTCCCTCTGCCAAATGAAGGATCCCATGAAAGTGTCTGTCTCCCGCTCCATGCTGGCCGCGCTCGCCGCGGTGTCATTTGTCGCGTCGGGCGCGGCGCACGCCGATGTCGATCTCGCGAAGAGCAAGGTGTCTGCCGTGTCGAAGCAGATGAACGTGCCGACCGAAGGCGCGTTCAAGAAGTTTTCCGCGCAGGTGAAGTTCGACCCGGCGAAGGCCGCGCAGGGCACCGCGCAAATGACCATCGACATCGCGAGCTTCGACCTCGGCGACAAGATGTACAACGACCAGGTCGCCGGCAAGGACTGGTTCGACGCCAAGGCGTATCCGCAGGCGACGTTCGTGTCGTCGGCGATCGCGCCGGCCGGCGGCAACAAGTACAACGTGACCGGCAAGCTGACGATCAAGGGCAAGTCCGAGACCGTCACGGTGCCCGTCACGGTCGCGCAAAGCGGCGCGACGCAGACGTTCGACGGCGTGCTGCCGATCAAGCGTTCGGCCTTCAACGTCGGCACCGGCGAATGGAAGGACACGTCGATCGTCGCCGACGAAGTGCAGATCAAGTTCCATCTCGTCGCCACCAAGTAAGCGGCGGGCTGTCGCCTCACCTGAATGCCGCGCGAGGGCGCGGCGCCGTTCCAAGGAGAAAGAGTTTGAAAAAGCAACTGATCATCGCCGCGGGCGCGCTGGCAGCATCGCTGTCGTTCTCGGCCTTCGCCGAAAGCGTCACGTACCAGTTCGACCCGAGCCACACGTACCCGAGCTTCGAGGCTGACCACATGGGTGGCCTGTCGGTCTGGCGCGGCAAGTTCGACAAGTCGAGCGGCACCGTGACGCTCGACCGCGCGGCGAAGACGGGTACGGTCGACGTGACGACCGACATCGCGTCGATCCACACCGGCAGCGCGAAGCTCGACGAGCACCTGCAGACGGCCGAATTCTTCGACGTGGCGAAGTTCCCGCAGGCGAACTACAAGGGCGCGATCAAGTTCGACGGCGACAAGCCGGTTTCGGTGGTCGGCAACCTGACGCTGCATGGCGTCACGAAGCCGGTGACGCTGAAGATCGACGGCTTCAAGTGCATGCCGCACCCGATGCTCAAGCGTGAAGTGTGCGGCGTCGACGCCGTCGGCGAATTCGACCGCAGCGATTTCGGCCTCGACTACGGCAAGCAGTACGGCTTCAAGATGAAGACGAAGCTGCTGATCACGGCAGAAGCGCTGAAGCAGCAGTAATGCTTACGGTGAGGCCGGCCGTCGCGCCGGCCCGCCGCGGGCACACCGCCGCGTTCCCGTCAGGGGGCGCGGCGGTTTTTTTTGCGCGCCTATAATCGCCCGAGCGCCGCGTGCGGCGCCGGGCAGGCCGACGGCGCGACAGCGGCTGCCTCGAACAGAACGTACAACGACAAGGAGATCGCCGATGCATGCCGCCACCCAGTCCCGTTCCATTGCCTCGTCGCCGCGCGTGTGGCGCGCGGTGGTCGCCGCGTCGATCGGCAATGCGCTCGAGTGGTTCGATCTCGTCGTCTACGGCTTCTTCGCGGTCACGATCGCGAAGCTGTTCTTTCCGGCCGGCAACGACACCGTGTCGCTGCTGCTCACGCTCGGCACGTTCGGCGTGTCGTTCTTCATGCGCCCGCTCGGCGCGATCGTGCTCGGCGCGTATGCCGACCGCGCGGGCCGCAAGGCCGCGCTCACGCTGTCGATCCTGCTGATGATGGCCGGCACGCTGGTCATCGCGGTGCTGCCGACCTACGAGACGATCGGCGTCGCCGCGCCGGTGATCCTCGTCGCCGCGCGGTTGATGCAGGGCTTCTCGGCCGGCGGCGAGTTCGGCAGCGCGACCGCGTTCCTCGCCGAACACGTGCCGGGCCGGCGCGGCTTCTTCGCGAGCTGGCAGGTCGCGAGCCAGGGGCTCACGACGCTGCTCGCCGCCGGCTTCGGCACCGTGCTGAACGCGCAGCTGTCGGCCGCGCAGATGGCATCGTGGGGCTGGCGCGTGCCGTTCTTCTTCGGGCTGCTGCTCGGGCCGGTCGCGTACTACATTCGCACGAAGGTCGACGAGACGCCCGAGTTCCTCGCGGCCGAGGGCACCGCGAACCCGCTGCGCGACACGTTCGCGTCGCACAAGGCGCGCCTGGTTGCCGCGATGGGCGTGGTCGTGCTCGGCACCGTCGCCACCTATCTCGTCCTGTTCATGCCGACCTACGGCGTGAAGCAGCTCGGCCTCGCACCGTCCGCCGCGTTCGCGGCGATCCTCGTCGTCGGCGTGATCCAGATGGCGTTCGCGCCGCTCGTCGGCCACTGGTCGGATCGATACGGCCGCGTGCGCGTGATGATCGCGCCGGCCATCGGCATCCTCGTGCTGATCTACCCGGCGTTCGCGTACCTCGTCGCGCATCCGGGCTTCGGCACGCTGATCGCGCTGCAGGTGCTGCTCGCGTTCCTGATGACCGGCTATTTCGCGGCGCTGCCGGGGCTGTTGTCCGAGGTGTTTCCGGTGCAGACGCGTACGACCGGGATGTCGCTCGCGTATAACGTCGCGGTGACGATCTTCGGCGGGTTCGGGCCGTTCATCATCGCGTGGCTGATTCGCGCAACCGGGATGAAGACCGCGCCGAGCTTCTACCTGATGTTCGCGGCCGTGCTGAGCCTCGCGGCGCTGGTCGTGCTGCGCAAGCGCTTCGGTTTTCGGTAGAAACGCGGCACGTCAGTTGTCGGCGCGCTCGCATACCGGCTGCGCCGGCATCAGTTGCGCCGGCGCGTCGATGGTTCGCACCGGGCGCCCTGCGAGCGCGGTGAGCGCCTGCTGAAGCTGCCAGTCGCCGGCCGTGCCGAACGCGCGCTGCGGCAGTGCCGTGCTCCTTGCCATATCGACCTTCGCGCGCACGCGCTGCTCGCGCAGCTTCTGCCGGGCCTTGCGCACCTGCGCGAACGGATCGGGCGCCAGCCGGTCCGCATACGGCGCACGCGCGAGATCGGCTTCCCGGTACCACAGCAGCACGCCGTCGACGTCCGAGTCGCGGCGCGGCGGCACGAGCCAGTCCGGCACGACGCCGTAACCGTCCATCGGGCAGCCGTTCGGCCGCAGGTTGCGCGCGTACGTGAAATTCAGGCGCGTGCCGTCGATCAGGTCGACACCCGTCTGCGCGAGCCCCTTTCCGTAGGTCGGCATGCCGAGCAGTTTCGCGCGGCCGAGATCCTTCAGCGCGGCCGCGGTCGCTTCGGCGGCCGACGCGCTCTGTCCGTCGACGAGCACGACGAGCGGCACGGTGCGCCACCAGTCGTCGGCCTGCAGCGGTGCGAGCGGATCCTGTCCGTGCATGACGGGCAGTTCGTAGTCGGGCCAATTGGTCGTATAGCGACGGCGATGCGTGTCGCCGCGCTCGACCGTCACCATCGCGGTGCGGTCACGTCCCGCGAACAGCGCGGTGATGCCGATCGCCGCATTGAGCGCGCCGCCGCCGTTGATGCGCAGGTCGAGGATCATCCCTTTCACCGGCGGGCCCGCGCGGCGTGCGGCCTGCACCGCGTCGATATAGTCGCCGACCGCCGGCTCCGGAAAGCTCGACAGCCGCGTGTACAGGATGTCGCCGTCGAGCCGCTTCGCGATCGCCGGATGCGGCTTGACGATCGCGCGCACCGGCGCGAAGGTCAGCACCGCGTGCCGCGGGCCGCGCTGCACCGTGAGCTTCAGCGGAACGCCCGCATCGCCCTTGGCCAGTTTCACGAGTTCGCTGCTGTCGATGCCGACGACGCTCCTGTCGTTCATCGCGACGACGAGATCGTCCGGCCGCACGCCGGCCTTCTCGGCCGGTGCGTCTGGAATCACGTCGATGATGTGCAATCCGTCGGGCCGCGTCTCGAACACGATCCCGATGCCCGGCGTGCCGTCGCGCGAGCGCCGCTCGTCGTCGCGCCGTTCCTGCTCCTCCTTCGCGTTGAAGAAGCGCGCGTACGGCAGCGTCCTGATGCCGTCGTGGGTCGCGGCGTCGAGCAGCGCGCCGATGTCGACGTCGGTCAGATGCTGTCTCTTCAGCACTTCGACGGCCGCCTTCAGTTCGCAGAGCTGCGGCTCCCAGTCGGGCGGGCAGGGCGAGGGCGTCGGGGTGGCGGGCGGTGAAGCGGAGGCCGGCTGCGCACCGGCGCGAGACGTGCACGGCAGCAGCACGGCCGCGACGGTTGCGCAGACGGCAAGGCGACGAACGACACGCATGGGAGGCATCATCGGGGCTGCACGTTCGGACGGGTGGCGACGGTGCCTGCCCGCCGGCGCACAGCCGGCATGGAGCGGGGCAGGGCGGTGACGATTGTAGCCGACGCCCGGGACGACGCACGCCGGGCGGCTCGCGCATAAAAAAAGCCGGCCCGAGTGGGCCGGCTTTTCTGCGATGCCGAAACGCCGAGGCGCTTAAACCTGCGCGCCTGCGTTGGGATCGTCCGGATCGTGCGCGGTCTTCTTGTCCTTGATCAGGTCTTCGCGCTTGATGCCGAGCCACATCGCGAGCGAGCCCGCGACGAACACCGACGAGTAGATGCCGAACATGATGCCGACCGTCAGCGCGAGCGCGAAGTAGTGCAGCGTCGGGCCGCCGAAGAAGAACATCGACAGCACCATCATTTCCGTCGACGTGTGCGTGATGATCGTACGCGACATCGTGGTCGTGATTGCGTGGTTGATCACTTCCTGCACGCTCATCTTGCGTTCGCGGCGGAACGTTTCGCGAATCCGGTCGAAGATGACGACCGACTCGTTGACCGAGTAGCCGAGCACCGCGAGGATCGCCGCGAGCACCGCCAGCGAGAACTCCCACTGGAAGAACGCGAAGAAGCCGAGAATGATCACGACGTCGTGCAGGTTGGCGATGATGCCCGCCACTGCGTACTTCCATTCGAAGCGGAACGACAGGTAGATCACGATGCCGATCACCACGCACGCGAGCGCGAGCAGGCCGTCGGTCGCGAGCTCCCGGCCGACCTGCGGGCCGACGAACTCGACGCGTTGCAGCGTGACGTCCGGGTTTTGCGTCTTCAGCGCGCCCATCACCTGGTCGCTCTGCTGCGCGGACGTGAGGCCTTCCTTCAGCTGCAGGCGGATCAGCACGTTGCGCGACGTGCCGAAGTTCTGCACCTGCGCGTCGGCGTAGCCGAGCTTGCCGAGCGTCGCGCGCACGGGTTCGAGCTCCGCGGCCTGCTGGTACTGCACCTCGATCACCGTACCGCCGGTGAATTCGACGGACAGGTGCAGCCCGCGGTGGAACAGGAAGAACACCGCGGCGAGGAACGTGACCAGCGAGATCACGTTGAACACCAGCGCGTGCCGCATGAACGGAATGTCTTTACGGATGCGGAAAAATTCCATGGTCTCGTCTCCGGGGCCTTATTGGGTCGAGCCCGGTTTCTTCGGCGA
This sequence comes from Burkholderia sp. BCC1644, assembly GCF_902833225.1. Taxonomy (GTDB): domain Bacteria; phylum Pseudomonadota; class Gammaproteobacteria; order Burkholderiales; family Burkholderiaceae; genus Burkholderia. Next base: position 49,099 of record NZ_CADFEI010000018.1, read on the forward strand.
CACGCCTTGCTGCGCGCGGTTGCGCAGCTGCGGCTTGCCGGCGCGCGGCGCGTTGCCCTTCGCCGGGGCGGCGAGTTTCGCGGCGCGCGCGGTGTCGGTCGATTCGTCCGCGTCGGTGAACGACGCGGCGGCAGCGGCGCCTTCCGGCTTCCACACCTGGCCGATCGCGAGCGACTTGAGCTTCTTGCGGCCGCCGTACCAGAGGTTGACGATCCCGCGCGAGAAGAACACCGCGGAGAACATCGACGTCAGGATACCGAGGCAGTGCACGATCGCGAACGCGCGAACCGGGCCCGAGCCGAACGCGAGCAGCGCGAGGCCGGCGATCAGCGTCGTGACGTTCGAGTCGAGAATCGTCGCCCACGCATGCGCGTAGCCGGCCTGGATCGCGAGCTGCGGCGGCTGGCCGGCGCGCAGTTCTTCACGCACGCGCTCGTTGATCAGCACGTTCGAGTCGATCGCCATACCGAGCGCGAGTGCGATAGCGGCGATACCGGGCAGCGTCAGCGTGGCCTGCATCAGCGACAGCACGGCGACCAGCAGCAGCAGGTTCACCGACAGGCCGATCACCGACACCACACCGAACAGCATGTAGTACGCGATCATGAACACGGCGATCGCGCAGAAGCCCCAGATCACCGAGTGGACGCCCATCTTGATGTTGTCGGCGCCGAGGCTCGGGCCGATCGTGCGTTCTTCGATGATGTCCATCGGCGCGGCGAGCGAACCGGCGCGCAGCAGCAGCGCGAGGTCGGCCGCGGCCTGCGGCGTCGGCTGGCCCGTGATCTGGAAGCGGTCGCCGAGTTCGGACTGGATCGTCGCGACCGTCAGCACTTCGCCCTTGCCCTTTTCGAACAGCACCATCGCCATCGGCTTGCCGATGTTGTCGCGCGACACCGTGCGCACCGCGCGGCCACCGGCCGAGTCGAGGCGGATGTTGACCGACGGACGCTGGTGCTCGTCGAAGCCGGCCGACGCATCGATGATGCGGTCGCCGGTGAAGATCACGTCCTTCTTCAGCAGCACGGGCGCCTGGATGCCCTGCGTGAACAGCTCCTCGCCCGGCGGAACGGGGTCGTTCGGGTTCGGGTGCGTGTTGATCGGATCGGCGAGGCGCGCCTCGAGCGTCGCGGTGCGGCCGATGATGTCCTTCGCCTTCGCGGTGTCCTGCACGCCCGGCAGTTCGACGACGATACGGTCGCTGCCTTGCTGCTGGAGGATCGGTTCGGACACGCCGAGTTCGTTCACGCGGTTGTGGAGCGTCGTCAGGTTCTGCTTGAGCGCGGCGTCCTCGACGGACTTCTGCACCGCCGGCGTGAACGTGCCGACGACCTGCGTGCCGCCGCCGCCGGGCTGGGTCGCCCATTGCAGTTCGGTGATCGACGCGGCGAGCACCTTGCGGGCGTCGTCCGCCGTCTGCGCATCGCTGAAGTTGACGACCACGGACTGGTCGACGCGGCTCACGCCGCCGTCACGGATGTTCTTGTCGCGCAGCAGCGAGCGTGCGTCGGACGCGTCGGAGTCGAGCTTCTTCGTGAGCGCGCCCGTCATGTCGACCTGGAGCAGGAAGTGGACACCGCCGCGCAGGTCGAGGCCGAGATACATCGGCAGCGCGTGCAGGGCCGTCAGCCAGCGCGGCGACGCGCTCTGCAGGTTCAATGCGACGACGTACTGCGGATCGTTCGGGTCGGCGTTCAGCGACTTCTGCAGCAGGTCCTTGACGCGCAGCTGCGTATCGGTGTCCTTCAGGCGCACGCGGATGTTCGCGTTGGTCGCCGTGTTTTCGAAGGTGACGTCGTCCGGCGTGATCTGCGCGGACGCGAGCGCCGATTCGACCTGGGTCAGCGTGGTCGAGTCGAGCTTGACCGTGGCCTTGCCGCTCGACACCTGCACCGCCGGCGCTTCGCCGAAGAAGTTGGGCAATGTGTACAGAAGGCCGATGGCGAGCGCCACGACCATCACGACATATTTCCAGAGTGGATAACGATTCATGAGGGGGCCGAACGGGTGGTTGGCGTGAAAGCGTCGCGTCCGGCGCCGCGGCGGCCCGCTCTCTCAGGCGGGCACGGCGCGGGGAGCCGGACGCTCGGTGAAGGGCTTACAGCGACTTGATCGTGCCCTTCGGCAGAATGGTCGTGACCGCAGCCTTCTGCACGGTGATTTCAGTGCCTTCGGCGATTTCGACGCCGATGTAGCCTTCGGTGACCTTCGTCACCTTGCCGACGAGGCCACCGCTCGTGACGACTTCGTCGCCCTTGGCCATGGCCGAGAGCATGTTGCGGTGTTCCTTCTGGCGCTTCATCTGCGGACGGATCATGATGAAGTAGAGCACCGCGAACATCAGGATGAGCGGCAGGAAGCTCATCAGGCTCGATTCGGCGCCACCGGCACCTTGCGCGAAGGCATTGGAAATGAACGGCACGTTGGTCTCTCCGTAGGGGAAGATCGAAAAATAAGCCGGTTATTCTACCACCGGCCCCTTGCGCAAACGGCGCAGCAAATGCGCTTTGGGATCAAGCTGTTAAGCGTGAAACGGCACCGTTGCGACTCGTTTGGAAAGGCAATTGTAATATTTGGCGGTCGCGGCCGACACCCGGAACGCATTATTTAGTACACGTCCTATGTGATCGGCCGCCGCGCGGCCCGCCGGCCGGTCAGTCGACTCCTCTTGCACGATCCTCCGCGAAGCGCTGGCGGAACGCGTCGAACGTATGCGTTTCGATCGCCTCGCGGATCTCGCTCATCAGCTGCAGGTAGTAGTGCAGGTTGTGGATCGTGTTGAGCTGCGCGCCGAGGATCTCGCCGACGCGGTGCAGGTGATGCAGGTAGCCGCGCGAGAAGTTCTGGCACGTGTAGCACGTGCAGCTCGCGTCGAGCGGCTTCAGCGAGTTCTTGTGCGTCGCATTGCGGATCTTCACGTCGCCGAAGCGCGTGAACAGCCAGCCGTTGCGCGCGTTGCGGGTCGGCATCACGCAGTCGAACATGTCGACGCCGTTCGCGACGCCCTCGACCAGGTCTTCCGGCGTGCCGACACCCATCAGGTAGTGCGGCTTGTTGGCCGGCAGCTTCGGGCCCACGTGGCGCAGCACGCGCATCATGTCTTCCTTCGGCTCGCCGACCGACAGCCCGCCGATCGCGAGGCCGTGGAAGCCGAGTTCCGCGAGGCCCGCGAGCGATTCGTCGCGCAGGTCCTCGAACATCCCGCCCTGGACGATCCCGAAGAGGGCGTTCGGGTTGCCGAGCCGGTTGAACTCGTCGAGCGAGCGCTTCGCCCAGCGCAGCGACATGCGCATCGAGTCGGCCGCTTCCTTGTGCGTGGTCGGCACGCCGTCGGTCGCGTACGGCGTGCATTCGTCGAACTGCATCACGACGTCGGAGTTCAGCACCTTCTGGATCTGCATCGACACTTCCGGCGACAGGAACAGCTTGTCGCCGTTGATCGGCGACGCGAACGTGACGCCGTCCTCGGTGATCTTGCGCAGGTCGCCGAGCGAGAACACCTGGAAGCCGCCCGAGTCGGTCAGGATCGGCTTGTTCCAGCCCATGAAGGCGTGCAGGCCGCCGTGCGCGTCGATCGTGTCGAGGCCCGGGCGCAACCACAGGTGGAACGTGTTGCCGAGAATGATCTGGGCCTTGATCTCGTGCAGCTCGCGCGGCTGGATCGCCTTCACGGTGCCGTACGTGCCGACCGGCATGAAGATCGGCGTCTCGACCACGCCGTGGTTGAGCTTCACGCGGCCGCGGCGTGCGTGGCCGTCGGTCGTCAGCAGTTCGAATTCGAGCCCGTTGGCCGGGCGGTCCTGCACGGGGGCGTGCGTATCGTGCGTATCGTGGGATGAACCTTCGGTCATCGCTTTATTCTCCTTGCCACCGGAGAACAGTCCGGCGCATGTTGGAAACGCCGCCGGCAGGCCGGCGGCGAGGAAAAGGGTGCGCGCCATCGTAGCGCGCGCAGCGGGAAAACGGGGCGGCGGTCGCGCGGGCTGCCGAGCCTGCCGCGCTTACGCGCCCGGCGTCTCCGGCGTGTCGCGCCGCGTGAGCAGCATCGCGTCGCCGTAGCTGAAGAAGCGGTAGCGTTGCTCGATCGCGTGCCGGTACGCGGCGCGGATCGTCTCGACGCCCGCGAACGCGGACACCAGCATCAGCAGCGTCGACTTCGGCAGGTGGAAATTCGTGACGAGCCGGTCGACCACGCGGAACCGGTAGCCGGGCGTGATGAAGATGTCGGTCTCGGCCTGCGTCGCCGCGAGCGGGCGGCCCGCTTCGTCGGCCGAGCGCGCGGCGGCTTCGAGCGCGCGCATCGACGTCGTGCCGACGGCGATCACGTTGCCGCCGCGCGCGCGGGTTGCGGCGATCTTGTCGACCAGCGACTGCGGCAGGTCGTACCACTCGCTGTGCATCTTGTGCTCGGCGATGTTGTCGACGCGCACCGGCTGGAACGTGCCGGCGCCGACGTGCAGCGTCAGCGTCGCGCGTTCGACACCCATCGCGTCGAGCCGGTCGAGCATCGGCTGGTCGAAGTGCAGCCCGGCCGTCGGCGCGGCGACGGCGCCGGGGTTGCTCGCGTAGACGGTCTGGTAGCGTGTCTCGTCGGTCGAATCGGGATCGTGCTCGATATACGGCGGCAGCGGCAGGCGGCCGAACTGCTCGATCAGGTCGAGGCACGGCTCGGGGAAGATCAGCGTGAAGAACGGCTCGACGCGCTCGCCGACCGTCACGTCGAACGCATCGGCGAGACGCAGCTGCGTGCCGGCGCCCGGCGACTTGCTCGCGCGGATCTGCGCGAGCGCCGTGTGCGTGCCGGTCACGCGCTCGATCAGCACCTCGATCTTGCCGCCACTGGCCTTCTGGCCGAAGAACCGCGCCTTCAGCACCTTGGTATCGTTGAAGACGAGCAGGTCGCCGGGCGCGATGCACGACGGCAGCTCGGCGAAATGGCGGTCGACGCGGCGCGCGGGCTCGACGGTGCCGTCGACCTCGAGCAGGCGGCTCGCGGTGCGATCGGGCAGCGCGGTTTGAGCAATCAGCTCGGGCGGCAGATTGAAATCGAAATCGGAAAGCGTGAACATGCGGGCTGGTTCGAAGCGGCCGGCGGGCGTCGCCGGCAGGGCGGAAACGCGTAAATGGGGCGCGCGAGCCGCTATGATGACGGGATGCGCGGCCTGGCCGGCGTCGTTCGTTCGGACGACGTGAAAGCCGCTATTGTACTTGCCTTGCGAAGCACCCAGACGATCCGATGCCTGTGTCACCACGCCGTTCCCCCGCTGCCGTTGCCGATTCCGCCGACCCGTTCGACGCGGAGGCGGCCGCGTTACCCGCTCAAGACGCGGCGGAGCGTGCGGTATCGCGCCGCGCCGGCCCGAAGCGCGGCGCCGACGGGCGGCTCGCGCAGCCGGCCGCCGCCGCGCCCGATGCCGAAGGCGCCGCCAGCGACGAAGCGGGCGCGGCCGGCACGAAGCGCAAGAAGAAGGCGGCCGCCGACAAACCCGTCAAGACCGTCGACAAGCTCGCGAAGCTCGGCCTCACGCGTTCGATCGATCTCGTGCTGCATCTGCCGATGCGCTACGAGGACGAAACCACGCTCACGCCGATCGGCGAGCTGTTGCCGGGCGGCATCGCGCAGACCGAAGGCGTCGTGTTCGACAACGAGGTCGCATTCCGGCCGCGCCGCCAGCTCGTCGTGAAGATCCAGGACGACGACGGCGAGCATCTCGTGCTGCGCTTCCTGAATTTCTACGGGTCGCAGGTCAAGCAGATGGCCGTCGGCCAGCGGCTGCGCGTGCGCGGCGACGTGCGCGGCGGCTTCTTCGGGATGGAGATGGTGCATCCGGCCGTGCGCGTCGTCGAAGCCGATGCGCCGCTGCCGCAGGTGCTCACGCCCGTCTACCCGAGCACGGCCGGCGTGTCGCAGGCCTACCTGCGCAAGGCGATCGAGAATGCCGTCGAGCGCACGCCGCTGCCCGAGCTGCTGCCGCCCGAGATCCAGCGCGACTACCTGAAGCCGCTCGACGTGCCGACGCTCGAGCAGGCCGTGCGCATCCTGCACCACCCGCGCGTCGACTCCGACGAAGCCGCGCTGATGGACGGCTCGCATCCGGCGTGGACGCGCATCAAGTTCGAGGAGTTGCTCGCGCAGCAGCTGTCGCTCAAGCGCGCGCACGAGGAGCGCCGCACGCGCGCGGCGCCGGCGATGCCGCGCCTCGCCGCGAGCGATGCCGATGCGTTGACGACGCGGCTGTACGCGGCGCTGCCGTTCACGCTGACGGGCGCGCAGGCACGCGTCGTCGACGAGATCGCGCACGACCTCACGCTCGCGCACCCGATGCAACGCCTGCTGCAGGGCGACGTCGGCAGCGGCAAGACCGTCGTCGCGGCGCTGGCCGCCACGCAGGCGATCGACGCCGGCTACCAGGCCGCGCTGATGGCGCCGACCGAAATCCTCGCAGAGCAGCACGCGCGCAAGCTGCGCGCGTGGCTCGAGCCGCTCGGCGTCACGGTCGCGTGGCTCGCGGGCAGCCTGAAGGCGAAGGAGAAGCGCGCGGCGATCGAGGCGGCCGCGCTCGGCACCGCGCAGCTCGTGATCGGCACGCACGCGATCATCCAGGACACGGTCGAATTCGCGCGGCTCGGCCTCGTGATCGTCGACGAACAGCACCGTTTCGGCGTCGAGCAGCGTCTCGCGCTGCGCGCGAAGGCCGCGAACGCGGCCAACGGCGCGCGCGACTTCCAGCCGCACCAGCTGATGATGTCGGCCACGCCGATCCCGCGCACGCTCGCGATGACGTACTACGCGGATCTCGAGGTTTCGACGATCGACGAGTTGCCGCCGGGCCGCACGCCCGTGCTGACGCGCCTCGTCGGCGACGCGCGGCGCGAGGAGGTGATCGCCCGTGTGCGCGAGGCCGCGCTGACCGGGCGCCAGGTGTATTGGGTGTGCCCGTTGATCGAGGAGAGCGAGACGCTGCAACTGCAGACGGCCGTCGAGACCTACGAGACGCTGGTCACCGCGCTGCCCGAGCTGAAGGTCGGGCTCGTGCACGGCCGGCTGTCGCCGGCCGACAAGGCCGCCGTGATGGAGGCGTTCACGCGCAACGACGTGCAGCTGCTCGTCGCGACGACCGTGATCGAAGTCGGCGTCGACGTGCCGAATGCATCGCTGATGGTGATCGAGCACGCGGAGCGTTTCGGCCTCGCGCAGCTGCACCAGCTGCGCGGCCGGGTCGGGCGCGGCACCGCGGCGTCGGTGTGCGTGCTGCTGTACACGGGGCCGCTGTCGCTGACCGGCCGCGAGCGGCTGAAGACGATGCGCGAGACGACCGACGGCTTCGAAATCGCGCGGCGCGACCTCGAAATCCGCGGCCCCGGCGAATTCCTCGGCGCGCGTCAGTCGGGCGCGGCGATGCTGCGCTTTGCGAATCTCGAGACCGACGGCTGGCTGATCGACCCGGCCCGCGACGCCGCGACGCGGCTGATCGACGCGTACCCCGACATCGTCACGCAGCACCTCGCACGCTGGCTCGGCGCGCGGGAGCAGTACCTGAAGGCCTGATTTACCTGCCTGGGGCCGGATCAAAAAGCCGTCGATCGACGCATCGCGATGCTGAGAAACTTGGCGAACCGGTGCCAGAGGGTGTATAAATTAAACCTATCGCCTGTATATCTCTGATTGACCCACAATGACGCTGACTGAATTGAAATACATCGTCGCGGTCGCGCGCGAACGGCATTTCGGCCGTGCGGCCGAAGCCTGCTTCGTGAGCCAGCCGACGCTGTCGGTGGCGATCAAGAAGCTTGAAGACGAGCTCAACGTGCAGATTTTCGAGCGCGGCGCGAGCGAAGTGAGCGTGACGCCGATCGGTGACCAGATCGTCACGCAGGCGCAGCGCGTGCTCGAGCAGACTTTCGCGATCAAGGAGATCGCGAAGCAGGGCAAGGACCCGCTGGTCGGCCCGTTCCGCCTCGGCGTGATCTACACGATCGGGCCGTACCTGCTGCCGACGCTCGTCAAGCAAATGATCCAGCGTGTCCCGCAGATGCCGTTGATGCTGCAGGAGAACTACACGCTGAAGCTGCTCGAACTGCTGAAGCAGGGCGAGATCGACGCCGCGATCATGGCGCTGCCGTTCCCGGAAACCGGCCTGATGGTGCGTCCGCTGTACGACGAGCCGTTCGTCGTCGCGCTGCCGGCCGGCCATCCGTGGGAGAAGCGCGAGGAAATCGACGCCGAGGACCTGAAGCAGGAAACCATGCTGCTGCTCGGCAACGGCCATTGCTTCCGCGATCACGTGCTCGGCGTGTGCCCGGAACTGATGCGCTTCTCGCAGACGGCCGACGGCATCCAGAAGACCTTCGAGGGCTCGTCGCTCGAAACCATTCGCCACATGGTCGCGAGCGGCGTCGGCATCACGGTGCTGCCGCGGATGTCGGTCGCCGAGGTCGGCCCGCGCGCGAACGGTCCCGATGCCGAACTGCTGTCGTACGTGCCGTTCAACGAACCCGTGCCCGACCGCCGCGTGGTGCTCGTGTGGCGCAAGAGCTTCACGCGGATGCCGGCGATCGACGCGATCAGCGACGCGATTTCCGCGTGCGACCTGCCGGGCGTCGCGAAGCTCGACATGCCGGCCACGATGAACTGAGCGCGTGCTGCACGCACGTGTGGCAGCATGATGAACGGGGTCTTGCGACCCCGTTTATTTTTCCCTATCACATAGATAAAATTTATTAAATTCAATTAGTCGATAGATGTAAATACAATCGTCTACATGGATCGGCGTCATGTCGGCGTCCGATTTGCACGTGGAATGCAAGCGTCAAAGGAGGATGTCATGATGCGGTCGGTATTGCAGCACGCGCAGCGGAACATCCCGTCGCGCGACGCGGTCGTACATCGCGCCAGGGCGGCGGTTCGCAGCCTGCGTCCGATTGCGTTCGCGTATCTGGCGGACCGTGTGTATGGTGGGTGAGCGCCGCCGCACGCCGGTTTCCTGTTCCCCCGATTCATCTGCCGTCAAGCCATGAGGGAGCATCGCATGTCCGAAGACTGGAACACCACGCACCTCACCGGCATGACACCTGCCGGCAGCCGCTTCCCCGGGCGCCCCGCCTGCGGCGCGTCGCGGCGGGAACGCGCGCCGATCGCCACGCACGACATCCCGTAGTACGACAGGAGGACCAACCTGTTCCGTTTCTTATCCCCGCAATGACACTCCACCAACCGCGCCCGGCATGCCGTCGGAGCGAACCGGTGGAGTCATACGAGCAAGCCAAGGAGAAATCGCATGTCGAACGAAACGAAGTGCCCGTTCAACCACACCGCTGGTGGCGGCACGACGAACAAGGACTGGTGGCCGAATCAGCTGAACCTGAACATCCTGCATCGGCATTCGGCGCTGTCCGATCCGATGGACAAGGATTTCGACTACGCCGAGGCGTTCAAGAAGCTGGACCTCGCGGCGGTGAAGAAGGACCTGCACGCGCTGATGACGACGTCGCAGGACTGGTGGCCGGCCGACTTCGGCCACTACGGCGGCCTGTTCATCCGGATGGCGTGGCACAGCGCCGGCACGTACCGCACGGCCGACGGCCGCGGCGGCGCGGGCGGCGGGCAGCAGCGCTTCGCGCCGCTCAACAGCTGGCCGGACAACGTGAGCCTCGACAAGGCACGCCGGCTCGTGTGGCCGATCAAGCAGAAGTACGGCCGCAACATCTCGTGGGCCGACCTGCTGATCCTGACCGGCAACGTCGCGCTCGAATCGATGGGCTTCAAGACCTTCGGCTTCGCCGGCGGCCGCGTCGACACGTGGGAACCGGACGACGTGTACTGGGGCTCGGAAAAGATCTGGCTGGAACTGAGCGGCGGCCCGAACAGCCGCTACTCGGGCAAGCGTGATCTCGAAAGCCCGCTCGCCGCGGTGCAGATGGGCCTCATCTACGTGAACCCGGAAGGCCCGGACGGCAACCCCGACCCGGTCGCCGCCGCGCACGACATCCGCGAGACGTTCGCGCGGATGGCGATGAACGACGAGGAAACGGTTGCGCTGATCGCGGGCGGCCACACGTTCGGCAAGACGCACGGCGCCGGTCCGGCGTCGAACGTCGGCGCCGAGCCGGAAGCCGCGGGCCTCGAAGAGCAGGGTCTCGGCTGGAAGAGCACGTTCGGCACGGGCAAGGGCAAGGACGCGATCACGAGCGGTCTCGAGGTCACGTGGACGTCGACGCCGACCAAGTGGAGCAACGACTTCTTCAAGCACCTGTTCAGCTACGAGTGGGAGCTGACGAAGAGCCCGGCCGGCGCGCACCAGTGGGTCGCGAAGGATGCCGGCGACGTGATCCCGGATGCGTTCGACGCGTCGAAGAAGCACCGCCCGACGATGCTGACGACCGACCTGTCGCTGCGTTTCGACCCGGCCTACGAAAAGATCTCGCGCCGCTTCTACGAGAACCCGGCCGAGTTCGCCGACGCGTTCGCGCGTGCATGGTTCAAGCTCACGCACCGCGACATGGGGCCGCGTGCCCGCTATCTCGGCCCGGAAGTGCCGGCCGAGCATCTGCTGTGGCAGGACCCGATCCCGGCCGTCGACCACAAGCTGATCGACGATGCCGACATCGCCGCGCTGAAGGCGAAGGTGCTTGCATCGGGCCTGTCGGTGTCGCAGCTCGTGTCGACCGCATGGGCGTCGGCTGCAACGTTCCGCGGTTCGGACAAGCGCGGCGGCGCGAACGGCGCCCGTATCCGCCTGGCCCCGCAGAAGGACTGGGAAGTGAACCGTCCGGCTGAACTCGCGAAGGTGCTCGCGACGCTCGAAGGCGTGCAGAAGGCGTTCAACGACGCGCAGACGGGCGGCAAGAAGGTGTCGCTCGCCGACCTGATCGTGCTGGCCGGTGCGGCCGGCGTCGAGCAGGCAGCGAAGAACGCGGGCGTCGCGGTGACGGTGCCGTTTGCGCCGGGCCGCGCGGATGCGACGCAGGAAGAGACCGATATCGAAGCGATGGCCGTGCTCGAACCGGTCGCGGATGGCTTCCGCAACTTCCTGAAGCACGCGTACAAGACGCCGGCCGAGGCGCTGCTGGTCGACAAGGCGCAACTGCTGACGCTGAGCGCGCCGGAAATGACGGTGCTGGTCGGTGGCCTGCGTGTGCTCGGTGCGAATGCGGGCGACGCGAAGCATGGCGTGTTCACCGATCGTCCGGAAGCGCTGACGAACGACTTCTTCGTGAACCTGCTCGACATGGGCACGGAATGGAAGCCGGCGTCGGCCGCGAACGACGTGTTCGAAGGGCGCGATCGCGCGACGGGCAAGGTCAAGTGGACGGGCACGCGTGTCGACCTGATCTTCGGCTCGCATGCGCAACTGCGTGCGCTGGCCGAGGTGTACGGCAGCGGGGACGCGAAGGAGAAGTTCGCACGCGACTTCGTCGCGGCCTGGAACAAGGTGATGAACCTCGACCGCTTCGACCTCGCATGAACGTCGCCGCGCGGTAGCGCGGTGAGGCAGTAACGGGAAACGGCCGGTCGTCCGACCGGCCGTTTCTACTGGACCATGGATTTCGTTGAAGGAGTGACGATCATGACGCAAATGATATTGAACATGCGCGCCGCACTGGCGGCGCCGAAGGTGCGGGCGCCGGCCGAGATCGCGCGGTATGTAGTGGGATTCGCGATCGTCATCGGCGGTGTGGCCGAACTGGTGTCACAAGCGCTGCGCGCGATCGCGGCCGCCTGAACGCGGCGCGGGGTTGGCAGGCAGACCGATTCGCTTTCGTTGCCTTGGCTCATTGAATAAGGAGTCCGTAGCATGAACGGGAAGACTCGTGCCACGCCGATCAACATCGGCATCAGCGACAAGGATCGCAAGAAAATCGCGGACGGCCTGTCGCGCCTGCTCGCCGATACGTTCTCGCTGTACCTGAAGACCCACAATTTCCACTGGAACGTCACGGGGCCGATGTTCAACACGCTGCACCTGATGTTCGAGGCGCAGTACAACGAACTGTGGCTCGCGGTCGATTCGGTCGCCGAGCGCATCCGTACGCTCGGCGTCGTCGCGCCCGGCACGTTCGCCGATTTCGCGAAACTGTCGTCGGTGCCGGAAGCGAAGGGGGTGCCGGCCGCCGAGGAGATGATCCGCCAGCTCGTCGAAGGGCACGAAACGGTCGTGCGCACCGCGCGCGACATCTTCCCGATCGCCGACGCGGCGAGCGACGAACCGACTGCCGACCTGCTGACGCAGCGCCTGCAGACGCATGAAAAGACCGCGTGGATGCTGCGGTCGCTGCTCGCGTAAGCGCGGCAGGGCCAGGGAGGGGCGCCCTTCGATCCGGTCTGCCGAGGTGTCGAATCTGTCCCTTGATTGATGCGCGTCGCTGCCCAGCCGCGTGCGGCGGGCCCGGGCGGTGTGTGCGCGACCGCCGCCAGCCGGCTGTGGGCCGTCCCGACATGACGCGAAGGGCCGCTCGGCTCTAAAATGCCGGGGTTATCTTCCCGGTGCTTCGCCATGCTTGCCCGCTTTCCCCTGTATCTGCGGCTCGTCCGGATGGACAAGCCGATCGGCAGCCTGCTGCTGCTGTGGCCGACGCTCAACGCGCTGTGGATCGCGTCGGACGGCCACCCGCGCTGGCCGTTGCTCGTGATCTTCACGCTCGGCACGCTGCTGATGCGCTCGGCCGGCTGCGCGATGAACGATTACGCCGACCGCGATTTCGACCGCCACGTGAAGCGCACGGCCGACCGGCCGCTGACGTCGGGCAAGATCCAGGCATGGGAGGCCGTCGCGATCGCGGTCGGGCTGTCGTTCATCGCGTTCCTGCTGATCCTGCCGCTGAACACGCTGACGAAGGAGCTGTCCGTCGTCGCGCTGTTCGTCGCGGGCTCGTATCCGTTCATGAAGCGCTTCTTCGCGATTCCGCAGGCCTATCTGGGCATCGCGTTCGGCTTCGGCATCCCGATGGCGTTCGCGGCCGTGCAGGACACGGTGCCGACGCTCGCGTGGGTGATGCTGGTCGCGAACATCTTCTGGTCGGTTGCGTACGACACCGAGTATGCGATGGTCGACCGCGACGACGACATCAAGATCGGCATCCGCACGTCCGCGCTGACGTTCGGCCGCTTCGACGTCGCGGCCGTGATGGCGTGCTATGCGGCGACGCTCGGCATCTACGTGTGGGTCGGCGTGACGCTCGGCTTCGGTCTCGTGTATTGGGCCGGCTGGGCGGCCGCCGTCGGCTGCGCGCTGTATCACTACACGCTGATCAAGGATCGCGAACGGATGCCGTGCTTCGCGGCATTCCGGCACAACAACTGGCTCGGCGGCGTGCTGTTCGCGGGGATCGCCGCGCATTACCTGCTGGCGGGTCCGGCGGGCAACTGAAGCGGTCGCGCGCTGGCGCGCGATGCCAACAAAAAAGCGGCGAGGCCGCTTTTTTGTTGCCGGTGCCGGAAGGGAAGCCCGTGCGGTCGCGGTGCTTACGCGCGGCCGAGTTCGTCACCCATTTCCTTCGCACGCGCTTCGGCCGCGAGCGCGCCGCGCACGATCGCTTCCTTCACGCCTTGCGCGTCGAATGCCGCGAGCGCAGCGGCCGTCGTGCCGCCCTTCGACGTCACGCGCTCGCGCAGCACGCTTGCCGGCTCGCCCGATTGCGCGGCCAGTTGCGCGGCGCCCGTGAACGTCGCGACCGCGAGCGCGCGGCCCTGTTCGTCGTTCATGCCGAGGCGGCGCGCGGCTTCCTGCAGCGCTTCGATGAAATAGAACACGTAAGCGGGGCCGCTGCCCGAAATGGCCGTGACGGCGTCGAGCTGCGATTCGTCGTCGAACCACACGATCTCGCCGACCGCGCCGAGCACGTTCGATGCGAGTTCGCGGCCCGCCGCGTCGACGCCCGGCAGCGCGGCGAGGCCCGTCACGCCCATGCCGACCAGCGCGGGCGTGTTGGGCATCGTGCGCACGACGCGTGCGTAGTCGCCGAGCCAGCGCGCGAGATCCGTGCCGCGGATGCCGGCCGCGATGCTGATCACGAGCTGCGACGTCAGGTGCGGCGCGAGCGCCTGCGCAACGTCCTTCAGCACCTGCGGCTTCACCGCGAGCACGACCGCGTCGTAACCGGCGAGCGTCGCGTCGATGGCTGCGCCGGTGCGCACGCCGAACTGCTGAGCGGCGCGCGCGCGCACCTCTTCGTTGACGTCGATGGCATACAGGCCGTCAGCGGCGACGCCGCGCTTGATCAGGCCGCCGATCAGGGCCGCGGCCATGTTGCCGCCGCCGATGAATGCGATTTTCATGATGTCCGAATGAGCGAGTGAGTGAACGGTAGGGCGGAAAAGGGTGCGGCGTTCAGTGCGAATAATCGCGCGTGCCGAAGATCGCGGTGCCGACGCGCACGATCGTCGCACCTTCGAGCACGGCCGCGTCGAGATCGGCGGACATGCCCATCGACAGCGTGTCGAGCGGCAGGCCGTCGGCGCGCAACGTGTCGAACAGCGCGCGCAGTGCGCGATGCGGTGCGCGTTGCGCGTCGGTGTCGCCGGCCGGTTCGGGAATCGCCATCAGGCCGCGCAGCCGCAGCGACGGCAGCGCGGCGACCGCGCGTGCAACGTCGGCCACGTCGGCCGGCGCGACGCCGCTCTTCGACGCCTCGCCGCTGATGTTCACCTGCACGCACACGTTGAGCGGCGGCAGGTGCGTGGGGCGTTGTTCCGACAGGCGCTGCGCGATCTTCAGCCGGTCGACCGAATGGACCCAGTCGAAGCGCTCGGCGACCGGGCGTGTCTTGTTCGATTGCAGCGGCCCGATGAAATGCCATTCGAGGTCCGCGCGCAGTTCGGCGAGCGCGTCGATCTTGTCGATCGATTCCTGCACGTAGTTTTCGCCGAATGCGCGTTGCCCGGCCGCATGCGCGGCGCGCACGTCGTCGGCGGGAAACGTCTTCGAGACGGCGAGCAGCGATACGGTGGCGGGATCGCGGCCGGCCGCGCGGGCGGCGTCGGCGATGCGGCGATGAACGGATTCGAGGCGGGCGGCGAGATCGGACATGACGGGCACGAAAGCAGGCACGGAAGCGGGTTGAAGCCGATGCGCCGCGACACGCGGCGCATCGATCCGCTCATTATACGGACGCCGCGCGCGCGATCCGGCTGCGGCGGCCCGTCGCGCTAGCCGTACAGCAAATGCTCGACGAGCTGGACCCAGTGGGCGACCGGAATCTGTGTGCCGCTCTGCAGGTGCGCGATGCAGCCGATGTTGCCCGACACGATCATCTGCGGTTCGAGTGCCTGCAGCTTCAGCAGCTTCTGCTTGCGCAACCGGTACGACAGCGACGGCTGCGTCAGCGAATAGGTGCCGGCCGAGCCGCAGCACAGATGGCTGTCGGCGGGCAGCCGCACGTCGATGCCGAGCGTCTCGAGCAGCCGCTCGACCTTGCCGCGCGACTGCTGGCCGTGCTGCAGCGTGCACGGCGGGTGGTACGCGACCGTATGGATCGCGCGGCGCCGCGCGAGCGTTGCGAGTTCGGCCTCGAACGCGAGCAGCACGTCGGAGATGTCGCGCGTCAGCGACACGATGCGCTGCGCCTTCTCCGCGTAAGCCGGATCGTCGCGCAGCAGGTGCGCGTATTCGAGCACCGTCGCGCCGCAGCCCGACGCGTTCATCACGATCGCCTCGGCGCCCTGTTCGACGTGGGGCCACCATGCGTCGATGTTGCGGCGTGCGTCGTCGAGCGCTTCGTCGTGATAGTTCAGGTGCAGGCGGATCGCGCCGCAGCAGCCCGCGTCGGGCGCGACGACCGTCTCGATGCCGAGCGCGTCGAGCACGCGCGCGGTCGCGATGTTGATGTTCGGCAGCATCGACGGCTGCACGCAGCCGCCGAGCATCAGCATCTTGCGCGGATGCGTGCGGTGCGGCCATTCGAGCAGCCGCGTGCGCGGCGGCACCTTGTCGCGCAGCCGCTTCGGCAGCAGCGGCCGGACATGCTGGCCGAGCCGCATCACCGGCGAGAACAGCGCGGCGTTCGGCACGAGGCTCGCGAGCACGCGGCGCATGAGCCGCTGCTGCGCGGGGCGCTGCACCTGCGCTTCGACGTGCTTGCGGCCGATCTCGACGAGCCGGCCGTACTGGACGCCGGACGGGCAGGTCGTCTCGCAACTGCGGCACGTGAGGCAGCGGTCGAGGTGCTGCTGCGTGCTGCGCGTGACGGGCGCGCCTTCGACCATCTGCTTGATCAGGTAGATGCGCCCGCGCGGGCCGTCGAGTTCGTCGCCGAGGAGCTGGTAGGTCGGGCAGGTCGCGGTGCAGAACCCGCAGTGCACGCACTTGCGCAGGATCGCGTCGGCCTCGTCGCCGTCGGGCGTGTTGCGGATGAAATCGGCGAGGTTCGTTTGCATCGAGCTCTCAGAGATCGGGGTAGAGCCGGCCGCGGTTGAAGATGCGCGCGGGATCGAACGCGGCCTTCAGCCCGCGGTGGATCTTCATCATCGGGGCGGGAAGCGGCGTGAACACGCCGGCGCTGCGGTCGTACGCGTCGCCCGCGCGGAACAGCGTCGCGTGGCCACCGGCCTGCTTCGCGCTCATGCGTACGGTCTGCGCATCGGCGTCGGTGATCCACCAGCGCTGCGCGCCGCCCCATTCCATCAGCTGGGTGCCGGGCAGGTGCATCGGTTCGGTGATCGACGGCAGCGCGAGGCGCCATAGTGCGTAGCCGGGCGGGATGCCGTTGAAGAACGGGTCGGTATGCTCGCGCAGGCCGGCCCAGAAGCGCTCGGCTTCGACCGCGTCGACGACTTCGCCGCCGAGCAGCGTCTTTGCTGATTTCACGGCCGCCTCGGCGCCCGACAGGCGCAGCACGAGCGTGCCGTTGCGCCAGGCGCTCGCGCTGACGGGCAGCGGATGGCCGCCCCATTCGTTGAGCTTGCGCACCGCGTCGGTCGCGGTCATCTCGAACTTCAGCGTGACCTCGGCGACGGGCATCGGCAGCACCTTGATCGACAGGTCGAGCATCAGCCCGAGCGTGCCGAGCGCGCCGGCCATCAGCCGCGACACGTCGTAGCCGGCGACGTTCTTCACGACCTGCCCGCCGAAGCGCAGCATTTCGCCGCGGCCGTTCATCAGCGTGACGCCGAGCACGAAATCGCGCGGCGCGCCGCAGGTGGCGCGCCGCGGGCCCGCGAGGCCGGCCGCGACGCAGCCGCCGACCGTGGCCGCGCGGCCGAAGTGCGGCGGCTCGAACGGCAGCATCTGGCCGCACTCGGCGAGGACGGTTTCAAGCTGCGCGAGCGGCGTGCCCGCGCGGACCGTGACGACGAGTTCGGCCGGGTCGTACGACACGATGCCCTGAAACGCGCGCGTGTCGAGTATTTCGCCCTCGAGCGCCTGGCCGTACCAGTCCTTGGTGCCGCCGCCGCGAATCCGCAGCGGCCGGCCGTCGGCACTGGCTGCGCGAATGCGCTCGGCCCATCCGGCGACGATGTCGTCCTCTTCCATGTTCTGTTGCTGCCTCGACTTGTTGTTCGGTCGATTGTACCGGGGTGGCGCGATTCCACATCGCGACTATCCCTAAGCCCCGTATCGCGGATCGTATGCCCGCGTCGCCGCGCGAACGGGCCGCACGGGCACGGCCGACCGCCGCGGCCTGGCCGCGGGCACGGGCCGCGACCCGCGCACCGCTCAGAAGCGCGGCAGGTCGGGGTGCGGCAGCAGCCCGCCGCGCACGTGCTGGCGGCCGTACTCGGCGCAGCGCGCACGGGTCGGGATACCCTTGTCCGGGTTCAGCAGGCCGGCCGGATCGAATGCGCGCTTGACCGCGAAGAACGCGTCGCGCTCCTGCGGCGAGAACTGTACGCACATCGAATTGAGCTTCTCGATGCCGACGCCGTGCTCGCCCGTCACGCTGCCGCCGAATTCCACGCAGCATTCGAGGATTTCCGCGCCGAACTGCTCGGCGCGGTGCAGCTCGTCCGGATCGTTCGCGTTGTACAGGATCAGCGGATGCATGTTGCCGTCGCCCGCATGGAACACGTTGATGCAGCGCAGCCCGTAGCGCGTCTCGAGCTGTTCGATGCGCGCGAGCAACGGGCCGATCGCGCGGCGCGGCACGGTGCCGTCCATGCAGTAATAGTCCGCGGAAATGCGGCCGGCGGCCGGAAATGCATTCTTGCGGCCCGACCAGTAGCGCAGCCGCTCCTGTTCGTTGCGCGATACCTGGATGCGCGTCGCGCCGTGTTCGCGCAGCACGGCCGTCATCCGCACGATCTCCTCGGCGACTTCTTCCGGCGTGCCGTCCGATTCGCACAGCAGGATCGCTTTCGCGTCGAGGTCGTAGCCCGCGTGCGTGAACGCCTCGACGGCCTGCGTGGCCGGCTTGTCCATCATCTCGAGCCCGGCCGGGATGATGCCCGACGCGATGATCGCCGCGACGGCCTCGCCGCCCTTGACGACGTCATCGAAGCTCGCCATCACGAGCTGCGCGGTCTGCGGCTTCGGGATCAGCCGCACCGTGACCTCGGTGACGATCGCGAACATCCCCTCGCTGCCGATCATCACGGCGAGCAGGTCGAGGCCCGGCATGTCGAGCGCGAGCGAGCCGAATTCGACGATCTCGCCGTCGATCGTCACCGCGCGCACGCGCATCACGTTGTGCACGGTCAGCCCGTATTTCAGGCAATGGACGCCGCCGGAATTTTCCGCGACGTTGCCGCCGATCGTGCAGGCGATCTGCGACGAAGGATCGGGCGCGTAATAGAGGCCGTACGGCGCGGCGGCTTCCGAGATCGCGAGGTTGCGCACGCCGGGCTGCACGGTCGCCGTGCGCGCGTACGGATCGACTTCGACGATGCGCGTGAAGCGCGCGAGCGACAGCACGACGCCGAGCGCGATCGGCAGCGCACCGCCCGACAGGCTCGTGCCCGCGCCGCGCGGCACGATCGGCACTTCCATGCGGCGGCAGATCTGCACGATCCGCTGCACCTGCGATTCCGTTTCCGGCAGCGCGACCGCGAGCGGCAGGCGGCGGTACGCGGACAGGCCGTCGCATTCGTACGGCGCCGTGTCTTCGTCGCGGTACAGCAGACAGTGCGTCGGCAGCACGGCCATCAGCGCCTGCACGACTTCGCGCTGACGCTGCGCGCGGGCGGCGCTCGACAGTTCGACGGGAGCGTTCATTGGGTCTCCTGCAGCAGGCGGCGCGGCGTCGCGCCGCCGTGTCAGCACGTGAAAATCTTGCCCGGATTCATCAGGTTGCGCGGATCGAGCGCGAGCTTGATCGCGCGCATCGTGTCGATCGCGTTGTCGCCGTGCTCCTTCGGCAGAAAGCGCATCTTGTGCAGCCCGACGCCGTGCTCGCCCGTGCAGGTGCCGCCGAGGCGCAGCGCGCGCTCGACGATCCTGTCGTTGATGTGCTCGGCTTCCGCGATCTCCTCGGGCTTGTCGGGATCGATCAGGATCGCGACGTGGAAATTGCCGTCGCCGACGTGGCCGACGATCGGGCAGGGCAGCGACGACGCGCGCAGGTCGACTTCGGTTTCCTCGACACACGCGGCGAGCTGCGAGATCGGTACGCACACGTCGGTCGTCACCGCGCGGCAGCCGGGTTTCAGCTGCAGCATCGCGAAGTACGCGTTGTGGCGCGCGGCCCAGAGGCGCGTGCGGTCTTCGGGGCGGGTCGCCCATTCGAAGCCCTGGCCGTTGTTCTGGCCGGCGAGCGCCTGCACGAGTTCGGCCTGCTCCTTCACGCCGGCCTCGGTGCCGTGGAATTCGAAGAACAGCGTCGGCGCTTCGGTGAGCGTCAGGTTCGAATGGCGGTTGATCGAGCGCACGGCGAGCGCATCGACGAATTCGACGCGCGCGATCGGCACGCCGATCTGGATCGTCTCGATCACGGCGCGCACCGCGTCGCCCATCGTCGGGAATGTGCAGATCGCGGCCGACACGGCTTCCGGCAGCGGGTGCAGGCGCAGCGTGATCTCGGTGATCACGCCGAGCGTGCCTTCGGAGCCGACGAACAGGCGCGTGAGGTCATAGCCTGCCGACGACTTGCGCGCACGCGAGCCGGTTTTCACCACGCGGCCGTCGGCGAGTACCGCGGTCAGGCCGAGCACGTTCTCGCGCATCGTGCCGTAGCGCACGGCGTTGGTGCCCGATGCGCGGGTCGCGGTCATTCCGCCGATGCTGGCGTCGGCGCCCGGATCGATCGGGAAGAACAGGCCGGTGTCGCGCAGCGCTTCGTTGAGCGCCTTGCGCGTGATGCCCGGCTCGACCGTCACGGTCAGGTCTTCGGCGTTGATCGACAGCACGCGGTTCATTTCCGACAAGTCGAGCGACACGCCGCCGCGCACCGCGAGCAGATGGCCTTCGAGCGACGAGCCGGCGCCGTACGGAATCAGCGGCACGCTGTAGAGCGAGCACAGCGACACGACTTCGCGCACGTCGTCCGCGCTGTGCGCGAACACGACGGCATCGGGCAGTTGCGGATCGAACGGCGATTCGTCGCGGCCGTGGTGCGCGCGGACCGCGTCGGTGGTCGACACGCGCTCGCCGAAGGCGGCGCGCAGCGCATCGAGCATGGCGGGAGGCAGCGGGCGGCGCGTGATGGCCGGCGGGGCAGGGTGATTCACGAATGTCTCCTGACGGCTTGTCGAACTTTCGGCCCATTCTACGCTGTAACGTCCGCTGCGCCTGCCGCCGCGGGCTGCGATAATCGCGTTCCAGCCAACCGGGCCGCAGCGCGGCCGCGCACGAGAGGACATTCGCATGGGCAACCGCTTGAGCAAGATCGCCACGCGCACCGGCGACGACGGCACCACCGGCCTCGGCGACGGACGGCGCATCGGCAAGGACGACGCGCGGATCGCCGCGATCGGCGACGTCGACGAACTGAATTCGAACCTCGGCGTGCTGCTTGCCGAGACGCTGCCGGACGACGTGCGCACGGCGCTCGTCACGATCCAGCACGACCTGTTCGATCTCGGCGGCGAGTTGTGCATTCCCGGCCACACGGTGCTCGACGACACGCATCTCGCGCGCCTCGACCAGTGGCTTGCCGACTACAACGCGACGCTGCCGCCGCTGAAGGAATTCATCCTGCCGGCCGGCTCGCGCGCGGCGTCGCTCGCGCACGTGTGCCGGACGGTGTGCCGCCGTGCGGAGCGTTCGATCGTCGCGCTCGGGCGCACCGAAACGCTCAATGATGCACCGCGGCGCTACGTGAACCGGCTGTCCGACCTGTTGTTCGTGCTGGCGCGCGTGCTGAACCGTGCCGGCGGCGGGGCGGACGTGCTGTGGGAGCGCGGCCGCGTCCGCTAATCGGTCGCGGTACGTTTGCGCACTGCGACAATTTGCCTGGGTGAAGCTGAATTTTTAAACATGTATTGTGTGAGCATGTTTAACGGAGAACGAACATGACCCACATCACCGCTGACCAGATGGCTCGCGTGAAGGCCACTGCCCCAGTTCTCGCCGTTCACGGCGCGACGATCACGAAGCACTTCTACCAGCGCATGTTCGCGCGCCATCCGGAACTGAAGAACCTGTTCAACCAGACGCACCAGAAGACCGGCAGCCAGCCGGAAACGCTCGCGAAGGCCGTTTATGCGTATGCGGCGAACATCGACAATCTCGGTGCGCTGGGCGGGGCGGTGTCGCACATCGCGCACAAGCACGCGAGCCTGAACATCCGCCCCGAGCATTACCCGATCGTCGGCGAGAACCTGCTCGCATCGATCGTCGAAGTGCTCGGCGACGCGGTCGACGCCGAGACGCTCGAGGCATGGCGCGTCGCGTACGGCCAGCTCGCGCAGATCCTGATCGGCGCCGAGGCCGACCTGTACGCGGGCGCCGCGTGGAGCGGCTTCCGCCCGTTCAAGGTCGCGCGCAAGGTGCGCGAGAGCGACGAGATCACGTCGTTCTACCTGACGCCCGCCGACGGCGGCGCGGCGCCGACCTTCGAGCCGGGCCAGTACCTCACGGTGAAGCGTTTCGTCGGCGATCTCGGCGTCGACCAGCCGCGCCAGTACAGCCTGTCCGATGCGCCGCACGGCAAGTGGCTGCGCATCTCGGTGAAGCGCGAGGCCGGCCGGCCGGAAGCGATCCCGGCCGGCAAGGTGTCGACGCTGATGCACGACGGCGTGGAAGAGGGCGCGATCGTCGAGGTCACTGCGCCGATGGGAGAGTTCTCGCTGAAGCGTGGCGTCGAGACGCCGGTCGTGCTGATCTCCGGCGGCGTCGGCCTGACGCCGATGGTGTCGATGGCGTCGACGCTGGTCGAGGAAGGCAGCAAGCGCGACGTGCGGTTCGTCCATGCATGCCGCTCGGGCGCCGTGCATGCGTTCCGCGACTGGCTGAACGACACCGTGCGCACGCATGCGAACGTCAAGCGCACGGTGCTGTACGAGCTGGTCGGCCCGAACGATCGCGTCGGCATCGACCATGACCTGGAAGGGCGCCTCACGCCGGAACGCGTGCAGCACTACGCGCTGGTGCCGGACGCCGACTACTACGTCTGCGGTCCGATCGCGTTCATGAAGGCGCAACGCGATGCGCTGGTCGCGCTCGGCGTCGCGCCGGAACGCATCAACACCGAGATCTTCGGTTCGGGCGCGCTCGAGTGATGTACCGGCCGGCGGTCGGTGGACAATAAAAAAGCCCGGCATGAGCCGGGCTTTTTCGTTGCGGGCCGAGCGTCAGACGCGCGGCATCAGTGTGGCGTGATCGCGCCACACTGATGCCGTCAGTTGCCGCTGCCGCGCGCGACGCGGCGTGCCTTGACCGATTCCGCGAGGCCTTCGAGCACCTTCACGCTGTCGTCCCACGCGATGCACGCGTCGGTGATGCTCTGGCCGTAGGTCAGTTCGCAGCCTTCCTTCAGGTCCTGGCGGCCCTCGACGAGGTGCGACTCGATCATCACGCCGACGATGCGGGCGTCGCCGGCCGCGATCTGGCGGCCGATGTCCGCGCAAACGGGGATCTGGTTCTCGTGCTTCTTCGAGCTGTTCGCGTGGCTCGCGTCGATCATCAGGCGCGCGGCGAGGCCGGCCTTGCCGATGTCCGCGCAGGCGGCGTTCACGCTGTCGGCGTCGTAGTTCGGCGCCTTGCCGCCGCGCAGGATCACGTGGCAGTCCTCGTTGCCGGCCGTCGACACGATCGCCGAGTGGCCACCCTTCGTCACCGACAGGAAATGGTGCGGCTGCGATGCGGCCTTGATCGCGTCGACCGCGATCTTCACGTTGCCGTCGGTGCCGTTCTTGAAGCCGACCGGGCACGACAGCCCCGACGCGAGCTCGCGGTGCACCTGCGACTCGGTCGTGCGCGCGCCGATCGCGCCCCACGAGATCAGGTCGGCGATGTATTGCGGGCTGATCATGTCGAGGTATTCGGTCGCGGCCGGCAGCCCCATCTCGTTGATCTGCAACAGCAGCTCGCGCGCGGTGCGCAGCCCTTCGTTGATCTTGAAGCTGTTGTCGAGGTGCGGATCGTTGATGAGGCCCTTCCAGCCGACCGTCGTGCGCGGCTTCTCGAAGTACACGCGCATCACGATTTCCAGTTCGCCCTTGAAGCGCTCGCGTTCCTTCACGAGTCGGCCTGCGTATTCGATCGCCGCCTTCGTGTCATGGATCGAGCACGGCCCGACGACGACGATCAGCCGGTCGTCCATCCCGTGCAGGATGCGGTGCATCGACTGGCGCGAGTTGTAGATCAGCTCGGACGCGGCTTCGGAGCACGCGAATTCGCGGATCAGGTGGGCGGGCGGCGTCAGTTCCTTGAGTTCGCGAATGCGGACGTCGTCGGTGTTGTGCGGGGGCATGCTGTTTCTCCTTGGTTCCGGGCGCCGTTCGATCAGCGGGCGTGCGGCAGATTCATCAATTCAAGCGATTCAGTGGTTTCGGTCGGGGCCGCGGGACCGCTGCGGCGGCAACCGGGTGGCGAAGGGCGAAAAAAAAACCGCCGGGTTCGCCGGCGGTTTTTTCGGGAATTTCGGTTGCGCTTTACGCGCCATCAACCCTCTCGATCCGCCAGCGGTCTGAGATACCAAAAAAAGTAAAAGTAAAACTTGGCGGACATGACGGGGATTCGGTTCGTCAAAAAAGTTGATTCGGAATTTATACCGCGTCGCCGGGCGGCTGGCAACCGGGACCGGTCGAAAATGCGGATAATCCGCGCGTTTTCTTCAAAATGCGCGGATTGTCTGCGCCGCGATGCGGTTATGCCGTACCGCCGACCGTCATCCTGTCGATCCGCAGGGTCGGCTGGCCGACGCCGACCGGCACGCTCTGGCCTTCCTTGCCGCACACGCCGACACCCGAGTCGAGCGACATGTCGTTGCCGATCATGCTCACGTCCTTCAGCGATTCGGGGCCGCTGCCGATCAGCGTCGCGCCCTTCACCGGGTAGGTGATCTTGCCGTTCTCGATCATGTACGCCTCGGACGCCGAGAACACGAACTTGCCGTTCGTGATGTCGACCTGGCCGCCGCCGAAGTTCACCGCGTACAGGCCGTGCTTCACCGACGCGATGATTTCCTGCGGATCCTTGTCGCCGTTCAGCATGTACGTGTTCGTCATGCGCGGCATCGGCAGCGCCGCGTACGACTCGCGCCGCGCGTTGCCCGTGACCGGCATCTTCATCAGGCGCGCGTTCAGCGTGTCCTGGATGTAGCCCTTCAGGATGCCGTCCTCGATCAGCGTCGTGCACTGCGTCGGGTTGCCTTCGTCGTCGATGTTCAGCGAACCGCGGCGGTTCGGCAGCGTGCCGTCGTCGACGACGGTCACGCCCTTGGCTGCCACCCGCTCGCCGATCCGGCCCGCGAACGCGGACGAACCCTTGCGGTTGAAGTCGCCTTCGAGGCCGTGGCCGATCGCCTCGTGCAGCAGCACGCCCGGCCAGCCCGGCCCGAGCACGACCGTCATCGCACCGGCCGGTGCGGGGCGGGCGTCGAGGTTGACGAGTGCCGCGTGCACGGCGTCGTCGACGTAGCGCGACAGCACGTCGTCGGTGAAGTAGCCGTAGTCGAAGCGGCCGCCGCCGCCGCCGGAGCCGATCTCGCGGCGGCCGTTCTGCTCGGCGATCACCGTGACCGACACGCGCACGAGCGGGCGGATGTCGGCCGCGAGCGCGCCGTCGCTGCGCGCGACCAGCACGACGTCGTATTCGCCGGCGAGGCCGGCCATCACCTGCGTGATGCGCGGGTCGCGGCCGCGCGCCATCTGCTCGATGCGCTCGAGCAGCTTGACCTTGGCCGTCGCGTCGAGCGACGCGAGCGGATCGGACGGCAGGTACAGGTCGCGGCCCGAGATGCCCTTCAGCGACGTCGCGGCCTTGATCTTCTGGCGGCCGCCGCCGGCGGCCGCGATCGCCTTGGTGGCCGCGGCGGCTTGCGCGATCGCTTCCGGCGACAGGTCGTCCGAGTACGCGAACGCGGTGCGGTCGCCCGCGACCGCGCGCACGCCGACGCCCTGGTCGATGCTGAAGCTGCCCGATTTGACGATGCCTTCCTCGAGGCTCCACGCTTCGCTGCGGGTCGCCTGGAAGTACAGGTCCGCGTAGTCGACGCGGTGCGTGAAAATGTCGGCGATCGTGCGCGTGAGCAGGCTTTCGTCGAGGCCGTACGGCGTGAGCAGGATGTCCTTCGCCAGCGCGAGGTTGCGGATGCCGGGTTCGATGATGTTCATGCGGATATCGGGGTTTCTCAAAAAGTTGTCGGGTGCTGCTGGGCAGATGGGTTGGCCGCGCGGCGTTTCAAGCGGCGCGGCGGATTCAGGTCAGTACGCGGTGCCGCCACGCGGGCAGGCTCTGGCGCACGTCGGCAATGCGTTGCGGATCGATTGCGCCGAGCACGACGCTCGCGCCGACATCGCGGACCGCGACGATCTCGCCCCACGGGTCGATCAGCATGCTGTGGCCCCAGGTGCGCCGGCCGTTCTCGTGCTTGCCGCCCTGCGCGGCCGCCAGCACGTAGCACTGGTTTTCGACGGCCCGCGCGCGCAGCAGCGTTTCCCAGTGCGCGCGGCCGGTCGTGTACGTAAATGCCGACGGGACGACGATCAGCGCGCAGTCGCCCATCCGGCGATACAGCTCCGGAAAGCGAAGATCGTAACAGACCGACAGGCCGACCCGCCCGAACGGCGCGTCGAACGCGACGACCGTGTCGCCCGCGCGGATCGTGCGGGCCTCGTCGAACGATTCGTCGCCTTTCTCGAAGTTGAACAGGTGGATCTTGTCGTAGCGCGCGGCCTCGTTGCCGGACGGATCGAACACGAGCGTCGTGTTCAGCACGCGATCGGGCTCGGGCGCCTTCAGCGGCAGCGTGCCGCCGATCACCCAGATGCCGTGGCGGCGCGCGGCGTCCGCGAGGAAGCGCTGGATCGGGCCGTCCTGGTACGGCTCGGCGAGCGCGAGCTTGTCGGTGTCGCGATGGCCCATGAAGCAGAAATACTCGGGCAGCAGCACGAGCTGTGCGCCTTCGCCGGCGGCTTCCGCGATCAGGCGGCGCGCTTCGGCGAGATTGCGTGTGACGTCCGGCGTGCTCACCATCTGCAGCGCGGCAACCCGGAAGGGTGTGGCGGAACGGGTGTGGTCGGTCATCGCGGGATCGGTTGCATCATAAATGGGGTGCGGCCCGGCGCCATGCGCGGCTCAATGATTCGGGTTCGGTGCATCGGCCGGACCGTGATTCATCTTACCCTGATCGCCCCGCACCCGCTCGATATGCGGGTGCGCCCACGAGCCGGTGATCGCGTAGTCGAGCGCGAACGCGTGCGACAGGGTCTCCGACAGCGCGTAGTTCGCGGCCAGCACGCCGATGCCGAGCAGCGGATTGATGACGGCCGCCCCGATCGCGGCTGCGCCCGCGCTGATTTTCGGCGCGACGTGCGCATGCAGGTCCTGCGTCTCGGTGCCGAGATCGACCGCGCCGCGCACGGTGACGTTCGCGGGCCCCGTCATCATCGAGAAATCGTCGGTGCGCGCGATCCCGTTCGAGATCCGGCCGGTACCGGTGATCTTGTCGAACGGCAGCCCCTTGCCGACCACGTCGCGGAAATTCAGCGTCAGGAAGCGCGCGAGGCTCTGCAGGCTCAGCACGCCGAGGAGTTTCGCGGCGCCCGGATCGACCTTCAGGATCTGCCCGTGCTCGAGGTCGAGCGCGACCTGGCCGCCGAGCGACGGGAAATCGAGCGCGGTCGGGCCGCCGCGCCAGCCGACCTTGCCCGTCACCGTGCCGTGGCCGTCCGCGAGCGTGCGCGGCAGGCCGACGCGGTCGAGCAGTGCGCCCGCGTTGTCGATGTCGAGCTTGAAGTCGAACACGGTGCGGCGCGGCGCGTCGTTCTCGTCGGCGCCGCGGGCGAGCGCGCGGCGCGACGTGCGCCAGTTGCCGGTCGCCGTCAGCTTCGCGGCCGGGTTCGACAGCTCCAGCTTGTCGAGTTGCCACACGGGCGTGCCGTCTTCGTCGATGTTGCGTGCGTTGACGACGAGCCGGCCGATGTCGTGGTCGCGTGCGACGACCTGGTCGACAATCAGGTCGATCGACGGCATCGGGCGATCGGTCGGCGTCGG
Source organism: Burkholderia sp. BCC1644 (assembly GCF_902833225.1). GTDB lineage: Bacteria > Pseudomonadota > Gammaproteobacteria > Burkholderiales > Burkholderiaceae > Burkholderia. The sequence continues at coordinate 76,626 of NZ_CADFEI010000018.1, forward strand.
CAGGTTCATCGCGCGGCCGACGAGGTCGTGCTGTGCGCTCTGCGGCACCACCAGCTTCGCGAGCCGCGCGTTCAGCACGCCCGCGCCGTTGTGGCCGCCGCCCGGCGCCCACGACAGGTAGCCCGACACCTGGTTCGACGCAATGTTCGCCTGCCAGAGATCGTCGACGTGCGACGCGCCGATGATCACGTTTTCCCAGTTGCGCTTGAGCAGCTTCAGCGTGCCGAAATGGAGCGCGAAACGCTTCGGCGCGAAGCTCGCGAAATCGACGCGCGGCGCGGGCTGCGGCTCCGGCGCGCGCGGCGTGTCGGGCTTCAGCGTGTGGGCGAGTGCGAGCCACGCGTCGGCGTCCAGTTCGCCGACGTCCACGGCCGCGCTCACGCCGTCCTGCGGCATGTCCGGCATCCGGTGGATGCCCATCGCACCGCGCACCGCGCGCAGCGGCTGGCCGCGCGTCGCATCGAGCAGGTAGGTGGCCGACACGGGGCCGAGCGTCAGGTCGGCATGCTCGAGGCGCTTGCCGTCCGCCTGCGGCGCCGGCTGCAGCGTGAAGCTGAACGGCATCGGCGTGCCGGCCGGTTTCGCGAATGGCGCGGGGAAATTCAGTGCCACGCCGGTCAGGTCGGAATGCGCGCTGATGTCGGGCAGGCGGCCCGGCGCGCCGCGCACGGCGACCTTGTACGGCGCGTCGCCGACCACGTGTTCGAGCAGTGCGGCCGCCGGGCCGTGCAGGTTCAGGCCGCGCGCGGCGTCGAGCGCGAGCCGGCCGTCGACGTCCACGGTGTACGGGCCGTGCGACTGGAAGTTGCCGTTCGCGCGCACCGGGCCGCCGAGGAAGCGCCCCGACAGGTCGTGCAGCGACGCGCCGGCCTCGGTGAAGCGGACGCTGCCGCGCAGCGCCGACAGCGGCGGCACGCCGCTGGTCGACAGCGTGTTGCCGCCGAACGCGAGCGCGCCTTCGATGTGCGTATGCGGATGCGCGACGTGCTGCGGAATCGTGATCTTGAGCGCGAGCGACGCGGGCCCCTGCGCGTCGATCCGCTGGCCGATATGGCCGCTCATCGTGCCGAGCGAGCTGTTGTCCGCGTAATCGATCAGGTCGGCGAGCGGGCCCTGTGCATGGCCGTCGATGATCAGCGGCGAGTGCGACGGATTGCCGAGATCGTCGATGCGGCCCGCGACCTTCGTCAACGCGACGCGCTTGTAGTGCGCGCGATCGATGTCGAAGCGCAGCTTGTTCTGCGTGAGCTCAAAGACGCCGTCGATCCCGTCGAGCGCCGGCCAGACGCTCGGCGTGCCGTTCGCGAGCTTGCGCGGCGGGTAGGGCGTCGGCTCGAAGCGGCCGCCGGTGAACGGCGCGACGATATGGAACACGCCGGCGTCCGGCTCGTGTTCGAACGGGAATTTCTCGAGCGGGCCGCGCGCGACGATCGACGCGCCCTTGGTCACCTTGCCGTCCTGCAGCGCGTGGCCGAGATAGTCGCGCAGATGCTCGGACATCCCGGTCGGCAGGTAGCGCGGAATGCGTGCCACCGATGCGCGCGCGAAATCGGCGCGCAGGTCGAGCGTGCCGCGGCCGTGGCCGGGGTTCGTGTACGAGCCCGACACCGCGATTTCGGCATCGGGGTTCGACACGAGCAGGTCCGGCAGCGACACGTCGACGCGCGCGTGTTTCTCGCCGGGCGCGGGCGTGATGGCCCACTTGGCGTTGCCGCGCAGCCGGTCGAACGTCAGGCGCGGCTCGTCGAATTCGCCGGGCACGGTCACGGCCGCATTGACCGTGTCGAAATGCGCGTTGCCGCCCGTTTCGTTCGCGTCGACGCGGCCCCACAGGTTCTCGATGCCCGGCCAGCCGGCGCGCGGGTGGCCGCGCGGCGAGAGCCCGGGCGGCGGCTCCTGGGCGGCGAAGCTGATGCCCTGCAGGTCGCCGAGGAAGCGGTAGCGGACGATCGGCGCGGCGCCCGTGCGCCGCTCTTCGTCGGCGAGGTCGGCCCGCGCGGGTTTCGCGCGCTCGACCTCGATCTGATAGTTCTGCATCATCCCGCGCGGGTCGATCTTGATCAGCTCGTTGCGCAGGCGCGCCGGCAGCGGCAGCCCGCGGATGAACTCGCTGAGGATGCCGAGATCGACGCGGTCGCCCACGACGCTGATCAATTGCCCCTGCGTCGCCGTCGGCACGCGGTAGCGCGCCGTCAGCGTCGACAGCGCGAGCGAACGCGCGAGCGGCGTGCCGTCCGGTAGCGGCAGCTGGCCGAGCTCCGCGTTGAAGCGCGTCAGGTGCAGCGTGTAGTCGTGACCGGCGTCGAGCACCATGTCCCAGCCGAAGCCGACCGTCGGCACGTCGAGCCGCGGTTGCGTCGGGCGCACGCGCAGCGCGACGTCGGCGCCTTGCAGGTCGCCGCCCGCCGAGCGCAGGTGGCCATCGCTGAAGGTCGCCCAGATCGCGTTGTCGATCCGGCCCGCATGGATCGTCAGTGGCACGTCGAGGTAGCGCGTCAGCGTCTGCAGGTCGACGGGGCCGGTCGACAGGTACGCGTCGCCGGTCCAGTTCGACGGCTTGCCGATCGGCGCAAGCGGCTTGTGCCGGAAGCGTGCGCGGAAATCGAGCGGGCCGAGCAGCAGGGTGCCGTTCGCGGGCGCCTGCAGCGCGACCTTGTGCACGCGGCCGTTGTTGAGCACCGCGAGCCGGATGCCCGACAGCACGAGCTCGGGTGCGTCGTGTTGCGCGTCGCGCCAGCGCAGCGTGCCGCCGCGCAGCACGATCGCCTCCTGCTTCAGCAGCCAGGTGCCGAACGTGTCGTTACCGCCGTGGGTGGTTGCCACGCCGACGCCTGCGACGCTCAGCGAGCCGTCGGCGGCGCGCGCGACGACGAGGTCGGGCTGGTCGACGATCAGGCTGGACAGCGCGGGCGACAGCCGCAGCAGCGACATCCACGACAGCGCGGCCGTTGCGTGCGGCACCGACAGCGCAACCTTGCCGTCGCGGCCGCGGATCGTCAGGTTCGTGAGTTCGACGCCCGGCTGCATGCCGGACCAGTTCGGAGAAAGCTTGCCGATCGAAAGCTGCGCGTGGAGCTTGTCGGACACCGCGCGCTCGATGCGCGGGCGGAATTCGTCGATGCGGGGCAGCAGGACATAGCGCAGCCCGAGGAACGCGCCGGACGCGACGAAGTAGGTGCCGATCCCGACTGCCAGCGTCACCCTGAACACGCGACGCAGGACCGGATGATCGTGCTTCGGAGGTCCCGCTTCGGGCGCAGCTACGGCGGATTCCTGACGGTCGGACATGCGGCGGACGGGCGGCGATATGGTAGTTTTGCAGACTGACGTTGAAATGTATCACACGGGTTCGTGCCGGCGGCCGTTGCGGCAGCGCGGCACGGGCTTTCCGGCGCGCGGTTTCGCGGCGGACGCACGTGCGTCCCGCGATGCCGCGCCGAGTTCATGAGGCCGGTCGGCAGCGGGGCGCGCACGCGCCGGCCCGCGCCGGCCGGCCTTTCCGCCAGGCTCGCTTCTCGATGACCGACCCTTCCGCCCTGATCAGCACGTCCTATTCCCGATACCTTGCCCGCGCGGCTGCCGCGCGGCCCGCGCTCGCCGAGCAGGTGGCCGCGTGGGCGGCCGCGCCGCTCGGCCGCGCGCAGCTCGACGCGCGCCTCACCGAACTGCTCGCGATGCCGGCCGGCACGGCCGCGCCGACCGAGGAGCAACTGAAGCGCGCACTGCGGCAACTGCGCGCCGAGGCGTTCGGCGCGGTCGCGGAGCGCGACCTGCGCGGGCTGGCCGACGTCGCCGAGGTGACGGGCGCGATGACCGATCTCGCCGAAGTGGCCGTGCAGCGCTCGCTCGCGCTGTTGTCGGTCGAACTCGAGGCAATGTACGGCGAGCCGCGCGGCGCCGACGGCCAGCGCGTCGTGCTCGGCGTGGTCGGGATGGGCAAGCTCGGCGGCCGCGAACTGAACGTGTCGTCGGACATCGACCTGATCTTCGTCTACGAGGACGACGGCGAGACGACCGGCGGCACGCGTTCGCCGCTGTCCACGCAGGAATACTTCACGCGGCTCGGCCGGCGCCTGATCGGCGTGCTGTCCGAGGTCACGGCCGACGGCTACGTGTTTCGCGTCGACATGCGGCTGCGCCCGAACGGCGATTCGGGGCCGCTCGTGTGCAGCCTCGGGATGCTCGAGGAGTATTTCTACGTGCAGGGGCGCGAGTGGGAGCGCTATGCGTGGATCAAGGGGCGGCTCGTATCGGAAGGCGACAGCGACGCCGCGCAGCGGCTCGAGTCGCAGCTCGAGTCGATCGTCAAGCCGTTCGTCTACCGCCGCTATCTGGATTTCGGCGTGATCGGCGCGATCCGTTCGCTGCACCAGCAGATCCGGCAGGAAGCCGCGCGCCGCGCGTCGATGCGGCCCGACAAGGCCGACGACATCAAGCTCGGGCGCGGCGGGATCCGCGAGATCGAGTTCAGCGCGCAGGTATTCCAGCTGATCCGCGGCGGCCAGGATGCCGAATTCCGCGTGCGGCCGACGCTCGCGGTGCTGCGTCATGCGCAGGCGCGCGGGCTGATCGGCGAGGACGTGCGTGTACGCCTGTCCGATGCTTACAATTTCCTGCGGACGCTCGAGCACCGGCTGCAGTACCGCAACGACGCGCAGACACACGCGATGCCGGTCGAACCGGATGAACGCGCGGCGCTGGCCGCGTCGCTCGGCTTTGCCGACTATGCGGCGCTGATGACGGTGCTGGACGGCCACCGGACCTTCGTCGAGGCGCAGTTCCACCAGATTTTCGCCGACAAGGTGAGCGGTGCCCCGTGTGCGGCCGGCGACGACACCGCAGCCGCGTGGATCTGGAGCGGCGCGCTGGCCGACGACGGCGAGGACGACGCGCTGGTCGCGCGTCTCGACGGCCTGGGCTTTGCCGATCCGGCCACCGTGCTCGCGCGGCTGCGCGCGATCTGGCAATCGTCGCGCTACACGGGGTTGCCGGAAAAGAGCCGGCAGCGCTTCGACAGCGTCGCGCAGCGGGCGCTCGACGCCGCACCGAAGATCGATGCCGCGCGCCGCGACGACACGATCGTGCGCCTGTTCGACCTGCTCGAGACGGTCAGCCGGCGCGGTGTCTATCTCGCGCTGCTGACCGAATATCCGGCCGCGCTCGACCGCGTGCTGTCGGTGCTGGGCGCGACGCGCTGGGGCGGCGGCTACCTGATCCGTCATCCGCAGCTGCTCGACGAACTGCTCGACGACGAGGCGATCGCGAGCCCGTTCGACTGGCCCGTGTTCAAGGACGCGCTGCGCGCGCGCCTCGCGGCGGCCGACGGCCCCGAGCAGCAGATGGACCTGCTGCGCCATGCACAGCACGCGGAGGTGTTCCGGATCCTGCTGATCGACCTGGCCGGGCAGCTGTCGGTCGAGCATGTGAGCGACCGGTTGTCCGAGCTGGCCGACGCGGTGCTCGACGTGACGATCGAAGTGGTCTGGTCGCAGCTTGCGAAGCGTCATCGCGACGTGCCGAAGTTCGCGGTGATCGCCTACGGCAAGCTGGGCGGCAAGGAGCTCGGCTACGCATCGGATCTCGACCTGATCTTCCTGTACGACGACCCCGACGAGCGCTCGGCGGACGTCTACACGACCTTCACGCGGCGGCTCATCACGTGGCTCACGACCGCGACCGGTGCCGGCGCGCTGTTCGACATCGACCTGCGGCTGCGGCCGAACGGCGAGGCCGGGCTGCTCGTCACCGATCTCGATGCGTTCCGCCGCTACCAGCTGCGCGAGGGCGACGCCGCGAATACGGCGTGGGTGTGGGAGCACCAGGCGCTGACGCGCGCCCGCTACAGCGCGGGCGATGCGCAGATCGGCGAGGACTTCGAGGCGATCCGCCAGCAGGTGCTGACGACGCCGCGCGACGGCGATGTGCTGGCGAAGGAGATCGTCGACATGCGCGGCAAGGTGTTTGCCGGCCATCCGAACCAGACCGAGCTGTTCGACCTGAAGCACGATCGCGGCGGGATGGTCGACATCGAGTTCATCGTCCAGTACTGGGTGCTGCTGCATGCGTCGAGCGACGCCGAGCTGATCCGTAACACGGGCAACATCGCGCTGCTGCGCGAGGTCGCGCGCTTCGGGCTGATGGGGGAGGACGAGGCCGAGCGCGTCGGCGCCGCGTACCGCAAGTACCGGAAGCTGCAGCACAAGCTGCGGCTCGACGGGATGGAGAAGGCGCGGGTCGACCCGGCGACGGTCGCCGGCGAGCGGGCCGCGGTGACGGCGTTGTGGGAGCGGGTGTTCGGCGGCGCTTGACGGCGGCGCGCCGAGGTTGCGGAGGCCGCCCGGGGTGCGGCTCCGGGGCGTTGAGATTCGATTGAGATTGTTTGAGCGGGGCGGGCGGCGCCGGAACAATGGCGGCTCCGATCAACCGGCGCACCGTGCGCCTCCGCCCTTTCGATCCCGTCTTGAACACCTTCCGTCCCCATCTGATCGCGGCGGCCGTCTCCGTCGCCAGCGCCATGCTCGCCACGCCGGCAGCGGCCGCCGCCGCCGGCTACGCGCCGCTCACCAATACCGAACGCGGCGCCGCGCAATGCCTGACCTGGCGTGCCGGCAGCGACGTCGTCGAATTTGCCGCGTGCAACGGCAGCGCGGCGCAGGACTGGAAGCTCGAGGTGCGTGCCAACAGCTTCCACTACATCAAGAACGCCGAGGCCGCCGCGCGCGGCCACGACTACTGCCTGAAGACCGATTACGACACGGGCGGCCGCAACGAGCCCGTCGTGCTTGGCCAATGCGACGACAAGGACGACACCGACGGCTTCGACTACATGCGGATGTGGACGGCAGGGATCGGCGTCGACGGCCGGCTCGTGCTGCGCAATTTCTACCGCGACGTGCTCGGCCAGACCGAGTACCTGAGCGCGCTGCCCGACGGCCGCGTCGCGATGCAGCGTGCATCGAAGGTCGGTGCGCAGGCTATCTGGCATCACGCGGAGCCCGTCGAGCGGCCGAGCATACCGCTCGTCGGCAACAAGTCGGCGCTGCTGATGGTCGCGCATTTCGACGGGACGCGGCCGAACGACCCGAAAGCCGTGCGCGACGCCGTGTTCGGCAACGGCGACGATCCCGCGTCGCTCGTGCAATTCCTGAAATTCTCGTCGCGCGGCAAGCTGAAGCTCAGCGGCAAGACGCTGGAAAACGTGTCGCTCGGCAAGCGGCCCGCGACCTGTGATGCCGACAAGTTCCTGTCGAGCGCGCGCAAGGCGGCGCTCAAGCAGGGCGTGAACCCGGATGACTACGATTACCTGTTCCTCAGCCTGCCCGCGATGAGCGAGCTGCCGGCCTGCGACTGGCTCGGGCTCGCGCAGGCGCAGGACAACTGGATCATCATGCTCGGCGACGACAATCCGTACCGCGTGTGGGCGCACGAATTCGGCCATACGTTCGGTGCCGACCATTCGGGTTCGGTCGTCCGGTGTCCGACCGAGGGCGGCACCGTGAAGCTCGGCGACCAGTGCCGCGAGGGCGACGTCGACGATCCGGCCGACCCGATGGGCGGCGGCGGTGCGCGCCCGTATCCGGTGAGCTATCTGCAGTACAACCAGTGGCTCGAGCGCGGGGATGCGCCCGTGGTCCGCGATGCGGGAACCTACGCGCTGAAGCCCGCATGGAGCCAGGCGGGTGGCGCGAAGGCCTACCGGATCGACCGCAACGACGGCTCGGAACTGTGGCTGGAGTTCCATCAGCCAACGCCGGTCTACAACGAACGGCCGGCGTCCGATCCGTTCGTCAACGGCGTGATCGTGCGGACGATGCGCTACGACACGGAGGCGTATTCGAGCTCGCTGGTCGACACGACGCCGCGCAGCTCGGGCGGGATGAAGGACGCGCCGCTGATGCCCGGCCACGCGCTGCACGACACGCTGTCGGGCAAGATCATCACGGTGCGTTCGGCCGGACCCGACGGCGCCGTGATCGACGTGCGCAACGACGGCCAGCTGTTGCCACAGGCGATGGTTACGGGGCCGCAGCACGCCAACGCACGCGAGTCGGTGACGCTGTCGGGCGCGACCTCGATCGGCGATCGGCTCACGTACCGGTGGACCGTGCCCGACGGGATCGATGCGAAGCAGGACGGCAGCACGCTGCGCTTCGTCGCGCCGGCGCACGAACGCGATCGGGAGTATGTGTTCCGGTTGTCGGTCACCAACGGGAACGGCTATTCGGCTGCGACGACGCACCAGGTGAAAGTCAAGGCGGAAGAGCTGGTTGCGCCGCCGAAGGCGTCGATCAGCGGGCCGGCGGTTGCGAAAGGCGGCGAGCGCGTGAAGCTGTCGGGTGCGTCGTCGACGGGCAAGGAGTTGACGTACCGCTGGAGCGGGCCGGCCGGATTGGCGATCGACCAGAACGGCGTAGACGCGTCGTTCGTTGCGCCGAAGGCGGCCGAAGAGCGGCGCTATGACGTGAAACTGACCGTGACGGACGCGCAGAACCGCAGCGCGGCGGCGACGCATCGGGTGACGGTGCGGGCCGACGCGGTGGCGGGGGCACCCGCATGGGATCCGAAGAAAACCTATGCGACGCCGTGCGAGAAGGTCAGCCACCGGAGCAAGACCTGGCTGAACGGCTGGTGGGTGCTCGGTGACGAGCCGGGCACGGGCGGCGAGTGGGGGGCATGGCGCGAGCAGGGGAACGCGAACATGCATACGCAATGCAAGGGCTGATCGCGGCCGGCCTGGCGCGGCGACGTCGGCGATGCGATGGGCGCGTCCGCCGCCGCGGTTGTGCGGCGGTGAGCAGGCAGCCGGCCGGCGTTGTTCACGCGGCCAGCATTTCCTTCGCGTGCTTGCGCGTCGTGGCCGTGATCTCGAGCCCGCCGAGCATCCGCGCGACTTCCTCGATCCGGTTGGCGCGGTCGAGCGCGACGACCGTCGACACCGTGCCGCCGCGATCGTCGCTGCCCTTCGCGACCTGGAAGTGATGGTCGCCGCGTGCGGCGACCTGCGGCAGGTGCGTCACGCACAGCACCTGGCGGTCGCGCCCGAGCTGGTGCAGCAGGCGGCCGACCACTTCGGCGACGCCGCCGCCGATCCCCGTATCGACTTCGTCGAAGATCAATGTCGGCGTCGGGCTTGCCGCGCTGGCAATGACCGCGAGCGCGAGGCTGATCCGCGCGAGTTCGCCGCCCGACGCAACCTTCGCGAGCGGCCGCAGCGGCACGCCAGGGTGCCCGGCGACGCGGAATTCGACCTGTTCGAGCCCGTGCGGGCCGCCGTCGGCGAGCGGCGCGAGCGCGACTTCGAAGCTGCCGCCCGCCATCGACAACTCCTGCATGCCGGCCGTGACGGCCGTGCCGAGCACCTTCGCGGCCTGCGCGCGGGACTTGGACAGCTGTCGGGCATCGGCGAGATAGGCTTCGCGCGCCTTGGCCTGCGTCGCCTCGAGCGCGCCGAGATCGGCGGCCGCGTCGAGCGCGGCGAGCTGCGCGCGGCGCGCCGCATGTTCCTCGTGCAGCGTGTCGGGCGGCAGCCGGAACTTGCGGGCGGTCGAGTGCAGCGCATCGAGACGCGTCTCGACCTGCGCGAGCCGCTCGGGATCGAGATCGACGCGCTGCGCGTAGTGCGACAGCGAATAGACGGCTTCCTGCAGCTGGATTTCGGCCGGTTCGAGCGACGCGAGCGCGTCGCCGAGCGTGGTGTCGTAGTCGGCCAGGCTGCGCAGTTTCGACACGATCGCGCCAAGTTGCGCGAGCATCGCGTCGTCGGACTCGGACAGTGCGTTGAGCGCGCCGCGCACGCCTTCGATCAGGTTCGCCGAATGCGACAGCCGCTTGTGCTCGTTGCTGACTTCGTCCCATTCGCCGGGCTGCGGCGCGAGCTTGTCGAGTTCGGCGAGCTGCCACGCGAGCTTTTCGCGTTCGAGCTGCAGCTCGCGCTCGTGCGCCTTCGCGGCGTCGATCGCCTGCGTCGCGTCGCGCCACACGCGCCAGGCACGTGCGACGTTCGCCGCATCGGCGACGAGGCCCGCGTGCGTATCGAACAGCTCGCGCTGCGCGTCGGGCCGCATCAGCAGCTGGTGCGCATGCTGGCCATGGATGTCGACGAGCATCTCGCCGAGTTCGCGCAGCTGGGCGAGCGTTGCGCTGGTGCCGTTGATGAACGCACGCGAACGGCCGTTTGCGTCGATCACGCGGCGCAGCATCACGGTGTCCTCGGTGTCGAACGCGTGTTCGTCGAGCCAGCGCGCGACGCGGTCGTGCGGCGTGAATTCGGCCGTGATGTCGGCGCGGCCGCAGCCGGTGCGCACGACGCTCGCGTCGGCGCGTTCGCCGAGCGCAAGGGCAAGGGCGTCGATCAGGATCGATTTCCCGGCGCCTGTTTCGCCGGAAAAGACGGAAAAGCCGCTGTCGAATTCGAGATCGAGCGCGGCGACGATGACGAAGTCGCGGATCGAGAGGTGGCGGAGCATGATGTGGGGCGGGGCGGCGTCAGGACGCCTTGTCGTCTTCGTTCGAGGCGTGTTCGTTCCAGTGCAGCTTCTTGCGCAGCGTCGCGTAGTAGCTGTAGCCGATCGGGTGCAGGAACGGCACCGTGTGCTTCGAGCGGCGCACCTCGATCGTATCGTTCAGTTCGAGCGACGTGAACGACTGCATGTCGAAGTTTACGTTGACGTCACGTCCGCCGACGATCTGGATCGCGATTTTCGAATCGTCGGGCAGCACGATCGGCCGGTTCGACAGCGCGTGCGGCGCGATCGGCACGAGCACGATGCCCGCCAGCTGCGGATGGAGGATCGGGCCGGCCGACGACAGCGCGTAGGCGGTCGAGCCGGTCGGCGTCGCGACGATCAGGCCGTCCGAACGCTGGTTGTACATGTACCGGCCGTCGACCGACGCGCGCAGCTCGACCATCCCGGAGAAGCCGCTGCGGTTGACGACGACGTCGTTGAACGCGAGCGCGTGGTAGATCGGTTCGCCGTCGCGCATGATCCGCGCCTCGAGCAGCGCGCGCTCCTCGCGCTCGAACTTGCCGGACAGCAGCACGGGGACGAGCGTGTGCATGTCGGCGGCCGCGATGTCCGTGATGAAGCCGAGCCGCCCGTGGTTGATCCCGATCAGCGGGGTCCGGTACGGCGCCAGCTGGCGGCCGATGCCGAGCATCGTGCCGTCGCCGCCGAGCACGACCGCCACGTCCGCACGCGCCCCGATTTCGGCCGGGGTGAGCGCCGGGTAGCCGGTGATGCCGATCTCGCGCGCGGTATCGCCTTCGAACACGACCTCGAAGCCGAGCTTCGCGAGGCTGGCAGCCAGCGTGGCGAGCGGCTCGGCGATCACGGGCGTGTTGCTCCGGCCGACGAGCGCGACAGTATTGAACTGATTACCGGTTTTCATGCCGGCATTACACCATAGCTCGTTGACGAAAAGAACCGGCTGCGCGCCGACGGGGCCGGATCGGGCCGGCCCGCGCAACGGTGGGCGACGCCACTCGCCGCGGTCGCGCGGTTGCGCTAAAATTTTCCACCATGCTAGATCCTCGCGCACGAACCCTCCTGAAAACCCTGATCGAACGGTATATCGCCGACGGTCAGCCAGTCGGATCGCGCACGTTGTCCCGTTACTCCGGGCTCGAGCTGAGCCCGGCGACGATCCGCAACGTGATGTCCGACCTGGAGGAGCTCGGCCTCGTGTCGAGCCCGCACACGTCGGCCGGCCGCGTGCCGACGCCGCGCGGCTACCGGCTGTTCGTCGACACGATGCTGACGGTCGAGACGCCGATCGACGCCGAGGCCGTCGCGCGGCAGGTGCAGAACACGCTGCAGGCCGGCGAGCCACAGCAGCGGGTGGTCGCGGCCGCCGCGAGCGTGCTGTCGAACCTGTCGCAGTTCGCGGGCGTCGTGCTGACGCCGCGCCGCAGCCACGTGTTCAAGCAGATCGAGTTCATGCGCCTGTCCGACAAGCGCATCCTGCTGATCATCGTCACGCCCGAGGGCGACGTGCAGAACCGGATGCTCGCCACGCCGCGCGACTATTCGCCGTCGCAGCTGACCGAGGCGTCCAACTACATCAACGCGCATTTCGCCGGCTTGTCGTTCGACGAGGTGCGCCGCCGCCTGCGCGACGAGATCGACCAGTTGCGCGGCGACATGACCACGCTGATGCACGCGGCCGTGACGGCCAGTACCGAGGTGCCCGACACCGAGGACACCGTGCTGATTTCCGGCGAGCGCAACCTGCTCGAAGTGGCGGATCTTTCGTCCGACATGGCGCGGCTGCGCAAGCTGTTCGACGTGTTCGACCAAAAGACGGGCCTCCTGCAACTGCTCGACGTGTCGAGCCACGCCCAGGGCGTGCAGATCTTCATCGGCGGAGAATCGACGCTCGTGCCGATCGAGGAAATGAGCGTCGTCACCGCGCCGTACGAGGTGAACGGGCAGATCGTCGGCACGCTCGGCGTGATCGGCCCGACCCGCATGGCGTACAACCGCGTGATACCGATCGTCGACATCACCGCGCGCCTGCTGTCGCTCACGCTGAGCCAGCAATAGCCTGCGATCGGCAGCCTGATCCCGCCCCGTCATCGTGTCGCAATGCCGCACGCGCCGACAGTCGGCCGAACGGTACGGGGTGGCCCGCTATAATTGAGAGCCGTCCGGTCCCGTGCCCCGAGCACGTTCTTGCCCATGCGTTTCGATCTTGAGCCGCCTTCGAGCATCGCGGCCGCCCATCGCATCGGCGTGCTGCTGATCAATCTCGGCACGCCCGACGCACCCACGCCGCGCGCCGTGCGGCGCTACCTGGCCGAATTTCTGTCGGATCCGCGAGTCGTCGAGATTCCGCAGGTCGTCTGGCAGGTGCTGCTGCGCACGCTGATCCTGCCGCTGCGCGGCCGCGCATCCGCGAAGAAATACGCGGCCGTCTGGATGCCCGAAGGCTCGCCGCTGCGCGTATACACCGAGCGCCAGACCGACAGCGTGCGGCACCTGCTCACGTCGAACGGCTATCACGTGACGGTCGACTACGCGATGCGCTACGGCAGCCCGAACATTTCGCACGCGCTTGCGCAGTTCAAGCGCGCGGGCGTCGAGCGCGTGCTGCTGATGCCGATGTATCCGCAATATTCGGCGTCGACCACGGCCACCGCCTTCGATGCCGCGTTCGACGCGTTCGCGCGCATGCGCAACCAGCCGGAAGTGCGCACCGTGCGGCATTACGCCGACCATCCGGCCTATATCCACGCGCTGGCCGAGCAGGTGCGCCAGTACTGGGCGCAGCACGGCCGGCCCGACTTCGCGGCCGGCGACAAGCTCGTACTGAGTTTCCACGGCGTGCCGAAGCGCACGCTCGACCTCGGCGACCCGTATCACGACCAGTGCCAGCAGACGGGCGCGTTGCTGATGGCCGCGCTCGGACTGTCGACGACCGAATGCCGTATCACGTTCCAGTCGCGCTTCGGCAAGGCCGAATGGCTTCAGCCGTACACCGCGCCGACGCTGCGCGAGTTCGGCGAGGCCGGCGTGCGGCGGGCCGATGTGTTCTGTCCCGGTTTCACGGCCGATTGCCTCGAGACGATCGAGGAGATCGGCATGGAAGTGCGCGACGAGTTCCTGGCCGGCGGCGGCAAGACGTTCCACCGCATCCCGTGCCTGAACGGCGCGCCTGCATGGATCGGCGCGATCGGCGAGATCGTCGCCGAGAATCTGCAGGGCTGGCCCGTCAGGGCCGCACAGCCCGAAACGGTGAGTGAAGTGCGATGAATTACAAGATTTCGACTGAACCGGGCGCGAAGCTGCGCATCGACAAATGGTTATGGGCGGCCCGCTTCTTCAAGACGCGCTCGCTCGCGACCGATGCGGTCGACAAGGGGCACGTGAAGATCGGCGGCGCGGCGGTCAAGCCGGCCAAGGAGGTGCGCGTCGGCGACGAGGTCGAGATTGCGATGGACGGCATCGTCTGGCACATTGCCGTGCTTGGCGTATGCGACGTGCGCGGGCCGGCGAGCGTTGCGCAGACGCTTTACGCGGAAACGGAAGCGGGGCGGGCCGCACGGCTCGCCGAACTGGAGCGGCGTCGCACGTATCGCGAGCCGGCGGCCGAACTGCACGGCCGGCCGACGAAGCGCGATCGGCGCATCATCGACAGATTTTCTGGTGGGAGCTGAACATCTGGTCGAACGTCGCCCGCGCGCTCCCGTATTCGGTCGTGCGGTCGGTGACAGCTCCCGACAGACAGATGGTGGTGGTGCCGGCAATGAGTACCAGCGCGACCACCGAAATCGCAAAGGTCAGTTTCACGGTACTCCCCTCGAGAAGAAGGGTGAAAACGGCGCCAGGTGGTGGTTGTAAGGCGTCGGTCAGCTAAGGGTAAACACGCTTTTCCGACGCTTGAGTGGAGTGTAGTGCAGCGGGACTGTGCCAAGCTAGTACTTGCCAGGTAAGCGTTGTTACAGCCGGTTTCGCCCGATCTGGCGGACTATGCGGGCCACGCACCGCCGGGCAGCGCGGTTGTTTCGCGGCATTGGAGAATGCCGGCGAATAACCCTCTTGAATTTGCAGTTTTCACCCTTATTTGCACCAACAATGTGCGGTGCCGCCGGGTATACGGTCTGGCGGTTGCCGATTTGGCTTCAACCTCTAATCGACTTTCAGCGACATGGAAAACACGCAAGAGAACCCGGCTACCCAATCGGCCGAAGACATCGGTAGCGAGAAGCAGGCGGCGCAAGGCGCTGCTCCCGCCGCCGAAGCAGCCGACGCGGCGCTCGCGGAGGCTCAAGCCAAGGTCGCCGAGCTGCAGGAGAGCTACCTGCGGGCGAAGGCCGAGACCGAGAACGTCCGCCGCCGCGCGCAGGACGACGTCTCGAAGGCGCACAAGTTCGCGATCGAGAGCTTCGCGGAACACCTGCTGCCGGTGCTGGACAGCCTGGAAGCGGCCGTCAACGATACGTCCGGCGATATCGCGAAGGTGCGTGAAGGCGTCGAGCTGACGCTGCGCCAGCTGACGAGCGCGCTCGAGAAGGGCCGCGTCGTCGCGCTCAACCCGGTCGGCGAGAAGTTCGATCCGCACCAGCACCAGGCGATTTCGATGGTACCGGCCGACCAGGAGCCGAACACCGTTGTCACCGTGCTGCAAAAGGGCTATACGATCGCCGACCGCGTGCTGCGTCCGGCGCTCGTCACCGTCGCCCAGCCGAAGTAAGGCCTCCGGGATGGTGCCCGCCGGCGTCGATCCGGCCGCGTTCGACGCGTTCGACATGCAGGCGCTCGACGCCGGCACGTTCGACGCGGCCATCGACGGCGCGGGCGACGCGCTCGCGGTGGTGTTTTTCTGGGGCGTCGACTGCTTCAACTGCGAGATCGCGAAGAAGGCGATGCTCGCCCAGTCGGACGCCATCCGCGCACTGGACCTGAAGTGGTTCCATTGCAACGTGTACGAACACCATCAGCTGGGGCGCCGCTTCGGGCTGCACGGCGTGCCGACGTGGTTCTTCTTCCACCGCGGCAAGCGGCTGGGCCGCGCGACGGGCTGGCATGGCCTCGCGCAGTTCCAGGCGGCCGTGTCGGCGGCGCGGGCGAAGGCCGCGGCGGCGGCGATCCGCTAGCCGGCGGCGATTGAAAAAATTTAATATCCGCATCGCCTGTCGGGTCTTGAAAACGGACCGGACGGACGCATTTCGGGAACAGAGTTGAATTCTGGCGTGCGAAACCGCCCAAAAACGCGGGGTTTCGTGCAGCAAACAGGCATTTCTGGAGATTAGGAAAAAATGGGAAAGATCATCGGTATTGACCTCGGCACCACGAACTCGTGCGTCGCCATCATGGAAGGCAACCAGGTCAAGGTCATCGAGAACTCGGAAGGCACGCGCACCACGCCGTCGATCATCGCCTACATGGACGACAACGAAGTGCTCGTCGGCGCGCCGGCCAAGCGTCAGTCGGTGACCAACCCGAAGAACACGCTGTTCGCGGTGAAGCGCCTGATCGGCCGCCGCTTCGAAGAGAAGGAAGTCCAGAAGGACATCGGCCTGATGCCGTACACCATCGTCAAGGCCGACAACGGCGACGCATGGGTCGAGGCGCACGGCGAAAAGCTCGCGCCGCCGCAGGTTTCGGCGGAAGTGCTGCGCAAGATGAAGAAGACGGCCGAAGACTACCTCGGCGAGCCGGTCACGGAAGCCGTGATCACGGTGCCGGCGTACTTCAACGACAGCCAGCGTCAGGCGACCAAGGACGCGGGCCGTATCGCGGGCCTCGAAGTCAAGCGGATCATCAACGAGCCGACGGCAGCCGCGCTCGCGTTCGGTCTCGACAAGGTCGAGAAGGGTGACCGCAAGATCGCCGTGTACGACCTCGGCGGCGGCACGTTCGACGTGTCGATCATCGAGATCGCGGACGTCGACGGCGAAATGCAGTTCGAAGTGCTGTCGACCAACGGCGACACGTTCCTCGGCGGCGAAGACTTCGACCAGCGCATCATCGATTACATCATCGGCGAGTTCAAGAAGGAGCAGGGCGTCGACCTGTCGAAGGACGTGCTCGCGCTGCAGCGCCTGAAGGAAGCCGCTGAAAAGGCGAAGATCGAGCTGTCGTCGAGCCAGCAGACCGAAATCAACCTGCCGTACATCACGGCAGACGCGTCGGGCCCGAAGCACTTGAACCTGAAGATCACCCGCGCGAAGCTGGAAGCGCTGGTGGAAGACCTCGTCGAGCGCACGATCGAACCGTGCCGCATCGCGATCAAGGACGCAGGCGTCAAGGTGTCGGACATCGACGACGTGATCCTGGTCGGCGGCCAGACGCGCATGCCGAAGGTGCTGGAAAAGGTGAAGGAGTTCTTCGGCAAGGATCCGCGCCGTGACGTGAACCCGGACGAAGCCGTCGCAGTCGGCGCGGCGATCCAGGGCCAGGTCCTGTCGGGCGACCGCAAGGACGTGCTGCTGCTCGACGTGACCCCGCTGTCGCTCGGTATCGAGACGCTCGGCGGCGTGATGACGAAGATGATCAGCAAGAACACGACGATCCCGACGAAGCACGCGCAGGTGTACTCGACGGCGGACGACAACCAGGGCGCCGTGACGATCAAGGTGTTCCAGGGCGAACGCGAGATGGCAGCGGGCAACAAGCTGCTCGGCGAGTTCAACCTCGAAGGCATCCCGCCCGCACCGCGCGGCGTGCCGCAGATCGAAGTGAGCTTCGACATCGACGCGAACGGCATCCTGCACGTCGGCGCGAAGGACAAGGCGACCGGCAAGGAAAACCGGATCACGATCAAGGCCAACTCGGGTCTGTCCGAGGCTGAAATCGACCAGATGATCAAGGACGCGGAAGCGAACGCAGCGGAAGACCACAAGCTGCGCGAGCTGGCCGATTCGCGCAACCAGGGCGACGCGCTGGTCCACAGCACGAAGAAGGCGCTCACCGAGTACGGCGACAAGCTGGACGCGGGCGAGAAGGAAGCGATCGAAGCGTCGGTGAAGTCGCTCGAGGAAGTGCTGAAGGACACGTCGGCCGACAAGGCAACGATCGACGCGAAGGTCGAGGAACTCGGCAAGGTGTCGCAGAAGCTCGGCGAAAAGATGTACGCCGACATGCAGGCCCAGCAGGCAGGTGCAGCCGGCGCGGCCGGTGCAGCTGAAGGCGCGGCCCACGCAGGTGGCGCACAGCAGGCTGCCGACGACGTCGTCGACGCCGAGTTCAAGGAAGTGAAGAAGGACTAAGCCGGGTTGCAATGGCGCCGCACGCCGCGCGTGGAAACACGCGCGGCGCGATTGACCAGCGGCTGAAAAGCGGTCTGTCTTTCCTTCCGGATGGCCGGATCGACTCCACGCCTGGCGGGCTTCGCGGCCCTCCGGGCACATTTGTTTTTTGGCGGGTGCTGCGCGAGCCGTCCGCGGACGGTGCAGCGCCAGACGAGTCGAGAGACTTTACTGCAGGCGAAAGGAGCCGCCGCGTGCGCGATGCGTGGCGGCACAGTGAATCGATATGGCGAAACGGGATTACTACGAGGTTCTGGGCGTCGCGAAGAATGCGGGCGACGACGAAATCAAGAAGGCATATCGCAAGCTTGCGATGAAGTATCACCCTGACCGCAATCCGGACAACAAGGATGCGGAAGAGCATTTCAAAGAGGTGAAGGAAGCCTATGAAATGCTGTCGGATGGCCAGAAGCGTGCCGCGTACGACCAGTACGGCCACGCGGGCGTCGATCCGAACATGGGCGGTGCGGGTGCACAGGGCTTCGGCGGCTTCGCGGATGCGTTCGGCGACATCTTCGGCGACATCTTCGGCCAGGCCGCGGGCGGCGCCGCACGCGGTGGCCGCGGCGGCCCGCAGGTGTATCGCGGCGCCGACCTGCGCTACAGCATGGAAATCACGCTCGAGCAGGCCGCGCACGGCTACGACACGCAGATCCGCGTGCCGAGCTGGGTGTCGTGCGAGGTCTGCCACGGGTCGGGTGCGAAGCCCGGCACGAAGCCGGAAACCTGTCCGACCTGCCATGGCCAGGGCACGGTGCGCATGTCGCAGGGCTTCTTCAGCATCCAGCAGACCTGCCCGAAGTGCCACGGCACGGGCACCTACATCCCGGAGCCGTGCGTGCATTGCCACGGGTCGGGCAAGGTGAAGGAAACCAAGACGCTCGAAGTGAAGATCCCGGCCGGGATCGACGACGGGATGCGGATCCGCTCGGCCGGCAACGGCGAGCCGGGCATCAACGGCGGGCCGCCGGGCGACCTGTACGTCGAGATCCACATCAAGCCGCACTCGGTGTTCGAGCGCGACGGCGACGATCTCCACTGCCAGATGCCGATCCCGTTCACGACCGCCGCGCTCGGCGGCGAGATCGAGGTGCCGACGCTGGCCGGCCGTGCGTCGTTCCCGGTGCCGGAAGGCACGCAGTCGGGCAAGACGTTCCGCCTGCGCGGCAAGGGCATCAAGGGGCTGCGTTCGAGCATCGCGGGCGATCTGTACGTGCACGTGCAGGTCGAGACGCCCGTGAAGCTGACCGACAACCAGCGCGACCTGCTCAAGCAGTTCGAGAAGTCGCTGGCCGAGGGCGGTGCGCGTCACAGCCCGCAGAGCAAGAGCTGGTTTGACCGTGTGAAGAGCTTCTTCGAGTAAAGCATGACTGAAGGTAACGAGAGCGCGTCGTTCGCGCTCTTGGACGATTGCGACTCGACCGCGTCCGCGCGGTCGAGTCGTTTGTATTCGGGATTCGTGCGCAAACGTGTGTGCACGGATCCGGCGCGGCTCGACGAAATCGATGCGGCGGTCGCGCAGGACCTGCGCGACGGGCTGCATGCGGTCGTCGTCGGCGATTACGAATTCGGACGCAACCTGCAACGAGCGCAGCCGGGCCATGCCCCGCTGCGCTTTTTGCTGTATGCGCATTGCGAGCGCCTGTCGCGCGACGAAGTCGACGCATGGCTCGCGCAGCAGGACGGCGGTGGCGCGCCGTCGATCGCGGGCGTCGCGCATGTCGCGAAGAGCGTGTCGCGAGACGCGTTCGACGCGGCGATCGGCGCGGTGCACGATGCATTGCGCGCGGGCGATTCGTATCAGGTCAACTACACGTACCGGCTGAATTTCGACGTATTCGGCACGCCGCTCGCGCTGTACCGGCGGCTGCGCGCGCGCCAGCCCGTGCGGTACGGTGCGCTGGTTGCGTTGCCCGACGGTGCGTGCGTCGTGTCGTGCTCGCCCGAGCTGTTCGTCGAGAAGCACGGCGACGTGCTGCGCGCGCGGCCGATGAAGGGCACCGCGCCGCGTTCGGCCGATCCGCGCGACGATGCGGCGGCTGCCGCGTTCCTCGCGAACGATCCGAAGAACCGCGCGGAAAACGTGATGATCGTCGACCTGCTGCGCAACGACGTGTCGCGGATCGCGCGCACGGGCACCGTCAAGGTGCCGGCGCTGTTCTCCGTCGAACCGTACGCGTCGGTGTGGCAGATGACGTCGACGGTCGAGGCCGGCTGGCGCGACTGCACGACGTTCGCGCAGATGCTGCGCGCGCTGTTTCCGTGCGGGTCGATCACGGGCGCGCCGAAGTACAAGACGATGCAACTGATCGACGCGATCGAATCGACGCCGCGCGGCCTTTATACGGGCGCAATCGGCTGGCTCGACGCGCCTGGCGACCACGCGGCCGGTTGCGGCGATTTCTGCCTGTCGGTTGCGATCCGTACGCTGACGCTCGACGGGGCCGATGCCGACGTCGACCCATCCGGCTCGGCAACGCGGCACCATGGCACGATGGGTGTCGGCGCGGGCATCGTGCTCGACAGCGTCGCGGCCGACGAATATGCGGAGTGCGAATTGAAAGCGCGATTCCTGACGGATGCCGATCCCGGCTTCCAGTTGTTCGAAACGACCGCGGCCACGCGTGCGGACGGCATCCGGCATCTCGGCCGCCATCTCGCGCGGCTGCAGCGCAGCGCGGACGCGTTCGGCTTCCGCTTCGACGCCGATGCGTTGCGTGGCGAGATCGACGCGCGCTGCGCAGCGCTCGACGGCGGCGATGCTTACCGGATGAAGCTCGCGCTCGCGAAGGACGGCACGATCGAGATCATCGCGGCGCCGCTCAAGCCGTTGCCGGCGGGGCCCGTCGGTGTGATGCTGGCGTCTGCGCACGGTTTCGCGCCGACCCGCGCGAGCGATGCGCTGCTGCTGCACAAGACCACGCGCCGCGCCGAATATGACCGCGCGTGGCAGGCGGCCGAGGCGCTCGGCGGTTTCGACATGCTGTTCGTCAACGAACGCGGCGAGGTGACGGAAGGCGGGCGCTCGAATGTGTTCGTGAAGCTCGACGGCCAGTGGGTGACGCCGCCGCTGGCGTCCGGCGTGCTGCCGGGCGTGATGCGCGGCGTGCTGCTCGACGACCGTGCGTTCGGTGCGGTGGAGCGCGTCGTGACCCAGGACGATCTTGCACGCGCGCAAGGGCTGCTGCTGACCAATGCATTGCGCGGTGCGCTCGACGCGGTTTTGAAATGACGATGTGACGGAGCCGGTACTGCGCTCGCGCCGGCATCTGGACTTTCAGCGCACAAAAAAAAGCGCGGCGCCCCGCAAAGGTCGCCGCGCTTTTTTATCCGGACTTCTCCGTCAGAACGAGTGTTCGGGGCCAGGGAATGAACCGTCCTTCACCGCGCTCACGTAGGCTTCGACGGCTGCCTGAATATTCGGCTGGCCCTGCATGAAATCCTTCACGAAACGCGGCCGCTTGCCGGGAAACACGCCGAGCATGTCGTGCAGCACGAGCACCTGCCCCGAGCAGTCGACGCCCGCGCCGATGCCGATCGTCGGAATCTTCAGCATGTGCGTGACTTCGGACGCGACGAGCGTCGGCACCGCTTCGAGCACGACGAGCTGCGCGCCCGCGTCCTCGATCGCGCGTGCGTCGCGCAGCAGCTGCGCGGCGCCCGCTTCGGTCTTGCCCTGCACCTTGAAGCCGCCGAACGCGTGCACCGATTGCGGCGTGAGGCCGACGTGCGCGCACACCGGCACCGAGCGTTCGACGAGGAAGCGGATCGTATCGGCCAGCCATTCGCCGCCCTCGAGCTTGACCATCTGCGCGCCCGCGCGCATCAGCTTGACCGAGTTCGCGAATGCCTCGGCCGGCGTGCCGTACG
Organism: Burkholderia sp. BCC1644; assembly: GCF_902833225.1. Lineage (GTDB taxonomy): Bacteria > Pseudomonadota > Gammaproteobacteria > Burkholderiales > Burkholderiaceae > Burkholderia. Next base: position 98,245 of record NZ_CADFEI010000018.1, read on the forward strand.
TGCCGAACGGCAGATCGGCGACGACCAGCGCGCGCGGCTGCGCGCGTGCGACACAGGCCGTGTGATACGCGATGTCGTCGAGCGACACGGGCAGAGTGGTCGTGTGGCCCTGCAGCACGTTGCCGAGCGAATCGCCGATCAGCAGCACGTCGGTGCCCGCGCGATCGAGCAGCGCGGAGAAGCTCGCGTCGTAGCAGGTGAGCATTGCGATCTTCTCGCCGGCGTCGCGCATTGCCTGCAGCTTGGGTACCGTCACGGCAGGTCGGCTCGATTCCTGGAGATAGGTCATGGGAAATCCGGGTCGATGGGTGAAGAACGACAGGCGGGACGCGTCAGCGCGTCGTCTCGCCCTTGACGAAGAATTCCTTGCGGCCGCGCATCGTCTCGATGCGCTCGACCAGCAGGGCGAGATCTTCGGGGGAATCCTGCGGGTTCAGGTGTTCCGCGGCGACCGTCAGCACCGGCGTGCGGTCGTAGTGGTAGAAGAATTCGTTGTACGCGTCGACGAGCGAGCGCAGGTACGCATCGCTGATCTGCAGCTCCATCGGCAGCCCGCGCTTCTGGATGCGCGAGAACAGCACTTCGGGGCTCGCCTGCAGATAGACGACGAGGTCGGGCGACGGCGCCTGCGGCACGTCGACGTGCGTCGCGACCGAGCGATACAGCTGCCATTCGTCTTCCGGCAGGTTCAGCCGCGCGAAGATGTCGTTCTTCTGCGGCATGAAATCGGCGATGACGGGGCGGCCCGTTTCGAGCGCGCCGATCAGCTCGCGCGCCTGCTGCGCGCGCTGCAGCGCGAACGACAGCTGCGCGGGCAGCGCGTAGCGCGCGGTGTCGCGGTAAAAGCGCTCGAGGAACGGGTTGTCCTGTGGGCGTTCGAGCAGCGTCTGCATCGACCAGCGCTCGGCGAGCAGGCGCGCGAGCGTCGTCTTGCCGACGCCGATCGGGCCTTCGATTACGAGATAGCGGTGCGGGGCGCGCAGGTCGGGCGCGGTGACGGTCAGCGGAGTCGAGTTCATCGGCAGCGGGTCTTGTCGGCGTCTTCGCCGGCGGCGAGTGCCTTCTGCGTCAGGCACTGGCAGGTTTGCACCTTCTCGACGCGCTGGTCAGCCACGGCGGCAAGGAAGGCGTCGGCACGACCGCGCGCGGGGATGTCGAGCGCCGGGTCGATCTCGACGAGCGGCACGAGCGCGAATGCACGGTCGGTGAGGCGCGGGTGCGGGACGATCAGGTCGGGTTCGTCGATCGAATCGGCGCCGAACAGCAGGATGTCGAGGTCGAGCGTGCGCGGCGCATTGCGATACGGGCGCTCGCGCCCGAAGTGATGTTCGATCTTCTGGCAAAGCGCGAGCAGCTCGCGCGCCGACAGCGTCGTGTCGAGCTTGACGACGCAGTTGTAGTAGTCGTCGCCGCCCGCTTCGAAGGGCGCCGTGCGATACAGGCTCGATTTGCCGAGGATCGAGATGGTGCGCTGCTGCGCGAGGCACACCACCGCGTCCTTCAGGGTCTGGCGCGCATCGCCGAGATTCGCCCCCAGTCCGATATATGCAACCGTCATGGCATCACTTCCTACGTCGTTCGCCGGCGAGCGCGTCAGTCGTCGGACCCGCCCGAGGTATCCGGTGCCTGCTCGGCGGCACCTTCACCCGGATTGCGGTTTCGCACACCGCCGCGGCGGCGCCGCTTGCGGGGCGATTTTTCCTTCGAGCCGCCCTGCGTGAGCAATGCCTCGCGAGCAGCCGCGTCGCCTTCGATGAAATCCGTCCACCACTGTCCGACTTCCGCATCGAGCTCGCCGGATTCGCAGCGTAACAGGAGGAAATCATACCCCGCTCTAAACCTTTGGTGTTCCAGCAGCCGCATCGCGCTGCGGCCCGAGCGTTTCTCGAGGCGCAGCTGCAAGCCCCAGATCTCGCGCATGTCGGCCGAATAACGCTTGTGGATCGCCAGTTTCTCGGTCTGCATGTCGAGCACGTCGTCCATCGCGCGATGGAGCGCCGGCACCGGAATTTCGCCTTCGGCCGTGTATTGCTCGAAACGCTGGCGCATGTCGTGCCACAGCAGCGTCGCGAACAGGAAGCCCGGCGACACCGGTTTGCCGGCCCGCACGCGTGCGTCGGTGTTGTTCAGCGCGAGCGTGATGAACTTCTCGCCCTGCGGCTGTTCGAGCACGACGTCGAGGAGCGGCAGCAGCCCGTGGTGCAGGCCTTCCTTGCGCAGCCGCGTCAGGCACGCGAGCGCGTGGCCCGACAGCAGCAGCTTCAGCATTTCGTCGAACAGGCGCGCGGCCGGCACGTTGTTGATCAGGTCGGCGAGCGCGTTGATCGGTTCGCGCGTATGCGGCTCGATCTCGAAGCCGAGCTTCGCCGCGAAGCGCACGACGCGCAGCATCCGCACCGGATCCTCGCGGAAGCGCGTGGCCGGGTCGCCGATCATCCGCAACAGGCGGGCGCGCATGTCGGCCATCCCGTCGTGGTAGTCGAGCACCGTCTGCGTCGACGGGTCGTAGTACATCGCGTTGATCGTGAAGTCGCGGCGCGCGGCATCTTCATGCTGCTCGCCCCACACGTTGTCGCGCAGCACGCGCCCGCTTGCGTCGACCGCGTGCGTGCGGCGATCGAGTTCGTCGCGCTTCAGGCGCTTCGGCGGCTCGGCGGCGGCCGCCTCGGGCGGCGCATCGACCAGCGCGCGGAACGTCGACACCTCGATCAGTTCCTGGCCGAACTGCACGTGGACGATCTGGAAGCGGCGGCCGATCAGGCGCGCGCGGCGGAACAGGCGCTGGACTTCGGTCGGCGTCGCGTCGGTCGCGACGTCGAAGTCCTTCGGCGCGATGCCGAGCAGCAGGTCGCGTACCGCGCCGCCGACGATGAATGCACGAAAGCCCGCCTGCTGCAGCGTGTCGGTCACGCGCACGGCGTTCTTCGAGATCAGCGCCGGATTGATGCCGTGCACGCTGGCCGGCACGACGGTCGGCTCATGGTTGCTGCGCGGCTTTTTCGCGCCGCCGCCGCGAGTGCCCTTCGGCGCGCGCGGGGTAGCAGGGGCCGCTTCGCCGGCCGGGGCCGCTGCGGGTGACGTTTGCTCGGTTTCGTCCTGGCCGAGCAGCTTGCGGATGAATTTTTTGATCACGACGTTCAGAAGAGATCGAGGATACGCCAGCCGCGGGTGCTTGCATGCGCACGCAGCGTGTCGTCAGGGTTGGTCGCGATCGGGTCGGTGACTTTCTCGAGCAGCGGGATGTCGTTGTGCGAGTCGCTGTAGAAATAGCTGTGCGCGAAGTCGTCCCAGTGCTTGCCGAGCGACGCGAGCCACGCTTCGGTCCGCACGATCTTGCCTTCGCGGTAGCTCGGCGTGCCGGTCGGCCGGCCCGTGTACGGTGAGTCGGGATGTCCGTCGGTCGTCTCGACCTCGCACGCGATCAGCGTATCGACGCCGAACGCGGTCGCGATCGGGCGCGTGATGAATTCGTTGGTCGCCGTCACGACACAGCACAGGTCGCCCGCATCGAGGTGCGTGCGCACGAGTTCGAGCGCAGCGGGTGTCATCGCGGGCCGGATCACCTCGTGCATGTACTGCTCGTGCCATTCGGCGAGCTGCGCGCGCGAATACTTCGCGAGCGGTGTGAGCATCGCCGTCAGGTACGCATGGATGTCGAGCTTGCCGGCCTTGTAGTCGGCGAAGAACTGATCGTTCTGGCGCGAGAAGCTTTCCGCGTCGACGATGCCGAGCTTCACCATGAAGCGACCCCATTCGTGGTCGCTATCGGTCGGGATCAGCGTGTGATCGAGGTCAAAGAGTGCCAGATTAGTCATGGGAGCGCATTTTACTCGAAGCGGTTCGGGCCCGTGCCCGATGGTGTGATGTCGTCGCCCGGACGCGCGAGCATCCGGCGCAGCAGCGGCAGCGTGACCGCGCGTTTTTGCTCGAGCGAGAAGCGGTCGAGCGCGTCGAGCAGTGCCATCAGGCTCGGCATGTCGCGGCGGAAATGGGTCAGCAGGTAGGCGGCGATGTCGTCGGTGAGCGCGATCCCGCGCTCTTTCGCGGCGAGCTTGAGCACCGCGATCTTGCCGGCGTCGGACGGCGGCGACAGGTGAAACACGAGCCCCCAGCCAAGGCGCGTGCGGAGATCCTCGCGCACGTCGAGCGCGAGCGGCGCCGCGGGGCCCGCCGCGACGAATGCGCTCGACGGGTGCGCACGCACTTCGTTGAACAGGTTGAACAGCGCGACCTGCTGCGTGTCGCTCATCCGGTCGCAGTCGTCGATCGCGTAGATACCGATGCGCGGGTCGAACGTAAACGCGCCGAGCGGGCTTTGCGGTGTGAGATAGCGCGCATAGCCGTACGACGCGTCGCTCACGAGCGCCTGCAGCAGGTGGGTGCGGCCGCAGCCGGGCTCGCCCCAGATGTAGAACGACCGGTCCGGCACGGGGCCCGCCGCGAGCGCGAGGTCGAGCTTCTGCAGGCGCGAGATGAGCTCGTCGTTCTCCTCGTTCATGATGAAGTTGTCGAACGTGGCGGGCGGCGGCGTGCCGAGATCGAGCGTCAGTTGACGGGACACAACAGTCACAATGCGGGTCGGTTGAAAATACGCGCGCCGTACGCCGGGCACGCGCCGGGGGCTGCGATTCCGTGGGCTTCACGCGCGGCCGCACGCACGGCGCCGCGCGGGTTTCGGCGCGGTTTGCTCGGCGATGAAAACGGGGACGTGTTGACCAAGATGCAATCCCTGACGATTCGGTGCTGGGAATTCCGGCCAACGGGCCGGCTTCGGGTAAAATCGCATTTTACCGACCTTCTCGCATTCCCCCATGAATCCTCCGAAATCCGCTCCTGACGCTCAGGGTCTGTCCTATCGCGACGCAGGTGTCGACATCGACGCGGGCGACGCGCTCATCGACAAGATCAAGCCTTTTGCGAAGAAAACCCTGCGCGACGGCGTGCTCGGCGGCATCGGCGGGTTCGGCGCGCTGTTCGAAGTGCCGAAGAAGTACAACGAGCCCGTGCTCGTGTCGGGCACCGACGGCGTGGGCACCAAGCTCAAGCTGGCGTTTCATCTGAACAAACACGATACCGTCGGCCAGGATCTGGTCGCGATGAGCGTGAACGACATCCTCGTGCAGGGCGCCGAGCCGCTGTTCTTCCTCGATTACTTCGCGTGCGGCAAGCTCGACGTCGACACGGCCGCCACGGTCGTCAAGGGCATCGCGCAGGGGTGCGAGCTGTCGGGCTGCGCGCTGATCGGCGGTGAAACGGCCGAAATGCCGGGCATGTACCCGGACGGCGAATACGACCTGGCCGGCTTCGCGGTCGGTGCGGTCGAGAAGAGCAAGATCATCGACGGCAGCACGATCGCCGAAGGCGACGTGGTGCTGGGCCTCGCATCGAGCGGCATCCACTCGAACGGTTTCTCGCTCGTGCGCAAGATCATCGAGCGCGCGAACCCCGACCTGTCGGCCGATTTCCATGGCCGCTCGCTCGCCGACGCGCTGATGGCGCCGACCCGCATCTACGTGAAGCCGCTGCTCGCGCTGATGCAGAAGCTGTCGGTGAAGGGCATGGCGCACATCACGGGCGGCGGTCTCGTCGAGAACATCCCGCGCGTGCTGCGCGAAGGCCTCACCGCCGAGCTCGACCAGAACGCATGGCCGCTGCCGCCGCTGTTCAAGTGGCTGCAGGAGCACGGCGGCGTTGCCGATGCGGAAATGCACCGCGTGTTCAACTGCGGCATCGGCATGGCCGTGATCGTGTCGGCGGCCGATGCCGACGCAGCGATCGCCGACCTGACCGCCGCCGGCGAACAGGTGTGGAAGATCGGCACTGTGCGTGCGACCCGCGAAGGCGAGGCGCAGACGGTCGTGGTCTGACCGCCGCAGCAACAGATGCAGCAAGGAAAGCCGCCCGGAGCCGATCCGGGCGGCTTTTTTTTCGGGCGCCGCGTGGCATGCGGACGCGCACCGATGAAGGAGGGACGACGATGACCGAAGACGAACATGCGATCCGCACGCTCGTGGAAAACTGGTTCGTATCGAGCCGGCGCGGCGATCTGGCCACCGTGCTCGACCTGATCGCCGACGACGCGATCTTCATGGTGGCCGGCAAGCCGCCGTTCGACAAGGCGGCGTTCGCGGCCGCGTCGCGCGACGCGAACGTGGGCGCCGAGCACGCGCCGAAGGTCGACGGCCGCTACCGGATCGACGAGCTGCGCGTGATCGGCGACTGGGCGTACATGCGTAATTTCATCGAAATCGAGGCGACGCCGCCGGGCGGCGACACGATCCGTCGTTCGGGCCATACGCTGACGATCTTCCGCAAGACCGACGGCCGCTGGCAGCTCGTGCGCGACGCGAATCTCGTGACGCTCGTGCACTGAGCGCGGTGGCGCGGGCGCCGTCGCCGCCGCCCGCAGATGCTCATGTGGACTGCCGCGGCGCGCTAGCCGGACGCGCGCCGGCCAGCAACGGTGGCACGAGCAGGTAGAGCAGGGCAGCCATGGCCCACACGAGCCCGGGCCATGTCGCGCGCGTCGCCGTATAGGTGGCGGTGACGACCAGCGGCCCCGCGACGCCGATCAGGCTGGCCACGCTCGCGAGCGTGCCCTGCAATTCGCCCTGGCGCGCATCGTCGACCTGCCGCGCGAGCATCGCCTGCAACGCCGGCAGTGTCATGCCGCCGGCCGCGAACAGCGGCAGCAGTGCAAACGGCACCCACGCGGCGGTCGCGAACGCGATCACCGCAAGCCCGAGCGCGTCGCCCGCGAGGCCCAGCGCGAGCGCGCGCCGCTCGCCGAGCCGCGCGATCAGCGGCCCGATCGCGAACGCCTGCGCAAGCGCGTGGCACGCGCCGTAGCCGGCGAGCGACAGCCCCGCGACCGGCGTCGACCAGCCAAAATGTTCCTGGCCGTACAGGATCCACAGCGTCGCGGGCGCCTGCGACACGAGCGCCACGATCACGTAGATGCCGATCAGCGGCACGAGCGCGGGCGCGCCGCTCAGCCGGCGCAGGTTCGCGAACGGGTTGAGCGCGCCGACCGTCTGGCCTTCGCGCGCCGAACGCGGCCGCGATTCCGGCAGCACGCGCCATACGAGCACGAGATTCAGCGCATTGAGCAGCGCGGCCGCGACGAACGGCGCGCGCACGTGCAGCGCGCCGAGCAGCCCGCCGATCAGCGGGCCGGCGATGAAGCCGATGCCCATCATCGCGCCGAGCTGGCCGAAGCGCCGGGCGCGGTCGGGTTCGGCCGTCACGTCGGTCACATAGGCGGTCGCGACCGCGACGTTCGCACCGGTGATGCCCGCGACCAGCCGCCCGACGTAAAGCCACGCGAGCGTCGGCGCGAGCGCCATCAGCAGGTAGTCGAGCGCGGCGCCCGCGAGCGACGCGAGCAGCACGGGGCGGCGGCCGAAGCGGTCGCTCAGCGCGCCGAGCAGTGGCGCGCACAGGAACTGCGCGAACGCGTACAGCGCGAGCAGGATCCCGTAATGGGTATCGATGCTGCCTGCGCCGGCGAGCGAGCGCAGCAGCCCGGGCAGGATCGGCATCACGATCCCGACGCCGATCGCGTCGAGCAGGACCGTGGCCAGGATGGCAATCAGGGACGGATTCAAGAGGGCGACTCTATCGATGATAGAGTGGTGATTATTCCATAGTTTCCCTATCGGTGATAGAGATGAAGGACACAGGGGCGCGACTGACGCGCGACACGGTATTGCGCGCGGCGCTCGACCTGCTGGATGAAGTGGGGATCGATGGACTGTCGACACGGCGGCTCGCCGAGCGGCTCGGCGTGCAGTCGCCGACGCTTTACTGGCATTTCAGGAACAAGGCCGAGCTGCTCGATGCGATGGCCGAGGCGATCATGCTCGAGCGCCACGATGCGTCGCTACCGCGGCCGGGCGACGTGTGGGATGTGTGGCTTGCAGAGAATGCGCGCAGCTTCCGTCGCGCGCTGCTGGCTTATCGCGACGGCGCGCGTCTGCATGCCGGGACGCGGCCGCGCGCGCTGCATTTCAGTTCGATCGAGCGCAAGGTCGCGCTGCTGGGTGAAGCCGGCTTCACGCCGGACGAAGCGGTCGACGTGATGGTTGCGATCGGCCGCTTCGTGGTCGGCTGGGTGCTGGAGGAGCAGGCGGAACCGGACGCCGATGCCGACGCGTCATTGCCGGATGCGGCCGAGTATCCGCTGCTCGCGAAGGGCTGGGCCGCGCTGCGCGAGCGCAGCGGCGACGACGCGTTCGAGCACGGCATCGCGTGGATCGTCGACGGCGCGCGTGCACGCCTCGCGGCGCGTCACGCGGGCTGACGCGATCAGCCTTCCGGCATGCTGCCGTCGAGGGCGCGTTCGAGCGCGTCGAGTGCACGGGCCGTCGAGTCCGGCGCGATGCAGTCGACGACGATCCGCTCGGGCATGGCGCGCAGCCACGTGATCTGGCGCTTGCAGAGCTGGCGCGTCGCGAAGATGCCTTTGTCGCGCATCGTCCGGTAGTCGGTGTCGCCGTCGAGGAATTCCCACGCCTGCCGGTAGCCGACGCAGCGCATCGACGGCAGGTCGGGATGGAGATCCTCGCGGCGGCGCAGCCGTTCGACTTCGTCGATGAAGCCTGCATCGAGCATCGCGTCGAAGCGCTGCGCGATCCGTGCGTGCAGCACCGCGCGATCCGACGGTTCGAGCGCGACCGGCACGAAACGGAACGCGGCGGCCGCATCGTCGGTGCGGCGCGGCGCGGCGAGCAGCACCGACATCGGCTGCCCGCTCAGCATGAAGATCTCGAGCGCACGCTGGATCCGCTGCGAATCGTTCGGTGCGAGCCGCGCGGCCGTGTCGGGATCGACCTGCGCGAGCCGCGCATGCAGCGCGGGCCAGCCGTCGCGCTCGGCTTCGGCATCGAGTGTCGCGCGCACGTCCGGATCGGCGCCGGGCAGGTCGTTGAGCCCCTGCGTCAGCGCCTTGTAGTACAGCATCGTGCCGCCTGCGAGCAATGGCGTGCGGCCGCGCGCGATGATCTCGCCGATCAGGCGCAGCGTGTCCGTGCGGAATTCCGCGGCCGAATACGCGTCGGCCGGGTCGATGATGTCGATCAGGTGGTGCGGCACGCTCGCGCGCTCTTCGCGCGACGGTTTCGCGGTGCCGATATCCATGTCGCGGTAGACGAGCGCCGAATCGACGCTGACGATCTCGATCGGGCGGCGCGCGGCGAGCGCCAGCGCCGCGGCCGTCTTGCCTGAAGCGGTGGGGCCGAGCAGGCAGGCGATCGTCGTCGGAGCGGACTGCGGTGAAGCGCTCATTGGCCGCGCATGAACAGGCGGTCGAGATCGTTCAGCGTGAGCTGATACCAGGTCGGCCGGCCGTGATTGCACTGGTCGGCGCGCTCGGTCGCCTCCATCTGGCGCAGCAGCGCGTTCATCTCGTCGAGCGTCAGGCGCCGGTTCGCGCGCACCGCGTGATGGCACGCGAGCGTGCCGAGCAGTTCGTGCTGGCGCTCGGTGAGCACGCGCGAGCCGCCGAACGCGTGCAGGTCGGCGAGCACCGCACGCGCGAGCGACTGCAGGTCGGCATCCTTCAGCAGCGCCGGCACCGCGCGGATCGCGAGCGTCGTCGGCGACAGCACCGCGAGGTCGAAGCCGAGCGACTCGAGCGTGTCGCGTTCTTCCTCGACCGTGCCGATCTCGACCGGCGTGGCCGTCATCGAGATCGGCAGCAGCAGCGCCTGCACGGCCACCGTGCGGTCGGCGAGCGCGTTCTTGAACTGTTCGTACAGGATCCGCTCGTGCGCCGCGTGCATGTCGACGATCACGAGGCCGTACGCGTTCTGCGCGAGCACGTAGATGCCGTGGATCTGGCCGAGCGCGAAGCCGAGCGGCTGCTCGTCGTGCGTGGTGGCGGCGATCGGTGATGCGGTGAAGCCCGGCAAGGACGCGACGGGTGCGCCGGCCGAATCGCTTGCGACGGTTGTCGTGCCGTCCGGCGTGCCGGCACCCGTATCCTTGCGGCCGAACATCGCGTCGTAAAGCGCGAGCGGTTGCGCGACGGGCAGCGTGCCCTGCGTCATGCGTGCCTGGCGCATCCAGGTGTTGCCTGACGACGAGGACGACGGCGACGAGAAGCCGCTACCACCGATGCCGGCGCTGCCGCCGGTCGCGTGGCCCTGGCTCTGCCCGAGCGGCGTGTCGAGGAACGACGACGGCCCGCGCGGCGTGGGTTCGATATGCGCGGCGTGGCCGCCCGCCGTGGTTTCCGGCGACGCGCCCGCGTGGCGCGCGAGCGCGCGCTGGACCGCATGAAACACGTACTGGTGGATCGAGCGCGAATCGCGGAAGCGCACTTCGATCTTCGACGGATGCACGTTCACGTCGACGGCTTCGGGCGGCAGGTCGAGGAACAGCACGTACGACGGGTAGCGGTCGCCGTGCAGCACGTCCTCGTAGGCCGCGCGCACCGCGTGCGTCAGCAGCTTGTCGCGCACGAAGCGGCCGTTGACGAAGAAATATTGCTGGTCGGCGCGCCCGCGGCTTGCGGTCGGCAGCCCGGCGCAGCCGTAGACGGCCAGCGGGCCGGCCTGTTCGTCGAGCGGCAGGTGCGCGGTCGCGAAGCTGTCGCCGAGGATCTTCGCGACGCGCTGCGCGGGCTCGGTCGCATTCCAGTGCTCGACGGCCTTGCCGTTGTGCAGCACCGAGATCGCGACGTCCGGCCGCGCGAGCGCCGCGCGGCGGATCATTTCCAGGCAGTGGCCGAATTCGGTCTGCTCGCTCTTCAGGAACTTGCGTCGCGCGGGCGTGTTGAAGTACAGCTCGCGCACCTCGATCGTCGTGCCGGTCGAGCCGGCGGCGGGCGACAGCACGCCCGTCTGCGCATCGATCTTCATCGCGTGCGCGGCATCGGCCGTGCGGCTCGTGATCGACATCTCGGCGACCGACGCGATCGACGCGAGCGCTTCGCCGCGGAACCCGAGCGTCGCGACGGCTTCGAGCTCCTCGAGCGAGCGGATCTTGCTGGTCGCATGGCGCATCAGCGCGAGCGCCAGCTCGTCGGGCGGGATCCCGCAGCCGTCGTCGGTGATCGAGATGCGCTTCACGCCGCCTTCTTCCAGCACGATGCGCAGCGACGTCGCGCCGGCGTCCATCGCGTTCTCGAGCAGCTCCTTGACGACCGACGCCGGGCGTTCGACGACCTCGCCGGCGGCGATCTGGCTGATCAGCTGGTCGGGCAGGGGCTGGATCGCGCGCAGCGGGCGCGGAGCGGGGGCGGGCGCGGCGCCCGCGGCCGTTTCGGTGATATCGGACATGGCCGAATTATAGCGAGGCCGCACGCGCGTGCCGGGGCGGCGGGCCGTTACGTTTTTTCACGGAGCCTTAAGGTAGTTTCGGTATCATGACTCCATTGCGCGCGCCGCCTTGGCTGGCGGGCGCTTCCGCCATTTCCGGCCGTTCCGGCCCTATCGCCTTCGAGGAATTGCATTTGGATACGCTGCTTCATTTCGTCAACCTTGTCCTGCATATCGACGCCTTCCTCGGCGACTTCATCCGGCAGTACGGCGCGTGGGTCTATCTCGTGCTGTTCCTGATCGTGTTCTGCGAGACGGGGCTCGTCGTGTTCCCGTTCCTGCCGGGCGATTCGCTGCTGTTCATCGGCGGCGCGTTCGCGGCGACGGGCGAAATGAACGTCGGCGCGCTGATCGTACTGCTGCTCGTCGCGGCGATCTCCGGCAATACCGTGAACTACCTGATCGGCCGCTGGGTCGGCCCGAAGGTGTTCAATACGCATATCCCGGTGCTCGAGCGTTTCCTCGACCGCGCCGCGCTGCAGAAGACGCACTCGTTCTACGACAAGCACGGCGGCAAGACGATCGTGCTCGCACGCTTCATCCCGGTCGTGCGCACGTTCGCGCCGTTCGTTGCGGGCGCGTCGTCGATGAGCGCCGCGCGCTTCCAGCTCTTCAACGTGATCGGTGCGCTGGTCTGGGTGCTGCTGCTCGTGTTGCTCGGCTATTTCTTCGGCAACATCCCGTTTATCCGCCAGTACCTGAACGTGATCGTGCTGGTCGGTATCGGTGCGGCGATCGTGCCGGTCGCGCTCGGCGCGGTGTGGAAGCTGGTACGCGGGAAGCAGTCGGACAATGCGCAGAAGACGGGCGGGCGCTGAGCGCGCGCGTTTCTTTTGCTTCGGCGCAATAAAAAAGCGTGGCGAGTGCCACGCTTTTTTTTCGTCGGTCGATGCCGTTACGCGTTGCGATGCGAGACCGGCGTTTCGGGCGTCGGGTATTGCGCGTCGCGGAACGTCTCGAGGATCACGCGGTTGGTGTCGCAGTACACCTGCCAGTAGTTCTCGGGCGCCGTGGACGGGCGCACGAACAGCAACGGGCCTTCCGGCGTGAACTGGAACACACCGACGTCCGGTGCCGGGTTGGTCAGCACGTTCGGGATCTGCTGGATCGACGTCTTCAGGCGGTTGATCGCGTCAACCGCATCGACGCCGTTCGCGATCTTCGCGGTCAGGTCGACACGACGGTACGACGTCGCGCTGTAGTTGGCGATGTTGTCCGAGAAGATCTTGTTGTTGCCGACGATCGTGACGATGTTGTCGGGCGTGATGATCGTCGTGCCGAACAGGCCGAGCTCCTTCACCGTGCCGGTGACGCCGCCCGCGTTGATCACGTCGCCGATCTTGAACGGGCGCAGCACCTGCATGAATACGCCCGCGGCGAAGTGCGCGAGCAGGCCGCCCCAGGCGGTGCCGATCGCGAGGCCGAGGCCGGCGAGCAGCGCGGCGAACGAGGTGGTCTGCACGCCGAAGATCTGCAGGATCGCGAGGATCAGCAGGATCGTCAGCAGCACGCCGACGACGGAGGTCAGGTAGTCGGTGAGCGTCGGGTCGACCTTGCCGCTGCGGCGGACGACCTTGCCGAGCAGGCGGGTACCGATGCGGATCGCCCAGCGGCCGACGAACCACAAGACGATCGCGGCGAGGAGGTTGAGGCCGAAGTCGAGGCCGCGGGTCATCAGGAATTGCTGGGCGGTGGCGAGGTCGATCATGGGGGCTCTTGGTCGGACAGTATCAGTAAATTCAGATCATTATAGAAATTTCTTCGTCCGTGGCGTAAGGAATGACGGACAGGAAGGCGCTATTCGATTAGCGGTACATGAACCCATAGACCACAGCTTCCATCGCGCGGCTAGCAGGATTCTTGCCGCAAGGCTGGATGATCAGTTCACGATCCTTGTGCCTTGGAGCAGTAATGAGGTGGCGCGCCGGCTGCACGGTGGGGAACCATGAGAAAAGGTCGTGGTGCGAAATCTGGGCGCCCCCGGTGATCTGCACGATACCCGACCACCCGTGGTTGTGAAAGATGGGTAATACTTCGACCGCGTCCGGGAAATTCACCCGGATAGCCCAGTTGCTGCCACGCAGGTGCGAACCATCTTTTCGGGTCGTCAGCGAATGACTTCCCACGTAGCGCACGGCGGCGGCATCGTGCTTGACGAATATGTAGGATTCCTTTCTGTAATCGTCCGGCTTGATGCGCCAGTCCAGATTCGGTTCGCCGATCTTGCGAGCAGCAATGAAGAAGTCATGGCCTACCTCGGGGTACTCGCTTCCGACCTGCGCGACTCGTATTTCGAATCCCGCATCTTCGACTAGTGCCACCCAGTGGTTTGGCCCGAAAAAATACGGATGTTCCGGGTTGACTTCCCAACCAAATGGTACGGCCATCAACAGGTTGCCCCCCATTCTGATGATGCGGTTCAGTTCGCGGAATGTGCTGAACAGATCGAAGCTGTGTTCGATGCAGTGCGACGAGAAAACTGCATCAAAGGTCGAATCCGGGAACGAGTATTGATCGTTGTAGCCGAACGCGAAGTGATCACCAGGAATGCCATACGCCGCCGCACTTGCGCGCGAACCGTCTACGGCACGCTGGTCCACGTCGAGATACCAGTAATCGAATTTGCGATCCGTCAGGTAGTCGAGCAACTTCGGAAAGAGGTTGCCGCCGCCGACATCCAGCACCTTCGATCCGTCGCGAATGAACCGGGCAGCCTCTTTCCATCGACCGAGGTATGCGTCGTGCCGCTTTGCGATGTAGGCATCGACATCCCCCTCGCGTTGCTTGACTCCCTCGTACCAGTTGGACGTCATGTCTGCCTGACGTTGGGCGAACGTTTCTCGAGCTAACGCGATTTTGCCTGGGTTGCCAGTCTGTGTGTCTGATCTCATCCGGGGTTTCCTCGTTGTTTTCAGCGTTGGCCAGGAACTGCTTACATTTCAGAATGTGTATCTACATCCTGTTATTTGTGCGAGTAAGGCAAAGTGATTCTGACGTTGTCGGGTGACAGTATATGGAAGAAAGTACGAGACGGACTCGCGAAATGACGACGATCGGAGCGAACGTCGACCGACTTTCGGTGACTCCACGTGGCGGTGCCGTGGATGGGCTGGACCTACCCTGGAGGGTCAACTTGACGATGGCAACGCAAAGCGTCTGGCAGCGCGTTGTGCTTGGGATGGCGGGCGTGAAAAAATCGAACGTATGCTGATCGAATCGATCATCGGGTGAGCACACCGGCATTCATTCGGAGCACAAAAAACGGACCGTTAGCGGATGGGTGTTTGCTGGGCGGGCACAGTCCAAGCTGCATCTAGCCGCGAGCGTGGCAGTACCAGAATCGAAGGTGCGGCAGTGCTCCTGGCGGTAATCAACAACACGGCTCTAGTACCGAGCAGAAGTAAAGTGATCGGCGATAGGTGAGGTGGGGTAGTGATTAGGCGGCCACTGGCTTCACTATCCGTGTTCCTGTTTGCGGTCGTCGATGCTGCGGTGTATGTTGGTTCAGTGTTGGGGCATCATTTGAAAGTGTAGAGCGGTGCGAGTTCATTGAATTTCGTGCGCTATATAATTTGAACTCGCATAAAACTTGCGACTACAGTTGATGTGCCATCGGTAGCGGGCCTATGTTCAGTAATAATTTTCCAGGAACCAGTCAACGAATTTGGCGTGCGCTATTTGTTTTTCGCTTTGCGCCGTTTGTTTTATCTTTGCGAGATTAAATTCATGAGTTGCTTCTTCATTGGGTGGAAAATTGCATAGCATATTTAATTTATTAATGTTTTCAATTTTATCGCTGAGGAATTCTTCGTAGCTTATCTCAATGCGGCGATCCTGCGGGAGGGCGCTGGCGAATGATTCGAGGTAGATGTCGGATAGCAAAATTGATTTAAGCGCCTCCTCGATTTCTACTGAATCGGAGCTGATGTTGTTGTCCGGAGCGTCATTGGGGTCACCGTAATAATGGTAAAGTCCGGATTTCTTTGCCATTGCAAGGCTGATTGCTTGTTGTATTTTATTCTTCCTTCTTATCACAATCCAATAGGCGTTCTGGCCAAAGAAGGCGTCTTTTACGGCATCGGAATTTGCCGACTCTCGCTTTATAATGGAGAGGGCCTTGCACATTATTTTCGACGAGGCCCATCCTTCAGGGTTTAGATACAGATTGCTCTGGATTCCAATTATTTCATCTGCGGTCGATTCTGCGTGTAAGCCGGAGAATCGCTCCTGCGCCAGATCCCAGAATTCATATCCAAATCGCTCGTTGAGATAGTACGAGATGGATTCCGCAATAAATGTTGACCCGGAGCGGACTTCGCTTGCAATGTAAAGAGTTTTTCTCATGGCATCCTCTTGATTTGCTTTATGCCATTGCGGCGCATGGCGGTCGGCATCTTGCTAGTATTGTTATTGGTGACTTGCTGTTAATTTATCTTGGCGTAGCTTGCGATTTCAGCTGTTTACCCCGCGGCTGGACGATCGTGGCGACAGGAGGTCTGCGGGGCGCACGATTTTTCGCGCGACCCCGGATGCAGAAGCTTCGATCTCGGCTACCGCAACGCGTTCACTGTGCGGACTCCCGGCCATACGTGTCCTGAAAGCGAACGATATCGTCTTCTCCAAGGTATGCGCCTGATTGCACCTCGATCAACTCGAGCGGGATCTTGCCGGGATTGCTCAAGCGGTGCGTTGCGCCGAGCGGGATGTAGGTCGACTGATTTTCGGTCAGCATGATTTCCTTGTCGCCGTTCGTGACCATTGCCGTACCCTTGACGACGATCCAGTGCTCGGCGCGATGGTGGTGCATCTGCAGGCTAAGCTGTGCGCCCGGGTTCACGATGATGCGCTTGACCTGGAAGCGGTCGCCCTGGTCGATGCCTTCGTAGGAACCCCACGGGCGGACAACGCGGCGATGCGTGACCGATTCGTGGCGACCGGAGGCGTTCAGCCACTCGACGATCTTCTTGACATCCTGCGTCTTGTCGCGGTGGGCGACCAGCACGGCGTCGGCGGTTTCCACGATAACGATGTCGTCGAGGCCGATTGCCGCAACCATCCGGTGTTCAGCGCGGATATACGAGTTCTTCACCGAGTCGGTGAAGATGTCGCCGATCAGCGCGTTGCCGTGATCGTCGGCGTCCGCGATGTCTGCGAGCGCGCTCCACGACCCGATGTCGTTCCAGCCGAGGTCGGCCGCCGCGACGACGGCTGCGCGCTCGGTCTTTTCCATCACCGCGTAGTCGATCGAGACGTTCGGGCAGGCCGCGAACACGTCGGCGTCGAGGCGGACGAAGTCGTTGTCCCGCTTGGCGGATTCGAACGCGAGTTCTGCCTGGCGGGCAATCTCCGGCGCATGGCGATGCAGCTCCTCCATGTACGTGGACGCCCTAAGCATGAACATGCCGCTGTTCCAGTAGTAATTGCCATCGTTGAGGAAGCGCTCGGCCGTCGAGGTGTCGGGCTTTTCGACAAACGCGTCAACTTTGTAGACCTGCTTGTCGTCGACGATGGCCGGGCCGCGGCGGATGTAGCCGAAGCCGGTGTGCGCTTCTGTCGGCGTGATGCCGAACGTGACGAGGTGCTGGTCCGCAGCGATTGCCGCCGCCTCGGTTGCTGCGGCGATGAATGCCGGCTCGTCGAGAATGACGTGATCCGACGGCAGCACTAGCAGCAGCGCCTCGGGTGATTCGTGCAGCGCGAGCAGCGCGGCAATCGCGATCGCGGGCGCGGTGTTGCGACCTACCGGCTCGAGCACGATCGACGATGGCGTGATGCTGACCTGACGGAGTTGTTCCGCGACCAGGAAGCGCTGTTCGTTATTGGTGACGACGATGGGGGCCGTGGTGCCCGGGATGTGCTGAAGGCGAGCAGCTGTCTGCTGGACGAGCGTTTGATTGCCCGTCAACTTCAGGTACTGCTTCGGATAGCCGCCGCGCGACATCGGCCAAAGGCGGGTGCCGCTGCCGCCGCACAGAATTACCGGATGGATGTTCATGGTTGCAATTCCCAAGTCAAGTGTCCAATTTTGTGACTGGTTCACGATACTTCGCGAGCCCGTTTCTTCATGATTTGCCGCCAGCGCCAAGCCAGGTGATGCGTTGCATTGCGGCTCCAGCGAATGATCTTCAGGAAGGTTCGCGCATGATCAGCGCTTATTCGGGCAAGCGGGCGCGCCGCAAGCGGCGCGAGCCGCTGAATCACGGCTTCGGGGGTCGTGAATAGCTGCAGGCGCCAGTCCCAATAGATTGGATAGCGTAGCATTACACCCGCCGTGAGCATGTCGAGCGACAGACTACGGTTTCTCCAGGGCATGGGGGCAATTGCATCGTGTGTGAGGCCCCAGCCTGCGTAAAACGGCAGTCCGTACGTGAATACGGCCTTGCCGCGCAGCAACGCGTCAAAGCCGGCGAGTGACGACAGCGTATGAACTTCGTCCGCCGCGTCGATCAGTGACACGAGATCCGATTCGACATCGACAACATCGGCTAGCCGCTCGGCATTGACGAGGCCGCTCCGGTTGCCGGAAAGGACATCGGGATGGGGCTTGTAAACGACAAAAGCCTCGGGGAGGCGTGCACGCACTTCACGTAGCAGCGCGTCGGCGGTGGAAATTGCACGCGTCCCAAGGCGGATGGAAGCATCATCGGCCACCTGCCCCGGGACCAGCACAACTTGTTTCCCGGGCGGTGCCAACCATGTCGGTTTGCGCCGACCCAGATTGTATTTTGTCAAGCCAAATTGGACGATCCGCGTGCGCAACCTGGCGGCCCGTGCCAGCTCCGTTTCACTGAATGTCGTTCCATTCAGCAGAGTCGTGAGGTCGCTCGGGCGGCTTGCGTCGAAATACAGGCCGCTCATGTCGACCACTTGGCTGCGGGGGGCAATCATGTCCGACCCGAGTCCGGTCGAGTGGAGAAAGCCGTCCTCGATTCTCACGTGACGCACGCCTTCGGGCACACCGTCCGAGCTGCGGGCACCCCAAAGTGCCGCGCATTCGCCGGGGCGCAGCGAGCCGGGCTCAGGTGCCCAGCGCAACGTGCCACCGCCGGCAGTGAGGAACGGCGTGGCGAACGGGCGCTTCCACCACTGGAAGCGCACGCCGACCACCTCGCGCAGATCGGCGAACCGGTTTGCAATTGAG
Organism: Burkholderia sp. BCC1644; assembly: GCF_902833225.1. Classification (GTDB taxonomy): domain Bacteria; phylum Pseudomonadota; class Gammaproteobacteria; order Burkholderiales; family Burkholderiaceae; genus Burkholderia. The sequence goes on from NZ_CADFEI010000018.1 coordinate 116,707, forward strand.
CGCTGCAATTCAATGCTGTCGAGCAACACATCAAGGCTGCCCGGCGCGTGCGTTGCCGGGTCCAGGTAATACGCCAGGCGCAGGAATACGACATCGAAAAGTGCGGCCAAGGTTGGCCTCGTTGTGCGGTTGCACGTCACGCCGTGATCGTTTGTCAGCCCCCAGCCCGCATAGTAGGGCGCGCCGAATGTGTGGACCTGGACGCCAGCCAGCAATGCATACATGCCCTCGGGCGCCGTTACCGTATAGACATGGTCGACGTGGCGAAGTGCGGCGCAGGTCGAATACTCGTCGCCGACATATTGTGTACCGGGCGGCAAGTTGCGGACCAATGACGACAGCCAATGACCGGTACCGTAGTCACCGCTACGCGCTAGCCAGAACTGGGCGTTGGGATGCGATGCGAGCGCGTTTTCGATCATCTGTTCGAACGCCTTTCGACGCTTGCTCGGTGACTCGTCCGTGCATGCAGATCGCATGCGTTCGTCGACCAGCAGCACTCGCGGGGCGCGGGGCGGCGCCAGCAGGGCTGGCGGGCAGCGTGGCACCCGGTGTTGCGGATCCAGCGCGTAGCTGGCGAGCACGCGCTCCATCAGTTTTGCGACGTCGGGTGATTTGCCCGCGTCGTTGGTGGCAGCAAATGTGCTGCTGATCGCTTCGAAAAGCGTTTGTGGTCCGGTTTCGGTGCGATGCACGACGAACCAGGAAAGTAGCGGCATGCGTCGGCCATTGCGTGCCAATAGCGGGCCCGGCGAGGCTGCATGGACGTCGAACCCAGCGGCGCGAGCGATGCGCAGCATGAGTCGTCCCGTGCGAGTGTCTGTCCAGATGCAATTCGACCGCCGCATCAGCCAACTGATGAAACGCGATCCGCGCGTGATGCTGCGAAGATCGAATGCCGGATCACGCAGATTCGGGTAATGGCGTGCCGGATCGCTCATCTATTGCAGTGTTGCCAGGAAATTGTCGACGCAGGCAAAGTGTTCTGCCCACGTGGGTTCGCGAAAGTGCTCGATACGCGCGAGTTGCGCGTCGCGCTCCGCGCACTCCGGCTGACGGTATGCTTCGATGTGAGCAAGCCAGTTGAGGCCGTCCAGTGGGTCGAGGTAGTCGGGAATGTCGCCGACGATTTCGCGAAATACGCCGAGATCGCTGGCGAGCACAGGCACTCGTAGCGCGAGTGCTTCGACGAGCGGCATGCCGTAGCCTTCGACAAACGACGGGAAAAGAAGCGCACGCGCGTGCTGCAGCCAAATATGAAGTTGCTCGTCGGAGCAATCGGCTTCTTCTATGACTACGCCGCGCAGGCTCGAGCAACGATCGAGCATATCGATCACGTTCTCGCATTCCCACCCGCGTCGTCCGATGACGACGAGCTTCGGCGCAGCCGCACCGTGCCGCTCGACGAGCCGGCGCCACACATGCAACATGAACCAGTGGTTCTTGCGCGGCTCGATGGTGCCGAGCATGACGAAATACGGATGATCCAGAGGGCTCGACCCCTGAGGGTATGTGGCGACGCCGGACGCCAAGGGCGCAACCACGGTTGGCGGCAGGGGGAGCCCGGCGAGGTTGGCTTCGGTGGCAAGCGAGTCAAGCGTGGCCCGTGAGTTGGCAATCAGACCAGTGGCGTGCTGCAGGGCTGTATGAATGCGTAGCCGGTGAGCATTGTCGACGCCGGGCCGACAGTATTCCGCGTGCGTGAGCGGAATCAGATCGTGCACCATGAATACGGAGCGGGCGTTCCGGCGCGCCATGGCGTGGTAATAGCGCTGAAACTCCATTCCGTTGTGGCTCGTATGCAACAAAATGCTGCGTGCGAAACTTTTAAAGCGTAGCTGGTTCACGACGGCACGCACCACCAGCTTTTGAATCGCACGACGATTACGAGCGGACGACAGCAGCATTTCAAATATTTGCTGAGAATCTCTGTCAGTCAAAACGGCGGAAAATCCACGCTCGCTCAGTACCGCGTTTGCCTGGGCGCCATACCTTTCCACATAGGCTAGCCCCACGCGGTCCACGCCAGTCGGCCGCAAGCCATCGGAGAGGCGAGACAGCAGGCGGGTGACGTCCAACAAGATATGTGACACGCGAATACAAGATTTTTGTGGTAACGGATGCGCGGCAGGGACGCACAGTCCCGCTGACGTGGTTTTTTTGCTCGCAACATTCTATTTGATTCTGTTACGTGCGACAATTTGCGCCGACCGTAATTTACCAAGACTACCAAGCAATGTCGCGTGTTCGGATGAATGCTCTTTGCGTTTCGATTATCGGGGGAGCGGCCTTGCTGGCTGGCTGTGCGGGGGCAATTCCTACATCCGGACCGAGCCGGTCGCAGATTGATGATGCGGCACAGGCACCAAATTCTACGGGTATCCAGGTCGTCGATGTCACGGACGAAGTTGCGCGCAAGCTCCTGGCCGAACGAACCCACGCCGATTTCTCTGCTGCGCTGGGCAACGGCACGGCATTCCAGCGGCAATTAGGTGTTGGCGACACGATCGAGGTGTCGATCTGGGAGGCGCCACCTGCAACGCTATTTGGTGCCGCGCAGGCCGATGCGAAGACGGGTGCCAGCAGCGGCGCGCACGCGACTGTTCTGCCTGATCAGATGATCGATGGCGACGGGAACGTCAGCGTGCCGTTCATCGGTCTCGTGAGGGCTGCCGGGCGCACGCCGACTCAACTGCAGCGTGAAATCATGGAGCGCCTGAAGTATATGGCGCACGATCCGCAAGTGTTGGTCAAGCTGTCGCGAAACGTCACGTCATATGTGACCGTGGTCGGGGATGTGGCAAACAGCAACCGCATGCAGCTTACGGCCCGCGGAGAGCGGGTGCTCGATGCCCTGGCGAGCGCGGGTGGGGTGCGCCAGGCGATAGACAAAATTACGATTCAGGTCACGCGTGGCGATAAAGTAGTGTCGTTGCCATTGGAAACCGTCATCCGTGATCCGCGCCAGAATGTTCCGCTGCATGCCGGGGATGTGGTAACGGCGTTGTTTCAGCCGTACAGCTTCACGTCCCTGGGCGCGACCGGCAAGAATCAAGAATTCAACTTCGAGGCGCAGGGTATTACGCTTGCGCAGGCGTTGGCACGTGCTGGCGGGCTGCAGGATTCGCGCTCCGATCCGCGCGGAGTGTTCATTTTTCGGCTTGAAGATGCAACCGCGCTGCAATGGCCAAATGCCCCTGTTCGTACCACGGCTGATGGCAAGGTGCCGGTTGTGTATCGTGTGAATCTCAAAGATCCGAATTCGTTTTTTGTTGCCCAGAGCTTCATGATCGACAACAAGGACCTGCTGTATGTGTCGAACGCGCCGGTCACCGAGATCCAGAAAGTATTGAATCTGGTGTTCTCGGTGGCGTATCCGGTAGTGACGGGCGTGCAGACATTCAAGTGATGTTCCAGGTAATGGTGACGGAGCTAGGCTAGTGCCGCCGCTTGCTTGAAGTTCTTTCAGTTTTATTGTCGTTGGCAAGCGCGGATTGGGCGTGCGTCGATACCGTTGCCCACCGGCGAAGCGATATCGACGAATCAGACCAACGGTATCGGGCTCAACCTGTAAATTTTGTGCGCGGACGTGGCCGCGTTCATGCGTGAAATTCGGGGCATGTTGAGTCTTTTGTCAGTTCAGATTTTTATTAAACAGCAGCTTGAATTAATGGTGCCCGTTTTCCTCGATTCAGCTTGATTTGTGAAATCTAGCGGGTGAGTTAATTTCAGTCGGCGTCGGCTCCTGTTTTCGTAACAATCCGCGTTCCGAGTCAAGAATATGCAGACCGTAATCCTGTCCGAGCTTTTGCCATATAACGGCGAACAACTCATCGAACAATGCTACCAAAGGATTTTGCTGAGAGAGCCAGATCCGGCGGGGCGGCAGCACTATCGCAAGATGCTTGGCAGCGGGAGGAGCAAGTTCGCTGTTGTGCGAAGTATTGCAAGAAGCGCGGAGGCGCGAAAGCTCGGGGTTCGAGTCCATGGCATGAAGTTCGCTGCCATCGGTGAGCGCGTCATGGAAATCCCAGTCTTGGGAACGATCGTCGCTGCCTTGCGGCTCGTAGGCGATGCTCCTGCAGTTTTGCGCGATATTAGAGCAGGACGCGAACTGGCTTCCGAAGGCCGCCTCAGAATCGAGGCAGTGGAGGCGCAGCTCGAGCAGCAGCGCGATCTCGACCCTATCTTCAATACAGTGAATTCAAGTCACCAGTACATGCGCGATGTCGAGCGTCGATTGGCGGCATTGGAGAGTAAGGTCGCAAATGGACCGGTGCATTCGTCGCAAAGCGAATCGTCCGAAATCCATGCGATCGGGGCTACGCTGGCGGCTGAGGTTCAGCGGGTTACCGAGGAACTGGATTCGCTCCGGAATTTCGCTTCGTCGATTCCCGCGACAATGCGCGCCGTTGAGCGGCGAATGGCGGAGTTGGAGATTAATGCCTTCAACGAACGGGAGCAGGCTTCACAACGTGAGGCGTCCGAACTCCGTTCGACCGTATCTGTTCTGGCGGCGGAAATTCAGCGGATTGCACATGAACTGGAAGCCTTCAGGAACTTCGCTTCGTCGATCCCTGCGACGATGCGTGACCAGTTGACGCGGCTGATTGCCCTTAAGCAAGAGATCGGACAAACCGGGACACCTGGCTGGAAGTCGAGTATTTCTGGTCGACTTGAGCGTGCACTCACGACGCTCGAGGCGCACGATGCAGAATTCGCAAAACTGTTTGTCGACACGACGCAGAGGGACGAAGAGCTGGAGCGTTCACTTGCAAAAGTTGAAGAGTGCGCCGTTCTGGCTCAGGCAGTGCATTCGCGTGTCAGCGTGCTTGAGCAACTGGTAGACCACTCGACTTTACGTGCAGCAAGTGAAGTGCAACGCATGGACCAATCTGTACATCGGATCGCGCAGCAGGAGGCGCGCCTCGACATCGTCGGCGATGCACTTGGAACTCTTCGCGCTGAATGTGCGCGGCTCGTCCAAGAGTTCGACCGTGAGAGCCTTGAGCGAGGTCAGTTGGCGTCAAGGATTGATGGCGCTTGTGAATTGATTGACAGGCAAGATAGTGCGTCCGCTGCCATTCAACATGCATTGAATGTCGTGCGGGCCGAGTGTGCCGCGCGCGAAGGCGACCATGCTGCCCGTGTGGAGCAGCTTGCTGTTGGTGCGGCTGCATTGAACGAAGGTGTTGACGAAATTCGTGCCTCGCTTCAGCGTGCGTATAGCCGAATTGAGTTTGTTCGACGGGAAACTCTGTTCGAGTTGAAGTACGGTGCCGCTGCTGCATTTGCAGAAAAGCCTGACGCGGTGTCGGCGCGAATCATTAATACCGCGAAAGTTGAAGAAGCGCGTATTACAGGCTTGAAGCTGAACATTGGCTGCGGACACCTTCCGTTGGCTGATCATATCAATGTAGACTCCCGCGAATTGCCGGGTGTTGATATTGTCGCCGAGGCTACCCGTCTTCCGTTCGGCAACGGCGAGGTATCGGTTCTGCGCGCGGCACATCTGCTTGAGCACTTTCCGCAAGAGCAGTTGCGAAGAGAGGTTCTGCCCTATTGGCGTTCGATCTTGAAGCCGGGTGGAACACTACACGTAATAGTGCCCGATGCCGAGCATATGTTTGACGAGTATTATCGTGGAACCTATCCATACGAACATTTCCGCACGGTTCTTTTCGGCGGGCAGGATTACGGTGGCGATTTTCACTACAACATGCTGATGCCGGATCAGTTAAGCATGTTGTTGCGCGAAGCAGGCTTCGAAACCGTCCGATGGCTGGCGCGTGGTCGCAAAAATGGCCTGTGCTTTGAAATGGAACTGGAAGTCGAGTAAAACATGCGGGCAAATCCGAAGACACTCTCTGTCGTTATTAATACGTGCAATCGTGCAACAAGCCTGGATAAAACGATCAGTTCGCTTTTTCAGCAAGCTTGTCCGCAGATGGAAATCGTCGTGGTGAACGGGCCGTCCACGGACCATACGGAGCAGATTCTTTCGAAATATGCGGGTCGAATCAAGGCTCTGCGTTGTTCCGAATTCAATTTGTCGGTATCCAGAAACATCGGCATTGCTGCGTCTTCCGGTGATGTCGTGGCCTTTATCGATGACGACGCCTTTCCGGAACCCTTCTGGGCGGAGCGATTGCTTGCAGCTTACACAAGCGACGACGTCGGGGCAGTAGGTGGTCATGTTTTCGACCAGACCGGTATTGACTATCAGGCTACCAATATTATTTGCGACCGATTTGGCAGCGCATGGCCAAAGGAGAAGAAGGATCCATCGGATCTCTACAGTTTTCCCCATGCGTTTAAATTCAGCGCATTGATCGGAACGAATAGTTCGTTTCGGCGTGACGTGTTGCTCGATGTCGGCGGTTTTGACGAGGAGTACGAGTACTTCCTCGACGAAACTGATGTGTGTGTTCGGGTAATCGATGCAGGGTACAAGGTCGTACAGATTGATCATGCGCTGGTGCATCACAAGTTCTTGCCGAGTCATATGCGGAATGCGCGCAAGGCAACTGTGCATCACTATCCGATCCTGAAAAACACATTGTATTTCGCGTTACGCTATGCAAGTCCACAAGTCGGTATAGACGCCGCTTTGACGCATGGTGAGAACGTTTATCAGGCCCATCTTCGAGACGCAAAGTGGTTTGTGGAGCACGGCGAGCTTCCCGCGGAGAAGCTTGCGAATCTTCCTGCCGTTTATGTAAAGGCCCGCAATGACGCGCTTGAGCGATACCAGGCGCCTGCGAAATATCTGACTGCGGATTTGCTGGAAATTCATGCGTCGGACTTTTTGCCAGCCAGCGCCACGCGTTCGGCCGGAGAGGCGCAGCTGTGTGTCGTGTTGCTGTGCCGGCAGTACGATGCGGTGGATTCCGGCATTGCTCGCTTTATTGGGGTTCAGGCCCGAGCGCTTGCGGCTCTTGGTCATATCGTCCATGTTCTCACGCTCGTGCAAAGCGATGCTCGGATCGACTGGGAGGATGGGGTGTGGGTCCATCGTCTCACGGCCGGTTGGTATGACGATCAACCGGCAGATCTTCCGTTCAAAGTACATCCGAGCCAATGGTGCTATTCGCGGGCGATGCTCGACGAGGTTCGGAACATCAACTCGCGACACAAGGTTGATGTCGTGGAGGCTCCGGTTTGGGATAACGAGGCAATCGCGTTTACCACTTCCGGAGAGTTTCCGGTGGTGGTGAGTCTTCAGACTTCACTTGGTATTGCGTTGGAATCGCATCCAGAGTGGCGCGATGACAAGGAGCATATGGAGAACTTCGTTCTGCCGGCGTTGGAGGCGGAGAATTTCATCCTGGCCCAGTGTGATTCCATTCGCGCCATCAGCCGAGCAATCGTTGACGAAATCGAGACACGGAACGAGATCGTAATGAATCCGTCGAGTGTTGAAATTTGCAATCTTTCACTCGAGGATCGCTCAAGCGGATTGCCTGCGCGCGAGCAGCCGAAGCTTGAAGTGTTCTTCCTGGGACGTTTGGAGCTTCGTAAGGGCATTGACGTTCTTCTGGACGCAATTCCGAAGGTGCTCCAGCGTTTACCGCATGTGCACTTCAATCTGGCAGGTGATGACCAGATTGCTGCGCCTGGTTCGAAAGAAACGTTCCGCCAGATTTTCACGCGACGGTATTCGGAACTGGCGAAGCAGGTCCACTTTCTCGGAAAGATCTCGGACTCGGAGGTGGACGCACTTTTCGAGAGTGCATCGTTGTTTGTCGCACCCTCAAGATTCGAGTCGTTCGGCTTGATTTACGTCGAGGCGATGATGTTCGGTGTCCCGTGCGTGGGTTGCAATGTCGGTGGCATCCCTGAAATCCTTGGCGAAAGCAACGGTGGATTGCTTGTCGAGCCCGGGAATTCGGACGATCTCGCAGGTTCCATCGTGACATTGCTTCAGAACCCCAAGCAGAGACTTACCCTCGGCCGCGAAGGTCGACGTGCATATGAGCGACGCTTCTCGCCGCCAGTGATCTCGGGGCAGCTTGTCGATTTATATTTGCGAGCGATGCACAAGCATGCCGAACAGCGTCGGGGCAGCCCCCAGTGACATGGTTGCAAAAACGCTAGCGCCCCAGAGTTGAACGACACACGTGCATGGATTGTTCGCGCAGAGGTGTAGCGTGAGGTATTTCGGGCATTCTGAGCTAAGCTTTGAGGATTGCGCTTTGCTTGATTTGTCTGACAAATGCTGATGCTTGACATCCATTTCGTTGGAAAAATGCAGGGCGCAAGCTGTGAGCGAATGTCAGTAAGAAATTAATTGAAATTTAGAGGTTGATTAATCATGAAGAAGGCGATCGTCACCGGAGTAACCGGCCAAGATGGAGCATATCTTGCGAAGTTTCTCCTGGAGCAAGGCTATGTGGTATTCGGGACTTATCGCCGTACCAGCTCGGTGAATTTCTGGCGCGTCGAGGAACTCGGGATCGCTCAGCATCCAGATTTCCACGTGGTCGAGTACGATCTTACGGATCTCGGTTCAAGCATAAGGCTGCTGCGAGAGACAGAGGCCACTGAGGTGTATAATCTCGCCGCACAAAGCTTTGTCGGTGTATCGTTTGATCAACCGATAACTACGGCCGAGATAACCGGGATTGGTGCGCTTCATTTGCTTGAAGCAATTCGAATTGTCAATCCAGATATCCGTTTTTATCAGGCTAGTACTTCTGAAATGTTCGGCAAAGTGCAAGCGGTCCCGCAAACGGAAGATACGCCTTTCTACCCGCGCAGTCCGTATGGCGTAGCAAAGTTGTATGCGCATTGGATGACGGTGAATTATCGCGAAAGTTACAACATCTTTGCGAGCAGCGGAATTCTCTTCAATCACGAGTCACCACTGCGTGGCCGTGAATTTGTCACACGTAAGATCACCGATAGCATCGCGAAGATTCGCCTCGGCAAGCTCGACATCCTTGAGCTTGGTAATCTGGATGCCAAGCGTGATTGGGGATACGCAAAAGAATACGTTGAGGGAATGTGGCGAATGCTGCAGGCTGATAAGGCGGACACTTATGTGTTGGCCACCAATCGAACTGAAACTGTCCGCGATTTTGTTAGTATGGCCGGTAAGGCGGCTGGTTTTAACATTGCGTGGGTGGGCAAGGACGAAAACGAGATTGGTGTCGATACTGTGTCTGGTAAGGAAATTGTGAAGATCAATCCGAAGTTTTACCGTCCTGCGGAAGTGGACTTGCTGATTGGCGATCCCGCGAAGGCACGGGCGGAGCTTGGTTGGGAACCCCGCACAACGCTGGAGCAACTCTGCGAAATGATGGTTGAGGCCGATATTCGTCGCAATGAAATTGGCTTTTCGTTTTGACGTATGGCTAGGATTCTGATCACCGGTATCGCTGGCTTCACGGCGCGACATCTTGTCGAAGCCCTGCTCGGTGCAGGACATGAGGTTTGTGGTATAGCGCATCGACCGGTTCAATCAGCCGATGTGCGTACGCATGTATGTGACTTACTTGACAAGCCGAAGCTGACCGACATCTTGGTCGAAGAGCGACCTGACGCGATCGTTCATCTCGCAGCGATTGCGTTCGTCGCTCATGGCGACGTGAACGCTATCTATCAGACAAATGTGATTGGCACGCGCACATTGCTTGACGCGGTCGCAGCATCTGGTTGCTCGCCGAGAGCGCTGTTGGTCGCGAGCAGTGCAAATGTCTATGGGAATGCTGGCGTCGAAGTGATTGACGAATCGGTCAGCGCATTACCGGCCAATGACTATGCCGTCAGCAAGCTTGCGATGGAGTATGTCGCCCATTTGTGGGAAGACCGGTTGCCGATTACTATTGTGCGGCCATTCAATTATACGGGCGTTGGTCAAGGCGTCAATTTTCTATTACCTAAAATCGCTTCGCATTTCCGCAACAGAGCGTCGGTGATCGAACTGGGGAATCTCGATGTGGTTCGGGATTTTTCGGACGTTCGAACAGTTGTCAACGCATATACGCGGCTACTTGACGGCCATTTCGCTGGCCAGACTTTTAACGTATGCAGTGGAAATGGGAGTACCTTGCAAGACGTGCTCGAAATCATGAGTGATCTCGCAGGGTACCGCCCGGAAATCCGGGTCAATCCTTCCTTTGTGCGAGCAAACGAAGTTCGGAAGCTGATCGGCTCAAAAGTCAAACTTGAACAGGCGATCGGGCCGTTGGAGGCTATCCCTTTGCGCGATACGCTTCGGTGGATGCTGGACGGGCCGGCGTGAGGCTTGCGCTCGCTGTAGACGCCATCGCACCTCCGCTCACCGGGATTGGCCGATATGCGTGGGAGCTTGCGAGCCACTACCAGACGATGCGCAATGAGTTTGACGCATTGCGCTTTTTCTGTTCAGATCGTTGGGTCAAGGATCCGGCGCGACTGCTGATTTCTGCTGCGCACGCGGCCTCGGGGCGCAAGAGCAGTTTCTTTCTTCCGCGAACTGCGAGGAATTGGCGTCGGTGGTGGATGGGGCGAGAGATGCGTGGTCATGTATTTCACTCGCCGAATTATTTTCTGCCTGAGCAAGTTGAAAGCGGAATCGTGACGGTGCACGACCTTTCCGTGTTCAAGTATCCCGAAACTCATCCGGTTGAGCGTATCAGGCACTTCGAACGTAGCTTTACGTCAACATTGCGCCGCGCGACACACCTGATCACGGACTCGGAAGCCACGCGTACTGAAGTGATTGGCTATTTCGGATGGCCGTCTGAGCGCGTTACGGCGATTGGCCTCGGAGTCAGTGATAAATTTCGATTGCGCGACGCGTCGGAAGCGGGCGCGGCGTTGCGTGAACACGGTCTTGTGCATGGTGGCTATTCACTTTGCGTTTCGACACTTGAGCCGCGTAAACGGATCGACCGGCTGCTCGACGCTTACCGCGATATACCGATGGCGTTACGCTCGTGTTACCCGTTGGTTCTCGCAGGCAGCAGGGGGTGGCTGAGCGATGCGTTGCAGGAACAGATCGTCGTCGGCGAAAGCGAGGGATGGTTAAAGTATCTCGGCTTTGCCGACGAGGCGTTTCTACCGCTGCTTTATTCCGGCGCTAGGGCCTTTCTATTTCCATCAGTCTACGAGGGGTTTGGTCTCCCCGTGCTTGAGGCGATGGCGAGTGGAGTGCCCACTCTGACTTCCAACCATTCGTCGCTGCCGGAAGTGGCAAACGGCGCCGCGTGGCTCGTCGAGCCCGATGATCACGATGCTCTACGAGATGGGATAGGGCGGGTTTTGTGCGACAACGCGTGGCGTATAAGTGCAGTCAGGCGAGGCCTTGATGTTGCGTGTGGAGCTACTTGGAATCAATGTGCGAAACGCACCCTTGACGTATGCCGTCGTTCAGCCTGAGCACGGTGTGTAGGGGCAAACTTGCTAGCGCAGTGATGCCAGCAACGCTCGAAGCTGATTTGCGCTGGCATTCCACGTCTGTACATTCATCCCTTTGCTCGCGGTTGCCGTGCCGCTCTGGACTTCTGTCAGCCACTTAGCCAACTGAGGAGCAAGTTCGCTGCCATTGCTCGCGGTGAAAAACGACGCGTGCGCGCCTGCGATCTCCCGGAACACGGGGAGATCGCGTGCAAATATCGGCATGCCGTACCGTGCGGCCTCGACGAGCGGCAAGCCGAAGCCTTCGGCCTCGGACGCCATCAACAAGCCATCGAGTTCCGCATACAGCCGCTCCAGTTCGTGGTCGTCGACTTCGGAGAGCCAAAAGAGTCGTTTGCCAGCTTCGGCATGGTGCTTCAAGCGCTCAGCCAATGGATTTATTTGCCAGCCTGGTTTGCCGGCAATAACCAGGGAACCGTCGAAGCCGTCACGCCATAATCGGTCGAACGCATCAAGGACCTGAGCATGGCCTTTGCGTGGCTCGATCGTTCCAACCATGAGCGTGGTGGGGCCGCCGCCATAGTTCTTGACTGGCGACTGTTTCGACTTTGCCGTGCTCTTCGGCGACGTATCAACGAGGGGGGCGGAACCGAGGTGAAACCAGTGTGTTGCGATTTCATCTGTCGCGAATCCGAATCGACGATGCAAACAATCACGCATTTCGTCTGATACCGATTTCGAGATGCAAAACAGTGCGTCTGCTTGCACGGCTAGCGTCGATAACCAATGGCGATACGAGCGGCGAGCGCGGGGCGTGAACCAGTCGGGATGAAGGATTGGCAGCAGATCGTAGACAATGAACGCGCAGCGGACACCTTGTGCGCGCCAGTGAAGCAGTTCTGCATGACGGCGGGGCAAGATGCGGCTGGTCAGGTCGAGACCGAGAAAGAGGTCCCCGCTCGATACGCGAACGTGCTCATCTTCTTCCACCACTTCGGATCCGGTAAGCGACGCTTGCCAAGCATTGGCGTAGCGATAGGGCTGTGCCCTTGTTGCTCGGACGAGGCGGATTTCGAATCCGGCTGGAGGAGACTTTAGCAGATCGAGTGCCAGTGATTTCACGACGCGTTGAATGCCGGTCCCGGCGTCGTGCGACGCAATGATCGACACGTCGATCAGCAGCGCCCTGTTTGGCGGGGCATGGGGGCGTTTGGCTGGAGAAAGTGCCATGACGGCACGTCTTGCGAGATTCGCGAGCCGTGGAGTGCACCAAATCGCAGCCCACTGCAAAACTCCCGCGTTCAGCATTCCAATTGAGCGACGCATTCGAAATTGACTGACTTCAAACCACGCTTTCGCGATAGAAGGTGTAAGCGTCTTCGATGTCGTCGAAGGTGTTGAGTTTTCCCTGAACGAGCACCGCGGCACGGTCGCAGTGTTCGCGAATATAGCCAGAGTCGTGGCTCACGATGATCAAGGACCTATCACGCCGTCGCTCGAAAAGCTCATGGTGGCACTTGTCGTGAAAGCGACTGTCGCCCACCGCCACAATTTCGTCGATCAGAAAACAATCAAACTCAATCGCCATCGATATCGCGAACGCCAGCCTCGCACGCATACCCGCCGAATAACTCTTCACGGGTTCGCGCAGATAATAGCCCAGCTCGGAGAATTCCTGGACGAACGGTTCGGCTGCCTTGGGGTCCGCACCATACACGCGGCAAATGAACCGCAGGTTGTCCATGCCGGTGAGGCTGCCCTGGAATGCGCCGCCGAATGCAAGGGGCCATGAAACACTCATGTTGCGGCGAATTTTGCCCTCAGTCGGCAATTCGGCTCCGCTAATCATGCGGATCATGGTGGATTTGCCCGCACCGTTGCGACCAAGAATGCCGATTTTCTCGCCGGTTTGCACCTGCAGGTTGATCGTATCCAGTACGCGGCGACTGCCTTGCCGTGTATGGTAGTCCTTGCTGACGTCGATGAGCTCGATCATTCCGGTTCAACCCGCTTGCTTGCGTCTTTAACGAGGCTGAGGCCGATAAACAGAAGCACCATGTCGCACCACACCATATAGCCGATATCGTAGTGCGCCTTTACTAGTGTGCCGAAATATCCGGCGCGCAGCATTTCCGCGCCGTGAACCATCGGCAATAGCAAGACCACTTTCTGAAAGTTGGGCGGCAACCATTCGACCATGAAGAGCGCGCCGGATAGCGGGAAGAGCAGGTAGGCAACCGTATGCCAGACCCGGTCGGCGGCTTCACTGCGCTCGCTTAACGCGCCGATAATGAATCCGAGCGAGCTGCCGAAGATCGCCAGATGTATCCAGCCGCCGATGATAAGTGTCAGATTCTGGGGGGCTGACATCAACCCCAGCGTCATGAAGACGACGGTTAGAAATACAAAGGAAATCGTCGTGCCAGTGATTTCGAGCGCTACGCGCGCAATGAAAAGATCAATTACGCGCACATTTCGGTGATAGAGGAGCGCTTGGTTCGGCTCGATTGCAAGCGCACACCGGTTTGCACAATTGCGCCACAAGAGCACTGAAGAATATCCGGTTACGGCGAAGGCAGTAATCGGAAGGTTGGACCCATGGGTTGCTTTCGTGGCGGTCCATAGTCCAAGAATCCCCAGCGTGAACATCATCGGCTCGAAGAAGATCCACAAGAAGCCGACGTTGTGTCTACCGTACCGCGTGAGAATTTCGCGCATCAACAGCGCGCCGACCACGCGCAGTTGAATTTGCAGCGACCTCAGCAAGGGAGTGTCGTGATGCAAGATGCCTGTCCTTAATCGTGGTGTTCCCGCACGCCGGCGAGCAGCAGACTCAGGACACCCCAGGCGATCATTCCCAATGCGAACACCTCGAATATGGACTTCAGTCGCTTGGGTTCTATTGCAACATCGGGCGCATTGGGCTGCACAAGCCTTTCAAGATAAAGCTGTTTCCGTTCCGCTTCACCCCGAGCGCTCTCCAATGCAGTCATTGCGGAAGCAAGTTGCTTGTCTGCGAATTGCGCGTCGAGTTGCAATCGCGCATAGTTCGCGGCCTTCTGCGAAAGCGAATCCTTCCCGCCAGTCACCCCTCCGGTTGCAATTTGAATCTGCTTTTGCATCGATTCGATGTTCGTCTTCAGCACCGGAATTTGCGGGTTCTGCGGTGAAATCGACTGCAGCTGCATGAGCTGCGTTTGCGCAGCGAACATCTGCGATTGCAGGCTCGTTACCTGCTGGAGCTGCAGCGCAGATTGCTTCTCCGGATCGAACACGGTGTACGAGTTCCGGTAGGCTGCAAGCGCCGCTGCTGCATCCTTTGCCTTTGTCGCAGCCTGGTTGACTTCACGCTGCGCAAACTCTACGGTATCCGCCGCTGCTCGCTGGTTCATCCGGTTGACGAGCCGCTCGCTGATTTCCAGCAACGTCTGGTTGATCTTTTCTGCGTCTTTCGACGTAAAAGCACGGACTTGCAACGTAGTAATCGCAGACGTCGAATCGAATTCCACTGATACGATGTGCTTGCCGTAGTACTTCCACAAAGCTTCGAAGCTGTCGTCGAAACTCGAGTTGAAACGGCTAATAACGTCGCCTCGATTCGAGTACGAGTTAAGGATGTAGTTGCCTCGATCCAGCTCGGAAAGCGCATCACGCGACTGGATATAGTCGACCACGGGGTAAGTATCGTCTTGTGCCCGTGAGAATCCGGTGCCTTGAAGCAGGGCGCCGACAACGCTTGTCTGGCTTTGTCGTTGAGGGCTGCGCACTACGAAACGTGATTCCGAAACGTAAACGTCGGACGCTACAAGACCATAGTAGACGGTTGCGATCGTAGTGGGCACGAGCACCGTTAGCGCAAAGAGCCGATTAATCTTCTTGATCCGCTCAGTCAGGCCTTTGGGGGTTCCTGTTGGCGATCCCGATGTCGCCGTCCTGCTAGATACGTTATCCAACTCTTTTCCAGGCTGTTTGGCCCCTTTTTCACAACCAGCCACTTTGTGGCGCTTTTGTGACCGAGGGGCGAAAATATCCGCAAACTGTGTCGCAACTCTACGGACAACGTTTCAAACGGGCTGGCGACCTGCTTGCGCACTTTGGTGCACATCGCGTCGCCTCGTTAGCGTGCTGCCGTGTTTCGGCAGCGCATATCTCTGCAGCAGATTCGCGCAGATCGAGCCGCGGCGGCTGATTATAGCCATCGGATGTGCAGGGCGCCATCGTGTTGTGATTGTGGCCACATCTTGCCGCATTTTTCGCCATTCCTATATTGATTTCAGCTGTAATGAGGTATTCTTCGATTCTTGCTGGGACCACGAACCTTATATAACCATTACAGGCTTATTGCATCGAAGCATCGCGGGCGTCACCGCTGTATTTCGAGGGGGCCTTATGCGCCGTTTGACCAGACCAGATGCCTCGCTCATTCCTTGTCCTGCAAGGGACGGCCTCGCCGTTTTTCAGTCACCTTGCCGCTGCTTTGCGGGAACGCGGGCATTCGGTACGCAAGGTCAATTTTTGCGGCGGCGATCTGCTGTACAGCGGCGCAAAACATGCGTGGGACTACGACGGCAAGCCGAACGACTTGTCCGACTGGTACACGCAAATCACGCGAGCAGGTGAGTTCACAGACGTCATCATGTTCGGTGATTGTCGCGAAATTCACCGCCACATGCACCCGATTTCGCAGGCGTTCGGCCTGCGGGTCCATGTTTTTGAAGAGGGCTATGTCCGCCCTCACTGGCTTACGCTCGAGAGAAGCGGGGTCAACGGACGTTCGTCGCTGCCGCGCGATCCGGTGTGGTACCTCGACCAGCGGGGCATTATCCCGCCGAGCCCGGTTGGCCAGTCCACCGGTTACAACCTCGGCGAGCGCGCGTATCACGATATCCGTTATCGTGCTGCGAACATGCTTTATGCGGCGCGGTTCCCGCATTATCGTAGCCATCGCCCAAGAAACGGCATCATGGAATACGCTGGTCTTGCCTCGCGCGCACTTTGCCAGGGCCGCCATCATCGTGACGCAGAGCACGTAACGCGCGAGCTTCTCGGCGCCGGCCAACGGTACTATCTCTTCCCGCTCCAGTTGAACTCGGATGCGCAGATAATCGTCCATTCACCGTTTGACGGCGTCCGTGACGCTATCGCCAAGGTAATTCGATCATTCGCCCGCCACGCGCCGGCCGATACGTGGCTGGTCATCAAGAACCACCCGCTCGACACTGGGCTCATCGACTATCGCCAATACGCGATGCGACTTGCGCATGAGCTCGACGTGGCAGACCGTTTGCGGTTCATCAACGCTGGTCACCTGCCGACGCTGCTCGAACACGCGCGTGCGGTCGTCGTGGTCAACAGCACTGTCGGGCTTTCGGCTCTGCATCATCGCCGTCCGTTGATCGCGCTTGGTACGGCGATTTACAACATGCCGGGGTTGACGTGGGCGGGTGAACTCGACGACTTCTGGCCAGATGCACCTCCGCCGGACATGAATCTGTATCAGGCATTTCTCGACTACGTCGTCCACCACACACAGATCAACGGCGACTTCTACACGCGCACGGGCATCGAAATGGCGACTGCCGCTGCGGTTGTTCGTCTCGAGGCCGCACATGGCTAGTGCCGCACCTCGTCACGTTGTCGTTACCGGCGCAAGCGCAGGCATCGGGCGTTCGCTCGCGACCGTCTATGCGGCGCCCGGTGTGGTGTTGGGGCTCGTTGGTCGGGACATGCGGCGACTCGATGCCTGCGCTGACGCCTGTCGCGCGCTCGGCGCGAAGGTAGTCACCGGACAGGTCGACGTGCGAGACGCTGAGGCGATGCGAGCGTGGTTATGGCAGTTCGACGACACTTATCCGATAGACCTGCTGATTGCCAACGCCGGGGTGGCCAGTACGCTTGATTCGGATCGCGATTGGGAGGAGCTTGATCGCATGGCGGCAGTCGTCGACACCAATTTCTACGGGGCGATGCATGCGGTACTGCCGGTGATCGCGCGCATGCGGGGGCGCCGGAGCGGACAGATCGGGCTGATGTGCTCCATTGCAGCGATACGCGGCATGGCAATTTCACCCGCTTATTGTGCGAGCAAGGCCGCACTCAAGGCGTACGGCGATTCGGTGCGGCCCTTGCTGGCGCGTGACGGCGTGCATCTTGCGATCGTGTTGCCCGGTTTCGTCAGGACCGCGATGAGTGACGTTTTCCCAGGTGACAAGCCATTCATGTGGTCGGCCGACAGGGCCGCAGGCCATATTCGCCGGAAACTGGCTGCGCGGCGAGCCGTCATTGCGTTTCCGGGGCTGCTCGCACTCGGCATGAGCTTGTTGACACTGCTGCCGGCCCGGCTCGGTGACGCGATACTCGGCCGACTGTCTTATCTGCCGGGACGGGAGCGCTAGCTTGAGCGTTGGCCTGTCGCTCACGCTTGCGATCGCGCTCGGCGCGTCGTTCGCGCTGGACGCGTTTGCGCTACCCCGCGCGCGACGAGTTTCCGGTTCTGCACGGATGTTGCATGTCCTCGCGCTCGTGTTTTTGACCGGCGCGATGCTGATCGTGACCCGGCGTCTCCTGTTTTCCGCCTGCATTGCGGTCGCGCTGGTCGGCCTGTTGGCAACGGTGAGCAATGCAAAGTACGAGTCGCTGCGCGAACCGTTTGTTTTTACCGATTTGAGTCTGTTCAGCCAGTTGTTCGCCCATCCCCGGTTGTATTTGCCGTTTCTGAGCGTCGGCAAGGTGATCGGAATCGTGATCGGCGTCGTGGCGCTGCTGGGCGGCTTCTTCGCTGAGCGGCCGTTGAGTGGGGGACTCTGGCAGGTGACGGCGCTCCTCGTGGCGTGTGCGATCGCGACCTGTTGGTTGGTCGCGCGCTTGCCACTTACGCTGAATGCCGGCACGGACCAGCAGCGGCATGGCTTTTTCGCGGTATTTGTCGCGTATCTGCTGAATGGCCTGCGGCCCGCGACGCTGCGCGCATTCGAACAGGTTGCGCGGACAGGGCCGTACGCATCGGGCGCGCCGACTGCAGGCCCTGACGTGATCGTGATCCAGAGCGAGTCGTATTTTGACGCACGGCGTCTTGGCGCGGCGATCGATGCGGTGAATTACCGCAATCTGGATATCGCGCGCCGGGAGTCCTGCTGCCACGGTGAACTGCTTGTGCCGGCCTGGGGCGCGAACACGATGCGGACGGAGTTTGCGATGCTGAGCGGACTGACGTCCGCGCGTCTCGGCTACGCCCGTTTCTACCCGTATGCTTTCGTACGGCGAGCGTGTGCAACGATTGCGGCTTGGTTTCGACGGGGCGGTTACACGACTGTCGCGATTCATCCGTACTATGCAGACTTCTTCGGAAGGAATCGGGTCTTTCCGTTGCTCGGATTCGACAAATTTCTGGATATTGAAAACTTTGCCGATGCCCCGCGAGCCGGTCCGTATATTGCCGATTCGGCCGTGTTGGATGCCGTCGTCGATGCGTTGGACGAATCCCGAAGCGCGCCCCGCTTCATCTTCGCAATGACAATGGAAAACCACGGCCCATTGCACCTCGAGCAGGTTTTACCCGGCGAATCGTCTTCAAGGCATACTCTTGGCGAAGACGCCTCCTGGCGCGACCTGACAGCATATCTGCGGCACATTGAAAATGCCGACGCAATGATCGGGCGCTTGCTCGATTATTTGCGCACCAGCGATCGTGAAACGGTCGTTTGTTTCTACGGCGACCACGTCCCCGCGCTGCCTCATGTATTCGAAAAACTGGGCGTTAATCCGCAACACAGCGACTACTTCATTTGGCGGAATTACGGCGCGAATACTCCCGAACGCCGGAATCTCGCGGCCGAGGAGCTGGGGGTGGCACTGCTGCATGTGGTACAAGATGACGGAAATCGCGTGGAAGAGCCGCACGCATCCGAGAAAGCGACATAAAAGATGAACAGTAAGATTGCAATAATTGGGGTGGCTTGTCGGTTTCCCGGGAGCGCTAACAATCTTGGCGACTTCTGGCAGCTGCTGCGCGACGAACGCGACGCAGTGACCGAAATCCCAGCCGACCGCTTCGGCACCGATTTCTACCAGCACCCGTCCAAGCGCGAACCGGGCAAGAGCTACACGTTCTCGGCCGGCGTGCTCGACAACGTCGCCGGCTTCGATGCCGCGTTCTTCGGCATTTCCCCGCGCGAAGCGGCCCAGATGGATCCGCAGCAGCGCCTGTTGCTCGAACTCGCATGGGAGGCGTTCGAGGACGCGGGCGTGCGCCCGGCCGACATGCGCGGCAGCAACTGCGGCGTCTTCGTCGGCGCCGCCAGCATGGATTACGGCAACCGCAACATGGACGATCTGAACGTGATCGATCCGTATTCGGCGACCGGCAACACACTGAGCATCGCGTCGAACCGCGTGTCCTACCTGTTCGACCTGCGCGGCCCGAGCATGTCCGTCGATACGGCATGCTCGTCGTCGCTCGTCGCACTCCACCAGGCCGTCAAGGCGCTGCAATCCGGCGAAGCCGATGTGGCGCTCGCGGGCGGCGTCAATCTGCTGCTGCACCCGTTCGGCTTCGTCAGCTTCTCCAAGGCGTCGATGCTGTCGCCGCGCGGCCGTTGCCGCGCGTTCGATGCAACCGGCGACGGCTATGTCCGCTCCGAAGGCGGCGCATTCGTGCTGCTCAAGCCGCTCGATCGCGCGCTCGCCGACGGCGACACGATCCATGCGGTCATCGCCGGCTCCGGCGTGAACTCCGTGGGCCACTCGCCGGGCGGCATCAGCGTGCCGGGCGCGGCCGCGCAAGCGTCGCTGCTGCGCAGCGTCTACGCGCGCGCAGGCATCGATCCGCAATCGCTCGCGTACCTCGAGGCGCACGGCACCGGCACGGCGGTCGGCGATCCGATCGAGGCGCGTGCGCTGATCGACGTCGTGTCGGGCGAGCGCCCGGCGGGCCGTCCGCTGCTCATCGGCTCGGTGAAGACCAACATCGGCCACCTTGAAACGGCCTCCGGCATGGCCGGCCTGCTGAAGGCCGTGCTGTGCCTGAAGCATCGCGCGGTGCCGCGCTCGCTGCATTTCGTCACGCCCAATCCTGGCATCGATTTCGACGGCGGGCGCCTGCGCGTCGTCGATCGCTACATGCCGCTCGAAGCGGGTGACGCGCCGCTGACGGTTGGTGTCAACTCGTTCGGCTTCGGTGGGACGAACGCACACGTCGTGCTGACCGAGGCACCGGCTGCAAACGAGACGTCGACGGCCGCGCCCGAGCCGGCTCACGCACAGTTGTCTCCGCTCGTGCTGACCGCGCGCAGCGCGGCGGCGCTCGGCGCGCTCGCGGGCCGCTATCTGGCGATGCTCGACAACGGTGGCGACTGGCAGACGCTTGCCGCCACGGCCGTACGTCGTCGCCAATGGCTCGAGCATCGCGCGATCGTCGCACCGGCCGAGGTTGCCGAAGGCCGTGCGGCGCTTGCGGCACTGGCCCAGCCGGCACCGGAAGGCCTGCCTGCCTGCGTGGCAACCGGCCAGGCGCCCGCCGACGCGCTGCGCACCGCGCTCGTTTTCTCGGGCAACGGTTGCCAGTGGGTCGGTATGGGCAACGAACTCTATGCGGAGAACGCCGTCTTCCGCGCGGCGCTCGACGAAGTCGACGCGCTGTGGTGTGCCGACGGCAGCCCGTCGCTCGTCGACGTGATGCGCGGTGGCCCGAGCGCGGAATGGCTGGCCGGCGCGGGCGCCGAGTGGCTCGCCGCGACGGAGAACGCGCAGCCGCTGCTGTTCGCGATCCAGGTCGGCATGATCCGGGTGATCGACGCACGCGGGATGCGTTACGACGCGGCGATCGGCCATAGCGTCGGCGAAATTGCCGCGGCGTGGGTGACGGGCGCGCTGTCGCTCGGCGACGCGGTGCGCGTAATCAAGATCCGCAGCCGCGCGCAGGCGATGACGCGCGGCAGCGGCCGGATGGCCGCCGTCGGCATCGACGACGCGGCGGCGCGCGAACTGATCGCACGCCACGGGCTTGCGCGCCGTGTCGAGATCGCCGGCATCAACAGCCCCGACGCAGTCACGCTCGCAGGCGAACTGCAGGGCTTGCAGGCACTGGAAGCGGCGCTGCGCGGCAGCGGCAAGTTCTTCCAGATGCTGGATCTCGACTACGCGTTCCACAGCAGCCACATGGATCGCATCGAGCCGGTCGTGCTGGCCGAACTGGCGAGCCTGCGGCCGCAACCGGGCAACGGCGCGTTCGTGTCGACCGTGACCGGCGGCGCGCTTTCCGGCACCGAGCTCGACGCGCGCTACTGGTGGCGCAATATCCGCGAGCCCGTGCGCTTCGGCGACGGCATCGCGTACCTGATCGAGCAGGGCGTCCGGCTGTTCGTCGAAGTGTCGCCGCATTCGATCCTGCGCACGTACGTGAAGCAGGCGTTCACGGCTGCCGGCGCGACCGGTACGGTGCTGCCGACGCTCAAGCGCGATCACGGCAGCGCGGCGACGCTGCGGCAGGCGATTCTCGCGGCGATCGCGCACGGCGCGAGCGTCGATCCCGACCGCTTTGCACCGGGCACGTCGCGTGCGGCATTGCCGTCCTATCCGTGGCAGCGCGACCGCTTCTGGCTGACGCCGACCGTCGAAGGCTACGGCCTCGTCAATCGTCGCCGCGAGCATCCGCTGCTCGGCTATCGGCTGCATGAACACGCGTTCGGTTGGGAAAACCAGCTCGATCCGGCGAAGCTGCCGATGCTGGCCGATCACGTCGTCGATGGCGGCGTGGCGTTCCCGGGGGCGGGTTACGTGGAAATGGCGCTCGCCGCGGCGCGTACGTTCTTCGATGCGCCGGATGCGGCACTCGAAAACGTCGAGATCCGCACGCCGGTCGTGTTCCAGCCGCAGCAGGCGAAGCTGTTCCGGCTCGTGATCGAGCCGCGTACCGCGACCTTCACGATCGAGACGCGCGACCGGATGTCCAACGGCGCATGGACGCTGAACGTGACGGGGCGGATGCTGGAAAGCGGCAGCGCGCTCGGCGCGGCGCGCGTCGTGCCGTCCGGCACGCTCGAGCGCCTGCTCGCGGTGCCGGCCGCCGACGGCGACACGCTGTATGCGAACACCGCAGCCATCGGCCTCGCGTACGGGCCGGCGTTCCGCTGGGTCCGTACCGTGCGGGTCGCCGCAGGCGACGATGCGGCGCTGGCCGACGTCTCGGCGCCCGCCGCATGCGGCGATGCGCGGGCGCTGTCAGCCTATCTGCTGCATCCGGCGCTGATGGACAGCGGGTTTCATCCGCTGTTCGCGCTGCTTGCCGCGCACGCGCGCGACGGCGAGCATCCGGCTTACGTGCCGGTGCAGATCGGCCGCGTCGACTATCTGCGCGGCGACACGGTCGCGCGCGTACTCGCGCGGATCGACCGGCGCAGCCCGCATTCGGTCGTCGCGCATTTCGAATTCCTCGACGCGCAGGGCGCAATCGTCGCGCGGCTCGGCGCTTGCCGGTTCCGGCGCGTCGATCTCGTCGGCCGCCGGCAGAACCTGCCCGCGCGCTTCGTGTACCGCCTCGAAGAAGTGCCGCTGCCGGGCGACGTCGATGCAGCCGGTCTGCCGGCGCCCGACGCGCTGCTCACGCAAGCGGTCGCCCGGCTCGATACGACCGAGGACGACGGTCGCCGCACGCAGCATCTGACCGAAATCCTGCCGCTGCTCGACGTGCTCGCGAGCCTTTACGTGCTTCGCGCGTTCGATGCGCTCGACGCATTCGCCGGCACGTGGCAGCCGGCGCCCGGGCGTGCGGCGCTGACGGCACGTCTTGCCGACATGCTCGTCGAGGACGGCCTGGCTCATCGCGACGGCGAGCGCCTCGTGCGCGACGACGCGGCGTGCGCGGCGTTGCCGCCGCTCGACGAGCTGTGGCGCGGGCTGCTGGCCGAATCGCCGGGGCACGTGGCCGAGTTGACGCTGCTCGCGCATTGCGGCGCGGCGTTGGCCGACGTGCTGAGCGGCGCGAAGGATGGCGCACGCTGGCTGTCGCCGACCGGGCACAGCCTGGTCGAGCAACTCCTGGCCGCATCGCCGACCTGGCAGCACGTGCATGCACTGCTGACGGCCGGCGTCGAGCAGGCGGTCGACGCATGGCAGCCGGCGCGCCGGCTGCGCGTGCTCGAACTGGGCGCGACGGACGGTGACGTGCTGCAGACGCTCGGCATGCATCTCGCGGCCGCGCGCTGCGATCACACGATCGCCGCGACGGCCGGCCAGCTGGCCGGGTTCGACACGGACGCGGAAGCGGCGGTGCGCACGGTGGCACTGCAGTCGGGCGAGCGGCTGTCGCTGTCGGCCGATGACGCAGGGCCTTACGACCTGATCGTCGCGAACCGTGCGTTGAGCGGCCGTCACGATGTGGCCGATGCGCTGAATGCGATGCGGTCGTGGCTCGCGCCGGGCGGATTGCTGCTGCTGGCCGAGTCGCGCCGCGGCCGCTTCTCCGACATCGTGTTCGCCCCGCAGGTGGCGTCGACGGAAGCCGATGCACCCGTGCCGCTGGCGCCGGCGGATCTCGAGGCGGCGCTCGCCCGCGCGGGCTACGTCGACGTCGTGCGGCACGTCGAGCAGTCGCTCGACCTGGACGGCACGCCGACGTTCGTCGTCGCGCGCAATCCGGCGAACACGGTTGCTGCACAACGTGGCGATGACCCGAGCGATCTCGATACGCTCGCACGCCACGAACACTGGCTCGTGATGCACGCGCCGGATGCGGTCGGCGGTTTCGGCGGGCAACTGGCCGATGCGCTGGCGCAGGCGGGCTATCCGGCCGATATCGTGGACATCACGCACGCGGCCGACGCGATTGCGTCGCTGCCGGCCGGGCAGCCGGCGCACGTCGTGTTCTGCGCACCGGAAACGCCACTCGCCGAAGCCGCGACGGGCGACAGCCTGATGACCGCGCAGCGTCACGGTGCGATCGCGCTGGCGGCACTCGTTCGCGTGCTCGGCGCGCAGCCGAACGCGGCCACGCGATTGACCGTCGTCACGCGCGGCGGGGCGCCGTTTGCCGGGGCCGCGAGTGCGCACCCGGAACAGGCGACGCTGTGGGGCCTCGGTCGCGTTCTCGCGAACGAGCATCCCGAACTCGCATGCCGCCTGATCGACGTCGATCGCGCGGCGGACGGGATTTCCGATGCGCTGATTCGCGAGCTGACGGGCTCGGCGGTCGAGGAAGAGGTCGTCCTGAGCGCACACGGGCGGCTGGTGCCGCGCATGCTGACGGCCGTGCAGGCCGCGGCTCGCAGCGAAGGCGCGATCGCTCGCGCATCGGTGCTCGCGTTCGATGCACCGGGCTCGTTGCGCAATCTCGAATGGTTTGCGTTGCCCGCAAGCGCGCTGGGCGAGGACGAGGTGGAGATCGAGCCGGTTGCCACCGGCCTGAATTTCCGCGACGTGATGTACGCGATGGGGCTCTTGTCCGATGAAGCGGTCGAGACCGGCTTCGCGGGCGCAACGATCGGCATGGAGCTGTCCGGGCGCGTGGTCCGGGTCGGCCCTGCCGTGACGGCATTTGCGCCGGGCGATGCGGTTCTCGGCTTCGCGCCGGCGTCGTTCGCGACGCGCGTCAGGACGCGCGCGCAAGCGATCGCGCTGAAACCCGAACGCCTGTCGTTCGAGGAAGCGGCGACCGTGCCGACCACGTTCTTCACCGCGTATTACGCGCTCGTCGAACTGGCGCGGCTGCGCCGCGGCGAACGCGTGCTCGTGCACGGCGGCGCGGGCGGCGTCGGGATCGCCGCGATCCAGCTCGCGCGCCATTTCGGCGCGGAAGTATTCGCGACGGCCGGCAGCGACGAGAAGCGCGAGTTCGTGCGCCTGCTCGGCGCCGACCACGTGCTCGATTCGCGCAGCCTCGCGTTCGCGGACGAGATCCGGGCCATGACGGGCGGGCAGGGCATCGACATCGTGCTGAATTCGCTGGCCGGCGAAGCGATGGTGCGCAGCATCGACACGCTGCGGCCGTTCGGGCGTTTCCTCGAACTCGGCAAGCGCGATTTCTACGAAAACAGCCATATCGGGCTGCGGCCGTTCCGCAACAACATCAGCTATTTCGGCATCGATGCCGACCAGTTGATGGGCGCGTTGCCGGAGCTGACCGAACGGCTGTTCGGCGAAGTGATGGCGCTGTTCGCGGCAGGCGTGCTGCATCCGCTGCCGTATCGCGCGTTCCCTGCCGAACGGGCCGAGGATGCGTTCCGCTACATGCAGCAGGCGCGCCAGATCGGCAAGGTGCTCGTGACCTACCCGTCCGGCACGCCGGCGCCGACGCGCGGCGTCTCGGGCGCGGGTTCGCTCGCGCTCGATCCGCACGGCGCATACCTGGTGATCGGCGGCACGGGCGGGCTCGGCTTCGCGAGCGCGCGCTGGATGGTCGAGCGCGGCGCACGCCGGCTGACGCTGGCGAGCCGCTCCGGCGAACTCGCCGCCGCGGCGCGCGACGAAGTCGCGTGCTGGCGCGACACGCTGGGCGTCACCGTCGACGTCGTGTCGTGCGATGTGACCGATGCCGCAGCGGTCGATGCGATGATTGCCGCGATCGTCCGGCGCGATGTTCCGCTGAAGGGTGTGCTGCATTCCGCGATGTCGATCGACGACGGTCTCGTGCGCAATCTCGACGATGCGCGCATGGCTGCGGTGCTCGCACCGAAGGTGGCCGGCGCATGGAACCTGCATCGTGCGACGCGCGGGCTGCCGCTCGACCTGTTCGTGGTCTATTCGTCGGCGACGACCTATCTCGGCAATCCGGGGCAATCGAACTACGTCGCGGCCAACAGCTTCCTGGAAGCGCTCGTCGAACATCGCCGCGCGGCAGGGCTGCCCGGCACGTTCATGGCCTGGGGGCCGCTCGAGGACGTCGGTTTCCTCGCCCGCCATGCCGATACGCGCGAAGCATTGCAGTCGCGGATCGGCGGTGCGTCGATCACGTCCGACGAGGCGATGATCGCGCTCGAGCGCACGCTGGTCGCGGGGGCGGCCGGCGAAGCCGTGGTCCGGCTCGACTGGCATGCGGTGGCGCGCGGGATGCCGGCCGCGAAGGCGCGCCGGTATTCGCTGCTGCAGTCGCATGCGAGCGGCGGCGATGTGCGCGACGGCGGCACGCAGCTGCGCGAAGAGGTGCTCGCGTTGCCGCGCGACGAAGCGATCGCGCTGGTTGCGCGGACGCTGCAGGCGCAGATCGCGCGGATTCTGCACATGACGCCCGATCGCATCGCACTCGACAAGTCGGTGCTCGACATGGGCATGGATTCGCTGATGGGGATGGAGCTCGGCCTCGCGGTCGAGGAAGCGTTCGAGGTCAAGCTGTCGGTGATGGCGATTGCCGAGGGCGCGTCGGTGACGACGCTGGCCGGACGCATCGTCGATTCGATCGGCGCGTCGGCCGATGCCGATGCCGACGCCGGCTCGGCAACCGATGCCGCGCACGAGGCCGTCGCGGCGCTTGCCGCGAAGCATGCGATCGACGGCGAAGCGCGCGCGCTGCTCGACACGCGGCCGGCGCCCGTCGCCGGTCATGCGTCGCCGACGCTGGAGGTGGCTCGATGAGCGCGCCGGCCGGCTGGGCAACGCGCCAGGGTACGCTGGCACGGCCGCTGACGATCGACGGGCACGGGCTGCACACGGGTCGCCGGGTGGGCGTGCGGATTCTGCCCGCACGTCCGGAAGACGGCGTGGCGGGCATCGCGTTCCGTCGCGTCGCGCACGGGCGCACGCTCGCGACGCTGCCGGTCGATCCCGCGCTGCGCCGCGCGCAGCCGCTTTGCACGATGCTGCGCAATGCCGACGGCGTCGGCGTGCGCACGATCGAGCATCTGCTCGCGTCGCTGCTCGCGTGCGAGATCGATCACGCGATCGTCGAGCTCGATGCGGAGGAAGTGCCGATTCTCGACGGCAGCGCAACGCCGTGGGTCGATGCGGTCCGTGCGTGCGGCCGCGTCGCGCTCGATGCGCCGAAGCGCTTCATCCGCGTGCTGCGGCCCGTCGTCGTCACGGACGGCGAGGGTGACCAGCGGCGCGAAATGCGGATCGAGCCGGCGCCGCGTTACGAACTGAGCGTGCGCAACGACCTGCGCGGCTTCGGCGACATGCACTGGGACGGTGCGCTGACGCCGGCCGCGTTCGAAACCGAAATCGCGCCGTCGCGCTCGTACGGGCGTGTGAAGTGGGCCGTGCCGGCGATCGTCGCCGGCTATCTGCGCGGCGTGCCGATCCTGCGCGGCGCGCGGCCGTCCTGTACCGCGTCCATCGTCGGCAGCCGCGTGCTGGGCGGCATGCGCTTGCCGGAGGAGTTCGTCCGGCACCGCGTGCTCGACCTGGTCGGCGATCTCGCACTGGCCGGCGCGCCGCTGCTGGCGCGCGTGAGCGCGTTGCGGCCGAGCCACGAGATGAATTTCAGGCTGGTCGATGCGCTGCTGGCCGCGCCCGACGCGTGGCAGTGGGCCGAGTTTTCCGACGCGTGACACCACGCTTTTTAAAAATACGCGGCGTAACATAGCGCCTTTTCGAGATACAGCGAAGGAAGCAATGGCACTGGGAGAGCATCTTCGCCAGCAACTGGCGGCGAAAGCGCTGAAACGGCAACTGGAGCGCGCGACCGATGCGGCCGCGGCGCCCGGCGTGCCCGGCACGCCGGCTGCGCAGACCGCGTCGGCGCGCAGCCGCTTCGAATCGATGCCGCAGTATCAGCAGGTCCGGATCATGCGCGAGATGGGCGAGAAGCTGCGCGTCGACTCGCCGTTTTTCCGTGTGCACGACGGCGTCGCCGGTGCGACGACGCAGATCGGCGGCCGCGAATACCTGAACTTCGCGAACTACAACTACCTCGGCCTGGCCGGCGACCCGGACGTGTCCGCGCGCGCGAAAGCCGCGATCGACCGCTACGGCACGTCGGCATCGGCGAGCCGGATGGTCGCGGGCGAACGCCCGGTGCAGCGCGAGCTCGAACGCGCACTGGCCGCGTTCTACGAGACCGACGACTGCGTCGCGTTCGTGAGCGGCCACGCGACGAACGTGACCGTGATCGGCGCGCTGTTCGGCCCGGGCGACCTGGTCGTTCACGATGCGCTCGCGCACAACAGCATCGTGCAGGGCGCGCAGCTGAGCGGCGCGAAGCGGCTGAGCTTCGCGCACAACGACTGGCAGGCGCTCGACGAATTGCTGTCGCGCGTACGCCGCGAATACCGTCACGTGCTGATCGCGATCGAAGGGCTGTACAGCATGGACGGCGATTTCCCCGACCTGCAGCGCTTCGTCGACGTGAAGACGCGCCACGGCGCGTTCCTGCTGGTCGACGAGGCCCATTCGCTCGGCGTGCTCGGTGCGACCGGCAAGGGCATTCGCGAGCATTGCGGCGTCGCGCCCGACCAGGTCGACATGTGGATGGGCACGATGAGCAAGACGCTGGCCGGTTGCGGCGGTTTCATCGCCGGTTGCCAGCCGCTCGTCGACATGCTGCGTCATCTGGCGCCGGGCTTCCTGTACAGCGTCGGGCTCGCGCCGACGCTCGCCGAAGCGTCACTGGCTGCGCTCGAGCGCCTGCAGGCGGAGCCGGCGCGCGTCGCGCAACTGCAGGCGCGCGGGCGGCAGTTCCTGACCGAAGCGCGTGCCGCCGGGCTGAATACCGGTACGAGTGCGGGCTATGCGGTCGTGCCGGTGATTACCGGAAGTTCGCTGAAGGCCGCGCAGTGGGCGAATGCGATGTTCGACGAAGGGATCAACGTGCAGCCGATCTTCTATCCGGCCGTCGAGGAAAAGGCGGCGCGGCTGCGTTTCTTCATCTGCTCGACGCACGAGCCCGAGCAGATCAGCCGGACGGTTGGCGTGTTGTCGCGCCTCGCGGGACGTAGCGCATGACGCAGGCCGCCGCGTTTGCGCAGGCGGTCCCGCGCGCCGGCGAGCCCGTGCGGTTTCGCGCGGCCGATGCGGATGATGCGGCGTCGTGCGGGCCGCTCGTGTTTGCGTCCGGCGTGGCGGAATTCGGGTTTTTTCTCGGCGAAAGCGATGCGCGCTGCATCGCGTTCCTGCAGCAGGCATTCCGGTCGCGTCATGGGCGCTTTTCGTGGCGCCGGCATCGCGTCGCGGTTGCCGACGATGGCACCGTGCTTGCCGTGATGGCGATTCACGACGGGCAGCGGACGATGTTCGACGATGTGCATGTCGTATGGGCACTCGCGCGCTTCTTCGGCGTGCGCCGCACGATCGGCCAGTTGCTGCGCGGGCTGGTCCTCGAAACGGAACTCCCGGCGCCGAAGCGTTCGCAGATCCTCGTCGCGCACTGCGCGACCGATGAACGGCAGCGCGGCACGGGTATCTTCAGCGCGTTGTTCCGCGATGCGCTGGATTCCGGCGCGTTGCCTGCCGACGGCAGCCGCGAAGTCGTGCTCGACGTGCTGACCCGCAACGTTCGCGCCCGCGCGCTGTACGAGCGGCTCGGGTTTGCCGCGTTGCCACGGCCGCGCGCCCGTTCGCGCCGGCTGCCTGCCGAACTCGATTCGATCCGGATGCGGTTCTCGCGCCGCGCCTGACGGCGGGCACGACACTGCCCACTACTTGTGCCGCGGCGCGAACGGCTGCTGCTTCACGTCCGCACCCTGCGCGACGATCGCCATCCCTTCCGGCACTTCCTCCCACGCGCCGCGCAGGTCGACGAGCGGCTCGGACACGACCATGAACGCGTCGTCACCGGCTTCCGCGATGCGCGGATTATGCGGATACAGCTCGTGCAGGTGCTTGAACGACGTGCTGTGGAACAGCGAGCGCGATTGCCGTTCGCTCGAGTAGCGCACCGCGATGATCCGGTCGCCATCGGTCGCGCAGATCGTCATGTTGAGCGGGTCGGCCACGCGATGCCGCGCGGCGGTTTCCTCGACTACGCCGACCATTCGTTCGAGCGCCGGCAGCGGCGTCTGCTCGAGGCCATACGTCAGCGCGAGGCGGAACATCAGCTCGGAGTCGGTCGAGCCTTCGAGCGTGGGGAACAGCGCGGGATCGACCTTCATCGTCAGGTCGCGGCGCAGCTTGTGGAAGTCGCGGATCAGCCCGTTGTGCGCGAACAGCCAGCGGCCGTGGCGGAACGGGTGGCAGTTGGTTTCCTGCACCGGCGTGTCGGTCGCCGCGCGGATATGCGCGATGAACATCCGCGAGCGGATCGCGCGCGCGGCTTCGCGCAGGTTGCGGTCGTTCCATGCGGGATGCACGGAGCGATAACGGAACGGGAGTTCGTCGGGGCGCCCGTACCAGCCGATCCCGAAGCCGTCGCCATTGGTGGTCGTGGCGCCGAGCTCCGAATGCAGGCTCTGGTCGATCAGCGAATGCTTCGCGCGGAACAGCACGGTTTCCAGATGGATCGGATTACCCGTATAGGCGAGCCAGCGGCACATGGAGCGCTCCTTCACGATGGATCGTTCGCGCATGGTAGCCGACTTCGCGGCGTGTCCGCGGGCTGCGCGTGGCGCGACGGTTGCCGGCGCGAGCACGCCTGCCAATCTTCATACATCGCGAGGCGGGCGGCCACCCGGCCGGACGGCCGGGCGCCACGCAGCAGGCGGCCCGCGACGGCGCCGCCGTGACGGTCAGTCGCCGAGCGCGTCCATCACGCGCGCCGAATAGACGAGCGCCGCGCCTGCATTCAGCGCAATCGCGACGCCGAGCGCTTCCGCTACTTCCTCCTTGGTTGCGCCATGCTTCGCCGCTTCGGCGGTGTGAACGGCGATACAGCCGTCGCAGCGTGTCGTGACGGCCACCGCGAGCGCGATCAGCTCGCGCGTCTTCGCGTCCAGATGGCCGGTCTTGGCGCCTGCGCCGGCCAGCGCCTTGTACCCGGCCAGCGTATCGGGCGACAGCTTGGCGATGTCGCCGATGCGCGTCGAGAGTTCCTTCCGGTATTCGTTCCAGTTCAGCATGATGCGTCCTTTTCGAGAAGAGGTGAGGAGGGCGGCGGGCGCCGCGATCTCGGGCGATGCAGACCTATTCTGATCGTTCGCGCTGAGGGTTTCGATACGCTAGAGTGTCAATTTTTAGCGCAATCGTCTCATGGATGCATTGAGTCAACTGCTGTCGCTCGGGCGCAGCCATGTCGAACTCGACGTGCGCTGCCTGCTCGACGGGCCGTTCGCGATGCCGCACGACCCGCTGCCGCCCGGCGAGGCGGCGTTCCACCTGGTGCTGACCGGCACGTGCCGGCTGCGCACGGCCGACGGGCGCACGCTGCAACTTGCCGAAGGCGATTTCGTGCTGCTGCCCGCGGGCGGTTCACACGACCTGCTCGACACCGGGAATGGCCGGTCACGGTCGGCCATGCCGCTGCGCGACGTAGGCGCCGGCGGCGGCGCGGTGCTGCCGGTCAAGTCGAATCTCGATCCGGCCGAACCGGGCGGCGCGAGCGTGGACCTGCTGTGCGGACGGTTCGTCTATGCGCGCGGCGCGGGCGAACTGCTGATGCGCACGCTGCCGCAGGTGCTGCACGTCGGATTGCGCGAAGCATCGGGGTTCGAGCCGCTGCAACTGCTGACGAGCGTGCTGCGCACCGAGGCGTCGAACGTACAGCCGGGCGCCGGCGCGATCGTGAACGCGCTCGGCCAGGCGCTGCTCGCGTATGCGCTGCGTGCCTATGGCCGCGGCGCGCGGGTGCCGTCCGGCTGGCTCGCGCTCGCGGCCGATGCGCGGCTCGGCCCGTCGGTCCAGGCCGTGCTGCAGGCGCCGGAGCAGCCGTGGACGGTCGAATCGCTCGGCGACGCGGCGGCGATGTCGCGCGCGACCTATGCGCGGCATTTCCGCGAGAAGGCCGGGATGAGCGTCGGCGCGTTCGTCGCGCAGATCCGGATGATGCATGCGTGCGCGTTGCTGCAGGACACGCAGCGCGGGCAGGCGGAAATCGGGCAGGCGGTCGGTTACCAGTCCGAGGCCGCCTTCGGCAAGGCGTTTCGCGCGGTACTCGGTACGACGCCGGGGCGCTGGCGGCGCGCGCAGCGCGGCATGTAAGACTGCAAGTGCGGTTGTCGTGGCGCGCACCAAAGCTGCTACCATGCGCAAAACGCAGTTCAACGAAAACGATTTCGAACAAGAAGAAAGAGAGGGCAAAGCAATGAACCAGACCACCATCCAGCAACCGTCGTTTGCGTTCGTGGCCGCGTCATGGGCCGCGCTGCTCGCCGGCTTCGCGGCGTTCCTGATCGGCCTCTGGAACGCCGGCATGCAGCTGAACGAGAAGGGCTACTACTTCACCGTGCTGGTGTTCGGCCTTTACGCGGCGATCTCGCTGCAGAAGAGCGTGCGCGACCGCGCGGAAGGCATTCCCGTCACGGGCATCTACTACGGCCTCAGCTGGATCGCGCTGCTGCTGTCGATCGCGCTGCTGGTCGTCGGCCTGTTCAACGCAACGCTGCAACTGAGCGAAAAGGGCTTCTACGCGATGTCGTTCGTGCTCGCGCTGTTCGGCGCGGTGGCCGTGCAGAAGAACACGCGCGACCTGCAGAACGCAAAGCCGCGCTTCGCCGACGCAGAATCCGCGCCGTCGATCCAGGAGTGACGTCACGCAGGGCGGGTGCCTGACCAGGCTGCCCGCCGCGCGAGGAGGTCCGCGGCGGCCCGCTTTCGCCGGTGCGCCGCAGCCTCCGTCCTGCCGTTTCATCCATGCCGTCGCGCATGACGGTGGAGATATTCCGGATGCCAGACTTCAATGAAACCGTACCGCGTACGCGCGCGGCCGCGCGTTCCGTGGCGGCGAAAGCCGCGCTCGTGCTGGAGACGAACAACCTGCGCGGCGGCGCGGGCCTCGCGCAGGCCGTCGACAGCCTGAAGCGCCTCGTGTCGGCGCTGTCGAAGCAGACCGTGCCGCCGGCGGCACTTGCGCAATGGATCATCACGCATGACGGCTTGCCTGCCCATGCGTGCGCGGAAATCACCGTGCTGGCCGGTCGTCCGATCGATTTCGTCGAGATCGGCGCGAGCACCGGCTACTACGATGCGAAGAACGACGGCTTCGATCGCGTCGACGCGGAGCGCTGCGACATCGTCGTGTTCGGCGATGCCGATTGCCGGCCAGCGGACGACTGGCTCGAGCACCTGCTCGCGCCGTTCGCGCGGGATGCGGGCGACGCACCCGTGGCGGTGGCGGGGCGGACCAGCTATGCGCCGAATGTGCTCGGCATCGCGCTGACGTCGATCGATTTCATGTATTTCCCGAGTCCGCTGCGCGACGGCGCGACGCGCAACTTCTACGCAAACAACGTCGCGTTCCGGCGTGACGTATTCGCGCAATTCCGCTACGAGCCGCTCGACGGCGTCTATCGCGCGCATTGCCAGGTGATGGGGTTGCGGATGCAGGCAGCCGGCGTGGCCGTCGAGTTTGCGCCGGCCGCGCACACCGAGCATCGGCTGCCGGACACGCATCGCGAATCGCTGAAGCTGCGCTGGATGCGCGGCGAGGACAGCGTCGGGCTGACGCCCTATCTCGTGAACGCGTACCTGCCGCGCCAGTGGCAATGGCTTGGCCGCAGCGGCCCGCTCGGGCCGTTCTGCGTGATGGCGATGCGGCTCGGCTACAGCCTGCGTGCGCTCAATCATCAGCAGTTGCCGCAACTGGGTACCGTCCGCTATCTCGCGGCCGCCGGCGTCACGATCGCCGCGTCCGCCGTCGATACGATCGGCGCGCTCGCGCGCGGGTTCGGGCTCGCCGGGCGAGCGTCGACCCGGCGCGATCTCGACGCGCTGTCCTATCACCGTCATTGAAGCGGCGGCGCCACGTTGCTTCGACATCCTGAACCCATCCCGACGACGACCATGCCCTCATTCGCCAGCCGTGTTGCCTGCCTCGCCCTGTTTGCCGCCAGCACCGGCGCCCACGCCGCGCCGGTCGATCACGCGGGACGCGGGATCTACCACTTCGCGTCGCAAAGCGGTTGCCCGTTCGCGAGCGCGGCCGCGACGGACTGCAATCGCATCGCGCTCGATACGCCCGACGTTCACGCGAGCGTCGATACCGATGCGCACGCGATCGTCTTCTCGAGCGATGAGAGTCGCCGCACGAAGGACGTGCTCGGCGACGTGCTGCTGCAGGGCACGGGCGTTGACGGCGACGGCCGGCGCGTGCCGCTGAGCGTGCACGTTCTGCTGCGCCGCGACGGCGCGAAATGGGACCGCGACGTGTACGTCCATGCGCCCGTGCGCGGCAAGTTCACCGATGTGCGGATCGATCCGTACCGTGTGCGCGTGAAGGAGGGCGACGGCGAGCGCGATGTGCTGACGCCGGACGAAACGCTTGCGCTGTTCGCGCATCCGTCGCTGGCGTCCCGGCTTGCGCGGCATCTCGTGAAGGTGAGCGCGACCGATCCGAAGCAGCCGTCCGCGGACGACATCACGATCGCGCTCGGCGTCGGCGGCCTGACGAAGTCGGTCGCGCGCGCGAGCTTCACGTCGACCGCGCCGCACGATGCGGACGTCGATCGCGCACTGGCGTCGGGCACGTGGTCGATCCGTTTCGACGCATTGAGCAATCACATTCCGGTGTGGGTCGCGCAGCGCGAGTTGTTCCTGTTCGGTCTCGACGGCAGCGCGCTGCTGAAAGACGTGCGCGAGCGCGGCTTCCGGAAGAACGACCGGATCGAATTCGGCGCGCGCGACGGCAACGGCTATCTGCGCGTGAACGGCCATGAGGAAGCATTCGCAGGCGCCGCCGCGTCCGCGCATGCGTTCATGCAGGAAAGCTTCGTTGGCCTGATCCTCGGCTGGCGCCGCGATCCGGCCGCCGCGGCCGCCGCGACGAAGTCCGCGTCCGCGCGGGGTGTGCCGGCATGAGCGCGGCAGGTGAGCTGCCCGCATCGCCGCGGGCGGCGGACGGCGCGCGCTTCGACTGTCTCGATACGCCCGTGCCGCAGGGGGCGGCGCGGGTGCGCGCGTATCTCGTCGATCGCATCAAGCGGGCGGCGCTCCGGCGGCTGCATCGCAGCATGCACGGCGAGCGCTGGATGCTGCGCATGTACCTGATCGGCGAGGAAGCGACCGAGTGCGCGTTGCATGAAGACTGGACCGGACAGCCGCCGGACTGGCTCGCGCCGCGGATCGAACAGCATCTCGCGGACGAGCGTCGCCACGCGGCCGCGTTTGCCGATGCGCTGCACCAGCGCGGCGTCGCGGCTTCGGCCGGGCCGCACGAACCCGACTGGCTGAGCCGGCGCAAGATCATGCGATGGCGCCGGCTCGCGCAACGCCACGCGCCGCATTTTGCGCAAGGCGTGCTCGTGCCGGCCTATGCGACGGGTCTGTGCGCGGAACAGATGGCGATGCGTGTGCTCGCGCGCCACTGCGCGACGATCGGCGACACCCATCCGCTCCATCCGTTGCTCGCGCGCGTGCTCGCCGACGAGACACGGCACGTGCGGCTCTGTTCGGACACGTTGCGCCGTCTCGTCGAACCGTCCGAGGCCGCGCATCTCGCTGCGTTGCTGCGCGAGATTCGTGCAATCGAAGCCGGGTTCGGCGTGACGGGGGCGCTGGCGATGTATGCGGCAGGCTGGGTCCAGTCGCTTCGTCCGCGCGCATGATGCAGCGGATCGTCTATCTCGCGACAGCCGACGCGCGCGGCCACCTGATGCGCGCGCAACTGCTCGTGCATGCGCTGCGTGCAGCCGGCGCGCAGGTCGACGTGCTGACGACGTCCGATGCGGGGCAGGCGTTCCTGGCCGCATTCGGTATCGATGCGCCTGTGCTGTCCCGTCACTACGCGGTGCAGTTCGACGAGCGGCAGAACATGCTGCGCGACGCGACCGACCGCAACGTTGCGCACTACGTGTTCAGGCCGACGCGGATGCTGCGCGACATCGTGCGGTTGCGTGCGATCGTTCGCGATGCGGATCTCGTGATCAACGATTCGTTTCATCCGGCGCTGCTGTTCATGGGCGCGGTGCCGGGCTGGCGCCGTCGCGTCGTTCACGTGTACGGCGGCAGCCTGCGTCGTGCGTTGACCGCGAATTTCGATGCGCGGCTGCCGCGCATGCTGGCGCGTGCGTTCGCGCGGATCGTCGACTGGCAGATCGATTCGGCGCTGGGCTGCATCGAACACGATTTTGCGTACGACGTGGCCGACGATGTGCAGCAGTCGCGCGGGCATGTCCGCTTGCCGACGCCGTTACCGGGTGTCGCCGAACTGCCGCCTTCGGAACAGGTTGCCGCGGCCGTTTATCTGAATCCGCACTTCCGCGACGTCGCGCTCGCCGATGCGCTGTCGGCCGGCATTCGCGACGCGGGGCTTGCCGCGCACCGCGTGGGCGAGGGGTACGCCGGGCACGACGGCTGGACCGGCGTCGATGCCGACTGGGTGACGCGCGCCGCGCATGCGCCGCTGATCGTATCGGCGCCCGGCATGGCCGCGCTGTCGATCGCGCGCGTCTATCGCCGCCCGATCCTGCTCGTGCTGACCGATCAGCCCGAACAGGCGAGCAACGCCGCGCGGGCGGCGCGGCTGCAACTCGTGCATCGCGTCGTCACGTGGCGCGGTGATGCGGATGCGTTCCGGCGGTCGGTCGGGCAGGCCGCTGCCGAACTGATGCGCAATCCGGGCACGCCGGCGGGAACGCGCGCCGGACGTGAGCATGCGCGGGCACGTGTGGACGCGTGGACGTCGCGCATCCTCGCGCTGCGGTCGCAGGCGCGGCCGGCCGACGCGGAAACCCGATGCGAGGCGCCGGCATCGCGATGAATACGTTGATGCCGCGTGACGATCGCCGGCCCGATGTCCGGCAGATGCTGGCCGCGACATTCGGCATGGCAGCCGGCCTCGCGATCTTCTTCGTGCTCGAGCGCGGCGTCACGCCGCGCTACGTGCTGGCCACGTCGATCGATGCGCGGATTCCGTTCATCGCATGGTCGTGGTTCGTCTATGTCGCCTTCTTCCCGTTCGTGATTGCGTTGGCCGCATATGCACGGCCGCCCGCGTTTGCCGCGTTCAAGGAGGCCGTGCTGATCGCGTTCGTGCTCGGCGTCGTCTGCTTCCTGCTGTTTCCGGAAGCCGTGCCGCGGCCCGACGTCGCGGAGATCGGCAACGCGTTCGTGCGCGATCGTCTCGCGCGCATGTGGCAGCTCGATCTCGCGGCCAATGGATTTCCGAGCCTGCATGTCGCGGTGACGTGCCTTGCATGCCGGATGCTGGTGGACCGGCGCCGGATCGTGGGCGCCGCGGTCGGGCTGCTGATCTGCGTGTCGACGCTGACGCTCAAGCAGCATACGGTGGCCGACGTGCTCGGCGGCGTGGTGCTCGCGATGGTCAGTGCGCGGTGGGTCGAGCGGCGTGCGCTGCGCAGGAGGTTCGCGTGACGGCTGCCCATGTTCGTCAAGGCGGGCCGAACGCGGAGCTGGCGCGGTTCGTGCCCGATCCCGAATTGTTTCGCGTGAACGCGTGGCGCGTGGGGACAGCGCTGGCAGGCGACTGGCTGATGATTGCCGCGGCGTTCGCGGTTGCGATCGTGTTGCCGCATCCGTTCGTGTACGCGTGCGCGGCGATCGTGATCGCGCGCAGCCAGCTTGCGCTCGCGGTCATGATGCACGAAGGCGCGCATGGATTGCTGGCGCGGAACCGGCGCGTCAACGACGTGCTCGGCCAACTGCTCGCGGCCGGTCCGCTGTGGTTGTCGCTGCGCACGTATCGTGCGGGCCATCTGAAACACCATCGCGCGCCGATGCAACCGGACGATCCCGTCGCGCTGCTGTTCGGCGTGCACGACTATCCGGTGACGCGCGCGCGGTTGGTCGGCCGCTTGCTCGCGTATGCGTGCGGGGTCGGCTATCTGACCAGCGTCGTGAAGCTCGCGCGCGGCAAGTTCGCCCATGCATTGCCGCAGGTCGTAAAGTCGCGTGCGTACGCGGCGTGGGAAGTCGTGTCGATGCTGGCGTGCAACGGTCTGCTGTTCGGTGTGCTCGCGCTTGCCGGACATCCGCTGCTGTATGTCGTGTTGTGGATCGTGCCGTCCGTCACGCTGTTGCCGCTTGCCGGGCAGGTGCGCGCGATCTTCGAGCACGCCGGGTTGCCGCCCGGAGAGGACCAGAGCCGCAACGCGCGCACGATCGGCCGGCGTTCATGGCAGACGTTCCTGTTCGGCCCGCATGCGATTCATTTTCATATCGAACATCACCTGTTCGCGCGGATGCCGTTCCATAGCCTGCCGGTCGTGCACCGGCAACTCGCGCAGCGGCAGTTGCTGCCTGACGGCAATTTGTACGCGGGATATGGCGCGGTGCTGCGGGATGTGAGTGTGCGATGACCGGCCGCGCGCGACTGAGGGCGCGGCGAGCATTCGAGCTCGAACAGTCGCAAGCGACAGACGCAAAAAAGCCTCCACTCGGGAGGCTTTAATTGCACTATCAAAGATAGTTGGTAGGGTGGGAGGGACTCGAACCCTCGACTCTCTGATTAAAAGTCAGATACTCTAACCAACTGAGTTACCACCCCACGTTCTTGAAACCTGTTGGTTCGTTGCTTCAACAACTTGGCAAGCGACCCAAAGAGCAAAAGATTATAGCGACGGATTGGTGGGCTGTCAACAACCCGCCGCGATAATTATTTGATCGTCTCGAGCTTGCCCTGCGCCGTCTGCGCCGCGTTCGACCCGGCGTACTGCGACACGACCTGCTCGAACGTCTTCTTCGCGGCCGCTTTCTGGCCTTGTTCGAGCTGGTTCGTCCCGATCGCCACGAGGGCATCGGCCGCGCGCGGGTGCTGCGGGAACTTGCTGACGATCCCTTGCCACGTCGCGGTCGAACCGCGGTAGTCGCGCAGCGCGTATTGCGCATTGCCGTACCAGTACTGCGCGGTCGGCTGGTAGGGGCTCTGCGGATACTTCGCGATGAATGCGCGGAACGAAGCCGCGGCCGCCTTGAAGTTGCCGTTGCGGAACTGCTGCTGCGCCGCGCTGAGCGCATCCGTTTCACCCGGCTGCACGGTGCCTTCGACACCATCGATCGTCGTCTGCTGCGGCTCGAACTTCTTGAGCCGCGTGTCGAGATCCTGGTAGTACTCCTTCTGCTGCCGCTCGAGTGTCGTCAGCCGGTTCGTCAGATCCTCGTTTTCGCCGCGCAGCGTCGCGACCTGCTGGTTCAGCTGGTCGAGACGGCCGGATTGATCGAGGATCGTACGCTGGGCGGCCGACAACTGGCTCGCCAGGTTGTCGGTTTTGCTGCGCAGATCGAGCACGGCGCGGCGCGCTTCGTTGTCGTCGAACACGCCGGCGTGCGCCGGCGCGGCCGACCACGCCGCGCCGGCGACGCAGAGAGCTGCGGCTGCACGCAGCCAGGTTACACGGTGCGTCATACGGCGATTCTTCCGTTACTTACTGTTGGTAGACGAGGTCGGCGCGACGGTTCTGCGCCCACGATGCTTCGTCGTGACCCGTTGCCTGCGGCTTTTCCTTGCCGAGGCTCACGGCTTCCATTTGCGAATCGTTCACGCCGAGCAGTGCCATCGCGCGACGGACGGCTTCCGCACGCTTCTGGCCCAGCGCGAGGTTGTACTCGCTCGTGCCGCGTTCGTCGGTGTTGCCCTGGATCAGCACGTGGCGCTGCGGGTGGCTCTTCAGGTACTGAGCGTGCTGCTGCATCAGCGGCTGGTACTCGTCCTTCACCGAATAGCTGTCGAAGTCGAAGTAGATGCTGCGTTTCGCGAGCGGGCTGTTCGGGTCGTTCAGCGGATCGACGTTCACTTGCGCGACGTTGTCGGCACTCGGTTGCGTGCTGACTGCACCCGCGTTGTTCGCCTTGTCGTCGAGCTTCACGCCCGACTTACATGCGGCGAGCGCGCTGATCATCATCACGGCCAGGGCCAGACGAGCTTTATTCGACATCATGGTTACTCTCCTTGTGGTCATTGCATGAAGGGCCCCCACGACGGCTCGCGAACGGAGCCGCCCTGGACGGACAGGATTTGCGGCGGCGCGCTGCCGTCGGAGGGCACTGCAGCCAGAACATTGCGACCACCCGACTGGGTAGCGTACAGAAGATACTGGCCGTTTGCCGCGAAGCTCGGCGATTCGTCGCGATTGGTATTCGTGATGGCGTTCGCCGCGCCGGATTGCAGATCCTGAACGTACAGCTTGAAGCCCCCGCCCGTGCGGGAGATGTAAGCGAGCAGCTTGCCGTCCGGGCTGATACGCGGACTCGTGTTGTAGCTGCCGGTGAAGGTCACGCGCTGCGCGGCACCGGCACTTTCACCCTGTGCGGGCATCCGGTAGATCTGCGGCGCGCCGCCGCGATCGCTCGTGAAGTAGATCCAGTGGCCGTCCGGCGAGTAGTACGGCTCGGTGTCGATCGAGCTGCTCTGCGTGAGACGGCGCAGGCCGCCGCCGTTTGCATTGACCGTGTAGATTTGCGTATTGCCCGTCAGCGACAGCGCGACGGCGAGCGTGTTGCTGTCCGGCGACCAGGCCGGCGCACTGTTGTTGCCCTTCTGGTCGGAGACCATGTAGCGGCGGCCGGTCGGCAAGTCGTGGATGTAGACGATCGGCTTCTTGCGCTCGAACGACACGTACGCGACCTTCGTCCCGCTCGGCGACCACGCCGGCGAGATGATCGGCTCGGTGCTCGACAGCGCGATGCGCGCATTCTGGCCGTCCGAATCGGAGATCTGCAACTGGTAGCGATTGCCGGTCTTGATCACGTACGACAGGCGCGTGGCGAACACGCCGCGCACGCCGAGCAGCTTCTGGTAGATGTAGTCGGCGATCTTGTGGCCGGCCGTGCGCAGCGTCGTGTCGGTGGCCGTCAGCGACAGGCCGCCGAGGCTTTGCTGCTTCACGGTGTCGTACAGGATGAAGTTGACCTTGTACTGGCCGTTTGCGTCGCGGTTCACGCTGCCGGCAACGAACGCATTCGCGCCCTTGGCCTTCCATGCGCCGAGATCGACCGAGGCGGTCTCGGGCACGGGCGTGCTGCCTGCGTCGATGTTGGTGAATTTGCCGCTGCGGGCGAGGTCGGCACGGACGATCGACGTGACCTGCTGCGGCAGGTTCGCCTCGTTCGTGAAATTCGCCGTGGCAATGGGGAACTGGGTCGACCCGACACCGGTGATCAGCACGTTGACCTGGGCGTTAGCGGCGCTGCCCGCCGTAATCAGACACGAGGCCACGAGTGCCCTGAAACCTAGCTTTGTCATCAAACTCATGCTTCTTGCTTCCCGTATGGCTTGGATCGCTGCGCATCCGCAGAGACAGTAAAAATACCCGATTCGTTCCCGTCCGACAGCGACGCCCGGAGTGTAAGCGCATTTCCTTTCACTCCGCTGCCTTGAAGGTAATCGTAATGTCAGACGGGGTACGACCGTTAGAATCGGGCGGCAACGGGACCGATGCGTGGATCGCATTCACCACGGCTTGATCCCACCCCGAATTCCCGCTCGAGCGGGAGACCGATGCGCTCAATACGTCACCGGACGGCGTGCACCGAATCTTGACGACGGTGGTCAGGCCTGCTCGCTCGCCGCCCCAAACGATGTTCGGTTTGACGCGGCGGCGTACCTTGTCGGCATAGCCGGGCGTCGCGGCATTGCCGCCGGAACCCGTGCCCGTGCCGCTTTTCGCGAGGCCTTCGCCGCCGCCTTCACCGGCGCCGGACAGGCCCTGCATCTGGGCGAGACGCGCGTTGCGCTCGCGGTCGAGCTTCGCGTTCGCCGCCGCGCTGGCCTTCGCCCGCGCCGTGGCTTCGGCCTTCGCCTTGGCCTGCGCTTCGGCCTTTGCCTTCGCGGCTGCGTCGGCCTTGGCCTTCGCCGCCTGCTGCGCTTCGAGCTGCGCCTGCTTTTGCTGCTGGAGTTTCTGCTGTTCGAGCTTCTGCTGCTCGGCGAGCTGCTGTTGCTTGAGCTTGTCGGCCTGCTTCTGCTTGTCGCGTTCGGCGGCCTTTTGCGCGGCGAGCGTGGCGGCCTGCTGCGCCGCGAGCTGCGCGCGCCGGGCTTCGTCTTCCTGCTGGGCCTTCAACTGCTGCGCGCGGCGCTGCTGATCGAGCAGCGCTTCGCGCGCGGCCGCTTCCTGCTGCCGCTTCTTCTGCTGCAGCGCGATGTCGGCCTGCTCGTCGCGCACCGGGGGAGGCGGCGGCGCGACCTTCGCGGGAGGCGTCACGACGGGCCGCGGCGCGGCGACGTCGGGCACCTCGGTCCACAGCTCGGCTTCGGCGCCGGCCGGCGTGCTGTTCTGCCACTGCACGCCGTGATAGAGGAACAGCGCGAGCAGCACGTGCATCAGCGCGGCGAGCGCGAACGCGCGCCAGGTGCCGCGCTCGCGGGGAGGCTGAGGCGGGTAGGCGGAGCTGCGCGTGGATTGCTGCCGGTTCATTGCGATTTGACGAGGAGGCCGACGCGCTTGACGCCGCGCGCCTTCAGATCCGACATCACGGTCATGACGGCATCGTACTGCACCGTCTTGTCGGCAGCGATCACGACCGGCTGGTCAGGATGATCGGCCTGCCGGGCCGAGATGAAGCTGTCGAGCTCGGCCTTCGTCATCGTGTCTTCCTGGGTCGAGCCCGAGTCGCCCTTGTACTTGACGCTCATCGTGCGGTCGGCCTTGATGTTGACGACGACGGGCGGCGTCTGCTCCTGCGGCGCGGCGTTGCCGACGGTCGGCAGGTTGATGATAGACGGGGCGACGAGCGGTGCGGTGACCATGAAGATCACGAGCAGCACCAGCATCACGTCGATGTACGGCACGACGTTGATGTCGGCCATTGCACGGCGCGAGCGGCCGCCGCGCATGCTGGATCGGATGGGACTTCCTGCCATGGCGCGCTCCTTACTGGGCCTGACGCTGCAGGATGTTCGAGAACTCTTCGATGAAGGTCTCGAAGCGGATCGCGAGGCGGTCGATGTCGTGCGCGTAGCGGTTGTACGCGACCACGGCCGGAATCGCGGCGAACAGGCCGATCGCGGTGGCGACGAGCGCCTCGGCGATGCCCGGTGCGACGTTCGCGAGCGTGGCCTGCTGCACGTTCGCGAGGCCGCGGAACGAGTTCATGATCCCCCAGACCGTGCCGAACAGGCCGATGTACGGGCTGACCGAGCCGACCGATGCGAGGAACGCGAGGTTGGCTTCGAGCACGTCCATTTCACGCTGGAACGACGCGCGCATCGCGCGGCGTGCTCCATCGAGCACGAGGCCCGGATCGCTGATGCGCTTTTCCTTCGCCTTCAGGAATTCGCGCATCCCCGATTCGAAGATCCGCTCGAGCGCGCCGATCGTGTGGCGGTTGTTGGCCGCGCTCTGGTACAGCGCCTGCAGGTCGCCGCCCGACCAGAAATCCTTCTCGAAGCGTTCGGTCTGCGCGCGTGCGCGGCGGATCGCGAACCACTTGCGGAAGATGAAGGTCCACGACATCAGCGACAGCAGCAGCAGCAGTCCCATCACGGCCTGGGCCAGCACGCTCGCGTTGAGGACGAGGGAAATGATCGACAGGTCTTGAGAAGTGTTCATAGAGGTTTGAGTAACGGCCCTTCGGGGCGCCCGGTATGCATGCGGCGCGGCGCGCCGGCC
The DNA here is from genome assembly GCF_902833225.1 of Burkholderia sp. BCC1644. GTDB lineage: Bacteria > Pseudomonadota > Gammaproteobacteria > Burkholderiales > Burkholderiaceae > Burkholderia. Next base: position 160,560 of record NZ_CADFEI010000018.1, read on the forward strand.
ATGCCTGACGCCGAACCTTGCTTAGTATCGAATCAGAACGGCAAGTTCATAGGCTTTGTCTAAACGGCGCTCATGCGAGCTTCGTTGACAGTGGAGTGTGCCCGGCATCGATGACGGGCCCGCGTTGCAGCGCGTCGAGCACGGCCGGCGGGATGGCCGTGGGCCGGATACCGTTACGGTCGACGCAGCCGAGGCGAATGTTCCCGGCTACGAGCAGCGTGTCGCCACACCAGGCTTCCTGCGTGAATTCCACCGACGCGCGGCCGATGCGTCCGGGCCGGCTCGTGATCGCCAGCGTATCGTCGAGTCGCGCCGGCGCGCGGTAGTCGAGCGACGTGCTGCGGACGATGAAGATCGCACCGGTATCGTCGGCGAGCTGGCGCTGATCGATGCCGCACGCACGCAACCACTCGGTGCGGGCGCGCTCGAAGAACTTCAGGTAGTTGGCATAGAAGACGATGCCGCCTGCGTCGGTATCCTCGTAGTACACGCGCACCGGCCAGGTGAAGCCGGAAGACGCTTCCGGGGAGCGGGTAGGCTGAGTCATGGCGCGCATTCTACCGGAAGGCAGGGAGCCGATTCGTAACCGATTCGTAACGGAATGTAGTACGCCGTAGCACGCCGCGGGCCGGCCTGAGGCCGGGCCCGCGGGGCTTCAGCCGCGGTGGACGGTCGGGCCGCCGGGGGCTTGCGCGATCGGCATCAGCTCGATCGTATTGACGTTGACATGTGCCGGGCGCGTCGCGATCCAGTAGATCGTATCGGCGATGTCTTCCGGCATCAGCGGCTGGACGTTGTTGTAGACGTTTGCCGCCTTCTCGTCGTCGCCGCGATAGCGGACGTTCGAGAACTCGGTGCCGCCGCACAGGCCCGGCTCGATGTCGGTCACGCGCAACGGCGTGCCGAGCAGATCGGCGCGCAGGTTCAGGCTGAATTGTCTGACGAAAGCCTTGGTCGCGCCGTAGACGTTGCCACCTGCATAAGGGTACGAACCCGCGACCGAGCCGAGATTGAAGATATGGCCGCGGCCGCGCGCGATCATGCCGGGCAGCAGCGCGTGCGTGACCGTGACGAGGCCCGTGCAATTCGTGTCGATCATCGTGTGCCATTCGTCGAGGCTGGCCTTTTGGGCCGGCTCGACGCCGAGCGCGAGGCCGGCGTTGTTGACGAGTACGTCGAGCGCCGCGAATTCGGCGGGAAGGGCGGCCGGCACGGCCTCGACGGCCGCGCGGTCGCGCACGTCGAGCTCGAACGGCAGAAGGGCGTCGCCGAGTTCGGCGGCGAGCGCATCGAGACGGTCCTTGCGGCGCGCGGTCGCGACGACGCGGTGGCCTCCTTTGACGAAGGCACGGGCGATGGCGGCGCCGAAGCCGGCGGACGCGCCTGTGACGAACACGATCATTGCTGCTCCTGGTCGATAACAAAATAGCGGGTGATATCCCGCAAGCCTACTGAGATTGCCGCACCGCGGCAAGGCGGCAAAGCGTTTCGGCACGGGCGCGTAGAGTCTGGCCCCAATTGATTCCGGCGCAGTTCCGTGCGGTTGCCTATTCATGACGCATCCAATACACTAACGCGCTCATCACCCCTGCGTGACTGGCGATAGAACCCGTTCGGGTTCAAGGTGGAGCATCCCACCGTGAAGCGCGGGGCGCCGTTTTTGCCGTTCGCCTGGGCAGCCGTTGTGCGCCGTCGCGTGCATCGCCGGTGGCTGTCCTGCCTCGCGTCATACGGATTCTTCCGCCACGTCGAGCTGGTCCCGCCAGCAGCACACCGTACTCGGCCGCTCCGGTCAACCTGTACACACTTAACGGAAACCGTATGTTTGACAGAGCCCAAAGCACCATTGCGAACGTCGATCCCGAAATCTTTGCCGCGATCGAGCAGGAAAACCGCCGCCAGGAAGATCACATCGAGCTGATCGCGTCGGAAAACTACACGAGCCCGGCCGTGATGGCCGCACAGGGCTCGCAGCTCACGAACAAGTACGCGGA
>NZ_CADFEI010000019.1 GCF_902833225.1 Burkholderia sp. BCC1644
AGGTAGGTCACTTCGCCGCCGGTCGGCTCGATCAGGCCGGCGATGATGCGCAGCAGCGTCGACTTGCCCGAGCCGGAACGGCCGAGCAGCCCGACGATCTCGCCTTCGCGCAGCGACAGGTTCGCGTCGTCGAGCACGAGCAGCTCGCCCTGCGTCTTGTTGAAGCCGCGGCAGACGTGATCGACCCGCAGGATTTCCTCACCGAGGCGCGGCGGCTGGGACGTCTGGACGGGGGCGTTTACAGCATTCGGATTGTGCATCGCGTTTCGCTCTCAATCGGTCTCAGTCGAGCCGCAGCTTCGCTTCGGCGAAGGCATACAGCGGGCGCCACAGCAGGCGGTTGAACAGGGTGACGAACAGGGACATCACGGCGATGCCCAGGATGATCTTCGGGAAATCGCCGGCAGCCGTGGTCTGTGCGATGTACGCGCCGAGGCCGTGCGCCTCGATCTTGGTGTTGCCCCACTGGACGGCTTCCGACACGATGCTCGCGTTCCACGCGCCGCCAGACGCGGTGATCGCACCGGTCACGTAGTACGGGAAAATGCCGGGCAGGATCGCCTGCCGCCACCACTGCCAGCCGCGGATGCGGAAATTCGTCGCCGCTTCGCGATAGTCGTTCGGGTAGGACGTTGCACCGGCAATCACGTTGAACAGGATATACCACTGCGTGCCGAGCACGATCAGCGGCGACAGCCAGATGTCCGGGTTCAGGTGAAAGCGCGCGATCACGATCACGAACACCGGGAACAGCAGGTTGGCCGGGAACGCGGCGAGGAACTGTGCGAGCGGCTGCAGCTTCTCGGCCAGCCTCGGGCGCAGCCCGACCCACACGCCGATCGGCACCCAGATCACGGATGCGATCGCGATCAGCACGACCACGCGCAGCAGCGTGATGAGCCCGAGCACGATCACGTGGCCGACCTCGGCCATCGTCACGCCGGTCGACACGAAGCTGATGACGCGCCACACGATATAGGCCGTGCCGATCAGCACGAGGATCGCCCACGTGATGTCGACGGTGCGCGACGCCTTCTTCTCGACACGCGGCAGCGAAAAACGCATCGCGCCCGACAGCGGCAGGCGCAGCGGAATCCGCGCGGCCTTCGCGAACAACCAGCCGGCCGGCACGAGCAGCTGATGAATCAGGCGCGTGCGGCGCACGAGGTCGAGCAGCCAGGATTGCGGCGCATCGCCCGATGCGGTGTTCTCCATCCGGAACTTGTCGGCCCACGCGATGAGCGGGCGGAACAGCAACTGGTCATACGCGAGGATCACGACCGTCATCGTGACGATCACCCAGCCGATCGCGCCGAGGTTCTTGTCCGAGATCGCCTGCGCGAGATACGCGCCGATGCCCGGCAGCGTGATCGTCTGGTTGCCGACGGTGATCGCCTCCGACGCGACGACGAAGAACCAGCCGCCCGACATCGACATCATCATGTTCCAGATCAGGCCCGGCATCGAGAACGGCACTTCGAGCTTCCAGAAGCGCTGCCAGGACGTCAGGTGGAAGCCCCGCGACACTTCGTCCAGGTCGCGCGGCACCGTGCGCAGCGACTGGTAGAAGCTGAACGTCATGTTCCAGGCCTGCGCGGTGAAAATCGCGAAGATCGCCGCGAGCTCCGCGCCGAGCACGCGGCTCGGGAACAACGCGAGGAAGAACGTGACGGTAAACGAGATGAAGCCGAGCACCGGTACCGACTGCAGGATGTCGAGGATCGGGATCAGCACCATGCCCGCGCGGCGGCTCTTGGCCGCGAGCGTGCCGTAGACGAGCGTAAACGCGAGCGACGCGACCATTGCCGCGAGCATCCGCAGCGTGGTCCGCAACGCGTATTCGGGCAGGCTCGACGGATCGAGCGAAATCTTCTGCGTCTGCAGCGTCCCGATCGGCGCCATCGTTTCGTGGAAACCGACGACCGCCATCGCGATCAGGCAGATGATCAGCGGAAACGCGATGAAGTCCCACCGGTTCGGCAGAACGCGCCACGCGGACGCGTTGGCGGTCCGGTTCGGATTGAAGAATCCGACGTCCATCAGGCGCCCTCCCCGGTAAGGCCGAACGAAGCCGGCAGTCGATGTTGATTCATGGCAAAGCGCACGGGCGCGGTAATTCGATTGACTGACGATCTCGCGCACGCGCGATGCGCCGTGCGTGCAAGCTGCACCCGCGCTCCCGGGCGAGTCGGCCCGCGACGGCACGACACTACACCAACCTGTATTTCAGGTACAACCGTCCGGGGGCGGCGCACGGATCGTGCCCGACGCGCGGGCGGACGGCCGGTGCACGGTACGGAGCAACCCGGCCTGAGTCCTTCGGCCGGCAGCAGGCCCGAATTATGCCGTGATCCGGCCCGGCCGGGAACCCGCCAGCCGCACACGGGCGCAATCCGTGTCCGGCGTCACGAGCCGGATGTGGCGAAGCGGGTATGATCGGGGCTAGCCCCCTTGGGGATCGATCGACGAGCGGGAGGAAAGGGAATGGCAGGAAACTTGGTGATCGTCTGCCGCGATCAGGATGCCGACGCGTTCTACGAACTGATGCAGGAGTATGGGTCGTTCCAGACGCGGCTGTCGTCGACGGCATGGTACCTGAACATGAACGTCGTGCCGGAATCGCTGCAGGAGGAAATCCTGGAGCGCCTCGGCCGGTATACGACCGTCTACATCTTCGAGGCCACCACCGTGACCTACAACACCATCGACAGCAACGCGGCCGAGACGCTCGGCACGCTGTTCGGCGAATGATGCCGCGCGGCGCCCGCCCGGCCGGGCAGGCGCCGCAGCCGCTTACGCGGCCTGTGCGTGGGGTTCGTCCTTCGGCACAACTTCAAACGGGAATGTCATCGCGACGCGCAGGCCGCCTTCGGGGCGGTTGCCGATGTCGCACGCCCCGCCCAGCCTGAGCACCAGCCGCTCGACGATCGCAAGCCCGAGCCCGCTGTGGCCGTTCCCGCCGCGCGCGGGGTCGAGCCGCACGAACGGCCGCGTCGCGGCCGCCAGGTCGCGCGGCGCAATCCCGCCGCCGCTGTCGCTGACCGACAACACATAGCCGGTCGGCGTGCGCGCCGTCTCGACGATCACCGGCGGCGCGCCATACGCATGCGCGTTGTCCAGCAGGTTCGACAGGATCCGGTCGAGCGTGGCCGTCGGCAGCCGGAAGCCCGGATCGGCGTCGAGCCGCGTCTGGACCGTCGGCGCGTTCGGCGCGACCGCGCGATAGCTGCGTGCGATCCGCTCGCAAGCCTGGTCGACCGACACCGGTTCGCTGCGGTCGGACCCGCCGTGCGCGAACACCAGGAACTGGTCGACGATGTGCGACATCGAGTCGACATCGCGCACGACACCGTCGCGCAACCGCGCGTCGTCCATCATTTCCGCCCGCAGGCGCATCCGCGCGAGCGGCGTGCGCAGGTCGTGCGCAACGCCCGCCAGCATCACCGCGCGATCGCTCTCGGCCTGCGACACCTGCTCCACCATCTGGTTGAAGCCGTGCGTGAGCTGGCGCAGCTCGCGCGGGCCGCGCTCGCGCAGCGGCGGCACCGGCTGCCCGCGGCCGAAACGCGCGACCGCGCGCGCGAGCGAGCGCAGCGGCTGCTGCAGCTGCCAGGCCGCGAACAGCGCGGCGATCACGCCGGCCGAGAAGATCGTGCCGAGCCACAGCAGCATCCGGTCGAGCGAGCGCGGCGGCCGCAGCGGCTGCACGGGCACCACGATCCAGTTGCGGTCGGCCGGCTCCTTCACCCACAGCACGGGCGGATGGCCGGGTGCGCCGATCTCGACCTGCGTGCCGGGCGGCATGCGGTCGCTCACGTCGTCGCGAAAACGCTTGAGCGGCGGCGGCAGCCCCGCATCGCCGCCCGTCGGGATGTCGGCGCTGCCCGGCGCCACGAGCCGCACGCGCGACGGCAGCGGCTGGTCCGGCGTGCGCTCGACGTGCTGGCGCACCGCATCGACGAGGAACGAGGCCTCCTCGACCGCATAACGCGTCTGCATCTGGTTGCGCTCGAGCCGCATCGCGAAGAACCACGCGAAGTGCGACAGGAGCAGGACACCGACGACGAGCAGCGCCAGCCGCCCGAACAGTGAATCAATGGGTTTGCGCATGAGCCTCGCCGTCGGGCACGAACACGTAGCCGCGCCCGCGCACCGTCTGGATGAAGCGCGGCGTCGACGGATCCGTTTCGAGGATGCGGCGCAGGCGCCACACCTGGACGTCGATGCCGCGGTCGGTACCGTCGTACTCGGGCCCGTGCAGCAGCTCGAGCAGCCGCTCGCGCGTGAGCGTGCGCAGCGCATGGTTCACGAAGATCTTCAGCAGCGCGAATTCGCTGCTCGACAGCGTGGCCGGCTTGCCGTCGACCGACAGCGTGCGCGCCTGGAAGTCGAGCAGGAAGCGGCCGAACGCGAACGGCTCGCGCTGTTCGGGCGCGGCCGCCGACGGCGTCGCACGGCGGCGGCGCAGCACGGCCTGCACGCGCGCGAGCAACTCGCGCGGGTTGAACGGCTTGCCGAGGTAGTCGTCCGCGCCGAGTTCGAGCCCGACGATGCGGTCGACGTCGTCCGCCCGCGCGGTCAACATGATCACGGGGATGTCGTCGCCGGCCGCGCGCAACTGGCGCAGCGCGGTCAGGCCATCCACGCCCGGCATCATCAGGTCCAGCACGATCAGGTCGGGCCGCTCGCGCTCGAGGCGCTTCTCGAGCGTCGCCGCGTCGTGCAGCACGGACACTTCCATCCCCTGGCGCACGAGATAGTCGCGCAGCAGGTCTCGGAGTTCTTGGTCGTCGTCGACGATGAGGATCTGGGTAGTCATGGCTCGAAGTTTACCGCGCGAGGGCGGAGTCGAAGAACGAAACAAAGGGACGAAAGGGTTACTGCGGGTTACCGCGCAAGGGAACTGTAATGCGCGGTAACCGGGCCGCCGCCCCACGTAACACCGGCCGGGGCCTGCATCGCTAACCTGCGTCTTACCGGATGCGGTACCCGACTTTCCCGGCACCGCATCGCCGGACCCTTTGGATACAAGGAGTTTCTGAAATGTATAAGAAGACTTCCCGCGTGGCCATCGCGGCCGCCACCGTGCTCGCTCTCGCATTCGGCACTGCGCATGCCGCGCAGCCCAACGACATGCCGCCTCCGGGCGGCCCCGGCATGCACCAGATGCACGGCGGGCATGAAGGCGGCCCGTTCGGCGCCGTCATGAAACTGCACGACCAGCTGAAGCTCAATGCGTCGCAGGAACAGCAGTGGCAGGCTGCCGTCAACACGATGAAGCAGAACCATGACGCGATGCGCAAGAGCCACGAGCAGATGCGCGAGCAGTTCAAGGCGCAGCAGAACCAGCCGATCCTCGACCTGAGCGCGATGCAATCGGCCCGCCAGCAGGCCGAGGCGCAGAACGCGCAACTGCGCGAGCAGACTACCGCCGCATGGCTCACGTTCTACAACGGGCTGAACGACCAGCAGAAGACGATGGTCAGCACGGCGCTCAAGCAGCAGTTCGCGAAGATGGAGCAGCGCCACGAGAAGATGAAGGAGCGCTGGGAGCAGCATCGCGCCGCCAAGGGCGCATCGGCGCCGGCGCAGTAAGCCGGCTGGCCGCTCCGCGGAGCGGCGCCGGAGGGGACGCGGGCACCGGCCCGCGTCCCCTTTTTCGTTTCAGGCGACGTCGAACAGCAGCACCTCGGCCGCCCGGCCGCGCGCGAACGCCACTGCGTCCACGCCGCCGATCCGCGCGCCGTCGCCGGCGGCCAGCGCGCGGCCGTTGACCTCGACGTCGCCGCGCACCACATGCACGTAGGTGCTGCGCCCGGCACGCAGATCGAACGTCGCCGCCTCGTCGCCGTCGATCAGCCCCGCGAAGATGCGGGCGTCCGCACGCATCGACAGCGCGCCGTCGCCGCCATCCGGCGCCGCGACGAGCCGCAGCCGCCCGCGTTTCTCGTCGTCGGCGAAATGCCGTTCCTCGTAGCCGGGCCGCTCGCCCCGCTCGGCCGGCTGCAGCCAGATCTGCAGCAGATGCAGCGGACGGTCGCGCGACGGGTTGGTTTCGCTGTGCACGAGCCCCGTGCCGGCGCTCATCCGCTGGACGCCGCCGGCGCGGACGATCGCGCCGCAGCCAAGGCTGTCGCGGTGCGCGAGCGTGCCGTCCAGTACGTAGGTCACGATCTCCACGTCGCGCCGCTGCTGCATCCCGAACCCGCGCGTCGGCGCGATCCGGTCCTCGCTCAGCACGTGCAGCGCGCCGACCGGCGGATACGCGTTCGCGGCACGGCCAGCGGACGAAAAGCTGTGACTCGATTCGAGCCAGCCTTGGTGCGTGTGACAGCGGTCTTCGGCGCGGCGGATCTGGAACATGGCGCGGACACTCCGGGGGCAGGATTCTTTCTTCGTTCGGGTTTACCTCGACTGTAGGGGGACACCGAACGCGCCACAATCCGCCGCCGCCGCACCGCATCGTTGCACCCGCGAGACCAATCACCAGAATATTCGTTGCGAATGCCACTGTTGCCGCAACAACCGAATCGAAGAATCGATCGATCGCGCCGGATTGCCGTTTTCCGGGTATCGCGTTCGGGTAAAATACCGCCCTTTTGGCGTTCGCCGTTCCGGCGGCCGCCAACGCCCAAGCGCCGTTCGGCGAATTTTGGCCGTCTAGAATACGCCGCGGCGCCCGGTACGACCGGCCGCGAGCGCCCCCGGAAAGTCAGCAACAGAAGGATGGAAATGAAGAAGGCCGCCCTGTGCGCCGCCCTCGCCCTCGTGGCGGGCAGCGCCTTCGCGAAGGAGTGGAAGACCGTGCGGATCGGTGTCGATGCCAGCTACCCGCCGTTCGAGTCGACCGCACCGAGCGGTGAGATCGTCGGTTTCGATGTCGATCTCACCAAGGAAATCTGCAAGCGGATCAACGTGAAATGCGTGTGGGTGGCGCAGGATCTCGACGGAATCATCCCGGCGCTGAAGGCCAAGAAGTACGACGTCATCGTGTCGTCGCTGACCGTCACCGACAAGCGCCGCGAGCAGATCGACTTCTCCGACAAGGTGTACGACGCACCGGCGCGCATGATCGCGAAGACCGGCTCGCCGCTGCTGCCGACGGTCGCGTCGCTGAAGGGCAAGCGCGTCGGCGTCGAGCAGGGCTCGACGCAGGAAACCTACGCGAAGGCGTACTGGGAACCGCAGGGCGTGACGATCATTCCTTACCAGAACCAGGACCAGGTCTATGCCGATCTCGGCTCGGGCCGCCTCGACGCGACGCTGCAGGACGAGCTGCAGGCCGACTACGGCTTCCTGCGCACGCCGCGCGGCAAGGGCTTCGCGTTCGCCGGGCCGGAAGTGAAGGATCCGAAAACGATCGGCGACGGCACCGCGATCGGCCTGCGCAAGGACGATACGGACCTGAAGCTCAAGATCAACAAGGCGCTGGCCGACATGCACAAGGACGGCACGTACGACCGGCTGTCGCACAAGTACTTCTCGTTCAGCGTCTATTCGGCTTCGGCCCGCTGAGCGCCGACAAGAAGAAGCAACGGATGCGGGGGCGGCCCCGTATCCGCGCAGTACAGGCAGTCAACCACGCGCCGCCCGCCCCCTTGCCCGCCGCTCGCGACGGGCTCGCCCGGCACCGTTGCCGGGGCGGACGGTCATGATACGCACGGGGCGTTCCGCGCAGCTTGGCGGGCGCGTCTTTCGCGGCGCACTGCGTGCGCCGTCAAGGACCACATATGTTTCTACAAGGTTACGGCCCGCTGATCCTCGCTGGCACCTGGCAAACCGTCAAACTGGCGGTGCTTTCGCTCGCGCTGTCGTTCCTGCTGGGGCTGCTCGGCGCAGGCGCGAAGCTGTCGCGCAACCGCTTCACGAGCGGCGTCGGCACCGTCTACACGACGCTGATCCGCGGCGTACCCGACCTCGTGCTGATGCTCCTGCTGTTCTACAGCCTGCAGATCTGGCTGAACATGGCGACCGACGCACTCGGCTGGGACCAGATCGACATCGACCCGTTCCTCGCCGGCGTGCTCGTGCTCGGCTTCATCTACGGCGCGTACTTCACCGAGACATTCCGCGGTGCGTTCCTGTCGGTGCCGCGCGGCCAGCTCGAGGCCGGCAGCGCATACGGGATGACGAACTGGCAGGTATTCACGCGGATCATGTTCCCGCAGATGATGCGCTTCGCGCTGCCGGGCATCGGCAACAACTGGCAGGTGCTCGTGAAATCGACCGCGCTCGTGTCGATCATCGGCCTGGCCGACGTCGTGAAGGCATCGCAGGACGCCGGCAAGGGCACGCTGCGGTTCTTCTTCTTCACGCTGATCGCGGGTGCGGTCTACCTCGCCATCACGACGATCTCGAACTTCGTGCTGATGTGGCTCGAAAAGCGCTACTCGACCGGTGTCCGCAAGGCTGACCTATGATCGAACTCATCCAAGAATACTGGCGCAACTATCTCTACACCGACGGCTATCGCATCACCGGTGTCGCGATCACGCTGTGGCTGCTGGTCGTGTCGATCGGCCTCGGCTTCTGCCTGTCGGTGCCGCTCGCGGTCGCGCGCGTGTCGAAGAAGAAGTGGCTGTCGGGCGCCGTGTGGCTGTACACGTACGTATTTCGCGGCACGCCGCTCTACGTGCAGCTGCTGCTCTGCTACACGGGCCTCTACAGCCTGCAGGCCGTGCGCGGCACGCCGATGCTCGACGCGTTCTTCCGTGACGGGATGCACTGCACGCTGCTCGCGTTCACGCTGAACACCTGCGCGTACACCACCGAGATCTTCGCCGGCGCGATCAAGGCGACGTCGTACGGCGAGATCGAAGCCGCGCGCGCGTACGGGATGTCCACCTTCACGATGTACCGCCGCGTGATCCTGCCGTCGGCGCTGCGCCGCGCGCTGCCGCTGTACAGCAACGAAGTGATCCTGATGCTGCACGCGACCACCGTCGCCTTCACCGCGACCGTGCCTGACATCCTGAAGATCGCGCGCGACGTCAACTCGGCGACCTACATGTCGTTCCATGCGTTCGGCATCGCCGCCCTGCTCTACCTCGTGATCTCGTTCACGCTCGTGTGGCTGTTCCGCCAGGCCGAGCGTCGCTGGCTCGCGTATCTGCGCCCGCAAGGCAAGTAAGTTTTCGCAGGACTATTGATGAATTCCCAGACTCAGAAGCTTTTCGTCGACGATCTGCACAAGCGGTACGGCGACAACGAGGTGCTCAAGGGCGTGTCGCTGAAGGCGAACTCGGGCGACGTGATCAGCGTGATCGGCTCGTCCGGCTCCGGCAAGAGCACGATGCTGCGCTGTATCAATTTCCTCGAGCAGCCGAATGCGGGCCGCATCTTCGTCGACGGCGAGGAAGTCCGCACCGCGCTCGACAAGACCGGCGCGCTGCGCGCGGCCGATACGAAACAGCTCCAGCGCGTGCGCACCAAGCTGTCGATGGTGTTCCAGCACTTCAATCTCTGGTCGCACATGAACGTGCTCGAGAACGTGATGGAAGCGCCCGTGAACGTGCTCGGCATCCCGAAGAAGGAAGCCGAGGACCGCGCGCGCGCGTATCTCGAGAAGGTCGGCCTCGCGCCGCGCGTCGAGAAGCAGTATCCGTCGCACCTGTCGGGCGGCCAGCAGCAGCGCGTGGCGATCGCGCGCGCGCTCGCGATGCATCCTGACGTGATGCTGTTCGACGAACCGACGTCGGCGCTCGACCCGGAACTCGTCGGCGAAGTGCTGAAGGTGATGCAGAAACTGGCCGAGGAAGGCCGCACGATGATCGTCGTCACGCACGAGATGGGCTTCGCGCGCAACGTGTCGAACCACGTGATGTTCCTGCACCAGGGCCGCGTCGAGGAAGAAGGCGTGCCGTCCGAGGTGTTTGCCAACCCGAAGAGCGACCGCCTGCGCGGGTTCCTGTCGGGCAGCCTCAAGTAACACGCACGAAACGCACGACGTTCGAACGGGCGCCCCACGGCGCCCGTTTTGCGTTTACGCGGCGCTCACCGGCGCGCTGTCGGCGAACGCGCGCAGTTCGTCGCCCGCCAGCCGGTAACGCACCCATTCGCTCTGCGGCGCCGCGCCGACGCTCTCGTAGAAGCGGATCGCCGGCTCGTTCCAGTCGAGCACGCTCCATTCGAACCGCCCGCAACCCGACTCGACCGCGATCCGCGCCAGCGTCTTCAGCAGCCGCAGCCCGGCGCCCGCACCGCGAAAACGCGGCGATACGTACAGATCCTCGAGATACAGCCCCTGCCGCGCGAGCCAGGTCGAATACGAGAAGAAATAGATGGCGAAGCCGGCCGGCTCGCCGTCGACCTCGCAGACCAGCGCGCGCGCCGGCGACCCTTCGCCGAACAGGCTGCGCTCGAGCGACGCGGGCGTCGCGATCACTTCGTGCTCCGCCTTCTCGTAGACGGCCAGCTCGGTAATGAAACGCAGGATCAGCGGCACGTCGGCGACAGTGGCGGAACGGATATCGATTTGCACGGGTTGAGCCCTCCTCCGGCCCGGACTTGAAACGGAAAGCGGCGCCGCGCAGCCGCGCTGGCGCCGATCAAACCGTCATGCTACGTTCACGCCGTTCCTGCAGGAAGTGCAGTTTCTTCATCCGGACCTGAACATGATGCATCCCGACCTGCGCCGTCTCGACCTGAACCTGTTGCTCGTATTCGACGCGCTGTACCGCCACCGGTCGGTCGCGGCGGCCGCGCACGAACTCGCCTTGAGCCCGTCCGCGTTGAGCCACGCGCTCGCGCGGCTGCGCGACGCGATCGGCGACGCGCTGTTCGTGCGCCTCGGCAACGAGATGCAGCCGACCGTGCGCGCCGACGACATCGCCACGTGGGCCGGCGACGCGCTCGACGCGATGTCGAAGGGGCTCGCCCGCGCACGCCGCTTCGATCCCGCGCACAGCGACCGCACGTTCGTGTTCGCCGCGACCGACTACACGGCGTTCGCGGTGCTGCCGGCGTTCCTCGCGCGGATCCAGCACGTCGCGCCGCATTTGCGGATCCGCGTCGTGCATTCCGACCGGAAGATTTCCGTCGACGAGCTCGCGGCCGGCCGCATCGACTTCGCGCTCGGCTATCACGAGGAATCGGCGGCCGACGCGCCGGGCATCGAGGATTTCGACTGGTTCTCCGACGACTACGTCGTGATCGCAAGCGCCGCGCATCCGGCGATCCGCCGGCGGCTGACGCTCGATCAGTACCTGGCCGCCCGCCACGTGGTCGTCACGCCGTGGAACGAGTCGCGCGGCGTCGTCGACTACGTGCTCGACCGGCTCGGCCTCGCGCGGCACGTGGCCGTGCAGTTGCCGACCGTGCTGGCCGCGCCGTTCGTGATCGCGGACTCCGAACTGCTGATGACCGTGCCGAACCGCGCCGCGCAAGCGCTGCGGCACGCGGCGCCGATCCGCATCTTTCCCGCGCCGTTCGAGATTCCGCGCTACACCGTGAAGGTCTATTCGCACGCGAAGCATGCACGCACCGATGCGCACCGCTGGATTCGCGCGCAGTTGCTCGACGCACGGCCGGGCCCAGGCTAGGTTCCGCGCGACCTGGCCGCGCGCCTTGTGCGACGGGCGTTTCAGGCGCCGGCCAGACGTTGGCGAAACCGCCCGAATCATTACGAAATACTTACCAATTTCGCGACTTTCACGCCTACGCCCGCGCTCAGGCAACGTCAATAGTGGCAATCCTTGACCCATGTTCCGGGAATTCGTGTCTCCCTTGCGTGACAAGGGTTTTCCGTTAATTGCTAACCCTCGGTGCACCAGTTGCGCACTGTGTTGCATGGCAATTTGGCGACAGCTGTTAGTCAAACAACGATTTCCATCGCCACAAAATTGTATTTTTGCTAAATTAGTAACCAAAGTAGCAAAACGAAGTTCGTGAAATGTAGTTTAGCTTCACGACACTACAAGGAGACCCCGCAAGCCGACCCGGCTGTGCGCGGGACCGCTCAACGGCATTTCCGTCCGCTTGCCCGCGTGCTGCGCTTACCGGCCCTGCACGAGGTCTCCCTGGTTATCCCGCTTTTGCCCGGCGCTCGTCGCTCCGGGCATCTCGTGCAGTTCTGGGTTGACTTTTTGACAGGGTATGGAGGAGACGATGAAGAAAGCTTTGGTCGCGGCCGCGCTGATGGCTGCTGGGGTGGTGACGGCGCACGCGCAGAGCAGCGTCACGCTGTATGGCCGCCTGGATGCAGGCATCGAGTACATGAACGGCCTGCAAAACGGCCACCAAGTGCGCGCGGAAAGCGGCGACTGGGGCACGAGCCTGTGGGGCTTGAAGGGTAGCGAAGACATCGGCGGTGGCAACAAGGTCCTGTTCCACCTCGAAGGCGCGTTCAACACGATGACCGGCGGCTTCAGCGGCTCGATCTGGGATCGTTTTGCGACGGTCGGCATCTCGAACGATCGCTACGGTACGCTGCTGTTGGGTCGTGAACTCGCGATCGCCAACGGCGTGTGGGACTTCGATCCGTTCGGCCAGTCGGCCTGGTCGACCGCATCGCTCGTCCGCGGCCGCAACTGGAACAAGACCAGCAACAACGTGTCGTACCAGTCGCCGCAGTTCTACGGCCTCGACTTCTACGGCCAGTTCTCGTTCTCGAACTCGACCAGCTTCAACGGCAACACGACGGCCGGCCAACCGGGCCGTGCAATGGGTGGTCAGGTCACCTATACGAACTCGCTGTTCCAGTTGCGCGGCATCTACGACGAAACGCGCGACAGCAACGGCCGCTTCTCGGACGTGTTCAACTACTCGCGTGAATACTTCGCGGGCGTGAACGTGTTCCTCGGCCAGTTCAAGGTGCAGGCGGCCTACCAGGCATCGCGCGCGGACGGCAGCGGCGGCCCGGCAGTGAACGCCGGCGTGACGGGTACCCAGCAGGTCTGGGGCGGCGTGACGTGGCAAGCCACGCCGGCAGCGGCGCTGATCGCGGCCGCTTATCACGTGAACGCGAACCATGGCGGCGGCAACGCGAACATCTACACGGTCGGCGGTTCGTACAACATCTCGAAGCGCACGCTGTTCGATCTGCAGGTCGCGACGGTGCGCAACAGCAAGAACGCGAACTTCGGCCTGAACGCCAACGGCGCAGGTACGGCCGTGTCGACGGGCAACCCGAATCCGGGCGGCAGCCAGACCGGCGTCTACGCCGGCATCCAGCACCTGTTCTGATCGGGCGCCGTCAAAGAACGATTCGACAACACTTTCCACGCTGCTGCGAGAGGCGCGTATCGGTGCGGTACCCAACCGGGTATCGCACCGTTTTTTATTGGCGGGGCCTGAAACGGCCCGCTGACGAATGCGGCGCTCAGACGGCCGCTTCGTTCTCTTCGCCGGTACGGATGCGGATCACGCGCTCGACGTCCGACACGAAGATCTTGCCGTCGCCGATCTTGCCGGTACGCGCCGCGCCGATCACCGCGTCGATCACCTGGTCGACCTGCGCTTCCGCGACGACCACTTCGATCTTCATCTTCGGCAGGAAATCGACGACGTATT
Source organism: Burkholderia sp. BCC1644 (assembly GCF_902833225.1). Lineage (GTDB taxonomy): Bacteria > Pseudomonadota > Gammaproteobacteria > Burkholderiales > Burkholderiaceae > Burkholderia. The sequence goes on from NZ_CADFEI010000019.1 coordinate 13,510, forward strand.
CGGCGCCGCGATACAACTCGGTATGGCCCTTCTGGCGGCCGAAGCCCTTCACTTCCGTCACGGTCAGGCCCGTGAGACCCACTTCGGCGAGCGCTTCGCGGACTTCGTCCAGCTTGAACGGCTTGATGATGGCGGTGATGCGTTTCATGGTGGTTGTCCCCCAATGCTCGTTTGGATGAAAAATCGCGATCCCGATTGTAAGCCTGCGAGCCGCATCCGGCCCAGCACGGCTCAATCGAGACGTTCGGTAAAACGTGACGTGATCGGATAGCGCCAGTCGCGCCCGAATGCGCGATGCGTGACGCGGATGCCGATCGGCGCCTGACGGCGCTTGTATTCGTTGATCTTGATGAGCCGCGTCACGCGTTCGACATCGGCCTGCGCATGGCCGGCCGCGACGATCTCGGCGAGCGGCCGGTCTTCTTCCATGTACATCCGCATGATCGCGTCGAGCACGTCGTACGGCGGCAGGCTGTCCTGGTCGGTCTGGTTCTCGCGCAGCTCGGCCGACGGCGCGCGCGTCAGGATCCGCTCGGGAATCACGTCGCGCAGCCCATAGTCGGTCGCTTCGTTGCGATAGCGGCAGAGCCGGTACACGAGCGTCTTCGCGATGTCCTTGATCACTGCGAAACCGCCGGCCATGTCGCCGTACAGCGTGCAGTAGCCAACGGCCATCTCGCTCTTGTTGCCGGTCGTCAGCACGATCGAGCCGAACTTGTTCGACAGCGCCATCAGCAGCGTGCCGCGGATGCGCGCCTGGATGTTCTCCTCGGTCGCGTCTTCCGCGCGGCCCGCGAACTCGCCGGCGAGCGATGCGCGGAACGCGTCGAACATCGGCGCGATCGCGATCTCGTCGTAGCGCACGCCAACGCGCCGCGCCATCTCCGCCGCGTCGGTGGTCGAGATGCCGGCCGTGAAGCGCGACGGCATCATCACCGCGCGCACGCGCTCGGGCCCGAGCGCATCGCACGCGACGGCCAGCACCAGCGCCGAATCGACGCCGCCCGACAACCCGATCAGCACGCCGGGAAAGCCGTTCTTGCCGATGTAGTCGCGCACGCCGGTCACGAGCGCGCGGTACACCTGCGCATCCGTCGACAGCGCGGGCGCGATCGCGCCGGGCAGCGGCCGCGCGCCGTCGAATTCGACGATCGCATGGCCTTCGTCGAACTGCGGCATCTTCGCGACGAGCGCGCCCTGCGCGTCGAGCACGAACGAACCGCCGTCGAACACGAGTTCGTCCTGGCCGCCGACGAGGTTCACGTACACCATCGGCAGCCCGGTCTCGCGGATCCGCGCGCGCAGGATGTCGATGCGCACCGCTTCCTTGTTCATGTGGTACGGCGAACCGTTCGGGATCAGCAGCACCTGAGCGCCGGCCGCTTTCGCGATCTGCGCGGCCGATGCATGCCACGCGTCCTCGCAGATGATCACGCCGTATTTCACGCCGTTCAGCTCGAACACGAGCGGCTCGGCGTCCGTCGCGAAATAGCGCTTCTCGTCGAACACCTCGGCGTTCGGCAGATCCTGCTTGCGGTAGGTGCCGACGATCTCGCCGCCGACGATCAGCGACACGGCATTGAAGGTATCGGTCGGCGGCACGCCGCGCTCAATCGGGCGGTTTGCATTACCATCGACGGCTGGCGCGCGCGCATCGCCGCCCGCCCCGCGCACCGGATGGCCGACCAGCACCGCGAGCCCGTCGAACGCCTTCAGCGCGTCGGCCAGGGCGTCGAGCGCAACGGCCGCCGCCGCGTAGAACGCGGGGCGCAGCAGCAGGTCTTCCGGCGGATAGCCGGACAGCGCGAGTTCGGGCGCGACCATCAGCTGCGCACCATCGTTGTGCGCGGCGCGCGCGGCCGCGACGATCCGCGCGACGTTGCCGGCGAAATCGCCGACGGTGACGTTGATCTGGGCGAGTGCGAGTCGGGTCTTCATGGCGGGATCGGCGCAGCCCGGCGGCGCGCCCTGAACGGCTGACGAAATCGACCCGGACGCGGGCCATGGCGGCACGCATCCGGCAACATCCAACGGTACGGATTCACGCTTGAAACACGAACGCATCGATTATCGCACGGGCATCCTGTCGTCCCCCGCGGAGGTGCCGGCCGACGAATGGAACGCGCTGCTCGCCCGCGACGCGCAGCCGACGCCGTTCCTGCGCCACGAATTCCTCGACGCCCTGCACGTCGCGCGCTGCGCGGTCGACGATACCGGCTGGTCGCCGCACTTCGTCACGCTGACCGACGAGCGCACCGGCCGCCTGGCGGCCGCGGCCCCCGTCTACGCGAAGCAGCATTCGTACGGCGAATACGTGTTCGACTGGGCGTGGGCCGACGCGTACCAGCGCAACGACCTGCCCTACTACCCGAAGCTGCTGTGCGCGGTGCCGTTCACGCCCGTGCAGGGCACGCGGCTGCTCGCGGCTAACGACGACGCGCGCCGCCGGCTCGCGGCCACGCTGCTCGCGTTCGCCGAGCAGAGCGACGTGTCGTCGCTGCACGTGCTGTTCCCGACCGGCGACGAAGCGCGGCTCCTCGAATCGATGGGGATGATGCTGCGCGAAGGCGTGCAATTCCACTGGCTCAACGACGGCTACCGCCACTTCGACGATTTCCTCGGCACGCTCGAGCAGAAGAAGCGCAAGAACATCCGCGCGGAGCGGCGCAAGGTGCACGACGCAGGCGTGACGTTCCGGCGGCTGACCGGCGATCGAATCACCGACGCCGACTGGCGCTTCTTCTCGCGCTGCTACCGGCAGACCTACCGCGAGCACTATTCGAGCCCGTACCTGAACCTCGAATTCTTCCGCACGATCGGCGCGACGATGCCCGAGAACCTGCTGCTCGTGATCGCGGAAGCCGACGGCCAGCCGATCGCGAGCGCGCTCGCCGTGTACCGGCGCGGCGAGCATGGCGGCGGCACGCTGTACGGCCGCTACTGGGGGGCGATCGAGCACGTGCCCTGCCTGCATTTCGAAACGGCCTACTACCAGTTGCTCGAATTCTGCATCGAGGCCGGGCTCGATACGTTCGAAGGCGGCGCGCAGGGCGAACACAAGCTCGCGCGCGGTTTCCTGCCGACCGTCACGCACTCGGCGCACTGGCTCGCGCACCCGGCATTTTCCGATGCGGTCGCGCGCTTTCTCGAACGCGAGACCGAGCATATCCACGCGTACGTCGACGAGCTGCGCGAACACGATCCGTTCCGGCGCGGCAGCGAGTAGCGTCGGCAAGCGCATCGGCCTGCGGCGCGGCCACGACCGGCCCCGCCGCAGGCCGCGCGCCCGGCTCCGGTTCAGCGTGCGGCGAGCGTCACCGCCTGCGACAGCGCCTGCGGATCGCGCGACGACGCGGCCGCCGACAGCGTGTAGCTGCCCGCGCCGATCCGCCACGCGTGCGCATTCGCATCCCAGACCGCGAAGCGCTGCGCCGGCACCGCGACGCTGACCGTGCGCGCCTCGCCCGGCTGCAGCGCGACCTTGGTCCAGCCGACGAGCCGCTTCGGCGGCTCGCCAAGCGACGCAGGCAGCGCCGCGTAGATCTGCACCGTCTGCGCACCGGCCCGCGCGCCCGTGTTCGTCACCGTCACGCCGACCGTCACGTTGCCCGACGCATCGGCCCGTGCAGACATCGCCGACAACCCATACGTCGTGTACGACAGCCCGTAGCCGAACGGGAACAGCGGCTCGATCGCCTTCGCGTCGAACCAGCGATAGCCGTACGCGAGACCTTCCGCATAGACGGTCTGCGTGCGCGACGGATCGATCGTCGGCTGCGGCAGGTCGGCTTCCTGCTTCGGGAACGTCAGCGGCAACCGGCCCGACGGGTTCGCGTCGCCGAACAGCAGGTCGGCGATCGCCTGGCCGCCCTGCGCGCCCGGATACCACGCGTCGAGCACGCCGTGCACGTTCGCGAGCCACGGCATCAGCACGGGGCTGCCGTTCTCGAGCACGACGATCACGCGCTTCGCCTTCGCCGCGACGGCCGCGATCAGCGCGTTCTGGTCGTATTGCTGGTTGTACGGATCGGCCTTCGCATCGGGCAGCGACAGGCTCGCGAGATCGAGCCCTTCCGTCTGCCACTGCGTCGCGAACACGATCGCGACATCGGCCTGCGCGGCGGCGGTCGCCGCGGCATTCGCGTCGGTCCCGTCGAGATAGCTGACCGATGCGCTCGGCGCCTTCGCGCGGATCGCCGCGAGCGGCGCGGACTTGTACCAGGTCGCGCAACCGCCGAACAACGTGTCGGCCGGTTGCTGGCAGGTCGTCACCGCATTGCCGTCGATCGCCGGCACCGCGCCCGAGCCGCCGCCCGACAATACGCCCGCGTCCGCATGACCGCCGATCACGACGATCGACTTGAGCGCACCGGCCGCGAGCGGCAACACCGGCTGCGCATCGCCCGATGCGGCCGCGTTCTTCAGCAGCACCGCCGATTGCCGCGCGATCGCGAGCGCATCGGCATTGCCGGCGGCCTCGTCGATCGCGCCGCCTGCCTTCGGCGGCGCATCCATCACGCCGATGCGGATCAGCGTGCGCAGCTTGCGCTGCACCATGTCGTTCAGCCGCGCGGCCGACACGCTGCCGGCCTGCAGCGCCGCGCGCAGCTTCGAATTGAAGTACGAGCCGAGCGGCGCGTTGTTGTCGTCCGCCGCGCCCGGCTGTTCCTCGTCGAGCCCGGCCTGCACGGCCGCGACGGTCGAATGCGTCGCACCCCAGTCCGACTGCACGACGCCCTTGAAACCCCATTCGTTCTTCAGCACCGTGGTCAGCAGATACGGGTTCTCGCACGCATACACGCCGTTCAGCTTGTTGTACGAGCACATCACGCTACCCGGCTGGCCGTCCTTCACGCCGATCTCGAACGCGAGCAGTTCGGCCTCGCGCATGGTCCGCTCGTCGACGACCGAATCGATCGTCATCCGGTTGGTTTCCTGGTCGTTGAACGCGAAATGCTTGATCGTCGCGATCACCTTCTGCGCCTGCGTCCCCTGCGTGCGCGCGGCGCTCAGCGTGCCCGCGAGCACCGGATCCTCGCCCATGTATTCGAACGTGCGGCCGTTGCGCGGCTCGCGCGCGAGGTTCACGCCGCCGCCGAGCCCTTCCGCGAAACCGAGCGCGCGCAGTTCGAGTGCGATGCGCGTGCCGTAGGTGCCCGCGAGCGCCGGATCCCACGTCGCCGCGAGCGCGACCGGCGCCGGCAGCGCGGTCACGCGCGCATTCTTCACGTTCACGCCGCCCGCCGAATCGGCGCTGCTGACCGCCGGAATGCCGAGCCGCGGCACGCCCGGGATGTAGCTTGCGCCGTTCAGCGCGTCGGCCGGGAACGGGCCGCCCAGATCGAGCGCCGGCATGCCCGTGCCGTGCACGAGCTGCAGCTTCTCGTCGGTCGTCAGTTGCGCGACGAGCGCGGCCGCGCGCTGGTCGGCCGCCACATCGGGATCGGCCGGCGCGGTCGGGCCCGCGTGGATGTCGTCGCCGCCGCACGACGCGAGCAGCACCGTGAGCGCGCACGCAGACGCAATCGTCGAACACCGGAACAGCGAAGTTTTCATTGATCCTCCAGAATCGTTCTGTTGTACTTGTGGCTTAACTCCAGCGTCCGAGTCTAAAAATTGACCGGTCACCACGCTTGACCGGCAGGAGCATGCGTTGACCTCTCGCAGCGGGGACAAACCCGAACGGCATGACGACAGGGAGACAGACATGGAGTTGCAACAGAAATCGGTATCCGTCCGGATCTACCGCTGGCTGTGCGAAGACGCGCGCGCGAACGGCATCGATCTCGCACCGCTGTATGACACGCTCGGCATCGGGCCGGCCGAACTCGCCGACGACACGCGCCGCATCGCGGGCGACCGGCACGTCGCCGCGATGCAGCTCACGAACGAATGGCCGCTGTCGTGGTATCGGCCGCCGCCGCAGGTCGTGCCGTGGCTCGTGCCGTTCCCGGAGCTCGCAGGCATCACGTGCAACGCGGCGACGCTGCGCGATGCGCTGCGCGGCTACCTGCGCTATCGCGAGCTGATCGGCAACGTCGACTGGGTGTTCGCGCACGAGAACGGCGACGCGATCGCGCTCGAATACGTGAACGAAGGCGACGGCCGGCACGCGGGCAGCGCGTTCGCGAACCTCACGATCCTCGCGGCGCTTGCGCGCCTTTACGATCCGCGCGTAGGCATCGGCGATGCCGAATTCGCCGGCCGCGCATTCGCACCGGCCGCCGCGCTGCGCGACATGCTCGGCGCGCCAATGTCGTTCGATGCCGCGCACAACCGCATCGTGCTGCGCTCCGCGCACTTCGACACGCCGTTCGAGCGCTACAACGCGCCGCTCGCCGGCATCCAGCGTCATGCGGCCGACGCCGCACGCGAACGTGTGCGCGTGCGCTCGACGTTCGGCTCGTCGGTCGAGCAGTGCGTGCGCGACTGGCTGCGCACCGCCGACGAAGCCGATGCACCGACCGACACGCTGATGCAGCATGCGTGCTCGCGCTTCGCGATGTCGCGCTGGACGCTGCGTCGGCGGCTGCATCGCGAGGCCGTGGGTTTTCATGCGCTCGTCGCGCAGGCCCGGCTCGGCGAGGCGCGCGACCTGTTGCTGAATACGCAGTTGCCGATCGGCGAGATCGGCGTGCGCGTCGGCTTCCGTTCGACGAGCGCGTTCACGCGCTTCTTCACGCGCGAACTCGGCGCGGCGCCGAGCCGCTTCCGCGACGGACACGGCGAACGGTGGCGTTGACACGCGCTTTTTCTGAGACACTGGCGGCTTCGCACACCGCCGCCCTGCCATGTCCTGGTTTCTGTATCTGATCGAATGTGCCGACGACAGCGTCTACACGGGCATCACGACCGACGTTGCCGCGCGTTTCGACGAACACGCGTCCGGCAAGGGCGCGCGCTACACGCGCTCGCGCAAGCCGCGTGCGGTGCTCGCGTCGTTTCCGCTGCCCGACCGGTCGAGCGCGTCGCGTGCGGAGTACTGGGTAAAACGGCTCACGCCCGCACAGAAGCGCGAGCTGGCGACCGGTTTGCGAACGCTCGAATCGGTGTTGCCCGTCGTGGCGACGCTCGATGAAAGCAGTGACGCGCCCGGCTTGCCGATGCGCACGCGCGGGCGGAAGAAGGCGAAGACAGACAACATCGACGGCGCGGCGAAAGCAGCTGAAACGGAGCCGGTTGCCGTGAAGACGGGAAAGACCGTCAAGGCCGCGAAGACACCCGAACCGGCCAGGAAGCCGAAGACAGCAAAAACCACCGCGGCTGCGAAACGCGTGAAGACAGACGGAAATGCAGTCGGGAAAAAGACCTCGTCGCGCGACAAGCCGGTAAAAAAGGCCAGGCCGGCCACACCGCCGTCGTCGAAAAAGAAAGCGCCGGCCGCCGCCGGCAAGCCCATTGCGAACGGACACGACAATGCGGCTTCCGCACCGGCCCGTCGCCGATCGTCCAGCACGAAAGCCGCCGAAGCCCCCGCAGCCTCCGTTACCCCTCGCCGAGCCGAACGTGCGGAAACCGCCCCGCCCGCTGCCACACCCGCACGCAAGAAACCCGCGCGCACAAAACAAAACCGCGCGGCCTCCTGAGGAGACACGCGCGGTTTGCGTTCGGTACGAACCGGCCGTCGGCCGGTACGCCGCTTACTTCTTGTAGTTCGCTGCGCCGTCGGTGATTTCCTTGTGCGCGGCTTCGATGCCGGCCCAGCCTTCGACCTTCACCCACTTGCCCTTCTCGAGCGCCTTGTATTGCTCGAAGAAGTGCTTGATCTGGTCCTTCAGGTACTCGGGCACGTCGTCGATCGACTTCAGGTTCGCCGTCATCGGGCAGACCTTGTCGTGCGGCACGGCAACCAGCTTCGCGTCGACGCCCGACTCGTCGGTCATCTGCAGCATGCCGAGCACGCGCGAACGCACGATCGAGCCGGCCAGCAGCGGGAACGGCGTGATCACCAGCACGTCGACCGGATCGCCGTCGCCCGACAGCGTCTGCGGGATGTAGCCGTAGTTCACCGGATAGCGCATGCCCGTGCCGATGAAGCGGTCGACGACGAGAAGGCCCAGTTCCTTGTCCGCCTCGTACTTCACCGGGTCGCTTTGCGCGGGAATCTCGATGATCACGTTGAAATCTTGCGGCAGGTCCTTGCCGGCCGGAACATGATTGAAGCTCATGAGCACTCTCTGTAGGTCGATGGGAATTCGGGACAGGGCGCCGCGGCCGATGCACCGGCGCGGGCGTCCCCCAAGGGAATGCGCCATTATAGCCAATCGACCGGTGGCGTCCGGATGACGATCGGCGCGATAATCGTTCCGGATGGGTCGGCTGTCGAACCACCGGCCGCGTTGCATGGAATCGGCGTCGGCGCTGAAGCGCCAACCCTGGTACACGGGAGCAGGCATGGAAGAGGCGAAGCACTTCATCGCGGGCGAATGGACGTTGCCCGCGCAACTGGAAACCATCGCGGTCGTCGATCCTTCCGACGGCCAGCCGTTCGCGACGATCGCGCGCGGCACCGCGCCCGACATCGAGCGCGCGGTCGCCGCGGCCCGCGACGCCTTCGCGGGCCCGTGGGGCGCCAAAAGCGCCGCCGAACGCGGCCGCGTGCTGATGCGGCTGTCGGCGCGCGTGACCGATTCGATCGAGGAACTCGCCGCGATCGAGGCGCGCGACACCGGCAAGCCGCTTAAGCAGGCGCGCGCCGACGCGGCCGCGCTCGCACGCTACTTCGAGTTCTACGCGGGCGCCGCCGACAAGCTGCACGGCGAAACCCTCCCCTACCAGGCCGGCTACACGGTGCTGACGGTGCGCGAGCCGCACGGCGTCACGGGCCACATCGTGCCTTGGAACTACCCGATGCAGATCTTCGGGCGCAGCGTCGGCGCGGCGCTCGCGGCCGGCAACGCATGCGTCGTCAAGCCGGCCGAGGATGCGTGCCTGTCCGTGCTGCGCGTCGCCGAACTCGCCGCCGAAGCCGGGCTGCCGGCCGGCGCGCTCAACATCGTCACCGGCTACGGCCATGAAGCCGGTGCCGCGCTCGCGCGCCATCCGGGCATCGACCACATCTCGTTTACGGGTTCGCCGGCCACCGGCAAGCTGGTCACGCAGATGGCGGCCGAGAACCACGTGCCCGTCACGCTCGAACTCGGCGGCAAGTCGCCGCAGATCGTGTTCGCCGATGCCGATCTCGAAGCGGCGCTGCCCGTGCTCGTGTCGGCGATCGTGCAGAACGGCGGGCAGACCTGCTCGGCCGGCAGCCGCGTGCTGATCGAACGAGCGGTGTACGAGCCGCTCGTCGAGCGCCTCGCCACCGCATTCAACGGGCTGCGCGTCGGCCCGAGCCGCGCCGATCTCGACTGCGGCCCGCTGATCAACGCGAAACAGCAGCAGCGCGTGTGGGATTTCCTGTCCGACGCGCAGCACGACGGCATCCCGATGGCCGCGCACGGCCAGGTCGTCGCCGACGCACCCGAGAGCGGCTTCTACCAGGCGCCCGCGCTGTTGCGCGACGTGCCGCCGTCGCACCGCCTCGCACAGGAAGAAGTGTTCGGCCCCGTGCTCGCCGCGATGCGTTTCATCGACGAAGACGAAGCCGTCGCGCTTGCGAACGGCACGCCATACGGCCTCGTCGCGGGCATCTGGACGCGCGACGGCGCGCGCCAGATGCGGCTCGCACGACGCCTGCGCGCGGGCCAGGTGTTCATCAACAACTATGGCGCGGGCGGTGGCGTCGAGCTGCCGTTCGGCGGCGTCGGCCATTCGGGCCATGGCCGCGAGAAAGGCTTCGAGGCGCTGTACGGATTCACCGCGCTGAAAACGATCGCGATCCGGCACGGCTGAACATGCGGCACGCGGCCGATAGCGCCCGGCCGCATGCCGAAGCACGACGACACTCATCACCAGCACAGGAGACACACCATGCGGTTGAGCGGCAAGACGGCCATCGTCACGGGCGGCGGCTCGGGTTTCGGCGAAGGCATCGCGAAGACGTATGCGCGCGAAGGCGCGAACGTCGTCGTCAACGATCTGAACGGTGCGGCGGCCGAGCGCGTCGCGAGCGAGATCGCGCTCGCGGGCGGCAAGGCGATCGCGGTGGCCGGCGACGTGTCGAAGCAGGACGACTGGCATGCGTTGCTGCAGGCCACGCTCGACGATTTCCACTCGGTGCAGATCGTCGTGAACAACGCGGGCACCACGCACCGCAACAAGCCCGTGCTCGACGTGACGGAAGCCGAGTTCGACCGTGTGTACGCAGTCAACATGAAGAGCCTGTTCTGGTGCGTGCAGACCTTCGTGCCGTATTTCCGCGAACAGGGCGGCGGCGTGTTCGTGAACGTCGCGTCGACGGCCGGCGTGCGGCCGCGCCCGGGCCTCATCTGGTACAACAGTACGAAGGGCGCGATGATCACCGCGAGCAAGTCGCTCGCGGCCGAGCTCGGCGCCGACCGCATCCGCGTGAACTGCATCAATCCCGTGCTCGGCGAGACGGCGCTGATGACCGAGTTCATGGGCTGCGAGGACACGCCCGAGAACCGCCGCCGCTTCCTTGCGACGATCCCGCTCGGCCGCTTCTCGACGCCGCAGGACATCGCGAACGCGGCGCTTTATCTTGCTTCCGACGAAGCCGAATTCATCACCGGCGTCTGCCTCGAAGTCGACGGCGGGCGCTGTATCTAGCGGTATCCCCGTTACCGCGACGTGCCGCGGCCGGCAACCGCAACGACACACGCGCATTGCCTCGCACGACACCGGACTAGGCGCCGATACGCCTTCTCCGGCCAACTACAAGGACAGCGGTGCATGGGATCCAGGTAACCGCTAAAGCGCCAACTTCGATCGACCGCAAAGCATGGGATCCAAGTAAGCGCCAACTTTGATCGACAGGAGACAACATGGCAATATCGACGCAGTCGCTGCCGGGCTCGTCCGGCGCATTCGAGGAAGCAACCTATCGCAAGGTGTCGTGGCGGCTCGTGCCGCTCCTGCTGCTGTGCTACGTGGTCGCGTATCTCGACCGCGTGAACGTCGGGTTCGCGAAGCTGCAGATGGCGAGCGACCTGAACCTGAGCGACACCGTGTACGGGCTCGGCGCCGGGATCTTCTTCTTCGGCTATTTCCTCTTCGAAGTGCCGAGCAACATCATCCTGCACAAGGTCGGCGCGCGCGTGTGGATCGCGCGCATCATGGCGACGTGGGGCGTGATCTCGATCCTGACGATGTTCGTCACGACGCCCGCGATGTTCTACGTGATGCGCTTCCTGCTCGGCGTCGCCGAGGCAGGCTTCTTCCCCGGCGTGATCCTCTACCTCACCTACTGGTATCCCGCGCACCGGCGCGGCCGGATGACGACGTTCTTCATGACGGCCGTCGCGTTGTCCGGCGTGATCGGCGGACCGCTCTCGGGCTTCATCCTGAAGGCGTTCGACGGCATGAGCGGGTGGCACGGCTGGCAATGGCTGTTCCTGCTCGAAGGTATCCCGTCGGTGCTGGTCGGCGTGCTCGTGTTCTTCAAGCTCGACGAGCGAATCGCGAAGGCGAAGTGGCTGACCGACGAGGAAAAGGCGCTGCTCACCCGCAACGTCGACGCGGAGGAAGCGACCAAGGAAGACCTGCCGCTCGGCGCCGTGATGTCGAGCCCGCGCGTGTGGCTGATGGCGCTGATCTATTTCTCGTTCGTGATGGGGCTCTACGGCGTCGGCTTCTGGCTGCCGACGATCATCAAGGCCACCGGCGTGACCGACACGTTCACGATCGGCCTGCTGTCGGCGATTCCCTATGCGGCCGCGGTGGTCGCGATGATCCTGATCGCGCGCAGCGCGGACAAGCGCCGCGAACGCCGCTGGCACCTCGCGATCCCGGCCGCGATCGGCGCGCTCGGGCTCGTGCTGTCGGTCATCTGGGCGCACCAGACCGCGCTCGCGATGCTCGGCCTCACGCTCGCGACGATCGGCATCCTGACGACGCTGCCGCTGTTCTGGAGCCTGCCGACCGCATTCCTCGGCGGCACGGCGGCCGCGGCCGGCATCGCGATGATCAACTCGATCGGCAACCTCGCCGGCTTCCTGAGCCCGTACATGATGGGCTGGCTCAAGCAGGCGACGGGCACCAACAATGCAGGCATGGTCATGCTTGCCGCGTTCCTCGTGCTCGGCGGGCTGCTCGCGCTGTCGGTGCCGAAACGGCTGGTCGACAAGTGACGCGCGGCGCATAGCGGCGCACCGGGCACGCCGGCCGACCGCCGGCTCCCGAAACGCCCCGGCGACCGGAATCCCTCCGGTCGCCGGGGCGTTTTCAATTCCGGACAGGCGCGTCCCGGATCGGGCGGATGCTACGCCGGCTGGATGATGACATCTCTTTCACCAAATTATTCCCTTATTATCCTTTACATATGGAACAATAAAGAACATTTAGGGAATAATTTTCCAACCATGTTCCACACCGTCGAAGACACTGCCGCCCGCCTGCGCGTCCACCCGAAAACCGTCTTGCGGTTCATTCGCGACGGCAAGCTGCGCGCGACGCGGGTCGGCCGCGCGTACCGCATCCTCGACGCCGACCTCGCCGCGTTCGCGCAAACGGAGCCGGCCGCGCCCGTGCCGCGCGCGGTGCGCGTCACCAGCATCGTCGACATTCCGGACGCGTCTCAGTCGCTGCACCAGTACCTGTCGCGCTCGCTGCATGCGATGGCGTCGGGCCGCACGTCGTATGTCGATCCCGTGCGGATCGACGTCACGTTCGACCCCGCTGCAAGCGTGGTCAAGGTCGTCGTCGCCGCGACGCCGGCCGACACGGCGGCGCTGATGTCGTCGCTCGACACGCTGCTGCAGAAAAGCGGGACATGAGCGCGATCTTCCGGTCGCCCCGCCACGCCCGCGCGATTCGCGCCGCGTACGCGGCCGCGCTGTCGCACTGGCCGGCCGGACACCGGCGCGTCACGATACAAACGCGCCAGGGCGCGACGCATGTGATCGCCTGCGGCCCGGAACACGCGCCGCCGGTCGTGCTGATCCACGGCGCGCAGACGACAGCGGCAAGCTGGCAGCATTACGCGGCCGTCTGGTCGACGCACTTCCGGCTCTACGCGATCGACGTGATCGGCGAAGCGGGACCCAGCGCGCCGTCGCGGCCGCCGCTCGCAGGCGACGCGTACGCGCAGTGGCTCGACGACGTGCTGGACGGCCTGCAGGTGTCGCGCGCCGCGTTCGTCGGCATCTCGCTCGGCGCGCGAACGGCGCTCGACTTCGCGCTGCGGCGGCCCGCACGCGTGACGCGGCTCGCGCTGCTCTGCCCGTCCGGCGTCGGCCGGCAGAAGCCGTTTCTGTGGTGGGCGCTGCCGCTGTTGCTGCTCGGCGATGCCGGACGCGCGTGCGTGCGACGGCGCGTGCTCGGCCGGCTGCCGCCCGCGTCGACGGCGGCCGAGCGTGACGGGCTCGCACTGATGCGCGCTGTCGATCGCGGGTTTCGCCCGCGCCTCGAACCGATTCCGGTATTCGACGACGCCACGCTCCGCACGTTGTCCATGCCCGTGCTGGCGATCGTCGGCGGCCGCGACGTGATGCTCGATTCACGCGACACGCGCGATCGCCTGACGCGTCTCGTGCCGCACGCGCAGGTCCGGTTTCTTCCCGGGCAGCCCCACTTCATCCGCGGGCAGCGCGACAACATACTCGCGTTTCTCGCCTCGACGGAAACCCTCGACATGCACCATCGAATCGTTCAGGCAGCCGGCAGCCGTGTGCTGGTCCGCGATCCTTCCGCCGGCCTCGTGCAGCGGGAAAGCGATGCACTCGAACTCGTCGCGCTTGCGCACGAGCACGAAGCCGACTGGATCGCGGTCCCCGCCGACGCGCTGCACGACGACTTCTACCGGCTCGACAGCGGGCTGGCCGGCGCCGTGCTGCAGAAGCTCGTCAACTACGGCGTCCGGCTCGGTGTGGTCGGCGACATCGATCGCCGGCTCACGCACAGCGAAGCGCTGCGCGCGCTCGTTCGCGAGTGCAATCGCGGGACGTCGGTGTGGTTCGTCGCGAGCGAGGACGACCTGCTACGCAGGCTCGGCGCGTAACGGACGAAAAAAAGCCCCGAAGGCCGCTTGGCGTTCGGGGCTTTTTTGCAGCGCAGCGCAGCGTCAGACCACGGTAATCGCAAGCGCGCTTTCTCGATAATGCTTCGCGGCCTTGTCGGTTTCGCCGAGATGCTCGAACAGGCGAGCGAGCGCGCGATGCGCCCGCACCTTCAGCGCCTCGTTGTCGGCCAGCTTCAGCGCCGATTCGAGGAACGACTGCGCCTTGCCCCACAGCTGTTGCTGCTGGCAGAGGCGGCCGAGCGCGAACAGCAGGTCGGCATCGTCCGGGTGATCCTTCTTCCACCCTTCGGCCTTCTGGATCAGCGGCAGCGCATCGGCGCCGGCCGTGTCCGGGTAGCGGCGCAGCAGGCGCGCATCCCAGTTGTGCGCGAGTGCGTCCTCGACGATGCGGCGCGCTTCGTTGCGACGCTCGAGCGGCACGAGCAGGTCGGCCGCGAGATCGGCCAGACGCGGCGACTGGCGCTCGACCGGCGACAGCGACTGCCACACCTCGAGCAGCGCGTCCGGGTCGTGCCGGCGCTCGCGCAGCAGGTTTTCCGCCGCCTGCTGGCGCAGCCGCACGGCCGCGGCCGGATGCAGCGCCTCGCGCTTCTCGAGCGCCTTCGCAAGCTTCAGCACCTCGGCCCAGTTCTTCAACTGCTGCTGCGCGCGCAGCGCAACCTGCTGCGCATGAATGCGCTTGCCGCCGGCCTGCATGTCGGCCAGCGCCGCGAGCGCACCGTCGGCATCGCGCGCATCCGCGCGCATGTCGGCCGCCGCAAGCAGCCGTGCATCCTGCCACTCGGGCGCATCGACCTTCGACAGCCAGTCGTCGCGGCGCGTGTACTCGTGCATCCGGTGCGCGGCGGTGGCCGCGACGAGACTCGCGGCGCCGAGATTCGCATCGACCGTCAGCGCTTCACGCGCGGCCTTCTCCGCACGCGAGAAGCGGCCTGCGTACAGGTTCGAAATTGCGTCGCGCAGCGACGCCTGTGCCTTCTCGTTGCGCGAGCGCGCACGATACGCGGCGACCCGCTGCGGCATGCGCCAGATGTTGCGCACGATACGCAGCAGCGCGTACATGACGATGAACAGCACGACGATGGCGATCACGAACAGGTTCAGCGACACGTCGATCCGGTACGGCGGATAGACGAGCAGCACCTGCCCCGCGTCGAAACGGCCGACGGTGGCGAGTGCCGCGGCGATCGCGAACAGGACCGCGAGCCAGACGATTCCTCGAAGCGTCATCGTTACCCCCGGCTCTTGAACTGCTGAACGGCGTTCAGGCTCGTGTTCAGGTTCGGCACCGCGACCGTCAGCGATGCGCCGTCAACCTGCTTGAGCAGATCCTCGACGGTCTGCGTGTCCTTCGATGCCTGGTCGAAATACTTCCCGAGCGACGCCTGCGCGGCGTGCAGGTCGGCCTTCATCGCGCTGTCGTTGCGCGCGAGCAGCGACAGCCGCGCGGTGAGCAGGCGCAGCTTCACGTTCTCGCGCACGAAGTAGCCCTGGTCGGGCGACGCGAGCATCGCATCCGCATTGTCGATCCGGCGCACCTGCACGAGGCCCTTCAACTGCTGGCCGAGGCCGGCCGAGAAGTCGTGCCACCACACTTTCCAGCGCGGCTCGCCGGCCACGGCCGACGAGGCGGCTTCGGCCGGCGCGGCCTTCGGCGCTTCGTGCGGGACGATCGCCTCGCCGGACAGCGGCAGCGCGTCGACCTTCGCGATCGCGTCGTCGAGCTTGATCGCGAGGCCCGTGAGGTCGGCCGCCGGTGCGGCCTTCAGCTTTTCGATGTCCAGCGCGAGCGCCTTGCGCACCGTGACGGCCTGTGCGCTCTGCGAGGTCGCGAGACGTGCATCGGCGTTCTGCAGCGCGATCAGCGCGAGTTGCGTGTTGCCGGTCAGCTGAAGCTGCTGGCTCGCGCTCGACAGCATCTGGTCGACTTCCTCGAGCATCCATGCATCGCGGTTGCGCGACAGGTCCTGGTATTGCTGCTGCAGCGCCTGCTGCGCGCTCTGCGCGTCGGCGAGCTTGCCGTCGAGCTGCGCGAGCTGCGTGTCGACCTGGTGCGTGCTGGCGAGTGCCTGCTCGGTCTTCATGCGCGTCTCGGCCGTCTGCGCGTCGAGCGCCTTCTGGCGCGTGACGAACGTGCCGTCGAGCCGGTCGATCTTGCGGTTCAGCGCGTAGCCGCCGACACCGGCCGCGCAGCCGAGCACGACGACGACGAACCACAGCACCGCGCTGCCGCCGCGGCGCGCGGGCGGTTCGGACGCCATATAGGCGGGACGAGACGGCGGTGCGGATGCAGCGGCCGGCTGGGAAGCGACGCTTTTGGAATCGTTGGTATCTGTCATGCGTTTAGTCACCGGTGCGGCTGTCGCCGGTTGGACGGCCTCGTCGGCCATCGTTCGAAACGCGCGGACGATGCGCTCATCGCCCGCGCCGGTCAGCGTAATCCTATCAAAACCCAGTGCGCGCGCGGTCTGCTCGATCCGCGGGTGCGGCGTGACGAGCGGCGCATGCTTCAGCGCGTCGATCTCGGCATCGTTCAGGTGTGCCCGCGCGAGTTCGTGCAGGTTGCGTACGCCTTCGGAGCTCGTGACGAGCCACGCATGCGGCTGGCCGTCGAGCAGCGCGTGCACGCGCTCCCACGCGCCGACGCGCGGCTCCGGCACGACGCGCCGGTATGCGGCGACGAGCGTGACGTCCGCGCCAGCCTCGCGCAGCCGGTCGGCGAGCCATTCGCGCCCGCCGTCGCCGCGCACGATCAGCACGCGCCTGGCCGTCAGCGCCTGCGCGCCGCCGAACGCGGTCTCGATGCACGCGAACAGGCTTTCGGAATCGTAATGGGGCACGCCGCCGTCGGCCGGCGCCTGCGGCGCGATCACGCGATGCGCGGGCGCCGCGATGCCGTGACGCGCGAGGGCCGCGACGCTGCCGGGCCCGACCACGCCGACCGGCAGCGCGTTCGGCCAGATCGCGCCGTACTGCGCGAGCGCGCGGTCGATCGCGTTCGGCGACACGAAAATCACGAGCGCATAATCGGCGAGCGCCGCGAACGCGGCGTCGAGCGGCGCCGGATCGTCAACCGGCGCAATGTCGATCAGCGGGAATTCGAGCACGTCGCAACCGGCATCGGCGAGTTGCGACGCAAGCGCGTCGGACTGACCGTCCGGACGCGTCAGGACAGCGGTGAACGCGCGCGCGCCGCCCGCCATCAGGCGTCGCCCTTGCCGGCGGCCTGCGAGCCCGCGAGCAGCGCCTGGACGATGTCGAGCGCGCCTTGCGCCTCGAGTTCGTCGGACACGGCACGGCCGAGCGCGAGCGCATCGGCGACGGTCATCACGGCGCCGCACTCCTCGGCCGTCAGCACGCGCTTGCCGTCGGTCGTCGACACGCGGCCCGTCAGATACAGTTCGCCCGCGCGCCACACCGCATGCGCGGCGAGCGGCACCTCGCAGCTGCCGCCGAGTGCACGCGACACCATCCGCTCGGCCTCGACCGCGAGCGCGGTCTTCGGGTCGTGCAGCGGCGCGAGCCACGCGGCGACGTCGTCGCGATGCGCGGCGATCTCGATGCCGAGCGCGCCCTGACCGGCGGCCGGCGGGCTGGCTTCGACGTCGATCAGCGTGCGGATGCGTGCGTCGAGGCCGAGGCGCTTCAGGCCGGCGGCCGCGAGGATGATCGCCGCGTAGTCGCCGCGGTCGAGCTTCGCGAGACGCGTGTCGAGGTTGCCGCGCAGCGGCAGGACGTCGAGGTGCGGATAGCGCGAACGCAGCATCGCTTCGCGGCGCAGGCTCGACGTGCCGACGACCGCGCCGGCCGGCAGCGCGTCGAGCGACGCATAGTCGTTCGACACGAATGCGTCGCGCGGGTCTTCGCGCTCCATGATCGCGGCGAGCGAGAAGCCGTCGGGCAACGCCATCGGCACATCCTTCAGCGAATGCACGGCGAGATCGGCGCGGCCGTCGGCCAGCGCGCTCTCCAGTTCCTTCACGAACAGGCCCTTGCCGCCGACCTTCGACAGCGTGCGATCGAGAATCTGATCGCCGCGGGTCGTCATCCCGAGGATTTTCACGTCACAAGCTGGATATAATTTGCGCAGCGCATCACGCACATGTTCGGCTTGCCACATCGCCAGGCGGCTCTCGCGCGAAGCAATCGTCAACGTCGCGGGCGGTTGTGCCTGTTGCGGCCCTGCCGCAGGGGTCTCGGAATTCATTGCTGGAACATCGAAGGACGGGATTGAAGATCGAACAATGGTAGCACGCACGCCCCGGCCCGCCCGGGCCCGGAGCCTGCGCCCGGCCTGCCCCTGCGCGGGTCGCGGCGCCGATGTGCGGATGTGCCGCACGTAGCTGGTTGCTTGACCGCAGTTCCCGCAGTTTTCGCAGTTCCTTTTGACTCGAGCTTTCCCAAGGAAACCCATCGTGAAGTCTTCCGGATCGGCGCGTACGGCGCGCCGCAATGCTGCCCTGTCCTCCTCCGACGCCTCGACGGACACCGTCGCCACCGCCGCGAACGGCCGTGCGAAAACGGCAACGAAACCGAAAGACCCGATACGTCAGACAAAACGCGTGACGAAAGCCGCCGGCTCCGCTGCCCGCAAGGCCGCCGCGCCGAAGGCCGGCACGCGGACGCGCGAAGACAAGGACCGTCCGCTGTTCGAAGACATCCGCTTCCTCGGCCGCCTGCTGGGCGACGTCGTGCGCGAGCAGGAAGGCGATACGGTGTTCGACGTCGTCGAGACGATCCGCCAGACCGCGGTCAAGTTCCGCCGCGAGGACGACAACGAAGCCGCGCAGACGCTCGAGAAGAAGCTGCGCAAGCTGACGCCGGAGCAGACGGTGAGCGTCGTGCGCGCGTTCAGCTATTTCTCGCATCTCGCGAACATCGCGGAAGACCGCCATCACAACCGCCGCCGCCGCATCCACGCGCTGGCCGGCTCCGCGTCGCAACCGGGCACGGTCGCGTACGCGCTCGAACAGCTGAAGACGACCGGCAACGCATCGAAGCGCCTGCTGCAGCGCTTCTTCGACGATGCGCTGATCGTGCCGGTGCTGACCGCGCACCCGACCGAAGTCCAGCGCAAGAGCATCCTCGACGCGCAGCACGACATCGCGCGCCTGCTCGCCGAGCGCGACCAGGAACTGACCGCGCGCGAGCGCCAGTACAACGAAGCGATGCTGCGCGCACGCGTCACCGCGCTGTGGCAGACCCGCATGCTGCGCGACGCGCGCCTGACGGTCGGCGACGAGATCGAGAACGCGCTGTCGTACTACCGCGCGACCTTCCTCGACGAGCTGCCCGCGCTGTACGGCGACATCGAGGCCGCGCTCGCCGAGCACGGCCTGTCCGCCCGCGTGCCCGCATTCTTCCAGATGGGCAGCTGGATCGGCGGCGACCGCGACGGCAACCCGAACGTGACCGCGCCGACGCTCGAGGAAGCGATCAACCGCCAGGCCGCGGTGATCCTCGAGCACTACCTGGAACAGGTGCACAAGCTCGGCGCCGAGCTGTCGGTATCGAACCTGCTCGTCGGCGCGAACGACGCGGTGAAGGCGCTCGCGGCCGCATCGCCCGACCAGTCGCCGCACCGCGTCGACGAACCGTATCGCCGCGCGCTGATCGGCATCTACACGCGCCTCGCCGCGAGCGCGCGCGTGCGTCTTGGCGAAGGCACGGTGCCCGTGCGCAGCGCGGGCCGCGGCGCGCCGCCCGTGCGCGCGATCCCGTATGCGGATTCCGAAGCGTTCGTCGCCGACCTGAAGGTGCTGACGGCGTCGCTCGACGAACACCACGGCACGTCGCTCGCCGCACCGCGCCTCGCGCCGCTCGTGCGCGCGGCCGAGGTGTTCGGCTTCCATCTGGCGAGCATCGACCTGCGCCAGAGCTCCGACATCCATGAAGCGGTGGTCGCCGAGCTGTTCGCGCGCGCGGGCGTCGAGGCCGACTACGCGGCGCTCGCCGAAGAAGACAAGCTGCGCGTGCTGCTCGCCGCGCTCGCCGACCCGCGCCCGCTGCGCTCGCCGTACTTCGAATACTCGGCGCTCGCGCAGAGCGAGCTCGGCGTGTTCGAGAAGGCGCGCGAAGTCCGCGCGCAATTCGGCGCGCGCGCGGTGCGCAACTACATCATCTCGCACACGGAAACCGTCAGCGACCTCGTCGAAGTCCTGCTGCTGCAGAAAGAGACGGGCCTGCTCGAAGGCGCGCTCGGCGTGCCGGGCGGCGAGGCGAGGAACAGCCTGATGGTGATCCCGCTGTTCGAGACGATTCCCGACCTGCGCGACGCCGCGCGCATCATGCGCGAATACTTCGCACTGCCGGGCATCGACGCGCTGATCGCGCACCAGGGCGCCGAGCAGGAAGTGATGCTCGGCTACTCGGACAGCAACAAGGACGGCGGCTTCCTCACGTCGAACTGGGAGCTGTATCGTGCGGAGCTCGCGCTCGTCGACCTGTTCCGCGACCGCAAGATCACGCTGCGGCTGTTCCACGGCCGTGGCGGCACGGTCGGCCGCGGCGGTGGCCCGACCTACCAGGCGATCCTGTCGCAGCCGCCGGGCACCGTGAACGGCCAGATCCGCCTGACCGAACAGGGCGAGGTGATCGCGAGCAAGTTCGCGAACCCCGAGATCGGCCGCCGCAACCTGGAGACCGTCGTCGCCGCGACGCTCGAGGCATCGCTGCTGCCGCAGTCGAACGCGCCCGCGCAACTGCCCGTGTTCGAAGCCGCGATGCAGACGCTGTCCGATTCGGCGATGGCCGCGTACCGCGCGCTCGTCTATGAAACCCCGGGCTTCACCGACTACTTCTTCTCGTCGACGCCGATCACCGAGATCGCCGAGCTGAACATCGGCAGCCGCCCGGCGTCGCGCAAGCTGCAGGATCCGAAGCAGCGCAAGATCGAGGATCTGCGCGCGATCCCGTGGGGCTTCTCGTGGGGCCAGTGCCGGCTGCTGCTGACGGGCTGGTACGGCTTCGGCAGCGCGGTGAGCGCGTATCTCGACAGCGCGCAGGACGACGCCGAACGCACGAAGCGCGTCACGCTGCTGAAGAAGATGAACAAGACCTGGCCGTTCTTCTCGAACCTGATGTCGAACATGGACATGGTGCTCGCGAAAACCGATCTCGCGGTCGCGTCGCGTTACGCGCAGCTCGTGTCCGACCGCAAGCTGCGCAAGCACGTGTTCGAGCGGATCGTCGCGGAATGGGAGCGCACGTCGCAGGCGCTCGCGGAAATCACCGGGCACGAAGGCCGCCTCGCGACCAACCCGCTGCTCGCGCGCTCGATCAAGAACCGCTTCCCGTATCTCGATCCGCTGAACCACCTGCAGGTCGAGCTGATCAAGCGTCACCGCGCGGGCGACACGAACGCGCGGCTGCGCCGCGGGATTCACCTGACCATCAACGGGATCGCGGCGGGCCTGCGCAACACCGGCTGATCCGCATGCGGCGCGGGCACGCGCCGCGCCGGCCGGCATCGTGAAAGCCGCGATACGCGAACGTGCGTATCGCGGCTTTTTTCATGCCACTGCGCGCCGCATCGTTCAATGCGCGTCGATCAGCAGCGCGTCGTGCTCGAACGATCCGTCGGGCTGCACCGCGTAGTAGGCCCGCACCTCGTCGGGCGCATGCGCCCACAGCGCGCGAATGCCGGTCACGCTGTCGGCCGGCGTGCGGATACGTGCGACCCACGTATCGAAATCGATCGGCAGCCGCCAGCGGCTGTGCACCTGCGCGGCGAAACCGGCCTCGCGGAACATCGCGAGCCATTCATCGGCCCGGTAGTCGCGCACGTGCGACGCGTCGCGCAGCACTTCCGCGGCCTGCAGGTACGTGTCGAGGAGCGGGTGATCGTTGCCGGCGATGTCGATCATCAGCACGCGGCCGCCCGGCTTCAGCACGCGGCGCACCTCGGCGAGCGCCGCGCGCATGTCATGCCAGTGGTGCGCGCTCATCCGGCTCACGACCCAGTCGAACGTCGCCATGTCGAACGGCAGCCGCTCGGCCGGCCCCTGCTGCGTGCGGATGTTCGCGAGCCCGCGCTCGCGCGCGGCAGCATCGACGGTCGCGAGCATCGGCGCGGCGAGATCGTAGGCGACCACGTCGTGCACGTGCGGCGCGACCGCGAAGCTCGCGTGGCCGGCACCGCAGCCGAGATCGAGCACCGCGGCATCGGGCGTCGCGCGCACCGCGTCGGCGAGCGTCTGCAGGTCGGCGCCCGTCGCATGGACCGTGCTCGTCAGATAGGCGGCGGCCGTCGTGCCGAATGCGTCGGCGACCTGGTCGTGGTGTTTCATCGTTCGCTCCTTTCTCTTGCGCAATCGGCCGGCATGGCTGCGTCAGCGCGTTCCGGCCCCATGCAACACGTTTTGTGGGACGCCCGCTGCCCTGCCAGCGCGCGAGCCGCTACAATAGGCCCGCACCTGTACCAGTACAAGTTAAGCAATTATTCTGGTATTCGATCCACCAGTCTGAACGTTGCCGCGTTGCCGCGTCCCTTTCGCCGTTTCCGCATGAACCAGCCGCCCTCCGCCTCCGTCCCGCCGCTCGACGCCACGCCCGCCCGTGCCCTCGGCGAATTCATCCGTGCCCATCGCGAGCGGCTGTCGCCGCAGGCCGTCGGGCTGCCGCCCGGCCCGCGCCGCCGCACGCCGGGGCTGCGGCGCGAGGAAGTCGCGCAGCTGTGCGGCGTCAGCCCGACCTGGTACACGTGGATCGAACAGGGCCGCCCGGTGTCGGCATCGGCCGACGCACTCGCCCGGATCGCCGTCGCGCTGCAGCTGTCGAAGGCGGAGCGCGCGTACCTGTTCGAGCTGGCCGCGCAGCGCGACCCGGCCGAACCCGATGTCGCAGGCGGCGACCTGCCGCCGACGCTCGCCGCGACCGTCGCGGCGATCGCAACGCCCGCGTACGTGCTCGACCGGCAATGGAACGCGCTCGCATGGAACGCGCCGGCCGCCGCGCTCTTTTCCGGCTGGCTCGACGGCGAGCACGACCGCAACCTGCTGCGCTTCACGTTCATGTCGCCGGCCGCGCGCACGCTGATCGTCGACTGGGAAACCCGCGCGCGGCGGCTCGCGGCCGAATTCCGCGCCGATTCGATCCGTCACCTGACCGACGCGCCGACGCGCGCGCTGATCGACGCGCTGACCGCCGGCAGCGACGCCTTCGCGCAGTACTGGGCGTCGCAGGACGTGTTCGAACGCGAAGGCGGGCTGCGCGAATTCGACCATCCGGCCGACGGCCGCCTCGTGTACCAGCAGATCACGCTGAAGCCCGCGCACCGCGAGGACCTGAAGCTCGTCGTGCTGGTACGCGACTGAGCGGGCCGGCCCGCGCGGGCCACGGCCGGCAGGCCCGCGAATGTTAGAATTGCAGGATTCCCTCGGCGGCGCACGCCGCCCAACTCCCCTTCGAAGAATCGCCATGACGTCCCAACTGCACAAAAAGGGCGAGGCCTGGTCGGCCCGCTTCTCGGAACCGATGTCGGAACTGGTCAAGCGCTACACGTCGTCGGTGTTTTTCGACAAGCGCCTCGCGCTCGTCGACATCGCCGGCTCGCTCGCGCACGCGAACATGCTCGCCGCGCAGAAGATCATCAGCGCCGACGACCTGGCCGCGATCGAACGCGGGATGGCGCAGATCAAGGGCGAGATCGAGCGCGGCGAATTCGAATGGCAGCTCGACCTGGAAGACGTCCACCTGAACATCGAGGCGCGCCTGACCGCACTGATCGGCGATGCCGGCAAGCGCCTGCACACGGGCCGCTCGCGCAACGACCAGGTCGCGACCGACATCCGCCTGTGGCTGCGCGGCGAGATCGACCGCATCGGCGGTCTGCTCACCGACCTGCGCGGCGCGCTGATCGACCTCGCGGAACAGAACGCCGACACGATCATGCCGGGCTTCACGCACCTGCAGGTCGCGCAACCCGTCACGTTCGGCCACCACCTGCTCGCCTACGTCGAGATGTTCACGCGCGACGCGGAGCGCATGCGCGACTGCCGTACCCGCGTGAACCGCCTGCCGCTCGGCGCGGCCGCGCTCGCGGGCACGAGCTACCCGATCGACCGTCACGCAGTGGCGAAGACGCTCGGCTTCGACGGCATCTGCGCGAACTCGCTCGACGCCGTGTCCGATCGCGACTTCGCGATCGAATTCACGGCGGCATCGGCACTCGTGATGACGCACGTGTCGCGCTTCTCCGAAGAACTCGTGCTGTGGATGAGCCCGCGCGTCGGCTTCATCGACATTGCCGACCGCTTCTGCACCGGCAGCTCGATCATGCCGCAGAAGAAGAACCCGGACGTGCCCGAACTCGCGCGCGGCAAGACGGGCCGCGTGAACGGCCACCTGATGGCGCTGCTGACGCTGATGAAGGGCCAGCCGCTTGCCTACAACAAGGACAACCAGGAAGACAAGGAGCCGCTGTTCGACACGGTCGACACCGTCGCCGACACGCTGCGGATCTTTGCCGAGATGGTCGCGGGCATCACCGTGAAGCCGGACGCGATGCGTGCGGCCGCGCTGCAGGGCTTCTCGACCGCCACCGACCTCGCCGACTACCTCGTGAAGCGCGGCCTGCCGTTCCGCGATGCGCACGAAGCCGTCGCGCACGCGGTGAAGGTCTGCGACGACCGCGGCATCGACCTGGCCGACCTGACGCTCGACGAGATGAAGCAGGAACTGCCGAACGTCGCGCACCTGATCGGCGAAGACGTGTTCGGCTACCTGACGCTCGAGGGTTCGGTCGCCAGCCGCAACCACCCGGGCGGCACCGCGCCCGACCAGGTGCGTGCGGCCGTCAAGGCGGCCCGCGCCGCACTGGGCCGGTAACAGCCTGCTGTCACGGACGGACGCCTTCGGCGTCCGTTTTTCATTCGGGCGGCCGTTGCGCCGCTCCTCGCTTTCCCTGCTTCCCGGATGCCGCCGATGACCTTTTCCGCCGCGCTCTTCGACATGGACGGCCTGCTCGTCGATTCCGAGCGGACCATCATGAACACGTGGATCGACGTGTCGAATGCGCACGGTGTCGCGCTGACCGTCACCGACTACCTGCAGATCGTCGGCCGCTCGTTCGCCGAAGGCCAGGTCATCCTGGCGCGGCTGATCGGCAATCCCGATACGTTCGACGCCGTGCGCACCCGCGTGCGCGAGCAGCTCGCGGCGCCCGAGCCGCATCCGAAGTTTCCGCTGAAACCCGGCGCGTTCGCGCTGCTCGATGCGCTCGCGCAGGCCGGCATTCCATGCGCGGTCGCGTCGTCGTCCGCCGGTGACGTGATCCGCGCGCGGCTCGACGCGGTCGGCGTGCTGCCGTTCTTCCGCGCGATCGCGGGCGGCGACGAAGTCGCACGCGGCAAGCCCGACCCGGCCGTCTACCGGCTCGCGGCCGAACGCCTCGGCGTGCCGGCGCATGCGTGCGTCGCGTTCGAGGACAGCGACTTCGGCGCGCAGTCGGCCGCCGGCGCCGGCGCATCGGTCGTCACCGTGCCCGACCTGAAAGCACCGACTCCCGAAATCATCGCGCTGAGCCTGCACGTGCTCGCGTCGCTCGACGATGCGGTCGCGCTCGTGCCGTCGTGGTTCGGCCTGCAAGGCACGTCGCAGCCTGCATAGGCGTCGCCGCACGCCGCGCAATGCAAAACGGGCACCCCAGGGTGCCCGTTTCGTTGGGTTGCCGAACGACCCGCGTCGTGACGGCCGTTACTTGTTGCCGGCCGTCTCCGACAGCCGCTTCATCGTCGCGATGCGCGCACCGATCAGGTCGACGCGCCCGTCCTCGCCGACCAGCGGCGCCGTCGCATCGCGGAACCCGACCCACGCGCGCTGCGCGCGTACGAGCGTCGCGGCCGAATGGGCCGGCATCTTGCGGCGCAGCTTCTGGTAATAGCGGTTCAGGTCGAACAGCGCGTGCTCGCACGCGGCGTCCTGTTCGCACGGCCGCACGCGGCGCACGGCCGGATCGCGCGGCGCGTTTGCCGCCGGCTTGGCATTCGGCGTGGCCGCAGCCTGGGCTGCGCTCGTACCGCCCTGCGCACCGCTCGTCGCCGCGACCGGTACCGCGGCGGGCGGCGGCGCATAGCGATCGGCCGCGCCGCGCAGCGCCAGCGCGCGATCGCGCACCGGCTGCAGCTGCAGGTCGGCGCTCGACATCGCATACGACGTGCCGCGCGTCGTGTCGTACACGGCCTTCAGCAGATGTACTTCGTCCTTGCGCCACGTGAGCCAATGGCGCTGGCTGTCCTGCCAGCCGCGCTTCGCATCGGCCGGCGCATCCTTCAACAGGCGCTGGTACGCGCCGTCCATCACGGCCTGCCACTGCTGCTGCGCTTCGCCCATGCACTGGATCTGGCCGGCCGGCGACGACCGGTCGCGCCGCGCGAGGCATTGCCGCATCGCGACGTCGATCGGGTCGGCCGCCGCGACTTCCGCGTGTGCGACGCCCGACCCTGCCAGCCCCGCCGCGCCTGCCGCCCAGACGGCGAGCGCGGCCAACGCCGCGCGCATCGCCCGGATTCGTCCGTGCGCCGCCATCAGTCGCGCACGCAGTCGACGAAGTACTCGACGCGGCCGTTCACCTCTTCCGCGACGAGGCCGTGGATGTCGGTGTGGAAGCCCGGGAAACGCTCGTTGAAGTCGCGCGCGAACCGCAGGTAGTTCACGATCGTCTTGTTGAAGCGCTCGCCCGGGATCAGGAGCGGAATGCCCGGCGGGTACGGCGTGAGCAGGATGCTCGTCACGCGGCCTTCGAGCTCGTCGAGCGGCACGCGGTCGATCTTGCGGTGCGCGAGCTTCGCGAACGCGTCCGACGGCTTCATCGCCGGTTCCATGTCCGACAGGTACATCTCCGTCGTCAGGCGGGCGATGTCGTTCGCGCGGTACACGTCGTGGATCTGCGCGCACAGGTCGCGCAGGCCGACACGCTCGTAGCGCGGATGCTGCGCGACGAATTCCGGCAGCACGCGCCACAGCGGCTGGTTGTTGTCGTAGTCGTCCTTGAACTGCTGCAGCTCGGTCACCATCGAGTTCCAGCGGCCCTTCGTGATGCCGATCGTGAACATGATGAAGAACGAGTACAGGCCGGTCTTCTCGACGATGATCCCGTGCTCGGCCAGGTACTTCGTGACGATCGCGGCCGGAATGCCCGTCTCGCCGAACTCGCCGTCGACGTCGAGCCCCGGCGTGATGATCGTCGCCTTGATCGGGTCGAGCATGTTGAAGCCTTCAGCCAGCGGGCCGAAGCCGTGCCAGTGGTCGTTCGGCTTCAGCATCCAGTCCTCGCGCGAGCCGATGCCTTCCTCGGACAGGTTGTCCGGGCCCCACACGCTGAAGAACCAGTCGTCGCCGTATTCGGCGTCGACCTTGCGCATCGCGCGGCGGAAGTCGATCGCTTCCGCGATCGATTCCTCGACGAGCGCGGTGCCGCCCGGCGGCTCCATCATCGCGGCCGCGACGTCGCACGACGCGATGATCGCGTACTGCGGGCTCGTCGACGTGTGCATCAGGTACGCCTCGTTGAAGCGGTGCTTGTCGAACGTGCGATTCTCCGAATCCTGCACGACGATCTGCGACGCCTGCGAGATGCCCGCGAGCAGCTTGTGCGTCGAGTGCGTCGCGAACACGAGCGCGCCCGTGCGCGGACGGCCGTCGCCGATCGCATGCATGTCGCGGTAGAAATCGTGGAACGTCGCGTGCGGCAGCCACGCTTCGTCGAAGTGCAGGGTGTCGAGCAGGTCGCCCAGCAAGTCCTTGATCATCTCGACGTTGTAGACGACGCCGTCGTACGTGCTCTGCGTGATCGTCAGGATCCGCGGCTTCATGTCCGGGTTCTCGCGCATCGCTTCGCGCGCGAACGGGTTCGCCTCGATCTTCTTGCGGATGTTCTCCGGCTTGAATTCGTCGCGCGGGATCGGCCCGATGATGCCGAAGTGGTTGCGCGTCGGCGTCAGGAACACGGGAATCGCGCCCGTCATCGTGATCGCGTGCAGGATCGACTTGTGGCAGTTGCGGTCGACCAGCACGATGTCGCCCGGCGCGACGGTCGCATGCCAGACGATCTTGTTCGACGTCGACGTGCCGTTGGTCACGAAGAACAGGTGGTCGGCGCTGAAGATGCGCGCCGCATTGCGCTCGGACGCCGCGACCGGGCCCGTGTGGTCGAGCAGCTGGCCGAGTTCGTCCACCGCGTTGCAGACGTCCGCGCGCAGCATGTTCTCGCCGAAGAACTGGTGGAACATCTGGCCGAGCGGGTTCTTCAGGAACGCGACGCCGCCCGAGTGGCCCGGGCAGTGCCACGAGTACGAGCCTTCGTCCGCGTACTTGACGAGTTCCTTGAAGAACGGCGGTGCGAGCGAGTCGAGATAGACCTTCGCTTCACGGATGATGTGGCGCGCGACGAACTCAGGCGTGTCCTCGAACATGTGGATGAAGCCGTGCAGTTCGCGCAGGATGTCGTTCGGCAGATGGCGCGACGTGCGCGTTTCGCCGTACAGGAAGATCGGGATGTCCGCATTGCGGCGGCGCACTTCGGTGACGAACGCGCGCAGCTCGATGATCGCGGTTGCGAGCTCGGGCAGCTCGCCGTCCTGGCCGGTCTCGCCGAGCATGAGTTCGTCGTCGTCGATCGACAGGATGAAGCACGACGCGCGGCTCGACTGCTGCGCGAACGACGTCAGATCGCCGTAGCTCGTGAGGCCGAGGACTTCGACGCCCTCTTTCTCGATCGCTTCGGCCAACGCCCGGATGCCGGAGCCCGAGATGTTCTCGGAGCGGAAATCTTCGTCGATGATGACGACGGGGAAACGAAACTTCATGGGCGATTCTCCAAAAAGAACGACCGCGGCGCGTCACGCGCAGCGGTCACCCGGAAACTGGTGAGACGTTATGCAACCAGATCAGGTTTTCGGCAGCGTGACACCACGCTGCCCCTGATACTTGCCGCCGCGATCGGCGTACGACACGTCGCACACTTCGTCGCTCTCGAAGAAGAGCACCTGGGCGACGCCTTCGTTCGCGTAGATCTTCGCGGGCAACGGCGTGGTGTTCGAGAATTCCAGCGTGACGTAGCCTTCCCACTCGGGTTCGAACGGCGTCACGTTGACGATGATCCCGCAGCGCGCATAGGTCGACTTGCCGAGGCAGACCGTCAGCACGGTGCGCGGGATGCGGAAATATTCGACGGTGCGGGCCAGCGCGAACGAATTCGGCGGGATGATGCACACGTCGCCCTTGAAATCGACAAACGAACCCTCGTCGAAGTTCTTCGGATCGACGATCGTCGAGTTGATGTTCGTGAAGATCTTGAATTCGTCCGCGCAGCGGATGTCGTAGCCGTAGCTCGACGTGCCGTAGCTGACGATCCGGCGGCCGTCCTCGGACGCGCGAACCTGATCGCGCACGAACGGCTCGATCATTTTGTGCTCTTCGGCCATGCGCCGAATCCATTTGTCGGACTTGATACTCATATCGGGGCGCCAGGAAACGCTGCGTGACAGAAAACGAAAGCCGCCGATACAAGGCGGCGGCCGGGAAAGGCGGACATTTTACGCGATCATCGGCCGGCGCACGCGGCGGCCGTCAACGGATCACGCCGCAGGCCAGCGCGGGCCCCGCGCCATGCTGCGGAAACGCGGGATCGCTCGGTTCGCGGTGCACCAGCACCGCGCGGTTCATCGCCGAGCGCACGCCGTCGAGGGCCAGATCGGGCGCGACGATGAAGCCGGCCGCGACGCCGTTCGCGTCCGCATGGATGTTGCCGAGATCGCCGGCGACGCGCGCCCCCGCGCGCAGGCGGTCGGCGGCCGGCGCGAACACCTGGCCGGCGCTCGAGCCGTCGCCCGCGTTGCAGTCGCCGCGCTCGTGCACCTGCAGCGCATGGTCGCTGTTCGGCGGCAGACCGGCCAGGTTGTAGGTGACCTGGACGCCGTCCGGGCGCTCGACGAACGTCACCGCGCCGCGCGCCTGCGCGCCGACCGTCGGCTGCAGTTGTGCGTCGGCCCGTTTTTCGTGCGTCGAGGAAAAGGAGGTACAGCCGGCCAGCAGGCCCAGCGCGGCGGCGGCCAGCAGCGCGCGCTGCGCGCGGCCGGCGCGCACGCCGTGATGTCGTTGTTTCATTCGATCCTCATGCCGGCTGGCGGCCGTTTGACACGACGGCCGCGCCGGGCGGGTAAAGGGACCCGGGAAAAGTCGCCATGATACCGCGCCTCGTGGCGCCGTAAACAGCGTAAGGGCCCGCCCCGCAAGGGTTTTACGTATTTTGAACAACGATCGACGGGAACTTCGACGTCATGTCGCGCGATCGCTCGGCAATCGCGAGCGCGACGCCGCGCGCGATGTCGCGGTAGCGGCGCGCCAGCGCGCCTTCGGAATCGGCCGCCACCGTCGGCGTGCCGCTGTCGGCGCGCTCGCGGATCGCGATGTCGAGCGGCAGGCTGCCGAGCACGTTCACGTCGTAGTCCTTCGCCATCCGCTCGGCGCCGCCGGCGCCGAAGATGTGCTCTTCGTGGCCGCAGTTCGAGCAGATGTGGATGCTCATGTTTTCGACGATACCGAGGATCGGAATCCCGACCTTCTCGAACATCTTCAGGCCCTTCTTCGCGTCGAGCAGCGCGATGTCCTGCGGTGTCGTGACGATCACCGCGCCGGTGACGGGCACGCGCTGCGCGAGCGTGAGCTGGATGTCGCCGGTGCCGGGCGGCATGTCGACGATCAGGTAGTCGAGTTCGCGCCAGTTGGTCTGGCGCAGCAGCTGTTCGAGCGCGGAGGTCGCCATCGGGCCGCGCCACACCATCGGATTGTCTTCCTCGATCAGGAAGCCGATCGAGTTCGCCTGCAGCCCGTGGCCGACAAGCGGGTTCATCGACTGGTTGTCCGGCGACTCGGGGCGCTGGCCGTGGATACCGAGCATCGTCGGCAGCGACGGGCCGTAGATGTCGGCGTCGAGGATGCCGACCGACGCGCCTTCCGCGGCGAGCGCGAGCGCGAGGTTCACGGCCGTCGTGCTCTTGCCGACGCCGCCCTTGCCCGATGCGACCGCGACGATGTTCTTCACGTTCGGCAGCAGCTTCACGCCGCGCTGCACCGTGTGCGCGACGATCTCCTGCGACACGGCGACGCGTGCGTCGCGCACGCCCGGCACGGCCTGGAGCGCGGCGGTGACGCGCGCGCGCACGTCGTCGTGCTGGCTGCGCGCGGGATAACCGAGCACCACGTCAAGCGCCACGACATCGCCGTCGATCGCGACGTTGCGCACGCCCTTGTTCGCCGCGTACGGGCGGCCGGTATTGGGGTCGACGACTGCCGCCAGCGCGGCGTCGACTTGTGCCCGGTCAATGCTCATCGAAACTCCATGAAAACGTTTTTCTCGCGCGCAAACGTCAAAAAATATCAAATTACGCTGCGAAAATCGGGAAAAGTGAAAGAATCTGTTGCACGCCATTGCGCGAACGCGCGACCCGGCGCACTCTTCGCGTGCGGCATGCTATGGGGCCAAATCGGCCACTTACCGCCTATATTGTAGAGGCTGACGCGTCGCACTGTCCGAACAGCCACGCTGACGGACAGGGCATGCGGCCGCTTCGGCGGCTGCCGCGAGCGCAGGCCTGCCCTCCTTTTTCGGGCGGCCCGCGCTGGGAGCCGTAACTGTTGTTGTCGTCGTTGTCGACTCGTTCAACCAAGAGAGGAATCCAAGATGAACATGAAAATCGCGACCCGCTTGTCCGTCTTCGCATTGGCCGGCGCATTGCTGGCAGGCTGCGCCACGCAGCAAGGCAACAATACGGCCGTCGGTACCGGCACGGGTGCGGCGCTGGGCGCAGGTATCGGCGCGCTGGCCGGCGGCGGCAAGGGCGCGGCGATCGGCGCTGGTGTCGGCGCACTGGTCGGCGGCGTGACGGGCTACAACTGGCAGGCGATCAAGAACAAGCTCGCGCCGTCGGCAGCGCAGACGGGCACGCAGGTCACCGAACAGCCGGACGGCTCGCTGAAGCTGAACGTGCCGAGCTCGGTCACGTTCGCGACGAACCAGTACGCGATCACGCCGGCCTTCACGCCGCTGCTGAACGACCTGGCCACGACGCTGAACCAGAACCCGCAAGTCACGGCTTCGATCGTCGGCTACACCGACAGCACGGGTTCGGCGCAGCTGAACCAGACGCTGTCGCAGAACCGTGCGCAAAGCGTCGTGAACGCACTCGCCCAGCGCGGCGTGAACGGCGGCCGCCTGTCGGCACAAGGCATGGGCGCATCGAACCCGATCGCGGACAACGCGAGCGAAGCCGGCCGCGCACAGAACCGCCGCGTCGAAATCTACCTGCGCGCAGCGCAGGCGCAGTAAGCGCACGACGAGGAGAATGCGCGGGCAGGCTGCCCGCGCAGCCCCGCCGGACAACGCGTCCGGCGGGGCTGGTAACAAATCGAAAATATTTTCGAACTTCCGTCGCAGGCCGCGGTCAGTATTTACGGTACGCGGCTGGTGTTGCCGGCGCGTCACCATTCTCCTCTTGTCGTTGTTGCTCCGGGGCCGTATCCGCCCCGGTTTTTTTTGCCTGCAGAATTCGTGCTGCATCGCAGCACAACGCCACCGGGCACGCCACCTGCGCGGCCCCGCTCCCTCCGGCGCCCGGTCCCCGGCGCCCGCTCGCATCGCCGGCGTGCGCCCCTGCTAGAATCGCACTTTCCCGTCGTTTTTCCGCTGTTCCTCTACAGACCCTATGTCCGCATCCGACCTCACTTCCGTGCAGGCTGCGGCGCCGCAAGGCGACCGCCAGATCCTCGTAACGTCCGCACTGCCCTATGCCAACGGGCAGATCCACATCGGCCACCTGGTCGAGTACATCCAGACCGACATCTGGGTGCGGACGCTGCGAATGCATGGCCATGAGGTCTACTACATCGGCGCCGACGACACGCACGGCACGCCGGTCATGCTGCGCGCGGAGAAGGAAGGCCTGACTCCGAAGCAGCTGATCGATCGCGTGTGGACCGAACACAAGCGCGACTTCGACAGCTTCGGCGTGTCGTTCGACAACTTCTACTCGACCGATTCGGACGAGAACCGCGTGCTGAGCGAGAAGATCTACCTCGCGCTGCAGGACGCCGGCCTGATCGCCGAGCGCGAGATCGAGCAGGCATACGACCCGGTCAAGGAAATGTTCCTGCCGGACCGCTTCATCAAGGGCGAGTGCCCGAAGTGCCACGCGAAGGATCAATACGGCGACAACTGCGAAGTGTGCGGTTCGACCTACCTGCCGACCGAACTGCTGAACCCGTATTCGGTCGTGTCGGGCGCGACGCCGGTGCGCAAGACGTCGAAGCATTACTTCTTCCGCCTGTCCGATCCGCGCTGCGAATCGTTCCTGCGCGAATGGGTGAGCGGCCTCGCACAGCCCGAAGCGACCAACAAGATGCGCGAATGGCTCGGCGACGCCGGCGAAGCCAAGCTCGCCGACTGGGACATCTCGCGTGACGCGCCGTACTTCGGCTTCGAGATCCCGGGCGCGCCCGGCAAGTATTTCTACGTGTGGCTCGACGCGCCGGTCGGCTACTACGCGAGCTTCAAGAACCTGTGCGACCGCAGCGGCATCGACTTCGATGCGTGGATCCGCCCGGGCACGAAGGCCGAGCAGTACCACTTCATCGGCAAGGACATCCTGTACTTCCACACGCTGTTCTGGCCCGCGATGCTCGAGTTCTCGGGCCACCGCACGCCGACCAACGTGTTCGCGCACGGCTTCCTGACGGTCGACGGCGCGAAGATGTCGAAGTCGCGCGGCACGTTCATCACCGCGCAGAGCTACATCGACACGGGCCTGAACCCCGAATGGCTGCGCTACTACTTCGCCGCGAAGCTGAACGCGACGATGGAAGACATCGACCTGAACCTCGACGATTTCCAGGCGCGCGTGAACAGCGACCTCGTCGGCAAGTACGTGAACATCGCGAGCCGCGCGGCCGGCTTCCTGATCAAGCGTTTCGACGGCCGCGTGCAGGACAGCGCGATGAACCACCCGCTCGTCGCGAAGCTGCGCGATGCGATTCCGCAGATCGCCGCGCACTACGAAGCACGCGAATACAGCCGCGCGCTGCGCCAGACGATGGAGCTCGCGGACGAAGTGAACGCGTACGTCGACGGCGCGAAGCCGTGGGATCTCGCGAAGGATCCGGCCAACGCGGTCGCGCTGCATGAAACCTGCAGCGTGAGCCTCGAGTCGTTCCGTCTGCTGTCGCTCGCGCTGAAGCCGGTGATGCCGCGTGTCGCCGAAGCCGTCGAGGCGTTCTTCGGGATCGCGCCGCTCGCATGGGCCGATGCCGCGAAGCCGCTGTCGTCGGAACAGCCGATCAAGGCGTACCAGCACCTGATGACGCGCGTCGACGCGAAGCAGATCGAGGCGCTGCTCGCCGCGAACCGCGATTCGCTGCAGGCCGAGGCTACCGGTGCGGCCGCCGCGAGCGCCAACGCCGCGAAGGACGCGAAGAACAACGCGAAGGCGAACGCGAAGCAGGCGGTCGTGAACGGCGCCGACGACGCACCGATCTCGATCGACGATTTCGCGAAGATCGACCTGCGCATCGCGAAGATCGTCGCGTGCCAGGCGGTCGAAGGCTCGGACAAGCTGCTGCAGCTCACGCTCGACGTCGGCGAGGAAAAGACCCGCAATGTGTTCTCGGGCATCAAGTCCGCGTACCAGCCCGAGCAGCTCGTCGGCAAGCTGACGGTGATGGTCGCGAACCTCGCGCCGCGCAAGATGAAGTTCGGCCTGTCCGAAGGGATGGTGCTCGCCGCGTCGGCCACCGACGAGAAGGCGGAACCGGGCCTCTACATCCTCGAGCCGCACAGCGGCGCGAAGCCCGGCATGCGCGTGAAGTAAGCCGAACGCGCTGCCGCTGGCGCAAAAAAAGCCCCGCACGAATCATGCGGGGCTTTTTTCATGGCTGCTCGGTACGCCGCGTGCGCGCGGCGTCGCTGCCGAACCACCGGTCGAAGCGCCGCGTGTAGTTCAGGTCGACGCCCTGGAACGTGCCGCCGTACGCGGACACCGACCAGAAGCGCGTCAGGTTGATCGTCGCCTTGAACGCGTTGGCCGCCGATTGCAGCCCCTGCTCGAAACCGAGCACGAACCGCTCGTTGATCGCCTTCGACACCAGCACGACCTGCGGATCGGTCAGGCCGACTTCGCTGCGGCCGACCGACACCTCGTCGAGGCCGAAGGTCTGTGCGACGCGCTTGCCCGTCACGCTGCCGAGCAGCCCGAGCGCCGCGGTCATCGCCCCCTGCTGGCCGACGTTGTTGCCCTGGTCGGTGCCGTGCCCGAACAGCAGCCACGACAGCTTTTCGTTGTCCGTGACGTTCGGCTCCGACACGAGCTTGACCGTCAGCGACTGGATCGTGCCCGTCACCTGCACGCCGGCCTCGACCTCCTGGTTGCGCCGCATCGCGAGGATGTTGACGCCCGGGTTCGACACCGGGCCGTTGAACGTGAAGAAGCCGTTCTCGATCGCGAGCTTGCGGCCGAACGACGTGTATGTCGACCCTTCGGTCACGCGCACGTTGCCGACCGCGCGCAGCGGCACGCCCGGCGCGCTCATCACGGTGATCGTGCCGCGCAGCCCGAGATCGGCGCCGTGCCCCTTGAAGCGGAAGTTGTTGCCGAGACCGATGTCGATATTCGCGCGCGGCGCGAGCGACGGCGCCGGCTTGTCCTCGACCGGCTTCGGCTTCGCGACCGCGGTGCCGGTCGGCGTCTCGCCGCGCACCGTGCCGTCCGGCTGCACGATCACGACGTCGTCCGACAGGTGCGGCGCCGATTCCTCGGGCAGGTCGAACAACGCGCGGTCGACCACGAACTTGCCGTCGATCGACAGCGCGCCGCGCGGCCCGTCGTTCGCGACGGTTGCCTTGCCCGACAGCGACAGCTTGCGGTCCGGCGCAGCGAACAGTTCGAGCTTGTCCGCGACGATGCTCGCGGTCAGGTCGGGCGCCTCGCCGTCGAGGCGCACGCGGCCGAGCGCGCGCAGCGTGCCGTCGCCGCCGTGGAACTCGACCTGCTGGAATTCGACCAGGTTGTCCGACAGCTTCACGCGCACGATGCCGTCCTTCAGCTGTACGCCCTGGTCGATGAGCGTCGCCGACAAATCGTCGCCCGTCAGCATCCCCGACAGGTTCGGCTTCACCGGCGTGCCGGCGACCGTCAGCT
This sequence comes from Burkholderia sp. BCC1644, assembly GCF_902833225.1. Taxonomy (GTDB): domain Bacteria; phylum Pseudomonadota; class Gammaproteobacteria; order Burkholderiales; family Burkholderiaceae; genus Burkholderia. The sequence continues at coordinate 49,774 of NZ_CADFEI010000019.1, forward strand.
TCAGCGCCGCTCGTCCGCCAAGGAGATAGCTCGGCCCGAACAGGTTGCCGGTCGTCTTCAGTGCCGGAATGTCGGCGTCGATGCGGCCCGACAGCGGACCGTCGTTGACGACACCGAACACGCCGTCGCGCAGCGCAAACGGCACCGTGACGTTCGCGTCGAGCGTGCCGATGCGGCTCGCCTTCGCGAGCGCCGTCACGTTGAGCCGGTTGCCGGGCGCGAAGCTCGCACGCGCGGACAGGTCGGTCAGCCCGAGCGACGCGATGCCGCGCCCGCTCTCGATCGTCACGTCGCCGCCGCGGCGCTTCACCTGCACGTAGCCCGTCGCGTTCGCGCCGAGCGAGAAATCCCAGTCGGCGTCGAGCACGACGTCGGTCCGCACCGGCGGGCGCTGGCCCGTCAGTTCCTGGCGGACTTCGAGGAGACGCGCGACCGACGCGCCGCTCACCGAGCCCGCCGAGCGCATCTGGCCGTGATCGAACACGAACGACTTCAGGTCGATCGCCGCGCCTTCGAGCGTGAGCCGCGTCGCGCCGAGTGTCACGCGGCCGGCGCCGGCCGACACCGTCAGCGGGGCCTGCAGCGCGACGGCCGGCGTGCCGCGATTCGCCAGACGCGTGACGGTGCCGTCCCAGCGCATCCCGTCGCGGTTCTCGACCACGCCGCCGTTCGCCGCGAGCGTCAGGTCGATCACGCGGCCGCCGGCCATCCCGAGCGCCGACGCGTCGAGCGTGTGCTTCGCGCGCGTGCCGTCGAGGTTCGCGCGCAGCGATTTCAGCTTCAGCGAGCCGAGCGCGATGTCGGACGCGTCGGCCGTGAACACGAGCGCGCCGTGCGCGCCGTCGCGGATATCCGCGCGGCCTTGCGCGGCGCCGATCCGGTTCGAGCCGACGACGACGTGCTCGGCCTTGTAGGTGGCCGTCACGTTCGGATGCGCGAAGCTGCCCGTCAGGTCGCCCTGCGCCTGCACGAGCCCTTCGACGCCGAAGCCGAGCCGGTCGAGCTGCGGCGCATCGATCACGAAGCGCAGCCGGTCGCCGGGCGCGCCGAAGCTGCCGCGCAGGTCGACGTGGTTGCCCGCGATCGACAGGGTCGCGTTGCTCGGCAGGATCCGCGAACCGGCGAGCTGCACGACGCCGGCGCCGGTCAGCGGCACGCCGTCGTACAGGCTGTCGCCGAGCTTGAAGGTCGCCTTCGTCGATACCTGCGGCGCGAACGCGCCCGAGGCCGTCAGCGTGCCCGACACGCGCGTCTCGCCGTGCGTGGCGGGCGCCTTGGCCACCTTGGCGGGCGCCTTGCCGCCGCCGGCCTTCGGTGCGCTCAGCGCGGCGAGAAGCAGCGGATCGAACGCCGTCAGCGTTGCCTTCGCGTCGTAGCTCGAATGCGCGTCGTGACGGAACACGCCCGTCAGGTCGATACGTCCCTTGCCCGCCGTCACGCGCGCGTCGGTCAACACGGTCTGCTGCGGCGTCAGCGCGACTTTCGCGCGTGCGCCGAGCGCGAGCTTCGGGTCGTTCAAGTTGAAGTCGACGGTCGTGACGTCGCCCGCGAGCGTCACGCCGAGCGGGCCGCCGAGACGCATCGGCCGCAACTCGGCGACGAACGCGTTCAGGTCGAGGTTCGCGACCTTCAGGTCGAAGCGGCCCTTGCCGCCCTTCAGCGTGCCGTTGCCCGTCACGCTGCCGTCGCGGATCAGTTTCAGCGCGAGATCGTCGATCCGCTGCGCGTGCGCATCGAGATGCACGTTCGCATGCGCGTCGATCACCGGCAGCAGGTGGTCGCCGAGCGTGCCGGGCTTCGCGTTGACGATCGACACCGGGCCCGTCACCGCGAACCCCTTCGCGGGCGCCGAGCCGGCCGGCGCGGTCACGGGCGCGAGTTCCGCCCGCACCGCGAGATCGGCCACCGGCGCGCCGGGCGAAAGCGCCTGCGGGTTCACGTGGTCGAACGCAAGCGACGCGCGCGTGAGCGGCACCGCGCCGAACGGTGCGGCCTCGACGTGCGCGCGCCCGTTCAGCTTCATCCCGCTCGCGTTGACGTCGGCGACGAGCGCCTCGAGCGAGCCCGACACGCGGGCCCGCGCGTCGACCGGCTCGTCCGACAGCTTGCCCGCGTAGGTGGCTTCGCCGGTCAGCGCGAACGGCTTCACGCCATCGAGCTTCGCGCGCGCGGTCAGCGCGCCGTACGGCGTATCGACGCCGTCGAGCACGAGTTCATGGTGACGGCCGTCGCTGCGGCCGTTCAGCGCGATGTGGTCGAGCTGCGTCGTCGAGCCGCCGTCGTGGATCGCGAGGCGATCGACGCGCAGGTCGTCGATCCGCAACTGCAGCGGCAGGCTCAGGTCCTGCGGCGTGGTGCCCGGCGTCGACGGCCCCGGCGCGACCCGCACGTCGATCGTGCCCGCGCGAAGATAGGCGATCGACAGCCGCCACGGCGCACGGGTCAGCGCCCAGCGGCCGTCGAGCCGGTCGATGCGGACCTCGGTGCCCGAGCCGTCGGGGCTCGTCCATGCGAAGCCCCGCAGCCGCACGCCGGTCGCGAGCGAGCCGCCTTCGAGCGTGCCCGCGAGCCGTGTGCCGAGCACGTGTCCGGCCACCTGCCATGCGAGCCGCGTGCCGCGCTCGGTCGTCACCGCGCCCGCCACGAGCGCCGCCGCCAGCACGACGAGCAGCACGAGTACCGCCAGCGTCCACGCGACGACGCGCACCGCCCGGCCGCGGCGCGGCGCGCGCGGCGGCGTGTCGGGCGCGCCGTCGGGCGAGTCCGGATCGTGAGGCGGCGGCGTGTCGTTCGGGTCCTTCGTCATGCGGTTCGTCGTCGATGAGGCGGTACGGTCAGAAAGCGATGCCGAGCGTCAGGTACGGGCGCACGCTATGGTTGCGCAACCCGTACGCGACGTCGACGTTGATCGGGCCGACGGGGCTGCGCCAGCGCGCGCCGACACCGACGCCCGGATAGAACACGCGCTCGCCCCACGCATCGGTCGCGGTGCCGATGTCGAAGAACGTCGCGGCGCCCCAGTCGCGGTTGAACCAGTGCTGGTATTCGGCGGTGCCCGTCATCAGGTACTTGGTCGGCAACACGGAGCCGTCGACGCTGTTGCCGATGCTCTGGTAGCCGTAGCCGCGCACCGAGTTCGAGCCGCCCGCGCGGAACAGCAGCGACGCCGGCACGCCGGTCGAGCTGCCGCCCGTGAACACGCCGCCGAGCTCCGCGCGGAACACGAACAGGTCGCGCTTGCCGACCGGCAGGTACTGCTGGCCGCGCGCGTAGCCGCGAACGAAGGTCTGGTCGGTCGCCACGCCCTTGACCGCGAAGCCGGCCTCCGCGTGGATCAGGTTGCCCGAACGCGGGAACAGCGGATCGTCGACGTTGCGGCGCGTCCACGCCCACTGCGGCACCAGCGCGCGGCTCGTGGTCGGCCCCGCGCCGTTCTGGTCGAGCCGGTCCTGGTAGTACATCAGCGAATACGAATAGTCGATGAACTGGCCCGTGCGCGTGCGCTGCACGCCGACCCGCGCGCTGTAGATGCGCGTGTCCGACACGTTGGTGTTCGTATAGGACGCGAGCACGCTGTTGGTCCAGCCCTTCTCGCCCGGCGGCATCGACAGCTGGACCTGCCCGTACTGCTGGATCTGGTCGAGCCGGCCCGACACCGTCAGCGGCCACGCGGCGCCGAACGTGTCGAGATACGTATAGGAACCCTGCACGTGCGGCCCCGTATCGGTGGCGAAGCCGACGCCGCCGCGGATGTTGTTGTACGGGAACTCGCTGACCTTCACGTGCACGGGCGTGCGCTCGGGCTTCGCCGTATCGTCGCCGACGTCGATCGCGACGCTCGCGTAATAAGGCGTGTTCTGCAACTGCCGCTGCAGTTCGGTGATCCGCTGCACGTCGTAGATCTCGCCTTCCGACAGCGGATTGACGTTCGTGACGATCTTCTCCGGATAACGACGCACGCCGTCGACGTCGACCTTGCCGATCGTGAAGGTCGGGCCGCTCTCGAACGTGACGGCGAGCGTCGCACGCTGCGTGCGGGGATCGATGCGCGCCTCGGACGACGCGATCTTCGCGCCGAGATAACGACGCGACTGCAGCTGCCTGAGCGCCGCGCCCTTCGCGCCGTCCCAGTCGGACTGCGTGAACGGATCGCCGGGCTTCAGCGAGAACGCGAAACGCGTCGCGGCCTCCTGCTTCGGATCCTCGGTGTCGATGGGCCCCTTGAACGTCAGGTCGACCGTCGACACGAAGGTCTGCTTCCCCGGATCGACCGCGATGCGCACGTCGCGCTTGCCGTCACGCGTGCGCACGTCGGTACGCACGACCGGCGAGAAATAGCCGGCCGTCGCGGTCAGGTCGCGCACCTGCTGCGGCGTGGCGGTCACGAGGAAGTCGAACTGGTCGTCGCTGATGTCGTCGCGCTTCGCGAAGCGCGCGATATCGAGATGCGACTTGAGGAGCTTGCGGATCGAGCGCGGCGCGTCGATGTCGACGTCGTACTTCGCATGGGCCGGCAGCGCGAAGCACGCGGCGAGGCACCCGGCGAGGGTCGCCCGTGCGATGCCGGCCGCGGCGCCGGCGCGACTGCGTGCCGCGCGCGGGCCCGCGTCGTGCGCCATGGGTGCTTGCTGGTTCGACTGCCCCGCCAAATATGACCTCGCCGTCCTGGATTGTTACGGTTTCGTGGAAAACCCTGTATTTGACCACAGGGCGCGGGCGTCAAAGCCAAACGATTGTGAAAGACTGCTGGGCCCGGCACGGCCGCCGCGCCATGCGCTCCGGCGCCGCCCCGCGGATTCGACGCGCGATTGGCGCCGGCTGTTCCCCGCGATGCGGTAAAATCCCGCCATCGCGAATCCGGCGCATCGTGCGCCGCCCGAAACGGAAGATCCAGCCATGCCGTACCAGTCCGACGTCACGCAGTTCCTGAACCAGCTCAAGCAGCAGAAGCCGACGCTCGAGGAAGAGCAGCGCAAGGGCCGTTCCCTGCTGTGGGACAAGCAGCCGATCGATCTCGAAGAGCGCGCCGACCAGCAGGAATCGCGCGTGAAGCAAACGTCGTACGTCTACTACCAGAACTTCTGACGACGTGAGCGCCGCCGACGAGGCCAGCGCCGCCCGGCAGGACGACGCGATCGCCGCGCCCGCGGGCGCCGATTCGACGCCCGACACGGTCGACGGTGTCGCGGCATTTGCACGCCTGTACGGCGAACCGCTCTTCAAGCTGCCGCAGGACCTGTACATCCCGCCCGATGCGCTCGAGATCTTCCTCGAGACGTTCGAAGGCCCGCTCGACCTGCTGCTGTACCTGATCCGCAAGCAGAATTTCAACGTGCTCGACATCCCGATGGCGCAGGTCACCGCGCAGTATCTGGGCTACGTCGACCAGATCCGCACGACGAACCTCGAGCTGGCGGCCGAGTACCTGCTGATGGCCGCGATGCTGATCGAGATCAAGTCGCGGATGCTGCTGCCGGTCAAGAAGGCCGACACCGGCGAGGAAGCGGAAGATCCGCGCGCCGAACTCGTGCGTCGCCTGCTCGAATACGAGCAGATGAAGCTCGCCGCGCAGCGGCTCGACCAGTTGCCGCAGCTCGGCCGCGACTTCCTGCGCGCCGACGTCTACATCGAGCAAAGCATCACGCCGCGCTTTCCCGACGTGAACTCGGACGACCTGCGCGCCGCGTGGGCCGACGTGCTCAAGCGCGCGAAGCTCGTCCAGCATCACAAGATCTCCCGCGAGGAGCTGTCGGTGCGCGAACACATGAGCCTGATCCTGCGCCGGCTGCAGAACGCGCGCTTCATGGAGTTCGCCGACCTGTTCGACACGTCGCGCGGCGTGCCGGTCGTCGTCGTGAACTTCATCGCGATGCTCGAACTCGCGCGCGAATCGCTCGTCGAGATCACGCAGCCCGAACCGTTCGCGCCGATCTACGTGCGCCTCGCGTACCTGCCCGCGTAACACCCGCCCCCGCCGCTTCCCGTTCCCCGTTTCATTCCGGCGCTCGCCGCTTCGCCGCGGCGGCTGGCCGTCCGGCGGGTTTCCGGCACGCCCCGATAAAAAGTGAACGATCGTTCTTTTATCGATGCGTCCGGCGGCCAAATCCTCTACAATCCGCCGACGCCCGATGCGCCGCCCGCGCGCCGGCGTTCTCCGCTTCGACCCCGACGCCGCTGTTGCGGCGCCAACGCGCGCATGCGCGAGGAACCCGCTACCCGATCATGAAAGTCATCAGCTCGATCCATGAACTGCGCGACCAGCTGCGCGGACAGAACCGCACGGCGTTCGTGCCGACGATGGGCAACCTGCACGAAGGGCACCTGTCGCTGATGCGTCTCGCGCGCCAGCACGGCGACCCGGTCGTGGCGAGCATCTTCGTCAACCGGCTGCAGTTCGGCCCGAACGAGGATTTCGACAAGTATCCGCGCACGCTCCAGGACGATATCGAGAAGCTGCAGAAGGAAAACGTCTACGTGCTGTTCGCGCCGACCGAGCGCGACATGTACCCGGAACCGCAGGAATACCGCGTGCTGCCGCCGGATGACCTCGGCGGCATTCTCGAGGGGGAATTCCGGCCCGGCTTCTTCGCCGGCGTGTGCACGGTCGTCACGAAGCTGATGTCCTGCGTGCAGCCGCGCGTCGCCGTGTTCGGCAAGAAGGATTACCAGCAGTTGATGATCGTGCGCCGGATGTGCCAGCAGCTTGCGCTGCCGGTCGAGATCATCGCGGCCGAAACCGTGCGCGACGAGGACGGCCTCGCGCTGTCGTCGCGCAACCGCTACCTGACGACCGACGAGCGCAAGGAAGCGCCCGAACTCGCGAAAACGCTGCAGCGCGTGCGCGACAGCGTGCTCGGCGGCGAACGCGACCTCGGCAAGCTCGAGCAGCACGCGCGCACGCACCTGGCCGAGCGCGGCTGGGCGCCCGACTACATCGCGATCCGCCGCCGCGCGAACCTGATCGCACCGAGCGCCGCCGAACTCGAAGCCGGCGAGCCGCTCGTCGTGCTCGCGGCCGCGAAGCTCGGCGCGACGCGCCTCATCGACAACCTGGAAATCTGACGGGCCGCCCGCCCGCGCCTCTCACGACGCATCACGGAGACACCATGCAGCGCCACATGCTCAAATCGAAGATCCACCGCGCGGCAGTCACGCACTGCGAGCTGCACTACGAAGGCTCGTGCGCGATCGACGAAGACCTGCTCGAAGCGGCGGGCCTCATCGAAAACGAACGGATCGACATCTGGAACATCAACAACGGCGAGCGCTTCTCGACGTACGCGATCAAGGGCGAGCGCGGCAGCGGGATGATCTCGCTGAACGGCTCGGCCGCGCGCCGCGCGCAGCTCGGCGACCTCGTGATCATCGCGGCGTTCGCGATGGTCGACGAAGCCGAACTGCAGGCCGGCTGGAAGCCGAAGCTCGTGTTCATCGACGACGGCAACAAGATCAAGGGCCACCGCGATCACGTGCCGACGCAGAACTGGACGTAAGCCGGCTGCCGCTCACGCACAAAGGGCTGGATCCCGTACGCCACGGGATCCGGCCCTTCTCGTTTCGTCACGCTCAGGACGCCTTGGCGACCTTCTCTGCCTTTTCCGCTTTCGGCGCACGGCGCTCGGCCCATTCGACGATCGGCCGCCACTGTTCGAGATCCTTCTCGACGCGGCTCTTCGCGACGTCCCACAGCGTCAGGCCGTGCGCGGCGATCTGCACGTAGTTCTGCGTATCGCGCACGTAGCCGAGCACCGGCAGGCCAAGCCCCTCGACGAACCGGTGCAGCTGGTCGGACGAGCGCGTCCGCGCATCGACCCGCATCCCGACGATCCCGACCTCGACGCTGCCCTTGCGCACCGCCTTCTCGCCGGCCAGGCGCTCCAGAAACTGCTGGGTCGCGAGAATATCGAACATCGACGGCTGCAGCGGCACGATCACCTTGTCGGCCAGTTGCAGCGCGAGGTTGAGGCGGTTGCCATGCAGGCCGGCCGGCGTGTCGATCACCGCATATTCGAGGCCGCGTGGCGGCTTCGACGGCGCGTCCGGATCGAGATCCCACGCCTCGATCGGCGGCAGGCCGGCCGGCCGCAGGTCGAGCCACGCATGCGCGGACTGCTGCCGGTCCAGGTCGGCCAGCGCGACCCATGCGCCCTGCGCCGCGAAATAGCCGGCAAGATTGGTGGACAGCGTGCTCTTCCCCACGCCGCCCTTCGGATTCGCCACCACGATCACCGTCATGAATTCCCCCGAAAAAGCCGCGCGGCGCTGGCCGCGTGGCTGGCGCCGCTCGATTGCGGATACAGGGAGCGATGATATCGGCAAACGGGGTGTCACCGGAACGGGTTGCGCCGATCCGCACCCCGCTTTCGTTCGCCTTACGCGCGCTGGGCCGCCGCCTCCCGCGCGCCGATCGCGAACGCACCGCCGCCCAGCAGCGCCTGCACGGCCAGCGTGACGGCCCAGAACGCCGGATATTCCCAGCCGCCGTTCGGCGACGAGAAGCTCCAGCCGTTCGGCAGATGCGCGGCGGTCGCGCCGAGCATGAACGGCAGCAGCGCGAGCGCGGCAACGCGCACGCGGAAGCCCGCGAGCAGCGCAAGGCCGCCCGCGAGCTCGACGAACGTCGTCAGGTACGCGAGCCAGCCCGGCAGGCCGATCGACGCGAAGAATTGCGCGGTGCCGGGCAGCGTGAAGACGAACACCTTCTGCGCCACGTGCGCGAGGTACAGCACGCCGAGCGTGACACGCAGCAGCGTCGCGGCGAAATCGTTCAGGCGATTGGAGTTCATGGCGGATTCCTTCGTGAGTGGATGAGAATGGATCACACTCTATTGAAATCAATTTCGCCGATAAACACGCCAATACGCTTTAACTGATTCCTGTTGAGAACGAATCGAATAAAAAACGGGCATGACCGATCATGCCCGTTGCGATGCTTCAGTAACCGCTCTTGCCTTGTGTGGCGTCGCCGGAGCCGGACTGGCCGCCCGGCGCGTACGAATCGCACGCGTGCGCCACCGCCGACGCGCCCAGCAGCGCCGCGAGCAGCATGCTCCACCACCATCGAGCCTTCATCGTCGCACTCCTCCGGGCGGACCTCCGCCCTCCTCTGTTGTACGCGATCGGGCGGAAAAAGCGAGGGCCGGCCGCGCGCACGTCAACGAAACTCGGCGTACAGCGCGTCGAGGTCGAGATGGTCGGCGAACGTGTCGGCCAGCCGCTCGAGCGATGCCTCGCGCAGCACCGGATAGTCGATGCGTTCCGCGCCGTCGAGCCCGGCCCACGCGAGCAGCGCCGAACATGCGTCGGGCGCGTCGAACAGCCCGTGCACGTAGGTCGCGAGGATCTGGCCGTCGGCCGACACCGCGCCGTCCGGACGCGCACCGCCCTGCGCACCGTCGGCTGCCAGCGTCAGCGCGGGCGCCGCGAGCGCGGGCCCGCGCGTGTCGCCCATGTGGATCTCGTAGCCGCGCACGGCGGCTCCGCCCGGCAGCGCGAGTCGCCCCGTCACGTTCTTCAGCGTCTTGTCGGGCTGCAGCGTCGTGTCGAAATCGAGCAGAGCGAGCCCCGGCACGCTGCCGGGCACGCCTTCGAGGCCGAGCGGATCGTCGAGCGTGCGGCCGAGCATCTGCATCCCGCCGCAGATGCCGATCACCTTGCCGCCGTAGCGCAGATGGCGACGGATCACCGCGTCCCAGCCCGCGTCGCGCAGCCATGCGAGGTCGCGCTGCACGCTCTTTGAGCCGGGCAGGATCAGCAGGTCGGCGTCCGGCACGGGGCCGCTCTTCCAGTACGTGAATTCGACTTGCGGATGCGCGCGCAGCGGATCGAAATCCGTGTGGTTGCTGATGCGCGGCAGCGCGGGCACGACGACACGCAGCACGCCGGCGTCGCCGCGCGCGGCGGCGCTGCGCGCCTGGGCGGGCAGCATGTCCTCGGCGTCGAGCAGCAGCCCGTGCAGGTACGGCAGCACGCCGAACACGGGCTTGCTCGTCTGCGCGCGCAGCCAGTCGAGCCCCGGTTCGAGCAGCTTGATGTCGCCGCGGAAGCGGTTGATCACGAAGCCGCGCACGCGTGCGCGCTCGCTGTCCGACAGGCACGCGAGCGTGCCGACCAGGTGCGCGAACACGCCGCCGCGGTCGATGTCGGCGACGAGCACGACGGGACAGTCGACGCGTTCGGCGAAGCCCATGTTCGCGATGTCGCCTTCGCGCAGGTTGATCTCGGCCGGGCTGCCGGCGCCCTCGACGATCACTGTGTCGTAGCCGGCACGCAGGCGCGCATACGACTCGAGCACCGCATCGAACGCGACCGGCTTGTAGTCGTGATACGCGCGTGCGTCGAGGTTCATGCGCGCCTTGCCGTGAATGATCACCTGCGCGCCGCGGTCGCTCGTCGGCTTCAGCAGCACGGGGTTGAAATCCGTATGCGGCGCGACGCCCGCGGCCAGCGCCTGCAGCGCCTGCGCGCGACCGATCTCGCCGCCGTCGGCCGTTACCGCGCTGTTGAGCGCCATGTTCTGCGGCTTGAACGGCGCGACGCGCGCGCCGGCACGGTGCGCGAGGCGGCACAATCCCGCGACGAGCGTGCTCTTGCCCGCGTCGGACGTCGTGCCCTGGATCATCAGCGTGCCGCGCGGCCGCGGCTCGGGTGCATTCATCGTGTAAAGGTCATGGCAAAGCAAAGGCCGCATTATCGCCCGCGCCGGCATGCCCGCGCCGTTACAATCACGCGATGATTCCGCACGACCTCACCTTCGTCCTCGGCGGCGCGCGCTCGGGCAAGAGCGCCTTCGCCGAGCGGCTCGCCGCCGACAGCGGCCGCCCCGTCACCTACATCGCGACCGCGACCGCCGCCGATGCCGAATTCGCGCAGCGCATCGCGCATCATCGCGCGCGGCGGCCGGCCGACTGGGGCTTCGCCGACGCACCCGTCGACCTCGCCGGCACACTCGCGCGGCTCGACGATCCGCACGCGTGCCTGCTCGTCGACTGCCTGACGCTGTGGCTCACGAACCTGCTGTGCCCCGCCGACGGCGACCCGCTCGACGATGCGCAGTACGCGGCCCAGGTCGACCGTCTCGAGCACGCATTGCGCGGCGCACGCGCGCAGGTGATCGTCGTCAGCAACGAGATCGGGCTCGGCGTCGTGCCGCTCGGGTCGGTCACGCGCCGCTACGTCGACGAACTCGGGCGCCTGAACCAGCGTGTCGCCGCGCTCGCGACGCGCGTGACGCTGCTCGTCGCGGGGCTGCCGCTCGACCTCAAGGCGGGAGCATCGTCATGCTGATGCTGTCGCTGCCCGTCGTCGCGATGCTCGCGGTCGCGGCCGCGATCGTCGACCGCGCACTCGGCGAGCCGGCCGGCTGGCATCCGCTCGTCGCGTTCGGCCGCCTCGCCGCACGCATCGAAGGCGCACTGAACACTGGCCGGCGCGGCCGCATGATCGGCGTCGCCGCGTGGATCGCGGCCGTCGTGCCGCCGGTGGCCGTCGCGGCATGGCTCGTCACCGTGCTGCCGTGGCCGCTCGCGGCCGCGCTGCACGTCGCGCTGCTGTGGTTCGCGTTCGGCGCGAAGAGCCTCACCGACCACGTCGCGCCGATCGCCGCCGCGCTGCTGCGGCACGACCTCGCGGCCGCCCGCACGCTGACCGCGCGCATCGTGTCGCGCGACACGAGCGACGCCGACGAAGGCGCGCTGTCGCGCGCGGCCGTCGAATCGGCGCTCGAAAACGGCAACGACGCGATCTTCGGCGCGCTGTTCTGGTTCGTCGTCGCCGGTGGTCCCGGCGCGCTGCTGTTCCGTCTCGCGAACACGCTCGACGCGATGTGGGGCTACCGCACGCCGCGCTTCCTGACCTTCGGCTGGGCCGCCGCGCGCCTCGACGATGCGCTCAACTGGCTGCCCGCACGCCTCACGGCCGCGAGCTACGCACTGCTCGGCGATACCGCCGCCGCATGGCGCTGCTGGCGCACGCAGGCGCGTCACTGGGACAGCCCGAACGCAGGCCCCGTGATGGCGGCAGGGGCCGGCAGCCTGAACGTGCAGCTTGGCGGCCCGGCCGTCTATCACGGCGAGATCGAGGATCGCCCCGCGCTCGGTACCGGCGCGTCTGCAACCGCCCTCCACATCGTCGCCGCGCTGTCGCTCGTCACGCGCACACTTGCCCTGTGGCTCGCGCTGCTGGTCGCGAGCGGCGCACTCGCCATGGCCACCCATCATGTCTGATACACGCATCGTGCACGGCGGCAACCTGCATGAAGCCGCCCGCCGCCACGGCATCCCGTACGACGCGTGGCTCGACTTGTCGACCGGCATCAATCCGGTCGGCTATCCGGTACCGCCCGTCCCGGCCGACGCATGGCGCCGGCTGCCCGACGACGGCGACGGCCTCGCGGCCTGCGCCGCGCAGTACTACCGCGCACCCGATCCCGCCCATGTGTTGCCGGTTGCCGGCAGCCAGGCCGCGATCCGCGCATTGCCCGCGTTGCTGCCGGCCGGCGACGCCGGAGTCGCGACGCTCGCATACGGCGAATATGCGCCCGCATTCGCGCGTCACGGTCATCGTGTCGTGCCGCTCGACATCGGCGCCGATACGCTGCCCGTGACACTTCGCCACGCCATCGTCGGGAATCCGAACAATCCGACCGCCGAATTCGTGCCGACCGAGCGCCTGCTCGGCTGGCATGCGCAACTGGCGGCACGCGGCGGCACGCTGATCGTCGACGAGGCATTCGCCGATACGGGCGCATCGCAGTCGCTCGCGCCGCAGGTCGATCGCCCGGGGCTCGTCGTGCTGCGCTCGGTCGGCAAGTTCTACGGGCTCGCCGGCATTCGCGCGGGCTTCGTGCTCGCGTGCCCCGAACGAATCGTCGCGCTGCGCGACATGCTCGGCGCATGGACGGTCGGCGGTCCTGCCCGTCACGCGGTGACCGCGGCGTTTGCCGATCGCGCGTGGCAGGCCGCCGCCCGCGAACGGCTCGCGGCCGACGGCGAACGACTGGCTGCATTGCTGCGTACGCACGGCTTCGCGGTACGTGCAACGCCGCTCTTCAGCTGGACCGACGACCCGCGCGCCGCGGCATTGCATGCGGCACTCGCGGCCCACGGGATCTGGACGCGGCACTTCCCGGCGCCGTCGAGCGTACGCGTCGGCCTGCCAGGCAGCGAAGCCGAATGGCGGCGCCTCGGCGACGCGCTTGCGCGCTGCGTGCCGCTGCTGCAACAGGCATCCGCATGAGTCCGCATCGGTTTCGCCGGCTGACGCCGGTCGCCATGCTCGCCGCGCTTGCGCACGCACCGCTCGTCCACGCCGATGTGTCGACGCGCGACGACGCCGGCAACACCGTCACGCTGCCCGCACCGGCGCAACGCGTGATCAGCCTCGCGCCGCACGCGACCGAACTCGTCTACGCGGCCGGCGGCGGTACGAAGCTCGTCGGCACCGTCACCTACAGCGACTATCCGCCCGCCGCGCAAGCGGTGCCGCGTGTCGGCGACAACAAGGCGCTCGACCTCGAGCGGATCGCCGCGCTGAAGCCCGACCTGATCGTCGTCTGGCGGCACGGCAACGCCGAGCGGCAGACCGACGCGCTGCGCGCGCTGCACATCCCGCTGTTCTTCAGCGAACCGAAGCATCTCGACGACGTGTCGTCGTCACTGCGCCGGCTCGGCACGCTGCTCGGCACCCAACCGGCGGCCGACGCGGCCGCGGCCGCCTATACGCGCGACATCGCGGCCCTGCGCACACGCTACGCGGCGCGAGCGCCCGTCCCGATGTTCTTCCAGGTCTGGGACCGGCCGCTGACGACGCTCAACGGCACACACCTGATCAACGAAGTGATCGAGCTATGCGGCGGCCGCAACGTGTTCGCGTCGCTCAAGCCGCTCGCACCGACCGTCACCGACGAGGCCGTGCTCGCGGCGAATCCGGAAGCGATCGTGACGACCAGCGCCGGTGCGACGCGTTCGAACGAACCGCTGCCGAGCCTGGCGCGCTGGCGCGCGTGGCCCGCGCTGACGGCCGTGACGCGCAACAACCTGTTCGCAATCGACGGCGATCTGCTGACACGGCCTTCGCCGCGGATCGCACAGGGTGCGGCTGCGCTGTGCGAGGACCTCGATGCCGCGCGTGCGCGGCGGCCGGCGCGCTGATTCACGCGCCACTGCATTGCGCGCGCCTACGCATCCCAGTGCATGACTTTCCACGCTTGCGCATCGTGGTCCGCGCGCAACCAGACAATCCCGCCCGTCGGCACCGGCCGCGACAGCATCGTCTCGAGCGGCACTCGCAATACATGTGACGCGAACGCGCGAATGACGCCCGCATGCGTAACGATCCATTGCGGCCCGTCAAACTGCGCAACCGCATCGACCTGCCGCGCGATCCGCTCGACGAACCGCGCAACGCTTTCGCCGCCATGCGAACACGCATGCATCAGATCGGCCGCCCACGCATCGAGCGCCGCGCGGTCGATGTCGTCCCAGCGCTGCATTTCCCACGCGCCGAAGTCCATTTCCTGCCAGCCGGCATCGCACCGCAACGGCACATCGCACGCCTGCGCGAGCCGGTCGGCAACCGATACGCAGCGCGTCAACGGGCTCGTCCAGACCTGTCCGGGCAACGGCGCGCCGCGTGCCGACAGGTGCGCGCGCACGGCCTGCGCGCCGGCATCGGCCGGTGCGGCGAGCGGCACGTCGCTGCGCCCGTAGCAGATGCCCGGTTCGACACCGACGGCCGGATGACGGATCAGGACGACGTCCATCCGAGCACCACGAGATAAATCGCCAGTTCGCACAGTTGTTGCGCGAAGCCGAGGCAGTCGCCCGTATAACCGCCGATCCGTTTCACGAAATAGCGGGCCGCCCACGCGCGCACGAGCACGAGCGCCACGCACGCCGCGACGCCCATGCGCCAGTCGGGCCAGAACAGCCACGGCAATCCGAATGCGGCCGCGACGCACGCCGCGCGTGCGCCCATCCGCTGCGCGACCGGCTTCGCCTTGCCTTCGGGCCGCACGTAGTCGAGCGTCATCAGCAGGCTCACGGCCGCCGCGCGGCTCGCCGCATGCGCGGCGATCATCGTCCATGCGGCGCGCAACGGCAGCATCGACGCAAGCGCCTGCCATTTCAGGCCGAGCGTGATCACGAGCGCGACCGCACCGAACGTGCCGATCCGCGAGTCGTGCATGATGCGCAGCACGTCGTCGCGCGTATAGCCGCCGCCGAACGCATCGCAACTGTCGGCGAGGCCGTCCTCGTGGAAGGCGCCGGTCGCGAGCAGCGTCGCGGCCATCGACAGCCCGACCGCGATCGACGGGGGCAGCACGCGCAGCGCGACGAGATAGACGAGCGCGCCCCACGCGCCGACGCACGCGCCGACGAGCGGAAAATAGCGCGCGGCCTGGTCGAGATCGCCGGCCGCGTAGCCGATCGAACGCGGCACCGGCACGCGCGTGAAATAGCCGAGCGCGACGAAGAAGTAACGCAGTTCGGCCTGCACGCCGCGCGCGCGCTCAGGCGTCACGATCGTCGACGCCTGCGGATTCGAAGCTCGCCATCTCGCGGAGGAACGCGGCTGCCGCGCGCACGAGCGGCAGCGCAAGCGCCGCACCCGTGCCTTCGCCGAGCCGCAGGTCGAGCGCGAGCAGCGGCTTCGCGCCGAAATGCTCGAGCATGCGCCGGTGCCCGGCCTCGTGCGACGTATGCGAGAACACGCAGTAGTCGCGCACGCCGGGCGCGATGCGCTCGGCGACGAGCAGCGCGGCCGTCGCAATGAAGCCGTCGACGAGGATCGTCATCCGCTCGCTCGCGGCCGCGAGGTACGCGCCCGTCATCATCGCGATCTCGAAGCCGCCGAACGTCGCGAGCACGTCGAGCGGCGCGATCGCGTGCGAATGCTTGACGAGCGCGCGGCCGAGCACCGCGCGCTTGTGCGCGAGGCCCTGGTCGTCGAGGCCCGTGCCGCGCCCGACGCACGCGTCGATCGGCACGTCGAGCAGCCGGCTCATCAGGCACGCGGCCGACGACGTGTTCGCGATCCCCATCTCGCCGAAACCGATCACGTTCGTGCCGAGCGATGCATGGAGGCGCACGCGCGCCGCACCGGCGGCCAGCGCTGTCATCGCCTCGTCACGCGACATTGCCGGCTCCGCCGCGAAGTTGCGCGTGCCGCGCGCGACCGGCAGCGACACCAGCCGGTCGGACAGCGGCAATGGCGACGCGACGCCCGCATCGACGATCTCCAGCGTGCTCTGCGCGACGCCCGAGAACGCGTTGATTGCCGCACCGCCGGCCAGGAAGTTCGCGACCATCTGCGCGGTCACCGCCTGCGGATAAGGACTGACGCCTTCGGCCGCGATCCCGTGATCGCCGGCGAACACGATCGTCACCGGGCGCTGCACGACCGGCCGCTCGGTGTGCTGGATCAGGCCGATCTGCAGCGCGATCGCCTCGAGCTGGCCGAGGCTGCCGGGCGGCTTGGTCTTGTGGTCGATCACGTGCTGCAGGCGTATGCGCAGCGCGTCGTCGAGCGGCGCGATCGCGGGCGGGAAGTGGGTCGGAGTCGTCATCGGGAAGCCGTGTCGTGAGCGCGGCACGCGCCGCGCATCGGAAGAATCGGAAAAGGAAAGGTCATTGTCGCGCAGGCCACGCCGGCAACAGCGCATCGCGGCCATTCTCGCGGATCAGCACGAGCGGATAGCCGAATGCGTCGCTCGCGCGTTCGGGCGTCAGCACGTCGTACACCGGACCGGCCCACGCGCGGCCGCAACCGTCGAGCAGCAGCGCATGCGTCGCGAAACGCCGCGCGAGATTCAGGTCGTGGCACGAGAACAGCACCGTGCGCGGGCCCGCATCGAGCCATGCGGTCAGCGCGCTCAGGCAGTCGATCTGGTGATGCAGGTCGAGATGCGCGAGCGGTTCATCGAGCAGCATCAGCGGCGCATCCTGGCACAGCGTCGCGGCCAGCGCGACCCGCTGCCGCTCGCCGCCCGACAGCGACAACACGTCGCGCGACGCGAGCGCGGTCAGGTCGAACGTCGCAAGTGCATCGTGCGCGGCCGCGCGATCGCCGTCGCGCTCCCAGCCCCAGCCGCCGAGATACGGAAAGCGGTTGAGCAGCACCGTGTCGAATACGGTCGCGCTGAACGCGTCGTGCAGTTGCTGCGGCATCAGCGCGCGGCGCTGCGCGAGTAGTTCCGGGCGCCACGCGGCAAGCGGCCGGCCGTCGATCTCGACCTGTCCGCCGGCCGGCGGCTGCAGCCCCGCCAGCGTCGCGAGCAGCGTCGTCTTGCCCGCGCCGTTCGGCCCCGCGACGCACCAGATCTCGCCGGGGCGGAAGGCCTGCGTGAAGCCGTCGAGCAACGTGCGCGCGCCGGCCTTCAACGTCACGTCGACGGCCGCGTAGCGCAGGTCGCTGCCAGCATGCCGTGCGGCATCCGTCATCGCATCGGCCTCCTCAACAACATCCACAGGAACACCGGCACGCCGATCAACGCGGTCATCACGCCGACCGGCAACTGCGCGGGCGCGATCGCGGTGCGCGCGAGCAGGTCGGCCGCCATTACGCCGCCGCCGCCCGCGAGCATCGCGGCCGGCAGCAGCATCCGCTGGTCGTTGCCGAATGCGAGCCGCAGCGCATGCGGCACGACGAGGCCGACGAAGCCGATCGTGCCGGCCGTCGTCACCGCAGCTGCGGCAGCCAGCGACGCGACGAGATAGATCCGCACGCGCAGGCGGGCGACGGGCACGCCGAGCGCGAGCGCGGTCGCGTCGCCGCGCAGCAGCACGTTCAGTTGTGGCGCGACCGGCAGCGCGACGCAGGCGGCCAGCAGCAGCGCCCCCCATGCGAACCACGGCGTCGTCACGCCGTTCAGGTCGCCCGTGAGCCAGAAGATGATGCCGCGCAGCCGCGCATCGGGTGCGAGCGACAGCAACAGCGTGACGAGCGCGCCCCACCCTGCCGCGATCACGACACCCGTGAGCAGCAGGCGCGGCGACGCGTCGCGTGAATCGCCGCGCCACAGCTCGCGGCGCGCGAGGCCGAGCACGAGCGCGACCGAGACGAGCGAGCCGGCAAATGCAGACGCGTCGACGAGCCACCACGCACCGCCCGCGATCATCGCGACGAGCGCGAAGCCGGCCGCGCCGCCGGACACGCCGAGCACGTAGGGTTCCGCGAGCGGATTGCGCAGCAGCACCTGCAGCAGTGCGCCCGCCAGCGCGAGCAGCGCGCCGCACGCGAAGCCCGCGAGCGCACGCGGCAGACGCAGCGTGCGGACGATATCGGCAAACAGCGCATCGCCGCCATGCGGCACGAGCGATGCAAGTGCCTGCCACGGCGACATCGGCACGCTGCCGATCGACAGCGATGCGACGAACAGCAACGCGACCATGGCGGCCAGCGCGGCCCAGATCGCGGCAGCGCGCGCGGCGCTCATGCCGTGCTCGGCCGCGCGCATGACGCGCGGCGCATCCGCTCGAGGTTGCCGGCCGGACGTGACAGGGACGCCGCGCCGACGATTGGGGTCAGCATCGAAGAACATTCCGTGAAGCATTGCGCGCCCCGCTTCCCCGCAGGCCGCGCGTCACGAAGCCCGTGCGGGCTTCCCGTCTCGGCCGGTATCCGGGCTGGCGGCGGTCCGGCTCGCCTTCCCGCGCGTTTCACGCGCAGTGGCCCGCGCCCGCGTGCGACACCTGCACGCAAAACGCGCCCGAGCCGGCCTGCGTCGGGAGACGCGGCCGCTTACCGTTGCGGGGGCAGCGCAGGTTGGCACGCTCTCGAAGCGCACGCCCTGCTTCCCGTTTAACCGCGCGTGCCACGCGCGAGCACCGAGGCGGCGCCAGTTTAGGAGCCGGTCGCGCGAGCGTCAAGGAAGCGTCAGGACACGTACGGGAAGCACCGATTCACGGCAAGAAGCAGGGGTGTTACGACTGGAAACGATACAGATGTCGGATTGCGCGTTATTCCGCGCTAAAATGCTGGGTCTTTAGAGGACGCAGCAAATGCTCAACGAACTCGAAACCTTATCTCAAAATATTGGCCGTCTGATTTCGCTGAACAAGCGCTATCACGCGGAACGGCTCGCGCTCGAGGAGCAGGTCGCGCAATTGCGCGCGGAAGCGGACACGGTCCGCGCGGAACTCGCGGAACTTCGCGACGAACGCAATGCACTCGCGGCCGAGCGTGACACGCTGTCGGCAAAGATCGACGACGCCCAGGTGAAACTGAACGCGATTCTCGAAAAGCTGCCGCGCTCGAAAAGCGCGGAGCAAGCCGACAATCAGCTCGACCTGCTGGATGCGCAGGCGCGCCCGGATGGCGATGACGCGGCCAGCCACGGAGAACATGCATGAGCACCAAGCAGATCGAAGTCTCGATTCTCGGTCAGCCCTATCGGTTGGCCTGTTCGGCCGAGACCGAAGCGGCGCTGCTCGAGGCAGTCGCGCGCGTCGACGCCGAAATGTCGAAAATCCGCTCGAACAGCTCGGTACGCGGCACCGATCGCATTGCGGTGATGGCGGCGCTGTCGCTCGCATCGGAATTGCTGCGGCTGCAAACGAGCGTGCGACACGGTGAAGCATTTCCGGCGGAGGAAATCCGTCGTACAATGCACCAGATGAATGAACAGCTCGGCGCGGTGCTCGCACAGCACGAGACGCAGTAACGTTTTAATCGATACGTCGATTCCCCTTGATCTCGGCGGTCAACGGTGGTCAAATTGGCGCATCGAATCACAGTTCAGTCAGCTTCCCTGCCTGGTTCGCCAAGGTCATATATTCCTTGAACCAATGCCATGTGCACGGTTGCGGAAATTTGTAGCACGGGCGCGCGCGTCACTCTGTCTGATGTACCCGAAGTGCTGCTAACTGCGACCAATTCTGAACCCCAGGTTCAGGATGCCGGCCTAGCGGCCAAGGCGGGGACCTATCCAACGGCATCGGGCACCTCCCGGTGCCGTTTTCTTTTGTAGCAGCCTCTTTCTGCGTCGATCACGATCCATGCAATACTGGCTGATGAAGTCCGAACCGGACGAAGCAAGCATCGACGATCTCGCCAACGCCCCGCAGCGCTCGCTGCCGTGGACCGGCGTGCGCAACTATCAGGCGCGCAATTTCATGCGCGACACGATGAAGATCGGCGACGGCGTGCTGTTCTATCACTCGAGCTGCCCCGAGCCGGGCATTGCGGGCCTCGCCGAAGTATCGTCGACGCCCTACCCCGATCCCACGCAGTTCGATCCGACAAGCCCCTATTACGACCCGAAATCGACGCAGGAAGCGCCGCGCTGGCTGCTCGTCGACGTGCGCTACGTGAAAAAGTCGCCGCTCGTGCCGCTCGCCGCACTGCGCGAACACGACGAACTCGCCGACATGCGCGTGCTGGCTCGCGGCAACCGGTTGTCGATCACACCCGTGACGCGCACCGAATGGCGCTTCATCACCGAAAAGCTGATGAAGTAGGCCTGCATCAAAGGTCAAATCTGGTCAGCACACGCGGCCGACACGGAACTCGCGGGTCTTTTGCGCAGCCTAAGCAACCGCTGTCGGCCGATCAGGCCGGCCGTCGTTTATTTCGTCGCGCGGTACGCCCGCGTCGTGCATGCGTGATCCGCGTGCACGCCCTCGCACAAGGAGTCCAACAATGACCAAGAAATCCGCACTCGCGTTGTCGCTCGCCCTCGCCGCCGCCGTTCCCGTCGCGCTGACGCTCGCGTCGCCGGCCGCGCACGCGCAGACCGCAAACCCGCACTTCCCCGAGCCGGCGGGCGTGCTGTCGCTTTCGTCGCAGGCCAGCGCCGACGTGCCGCAGGACATCATCCACATCACGCTGTTCTACGAGCAGCAGGCCAAGGATCCGGGCAGCCTCACGGCGCAGTTGAACCAGCGCGCCGACGCAGCGCTGTCGCAGGCGAAGGGCGTGTCGGGCGTCACCGCGCACACGGGTGCGTTCTCCGTGTATCCGAGCACCGATCGCGACGGCAAGATCTCCGCGTGGCGCGGCCGTACCGAAGTGGCGCTCGAATCGCGCGATTTCGCCGCGGCGTCGAAGCTCGCGGGCCAGCTGTCGAACCTGATGCAGGTCGCGAACGTCGAGTTCTCGCTGTCGCCTGAAGCGCAGCGCACGGCCGAGCAGAAGCTCACGACCGAGGCGATCAAGTCGTTCCGCGCACGCGCGGACGAAGCCGCGAAGGCGTTCGGCTACAGCAGCTACACGATTCGCGACGTGAACGTCGGCAGCGGCCGCAACGTGCAGCCGTACCCGCGCATGATGGCGATGGCCGCGGCACCGATGGACAGCGCGAAGATGAGCGCGCCGATCGCGGTCGAAGGCGGCAAGGCGACCGTGTCGGTCACCGTCAACGGCTCGGTGCAGATGAAGTAACGCGCCGCCGTCGCCAACGAAAAACGCCGGCCCGAGGGCCGGCGTTTTTTTATGTGCCTGCGCGTTGTCGATGCACGCATCGATTGCGCGCGCATCGATTTCGCATCACGCCGCTGCGTTTGCCGCGCGACGGCGATACGCCCAAACCATCAGCGCGACACCCACGAGGATCATCGGCAGCGACAGCCACTGCCCCATCGACAGGCCGAGCGCAAGCAGGCCGAGGAAGTCGTCGGGTTCGCGCGCGAACTCGACCGTGAAGCGGGCGAGGCCGTAGCCGATCAGGAACAGCGCGGACACGGCGCCCATCGGCCGCGACTTGCGCGAGAAGAAGAACAACGCGAAAAACAGCGCGATGCCTTCGAGCGCGATTTCATAGAGCTGCGAAGGATGGCGCGGCAGCATCTGGTATTGCATGAATACGTCGGCGAGATGCCACTTCTCGACGAGCGCCGGATGCTTCGGCAGCCATGCGGCATCGTCGCGCATCGCGCCCGGGAACAGCATTGCCCACGGTGCGGCCGGATCGGTCACGCGGCCCCACAGCTCGCCGTTGATGAAGTTGCCGAGCCGCCCGGCCGCGAGCCCCGTCGGCACCATCGGCGCGACGAAATCGGTGACCTGCAGCCAGTGGCGCTTGCGCTGCCACGCGAACAGCATCATCGCGAGCGTGACGCCGAGGAAGCCGCCGTGAAACGACATGCCGCCTTCCCACACCTTGAACACGTCGAGCGGATGCGAGAAATAGAAATCGGCCTTGTAGAACAGCACGTAGCCGAACCGGCCGCCGAGCACGGTGCCGAGCACGCCGTAGAACATCATGTCGTCGATGTCCTTCGCGGTCCAGCCCTGCGCCGCGACGTGCGGCAGCTTCAGGCGGATCCGGCCGACGACGATCGCCGCGATGAAGCCGACGAGATACATGAGGCCGTACCAGCGTACGGCCAGCGGCCCGAGATGGATCGCAACGGGGTCGAAATTCGGGTGAATGATCATGGGTTAGCGAAGAAGTTTTCGAATGCGGTACGGCTGTCGCACTGCGCAGCACCGCGCATTGGACGGCACCGGTGCATCATCGTTCACGTCACGCGGCAAGGCCCTGCGCGCGCACGACGTCGATGAAGCCGGCCAGCACGGGGCTCACGTCGCCCGTGCGCCACACGAGGCCTGTCTCGACGGCCGGCGCGTGACCGGCAAGCGGCCGGTAGACCACGCCGGTGCGCCGCAGGTTACGCAGCGATTGCGGCACCAGTGCGACGCCCATGCCGGCCGACACGAGGCTGACGATCGTCTGCATCTGGATCGCCTCCTGGCCGATGCGCGGGGTTTCCCCCGCCGCGCCGTAGCAGCCCGTAATGATGTCATAAAAGCCGGGCGCCAAACGGCGCGGAAAGATCACGAGCGGCAACGCGGCCACTTCGGCGAGATGCACGGGTTCGTCTTCGGGCGCATCGGACGCCGCTGCCGGCATCGCGACCACCAGCGGCTCGCGCACCACGGGCAGGTACGACAGGCCGGCTGCGTGGCGCGGCGGCACCGGCGGGATGACGAGCCCCGCGTCGATGCGGCCGGCGACGAGCTCGTCGATCTGCACGTCGCTCGTCGCCTCCGCGAGCTGCAGCCGCACCTGCGGATAACGTGCGCCGAACGCGCGCAGCAGCGACGGCAGCAGCCCGTAATCGGCGGTCGACACGAACGCGAGCGACAGCGAGCCGGCCTCGCCGCGCGCGAGCCGCCGCGCGAGCGGCGGCAGCGCATCGGCCGACGCCAGCAGCCGGCGCACGTCGGGCAACAGCGCCGCACCGACCGCCGTCAGCGCCACCGAGCGCTTGGTGCGCACGAACAGCGCGACGCCCAGCGCGTCCTCGAGTGCGCGGATCGCCTGCGACAACGGCGGCTGCGTCATCGACAGGCGCTCGGCCGCGCGGCCGAAATGGCGCTCTTCGGCGACGGTCGCGAAATAGCGCCACTGGCGCAGGTCGGGTGTCGGATCGGCCATGCTCGACTCATTCGTGAAACGACTTAATAAGCGACAAATAATATATTGGACATCCCAATCGGGAAACTCCATTCTTGATTGATCCGAACCGGCGCGCCCTCACGAGCGACGCCCATACAACGATGGAGTCCCCCATGTCGTACAACCGTCGCTCGAAGCACATCACGCAAGGCGTGGCCCGTTCGCCGAATCGCTCGATGTATTACGCACTCGGTTACCAGAAGGACGATTTCGACAAGCCGATGGTCGGCATCGCGAACGGCCATTCGACGATCACGCCCTGCAATTCCGGCCTGCAGCGCCTGTCGGACGCGGCCGTCGAGGCCGTGAAGACGTCCGGCGCGAACCCGCAGATCTTCGGCACGCCAACGATTTCGGACGGCATGTCGATGGGCACCGAGGGGATGAAGTACTCGCTCGTGTCGCGCGAGGTAATCGCCGACTGCATCGAGACCTGCGTGCAGGGCCAGTGGATGGACGGCGTGGTGGTGGTCGGCGGCTGCGACAAGAACATGCCGGGCGGCATGATCGCGCTCGCGCGCCTGAACGTGCCGGGCATCTACGTGTACGGCGGCACGATCCGCCCCGGCCACTGGAAGGGCCGCGACCTGACGATCGTGTCGTCGTTCGAGGCCGTCGGCGAATTCACCGCGGGCCGGATGTCGCAGGAGGATTTCGAAGGGGTCGAGAAAAACGCGTGCCCGACGTCGGGGTCGTGCGGCGGCATGTACACCGCGAACACGATGAGCTCGTCGTTCGAGGCGCTCGGGATGTCGCTGCTGTATTCGTCGACGATGGCGAACCCCGACCAGGAGAAGGTCGATTCGGCCGCCGAATCGGCGCGCGTGCTCGTCGAGGCCGTGAAGCGCGACCTGAAGCCGCGCGACATCATCACGAAGGAAGCGATCGAGAACGCGGTGTCGGTGATCATGGCGACCGGCGGCTCGACCAATGCGGTGCTGCACTATCTCGCGATCGCGCACGCGGCCGAGGTCGACTGGACGATCGACGACTTCGAGCGCATCCGCAAGCGCGTGCCGGTGATCTGCGACCTGAAGCCGTCCGGGAAGTATGTCGCGACCGATCTGCACCAGGCCGGCGGGATTCCGCAGGTGCTGAAGATCCTGCTCGATGCGGGGCTGCTGCACGGCGACTGCATGACGATCACGGGCCGCACGATCGCCGACGAACTGAAGGACGTGCCGAGCGTGCCGCGCGCCGACCAGGACGTGATCTACCCGATCGACCGCGCGCTGTACAAGGAAGGCCATCTGGCGATCCTGAAGGGCAATCTCGCGGAAGACGGCGCGGTCGCGAAGATCACCGGCCTGAAGAACCCGGTGATCACGGGCCCGGCCCGCGTGTTCGACGACGAACAAAGCGCGATGGATGCGATCCTCGGCGACCGGATCCGCGCCGGCGACATCCTCGTGCTGCGCTATCTCGGCCCGCAGGGCGGCCCCGGCATGCCGGAAATGCTCGCGCCGACGTCCGCGATCATCGGCAAGGGGCTCGGCGAATCGGTCGGCTTCATCACGGACGGCCGCTTCTCGGGCGGCACCTGGGGCATGGTGGTCGGCCACGTCGCGCCGGAGGCGTTCGTCGGCGGCACGATCGCGCTCGTGCAGGAAGGTGACTCGATCACGATCGACGCGCACCGGCTGCTGCTGGAGCTGAATGTCGACGACGCGGAACTCGCGCGCCGCCGCGCCGCGTGGCGACAGCCGGCGCCGCGCTACACGCGCGGCGTGCTCGCGAAATTCGCCGCGCTGGCACAGCCGGCGAACAAGGGGGCCGTCACGGGTTGACGGCAGCCCGCCTTGACATGCGACCCCAATGGACATGGCCGCGGGGAAACGCGCAAAACGCGCTTTCCCTTTGCTTTTATAATGCGCGGACCATGAAGCCGGCCGTCCCCGCCGGCGGAGAACCGCATGAAACAGACGATATTGCGCGCGCTGCTCGTGACGCTGCTGACCGGCAGCGCGGCGGCCGCGCGTGCCGACCAGGCCGACGGGCTCGCGCTGGCGCAGCGCAAGAACTGCATGGCCTGCCACGCAGTGAGCAAGCCGCTGATGGGCCCGTCGTTCCGCGACATCGCCGGCAAGTACGCGGCGCGCGGCGACGCCGTCGACTACCTGGCCCAATCGATCGTGAAAGGCAGCGTCGGCGTATGGGGCAACGTGCCGATGCCCGCCAATACGCAACTGACGAACACCGAAGCCCATACGCTCGCGCAATGGGTGCTGTCGCTGCGCTGAACCGGATGCCCCGGACGGCGATCGCCGTTGCGCCGGGCGCTGCCGACAGGCGGGCCTGTACCGGCTGCCCGGCCCCCTGAAGGCCGCCTCACGGGTACGGACTGGAACCGCCCCCTCTTTCCCGCCACGGATCGACCGTGCGCTCAGCCGGAATGACTGGCGCGGCGGCGTGCGATCTCTTCATCGACCGCGTCACGGACCCAATCCATGACCTCGGTTTCCAACGCGAGCGCCACCTCACGCGTCACCTGGCCGACGAGCCAGGCCGAATGCTCATGCAGCGCGTCGCGACAGCGCGCCTCGATCGCGTCGCGG
Source organism: Burkholderia sp. BCC1644 (assembly GCF_902833225.1). Taxonomy (GTDB): domain Bacteria; phylum Pseudomonadota; class Gammaproteobacteria; order Burkholderiales; family Burkholderiaceae; genus Burkholderia. The sequence goes on from NZ_CADFEI010000019.1 coordinate 75,730, forward strand.
CCCGCTCCGGTCAAATAGTTCGTCAGCCGATTGCGCAGGCGCTCGGCGATATGCTGCGCGTCCTCCGGCGTCAGCCCCGCGGCAGCGGCTACATCGGGCTGCGGCACCACGGCCGGTACGACCGCCTCCGGCAGCGCCGTTTCGGGCGCCTGCCCGGCCGCTTCGTGCGCCATCACGGCAGACACGTGCTGCGGCACGGCGTCGTGTGCCAGCGACGACTGCAGCGGCGCATTCATCACCACCACGTCTTCGGCGACCACGTGCTCCGCGGCGCCCGGTTCGGCCGGCGCATCGGTCTCGCCCATCGCGGCCGCCTCGGCGGTCGCCACGTCGCCCGGCAGCTCGATCGCCGGCACGTGCGGCGTCGGCACCGGCTCGACGACGACGGCTTCGGGGTCGGCCCCGGTTTTCATGGAATCACCTGACGCGATCACGTCGGTGAGCATCGGAATCGCCGCGCGGTCATGCGGCTGCGGCGGCGGCGCGTCGGGCGCGGACGCGCGCGCCGGCACCGGCTTGCCCGGCACCAGCACGTCGGTCAGCGTCGGGATCGAGGATGAATCGGCTTCTGTCACGGCAACACTCCGTCGACGGTTGCGGCTAGCTGCCCTGCTTGTAGTTGTTCAGCGCGTACCCGCGGTCGCGGTAGAACCGGTAGCGGTCACGGCCCGCGGCCAGTTCGTCCGGCGCATTGCCGACCACTTCGAGCAGGCGCTCGAAGCGGGCGAACTGCGCGGGCACGGCCGCGCCGAGGTTCAGCAGCACGTGGTGATGCGGCGCGCGGTCGAGATCGGCGGCCAGCACGATCGGCGTGCCGGCTGCGTGCTCGCTGTCGACACCGCAATGCGGGATGAAATCGAGCGGCGAGAACGTCCAGAGCTGCTCGTCGAGCGCGCGCAGGCGCGCGGGCTCGGCGAGCACGACGACCGGCTGCCCGGCCTGGTAGGCCTTGCGCAGCAGCCGGCACGCGTACGCGAGCGAATCGCCGACGTTCGAGTGGAAATCGATCCGCGTCATTGCCCGCCTACCCGCATCGTCGTCAACACCGCCATCACTGGCCGGCGCGGTCGATCAGGAACTGCGCGAGCAACGGCACCGGACGGCCCGTCGCCCCCTTCGCCGCGCCACCCTTCCATGCGGTGCCCGCGATGTCGAGGTGGGCCCACGGATAGCTCTCGGTGAAGCGCGACAGGAAGCACGCCGCCGTCACGGCGCCGGCCGGACGCCCGCCGATGTTCGCGAGATCCGCGAAGTTCGACTTCAGCTGGTCCTGGTACTCGTCGTCGAGCGGCATACGCCATGCCGGGTCGTTCGCTTCGCGCGATGCGTCGAGCAACTCGCCTGCGAGCGCGTCGTCGGTCGAGAACAGGCCGCTGTTGTGGCCGCCCAGCGCGATCACGCAGGCGCCCGTCAGCGTCGCGACGTCGATCACCGCCGCCGGCTTGAAACGCTCGGCATACGTGAGCGCGTCGCACAGGATCAGGCGGCCTTCGGCGTCGGTGTTCAGCACTTCGATCGTCAGGCCCTTCATGCTGGTGACGATGTCGCCCGGCTTCGTCGCGTTGCCGCCCGGCATGTTCTCGCAGGTCGGCACGATCGCGACGACGTTGATCTTCAGGCCCATCTCGGCGACCGCGCGCATCGTGCCGAGCACCGAGCCCGCGCCGCACATGTCGTACTTCATCTCGTCCATGCCCTCGCCCGGCTTCAGCGAGATGCCGCCCGTGTCGAACGTGATGCCCTTGCCGACCAGCACGACCGGCGCGGCCTTCGCGGCGGCGCCCTGGTAGTGCAGCACGATGAATTGCGGCGGCTCGACCGATGCACGCGCGACCGACAGGAACGAGCCCATCTTCAGCGCCTGGATCTGCTTGAGCCCGAGGACTTCGGCCTTCAGGCCCCAATCCTTCGCGATCTTCTTCGCGGTGTTGCCGAGGTAGGTCGGCGTGCAGACGTTGCCGGGCAGGTTGCCGAGATCGCGGGTCAGATCCATCCCGTTCGCGAGCGCGACGGCCTGCTTGACCGCGACCTTCGCGGCCTTCTCGTCGGCCGGGTCGACGCTGAACACGACACGCTTGAGCGTGTGCGACGCCGGTTCCGGCTTGCTCTTCATCTGCGTGAAGCGGTAGGTCTCGTTGCGCAGCGCGAGAATCGCGGCACGCACGCCCCAGTCGGAGCTGCGCTCGTCGACCGGCAGTTGCGCGAGCGAGAACGTGACCTGGACCACCTTGGTCGCCAGCAGCGCGCGCCACGCGGCCGTCACTGCGTCGTTATAGGCTTTCTGATTGAAAGCATCCTGCTTGCCGAGGCCGACGAGCAGCACGCGCGATGCGCCGATGCCCGACACTTCGTGCAGGAACAGCGTCTTGCCGCGCTTGCCGTCCATGTCGCCGGCCTTCACCACGCGCGAAATCAGCCCCTTGGTGGCCGTGTCGATGTCGAGCGCCGCGCCCGAAAGCGTCTGCGCCTCGAAGATGCCGAGCACGATGCAGTCGGATTTCCCGGTCAGGAACCCCTTGGCCTCGCCTTTGCTCCAATCACAGCCTTTTATGCTAAAGTCCATCGCGCTTGTCCTCGGATAAAATCTGGGCTAAGGATGAAAGCCGCAATTATCCGCTATTTTTCCCCCGGCGGCGCGAGCGCTCCACCACGCGTGCGCAGCCTCCCGCCCTCTTCTCATCAAGAATGATCTTCGAACGCTCCCTCCAGCGCGAGCTTGCGTATACGGCTGGCGCCGTGTTCATGGTGCTGCTCACGATCATGCTCACGACGATGATGATCCGCATCGTCGGCTACGCCGCGTCCGGTGAAATCGATCCGCGGGACGTGCTCGTGCTGATCGGCCTGACCGTGATCGGCTACCTCGCCGTGATGCTCGTCGTCACGCTGTTCGTGTCGATCCTGTTCGTGCTGACCCGGTGGTACCGGGACTCCGAAATGGTGGTGTGGCTCGCGTCGGGCGTGAGCCTCACGCGCCTCATCAAGCCGATCGGCGTGTTCGCCACGCCGATCATCCTGCTGATTGCCTTCTTCGCGTTCGTCGGCTGGCCGTGGTCGAACCAGCAAAGCAAGATGATCAAGGCACGCTTCCAGCAGCGCGACGAGATCTCGCTGCTCGCGCCGGGCCAGTTCCGCGAGTCGGCCGCGAACCACCGCGTGTTCTTCATCGAGAAGATGACGCCCGACCAGAGCAAGGTGCAGAACGTGTTCGTCACGTCGACCGAGAACGGCAAGGTCAACGTGGTCGTGTCGCAGACGGGTCACACGGAAACGCACGACGGCAGCCGCTTCGTCGTCCTGGAGGACGGCCGCCGCTACGACGGCACGCCCGGCCAGCCGAACTTCAAGATCATGGAGTTCGAGCGCTACGGCGTGAAGATCACGAGCACGCCGGTCACCAACGTGCCGACCACGAACAGCACGCCGACGCTCGACCTGCTGCGCAACCCGACGCGCGACAACCTCGCGGAATTCGCGTGGCGCGCGGGGCTGCCGCTGATCGCGATCAACCTGCTGGTGCTCGGCATCCCGCTGTCGTACCAGAACCCGCGCCGCAGCCGCACGATCAACCTCGTGATGGCCGTGCTGATCTACCTCACGTACTCGAACCTGCTGAACGTCGTGCAGGCGCAGATCGAGCAGGGCAAGATGTCGTTCGGCGTCGGCCTCGTCGGCCTGCACCTCGTCGTCGCGGCGATCGTCGCGTTCATCTTCTGGTTGCGCGTGCGCAATCGTCCGCTGTTTACACGCGCGCTGTTCGGCCGCTCGGGAGCATGATCGATGCGGCTCTATGAAAAATACTTCGCGCGACAGATCTACGTCACGTTCGTCTTCATCCTGTTCGCGTTCTCGGGCCTGTTCTTCTTCTTCGACCTGATCAGCGAACTGAACTCGGTCGGGCACGGCAACTACAAGTTCGGCTACGCGGTGCTGCGCGTCGCGCTGCAGACGCCGTCACGCTTCTACGAGATCATCCCGGTCGCCGCGCTGATCAGCGCGATCTACGTGTTCGCGCAAATGGCCGCGAACTCGGAATTCACGATCTTTCGCGTGTCGGGTCTCGCGACCAACCAGGCGCTGCGCTCGCTGCTGAAGATCGGCATACCGCTCGTGATCGTCACCTACCTGATCGGCGAATTCGTCGGCCCGTACGCCGATCAGTTGTCCGAACGCGTGCGGTTGCAGGCGCTCGGCGCCTCGGTGTCGTCGAACTTCCAGTCGGGCGTGTGGGTGAAGGACACGCTCGCGGCCCGCGACAACGGCGAGCAGGTCACGCGCTTCGTCAACGTCGGCAGCCTGTCGCCCGACTCGACGATCAGCAACGTGCGCATCTACGAATTCGATTCGAAGTTCCAGCTGCAGAACGTGCGGATCGCGCAAACGGGGCGCTACGAGCCGCCCGGCCACTGGCTGCTGAAAGGCGTCACCGAGACCGAGCTGACGCCCATCAAGCCGATCAGCGGCCAGCCGACCGACGCGCTGAACCCCGTGTACCGGTCGCAGCAGGTATCGCTGCCCGAATACCGGCTGCGTTCGGACCTGACGCCGCAGATCCTGTCGGTGCTGCTCGTGTCGCCGGAGCGCATGTCAATCATCAACCTGTTCCGGTACATCCAGCACTTGCGCGAGAACCAGCAGGACACGCAGCGCTACGACATCGCCCTGTGGCGCAAGCTGCTGTATCCGTTCGCCGTGTTCGTGATGCTCGTGCTGTCGCTGCCGTTCGCGTACCTGCACACGCGTGCGGGCGTGGTCGGCATGAAGGTGTTCGGCGGCATCATGCTCGGCATGAGCTTCCAGCTCCTCAATACGCTGTTCTCGCACATCGGCACGCTGAGCGCGTGGCCCGCGCCGCTCACCGCGGCGACACCGGGGCTGATCTATCTCGCGCTCGGCCTGTTCTCGCTCAAGTGGGTCGACCGGCACTGAGCGCCGCGTCATGACGGAGGCTTCGACATGAGTTCGCACGGCATCGTCCTGTTCGGCCACGGCGCCCGCGATCCGCGCTGGGCCGAGCCGTTCGAGCGGCTCGCCACGCGGCTGCGCGGCGCCGGCTCCCCTGCCCCGCACGTGTCGCTCGCGTTCCTCGAACTGATGACGCCGTCGCTCGCCGACGCCGTCGCCACGCAGGTCGCCGCCGGCTGCACGCGCATCACCGTCGTGCCCGTGTTCTTCGGCCAGGGCGGCCATGTCCGCCGCGACCTGCCGCAGCTCGTCGATGCATGCCGCGCCGCGCATCCCGCTGTCGAGATCCGCTGCGCGACGGCCGTCGGCGAAGACGACGGCGTGCTCGACGCGATCGCCCGCTACTGCATCGACCAGCTCGGCAGCGACGCGTAAGCCACGTATTTCCCGCACACAAAGAAAAAGCGCTGGCAGATGCCAGCGCTTTTTTCGTTTCGGACTGCGGTCGAGCCGCCCTCAGGCGGCATTGCGCATCGGATCCCCCGCTTTCGCCTGCCGTGCGCGCTCGGCGAACGCATCGCCGATCATCAGCAGGCTCGGTTCCGCGGGATCGAGCCACGCCTGCGCGTCGCCCGCCGCCATCTGCGCAAGCGTCAGCGTCAGCGAGCGCTCGCGCGCGGTGCTGCACGCCTCGACGATCGCGACGGGCGTCGCCGGCGCACGGCCGGCGTCGATCAGTTCCTGCGCGATGCCGGGCGCGCTGTCGCGGCCCATGTAGTAGACGATCGAATCGGCACGCGCGGCTTCGCGGATCTCGTCGCTGCCCGGCGCGCGGCTGTGCGTCGCGAACGCGACGCTGCGCGACACGCCGCGCAACGTCAGCGACCGCTTCAGCGTCGCCGCACCGGCCAGCGCCGCGGTGATGCCCGGCACGACCTCGTAGTCGATGCCGGCCGCTTCCAGCGCGCGCATCTCCTCTTCGGCGCGACCGAACAGCATCGGGTCACCGCCCTTCAACCGCACGACGCACGCGTGTTCGCGCGCCGCATCGACGATCTGCTTGTTGATGAAATGCTGCGCGGTCGAACGCTGCCCGCAGCGCTTGCCGACCGCGATCCGGCGCGCGTTCGGCGCGTAGTCGAGCATCGCGGGCTCGACGAGCGCGTCGTGCAGCACGACGTCGGCCTGCGCGAGCAGGCGCGCGCCGCGCACCGTGATGAGGTCCGCCGCGCCCGGCCCTGCTCCGATCAGATACACCTTGCCCATGTTTGTCGCTTCGCTTCGTCCGTGCGGACGTTTGCGTACGGCCCGCGCCGCCGTGTGGCGGCGCGGTTTGCCGCGCAGATTGACGATTACGCCGAGAACGCCCGGATCATGCCGGCGGCGACCGTGTGGTGCGTCGCTTCGTCGATCAGCACGAACGCGCCCGTGCCCGGATGCGCATCGTACGTATCGCAGACGATCGGCTTCTGCAGCGTCAGCGCGACGCGGCCGATGTCGTTCATCTTCAGGTCGTGGCGGTCGGTCGCGTGCGACAGCGTATGCACGTCGAGCACCTGCTTGACCGCGCCGATCTTCGCGAACACCGTGCTCGTGGTCTGCTTCAGCAGGTACTTGCGCTGCGGCGACAGCGGCGTCTCGTCGAACCAGCACAGGTCGGCCTCGAGCTTCTTGGCCGGCTCGACCGGCTCGGCGGTCGTGACGAACATGTCGCCGCGCGACACGTCGACATCTTCCTCGAGACGAATCGTCACCGTCTGGCCCGCGAACGCGTGCGCGACCGACGCGGTGCCGCCCGGCACCGGCGCGACGATCTCGGCGACCGTTGCCGTGCGGTTCGACGGCAGCACGACGATTTCGTCGCCGACCTTCACTTCGCCCGACTCGATCCGGCCCATGTAGCCGCGGAAATCGTCGGCCGAGCTGCCGTCCTGGCGCGCGACCCACTGCACCGGGAAGCGCAGCGCGTCATGCGCCTGCGTCTCGACCGGCAGCGACTCGAGCACGTCGAGGAGCGGCTCGCCTGCGTACCACGACATGCGCTCGCTCGCGCCGACGATGTTGTCGCCCTTCAGCGCCGACACCGGCACGAAGCGCACGTCGGTCAGGCCGAGCTGCTTCGCGAGCGTGACGTACGCGTCGCGGATCTCGTTGAAGCGCGCTTCGCTGTAGTCGACGAGGTCCATCTTGTTGATTGCGACGATCACGTGCTGCAGGCCGAGCAGCTTGACGATCGCGCTGTGGCGCTTGGTTTGCGGCAGCAGTTGCACGACGCCGTTCTCGACCGTGATGCGCGTCGCATCGATCAGGACGATCGCCGCGTGCGCGGTCGACGCGCCCGTCACCATGTTGCGCGTGTACTGCTCGTGGCCCGGCGTATCGGCGATGATGAACTTGCGCTTCGCGGTCGCGAAGTAGCGGTACGCGACGTCGATCGTGATGCCCTGCTCGCGCTCGGCTTCGAGGCCGTCGGTCAGCAGCGCGAGGTCGAGTTCGTCGCCGACCGTGCGCTTGTTCTTCGCGCGCGACAGCGCGGACAGCTGGTCGGACAGCACGGCCTTGCTGTCGTACAGCAGGCGGCCGATCAGCGTGCTCTTGCCGTCGTCGACGCTGCCTGCGGTGATGAAGCGCAGCACGCCGAGGTCTTCGGTGTTCTCGATGATGCTCATGATGTGAATGTCCTCGTGTGCTTCAGAAATAACCTTGCTTCTTGCGCGTTTCCATCGCGGCTTCGGACGCCTGGTCGTCCATCCGGGTCGCGCCGCGCTCGGTGATCTCGGTCACCGCCGTCTCGGCGATGATCTTCTCGACGTCGTCCGCGTCGCTCTCGACCGGGCACGTGCAGCTGATGTCGCCGACCGTGCGGAAGCGCACCTGCGCAAGCTCGCTCGACTCGCCTTCACGCATCGGCGTGAGCGGCGTGACGGGCACGAGCAACCCGTTGCGGCGCACGATCTCGCGCTGGTGCGCGTAGTAGATCGACGGCAGTTCGAGGTTTTCGCGTGCGATGTACTGCCACACGTCGAGTTCGGTCCAGTTCGAGATCGGGAACACGCGCAGGTGCTCGCCCTTGTGCAGGCGGGCGTTGTACAGGCTCCACAGTTCCGGGCGCTGCGCCTTCGGATCCCACTGGCCGAATTCGTCGCGGAACGAGAAGATGCGCTCCTTCGCACGTGCCTTCTCTTCGTCGCGGCGCGCGCCGCCGATCAGCGCGGTGTAGCCATGCTCCTCGATCGTCTCGAGCAGCGTGACGGCCTGCGCAGCGTTGCGCGAATCGGTTTCGCGGCGCAGCACGACCGTGCCGCGCTTGATCGAATCCTCGACGTGACCGACGACCAGCTCGGCGCCCAGTTCCTGCGCGCGACGGTCGCGGAAGTCGATCACTTCCTCGTAGTTGTGGCCCGTGTCGATGTGCACGAGCGGGAACGGCAGCGCCGTCTTGCGGTTCGCGCCGAGGCCGAACGCTTTCAGGGCCAGATGAAGCACGACGACCGAATCCTTGCCGCCCGAGAACAGCAGCGCCGGCTTGCTGCACTCGGCAACCAGCTCGCGCAGGATGTGGATCGACTCGGCTTCGAGCCAGTCGAGGTGGCCCATGCGGCTGTCCGCGCCGGTGGCCGGGGCAAAGGCGGATTGCTCGAGCGTCGTGCTCATGATTTCAGTCCTTCTCTTCTGGGTTCGTGCCGCCCGCTGTCGCGGGCGGCGCAATATTCAGTTTCTTGTCAGGCGTTCAGTGCGAGGCGCCGGCAACGGCTTCCGCAGGAATCGGCGTGATCGTGATGTGCAGGCCGCATTCCTTCGTATCGCGCGATTCCCACCACCAGCGGCCCGCGCGGCTGTCCTCGCCGGGACGGATCGCACGGGTACAAGGCTCGCAGCCGATGCTCGGGTAGCCGCGAGCATGCAGCGGGTTGACCGGCACGTCAAACGCGTCAAGGTACGCCCATACGTCGGCTTCCGTCCAGTCGGCCAGCGGGTTGTACTTCGCGATCCCGCGCGCGTCGTCCTGTTCTTCCTCGTGCAGCTCGGCCCGCGTGACCGACTGCTCGCGGCGCTGGCCGGTGACCCACGCGCCGACGTCGGCCAGCGCGCGGTTCAGCGGCTCGACCTTGCGGATGTGGCAGCACGACTTGCGCAGCTCGACGCTCTCGTAGAACGCGTTCAGGCCGTGCTCGGCGACATACTGGTCGACCGCTTCCGGTTGCGGGTGGAACTGCTCGATCTCGTAGCCGTAGCGCTCGCGCACCCGATCGATCATGCCGAGCGTTTCCGCGTGCAGGCGGCCCGTATTCAGCGAGAAGATGCCGATCGACACGCCCTTCGACAGGATCGCGTGCGTGAGCAGCATGTCTTCCGCCGCGAGGCTGCTCGCGAACTTCACCTTGTCGTGACGGGCACCGATCTGCGCGAGCAGCGCGTCGAGGCGCTCGACCTTCGCGGCGAGTTCCGGCGTCAGCGCGGTGGCCGTACTCATGCGTTCACCTTCGCGTCGGGCGTCGCTACGTCTGCCGCGCGACGGCGGAACAGCGGCGCCGGCTCGTCGAACGCGCCCTGGTAACGCTGCGTGAATTCCGTGAACGCGTTCAGCGCGTCGTGGATGTCCTTGTCGGCGCGCACCGCGAATGCGTCGAAGCCGCAACGCGACATGTACAGCAGCTGGTCGCGCAGCACGTCGCCGATCGAGCGCAGCTCGCCCGTCCAGCCGTGGCGCTCGCGCAACAGGCGCGCGATGCTGTAGCCGCGGCCGTCCGCGAAGCGCGGGAAATCGACGGCGATCAGCGAAATCGCGCCGAAGTCGGCCACGAGATCGGCCGGCTCGCTGTCCGGCGCGAGCCACACACCGAGTTCGTCCTTCGTCTTCGCGGCGACGAGCGCCGCGCGCTCGGCCTGCCACAATGCGAACGGCACTAGCACCTTGCCGGCCGGCAATGCGTCGACCGCGGGCAGCGCACCGTCTTCTGCCGCGCGCACGACCTGCCATGCGTCGTCGATCACTGCGCGGTTCTTGATAATCGAAGCCATCTGCTAATTCCTTGTACCCGGTTGGTTACGCGTTCACTGCCTGGCGCGCCGCATACACGCGCTCCTTGAACGGCGCGATGCCGATGCGGTCGTACGTATCGACGAAGCGCTCGCCGTCGATGCGCGATTCGACGAACGTGTCGATCAGCTTCGCGATGACGTCCGGCACTTCTTCCGCCGAGAACGACGGCCCGATCACGCGGCCGAGGCGCGCGCCGTTCTGGCCCGTGCCCTGCTCGCCGCCGAGCGACACCTGGTACCACTCGGCGCCGTCCTTGTCGACACCGAGGATGCCGATGTTGCCGACGTGGTGGTGACCGCACGAGTTCATGCAACCGGAAATGTTCAGCGACAGGTCGCCGAGGTCGTACACGTAGTCCAGATCGTCGAAACGCTGCTGGATCGCCAGCGCGATCGGGATCGACTTCGCGTTCGCGAGCGAGCAGAAGTCGCCGCCCGGGCACGCGATGATGTCGGTCAGCAGGCCGATGTTCGGCGTCGCGAAACTCGCCGCCTTCGCCTTTTCCCACACCGCGAACAGGTCGCGCTTCTTCACGTTCGCGAGAATCAGGTTCTGCTCGTGCGACACGCGCAGCTCGCCGAGCGAGTATTCGTCGGCCCAGTCGGCGACCAGCTCCATCTGCGCGTCGGTCGCATCGCCCGGCGCCACGCGGTGATCCTTCAGCGACAGCGTGACGGCGGCATAGCCGGCCACCTTGTGCGGCGCGACGTTACGCTCGACCCAGCGCGCGAACGCCTTGTTCTCGAGCAGGTGCTGTTCGAACGATGCGTCGGTATCGGCCAGCTTCTCGTAGACGGGCGGCTGGAAGTACTGCGACACGCGATCGACTTCCGCCTGCGTGAGCGTCGACGGGCCGTCCTTCAGGTGCTGCCACTCTTCCTCGACCTGCTGCGCGAACTTCGCCGGCGACAGCGCCTTCACGAGGATCTTGATCCGCGCCTTGTACAGGTTGTCGCGGCGGCCGTAGCGGTTGTACACGCGCAGCACGGCTTCGCAGTAGGTCAGCAGATGCTGCCACGGCAAGTCTTCCTTGATCACCGCGCCGATGATCGGCGTACGGCCGAGGCCGCCGCCCGCGAGGATGCTCGCGACCACTTCGCCCTGCGCATTCTTCTTCAGGTACACGCCGAGGTCGTGGATCTGCACGGCCGCGCGGTCGTCCTTCGAGCCCGACACCGCGATCTTGAACTTGCGCGGCAGCCACGCGAATTCGGGATGGAACGTCGACCACTGACGCAGGATTTCCGACCACGGACGCGGATCGATCTCTTCGTCCTGCGCGACGCCGGCGAACTGGTCGGCCGTGATGTTGCGGATGCAGTTGCCCGACGTCTGGATGCCGTGCATCTGCACCGACGCGAGCTTCGCGAGGATCTCGGGCGTGTCTTCCAGCTCGATCCAGTTGAACTGGATGTTCGAGCGGGTCGAGAAGTGGCCGTAGCCGCGGTCGTGTTCGCGGGCGATGCGCGCCAGCATCCGGAGCTGGTCGCTGCGCAGGTTGCCGTACGGAATCGCGATGCGGTGCATGTACGCGTGGCGCTGCATGTACAGGCCGTTCTGCAGGCGCAGCGGACGGAATTCTTCTTCGCTCAACTCGCCCGACAGGCGGCGGCGCACCTGATCGCGGTACTGCGCGACACGCTCGTCGACGATCGTCTGGTCGTATTGGTCGTACTGATACATTCGGGGACCCCAGGGGTTTTCGTGGTGACCGCGCGACGTCCTAGCCACGTCGCGCCCGAATCTCCGTTCCGCCGTCACCGCCCCCATCCGCCACCGGATGGATTGCTAATGACGAAAACAGATATCCATATTTGAAAAACTCCGGTGAATCGTAATAAACTCGCCTTATATTTCAAACGACTAAAAAATTCTGTTGATATGCGGAAGGGTTATAAATGAACCTGCACCAATTTCGCTTCGTGCGCGAGGCCGTCCGGCAGAATTTCAACCTCACCGAGGCCGCGAAGGCGCTCTACACGTCCCAACCGGGGGTATCGAAGGCGATCATCGAGCTCGAGGACGAGCTCGGCGTGGAGATCTTCACGCGGCACGGCAAGCGCGTGCGCTCGCTCACCGAGCCGGGCAGGATCATCCTCGCGTCGGTCGAGCGGATCCTGCAGGAGGTTGAGAGCCTTAAAAGGGTCGGGAAGGATTATGCCGCACAGGATCAGGGCAACCTGACCATCGCCGCGACCCACACGCAGGCCCGCTACTCGCTGCCGGCCGCGATCGCCGAATTCAAGAAGCGCTTCCCGAAGGTGCACCTGTCGATCCTGCAGGGCAGCCCGACGCAGGTGGCCGAGATGGTGATCCACGACCAGGCCGATCTCGCGATCGCGACCGAGGCGATCTCCGACTACAAGGAGCTCGTGTCGCTGCCCTGCTTCCAGTGGCATCACGCGGCCGTCGTGCCGGCCGACCATCCGCTGCTCGAACGCAAGCCGATCACGCTCGACGATCTCGCGCAGTACCCGCTGATTACATACGAGGGTGCGTTCGCGGGCCGCAAGAAGATCAACCACGCATTCGCGCTGCGCGGGCTGTCGCCGGACATCGTGCTCGAGGCGATCGACGCGGATGTGATCAAGACCTACGTCGAACTCGGCCTCGGCGTCGGCATCATGGCCGACATCGCGTTCAACCCGGAGCGCGACCGCAACCTGCGGCTGATCCCGGTCGGCCACCTGTTCGGCAGCAACGTGACGCGCGTCGCGCTCAAGCAGGGCGCCTACCTGCGCAGCTATGTGTATACGCTCGTCGAACTGCTGTCGCCGACGCTGACCCGCAAGCTGATCGAACAGGCGCTCAAGGGTGAAGCCGAATCGTACGAGCTCTGAGCCGCGTGTATAAACGGAGGGGCGCATATCGCGCCCCTTTTTGCTGCCCGACGGAGATTCCCGCATGACGCTTCCCGCCCTGCTGCGCCGCGCCGCCGGCGCCGCCCTCTTGCTGGCCTGCGCGGCCGCGCAGGCCGACCTGAAGGTCGGTGTCGACCTGTCGTCGACCGGCCCGGCCGCCGCGATCGGCATCACGAGCAAGAACGCGATCCTGATGTGGCCGAAGACGATCGCCGGGCAGCCCGTCCAGGTGACGGTGCTCGACGACGCGTCCGATCCGGGTACCGCGGTGCGCAACATCCGCAAGCTGGTCGACGAGGATCACGTCGATGTCGTCGTCGGGCCGAACATCACGCCGGCCGCGCTTGCGGCGCTCGACACGGTCGCTGCCGCGCAGACGCCGATGATCACGCTGGTCGGCTCCGGCGCGATCGTCGAGCCGCAGGAAGGCGCGCGGACCTGGGCGTTCAAGATGGCGCAGAGCGACCGCGCGATGGCCGACGTGATGACGCGCTACATGGCAAACCACGGCGTGAAGACGGTCGGCTTCATCGGCTTCGCGGACAGCTACGGCGACAGCTGGCTGAACGAATTCACGCGCTTTGCCGATCTGCGCAAGATCCGCGTCGTCGCGACCGAGCGCTTCAACCGCACCGACGCGAGCGTCACGGGCCAGGCGCTGAAGCTGATCGCGGCGAAGCCCGACGCGATCCTGATCGCGGGCTCGGGCACGCCGGCCGTGCTGCCGCAGCGCACGCTGATCGAGCGCGGCTACAAGGGCCCGGTCTACCAGACGCACGGGATCGCGACGCCGGAATTCATCAAGCTCGGTGGCAAGGATGTCGACGGCACGCTGTTTCCGACGCAGCCGGTGGTCGTCGCGCGTACGCTGCCGGCCGACCATCCGGCCCGCAAGGCCGCGCTCGCATTCGTCGACGCATACGAGGCGAAGTACGGCGCCGGCACGGTCACGCAGTTCGCGGGCGACGCGGCGGGCGTCTACCCGCGCCTCGCCGACGCGGTCGGCCGCGCGCTGAAGGCCGCGCAGCCCGGCACGCCCGCGTTCCGCGCGGCGCTGCGGCGCGAGCTGGAACGCGCGCACGAGCTCGTCGTGCCGAACGGTGTCGTCAATGCCAGCGACAAGGATCATGTGGGGCTCGATCAGCGTGCGAGCGTCATGGGGATCGTGAAGCAGGGCCGGTTCGTCTACCTGAGCCAGTGACTGCGCGACCGGCACGCCGGGCAGCTTGCCCGGCGTCTGGATTTCGGACATAATCCGCGTTTCGCCGCGCACAATCGCATGCGCGGTCAGGATCAAGCCCAGGTGGTGAAATTGGTAGACGCAGGGGACTCAAAATCCCCCGCCGCAAGGCGTGCCGGTTCGATTCCGGCCCTGGGCACCAGTATTTCGCAGCGCCATGCGCTGCACCGTCGAAACCCGCGCAAGCTCACTGCTTCGCGGGTTTTTTGTTTTGGCCGCACGCGATGCCCGCCGCAACGCGCGCCCTCCCGCGACGGTCCAAGCATCAGGGAACGCAGCAAGGAGGCAAGCCATGTCCAGGCGCGTCATTTCAATCCCGATCCGCGTCGGCGTGCTCGCCGCGCTGCTGTCGATCATGTTGGGCGGATGCGACCTGCTCCGCGAGCCGCCCGTACCCGACTGGCCGGGGCCGCATGCGCCCTACCCGTTCCCGGACAACATTCCGCATCGCACCGAATGACCGCATCGGACGGCCGCGCGCCGCGGCACGGGCCGCGCGTTCAGTCGTGCTCGCAGAACCGCAGGATCGCGTCCGCGACGGCCGCCGGCGCCTCGCGTTGCGGAAAGTGCCCGGCCGCATCCACGATCCGCCGCTCGTAGCGGCCGGCGAAGAACCGTTCGCGCCCCGCCGAGCTGTCCGGATGATTGCAGGCATCCGCGCCGCCGTGCAGCACGAGCGTCGGCACCGCCAGCACGGGCGCCGGGTTGAGCCGCGCATTGTCGTCGGCATAGGCCGGTGTGCCCGGCGCGAAACCCCAGCGATGCCGGTACGAATGCAGCACGACGTCGATCCAGTCGGGCCCGTCGAACGCGTCGGCCGCCACGTCGAAATCGCTGTCGCGATACCAGCCGGGCGGCGACCACGTGTCCCACATCAGGCGGGCAAACGCACGGCGATCGTCGCGCAGCGCCTGCTCGCCGCGCGGTGTCGCCATGAACCAGTGATACCAGTAGTTGCGCGCCTGCTGCAACGACAGCGGCTGGCCGGGATCGTTGGTGCCGTAACCGACCGACAGCATCACGAGATGCGAAGCGGCACCGTCACGCAGCCCGCACGCGTTCGCGGCCGCCCGGGCGCCCCAGTCATGCCCGACCAGCACGGGCCGCTCGACACCGAGCACATCGACGAATTCGAGCAGGTCGCGCCCGAGCGCCGCGAGCTCGCCGCTGCGCGGCACGGACGCATCGCGAAAGCGCGTCGGCGCAAAGCCGCGCAGCGCGGGCGCCAGCACGCGGTAGCCGCGCCCGGCGAGCGCTGCCGCCACCGCTTCCCAGCCGACGGGACTGTCCGGCCACCCGTGCACAAGCACGGCCACGCGCTCGCCGCGCGGGTTCCATTCCAGATAGGCAATATCGAGCGACGCGGTCGTCGCATGCGCATGGGTCGTCATCATGTCCTCCGTTGGGTCAGCCTGAGGGCACGATGGTAGGCCGGCCTTTCATCACGATTCACGGAGTATCATGATTCATTCTTTGAATTTCACGTTGAATCGATTGATGGAACCGCTGACCGATCCCGCGTCGACCGCACTCGACATCACGCTGCTGCGCACCTTCCTCGAAGTCGTCGACAGCAGCGGATTCGCGCCGGCGGCGGAACGTCTCGCGCTCACGCCCTCCGCCGTCAGCGGCCACATCAAGCGGCTCGAACAGGCCGCCGGCACCGTGCTGCTCGCGCGCACGACGCGCCGTATCGCGCTCACGCCGGCCGGCGACACGCTGTACGCCTACGCGCGCAACATCGTCGACATGGAGCGCGAAGTGCGCGCGCGGCTGCGCGGCGCGCCGGCGCACGGGCCGCTGCGGGTCGGTGCGTCGGAGGACTTTGCCGGTGCGTGGCTGCCGCACGTGCTGCGCACGTTCCGCGACCGCCACCCGCGTATGGCGATCGAGCTGAAGGTCGGGATCACTGCATCGCTGCTGCGCGAACAGACGCTCGGCCGGCTCGATGTCGTATTCGGCAAGCAGTGCCGGCAGGTCGACACGCCGGGCGAATTGCTGTGGGAAGAGCCGCTCGTGTGGGCCTTCGCGTCGGACCGCGCGCTCGACGCCGGCGGCGAAGTGCCGCTCGCGCTGTTTCCGCAGCCGTGCGTCTATCGGGAAGCGGCCGTCGCGGCGCTCGCCGCCGCGCTGCGGCCGTTCCGCGTGCTGTTCGAGAGCAGCAGCATGGCCGGCTGCGTGTCGGCCGCGCTCGCCGGCTTCGCGGTCACCGCGCTCGCGCGCAGCCAGTTGCGCGACGGCCTGCGCGAATGCGGGCCGCAGGACGGCCTGCCGGCGCTGCCGGCCGCGCGCTTCTATGCGTTCGCGGCGAAGCTCGACGGCCCCGGCGCGGCGTTGATCGACGCGGTGCGGGACGCCGGGCGCCACCGGCAGTTCGCGGCGCTGGACGACTGAAACGTACGCGACGGCTGGCGCGATCAGTCGCCGTCCGCGCCCTGCCCGGCCGCCGTCTCCGTCAGCGCATCGGCCATCAACTCGCCGAACCACTCGATGAATGCATTGAGCCGGCGCGACCGATGGCGGCGGTGCGGATACACGGCCGACACGTCCATCGGCTCGGCTCGGTAGCCGGGCATCACGTCGACGAGCGCGCCGCTTTCCAGCAGATGTTCGACGTCGAACCGCGGTATCTGGATCAGCCCCATGCCGGCAATGCAGCCGGCGATATAGGTTTCGGCGTTGTTGACGATCACGCGGCTCGGCAGCGTCAGCGTGTGGCGCTGGCCGTCCGCGCAGTATTCCCACCCGAGTTCGCGCCCCGTCGTCGGCGACGCATAGCCGATCGCCCAGTGCCCGTGCGCAAGCGCATCCGGGCGCTCGGGAACGCCGCACTCGCGCAGATAGTCGGGGCTCGCGCAGTTGATCAGCGTGAACTGCCCGAGCGGCCGCACGACGAGGCTGCTGTCCGCGAGCCGCCCGACGCGGATCGCGCAATCGACGCCTTCCTGCACGAGGTCGATCGAGCGGTCGGTCGAGCCGAGCGACAGTTGCAGCTTCGGGTAGCGGTGGAACAGTGACGGCAGCGCGGGCGCGACGACACGGCGCGCGATCCGGCTCGGCACGTCGACGTTCAGCCGTCCGACGACGTCGCGGTCGCGGCGGCGAAACAGGCGGTCGAGATCGTCGGCTTCCGCAAGCAGGCGCCGGCCGCGTTCGAGCAGCAGCGTGCCGTCGGCCGTGAGCTGCACCTGGCGCGTCGTGCGATGCAGGAGGCGCGTGCCGAGCCCCGTCTCGAGCTGCTGGACGGCCGCCGACACGGTCGCGCGCGGCACGTCGAGCGCATGCGCGGCCTTGATGAAGCTGCCCATTTCGGCAACCTGCAGGAAGATTCTGACCTGATCCAGCTTGTCCATCGGCAGGGAACGTGGGTTCGGACGACCGTCGCCGCCAGCCGCTGCACATCGCGGCAAGGTCGGCGGCACAGAGAAAACGGGCGCGCGGCTGCACGCCCGTTCATTGTCCACGCAAACGCGTCATTGCGGTGGGCCGCGCGGCCCGTGAGCGGCCCGGTTACTTGGTCGTATAGCCGCCGTTGATCAGGATCGTCTGGCCGGTGATCCACCAGCCGTCGGTCACGAGATGGCGGATGAACGGCACGACGTCCTCGATGTCGGTCAGGCCCGTCTTGCTGAACGGCGACAGCGCGGCCGCCGTCTTGTGATACGCAACCGCATCGGCGCCTTCGGCCGGATAGAAGAACGGCGTATCCATCGGGCCCGGCCCGACGGCGGTCACCGAGATCCCGCGTGCGCCGTATTCCTTCGACGCCGCGCGCGTGAAGTGCTCGACCGGCGCCTTCGACCCTTCGTACGCCGCATAGAACGGCGTGAACGCGCCGAGCAGCGACGTCACGAGCGTGACGAGCTTGCCATGATCCTCGAGGTGCCGCCCGGCCTCCTTGATGAAGAAGAACGCAGACTTGCTGTTGACCGCGAACATCTCGTCGTACTCGGCCTCGCTGATCTCGGTGAACGGCTTCTTCAGCACCTTGCCGACCGTGTTGATCGCGATGTCGATCTTGCCGAAGCGCTGCTTCGCGTCGTCGAACAGCTTCTCGACCGCGGCGGCCGTGGTCAGGTCGGCCTGGAACGTTGCGGCTTGCGCGCCGGCCGCGCGCACCGCGGCGGCCGTCTCCTCGGCCTGCGCCTGCGACGCCGCGCTGTTGTAGTGAATCGCCACCGCCTTCGCGCCGTGGCCTGCCAGATCCCGCGCGATCAGGCCGCCGAGATTCTTGGCGCCGCCTGCGATCAGGACGACCTTGTCTGCGAGCGTGTGAGTTGCCACGGTTGACTCCTTTTTCCGTTGAACGAAGCTAGGAGTGTAGGCACGCGCGACGCGCCGGTCAGCCGGTCGCGGCTGGATGGATTATCCAGAAAAACGATCCAATCGGAGCGATGCTGTGTGGTCAGCCGCACCGACGGCGACGACGGATTCCGCACCAGGCCGAACGGCCAGCCGCCGTCTCAGCGAGCGTAAAGCGCCGCGTCGATCTTGCCGAGCAGCCACTGCATGCCGGCCAGATGCTGCTGGTCGTGGCTGCACAGGTAGTGGACGAGCCCGCGCACGGTCAGCGAACCGTAGCCGTCGAACTCGCCGGTGCGCTCGAACTGCTCGGGAGTCACGCGCGACAGCAACTCCAGCGTTTCGCGTCGCGCTTCGCGGATCGCCGCGAGCACGTCGGACGCATACGCATCGTTGTAGCGGCGCTCGATCGCGAGCGCGTCGCCATCGATCGACGCGAGCAGCGGCCGGTCCTCGTCGAGCATCCGCCGCAGCCGCACGTGATAGCCGTCGATCTCGATGTCGCGCACGTGGCAGAGCTGCCCGAGCGGCGAGAAATGCTCGCTCGGGATCCCGGCCCAGTCGTCGGGCGTCCAGCGCGCGTAGCCGTCGGGGACGGCCGCGAAATGCGCTTCGAGCTGACGGGGGAAATCGGCGAGTGCGTCGAGCGTCGTCGGGTTCATGCGGGAAACTCCCTGTCGGATGAGGGCGACGACAACCCTGGCACGGGCCTGCCGCCGCCGTTGCGTCACTTCACGCTGAAACCGTACGCGCCCTGCGTGCGGTGCCCGTCGGTCGCGACGGCCACCCATTTCACCGTATAGGCGCCGGCGCCGATTGCCGTCAGCGGCACCGTCATCCGCTTGCGGTTCGACGCGTCGATGCGCGCGCGGCCGTCCGATACCGTGTTGCCGCCGCCGTCGACGACGACGATCGAGCTGAATGCCGGCTCCAGCGGCTCGGTGAAGTCGATCGTGACGGCAGCCGGTGCGGCGGCCACCGCCGCGCCTGCCGCCGGATCGCTCTTCGCGAGATGCGCGTGCGCGAACGCGGCCGACGAGACGGTCGCGGCAACGATGAGGGTGGCGGCCTGGCGGCCGAACGGGAATGAATCGAAACGCATGGACTTTCCGTGAAGAATGAACGGGCGCCGCACCCCGCGCGGCGTTCCGGCAGCTTACCAGCGCATGCGCGTTCATGCCGGTCATCGGCCGCCGCTTGATAGAATGCGCGCGCTATGGATCTCGAAAGCATTCTCTACACTCAGGGCTTCGGCTCGCGCCGCCAGTGCCGCGGCCTGATCGAAGCGGGCCGCGTCGCCGTCGCGGGCACCGGCGCGACCGACCCCGACGCCACGTTCGACACCGACGGCCTCGTGTTCTCGGTCGACGATACGGCGTGGCCGTTCCACGCACGCGCATATCTCGCGCTCAACAAGCCGGCCGGCTACGAGTGCTCGCGCGATCCGCAGCATCACGCGAGCGTGTTCAGCCTGCTGCCCGCGCCGCTCGTCGCGCGCGGCGTACAGTGCGTCGGCCGTCTCGACCAGGACACGACCGGCCTGCTGCTGCTGTCCGACGACGGTCAGTTCGTGCATGCGTACACGTCGCCGAAGCGCAAGGTGCCGAAGACCTACGTCGCGACCGTGCGCCACCCGCTCGACGATGCGCAGCTGAATGCGCTGCGTAGCGGCGTGCAGCTGCACGGCGAGCCGAAGCCGATCGCGGCCGTCGCCGCCGACGCGCGCGACACGCACGCGCTCGCGCTGACCGTCCTCGAAGGCAAATACCACCAGGTCAAGCGCATGGTGGCGGCGGCGAGCAATCGCGTCGAGTTGCTGCACCGCGAAAGCATCGGCGGCTTCACGCTGCCGGGCGATCTCGCGCCGGGTGCGTGGCGCTGGCTCGATGACGCCGACCTTTCAGCGCTGCGCAATCCAGTCAAAACCCTGTAAGGGAAAATCCGCACGACCGTTCGGTGCCCGGCCGCGTCTCGGCCGCAGGTTCCCCCGCTATACTGAACTCACAAGCTGCAAGAGCAGCGATGCAGGGGGAGATACCATGAACATCAACCATTCTTTCGAACTGTCGTCCGTGATGATCGCGTTCGCGCTCATCGGTGTCGTCGCGATCGGCGGCCTGCTGGCCATGATGCACGCGAAGCACAAATATCATCCGAACCTGATTGGCGCGCTGATCGGTGCGCTGCTGTGCTTCCTGCTGATCGAGGCGTTACCGGCGCTGACCTGACGCGCTGCCCGGCGCGAGCGTTTGAAGGAAATCGTCTACGGTCGGATATCGCAACGTCACGCACAATTCGCCCTTGAGCCGTGCGTTGGACAGGCGTCGCGACTCGCGCATGAACGACAGCAGCGTCGGTTCGAGCTGCCGCTCGGCGTCCGCGCGGCTGACGCGCGGCGGCCTCGGCAGGCCGAGCACCTGCGCGACCCGGTCGAAATACTCCCCCATCCGCAGTTCGCTGTCGTCCGACGCGTGCACGGCGCGCGCCGGCCTGCCGCGCTCGGCCGCGCGGCGCAGGATCGCCGCGAGATCGTCCGCGTGGATGTGGTTCGTGTACACGTCGTCGGCCGGTTCGAGCGCCGGCGTGCCGCGCTCGAGCCGCGCGACCGGCAGACGGTTCGCCGCGTAGATGCCGGGAATGCGCACGATGCGCGCGGACAACACGCCGCGCACCGTCGCCGCACGCAGTTGCCGCTCGGCCGACACGCGCCGGAACGCGCGCGGATTGGCGGGGCGCAGCGGGTGCGTTTCGTCGATGCGCGCGCCGCCGCAGTCGCCGTATACGCCTGTCGTGCTCGCGTAGACGAGCCTCGGCGCGCGAAGGCCGTCGGGTACAATACGCGCTCCCCGAACGGGTGCGCCGGCCTGCCGTGCAGCGGTGCGCAGCGTCCGGAGCCGGCCGACCGCCGGTGCCGGCGGGGTCGATGGCCGACGCGCGGGCATGGACGTTGCGGCGATCAGCGCACGCGTGCGCCGGTCGTCACGGCCGTCGGATTGCGGCGGTGCGAGATGCAGGATCGTGCGGGCAAGGCCCGCGAGGCGGCCGAGCGTCGCCCGGCGATCGAGATCGCCGACGATCGGCGTCGCGCCTGCGGCGCGCAGTTCGTCGCGGCGGGCCGGGTGGCTCGTCAGCGCGAAGATCCGCAGGTTGCGGCGCGCGGCGCGCCATTGCGCGACGCAGCGCATGCCGACGTCGCCGCAGCCGACGATCAGTGCGCGCGGCCGGCGCAGGATTCGTGTCGCGATCATGTTGGTTGCGAAATCAGTAGCGGCCGTTGCGCGACGCGCAACGGTCTTGCATTGTAGCTGCCGTGCGCGACATGCACGGTCCCCACATTTTGTTCTAGTTTGGTTCTATGGCATTCAACGTCACTCTCAAGCAAAGCGGCCGGCAATTCCAGGTCGAGTCGGACGAAACCGTGCTGGCCGCCGCGCTGCGCCAGAACGTCCATCTGCCGTACGGCTGCAAGAACGGCGCGTGCGGCTCCTGCAAGGGCCAGATCGTGTCGGGCCAGATCGAACAGGGCCCGCACGCCGCGTCGGCACTGTCCAACGACGAACGCACGCGCGGCCTCGCGCTGCTGTGCTGCTCGAAGGCCCAGTGCGATCTCGAAATCGACGTGCGTGAAATCGCCGGCGTCGACGGCGTGCAGGTCAAGAAGCTGCCGTGCCGGATCGCCGCGCTCGAGCGCAAGGCCGACGACGTGATGGTCGTGAAGCTGCAACTGCCCGCCAACGAACGCCTGCAGTACCTCGCGGGCCAGTACGTCGAGTTCATCCTGAAGGACGGTTCGCGCCGCAGCTACTCGATGGCGAACGCGCCGCACGAGGAAGGCCCGATCGAGCTGCACATCCGCCACATGCCGGGCGGCAAGTTCACCGACCACGTGTTCGGCGCAATGAAGGAGCGCGACATCCTGCGCTTCGAAGGCCCGCTCGGCACGTTCTTCCTGCGCGAGGATTCCGACAAGCCGATCGTGCTGCTCGCGTCGGGCACGGGCTTCGCGCCGATCAAGGCGATCATCGAGCATGTGAAGCACTCGGGCATCACGCGCCCGATGACGCTCTACTGGGGTGCCCGCCGCAAGAAGGACATCTACCTCGACGAACTCGCCGAGCAGTGGGCGCGCGAGATTCCGAACTTCAAGTACGTGCCGGTGCTCTCCGAGCCGGACGCCGGCGATCAATGGACGGGCCGCACGGGCTTCGTCCATCGCGCAGTGATCGAGGACCTGCCCGATCTGTCGGGCCACCAGGTGTACGCATGCGGTGCGCCGGTGATGGTCGAATCCGCGCAGCGCGACTTCACGCAGCACCACGCACTGCCGGCCGACGAGTTCTACGCGGACTCGTTCACGAGCGCCGCCGATCTCGCGCATCCGGTCTGAGCGCCGGGGCCGCCCGCGTCCCGCGCTGCACGCTGCGATGTCACATACGTGGCATCGCAGCGGTTTACAGTGAGGCGCGGGATGCCTTATGCTTGCGCACATGAACTGCTTCCTGTCCACCCTTCGACGTCGCCGCTCGCCGCTCCGCCCGGATGCCGCAGGCTCGTCACGGACTCGCGCGTAACCTCCACACCGCTTCACCGGTTACGCACAAGCTGTTCGAATCCACCAGCCACGGCCTTCCGTGGCTTTTTTATTGCCCGTTCCCTTTCAACGTCCGCTGGAGTCTGCTGCCATGCCCCTGAACGATTTTCCGATCGACTCGCTGATGTACATCACGAACCGCCCCGACATCGTGTTTACGCACGGCAAGGGTTCGTGGCTCTACGATCACACGGGCAAGCGCTATCTGGACTTCATCCAGGGCTGGGCCGTCAACAGCCTCGGCCACTGCAACGACGGTATCGTCGAAGCCCTGAAGACGCAGGCCGAAAAGCTGCTGAACCCGTCGCCGGCGTTCTACAACGAGCCGATGGCGAAGCTCGCGGGCCTGCTCACGCAGCACAGCGTGTTCGACAAGGTGTTCTTCACGAACAGCGGCGCCGAAGCGAACGAAGGCGCGATCAAGCTCGCGCGCAAGTGGGGCCGCAAGTTCAAGAACGGCGCGTACGAGATCATCACGTTCGACCACAGCTTCCACGGCCGCACGCTCGCGACGATGTCGGCCAGCGGCAAGCCGGGCTGGGACACGATCTACGCACCGCAGGTGCCGGGCTTCCCGAAGGCCGAGCTGAACGACATCAACTCGGTCGAGAAGCTGATCACCGACAAGACCGTCGCCGTGATGCTCGAACCGATCCAGGGCGAAGGCGGCGTGATCCCGGCGACGCGCGAATTCATGCAGGCGCTGCGCGCGCTGACGAAGCAGCACAACCTGCTGCTGATCGTCGATGAAGTGCAAAGCGGTTGCGGCCGCGCGGGCACGCTGTTCGCGTACGAACTCGCCGGTATCGAGCCGGACGTCATGACGCTCGCGAAGGGCATCGGCGGCGGCGCGCCGCTCGGCGCGCTGCTGTCGAAGGCCGACGTCGCGGTATTCGAGGCGGGCGATCAGGGCGGCACCTACAACGGCAACCCGCTGATGACGGCGGTCGGCTATTCGGTGATCTCGCAGCTCGTCGCGCCCGGCTTCCTCGAGGGCGTGCGCGCACGCGGCGAATACCTGAAGCGCAAGCTGCTCGAGCTGTCGGAAGAGCGCGGCTTCGAGGGCGAACGCGGCGAAGGCCTGCTGCGCGCGCTGCTGCTCGGCAAGGACATCGGCCCGCAGATCGTCGAGAAGGCGCGCGACATGCAGCCGGACGGCCTGCTGCTGAACGCCGCGCGGCCGAACCTGCTGCGCTTCATGCCCGCGCTGAACGTGACGACCGAAGAAATCGACCAGATGATGGCGATGCTGCGGTCGATCCTCGACACGCTCTAAGGAGACCGCCGCGATGGACACCACCGCCGATGCTGTCGCTATCCGCCCGTTCGAACGCGCCGACACCGATGCCGTGCTTGCGGTATGGCGCGACGCGTTCCCGCAATACGAAGACACCGATGCGCCGCCGCATCGCGATCCGCTGCGATCGATCGAGCTCAAGCTCGCGACGCAGCCGGAACTGTTTTTCGTCGCGACCAGCGGCGCGCGCGTCGTCGGCACGCTGATGGCGGGTTTCGACGGACATCGCGGCTGGCTCTACTCGTTTGGCGTCGCGAACGACGCTCGCCGGCTCGGCGTCGGCCGTGCGCTGATCGCGCACGCGGAACGTGCGCTAGCCGCGCGCGGGTGCCTGAAGATCAACCTGCAGGTCCTGCCCGGCAACGACGACGCGTGCCGCTTCTATGCGGCGCTCGGCTATCGCGTCGAGGAGCGCATCTCGTTCGGCAAGACGCTGCCGGCCGCGTGACGCGAATGCCGGCAGCCGGCGATCTCAGCGCGTGATCGGCCCCGCGCCCGGCAGCGGATTGCCGAGCGCGTCGGTCGGCACGGCCTGCTGCTCGAACGCCGCGAAATACGCGGCCCACTGCGACTGGCTCACGCGCACGATCAGCGCGCCGTCCTGCCACACGTCGTTGTGGTCGTTGTGGTCGTCGCCCGCGCGATGCAGGTAGTTCGGGCCCGTCGAGCCCTGGTTCATGTGCGTGTCGTGAATGCCGTTGCCTTCCGTATAGGTGCGGCCGAACACGACGACGTCGAGGCCCTGCGACTGCGCGGCGTTCACGAGCCGCAGCAGCGACGGAATCGGCTCCGGATTCTCGGTGCCGTCCATCACCGCACTCGCGCGCCACGCGCCCGTCTCGTTCAGGATGTCGCTGCGCAGGTAGTCGAGCGCGGGCAGCGCGGTCTGCCCCGTGAGGTCGGTGTAGCCTTCGGCCGCGGCCGCGAGCGTCTCGGTGACGGGATGATGGAAATCGTAGACGAGCTTGTAGTTCAACAAGTCGTCCGCGTCGCTGGTGCCGACGTTGATCGCGACATCCCAGTCGCCCGACGGCAGCGCCAGCGTCAGGTGGATGTGATACTGAATCTCGCTGCCATGCGGCGAGCCCTTCAGCGTCGCCACCGATGTCACCTTCGCCTTCACGAAACCGTAGTCCAGACTCATGCGTGCTCTCCGTGTTCGGATGGACCGCCGATGCTACGCGGCCCGTGTGTCGGTTTGCGGGCCACCGGCATCGAACCGCTTGCCGACGGCCTGCGCTCCACCATTCCCGCGCCGCATGCGCGGCGCAACAGTCGAATGGAGTCGCGTTCACGCGCACAGTTCGGCACACATCGCACAACATGAAAAAAGGCTGTCACGGCAACCCGTGACAGCCTTTCGAAAGCCCTGGCGCGAACCGCGCGGCATCTGCCGCCGCGCGTCGCCGGGCCCGCTCGGTTACTCGTTCATTCGCCCAGATACGCGGCACGCACCTTCGGATCGTCGAGCATCTGCTTTGCGTCGCCTTCCATCGTGACCGTGCCCGAATCCATCACGTAGCCACGGTCGGCCGCCTGCAGCGCGAGGCGCGCGTTCTGCTCGACGAGCAGCACCGTGATGCCCTCCTTCGAGATCTCGCGCACCACTTCGAAGATCTTCTCGACCATGATCGGCGACAGCCCCATCGACGGCTCGTCGAGCAGCAGCAGCTTCGGCTTCGACAGGATCGCGCGCGACATCGCCAGCATCTGCTGCTCGCCGCCCGACAGCGTGCCCGCGAGCTGCGTCGCACGCTCCTTCAGGCGCGGGAAGAAGCCGAACATCCGCTCGACGTCCTTCTTGATCTGCTCGTTGTCGTTGCGCAGATATGCGCCCATCTGCATGTTCTCGATGATCGACATCCGCGCGAAGATCCCGCGGCCTTCCGGCACCATCGCGAGGCCGCGCTTGAGCAGTTCGTGCGACGGCACGCCCTTGATCGACTTGCCGTCGTACTCGATGTCGCCCGCCGAATACGGCTTCAGACCCGTGATCGCCTTCATCGTCGTGGTCTTGCCTGCGCCGTTCGCGCCGATCAGCGTCACGAGCTCGCCCTGACGGACTTCCATGTCAACGCCCTTGACGGCCTGGATGCCGCCGTAGTTGACCTGCAAGCCCTTGATTTTCAACATTGCCGCTGCCATCAGTGCACCCCTGCGCCGAGATATGCCTCAATCACCTTCGGATTCTTCTGCACGTCCTGCGGCAGACCCTCGGCGATCACCTTGCCGTAATCGAGCACCGTCATCCGGTTGCACAGTCCCATCACGAGCTTGACGTCGTGCTCGATCAGCAGGATCGTGCGGCCGTCCGAGCGGATCTTGTCGAGCAGGCGCGTGAGTTCGACCTTCTCGGTCGCATTCATCCCGGCCGCCGGCTCGTCGAGCGCGAGCAGCTTCGGGTCGGTGGCCAGTGCGCGCGCGATCTCGAGACGGCGCTGGTGGCCGTACGACAGGTTGCGCGACGTGTAGTCCGCGTACTGCAGCACGCCCACGTATTCGAGCAGCTCGATCGCGCGTTCCTTGATCTCGCGCTCTTCCTGGCGCTCG
This sequence comes from Burkholderia sp. BCC1644, assembly GCF_902833225.1. GTDB lineage: Bacteria > Pseudomonadota > Gammaproteobacteria > Burkholderiales > Burkholderiaceae > Burkholderia. The sequence continues at coordinate 102,520 of NZ_CADFEI010000019.1, forward strand.
GCCGGCGTCTGGAACACCGCGCCGAGCAGGCCGTGCTTGGTCCGCACGTGGCGGCCCACCATCACGTTCTCGAGCGCCGTCATCCCGCCGAACAGGCGGATGTTCTGGAACGTGCGCGCGATGCCGGCCTTGGCCACCTGGTGCACGGCCGTCGGCGTGTAGTTCGTGCCGTCCAGCTTGAAATCGCCGGAGTCCGGCGTGTAGAGGCCCGTGATCACGTTGAAGAACGTCGTCTTGCCGGCGCCGTTCGGGCCGATCAGGCCGTAGATCTCGCCTTCCTTGATCTGCAGGCCGACGTCGGACAATGCCTGCAGGCCGCCGAAGCGTTTGTTCACGCCCTGCACGGACAGTCGGATTTGCTTGTCGCTCATGTGGATATCCCCTTGTCCGTTCGTTACGCGCGCACCGGCTTCTTGCTGGCGCGCTTCGCCAGTTTCGCGATCTTGTCCTCATGCTTCGGCGCGGGCCACAGGCCTTCCGAGCGGTACAGCATGATGACCACCATCGCGAGGCCGTACAGCGCCTGACGGATCACTTCCGTGTCGACGATGTCGTGACCGAACAGCGCATGCTGCAGCGGGCTCATCGTCGAGCGCAGGAATTCCGGGAAGATCGCGAGCAGCACCGCGCCCAGGATCACGCCCGGGATGTGGCCCATGCCGCCCAGCACCACGCACGCCAGCACCACGATCGATTCCCAGAACGTGAACGATTCCGGCGACACGAAGCCCTGGAACGAACCGAACATCGCGCCCGACAGGCCGCCGAACGATGCGCCCATCGCGAACGCGAGCAGCTTCACGTTACGGGTGTTGATGCCCATCGCCTTCGCGGCGATTTCGTCCTCGCGGATGGCTGCCCACGCACGGCCGATACGCGAGTGCTGCAGGCGCGTACACACCCAGATCACCAGCAGCGAGCACAGCACGAACAGGTAGTAGTACATGTAGACCGACGGCAGCTGCAGGCCGAACAGCGAGTGCGTCTGCGACAGGTTGAAGCCGCCGACGTGCACCGGATCGATGCCCGTGATCCCCTTCGGGCCGTTGGTGATGTTCACCGGACGGTCGAGGTTGTTCATGAAGATCCGGACGATTTCACCGAAGCCGAGCGTCACGATCGCGAGGTAGTCGCCGCGCAGGCGCAGCGTCGGCGCGCCGAGCAGGATCCCGAAGGTCGCCGCCAGCGCCATCGCGATCGGCACGATGATCAGGAACGGCACATGCAGGCCGTTCGGCGCGAGCGCCGCGATCCACTCGAACTGCGAGCTCAGGTGCGGCGAGCTCAACAATGCCGCCGTGTACGCGCCCACCGCGTAGAACGCGATGTAGCCCAGGTCGAGCAGGCCGGCGAAGCCGACCACCACGTTCAGGCCGAGCGCGAGCATCACGTACAGCATCGCGAAGTCGAGCACGCGGACCCAGTAGTTGCCGCCGGCCGAGCCGATGATGATCGGCGCGGCGATCACGAGGACGGCCGTCAGCAGGCCGATGACGACGGTCTTGGCGGTGTTGCGCTCTTCGACGAGCGACGTCGAGGATTCGATCGGTTGAATGGATGTCATGTTGTTTGCTCCCTTCCGTTACGCGCGATCCGCGACCCGTTCGCCCAAGAGGCCCGACGGACGGAACACCAGCACGATGATCAGCACGATGAAGGCGAACACGTCCTGGTAGTTACTGCCGAACACGCCGCCCGTGAGGTTGCCGATGTAGCCGGCCCCGAGCTGCTCGATCAGGCCGAGCAGCACGCCGCCGACCATCGCACCGCCGAGGTTGCCGATCCCGCCCAGCACCGCCGCCGTGAACGCCTTCATGCCGGGGATGAAGCCCATGTAGAAGTGCACGTTGCCGTATTCGGAGGCGATCATCACGCCGGCCAGCGCGGCGAGCGCGGAGCCGATCATGAACGTCGCGGAGATCACGAAGTTCGGGTTCACGCCCATCAGGCTCGCGGTGTTCGGGCTTTCGGCGATCGCGCGCATCGCACGGCCGAGCTTGGTCTTGTGCACGAGCAGCAGCAGGCCGCCCATCACGATGAACGCGACGGCGATGATCACGATTTCAGTGACCGAGATCACGGCGCCGGGCGTCGTGTCGGTCGCCTTGATCACGTTGATCGGATCGGTCGGCAGCAATTGCGGGAACGGCAGCGGGTTGCGCGACCAGATGATCATCGCGGCGGTCTGCAGCAGGATCGACACACCGATCGCGGTGATCAGCGGCGCGAGGCGCGGTGCGCGGCGCAGCGGCCGGTATGCGACGCGTTCGATCGTGAAGCCGACGAACGCACAGACGACCGCGGCGATGCCCAGGCCGATCGTCAGCGTCGCGACGTTGCCGAGTCCGGGGAAATGGTTCTGCAGCACGGTAATGGCCGACAGGGCGACCATCGCGCCGATCATCAGCACGTCGCCGTGCGCGAAGTTGATGATGCCGAGAATGCCGTACACCATCGTGTAGCCCAACGCGATGATGGCGTAGACACTGCCGAGCACCAGCCCGTTGAGAACCTGCTGGACGAAAATATCCATTTGAAGCTCCTTGGCCCGTGCTGCCGGAGGACGTTGCGCCCCGCGGGTAAGCGAGGAATCGCGCCTTCTCGGCGACACTGCGGGTACTAGTCGATACCGGTAAGGGTGGATCGTTCCGGCGCGCGCCGCCCGGCCTGTACGGCCGGACCTGCCGCCGGAGCGGATACAAAAACGGCACCGCACTGTCCCGGTGCCGTCATGAGTCCCGTCGCTAAATCGTCACGACATCGAGGACGGTGTTCGTGGCCTCCTTGAAGTCGTGGGACAGCATGCCGAGACGGCCTTCGTCCGGTTTCCCGGCATCCGTGCCTTGGCCCGTCCGGCGCGACGCAAGCGCCACACCCGGACGGATCGGATTCCGCGCCGCGTCGCCCGTCGGGGCATTGCGCAAGCCGCACCCGACATTCGTCAGGACTGCGTCGGAATCCGTCGTACGAACCAGACCGCGCGCCATGACCCGACCGGTCGTGGCGGCACGCTGTTTCATCGAATTGAAATGAAGGGGGGCCGGTGACACCTGCGCGCCGCCTACGGCGTCGCGACCGGCCGGCATCCGTCGATCGGCGCGTATGGTCACCGTCGCGCCACGATCGGCGGCTTGCCGCGGCGCAACCGGCATGCCCGCTGCCGGACCGTGCGTCGCGCCAAGCGCGTTGATTTCGTCAATCGTCAAACGTGCCCCGTATTCCTTGTCGTTGCCCAATTGCGCGATACGGCACGCCCACGGCGCCGCACGACCGGTTCCGGCGACGCGCACGCCGCTGGCCGGCGGTGCCGCGAACGCCGCAGCCTCCCTGCCCGCCCCGTCGTCGCTCTTTTTGCTGCATCCGGCAAGCATTGCAACCGGTGCGGCGACGGACTCGGCGTAAGCCAACTTCACATGCATTGAATGGTCTCCCGCGCCTTGCCAAAACCCGATTTCAAAGCCATTCCGGCTTGAAAACGGGCGCATTGTAACTCCATTTATAGGACGCCAATAATCCTGATTCGATGGGGTTTTCCTGCATTGCAACCAATTTTGAGAGACGGTTGGGAACGAATGGAGCAACCGGGTTGCACCGCGACTGCGAATAATGGTTGCGATTACAATTTCGAGACGCAAAAAAAAGCGCGCCGGGAGGCGCGCTTTGGTGTTCCGCGGGTGCGATGCGGCAATCAGGCGGCGGGCGGCAGGTTCAACCCGCGCGGCAGCGGAAACGACACGTTTTCCTCGATGCCGTCGAGCGCGCGGACATTGCGCACGCCGAGTTCGCGCAGCCGCGCGATCACGGCCTGGGCGAGCACTTCCGGCGCCGACGCGCCGGCCGTCACGCCGATGCGGCGCTTGCCGGCGACCCATGCCGGATCGATCTGGTCAGGTGCATCGACCATGTACGCGTCCACGCCGCGCTTCTCGGCCACTTCACGCAGGCGGCTCGAATTCGAGCTGTTCGGGCTGCCGACGACGATCACGACATCGCACTGCGGCGCCATGAACTTCACCGCGTCCTGGCGGTTCTGCGTCGCGTAGCAGATGTCCTGCTTCTTCGGCTCGCGGATCTTCGGATACTTCGCCTTCAGCGCCCCGATGATTTCCGCGGCGTCGTCGACGGACAGCGTCGTCTGCGTGACGAGCGCGATGCGCTCGGGATCGGCGAGCTCGAGCTTCTGCACGTCCTCGACGCTCTCGACGAGATGCATGCCGCGCTCGACCTGCCCCATCGTGCCTTCGACTTCAGGGTGGCCCTTGTGCCCGATCATGACGATGTCGACGCCGTCCTGGCGCATCTTCGCCACTTCGACGTGCACCTTCGTGACGAGCGGGCAGGTTGCGTCGTAAATGCGCAGCCCGCGCACGTCGGCCTCGTCGCGCACGGCCTTCGACACGCCGTGCGCACTGAAGATCACGGTGTTGCCGGCCGGCACTTCCTCGAGTTCCTCGACGAAGATCGCGCCTTTCTTCTTCAGATCCTCGACCACGTACTTGTTGTGGACGATCTCGTGACGGACGTAGATCGGCGCACCGTGCATCGCGATTGCGCGCTCGACGATCTCGATCGCGCGGTCGACGCCCGCGCAGAAGCCGCGCGGCTGGGCCAGCAGGATTTCGGCATCGGCGGCGACGGTCTGCCCGGACAGCGTATCGGTGGTGCTCATGATTACAGGATTCCGATGATTTTCACTTCGAACGTGAGCGCCTGGCCCGCGAGCGGATGATTGAAGTCGAACAGCGCCGAGGTCTCGCTGACTTCCTTCAGCACCCCCGCGTACCTGCCGCCGTCAGGCGCGTTGAACTCGATCAACTCGCCCGGCGTGAAATCGTCGCCGACCATCCCGTTCTCGCGCAGCGTCGACAGCGTCACGCGCTGGAGCATGTCGGGATTACGGGGACCGAACCCCTGATCGGGGGCTAGCTGAAAAGTCGAATGGTCGCCGACCCTGAGCCCGAGCAGAATCTGTTCAAGCGAGGGCGCCAGTTGCCCCGCGCCCAGCAGCAGCGTGGCCGGCTTGTCGGAGAAGGTGTTGACGATGTCGGCGCCGTCGGCCAGTGCCAGCCGGTAATGCAACGTGACATGGGAACCGGGCTTCACTTCGGATAGATCGATGAGGCTCATGAATTACTCGTTCGGTCGGCGCCCGATACGGCCGAATGGCCCGGCGCAAAGCCAATATTGTAAGTCACCTGAGCGCGCAAGGCGGAAAGTGCGACGACGTCGCGCACACCGCCCTGCCGCCAATGGAGTTTCGAGCATGACGTCACCCTGCCTCGCCCTGTCGCCGGTCGAATGCCGCGACACCACCGATGCGCCGGCCAATCCGCCGGGCCGTGTCCTCCCGATCCGCCCGCGCAAGCGCCGCACCGGCGACTGGCGGCCCGAGCGGCCGCGCGAGCGATTGCTGGAGCGCGGGCCGGCCGCGCTGACCGACGACGAACTGATCGCGCTGCTGCTCGGCACGGGCAAGCCCGGGCACGATGTATTCGTCACCGCCCGCGCACTGGTCGATCAGTTCAAGACGTTACGCGGGCTGCTCGAAGCGAGCACCGACGATTTCGAGGCACACCCCGGCATCGGCCCCGCGCGCGCCGCACGGCTGGCCGCAATCATCGAGATCGCCCGGCGCGTGCTGAACGAGAAGGCGCAGGTACGGACGCCGATCGATTCGCCCCGGGCCGTCGAGGATTGCCTGCGGCTGAGGATCGGCTCGCGTTCGCACGAAGTGTTCGTCGCGGTGTATCTCGATGCGCGCAACGGCCTGATCGACATGGAGGAAATCACGCGCGGCTCGCTCACGCGCATGGCCGTCTACCCGCGCGAAATCGTGCGGCGCGCGATGGTGCACAACGCCGCGTCGCTGATCGTCGCGCACAACCATCCGTCGGGCGCCGTGCAGCCGAGCGCGGAGGACCGCCGCCTGACCCGCGTGCTGAAAGACGCGCTCGAACTCGTCGACGTGCGGCTGCTCGACCACGTCGTCGTCGGCGTCGATGACACTTTTTCGTTCGCACGTGCCGGTTGGCTGTAGACTGTGCCGCGGCAGCCCACCCCGGGGCGCCGCAACGACGTAGCGAAATTAGGTTTGATTTTTCTGAACTTTTTCTGCTAGAATCGTCGTCTGTCTTTTTTCCAACCAGTTCTAGCCATCGAAGGGCCTTGTCTGTAAGGGCTACGGCGTTCTGAGTGCAGCCATGGATCACGTGGCGGTGCGATGGAACCTTCACCGGCGATCGAACCCCGAATTTAGCGTATTAGGAGTGCTCTCATGGCACGCGTATGCCAAGTAACTGGGAAAGCGCCGATGAGCGGCAACAACGTTTCCCACGCCAACAACAAGACCAAGCGTCGCTTCCTGCCGAACCTGCAAAACCGCCGGTTCTGGGTTGAGAGCGAAAACCGCTGGGTGCGCCTGCGCGTCTCGAACGCCGGCCTGCGCCTGATCGACAAGAACGGCATCGATTCCGTGCTCGCTGACCTGCGCGCACGCGGCGAAGCCTAAGCCCAAGGAGCACAATCATGGCAAAAGGCGCCCGCGACAAGATCAAGCTGGAGTCGACCGCTGGTACGGGTCACTTCTACACGACCACGAAGAACAAGCGCAACATGCCGGAAAAGATGGCGATCAAGAAGTTCGATCCCGTCGTCCGCAAGCATGTGGAATACAAAGAAACCAAGATCAAGTAATCTCGGGTTTCTGCCAGCCTGACGGCAACCGAAAAGCCCCGCTCCTGCGGGGCTTTTTGTTTTGCGCGCACGCTCGGGCCCGACGCGGTATGCTCTCCCCTTTCCGCGGCCCCGGCCGCCGGAACGCACAAGATCAAAAGCGTAACGATGGAGATGCAGCATGAAATTCGACGTGGCGATCGTCGGCAGCGGCCTGGCAGGGCTGTCGGTCGCACTCAACCTGGCCAGCACGCGACGTGTCGCGCTGATCGCGAAACGTTCGATGATGGAGGGGGCAAGCGATAACGCGCAAGGCGGTATCGCGGCGGTCCTCGACTCGGCGGACAGTATCGAGAACCATGTCGACGACACACTGGTCGCCGGTGGCGGGCTGTGCGACGAAGGCGCGACGCGCTACATCGTCGAGCACGGCCGTGAAGCGATCGAATGGCTGATCTCGCAAGGCGTGCCGTTCACGAAGGACGATGCGGCCGAACTCGGCTTTCACCTGACGCGCGAAGGCGGCCACAGCCACCGCCGGATCATCCACGCGGCCGACGCGACCGGCCACGCGGTGCTGGCGACGCTGTCGGAGCGTGCACGCCAGCATCCGAATATCACGTTCTTCGAAAACCACCATGCGATCGACCTGATCACGTCGGACCGGCTCGGCCTGCCCGGCCGCCGCTGTCACGGCCTGTATGCGCTCGACGTCGACCACGACCGCACGATCACGATCGAGGCGCCGCATACGGTGCTCGCCACGGGCGGCGCCGGCAAGGTCTACCTGTACACGACGAACCCCGACACCGCGACCGGCGACGGCATCGCGATGGCGTGGCGCGCGGGCTGCCGCGTGTCGAACATGGAATTCATCCAGTTCCACCCGACCTGCCTGTTCCACCCGTATGCAAAGTCGTTCCTGATTTCGGAGGCCGTGCGCGGCGAAGGCGGCCTGCTGAAGCTGCCCGACGGCACGCGCTTCATGCCCGCGCACGATCCGCGTGCCGAACTCGCCCCGCGCGACATCGTCGCACGCGCGATCGACTTCGAAATCAAGAAGCGCGGGATCGACTGCGTGTATCTCGACATCAGCCATCAGCCGGAAGCGTTCCTGCGCGAACACTTCCCGACGATCCACGCGCGCTGCCTCGAATTCGGCATCGACATCGCGAAAGAGCCGATCCCCGTCGTGCCGGCCGCGCACTACACGTGCGGCGGCGTCGTCACCGATCTTGCCGGGCGTACCGATCTCGCGGGCCTGTATGCGGTTGGCGAAACGTCGTACACGGGGCTGCACGGCGCGAACCGGCTCGCGAGCAACTCGCTGCTCGAATGTCTCGTGATCGGCCGCGCGGCCGCCGAAGCCATCGAGGCGGCCGGCTTCGACGCCGAAACGCCGTCCACGCTGCCCGCATGGGACGAAAGCCGCGTGTCGGATGCCGACGAGGAAGTCGTCGTCGCGCACAACTGGGACGAACTGCGCCGCCTGATGTGGAACTACGTCGGCATCGTGCGCACCGACAAGCGCCTCGAACGCGCCAAGCACCGGCTGTCGCTGCTGCGCGACGAAATCCACGAGTACTACGCGAATTTCCGCGTGACGCGCGACCTGCTGGAACTGCGCAACCTCGTCGACGTGGCGACGCTGATCGTGAAGAGCGCGCACTCGCGCCGCGAAAGCCGCGGGCTGCACTACAGCCGCGACTGGCCGCACTCGCTGCCGAAAGCATTGCCGAGCGTGCTCACGCCGCGCGCGCGCCGCTGAGCGACAGTCCGTCCCGGCTGCGGCCGGAGGCGCACACGAAAAAAGCCGCTGGCGTTTTTGCGCCAACGGCTTTTTTTCCGACTGGACGATGTTCCGTCAGTCGACGATCCGCATCGAATAGTCGGTCGCGCGCACGTCCTTCGTCAGCGCGCCGATCGAGATGCGATCGACGCCCGTTTCCGCGAACGCGCGCACCGTCTCGAAATTGACGCCGCCCGACACTTCGAGCACGGCCTTGCCGGCCGCCACGCGTACGGCTTCACGCATCATGTCGAGCGTGAAGTTGTCGAGCAGCACCGACTGCGCGCGATGCGCGAGCGCCGTGTCGAGCTGCGCAAGCGTCTCGACTTCGACCTGCACGGGCACGCCCGATTCCAGCGCGAACGCCGCGTCGAGCGCTTCGCCGACACCGCCTGCTGCCGCGATGTGGTTCTCCTTGATCAGGATGCCGTCGTACAGCGCGAGACGCTGGTTCTCGCCGCCGCCGACGCGCACCGCATACTTCTGCGCGAGCCGCAGGCCTGGCAGCGTCTTGCGCGTATCGAGGATCTTCGTGCGCGTGCCTTCGACGCGATCGACGTAGCGGCGCGTCGCGGTCGCGACGCCGGACAGCAGTTGCAGGAAGTTCAGCCCGTTGCGCTCGGCCGTCAGCAGCGCGCGCGCCGGCCCGTCGAGTTCGCAGACGATCGAATCGGGCGTCATGCGCTCGCCTTCGCGATAGCGCCATTGCACGGTGATCGACGGATCGATCCGGGCGATCACGGCCTCGAACCACGGCACGCCGCACAACACGGCTTCTTCACGCACGATAATGCGCGCGCGGCGGCGCCCGCCGGCCGGCACGAGCCGCCCGGTCTGGTCGCCGGTGCCGACGTCTTCCGCGATCGCGTCGGCCACGTTGCGCGCGATCGCGTCGTCGAGTGCCGCACCGTATTGCTCACGAACGATGTCGAACAGCGGGGATACAGCCTCGCTCATGCAGCCCCCACGTTCGCAAACAGTTGCTGGTCGCGCTGCAGATCGCCGCTCGCCTGCACGCGCTTCTTGTGCGCGGCCGCGAATTCGAGCATCCGGTCGATCGGCAAACGCGCGCGCTGGCCGATCGCGGGATCGACGAAGATTTCGTTGTGACCGCGCTCGAGCACGTCGGCGAGGTTCGCGAGACCGTTCATCGCCATCCACGGGCAGTGTGCGCAGCTCTTGCAGGTCGCGCTGTTGCCGGCCGTCGGCGCGGCGATGAAGGTCTTGCCGGGCGCCGCGAGCTGCATCTTGTGCAGGATGCCGAGATCGGTCGCGACGATGAAGTGCGTCGCATCGAACTTGACCGCCGCATCGATCAGCTGCGTGGTCGAGCCGACGACATCGGCCTGCGCGACGACGTTTTCCGGCGATTCGGGATGGACGAGCACCTTCGCGTCCGGGTATTCGGCGCGCAGCAGGTCGAGCTCGATGCCCTTGAACTCGTCATGGACGAGGCACGAGCCTTGCCATAGCAACATGTCCGCGCCGGTTTTCTTCTGGATATAGCTGCCGAGATGGCGATCGGGCGCCCAGATGATCTTTTCGCCGCGTGCGTGCAGGTCGGCCACGATCTCGAGGCCGATCGACGACGTGACCATCCAGTCCGCGCGCGCCTTCACGGCCGCACTGGTGTTCGCGTAGACGACGACGGTGCGGTCCGGATGGGCATCGCAGAACGCCGAGAATTCGTCGACCGGGCAGCCGAGGTCGAGCGAACAGGTCGCGTCGAGATCGGGCATCAGGATCCGTTTGTTCGGGCTCAGGATCTTCGCGGTTTCGCCCATGAAGCGCACGCCGGCGACGACCAGCGTCTGCGCGTCGTGATCGCGGCCGAAGCGTGCCATTTCAAGCGAATCGGCAACGCAGCCACCCGTTTCGTCGGCGAGTTCCTGCAGTTCGGCATCCACGTAGTAGTGGGCGACCAGCACGGCCTTTTCACGGACGAGCAGCGCCTTGATGCGTGCCTTCAGTGCAGCGCGCTCCTCGGCGGACGGCGCGTCGGGCACCTTGGCCCATGCCTGCCCCACGCCGCACACGGTCCCTGCTGCGACGGGCCGGTCGTACTCGACGGGTTTGATCGTCGATTGCATCTCCATATCTCCTGTCGACCAGAGTTAGCGCTTTAGCGCTTACTGTGGTCCCATGCTTTGCGGTCGATCCAAGTTAGCGCTTTAGCGCTTACTTGGATCCCATGCTTCGCGGTCGACCAGAGTTAGCGCTTCAGCGCTGGCTCCAGCCCCTCCTCTGGTCATACAAATTCAGCCCTGCCGACGCCCATCAAAAACCGGCGGCCCAAATGAAAAAACCCCGCCAACGCGGGGTTTGTGACGTCCTGAGATTCTAATCGATTTCGAATCAGGCGTAGCGGCGCAGGCGCGTCGCGAATTCCTGCAACGCCTTGATGCCGCTTTGTTCTGCGCGATGGCACCAATCCTGCAATTGCGCGAGAAGCTGTTCGCGCGACGCGGTCGAACGATCCCAGATCGCGGCCAGATCCTGGCGCAGCTGGAAGTACGTGTGCAGCTTCTGGCTGTTCGCGAAGATTTCCGGCAGCAGCTTCTTCTGCGGCTCGTCGAGGCCGTCGGCGTCCTTGTGGAACCACTTGCGCGCGCCGCGCATCAGCTGGTACTTCTCGCTCGAGCCGAGTTCCTTCAGGTGCGCGAGCTCCTGGGCATACGCACGCTTCACGGCCTTGCCGTAGCGCGCCATCACTTCGTAGCGGTTCGACAGCACGGCCTGCAGCGTTTCCTGGTCGAGCACCGTCTTCGGCTTGTTCAGGCGCGGGGTCGGCGCGACCTTCTTCACCTTCGCGAGACCGAACGCCGACATGATGCGGATGTACATCCAGCCGATGTCGAACTCGTACCACTTGTTCGACAGCTTCGCCGACGTCGCGAACGTGTGGTGGTTGTTGTGCAGTTCTTCACCGCCGATCACGATGCCCCACGGGAACAGGTTCGTGCTCGCGTCGGCCGAGTTGAAGTTGCGATAGCCCCAGAAGTGACCGAAGCCGTTGACGACGCCAGCCGCCCAGAACGGAATCCAGACCATCTGCACGGCCCACACGGTGAGGCCGAGCACGCCGAACAGCGCGACGTCGATCACCATCATGATGCTGATGCCGAGAATCGGGTACTTCGAATAAACATTGCGCTCGACCCAGTCGCTCGGCGTGCCGTGGCCGAACTTGCGCATCGTCTCTTCGTTCTTCGCTTCCGCGCGATACAGCTCCGCGCCCTCGAGGAACACCTTCCAGATGCCGCGCGTCTGCGGGCTGTGCGGATCTTCCTCGGTCTCGCACTTCGCATGGTGCTTGCGGTGAATCGCGGCCCACTGACCCGTCAGCATGCCGGTCGTCATCCACAGCCACAGGCGGAAGAAGTGGCTCGCGATCGGATGCAGTTCCAGCGCACGGTGCGCCTGGCAGCGGTGCAGATAGACCGTCACGCCGATGATCGTGACGTGCGTGACGGCGAGCGCGAACAGCGCGACCTGCCACCACGAAAAATGCAGGAGCCCGTGGGAAAGAAAATCGAGCAGGGAATTCAACAAGGCAGGTACCTGTGATGAGAGCGACGCCGGCTCGCGCCGAGCGTCAGAAAAATGAAAGCATACCGCGTATAGACTTGAATTTTACTTCAACCGTTCCAAGTCTTTGTAAAAAATGAATATTTTCTTGCCCTGACGCAACTGGAGCAGTCCACGGACGGACTTGGAAAGGCCCGCGATCCGGTTCCGGCCGCGGGGTCAAACCATTTGACGGCCGGTGCGCGCTACGCAGCCGGTGCGCGCCCGTCCACCGCACCGTTCGCGGCCGCCGGATCGAGCCCGGCCGTCGCACCCGCGGCGGAAAATCCGTCCGGCAATCCGACCACGCGCACTTCACGCTGCGGGAACGGAATCGAAATCCCGTGCTCGCTGAACAGCCGCCAGATGTTGCGGTTCACGGTCGAACGCACGCCCGACGTGCCTTTCGCGGAATCCTCGATCCAGAAGCCGAGCTCCAGGTCGATCCCGTCCGCGCCGAAACTCACCAGATACGGCGTCGGCGCGGGCTCCGCCAGCACGCGCGGCACGCCCTTCGCCGCGTCGGCGAGCAGCGCGAGCGCGTGCTCGACGTCGCTCGTGTACGCGACCTGCACCGCGACCTTCGCATAGCCGCGCGTCAGGTACGACGACTGGTTCTGCACGACGTCGGTGATCAGCCTCTCGTTCGGGATCAGCGTCTCGTTGCCGTCGAGCCCGCGCACGACCGTATAGCGCGTGCGGATCTGCGTGACGACGCCCTGCAGCCCGCCGACGCTGATCGCGTCGCCGAGCCGCAGCGAGCGGTCGAGCAGGATGATGAAGCCCGACACGTAGTTGCTCGCGATCTTCTGCAGCCCGAAACCGAGGCCGACGCCCACCGCACCGCCGAACACGCCGAGCACCGTCACGTCGATGCCGACCAGCGACAGCCCGATCAGGATCGCCGCGAACACGAGCAGCGCGCGGCCGACCCGCGACAGCACGACCTTCAGGTTCGCGTCGAGCGTGCTCGCGCGGGTGAGGCGATCCTCGAGCACCGAGCCGAGCCACATCGCGACCATCAGCGTCACGCACACCCACAGCGCGCCCGAGATCACCGACAGCAGCGTGAGGTGCGCATTGGCGACGCGGAACTGCACGCTGTCGAGCCAGCCGAGCACGTCGCGCTGGATGCCGAGCACGGTCAGCACCATCGCGGCCCACACGGCGGTCGACACGATCTTCTCGACGATCGACAGCCACGCATGCGTGTGGCCGTCGCGCGCGAACACGCGCCGCGCGAAGAAGAACAGCACGTAGATCAACCCGATGCCGAACAGCGGCACGAGCGCGAGCGACAGCAGCGACGTCGACATGAACGGGTCGAACGCGAGTTGCGCGGCGCCGACGAAGACGCTGCCGAACAACGGGAACAACGCGCGCTTCAGGCTTTGCGCCCCCGCACCGGGCGCACGGCCGGCGGCCCGGCGGCGCGCATCGATACGGCCGTGCACGAAGCGCGCGGTCACCCATGCGAAACACAGCGCGCCGACGAGGATCGCCGCCTGCCAGATCATCACCGGCTGGTGGAAGTCACGAATGACCGATGCCAGCCGGTGTGACAGCAGGCGGCTCTGCAGATTTTCCATCGTCCGTCCGGGCAGCCGTTACTGCGCGGCGCGCCGTTCGAGCACCGCGGCGAAGAAGCCGTCGGTCGCATGACGATGCGGCCACAGCGACAGGTAGTCGCCCGTCTCGAGCTCGATGCGCTGCTCGGCCAGCACCTGCTGCGCCGGCACCAGCACGAACTCGGGATGATCGGCCAGGAACTGTTCGACGATCCGCTCGTTCTCGGCGTCGAGCACGCTGCAGGTCGCGTAGACGAGCCGGCCGCCCTTCTTCACGAGGCGCGCGGCGCTCGCGAGGATCGACGCCTGCTTCGGCGTCAGCTCGTCGATCGCCGTACGCGTCTGGCGCCACTTCAGGTCAGGATTGCGGCGCAGCGTGCCGAGGCCGCTGCACGGCGCGTCGACCAGCACGCGGTCGATCTTGCCGGCGAGCCGCTTGATCTTCGCATCGTGCTCGCTGTCGATCAGCACCGGGTTCACGTTCGACAGCCCGCTGCGCGCGAGGCGCGGCTTCAGCTTCGCGAGGCGCTTTTCCGACACGTCGAACGCATAGAGGCGCCCGGTCGAGCGCATCATCGCGCCCAGCGCGAGCGTCTTGCCGCCCGCACCCGCACAGAAATCGACGATCATCTCGCCGCGGCGCGGCGCGACGAGCGAGCACAGCAACTGGCTGCCTTCGTCCTGCACCTCGATCTGGCCTTCCTCGAACAGCTTCAGGCGCGTCAGCGCCGGCTTGCCGACGACGCGCACGCCGAACGGCGCGAACGGCATCGCGCCCGCATCGATGCCGTTCGCACGCAACGCGTCGATCACCTGGTCGCGGGTCGCCTTCTGCGCGTTGGCGCGCAGGTCGAGCGGCGCCGGGTAGTTCAGCGCGGCGGCGAGCTGCGCGAGTTCCTCGGCGTCGAATCGGGTCGACAGCGCCTGGTGGATCCAGTCGGGCAGGTTCGTGCGCACGCGCACCGGCAGGCTCGCCGGATCGATCTTCGACACGTGCTCGAGCCACGCGGACTCGGTGTCGGACAAAAACGGCCGCAGCGCATTGCGGCCGGCCGTCTGCATCAGGCCGAGCAGCGTGAGACGCCGCGCGGGCGTGCCCGTGCCGCTCTCGGCCAGGTGCGAAAACTCCATCTTGCGGCGCAGCACCGCGAACACAGCCTCGGCAATCACGCCGCGCTCGGCATGCCCGAGCTTCGGGTGCGCGCGGAAGAACCGGCTCGTCGTCGCGTCGGCGGGGCCGGCGAACTTCAGCACCTCGGCCAGCAAGGTCTCGGTCTGGCCAATCAGGAATCCGTGCAGCTTCATACGCCCTCACTCGTTTCGGTATGCGGTTGATCCGCGAAAATCCAGCGCGCCTCTTCCGGCGCGACCACTGCACGGCCGTTCTCGAGGCGCAGGCGCCCCTCGACGAACCAGCGCACCGCGCGCGGATACAGCACATGCTCGACGGTCAGCACGCGCTGCGCGAGCGCGGCCGCGTCGTCGCCCGCGCGCACGGGCACCGCGCCCTGCGCGACGATCGCGCCGCTGTCGAGCTCGGGAATGACGAAATGCACGCTCGCGCCATGCAGCGCGACGCCCGCGTCGAGCGCCTGCTGATGCGTATGGATGCCCTTGAAGCTCGGCAACAGCGACGGATGGACGTTCAGCAGCCGGCCTTCGTATCGTCTGACGAATGCGGGCGTGAGGATGCGCATGAAGCCGGCGAGGATGACGAGATCGGGGGCGAAACGGTCGATCTCGGCGGCGAGCGCCGCGTCGAAGCTGTCGCGGCCGTCGAACGAGCGATGGTCGACCACCGCCGTCGCCACCCCGTGCGACGCGGCAAAAGCCAGCCCGGCCGCATCGGGCCGGTTGGCGATCACGGCTGCAATCTCGGCCGGCCAGCGTTCCTGCGCGCACGCGCGAACGATGGCCTCCATGTTGCTGCCGCGACCGGAAATCAGGATCACGAGTTTTTTCATCCGCGAATTTTACCATTCGCCCCCGCGTTTCCCGCCTTCTCGGCCGCCGACCCGTCCGAACGTTTATAATCTTCTGCTTTGCGGCATCCCACCGCCCATTCCCCGACGCTGCATCCGCTATCGTGAAAGTCTTCCGCGGCCTGCCCAACGCCGAGAGCCGCGCCCCGTGCGCGCTGACGATCGGCAACTTCGACGGTGTCCATCGCGGCCACCAGGCCCTGCTCGCGCGCGTGCGCGCGGCAGCGGACGCGCGCGGCCTGCCCGTGTGCGTGATGACGTTCGAGCCGCACCCGCGCGAATTCTTCAACCCGGCCGGCGCGCCGCCACGCATCGCGATGCTGCGCGACAAGCTCGAGGCGCTGCGCGATCACGGTGTCGACCGCGTCGTCGTCGAGCACTTCAACCATACGTTCGCGAGCCAGTCGCCGCAGGCGTTCGTCGAGCGCACGCTGGTGAACGGGCTGCACACGCGCTGGATGATGGTCGGCGACGATTTCTGCTACGGCGCGAAGCGCGCGGGCACCTTCGACACGCTGAAGGCGGCCGGCGAGCAGTACGGCTTCGAAGTCGAGCAGATGGGCACGGTGGCCGGCAGCGACGGCACGCGCATCTCCAGCTCGGGCGTGCGCGCCGCGCTTGCGGCCGGCGATCTCGATGCGGCCGCGCAGGCGCTCGGCCACGGCTATGCGATCAGCGGCCACGTCGCGCACGGGCTGAAGCTCGGCCGCGACCTCGGTTTCCCGACGCTGAACCTGCCGATTGCGCACAAACGACCGGCGCTCGCGGGCATCTTCGTCGTTCAAGTGCACGGCCTCGGCCCCGAGCCGCTGCCGGGCGTCGCGAGCCTCGGCCTGCGCCCGACCGTCGACGATTCGGGCCGCGTGCTGCTCGAAGTCCACCTGCTCGACTGGCACGGCGACGCGTACGGCAAGCTCATCCGCGTCGAATTCCTGAAGAAGCTGCGCGACGAGGCGAAATTCGACGATCTCGAGGCGCTGTCGCGCGCGATCGCACTGGACGTCGCGAATGCGCGCGCGTACTTCATCGAGCGCGACCGTGCGCCGGGCAGCCGCGCCACGGGCTTCTCGACGTCGGCCACCGACCGAATTAGCTGATCCGGACGGCGGCGCCTGGCGCCGCACCCTCGCGCCGCCCACTCGCGCGCATCCCCGATTCACGACGCCCGAGCGTCTCCCGATTTAGATAGCGATCCCATCATGAGCAACAAGAAAGCCGATTCGAAACCGCAGGCCAAGTATCCGGTCAACCTGCTCGACACGCCGTTCCCGATGCGCGGCGACCTGCCCAAGCGCGAGCCGCAGTGGGTCAAGGAATGGGAAGAGCGTGGCCTCTACGAGAAGATCCGCGCGGCCAGCAAGGGCCGGCCGAAGTTCATCCTGCACGACGGCCCGCCGTATGCGAACGGCGACATCCACCTCGGCCACGCGGTCAACAAGATCCTGAAGGACATCGTCGTCAAATCGCGCAACATGGCCGGCTTCGACGCGCCGTACGTGCCGGGCTGGGATTGCCACGGGATGCCGATCGAAATCCAGATCGAGAAGCAATTCGGCAAGTCGCTGCCGGCGGCCGAAGTGATGAGCAAGGCGCGTGCGTACGCGACCGAGCAGATCGAGAAGCAGAAAGTCGGCTTCAAGCGCCTCGGCGTGCTCGGCGACTGGGCCAACCCGTACAAGACGATGAACTTCGTCAACGAGGCGGAAGAGCTCCGCGCGCTCGGCAAGATCATCGAGAAGGGCTACGTGTACCGCGGGCTGAAGCCGGTGAACTGGTGCTTCGACTGCGGCTCGGCGCTCGCCGAGGCGGAAGTCGAATACAAGGACCGCACCGATCCGACGATCGACGTGATGTTCGCGTTCGCGGAACCGGAAAAGACGGCGCAGGCGTTCGGCCTGGCGGCGCTGCCGCGCGCCGAAGGCGGCATCGTGATCTGGACCACGACGCCGTGGACGATCCCGGCGAACCAGGCGCTGAACCTCCATCCGGAAATCGTCTACGCGCTGGTCGATACCGAGCGCGGGCTGCTGATCATCGCGGAAGAACGCGTCGAAGCCTGCATGACCGACTTCAAGCTGACGGGCCGCGTCGTCGCGACCGCGCCGGGCGTGAAGCTCGCCAACCTGCGCTTCCACCACCCGCTCGCATCGGCCCACCCCGGCTACAAGCGTACGGCGCCCGTTTATCTCGGCGACTACGTGACGACCGACACCGGTACAGGCGTCGTGCACTCGTCGCCCGCCTACGGTATCGAAGACTTCATGTCGTGCAAGGCGCACGGGATGACCGATTCGGACTTCATCAACCCGGTGATGGGCGACGGCCGTTATATCGAATCGCTGCCGCTGTTCGGCGGCCTGTCGATCTGGGATGCGAATCCGAAGATCGTCGAGGCGCTGAACGCGGCCGGCTCGCTGCTGCGCAGCGAGAAGTACACGCACAGCTACATGCACTGCTGGCGCCACAAGACGCCGATCATCTACCGCGCGACGTCGCAGTGGTTCGCCGGCATGGACGTGACGCCGCGCGACGGCGGCAAGACGCTGCGCGAAACGGCGCTCGAAGGCGTCGACGCAACCGCGTTCTACCCGTCGTGGGGCAAGCAGCGCCTGTTCAGCATGATCGCGAACCGTCCCGACTGGACGCTGTCGCGCCAGCGCCAGTGGGGCGTGCCGATGGCGTTCTTCGTGCACAAGGAAACCGGCGAACTGCACCCGCGCACGCTGGAGCTGCTCGAGGAAGTCGCGAAGCGCGTCGAGCAGTCGGGCATCGAGGCATGGCAGTCGCTCGACCCGCGCGAGCTGATCGGCGACGACGCGAACCTGTACGAGAAGAACCGCGACACGCTCGACGTGTGGTTCGACTCGGGCACGACGCACTGGCACGTGCTGCGCGGCTCGCACAAGGATCAGCTGCAGTTCCCGGCCGACCTGTACCTCGAAGGCTCGGACCAGCATCGCGGCTGGTTCCACTCGTCGCTGCTGACCGCGTCGATGATCGACGGCCGCGCGCCGTACAAGGGCCTGCTCACGCACGGCTTCACGGTCGACGGCGAAGGCCGCAAGATGAGCAAGTCGCTCGGCAACGGCATCGACCCGCATGAAGTCGCGAACCGCCTCGGCGCGGAAATCATCCGCCTGTGGATCGCATCGACCGACTACTCGGGCGAACTCGCGATCTCCGAGGAAATCCTGAAGCGCGTGACCGAAGGCTATCGCCGCATCCGCAACACGCTGCGCTTCCTGCTCGCGAACCTGTCGGACTTCGACTTCGCGCAGCACGCGGTGCCGGTCGAGGAATGGCTCGAGATCGACCGTTATGCGGTCGCGTTCTCGCAGCAGTTGCAGACGGAACTGCTCGGCCACTACGAGCGGTACGAATTCCACCCGGTCGTCGCGAAGCTGCAGACGTACTGCTCGGAAGATCTCGGCGGCTTCTATCTCGACGTGCTGAAGGACCGCCTGTACACGAGCGCGGCCGATTCGCGCGCACGCCGTTCCGCGCAGACCGCGCTGTACCACCTGACGCACGGCCTGCTGCGCGTGCTCGCGCCGTTCCTGTCGTTCACGGCCGAAGAAGCGTGGAAGGTGTTCCAGCCGGCCAGCGACACGATCTTCACGGAAACCTACTATGCGTATCCGGAAGTCGCCGGCTCGGCCGCGCTGATCGAGAAGTGGGCGCTGCTGCGCGATGTGCGCGGCAACGTGACGAAGGCGCTCGAGGAAGCGCGCACCGCGAACCGCATCGGTTCGTCGCTGCAGGCCGAAGTCAGCGTGCATGCGAGCGGCGCGCGTTACAACGCGCTCACGAGCCTCGGCGAGGATCTCAAGTTCGTGCTGATCACGTCGGCCGCGACGGTCGTCAAGGTCGACGACGAAGCGCAGGAAAGCGTCGACGTGGCCGCATCGAAGTACCAGAAATGCGAACGCTGCTGGCACTACCGCGAAGATGTCGGCGCGCACGCCGATCATCCGACGCTGTGCGGCCGCTGCTTCTCCAACCTGTTCGAAAACGGCGAAATCCGGAGCGCTGCTTAACTATGGCGAAGACCCTGTCGAAACCGGCCAGCGGCGCGCTTGCGCCCTGGCTCGGCATTTCGCTGATCGTGATCCTGTTCGACCAGCTGTCGAAGATCGCGATCCTGAAGACGTTCGCGTACGGCGCGCAGCATGAGCTGACGTCGTTCTTCAATCTCGTGCTGGTGTACAACCGCGGCGCGGCGTTCGGCTTCCTGTCGACCGCCGGCGGCTGGCAGCGCTGGGCGTTCACCGCGCTCGGCATCGCCGCGACGCTCGTGATCTGCTTCCTGCTGAAGCGCCACGGCCAGCAGCGGCTGTTCAGCCTGTCGCTCGCGATGATCCTCGGCGGCGCGCTCGGCAACGTGATCGACCGGCTCGTCTACGGTCACGTGATCGACTTCCTCGATTTCCACCTCGGCGCCTGGCACTTCCCGGCGTTCAACCTCGCCGATTCCGCGATCACGGTCGGCGCGGTGCTGCTGATCTACGACGAACTGCGTCGCGTGCGCGGCTCGCGCTAAGCGCGCATACTCGGCGTCGACGGCCGGCTTCGCGCCGGCCGTTCCGTTTGACCCTTGGAGGCCTGAGTTGGCACACGCAGAACTCGCAGGAAAACACCTCGTTCTCGGCCTGACGGGCGGCATCGCCTGCTACAAGATCGCCGAGCTGACGCGGCTGCTCGTGAAGGCCGGCGCGACCGTGCAGGTCGCGATGACCGAAGCGGCCACCCAGTTCATCACGCCCGTCACGATGCAGGCGCTGTCGGGCCGGCCCGTCTATACGAGCCAGTGGGACGCGCGCATCGACAACAACATGGCGCACATCGACCTGTCGCGCGAAGCCGACGCGATCGTGATCGCGCCCGCGTCGACGGACTTCCTCGCGAAGCTCGCGCACGGGTTCGCGGACGATCTGCTGTCGACGCTGTGCGTCGCACGCGACTGTCCGCTGCTCGTCGTCCCCGCAATGAACCGCCAGATGTGGCAGAACCCGGCCACGCAGCGCAACGCCGCGCAACTGCGCGCGGACGGCGTGTCGGTGCTCGGCCCGGATTCGGGCGCGCAGGCATGCGGCGAAGTCGGCGACGGCCGCATGCTCGAACCCGAAGCGATCTATGAAGCGATCGTCGCGCACTTCGCGCCGAAGGTGCTCGCGCACCGGCGCGTGCTGATCACGGCCGGGCCGACGTTCGAACCGCTCGACCCCGTGCGCGGCCTCACGAACCGCTCGAGCGGCAAGATGGGCTTCGCGCTCGCGCGCGCCGCGCAACAGGCCGGCGCCGACGTGCATCTCGTCGCGGGGCCGGTCGCGCTCGATACGCCGTGGGGGGTTTATCGCCAGGACGTGCAGACCGCGCAGCAGATGTACGACGCGGT
Organism: Burkholderia sp. BCC1644; assembly: GCF_902833225.1. GTDB lineage: Bacteria > Pseudomonadota > Gammaproteobacteria > Burkholderiales > Burkholderiaceae > Burkholderia. The sequence goes on from NZ_CADFEI010000019.1 coordinate 123,493, forward strand.
GATGCATGCGGTCGCCGATGCCGACATCTTCATCGCAGTGGCCGCGGTGGCAGACTGGCGCGTCGATCAGCCGGCCGAGCACAAGATGAAGAAGACGGCCGACCGCAAGATGCCGACGCTCGCGTTCGTCGAGAACCCGGACATCCTCGCGTCGGTCGCGGCGCTGCCCGATCCGCCGTTCTGCGTCGGCTTCGCGGCCGAGAGCGGCGACCTCGACGTGCACGGCGACGAGAAGCGCAAGCGCAAGAACGTGCCGCTGCTGATCGGCAACCTCGGCCCGCTGACGTTCGGCCGCGACGACAACGAAGTCGTGCTGTTCGAAGCGGCCGGCCTCACGCGCCTGCCGCGCGCACCGAAGGACGAACTCGCGCATGCGCTCGTCGCGGAAATCGCGAAGCGCCTGCCCGACAACCGCCTGATCTGATCACCTGCGCGGCGGCGCTTGCCGCCGCGCCCTTCCCGACCGATTCCACGACCGCATGAAACTCGACCTGAAGATTCTCGACGCGCGCATGCGCGACTACCTGCCCGCCTACGCAACCACCGGCAGCGCGGGCCTCGACCTGCGCGCGTGCCTCGACGCGCCGGTCACGCTGCAGCCGGGCGAAACGACGCTCGTGCCGACGGGCCTCGCGATCCACCTCGCCGATCCCGGCTATGCGGCGCTGATCCTGCCGCGCTCGGGCCTCGGCCACAAGCACGGGATCGTGCTCGGCAATCTCGTCGGCCTGATCGACTCCGACTACCAGGGCCAGCTGATGGTCTCGACGTGGAACCGCGGCCAGACCGAGTTCGTGCTGAACCCGTTCGAACGGCTCGCGCAGCTCGTGATCGTGCCGGTCGTGCAGGCGCAGTTCAACATCGTCGACGATTTCGCCGAGAGCGATCGCGGCGAAGGCGGCTTCGGCAGCACCGGCCGCCACTGAGCGGCACTGCACGAAAAAGGGGCCTCGCGGCCCCTTTTCTTTTTCCGTCGGATGTCATTCGCCGACCGGCTGCGCGATCCGCGCGGGCACCGGTTCGCGTCGCCGCGCCTGCGCGACGCTCGCGTAGATCACCAGCGCGACCAGCACACCGAGCAGTACGGCCGACGACCCGACCGTGCCGAGCGCGAGGCCGCCCTTCGCGACCGGCTTCGTCAGCAGGTCGCCGACCGTCGCGCCGAACGGACGCGTGAGCACGAACGCGGCCCAGAACAACAGCACGCCGGAGATCCGCGTGAAGTAGTGCGCGAGCACGATCACCGCCAGCAGCCCGCCGATCAGCAGCGCGCCGCCGCCGAAGCCGAGCCCCGAGCTGTCCGCGAGGAAGTCGCCGAGTGCGGTGCCGAGCGTGTTCGAGAACAGGATCGCGATCCAGTACAGCAGCTCGACCTTGCGCGTGCGGATCAGGTCGACCGACAGCGATTCGCCGCTCAGGCGCCAGACCGCGAAGATCGCCAGCAGGATCGCGACGAGGATCGACGAGCCGGCCGCGTAGCCGAGGCCGAGCGTGCGGTCCATGAAGTCGGACATCGTCGTGCCGGCCGTACTCGTCGCGACAATCACGGCCCAGTAGATCGCCGGGCGATAGCGTGTCGTCCTGAGCTGTGCGCCCAGCGTCACGAGAAAGAAACCGAACAGCAGGATCGAGCTCACCGCGTAGCCGACGTTCAGCGTCATCGACAGCAGGTCGCCGCCGGTCTCGCCGAGCGTCGTCGCGCAGATCTTCATGATCCAGAACGCGAGCGTAATTTCGGGAAGTTTGTTCATTCGAACCCCATTTGCAGGAAGCGGCGAGCCGGCGCGTGCCGGCCCGCCTTGCGGACAGGATCGAATGTAGTCGCCGCAGGCTTAACGGAACCTTAGCGGGCGTGAAGAGCCGTGCGGGGGGGATTCCGGCGCGGTCAGCGTGCGTGTTCGTGCCGGTAATGCAGTGCGTATGCGAGCGTCAGCAAGACGACGAACACGACGCCGACCACCATCGTCATCCGGAATTCGCGCGTGAACGCGGTCGTGAACAGGATCGCCGCGACGAGCGCTGCGCCGAGCAGGCTGCCGAACGGGTGCCCCCACATCCGGAACGCGAGCGCCGGGCCGCGGTACTGCGACCGGAAGCGCAGGTGCGTGACGAAGATCATCAGCCACGTGAACAGCGCGCCGAACATCGCGATCGCCATCATCACGGTGAACGCGGTGTCGGGCGCCAGCGCGACCAGCACGGCCGCGACCGCGACGCCGCTGGTCGAAATCCACAGCGCCGCGCGCGGCACGCCGTTCGTGCCGAGCCGGCCGAACACCGCAGGCGCGAGCCGCGCACGCGACAGGCTGAACATCATCCGCGTCGTCACGTAGAGCTGGCTGTTCATCGCCGACAGCGCCGCGATCAGCAACACGAAATTGATCACGCCCGCCGCGTACGGCACGTGCGTGGCGGCCATCACCTTCACGAACGGGCTTTCGTCGGTGCCGGCCGCCGTCCACGGCACGATCGCGAGCATCAGCGACAGCGTCAGCAGGTAGAACAGCACGAGCCGGAACACGGTCGAGCGGAACGCCCGCGTGACCGCGTGCTGCGGATCGCGCGCCTCGCCGGCCGCGATCGCGACGGCTTCGATGCTCATGTAGCTGAAGATCGCGACGATCACCGCGACCCAGGTGCCCCACGGCCCCTTCGGCATGAAGCCGCCGTGCGCGGTGTAGTTCGCAAAGCCGATGCCCGATGCGGCCGGCGCGGACCAGACCAGATACGCGCCGAGCACGATGAACACGACGATCGCCGCGATCTTCAGCAGCGAGAACGCATATTCGACCGTGCCGTACAGCGTGACGCTGGCCAGGTTCACGGCGATCAGCAGCGCGGAGAAGCCGATCACCCAGTACCAGCCGGGCACGGCCGGGAACCAGTACTTCATGAACACGGCGATCGCGCTGATTTCGGTACCGATCGCGAACACGACCGCGAACCAGTACGCATAGCGCACCAGGAAGCCCGCGAGCGGGCCGACGTAGTGCTCGGCATACGCGCCGAACGAGCCGGCCGTCGGATGCGCGACGGTCATTTCCGCGAGCGCGCCCATCAGCAGCAGCGCGATCAGCGCGCCGATCGCATAGGAAACGAGCACGCTCGGGCCCGCAAGCCCGATCGCGAACCCGCTGCCGAGGAACAGCCCCGTGCCGATCGCGCCGCCGATCGCGATCATCGCCATCTGCCCCGACGTCAGCGCATGGCGCAACCCTTGTTCGCGCGCGACGATATCGTCGAACGACCGTTGTTGTTGTGTCACTGCGTTACCACTCCCCTGCACCACCATTGCGCCGCCGGCGCCGGATAAAACGAAACGGCGCGGAAAACTTCCCGCGCCGTTCGCATGAACAACGAATTATCGCTTACTCGACTTCGACCGTCTCTTCGTTCGGCTTGTGCGGCGGATTCGCCAGCTTGTCGAACGACAACAGCACCTTGTCGTTTTCGTCGACGTCGACCGTCACGTGACCGCCGTTGACGAGCTTGCCGAACAGCAGTTCGTCGGCCAGCGCGCGCCGGATCGTGTCCTGGATCAGCCGCTGCATCGGCCGCGCGCCCATCAGCGGGTCGAAGCCGTGCTTCGCGAGATGCTTGCGCAACGCGTCGGTGAAGAGCGCGTCGACCTTCTTCTCGTGCAGCTGTTCCTCGAGCTGGATCAGGAACTTGTCGACCACGCGCATGATGATTTCCTCATCGAGCGAGCGGAAGCTGATGATCGAATCCAGGCGGTTGCGGAACTCCGGCGTGAACAGGCGCTTGATGTCGGTCATCTCGTCGCCCGTCTCGCGGCGCGTCGTGAAGCCGATCGTCGCCTTCTGCATCGACTCGGCGCCGGCGTTCGTCGTCATGATGATGATGACGTTGCGGAAATCCGCCTTGCGGCCGTTGTTGTCCGTCAGCGTGCCGTGGTCCATCACCTGCAGCAGCACGTTGTAGATGTCCGGATGCGCCTTCTCGATTTCGTCGAGCAGCAGCACGCAATGCGGCTTCTTCGTGACGGCTTCGGTCAGCAGCCCGCCCTGGTCGAACCCGACGTAGCCCGGCGGCGCGCCGATCAGCCGGCTCACCGCATGACGCTCCATGTATTCCGACATGTCGAAGCGGATCAGCTCGATGCCGAGCGTGAACGCGAGCTGGCGCGCCACTTCGGTCTTGCCGACGCCCGTCGGGCCGGAGAACAGGAACGCGCCGATCGGCTTGTCCATCTTGCCGAGGCCCGCGCGCGCCATCTTGATCGAGGCCGCGAGCGCGTCGATCGCCGGATCCTGGCCGAACACGACGCTCTTCAGGTCGCGGTCGAGCGTCTGCAGCTTGCTGCGATCGTCCTGCGACACGCTCTGCGGCGGCACACGCGCGATCTTCGAGATGATTTCCTCGATCTCGCTCTTGCCGATCGTCTTCTTCTGCTTCGACTTCGGCAGGATGCGCTGCGCGGCGCCCGCCTCGTCGATCACGTCGATCGCCTTGTCCGGCAGGTGACGGTCGGTGATGAAGCGCGCCGACAGTTCGGCCGCGGCCGACAGCGCACCCGACGAATACTTGACGCCGTGATGCTCCTCGAAGCGCGACTTCAGGCCGCGCAGGATCGCGACCGTCTGCTCGACGGTCGGCTCGCTCACGTCGACCTTCTGGAAGCGCCGCGACAGCGCCGCATCCTTCTCGAAGATGCCGCGGTACTCGGTGAACGTGGTCGCGCCGATGCACTTGAGCGTGCCCGACGACAGCGCCGGCTTCAGCAGGTTCGACGCATCGAGCGTGCCGCCCGACGCGGCGCCCGCGCCGATCAGCGTGTGGATTTCGTCGATGAACAGGATCGCGTGCGGGCGCTCCTTCAGTTCCTTCAGCACCGTCTTCAGACGCTGCTCGAAATCGCCGCGATACTTGGTGCCCGCGAGCAGCGCGCCCATGTCGAGCGAATAGACCTGCGCGTTCGCGAGGATGTCCGGCACTTCGCCGCGCGTGATGCGATACGCGAGCCCTTCCGCGATCGCGGTCTTGCCCACGCCAGCCTCGCCGACGAGCAGCGGGTTGTTCTTGCGGCGACGGCACAGCACCTGCACGACGCGCTCGACCTCGGGCTCGCGCCCGATCAGCGGATCGATGCGGCCGTCCTTCGCCATCTGGTTCAGGTTCTGCGTGAACTGCGCGAGCGGCGTTTCCTTCTGCGCGTTCGCGTCTTCGCTTTCCGCATTCGCGTCGGTCGACTTCGCGGCTTCGCCGTTGTTCGTCTTCGCGATGCCGTGCGAAATGAAGTTCACCACGTCGAGGCGCGTAACGCCCTGCTGCTGCAGGTAGTACACGGCATGCGAATCCTTCTCGCCGAAGATCGCGACCAGCACGTTCGCGCCGGTGACTTCCTTCTTGCCGTTCGACGTCGACTGGACGTGCATGATCGCGCGCTGGATCACGCGCTGGAAACCGAGCGTCGGCTGGGTATCGACATCGTCGGTACCCGGGACGGTAGGTGTGTTGTCGTGGATGAAATTGCGCAGGTTCTGACGCAAGTCCTCGATGTTTGCCGCGCACGCGCGCAACACCTCGGCTGCCGTCGGATTATCCAGCAGGGCCAGCAGCAGATGCTCGACCGTAATGAACTCATGGCGCGCCTGGCGTGCTTCCATGAACGCCATGTGCAGGCTGACTTCCAATTCCTGGGCAATCATGCTTCCTCCATCACGCACTGCAGCGGATGCCCGGCCTGCCGCGCATGGGTAACGACTTGCTCAACCTTGGTCGACGCGATGTCCCGCGTATAGACCCCACAAACTCCTCGCCCTTCGCGATGGACCTTCAGCATGATCTGCGTGGCCGTCTCGCGATCCTTCTTGAAATACTCCTGGACCACCATCACGACGAATTCCATCGGCGTGAAGTCGTCGTTCAGCAGCACCACCTTGTACATCGAAGGCGGCTTGAGCTTCTGCTGCTTGCGTTCCAGGACGGTACTGTCCTGCTTGTCCGGGATAATCGCCATACACCCATTCTAAACAACTCGGACAGGCCCGCAATCCTGCCATAACCCGACCGACCGGCCGGCGCCCTCCCCGGTATCCCGGAACACGCGATCGTCCTCGTGCCATACGAAAGCCGGCTGCGGTGCCGGCTTTCACGCGTGGCGCGGAACACGAACCGTCAGGGGGCAACTGCACCGGAACGTCGTGTCCGCATCCAGTATCCCACAAGCCGGGACGACTCGAACGCGTGTCACTCGAGCCTGGTATATGAGCCGATTATGCGGCTTTTCAAGACCCCGCGCTTGGCGGCATGCTGCAAAGCAAAGCCGGAAAAACCCTGAAAATGGGTTCTTTACAACGACCCTCTAAACGTCTAAAAATTCCACTTGACACTCCAATAAAGAGCGCCAACAATCAAGCTGGCACTTTTTTCAATTTGCCGGTTGGCGAAATGAAAGAGGCCGAGGTGAGCTTGTGAGGGGGGAACGACTGCATTTTGCAGTCGTTTAGCTTTTCGAGCGTGCTCGTGGTAAGTAGCAGCGACTGTGTGACAGGGGAAGTAGGAAAATGGCAACTGGTATCGTTAAGTGGTTCAACGACGCGAAGGGCTTCGGTTTCATCACTCCCGACGAGGGCGGTGAGGATCTGTTTGCGCACTTCTCGGCTATCACCATGAATGGCTTCAAGACGCTGAAGGAAGGCCAGAAGGTGAGCTTTGACGTCGTTCAAGGACCGAAGGGCAAGCAAGCGTCGAACATCCAGGCCGCATAAAGGCATCGGATATCGGACGAAGAAACCCGGCGCATTGCGCCGGGTTTCTTTTTTTGAGGCCGGCCAATCGATAATCGATTGGCCGGCCTTTTCGTTCAATCCCGATAATTGAACACACATTGTCTTGTCACACACGCAGATCGGATATCGATCCTGCGCGTGAAACATATTCACCACGTCGTTACACGACCTTCAGCGTGCCCATCATGCCGAGATCCTCGTGTTCGAGAATGTGGCAATGAAACATGCGCTCTCCGGGCATGTCTTGCGTGACGAGAATCGACACCGTTTCACCGCTGCGCACGTTCACGGTATCGCGCCATGCGCGAAACGGTTCGGTCGTGCGCGAGCCGCCCGACGCACGCTCGATCACCTGGAACTGCGTGCCGTGCAGGTGGAACGGGTGATCCATGTCGGTGGTATTGCGAATCTCCCAGCGTTCGACGTCGCCGCGGCGGCTCGTCAACGTCGCGCGGTGCGCCGCGTAGGTTTCGCCGTTGATCATGAAACGCATGCCGGCCGGCCGGCCTTGCGCCGCGCCCTTCATCATCGCGTCCATGTCCATTTCCTCGCCGAACGCGACCGTCTTGTGCGCGACCGGCTCGCCCAGCGGCGGCACCGCGCGCAGCGTGGCCGGCAACGCACGCGCGGCGGCGGGCGCAAACGCGACATCGGCCAGCGCCAGCGCCGGGTCGGGCGGCAGGCTGCCGTGACCGTCGTCGTGCGACATCGCCATCTTGCGGCGGTCGTACTCGGCCGCCTGCAGCACCACGCGCGACGCACGGTCACCGGCGCGCACCAGCAGTTCCGCGCGTTCGCCCGGCGCGATCAGCAGCGACGTCACGCGACGCGGCGCATCGAACAGCCCGCCGTCGGTCCCCGCATGCTCGAACGCACGGCCGTCATCGAACGCGACACGCAGGTAGCGCGCGCTGCACGCGTTCCACACGCGCCAGCGCTCGTCGCCCGCGACGTCGATACGCGGCCGGCGCGCGCCGTTGACCAGTACGAACTGGCCTTCGCGGCCGTTCATCCAGTCCATCATGTCGTTCGGCGCAATCGTGCCGTCGCGCGCAAGCTTCAGGTCCGACACGAACAGGTTGCGCTCGGGCCAGCCGGCGAGCGGATCGTCCGCGGCGCGCACGACGAACGGGCCGGCCAGCCCGCGAAACACCTGCTCGGCCGTCATCATGTGCGGATGCGGGTGGTACCAGTAGGTGCCGGCGCTGCCCTTCGGCAGCGTGAAGCGATATACGCGCGATGCGCCGGGCGCGACGGGATCGGACGGATTGCCGTCCTGGTCGGGCGGCACGGGCAGGCCGTGCCAGTGGATCGTCGACGGCTGCGGCAGCTTGTTCACGAACTTGATTTCGACCGTGTCGCCCTCGCGCACGTCGATCAGCGGGCCGACGACGGGGCCTTGCGCGCCCGCGCCGAACTGCCAGAACGTGGTCGGCCGCGCCCCGCGCAGCATCGGGCGCGCGACAGGCTGCGCGACCAGCGTGGCCCGGAACGTGCCGGGATCGCGGCTTTCGTTCGCGAGCGTGCGCAACGCCGCGAGCGGCGCGCCGGCCGGCAGTGCGTCGGCGGCCGCGAGCGCGGCCGTTGCGGGCTTGCCGTGCTGCGCATGCCCCGACATGCCGGACATTCCTGACATACCCGACATGCCGGGCATGTCGTCCATCGAATCCATGCCGGCCATGCCCGCGTGACCGGCATGCTGCGCCCACGCGGTGCGCGCGAACAGCGACGCGGCCGCGACGCCGATGGCGCGCGACAGGAAGGTTCTCCGTATCATCAATCGATCCTCGTTATCCATGCAGCGTCGCCCAACAACTGCGACGCGTGCGCCGGCCGGCTGGACCGCCGGTGCGCGACGCGAAACCTGATGCCCGCGTCATCATAACCGCAGGCTCCTATCGAAAAACGCCGCCACCGATCGGGCGGCGATACGCCGCAGCGCGGCTTTGCACCGCCGTTCGTCGGCCTTCACGCCCCGCGCCGAACCGCGCTCGCCGCCGCATCCGTCCGCCCGCTTGGCGCCTGCCGTTCGCCACTACGCTGGCGCGCGCCGATCCCCCTCTCCGCCAAACCACCGATTTTTCACGATGTGGAACAAGTCCCTGCGTTGTAAAAATTCGTGGTGCAGGGCACAAATTTCCCGTTTCGCGATGCCAAAAAACGTTCCGCAATACAAAACGTTGAAAATAATTACTTGTTTTTAAAAGAGAATTTTTGTTTCGAGAAGCCATTCTACATGCACCATCCGACCGGGCCGCGGACGTAGACTTTGTCCCATGCACTGACGCTTCGCCACGACGTTCGATACGGAACCCGGCGCAGCAGCCAGTCGGGCCACAGCCGGCCGAACCGGCAGGCGGCACACCAGAATCGCTTGTGATCAGAAAGGGAGAACGGAAATGAAGGGATTTCGCTTTGGTTCAGCGCTCGGGTCGTTCTACATCCTGCCGGGTAACGGCGGCTGGGAAGCGACGTTCGGCAACGCCCTGCTCGGCGCGTTCTCGTGCCCCGAAGTGGCGGCCGACCACATCTCCCGCGGCGACTGCGAGCAACTGTCCGAACTGGACACGGCGACGCTCGAAGTGCCGCATGAAATCGCCGAATGGGAAATCGTTCACGTCTGAATGACAAGCCAGCAACGAAAAACGCCCCGGGCGACCGGGGCGTTTTTATTGGGTGCCGGACGGCGAACGGCTAACCGTGCCGTGTCGACACGCGCATTGGCTCGCGCGATGGCGCGGCCCGCGTCAGGCGACTGCGTCGACGATGCCGTTCAGCGTCGCGCTCGGGCGCATCGCCTGGCTCGTCTGCTCGACGTTCGGACGGTAGTAGCCGCCGATCGCCTGCGCCTTGCCTTGCGCGGCCGCCAGTTCTTCCAGGATGCGCGCTTCGCTGTCGGACAGCGCCTTCGCCACACCTTCGAACTGCGCCTTCAGCGCGGCGTCCTCGGTCTGCTCGGCCAGCGCCTGCGCCCAGTACAGGCACAGGTAGAAGTGGCTGCCGCGGTTGTCGAGGCCACCGACCTTGCGCGCCGGCGACTTGTTCTCGTCCAGGAACTTGCCGGTTGCCTGGTCGAGCGTCTTCGCGAGCACGACCGCCTTCGGGTTCTGGTACGCGTTGCCGAGGTGTTCGAGCGACGCAGCCAGTGCGAGGAATTCGCCGAGCGAATCCCAGCGCAGGAAGCCTTCCTCGACGAACTGCTGCACGTGCTTCGGCGCCGAGCCGCCCGCACCCGTTTCGAACATCCCGCCGCCGGCCATCAGCGGCACGATCGACAGCATCTTCGCGCTGGTGCCGAGCTCCATGATCGGGAACAGGTCGGTCAGGTAGTCGCGCAGCACGTTGCCGGTGACCGAGATCGTGTCCTTGCCCGCGCGGATGCGCTCGAGCGAGAAACGCGTCGCGTCGACCGGCGTCATCACGCGGATGTCGAGACCGTTCGTGTCGTGATCCTTCAGGTAGCGTTCGACCTTCGCGATGATCTGCGCATCGTGTGCACGCGCCGGGTCGAGCCAGAACACGGCCGGTGCGCCGGTCGCGCGCGCGCGGTTCACCGCGAGCTTGACCCAGTCCTGCACCGGTGCGTCCTTCGTCTGGCACATGCGCCAGATGTCGCCCGATTCCACTGCGTGCTCGAGCAGCACGTTGCCGGCTTCGTCGGTGACGCGCACGACGCCGTCCGCCGGGATCTGGAACGTCTTGTCATGCGAACCGTATTCTTCGGCCGCCTGCGCCATCAGGCCGACGTTCGGCACGCTGCCCATCGTGACCGGATCGAATGCGCCGTGTTGCTTGCAATCCTCGATCACGGCCTGGTAGACGCCTGCGTAGCAACGGTCCGGAATCACGGCCTTCGCGTCGTACAGTGCGCCGTCCGGACCCCACATGCCGCCCGAATCGCGGATCATCGCCGGCATCGACGCGTCGACGATCACGTCGCTCGGCACGTGCAGGTTCGTGATGCCCTTGTCCGAGTTGACCATCGCGAGGCGCGGACGCACCGCGTATTCGGCCTTGATGTCGGCTTCGATCGCTTCGCGCGTGTCGGCCGGCAGGTCCTTCAGGCGCGCGTACAGGTCGCCGATCCCGTTGTTCGGGTTGAAGCCGGCCTGCGCCAGCACGTCCGCGTGCTTCGCGAGCGCGTCGCGGTAGAACACCGACACGAAGTGACCGAACAGGATCGGATCCGAGACCTTCATCATGGTCGCCTTCAGGTGCACCGAGAACAGCACGTCCTGCGCCTTCGCGTCGGCGATCTGCGCGTCGATGAAGCTGCGCAGCGCATTGCGGCTCATCACCGATGCGTCGATGACTTCACCGGCCTTCACGGCCGTCTTTTCCTTCAGCACCTTCTTCGCGCCGTCCGTCGTCGTGAGTTCGATCTTCACGCTGCCGGCATCGGCGATCAGCGCCGACTTCTCGCTGCCGTAGAAGTCGCCTTCGCTCATGTGCGCGACGTGTGCCTTCGACGTGGCCTTCCACGCGCCCATCTTGTGCGGATGCTTGCGTGCGTAGTTCTTGACCGACAGCGGCGCGCGGCGGTCGGAGTTGCCTTCGCGCAGCACCGGGTTCACCGCGCTGCCCTTGATCTTGTCGTAGCGGGCCTTGACCGCCTTCTCTTCGTCCGTCGACGGATCTTCCGGGTAGGCCGGCAGCTTGAAGCCCTGCGCCTGCAGTTCCGCGATCGCGGCCTTCAGCTGCGGCACCGATGCGCTGATGTTCGGCAGCTTGATGATGTTCGCTTCCGGCTTCAGCGTGAGCTGGCCCAGCTCGGCCAGATCGTCGGAACCCTTCTGCTCAGGCGGCAGGACGTCTGCGAATGCCGCGATGATGCGGCCGGCGAGCGAGATGTCGCGCGTTTCGACGGCGACGCCGGACGAGCGCGTGAAGGCCTTGACGATCGGCAGCAGCGAATAGGTCGCGAGCGCGGGCGCTTCGTCGGTGAGGGTGTAGATGATCTTGGGCGAAGTGGACATGGTCGATGCGTTGCTACGTGAAAATTTTGGACTGAGGAGCGCCGGCGGTAACCGGCGGGGAGCGACCGGGTCGGTCGCGAAAGGGGCACGCCGGCTCAGCCGGGCGGTGGTGTTGCGAGGGCCGTCATGTTCTACCTTGCAGGGCCTCCGGGCCGCATCGCGGCGCCGCGGCCCGCATGCCGGACCGCCCTGCCAACAAACCTGCCATCCACGAAACGCTCCGGCGCCGGCAGTCAGCGCCGGGGCGGCCGGCAACCTGCCGGCCTACCCCGGAAGGGGTCTTACATGTTCTCGATCAGCACTTCGCCGAAGCCGGAGCACGACACCTGCGTCGCGCCTTCCATCAGCCGCGCGAAGTCGTACGTGACGCGCTTCTGCAGGATCGACTTCTCCATCGAGGCGATGATCGTGTCGGCCGCTTCCGTCCAGCCGAGGTGGCGCAGCATCATTTCCGCCGACAGGATCTCGGAACCGGGGTTCACGTAATCCTTGCCTGCGTACTTCGGTGCCGTGCCGTGCGTCGCCTCGAACATCGCGACCGAATCCGACAGGTTCGCGCCCGGCGCGATCCCGATGCCGCCGACCTGCGCGGCCAGTGCGTCGGAGATGTAGTCGCCGTTCAGGTTCAGCGTCGCGATCACGTCGTATTCGGCCGGGCGCAGCAGGATCTGCTGCAGGAATGCGTCGGCGATCGAATCCTTGATCACGATCTCGTTGCCCGTCTTCGGGTTCTTCACGCGCATCCACGGACCGCCGTCGATCAGCTCGCCGCCGAATTCCTTCTGCGCGAGCGCGTAGCCGGCGTCACGGAACAGGCCTTCCGTGAACTTCATGATGTTGCCCTTGTGCACCAGCGTGACCGACTTGCGATCGTTGTCGATCGCGTACTGGATCGCCTTGCGCACGAGACGCTCGGTGCCTTCGGTCGACACGGGCTTGACGCCGATCCCCGAGGTTTCCGGGAAGCGGATCTTCTTCACGCCCATCTCGTCCTGCAGGAACTTGATGACCTTCTTCGCCTGCTCGGAACCCGCGGCCCATTCGATGCCCGCGTAGATGTCTTCCGAGTTCTCGCGGAAGATCACCATGTCGATCTTCTGCGGCTCGCGCACCGGCGACGGCACGCCCTTGAAGTACTGGACCGGTCGCAGGCACACGTACAGGTCGAGCTCCTGGCGCAGCGCGACGTTCAGCGAACGGATGCCGCCGCCGACCGGGGTCGTGAGCGGCCCCTTGATCGACACCACGTATTCCTTCAGCACCTGCAGCGTTTCTTCCGGGAGCCACACGTCCGGACCGTACACCTTCGTCGCCTTCTCGCCCGCGAAGATCTCCATCCAGTGGATCTTGCGCTTGCCCTTGTAGGCATGCGCGACCGCCGCGTCGACGACCTTGATCATGACCGGCGTGATATCGAAGCCCGTACCGTCGCCTTCGATATAGGGAATGATCGGCTGATCGGAAACGTTGAGCGAGAAGTCCTTGTTGACGGTGATCTTGTCACCGCCTTCCGGAACCTTGATGTGCTGATACGGCATGATCGACTCCAGTGACGTGGCTGAGCAGGTGATGCTGGTCGAAACTGCGCGCGCGGCGGGGGCGCGGCATGGCCACCCCGTGACGGCAACAGCGAGCCGCTATTCTAGCGCCCCAACCGGGCACTTCGGCATGAACCGCGGCACTGCGTATCAAGACCTCACTTATGTCTTATATAAGACAGAGGACTTGCCGTTCCGTATTATGCATTAAGATTCCGCCATTTGCCATAGACCGCCCGCCCCCGCCTCCCGCGGCAGGCCGGGTGGGCGCCCTGCCATGAACCTGATCGCCCTCAACAAGCCGTTCGGCACGATTTGCCAGTTTTCCGCGCACGAGACGCGGCCGTCGCTCGGCGACTGGGTAAAAACGCCCGGCGTCTATGCGGCCGGCCGGCTGGACGCGGACAGCGAAGGCTTGCTGCTGCTCACCGACGACGGCGCGCTGCAGGCGCGCATCGCGGAGCCGCGCCACAAGCTCGTGAAGCGCTACTGGGCGCAGGTCGAGGGCGCGCCCGGCCCGGCCGACCTGAAGGCGCTCGCGCGCGGCGTCAACCTGGGCGACTACGTGACGCGACCGTGCCGCGCCGAGTTCATCGAGCCGCCCGACACGCTGTGGCCGCGCAATCCGCCGATCCGCTACCGCGCCGCGATCCCGACCACGTGGATCGAACTCGCGATCACCGAAGGCAAGAATCGGCAGGTACGCCGGATGACGGCCGCGGTCGGCTTCCCGACGTTGCGACTGGTGCGCGTCGGCGTCGGCGCACTGGATATATTTGCACTCGGCATTGCGCCGGGCGAAACAATCGCACTGCCGCCGCGCGCGCCATGGGACGGTTTCGCGCCCGCCGGATGACGAATCCGGGAGGCGCGAATTTTTCGTCATCTTTTTCGTCAACCGGCTGCGAAGATCGCGCGTTAAACCACGCAGATGCCAACCTTAGCTATCCGGCATTGGCAGCCGAACCCGTATTTGCGTCACGAAAGCGACGTTTTTCTCGAATACGATTCGGCGCCCGCAGCGCAATGAGAAATTTCTCGAAGCGTCTGTCAACCGAAAGGTGGATGGCACCGTTAGACGACATGACTCCTATTGCCGGGTCATTTGGTTAATTAACTAAAGCTGAGGAACACAACATGAACAAACTGATCGCCGCTCTGGTCGCTGGCCTCTTCGCAACGGCTGCTTTCGCACAAGCTTCGGCTCCGGAAGCTGCTCCGGCAGCAGCAGAAGCTGCTTCGGCACCGGCTAAGCACGCTGCCAAGAAGCACCACGCTGCCAAGAAGCACCACAAGGCATCGAAGAAGGCTGCAGCAAGCGACGCAGCAGCACCGGCAGCTGCTTCGAACTAAGTAAGCAAGCTGTAATAACGCAGTCAAGAACACGCAGTCTTGCCGTTCTTACGGCGTTGAAAGGCAGATCACCGCAAGGCGATCTGCCTTTTTCTTTTGTGTGCCCGCCGGCGCGCATCGCGTACCATGCGGGTCTCGTTTTCCAGACAGGAGCCATGCTGTGCAATTCTCCCTGCGCTCGTCGCTCGGCCGCCTAGCGCGCGCCGCCGTCTTTCCCGCCGCGCTCGCCGTCCTCGCGTTCGGCATGCAGGCCGCCAGCGCGCAGATGCCGCCCGGCGCCAAGCAGCCGAGCGAGTTCCCGCGCGTGAAGCTGCGCGCCGGCATGTACGTGATCGACGCGGCCGTCGCCGCGAACGACGCCGACCGCGAACAGGGGCTGATGTACCGCTCGCAGCTCGCGCCGAACGAAGGCATGCTGTTCGTCTTCAACGAAAACGCCGTGCACTGCTTCTGGATGAAGAACACGCTGATCCCGCTGTCGATCGCGTTCATCCGCGCTGACGGCACGATCACCGACATCGACGAGATGCGGGCGGAGACGACCGACAACCACTGCCCGCGCAACAACGGCGTCTACGCGCTCGAAATGAGCAAGGGCTGGTTCGCGGCCAAGGGCATCAAGCCCGGCATGAAGCTCGACGGCCTGCCGAAGGCCCAGTAACGGCCCTTTTCGCGGCGTCGCGCCGCGCATCGACCGAAGCCGGCCGCCCGTTGCGCGCCGGTTTTTTTTCGCCTGCCGGTGGTGCTGTCCGGCTTGATTCCGCCGGCGCCGGCCGCATCTGCAAAAGCCACGCGCAAGCGCTATGCTTTAAGTCTCGCTTGTTCCAGCCCGGGCCGGCCCAGCCGGCTCGCTTACGATCCGAACCACCAGGAGGTTCACGTGCCCCGCAAAACCCCCATCGAGCGCTATCGCAATATCGGGATCAGCGCTCACATCGATGCCGGCAAGACCACGACGACCGAGCGCATCCTGTTTTACACCGGCGTGAGCCACAAGATCGGTGAAGTGCACGACGGCGCGGCCACGATGGACTGGATGGAGCAGGAGCAGGAACGCGGCATCACGATCACGTCGGCGGCGACCACGGCCTTCTGGAAGGGCATGGCCGGCAACTATCCGGAACACCGCATCAACATCATCGACACGCCCGGGCACGTCGACTTCACGATCGAAGTCGAGCGCTCGATGCGCGTGCTCGACGGCGCGTGCATGGTCTACGACTCGGTCGGCGGCGTGCAGCCGCAGTCCGAAACCGTGTGGCGCCAGGCGAACAAGTACAAGGTGCCGCGCATCGCGTTCGTCAACAAGATGGACCGCATCGGCGCCGATTTCTTCCGCGTGCAGCGGCAGATCGGCGAGCGCCTGAAAGGCGTCGCCGTGCCGATCCAGATTCCGATCGGCGCGGAAGATCATTTCCAGGGCGTCGTCGATCTCGTGAAGATGAAGGCGATCGTGTGGGACGACGAAAGCCAGGGCGTGAAGTTCACGTACGAGGACATCCCCGCGAACCTCGTCGAGCTCGCGCACGAGTGGCGCGAGAAGATGGTCGAGGCCGCCGCGGAAGCGAGCGAGGAACTGCTCGAGAAGTACCTGCACGACCATGAATCGCTGAGCGAGGACGAGATCAAGGCCGCGTTGCGCAAACGCACGATCGCGAACGAGATCGTCCCGATGCTGTGCGGCAGCGCATTCAAGAACAAGGGCGTGCAGGCGATGCTCGACGCGGTGATCGACTACCTGCCGTCGCCTGCCGACGTGCCCGCGATTCTCGGCCATGACCTGCACGACAAGGAAGCGGAACGTCATCCGAACGACGAGGATCCGTTCTCGTCGCTCGCGTTCAAGATCATGACCGATCCGTTCGTCGGCCAGCTGATCTTCTTCCGCGTGTATTCGGGCGTGGTCGAATCCGGCGACACGGTGCTGAACGCGACGAAGGACAAGAAGGAGCGGCTCGGCCGGATCCTGCAGATGCACGCGAACGAGCGCAAGGAAATCAAGGAAGTGCGAGCGGGCGACATCGCGGCGGCCGTCGGCCTGAAGGAAGCGACCACCGGCGACACGCTGTGCGATCCGGCGCACCCGATCGTGCTCGAACGCATGATTTTCCCGGAGCCGGTGATTTCGCAGGCCGTCGAGCCGAAGACGAAGGCCGACCAGGAAAAGATGGGCCTGGCGCTCAACCGTCTGGCGCAGGAAGATCCGTCGTTCCGCGTGCAGACCGACGAAGAATCCGGGCAGACCATCATTTCGGGGATGGGCGAGCTTCACCTCGAAATTCTGGTCGACCGGATGAAGCGTGAATTCGGCGTGGAAGCGACGGTCGGCAAGCCGCAGGTCGCGTATCGCGAGACGGTGCGCACGCCGGCGAAGGACGTCGAAGGCAAGTTCGTCAAGCAGTCGGGCGGCCGTGGCCAGTACGGGCATGCGGTGATCACGCTCGAGCCGAACCCCGGCAAGGGCTACGAGTTCGTCGACGCGATCAAGGGCGGGGTGATTCCGCGCGAATACATTCCGTCGGTCGACAAGGGCATCCAGGAAACGCTGAAGAGCGGCGTGCTGGCGGGCTATCCGGTCGTCGACGTAAAGGTCACGCTGACGTTCGGTTCGTACCACGACGTCGACTCGAACGAAAACGCGTTCCGGATGGCCGGGTCGATGGCGTTCAAGGAAGCGATGCGCCGCGCGAAGCCGGTGCTGCTCGAGCCGATGATGGCAGTCGAGGTCGAGACGCCCGAGGACTTCATGGGCAACGTGATGGGCGACCTGTCGAGCCGGCGCGGCATCGTGCAGGGGATGGAAGATATCGCCGGCGGTGGCGGCAAGCTCGTGCGCGCCGAGGTGCCGCTCGCGGAGATGTTCGGCTATTCGACGTCGCTACGTTCGGCCACGCAGGGCCGCGCAACCTACACGATGGAGTTCAAGCAGTACGCGGAAACGCCGGCCAACGTGTCGGAAGGCGTGATCAGCGCGAAGACGAAGTAAGCGCCGGGCGTTCACGCCCCGTCGCCTGCACGCAAGCCCGTCCGGTTCCGGACGGGCTTTTTTTCATCCGGCGCGCGCTGCGTTCGCGGTTTTTTGATCGGTACGCCAGGCATTTTTTTCGCATGCCACAATGGATCGCGATTCGTCAGATGGAACCCGCCCGATGCCACCCACCCCTGCCCTGCGCCGTCTGCTGATGCTCTACGCCGGCCTGATCGCCGCGAACGTCGCCGTGTGGCTGTGGGCGCTCGCGGTGCTGCGCGACCATCCGCTGCTGCTCGGCACCGCGGCGATCGCGTACGGGCTCGGGCTGCGTCACGCGGTCGACGCCGATCACATCGCCGCGATCGACGTCGCGACGCGCAAGCTGATGCAGGACGGCCAGCGTCCGGTGAGCGTCGGCCTGTTCTTTTCGCTCGGCCATTCGACGATCGTGATCGCGGCGACGCTCGGCATCGCGCTGACCGCGTTCGCACTGCGCGACCGGTTCGATGCGTTCCGCGAGATCGGCGGCACGATCGGCACGGCCGTATCGGCCACTTTCCTGCTCGTGCTCGCGTGCGTGAACCTGATGATCCTGCGCGACGTATGGCGACGTTATCGCCGCGCTCCCGGACACGCACACGCGCATGACGACGCGCACGTGCATCGGCCTGCAGGGCTCGTTTCACGACTGCTGCGCCCCTTGTTCCGGTTCGTGTCGAAGAGCTGGCACATGTATCCGGTCGGCGTGCTGTTCGGGCTAGGTTTCGATACTGCAACCGAAATCGGCCTGCTCGCGATCGCTGCCGCGCAAGCGAGCCAGGGGTTGCCCGTCTACACGGTCATGCTGTTTCCCGCGCTGTTCACCGCCGGCATGACGCTGATCGACTCGACCGACAATGTGCTGATGATTCATGCATACGGCTGGGCGATGGACGACCCGCAGCGCAAGCTGCTCTACAACGCGAGCATCACGTTCGTGTCGGCGGCCGTTGCACTGGCGATCGGCGGGATCGAGGCGGCCGGCCTGCTGGCCGACAAGCTGTCGCTGACGGGCCCCGTGCGCGACGCGCTCGATGCGCTCGGCGAACGCTTCGGCTCGATCGGCTACGGCATCGTCGCGCTGTTCCTCGTCTGCTGGATCGCGTCGATCCTGTTCCACCGCTGGCAGCGCGCCGCCGACGCGCCGGCGCGCTGAACCACGCGCGAACGCTCAGACGTTTCATTCCGGAAACAATTTTCCCCCAAGACGTTGCATGCACCCGTCGCGTACCCGCGCGCGCATTGCGCGACGGGCACAAGCGGCCGATGGCACGAATCTCGCAGATAGGGATTCGCACGGCGGGCCCGCGTGCCGATCCGCGTTCGCGGCTGGCGTCATGCGCCGGCCCGAAGGCAATCGGCCGCCGACAGGACAACGAATCTTTGCTGGCCCCCTGCACCACACGTAGATAGCCGCGCGGCAACGAGGCATCGCGCGCATGGGGAGGCCATGATGCATAAGACGAAACAACCGTCCCGCCCGGCGGGACGGCGCCCTCGTGCAACCTTGCTGGCCGCAGCCGCGTTCGCGTGCTGCTGCTCGTATGCCGTCGCACAAACCACCACAGCTGACTCCGAGCCCGACGCGAACGCCAGCGCGGACACCATCATGATGGTGGTCGCAGACGCTTCGTCATGCGCAGCCAATCCGGCTGCGTGCGCGGTGCACGTCTATGCCGGTCGGGGTATCGGCGGTAATGGTGCCGGCCCGAGCGGCAATGGCGGCGGTAGTCCCGGACCGGGTAACGGTAGTGGTAGCGGCAACGGTAGCGGCGGAAATAACGGCAACGGTGCCGTCGGACCTGCCGGTACCGGTGGAACGACAGGTGGAACGTCCGGCGGGACGAGCGGCACGGGCCGCGGAGGCAACTCGTCCGGCAACGGCGGTAACGGTGGTTCAAGTGGCGGCACTTCGGGTGGCGGTACTTCGGGTGGTGGTACTTCGGGTGGCGGCACTTCGGGCGGCGGCACTTCAGGTGGCGGCACTTCGGGTGGCGGCACTTCAGGTGGCGGCACTTCGGGTGGCGGCACTTCGGGTGGCGGCACTTCGGGCGGCGGCACTTCGGGTGGCGGCACTTCGGGCGGCGGCACTTCGGGTGGCGGCACTTCGGGCGGCGGCACTTCGGGTGGCGGCACTTCGGGCGGCGGCACTTCGGGCGGTGGCACTTCGGGTGGCGGCACTTCCGGTGGCGGCACTTCGGGTGGCGGCACTTCGGGCGGCGGCACTTCCGGTGGCGGCACTTCCGGTGGCGGCACTTCAGGTGGCGGCACTTCCGGTGGCGGCACTTCGGGTAGCGGAGGCCATGGCGGACACGGAGGTGGCGGCGACGGTGACGGCGGTGGTCACGGCAACGGCGGCGGCCACGGCGATGGTGACGGCGGCGGTCACGGCAACGGTGGCGGCCATGGCGATGGTGACGGCGGCGGTCACGGCAACGGTGGCGGCCATGGCGATGGTGACGGCGGTGGTCACGGCAATGGTGGTGGCCATGGCGATGGTGACGGCGGCGGTCACGGCAACGGCGGTGGCCATGGCGATGGTGACGGCGGCGGTCATGGCAACGGTGGCGGCCACGGCGATGGTGACGGCGGCGGTCACGGCAACGGTGGTGGCCATGGCGATGGTGACGGCGGCGGTCACGGCAACGGCGGCGGCCACGGCGATGGTGACGGCGGTGGTCATGGCAATGGTGGTGGCCATGGCAACGGTGACGGCGGCGGTCACGGCAATGGTGGTGGCCATGGCGATGGTGACGGCGGCGGTCACGGCAACGGTGGCGGCCATGGCGACGGTGATGGCGGCGGTCATGGCAATGGTGGTGGCCATGGCAACGGTGACGGTGGTGGTCACGGCAATGGTGGCGGCCATGGCAACGGTGACAGTGGTGGTCACGGCAATGGTGGCAGCCATGGCAACGGCGGTCACGGCAATGGCGGTGGCAACGGCAATGGCAACGGCAGTGGTGGCGCTGGCAATGGTGGTGCCAATGGCGTTGGCAACGGCCGTGGTAACGGCAACGGCGGCTCAGGCAACGGCGGCGGCAACGGTGGCCATGGTAACGGCAACGGCGGCTCCGGCAACGGTGGCGGTAATGGCAATGGTGCCGGCGGCAACGGCGGCTCCGGCAATGGCGGCGGCAACGGTGCCGGCGGCAACGGCGGCTCCGGCAACGGCGGCTCCGGCAATGGCGGCGGCAACGGTGGCCAAGGTAACGGCAACGGTGGCTCGGGCAACGGCGGCAGCAACGGCAACGGTGGCCACGGCAATGGCGGCGGCAACGGCAATGGCAACGGCAGTGGTGGCGCCGGCAATGGCGGCGCCAACGGTGTCGGCAATGGCCACGGTACCGGCAACGGCAATGGCGGCGGTCACGGCAACGGCGGATCGTCCGGCGGCAACCACTGACCGGAAGCGTTGCCCGACCGAGTGCCGTCAGAGCATCTCGAGCGCGCGCTTGTTGCGTGGCGGACGGAAATACGCGTCAAGCTGCGCGCGCTCGTCATCGCTCAATTCGAAATCGAGCGCGGCGCGATTGTCGCGCACGTGCTCGATCCTCGATGCCTTCGGGATCGCGAATACACCTGGCTGCGCGAGCACCCATGCCAGTGCGACGCGCATCACCGACACGCCGCGCAGCCGTGCGATCTCGTCGAGCGGCGAACGCTTCGGCAACCGCCCGTGGTCGACCGGGCTGTACGCCATGGCCGGCATCCGGTGATCGGCGAGCCATGGCAGCAGGTCGAATTCCGGTCCGCGCCGCGCGATGTTGTAGAGGATCTGGTTGGTCGCGCAGGCACCGCCGCCCGCCTCGTCGACGAGCTCTTCCATATCGGCCGTATCGAAGTTGCTCACGCCCCAGCGACGGATCTTGCCCGCGCGCTGCAGCGCCTCGAAACCTTCGACCGTCTCCTCGAGCGGCACCGAGCCGCGCCAGTGCAGCAGGTACAGGTCGAGGCGATCGGTGCGCAAGCGCTTGAGGCTCGCGTCGCACGCGGCGACGACACCGCGCCGGCTCGCATGGTGCGGATAGACCTTGCTGACGAGAAACACGTCGTCGCGCAGGCCCGCGAGTGCTTCTCCGACCAGTTCCTCGGTCGCGCCGTCGCCGTACATCTCGGCCGTATCGACCAGCGTCATCCCGAGTTCGATGCCTTCGCGCAGCGCGGCGATCTCGTCCGCTCGACGGGCCGGCCGCTCGCCCATTTCCCAGGTACCCTGTCCGAGCTTCGGAATCGTCTCGCCGTCCGGCAGGACGACCCTGGCGATCGTGTCTGTCATGCGTTCCTCGTTGCGGATTCGTGGCCGCGCGCCGCGGCCGAAGCATGGAATACGACGCGTCAGTGTAGTCAATCGGCACGGCGGCGGCCTATTGCATGGCAAAAACCGGCTATAACGGCGCCGCATGATGACTTAGAATGGCCGCAACCTGATCGATACCCATTCCATGAAGTCACCCACGGACGACCGGTGGCAAGACCTGCGCCCCGACCCCGACAACGACACGCCGCTGTACCTGCAGCTCGCCCGCAAGCTCGGCGACGCGATCCACGACAACCGCTGGACGGCCGGTGAGGCCCTGCCTTCGGAGCGCGTGCTGTCCGATGCGCTCGGCGTGTCGCGCATCACCGCGCGCAAGGCGATCGCGCTGCTCGTCGAGCAGGGCTTGATCCGCCGCACGCAGGGCGCGGGCAATTTCATCCAGCCGCGCTACGAGGATCCGCTGTCGCGACTGTCGAGCTTCAGCGAAATGCTCGAGCGCCGCGGCTTCAAGCCGAGTTCGCAATGGCTCGCGCGCGAAATTCAGCCGGCGAACCGAGACGAAGTGATCCAGCTCGGACTATCGCCTGCCGCATCCGTTACACGCCTGAAACGCCTGCGCCTCGCCGACGGCATCGTGATGGCCGTCGAGAACTCGACCTTCCCCGCGACGCTGATTCCCGATCCGCAAGCGATCGGCGGGTCGCTGTACAGCTATCTCGAAGCGCGCGGCACGCCGATCGTGCGCGCGCTGCAGCATTTCCGCGCGGTCAACGCGACCGACGAGATCGCCGAACAGATGGGCATCGCGCCGCATGACGCGCTGCTGCTGATCACGCGGATCGGCTATACGTCGGACCAGCGCGCGATCGAGCTGACCGATACCTACTGCCGCAACGACTACTACGACTTCGTCGTCGAGCTGCGCAAGTAACGCCGGCCGTGCGGCCGGCGCTTACAGCCAGTACGCGTCATCGGTGCCGGGCGGCACGGGCGGCCGCGCGAACGCCGGCGGCGTAGCCGACAACCGCTCGGCCGGCCGCACGGTATCGAGCATGCCGAACGGCGACGCGATGCGATCGATCCGGTCACGCACGTCGGCGGCCGCGAGATCGGGCGCACTCAGGCCGCCCGGCACGTTGCCGAACGCCTGCAGCCAGCGCCCCGTCTGTGCGAGCGACATCCGCACGTGCCAGCTTCCCCCTTCGCGTGCACGCCGCGCGAGCGCGATCATCGCGCCGAACGCCGCGAGATACCCCGTCGCATGATCGAGTGCCTGGCACGGCAGATGGCGCGGCGCGTCCGCGTGCGCGGCGTGCTGCTCCTGCCACGCGATTCCGCTCGCCGACTGCACGAGACTGTCGAAGCCGCGCCGCTGCGCCCACGGCCCCGCCTGTCCGTACGCCGAGATGGACACGCACACGATGCCGGGCCGCCGCTCCGCCAGCGCCTGCGGCGCGAAACCGCGGGCCGCGAGCGCGCCGGGCCGGTACGCCTGCAGGAACACGTCCGCGTCGCGCACGAGCGCGTGCAACGCGTCGACGCCCGCCGTATCGCGCAGGTCGATCCACGTCGAACGCTTGCCGCGCCCGTTGTCGATCACCAGCGGCGCGATGTTCGGCAGGTGCGGCCCGTTGACGAGCAGCGTCTGCGCGCCGTGCGACGCCAGCGTGCGGCCCGCGACCGGCCCCGCGATGATGCGCGTGAGATCGAGCACGCGCACGCCCGCGAGCGGCTGTCCGGATTCGCCGCGGCCGATCGGCTCGACCGGCGCGTCGCCGATCCGCTCGATCTCGAACAGCGGCAGCGATGCGATTGCGTGCGCCTGCGCGTGCGCCACCCATTCGTCAGGGGTTCTGATCAATGCCGCGCACAGACCGGCCTCGGCCAGCGCGGTATCGAGCGCCGTGCCGTCCCACGTGCGGATCGCGGCAGCGACGTCGTCCCGCTGCGCGCTGCAACCGAGCACGTCGAGAATCCCGCGCAGGTGATGCGGGAAGTTCGCATGCAGCTGAATCCAGCGTGCGTCACCCGTCTCGAAGAAGCCCGTCACCGGATGACGCAACTCCGGCGGCGGGCCGTCGTCCACGCGCAGGTAGCGTTCGCTGCGGAACGCGATCAGCGCATCGCGCACCGACACGCCGACGGATTGCGCTACGCCCGTGCGAAGCCGGTGGCATTCGGCTGCCGCGAGCCCGGCAGCCGCGATCGTCGCCGCCGCGAGCGTGCCGACATGAAACGTCGACGGCAGCGCCGGGTCCTGCCCCGTCACGGTCGCGCGGGCCAGCGCGCCGCGATCGCCGCGCGCGAGTTGCCACAGATGCGTCAATGCGAGTTCGGGCGTCATGGTGAACGGGGCGCGATGGAGGACACGAAATCGAGTCTAGAATTCGCGCCCGCCGCAATCAATCCGGATCGCGAGAATCCACGTGCGGGCGCGCTTGATGCTGCACGACCGGTGCGATCGGCACGACATTCGCGGGCATCCGCCGTGTTCGGGCGAGCGCCCTCCTGCACACATGCGCCCCGCGCACACTACGTCGGCAGCGACGCGGCCGCATGGCGCCGGCCATCGCGCCATGCGACGAGCGGCCGCCACCACGCGTGCGCAACACGCACGGCCGGGGCCGCGTGCGGCCCGAACGCGAACGTGGCGCCGCGCGGCCCCGCGCTGACCCACACGCGCACGCCGGGCTCGAACGTCAGCGAATCGCCGGCGCCCAGCCAGTAGTCGTCGAGCCTGCCCTCGACCGTCACCCACACGTCACCGTCCGCCACCTGCAGTGCGGTGCGGTCGACGATCCGCCACCGTCCGGCCGGCTCGTCGCCGTCGATCACGTAAAGTCGCAGTTCGCGCATGGCAGCCTCCTGGTCGCACGGGTTCGATGGCACCAGTATTTCGGACAGTGGCGGCACGCGGACAGATACGGCTGCAGACACTTTTGACTGAACTGTACTGGTCGGGCGACGGGGACGGCATCCGACCGCCGGAATTCGCGCCACACCATGCGCCGAACCTGCACGGGCCATCGGCTTTCCCTACAATGTCGGCTGTCCCGCGCCACCGCCCCGCCCTCATGTTCCAGCGTCCGCCTGCCGCCGCCCCCGGCGAAAAGAATCTCACCGTGATGCTCTGGCTCGTTGCGACGGGCTTCTTCATGCAGACGCTCGATTCGACGATCGTCAACACGGCGCTGCCGTCGATGGCCGCGAGCCTCGGCGAATCGCCGCTGCGAATGCAGTCGGTCGTGATCGCTTACTCGCTGACGATGGCGGTGATGATCCCCGTGTCAGGCTGGCTCGCCGACACCTTCGGCACGCGGCGCGTATTCTTCAGCGCGATCCTGGTGTTCTCGCTCGGCTCGCTGCTGTGCGCGAATGCGCATACGCTCACGCAGCTCGTCGCGTTCCGCGTCGTGCAGGGGGTCGGCGGCGCGATGCTGCTGCCGGTCGGGCGGCTCGCGGTGCTGCGCACCTTTCCGGCCGAGCGCTACCTGGCCGCGCTGTCGTTCGTCGCGATTCCCGGCCTGATCGGCCCGTTGATCGGGCCAACCCTCGGCGGCTGGCTCGTGAAGATCGCGTCGTGGCACTGGATCTTCCTGATCAACGTGCCGGTCGGCGTCGCGGGCTGCATCGCGACCTTCTACTCGATGCCCGATTCGCGCAACCCGGCCGTCGGCCGCTTCGACCTGAAGGGCTATCTGCTGCTGACGATCGGCATGATCGCCATCTCGCTGTCGCTCGACGGGCTCGCCGATCTCGGCATGCAGCACGCGGCCGTGCTCGTGCTGCTCATCCTGAGCCTCGCGTGCTTCGTCGCATACGGGCTGTACGCGGTGCGCGCGCCGCAACCGATCTTCTCGCTCGAACTGTTCAGAATCCACACGTTCAGCGTCGGGCTGCTCGGCAACCTGTTCGCGCGGATCGGCAGCGGCGCGATGCCGTACCTGATCCCGCTGCTGCTGCAGGTGAGCCTCGGCTACTCGGCGTTCGAGGCCGGGCTGATGATGCTGCCGGTCGCGGCGGCCGGGATGTTCTCGAAGCGCATCATCACGCGGCTGATCACGCAGCACGGCTACCGCAAGGTGCTGCTCGCGAACACGATCATGGTCGGCGTGATGATGGCGAGCTTCGCGCTGATGCACGACTCGGTGCCGGTGTGGGTGAAGGTCGTGCATCTCGCGCTGTTCGGCGGCTTCAACTCGATGCAGTTCACCGCGATGAACACGCTGACGCTGAAGGATCTCGGCACGGGCGGCGCGAGCAGCGGCAACAGCCTGTTCTCGCTCGTGCAGATGCTGTCGATGAGCCTCGGCGTCACGGTCGCGGGCGCGCTGCTCGCGACCTTCACGGGCATGCTGCGCACCGTGACGCCGAGCAATACGCTGCCGGCGTTCCACGCGACCTTCATCTGCGTCGGGATCATCACCGCCGCGTCGGCATGGATCTTCGCGCAGCTCGCGCCCGAGATCCGCAGCACCGCGCGCAAGACCGACCCGTCCGAGCGCACGTGACGCGCGGCGCGCGCCGTTTCGGGGGCCGCGCCGCCGCCGAACGCACCATTGCGGTGCAGATCGCCCCGGCGACGCGCGCGTCGAGGCGCCCTTTCCCGGCCGCGACGGGCGGCCGCACGCGGCGCGATGCCGTGCATGCTTCTTGCTCGCCTATTCTCTAGGTAAACTGGCAGTCTTCCATCGGCCGACATCATGAGCATGATCGAAATCGATCCCCCCGGCTTTCAGCCGCCCCGCCCCGTCGCCGGCGACGACGGGAACCGGCGCACCGTGCTGTACGGCGGCTACACCGTGTTCAGCGTGTTCCAGCCCGTTTTCTCGGTGTCGCACCGCCGCGCGATCGGCTATCACGCGTCGCTGCGCGCACACGACGAGGAAAGCCGCCAGGTGGCGTCGCACGAGGTATTCACGCAGGCGGCGCGCCGCGGCGATCTGCTCGAGCTCGGCCGGCTCGCCGAATCGTTGCATCTCGGTAACTTCCACGCGTTCGACAGTCACGACGAATGGCTCTTCCTGAGCCTGCATCCGGCTGCGCTGATGGACACCATCTACGGCGACGCGCTGCTCGCGAACCTGAAGGCGCTCGGGCTGCCGCCGCACCGCGTGGTGCTCGAGGTGCCCGAGCAGGCCGGCGGCGAGACGCCGCGCTACGCGGCGATCGTCGACGGGCTGCGCAAGGCCGGCTTCCTGATCGCGCTGGTCGGGTTCGGCGCGAAGCATTCGAACATCGACCGCGTGTGGCACCTGCATCCCGACATCGTCACGCTCGACCGCGGCATCCTCGCGCAGGCGAGCGAGCACTCGCACCTCGAACGCGTGCTGCCGGGGCTCGTGTCGCTGCTGCACGAATCCGGCCAGCTCGTGCTGATGGGCGGCCTGTCGACCGAACGCGACGCGCTGATCGCGCTCGAATGCGACGTCGATTTCGTGCAGGGTCAGTATTTCGCGGGGCCGAGCGTCGATCCCGTGCAGCCGCAGGCCGCGGCGGGTTGCATGGATACGCTGTCGGCCGCGCTGCGGCTGCGCGTCGCGCAGCGCGAACGCACGCAGGCGGAACGGCTCGCGCCGTACGTCACCGCGCTCGAGGAAGCGAGCCAGAAGCTCGTCGCGGGCGAATCGCTTACTGAAGCGGCGGCCGCCGTGCTCGGATTGCCCGAGACCGCACGCTGCTTCCTGCTCGATGCATCGGGGCGCCAGATCGGCGACAACGTGCTCGCGCGCGGCAGCGTGTCGCAACGCGCGAAGCGCTTCCGGCCGTTGCTGCATTCCGAAGGGGCCAGCTGGGAACGTCGCCCGTACTTCATCGACGCCATGCGCGCGCCGGGCCGCGTGCACCTGACGCCGCCCTACCTGTCGATCAACGAGGCGCACCTGTGCGTGACGGCGTCGATCGCCGCACCGGCCGCGACCGGCATGCAGGTGCTCTGCGTCGACATCAACTGGGAAGCGGCGCTCAACCAGTAAGCGCGACCGTGCGCCGCCTTCACGCGGCGCCGGCCGCCTTGCGCACGATCAACCGGTGTACACGCTTGCCGGACGAGGCGCTGACGACCTCGTGCTCGTCGATCACCTGCACGCCGGCGCCGAGCGCCGCATGCATCCGCGCCGAATCCAGTGCCGTATAGAGGCGACCGCGCTCGTCGCGCAACGTGCCGTTTCCGGCCACCCGCCAGCTCAGGTACAACGTGCCGCCCGGCATCAGCAGATCGGCCAGCCGCGCGGCGGCGGCCGCCGCATCGGCCTGCTCGAGATGCATGACGACCGTTTCGCACAGCACGTTGCGAAACGCGCCGGATGGCACGCCGGCCAGCGCCGGCAGCGTGGCGAGTTCGAAGCTCAGGTCCGGATGGTGCCGCCGCGCCTCGGCAAGCAGCGCGGCGCTCGCATCGTAGCCACGCACGTCGAAGCCGCGCGACGCAAGCCAGGCCGTATCGCGACCCGCGCCACAACCGACGTCCGCGGTCGGCCCCGGCGAGAAATGCTGTTCGAGCAGCGCGTACATGTCGTCGGGTGCGGCCTGGTCGAGCCAGTCCTGCGCGTATTGCGCGGCATGGGCGTCGTACGCGTCGAGCGTCGGGCGATCCACCATGGTGAGTGCTCCGCATAGGCGTCGTATGACGCACCCCGCATCTTAGCCGTTGCGCCCGGCCTGTGGTGCCGCACGCGAGGCCCGCACCGGCGATCGTCTGAAGCCGGGCTAGGCGGCCCGCACGTCGCCCGTGCGTGGCGCCTGCGCGGCCAGCTCGGCCCACAGCGCGTCGCCGCGCCATGCCGGGCGCACGACCGCGCCCTCGGCGTCGTGGACGAGCGCGCACAGTCTCGCATTGACAGGCGCCGGTGCGCCGAAGCGCGCGGCCAGCCGCACGATCTCACCGTTGATCCACTCGACTTCCGTCGCGCGGCGCGCCGCAAGATCGTCGGACATCGACGAGCGCGCCAGCGGGTCGATCGCAAGCATCCGGCCGCCGAGCACACGGAAAGCCGCATCGGGCAGATCGAGCACGGCAGGGATCCAGCCGGCCGGCAACGGCGTCAGCCGCGCCGGGCGAATCGCGGCCCGCGCCAGCCAGTGCAGCGCCTCCCGCTGGGCCAGCGCGACGCAGCGACGGTACGCGCGTTGCGCGAGTTCGTCGCGCAGCGGCAGGTTCGCGAGCGCATTGACCGCGTTGTTCAGGTTGAGCAACAGCTTCGCCCACTGCACGGCCGGCATGTCGCGATGCAGCGCGAGCGGCAGCCCGGCGCGCGCGAATGCGCCGGCGAACGGCTGCAGCGCGGGCGACGCGTCGGCCGCGAGCGCGCCGGCCGAGCCCTGGTGAAACGCGCCGGGACCGCGCTCGATCACGTTGAACGGCACCATGCCGGCCAGCACGGTCGCTTGCGGCAGCGCGTCGCGCAGCACGTCGGCATTGTGCAGGCCGTTCTGGAAGCTGATCACGACCGTGCCGGGCCGCAGCACGCCGGCCAGCTGCGCGGCCGTGTCCCGCGTCGCGGCCGATTTCACCGCGACCAGCACGAGCCGCGCGTCGGCCGCGGCGGCCGGAGCGGTCGCGAACGCGACATCGGCCGGCGCGAGCGTCGCGCGATAGCCGCGCTGGTCGGTCAGCGTGAGCCCGTGCAGGTGAATCGCATCGCCGATCCGCGCACGGCCGACGAGCGTCACGTGCGCGCCGCCGGCCGCGAGCCGGCCGCCGAGATAGCAGCCGACGGCGCCTGCGCCGAACACGCAGACCGGCGCGTCAGACATGCGAGTGCGCGCCGCCGTGCACGGGGCCGGCACGCCGCTCGACTTCGCGGCGCACGTCGCCGCGCAGCCCCGCGAAGAACGCGACTTCGGCGACGACGAACAGCGGCCCGACCATCAGCCCGACCAGATCGTCGACGAACGCGGGCTTGCGTCCCTCGAACCAGTGCCCGACGAACTGCACGATCCAGCCGACGACGAACGCGCCGATGCCGGTCGCGAGCCATTGCGCCGTCGGCAGCAACGCGAGCGACTGCGCGGCCCACAGGCCGAGCGCGAACAGCACGGTCATCACGAGCCCGAACCGCAGGTCGAGGCGCAGGTAGAACACGACGAACGCGACCGCGAGCAGCAGCGCCGGCGACAGCGCGATGCCGGCCAGCATCCCGAGCGCCGGCCGCGACAGCAGCACCTCGACCGCGAACACGATCATCGGGATGCCGACCAGATGCGTCGCGATGTTGCGCGCGTCACGGTGGTAGGCCGCATACTGCGAAAGATGGTCTTCGAGCGTCTTCATCGCGTCTCCTGGTCGGTTATTGAGCGCTATGATGCGCGTCACGCCCGAGAACCTCTGTCAGCTACCCGACATCGCGTATCCATGCCTGCTCCGCTCGCCCCGTACCTGCCGCAGATCGAAGCGAACCCGTGGTTCGCCGCGCTGCCGCCCGCGTTGCGCGCGGACCTGGTCGCCGGTGCGGTGCTGCGCCGCCTGCCGGCCGGCCACGCGCTGTTCCGGCGCGGCGACCCGCCGTGCGGGCTGTATGCGGTCCTGGCCGGTTCACTCACGATAGGTGCGGTCGACCCGCAGGGCAAGGAAGCGCTGCTGACGGTGGCCGAGCCCGTCACGTGGTTCGGCGAAATCGCGCTGTTCGACGGCCAGCCGCGCACCCACGACGCCATCGCGCTCGACGACGCGCTGCTGCTGCACGTCCCGCAGGCCGCGCTGCTCGCGATCCTCGATGCGACGCCGCAATACTGGCGGCAGTTCGCGCTGCTGATGGCGCAGAAGCTGCGCCTGAGCTTCCTGACCGTCGAGTCGATGAGCGTGATGCCGGCCGCGCAACGACTCGCCGCCCGCCTGCTGATGATCGCCGACGGCTATGGCGGCATCAGCGCCGGGCGCACGCGCGTGCGGCTGTCGCAGGAAACGCTCGCGTCGATGCTGTCGATCACGCGGCAGACCACCAACCAGTTGCTGAAGGCGCTGCAGGCCGACGGCGTCGTGCGGCTGCATGTCGGCGAGATCGAGCTCGTGGATATCGACGCGCTGCGGCGCGCGAGCGGGCTGGGGGACGGTACGCGCTGAGCAACGCGCACCGCGCTGTCATACGTTGCCCTGCCGCCGCCGCGTTGCGCTATCGTGGCGGCTCGTCTGTTCTCCCCTCGCCCCGCCTTGAATCCATCGACCGACGCCGCCCCGTCCCGCCATCCGTGGCCCGTCTTCGTCGCGTTCCTGCGGCTCGGCCTCACGTCGTTCGGCGGCCCGGTCGCGCACCTCGGCTACTTCCGCGCGGAGTTCGTCACGCGGCGCGGCTGGCTCACCGAACGCACGTATGCGGATCTCGTCGGGCTATGCCAATTCCTGCCGGGGCCTGCGAGCAGCCAGGTCGGGATGGCAATCGGCCTCGCGCGCGCCGGCTATGCGGGCATGTTCGCCGCGTGGCTCGGCTTCACGCTGCCGTCGGCGCTGTTGATGATGCTGTTCGCGCTCGGCATTCACGCGACGGGCGCGCCGATCGAAGCCGGCGCGCTGCACGGGCTGCGCATCGTGTCGGTCGCGGTGATCGCGCAGGCCGTCTGGGGGATGGCGCGCACACTGTGCCCCGATGCGCGCCGCGTCACGCTGATGGCCGCGGCCGCGTGCGGCGCACTGCTCGCGCCGGCCGCGTGGACGCAGATCGCGGTGATCGTCGCGGCCGGTGCGGCCGGCCTCGCACTGCTGCCGCAACCGGCACGCGACGCGCACGAACCGTTGCCGCTGCACGTGTCGCATCGCGCAGGCCTGCTGTGGCTCGCGCTGTTCGCGGCGCTGCTCGTCTCGTTGCCGTTCGCGGCCCGCGCGCTCCACTCCGATACGCTCGCCGTCGTCGATGCGTTCTTCCGCACCGGCGCGCTCGTGTTCGGCGGCGGGCACGTGGTACTGCCGCTGCTGCAGGCGGCCGTGGTCGCGCCCGGTTGGGTCGGCGATGCGACGTTCCTCGCCGGGTACGGTGTCGCGCAGGCCATGCCGGGACCGCTGTTCACGTTTTCGGCGTTCCTCGGCGCGTCGCTGCGCGACGCGCCGAACGGCTGGCTCGGCGGCACGATCGCACTGGTCGCGATCTTCGCGCCGTCGTTCCTGCTCATTGCCGGCACGGCACCGTTCTGGGAACGCCTGCGTCGCAGCACGCGCATGCAGGCCGCGCTCGCGGGCGTGAACGCGGCCGTCGTCGGACTGCTGCTCGCCGCGCTCTACCACCCGGTCTGGACCGACACGATCCTCGCACCGCGCGACCTGGCCGCCGCGCTCGTCGCCTACGTCGCGCTGGTGTTCTGGCGCGTGCCGCCCTGGGCCGTCGTGATCGCGAGCGCGGCACTCGGCTGGGGGCTCGGCCTGGCCGCCTGATCCGGCAAGCGCGCCGCTTTCCCGCGCGACAAAAACAAAAAAGCCCTCGTTTCGAGGGCTTTTTGCTGGGTGCCGCGCGCCATGGCGGCGCGCAGGGGCCGGACTTACGCGAAGTTCTTCGCTGCGAAGTCCCAGTTCACGATGTTCCAGAACGCTTCGACGAACTTCGGACGTGCGTTGCGGTAGTCGATGTAGTACGCGTGTTCCCACACGTCGATCGTCAGCAGTGCCTTGTCGGCGGTCGTCAGCGGCGTCGCTGCGTTGCTCGTCGACACGATGTCGAGCGAACCGTCGGCCTTCTTCACGAGCCATGCCCAGCCCGAACCGAACGTGCCGACTGCGGCCTTCGTGAACGCTTCCTTGAATGCGTCGTACGAACCCCACTTCGCGTTGATCGCGTCGCCCAGCGCGCCCGTCGGTGCGCCGCCGCCGTTCGGCGACAGGCTGTTCCAGAAGAACGTGTGGTTCCAGATTTGCGCGGCGTTGTTGAAGATGCCGCCCGACGACTTCTTCACGATCTCTTCCAGCGACAGGTTTTCGAATTCCGTGCCCGGGATCAGATTGTTCAGGTTCGTCACATAAGCCTGATGGTGCTTGCCGTAGTGGTACTGGATCGTCTCGAGCGAGATGGTCGGCGCGAGTGCGTCTTCAGCGTACGGGAGCGGCGGGAGCGTATGAGCCATGGCGATTCCTTCGTTGAGTATGTAGGGAGGCTGTGTTGGATGCTGCCGAGCGTCCGATTGTAGGCGAGGACGAATAACCCCGCAAACTCACGGGCCATTTATCCGCAGTATGCGGAAAAGCGATGTTTGCGCATCGTCCGGCCGGACGAACCCGACGATGCGCAGCCTCCGTTCCCGCGCACGATGCGTCCGTCGCGGCAACCTCCGCTCCGCTTGCAGCGGTTACGTCAGATCGTATCGGTCAGGCGCGGCTGCACGTCGGCGAGCGACACGTCGGCCGAGCCTTCAGCCAGATGCACGGTCAGGCGCCGCTGCGGCTTCAGCGCGTTCGGCGCACGCACCGCGCGGCCCGTCTGCGCATCGATCAGCGCCGCATAGCCGCGCTCGAGCGTGCGCTGCGGGCTCAGCACCTCGAGCCGTGCCGCACAGGCTGACACACGCGCCGTGTCGCGCTCGTGACGGCGCTGCAACGCAACCGTGAGACGTTGCGACAGCCCCGCGAGCGCCTGGCGTGCCTGCGACGGATCGGGCCGTGCACGCTGCCAGCGCAGCTGCACGAGCGCGAAACGCGCACGCGCATCGCGCACCGGCCGTGACGCCGCCGACGCAAGCCGCACCGCGAGCTGCTCGACGTGCGTACGCTGCCGGTGCAGCCGCTCGGCCGGGCTCACGAGCCGGCGCGAAAGCCAGTCGAGCTGCTGCGCGCGCTGTTCCAGCCGGCGCGCCATGCCGCGCGCGAGCGCACGCTGGCGGTCGTCGACCTCGCGCAGCAGCAGCGCGCGCTGGGGGCTCGCGAGCTCGGCCGCGCCGGTCGGCGTAGGCGCGCGCAGGTCGGCCGCGAAGTCCGCGATCGTGAAATCGGTTTCGTGCCCGACACCGCTGACGACCGGCAATTCGCTCGCCGCGATCGCGCGCGCCAGCGCTTCGTCGTTGAACGACCACAGATCCTCGATCGAGCCGCCGCCGCGGCAGACGAGCAGCACCTCGACCTCACGACGCGCATTCGCGGCCTCGACGGCCGCAACGAGCTTCTCGGCGGAACCGGCGCCCTGCACGGGCGCCGGATAGACGATCACCGGAATGTGCGGCGCGCGGCGTGCGAGCGTGGTCAGCACGTCGCGCAGCGCGGCGGCCTGCAGCGACGTGACGATGCCGATCGCACGCGGGTGGGCCGGCAACGGCCGCTTGCGCTCGGGGGCGAACAGGCCCTCGCCTTCGAGCTGCGCCTTCAGCCGCAGGAACGCCTCGTACAGGCGCCCCTGCCCGGTGCGCCGCACGGCCTCGACGTTGAGCTGCACTTCGCCGCGCGGCTCGTACATCGTGACGACCGCTCGCACCTCGATCCGGTCGCCTTCGCGCGGCGTAAATTCCGCGTACTGCGCACGGCCGCGGAACATCACGCAGCGCATCTGCGCCTGCTGGTCCTTGATCGAGAAATACCAGTGGCCGCTCGCGGCACGCGTGAAATTCGATACTTCGCCCGAAATCCACAACAGCGGAAACGAACGCTCGAGCATCGTCGAAATCGCGCGATTGAGCGCCGAAACGGGAATCACTTCGTCGCCGCCGCGCGTCGCGCCGGGTGCGGAAAAAGAGGAGTCGGAAGGCATGGGCGGTCGGATGAATGCTGGCGGCGACACGATAGTCCGACACGCGCTCGACGTCCAGCGCCGGCCGCATTCGCCGTGGCACGCGGAAGGTGTCCACACTTTGGCAATCTTCCGCCTAAAACGCATTAAAACCGCTGAAAAAACCAGACGATTCGCGATAACGCATTGATTTTTATAGATTTTTAAACCTTTCGAAATGATTCTCATCCG
Organism: Burkholderia sp. BCC1644; assembly: GCF_902833225.1. GTDB lineage: Bacteria > Pseudomonadota > Gammaproteobacteria > Burkholderiales > Burkholderiaceae > Burkholderia. The sequence goes on from NZ_CADFEI010000019.1 coordinate 158,246, forward strand.
ATTCGATGCCCACCCGGCGGGCGTTTGAGGTGATCGAGCGGGGAGTTTTTCACAGAGTTATCCACAGGCCGCCGCGATCCGTCCCCGCGGGCTGCGTCGGCCGGTCGCGCTTGCCGCGCCGGCGTGCGGCGCGCTAGAGTGCCGCCTTCCGCAGATCCCGCGGCATGTGCCGCCCAACGGAGAATCCGCCTTGACGAATCCGTCCCACGCCGCGGCGCACGACGCGCCGCGCCCGGCCCGATGAGCGCGCCCGGCGGCCCGCTCGCGCGGCTCGAAGCGCACCTGACACGCGAATGGCAGCGGCGCGGCGCGCTCGCCTGGGCGCTCACGCCGTTCGCCTGCGTGTTCGGCCTGTGCGCAGCGCTGCGACGTACCGCCTACACGCAGGGGTGGAAACAGCCGGTCGACGTCGGCGTACCCGTCGTCGTGGTCGGCAACGTGACCGTCGGCGGCACCGGCAAGACGCCGACCGTGATCGCGCTCGTCGACGCGTTGCGCGCGGCCGGCTTCACGCCTGGCGTCGTGTCGCGCGGCTACGGCGCGAACGTGAAGGCGCCGACCGCCGTCACGCCCGCGTCGCGCGCCGGCGCCGGCGGCGACGAACCGCTGCTGATCGCCCGCCGCACCGGCGCGCCCGTGTGGGTGTGCCCCGATCGTGTCGCGGCCGCGCAGGCGCTGCGCGCCGCGCATCCGGACGTCGACGTGATCGTCAGCGACGACGGCCTGCAGCACTACCGCCTCGCGCGCACGGTCGAACTCGTCGTGTTCGACCACCGGCTCGGCGGCAACGGCTTCCTGCTGCCGGCCGGGCCGCTGCGCGAGCCGCTGTCGCGGCACCGCGACGCGACGCTCGTCAACGATCCGTACAGCGGCGCGCTGCCGCCCTGGCCCGACACCTACGCGCTCGCGCTGACGCCGGGCGCCGCGTGGCACCTCGACCAGCCCGCGCTGCGCCGTCCGCTGTCGCAGTTCGCGAACGAGCGCGTGCTTGCCGCGGCCGGCATCGGTGCGCCGGAACGCTTCTTCGCGACGCTGCGCGCGGCCGGTCTCGCGCCGGCGACGCGCGCGCTGCCCGACCACTACGCATTCGCCGACAATCCATTCGTCGACGATGCCGTCGACGCAATCCTGATCACAGAGAAGGATGCAGTAAAATTGGGCGCTTCCTGGCGCGACGCTCGACTGTGGGTGGTCCCCGTCGAAGCCGCGCTCGACCCTCGCCTCATTGCCCTCGTTGTGGAGAAACTCCGTGGACGCTCGCCTGCTTGAAATCATTGTGTGCCCTATCTGCAAAGGCCCGCTCCACTACGACCGCGCCGCGCAGGAGCTGATCTGCAACGCGGACAAGCTCGCCTACCCGATCCGCGACGGCATCCCCGTGATGCTCGTCGACGAAGCGCGCCAGACCGTCGAAGGCACGCCGGTCGATCCGGCCGGCCGCTAAGCCGCCCGACAGCGCCCCGGCCTCGGCCGGGGTACCGAACCCTGCCGGCCGACCGGCTCCGGACGCGCCGCGCGCCCGCTCCCCTCACCGCCCATCCCCGATGACTCACCCGCAACCCTTCATCGCCGTCATTCCCGCCCGGCTCGCGTCGACGCGCCTTCCGAACAAGCCGCTCGCCGATCTCGGCGGCAAGCCGATGGTCGTGCGCGTCGCCGAGCGCGCACGCGAAGCAGGCGCGCAGCAGGTGCTCGTCGCCTCCGACGCGCAGAGCGTGCTCGACGCGGCGCGCGACCACGGCTTCGAAGCGGTGCTGACGCGTGCCGACCATCCGTCCGGCACCGACCGGCTCGCGGAAGTCGCGGCGGCCTTCGGGTGGAGCGACGACACCGTCGTCGTCAACGTGCAGGGCGACGAGCCGCTGATCGACCCCGTGCTCGTGCGCGACGTGGCGTCGCACCTCGCCGCGCATCCGGCCTGCGCGATCGCGACCGCCGCCCACCCGATCCACGACGCGGCCGACGTGTTCAACCCGAACGTCGTGAAGGTCGCACTCGACGCGCAGAGCGTCGCGCTGTACTTCTCGCGTGCGCCGATTCCGTGGAGCCGCGACGCGTACCAGCCGCATTGGCCCGACGTCGCAGCCATGCCGGCACCGGCTTTCCCGGTCTACCGGCACATCGGGCTCTATGCGTATCGCGCGCGTTTCCTGCGCACCTATCCGTCGCTCGCGCAGGCGCCGATCGAACAGGCCGAGCAGCTCGAACAACTGCGCGCGCTGTGGCATGGCGAGCGCATCGCAGTGCTGATCACCGAGTCCGCGCCCGAAGCCGGAATCGACACGCCGGCCGATCTCGCGCGCGTGCAGGCCCTTTTTCAGCCGGGTTCAAAATAACCCGTGGCATAATCAGGCGATTGTGCGAGCCGTCCGCGACCAGCGCGTCCTCGCTTGACCCCGCCCGCGGCCCTGCCGGCAGCCGCGCGTCGCCCAAGTCGACGCGCCGCATCAGACCGGCCCGCCGCGCGCCAGGCAAGCCCCGCGCCCGCTGTCGCCGACGCCTTTGAGGCTCGCCACACGAATCTACATACTTGGAGATATCACCATGCGTTTGATCCTGTTGGGCGCGCCCGGCGCGGGAAAGGGCACCCAGGCAAACTTCATCAAGGAAAAATTCGGCATCCCGCAAATCTCGACGGGCGACATGCTGCGCGCGGCCGTGAAGGCCGGCACGCCGCTCGGCGTCGAGGCGAAGGGCTACATGGACGCCGGCAAGCTCGTGCCGGACGCGCTGATCATCGGCCTCGTCAAGGAGCGCCTGAAGGAATCCGACTGCGCGAACGGCTATCTGTTCGACGGTTTCCCGCGCACGATCGCGCAGGCTGACGCGATGAAGGAAGCCGGCGTCGCGATCGACTACGTGCTCGAGATCGACGTCCCGTTCTCGGAAATCATCGAGCGCATGAGCGGCCGCCGCACGCACCCGGCATCGGGCCGCACGTACCACGTCAAGTTCAACCCGCCGAAGGTCGAAGGCCACGACGACGTGACGGGCGAACCGCTGATCCAGCGCGACGACGACAAGGAAGAAACCGTCAAGAAGCGTCTCGAAGTGTACGAAGCGCAGACCAAGCCGCTGATCACGTACTACGGCGACTGGGCGCAGCGCGGCGAGGAAAACGGCCTGAAGGCGCCGCAGTATCGCAAGATCTCGGGCCTCGGCGCCGTCGAGGAAATCCGCGAGCGCGCGTTTGACGCACTGAAGTAAGCAGCGCGTCGCGCACCCGCAAGAACCGCCCTTTCCGGGCGGTTTTTTTTGCCCGGCCGGGATTTGCACGATCGTGCGTTTATCGCCTTCACGTGACGACGCCCCGTACAATCGCTCGAATGCGTGCCTCGCCCACTCGCGGCGCGCTGGCCCTTCAGCCGATGGATCAGCGTCGGACAGAACAACCGCTTTGCATGGGATCGCCCTGAGCACTGATATGACTTCGCGTGTCAATGGGGATCGGTTTTCAGCTTCTCAAGTACATGTCATACGAATTTCCTGAGGGCGACGTAGCAGTAAAACTCGACGGTGGATCACACTGATATTCGCGGGTT
>NZ_CADFEI010000020.1 GCF_902833225.1 Burkholderia sp. BCC1644
ACCCGGAGATGAACGCACTGGCGACGCTGTTCATCACGGCCGTGACGATCGGCGTGATCGTCGTGAACCGGATGATGATCGCGCGCGAGCGGCGCCGGATGGCCGACTTGAAGGCGGCGTTCGCGGCAGCCTGACGACGCACCTCCCGTTTCAAGGATAACAAGCACTGCAGACAAGCAAGACGCGCTGCCCCAGGGGGGCGCGCGATTCGATCCCGATTTGACAGGCGCACGACAAGGAGAATCCGCAATGAAGAAGAAACTGATCTGCCTGCTGGTGGCCGGCGCGTTGCCGGGCATCGCGCTGGCCGACTCGACATCCGCCGAGATCAAGGCGCTGCAGGCGCAGGTCGCGGCGCTGCAGAAACAGATGAAGGCGATGCAGGCGCAGCTTTCCGCGAAGCCGGGCGGCGCCACGGCAGCGACGGCTGGCGCGAAGGCCGGAGCAGCGCCGGTCGCCGTAGCCGTCGACCCGGGCTCGCCGGACTATGGCAAGGCGCAGGCCACGCTGACCAACGACGAAGTCGGCGAAATGAAGCAGCAGATCGCCAACCAGCAGCTGAAGGTCGATTCGCTGACCGACGCGGCCAACACGGGCCCGCTGGCCGGCCTGTCGGTCACGGGCTACATCGACCCGACCTACATCTACAACCGCGCGGCCGGCACGTCGTCGTTCCTGTTCGCGAACCACGAGAACGCATACAACTACTTCAACAGCACGTTCGGCGATCTCTACCTCGACATCAAGAAGACGTTCGGCGTCGGCCCGATGGCGCCGTCGGCCGAGATCACGTTGATGCCGAACCGCGGCAACGGCATCACACTGCTGCAGAACTCGCGCGGCTCGATCACCGACAACCTGCTGAACACGGCCGTCATCAACGTACCGATCACCGCCGAGACGACGCTGGTCGCCGGCTTGATCCCGAGCTTCGGCGGCTACGAGGTGCAGCAGTCGAACCAGATGCTCACGCTCACGCACAACCTGCTGTACGATTTCTCGGATCCGGGCAGCTACGTCGGCGCCGGTGCGAACTACACGAAGGGCAACTGGGCGTGGAAGTTCTTCGTCGGCAACGAGCAGTACCGCACGTACGGCTCGGTCACGCAGACGGGCACCAATGCGCTCGGCGACCCGATCACCACCAGCAACAAGGTGCCGACCTTCACCGCGCGCGCGGACTACACGTGGTCGAGCGCGCTTGACATCGGCGGGTCGATCAACATCGGGCGGCAGACGCTGGCCAGCGCGATCGACGATCAGGGCGTCGTGCACTACGGCCCGGGCGGCGCCGCGCCGAAGGCCTACGGTTCGTTCTTCTTCGGCGAACTCGACGCGACCTACACGCTCGCCGATATCCAGTACAACGCCGAAGTCGACTACGGCCAGCAGCAGCATGCGGCGTTCAACGGCGGACTCGCGCAGTGGTACGGGCTGTCGCTGCTCGCGCACCGCAAGTTCAACGCGCCGGTGGTCGGCCGCATGGGCGTGACGCTGCGCTACGATGCGCTCGTCAACAGCAAGAACGGCGGCGGCGGCGGCGGCATCGCGCTGAACGGCAACGGGATGGATCCGAGCAACGGCTTCGGCGTCGATTCGGACTGCCTCGCGACGTCGAAGGCCGGCGGCGGCCTCGGCTTCGAGTGCAAGGGGGCGATCCGCCAGGACGTCGCGCTCGACCTGCTGTTCTATCCGACCCAGCAGATCACCGTGAAGGTCGAATACCGGCACGACTGGGCGAACAACAAGGTGTTCCTGCGCAACGACGGTTCGTACGGCAAGTCCAACGACCTGCTCGCCACGCAGTTCATCTATTCGTTCTGACGCAGCACACGCGGGACGCCGTGCCGCGCGCACGGCGTCCCGCGCCGTTTTCAGGGGTGGCTGCGGGCAGGTTGCAGCCTTTTCGAGGGAGCCGGTTTCATGACGCAGTCTTTCACCCGCCGCGCCGATGCGCTCGCGCGCGACTCGTACTACGAAGCAACGGCCGTGCGCCCCGCCGTGGACGACCCCGTGCTCGACGATGCGATCGACGTCGACGTCTGCGTGATCGGCGCCGGCTTCGCGGGCCTGTCGACGGCGCTCGACTGTCGCGCGCGCGGGCTGTCCGTCGCCGTGCTCGATGCGCACCGGCCCGGCTGGGGCGCGTCGGGCCGCAACGGCGGCCAGGCCATCACGGGCTTCGCGAAGGACGAGGTGATCGAGCAGCAGCTCGGCGCCGACGGCGCGCGTGCCGCGTGGTCGCTGTCGCTCGACGGCGTCGCGCTGATCGCCGAACGCATCGCGCGCTACGGGATCGACTGCGACTTCACGCGCGGCTATCTGACGGTCGCGACGAAGCCGCGCCGCATCGACGACCTGCGCGCGTGGATGGAGGCCGCGACGTCGCGCTGGGGCCATCCGTCGCTCGCGTGGCTCGACACCGGCGAGATCCACGCACGCATTGCATCGACGCGCTATCTGGCCGGCGTGCACGACCCGCTGTCGGGCCACCTGCATCCGCTCAAGTACTGCCTCGGCCTCGCCGACGCCGCGCGCCGCGAAGGCGTCGCGCTGTATGCGCACACGCCGGCGCTCGACGTCGTGCGCGGCGCGCGGCCCGTCGTGCGCACGCCGTCGGGCGAGGTGCGCTGCCGCCACGTCGTGTCGTGCTGCAACGCGGGGCCCGGCGGCATCCTGCCCGCCGCGACCGCCGCCCGCATCGCACCGATCGCGTCGTACATCATCGCAACCGAGCCGCTCGGCCAGGCGCGCGCCGACGCACTGATCGCCCGGCGCGAAGCCGTGTGCGACAACAATTTCTTCCTCGACTATTTCCGGCTCTCGGCCGACCATCGGATGCTGTTCGGCGGCCGCGCGAACTCGGCCGGCGCGTCGCCCGCCACGCTCGCCGAAGCGATCCGGCAGCGCATGGTCGGCGTGTTCCCGCAGCTCGGCGACGTGCGCGTCGACCACGCGTGGGGCGGCTTCGTCGACGTCACGCGCAACCGCGCGCCGGACTTCGGCGCACTCGATCCGAACTTCTTCTACGTCCAGGGCTTCAGCGGGCACGGCGTCGCGCTCACCGGCATAGCCGGACGCGCGATCGCCGGTGCGATCGCGGGCGACACGCGCGCGTTCGACCTGTTTGCGCGCGTGCGTCACCGGCGCTTTCCCGGCGGCGACGCATGGCGGCAACCCGCGCTCGAACTCGGGATGCTGTACCACCGCGTGCGTGAACTGTTCTAAGCCCCCTTTCTCCGTTCTCCTGACCATGCAGACATTCGCCAACCAGCCGCACGTCGCGTCCTACTACGCGGCGACCGCCAACGATACGACCCGCCACGCGCCGCTTGCCGGCACGATCGACGCCGACGTGTGCGTGATCGGCGCGGGCCTCACGGGCCTGTCCGCCGCGCTCAACCTCGCCGAGCGCGGCCATTCGGTGACCGTGCTCGAAGCGTCGCGGGTCGGATGGGCGGCGAGCGGCCGCAACGGCGGCCAGCTGATCGGCGGCTTTGCGTGCGACATCGACACGTTCGGGCAGTTCATGCCGGAAGGCGACGTGAAGCGCATGTGGGACATGGGGCTCGAAACGCTGTCGCTCGTGAAGTCGCGCATCGCGCAGCACGACATCGACTGCGCGCTGGTGCCCGGCTACCTGACCGCGGCGAACACCGAGCGCGACGCCGATTCGCTGAAGCGCTGGCGCGACGAAGCCGCGAAACGCTTCGGCTACGACCGCTTTCACTTCGTCGAAGCCGAGGAACTCGGCGACTACGTGCAGTCGGCCCGCTATTGCGGCGGGCTGTACGACCCCGACAGCGGCCACCTGCATCCGCTCAACTACACGCTCGGCCTCGCGCGTGCGGCGACCGACGCGGGCGTGCGCATCCACGAGGACAGCTGCGTGACACGCGTGCGCGACGTGTCGGGCGGCCACGTCGTCGAGACGAGCGGCGGCAACGTGCGTGCGCGCTTCGTCGTGCTCGCATGCAACACCTACATCGGCACGCTCGCGCCCGCGCTGTCGAAGAAGATCATGCCGGTCGGCACCTACGTGATCGCGACCGAGCCGCTCGGCGAAGCGCGCGCCGCCGCGCTGATGCCCGCACGCGCGGCGATCTGTGACAGCCGCTTCGTGCTCGACTATTTCCGGCCGGCGCCCGACACCCGGCTCGTGTGGGGCGGCAAGGTCAGCTACTCGACGCGGGAGCCGCGCGACCTCGCCGCGGCGATGCGTGCGGACATGCTGAAGACGTTCCCGCAACTCGCGGACGTGAAGGTCGACTATGCATGGGGCGGCTTCGTCGACATCACGATGAACCGCGCACCGCACTTCGGCCGGATCGCGCCGACGATGTACTTCGCGCAGGGGTTTTCGGGGCACGGCGTGAACACGACCGCGCTCGCGGGCAAGCTGATCGCCGAAGCGATCAACGGACAGGCGAGCCGCTTCGACCTGTTCGACAAGATCCGGCATCGCGACTTCCCCGGCGGCGAGACGCTGCGTACGCCGGCACTGGTGCTCGCGATGAGCTGGTACCGGATGCTCGACGCGTTCGGCGTGCATTGAGCGACGTACGCACCAACGAGAAACGGCCGCGCCGAAGCGCGGCCGCCCCCTCCCGGCCGGTGCGAATACACGCCGCTCCCGCTAGTCGGCCACCTTCTGCCGCATCGTCACGAATTCCTCCGCTGCGGTCGGATGAATACCGATCGTGTCGTCGAACTGCGCCTTCGTCGCGCCCGCGCGAATGGCGATCGCAATCCCCTGGATGATCTCGCCCGCGTCGCGGCCGACCATGTGCGCACCGACCACGCGCTGGCTGTCGCGCGCGACGACGAGCTTCATCATCGTGCGCTCGTCGCGGCCCGACAGCGTATGGCGCAGCGCCTTGAACGACGTACGGTAGATGTCGACCTCGCCGTGCGCGTGACGCGCGTCGGCTTCGGTCTGGCCGACCGTCGCGACCTCGGGCTGGCTGAACACGGCCGACGGTACGAAGCCATGATCGGCCGCGACCCGCGCCCCGCCGAACAGCGTGCGCGCGAGCAGCCCGCCGTCGCGCGTCGCGACCGGCGTGAGCTGCGGCCGCGACGTCACGTCGCCGATCGCGTGGATCGACGGCACCGACGTCGCCGAATACGCATCGACCGCAATTGCGCCGCGCGCGTCGAGCATCACGCCCGCCTGTTCGAGTCCGAGCCCGTCGACGTTCGGCACGCGGCCGGTCGCATAGAGCACCTGGTCGTACGGCCCGTGCCGCGCATCGCCGACGCGCACGCTCAACGTGCCGTCGTCCGCGCGCTCGATCGACTCGACCACCGCGCGCGCGTGGATCGCGACACCCTGCTTCGTCATCTCGTCGGTCAGGAACTGGCGCACGTCGTCGTCGAAGCCGCGCAGGATCTTCTCGCCGCGATAGAACAGGTCGACGTGACTGCCGAAGCCGTTGAAGATGCCTGCGAACTCGACCGCGATATAGCCGCCGCCGACCACTGCGATGCGCTTGGGGCACGTCGCGAGCGACAGCGCCTCGCGCGACGTGATCGTGTGCTCGATGCCGGGCCGCGCCGGCGACGACGGGCGCGAGCCGGTCGCGATCGCGATATGCCGCGCGCGAATGCTGCGTTCGCCGATTGCGACGGTGTGCGCATCGACGAGCGTCGCGCGGCCCGCGTGCATGTCGACGCCCGATTGCCGCAACAGGTTGATGTAGATGTCGCTGAGCCGGTTGATCTCGCGATCCTTCGCGGCGATCAGCGCGGACCAGTCGAGCGTGCCGGCGCCGAAGGTCCAGCCGAAGCCCTTCGCGTCCTCGACTTCATGCGGATAGTGCGATGCGTAGACGAGCAGCTTCTTCGGGATGCAGCCGCGCAGCACGCAGGTGCCGCCGATCTGCTCTTCTTCCGCTATGCCGACGCGTGCGCCGTATGACGCGGACATCCGCGCGAGCCTCACGCCGCCGGAGCCGGCGCCGATGACGAACAGGTCGTAGTCGAAATCCATCGCATTCCCTCATCGCAGTTCGGATGAAGGCACGATAGCAAGATTCGGGGATTCGTGCGGAGCACGGCGCGACCAGGCGCGCGCCCAATAAAAAACGGCGAGAGACGTGGCCTCTCGCCGGTCAAACCAGCTGCCGGGTGTGTCATGCGTCACCGATCGACCGCATGCCCGACCTGCCGGCTGCGCGGCACCGGTCCGCCCGGGCGCGCGAAGGGCGCGCCCGCGGCCGGACCAGCCGCCATGCTCATGCCTGCGACGTGTCGCTGCCGTCCGTCGCCTGCGTGTCGTCCGCCTGCTGCTGGGGCTGCTCTTCCTTCTTCTTCTCGAGCAGACCTTCGACTGCCTCGGCGCCCTTGAAACCGGCGACGGCTGCAGCCGCCTTGGTCAGCAGGCCCGCATCCGGATCCAGCTTTTCCGCGCCTTCGACGGCTGCGACTGCGCCAGCGATTTCACCCACGGTGTCCAGGATACCCATCGTCATCCCCTTTCAAGAAAATCGTGAGCGCATCGTCCCACGAAAAAAACCGGCAGACCGCGATTGTCATCACCGGATACACAAGTTACGCACCTGGCCGGCCGCGCTCGCCGAGCGCCACCGGAACGACGCACGCGCGGGCCTGACGGCACGCAGCGGGCGATGCTCGCAGCGTAGCGGAAAGCCTTCGCGCGTACTGTAAAAGTATGTTCTGGAATGCCGACGGAACGCTTACGGCGCGGGACTTCCGCAATGGAGCGATTGCCGAATACTCGTGCGCGCGTATGAAGGTCGCGTGACGAAAAAAAAGAGGCGCCTTGCGGCGCCTCTTCGATGCGCGCCGGGCCCATGCCGGCGCATGCGTTCCGACGTTCGTCAGAAGATATTGCGCAGGCCGATCGCGATGCCGGTCTGGTTGCTGCGACCCGGCAGCTCGACGTTCGCCGCGCCGTTCGTCTTGTTGAAGTCGACGGTGCCGTAGACTTCGGTGCGCTTGCTCAGTGCGTACTCGGCGATGCCGACGATCGCATAGCGGTTGCCGCTCGCGAGCGTGCCGTTCGTGGTCATCGCGTTGCGCATGTGGTCGTAGTAGAACGCGCCCGTCAGCGTCAGCGGTGCGCTGACCTGCCAGCTCACGCCCGCGAACGGACCGTCGTCGATCCGGCCCGTGCCCTTCGCCACCGGAATCGACTGCTGCGCGAGCAGGCTGTCGACGAAGCCGGTGTCGTCCTTCGAGCGCAGGTAGCCCGCGTAGATCTTCGCCTTGCTGAACGCGTACACGACGTTCGCGTGGTAGATCGTCTGCTTGCGTGCCGAGTTGTCGCTGTTCTGCTGCGCGCCGGCCGCGATGCTGAGCGGACCCATCACGTACGACAGCGACACGCCCCACGCATTGCCCTTGCCGAGCGAGCCCGGGATCTGGCCCGAGAAGCCGCCGGCGCCGGTCGACTCGTAGTTGGTGCCGGTCGAGTACATCGCCTTCGCGGTCAGGCCTTCGAACTTGCCCGTGTACTTGATCTGGTTGTCCGCATACAGGCCGCCGCCGAGTGCGACCGGCAGCCACGCGTTTTCGAGGTAGTTGCCGACCGTCAGCGGATCGTAGGTATCCGACAGCAGGTCGAACAGCGGCGTCTTCTGGCGGCCGAGGGTCACCGTGCCGTACGGGCTCTGCAGGCCGACGTACGCTGCGCGGTTGAACAGGCGGCCGCTGTCGGCGAATGCGCCGTTCTGCAGGTTCACGCCGCTTTCGAGGTTGAACACGGCCTTCAGGCCGCCGCCGAGGTCTTCCGTGCCGTAGATGCCGAAGCGGCTGTTCGTGATCGCGCCGTTGGTCATCGACAGCAGGCCGTCGTTCTTGGCGTTGGCGTTGGTCAGGTAACGGATGCTGGCGTCGGCGACGCCCCAGAGCGTGACCGAGCTTTGTGCGGCCGCGTACTGGCTGGCAAATGCGAGCGCGGCGCCCCCTGCGATGGCTGCGAGTCGGGTGGTCTGCTTCATGAGCTTTCCTTTTTGTAGGTGTCTCCATTCATGGCCGGCCGCGTGCGCAGCCGGGTGGCGATCGCTCACGTTCTTGGCGCGCGCGATGTGGGCTGAATCATATGACGAGTGCGATCGCTGAAAGAAATTGAAATGCGCGGTAATGGCGGAACTGTCGCCCGCGCACAACGTTACGCGTGGGACGCTTGTCCGGCGGGCGGCAGGCGCTGCGCGGCAGCAACCGGCCGCGCGGCTTACGGTGCGTCGGGTCTGTAAGGATCGCGCGGCCGGCGCCGCGGAACGGACGGGCGCACGAAGGCGCCCGCGGGGTGCGCGGTCACGCCGCCGCCGGCCCGCCGTCGGCCGTGTGCCGGCGCCACGCGCGCCGCACGATTTCCGCGAATGCGCCGACGAGCAGCAGCACGGCGCCCCACAGCGCGACGTCCGGCGCGAGCCGCGTCACGAGGCCGCCGACCACCGCGCCGGCCAGGAAGCAGAAGCTGATCGTCGCGAGCAGCGCCGAGTCGTGCAGCGCGCCCGCGTCATGGCGCGGGATCAGCCCGACGAACAGCTTCTGCGCGGCGCGCCGCAGGTTGCCGGTCGTCATCACCGACGTGTACGACAGTTCCTCGAGATGGGTGAAGGACAGCGTCTGCAGCGTCGCGACGAACGAGATGCCCGGGATCAGCCACGCGCTCGACGCGCCGACGAGGCCGCTCGCGGCGACGCCGAGAAACGCAATCTCGACGATCAGGCTCGCGAACGCCGTGTGCCGCATCCAGCCGCGCTGCGCGGCGAGGCCGAGCAGGTGCGCGACGAACACCGCGATCACGAAGCCGACGAGCGGCGGCACGTGATGCAGCGCGGCGGCCCATTCGCCGGCCGACAGGTTGATGCCGAGCAGCGCGACGTTGCCGGTCATCGTGTTCGCGAACACGTGGCCGTGGCCGACGTACGTGTACGCGTCGAGGTAGCCGCCGGACAGCGTGAGCAATGCGGCGACGGTGAGATTGCGGCTGGCGCCGTCGAGATCCATCGATCCTCCCGTGGTGCGCGCCGCCCGGCCGCGCGCGGCGGGCGGTGCGAAATTCAGTTCTGCCGGCGAGCGCGAAACGCCGCCGGCGCTGCGCGGCCGGGCATCGCCGGCATGCCGCGCGCCAATATAATGCTCGCCGTCGGGGGGCGGATTCCCGCCGCGCATCGCCGCGTGCCGGAGCCTGTCGGCCGGGCGGTGCTCGCCGCCGGAAGACCGGCCGAGTATACCGGGCCGACCGGGCCCGATTGTGCCCCGTCCGCCGCCCCGCGCCACTTCACCGAGCCTTCGAATGACACTCGCGAAGTTCTTCCTGCGCTTTACCGTGATCCCGTTCGCCGCGATCGTGCTGGTGGCCGTCTGGGCGTTCAACCGCGAATCGGGCGAGATCGATGCGCGCCAGTACGCGGCACTCACGGCCGCCTATCCGTCGTTCACGCCGAAGCTGAAGCACGAGGTGGCCGACGCGTTGCAAGGCGGCAAGGTCGGGAAGGCCGATTACGGCGCGATCACGCGCGACGCGCTCGATGCGGGTTTCGTGCTCGACTGGCCGGCCGTGACGGACGACGTCGGCAGCGAGCGCGGCCGGCTGCTCGGCCTCGTGAACAGCGAGCGGCCGGCGTCGCGGTAGCCTGCAGGCCGCTCACTGCCCGATGCCCGTGAGCCCGATCAGCGCGCCGCCGGCGAGCAGCCACAGCGGATGGATGCGCGTGCGCCACGCGAGCACCGCGCACGCGGCCGTGATGCCCCACTGGATGGCCGTACGGTTCGATGCCTCGGAGATCAGCACCGCGCTTGCCGCGACGAGCCCGGCCGTGACGGGCATCATCCCCTGCTGCACGTAGCGGCGCCACGGCCGGTCGCGAAAGCGCTCCCACGCATGCAGCGCGAGCACGGTGACGATCGACGACGGCCCGAACTTCGCGAGCGACGCGACCAGCAGCCCGGCCCAGCCGGCCACGTGCCAGCCGACCAGCGACACGATCATCATGTTCGGCCCGGGCGCCGCCTGGGCCAGCGCGAACAGCGCGGTGAACTCGTGCGCGCTCATCCAGTGATGCACGTCGACGACCTGCCGCTGCATCTCCGGCAGGATCGTGTTGCCGCCGCCGAAGGCGAGCAGCGATAGCTGGCTGAAGATCGTCGCGATGGCGATCAGCGTGTCGGTCATGGGCGGTCTCCCGGCCGGGTGTCGCGCGCGGCGGCCTGCGCCGGCTGCGGCGTGCCCGCGTCGCGACGGCGCGACGCGAGCCACACGCTGACAGGCGTCAGCACGAGCATCGTGGTCAGCAGCGGAATGCGCAGCACCGCGATCGCGACGAACGCGAGCGCCGCGATGCCGGCCGCCGCCGGTGCGTGCCGCAATGGCTTCGCGACCTTCACGGCCATCGCGACGAGCAGGCCGGCGGCCGCGGCCGCGAGCCCCGCGAACAGGTGCTGCACGTGCGGATCGTTCTGCGTCTTCGCGTACAGCACGCCGAGCGCGACGACGACGAGCGTCGGGCCCGCGATCAGCCCGAGAATGCCGGCGAACGCGCCGGCAACGCCGCGAAAACGCATGCCGACGGCGACCGACAGGTTGATCACGTTGCCGCCCGGCAGGAACTGGCACAGGCCGAGCAGATCGGTGAATTCGTCGGCGGAGAGCCACTTGCGCTCGTCGACGATCGTGCGTCGCGCGAACGGCAACGCGCCGCCGAACGACATCAGGCCGAGCGACAGGAAACCGGTGAACAGCTCGGCGAGGCCGACGCTGCGGGGCGCCGCGGCAGACGGCGGGGCGGCAGGTGGAACAGCGGATTGCATGGTGCTCCTCACTAAACGGTGAACCGAGGTTACCGCCGTTCCGGATCGTGGCAAAACGATTTTATCGGCGCGCCCTTGTGATCTAGAATCACAAGCATGGCACGCGATCTCCCGCCCTTTTCCGCGCTTCGGGCCTTTGAAGCCGCGGCACGACATGAAAGCTTCAGCGCCGCCGGCGACGAGCTGCATGTGACTCATGGTGCCATCAGCCGGCAGATTGCCGGGTTCGAGGCGTGGCTCGGCAAGCCCGTGTTCCACCGCTACGGCAAGCGCGTGAAGCTCACCGACGAAGGCCGGCGCTACCTGGACACCGTGCGCGCGGCGTTCGACAGCATCGCGCACGCGACCGAGCAGCTGCGCAACACCGGCGCGGCGCGCGTGCTGCGCATCAACGCGCTACCGACCTTCGCGATGAAATGGCTGCTGCCGCGCCTGTCGCGGTTCCAGCGCGACGTGCCGAACGTCGAGCTGAAGCTGTCGACGTCGAATGCGCCGCTCGACACGCTGAACGGCTTCGACGTCGCGATCCGCCGCGGCCCCGGCCACTGGCCGAACTGCACGAGCGGCCACTTCCTCGACGAAAGCGTGATCCCGGTCTGCAGCCCGGCGCTGCTCAAGCGCGCGCCGATCGCGCGCGCGGACGATCTCGCGCGGCACGTGCTGCTGCATTCGGATACGCGGCCGGAAGGCTGGCGCGACTGGTTCGCGGCGGCCGGCGTGACGATGAAGGGGCGCAAGCGGCAGTCGTTCGACCACTTCTACCTGGCGCTGCAGGCAGCGGTCGACGGGTTGGGCGTCGCGCTCGGCCCGTTGCCGCTGATCGACGACGAGCTCGCGAGCGGCCGGCTCGTGATGCCGCTGCCCGGGCCGCGGATCGCGACGCGCAGCTACTGGTGGATCGCGCCGCGCGCACCGGCCGACGATCCGCTCGTCGCGCAGTTTTGCGCGTGGCTGCAGGCGCAGTCGAATACCGGCGCGTGAGGGCGCGCCAGCGGGCGGCATGGCGCCGCCCGCTCGCGGTCAGACCACCGGGCCCGGTTCCTTTTCCTTGCGCAGGATCGCGTACAGGATGATCGCGCCGAACGTCGCGGTGCCGATCCCGCCGAGCCCGAAGCCGCCGATCTTCAGCGAGAAGTCGCCGGCGCCGAGCACGAGCGTGACGGCCGCGACGATCAGGTTGCGGTTGTCGGAGAAGTCGACCTTGTTGACGACCCAGATCCGCGCGCCCGTCACCGCGATCAGCCCGAACACGACGATCGACACGCCGCCGAGCACGGGGCCCGGGATCGTCTGGATCACCGCGCCGAATTTCGGCGAGAAACCGAGCACGATCGCGATCACCGCGGCAACCGCGAACACCAGCGTCGAGTAGATCCGCGTGACGGCCATCACGCCGATGTTCTCCGCGTAGGTCGTCACACCGGTGCCGCCGACGCTGCCCGACACGATCGTCGCGAGCCCGTCGCCGATGAACGCGCGGCCCACGTAGCGATCGAGGCTCGTGCCCGTCATCGCGCTGACGGCCTTGATGTGGCCGAGGTTCTCCGCGACCAGGATCACCGCGATCGGCGCGAGCATCAGCATCGCGTGCGGATCGAACACCGGCGCGCGGAAGCTCGGCACCCCGAACCAGGCCGCCTGCCCGACGATCGAGAAATCGATCGGCTTGCCGAGCCCCATCCCGTTGGTCGCGACCGCATAGATCGCGTAGGCGATCACCAGCCCGACGAGGATCAGCAAGCGCTGCACCATGCCGCGCGAGAACACCGCGACGCCGCCGACGCACAGTACGGTCACGAGCGCCATCACCGAGTCGAAGGTCGACGCCGATACACCCTTCACCGCGATCGGCGCGAGGTTCAGCCCGATCACCGCAACGACCGCGCCGGTCACGACCGGCGGCATCAGCGTCTCGATCCAGTTCGTGCCGATCGCCTGCACCAGCGCGCCGATCGCGACGTACACCACGCCGCACGCGATGATCCCGCCGAGCGCGACCGGAATGTTCGGGTTCGGGCCGCTGCCGCCGTAGCCCGTCACCGCGATCACGAGGCCGATGAACGCGAAGCTCGAGCCGAGGTAGCTCGGCACGCGGCCGCCGACCAGCACGAAGAACAGCAGCGTGCCGATGCCCGACATGAAGATGCACAGGTTCGGGTCGAAGCCCATCAGTAGCGGCGCGAGCACGGTCGAACCGAACATCGCGACGACGTGCTGCACGCCCATCGCGACCATCTGCGGCCACGGCAGGCGCTCGTCGGTGCCGACCACGCGCGATGCCGCGCCGGTCGACTGGACCCGCCAGCGCGGGAAATAGGAATCGGACATGGGGAAAGGGCTCCTGTCGGTCGCCGGCTGCCAAGGATGCGCCGGTCTGGAATCTGGCGCGAGTTTACGGAGCGGAAATGGGGCTGGCAAGCGGGCTGACGCGCGGGGCTGGCAGGCGGGGCTGACAGGCGTGCGACGCTGAGTGCCGCATGTGCCGCGCATGCGAAGCGGCGTGCGGCCGCGCGGCCCGGTGAAGCGGCCGCCCGCGCAGGGCACGCGGGCGGCGGATGGCGCCGGCGGCGATGCAAGCGTGCGCTCACATCGCTGCCGACGCGCCGTGCATCAGGGATTGATGTACTGGAACAGCGACATGTTCTGCAGCTGCACGTAGGCCTTCTGCGCGCCGGTCAGCGCGTTCTGCACCTGCAGGTACTGGCTGATCGTCGTGACCATGTTGGTGCTGGTCAGGTCCGACAGGTTGCTGGTCGTCTGCAGCGTCGCCGTCTGGTTGACGGCCTGCATCGCCTTGACTTCCTGCTCGCGGCCGCCGACCGATGCCTGGATCGTCGTGACGTTGCGCATCGTGTTGCCGAGCTTGGTCGAGCCCGTCATCAGCGCATTCTTCAGCGCCGCGCCCGCCACCGCATTGGCGGTCACGGGCGTCTTCAGCGCCGAGATCATCGCGTCGAGCGTCGAGAACACGTCGGAGCCGCCGCTCGCCTGCGGCGCGGGCGAGACCGCGAACGTGTCGCCGGCGGCCGGCGTGCCCGACACCGCCACCGTCATCCCGCCGCCGAGCGAGATCGCCGAGCCCGCCGAATAGGCCTGCGCCGGCGTGGTGGTCGGCGGGCTGGCCGAGTTGTCGGTCACCGTGTAGGTCGGCGCGGCGGCCGTGCCGCCGAACGTGATCGAGTACTGATGGCCGTTCGTCGCGATCGACGGGTTCGTCACCGTGACCGCGCCGATCGTGCCGGTGCCCGTGTTGCCCGCGCCGGCCGACGGCACCGGCGAGCTGCCGATCGCCGGCACCGACATGAAGACGGCGGCGCCCGTGTCGCCCTGCGACACGGTGCTCGAATCGGCGATCTGCACCTGGCGCGTCCCCGTGTCGCCGACATAGGCGACGCTGCCGCTCGGCGTCGTCGAAAACGGCGCCGCCGAATTCTTCGTGCCGGCGAACAGGTAGTTGCCTGCGCCGTCGTTGGTGTTCGCGAGCGTCATCAGCTGGTCGCGGTAACCCTGCAGCTGCGTCGCGAGCGCCGAGCGGTCGCTGTCGGACAGCGAACCGTCGCCGGCGCGCACGAGCAGCGTCTGCGCGCTCGTCAGCACGCCGCTCACGCTCTGCAGCGTCTGGTCCTCGGCCTGCAGCGACGCGAGCGCCGTATTCTGGTTGGTCGCGTACTGCGACAGCGTCGCCGACGTCATCGACAGCTGCACGGCCTGCGCCGCGCCGGCCGGGTTGTCGGCCGCCGTCTGCAGGCTCACGCCGCTCGAGATCTGCTGATACAGCTGCGCGAGCTGGGCCTGCTGGTCGTTCATTTGGGAAACGTTCAGCTGGAAGAACTGGGCGCTGGAAATCCGCATCGCTTCTATCCCTCGAATCCGGTCAGTTGAACAGGCCGAGCACGGTCTGGAACAGCGTCGCCGCCGTCTGGATCACTTTCGCGTTCGCCTGGTAAAGCTGCTGGTACTGCATCAGGTTGGCTGCTTCCTCGTTCGTGCTCACGCCCGACACCGACTGCTGCGCCTCGGTGATCTGGCCGATCAGCCCGGTCTGCGCGGCGCTCGACGATTTCAGCTGGGTCGTCGTGTTGCCGATGCCGTTCACGTAGCTCGCATAGGCACCCGTGAGCGTCGTCGTGCCGTTGCCGAGCGCCTTCGCGTTGACCAGCTTCGACAGCGCGAGCGCGTTGGAGCCGTCGCTGGTGCCGCCCGCGTACGGCCCGATCGTGAACGAGTCGCCGGTCGCCGGTGCGCCGGACAGCGTGACGCTCACGCCGTTGAGCGCGCCCGCGGCCGTCCCCGACATCGTCATCGTCGCGCCGGCTGCCGGGTCGTACGGGACGGTGTCCGTCGGGTTGTTGATCGTGACCGACGTCGGCGGCGTGGTGCCGATCGTCACCGTGGTGCCGACCGGGAAGCCCGTCAGCGTCTTCGCCGTCGCGTCGTAGGTCAGCTTGGTCGTCGGCACCTGGTAGCCCGCGGTCACGCCGCCCAGCGTGATCTTGCCCGTGCCGGTGTTGGTGCTCGCCGCCGACGTGACGGCCGGCGAGGCGGCCGCGATCGCCGATGCGCTCGTCGTCGCGAGGCCGAAGCCGTTCAGCGCGCCGCGCGTCGGCAGCACGGTGAACTTGTCGCCGGCGTTCATCGAGCCCGACGGGGTCGAGAAATTCAGGCCGCCGAGCGAGACCGGCATCGGCCCCGCCTTCTGGTCGACCACCGCGCCGCTCGCGCGGTCGGTCAGCGTGTAGTTCGTGCCGTCGTAGGACAGCGTGTAGTCGCTCGTCGTCGGCTGCGACGCGTTCGCGAACGACACGGACAGCGACGCGTTGCCGGTATTGCCCTGGTTCGAGTACACGGTCGGCGACGGCATCGTGAACAGGTTGCCGCCCGGGTTGCCCGACAGGTCGATGCCGAGCGCGTTCTGCGCGTTGACCTGCGCGGCGAAGCTGGTCGCGATCGCGCCGAGCTGGGCCTGCGCGGGGTCGAGCGTCTGGCTGCGGAACGCGAGCAGGCCGCCGAGCGTGCCGCCCGACAGCGACGAATCGGGCAGCGCCTGGTTCGGCCCCTGCGGGTTCGCGCCGGCGATCCCCTGCGACACGACGGTCAGCTCGCTCGGATCCGACGGCGACGTGACGGTCGCGAGCTGGTAGCTCTTGTCGGCGACGACGAGCGGCTGGCCGCCCGACATGAACACGCTGTAGCCGCTGTCGTTGCGCACGACCTGGATGCCGGCGAGGCCCGACAGGTTCGACACCGCGAGGTCGCGCTGGTCCATCAGCTGGTTCGGCGGCTGGCCCTGGCTGCTCGCCGCCGCGATCTGCTGGTTCAGCTGCGCGATCTGCGCGGTGTAGGTGTTGATCTGCGACACGGTGCTGGTGAGCTGCGTGTTCACGCTCTGGCGCAGCGCGTCGTACTGCTGGCCGGCCGCGTTGATCTGGTTGGCCAGCGTCTGCGCGTTGCTGATCGCGGTCTGGCGCACCGACGGGTCGGACGCGTTGTTCGCGACGTTCTGCAACCCGGTGAAGTAGCTCGTGATCCCGGTCGAGATCCCCGCCGTCGGGCTGCCGATGTAGTTGTTCAGCTGCGCGACGAGCGTGTACCACGTCGTCAGCGCGCCGCCCTGCGTCTGCGCGGTGTTCAGCTGGTCGCTCAGGTACTGGCTGTACTGGCGCTGCACGGTGACGGTGCTCACGCCCTGCGGCATGTAACCGCTGCCCGTGTACTGGCCGCTCGTTTCGGCATAGACCGGCCGCTCGACCGTATAGCCGGGCGTCGCGGCGTTGCTGATGTTGTTGCCGGTCGTCGTGAGGCCCCAGAGCGCGGCATTCAGGCCGCTGACGCCGAGGTTCATGAGTGTGTTGGACATGCGCGATCCTGATGAGCCGGCCGCGCTGCGGCCGCCGGGTTGCGTGACTCCCGGTATAACGGCCGCTGATCGGAAAAATTGAGGAAAAAATGCACGCGCGACGCGCAAGCGCGCGTCGCCGGTCGAAGCGTCCGGCAGGTGCGGCCGGCGGAGGGTCGCGGGGCGCGCCGGGCAAGGCCGGCGGCCGCAGGCGCGTCAGGCCCGCGCGAGCGAGCGGCGCTTCATTTCGAGCTGCGTGATGAGCCGCTGCAGCGTGTTTTCCGCACTGCCCGGCAGCGACATGTAGCGGAAGCCGAGCTGGTAGCGCCGCGACCCGTTCGGCATCTGCGTCGAGCGCTGCGACACGAGCTGCAGGTCGAGCGACAGCTTGCCGTGGCCGGTCAGCTCGAGTTCGACGTCCGGCAGCAGCGTGCCGACCTCGAGCGCCTCGACGCGTTCGTCGGCCGTGCGCAGCCCCACGCCGCCGAGCGACAGGTTATGCACCTCGAACAGGAAACTCTCGCCGTCCGGCAGCTTGCCGCGGCACAGGAACGGATCGACGATCGGCGCGTCGACGCGGAAATACTCGCGGCGCTGGATGCAGACCAGCACGTCGGGGAAATCGGCGACGAACGCGGGCAGCCCCTCGTAGCGCGTCTCGCGCGGCGTGCCCGTGGTGAATTCGACGCGCACGCCCTCCGGCGAGGCCGCGAACGTGCAATGCGACGCGCCGAGGATGCCGGCGTTCTGCTCGGACAGCGCACCCCAGTCGAACGTGAACGTCCGCGCACCGACATCGACCTCGAGCAGGCGCGTGACGAGCTGGCCGCCCGGGTACTGGACGGTCAGGAAATCGCCGCGATTCACGAGGTTGCGCAACTGCACGCCGATTTCCAGGGGATTACGGCGGGCATAGTCGGGCCCGGAGTGGCCTGCATCCAGGCTGGGGTCCGTCGACGTTTCGATATTCATGGCTAGCCGGTCTTTCTTGTCATGAGCGCCCGGACAACCGGTGCGCAGTAAAACCGGGCCAGATCACGGGCCCGGTCACAGGTCTCTCACACTTAGCGGCAGTGCTGACCGAAAGTTTAGATCGAATTGGTGAATTTTTTCGC
Source organism: Burkholderia sp. BCC1644 (assembly GCF_902833225.1). Taxonomy (GTDB): domain Bacteria; phylum Pseudomonadota; class Gammaproteobacteria; order Burkholderiales; family Burkholderiaceae; genus Burkholderia. The sequence goes on from NZ_CADFEI010000020.1 coordinate 17,734, forward strand.
GCAAACGTTGAAACCGCGCGCGGCGGGCTGCCGGGCGCGGTCCGAAGGGGGAACCGGATGGCTGCGGGCGCCCGTTTTCAGCGAAAGCGGGCGCCGGCCGTCAGCCGATCTGCTGCATGATCGAGATCAGCTTTTTCGCGTAGTTCGGATCGGTCGCGTAACCGGCCTTCTGCATCCCGTGCGCGAAGCCTTCGACGCTGCGGCTCGCGCTGAGCACGCCCGAGTAGCGCGGGTTGTTCTTCAGCAGGTTCGCGTAGTCGGTCATCGCGTGCTCGTACGAGTCGTACGCGCGGAATTTCGCGACCACGCGGCGCGGCGTGCCGTTCACGTATTCGGTGGTCAGCGCCGACACCGTGCGGCCCGTCCAGCCCTTGTTCGCCTTGATGCCGAACACGTTGTAGCTGGTCGACCCGTCGGCGGCGCGGATCTCGCGCTTGCCCCAGCCTGATTCGAGCGCGGCCTGGCCGACGATGAAGCGCGCCGGGATGCCGGTCGTCGCGCTGGCCGCCTGCGCGGGGCCCGCGAGCCGGTCGACGAACGCATCGGCGTCCTGCACGCCGCTCGCGCCCTTCAGCGGCGGCGTCAGCGCGCTGCCGGCCGAGTAACCGCGCGCGCCGGCGAGACCGCCATTGTTCGCCGCGTTCGCATAGGCCTTCGCCATCGCGTTCATCGCGGCGAGGCTGCCTTCGTTGCCGGCCGTGCCGAGGCCGCCGGCGCCCATGCCGCCCGCGCCGACGTCGGCCGCCGTGTCGCTGCCCGCGCCCGCGCCGGCGTTGCGCAGCAGCTGCTTCATCAGCGCGTCGGCGACGCCCATCCCGCGCGTCGACATCTGCTGCGCAAGCTGCTGGTCGAGCATCGACGTGTACATCTTCGACGTATGCGAATCGAACAGCCCGCCGTCGGGCGACGCGTCGCGCATGCTCTTGAGCATCATCTGCGTGAACATCGCGTCGAACTGGCCGGCGACCGCCTTCGCGCCGGCCTGCGGCGACTGCTTCGCCTGCGCGCGCAGCGCATCGAAACCTTGCACGTCGAGCGCGAAGCGCTGCGTGAGGTCGTTCGCGTTCGGAAGGTTCGCCGCCATTTAGATCACCTCCAGGTCGGCGCGCAACGCGCCGGCCGCCTTCATCGCCTGCAGGATCGACATCAGGTCCGCGGGCGTCGCGCCGAGCGTGTTCAGCGCCTTCACGACGTCGGCGAGGTTCGCGCCGGCCGTCACCATCTTCAGCGCGCCGTTGTCCTGCTTCAGCTGGATCTGCGACTGCTGCGCCACCACGGTCTGCCCGTTCGAGAACGGCCCCGGCTGCGACACCACCGGCTGCGTATTGACGACGACCGACAGGTTGCCGTGCGCGACCGCGCAGCTCTGCAGCGTGACCATCTGGTTCATCACGATCGAGCCCGTGCGCGCGTTCAGGATCACCTTCGCCGCGGCCTTGTCCGGGCTCACGTCGAGGTTCTGCAGCCGCGCCATGAAGGCGACCTGCTGCGCCGAATCGGCCGGCGCCGCGAGCTGGATCGTGCGGCCGTCGAGCGCCGTCGCGGTGCCCGGGCCGAAGCTCGAGTTGACCGCGGACACGATCCGCTGCGCGGTGCCGTAGTCCATGTCGTTCAGCTGCAGCTGCAGCACGCCGTTCATCTGCGCGATCGCGTTCGGCACCGCGCGCTCGACGATCGCGCCGCCGACGATCCGGCCGGCCGCGAGCTGGTTCACCTGCACGCGGCTGCCGTTCGCGCTGGCGCCCGCGCCGCCGACCGCCATGTTGCCCTGCGAGAGCGCGTACACCTGCCCGTCCGCGCCCTTCAGCGGCGTGAGCAGCAGCGTGCCGCCGCGCAGGCTCTTCGCGTTGCCGAGCGACGATACCGTCACGTCGAGCGCCTCGCCCGGCCGCGCAAACGGCGGCAGCGTGGCCGTCACCATCACGGCCGCGACGTTCTTCAGCTGCATGTTGCTCAGCGACGACGGGCCGCCGTTCGCCGAACCGTTGTTGATCGAGATGCCGAGGTTCGCGAGCATGTTCGCGAGCGTCTGCGTCGTGAACGGCGTCTGCATCGTCTGGTCGCCCGTGCCGTCGAGACCGACGACGAGGCCATAGCCGATCAGCGGGTTGTCGCGCACGCCCTGGATCTGCGCGAGATCCTTCAGGCGCTCCGCATGCGCGGGCGCCGCGCCGAGCGCACACGCCGCGGCCACGGCCGCGAATGCGACGGCGAGCCGCGCGGCGGCATGCGCGCGGGCCGACAGGCGGTGGATCAGGGTCGTCTGCATCGTCATCACCACGGCGCGATGTTGAGGAAGAAGCGCTGCAGCCAGCCCATCGTCTCGGCTTCGTTGATGTAGCCCTTCGACGAGTATTCGATCTTCGCGTCGGCGACCTGCGTCGAGTAGACGGAGTTCGCGCCCGAGATCGTGTTCGGGTTGACGACCCCCGAGAAGCGCACGAATTCGTTGCCCTGGTTGATCAGCATCTGCTTCTCGCCGCTGACCACGAGGTTGCCGTTCGGCAGCACGCCGGTGACCGTCACCGTGATCGTGCCGTTGAACGTGTTCGCCGCGCTCGCGCCGCCGGTCGCCGCGAACTTGTTGTTGCCGGTGGCCGACAGGTTCGCCTTCGCGAACAGCCCGCCGAGAAAGCCGGCCGTCGGCACGTTGAAGTCGGTGTTGCCCTGCCGGTTGGTGTTGGCGCCCGACGACTTGGTCGCGTTGATGTTCTCCGCGATCATGATCGTCAGGATGTCGCCGATGTTGCGCGGCCGCTGATCCTCGAAGAGCGGCCGCCCCGCGTAGCCGGGGTTGTAGATCGAGCCGGGCGCCTGCATCGACATCGGCATCGGCGGCTGCGCCGTCATCGGCTGCTGGATGATCGGGTCGCGCGGAATCTGCGCGCAACCGGCGAGCGCCGCCACCGCGACCGCGCATGCGGCGCGGACGGGGGCTGACGGGAGGAGGCGAACCTGCTTCATGGCGACGACGGGACTTTCCGGTTAGCTCTTCATCTGCGTGACGGTCTGCAGCATCTGGTCGGACGTCGTCACGGCCTTGCTGTTGATCTCGTAGGCACGCTGCGTCTGGATCATGTTGACCAGTTCCTGCACGACGTTCACGTTCGACGCTTCGACGTAGTTCTGGTTGAGCACGCCCGCGCCGTTCAGGCCCGGCTGCGACACGTTCGGCGCGCCCGACGACGTCGTCTCGGAGAACAGGTTCTCGCCGCGCGCCTCGAGGCCGGCCGGGTTGATGAAGGTCGCGATCTGCAGCGCGCCGATCTGCACGGAATTGGTCGAGCCCGCCTGCGTGACCGTCACCACGCCATCCTTGCCGATCGTCAGCGACGTCGCGTTCTGCGGGATCGTGATCGCCGGCAGGATCTGGTAGCCGCTCGACGTGACGAGCTGGCCCTGCGCGTTGGTCTGGAACGAGCCGTCGCGCGTGTACGCGTTCGTGCCGTCCGGCATCACCACCTGGAAGAAGCCCGCGCCGTTGATCGCGACGTCCTTCGAGTTGCCGGTCTGCGTGAGGCCGCCCTGCGTGTACAGGCGCTCGGTCGCGACCTGTTGCACGCCGGTGCCGAGCTGCAGGCCCGACGGCAGCTCGGTCTGCTGCGTCGAGTTCGCGCCCGGCTGGCGGATGGTCTGGTACAGCAGATCCTCGAACACCGCGCGCGACGCCTTGAAGCCGTTCGTGCTGGTGTTCGCGAGGTTGTTCGAAATCACGTCCATCTGCGCCTGCTGCGCATTCATGCCGGTGGCGGCGATGTAGAGCGAACGGTTCACTTGTAAGGTCTCCTGCGTGGGCTGGCGCGGACGCTCAGCTGAAATTGAGCAGCTGGTTCGCCGACTGCTCGTTCTGGTCGGCCGTCTGGATCAGCTTCGACTGAAGCTGGAACGCGCGCGCGTTGTCGATCATCGCGACCATCGCGGTCACCGGGTTGACGTTGCTGCCTTCGAGCGAATTCGGCGTGACGACCACGTTCGGGTCGGCGTCGGCCGGATTGCCGTCGGCGGTGCGGAACAGCCCGTCGTTGCCGCGCGTGAGCGTGGCCGGATCGGGATTGACGAGCTTCATCTGGTCGACCATCGCAACCGCCGTCGGCGGGTCGCCCGGCATCAGCGCGGAAACGGTGCCGTCCTTGCCGATCGTCACTTCCGCGTTCGGCGGCACCGAGATCGGACCGCCGTTGCCGATCACCGGCAGGTTGCTCGCGTTGACGAGCTGGCCGTTCTCGTCGACGTGCAGGTTGCCGGCGCGCGTGTACGCCTCGCTGCCGTCGGCCGCCTGCACCGACAGCCAGCCGGCGCCCTGCACGGCGACGTCGAGCGGATTGCCGGTGCGCGTGATCGGACCCGGTGCGTAATCCGCGCCGGGCGTCGACGCGAGCACGTAGGTACGCGTCGTCGTCGGGTCGATCGCGCTGCCGTCGCCGAAATTCATCGGCACCGCGCGATACGTCGCGAGCTGCGCGCGAAAGCCCGTCGTCGACGTGTTCGCGAGGTTGTTCGCGACGATCGCCTGCTGGTCGAGCGACTGCGACGCGCCCGTCATCGCCGTGTAGATCAGTCGGTCCATGGCTGCCGGTTATCCGCGCTTACAGGTTGATGAGCGTCTGGTCGACGGTCTGCTGCGTCTTGATCGTCTGCGCGTTCGCCTGGTAGTTGCGCTGCGCGGTGATCAGGTTGACGAGCTGCGACGTGAGGTCGACGTTCGAGTTTTCGAGCGCGCTGCCCTGCAGCGTGCCGTGGTTCGTGCTGCCCGGCGCGGAGATCTGCGGCACGCCCGATGCGGCGGTTTCCGCATACTGGTTGCCGCCGAGGTTCACCAGCCCGTTCGGGTTGTTGAAGTTCGCCAGCGCGATCTCGCCGAGCACGGCGGTCTGGCCGTTCGAGTAGTTGCCGGTCAGCTTGCCGTCGGCGCCGATCGAATAGGTCGTCAGCGTGCCGCTCGCGAAACCGTTCTGCGCGAGGTTGTTCACGCCGTCCTTGCCGCCGTACTGCGTCGTGCCGGTCAGGTCGAGCGTGAGGTTCTGCGGCGTCGTCGAGCCGTCGGTGGTCGGCACGGTGAACTGGAACTGGCCGACCGACGCGGTCGGCGTCGGCGGCGTGCCCGTCGTCGTGCTCTTGATCGCGCCCGACGAATCGAACGTGACCGTGCCGAGATCGGTCGTCGCGCCGCCCTGGACGCCCGCGTACGCTTCCCACGTGCCGGATGCCGACTTCACGAAATACATGTTGACCGCCTGCGAACCGCCCAGCGAGTCGTACACCTGGATCGACGTCGAGTAGTTGTAGGTCGTGCTGTCGGTCGCGCTGAACGGCGTCTTGGTCGGCGTCGTGTCCTGCGAGTTCAGGTTGAACTGGCCGGTGATCTTGGTCGTCGCGGTCGGCGCGATGTTGGTCGTCGGCGCCTGCAGCGGCACGGTCTGCGCGGTGTTGATCACGCCGCCCGCGCCGGCCGCATAGCCCATCAGGTTACGGCCTTGCGAGTCGACGATGTAGCCGTTCTTGTCGCGCTGGAACGTGCCGTCGCGCGAGTACGTCGTCACGCCGTTGTTCGACATCTGGAAGAAACCGTTGCCGTTGATCGCGACGTCGAGCGACGAGTTCGTCGTATTGATCGTGCCCTGACCGAACTGCTGCTGCACCGACCCGAGCGACGTGCCGATGCCGATCTGCGTGTTGACCGACGTCGCGACCGAGTTCGCGTACATGTCGGAGAACTGCGCGGTGCTCGACTTGAAGCCGACCGTGTTCGCGTTCGCAATGTTGTTGCCGATCACGTCGAGTGCGTTCGAGGCACCGGCGAGGCCGCTCAGACCCTGTTGATAACCCATTTCGGTCTCCGTTTCGAGAAAGCTCGATCAGTTGGTGGTGGTGTCGCCGGTCGTGGACGACGTCTTGACGTTCGGGAAGATCGACGCGACCTGGGTGAGCCCCACCGTCGTACCGTTCGACAGCACCAGCCCCGCCGTGCCGTCCGCCTGCTTGATCACGCTCTGCACCGTGGCGGCCGCCAGCACGGTCGGCGCGTAGGCCTTGCCGTCGGTGCCCGTGTACTGCGCGCTGACCGTGTACGCGCCGTCCGGCAGCGCGTTGCCGGCCGCGTCGGTCGGCGTCCAGTTGAACGGCACGGTGCCGGCCGACTGCTTGCCCGCGTTGATCGTGTTGACGACGACGCCCGAGCTGTTCTTCACGGTGATCGTCAGGTTCGACACGTCGCTCGTGAGCGACACGCCGAACGGCGACGCCGCGCCGCTCTTCACCGCGACCGAGTTGCCCGGCGCGAGCACGTTCGTGCCGATCAGCAGCGCGGCCTGCGTCTGCTGGCCGGCCGTGAGCTGCGTCGACAGCGACGTCAGCGACGTGTTCAGCTGCGCGATGCCGCTCACCGTGTTGATCTGCGCGAGCTGCGACGTCATCTGCGAGCTGTCGACCGGGCTGGTTGGATCCTGGTTCTGCAACTGCGTGACGAGCAGCTTCAGGAACGTCGCCTGCAGGTCGCTCGCCGACGTGCCGTTGGTCGACGACACGTTGTTGGTGTTCATCGTGTCGGTCGGCAGGGTCGACACGTTCGTGCCGTTGCTGCCGATCGTCGTGCTGGAGGAAGTCATCCTGGGTGGCCTTCTGTCGTGGTCTGTGAGGTCGGCGCGCGGCTTACGAGCCGATCGTCAGCGTCTTGAGCATCAGCGTCTTCGCGGTGTTCAGCGTCTCGACGTTGGCCTGGTACGAGCGCGACGCCGAGATCATGTTCACCATCTCCTGCACCGGATCGACGTTCGGCATCTGCACGTAGCCGTTCGCGTCGGCGGACGGGTTCGCCGGGTCGTAGGTCGACTTCATCGGCGACGGGTCGTCCATCACCTTCGTCACGCGCACGCCGCCCACGCCCTGGCCGGACGCGGTGCGCGCGCCGCCGATCGGGTCGGTCGCGAACACGACCTGCTTGGCCTTGTACGGCTTGCCGTCGGGGCCGGTGGCGCTGTCGGCGTTCGCGAGGTTCGACGCGGTGACGTTCAGGCGCTGCGATTGCGCGGACAGCGCCGAACCGGCGACGCCGAAGATGTTCATCAACGAAGGCATGGTGGCTCCTGGTGCTTGTGCTCGGGTTCGGTTGCGCTTACGAGTTCGTCGAGATCGCGGCGATCATCGCCTTGATCTGCTGGGTCATCACGGTCATCCCGGATTCGTAGTGCAGCGCGTTGTTCGCGAACTGCACGCGCTCGACGTCGAGATCGACCGTGTTGCCGTCGAGCGACGGTTGCAGCGGCATCCGGTACTGCGCACGGCCGTAGTCGTCCGACGGGCCGCCGGTCGGGATCAGCTTCGCGGTGCCGGCCATGTGACCGGCCGCCGTCGACACCATCGACATGCCGTTCGTCACGCCGGCCGGCTGCGCCATCGGCAGCTGCGCGGCGTTGCTCGGCGCCAGGCCGCCGCCCGTCTGCTTCAGCGAGCGCGCGAGCGTCGACGCGAAATCGACGTCACGGGCCTGGTAGCCGGGCGTGTCGGCGTTCGCGATGTTCGACGACAGCAGTTCCTGCCGGTAGGCGCGCACGTCGAGCGCCTGTCGGCCGAACGCGAATTCCGCATCGAGTTTGTCCAGCATGTGTGCGTCTCTCCGTATGAAGCGCTGCACGCCCCTCGCGCCGGATGGCGACTCGAGAGGCTTTTTTCCATGACAGCGATGGTAGGCGTCGGATGCAACCGGCAATCGGGCGAATAACGCGGCAAAGGCCCCCTCTATTCATCGTTTGCGCGGCGGCCCGGCTCCCTAGAATGCAAATCGGATCAACGGTTCGAGGACACGGCGATGACTGGCAGCGCACTTCGCGGAAGGAACGGGCGGCTCACGCACGTCCGGCGTGCGTTTGCGCCTGCAGTTGCACTCGCTGCGGCGCTGTGGGTCGCCGCACCGGCCGCACGCGCGGAAGACGGGATGATCGTGATTCCCGGACGCGGCGAGACGGCCGAAACCGCGCTCGCCCACGCCAACGCGGCGAACGGCGGGCAGTTCGGCGGGAATGCGGCGATGGCTTCGGGTGCGGGCATCGCGCCGGAGGCGGGCCGAGCTGCTCCGGCGGCAAGTGCCGCGACCGGCTACGCGGCGCAACCGGCCGGCGCGATGGTCGTGACGACCGTTCCGCCCCCGGCGCCCGCGCCGTCGCCCGTTCGTGCAGCCGCGCGCGTGAACGCCGGCTACGGCGCGCAGCCGCGCGCCGCCGACCCGAGCGCCGTCGCGACGGTCGTCGCCGGCACGGCCGAGCCCGCGTCGAATCCCGTTCGGCCGGCGCAACCGTCGGCCGCCGCCGCACGCCTTGCCGCGGCCCGCGCCGCGTCGGCCGCAGCGGCGCCGCGCGCGGCGGCGGTTTCCGCGAACCCGGCCCCGGCTGCCGCTGCGGCCCAGCCCGCGACGCCGCCCGGCCAGCAGGATCCCGAGACGATCCGCCGCGCAGCCCTCGCGTTCCTGCAACAGCAGATCGCCGGCCTGCCCGGCAAGACCACCGCGACGGTCACGACCGCGTTTCCGCGCGGGCTCGCCGCGTGCACGACGCTCGAGCCGTTCCTGCCGACCGGCGCGCGCCTGTGGGGCCGCACGACGGTCGGCGTGCGCTGCGCGGGCGAGCGGCCGTGGACCGTCTACCTGCAGGCGAAGGTCGCCGTGCAGGCCACCTATTACGTCGCCGCGCGCCAGATCGCGCCCGGCGAGCCGCTCTCCGCGGCCGACCTGGTCGCCCGCGACGGCGACCTGACGGTCATGCCGCTCGCGGTGATCACCGATCCGGCGCAGGCGATCGGCTCGACCGCGCTCGCGCGCATCTCGGCCGGCCTGCCGCTGCGGCAGGACCTGCTGAAAAGCGCGGCGTCGGTGTCGGCCGGCCAGACGGTGCGGGTCGTCGCGGCCGGGCCCGGCTTCACGATTTCGGCCGAGGGCAGCGTGCTCGCGAATGCGGCGCCGGGCCAGTCGGTGCGGGTGCGGATGGCGGCGGGCCAGATCGTCACGGCGATCGTCAAGGACGCCGGCACCGTGGAAATTCCGCTATAGGGACGGATTCAGCAGCAAGAGTGTAAAGAATTGTTTATTCGGGGCATTTCGGGTTCGCGATGCTAAAGTTCGGGCCGACCCGGCCGTTATCTGGGTCAAACCGTACAGGAAACCCATCGTGAAGATCGATTCCACTCCGAACCCGAGCCCCCTGGCGCCGACCGGCAACGGCGCGTCCCGTGTGCAATCCGGCACGGCCGAGTCGTCCGCGCAGGCGGCCGACGCTGGATCGACCGGCGGCGACACGACCGTGAACCTGTCGGGTCTGTCCGGCCAGTTGCGGTCGGTATCCGCGTCGGGCGACGCCGATATCGACACCGGCCTTGTCCAGTCGATCAAGGACGCGCTGAACAACGGCACGTTGACGATCGACGCGAACAAGATTGCCGACGGCGTATTGAATACCGCCCGCGAGCTGCTGCAACAACAGCGCCCGCAGGGTAACTAAGCCGGCCCAGGGCCTGCTTACGCTAATAACGGGCTTGCGCTGGCCACCAGAAGGGCCGAGCGCAAGGATTGCGACGAAGCGAATACTCGACGTATTCGCAAGGAGTATGACGCAGCGATCGGCCCTTCTGGTGGCCAGCCCCACAAAGGATTTTTCCAATCAGGGGAACGAGCCTTGCCGGCCGCATTGCGGCGTCGCGCGTCGCTTGTTTGGCTCGGCCAAACGGCGCTCCTTGCTTCTTGCACTGCAGCCGGCAAGGCTCGTTCGCAAGCCCGTTATTAGCGTAAGCAGGCCCTAGCCGGTTCCACCGGTTTGCCGGCGCGCCACCGCGTGCCGGCGCGACGAGCATGACGCGATGAGAGAAGAGCTGCTGGCCACGGTCAACGACGAACACGCGACGGTCGAGGCGTTCGCGTCCCTGCTCGTCTACGAGGAAAAGGCGCTGACGACGGCCGAGCCGCTCGAGATGCTGCCCGGCATCGTCGAAAAGAAAACCGCGCTGATCGACCGGCTCGCGCAGCTCGAACGCACGCGCGACACGCAGCTTTCCGCGCTCGGCTTTCCGGCCGGCAAGAAGGGCATGGACCAGGCCGCCGAGCGCGATGCGCGCCTCGCCGGCCGCTGGCAGTTGCTGCAGCAGGCCGCCGAACGCGCGCGCCAGGCCAATGCGAACAACGGGATGCTGATCCGCATCCGGATGGACTACAACGAGCGCGCGCTCGCCGTGCTGCGCTCGGCGCCCGCGCCGACCGGCGTGTACGGCCCGGACGGGCGCGTCTCGGCGCTGACGCGCTGACCGGCCGGCGGCACCGCCGACACCGTATCGACCGCCTCTCGCCGCCGTTCGCGGCACTTCACGTTTCGACAGACCGGGCCCGAGCCCGGCGCCCACGGTCCCTTCCGATACACGGCCGCGCAACCGCGCCGCCGTCTCGTCACAACAATCAGAAGAGGGCCGCATGTCTTGTTTCCGCATTCCGTTGTCGAGCCGCATCGTCGCCGCTTCCGCCGTCGCGGCGCTGGCCGCCACGCTGACGCTCCCCGCCGCACACGCCGCCGGCGCCGCGCCGCTGCCCACGCCGACGGGCGACATGTCGCTGTCGCCGGCCGGCCCCGACGTCGCGCCGCCGGCCGCATCGAGCGCGCCTGGCGCGACGTCGCGCGCAGCGCGCCGCGGGTCCGATACCTACACGTACCTGCGTTGCTGGTACCGGATCGACGCGGATCCGCTGAAGCCGGCCGCGACCTACGAATGGGCGCGCGACCCCGCCGGCGGCGACTGGTATCGCGTGTCCGGCTACTGGTGGGCCGACGGCATCACGCAGTGGAAGAACATGTTCTACAGCACGACGACACAGGACACCCTTGCCGACGTGTGCCGCAAGACGCTGGCGGCGAAGGGCATCCAGTCCGACCTCACGCAGGCGGTCGCGGCCAACAACGCGCTGTCGTTCAACTACACGGTGTGGACCATCGACGCCGCGCAACAGGACGCGCGCGTCAACAAGCTGATCGTGTTCGGCGACAGCCTGTCCGACACCCAGAACATGTTCAACGCGAGCCAGTGGAAGCTGCCTAACGGCACGAGCTGGCATGCGGGGCGCTTCAGCAACGGCCCGGTGTGGGCCGAATATCTCGCGAACGCGCTGCGGCTGCCGTTCTACAACTGGGCGATCGGCGGTGCGGCGACCGACCAGCACCTCGTCGTGCCGGGCCTCGTGCAGCAGATCGACTCGTGGCGCGAATACATGGAGCGCGCCCCGGACTACCGGCCTGCCAACACGCTGTTCGCGGTGTTCGCGGGCGGCAACGATCTCGTGAACTACGGACGCTCGCCCGAGCAGGCGGCGAATGCGGTGCGCGACAGCCTCGAGCGGCTCGCCGCGGCCGGCGCGACGCGGATCATGCTCGTCACGCTGCCGGACGTGTCGCGCGCGCCGGTGTTCGCGACCCGCGCCGATACGGCGAGCGTCGCGGCGCAGGTCAAGGACTACAACCGGCGCCTCGTCGACGCGGCCGCCGCGCTGCGCGATCGCTACGGCGCGACGCTGCGGCTCGAGGTGTTCGACGCCTACGCGCCGTTCGACGACCTGCTGAGCCACCCGGCCCGGTACGGCTTCGACGACTCGACGCGCGCCTGCCTCGACATCCCGAAGCCGTCGTCGCTCACCTACCTGAGCGCGCAGACGCCACGGGCGGACTGCCACGATCCGGCGCGCTTCGTGTTCTGGGACACGCTGCACCCGACGACGCGCACGCACGCGTGGCTCGCCGAGCGGATCGCACCGTTCGTGCGTGCGCGCCTGCTGAACTGATCGCGGCGGGCGGCGGCGCTTACAGCAGCGGACACGCAGTGACCTGCGTGCCGCGTTCCACGCACAGCCGCTCGTAGTCGCGCAGGTATGCGCGCTCGTCGTCGTCGAGCAGGTCGAGATCGATCAGGTCCCAGTCGTAGCCGACCGTCACGATGTTCTCGAACCTCACCGTGCCCGGCTGCGTTTCGTCGGGCCGGATGATCACGATGTTCTCGATCCGCACGCCGCCCTTGCCCGCCAGGTAGATGCCCGGCTCGACCGAAATCACCGCATTCGGCACCAGCCCGTACTTCGCGCCCGGCGCGAACCGCACGCCGCCTTCGTGCACGTGAATCCCGACGCCGTGCCCGGTGCCGTGGCCGAAATCGTGGCCGTGGTCGCGGCACACCTGCCGCACGAGCGCGTCGACGTCGGCGCCCGTCGCCGTGCTCGGGAAGCGCGTGACGAGCCCCTTGATGCAGGCCTTCAGCGCGACCGTGTAGATCTCGCGCTGCCACGGCTGCGCAACCGTGTCCGGGTGCGTGCGGCGCAGCACGACGCGCGTGCAGTCCGTCGCGAAGCCGGCTTCGTAATAGGCGCCGCTGTCGAGCAGCACGAGCTCGCCTTCCGTCAGCTCGACGCCGGCGCTTGCCGCCGTGTAATGCGCGAACGCGCTGTTCGCGCCGTTCGCCGCGATCGACGGGAACGTCAGCGCGACGGCCGAACGCGCGCCGTACGCGTCGTTGATCGTGCGTGCGAGGTCGTATTCGGTGTGGCGGGCGCCCGGCTCGCCGGTCTTCGCCCAGCGCATCGTCTCGGCAATCGCCGCCGAGCTGCGCGCGAACGCGTCGCGGAACCGGTCGAGCACCGCCGGCGTCTTGCTCGCCCGCATCGCCTCGACCGGGTTGAAATCGGCATGCCGAGCGCGCGGCCACACGCGGCTCACCGCATCGACGAGCGCGCAGTTCACCGATTCGAAGCCGTAGCACACATGCTCGACCGCGAACTGCGCAAGAAAACGCTCGAGCGCCGCCACATCGCGGCGGATCACGTTCAGCGCCGGATACGAATCGAGCGCGACCTCGCAGCCGTCGCAGCCTTCCGGCAGGAACAGCGCGACCTGCCCGCCGACCGCGAACAGGAAGCCGAGGTGCGACGACGCATTCGGGATGTGATAACCGCGGCTGTTCAGCAGATACGCGAGATCGTCCGACGCGCACGAGAAGAACGCGGTCTTGCCGTCGGCCGCGCCGGTGTGCGCGGCGAGCTGGCGGTTCAGCGTGTCGAGGTTCTGCGCGACGCTCAGGCCGGTCATCGCTTCCGGCACCTCGAAGATCGGCCGCTCGACGATCCAGCCCGGCAGCGCGATCGCACGGTCGATCTCGCGATCGGCGAGGCTCGTCCAGTCGAGCGACGCGGCCTGCGTCTGCGCGAGCAGCCGGTCGCGCTGCGCGACGCTGATCCGCAGCGCGTCGTAGCCGACCCGCGCGAGCCGGCTCGCATGCGCGACCAGCCAGTCGGCCATCGCCTGCCAGATCGTCACGTTCATCCCGAGCTTCTCGATATGCACGCGCGCCGGATCGCACTGCTGCTCGGCCTGCAGGTGATAACGGCCATCGACGAACAGGACGAACGGCGGCACGCCGAGCGCCTGTGCGGTCGCCGCGCTCAGGAAGATCCCGCAGCCGGCCGATCCGTCGAAACCCGACAGCGCGTAGCGCGGGTTGTTGCTGCGCGGCAGGTACTCGGTCACGTATTCGTCCTGCGACGTGACGATCACCGCGTCGAGGCGCGCGGCGTCGAGCAGGCGCGACAGGCCGGCCTGCGTGTCGGCGACGGACGCGTCGTACGGGGGAAGGCCGGAGAAGCTGTATTTCAGTCGATCGATCATCGTGTGCCCGTTATTCATTGTTGTCGGCGGCCGGCGGCGTGACGCGGCATGGCGCATGCCGCAAACGACACGCCGCCGTGGCGCGGATCACGCACGGCCCGGCGCGCAGCCGGCCCGCGGTGCCGTTCCGGCGGCAGGCCTTCGGGGAATTTTTGTCTCACTTAACTTTGTTTGATGCGCGACAGAATCTAGAGCACGCTGAAATTGAGGTCAAGCTAAAATTTTCGTAGGACTAAAATCGGCGCGACGGCCGCGGATTCCGGCACAACGCGAATTCGCCCGGCGGCACTGCGCGGTACAATGCGCCGGCATCGCCGTCCCGACGGCCGTGCTTCGTGCGATGCGCGGAAAGCAAGTCCCGGCGACTGCACCGCCTCTCCGCTCGCCTCCCGACTCGTTGCCACGAAAGAGATTCATGGATTCAGACATCATGCGTATCGGCCTGCGCATTCGCCGCCTGCGCCGGGAAGCGAAGAAGACGCTGCTGGAAGTCGCGACCGAGGCGAAGCTGTCGGTCGGGTTCCTGTCGCAGGTCGAGCGGCATCTCACCGGCATCTCGCTGTCTTCGCTCGTCAACGTCGCCAAGGCGCTCGACGTCCCGCTCGGCGCGCTGATCGACCAGCCGCGCCAGGTGCAGCCCGATTCGCACGAAGGCAGCCGCAAGCCGTACGCGCTCGACGCCACGTCGCAGTGGTACGAGCGGCTCTCCACCACCTTCGAAGGCAGCCAGGTCAACGCGCTCAAGGTGCGGATGATGGAAGGCTACCGTTCGGAATGGGTGTCGCACGGCGGCGACGAGTTCGTGTACGTGCTGGCCGGCCGCATCTGCTACACGGTCGGCAAGAAGGTCTACCCGCTGGGGCCCGGCGATTCGCTGCACTTCGACGCACGCAAGCGGCATCGCGTCGCGAACGTCGGCGACGGGCCGGCCGAGCTGATCGCGGTCGGCACGCTGCCGCTGTTCGACGACAGGTGCGCCGAACTGGTGTCGGCGACGATGGAAATCAGGCCGCCGGCGCCCGGCGAGCCGCGTATGAGCCGCCGCGCCGCGCCGGCCGCGAAACGCAGCGACCGCGACGCCGAGGCAGCCCGGCCGGCCAAGGCAGGCGCCGCGGAAAAGAAGGCTTCGGCGAAACCGCGCGCGTCCACCGGCAAACGCCCGGCGGCCGCTACCCCGGCGCGCAAGAAGAAGGCGTAACGGCTGCGGGCGCGCGCCGCCCTGTTCGTCGCCGTATTCGCCGCCGTATTCGTCGCCCTTACTCGTCGATCTCGAGCGCTTGCGCGACGGCCAAGATCCGCGCGCGATGCACGGCATCCTTGATCTTCTCCGCGTCGTTGCCGATGCCGCGCGCGATCGCGCCGGCATCGACGCTACGCGCGGCCGCGAGCGCGACGCGCAGCCGCTCGGCCTGCGGATACGGTTGCGCATCGAGCCCCAGCCGCCCGCGCGCATCCGATTCGCACGCCTGCAGCATCTCGGCGAAACGCGCCGGCTTGCGCAGCGCGTCGCTGCGCTCGAACAGCCGCACCAGCGCGGCCGCGCCCATCTCCATCACGCGATGCAGGTTGCCGTGCTCGCGCGCGACCACGAGCGCAAGATCGCGGCATTCGTTAGGCACGCGCAGCCGCTCGCACAACGGCTTGAGCAGATCGACGCTGCGGCCTTCGTGGCCGACGTGGCGCGGCAGCACGTCCGCGGGCGTCGTCGCCTTGCCGAGATCGTGCGTGAGCGCCGCGAAGCGCACCGGCAGCGAATAGCGCTGCTTCGCCGCATAGTCGACGACCATCATCACGTGCACGCCGGTATCGACTTCCGGGTGATAGTCGGCACGCTGCGGCACACCCCACAGCGCATCGACCTCGGGCAGGATGCGCGCGAGCGCGCCGCACTCGCGCAGCACCGCGAACATCCGCGACGGCTTCGCCTCCATCAGCCCGCGCGCGAGTTCCTGCCATACGCGCTCGGGCACCAGCGCATCGACCTCGCCCGCGTCGACCATCCGCCGCATCAGCGCGAGCGTTTCGTCCGCCACCGTGAAATCGGCAAACCGCGCGGCGAAGCGCGCAATCCGCAGGATCCGCACCGGATCCTCGACGAACGCGTCGCTCACGTGCCGGAACACGCGCGCGCGCAGGTCGGCCTGGCCGTCGAACGGATCGATCACGGGCCCGACCAGCGCGCCCTCCGGGCTCACCTCGCGCGCCATCGCGTTGACCGTCAGGTCGCGCCGCGCGAGATCCTCGTCGAGCGTCACGTCCGGCGCGTAATGGAACTGGAAGCCGTGATAGCCGGCCGCCGTCTTGCGCTCGGTGCGCGCCAGCGCGTACTCCTCCTGCGTCTGCGGATGCAGGAACACCGGGAAATCCTTGCCGACCGGCCGGAAGCCCTGCGCGGCCATCTGCTCGGGCGTCGCGCCGACCACCACGTAGTCGCGGTCCTGCACGGGCACGCCGAGCAATTCGTCGCGGATCGCTCCGCCTACCGCGTAAATGTTCATGGCGTCGGCTCGTATTCGGCGATCACGTTCGTTTCGCGGCGCGCGGCGTCGATCCAGCGCTGCACGGCCGGCAGCGCCGTCACGCGCGCCGCATAGCCGGCCGCGTCCGGCGACAGGCCCGGCTCATACGTGTTGAAGCGCATCACGACGGGCGCGTACATCGCATCGGCAATCCCGAATTCGCCGAACAGGAACGGCCCGCCCGACGCCTCGAGACATGCGCTCCACAGCGCATCGATGCGTGCGACGTCGGCGAGCGCGTCCGGCGTCGCGCCGCGCCCCGGCATCGACGCGCGCACGTTCATGCCCATCTGCGTGCGCAGCGCAGCGAAGCCCGAGTGCATCTCGGCCGACACGCAGCGCGCATGCGCACGCTCGAGCGGATCGGCCGGCCACATCGGGAACTGCGGATAACGCTCGGCGAGCGTCTCGGCGATCGCGAGCGAATCCCAGATCGCGACGCCGTGGTCGTCGATCAGGCACGGCACCTTGCCGGTCGGCGAGTATTCGCGGATGCGCGCGGCCGTGTCGTCGCGGCGCAGCTCGACCGCGATCTCGTCGAACGGGATGCCGAAATGCGCGAGCAGCAGCCAGGGCCGCATCGACCACGACGAGTAATTCTTGTCACCAATGACGAGTTTCATGACAGGGTTCCGGACAACGCGAAAAGGGAAAGGAATGGGGCCGGACGACGGCAACCCGCGCGGGCGCTAGCGGCGAGAGCGGAACCAGTCGAACCGCGAACGCTTCGTGGCTTCGCCGAGATACGCGGGCGCGATGCTTTCGAGGCTCGCGGGCGAGATCCCGAGCTCCGGCGCGAGCGGCCCCGACAGCACGTTCGGCACCGACATCGTCGCGAGATTGTCGCGCGTGAGCACCGGCTCGCCGGGCAGGCATTCGAACACGCTCGCCTGCAGCCGCGCGAGCGCGTCGGGCAGCCGCACGATGCGCGCCTGCCGGCCGACCAGCGTGCCGCAATAACGCACCAGCTGCTCGAGCGTATAGACGGTCGGGCCGCCGAGTTCGTAGGTCTTGCCGTGCGCGGCCGCGAGATCGAGCGTGTTGACGAACGCGCGGACGACATCGCCGACGAACACCGGCTGGAAACGCGCATCGGGCATCGCGAGCGGCAGCACGGGCACCGTGCGCTGCAGGTTCGCGAAAGTGTTGAGGAACGCGTCGCCGGGGCCGAACACGACCGACGGGCGGAAGATCGTCAGCGCGAGCGAATCGGTCGCCGCGATCGCATGCAGCGCGGCCTCGCCGTCGCCCTTCGAGCGCTGGTACATGCTTGCGCCGCGCGAATCGGCGCCGAGCGCGCTCATGTGCAGCAGGCGCCGCACGCCGACCTCGGTACAGGCGCTCGCGAGCGCGGCCGGCAGCGCGACGTGCGCGCGCTCGAAGCCGGGCCCGTACGGCGTGCCGCGGCCGCCGTGCAGCACGCCGACCAGGTTGATCGCCGCATGCGCGCCGGCGACGAAGCGCGCGAGCGTACGCGTGTCGAGTGCTTCGAGCTCGACGATCTCGACCGGCAGCATCTGCAGGTGGCGCGCGTGGTCGCGCCGGCGCGTGCCGATCCGCACCTGCTTGCCGGCATCGATCAGCGCATTGACGAGCCGGCTGCCGATGAAGCCGGTGCCGCCCAGCAGCGCGACGGTCTGGCGATCCATGTTCGGGACCTCAAAAGAACACTGCCGCGTCTCGCGCGGCAGTGTGAAGATTGCGTATCAGGGCGAGATCATGCCTAGACGTTTCTTCAACGACTGCGGTTTGCCCTCGAAGAGCGCCGCGTAGTAGACGGTGTTCGACAGCACGTTCTTCACGTAGTCGCGCGTCTCGTTGAACGGAATCGTTTCTGCGAAGATCGCGCCTTCGACCGGCTGCGTCAACACCTGGCGCCACTGGCGCGGCCGGCCCGGGCCCGCGTTGTAGCCGGCGGTGGCGAGCACCGGCGAGCTGTCGAAGTTGTTGTAGATGTCCGCCAGATACCAGGTGCCGAGCTGGATGTTGGTATCGATGTCGTGCATCTGCGCACGCGTGATCGTGCCCATGCCGAGCTTCTTCGCGACCATCTGGGCGGTGGCCGGCATCAGCTGCATCAGGCCACCCGCGCCCACCGACGAACGCGCGCTGATGATGAAGCGCGATTCCTGGCGGATCAGCCCGTACGCCCATTCGACGTCGAGGCCGGTCGATTGCGCATAGCGCTCGACGATGTTGCGGTACGGCGACGGGTAGCGCAGCGTGAAGTCGTGCTCGGCCTTCGTGCGGTCGGCCGTGTTGACCGTGCGGTCGAGCAACTCGACGCGCTTGCCGTATTCGGCGGCCGCGAGCAGCTGTCGATCGGTCATCCCGCGCAGCGGCCAGTTCCATTCGCGGTTGCCTTCGAGACGCAGGTTCAGCCCGTAGAAGCGCTGCGCGAGCGCGAAGCCCGGAATCTTGCCCATCGCGTCGACCTCGGCGTCGCTCACCTTCGTGCGCGGCGGGATCGACGTGCGCTGGCCGAGCTCTTCACCGGCGAGCTGCCCGTAGAAGTTGAACTGGCCCGCGACCTGCTCGAATTCCTGGTTCGCCTGCAGCGTGTCGCCGCTCTGCTTGAGCGCGCGCGCATGCCAGTAGATCCACGCCGGATCGTCGCGCAGCGACGGCGGCATCTGCTCGATCGACCAGCGCACCATCGGCCAGTTGCCGGCAAGCAGCGCGGCGCGCGTGCGCCATTCGTAGCCCGGGTTCGACAGCGGCGCATTCGTGGATTTCGCGTACCAGACCGACGCGAGCGGCGAGCGCTTGATCGCGCCCTGGTAGCCGATCGCGCCCCACGCGATCGCCTGTTCCTGCTTGGTCAGCGAAGGCGCGACCGTCGTCAGCATGCCGGCGGCCGCGTCCGGATCGTTGCGCGCCATGCGGCCGAGCGCGATCAGCGCGAGCTGGTGCGACGTCGCGTCGGCGCCGACGCCGCGCGCGAGGTACAGCGGCGGCGCGCTCGTCGCCTGGTCGAAGCCGACCGGGCGCGGGCCGAGCGCGTCGACGATCTTGCCGCCGAGCGTCGTGTAGTTCTGCTCGTACGCGAGACGTGCCTGCTGCCACACGTCGTCGCTCGTGAACTGCTGGTTGACGGTCAACGCGGTGATCAGGTCGACGCATGCGTCGCCGTAGTTCTTCGGCTCGACGAGCAGCGCACGCGCCGCATCGGCGACGTTCTCGCCGCGCGCCGCGCGCGATTCGAGCGCATAGCACTTGACCTGCGTGTCGTCGTCGAGCACGAAGCGCTTGTATTGATCGTCGAAGTTGCGCCAGTCGTGGCGCGCGCCGAGCACGAGCAGGTAGTCGTTGCGCAGGCGGTCGGCGATCGCCTGGCCGTCGTAGCGCTGCAGGAACGACTGCACCGGTGCGTCCGGCGCGTCGACGCGCGCACGGCCCGTCGAATCGAACAGCTGCGGCTTGATCTGGAAATACTCGACGTAGGACGGGACCGGATAGTTCGGGATCATCGACGCGAGCTGCGCGGCTTTCGCGGCGTCGTTGCGGCGTGCGGCTTCACGAAGCTGCACGAAGGTCTGGTCGTCCCCGGAGACCGCATCGTCGTTCGGTGCGGCGCACGCGGCGGTGCCCGCGACGAGCGCGGTGGCCGAAAGCGTCAGCGCGACCGCGCGATATACTCGGAAAAGGCTGTTCGACATCGTTTTGAATGGAGCGCGAAGTGAGCGAAAGCATAGCACGCAACCCTGTGCCGAACCCGAAGGTTGCGCTGCGCAAAACGCTGTCCGGTGCGCGTCGCGACGCCGCGTCGCAACCCGCCGCGAACGCCGCGCTCGACGCGCGGCTGCGCACGCTGCTCGACCGTCTGGCGCCGCGCACGGTCGGGTTCTACTGGCCGCTGCCCGGCGAATTCGATGCGCGCGATGCGGTGCTCGCGTGGTGCGCGGCAGGTGCCGGCCGGCGCGCCGCGCTGCCCGTGATCGGCGAGCGGCACACGCCGCTCGCGTTCCATGCGTGGGATGCGCACACGCCGATGCGCGAAGGTCATCACCGGATTCCGGAACCGGCTTCGGGAATCGTCGTCGTGCCCGACCTGTTGCTGATTCCCTGTGTCGGATTCGATCCGCAGCGCTACCGGCTCGGCTACGGCGGCGGCTATTACGACCGCACGCTCGCCGCATGGCCGGGCGACGCCCCGCCCGTAACGGTCGGCATCGCGTATGAAGCGTGCCGCGTCGATGCGCTGCCGGCCGAGGCGCATGATCTCGCGCTGCGCTGGATCGTGACCGACGGCGCGCTCTACCCGGCCGCCGGATGACGCGGCGCGCGGCGCCGCGGTCGTCTCGCGCCCGTCAGCGCAGGCCCGCGCGCCCCGGTCTCCGCAATCGTTTACAGCGACGCCGCCGCGCGTGCGGCCGTGTCGTAGAGGCCCGATGCGTGGCGCAGCAGCTGCGCCGCGTCGCCGATCTGCTCGTTGGTGAGCCCGCTGTCCTTCAGCGTCTCGATCAGGCAATGCTCGCGCACCTCGCGATATTTCAGGCACAGGTCGCGGCCGGCGTCGGTCGCGAAGAAGAACGCTTCCTTGCCGCTCTTCTCGCTCTTCACATAGCCGCGGGCGATCAGTTTTTTCAGCGCATAGGTCGCGACGTGCGTATCCTCGATATTGAGCACGAAGCAGATGTCGGCGAGCTTCTTCTTGCGTTCGCGATGGCTGACGTGATGCAGCAGCGACACCTCGACCGCCGTCATGTCCTTCGCGCCGGCCGCCGACATGCAGCGCACCATCCACCGGTTGAACGCATTGCCTGCCATGATGAGCCCGTATTCGAGCTCCGACAGCTCCGCGCTCGAATCGGAAACGAGGTGTTCGGATGACACGATCTTGGTCGCAGGACGCTTCATGGAAAGGCGGAGCAAGCCGGATGACAGGGAGTGCCGAGTGTACGCCAGAAGCCCGGACATACGGGCTAGGCGAAAACGCTTATTGGGAAGTTGTCGATATTTTATTGACAATGTGCGCTAACATTGCCGTCCGAACCGTGCCAGTCCGATGACGCAACCCCGCATTTATCCGCTCGGCGATGCCGCCCTCGTCTGTGAGGTGCCGCCGCCCGCCACGCTCGACTGCCAGCGCCGCGTCTGGGCCGTTGCCGAGGCCGCGCGCGCGTGGCCCGACGTGATCGACGTCGTGCCGGGCATGAACAACCTGACCATCGTGTTCGACGCGCTCGCCGCGACGGCCGAATCGCTCACGCCCGCGCTGCGCGACGCGTGGGAGACGGCCGACGTCGAGCACGCGGACGGCCGCGAAATCGAGATTCCGGTCGAGTACGGCGGTGCCGCCGGCCCCGACCTGGCGGCCGTCGCCGCGCACACGGGCCTGCCGGCCGACGAAGTCGTCACCCGCCACGCGGCGGGCGACTATGTCGTGTTCTTCGTCGGCTTCCAGCCGGGCTTCGCGTATCTCGGCGGCCTCGACGCATCGCTGCACACGCCGCGCCGCGCGGCGCCGCGCCTCGAGGTGCCGGCCGGCTCGGTCGGCATCGGCGGCGCGCAGACGGGCATCTACCCGGCCACGTCGCCCGGCGGCTGGCAGCTGATCGGCCGCACGTCGCAGGTGCTGTTCGATCCGGCGCGGCCGCAGCCGACGCTGCTGCTGCCCGGCGATCGCGTGCGATTCACCATTGCGGGAGTCGACGCGTCATGACCCAGAGCAACGCACCGGGCACCATCGAGGTGTTGCGCGCCGGCCCGCTGTCGACCGTGCAGGATCTCGGGCGCCGCGGCGCACGCCACCTCGGCGTCGCGCAGGGCGGCGCGCTCGACGGCCTCGCGCTCGAGGTCGGCAACCGGCTCGTCGGCAACCGCCCCGACGCGGCGGC
Source organism: Burkholderia sp. BCC1644 (assembly GCF_902833225.1). Taxonomy (GTDB): domain Bacteria; phylum Pseudomonadota; class Gammaproteobacteria; order Burkholderiales; family Burkholderiaceae; genus Burkholderia. The sequence continues at coordinate 39,763 of NZ_CADFEI010000020.1, forward strand.
CGTCGAAGTCACGATCGGTCCTGCCACGTTCCGCTTCACGCGCGCGACGCGCATCGCGATCACCGGCACCGAGTTCGGCGCGACGCTCGACGGCCAGCGCGTGTATTCGTGGTGGAGCCTGCCGGTCGAGGCCGGGCAGACGCTCGTGCTGCCGGCCGCGAAACGCGGGATGCGCGGCTATCTGTGCATCGCGGGCGGCATCGACGTGCTGCCGATGCTCGGCTCGCGCAGCACCGATCTCGCGTCGCGCTTCGGCGGCCTCGGCGGCCGCACGCTGCGCGACGGCGACCGGCTCCCGGTCGGCGTGCCGCCGGCCGGCGCGGGCTGCCTCGCGGCCGATGCGCCCGAATTCGGCGTGAAGGCGCCCGCGTGGTGCGCCTTCGTGCGCGTCGACGAGCCGCCGCGCCGTCACCGCCCCGCGCATGCGCCGTGGGCGATGCCCGTGCGCGTGCTGCCGGGCCCCGATTACGCATCGTTCGCGGCCGATTCGCAGCAGGCGTTCTGGGACGAGGAATGGCTCGTCACCGCGAACAGCAACCGGATGGGCTATCGCCTCGCCGGCGCCGAGCTCGTGCGCGAGCGGCCGGTCGAGCTGCTGTCGCACGCGGTGCTGCCCGGTACGATCCAGGTGCCGCCGAACGGCCAGCCGATCGTGCTGATGCACGACGCGCAGACCACCGGCGGCTACCCGAAGATCGGCACGGTGATCCGCGCCGATCTGTGGAAACTCGCACAGGCGCGGCTCAACCTGCCGATCCGCTTCGTGCGCACGACACCCGACGCCGCGCGCGCCGCCCTCTCCGCAGAACGTGCCTATCTGCGGCAGATCGACGTTGCGATCGACATGCGAGAAGAAGCGCGCCGCCGCGCCCAATCGCGCGCAGCGTGACAATGGCGGAGCAGTAACGAAAGACGCGCCACGCCATCAGTGGACGAGGAACAACATGGAAATCGATCTGAATGCCGATCTCGGCGAAGGATGCGGATCGGACGAGGCGCTGCTCGACCTCGTCACGTCGGCGAACATCGCATGCGGCTGGCATGCAGGCGGCGCGAATGCGATGCGCGACTGCGTGCGCTGGGCCGTGCAGAAAGGCGTGTCGATCGGCGCGCACCCGAGCTTTCACGATCCGGAGAATTTCGGCCGCAAGGAAATGCAGCTGCCGGCCGGCGACATCTACGCGGGCGTCCTGTACCAGCTCGGCGCGCTGTCGGCGATCGCGCAGGCCGAAGGCGGGCGCATCGCGCACGTGAAGCCGCACGGCGCGCTGTACAACCAGGCCGCGCGCGACCCGATGATCGCCGATGCGGTGGTGTCCGCCATCCACGACTTCGATCCGTCGCTCGCGGTGTTCGGGCTCGCGAACAGCGTGTTCGTCGCGGCCGCGCGGCATGCGGGGCTCGCCGCCGTGGAAGAAGTGTTCGCCGATCGCGGCTACCGCGCCGACGGCTCGCTCGTGCCGCGCAGCCAGCCCGGCGCATTGATCGACGATGAAGACGCGGTGCTCGCGCGCACGCTCGACATGGTGCGCAACCGGCAGGTGCGCGCCCTGAGCGGCGAATGGGTGCCGCTCAACGCGCAGACCGTCTGCCTGCACGGCGACGGGCCGCATGCGCTGGCGTTCGCGAAGCGGATTCGCGCGGCGCTGGAGGCCGCCGGCGTCGACGTCGTCGCGCCCGGCGCGCTGCAGGCCGACGAGGGCGCGTGACGCGCATTCATCCCGCGCAACGCACGTTGCGTGTAGCGGCCGCACAAAAGAAAAAAGCGCCCTCGTGGCGCTTTTCCGTTGGCGCAATCGCTGCGGCTTCGCCGTCTGCCGATTCACCCCCCGAAACCGTCTTTCGACGGTGACCGGAAAATTCTTCCGGATTAAAAAACGTCCGCCGCCGCCCGATCACTGCATTCCCCGGTCAGACGACGGAGCGTTGCTTATGTGCAAGTCGGCCTGCATGCATTCTTGTTGTCCGACGATGATTGGCCCCGCCGTACATGCAGACACTTTCCGCGGCCGGCACGTATGCACCACGTGCCGGCAACGCGCTAACCCCGCGCTTTATTTTCTGCTACCCCGTAGAACTTTTTCTATTCTTTTCATTTTTTCAACTTGTGGATCGAAGAATAGATATTGGCAGAACGGGATGTCAATCGTTTGAAACGCTATTTTCCGACGAATCGAGGGTTTTCCTTATCGAATCGCATGCCCATACAGGCGTTTGACGGGCTCGAGCGACGTCGATCAAACAGGGGAGGATCGGTTCGGACGCGATGACGACGCTCAGTTCGCGTCGACGCTGTAACCTTGTTGACGCAACAATTCGAGCACGCCGCGCGGGCCGCCCAGATGCAGCGCGCCGATCGCGACGAACAGCGGCCGGTTCGGCGCGGCGATTGCCGTCATTCGTGCAACGAAGCGCCGGTTGCGCTCGTACACGATCTTGTTGTCGATCGACGCCGACAGCGCCTTCGAACGTGCGAGCCGCTCGCTCTTCGCGACGGCCCACGCGGAAATCGCATCGGCGTCGCCAATTCGCCACAGCCGGTGCAGCGCCTTGATGTCGTCGGCGTTCTGCGCGGGCGTCTGCACCATGTCCTGCGCGAGCATCTCGCGCTGTTCGGCCAGCGTCAGCCCGGTGAACGCGCGCATCTGTTCGGCGAGCGTCTCGAGCCCGATCACGCGGCCGCCCTTCTTCTTCAGGAACACGTTCTGCAGTTGCGCCTCGGTGCCGTATTCGGTCTGCAGGCCGGCCGACAGCGAATCGTAGGTCTCGACGACGAGCGCCGCGAGCCACGGCCGCATCTTGCGGATCTCGGCGAGCGCGGCCGGGTTGCCGCGCAGGCGCGCCGCGAGCCGCTGCCACAGCGGTTCGGGCAGCAGGCGCTGCAGGCACGGGTAGCGGCACACGCCGTACTTCGACACGTCGTCCTGCGATTCGAGCAGATCGTCGGGCGACAGCTCCAGCGCGAGCGTCGGCGACGCGGCGAGCGCCGCGAGGATGCGCGGCCGGAACGGCTGCGCGCTCGGGTAATCGGACGGATCGCCCGTATGCAGCGTGCCGAGCACGTAGAGCGTGACGTTGCCTTTGGTCGCGACGTAGAACGGCATGCGCGCGGGCTGCACGCGCACGGTGCCGCGCGACACCGTGCCGTCCGATACGGACGGTGCGTGGAAGCCCGGCAGGCTCATGCCGGGCGGCGGGACTTGCGACGGATGGATCGGTGAAGTGGCCGGCGCGCGCCCTTCGGCGCGCGCGGTTTCGACGGGAACCACGAGGCTGGCCGCCACGCACGCGCCGGCCAGCGCCGCGCCCGTGACGGTACGCACGCTCCAGCGCCGCGCGTAGCGGTACGCGCGCATCACGCGCGCGCCGCTTGCCCCCGCACGGCGCACGCAGGACACGCGCGCCGCCAACACATCAGGCATTCGCCTCCCCTACCTCCTCGGCGCGATGGCACGCCACCTGCCGGCCATCGACCTCGCGCAGCTTCGGCTCCTCCGCGCGGCACCGCTCGACCGCATACGGGCAGCGCTGGTGGAACGCGCAGCCCGACGGCGGATTGAGCGGCGACGGCAGTTCGCCCTGCAGCTTGATCTGCACGCGGCGGTCTTCCTCGAAGATCGCCGGCGTCGCCGACATCAGCGCCCGCGTGTACGGGTGGCGTGGCCGCGCGTAGATCGTTGCCTTGTCGCCGAGCTCGGCGACGCTGCCGAAGTACATCACCATCACGTCGTCCGCGACGTGCTCGACCACCGACAGGTTGTGCGAGATGAACACGTAGCTCGTCTTGAACTGCTCCTGCAGATCCATGAACAGGTTCAGGATCTGCGCCTGGATCGACACGTCGAGCGCGGATACCGGCTCGTCGGCGACGACGATGCGCGGATCGAGGATCATCGCGCGCGCGATCGCGACACGCTGGCGCTGGCCGCCCGAGAACATGTGCGGATAGCGCTTCGCATGCTCGGGCCGCAGCCCGACCGTGCGCATGATCTGCGCGATGCGCTGCGCGCGCTCGGCGGCCGTCAGGTTCGCGTTGATCTCGAGCGGCTCGGAAAGCGTCTGCTCGACGGTCTTGCGCGGGTTCAGCGACGCGAACGGGTTCTGGAACACCATCTGCACGCGGCGGCGCAGGTCGGCGACCGTCTCGCGGCTCGCGCCGGCCACGTTCTTGCCGTCGATCGTCAGGCTGCCCGACGTGGGCGTCTCGATCATCGTGAGCTGGCGCGCGAGCGTCGACTTCCCGCAGCCCGACTCGCCGACGACGGCGAGCGTCTTGCCGCGCTTCAGCGAGAACGACACGCCGTTCAGCGCCTTCACGGTGCCCTGCCCGAACATCCCGCGCTTCACCGAATAGTGCTTCGCGAGGCCGTCGGCCACCAGTACGTCCTCGTCGTGCGACGCGTGGCGCGTTTCGTGGACTGCATTCATCGTGCGCCTCCCGTCAGGTCGAGGTTGGAAACATTGAGCGGCTTGATGCAGCGCGCGCGCATCGCATCGTTGCCGGACACCAGCGTGTCGAGCGCCGGCCGCGCCTTGCGGCAATCGTCGACGACATACTTGCAGCGCGGCGCGAACAGGCACCCGGACGGGCGATCATCGCGGCCGGGCACCATGCCGGGCAATGCGGCAAGGCGACGCGCACCCTTATTGTGCTCGGGAATCGCCGCGAGCAACGCTTCCGTGTACGGATGATGCGGCGCACGGAAGATGTCGGGCACGCTGTTGGTCTCGATGATCTCGCCCGCGTACATCACCGCGACGCGGTGCGCGACCTCCGACACCACGGCCAGGTCGTGCGAGATCAGCACGAGCGCCATCCCGCGTTCCTTTTGCAGCTTCACGAGCAGATCCATGATCTGCGCCTGGATCGTCACGTCGAGCGCGGTGGTCGGCTCGTCGGCGATCAGGAGCTTCGGGTTGCACGCGACGGCCATCGCGATCATCACGCGCTGGTTCATCCCGCCCGACATCTGGTGCGGGAACGACGCGATGCGGTTCTTCGCGTCGGGAATGCCGACCTGGTCGAGCAGTTCGAGCGCGCGCCGGTTCAGCGCGTCGCCGCGCAGGCCTTCGTGCAGCTTCAGCACCTCCTTGATCTGGTAGCCGACCGTGTAGCTCGGGTTCAGGCTCGTCAGCGCGTCCTGGAACACCATCGCGATGTCCTTGCCGACGATCTTGCGGCGCGCCTTCGGCGACGCCTTCAGCAGGTCGACGCCGTTGAACGTGACCTCGTCGGCCGTCACCTTGCCCGGTGCGTCGATCAGGCCCATCAGCGCCATCATCGTCACGCTCTTGCCCGAGCCCGATTCGCCGACGACGCCCACCACCTCGCCCGGCGCGATCGACATGTTGATCCGGTCGACAGCGGGCAGGCCGTTGAAGTTCACCGCGAGATTGCGGATGGTCAGAAGGTTGTTGCTCATGTCAGGCCATCCGTTTCAGTTTGGGATCGAGCGCGTCGCGCAGCCCGTCGCCGAGCAGGTTGATCGCGAGCACCGAAATCAGGATCGACAGGCCGGGCATCGTCACGATCCACCACGCGTTGTCGATGTAGTCGCGCGCGGACGCCAGCATCGCGCCCCACTCGGCGGTCGGCGGTTGCACGCCGAGGCCGAGGAAGCCGAGCGCGGCCGCGTCGAGGATGGCCGACGAGAAGCCGAGCGTCGCCTGCACGATCAGCGGCGCGGTACAGTTCGGCAGCACCTGCGAGAACATCAGGCGCAGCGTGCCGGCACCGGCCACGCGCGACGCCGTCACGTATTCCTTCTGCAGCTCGCCGAGCGCCGATGCGCGCGTGAGGCGCACATAGGCCGGCAGCGCGACGATCGCGATCGCGAACATCGTGTTGGTGAGGCCCGGGCCGATGATCGCGACGACCGCGACCGCGAGCAGCAGCGACGGCAGCGCGAGCAGCACGTCCATGATGCGCATCACGGGCGTGTCGGCCCACTTCTGGAAGAACGCGGCGACGAGCCCGAGCACGATGCCGGGGATCAGCGCGAGCACGACCGACACGAAGCCGATCCAGAACGACATCCGCGCGCCGAACATCAGCCGCGAAAGAATGTCGCGGCCCGCTTCGTCGGTGCCGAGGATGAATTTCCAGTTGCCGCCGTCGAGCCACGCGGGCGGGATCTTCACGAAGTCGCGGTATTGCTCGACCGGGCTGTGCGGCGCGATCAGCGGCGCGAGCAGCGCGACGAGGATCAGCACGAGCACGACGATGCCGGCGCCGACGGCGCCGCGGTTGCGCGAGAAGTTGGCCCAGAACTCGCGCAGCGCGAGCGCACGGCCGCCGGCCGGCGCGGATTCGGTCGGCAGGGTGTTTTGCAGATTGCTCATGGGATTACCTCGTGTGGCGGATGCGCGGATTCAGCACGCCGTACAGCAGGTCGACGACCAGGTTCACGACGATCACGAGCGTCGCGATCAACAGGATGCCGCCCTGGACGACCGGATAGTCGCGGCGGCCGATCGCATCGATCAGCCACTTGCCGACACCGGGCCACGAAAAGAGCGTCTCGGTCAGCACGGCGCCCGCGAGCAGCGTGCCGATCTGCAGGCCGATCACGGTGACGACCGGGATCAGCGCGTTGCGCAGCGCATGCACGACGACCACGCGCACGGGCGACAGCCCCTTCGCGCGTGCGGTGCGGATGTAGTCCTCGCGCAGCACTTCGAGCATCGACGAGCGCGTCATCCGCGCGATCACCGCGAGCGGGATCGTGCCGAGCACGATCGCGGGCAGGATCAGGTGGCTGACCGCCGACTTGAACGAGCCTTCGTCCGGCGCGAGCAGCGCGTCGATCAGCATGAAGCCCGTCGGGTGCGGGAAGTCGTATTCGACGGCGATGCGCCCCGACACGGGCGTCCAGCCGAGGTACGACGAAAACACCATGATGAGGATCAGCCCCCACCAGAAGATCGGCATCGAATAGCCGGTGAGCGCGGTGCCCATCACGCCGTGGTCGACGACCGAGCCGCGCCGCAGCGCGGCGATCACGCCGGCCGGCAGCCCGACCGCGAGCGCGAACACGAGCGCGCACAGCGACAGCTCGACGGTCGCCGGGAAGCGCGCGAAGAATTCGCCCGCGACGCTCGTGTTGGTGATGATCGACGTGCCGAGGTCGCCATGCAGCGCCCGGCCGATGTAGTGGAGGTACTGCATGGGCAGCGGCTGGTCGAGCCCAAGGCGTTTCATCGCCTCTGCGTGCATCGCGGGATCGACGCCGCGCTCGCCCATCATCACTTCGATGGGGTCGCCCGGTATCAGGTGAATCAGCGCAAACGCCAGGATGGTGATGCCGATGAAAGTCGGGATCACCATGCCCACGCGGCGCAACACGAATGTGAACATGATGCGTCTCGTATTTTCTTGTGGGAAATGTGCGACCGGCGACGGGAAGCTTTTGGCCTCCCGCCGCCGGATGAGTTAGCCGGTCTTCGCGACAGCTTACGACAGGCGTGTTACTTCACGCTAACACCGTCGAAGCGGGCATAGCCGAGCGGTTCGATACGCATGTCGACCACGTTCTTGCGCACCGGCTGGTAGACCGTCGAGTTCGCGATCGGCGAGAACGGCAGCTGTTGCGCGAAGATCTGCTGGGCCTGCATGTAGAGCTTCGTCCGTGCGTCCTGGCCCGTCGTCGTGCGGCCCTTCTGGACCAGCTCGTCGAACGGCTTGTAGCACCAGTGCGAGAAGTTGTTGCCCTTGATCGCTTCGCAGCCGAGCAGCGTGCCGAGCCAGTTGTCCGGATCGCCGTTGTCGCCCGTCCAGCCGATCAGCATCGTGTCCTGCTCACCCGAGTGCGCGCGCTTGATGTACTCGCCCCACTCGTACGTGACGATCTTCGCCTTCACGCCGATCTTCGCCCAGTCGGCCTGGATCATCTCGGCCATCAGGCGGGCATTCGGGTTGTATGCGCGCTGCACGGGCATCGCCCACAGCGTGATCTCGAAACCGTTCGCATAGCCGGCCTTCGCGAGCAGCGCCTTCGCCTTCGCGGTGTCGTTCGGCGCCATCTTCAGGTTCTTGTCGTACGACCATTGGGTCGGCGGCATCGGCGCGGTCGCAGCCTGGCCGGCGCCCTGGTAGACGGACTCGAGGATCGCCTTCTTGTTGATCGCCATGTCGAGCGCCTGACGCACTTCGAGCTTGTCGACCGGCTTGTGCTCGACGTTGTACGCGAGGTAGCCGAGATTGAAGCCGGCCTGCGACGGCATGTCGACGCCCGAGTCGGCCTTCAGCGTCGCGATGTCGGCCGGACGCGGATAGCTCATCACCTGGCATTCGTTGCGCTTGATCTTCTGCACGCGCACGCCCGGATCCGGCGTGATCGAGAAGATCAGCTTCGACAGCTTCACTTCGCCCTTCTTCCAGTAATCAGGATTGCCGTCGAAACGGATCGTCGCGTCCTTCGTGTAGCTGCGGAAGATGAACGGGCCCGTGCCGACCGGCTTCTGGTTGATGTCGGCGGCCTTGCCTGCCTTCATCAGCTGGTCGCCGTATTCGGCCGACAGGATCGACGCGAATTCCATCGCCATGTTCTGGATGAACGGCGCATTCGGCTCGGCCAGCGTGAACTTCACGGTGTACGGATCGACCTTCTCGACCTTCGTGATCAGCTTGTCGAGGCCCATGTCGGTGAAGTACGGGAACGACACCGGGTACGCCTTGCGGAACGCCTGGTTCGGGTCGAGCATGCGCTGGAACGTGAACAGCACGTCGTCCGCGTTGAATTCACGCGTCGGCTTGAAGAAGTCGGTCGTGTGGAACTTCACGCCGTGGCGCAGGTGGAACGTGTACACCTTGCCGTCGGACGATACGTCCCACTTCTCGGCGAGGCCCGGCTCGACCTTCGTGCCGCCGCGCTCGAATTCGACGAGGCGGTTGTAGACGGTGAACGTGGCGGCGGTGAAATCGACGCCGGTCGTAAATTGCGCGGAATCGAAACCCGCCGGGCTGCCTTCTGAGCAGTAGACGAGCGTTTTGTTCGGGATCTGTGCGAATGCAGAGCCCGCGACGCCGAGCGATGCCGCTGCCACGCCTGCAATGGCGGTAACACGCAGGGTGTGCAACAGACGGTTGTATTCCATGTTTCCTCCAGGTCTCCAGATCGGAACCGGCCCGCCAGGGGCCGGTGTACGCGGATATTACTTGAGCTAACGATGTGGCAACAAGCCGGAGAAAAAACTCTTCTATATGCCCCGCACGGGTTTGTGCCGATGTTTAGTGTGGGTAAAAAATGCGAAAACGCGCGCGAGCGACAATTCCGTTCATCTCGCGCAAGTTTCGTTCGACGACTAAACAATTCGGGCGCGAACACGACGGCTCGATGCGCCGCTCCCTGTGCTCTGCAGCACATCATTGCGTTTTATGAAACGATCCGATGACCGTCTTCAAATCGTCATGCGATCACGCCGGCGCATCGAGGTCGGCACTGCGCGCCGGCACGAACGCGACCGCGACGATCGACAGCGCGATCCCGGCCATCACGTAGTAGGTCGGTGCGAGCGGCGTGCCCGTGACCTTGATCAGCCACGTGACGATGAACTGCCCGAAGCCGCCGAACAGCATCACCGCGACGTTGTACGCGATCGACAGCCCGGTCGAGCGCACGTTGGCCGGGAACAGCTCGGCGATCATCGCGCCGAACGGCCCGTAGTAACCCGCGAGCGTCACCGACAGCACGGCCTGCACCGCGATCAGCCGCCCGATGCTCGGCGCCGCGTCGAGCCACGCGAACAGCGGATACATCAGCGCGAGCGTCAGCACGAGCGACCACAGCGACAGCCCCTTGCGGCCGATGCGATCGGACCATGCGCCCGCGACCGGCGACAGCACCATCAGCAGCAGGTTGCCGACGATCACCGCGTAGAACGATTCCGCGTACGGCAGCTTCAGCTGCTTCACCGCGAAAGTCGGCAGATAGCTGATCAGCACGTAGATCGTCACCGTCAGCGCGATCACCGAGCCGAGCCCGCACAGCACCTCGCGCGGGTGGCGCGTGAACACTTCGCCGAGCGTCGCGCGGCGCGCGCTCTGCTGCGCATGCAGGAACGCTTCGGAATCGGCGAGATGGCGGCGGATGTAGAAGCCGATCGGGCCGATCACGAGCCCGAGGATGAACGGCACGCGCCAGCCCCAGCTGCGCAGCGCGTCGTGCGACAGCCCGCGCGTGACGGCCGCGCCGACGAGCGCGCCGATCAGCAGCGCGGCCGCCTGGCTCGCCATCTGCCAGCTGCCGTAGAAGCCGCGTTTCGAGAACGGTGCGGCTTCGATCAGCAGCGCCGTCGCACTGCCGAATTCGCCGCCCGCGGAGAAGCCCTGCAGCAGCCGGCCGAGCACGATCAGGATCGGGCCGCCGATGCCGATCGCCGCATAGGGCGGCGCGATCGCGAGCAGGAAGATGCCGGCCGTCATCAGCAGGATCACGAGCGACAGCGCGGCCTTGCGGCCCGCGCGATCCGCGTACAGCCCGAACACGATGCCGCCGATCGGGCGCATGAAGAACGCGACGCCGAACGTCGCGGTGGTGAGGAGCAGCGACGAGTATTCGCTGGAGGTCGGGAAGAACAGCTCGGCGATCACGACCGTCATGAAGCCGAACACCGTGAAGTCGTACCACTCGAGCGCGTTGCCGATCACGGCGGCGGCCACCGCGCGGCGGTTCAGCGCACGCTCGGGCCGGATCGTTTTCGTTGAATTCGCAATCGTCGCCATGCGTGCCTCGTCCTCGTGAATTCGCCGTGTCAGGCGGCGCGGCGCGCGGGTGGGTCGCGGCGCACAGGTTTGCAGCGAGTGTAGAAAGCGACGGAACCGTTTTCAAGCATAAAAAACGCCCGCCATCTTTCGACGGCGGGCGTTTTGCGGTTTTCGCCACAATGCGGCATCGCACGATGCCGCACGGGACTCAACCCATCTTCGAGAAGGCGCTGCACCAGCCCTTCGCCGACACCTGCTTGCCGGGGAAGGCGCCGCACGGACCCGATGCCGAGCCCTTCTTGCCCTGGTACAGCATGCAGGCCGCACAATCCTGGCCCGCTGCGTATTTCGGGTACTTCGTCTTGTCGACCTTCGTGGCATCGGCCTTGTAGCCAAGCGCCACGGCGGTCGGATCCGTTTCCGACAGCATCGGCGCATCGGCCAGCGCTTCGCGCGACAGCGCCAGCGCGGACACGGCACCAATGCTCGTAATCAGGAAACTCCGACGGGATGTTTTCATGGGGGACTCGCTCCAACGTTATCGGTTTGAAAGCTGTTCTGGCGACAGCCGTTCGACAGAATAACGCCCAAGCGAATAAATGTGCGCGCCGAAATTCCAGAGATAAGGGATTTCACACGGCGGCCCGTGCGTCGCGTCAGCGGTAGGCGGTCATCTCGCCCACGCGCTGCGCGAGCGCGAGCGACGCGGTGAGCCCCGGCGACTCGATGCCGAACAGGTTCACGAGCCCGCGCACGCCGTGCTGCGCGGCGCCCTGCACGATGAAGTCGGCCGGCGGCTCGCCGGGCCCCGCGAGCTTCGGCCGGATGCCCGCATACGCCGGCTGCAGCGCGTCGTCGGGCAGGCCGGGCCAGAACGCGCGGATCGACGCGTAGAACGCGGTCGCACGCGCCGGATCGACTTCGTAGCGCAGCGAATCGCACCATTCGACGTCCGGGCCGAAGCGCGCCTGCCCGCCGAGATCGAGCGTCAGGTGCACGCCGAGCCCTGCGCGATCGGGCATCGGGTAGATCAGGTGCGAGAACGGCGCGCGGCCCGACAGGCTGAAGTAATTGCCGCGCGCGAGATAGAGCGGCGGCACCCAGCGCGGGTCGAGGCCGCGCGTGCGGCGCGCGAGCGCCTGCGCGCCGAGGCCCGCGCTGTTGATCACGCACGCGGCCTCGATCTCGGTCGGCGCGTCGCCGCCCGTGCGCACGACGAAGCGCCCGCCGCGCAGCACGTCGATCGATTCGACCGGGGATTTCAGCGCGCACATCGCGCCGTTGCGTTCCGCGTCGCCGAGCAGCGCGAGCATCAGCTGGTGGCTGTCGACGATGCCGGTCGACGGCGAGAACAGCGCCTCCACGCATTCGAGCGCGGGCTCGAGCGTCTGCGCCTCCGCACGCGTGAGCGGCAGCAGGTCGAGCACGCCGTTTTCGACCGCGCGCGCGGCGATCGCCTTCAACTGCTTCACCTGCGCGGCGCTCGTCGCGACCAGCAGCTTGCCCGCGCGCCGGTGCGGCACGTGATGCGTTTCGCAGAATTCGTACAGCATGTCGCGGCCATGCACGCACGACATCGCCTTCAGCGACCCGCGCGGGTAGTAGAGCCCCGCGTGAATCACTTCGCTGTTGCGCGAACTCGTGCCCGTGCCGATCGCGTCGGCCGCCTCGAGCACGATCGTTTCACGCCCGCGCGCGGCCAGTTCCCGCGCAATCGCCAGACCGACGACACCCGCGCCGATCACGACACAATCCATCTGCTCCATGACAGTTCGCGCCGCTAACGCGTCGAAGGGAGAGAAGAGAATTGTACGTCCCGGTTCGCCCGCGTGCCGAACGCATCCGCAGCGCGTCGCGCCGACGCAGCCGACGACGCGGCGCGCACACGCAGCAGCCGTGCGCGCCGCCGTGTCAGAAGCCGATCGGCCGGCGCTTCGCGGCGCCCTCGTCCGCGCGGATGTCGTGCGGCCCGATCGCATCGCGGCCGTCGAGCCGCGCGGCGCCGAATGCGTGCAGCAGCGCGCGACGCATTGTGCGCGGCGGCGTCGCGGCCAGCATGTCGAGCGCGTCGTCGCCGAGCGTGTCGGGGAAGCGCCGCCCCCACGCATGCGACGTGCGGATCTCGTCGTAGATCGTCTGCGCGATCCGGCGCGCGCCGGCCGCATCGGGCGGCGCGATCTCGTACACGTTCATCCGGTTGAGCAGCGGCTCCGGAATCGCCTGCGCGTCGTTCGCGGTCGCGATCCAGATCACGTTGCCCGCATCGATCGGCACTTCCGCGAATTCGTCGACGAATGCGCGCGCAGTGTCGTGCTCGAGCAACGCGTACAGCGCGCCGAGCGGATCGTATTGCGCATCGCTGCCGGCCTTGTCGATCTCGTCGACGGCGATCACCGGGTTTGCGTAGCTGCCGTTCACGAGCGCCTCGAACACCTTGCCGGGCTTCGCGTTCTTCCATTGCGACGACGCGCCCGACAAGATCCAGCCGGCCGTCAGCGAACTCATCGGCACGTAGTGGTACGCGGTGCCGAGCAGTTGCGCGAGCGCCTTCGCGAAATGCGTCTTGCCGATCCCGGGTGGCCCGAGCAGCAGGATCGGCATCAGTTCGAGCCGGTCGTCCGTTTCAAGGCACAGCGCGACCTGCTTGCGCACGTCGTCGAGCGGCTCGCCGAAATTCGGCAATGCGTCGCCAAGTTCATCGAACGACGGCATCCGGTTCGGCTTCACGCAGAAGCGCAGATTCCCCGTCTTGAGCATCCGCTCGTAAGTGGCGCGCAGTGCGTCGCTCGCGCTCTCGTTCAGGTCGCTCAGCGCCGTCTCGACCTGCTCGAGGTCGTACACCGTGCTGAAGGACGCCACCGCCAGTTCCTGTTTCACCATCGCCGTCGTCATACCAACCTCGCTGCACTCGCCGTCACACAACCATCAGACCCTTACGATTTCAGTGTAGCGATCCCGTATCCCCGCGCAAGCAAGCAGCCATGCGAGTCTGCTGCTAACACTTCGCGCGCGCTGCATGGCCGCGCGCCGCAGCGTATGATCGTTGGTTCACCCACCCGCCGCGCCGGCCTTGCCGACGGCGCCCGCACGGCGCGTCGCGCGATGCCCCAAAGGTATGCCGATGTCCGCCCCCGCTGCTTCCCCCCACGTCGATGCCGATGCGATCGACGCCGTCGACGCGGCGCTCACGTCGCGCCGCGCGATCCGCGCCTTCCTGCCGACACCCGTGCCGCGCGACACGCTCGAGGCGATCCTCGAAGCCGCGAGCCGCGCGCCGTCGGGCACCAACATCCAGCCCTGGCGCGTATACGTCGCGACGGGCGCCACGCGCGATGCGCTCGCCGCCGCGCTGACCGCGGCGCACGACGATCCCGCGCGCGACGAGAAATACGTCGCCGAATACGACTACTACCCGCGCGAATGGGTGTCGCCGTATATCGACCGGCGCCGCAAGGTCGGCTGGGATCTGTACGGGCTGTTGAACATCGGCCGCGACGAGAAGGCGCGCATGCACGCGCAGCACGCGCGCAACTTCCGTTTCTTCGATGCGCCGGTCGCGCTGTTCTTCACGCTCGACCGCGTGATGACGTTAGGGGCATGGCTCGATTGCGGGATGTTCCTGCAGGGCGTGATGACGGCCGCACGCGCACGCGGGCTCGATACCTGCCCGCAGGCCGCGTTCGTGCCGTATCACCGGATCGTCGCCGACCACCTCGGCATTCCCGCCAACGAACAGTTCGTCTGCGGGATGTCGCTCGGCCATGCGGACCCCGACGCGATCGAGAACCGCCTCGTCACCGAGCGCGCGCCGGTGGCCGAGTTCGCGCGCTTTTTCGCTTGAAAACGCGTGACGCGACCCTACCTGCCGGGCAGGACCGCATCGTGCTGCGAACCTGTCGCAGTGCGTCCTGTCACATCACGATCGAAATCGATCGGGCGTAAGATGTGCGTCCGTTCCCCGCTATTGCGCGTTTCCGGAGACGTTTCATGCTGAAACACGGCCTGGCCGTCCTGCTCGCGAGCGTCACGCTCGCCGCCCATGCGCAAAGCCCCGCGCCGGCCTCCGTCGCGTGGGAGATCCAGGTGGTGCGCGACGGTCAGACGATCGACACGTTCCAGCAACGCACCACCGTGGGTCAGACCCGCACCGATACCCATCGTTATCCGTCCGCCGTGCCGGTCGGGTGCGGCAATGCCGCGCGCGTCGTGCCGACCGAGCGTTCGCGTTCGGTCACCGTCGCGCCGCTCACCGTCGACGCCAACGCGAACACCGTGTCGCTCGCGCTCGACGTGCAGGAAACGCTCGACGACGAAAACGCGACGCGCAGCGATCCGTGCGTGCCCGCGTCGCCGCGGCAGATTGTCGCGAGCCACCCCGGCCTGTCGGTCGGCGCCGACGCATGGACCGACTGGACGCTCGTCGAACAGCATCCGCATCTCGTGTACCGCGTGCGTGCGCACGTCGCGAAGGACTGAGCGTCATGTCCGCCGACGCCCTGTCCTTGCCGTTCGCCGAACCGCACGCCGCCCCCGACGAAATCACCGCCGTCAGCTGGAACCTGCACAAGGGTCGCTCGCCGCTCGGCTTCACCGCGTGGAACGCGATGCGCAACTGGATGCAGTCGACGCACGCCGACGTGTATTTCCTGCAGGAAGCGATGGCGCGCCGCATGCCGCGCCCCGTGCTCGCGCCCGGCTTCGGCGCGCAGATGGACGACGCGGTCGACGACGTGTGGCATTGCCAGGCCACCGAGATCGCGCATGCGCTCGACTGGCAGATCGCGCTCGGGCCGAACGTGTTCAAGCCGTCGTGGCGGCACGGCAATGCGATCCTGTCGCCGCATCCGCTCGACCTCGGCGGCCGCTGGGACATCTCCGCGCACCGCTTCGAGCGGCGCGGGCTGCTCGTCGCGCGTGCGACGCTCGCGGGCGCGCGCCCGGTCACGCTGCTGTGCGCGCACCTCGCGCTCACGCGCGCCGCGCGGCTGCGCCAGATGCACTGGATCGCGCACTGGATCGTGCGCAACGCGGGCGACGGCCCGCTGATGCTCGCCGGCGACTTCAACGACTGGCGCAACGATTCGGTCGCGCTGTTCGGCGAAATCGGGATGTCCGAGGTCGCGACGCTGCTCGGCGAATCGGGCCGCACGTTCCCTGCGTTCTCGCCGGCGCTCGCGCTCGACAAGATGTTCGTGCGCGGCCTGACGCCGCTCGAATGGCGCGCGCCGTCCGGCGAAGCCGCGTGGCTGTCGGACCACCTGCCGTACATCGCTCGCCTGCGCCTCGATCCGCAATAACCTTCCTCGGCCACCCCCGAACGCGCGCCGCCGGAGCGCGACCGCGCCGCGCGCGCTACAGTAGCGGCTTGCCCATTCCGCCATCGCCCCGCCGCCGGGCCGCGCCGCCATGACCTACCTGCCGATCCTGCTCCAAATCGCCGTCGTCTACCTCGTCGCGGCGATCACGCCCGGCCCGAATTTCTTCATGATTTCGCAGTTGTCGCTCGCGGGTCGCCGCAGCCTGGGCGCCGCGTCGGCGCTGGGCGTCGGCACCGCGTCGGTCGCGTGGGCGACGCTCGCGATGCTCGGCCTCGCGGCCGTGCTGCATCAGGTCGAATGGCTGTACGAGGCGATCCGGATCGGCGGCGCCGTGTATCTCGTGTATTTCGGCTTCAAGCTGCTGCGCTCGGGCGTGCGCCGCGACGCGGCGCCGGCCGATGCGCCGGACGCCGCCGCGCCGCTGGCCGCACCGCATGCGCGCGACTACCTGCGCGCGTATCGCAGCGGCCTGTTCACGTGCCTGACGAACCCGAAATCGTGTGCGTTCTGGACCAGCGTGTTCGCGGCGATGCTGCCCGCGCACGTGCCGCTGTGGTTCAACGGCGCGGTGCTGGTGACGATCGGCGTGCTGTCGGCCGGCTGGTATTCGTGCGTCGCGTACCTGTTCGCGAGCCCCCGCGCGCAGCGCGGCTACCGGCGCGTGCGGCGCCCGCTCGACGCGCTGTGCGGCGTCGCGCTCGTCGGTCTCGGCGCGAAACTCGCAGCCGATCGATGAAAGCTTTTTGCAAGGATTTGTTGCGCCAAATCCGCGCAGCCACGGGGGTCAAGCCCGCGATCCGCGCCAACAGGGTAAAATAACGAGTTCCTCAAACGTCTGTCATCGAGAAGGCGCGTGTCCGACGCGCCGGCCGGCCGATCCGCGATCGGGCCGTCGCACTCGGTTTTTTTGCCCATTTTTGGGCCCGTTACACGCGTCCGCTACGCGCGTCCGTTTTCAAAGCCATGAGCAAATACGACACCGCCACCGTCCAATCCGTCCATCACTGGACCGACACGCTGTTCAGCTTCACCTGCACCCGTGAGGCGAGCCTGCGCTTCAACAACGGCGAATTCACGATGGTCGGCCTGGAGGTCGACGGCAAGCCGCTCGCGCGCGCCTACTCGATCGTCAGCCCGAACTACGAAGAGCATCTCGAATTCTTCAGCATCAAGGTGCAGAACGGCCCGCTGACGTCGCGCCTGCAGCACCTGAAGGTGGGCGACACGGTGCTGATCGGCAAGAAGCCGACGGGCACGCTGGTCGCCGACAACCTGCTGCCGGGCAAGACGCTGTGGATGCTGTCGACGGGCACGGGCCTCGCGCCGTTCATGTCGATCATCCGCGATCCGGAGATCTACGAACGCTTCGACAAGGTGATCCTGACGCACACCTGCCGCCTGAAGGGCGAGCTGGCGTACATGGACTTCATCAAGCACGACCTGCCGGGCCATGAGTACCTCGGCGACATCATCAAGGACAAGCTCGTCTACTACCCGACGGTCACGCGCGAAGCGTTCGACAACGAAGGCCGGATCACCGACCTGATCGCGACGGGCAAGCTGTTCACGGATCTCGACGTCCCGCCGTTCTCGCCGGAAAACGACCGCGTGATGCTGTGCGGCAGCACCGCGATGCTGAAGGACACGACCGACCTGCTGAAGCAGGCCGGCCTCGTCGAAGGCAAGAACAGCGCGCCGGGCCACTACGTGATCGAGCGCGCATTCGTGGACTGATCTGCCCCCGAAATTTGTGCGGCATCAAGAACCGGAGCAAAAGCTCCGGTTTTTTTTCGTCCCTACTTGGCGAATTCGTAACAAACTGGGACCATCTCATCTCAAATAGTTACATTTGGATACGTCACCGCCGGGTGTTCGGGTGTCAGTGTTTTTCCTACAACACGTTCATTCCGATTATTCACATTTACCCTTAAATGTCCGCCCGACATGACCTTTTCAGAAATTTTGAGATATTATTCGCCGCGCGTGGTTGCCGTTTGAATGAGAGTGGAAGGGTCGGATGCAAGTGTTACAAGGTGTAACTTTTGTTACCTCGGCATGGAGCGATTCCCAGGCGGCGACCGTCATCGAAACGGCAGCCGATCCACGCAGCCAGCCGGTGTCTGAACCGCTTTCTGACAGCAGGGAGAGTCATGGATACGTCGCTTAACGCGCCCTCGGGCGCCCACGCCCCGTTCCCGTCGCGGCAGCGTGTGCACAGCTGCGCCGCTACTCCGCCCGTTGCCGACACCGCGTCGACACGCGACGCCTCCGCCGCACGGATCGCAGCCCTGTCCGCCCAATTGCTCGCCGCCGACGAAGCAGCCCGCCGCCATCTGGCCGGCGAGCTGCACGACGGGCTCGGCGCCGAATTGACCGCTGCGCGTTTCGCGCTCGCAAACGTTCAAACGTGGCTGCCGGCCGATGCGCCGGACGGCTGCCTGCGTGCGCTGGAGCTGGCGCAGCAGGCGCTCGACGCCGCCACCGACGCGAATCGCCGGCTGATCGACGAACGCGACACGCCGGCGCTCGACGCGGGCGTGATCGGCGCGCTGTCGTCCTGGATCGACACGCACGCGGCTCGCACGGGCCTGCGCACGAGCTTCGTGTGTGCGGCCGACGCGCGCCTCACGCAGATCGCCGGCGCCAGCGCACTCGCGCTATTCCGCGTCGCGCAGGAAGCGCTGTCGAACGTCGCGAAGCACGCCCGCGCGACGTCGGTCGACGTGCGGATCGTCACCGACGGCACGCATCTGTCACTGATTGTCGCCGACGATGGGACCGGTTTCGCCCGCAGCCGCCGCAGCGGCTACGGCCTCGCCGGCATGCGCGCCCGCTGCGAAGCGTTCGGCGGCAGCTTCGAGACGGCCACGCCGGAAACCGGCCACGGCACGCGCGTCACCGCGCGCTTCGCGTGGGATTCGCTGCTCGCGGTGCCCGTCGCGGCCCGCCGCGCGTCGCTTTCGTGAGGTCGTCATGAGCCTGAACATCCTGCTCGTGGACGATCACGCGATCGTCCGGCAAGGGATTCGCCAGCTGCTGATCGACCGCGGCATCGCGCGCGACGTCACCGAAGCCGAAACCGGCGGCGACGCGATGACAGCCGTCGACAAACAGGAATTCGACGTGATCCTGCTCGACATCTCGCTGCCGGACACGAACGGCATCGAGGTGCTCAAGCGCCTCAAGCGCAAGCTGACGCGCACACCGGTGCTGATGTTCTCGATGTACCGCGAGGACCAGTACGCGGTCCGCGCGCTGAAGGCCGGCGCGGCCGGCTACCTGTCGAAGACGGTCAACGCCGCGCAGATGATCGGCGCGATCCAGCAGGTCGCGGCCGGCCGCAAGTACGTGAGCCCCGCGATGGCCGAGGCGCTCGCCGAATACGTGTCGTTCGAGAACGAACCGCTGCCGCACGAGAAGCTGTCCGACCGCGAATTCCAGACGCTCTGCATGCTCGCGTCGGGCAAGCGGCTCACCGACATCGCGAACACGCTGTCGCTGTCCGTGAAGACGGTGAGCGTGTACCGGTCGCGGCTGCTCGAGAAGATGCGGCTGTCGAACAACGCGGAACTCACGTTCTACGTGATGAGCAACCGGCTCGTCGACATGGCGCCCGCGGCCGGCGCCTGACCGGCCCGACCCGCCTGCGCGCGCTACCTCGGATTCGTCCGATTCCATGACGCGGCGCACGCCGCGTCTCCGTCAACTGCCGCCCGCATCAAGCGCAAGCGCTTGTTTTATCGGACGATTCCGCGACGCGCCGCTGCGCCGCAGCGGGTCTTGTTCGTCAAATCGGCTAAAATTACGGGTTTTCACTCAGTCAGCGCCCCCGCGCCTGCGCGCGCTGGCGATTCATCCGCAATGTCTCTCTTCCGCAAGAAAAACGTCGATCGCATGATCGCCGGCGCGCACGCCGCCGGGCTCAAGAAAGCGCTCGGCGCGATCGACCTCACCTTCCTCGGCATCGGCGCGATCATCGGCACCGGCATCTTCGTGCTGACCGGCACCGGCGCCGTGCAGGCCGGCCCCGCGCTGATGCTGTCGTTCGTGATCGCCGCGATCGCGTGCGGCCTCGCGGCGCTGTCGTACGCGGAATTCGCGTCGACGATCCCCGTCGCCGGCTCGATCTACACGTACTCGTACGCAACGCTCGGCGAGCTCGTCGCGTGGATCATCGGCTGGGACCTGATGCTCGAGTACGGCCTCGCGTCGTCGGCCGTGTCGGTCGGCTGGTCGGGCTACCTGCAGTCGCTGCTGCAGGGTTTCGGGCTGTCGCTGCCGACCGTGCTGACGGCCGCGCCCGGCGCGGTGCCGGGCGTCGACACGTGGTTCAACCTGCCCGCGTTCCTCGTGATGATCGTGATCACGACGCTGCTGTCGATCGGCATCCGCGAATCGACCCGCATCAACAACATCATGGTGTTCATCAAGGTGTCGGTCGTGCTGCTCGTGATCGCGGTCGGCGTGTTCCACGTGACGCCTGCCAACTGGAAGCCGTTCATGCCGCACGGCTGGAACGGCGTGTTCGGCGCGGCGGCCGTGATGTTCTTCGCGTTCATCGGCTTCGACGCGGTGTCGTCGGCGGCCGAGGAAGTGAAGAATCCGAAACGCGACCTGCCGATCGGCATCATCGCGTCGCTCGCGGTGTGCGCGGTGCTGTACGTGACGGTCGCCGCGGTCGCAACCGGCATCGTGCCGTCGGCCCAGTACGCGAACATCTCGCACCCGATCTCGTACGCGCTGCAGGTCGCCGGCGAGAAGTGGGTCGCGGGCTTCATCGATCTCGGCGCGGTGCTCGGCATGCTGACCGTGATCCTCGTGATGAGCTACGGCCAGACGCGCGTGATCTTCGCGATGTCGCGCGACGGGCTGCTGCCGGCGATGCTGTCGCGCGTGCACCCGCGCTACGCCACGCCGTTCCTGACGACCTGGCTCGTCGGCCTGTTCTTCGGCCTGATCGCCGCGCTCGTGCCGCTCAACGTGCTCGCCGAGCTGATCAACATCGGCACGCTCGCGGCGTTCTCGATGGTGTCGATCGCGGTGCTCGTGCTGCGCCGCACGCATCCCGACCTGCCGCGCGCGTTCCGCTGCCCGGGCGTGCCCGTGGTGCCGATCCTCGCGGTCGCCGCGTGCCTGTTCCTGATGCTGAACCTGCAGCCCGTCACGTGGGCCGCATTCGGCATCTGGCTCGTGATCGGCCTCGTGATCTACTTCCTGTACTCGCGCCACCACTCGAAGCTCGCGCACGGCAACCACGACGCGCACTGAACGCCGTCGTCGCGCGCATGCCGCGCGCGATGACGCGACACCCCGCGGGGCCGCCACCGGCCCCGCGCGGCAACCGCCTCCCCCGAACCGGCCGCTGCGCCGCTCCCGCGATCGCGCGCTGTCCGATCGTCGCGATGTCTTGCCCGATCCTGCGGATTTGCGCGCACGTTTTGCACGCCGCCTGCACACGCGCGCCGCGCGGTTCATAATCCCGCCATCAAACGACGGTCTCTGCAACGGGCCGTCCGGCAACAGGAAAAGATGATGGAAAGCGTCGATCTCGATGTACTGAAATCCAGCGCGCGCTGGCTCGAAGAAGGGCGCCGCGTGCTGCTCGTGACGGTCGTGAAGACGTGGGGCTCGTCGCCGCGCCCCGAGGGCGCGATGCTCGCGGTGCGCGAGGACGGCCTAGTGGTCGGCTCCGTGTCCGGCGGCTGCATCGAGGACGACCTGATCGCTCGCGTGCACGCGAGCGGGATCGCGGCCGACGCGCGCCCGGAAGCGCTCAAGTACGGCGTGACGGCCGAGGAAGCGCACCGCTTCGGGCTGCCGTGCGGCGGCACGATCCAGCTCGTGCTCGAGCCGCTCACGCGCGACAGCGGAATAACCGCGCTATGCGCGGAAGTCGAGGCCGGCCGCCTCGTCACGCGCACGATGACGCTCGCGACCGGCCGCGCGTCGCTGTCGCCCGCGCAGGCGGCCGACGGGCTCGCGTTCGACGGCGAGCGGCTCGTGACGATCCACGGGCCGCGCTACCGGATGCTCGTGATCGGCGCCGGCCAGTTGTCGCGTTATCTGTGCCAGATCGCGGTCGGGCTCGACTACCAGGTGACGGTGTGCGATCCGCGCGAGGAATACACGGATGCGTGGGACGTGCCGGGCACGCGCGTCGTGCGCACGATGCCCGACGATACGGTGCTCGACATGAAACTTGACGCGCGTTCGGCCGTGATCGCGCTGACGCACGATCCGAAGCTCGACGATCTTGCCCTGATGGAGGCACTGAAGACGCCCGCGTTCTACGTGGGTGCACTCGGCTCGCGGCGCAACAACGCGGCGCGGCGCGAACGGCTGCGCGAATTCGACCTGAACGAAGCGGAACTGGGCCGGCTGCACGGGCCGGCCGGCATCTACATCGGCAGCAGGACGCCGCCGGAAATCGCGATCTCGATCCTCGCCGAGATCACCGCCGCGAAGAATCACGTGTCGCTGCCGAC
This sequence comes from Burkholderia sp. BCC1644, assembly GCF_902833225.1. GTDB lineage: Bacteria > Pseudomonadota > Gammaproteobacteria > Burkholderiales > Burkholderiaceae > Burkholderia. The sequence goes on from NZ_CADFEI010000020.1 coordinate 62,271, forward strand.
GATCCTGCAGGTCGAAGGCGCGAAGGCCGCCCGCGAGATCGCGGCGAACAGCGGCGCGGCCTGCGGGCTCTGATCCGCCGCGGCGCGCCGCCCATCCGGTTCGCGCCGCCGGCAGCCTGGCGCGCGCGCCAATCCGATCAGGTCAGGCCGGCAGCCAGCGCCGCGGCGACCGAACCGACCACCAGCACGACACCGACCGTGCGACGCTTGTTCAACTCGGTCCACAGCAGCACGCCGGTCAGCGACAGCAGGATCAGCGACCCCGCGATCGTATCCATCAGCAGCACCCAGCCGAGGTTCATCCCGACGCCGCGATGCAGGTTGTTCAGCGTCGTCAGGAACGTATTGCCCGTGCGCTTCACCGACACGTAGCCGTTGCCGACCCAGTATTCGGCCTGCAGGTTCTGGTGCGGGCCGAACACGCCGAACTGCCAGTGCTCGGGCTGCATCACGCGTTTGTCGCCCCACGCGACGGCCTGCGCGGGCTCCTTGCGCATGCGGCCCGGCTTGCCGTCGAAATGCAGTTCCTGCTGCAGCCACTTCGTCATCGCGGCGGGCGTCTTCGGCACCGGATTCGGCAACGCGATCTGCATCTCCTCGACCTGCGGCTCGCCGGTCGAAATCTTCAGCGGCGGCGCGCGGTGATTGAGCAACACGCCCGTCACGCCGAACAGCAGCCCGAGCACCGCGCCCCACAGCCCGACCCAGCCGTGCACCTTGCGCAGCCACTTGATGAAGGTGGCGCGGCGCGAGCGCTGGCGGCGCGCGGCCAGTTCGTCGTCGCTCAGATGGCGGCCCGCCGGGTGCAGCACGGTGACGCCGGCGCGCGGCATGCCCGTCTTGGGCGGGTCGATCGTTTCAGGCGCGTTCACGCGAAAGTATCCATTCGTTCAAAACAACGGCCGGCGCGCAATGTGTGCGAGCCGGCCGGGCAATATGAAAATGAGAATGGATATCATTACATAAATCTATTGCAGGCTCAATCGGTCACGCTTCCCGGCGGCAGGCCGGGTTAGCGGAGGAATGCAGTCGATGTGCGCACGTTGCGATGAAATGCCGGCAGATAGACGGCATATGCCGCCAGAACGACCTTGCAAGGCCGAGACAGCATTTCGTAAGAAGCCGCGCGACGCGGGCCCCTTCAGCGCAGCGGCGGCAGCGGAAAGCGCGGCGCGGCGTCGTCCGGCTCGGGCTCGGTGCGGTCGAGCGCGTACAGCCACGCGAGCAGATCGGCGACGGCCTGATAGAGCTGCGGCGGAATCCGGTCGTCCAGATCGACCTGCATCAGCAGCGACACCATCTCCGGCGCCGTATGCACGTACAGCCCCGCATCGCGGGCGCGCGCGACGATCATCTCGGCGAGCAGGCCGTAACCCTTCGCGACCACGCGTGGTGCCGTATCGCCGCCCTTCGGATCGTAGACGAGCGCGGCCGCGCGCTTGCGGGACGTCATGCTCATCGCGGCGCCTCGTCGTCGGCCACCTGCGTCGGCTCGGCGCTGGCCGCCCCGCGCGCATACGCGGCGGCCGCCACCTGGGCCGCGAACAGGTCGAAGCCGTCCGGCCCGTCGTCGACCGCGCGGATCGACAGTCCGCCGACCTTGAGCCCCGATCCCTCGAGCCGCTGCCGCAGCGCCGCCTCGTTTCGCGTGAGGCGGTCGGCGCCCGTCTGGTTCGCGCGCAGCCGCGCGACGAGTTGCGTGCCGTTCAGCACGAGTTCCGCATCGACCGTGCCTAGCGACGGCAGCGTCAGCGTCAGGCGCGTGCGCCAGGCGATGCCGTCGCCCGCGTCATCGCCACCGCCACGCTGCCCACGGTTGCCCGGCTCGTCGGGCTCGATCGTCCAGTCGAGCCGCGCGCCCGGCCAGGCCTCGCCGGTCCAGCGAAACTGGTCGGTCGCGAGCGCATCGAGCTGCTGCCTGACGATCGGTACGGCGGCCGGATGGACGGTCGCGAGCGTCTGCGCCTGCGGATCGGACGACGCGGCAGCCAGGTCGGCCCGCGCGGGCGTCCAGCGCGTGTCGGCATGCGCGGCCAGCGGATCGGCGGTTTCGGGCGGCAACGATGCACCCTGCCGGGCCGCCGCCGGCATCGCCTGCGCGGGGTCGCGGGCCGGCGCGCCGCCCTGGGCCGGTGTGCCCGGCTGCACGGCCGCCCGCGCGGTCGCGGGTAGCGGCGGACGCTGCGCCAGCAGTTCGTCGAGCAGGTCGGTCGCGCCGGGCGGCAACGCATCGCGGTCGGCCGGCGCGAGCGCGGCCGTCAGGCGCGCCTGCGGCTCGCGCATCAGCGCCGCGAGCGGACGCTGGCCGGCCAGCCACTGCGCCAGATGGGATTCGTAGAAGAGGCCGCTCTCGCTCACGGCCTGCGCGAGCGCCGCACGCAGCGCGGCGACCGGCAGCGGCGCGGCCGCTTCGCGTGCGGCCGCGGCGGACGATGCCGCGGCGGAGGCAGGCGGAGACGACGTGGCCGGGGCGGAGGCCGCCGACGTCGGTGTCGCGGGAACGGGCGCCGGCACGGCCGGATCGGTCAGCAGCACGGTGGGATCGGCCAGCAGCGGCGTGCGCCCGGCAATCGCGGGCGTCGCATCGCCGCCCGCGCGCGAAATCGCGTCGAGCACGCGTCCGACATCGGACAGCGCCGTCTGCGTGGAGGCCGGCGGCGCGGCCGGCGGGCTGCCGGCCTGAGGCGAGGACGACGCGCCGGCGCCCGGCGTGCCGACCTGCGCGGTCGCGCCGCCGCCGGCGGGCGCCGATACGGTGTCGGTCAGCAGGCTGTCGAGGCGGCTCGCCAGCAGCGCGGCCGCAACGGTGTCGATACCGGTCATGATCGGAGCCTGCTCACCTCAGCCACATCGTTGCGAATCCGGGCACGGCACGCCGGTGCCGCCCACGGGTACAGCGCGTCCGTCTCCCCGGAAACGGGCCCTACCCGCGCGCGCGGTAGAGATCGGTCAATACCTTGGTCGAGCGCCGCGCCTCGAACAGCGCGGACAGCCGCGCGACGTCCGGGCTCGCGAGATCGCGGATCGCCGCGTCGTCGGCCAGGATGCGGCGGATCAGGTCGAGCTTGCGGCCGAGATCCGATTCGTCGAGCGCGACGCCCGGATCGGCTTCCTTCAGCCCGTCGACAAGCTGCATGAATTCGGCCTGCAACCCCGGCAACGCGCTCCAGTCGGCGCCGCGGGCGGCGCACAGCATGCGCCCCGACACGGCAGCGAGCGCCTCGTAACGTGCGAAGTATTCGGCCTTGTGATTCATCGTGATGCTTCCGCTGCCTGTTGCGCGGCCATCCGCGCGACTTCCGGGGCGATGCCCGTCCATGCTTCCTCGAGCGTCGCGAGCAGCCCGTCGACCTCGACCAGCATCGCGTCGCTCGCCTGCGCGTTCGCGTCGAGCAGGCGCCGGCCGATATACGCGTACAGCGCGTACAGCCGCTCCGCGATCTCGCCGCCCGCGTCGCGATTCAGCGACGCCTGCAGGCCGCTCTCGACGATCCCGATCGCCTTGCCGATCGCTTCGCCGCGCGCGGGCACGTTACCTTGCTGCAAATGCATGCGCGCCAGCGCGATCGCTTGCCGCGCGCCCTGGTACAGCATCGCGATCAGCCGGTGCGGGGAGGCGCCCATCACCCCCGTCTCGACGCCGACACGCGCGTATGCACTGGCTCCAGCGTGTCCTGGGGAAAACATGCGCTTCTCCTTGTTCTGCCTTGGCTATACGGTCGCCGCCACCGTGCGTCGCACGGCGCGGCCTTCTCCGGAGTTATCGGAAGGGATTTGAAAAGCTTTAGGCGCACGCGGCCGCCGCCGGGCGCGGAAAGCCGGCTCGCCGGCCCCGCCCGGCACGCCTGTCACACCGACATCTGCATGATGTCGTTGTAGGCGCTCACGAGCTTGTTGCGGACCTGGAGCCCGAACTGGAAGCCGATGTTGGCTTTCTGCATGTCGACCATCACATCGTTCAGCGACACGTTCGGCGCGCCGACCTCGAACGCCTTCGCCTCGCCGAGCGCGTGCTGCTGGTCGCCGCTGATCTTGTCGAGCGACGCCTTCATCGCGCTCGCGAACGTGCTGGCCGTCGCCGCACCCGAGCCGGCAAGCGCCGCCGTCGGGCTCGCGACGCCGCCGGACGCCTGCGCGGCCATCGACTGCATCTGTTGCAACACCGAACCGATTCCGCTGACGTTCGCAGTCATGCTGTCCCCAGACTTAGAGAAGACCCGGACGCACCGGGCGGATCCGCCGGCGCCGCACCACGCGCACCATGCCGGATCGCGAAAAAGGATAGCAGCGCGCCGCGCGTCAAAGCCGAGAAAGTACGGGGGAAACCCCGCTCTTTTCGGTCGATCGGAGTGCGGCGCGGATCACGATAATCGCATCGTGTCATTGTCCGCCCGCTCGCCCGAGCGAGCTCAGTGGTCCCGCTCCGGAGAAACTCGACGCATGGATTCGCAGGCCAACTCGCTGATCAACCCCGACGCCCGCGCGGGCCTCGCCAGCCCGGCGCCAGGCGCCGCCGCGGCCGCCGCGTTGCCGGGCGCGGGCGTCGCCGGCGCTGATTTCGGGCTGGGCGGCTTCGCGGAACGCATTCCCGGCATCTCGCGGATGAAGGGCAACCCGAAGCTGCCGTTCCTGATCGTCGTCGCGTTCGCGATCGCCGCGATCATCGCGCTCGTGCTGTGGAGCCGCGCGCCCGACTACCGCGTGCTGTACAGCAACCTGTCGGACCGCGACGGCGGCGCGATCATTACCGCGCTCCAGCAGGCAAACGTTCCCTACAAGTTCGCCGATGCCGGCGGCGCGATCCTCGTGCCGTCGAACCAGGTCCACGAAACGCGCCTGAAGCTCGCCGCGATGGGGCTGCCGAAGGGCGGCTCGGTCGGCTTCGAGCTGATGGACAACCAGAAATTCGGCATCAGCCAGTTCGCCGAGCAGATCAATTACCAGCGCGCGCTCGAAGGCGAGCTGCAGCGCACCATCGAATCGATCAATGCCGTGCGCGGCGCGCGCGTGCATCTCGCGATCCCGAAGCCGTCGGTGTTCGTGCGCGACAAGGAAGCGCCGAGCGCGTCGGTGTTCGTCGACCTCTACCCGGGCCGCGTGCTCGACGAGGGCCAGGTCCAGGCGATCACGCGGATGGTGTCGTCCGGCGTGCCCGACATGCCCGCGAAGAACGTCACGATCGTCGACCAGGACGGCAACCTGCTGACCCAGACCGCGTCCGCCTCCGGCCTCGACGCGAGCCAGCTCAAGTACGTGCAGCAGGTCGAGCACAACACGCAGAAGCGCATCGACGCGATCCTCGCGCCGATCTTCGGCGCCGGCAACGCGCGTTCGCAGGTCAGCGCGGACCTCGATTTCTCGAAGATCGAGCAGACGTCGGAAAGCTACGGCCCGAACGGCAATCCGCAGCAATCCGCGATCCGCAGCCAGCAGACCAGCAGCGCGACCGAACTCGCGCAGGGTGGCGCATCGGGCGTGCCGGGCGCGCTGTCGAACACGCCGCCGCAGCCGGCTTCCGCGCCGATCGTCGCCGGCAACGGCCAGAACGGGCCGCAGACGACGCCGGTCAGCGACCGCAAGGACCAGACGACCAACTACGAAGTCGACAAGACGATCCGTCACCTCGAACAGCCGATGGGCAACGTGAAACGGCTGTCGGTCGCGGTCGTCGTCAACTACCAGCCGGTCGCCGACGCGAAGGGCCACGTGACGATGCAGCCGCTGCCGCCCGCGAAGCTCGCGCAGGTCGAGCAGCTCGTGAAGGACGCGATGGGCTACGACGAGAAGCGCGGCGACTCGGTGAACGTCGTGAACAGCGCGTTCTCGACCGTCGCCGACCCGTACGCCGACCTGCCGTGGTGGCGCCAGCCCGACATGATCGCGATGGCGAAGGAAGCCGCGAAGTGGCTCGGCATCGCGGCGGCCGCGGCGGCGCTCTACTTCATGTTCGTGCGCCCGGCGATGCGCCGCGCGTTCCCGCCGCCCGAGCCGGCCGCGCCGGCGCTCGCGGCACCGGACGATCCGGTCGCGCTCGACGGCCTGCCCGCGCTGGCCAAGACTGAGGAGCCCGACCCGATGCTGCTCGGCTTCGAAACCGAGAAGAACCGTTACGAACGCAACCTCGACTACGCGCGCACGATCGCCCGCCAGGATCCGAAGATCGTCGCCACCGTCGTGAAGAACTGGGTGTCCGATGAACGCTGAAGGCTTGACCAAGAGCGCGCTGCTGCTGATGTCGATCGGCGAGGAAGAGGCCGCGCAGGTATTCAAGTTCCTCGCGCCGCGCGAGGTCCAGAAGATCGGCGCCGCGATGGCCGCGCTGAAGAACGTCACGCGCGAGCAGGTCGAGGACGTGCTGCAGGAGTTCGCGAAGGAAGCCGAGCAGCACACCGCGCTGTCGCTCGATTCGAGCGAGTACATCCGCTCGGTGCTGACGAAGGCGCTCGGCGAGGACAAGGCCGGCGTACTGATCGACCGCATCCTGCAGGGCAGCGACACGAGCGGCATCGAGGGCCTGAAGTGGATGGACTCGGGCGCCGTGGCCGAACTGATCAAGAACGAGCATCCGCAGATCATCGCGACGATCCTCGTGCACCTCGACCGCGACCAGGCGTCGGAAATCGCATCGTGCTTCACCGAGCGGCTGCGTAACGACGTGATGCTGCGGATCGCGACGCTCGACGGCATCCAGCCGGCCGCGCTGCGCGAACTCGACGACGTGCTGACGGGCCTGCTATCCGGCAGCGACAACCTGAAACGCAGCCCGATGGGCGGCATCCGCACCGCGGCCGAGATCCTGAACTTCATGACGAGCGTGCATGAAGAAGGCGTGCTCGAAAGCGTGCGCCAGTACGACGCCGATCTCGCGCAGAAGATCGTCGACCAGATGTTCGTGTTCGAGAACCTGCTCGAGCTCGAGGATCGCGCGATCCAGATGGTGCTCAAGGAAGTGGAGTCGGAAACGCTGATCATCGCGCTGAAGGGTGCGCCGCCCGCGCTGCGCCAGAAGTTCCTCGCGAACATGTCGCAGCGCGCGGCCGAACTGCTCGCCGAGGATCTCGACGCGCGCGGCCCGGTGCGCGTGTCCGAAGTCGAGACGCAGCAGCGCCGCATCCTGCAGATCGTGCGCAATCTCGCCGAGAGCGGCCAGATCGTGATCGGCGGCAAGGCGGAAGACGCCTATGTCTGATTCGGCGAGCGATCGCGTGGGCACCCTCACCGCATACCAGCGGTGGGAGATGGCGTCGTTCGACCCGCCGCCGCCCCCGCCGCCGCCCGACGACGCGGCGGCCGCTGCCGCCGCGCTCGCCGAGGAACTGCAGCGCGTGCGCGACGCCGCGCACGCCGAGGGCCATGCGGCCGGCCACGTCGAAGGCCAGGCGCTCGGCTACCAGGCCGGTTTCGAGCAGGGCCGCGAACAGGGTTTCGAGGCCGGCCAGGCCGACGCGCGCGAGCAGGCTGCGCAGCTCGCGGCGCTCGCCGCGTCGTTCCGCGAAGCCGTCTCGACCGTCGAACACGATCTCGCCTCCGACATCGCGCAACTCGCGCTCGACATCGCGCAGCAGGTCGTGCGCCAGCACGTGAAGCATGACCCGGCCGCGCTGGTCGCGGCCGTGCGCGACGTGCTCGCGGCCGAGCCCGCGCTGTCCGGCGCGCCGCATCTGGCGGTGAATCCGGCCGACCTGCCGGTCGTCGAAGCCTATCTGCAGGACGATCTCGATACGCTCGGCTGGAACGTGCGCACCGACGCGTCGATCGAGCGCGGCGGCTGCCGTGCGCACGCCGCGACCGGCGAGGTCGACGCGACGCTGTCCACGCGCTGGCAGCGCGTCGCCGCCGCGATCGGCAAGGTGAGCACGTGGTAACGCGGCCGCCCGAGGCGCTCGCACACGACGGCATGACGCCGCTCGAGCGCGAGCTCGCGCTCGCGTCGTTCGGCCCGGCTGCCGCGCACGACCCCGCACACGATGCGACGCCGCACACGGCCGCCGACACCGCCGGCGCCGCGCCGCGCGCGCCGCACAATCCCCATCTCGCGCACTGGCGCACGCACCTGAACGGACTCGCCGCGCGCAGCCACCGCGCGCTGCCGCTGCGGCCGTGCGGGCGCCTCACGCGCGCGGCCGGCCTCGTGCTCGAAGCGATCGGGCTGCGCCTGTCGGTCGGCGCCGAATGCACGATAGAATTGCCGCCCGGCAGCACGCTGCCGCATGCGGAAGCCGAAGTCGTCGGCTTCGCCGGCGACCGCCTGTTCCTGATGCCGACCACCGATGTCGCGGGCGTCCTGCCCGGCGCGCGCGTGTGGCCGCTCGAAAGCGCGCCCGTCGCCGATCCGCTCGCGGGCGCGAAGCGGCTGCCGGTCGGCTGGGAAATGCTCGGGCGCGTCGTCGACGCGTCGGGCCGCCCGCTCGATGGCCTCGGCCCGCTCGCGGCAAAAATCGATGCGCCGCTGTCGGCGCCGTCGATCAACCCGCTCGAGCGCGAACCGATCCACCACGTGCTCGATGTCGGCGTGCGTGCGATCAACGCGCTGCTCACCGTCGGCCGCGGCCAGCGGATGGGCCTGTTCGCCGGCTCCGGCGTCGGCAAGTCGGTGCTGCTCGGCACGATGGCGCGCTATACGAGCGCGGAAGTGATCGTGATCGGGCTGATCGGCGAACGCGGCCGCGAAGTGAAGGAATTCATCGAACAGATCCTTGGCGAGGACGGGCTCGCGCGCTCGGTCGTCGTCGCCGCGCCGGCCGACGTGTCGCCGCTGCTGCGGATGCAGGGCGCCGCCTACGCGACGTCGCTCGCCGAGTATTTCCGCGACCAGGGCAAGCACGTGCTGCTGCTGATGGATTCGCTGACGCGCTACGCGATGGCGCAGCGCGAGATCGCGCTGGCGATCGGCGAGCCGCCCGCGACCAAGGGTTATCCGCCGTCGGTGTTCGCGAAGCTGCCCGCGCTCGTCGAGCGCACCGGCAACGGGCCGGAAGGCGGCGGCTCGATCACCGCGTTCTACACGGTGCTGACCGAAGGCGACGACCAGCAGGACCCGATCGCCGATTCGGCGCGCGCGATCCTCGACGGCCACATCGTGCTGTCGCGCGCGCTCGCCGAGGCCGGCCACTACCCCGCCATCGACATCGAGGCGTCGATCAGCCGCGCGATGACGGCGCTGATCGACGAAGGCCATCTCGACCACGTGCGGCAGTTCAAGCAGATGCTGTCGCGCTACCAGCGCAATCGCGACCTGATCGCGGTCGGCGCGTACGCACCCGGCCGCGACGCGCAGCTCGACCGCGCGATCGCGCTCTACCCGCGCATCGAGGCATTCCTGCAGCAGGGCTTTCGCGAATGCGCGCCGTTCGCATCGAGCCTCTCTGCGCTCGATGCGCTGTTCGACGCTTACGGAGGCTGATCCCGATGGCTCACAGCTTTCCCCTTCAACTGCTGCTCGACCGCGCGCAGGACGACCTCGATTCGGCCGCGAAGCAGCTCGGCGCCGCGCAGCGCGACCGCACCTCGGCCGCCGAACAGCTCGACGCGTTGCTGCGCTACCGCGACGAATATCACGCGCGCTTCGCTCAGTCCGCGCAACACGGGATGCCTGCCGGCAACTGGCGCAATTTCCAGGCGTTCATCGACACGCTCGACGCGGCGATCGCGCAGCAGCGCAACGTGCTGGCCGCCGCCGAAGTCCGCATCGACGAAGCGCGCCCGAACTGGCAGCAAAAGAAACGCACCGTCGGCTCGTATGAAATCCTGCAGGCGCGCGGCGTCGCGCAGGAAGCGACGCGCGAGGCCCGGCGCGAACAGCGCGACGCCGACGAACACGCCGCGAAGATCCTGCGCATGCGGGCCGACGCGGCCCGCTCGTCGTAACCGACCACCGCATTCGAACGAGAGAACCGTCATGCCTCCCCTGCCCCTGCTCGGCGCGCTGCTCGACACCGCCAGCGCCGCACTCAAGGCCGCCCGCGGCTCGGGTTCGTCCGCCGCCGGCAACGATGCGTCGGCGACCGCGACCGCCGTGCCGTTCGCGCAGACGCTGAAGCAAAGCGTCGTCACGCGTCGCGACACGTCGAATACCGCCACGCCCGATGCCTCGACGACGCAGGCTGCGTCGAAGCCGTCCACCGGCACGAAGCCGTCCGGCACGGACGACGACACGTCGACCGACGACGCGAACGCGACGACCAATCCGGACGCCGCCGCGCTCGCGGCCGCCGCGGCCCTGCAGGCACAGCTGCAGGCACGCACGGACAATGCGGCACCGGCCGATGCGGCCACCGCCGCTGCCGCTGTCGCCAACGCGGCGCAAAAGACGGCCGTGTCCGGCCAGCCCGACGCCACGGCGACGCTGGCCGATCACGCCGCCAAGGATGCAGCCGCCCAGCCGCTCGACCCGACGTCGAGCCGCGACGCGCTGCAAGCCGCGCTCGCCAAGCTGACGGGCGGCGCGGGCGCGATCGCGATGCCGGCGACCGGCGCGTCCGCCGCCGCGACGACTTCCGCACCCGCAGCGACCGCTTCGACCGCCGCCGCACCGCTGACGCCGAAGGTGCCGACATTCGACCGGTCGCTCGCCGATGCGAAAGGCGCGCTCGCCACCCAGCAGACGACGACCCAGGCCACGCCGCAGGCGCTGCAGGCCGACGCGAACGCGCAGTCCGGCGCTCAGCACGCACTCGCGGCCGCCGGCGACGCGACCGATCCGGCCGCCAGCGCGACGCTCGCGGCCGGGGCAACGGCCGCGGCCGCCGCGCAGGCCAACCTGCAGCTGTCGCCGGCCGCAAGTGCGATCGCCGCGGCCAACGCGCACGCGCTCGCGCCGCACGTCGGCACCGCCGACTGGACGGACGCACTGAGCCAGAAGGTCGTGTTCCTGTCGAATGCGCACCAGCAGAGCGCCGAGCTGACGCTCAACCCGCCCGATCTCGGGCCGCTGCAGGTCGTGCTGCGCGTCGCGGACAACCATGCGCACGCGCTGTTCGTATCGCAGCACGCGCAGGTGCGCGAGGCCGTCGAAGCCGCGTTGCCGAAGCTGCGCGAGGCGATGGAAGCGGGCGGGCTCGGGCTCGGCAGCACCACCGTCAGCGACGGCGGCTTCGCGTCCCAGCAGCAGAACCCGCAACAGACCTTCGCTGGCGGCCAGTCGTCGCGGCGCGGGAACGGCGGATCGTCAGCCGTCGATGCACCGGCCGACGTTGCGCAATCCGCACCGGCCGCCGCGAGCGTGAGCCGCGCCGGCCTCGTCGATACGTTTGCCTGAGCATGGCCGCTGCCGTGCGCGCGCCGCGCTCAGCGGCCGTGCACCGCGGCAGCCGCCTCGCCGCGCGGCACGCTACCCTTGCGCGCCGCGACGATGAAGTCCGCCGCGCGCTCGCCGATCATCACCGACGGCGCATTCGTGTTCCCTCCGACCAGCGTCGGCATCACCGACGCATCGACCACACGCAGCCCTTCGACGCCGCGCACGCGCAGTTGCGGATCGACGACCGCGCGCGCATCCGCCCCCATCCGGCAGGTACCGACCGGGTGATAGATCGTGTCGGCATGCTCGACAATCGTCTTGCGCAGCTCGGCTTCGCTCTGGTCTGCCCGCGTGTACAGCTCGCGCCCGCCCTGCGACGCAAGCGGCGCCTGCGACAGGATCCGGCGCATCGCCTGCGTGCCGCGCACGAGCAGATCGAGATCGCGTGAATCGCTGAAGAAGCGCGGATCGATCAGCGGTGCGTCGCGCGCATCGCCGGTCGCGAGCGCGACCGTGCCGCGGCTGAACGGCCGCAGCGCGCACACGTGCAGCGAATAGCCGAACCCCCAGTGCATCTTGCGGTTGTGGTCGTCGACGAGCGCCGTGCAGAAATGCAGCTGCAGGTCGGGACGCTCGAGCGACGGATCGCTCTTGATGAAGCCGCCGGCCTCCGCGACGTTGCTCGTCATCATCCCCGTGCGGCTCGAGAAATAGCGCGCGAGCGCGGGCGTCATCTTCGCGATTCCGCGCAGACACACGCCGACCAGCTCCGACGAATTCACGCGCGTGTTGATGATGAAGTCGATGTGGTCGATCAGGTTCGCACCGACGTCCGGGGCATCCTGCACGACCGCGATCCCGTGCCGGCGCAGTTGCTCGGCCGGACCGATCCCCGAACACATCAGCAGTTGCGGCGAATTGAACGCGCCGGCCGACAGGATCACTTCCGCGCGCGCGCCGAGCGTCTCGACGCGGCCGTTGCGCGATACCGCGACGCCGACCGCGCGCTTGCCGTCGAAGCCGACGCGCAGCACCGTCGCATCGGTGATCACGTGCAGGTTCGGCCGGTTGCGGCCGTAGATATACGCACGCGCCACGCTGCAGCGCGAGCCATCGCGGTGCGTGACCTGGTAGAAGCCGACGCCTTCCTGCGTCGCGCCGTTGAAGTCGTCGTTCAGCGGATAGCCGGCCGCGTGCGCGGCCTGGATGAATCGTTCGGAGAACGGATTGCGAAAGCGCAGATCCGACACCGACAGCGGGCCGTCCGCGCCGTGCCACGCATCCGCGCCGCGTTCGTTGCCTTCCGCGCGGCGGAAATACGGCAGCACGTCCTGCCAGCCCCAGCCCGTCGCGCCGAGCTGCGCCCACTCGTCGTAGTCGCCCGGGTGGCCGCGCGTGTAGATCATCGCGTTGATCGCGCTCGACCCGCCCATCCCGCGCCCGCGCGGCTGGTAGCCGCGTCGCCCGCCAAGGCCCGGCTGCGGCACCGTCTCGTAGCCGTAGTTCGTGCCGAGCTTGAACGGCACCAGCGCCGCGATGCCGACCGGCATGTTGACGAGCAGGTTGCGCTCCGTATGCGAGCCGGCTTCGATCAGCGCGATCGTCGCATCGGGGCAGGCATCGGCGAGACGGCCTGCCAGGCTCGACCCGCCCGAACCGCCGCCGACGATGATGTAGTCGTATTGCATGTCACGTCTCCGTCGTGTCATGGAAGGCGCCCGGCACCGCCGCGCGACCGCGTCCCCTCTTGTAATGTTCGGGCATTGTAGGAATGGCCGCCGCGCGCGCGGCGCGCGGATTCAAGAGCGATTCCTCTAAACGCCCGCGTGAACTAAATTTAAGATGTATCGATTCGCTTCGCGCAATACGTCGGCCACGAGAAGCCGATTCGTCGCGAAACGGGAGGGACGACGATGCAGCGCCAGGTTCTGCAGGCCGTGTGCCGGCCAGGTTTTCCGGATGCAGCGCACGTGACCCGCATTTCATTTCAAACGGCTGCGCTCGCGGCGATGCTCGGCATCATGCGCGCAGTCGATCGAAATCGAACGGCACGCGTCGTCGCCGACCGTTTGGATGGTTTGCCGCCGCGGCGGCGCGATACGCTGCGGCACGATTTGATCGACCCGTCGCGCTGCCCTGCTTCGGTGCAACAGCGGGCAGTCGCGCCGCAGCGTCGCGCGCCCGGCAACAGTCGCCTCGCGTTGCATGTCCATGCGCCGCGACACGGTTTCCCGACGCGTACACCGTCGCGCGGATGCGACGCCTGCCGCACGCTGCAACCGGTTTTCGAGCACACGTCGCATCCGGCCCCGCGCCGCGCGACCCGCATCACCCGATCCGCGTCGCCGCGCTCGCCGAGCGTGCGCGTGCGGCGTGACGGCCGGCCGACCAGCCAGGCCCAACTGGAGGAGACGACATGAAGAACGACCTGCCCGAACTGGCCCCGCAAGCACTGCCGTCGGCCGACGCGCTGACGGCGTTGCTGCGCGACCAGCGCGCGGCGTACCTGCGCGCGCCGTATCCCGCATGGGAAACGCGCGTGCAGCACCTGCGCGCGCTGCGCACGATGCTGATCGACCACGCGGATGCACTGGCCGAAGCGATCAGTGCCGATTTCGGCCATCGCGCGAAGCAGGAAGTGCTGCTGTCGGAAATCTGGATGGCGAAGGAAGAGATCGACGACGCGCTGAAGCACGGCAAGCGCTGGATGAAGCCGATCCGCAAGCCGATGAACAAGTGGCTGCGCCCGGCGCGCGCGAAGGTGATTCCGCAGCCGCTCGGCGTGGTCGGCATCGTCGTGCCGTGGAACTATCCGGTGCTGCTCGCGGCCGGCCCGCTGATCTGCGCGCTCGCGGCCGGCAACCGCGCGATCATCAAGATGTCCGAACTGACGCCGCGCACGTCGGCCCTGTTCGAGCAGCTCATCGGCAAGACCTTCACGCGCGACCACGTCGCGGTCGTGAACGGCGATGCGGAGGTCGGCGCCGCATTCAGCGGGCTGCCGTTCGATCACCTGCTGTTCACCGGTTCGACGCACGTCGGCCGCCACGTGATGCGCGCGGCCGCCGACAACCTGACGCCCGTCACGCTCGAGCTCGGCGGCAAGTCGCCGGCGATCGTCGGCCCGAACGCACGCTTCGATGCGGCCGTCGATGCGATCGTCGCCGGCAAGACGCTGAACGCGGGCCAGACCTGCATCGCGCCCGACTACGTGCTGCTGCCGCGCGGGATGGAAGCCGCGTTCATCGAGCGCGCGCGGGCACGCTTCGCGAAGATGTATCCGGACCTGTCGGCGAACGGCGACTACACGACGATCGTATCGCCGCGTCACTACGCGCGCCTGCAGCAACTCGCGAGCGACGCGCAGGCGGCCGGCGCGCAACTGCATCCGCTGTCCGACGCCCAGTCCGATCCCGCGTCGCGCCGCTTCGTGCCGTGCGCGGTCACGCAGGTGCCGGCCGCATCGCAACTGATGCAGGAAGAAATCTTCGGGCCGCTGCTGCCGCTCGTGCCGTACGAGCGGCTCGACGAGGCGATCGCGTACGTGAATGCGCGCCCGCGTCCGCTCGCGCTCTACCTGTTCGACGAGGATGGCGGCACGATCGATCGCGTGATGCGCGAAACGATCTCGGGCGGCGTGACGATAAACGAAGCGCTGATGCACATCGCATGCGGCAGCCTGCCGTTCGGCGGCGTCGGTGCAAGCGGCATGGGCGCGTACCACGGCTACGACGGCTTCGTGACGTTCTCGAAGATGAAGCCCGTGCTCACGCAGGCGCGGCTGAACACGCGCGGCCTGATCGCGCCGCCGTACGGCAAGCGCTTCGCCGCGGTGATCAAGCTGATGATGAAGTTCTGAGGTAGTCGCACCGGATGGGCCGCGCGCATCGCGCGGCGGCCCGCGCCAGTCCGCCGCGCGGCGTGGATGCCGCGCGTGCCGTCACACGGGCCAGAGCGGCCCTTCCTGCATCGCGCCGATCTGCTCGCGTAACTCGAGCACGCGCGCTTCCCAGTAACGATGCGTGTTGAACCACGGGAATGCAGCCGGAAACGCGGGATCGTCCCAGCGTCGCGCGAGCCATGCCGCGTAGTGGATCAGCCGCAGCGTGCGCAGCGCTTCGACCAGATGCAGCTCGCGCGGCTCGAATTCGCAGAAATCCTCGTAACCGGCGAGCAGGTCGGCCAGCGCGCGCGACGCGCCTTCGCGATCGCCCGGCAGCAGCAGCCACAGATCCTGGACCGCCGGCGCCATCCGGCTGTCGTCGAAGTCGACGAAATGCGGGCCGGCATCGGTCCACAGCACGTTGCTGGGATGGCAGTCGCCGTGCGTGCGCAGCAGGCGGATGTCGCCCGCGCGCTCGAACGCGGCCTCGACGCCTTCGAGGGCGAGCCTGACGGCCGTCTCGTACGCCGGTCGTACGTCATCCGGAATGAAATCGTGCGCGAGCAGGTAGTCGCGCGGCTCATGGCCGAACGTATTGATGTCGAGCACGGGACGCGCGACATACGGCTCGGTCGCGCCTACCGCATGAATCCGGCCGATGAAGCGGCCGAGCCATTCGAGCGTGTCGCGGCGGTCGAGATCGGGTGCGCGACCGCCGCGCCGCTCGAAGACCGAGAAGCGGAAGCCGTCGAACGCGTGCAGCGTGCGACCGTCGAATGCGCGCGCGGGCACCGCCGGAATCTCGCGCGCAGCGAGTTCGGCGACGAACGCATGCTCTTCGAGAATCGCGTCGTCCGACCAGCGCGCCGGGCGATAGAACTTCGCGACGACCGGCGGGCCGTCTTCGATGCCGACCTGGTAGACGCGGTTTTCGTAGCTGTTGAGGGCGAGCAGGCGCCCGTCGGTGCGCAGGCCGGCCGGTATCAGCACGCTGTCGAGCGCGTCGAGCACGCACTCGGGCGTGAGGCCGGCGAACGGCGGGCTGGCGGGAGAAGCGGGAGCGGAAGTGGCGTCTGTCATGCCCCGCATTGTGCCGCCAGCCGGACCGAAAGACGAGCGTCCGGTGCTAAGCGCGCTTAGTGAAGCGCCGCGCCGGCCGGCAGTACGGATTCGCCGGTGTCGATCAGGTCCTCGAGAAAGAACGGCTCGGTGTTGAGTTCTTTCGACTCACCCGGCACGCCCGCGTACCAGGTCACCATGGCCATGTCGCCCAGAACGCGCTGGACGATGCCGCGCGCGCCCTTCGGCACAGCGATATGGGTAGTGCAGACAATCGACCCGACATGCATGATGGTTCCCCACTCTTGAATCTTGAAACCCGGCCCGCTGGCGGGCTGGCAAATGCGCGATCCGCGCCGCCCTCGGCGGAGCGTTGCGCGTAATCCCATTGTTCACGGTTTATCGAAGCGCGAAAAGAAGAAGAAGCAGGCGAAGCGCCGCGAATTCGTCGAATGTCTCCAATCAACCACTGCGCCGGGCAGGCACTTGCCCGCCCGGTTACCCCCATCATACCCTGTCGAATGTGACTGCCCGCCGAAAGCGCCCGGCGCCGCGGCGCGCACGTGATCGACGCATCGCGTCGTTCGCGCTGCGCAGCCGCCGACGGTGGTTGCGCTCGATGGTTGCCTTGCGGTACCTTTGGCCTTCATTCGCGTTCAATCGCATTCCGACACGATGCATCCGCTCACGTCCGCCCTCGCAAAATCCCGGCCGCAGTTCGACTCGCGGCCGCAGGCGTGCGCGCATCCGTCGGTCCTGCCCCCGCCTGTCGCACCGCCGCTCGTCGGCGCCGCGCCGCCCCCTCCGGCGGTGCGCGCCGGCTGACCAGCCGGCTTCCGTTTCGTCTTCCATTCGCCCCCGTTGGCTTCAGTGCGTGCATCGTGACGCACCGCATGTTGCTGCGCGCGCGAATGGAACGTTCCGATCCGTTCGACAGGTGGATTCACATGGTTTCGTTCAAACGCGCGCTTGCCGCGCATGGCGCGACGTCGCTCTTCGTGCTGCTGTGGAGCAGCGGCGCGATCTTCTCTGAACTCGGTCTGCGTCACGCGTCCGCGTTCGCCTTTCTCACCGCACGCTTCGCACTCGCCTCGCTCGTGCTGCTCGCGCTGGCCGTCATGCGCAAACGCTGGCTGCCGCCGCGCGGCGAGCGGCGCATGGCCGCGCTGACCGGCTTGCTGATGATGGGCGGCTATTCGATCTTCTACCTGCTCGCACTCGAGCGCGGAATCGCGCCCGGTGTGCTCGCAACGATCCTCGGCGTCCAGCCGATCCTCACGCTCGCGATCGTCGAGCGACGCTGGCAGCCGGTGCGCGTCGCGGGTCTCGCGCTGTCGCTGGCCGGGCTCGCGCTCGTCGTGTGCCGTGGCGCGGGCGGCGGTGCGGGCGGCCTGTCGGCTGCGGGCATCGCATGCGCGCTCACCGCACTCGTCGCGCTGACCGCCGGCTCGTTGCTGCAAAAACGCGTACGCGCGGCGCCCGCCGACGTGCTGCCGCTGCAGAATGCGATCGGCCTCGCGCTGTGCGTCGCGATCGTGCCGTTCCGACCGGTGTCGTTCGAGACGAGCTGGGCATTCGTCGTACCGCTGCTGTGGCTCGGCATCGTGATTTCGGTGATCGCGCAACTGCTGTTCTATCGGTTGATGCAGCGCGGCGATCTCGTCAACGTGACGAGCCTGTTCTATCTCGTGCCCGTCGTCACCACGCTGATGGATGCCGTGTGGCTCGGCAACCGGCCGGAGCCGCTCGCGCTCGCCGGCATGGGAGCGATCATCGCCGGGCTCGCGCTCGTGTTCCGCGCGTCGGCCACCCGCGCGCAACCCGGGCGCGCGTAAGCGGACGGGCCGCCGCGCCTGCGGGTGCGGCGGCCCGCCACGACACATGCGACCATTTCGCGCAAATCGAAAGGAACGGGAAAGATGCATGCAAGGCGTTCGTCGAACTCGCGGGAAAAACGCGTGATTCGCGCGGCTTTCCGCTGATTTTTAATGGTTCGGATAGCGAAAAGCGCCGCCGGTTGCCTATACTCGAATTGACCGGCCCGCTCGCAAACGGGTCGGACCAACACTAGAAACACCCGGCATGGGGCCGAATCAAGCGCTGACACGCTGGCTTCGGTCAAGACCTGGAGACACGCATGACGACCTACTTCACGATCGGCGACTTCATCCTGTTGATTCCGATGGCGCTGGCCGGAGCGCTATTTCTCGGCGCGGTACCGTGCGCAACCGAATTCCGTCACAACCTGCTACGCGTGCTCGGCGTCATCCTCGGCGTCGGCGTCGCGGTATTGCTCGTTGAAGGGCTGCCCGCGCTGATCTAGCGCGACTGTCGGCGTCTCACGCGCATCGCTGCAGCGCAGCGATGCGATGTGCTGTCCGCAAGCCCGCGATACGGCACGCGATATTGTTTCGCATGCCGTATCGACTCCCGGTCAGATCGCCTGGTCGGTGGACGGCTTTTCCCACAGATTGATGCCGCCTTCGGTCGCGTAACGATCGATCTCCGCGAGTTCCTCCGCCGAGAATTCGAGGTTCTTCAGCGCGCCGACGTTTTCGCGTACCTGCTCCGCGCGGCTCGCGCCGATCAGCGCGGACGTCACGCGGCCATTGCGCAGCACCCACGCCAACGCCATCTGCGCAAGGCTCTGCCCGCGCCGTTCGGCGATCGCGTTGAGCTTGCGCACGTGCTCGAGGTTGTCCGCGCTCAGGTGATCCTGCTTCAGCGAGCCGCCACCCGGCTTGTTCACGCGCGCGTCGGCCGGCACGCCGTTCAGGTACTTCGACGTCAGCAGCCCCTGCGCGAGCGGCGTGAACGCGATGCTGCCCGCGCCGACGTCGTCGAGCGTGCCGAGCAGGTCGCTCTCGATCCAGCGGTTCAGCATGTTGTACGACGGCTGGTGGATCAGCAGCGGCACGCGATACTGCGCGAGCAGTTCGGCCATCTCGCGCGTCTTCGCGGCCGAATACGACGAAATGCCGATGTAGAGCGCCTTGCCCTGCTGTACGGCCGCGGCCAGCGCGCCCGCCGTTTCCTCGAGCGGCGTGTGCGCATCGAAGCGGTGCGAATAGAAGATGTCGACGTAGTCGAGCCCCATCCGCTGCAGGCTCTGGTCGAGGCTCGCGAGCACGTACTTGCGCGACCCGCCGCCGCTGCCGTACGGCCCCGGCCACATGTCCCAGCCGGCCTTCGTCGAGATCAGCAGTTCGTCGCGATACGGCCGGAAATCCTCCTTCAGCAGCCGGCCGAAGTTGGTCTCGGCGCTGCCGTACGGCGGCCCGTAGTTGTTCGCGAGGTCGAAGTGGTTGATGCCGAGGTCGAACGCGGTGCGCAGGATTTCGCGCTGCGTCGAGATCGGCGTCGAGTCGCCGAAGTTGTGCCACAGGCCAAGCGACAGGGCGGGCAGTTTGAGCCCGGATTTGCCGCAGGTGCGGTATTGCATGCCGGCATAACGTTCGGAAGCTGCTTCGTAGGCCATGAGTCTGTTCCGTCAGGACATCGGGGAAGGGACGCGCTTGCCGCGCGCACGGCGCGGCGACGGCGAAGGAGTCATACGACGACTATGGTAACGAAAGCGGCCCGCGCGCGCACGGCGGGCAAGGCGATGGACGCGACCGCGGTCGTCGCCTACACTGCGGCGTCTCGAATCACCGTTTCAGCGAGGTTGGTATGTCCCGGGTCATCTCGGTTGCACTGCTCGTCGGCGGCGTCGCGCTGCTGTACTTCGGCGGCCAGTCGTTCCATTCGATCAACGACAACGTGTCGCGCTTCTTTACCGGTTCACCCGCGACGAAGACGATCCTGCTGATCGTCGGCGGCGCCGTCGCATCGTTCGTCGGCCTGATCGGCCTCGCGATGCCGGGCGGCAAGCGCTGATCGCCTAGCCGCACGACGTACGCACGGCCCGCGTCGACCGATCGGGCCGCGCCAAACGAAACGGGCGGCCAGGCCGCCCGTTGCTTCGTTCGCCGGCGATGCGCCGCATCGCCTTGGCATCGCGGCGTCACCGCGCTGCCCGATTCACGCCTAGAACTGCACTTCCTGCTTCGACGCCGAGCGCGTGCCGGGCACCGGCCGGTTGCTCGCGCCGTGATACGTGTACACGAGCGAGAACTTCACCTGGTCGGAGCGGTTCTGCCCGGCCGAATGCAGCGTGTTGCTGTGGAAGAACACGACGTCGCCCGTCTGCAGCGACGGGCACGTGGCCGCGTCGATCATCTTGCGGTTCTCCGGCAGGTCGCCGCGGAAGAACTTCGCATCGTCGAACGCTTCCGGCCCGAATTCGGCCGTATGCGAACCCGGCACGAGCCAAAGCGCGCCGTTCTCGTTGGTTTCCGGCCCCAGCGCGAGCCACACCGACACCATGTCCGGGCGTGCGAACGACCAGTAGCGGAAATCGCGATGCCAGCCCGTCAGGCTGCCGTACGCGGGATGCTTCGTCATCATGCAGTTGTGATGCGCGCGCGACAGCACGGGCTCTTCGCCGAAATACTCGCGCATCCACGCGCCGATTTCGGGCGCGATCGCGCGCTCGGCGAACGCCGGATCGCGCGAGTACGCATCGAGCAGCCGCCGCACCGTGTGCCCGCCCGGCGCATGCTTCGACTCGGGCGCGCCCGGGTAGCGCAGGTCGGCCTCGAATTCGATCGGCTCGGCGGCCTCACGCAACTGGCGCTCCGCGATCTGCCTGAGCGTCGCGCACTGCTGCTCGCTGACGAGGCCACGCGCGACGACGAAGCCGCGCTCGCGCAATTCCGCGACTTGCGCGCGGATCGATTCCGACTGCAATGGAGACGACATGGGATGCCAGACGTTTATTGTGTGAATGTGACGATTGTAAATCGGCGCCGGATGCCGCGAACAGCACCATTGTCGTGCGCAGGGGCATGCCAATCGCTGATTTGATCCGGCGCAAGGGAACTGTTCGTCGCGACACCTGCCTCACCGACAGGCGGTATGCGGCACACGCCTTGTGGCACAAGGGTTTATCGCGACTTTTGCCCGTCATGAATCCCCTGTAGCCTGTCGCGGCCTGTCAATTCTGGCGGGCGCGGCGCGCAGCGAGTTTCGGTAAGATCCGTTGCGCCATCCGAGGCCGTTCATACCAGTGCGCTCCCAAGGGCGCCATCCATACAAGCGAAGCATCGTTCACATGCCATTCCGTCTGACTTCCCGTCTCAGCCGCGCTGCGAAGCGCGTCGTGCCGCCCGCTCCTGCCCGCTCGCTGCGCCATCACCGCGCCCGCACGCAGGCACTGGCCGAGCGTGCGCCCGCACACAGCCGGCTGGACGGTATCCGTGCGTGGTTCCACGCATTTTTCTCGATGATGAGCGCGCAGGCGTTCGCACGCCGTACCGGCCTGCGCTCGCTGCTGCAGAAGCCGTCGTCGCTGCGCGCGCTCGCGCTGCGCCGTGCGCTTGGGCCCCAGCGCCGCGTCAACCGTCCGCGCCGCCTCGCGGCCAGCAACGGCTGGTTCGGGTTCGGCGCACGCTGAACGCGCCGGCGGGCACGACCCGCGACGATCGCCGCCGTTGCGCCGGCGACCGGAACCCATAAAAAAACCCCGGCAAGCCGGGGTTTTTCTTTGCGGGCGAACGACGCTTACGCGACGCGTGCCGTCGGCTCGACGCCAGCCGCTTCGGCCAGTGCGAGCGCCTTGTCGGTCGCTTCCCACGAGAATTCCGGCTCTTCGCGGCCGAAGTGGCCGTAGGCAGCGGTCTTTTCGTAGATCGGACGCAGCAGGTCGAGCATCTTGATGATGCCCTTCGGACGCAGGTCGAAATGCTCGCGCACAAGCTTCGTGATCACTGCATCCGACACGCGGCCCGTGCCGAACGTGTTGACCATCACCGAGGTCGGCTCGGCGACGCCGATTGCGTACGACACCTGGATCAGCGCGCGCGACGCGAGGCCGGCGGCGACGATGTTCTTCGCGACGTAGCGGCCTGCATACGCAGCTGAACGGTCGACCTTCGACGGATCCTTGCCCGAGAACGCGCCGCCGCCGTGCGGTGCGGCACCGCCGTACGTGTCGACGATGATCTTGCGGCCGGTCAGGCCGCAATCGCCCTGCGGGCCGCCGATCACGAACCGGCCGGTCGGGTTCACGAGGAACTTGATGTCGCCCTTGATCAGGTCGGCCGGCAGCGTCGGCTTGATGATTTCCTCGATCACGGCTTCGCGCAGCGCCGGCAGTTCGATGTCCGGTGCGTGCTGCGTGGACAGCACGACGGTGTCGATCGAATCGGGCTTGCCATCGACGTAGCGGACCGTCACCTGCGACTTCGCGTCCGGGCGCAGCCATTGCAGGCGGCCGTCGCGGCGCAGGCTGGCCTGGCGCTCGACGAGGCGGTGCGACAGGTAGATCGGCAGCGGCATCAGTTCCGGCGTTTCGTCGCACGCATAGCCGAACATCAGGCCCTGGTCGCCCGCGCCTTGGTCGAGGTTGTCGTCGTGTGCACGATCGACGCCCTGCGCGATGTCCGGCGACTGCTTGTCGTACGCGACGAGCACCGCGCAACCCTTGTAGTCGATGCCGTAGTCGGTGTTGTCGTAGCCGATGCGCTTGATGGTGTCGCGCGCGATCTGGATGTAATCGATGTTGGCCGTCGTGGTGATTTCACCGGCCAGGACGACGAGACCCGTGTTGCACAGCGTTTCGGCCGCAACGCGGGAATATTTGTCCTGCTCGAGGATGGCGTCGAGAATCGCGTCCGAGATTTGGTCCGCGACTTTGTCCGGATGGCCTTCGGAGACGGATTCGGACGTGAAGAGATAATCGTTTGCCACTTTTTCAGGCTCCTGTGTGGTTACGGGTGGTTTCACGTAGCCAGCTTCGTTGGGCCTGAAGCGGCGACGCTTTAGCGGATTACCAGGACCGGGCAGCGCGTGTCGCACCAGCCGGCTTCGCCCCGCAAGTTGTCAGTTAACTCGGCGAAGCCCGTATTATAGCGGCTTTCCTGAATTGTCACAGAGCGCCGCCCGTGCTGCATCTTCCGCTGTCTTACCACCCTGTTCTCGACATGCCGGCCAGCCGGTTCCATGGAGGTTTCGCATGCTAGGTCGTCTAGGCACGCACCTCGCCATCGGCTTGCTGAAACTGCTCGCCCTGTTGCCGTACGGCCTGACC
Organism: Burkholderia sp. BCC1644; assembly: GCF_902833225.1. Taxonomy (GTDB): domain Bacteria; phylum Pseudomonadota; class Gammaproteobacteria; order Burkholderiales; family Burkholderiaceae; genus Burkholderia. Next base: position 85,581 of record NZ_CADFEI010000020.1, read on the forward strand.
GCACGGTTCGGCGATGGTCTCGGCTGGCTGCTGTACCAGATCCCCAGCCGGCGAAAACGCATCGTACACACCAATCTGAAACTCTGCTTCCCTGACTGGAGCGACGCGCGGCGCGAGGAAGTGGCGGGGCAGCATTTCCGCCATGCGATCCGCAGCTACGTCGAGCGCAGCTACCAGTGGTTCGCGTCGGAACAGGCCTACCGCAAGCTGTTTACGGTCGAGAGCGAGGTCGACCTCACCGATCCGGACATGCCGCCGACCCTCTTGCTCGGGTTCCATTTCGTCGGCATCGAGGCCGGCTCGATGGCGATCAATCTCGCTCTCGATCGCCCGTGCGGCTCGCTCTATACGCCGATGAAGAGCCCGGAAATCGAGGCCGCGGCCAAAGCCGGCCGCAGCCGCTTCGGTGCGGAACTCGCAAGCCGGGCCGACAGCGCGCGCACCGTGCTGCGCTGGCTGCGCGACCGCAAGCCGGTGATGCTCGGCGCCGACATGGACTACGGGCTGCGCAACTCGACGTTCGTGCCCTTCTTCGGCATACCCGCCTGCACGCTGACGGCGGTCGGCCGATTCGCCAAGACCGGCCATGCGCAGGTTCTGCCCTTTATCGGCGAAGTGCTGCCCAACTACAAGGGCTACCGGCTGAAGGTCTTCAAGCCGTGGGCCAACTACCCGACCGGCGACGACGATCTCGACGCGCGCCGGATGAACGAATTCCTCGAGGAACAGATCCCGCTGATGCCCGAGCAGTACTACTGGGTCCACAAGCGCTTCAAGACGCGCCCGCCCGGCGAGCCGAGCCTGTACTGACCCTGCCGGAAGACGTTCGCAGGCGTGCCGTCATACGCGTGCCTGCGCTCGTGCCACCTTCGGCGCGCCCTTCGCGCGCGCCCGCCACAGATCGTGGGCCGACTGTTGCGCGAGCCACAGATCGGCCCGCCCCCCATTTTCCTCGCCGAGCCACGCCTCGAGGCGCAGCGCCATTTCCGGCGAGATGCCTGCATGGCCATGCAGGATCCGCGACAGGGCGGCACGCGTCACCCCCAGCTGCGACGCGGCCTCGGTGACGGTCAGGCCAAGCGCCGGCAGCACGTCGTCGCGCAGCGTTTCGCCCGGATGGGGCGGATTGAAGATGCGGGTCATGGCTTGAATCACCTCGCTGGAGGATTACAGGGCGTATAGCGAAACAATACGCATCTGCGGCTGGCATCATCAATTGAACGAGTACGAAAAAGCCCGGAACGCCCGCGCGGGACGCCCCTGTCGGCTGCATGTATCATTTGCGGTTGAGATCTGCACGACGAACGAAGCCGCCCGGCGTGGCCGCCGGCCGTTCGCACCGTGCCGACCGCCTTGTTCGCCATGGAATTCCGGACCCAGTGAAACTCTCGTTCACCAAGATGCACGGCGCGGGCAACGACTTCGTCGTGCTCGACGGCTATTCGCGCGCGTTGCCGCCGCTCACCGAAGCGCAGGTACGCGCACTCGCCAACCGCCACTTCGGCATCGGCGCCGACCAGTTGCTGCTCGTCGAGAAACCGACCGTCGACGGTGCGGATTTCAAGTACCGGATCTTCAATTGCGACGGCGGCGAAGTCGAACACTGCGGCAACGGCGCGCGCTGCTTCGTGAAGTTCGTCAGCGACCGCGGCCTGACCGACAAGCGCAGCGTGCGCGTGCAGGTCATGAAGGGTCTGATCACGCTGACGCTGCAGGACAACGGCGAAGTCGTCGTCGACATGGGCGCGCCCGTGTTCGCGCCGGCGCAGGTGCCGTTCGACGCGGCGGGCCTCGACGGCCGCCACGAAGGCCGCGACACGCTGTGGCCGCTCGACGTCGGCGGCGCCACGCGCTGGATCTCGACGGTGTCGATGGGCAATCCGCACGCGGTGCAGGTCGTCGACGATGTCGAGGCGTATCCGGTGCTGGAAGAAGGCCCGCTGATCGAACTCCATGCGCGTTTCCCGCAGCGCGTGAACGCCGGCTTCATGCAGATCGTGTCGCGCAACGAAGTGAAGCTGCGCGTGTACGAACGCGGCGCGGGCGAGACGCTCGCGTGCGGCACCGGCGCGTGCGCGGCGGTCGCGGCCGGCATCCGGCGCGGCCTGCTCGATTCGCCCGTGACCGTGCACACGCACGGCGGCACACTGACGATCGGCTGGGACGGCACACGCGACGAAACCGCCGCGCTGATGATGGCCGGCCCCGCCGCGACCGTGTTCGAAGGCGAGATCGACCTGAACGCCTGACCCTGCAACGTCCTTGATAACTGAACGCTCCAGCCACATGAACGATCGCGAAGTCGCCGACTACCTGCTCGCCAATCCCGAATTCTTCGCGCAGCACGCCGAACTGCTCGCGACGATCCGTCTCGCGAACCCGCACGGCAAGGCCGCGATCTCGCTGCAGGAGCGGCAGATGGAGATGCTGCGCGACAAGAACAAGCATCTCGAACGCCGGCTCGCCGAACTCGTGCGCTACGGCCACGAGAACGACAGCCTGTCCGCGAAGTTCAGCCGCTGGACCGCGCGCGTGATCGCGGAGCGCGATCCGTACGCGCTGCCGCGCACGATCGCCGACGGCATCGCCGACGTGTTCGACGTGCCGCAGACGGCGCTGCGCGTGTGGGACGTCGCCGACACCTACGCGCAAGCCGACTTCGCCCGCCAGGTCGGCGAGGAAGTGCGCCTCTTCACGAACGGGCTGTCGACGCCGTACTGCGGCGCGAACACGGGCTTCGAAGCCGCGCAATGGCTCGCGCCCGCGGTCGCCGCACCGGCCGCGAATGCGGCGGAAGGCGCCGAAGCCGCACCGGCCGGCGACGGTTCGGCCACGTCGGTCGCGCTGCTCGCGCTGCGCACGCCGCTCGCCGGCACCGATGCGCCCGCATTCGGCCTGCTCGTGCTCGGCTCGCCCGATCCGCGCCGCTTCCACGACGGGATGGCCACCGACTTCCTCGCGCAGATCGCAACGCTCGCGAGCGCCGCGCTCACGCGCCTGCTGCCGCACTGATCCGCCGCACGCGATGACCGACGACCCGATCGCCGCCTACCTGTCGAACCTGAAACACGTCAGGCAGCTGTCGGAACATACGCTGCGCGCGTACACACACGAACTCGACGAGCTGAAGAAGATCGCGGCCGGCCGGCCGCTCGACGCACTGACGGCCGCCGACATGCGCGGCGCGGTCGCGCGCGCGCATGCGGGCGGGCTGTCCGCGCGGTCGATCTCGCACCGGCTGTCCGCGTGGCGCGCGTTCTACCGCTGGCTCGCGCAGCGCATCGAGATGCCCGCCAACCCGGTGGCCGCCGTGCGCGCGCCGAAGCGCCCGAAAACCCTGCCGAAGGCACTGTCGGTCGACGACGCGTCCGCGCTGATGGACGCACCGCTTGCCGGCACGACCGAAGGCATCCGCGATCACGCGATCCTCGAGCTGTTCTATTCGTCGGGGCTGCGCCTCGCCGAGCTGATCGGGCTCGACGTGATGTACACGCAGGCCGACGGCTACCGTTCGACCGGCTGGCTCGATCTCGCCGAAGCCGAAGTCACGGTGCGCGGCAAGGGCAACAAGGAGCGCAAGGTGCCGGTCGGCCGCAAGGCGATCGACGCGCTGAACGCATGGCTCGCGGTGCGCGGCGAATTCGTGAAGCACGACCCGCATCCGCTGTTCGTGTCCGTGCGCGGCAACCGGATGTCGCCGGGCGTCGTGCGCGAGCGCGTGAAGCGCGCGGCGCTCACCGCGGGCATCCCCGCCAACGTCCATCCGCACGTGCTGCGCCACTCGTTCGCGACGCATGTGCTGCAGTCGAGCGGCGACCTGCGCGCGGTGCAGGAACTGCTCGGCCACGCGAGCGTGTCCGCGACCCAGGTCTATACGTCGCTCGACTTCCAGCACCTCGCGAAGATTTACGACAGCGCGCATCCGCGCGCGAAGAAGCGCGACTGACGCGCCTCCCGAGTTACCCGCCGCGCCCGGCGACCGATCACGGTCGGCTTCCGGCGCGGCCCATTTCGATCTCATCATGCAAACCGTCACCCTCAGGCCGTCCAAGGAAAAATCGCTGCTGCGCCGCCATCCGTGGGTCTACGCGAATGCGATCGACCGCGTCGACGGCAAGCCCGCGCCCGGCGCGACCGTGCTCGTGCGCGCGCACGACGGCCGCTTCCTCGCGCGCGGTGCGTACAGCCCGGAATCGCAGATCCGCGTGCGCGTGTGGAGCTTCGACGAGAACGAGCCGATCGACCACGCCTTCTTCAAGCGCCGCGTGCAGCGCGCGGTCGCGCACCGCACGACGATGGTGTCCGGTACGGGCGCGGTGCGGCTCGTGTTCGGCGAAGCCGACGGGCTGCCGGGCCTGATCGTCGACTACTACGTCGCGGACACCGCCGAAGCCGGCGCCGCGCCGCGCGGCCAGCTCGTCTGCCAGTTCATGGCCGCGGGCGTCGACGCGTGGAAGGACGCGATCGTCGCGGCGCTCACCGGCGCGACCGGCTGCCCGAACGTGTACGAGCGCTCGGACGTGTCGATCCGCGACAAGGAAGGGCTCGAACAGACGACCGGCGTGCTGGCCGGAGATGCGCCGCCCGCGACGCTGATCTCGAACGAAAACGGCGTGCGTTATCACGTCGACGTGCCGAACGGCCACAAGACGGGCTTCTACGTCGACCAGCGCGACAACCGCGCGCTGGTTGCGCAGTACGCGGCCGACCGCGACGTGCTGAACTGCTTCTGCTACACCGGCGGCTTCTCGCTCGCGGCGCTCAAGGGCGGCGCGAAACGCGTCGTGTCGATCGACTCGTCGGGCGATGCGCTCGCGCTCGCGCAGCAGAACGTCGTGGCCAACGGCTTCGACGCCGAACGCGCGACCTGGCTCGACGCCGATGCGTTCAAGACGCTGCGCCGCCTCGTCGACGAAGGCGAGCGTTTCGACCTGATCGTGCTCGATCCGCCGAAGTTCGCGCCGACCCGCGACAGCGTCGATCGCGCGGCGCGCGCGTACAAGGACATCAACCTGAGCGGTTTCAAGCTGCTGCGTCCGGGCGGCCTGCTGTTCACGTACTCGTGCTCGGGGGCGATCGACATGGACCTGTTCCAGAAGATCGTCGCGGGCGCGGCCGCCGACGCGAAGGTCGACGCGCGCATCCTGAAGCGGCTCGGCGCGGGCGTCGACCACCCGCTGCTCGCCGCGTTCCCGGAAGGCGAATATCTGAAGGGCCTGCTGTTGCAAATCGTCTGATCGCCCCGATCTACGCGCGTAACCGTCCGCCAGCCGCGAACTTGCGCCCGGCGGATTCGCGCTTTCGCCTGTCGTTCGGACGACGGGCGGGGGCTTGACAGGTATGTTTCAATAAATGGTTGTGCGCCCCGGCTCGCAGTGCGAGGGCGCGACGCACACCCTGGTTTTGACCCCGATTCACGAACCACAGGCGACCGACATGGCCACTCCCGTCACCATCCTTACCGGCTTCCTCGGCAGCGGCAAGACGACGCTGCTCAAGCGCATCCTGAACGAACAGCACGGCATGAAGATCGCCGTGATCGAGAACGAATTCGGCGAAGAGAACATCGACAACGAAATTCTCGTGCAGGATTCGAACGAGCAGATCATCCAGATGAGCAACGGCTGCATCTGCTGCACGATCCGCGGCGATCTGGCCCGCGCGCTCGGCGATCTCGCCGCGAAGAAGCGCGAAGGCAAGCTCGACTTCGACCGCATCGTGATCGAGACGACCGGCCTCGCGAACCCGGGCCCCGTTGCGCAAACCTTCTTCATCGACAGCGAAATCGCCGACGACTTCCTGCTCGACGCGGTCATCACGCTCGTCGACGCGAAGCACGCGAACGCGCAACTCGACGAACACGAAGTCGTGCAGCGCCAGGTCGGTTTCGCCGACCGCCTGTTCATCACGAAGTCGGATCTGGTCGACGACCAGACCGTCGCCGGCCTGAAGCACCGCCTGATGCACATGAACCCGAAGGCCGCGATCAAGGTCGTGAACTTCGGTGAAGCCGACATCAAGGAAATCTTCGACCTGCGCGGCTTCAACCTGAACGCGAAGCTCGAGATCGACCCGGACTTCCTCGCCGAAGACGATCACGCGCATCACCACCACGATCACGACCATGATCACGATCACGCCAGTTGCGACCACGATCACGGTCAATGCGCGCACGATCACGACCACGGCCACCACCATCACCACCACGCGCACCACGACGACAAGATCAAGTCGTTCGTGTACCGCAACGACCGCCCGTTCGACCCGAACAAGCTGGAAGACTTCCTCGGCGGCATCCTGCAGATCTACGGCGAGCGGATGCTGCGCTACAAGGGCGTGCTGTACATGAAGGGCGTCGACCGCAAGGTCGTGTTCCAGGGCGTGCACCAGATGATGGGCAGCGACCTCGCCGCGAAGTGGCTGCCGGTCGAGAAGAAGACCAACAAGATGGTGTTCATCGGCGTCGATCTGCCGCAGGACCTGATCACCGACGGCCTCGACGCCTGCCTCGCCTGACGCGCGCCGGGCCCGCCGCGCGCGGCGTCGCCCGGCCGCCTTTCCCGGCGGCCGAGGCGTCCGCGCGGCGCCCTTTTCGGGCAGGGTTTCGCCGTCATCGCTTTTTCGCGATTTGCGCGTTATATTTTCTAGATATTGGCGCAGCCGACGGGGATCGACCCGATACGGCGCCCGCTTGCGATTCAGTTACAATACGTGCCCGCTGGAGTACGGCAACAAACAGGCCCGGTTCTTGCTGAACCAGTTTTCCGGGCATCGCAACCGCGCCGGATCGCCAATCCGCCTCCCGGCCGCGGCCGATGCGATGTGCCGCGCAGCACACCGGTTCGCAGCGCGCGCAACTCCGCGCCAGGCCTATCCTGGTATTTGAGAACCGGTTTTCCAGAGGCTTTCGGCCCCGCGGCGGCAAATCGCAAATGATTGCAAGCGCGGTTGCGGGTAATCCCAAAGTGCAGGCAATATCTCTCGATTTGCCGCACATTGAAGAAGCAAGCAGATGACGAAGAAACTCTTGACCGAAGCCGAAATCCTGAAGATGAGCGACAAGGATTACATGAATGAGGATCAGCTCGCCTTCTTCAAAAATCGGCTCGAACAGTTGCAGGCGGACATCCTCAAGAATGCAGGCCAGACGACCGAGAACCTGCGCGAGACGGTGATCGTGCCCGATCCCGCCGATCGCGCGACGATCGAGGAAGAGCACGCGCTCGAGCTGCGTACGCGCGATCGCGAACGCAAGCTCCTCAAGAAGGTTCAGCAGTCGCTCGCCCGCATCGATTCCGGCGATTACGGCTGGTGCGAGGAAACCGGCGAGCCGATCGGCATTCCGCGGCTGCTCGCCCGTCCGACCGCCACGCTGTCGCTCGAGGCGCAGGAGCGCCGCGAGTTGCGCCAGAAGCTGTTCGGCGACTGATCGAGCGGCGTTCCGCTCAGACACGCTGCTTCCCGAAAGCGCGCGGCCTGCCGCGCGCTTTTTGTTTTTCCGGCACCGGTTCCCGGCTTGCCGATTTGCCTCCCCGCCTCTTGATATCCCGGCGCCCGCCCTAAAATGAAACGGACGCGCGCCGGGCCGCTCCCCGGCGCACTGCGGATTCACGCGGCGGCGCCTCGCGCCGCCCGACTCTTCCCCGTTTTTCTCAAGGAACGCAGATGGAGCAATTTCACGGCACGACCATCGTTTCGGTCCGGCGCGGCGACAAGGTCGCGCTCGGCGGCGACGGCCAGGTAACCCTCGGCAACATCGTCATGAAGGGTGGCGCGCGGAAAGTGCGACGGATCTACAACAACCAGGTTCTGGTCGGATTCGCGGGCGGCACCGCCGATGCGTTCTCGCTGCTCGACCGCTTCGAGGCGAAGCTCGAGAAGCACCAGGGCAACCTGACCCGTGCGGCCGTCGAGCTCGCGAAGGACTGGCGCACCGACCGGATGCTGCGCCGCCTCGAGGCGATGCTGATCACGGCCGATGCCACCACCACGCTCGTGATCACCGGCAACGGCGACGTGCTCGACCCCGAAGGCGGCATCTGCGCGATCGGCTCGGGCGGCGCCTACGCGCAGGCCGCGGCCCGCGCGCTCGTCGAGAACACCGACCTGTCGCCGCGCGAGATCGTCGAGAAGTCGCTCGGGATCGCCGGCGACATGTGCATCTACACGAACCACAATCGCATCATCGAAACGATCGAGTAAGGACCGCACCATGAGCACCATGACCCCTGCCGAGATCGTCTCGGAACTCGACAAGCACATCATCGGCCAGAACAAGGCGAAGAAGGCCGTCGCGGTCGCGCTGCGCAACCGCTGGCGCCGCCAGCAGGTCGCCGACCCGCTGCGCACGGAAATCACGCCGAAGAACATCCTGATGATCGGGCCGACGGGCGTCGGCAAGACCGAAATCGCACGCCGCCTCGCGAAGCTCGCCGATGCGCCGTTCATCAAGATCGAAGCGACCAAGTTCACCGAAGTCGGCTACGTCGGCCGCGACGTCGACAGCATCGTGCGCGACCTGATCGAGATCTCGGTCAAGCAGACGCGCGAAACCGAGATGCGCAAGGTGCGCAGCAAGGCGACCGACCAAGCGGAAGACCGCATCCTCGACATCCTGCTGCCGCAGCCGCGCGCGGTGGGCTTCGGCGGCAACGCCGAACACGCGAACGACGACAACAACGCGACGCGCCAGACGTTCCGCAAGCGCCTGCGCGAAGGCCAGCTCGACGACAAGGAAGTCGAGCTCGACCTCGAGCAGCCGTCGGCCGGCATGGACATCATGGCGCCGCCGGGCATGGAAGAGATGACCGAGCAGATCCGCTCGATGTTCTCGAACCTCGGCAGCGGCAAGAAGCAGCGTCGCAAGGTGAAGATCAAGGAAGCGCTGAAGCTGCTGACCGACGAGGAAGCGGCGAAGATGCTGAACGACGAGGAAGTGAAGACGAAGGCCGTGCAGAACGTCGAGCAGAACGGCATCGTGTTCCTCGACGAGATCGACAAGATCACGTCGCGCAACAACGAAGGCAGCGGCGGCGAAGTGTCGCGTCAGGGCGTGCAGCGCGACCTGCTGCCGCTCGTCGAAGGCACGACGATCAACACGAAGTACGGGATGGTGAAGACCGATCACATCCTGTTCATCGCGAGCGGCGCGTTCCACCTCGCGAAGCCGAGCGACCTGATCCCCGAACTGCAGGGCCGCTTCCCGATCCGCGTCGAGCTCGACTCGCTGTCGGTGGAAGACTTCGAAGCGATCCTCGACGCGACCGACGCGAGCCTCGTCAAGCAATACCAGGCGCTGCTCGCGACCGAAGACGTGCAGCTCGAATTCGCCGAAGACGGCATCCGCCGCCTCGCGGAGATCGCGTTCTCGGTCAACGAGAAGACCGAGAACATCGGCGCGCGCCGGCTGTACACGGTGATCGAGAAGTTGCTCGAGGAAGTGTCGTTCTCGGCCGGCAACCATGCCGGCGAGCGCGTGACGATCGACGCGAAGTATGTCGAGCGCGCACTCGGCGAAGTGTCGCAGGACGAAGACCTGTCGCGCTACGTGCTGTAACGCGCGCGGCGCCGGATGCGAAACGGGCGGCCCCTTCATCGGGGGTCGCCCGTTTTCGCTGGTGCGCCGCTTACTGCCGCACCGGCTTCTTCGCGAGCTTGCGCTGCAGCGTGCGGCGGTGCATGTTCAGCGCGCGCGCGGTCGCCGAGATGTTGTTGTTGTTCTCTGCGAGCACGCGCTGGATGTGCTCCCATTCGAGCCGGTCGACCGACAGCACGACCGGGTTCTCGAGCGCCTCGTCGGCCTGCACTTCGGTCGCGTTGGTCTGCAGCGCGGCCAGGATCGACTCGACGTTCGCCGGCTTCGCGAGGTAGTTGTCGGCGCCTTCCTTCACGGCCTGCACGGCCGTCGCGATGCTCGCGTAGCCGGTCAGCACCAGGATCCGCGCGTCGGGCTGCAGGTCGCACAGCGGCGCGATCAGGCTCAGGCCCGAATCCTCGCCGAGATGCAGGTCGACGGTGATGAACTGGAACTTGCCGCCCGCGGCCAGCCGGAGCGCGGCCTCCTTGTCATGCGCCTGCTGGACCGCGTAGCCGCGGCGCTCGAGGCCGCGCGCGAGCGTGCCCGCGAACACCTCGTTGTCGTCGATCACCAGGAAATTGTTCTCGCTCATGTGGTTTCTCCGTCTACGTGTTGGTTGAGGCGGCCGGCGCCGCGACGCGCACGACCGGCAGGCGCAGCACGGCCCGCGTGCCGCGCGCGGCAGTGGCAGCGGCCGGGCGGCTGTCCGGCGTGCCGGCCGTCCGTTCGGCTGCACGTTCGCTCGTGCGTGGGCCCGCGCGTGGGCCCGATACGGCAGCGGCGTGGCCATTTGCCGCACCGCCGGCCCGCCCGTTGCCGCCCGCCGCACGCGGCGTGACATCGGACAATTCGATCTCGCCGCCGAGCCGCGCGGCCGCACTGAACGCGAGATACAGGCCAACCCCGTGCCCGCCCTGCGTGCTGTCGACCGGCATCGCGCCGAGCGATTCGCGCAGCGAGGCCGGAATACCGGGCCCGTCGTCGCATACCTCGAATTCGATCTCGTCGGCCGCGCCGCCGTGCGCGACCTTCGCGGCCAGCGTCACGCGCTGCGGGCTCGCACGCGCGGCGTTGTCGAGCAGGATCGTCAGGATCTGGCCGGCCGCGACCGTATCGTCGAGCGCGACGCCCGCCGGACGCGCGCCGAGCAGCTCGAACTGCACATGCGGATGCCGCAGGCGCCAGTGCTCGACGAACGTGTCGAGCCAGTCGTCCACCGGCTGGCGGCTCGCCGGCGCGCTCGCACGGCTGCGCAGGCGCGCGAGCGCCGACGTACAGAGCGACATCTGTTCCTCGAGCACCTTCAGGTCGGCCTCGTAGCGCGCCAGCCCCGGATCGGCGCGTGCCGCGTCGCGCAGCTCTTCGGCGAGCATCGCGATCGTCGACAGCGGCGTGCCCATCTCGTGCGCGACGGTGGCGGCCTGCACGCCGAGCGCAACGGCCCGCTCGTCGCGCAGCAGATGCTGCTGCGCTTCGCCGAGCGCCGAATCGCGCTGGCGCAGCGCATTCGACATGCGCGCGACGAACCACGCGATCAGCCCGACGCTCACCATGAAGTTCGCCCACATGCCGGTGCGGTAGTAGTCGAACAGGTTCGCCGGATTGTCCATGTTGAGCGGCACCGAATCGAAGCCGAGCGCCGCATAACACGCGACCGCGAACGCCGCGAGCCAGATCATCAGGTGCCACGGCAGCACGGCCGCCGCGATCGCGAGCGACGGCAGGTACAGCGACACGAACGGGTTGGTCGTGCCGCCCGACAGGAACAGCAGCGCGGACAGCGCGCCGAGGTCGACCCACAGCTGGCCGAGCAGCTCGAAATTGGTCTCGGGCCGGGCGCGCAGCACGCGCACCCAGGTCAGCGCGTTGAAAACGATTTCGAGCGCGATGACCATCAGCATTGCTGGCAACGGCAGATGCACGCCGAAATAGGTCTGCACGACACCGATCGTCACGAGCTGGCCGATGATCGCAAGATTGCGAAGCCAGAACAGGTGACTGAGGTTGACGCGCCCGGTGGTGGTGATTCGTTGCATCCGAGCAGTTTACCCGTTTAGCGGGCGGCGCCTCCAGCGGGGCCGGATCGGCGCGCAGGGCCGGTTCCGTCAGCCCGTCGCGCGGGCCATCCGCTGCGCGATCTCGTCGGCGAGGCACTCGGGGCAGCGGCAGCGCGCGCCGGCCGCCGGCTGGGCGCCGCCGGGCAGCACCGGCATCGACGCGCACCAGCAGTCGAACGGCTGCGTATGCGCGCCGCAGTCGAAGCCGCGCCCGCAGTGCGGGCAACGCGCGCGGCGCGGAGCGGAACGGGCGTCGGCGGCGGTATCGGTCATGGCGCAATCGCGGAAACGGGCGGGAAGTCGCCCCACGCGACAAGCATAGCGCGGCGAGCGGATTTTGCACGCCGGCCGCTCGTCCGACGTCCGCCGCCAACCCGAGCGCATCCCCCCGCCGCTACCGAGCGCGCACCGCCGCCGGAATCGCGCCGCGCCATAGCCGGCGGGCCGCCGCGCGCTGCGCCACCTCGCGCCGCCGGTGTTCCGGCCCGCCCAAAAACCCGATGCTGCGCTGCGCCACTCCTGTACAATTCGCCGTGTTTCAACCGTTCCCAGCCAGAGCCGCCGCCATGTCCGAGCCCATCGACCTCTCGCAGATCGCCCCCACGCTGAAAGCAGAAATCCTCGCCGAGGCGCTGCCGTACATCCGCCGTTACCACGGCAAGACCGTGGTCATCAAATACGGCGGCAACGCGATGACGGAAGAACGGCTCAAGCAGGGCTTCGCGCGCGACGTGATCCTGCTGAAACTGGTCGGCATCAACCCGGTGATCGTCCACGGCGGCGGCCCGCAGATCGACCAGGCGCTGAAGAAGATCGGCAAGGCCGGCACCTTCATCCAGGGCATGCGCGTCACCGACGAAGAGACGATGGAAGTCGTCGAGTGGGTGCTGGGCGGCGAAGTGCAGCAGGACATCGTCACGCTGATCAACCACTTCGGCGGCCACGCGGTGGGCCTGACGGGCAAGGACGGCGGCCTGATCCACGCACGCAAGCTGCTGATGCCGGACCGCGACAACCCGGGCCAGTACATCGACATCGGCCAGGTCGGCGAAGTCGAGGCGATCAACCCGGCGGTCGTGAAGGCGCTGCAGGACGACGCGTTCATCCCGGTGATCTCGCCGATCGGCTTCGGCGAAGACGGCCTCTCGTACAACATCAACGCAGACCTCGTCGCGGGCAAGCTCGCGACCGTGCTGAACGCCGAGAAGCTGCTGATGATGACCAACATCCCCGGCGTGATGGACAAGGACGGCAACCTGCTGACCGATCTGTCCGCGCGCGAGATCGACGCGCTGTTCGAGGACGGCACGATCTCCGGCGGCATGCTGCCGAAGATCTCGTCGGCGCTCGACGCCGCGAAGAGCGGCGTGAAGTCGGTGCACATCGTCGACGGCCGGATCGAGCATTCGGTGCTGCTGGAAATCCTGACCGAGCAGCCGTTCGGCACGATGATCCGCTCGCATTGAGCGCACGCCGCAAAACCACCCGTCCCGATCTGCCGGCGCCGCTACGACGCCGGCGCATTTCGCGCAGCCGGCCGCGCGCCGGCTCGCCCGTGTGGCTGTTCGATCTCGACAACACGCTGCACCACGCATCGCACGCGATCTTTCCCGAGATCAACCGTGCGATGACGCAATACATCATCGACACGCTGCAGGTCAAGCGAGCCGAAGCCGACCGCCTGCGCACCGGCTACACCGAGCGCTACGGCGCCGCGCTGCTCGGCCTCACGCGCCACCATCCGATCGACCCGCACGACTTCCTGCGCGTGGTCCACACGTTTTCCGACCTGCCCGCCATGATCCGCGCCGAGCGCGGCCTCGCGCGCATCGTCGCCGCGCTGCCGGGCCGCAAGCTGATCCTGACCAACGCGCCGGAGAACTATGCGCGCGCGGTGCTGCGCGAGCTGCGCATCGAGCGGCTGTTCGAGCGCGTGATCGCGATCGAGCACATGCGCGACCGTCGCACGTGGCGTGCGAAGCCCGATCACACGATGCTGCGCCGGACGCTGCGCGCCGCGCATGCACGCCTGTCCGACGCGATCCTCGTCGAAGATACGCGCGGCCACCTGAAGCGCTACAAGCGTCTCGGCATCGGCACGGTATGGATCACCGGCCACTTGCCGGGCCATCTGCCGGTTACCGGGCGTCCCCACTATGTCGACCAGCGCATTCGTTCGCTAAAATCGCTTCGACTGGGCACACGATCGGGGCGACAAAAATGCAGCCGACTTACCCGCAAGACCAAGCCGTAACGGAAAGCCAGGCCACACCCTCCCGCCCGCGCCCGAAGCCGGGCGAGCGCCGCGTCATGATCCTGCAGACGCTCGCGGCGATGCTCGAAACGCCGAAACCCGAGAAAATCACGACGGCCGCGCTCGCGGCCCGGCTCGAGGTATCGGAAGCCGCACTGTACCGGCACTTCACCAGCAAGGCGAAAATGTACGAAGGGCTGATCGAGTTCATCGAGCAGGCACTGTTCGGACTCGTCAACCAGATCGTCGCGAAAGAGCCGAACGGCGTGCTGCAGGCACGCACGATCGCGCTGACGATGCTCAATTTCGCCGCGAAGAACCCGGGGATGACGCGCGTGCTGACCGGCGAGGCGCTGGTCGGCGAGGACGAGCGGCTCACCGAGCGCGTGAACCAGCTGCTCGACCGCATCGAGGCGACCGTCAAGCAGTGCCTGCGGGTCGCGCGTACGGAGGCGAATGCGCCGCAGGACGGCGCGACGCCGTTCGTCCTGCCGGCCGACTACGATCCTGCGGCGCGCGCGAGCCTGCTCGTCAGCTATGTGATCGGCCGGTGGCACCGCTTCGCGAAAGGCGGATTCCAGAAACCGCCGGGCGAGCAGGCCGATGCGCATCTGCGGCTGATCCTGCAGTGATGCGGCGCTGACGGCATGCCGCGCCACGCGCCGGAATCCGCCTCCCGCAATTTCCGCTATACTTTGCCGACTTGCCGCCCCCGTGGCGGCAGGCCGGAAGCGCGCCGATTTGCTGACTCGATTGCGGGCGCGCGAACCGGCCGGGGCGTTGATCGTGTCTTTGTCCCGGCGGTTCACTACAAATGCGGCTAAAGAGGTCGTCAGCCGCGCACCTCCGACTCCGCGCCTCGCCGACACCATTTAGCCGCCCAGTCATAAGGCATAAGGCGGAACGAATGGAATCGATCGGCATCGTCGCTCCACAGACCATGCACTTCGCCGAACCGCTGCGCTTGCAAAGCGGCAGCGTCATCGGCAACTATCAGCTCGTCGTCGAGACGTACGGCGAACTCAACGCCGCGCGCTCGAACGCGGTGCTCGTCTGCCACGCGCTCAACGCATCGCACCACGTCGCCGGCGTCTACGCGGACGATCCGCGCAGCACCGGCTGGTGGGACAACATGGTCGGCCCCGGCAAGCCGCTCGACACCAACCGTTTCTTCGTGATCGGCGTGAACAATCTCGGCTCGTGTTTCGGCTCGACCGGCCCGATGAGCGTCGATCCGTCGACCGGCAAGCCGTACGGTGCGCGCTACCCGGTCGTCACGGTCGAGGACTGGGTGCACGCGCAGGCGCGCGTCGCCGACGCGTTCGGCATCGAGCGCTTCGCCGCGGTGATGGGCGGCAGCCTCGGCGGCATGCAGGCGCTCGCGTGGAGCCTGATGTATCCGGAGCGCGTCGCGCACTGCATCGACATCGCGTCGACGCCGAAGCTGTCCGCGCAAAACATCGCGTTCAACGAGGTCGCGCGCTCGGCGATCCTGTCCGATCCCGACTTCCACGGCGGCGACTACTATGCGCACGGCGTGAAGCCGAAGCGCGGCCTGCGCGTCGCGCGGATGATCGGCCACATCACGTACCTGTCCGACGACGACATGGCCGAGAAATTCGGCCGCGCGCTGCGCCGCGCCGACGGTGCGCTCGACGCGTACAACTTCAGCTTCGACGTCGAATTCGAGGTCGAGTCGTACCTGCGCTACCAGGGCGACAAGTTCGCCGACTACTTCGATGCGAACACGTACCTGCTGATCACGCGCGCGCTCGACTACTTCGACCCGGCGAAGGCGTTCGACGGCAACCTGACGGCCGCGCTCGCGCACACGCAGGCGAAGTACCTGATCGCGAGCTTCTCGACCGACTGGCGTTTCGCGCCCGCACGCTCGCGCGAGATCGTGAAGGCGCTGCTCGACAACAAGCGCACGGTCAGCTACGCGGAAATCGACGCACCGCACGGCCACGACGCGTTCCTGCTCGACGACGCGCGCTATCACAACCTGATCCGCGCGTATTACGAACGAATCGCCAACGAGGTGGGCGCATGAACCAGCAAGCGCTGAATTCCCTGTCCGCGCGCGCGGACTTCCGCACGATCGCACGCTGGGTCGAGCCGCGCTCGACCGTGCTCGACCTGGGCTGCGGCGACGGCTCGCTGCTCGCGCTGCTGATGGAAGAGCTGGACGTCACCGGTTACGGCATCGAACTGAACGACGCGGGCGTGCTCGCGAGCGCGAAGAACGGCATCAACGTGATCCAGCAGAATCTCGAGGACGGCCTGCGGCTGTTCGAGGACCACAGCTTCGACATCGCGATCCTGTCGCAAACCTTGCAGACGATCCACCAGACGGCCGCGATCCTGCGCGAAACGGCGCGCGTCGGCCGCGAGTGCATCGTGTCGTTCCCGAACTTCGGTTACTGGTCGCACCGGCTGTCGGTGCTGCACGGCCGGATGCCCGTGTCGAAATCGCTGCCGTACCAGTGGCACAACACGCCGAACGTGCGGGTACTGACGATCGAGGATTTCGAGGCGCTCGCGCCCGAAGTCGGCGTCACGATCCTCGACCGCGTCGTGCTGCACGAAGGCCAGCCGATTCGATGGGGAGCGAACTGGCGTGGTAGTCTTGCTGTCTATCGCGTCAAGCGCAGCTGAGCCGGGGGGCCGTTGACGGACGCCGACGGCCCGCACGCACGTGCGGCCGCGCTCCTGTGCTACCCGCGCCGCCGCCTGCGCTGCCGCCGCAATCAGTCAACGCTACCCAGTTCCAGTCCATGTCGAAAACGCCACACGAGGCGCCCGCACTCACCGCTCACGAGGAGCACCCCGGCTGGCGAGCCTATCTGAACACGCACATGCTGATCTGCGTGTTCCTGGGATTCACGTCGGGCCTGCCGCTGTTCACGCTCGTCTACCTCGTGCAGGCATGGCTGCGCTCCGAAGGCGTGAACCTGAAGGAAATCGGCCTGTTCGCGCTGATCCAGTTCCCGTATACGTGGAAGTTCCTGTGGGCGCCGCTGATGGACCGCTACATCCCGCGCCTGCCCGGCTGGCGGCCGGGCCGCCGGCGCGGCTGGATGCTGCTCACGCAGGTGCTGGTCGCGGGCGCGATCGCCGCGCTCGGCTTCGTGTCGCCGCGCGACTCGATCTGGACGGTGGCCGCGCTCACGACGCTCGTCGCGTTCTTCGGCGCGAGCTCCGACATCGTGATCGACGCGTATCGCCGCGAACTGCTGCGCGACACCGAGCAGGGCCTCGGCAACGCGGTGCACGTGAATGCGTACAAGCTCGCCGCACTGATTCCCGGCTCGCTGGCGCTGATCCTGTCCGACCACATGCCGTGGGACGCCGTGTTCGCGCTCACCGGCGCGTTCATGCTGCCGGGCATCCTGATGACGCTGCTGGTGCGCGAGCCCGAAGTGGTCGGCGCGCCGCCGCGCAACCTGCGCGACGCCATCGTGCTGCCGTTCCGCGAATTCATTCAGCGCGACGGCTGGGCCGGTGCGCTGCTCGTCATCGCGTTCATCTTCCTGTTCAAGATCGGCGACACGATGGCGACCACGCTGTCAACGTCGTTCTTCCTCGACATCGGCTTCTCGCGCACCGAGATCGGCATCGTCGCGAAAACCACCGCGCTCGTCGCGAGCGTCGCCGGCGGCATCATCGGCGGCATCTGGCTCGTGAAGATCGGCATCGGCCGCGGGCTGTGGGTCTTCGGCGCGCTGCAGATGGTGTCGACGCTCGGCTTCGCGTGGCTTGCGCACGTCGGCCCCAGCTCGCCGGTGCTCGCGATGCTCTACGAATTCACGGTCACGGCAAGCCACGCGCTCGCGTCGTTCCTGTCGATCTTCGGCTTCGAGGTCACGCCGCATCTGAGCCCGATGACCGTCGCGCTCGCGCTGGTCTATGGCTTCGAAACCTTCACGACCGGCCTGACGATGGCCGCGTTCGTCGCGTACATCGCCAGCACGACCGACCCGCGCTATACGGCCACGCAGTTCGCGCTGTTCACGAGCCTCGCGTCGGTGCCGCGCACGCTCGCGTCGGCCGCGAGCGGCTTCATCGTCGCGAAGATCGGCTGGTTCGACTACTTCATCGTGTGTACCGCGCTCGCGATTCCCGGCATGCTGCTGCTGTTCAAGATCGCGCCGTGGAACGGCACCGCACGCAACGGCGAGGCCAGCCGTGCGCAGTAGCCGCCTGCGCCGCGTCGCGCGCGTTGCGGCCTCGCTGGGCATCGGCGCCGCGGCACTCGCCGCGACGTTCGCGCACGCGTCCGACACCGCCGCGACGGCGGCGGGCTCAGCGCCAGCCGCCACGCCCGCTACCGCGCCCGCGCCTTCGGCTTCCACCGCACCCGTCGCGCCGTCCGCCGCCGAAGCCGCCCAGCCGACCGGCGCAGCCGTGCCGGCGAAGGCGTATGCGCAGACGCCGCAACAGCAGGTCCGCTACGGCAACGCAATCGCGTTCCGCACGCTGATCCCGTCGCCGCTGCTCGAGCAGCTCACCGCGAACGAATACACGCAGATCGTGCAGGCGGCCGCCGACAGCAACCGGTTGCTGCCGGCGAACCAGCCGCGCGTGAAGCGCCTGCGCGCGATCGTCGCGAAGCTCGCGCCGTATTCGGTGAAGTGGAACGATCGCGTGAAGAGCTGGACGTGGGACGTCAACGCGATCCGCTCGCGCGACATCCGCCTGACCTGCCTGCCGGGCGGCAAGGTGCTCGTGTATGGCGGCATGCTCGACCGCGTCCGCCTGAACGACGACGAGCTCGGCGTGCTGCTCGCGCACGGCATCGCGCACGCGCTGCGCGAACACGCGCGCAGCAACTTCAGCGCGACGTCGCAGACGTCGCTGCGTGCGGCCGCGCTGCCGCCGCTGTTCGGCGTCGGCGATCCGCTGCCGCAGGCGCTGAATCTCGGCGAGCGCCTGCAATCGCTTCACTACGAGCCGACCGACGAGACCGAAGCCGACGTGATCGGCGGCGACATCGCCGCACGCGCGGGCTTCGATCCGCGCGCGGCCATCACGCTGTGGGACAAGCTCGCGGTCGCGACACGCGCGAACAAGGCGACGGGCTTCATCTACACGCACCCGTACAGCACCGCGCGACGCCAGGATCTGCTGAACCGGCTGCCCGACCTGATTCCGCTGTATGCAAAGGCGATCGGCAAGCGTGTCGACTCGCTGCCCGACTATGCGGGCATCAGCGCGCAGCGGCGCAAAGTCGTCCGGCGCGCCGCCGGGTGACGCCGGGCGCTACGCGTCCACGTCGGCCGCGACCGGGCGGACACCGCTTTCACGCATCCAGCGCACCTCGTCACCGGGGCTGCGGCCGAACAGCCGCTTGAACTCGCGGCTGAACTGCGATGCGCTCGCGTAGCCGACGCGCGCGGCCGCCGTGCCGGCGCCGACACCGTCCTGCACCATCATCAGCCGCGCCTGGTGTAGCCGCGCGGCCTTCACGTACTGCATCGGCGACGTTGCCGTCACGTGCTTGAACTGCGCGTGGAACACCGCGAGGCTCATCCCGGCTTCGCGCGCGAGCGTCTCGACATCGAGGTCGGCCGTCAGCTCCGCATGGATGCGCCGCAGCGCCTTCGCGATGCGGCCGAAGCGATGCTGCTGCACGAGCGCCGCGCGCATCGCGTCGCCCTGCTCGCCCGTCAGCACGCGATACGCGATCTCGCGCATGATCGCGGGCCCCAGCACGCGCGTGTCGTGCGGCGACGCGAGCGTTTCGAGCAGCCGCACGACCGCGTCGGCCAGCGGCGCGTCGAGCGGCGTCGAATAGACACCGAGCGGTTCGCTGACGGCCGCGCCGAGCGTCTCGTCGAGCAGGATCGCCAGTTCGGCGATCACCGCGAGGTCGACGCGGATCGAGATCGCGAGAAACGGCTCGTCCATGCTCGCGAACGTCTCGCACTCGAACGGCAGCGGCACCGACAGCACCAGGTACTGCTGCGCGTCGTACACGAACGAGCGGCCGCCGAGGTAACCGAGCTTGCGCCCCTGGCACACGACGATGATGCTCGGTTCGTACAGCACGGGCATGCGTGGCGCGGGACGGCTCACGCGAAAGAGGCGCACGCCGTCGAGCGCCGCGAACGTGTCGCCTTCGTTCGGCGCGAGGCGCGTGTGCAACTCGATCATGCGGCGCTGCACACGGTCGCCCGCATCGGCAAAAAGGGGCTGGACGCTCATCGGCGTGGTCCTGTCCGGCAAGAGAATCTGGCTCGCAATGTAGCACCTTGCACGCGTTTTAACGGCAGTTCGCGCGCAGTTCAAGAGGAATAGGCAAATCTTCCAGACCTTCGTGTATTTCGCCGCGGCGCCGCGCTCCGTACGATGACGTCCTGCCTCGCCGCATCGCCACATGATGCGACGGCAGTCTGATTCGCCGGATCCGTTCCGGACAAGGAGCCCATCGCATGAGCACAACCTATGCCTACGCGGCGACCGATTCGCAGTCGCCGCTCGCCCCGTTCGAATTCCAGCGTCGCGCGCTGCGCGACCTCGACGTCCAGATCGACGTCCTCTACTGCGGCGTCTGCCACTCGGATCTGCACCAGGCGCGCAACGAATGGCGCAACACGATCTACCCGGTCGTGCCGGGCCATGAAATCGTCGGCCGCGTGACCGCGACCGGCGCGCAGGTCTCGCGCTTCAAGGTCGGCGAGCTGGTCGGCGTCGGCTGCCTCGTCGATTCGTGCCGCACCTGCCCGAGCTGCGCGGACGGCCTCGAGCAATACTGCGAAAACGGCTTCGTCGGCACCTACAACGGCCAGGATCGCGTGACGGGCGACATCACGTTCGGCGGCTATTCGACGCAGCTCGTCGTCGACGAGGCGTTCGTGCTGCGCGTGCCCGAGACGCTCGACCCGGCCGGCGCCGCGCCGCTCCTGTGCGCGGGGATCACGACCTACTCGCCGCTGCGGCAGTGGAACGTCGGCCCCGGCAAGAAGGTCGGCATCGTCGGCCTCGGCGGCCTCGGCCACATGGGCGTGAAGCTGGCGCGCGCGATGGGCGCGCACGTCGTGCTGTTCACGACGTCGCCGTCGAAGATCGAGGACGGCAAGCGCGTCGGCGCGCACGAAGTCGTGATCTCGAAGGACGAAGCGCAGATGCACGCGCACCTGAACAGCTTCGACTTCATCCTGAACACGGTCGCCGCGCAACACGACCTGAACCCGTTCCTGCACCTGCTGAAGCGCGACGGCACGATGACGCTCGTCGGCGCGCCGGAGCACGATCACCCGTCGCCGCAAGTGTTCAACCTGATCTTCAAGCGCCGCCGCCTCGCGGGCTCGCTGATCGGCGGGATCGCCGAAACGCAGGAAATGCTCGACTTCTGCGCGGAGCACGGGATCACGTCGGATATCGAGACGATTCCGATGCAGCAGATCAACGCCGCTTACGAGCGGATGCTGAAGAGCGACGTGAAGTACCGGTTCGTGATCGACATGGCGTCGATCAAGCAGTAAGCGCCGCGTCAAACGAAACGGGCCGCATGTCGGACATGCGGCCCGTTTTGCATTCGGCGGCTGCGCACGCGGCGCAGCGCCGCCAATCACTTCTTGTAGTCGTAGTCGATCGTCAGCGGCGCATGGTCGCTGAACTTGATGTCCTTGAAGATCGATGTGCTTTTCGCGGTGCCGGCCACGCCCGGCGTCGCGATCTGGTAGTCGATCCGCCACCCGACGTTCTTCGCGTATGCCTGGCCGCGGTTGCTCCACCACGTATACTGCTCGGCGCGCGGGTCGAGCGTGCGGAACACGTCGACGTAGCCGACATCGTCGAACAGCTTCGTGAGCCACTCGCGCTCTTCCGGCAGGCAGCCCGAGTTCTTCTGGTTGCTCTTCCAGTTCTTGATGTCGATTTCCTTGTGGACGATGTTCACGTCGCCGCACAGGATCACTTCGCGCTTCTTCTTGAGCTGGGCGAGGTGCGGCATGAATTCGTCCATGAAGCGGTACTTCGCCTGCTGGCGCTCTTCGCCGCTCGAGCCGGACGGCACGTACACCGACACGACCGACAGCTTGCCGTAGCGCGCCTCGACGTAGCGCCCTTCGGAATCGAATTCGCTGCTGCCGAAGCCGATGATCACGTCATCGGGCTCGCGCCGGCTGTACACGCCCGCGCCGCTGTAGCCCTTCTTCTCGGCGTGGTGGAAATAGCTCTTGAAGCCGTGCGGCTCGACGAATTCGGCCGGCAGGTCGTCGGCCGAGACCTTGATTTCCTGCACGCACACGCAATCGGCGTTCTGTTCGCCGAGCCAGTCGAAGAAGCCCTTCTTCGCGGCGGAGCGGATGCCGTTCAGGTTGGCGGTAATCACTCGCATCATGTCGGGTTCCGTTCAATTCGATGTTTTTACAGGGTGGCAGCTTAACGGATCTTCACGCCTTCGAGCTCGGGCTTCGGCGGCGGGAATTCCAGCTTCATGTCGGTCATCGCGCGCAGCAGCAGCTCGGCGATCATCACGTTGCGGTGCGTCTTCGAATCCGCCGGGATCACGTACCACGGCGCATGCTCGGCCGACGTCGCGGCGAGTGCGTCGCGGTACGCGGACTGGTACGCGTCCCAGTGCTTGCGCGCATCGAGATCGGAGATGTCGAACTTCCAGTGCTTGGTCGGATCATCGATACGCGCCTGCAGCCGCTCGCGCTGCTCGTCCTTCGAGATGTGCAGGAAGCACTTGATGATCGTCGTGCCGTTCTCGGACAGCATCGTCTCGAAATCGCGGATCTGCCGGTAGCGGCGCTCGCACTCCTTCGCGTCGATCAGGTCGAGCACGCGCGGCACGAGCACGTCTTCATAGTGGCTGCGGTTGAAGATCGCGAGCTCGCCCGCGGCCGGCACCTGTGCGTGCACGCGCCACAGGAAGTCGTGCGCGGCCTCGATCGGCGTCGGCGCCTTGAACGGCACGATCCGCAGGCCGAGCGGATCGACGTCGCGGAACACCGCGCGCACGGTGCCGTCCTTGCCGCTGGTGTCCATCCCCTGCAGCACAAGCAGCACGCGCTTCTTCTGCTGCGTGTGCAGGCGCTCCTGCTGCGTGTCGAGTTCGGTCGACACGGCCGACAGCCGTTCGCGGTCGGCGTCCTTCGAGCCGGACGAAAACGGCTTCGCGGCCGGGTCGAACGCATCGAGCTTGAATGCGGCGGCTTCCTTCTCGCGCGTGCTGTACGGCACGCGGAAATCGTCGAGCGACGGTTGTTTCGCCATTCGTTCCTCCGTTGGACGGTGTGGTGCATACGATAACGCATCCACCAAACGCAACGGGCCGCCCCGAACTGGTTCGGAGCGGCCCGCCGTCAAGCGCGGTTCTGGCGCGCGGTCATGCTCAGCCGAGCTTCTTCTTCAGCAGTTCGTTGACCTGCTGCGGATTGGCCTTGCCCTTCGTGGCCTTCATCGCCTGGCCGATCAGCGCGTTGAACGCCTTTTCCTTGCCAGCGCGGAATTCCTCGACCGACTTCGCGTTCGCCGCGAGCACTTCGTCGATGATCGCTTCCAGCGCGCCGGTATCGGAGATCTGCTTCAGCCCCTTCGCGTCGATGATGCGGTCGGCCGCGCCTTCGTCGGTCGCCTTCTCGTCCCAGATCGTCGCGAAGATTTCCTTCGCGATCTTGTTCGAGATCGTGCCGTCGGCGATGCGCTGCAGCAACAGCGCGAGCTGCGCAGCCGACACGGGGATCGCGTCGATCTCGATGCCGTCGCGGTTCAGCTGCGACGACACGTCGCCCATCAGCCAGTTCGCGACGATCTTCGCGTTCGCCGCACCGGCCTTCGCGACCACCGATTCGAAGTAGGCGGCCATCGCCTTGCTCGACGTCAGCACACCCGCGTCATACGCGGACACGCCGTACTCGTCGACGAAGCGCTGCTGGATCGCGGCCGGCAACTCGGGCATGCCGGACTGCACGCGCTCGATCCAGTCCTGGCCGATCACGAGCGGCATCAGGTCGGGGTCGGGGAAATAACGGTAATCGTGCGCGTCTTCCTTGCTGCGCATCGAACGCGTCTCGCGCTTGTCCGGATCGTACAGGCGCGTTTCCTGCACGACTTCGCCGCCGTCCTCGATCAGCTCGATCTGGCGACGGACTTCGAAGTTGATCGCTTCCTCGAGGAACCGGAACGAGTTCAGGTTCTTGATTTCCGCGCGCGTGCCGAACTTCTCCTGGCCGACCGGACGCACCGACACGTTCGCATCGCAGCGGAACGAGCCTTCCTGCATGTTGCCGTCGCAGATGCCGAGCCACACGACGAGACCGTGCAGCGCCTTCGCGTACGCAACGGCTTCGGCCGCGCTGCGCATTTCCGGCTCGGTGACGATCTCGAGCAGCGGCGTGCCCGCGCGGTTCAGGTCGATCCCCGTCATCCCGGCGAAGTCTTCATGCAGCGACTTGCCCGCATCCTCCTCGAGGTGCGCGCGGGTCAGGTTGACGGTCTTCTCGTACGCTGCCTTGCCGGCCTTCTCGTTGGCGGGCACCTGGATCGTGATCTGGCCGCCCTGCACGACCGGAATCTCGTACTGGCTGATCTGGTAACCCTTCGGCAGATCGGGGTAGAAGTAATTCTTGCGCGCGAAGATGCTGCGCGGCGCGATGGTCGAGCCAATCGCGAGACCGAAGCGGATCGCGCGTTCGACCGCGCCGCGGTTCAACACCGGCAGCACGCCCGGCAGCGCCAGGTCGACCGGGCAGGCCTGCGTGTTCGGCTCGGCGCCGAACTGCGTCGACGCGCCCGAGAAAATCTTCGAGACGGTCGACAGTTGCGCGTGCGTCTCGAGACCGATAACGACTTCCCATTGCGTAGTCATTGCTTACACCCCTGCCGGAACTTGCTTGTGCCAGTCGGTCGCGCGCTGGAACGCGTCGGCGACCTGCAGCATCCGGGCTTCGTTGAAATAGTTGCCGATGATCTGCAGGCCGACCGGGCGCTTCGCGTTCGCGCCCGCGCCGAAGCCGCACGGCACGCTCATGCCGGGCAGGCCGGCGAGGCTCACCGACAGCGTGTAGATATCCGCGAGATACATCTGCACCGGATCGTCGCCCTTCGCGCCAAGATCCCATGCGACCGTCGGCGACGCCGGGCCCATGATCACGTCGCACGACTTGAACGCTTCCTGGAAATCGTTCGCGATGATGCGGCGGATCTTCTGCGCCTGCAGGTAGTACGCGTCGTAGTAGCCGTGCGACAGCACGTACGCGCCGACCAGAATCCGGCGCTTCACCTCGGGGCCGAAGCCTTCGGCGCGCGACTTCTTGTACATGTCGAGCAGGTCGCCGTACTGCGCGGCGCGATGGCCGAAGCGCACGCCGTCGAAACGCGACAGGTTCGACGACGCTTCCGCCGGCGCGATCACGTAATACACGGGGATCGACAGTTCCGTCTTCGGCAGCGACACCGGCACGAGCGTCGCGCCGAGCGCTTCATACTGCTTCAGTGCGGCGTCGATCGTCGCGCGCACGTCGTCGGCGAGGCCTTCGCCGAAATATTCGTTCGGCAAACCGATGCGCAGGCCCGCGAGCGGCTTGCCCGCGTCGTTGCCGGCTGCCCACGGCTGGCCGAGGTGGCGCGTGAAATCTTCGTCGTCGCGCTCGAGGCTCGTCGAGTCGCGCTCGTCGAAGCCGGCCATCGCGTTCAGCAGCAGCGCGCAGTCGGACGCGCTCTGCGCCATCGGGCCGCCCTGGTCGAGCGACGACGCGAACGCGATCATCCCGTAGCGCGACACCCGGCCGTAGGTCGGCTTGATGCCCGTCACGCCCGCGAACGACGCGGGCTGGCGGATCGAGCCGCCGGTGTCGGTGCCGGTTGCGGCCGGCGCGAGGCGCGCGGCGACGGCGGCCGAGCTGCCGCCCGAGCTGCCGCCCGGCACCGCGTTCGTGTCCCACGGGTTCTTCACCGCGCCGAAAGCCGAATTCTCGTTCGACGAGCCCATCGCGAACTCGTCCATGTTGGTCTTGCCGAGCGTGACCATGCCGGCCGCCTGCAGGCGGGCGACGACGGTCGCGTCGAACGGGCTCTCGTAATTCGCGAGCATCTTCGAGCCGGCGGTCGAGTGCCAGCCGCGCGTGACGAAGACGTCCTTGTGCGCGATCGGCAGGCCGGTGAGCGCGCCGCCCGCGCCGCGCGCGAGCTCCGCGTCGGCGGCTTTCGCCTGCGCGAGGGTCAGATCGGCGTCGACGTGGACGAACGCGTTCAGGTCGCGTGCGGCGTCGATCCGTTTCAGGTAGTGCTGCGCGAGCTCGACGGCCGAGCATTCCTTGGCGGCGAGCGCGGCGCGCAGTTCGGTCAGGCTTTTTGCGTGCATTGAGTGGTTTTCCTGGGAATTCTGGGTCGCGCGCGGCGCGAAGGCGGCGGCGCGCTTGTCATCGAATGCTTACTCGATCACCTTCGGCACGAGATAGAGGCCGTCCTGGACGGCCGGCGCCGGACGCTGGTTGTCGTCGCGATTGACGACTTCCGTCACGGCGTCGTCGCGCAGGCGCTGCGCGACTTCCTGGATCTGTTCGATCGGGTGGGCGAGCGGCGCGATGCCGGCGGTATCGACCGCCTGCATCTGCTCGACGAGGCCGAAGAATTCATTGAGCTGGCCGAGCATGTGCTCGGCGTCGGCGTCGGCCATTTCGAGTCGCGCCAGGTGCGCGATGCGTTTCACATCGGTCAGGGTCAGGGCCATGCGATCACCGGAAAAACAAGGCTGCGCAGCGCATCAAAAGCAGCGCTGCGGCGGGGGGTTGGAGGGTGCGATCCCACCCTCAAAAATCGGGGCCGAAGCGGCAAAAATACCACCCGTTTCGATTCAAATACCGTGAAATTATAAGGTATCATTACGCGTTCGACCCAAACCCGGCAGCCTTTTCCCGCACCGTTTCGCCTCACTTCGGCAAGCCGTGCGTGCATCGTGCGATCCCCGGTAGACATCACTCGCAGCTTCGTGCGCCGCGGCGGCCGCTTCCGCCACGCTTCCCGAGGCTGTTATTTTTTCCGCTGCCGCCCTCAGCGCTCGCTATGCAGGGCCGGCCCAGAGCGAAACAGGATTCTGAATGTTCGGTTTTTTGCGCAGCTACTTCTCCAACGATCTCGCGATCGACCTCGGCACCGCAAACACCCTGATCTACATGCGCGGCAAGGGCATCGTGCTCGATGAGCCGTCCGTCGTGTCGATCCGCCAGGAAGGCGGCCCCAACGGCAAGAAGACGATCCAGGCGGTCGGCAAGGAAGCCAAGCAGATGCTCGGCAAGGTGCCGGGCAACATCGAGGCGATCCGCCCGATGAAGGACGGCGTGATCGCCGACTTCACCGTCACCGAGCAGATGATCAAGCAGTTCATCAAGACCGCTCACGAATCGCGCATGTTCTCGCCGTCGCCGCGCATCATCATCTGCGTGCCGTGCGGCTCGACCCAGGTCGAGCGCCGCGCGATCAAGGAAGCCGCACACGGCGCCGGCGCATCGCAGGTCTACCTGATCGAGGAGCCGATGGCGGCCGCGATCGGCGCGGGCCTGCCGGTGTCGGAAGCCACCGGCTCGATGGTCGTCGACATCGGCGGCGGCACGACCGAAGTCGGCGTGATCTCGCTCGGCGGCATCGTGTACAAGGGTTCGGTCCGCGTCGGCGGCGACAAGTTCGACGAGGCGATCGTCAACTACATCCGCCGCAACTACGGCATGCTGATCGGCGAACAGACCGCCGAGGCGATCAAGAAGGAAATCGGCTCCGCGTTCCCGGGCTCCGAAGTCAAGGAAATGGAAGTGAAGGGCCGCAACCTGTCGGAAGGCATCCCGCGCAGCTTCACGATCTCCAGCAACGAAATCCTCGAAGCGCTGACCGATCCGCTGAACCAGATCGTGTCGTCGGTGAAGATCGCGCTCGAACAGACGCCGCCGGAACTCGGCGCCGACATCGCCGAACGCGGGATGATGCTGACGGGCGGCGGTGCGCTGCTGCGCGACCTCGATCGCCTGCTGGCGGAAGAAACCGGCCTGCCGGTGCTCGTCGCCGAAGATCCGCTCACCTGCGTCGTGCGCGGTTCGGGCATGGCGCTCGAGCGCATGGACAAGCTGGGCAGCATCTTCTCGTACGAGTGATCGTCTAGGGGGCTGTTTTCCCATGAAACGTACGTGCGAATGCCCGAAATCGGTCGCAGGGCAAGAAGTGAGGAGCGCCGTTTGGCCGCGCCAAACAAGCGACGAACGACGCCGCCATGCGGCCGATTTCGGGCATTCCCGTGGAATGAATTTTAAATTTGGGGTTGCCCCGAAACGGGCCGCTCGCTGCGTCATGCTCCTTGCGAGCGGCCCGTTTCGGGGCAACGCACGCACGTTTCATGAGAAAACAGCCCCCCAGTTTCGTTGACATGACGCACCCGCGGCGTGGCCGGCTCGCTCATTCAGAACGAACCGCCGCGCCGTTTGCGCGTCTGAGCATCATTTAACCGATCCCACGCGCCCGGCGCCGACCATGGAATACAGTCCGCCGCCCCTCTTCAAGCAAGGTCCGCCCGCGCTCGCGCGGCTCATCTTCTTCGTTGCCCTCGCCATCGCGCTCCTCGTATCGGACGCGCGCTTCAGCACGCTCGAAATCCTCCGCGGCGTGCTCGGCACCGTGCTCTATCCGCTGCAGCGCGCGGCGCTCGTGCCGCGCGACCTGTTCATGGGCGCGGCCGACATCGCCGTCACCGGCGCATCGCTGCGCCACGAGAACGACGATCTCCGCAAACGCAACCTGCAGCTGTCCACGCAGGCCAACCAGGCCGCCGTGCTCACGCAGGAAAACGCGCACCTGCGCGCGGTGCTCGAGCTGCGCCAGCACATCGCGACGCAATCGACGCCGGTCGAGATCCAGTACGACACCAGCGATCCGTTCACGCAGAAAATCGTGATCGGGCAAGGTTCGCAGCAGGGCATCCAGAACGGCTCGCCCGTCGTCAGCGAAGACGGCGTGATCGGCCAGGTCACGCGCGTGTTCCCGCTGCAGGCCGAAGTCACGCTGGTCACCGACCGCGATCTCGCGATTCCCGTGCAAGTGCTGCGCACCGGCCTGCGCAGCGTGATCTACGGCACGCCGAAGGGCGATTCGCTCGATCTGCGCTTCGTGCCGACGAGCGCGGATCTCGTCGCCGGCGACGAGCTCGTCACGAGCGGCCTCGACGGCGTCTATCCGCCCGGCCTGCCGGTCGCGAAGGTCGCGCGCGTCGACAAGCTCGCCGATACCGCCTTCGCGCGCGTGACCTGCGCGCCGATCGCCGCCGTGCGCGGCGCGCGCCAGATGCTCGTGCTGCATTACCAGAACGACATCCCGCCGCGCCCGGCCGAGCCCGATCCGGCCGCCGAGAAGAACGCGAAGGGCAAGAAGGGCGCGAAAGCCGCCGCGAAGGGCGAGAAGGCAGACAAGGCCGACGCGAACGCGAAGCCGGCCGCCGCGGCCCAGCCCGCCGCGAAGCCTGCGCCAGCGGCGCCCGCCGCCTCCGGCAAACCGGCCACCGCGCCCGCGAAGCCCGCGGCGGGGCAACCAGGAGCCCAGCGATGAACCGCCCGCAATACATCCTGCAGCCGGTCAATCCGTACTTCATCGTCTTCAGCCTCGCCGCCGCGTTCCTGCTGAACCTGATGCCGTGGGGCCGCCTGCCCGGCGTGCCCGACTTCGTCGCGCTCGTGCTGCTGTTCTGGAACATCCACCAGCCGCGCAAGGTCGGGATGGGCGTCGCGTTCCTGCTCGGCATCCTGATGGACGTGCATGACGCGGGGCTGCTCGGCGAGCACGCGCTCGCCTATACGTTGCTGTCGTACGGCGCGATCACGATCCACCGCCGCGTGCTGTGGATGCCGATCGGCGTGCAGGTGCTGTATGTCACGCCGCTGCTCGTCGTCGCGCAGCTCGTGCCGTTCGTGATCCGTCTCGTGATGGGCGCCGCGTTCCCCGGCTGGCGCTACCTCGTCGACGGCTTCGTCGAAGCCGCGCTGTGGCCGATCGCGAGCCACCTGCTGCTGATGCCGCAACGCCGCCCGGTCGACCCGGACGATACGCGCCCCATCTGAGCCGGACCGACCTTGAATACCCGCCGCCCCCACGCCCGTTGCGCCCAGGGGCGGCACCTCGCCCGCCCGCGCGGGCCGGATCGACTGTAACCGCATGACCGAATTCAACGACACCCAACAGCAGCTCTCGAAGTTCCGCCTGCGCGTCGCGGCGGCGGGCGTGTTCGTGTTCGTCTGCTTCGGGCTGCTCGCGAGCCGCTTCTTCTACCTGCAGCTGATGCAGCACGGCAAATACGCGCTGCAGGCCGAGGAAAACCGCATCTCGGTCGCGCCGATCGTGCCGAACCGCGGGATCATCACCGACCGCAACGGCGTGATCCTCGCGAAGAACTATTCGGCGTACACGCTCGAGATCACGCCGTCGAAGCTCGACGACACGCTCGACAACACGATCGACAAGCTGTCCGAGATCATCCCGATCGACGCGCGCGACCGCCGCCGCTTCAAGAAGCTGCAGGAAGACTCGAAGAACTTCGAGAGCCTGCCGATCCGCACGCGGCTCACCGACGCGGAAGTCGCGCGCTTCACCGCGCAGCGCTTCCGCTTCCCCGGCGTCGACGTGCGCGCGCGGCTGTTCCGCCAGTACCCGCTCGGCATGACGGCCGCGCACGTGATCGGCTACATCGGCCGGATCTCGAAGCGCGACCAGGATCGCATCGACGCGATGAGCGACGACAACGACAGCGATCAGGAAAACTACGATCCGCGCCGCGACGCGAACAACTACAAGGGCACCGACTACATCGGCAAGATCGGCGTCGAGCAGAGCTACGAAACCGAGCTGCACGGGCTGACCGGCTTCGAGGAAGTCGAGGTGACGGCCGGCGGCCGGCCGGTGCGCACGCTGTCGCGCACGCAGGCGACGCCCGGCAACAACCTCGTGCTGTCGCTCGACATCGGGCTGCAGCAGGCCGCCGAGCAGGCGTTCGCCGGCAAGCGCGGCGCGCTCGTCGCGATCGAGCCGAAGACGGGCGACGTGCTCGCCTTCGTGTCGTCGCCGAGCTTCGATCCGAATTCGTTCGTCGACGGCATCGACCAGCAGACCTGGGACGAGCTGAACAACTCGACCGACAAGCCGCTCCTGAACCGCCCGCTGCACGGTACCTACCCGCCCGGCTCGACGTACAAGCCGTTCATGGCGCTCGCGGGCCTGACGCTCGGCAAGCGCACGCCGGGCTGGGGCTTCCAGGATCCCGGCTACTTCACCTTCGGCGGCCACACGTTCCGCAACGACGTGCGCTCCGGCCAGGGCTGGGTCGACATGAACAAGGCGATCATGGTGTCGAACGACACCTACTTCTACATGCTCGCGCGCGACCTCGGCGTGAACTCGATCGCGAACTTCATGAAGCCGTTCGGCTTCGGCCAGATCACCGGGATCGACATCCAGGGCGAGGCGCGCGGGATCCTGCCGTCGACCGACTGGAAGAAGAAGGCGTTCAAGAAGGCCGCGCAGCAGAAGTGGTTCGACGGCGAGACGATCAGCCTCGGGATCGGCCAGGGCTACAACTCGTTCACGATCCTGCAGCTCGCACACGCGACCGCGACGCTCGCGAACAACGGCGTCGTGATGAAGCCTCACCTCGTGAAGGAAGTCGAGGATCCGATCACGCGCGGGCGCCACCTGACCGTGCCGAAGGAAAGCGAAGTGATCCCGCTCAAGCAGGCCGACATCGACGTCGTGAAGCGCGGCATGGAGAACGTGATCGAGAACCCGTCCGGCACGGCATACAAGGTGTTCCGCGGCGCGCCGTACCTCGCGGCCGGCAAGACCGGTACCGCGCAGGTGTTCTCGCTGCAGGGCTCGAACTACAAGGGCCACCTGCTCGCCGAGCACCTGCGCGACCACGCGCTGTTCATCGCGTATGCGCCGGTCGACCACCCGCAGATCGCCGTCGCGCTGGTCGTCGAGAACGGCGGCTGGGGCGCGCAGGCCGCGGGCCCGATCGCGCGCCGCGTGCTCGACTACTACCTGATCGACCGCCAGAACCCGAAGAACGAGGCTGCGGCCGTGGCGGCCGCCGCGTCGGCGACCGAACCCATCAGTGCGCCGGTGATCGGCGACGCGACCAAGCCCGCCGCCGTCGCGGCCGGCTTCACGGCGTTGCCGCAGCCGGTCGTGCCGAACGCGGCCAGCGCGGCGGATGCGGCATCGGCTGCGTCCGCGGCCGCCGCATCGGACGCGGCCGGCGCCAGCGCGGCCCAGCCGGCCGACGCGAGCGCCGCGGCGCCGAGGGCCGCGAGCCTGCCGCCGATCCGGCGCCCGCACCGGCCGCGCCGCCCCGCCAGCGACGCGCAGCCGCTCGTCGCCACGCCGCGGGACGACAACCACCGTGCGACGGCCCCCGCGAAAGCGGCGGACGCCGGCACCGCTCATTAACGGAGAAAGGCATGCAATTCGACAAGCGCGCCTGGCTCGACAAGATCAAGCAGATGTTCGCGGGCTTCGACCGCCCGCTCGCCCTCATCGTGTTCCTGCTGCTGTGCGTCGGCATCGTCACGCTGTACAGCGCGGCGATCGACATGCCGGGCCGCGTAGAGGACCAGTTGCGCAACATCCTGCTGACGTTCGTGCTGATGTGGGTGATCGCCAACATCCCGCCGACCACGCTGATGCGCTTCGCGGTCCCGCTCTACACGTTCGGGGTCGCGCTGCTGATTGCCGTCGCGCTGTTCGGGATGACCAAGAAGGGGGCAAAGCGCTGGCTGAACGTCGGCGTCGTGATCCAGCCGTCTGAAATCCTCAAGATCGCGACACCGCTGATGCTCGCGTGGTACTACCAGCGCCGCGAGGGCGGGGTGCGCTGGTACGACTTCCTCGCCGCGTTCGGGATCCTGATGGTGCCGGTCGGGCTGATCGCGAAGCAGCCCGACCTCGGCACGGGCCTGCTCGTGTTCGCGGCCGGTTTCTTCGTGATCTACCTCGCCGGCCTGTCGTTCAAGCTGATCGTGCCGGTGCTCGTCGCGGGCGTGATCGCGGTCGGCTCGATCGCCGTGTTCGAGCAGCGCATCTGCCAGCCCGAAGTGCAGTGGCCGCTGATGCACGACTACCAGAAGCACCGCGTGTGCACGCTGCTCGACCCGACCTCCGATCCGCTCGGCAAGGGCTTCCACACGATCCAGGCCGTGATCGCGATCGGCTCGGGCGGCGTACTCGGCAAGGGCTACCTGAAAGGCACGCAGGCGCACCTCGAATTCATTCCCGAAAAGCACACCGACTTCATCTTCGCGGTGTTCTCGGAGGAATGGGGGCTCGTCGGCGGGCTCGTGCTGCTGACGCTGTACATGGCGCTGATCGCGCGCGGGCTCTACATCGCCGCGCAGGGCGCGACGCTGTTCGGCCGCCTGCTCGCGGGCTCGCTCACGCTCGCGTTCTTCGTCTACGCGTTCGTCAACATCGGAATGGTGAGCGGCGTGCTGCCGGTCGTCGGCGTGCCGCTGCCGTTCATGAGTTACGGCGGCACCGCGCTCACGACGCTCGGCATCGCGATCGGGATGATCATGAGCGTCGGGCGGCAGCGGCGGCTGATGAAGAGCTGACCGCGCGGCCTGCACCGCAGTCAAGGAAAACGGCGCCCCTGGGCGCCGTTTTTCATCGGGCGGACCGAACGCCGCGTGCGCTCACTGCGGCGGCGCATGCGGCCCGCCCGGCTCCGCCCCGCCGCCCGACGCCGGCCCCTGCGACTTCAGCCGTGCGCTCAGCTCCTTGAATTTCAGCCCGGCCGTCTCGTCGCCCTGTGCGGCCGCCGCCGCGTAATATGCCCGCGCGATGTTCAGGTTCTGCGCGACGCCGTCGCCGCCGCGCTCGTAGAACGACGCGGTCACGTACTGCGCGGTCGGCTCGCCCGCGTCGGCGGCCTGCTTGTACCACGCGAACGCCTGCCGGTTGTCGCGCGGCGTGCCGCGCCCGTCGAGGAACTGGTTCGCGAGCGACAGCGCGGCCTGCACGTGCCCCTGCTTCGCCGCGCGCAGGAACCAGCGGTGCGCTTCGACCGGATTGCGCGCGACGAACTCGCCGTCGTCGAACATCCGGCCGTACACGTACTGCGCATGCGACATGTTCGCGTCGGCCGCGCGCTTCAGCCAGCGCAACCCTTCGTCGACGTTCGCGGTCACGCCTTCGCCCGTCAGCAGCATCATCGCGTAGTTGAATTGCGCGAGACGATCGCCGCGCTCGGCCGCGTCGTGGAACTGCACCAGCGCCGCGCGATAGTCACCGGCGTTGTAGTCGGCGACCGCCGATTGCGTCTCGCGCGACGGATCGGGCTTCTCTTGCGGCGCGCCCTGCGCGACCGCCGCGACACACAGGGCCCACAGGCCGAACATCACACCGATCCGCGCGCGCCCGCGGCACGCACCGTCACCGCCGTTCATGACCGTACCTCCTGCAGCGCCTGCCGCGTCGCGCGCAACAACCAGCTCACGTCCGCCGACACCGAGATCATCCGGTAACCGGCCTCGCGGTACTGGCGTGCAGCCGCCGTATCGCCCGCGAAGATGCCGACCGCGACGCCGGCCTGCCTGCCGGCCGCGAGCACGCGCGCCATCGCGGTTTCGACGTCCGGGTGGCGGATGTCACCGAGATGCCCGAGGCTCGCCGCGAGATCGGCCGGGCCGACGAACAGGCAGTCGACGCCCGGCGTCGCCGCGATCCGCTCGACCTCGTCGACACCGCGCGCCGATTCGATCTGCACGATCACCGCGACCTGCGCGTTGGCCGTCTGCACGTAATCGCGGCGCATGCCGAATGCCGCCGCGCGCACCATGCCCGCGACGCCGCGCAGCCCGTCGGGCGAATCGGGCGACGGATAGCGCGTGAGCCGCACCGCGTGCGCGGCTTCGTCGGGCGTCTCGATGGACGGAAACATCAGCGTGCGTGCGCCGGCGTCGAGCGCGCGCTTCACGAGCCACGGCTCGCGCGCCGGCACGCGCACGACGGGCTCGCTCGGCAGGTGCGCGGCCGCGATCGCACGCAGCTGCGAGGCCACGTCGCGGCTGTCGTTCGGCGCGTGCTCCATGTCGATGCAGAGCCAGTCGTAGCCGGCATGCGCGAGCGCTTCCGCGGCCGATTCACTGCCGAGCGACAGCCACAGGCCGTACAGCGGATCGTCGCCGTCACGCAGGCGTTGTTTGAGGGAATTGGTGAGCGTGCTCATCGATACGGCCTCCTGGACGGAACGGCAATCGAACGGGACAAGCAACAGGCGACGCGGGACACGACACGTCGTGCAGCGCAGCACGGCGGCGACACCGGGATCGCGCCCTGGAACGTTAGTCGGCGACGGGCAGCGGATCTGACAGCGCGCGCCGTGCGACGGCGCACGGGCGGATTGTCCGGTGCCACTCAACGATCATAGCGCGGCGTTACGCGGAATGTGGGAACAGGCGGGAAGCTGCGCCGGCGCGGATCGAAGCCGCGCGGCACGATGGCAGGCAGCCCGCGCCGGCCGGCGCGGGCTGCCAGGAAGGCGGATCAGCGGCCGGGCTGGCGCTCGACGTCGGCCCAGCAGTTCGGCGTTTCGTACAGGCGTACGCGCTCGAGGCGCAGATTCACGCCGTAGTGCGCGTCGTACACGTTCGCGAGGAGGTCGAACGCGATCGCCGCGAGGTTCTCGACGGTCGGGATCCGGTCGATCACGACGGTCTTGTGGTCGGCCATCTGCTCGAGGAACGAGCGCACGACTTCGTCGCGCGCATAGACCAGGAACGCGTGGTCCCACTTGCTGACGAGGTGCTCCATCGCAAGCGCCTTCACGTCGGCGAAATCCATCACCATGCCGCGGTCGGGCGCCCCCTCGGTATCGACGAGATCGCCGCGCAGCGTGATTTCGAGCACGTAGCGATGGCCGTGCAGGTTCCTGCACTGGCTGCGGTGATCGGGGATGCGGTGGCCCGCGTCGAATTCGAGTTTTCGGGTAATCAGCACGATGTCAAAAGCCGTGGCTCAGGGAATGTTCAGATATTTGTGGGTCTGCATCGACAGCCGCCACTGCGGATGACGCTTGCACCAGTCGATCGCGAGCTTCGTATTGAGGTCGCGCGACGGGCCGTCCATCGGCTGGACCAGGAAGTACTCGAAGTCGAGCTTCGCATAGTCGGCCAGCCGCTGGTTGTCCTGCGGGATCACGACTTTCAGCTCGTTGCCCTTCGTGACGACGAGCGGCGCGTCGGCCTTCGGGCTCACGCAGATCCAGTCGATCGATTCGAGCACCGGCACCGAACCGTTGGTCTCGATCGCGATCTCGAAACCGGCCGCGTGCAGCGCGTCGACGAGCGGCTGGTCGAGCTGCAGCATCGGCTCGCCGCCCGTGCAGACGACGAAGCGATGCGCCTCGCCCTCCGGCCACAGGCTAGCGATCGTCGCGACGAGCGCTTCGGCATCCTTGAACTTGCCGCCGTTCTCGCCGTCGGTGCCGACGAAGTCGGTATCGCAGAAGCGGCACACGGCCTCCGCACGATCCTCTTCGCGGCCCGACCACAGGTTGCAGCCGGCAAACCGGCAGAACACGGCGGGCCGGCCCGCATTCGCGCCTTCGCCCTGCAACGTGTAGAAAATTTCCTTGACCGCGTAAGTCATCGTGCTTCGTCCGGCTCGCGCCGCTCGTTGTCGATCAGAATCCGTTATTCATTCGGTGCCGCCGGCGCACCCGCGTCACAGCGGCGCTTCGGTCACCCGCTCGCCCTTCAGGTAAGCCTCGTAGCCGCGCTTGCGCAGCTTGCAGGCCGGGCATTCGCCGCAGCCGAAGCCCCAGTCGTGCAGTTCCGCGCGCTCGCCCACGTAGCACGTGTGCGTCTCGACGCGGATCAGTTCGACGAGCGCCTCGCCGCCGAGCTGCTCGGCGAGCTGCCACGTCTGCGCCTTGTCGAGCCACATCAGCGGCGTCTCGAGCACCATGCGCGTGTCCATGCCGAGGTTCAGCGCGACCTGCAGCGCCTTCATCGTGTCGTCGCGGCAGTCGGGATAGCCCGAGAAGTCCGTCTCGCACATCCCGCCGACCAGCACGCGCAAGCCGCGACGATAGGCGATCGCCGCGGCGATCGTCATGAACATCAGGTTGCGACCGGGCACGAACGTATTCGGCAGGCCGTTCGCGGTCGTCTCGATCTCGATCGTGCGCGTCATCGCGGTATCGCTGATCGCGCCGAGCACCGACAGGTCGATCATGTGATCGTCGCCGAGCCGGTCCGACCATGCGGGAAAATCGCGCTTCAGTGCTTCGCGCACGCCTTCGCGACATTCGAGCTCGACGCGATGCCGCTGGCCGTAATCGAAGCCGAGCGTCTCGACCGTCTGGTAGCGTTCGAGGGCCCATGCCACGCACGTGGCCGAATCCTGCCCGCCGGAAAACAACACGAGCGCGCCGTCTTTAGCGTCTGTCCGAATCACCGTGATACTCCGTGAATGTGTAGGCTCGCGTCGCGCTGCGCCCCAAGGCCGGCTGCCGCCGGGCGGCCCGACGCGGCCGGCCTGCGCCGGCTCGACCAGTATAGGCAGCGCGGTCGGCCGCGAACGCGGCGGTGCGCTTATACCGCCCATCGCGCAGCATCGTTGCCGCGCGCCACGGCGGCGCGCGACTCGCAGCCTGCCGTGCGCATGAAGCGATGCGCTAAGTCATTGAGCGGGCACGGATTTTATCATGCCCCTGCGAATGCTGCCGGACACGCCGCCAACGACACGCGATACCCACCACAAACGAAAAACCCCAAGAACCTTCCGATTCTTGGGGTTTTAAATGCTGGTGGCCTGGGACGGAATCGAACCATCGACACGCGGATTTTCAATCCGCTGCTCTACCAACTGAGCTACCGGGCCAACGAAGAATGAAAGTATATCGAGCTATTCGTACCCGAGCAAGAGGTTTCGCGAAATATTTTATACGACGCCTTCGGACGGCTTCTTGCCGAGCTCGACACCGAGCTGCTTGAGCTTGCGATACAGGTGCGTGCGCTCGAGGCCCGTCTTCTCCGCGACGCGCGTCATGCTGCCGTTTTCGCGCGCGAGGTGATATTCGAAGTACGCGCGCTCGAACGCATCGCGCGCTTCGCGCAACGGGATGTCGAACGGGATCGCGGCCGTCTGCCCCGCGAGGCCGAGCGCCACTGCCATGTCGTCGCCGAGCGTCGGCAGCGCTGCCGCGGACGCCACCGATGCAGGCCCCGCGGCCTGTCCGGCGCCGGCCTTCGCCGCCGCGTTGGCGGACATGGGCGCCGCACCGCGTGCGAGACCGTGCTCGACCGACTTCAGCAGCTTCTGAAGTGCGATCGGCTTCTCGAGGAAATCGAGCGCGCCGATCTTCGTTGCCTCGACGGCCGTATCGATCGTCGCGTGCCCGGACATCATGATCACGGGCATCGTCAGCAGCCCCTGCGCCGCCCACTCCTTGAGCAAGGTCACGCCGTCGGTATCGGGCATCCAGATATCGAGCAGCACGAGATCGGGCGCCTGATTCAGCCGGTATTCCCGCGCGGCCTGCGCGTTCTCCGCTGCCTCGACGACATGTCCTTCATCGCTGAGGATCTCCGAGAGCAATTCCCGGATGCCCATTTCATCATCTACCACCAGGATGGTTGCCATTTACGCTGCCTTTGTCTGCTCACTTGCTTTTGTCTTGGCGGGGGCCGTCCCGTCCTGCACGCCCGATTCGGCGCCTGGCGCATCGCTCGCCATCTGCAGGAACAGGATCGACACCTGCGCACCCTCGACGGTCTCGCCGTGCATGCGATTGCGCAGATCGATCCGCGCGCCATGCTCGTCGACGATTTTCTTGACCGTGGCCAACCCGAGCCCCGTGCCCTTCGCCTTCGTCGTCACGTAAGGCTCGAACGCGCGGGTCAGGATGCGTGCCGGAAAACCGGGCCCGTTGTCGGACACGGTAAGACGTACCGCGACGCGCGTTTTGCCCTCGGCGTCGGGATCGCCATATTCTACTGTCTTGGTTTCGATCAACACACGCGGATGCGCAGACTCCGCGACCGAATCCTGCGCATTCTGCAGCAGGTTGTGAATCACCTGGCGCAGTTGCGTCGCGTCGCCGCGTATTACCGGCAGCGACGGCGCGAGTTCGGCGATGATCGGGTTCTTCCCTTCGCCGACACCATACAGCCCGAGCACCTCGCTCGCCAGTTCATTCAACTGCAGGTTCGCGAGCACCGCCGGCGGCGTGCGCGCGTATTCGCGGAAATCGTCGACCATCCGCTTCATCGCGGCTACCTGGTTCACGATCATCGTCGCGCCGCGCTTGAGCACATCCGCATCGGGCGGCGCGAGCTTGTCGGACAGCTTCATCTGCAGCCGCTCGGCCGACAGCTGGATCGGCGTCAGCGGATTCTTGATCTCGTGCGCGAGCCGGCGCGCGACCTCGCCCCACGCGACCGACCGCTGCGCGGAAATCACGTCGGAGATGTCGTCGAACACGACGACGTAACCGGACGTCTGCGGGTCGTCGGCCTGCCCCTCGACCGTCGACACGAGGCGCGTGCCGCGCACGAGCAGCGTCAGCGGCTCGGTTTCGCCCGGCACCTCGATCGCGAACTGCTGCTGCCAGTGGCCGCGGTCGCCGCTGCCGCCATCGGACGCCGCCTCGCGATCGGCGAACGCCTTGCGCACCATCGCGCCGAACCCTGCCGCCATGCCGATCCGGTCGAGCGTCGTGCCGATCAGCGAGTTGAACGGCTGCCGGAAGATCCGCTCGGCACCGCGATTGGCCGTCGTCAGCCTGAACTGGCGGTCGAGCACGAACACACCGGCGGTCAGGTTCGCGAGGATGCTTTCGAGATACGTCTTCGAATGCTCGAGCGCGACGCGGTTCTTCTCGACCGCGAGCCGCGCCTCGGATAACTGGCGCGTCATCGCGTTGAACGACTGCGTGAGGAAGCCGAGCTCGTCGCGCGTCTTGATCTCGCGCTTCGGCGTGTAGTCGCCTTCCGTGACTTCCTTCGTGCCCTGCGCGAGCAGGAACAGCGGCCGCGCGAGCTGCTGGCCGAGCGCGAGCGCGAGCATCATCGCGATGAAAGTCGCGAGGAACAGCGCGAGCGTCAGCGTGCCGATGTACATCTTGCGCAGCCCCGTGCGGCCGAGCGACTTTTCCTGGTACTCGCGATACGCGCGCTGCACGGCGTCCGCGTTGTGCGCGAGCGTCGGCGGCACCGGCTGCGTGAGCTGCAGGAAACGCTCCGCCGGCTGCAGCAGCGACGTCGTCGCATCGGGAATCGGTCGCACGACGCGCAGCCGCAGCGCGCCCTTCGCGCCATGCGCGCGCGGGTCGCCGTCGACTTCGCCCTCGATCGCCGCGTACGCGCCGTGTTCGCGCGCCTGGCTCAGCATCAGCGGCGTCGGCAGGTCGTCCGGAATCAGCGCCGCGAAATTGCCCGACGCCTGCGCGACGATATGCAGGTCGGGCGCCGCGCCCGAGCCGCCGCGGCTCGGCTCGACGATCGTCGCGTCCTGCACGCCGAACTGGTCGCGCAGCCGCAGCAGCGTGAGTGTCGTGCCGTTCGTGTTCGCATCGACGCTCGCGAGCTGGTCGGACATCATCCGCGCCTTCGTCTGCAGGTCGGACAGCGACGCATCGAGCATCCCGCGGCCGAGGTTCAGGCCGGCCGTCAGCGCGGTCTCGACGTTCACGTCGAACCACGACTCGATACTGCGCGACACGAACTGGTACGACACGATGTAGATGATCCCGCCCGGCACCACGCCGACGAGCGCGAAGAACACCGCGAGCTTCGCGAGCAGCCGCGTGCCGAACTTGCCCTTCCTCAGGCGCACGACGATCATCCCGATCAGCCCGAGCACCACGAGCAGGAACACGAGCGCGACGACGATGTTCGTCGCGTACAGCCACGAGTAGTAGCGATCGAAGAATTCGGTGTTCGCGCTCGCGGCCGCGAGCAGCACGAGCAGCAGCAGCGCGGTGAGCGCGACGGTCGAGACGATCACACGGACGAGGAGGCTCTTCCCGCTGGCCGCGCGGCGCACTTTATTTAGCACGTTCGGTCACCGTGAAAGTGAAGCGCTTCCAGTCCGACCCGAGCGTCCAGTCGCGGTTGTTCACGGCATCGACCTGGAACGGCTTCGGCATCAGCGCCGTATCGAGCTGCATCCGTACCGATGCCGTGTAGGTTTCGCCCGAGCGCACCTGGTTGCGGTCGATCACGTGCCACGACGTGATGTGCCGGACGACCGCGAGCGCGTCCTTCAGCGACGGGAAGCCGAGCTGCAGGCCGCCGGTCGATACGCGGTACTCGCGCGTGAGCGGCTGGAACGACAGGCGGATCGTCTGCGACACCGATACCGGCTGTTCGTCAAGCCAGTACCAGCGCGCGCGACTCAACTCGAAATCCGTCGTGAAATACACCGGAATGCCTTTGTTCACGGCATCCTCGAGGTTCGGATTCAGCTCGAAGTCGAAACGCGCGTCGAGGCTCCAGCCGCTTCCGTCGGACTGGAGCGACGCGCGCTGCACGGCGATCGATTCGGCATGCGCCGGCCGGACGACGGCCAGGCACAGCATCAACGCGACCAGCAAGACGGCCGCGAGCCGAAATGGAAAAAGGTGTTTGATCGTCACCGTTTCTGAAACCGCGCGTAGAAAAATCCGTCTTGATCGGTGTTCTGGTCGAGTGCGCCGGCGGCCGCCCGTCCCTGCACGCCGCCTGGCAGCAGCTGGCCGGGGGCGTCCAATCGTACCGCATCTTCACAGGCCGCTTCAAACCAGCGGGCCTGCAATTCGCCTTCCTCGGGGAAGATCGAACAGGTCACGTAAAGCAGCTCGCCGCCCGGCTTCACGAGCGGCCACAGCGCCGACAGGATGCGGCGCTGTTCCGCTACGAGCGCCGGAATGTCGGCCTCGCGGCGCAACCAGCGAATGTCGGGATGCCGCCGCACGATGCCGGACGCCGAGCACGGCACATCGGCGAGGATACGGTCGAACGGGCGCCCGTCGTACCACGCGTCGGGCGCACCTGCATCGCCGACGCACACGTTCGCTTCGAGCGACAGGCGCACGAGGTTTTCGCCGATGCGCGCCGCGCGCGTTGCATCGCTTTCGAGCGCAACGACTTCCGCGTCAGCCAGTTCGAGAATGTGGCCGGTCTTGCCGCCGGGGGCCGCGCAGGCATCGAGCACGCACATGCCGTCGCGCGCGCCGAGCCATTCGGCCGCGAGCTGCGCGCCGGCGTCCTGCACCGACACCACGCCGTCGGCGAAGCCCGGAATGCGCTCGACCGGCAACGCCGACGCGAGCCGCACCGCGTGCCGGCCGATCGCCGTCGCTTCGATCCCGCTCGCCCGCAGCGTATCGAGATACGCGTCGACGCTCGCGCGGCGCGCATTCACGCGCAGCGTCAACGGGCCCTGTCGTTCGCCGGCCGCGAGGATCGCCTGCCATGCATCGGGCCATGCGCGCTTCACCGCATCGACCCACCATGCGCGGTAATTCCACCGCGCGACCGGATCGTCCTGCATCGCCGCGACGAGGGCATCGCGCTCGCGCAGGAAACGGCGCAATACCGCGTTGACCATGCCCTTCGCGAACGCG
The DNA here is from genome assembly GCF_902833225.1 of Burkholderia sp. BCC1644. Lineage (GTDB taxonomy): Bacteria > Pseudomonadota > Gammaproteobacteria > Burkholderiales > Burkholderiaceae > Burkholderia. The sequence continues at coordinate 128,054 of NZ_CADFEI010000020.1, forward strand.
CATTCACGCCGCGCACCGATGACGGTGACGGCCTGATCGACTACCGTGAATGCCGAATACGCGGCATCGTCCGCCGGGTCGAGCAACAGCGCGAGCGCGCCGGCGAGCACCGCATGCACGTGCGCGGGCGGCGCCTTGCTGACGAGTTTGCCGATCAGCCAATCCGCGCTGCCAAGGCGACGCATCGTCCGGTAGGCAACATCCTGCGTCGCACCGCGCGCGAGCGCCTGCGCACCGGACTCCATCTGTGCGAATACCGCCGACAACGCTGCCGGCAGCGCAGTGCCGCGCCGTACCGCATCGACCGCCTGCGCGGCCGCGTCGAGCGCGAAGCCGAGCGAATCGGGCGCCAGGTGCAGCGCGGCCAGACGCGCCGGGCGGCCGGAAGAAGACGGAGCGGAAGAACGGGTTCGTGTCATCGGTACGGAATCGGCAATCAAGCGCAGCAAGCAAATGCGGCAAACGGCAGGATCGCGGCGGCCGCAAGGCCTCGCGATCCCAAATCGCGCATTGTAGCGTGCGACCACGCGGCCCCTTTGTCCCCTTTACGGCGCGCACAAACGAAACACCCCGCAGCGCGAAGCGTGCGGGGTGGCGTGCCGGACCCCGCGCGGCAACGGCCGCACGGTACGCCGGGGTTCAGTCGAAGCGGCCGGTACGCGCCATCTCCATCAGGCGCGCGATGCGCTCCTCGGTGGCCGGGTGCGTCGAGAACAGGTTCTGCAGGCCACCGCCGTGCAGCGGGTTCATGATCATCATCTGCGCGGTGGCCGGATGGGCCTCGGCCGCCTGGAACGGGATACCCGCCGCATAGCGATGGATCTTGTCGAGCGCGGTCGCGAGCGACTGCGGATCGCCGGAAATCTGCGCGCCGCCGCGATCGGCCTCGAACTCGCGTGCCCGCGAAATCGCCATCTGGATCAAGGCGCCTGCGATCGGCGCGAGCAGCGCGACCGCGATACCGGCGATCGGGTTGGCCGGCCGGCCGTTCTCGTCGCGCCCGCCGAAGAACATCGCGAAGTTCGCGATCGCCGAGATCGCGCCTGCCATCGTCGCGGTGATCGTCGAGATCAGGATGTCGCGGTGCTTCACGTGCGCAAGCTCGTGCGCCATCACGCCGCGCATCTCGCGCTCCGACAGCACGCGCAGGATGCCCGTCGTCGCGGCGACCGCCGCGTGCTCGGGGTTGCGGCCCGTCGCGAACGCGTTCGGCGCGTCCTCGTTGATCAGGTAGACGCGCGGCATCGGCAGGTTCGCGCGCGTGGCCAGCTCGCGCACCATCCGGTAGAACTGCGGCGCCGAGTTCTCGTCGACTTCCTGCGCGTTGTACATGCGCAGCACCATCTTGTCCGAGAACCAGTAAGAGAAGAAATTCATGCCGAGCGCGAACAGCAGCGCGATCGTCATGCCCCGCGAGCCGCCGATCATGCCGCCGATCACGATGAACAGGGCCGTGATCGCGGCCATCAGCATCGCCGTTTTGACCCAATTGAACATACCCACTCCTTATCCGTCAGGGGACCCGCCGCGCATCACAGGGCGCGGCGGAAAAATTGTAAGCGATTTGTTAGATAAGGTCTTGCCGGAAAAATTCAATCTCAGCGTTGCGATGTTGCAAGGCGCAGCCCGAGGCCGACGAACGCGCTGCCGACCGTGCGGTCGAGCCACTTCTTGACGCCCGGCTTGCCGGAAAAGCGCTGCGTGACGCTGCCCGCAACCCATGCGACCAGGCTCGTCCAGACCCTGCTCATCGCGACGAACACCGCGCCGAGGGTCAGGAACGCCCATGCCTTGTGCGGGCTGTCGGCCGACACGAACTGCGGGAAGAACGACACGAAGAACAGCACGACCTTCGGGTTCAGCACGTTGGTCCAGAAGCCCTGCATGAACAACTGGCGCAGCGGCTTGGCAGCCGCGGCCTGCGCGGCTTCGGCGCCCGCCGGCGCGGCGGCCTGCTTCGTGATGATCATCCGCACGCCGAGGTAGATCAGGTAGGCCGCGCCAACCAGCTTGATCACCGTGAACGCGGTGGCCGACGCCGCAAGCAGCGCGGTCAGGCCGAATGCGCAAGCGAGCGCGTGAACGCAGCAGCCTGCCGAAATGCCGAATGCCGACATCAGCCCCGCGCCGCGGCCCTGCGCGACGCTGCGGCCGACGATGTAAGCCGTGTCGGGGCCGGGCGTGACGTTCAGCAAGAAAACCGCCAGCACGAAGAAACCGAAATGGGTGATGCCGAACATGAAATCCTCGAAACCGGAGAGCGCAGGGAAATTCTACGCGCGCCTGCCGCGCCGCGCGACTCGGCCGTCCGGCCAATTGTGCAGGGCCGGCAGGCCGTGTCGAATGACGGTCAGCCCGCGTCAGGCAACGTCGGGCAGCGCGAAACGCTGGCCTGCGGCGAGCGGCGAGCCAGCCAGGAATTCGCGCGCGGGCAGCCGTTTGCCGCCCGGCTTCTGCAACTGCGTGACGCGCAGCGCGCCGCTGCCGCATGCGACGACCACGCCTTCCGGCGCGGCGTCGACGATCGTGCCGGGCGCCGCGTCGCCGCGCGCCGCCACGGGCTCGGCCGCCCACAGCTTGATCGCCGCGCCGTCGAGCATCGCGACGCCGCCCGGGAACGGATCGAACGCACGCACCTGGCGCGCGAGCACGTCGGCCGGCTTGCGCCAGTCGAGCGCCGCCTCATGCTTGCCGATCTTTTCCGCATAGGTCACGCCATCGGCCGGCTGCGGCGTCGCCGGCAGCGTGCCGTCGCGCTCGAGCCGCACGAGCGCATCGACGATCAACCGCGCGCCATCAGCAGCGAGCCGGTCGTGCAGCGTCGCGGTCGTATCGTCGGCCGCGATCGAGTTGCGTGCTTCCTCGATCATCGCACCGGTATCGAGGCCGACGTCCATCTGCATCAGCGTGACGCCCGTCTCGGCGTCACCGGCCTCGATCGCACGATGGATCGGCGCGGCGCCGCGCCAGCGCGGCAGCAGCGATGCATGGATGTTGATGCAGCCGGCGCGCGGGATGTCGAGCACTTCCTGCGGCAGCAGCAGGCCGTAGGCGGCCACCACCATCACGTCGTGCGGCGTCGTGCGCAGCAGCTCGATCGCAGCGGCCGCCTCGGCCGGGTACTTGCCCGCGCGGCGCAACGACGGCGGCTGCGCGACGGGCATCCCGTGCTCGACGGCGTAGCGCTTCACGGCGCTCGCCTGCAGCTTCATCCCGCGCCCCGCAGGGCGATCGGGCTGGGTGAGCACGAGCGGCACCGGGAAACCGGCCTCGTGGATTGCGGCAAGGGCAGCCGCGGCAAATTCCGGCGTGCCGGCAAAAATCACGCGCAACGTATGGGTCATGACAGCGTTCGAGGTCGGGCAGGGCGAACGCGCGTTACATCGCGCGTTCGAGTTTCTTCATCTTCGTCTTGATGCGCGTCTGCTTGAGCGACGACAGGTATTCGACGAACACGCGCCCCATCAGGTGATCCATCTCGTGCTGGACGCACACGGCGAGCAGGCCTTCGCAGTCGAGCTCGAACGTCTCGCCCTGCTCGTTGAGCGCGCGCACGCGCACGTGGTCGGGCCGCTCGACCTCGTCGTAGATGCCGGGCACCGACAGGCAGCCTTCTTCATAGATCTGCTTCGCGTCGCTCGACCACACGATCTCGGGGTTGATGAACGCGCGCAGTTCGTTCTTCTCCTCCGAGATGTCGATCACGATCACACGCTCGTGCACGTCGACCTGCGTGGCCGCAAGGCCGATGCCGGGCGCCGCGTACATGGTCTCGGCCATGTCGGCGACGAGCTTGCGGATCCGGTCGTCGACCTTGTCGACGGGCTTGGCGACCTTATGCAGCCGCTTGTCGGGGTAATGAAGAATATTGAGCAAAGCCATGGTGTTCGGTATTCGGTGGAGCGGCGTGCCGCATCGGCCATCCGGCCGACTGGTGCCGCCGCCGGGATGCAATGAAGATGAGGCGGATGCGTGGCGATTCAACGCCGCGGATCACGCCTCCTGCAATTGGCCGGGCGCTCGTGCGCACGGCCTTGTCGAGTATTTCGGATGATGAAAATTTTATCATGGCGCCACGCGGTCCGCTGGCCGCCGCATTCGAGGGCAGCCTCATGTCGCCGCAAGCGCTGACGCCGTCCGCGCTGCGCGCGTGGCTACAGCTCGCGCTCGCGCCCGGCCTCGCGCCAGCCGTGCTGCAGATCCTGCTCGATGCCTTCGGCTCACCGGCCGCACTGTTGCGCGCATCTGATCCGGCCATCGCCGCGGTGAGCAGTCCCGCCGCCGCACAAGCGGTTCGCGCGAGCGAGCGCGGCGATCTCGACGCACGCACCGACGCTGTGCTCGCGTGGCTCGATGCGCCGGGCAATGCGCTGGTCACGCTCCACGATCCAGCCTACCCGCCGCGGTTGCGCGACCTGCACGATCCGCCGCCACTGCTATATGTAAAGGGCCGGCTCGACCTGCTGCATGCACGCGGCCTCGCCGTGGTCGGCAGCCGGCACGCGACGCCTCAGGGGCTCGCCGACGCAACGGGCTTCGCGCGCGCGTTGTCCGACGCGGGGCTCTCGATCGTCTCGGGCCTCGCGCTCGGGATCGACGGTGCCGCGCATCGCGGCGGGCTCGACGGCCGCTCGGGCACGGTCGCCGTCATCGCGACGGGCGCCGATCTCGTCTACCCGGCGCGGCATCGCGCACTCGCGCACGAGATCGCCGCGCGCGGTGCGATCGTGTCGGAATGGCCGCTCGGCACGCCGGCCCGGGCCGCGCATTTCCCGCAGCGCAACCGGCTGATCGCCGCACTGGCGATCGGCACGCTCGTCGTCGAGGCCGCGCCGCGCTCCGGCTCGCTGATCACCGCACGGCTCGCGAACGAATTGGGGCGCGATGTGTTCGCGGTGCCGGGCTCGATCCACGCACCGCTCGCGCAGGGCTGCCACGCGCTGATCCGCGACGGCGCGAAGCTCACGGCGGCGCCGCTCGATGTGCTCGAGGAGTACGGGCTGGCCGAACCGGCCGCGTGTGCAACCGGCCGCCCGGCTCGCGCGGGGCATCCCGGCGCGAACGCCGACGGCATCCGCATCATCGAAGCTGCCGGCGCCGAGCAGACGGATCCCGCCGTTCCGGCCGCCACGCCAGCCCGAATCGAAGCCCCGCCGCCGGGCGCCGCATCCGAGCAGGCCGCGCTGGCCGCATTGGGATACGGCCCCGTTACCTACGAATGGCTCGCCGAACACAGCGGCCTGTCCGACGACGTGCTGCACGGCGCGCTGCTGGCGCTGGAGCTGGCCGGCCGCGTCGCCAGCCTCCCTGGCGGACGCTTCGCGCGGCTTGACGCCACGCCCACCCCGGCCCCGTGCGGCGTGCTACATTCCCCGGCATAAGGGCGGCCACGCCGCCGACGATATCCAAGGAATTCCATGCCCGCGCTGAATCTCGACACCGATGCGGATCGGATCGCCGAGCGCCTCGCCGATCCCGGCACGTTGCTCGTCGCCTGCCTGTGCGCCGAATGGTGCGGCACGTGCCGCGACTACCGGACGGCCTTCGACCAGCTCGCCGACGCGCATCCAAACGCCTGCTTCGCCTGGATCGACATCGAAACGCATGCCGACCAACTCGACGATCTCGATGTCGAGAACTTCCCGACGATCCTGATCGAGGATGCCAACACCGCACGTTTCTTCGGCACGGTGCTGCCGCACGCGGCGATCGTCGAGCGGATGCTGTCCGACCTGAGCGCGGTGCCCGGCGCGCCGCACGCACCGAAATTGCGCAACGTCCTGATCGTCGAAGCCTGAATTGGCGGGCCGGCGCGGCGGTTTTGCCCGTATTTGCGGGCGCCCGCCGCGGCGGGCGCTTGCCGCCGTTGCAGCCCCCCTCTATGATGAGCCGCTTTTTACACGCTGAGCCGCCGTCGCTGCGGCGTGTGCTATAAAGCGGTCGTAAAAGGGACCCACAACCGGCGAACCCGGTCTACCAACACACACCTGTCATGTCCAAAGCACTGATCATTGCGGAAAAGCCTTCTGTCGCGAACGACATCGCACGCGCTTTGGGCGGCTTTACCAAGCATGACGAGTATTACGAGAGCGACGATTTCGTCCTTTCGTCCGCTGTCGGCCACCTGCTGGAAATCGCCGCCCCGGAAGAGTACGAGGTCAAGCGCGGGAAATGGAGCTTCGCGCATCTGCCCGTCATCCCCCCGCATTTCGACCTGAACCCGATCGCAAAAAGCGAGTCGCGCCTCAAGGTGCTCACGAAGCTGATGAAGCGCAAGGACGTCGACCGGCTGATCAACGCATGTGACGCGGGGCGCGAGGGCGAGCTGATTTTCCGCCTGATCGCGCAGCACGCGAAGGCGAAGCAGCCGGTCCAGCGCCTGTGGCTGCAGTCGATGACCCCGCAGGCGATCCGCGACGGTTTCGCGAACCTGCGCAGCGACACCGACATGCAGCCGCTCGCCGACGCCGCACGCTGCCGCTCGGAAGCCGACTGGCTCGTCGGGATCAACGGCACCCGCGCGATGACCGCGTTCAACAGCAAGGGCGGCGGCTTCTTCCTGACGACCGTCGGGCGCGTTCAGACGCCAACATTGTCGATCGTCGTCGAACGTGAAGAGAAAATCCGCCGCTTCATCCCGCGCGACTATTGGGAAGTGAAGGCCGAATTCGCGTGCGCGGGCGGCTTCTACGAAGGCAAGTGGTACGACCCGAAATTCAAGCGCGACGAATTCGATCCGGAGCGACGCGACTCCCGCCTGTGGAGCCTGCCTGCCGCCGAAACGATCGTCGCTGCATGCCGTGACCAGATCGGCACGGTCTCGGAGGAATCGAAGCCGTCGACGCAACTGTCGCCGCTGCTGTTCGACCTGACGAGCCTGCAGCGCGAGGCGAACGGCCGCTTCGGCTTTTCCGCGAAGAACACGCTCGGTCTCGCGCAGGCGCTGTATGAAAAGCACAAGGTGCTGACCTACCCGCGTACCGATGCGCGCGCGCTGCCGGAAGACTACCTGTCGACGGTCGAGTCCACGCTCGAGATGCTCAAGGAGAGCAACAACTACCTGCCGCATGCGAAGCAGGTGCTCGACAAGGGCTGGGTGAAGCCGAACAAGCGGATCTTCGACAACTCGAAGATCAGCGACCACTTTGCAATCATCCCGACGCTGCAGGCGCCGAAGGCGCTGTCCGAGCCCGAGCAGAAGCTGTACGACCTGGTCGTGAAGCGCTTCCTCGCGGTGTTCTTCCCGGCCGCCGAATTCCGCGTCACGACGCGGATCACCGAAGTCGCCGGCCATCACTTCAAGACCGAAGGCAAGGTGCTCGTCGAGCCGGGCTGGCTGCAGGTGTACGGTCGCGACGCCGAAGGCGCGGACGCGAACCTCGTGCCGGTGCAGAAGGACGAGAAGGTGAAGACGGACGAGATCGCCGCCGTCGCGCTCGTGACGAAGCCGCCCGCACGCTACTCGGAAGCGACATTGCTGTCCGCGATGGAAGGCGCGGGCAAGCTGGTCGAGGACGACGAGCTGCGCGAGGCGATGGCCGCGAAGGGCCTCGGCACGCCGGCCACGCGCGCGGCGATCATCGAAGGCCTGCTCGGCGAGAAATACCTGCTGCGCGAGGGTCGCGAAATGATCCCGACCGCGAAGGCATTCCAGTTGATGACGCTGTTGCGCGGGCTCGGCGTGAAGGAACTGACCGCGCCGGAGCTCACCGGCGAATGGGAATACAAGCTGTCGCAGATGGAGCGCGGCAACCTCGGGCGCGACGCGTTCATGCAGGAAATCGCCCGCATGACGCAGCAAATCGTCAAGCGCGCGAAGGAATACGATTCCGACACGATCCCCGGCGACTACGCGACGCTCGAGACGCCGTGCCCGAACTGCGGCGGCCAGGTGAAGGAAAACTACCGCCGCTTCGCATGCACGAAGTGCGAGTTCTCGATCTCGAAGATCCCCGGCAGCCGGCAGTTCGAAATCCCGGAAGTCGAGGAGCTGCTGCAGAAGAAGGAAATCGGTCCGCTTTCCGGGTTCCGCAGCAAGATGGGCCGCCCGTTCTCGGCGATCCTCAAGCTGTCCTTCGACGACGAGACGAAGAACTACAAGCTCGAGTTCGATTTCGGCCAGGATCAGGGCGGCGAGGAAGGCGAAGCGCCCGACTTCTCAGCGCAGGAGCCGGTCGGCGCGTGCCCGAAGTGCAAGGGTCGCGTGTTCGAGCACGGGATGAGCTACGTCTGCGAACACTCGGTGGCGAACCCGAAGACTTGCGACTTCCGCTCGGGCAAGGTGATCCTGCAGCAGGAAATCACGCGCGAGCAGATGGGCAAGCTGCTCGCCGACGGCCGCACGGATCTGCTGCCGAACTTCAAGTCGTCGCGTACCGGCCGCAACTTCAAGGCGTTCCTCGTGAAGCAGCCGGACGGCAAGATCGGCTTCGAGTTCGAAAAGAAGGAACCGAAGGCCGCCGCCGCGAAGAAGACGGCAAAATCGGCGACGAAGGATGCCGAAACCGTGACGGAAGGCGCCGAAGAGAAACCGGCACCGGCCCGCAAGACCGCCGCGAAGACCACCGCCGCGAAGACCGCAGCCACCAAGACGGCCGCCCGCAAGACGACGGCGCGCAAGACGGGTTCGTAACGACATGGCCGCCGGGGCCTCCCCGGCCATCAGGCTTCGCGTCGGACTTCATCACGCAGCCAATAAAAAAACGCGGATCGATCGCTCGATCCGCGTTTTTTCTTTGTGCTGACGGCAACCGCCGCCCGGCCGCCGCGCCGTTACAGCGGCGACGGCACCGCGACGCGCGTGCGCGGCGAACGCGGCAGGCGCGGCGACAGGTTCGGGTCGGCCGCTTCCGGCTGCTCGGCACGTGTCTCGACGCCGATCGGCGCGAGCGCCGAACCCTGCGCGGCCCACTGCTCGCCGATCATCGCGTCGGTCGAGTGGCTGAAATGCTCGACGAGGTGATCGATGAACGTCCGCACCTTCGCCGGCAGATGGCGCCGGCTCGGATACGCGATGTTGATCTCGACCTGCGGCAGCCGGAAATCCGGCAGCAGCCGCACGAGCGCGCCGCGCGCGATGTCGCTGCCGATCAGGTAGCTCGGCAGGATCGCGACGCCCATCCCGAGCAGCGCGAACTGGCGCAGCATCGCGGTGTTGTTCGCGACGATCACGTTGGTCGGGCGCACGCGCACTTCGCCATCCGGCCCCGTGAACACGCGCTCGTCGCCCCAGTATTCGGTCGGCAGGCTCAGGCTCGGGTGCTCGGCGAGCTGTTCCGGATGAGTCGGCACGCCGTGCTTCTCCAGATAGCTCGGCGTCGCGCACACGGTCATGCAACCGGTGGTCAGGCGCCGCGTAACGATGCTCGCGCTGCGCATCTGGCGCGTGACGACGATGCCGACGTCGAAGCCTTCCTCGACGAGATCGACCTGCCGGTCGACCAGCGTGAGATCCGGCACCACTTTCGGGAAATTCTCCGTGTACGACTGCAGCACGGGTGCGAGGTTGTGCAGGCCGAACACGACCGGCGCGACGATGCGCAGCGTGCCGACCGGCTCGTGATTGCGCGCGACGACCATCTGCTCGACGTCCTCGAGCTCATCGAGGATCTGGCGGGCACGCTCCAGATAGACCTGACCCGACTCGGTCAGGGAGAGGCTGCGCGTGGTGCGATTGAGCAAGCGCGTGCCGAGCCGGCCTTCGAGGTCGGCGACGTGGCGCGTCGCGACCGCGTTGGAGATATCCATTGCGCTCGCGGCCCGCGCGAAACTGCCGAGATCTGCAACCTTGACGAATACGCGCATCGACTGCAAGTGATCCATAAACGACTCCTGCCGCTAGTACAACTTCAAAAAGATGAAGCAAATGCGTAATTCTCCTACGACAGCGGAAATGATGCAGAGTTGCTCAACAAGGGGCCGGTTGACGATAAAAATAGTCAAAAATCCTCGCCCTTCGTGGATAGATGATCCAATTATTCTGATTGGAGCAACAATTGGGTGAACCTCGTCGAGTAAGTAGCCGAATCAGGAAAGACGTGTTTGATGCGACACAACAGCGCACCCTTGCGCCCCGCACGCGAGCGGCGCCGGGTCAGGCTCCCGCCAATTGCGGCGGAGCGTAACAACCTGTTAAAAAGACACCATGAAGGCGGCCGACGTAGCATCATGTCGGCCCCGGCCGGGCGGGACGGGTGCGCGACGTGCGCCGCCGCCACTGCCGCTTTCAACGCGCGACACCCGTTCACCATGAAAATTGCCATCCTCGACGACTACCAGGACGCCGTCCGCAAGCTGAACTGCTTCGAGATGCTTGCCGGCCACGACGTGAAGGTCTTCAACAATACGGTGCGCGGCCTGGGACAGCTCGCAAGCCGCCTGGCGGAAGTCGAGGCGCTCGTGCTGATTCGTGAACGGACCCCGATTTCCTCGCAACTGCTCGCCAAGCTGCCGAATCTGCGCATGATCAGCCAGACCGGCCGCGTGTCGAGCCACATCGATCTGGAAGCCTGTACCGACCGCGGAATCGCGGTGCTCGAAGGCACGGGTTCGCCGTTCGCGCCCGCCGAACTGACGTGGGCGCTCGTGATGGCGGCCCAGCGCCGCATCCCGCAGTACGTGGCTAACCTGAAGCAGGGCGCCTGGCAGCAATCGGGCCTGAAGACGTCGGCCATGCCGCCGAACTTCGGTCTCGGCCAGGTGCTGCGCGGCCAGACGCTCGGCATCTGGGGTTACGGCAAGATCGGCCGGCTCGTCGCCGGCTACGGCAAGGCCTTCGGGATGAACGTGCTGATCTGGGGCCGCGAGCATTCGCTCGAAGCCGCGCGCGCCGACGGCTACACGGCGGCCGAGAGCCGCGAAGCGCTGTTCGAGCAGAGCGACGTGCTGTCGCTGCACCTGCGCATGCACGACGACACGCGCGGGATCGTGAAGCAGGAAGACCTGATGCGGATGAAGCCGACGTCGCTGCTCGTCAACACGAGCCGCGCCGAGCTGCTCGAGGAAAACGCGCTCGTCAACGCGCTGTCGCACAACCGTCCGGGGATGGTCGCGATCGACGTGTTCGAGAGCGAGCCGATCCTGCAGGGCTACAGCCTGCTGCGCATGGAAAACGTGATCTGCACGCCGCACATCGGCTACGTCGAACGCGAAAGCTACGAGCTTTACTTCAGCGCGGCGTTCCGCAACATCCTCGCGTTCGACGACGGCGACATGTCGAGCGTCGCCAACCCCGAAGCGCTGACGCCGATCCGCAAGCGCTGATCGCACGGGCTGCGCGCACTGCGCGGCCCCGCTTCTCCCTTCCCGATCGTCAGGCGGCCACGCGGCCGCCCGTCATCGCGCCGACGCGCGTGAGGAAATGCTCGCCGTCGCGCCGCCCGAGATCGTACGCATGCCGCATCTGCGACGGGCTCGTGTAATCCCAGCTCGAAATCGGCACCTTGCTCGACGGCTGCACATACAGCCGCCGCTGGTCGCCGTGCGCGACCGTGAACATCTGCGGGCGCGGATACAGCCGCGTGACGAGCACCAGCACGTCGCCCGGCGACGGGTCGAGCGCGTCGACCGGCACGTTGTCGACCATCCCGCCATCGAGCACGGGCCGGCCGCCGCGGCGCAATACAGGCGTGAACGGCGGCGTGCAGGACGACTGCAGGATCAGGTCGGCGAGTTCGTCGACTTGCGTGCAGGCCTGCGCGCGCACGAATTCGGGACGAAAGCCGAGCGTGCGCCCGAGCGTCGGGTGCAGCGTCTTGCGCACGTATTTCTCGATGTTGTACGCGACGAGACCGGCGGCGACCGCGCTGCGCGCGCCGAGCCAGCGCGGCACGTGCGACACGCCGATGCGGATCTCCGGCGCGTCGGCCAGCTTCGCGAACGGCTCGCCGTAGATGTCGAGCAATGCCTGGCGATAGATCCGGTAATGCGGAAACACGGGCTCGCGCCCGAACAGGTTGCCCCAGTACGCGTTCTTCCGGTTGTGGCGCAGCGCCTCTTCGTAATAGCGCATCACCCACTGGGCGTCGCGCGTATACAGCATGCACGCGGTCGCCGCGCCGGCCGAGATGCCGGTGATCACGCGCGGGCGCAGGTCGAGCGCCGGCCGTGCGACATCCCAGAAGCCGGCCTGCCACCAGCAGCGATTGCCGCCGCCTGCAAAGACGATCTGGTCGAACATCGCGCCGCTCAGCTGACGAGCGCGTAGGTCGACGTCGCGTGGACGGCCATCTTGCCATCCTCGTCGAACAGCTCGACTTCACCGAACACGAGGTTGCGGCCCATTCGCAGCACGCGCGCGGTGACGAGCACGTCGCCCTTGCGCACGGGACGCATGAAGTTGGTGTTCAGCGATACCGTCGTCATCGGCCGGAACTCGCCGAGCGCGGACGAGATCGCGACCACCATCGCGGTGTCGGCGGCCGCCGTGAACACCTGGCCGCAGATGATGCCGCCCGAATGGCGGAATTCGCCGGAAAACGGCAGGCGCAGCGTGACGCTGTCGTCGCCGATCGACACGGGGACCAGACCCAGCGAGCGGACCCACGGGGCCAGCAGGCGATCCAGCAATTCGCGGACTGCGTTTTCGTCCATCTTCGAATGTCCAGAGAGCGTTGCGCGACCGCCGCGCAACACGTGTGGCGTCATCATACCGGGAGCGCGCCAACTGCGATCGCTCGTTACCGTGCCGACAGCCGCCGTTGGCGTGACGAAATATTTTCAGGAAATTTGCAGAAAGGTCTTGCCATGCCCTAAAAACCCCGGCATAATCTTTCTTCTGTTGGGGGCGTTAGCTCAGTTGGTAGAGCAGCGGACTCTTAATCCGTAGGTCGAGTGTTCGAGTCACTCACGCCCCACCACCGAATTAGCCGTAGGAAATCAAGCACTTGCGCGAAAGCGTTGGTGCTTTTTTTTCGTCTATAGCCCGCGTGTGCAGGCGTCAAAAACTGGCCTTTGCCGGAAATCTGCCGGAACGGAAAAATCCAGACCAAGCGATCTCATCCTTTCGCATGGAGTCTGGAATGGCACACATCAGTCAGCGCGGCGAGTATTGGCGAGCCGAAGTCCGTCGGCGCGGATACAAGCCGGTCTATCGATCGTTCGACACCAAGCAGCAAGCCCAGCAATGGGCTCGACGCGTGGAATCAGAGATGGATAGCGGCGCATACGTCGATCGCACCGAAGCCGAGCGGACTACGCTGCGTGAGGCACTGGAGCGGTACCGTCGCGAAATCGTCCCAGAGAAGCGCCACCCCTATCAGGAAAATCGGCGCATCGAACGCTGGATCGACAACCCTCTGTCGTATCGAACTCTCGCCAACTTGCGTGGCGCAGATTTCGCAAAGTACCGAGACGAGCGCCGGGCAGCCGGACGCGCAGAAAATACCATTCGGCTCGAACTCCAGCTCGTCAGCCACCTCTTTGAGATCGCCCGGAAGGAATGGGGGCTGGAAAGCCTTGCAAACCCGCTCAAGAACATCCGAAAGCCGTCAGGCAGTCGCGCCCGCGACCGGCGCTTGAACCCAGGGGAATTCGAGGTCCTACACGCGCAACTTGCCGCATCAAACAACGCATGGGCCGCCCCGGCCTTCGAGCTGGCAATCGAAACCAGTTTGAGGCAGGGAACGTTGTTCAGCCTTCAGTGGGCATGGATCGACCTCAAATCCCGTCTCATTACATTCCCTGCAGCGGCTCGGGGAAGCGACAACAAGGGCGTTCCAAGTGCTCTGCCCCTTTCAAGTCGCGCAGTGACGGTATTGCGCCATCTCGCCGCGCTCGCCGAGGCACCGATACGGCTTGAAGATCCTCGCGCCACTTTCGGCCCAGTGAACGTCGATCCGGGCAGGCTTAAAGGGCCGGTCTTCCACACCACGGCCAATGCCGTGCTCTGCGTCTGGAAGCGCAGCCTTCAGAAAGCAAGCAAGTCCCTTCCCAACGTCAAAGAGCTTCGATGGCATGACTTACGTCACGAGGCAGCGTCCAGATTGTTTGAGAAGGGCCTGCATCCCATGGAAGTCGCGAGCATCACGGGACACAAGAGCATGCAGATGCTCAAGCGCTACACGCATCTGCGGCCGGAAAGTCTCCTCGAAAGACTCGGCTGACCCACATCACAAGCATCTCGGAAACCACGGCCACCTTAGACATTAATTTCTAAGTAGTTCTAATTTATAGGCGTTAGGAAATGAAAAGACTACTAATACTCGGCCCCCTTCTTATCTCAATCGCTTTGACTGGCTGCGGCAAGAGCGACGAACGCAGGCTTTCTGATGCAGTGGCGGCAGACATAGCGGCAAAAGCCGATGCGATCCAGAAAGACAAAGAGCGGTCGACGCGACGCGCGCACATCGCGGATCGCCTGAAGCCGCTCGTCTACGACCCGAAGGCGGGCAAGTACGTCGAACAAAAGTAGCAGCAAAGCGGCCCGACGCGGTGCTACCAACACCGCGCCAGGCCTGACCACAACCCACCTATATGAGAGGTGAATCATGGCTGAGATCAATTTTAACGAAGCTAAACCAGCATCCATAGGAAAGGACGACGTACTCGCGCTCCATGACTGGATTGACGACCTGCAGCTAACGCACGACGGAATGAAGATGCTGCTCAGTCTCGAGACCGGCCTGGACCAACAGGGCGTTCTGCTGAACGCGGTCAAGCTGCTGGCGGCAACGATCGACAGGAAACTCGACGACGGTCGCCACCTTCTGCCTTCTGCCGACTGACCGAGCCTAGAACTAATGAATTGAGGAATACAACATGGCAGACATCTACACCTACGTCGGAACCTCGATAGACAACGCTACGGCCACATGGGTTACGAGCGTTTCTTCGCGCCTGGTCGGCGGCATAACACCGATCGTGCTTCTTGTTTTAACGGTTTGGGTCATGTGGTACGGCTACCGAGTGATGACTGGACTTGCCGAATCGCCCGTGATGAACTTTCTACTGACAGCCATCAAAATTGGCCTAGTACTCGGTATCGCACTCAGCGTCGGCAACTATCAATCGATGATTGTTGGCGGCGTCCAAGACTTCATCAACGGCATGGCTCAGATTTTCTGGCCCAGTTCTACATCGCTCTATAGCGCCCTAGACACCTTTAACCAGACGGTAGCGAATCTTGGCATGGCCCTTTGGGATCGCGGCAGCCAGTCCTTACCTTGGGGTGGCTGGAGCGATGTGTTCGCCGGAAGCGTCGTATTGATTTCCGGCGGGCTCGTCGCGGTGTTCACGCTGGTTGTTATGCTCGTCGCGAAAATGGCTTTGGTGTTTCTGCTCGCTGTCGGACCGGCATTCATTGCGTGCCTAGCGTTCCCCACGGTCGCGCCTTACTTCGATAAGTGGGTTTCGAAGGTACTCAACTATGCCTTCCTGCAAGCCATGCTCGTAGGCGCCTGCGGCCTGTTCATGCAAATCGCTCAGTACTTCACCGACCACATGTCGAGCAGCATGACGAGCGGCAACACAAGCCAGTTGGGTGATGCTTTTGACTTGCTGGCCGTCTGCGCCGTACTCGCGGTGGTTATCTGGCAACTGCCACATATCACCTCGGGCCTAGTGGGCGGCATGGCGCTTGATCACGGCCTCGGCATGGCTCGTCAGGCGATGGGAAATTGGAGCGCCGGCGTCCCACAAGTGCAACCCGGTAAGCAGTCGTCATCGGGGGCTAACCGCGGCGGCGCAATCGTCGGTAGCAATTCTTCGTCTGATAGTTCCGGTGGAGTGCCGGCCTACCGGCGCGCGAGCACTTTGGCACATCAGCAAGGCACCGACCGGACGACGAGCGCTGCCCCGACAGGAAGCGGCCAGTCCTCGGCATATCGCCGCAAACCCGGCGGTAACGCCTAACGCTCCTTGTCATTTTGACCGGATCGATGCGGGACCTGCGTCGTTCGCTCGGGCTGCTTCTCGTCCTTCGGCTGGCCCACTTGCCGGGCCAGCCGCTCATTGAAGGCCGCACGCAGCTTTTCCTGATTCGCTGGCGGTTTGTTCGCTATCCTCCGCTCAAAGGCATCTCGTTGCTGAGCTGCGACACGTCGCTCGAATATCTCGCGCGCCATTTCCTTCACTGCCGCAGACTGCCCGTCGATATGCCCTTCAAACTGCTCTCGTAGCGCTTTCGCCGTTCCTGACGGCAACTCTGCCTTGCTTCTTCGCTGTGCTCGCGCGGCTTCCAGATCGATTACCTCGGCGCGCACATTAGGTACCAGGTCACTCAGCTCTCGTCGCGCTTGCCGCAAATCGGCGCGTGCCGCTCGAAGCTCCAGAACCTTCGCACGACCGTCGCCGCGCCACTGACTGGGTAGTTGCTTAGCTTCCGGCTCCATCGCTAGACCGCGCTCGGCATAGCTGCGCATATCGATCCGCGCATCGTGTCCAGCACGATGCAGATGCACATTTGCCGTTTCCTGCCAGCGGCCACGTAGTGCCTTGAGGTCGTCGGCCCGCTCACCGCGCGTCAAAGTCTGCCCTGCATGCGGACCATAGCCTTTGCGCGCCCCACCCTTCTCTGGGGCCTTAGCGTTGTAGCGTTTGAAGTATTGATCCGGATCGCGTTCGACCCCGTCGCGTTGGCGCTCACTGAACATCAGATGTACATGAGGCTGTTCTTTACCGTCCGCAGCCGTTGGAGAGTGAATCGCCCACTGATATGCGTGGTGATTGCCAATCTCTTGCCGCACGAACTCACGCACAAGGTCGGCGCGCTGCCCTGGTGTCAACTCGCGCGGCAGCGCGATCTCCATTTCGCGGTACGTTGTGCCGTTGGTCCGTTCGTTTGCGTCTGCGGCAAGCCAGAACTGCTGCGGGTCGTGCTCGGCCCAAGCGGGTAGATTGCCTGCCTCGGTCGCTTCGAGCACCTCGCCGCGTTCGAGCCGATTCGCATACCGCCCCGCCCGTGAGATGTAGGCGGCATGAGGCGCAGCCTTGCCGGCCTTTCCAACTTTCATACTCAGACGACCTATCGCCACGAAGACACCTTTTCCGAAAGCGCCGCACTCCAGAGGAAACCAAACGGCACATCGATGGAACAAACAGGCACATCGACGGAACACTGGAGGAACACTGGAGGAACACTGGAGGAACACTGGAGGAACACTGGAGGAACACAAAGGGAACATCAGTGGAACATTGATGGAACCTCGATAGCAGTTTCCATTTTCGCGTACGCGAAAATCCGCCCGGAGGGTCGCGCGTTTCTCGGCTTGCCGAGAAACAACTAAGCGCGCCTTCTGCTCTGCAGAAGGATACGCCACCGCGTTATGTTGCGCCATATAATTAGGATTACGGCATATAGAGGAGTGACCATGACCACCGAATGGATTGAGCATCGCGTCGCCTACATTCGCGGCTTGAAAAAGCCAACCGACCGACAACGCATGCTGTTACTGCTGACTGAGAAGCGGTTTCGCTCCGCAGACGATCAACGAAAATTGGACACGCTTATCAAGGCAGAAAAGGCGGAAGAGCGTGCGCAGAAAGCACGTGCCGAAGCAGCACGTGTCGTAACAGCCGTGAAGCAGGCGGAGCGCAAAGCACGGAATCACGAACTGTATAAGGTAGCTGGCCTGCTGATACTCGCAGGGCTGGTCGATAGTGCCACTGGTAAGCCGCTACGTGATCGTGGCGAGCTTCTCGGTGCCCTACTCGATATGGCCGAGAGGAAACGCGATGAGAAAACTGTCAGAGAGTGGAAGCGCGCCGGCGACGCCCGGCTCGACGAGCGCGCAGTGACCGACAAGGCAGCGACGATGCTTTATGTTGACGCCGCGTTCGAGCAGTTCGGGCGCATACTTAGCGAGCAAACCAACCACATGAAGCGGACCAAGACAGCATGAAAAGCGATCATGTCAGCCTGATCGATTGCGTAATGTCGGCGCTCACTCGTGCAGCACGGCGGTTGAACACGGATACGCCGACTACTCGAAACGGCCTAGCCGTCCTACCGAACGCGTGCACGGCCCGTCTAGTCACACTCGATCTGGTCAACCAATTGCGAGACGAGATGCCCTTATGACGTATCTGCTCGGCGTCACCCGCACCAATCGTCCTCCTGCTCGTTCTCGTTCTCGGTCACGCCTAGCTGGCGGCGTTCTATCGTCGGCTGATAGTCGACGCAATCCCGGACAGCGCGCGGCATGCGTATTCCGAAAACTCGTGCGCATCTCAAGCGGTTGCTTGTGGGCTCACATTTCGGCACAAACCGGCGTCCTTGAACTCCCTGCGTCTCAGACCGGGAGCGGCAAAAAATCGGACGTTCACGTCTACCCTACAAACGTCCGCATACAGCACACCGGCAACCATTTTCTGGCAGATATCGAGCTCTTAAACGAGCTGAGCGATGGTGACGTTTAGGGCAGAATAAACAGGCTCGGGTCCAATCGTTCTTTGGGTTGTCCGTGAACCTGAAGAAACTCCCGTGCTTTCTCCTCATTGATGCGGATACACTGGACCGGCCGATAAAACCCGTCGTATCCCTCGACCGTCCGAGTGAACACGCCGGTTTGCTCAAGGGCGTCGACTACTGCGTTCGTCGCCTGCATTGTATTGGCATAAGGTGAACGATCAGGCAAGAAACAGCGCCGCAGAATCGGATCCAACGTATTGAGACCATTGCCGATGAACTTCGAGTACACCTGCCGGCGCTTGTTAACGGGCATAGGCAGCGCAACGAAGCTTGTTCCCCGGCTCAGCCAGGCCTCCACGAATTGACGCATATCGATTCGAGCGTCAGGACCGCCGTGCGGTAGCGTGATGTAAAGCAGGTCAGCGCTCAAAAGCGATTCCTGGGTCGAAGGGCTCTCCCCCGTAACGTACGCGTCTTTCATCTTCGAATATTCGTCTATAGGAATGACTGCATACACCGGTTTACCGTCGGCGTCGTGGATAAATTGAACAGGCATACACACCATTTTCGCTGTAGGATAAATCAGTCTACAGCGAAATAAACGAAACCTCAAGCTAGCCACGCTCGCCAGATTTGAGAACCGGTTCCAGACGATTCCCGCTTACCTGGTCCGGGATTGCTTTGACACCGAGCTGCCGGCTGCCAACGGCTTAGGACAGCCATCACTGCGGAGCAAGATGGGCCGCACACGGAGGAGCGCGGGTGACCGCTATCTCGAAGGCCATCAACCGCTTGACACGCTGTCGGTTGGCCACAGCGGGTCGACCACCGCCGATTGCGTGGTAGGAACCGGTTTAGAGCGACGCCCAAAAATCTGCCCCCAATTATTCACTCGTGCCATGTGAATTCACTGAAACGCTCGCTCGTTGACTGCGCCGTGCGAATTTTTGCGTTCCTCTGCAATACACTTGGTTTCACACCCCTAATGTTCACGAGAGTCGCGCAGCGATGCGCACCTCGTATATCATCAACATTCCAACTGCGGCCACCAGCGACCATTCGGCGCCAGTAGCCACGCATAGGAGTCAATCATGCATCCTCACGTCGTCGAGGCGTGCGCAGCGCTTTATAGGCGCATTGCTCGCACCCAAGGGTTCAACCACTGGCTGACCGATCAAGCGGAAGAGGCTCTTACTGAGCTGGTCAACAACGCGCAGCGTTCTGCACCCCCTCCTCACTTGGTCCGAAACGCGCTTTCCAATGCGAGCAAGAAGCTCAAGCGACGTTCGGTCTTGGAAGACGAGTTTCTCCATAGTCTGTCGTTCGGTTCTGACCGCCCAATCAATCACAGCATCGCGGAGAGCGGGCTCGACATCGAGGCCGTCCTGTCTCGCATGCCGACTGCGGAGCGCACGCTGCTGGAGCTGTCCGCCGACGGCGCTGATGCCGGAGAGATCGCCCTCGAGATTGGTCTACCGGTACAGCGCGTGCGGGAGCGGCTGAGCCGTGCTCGTGCACGTGCCCGTGCGCTCAGAATGGGGACGCCGCTGTGATCGGCCGGCAACATCGCCTGTTCAGTCTGAAGCCGTGGCTGGTTAGAGCGCTTGTCCCGCGTGGGAAGGCAGGCACGTACCTGCTGTATTGCCGCGGCAAGCCCATATACGTGGGTCGCTCAGACAAGGACTTGCGGAACCGGCTCGTGACACACGCCAAGGCACGACGGGCAGAACACTTCGGTTTTGCCGTCTTTCCTGACGCCGAACGCGCGTTCGATATGGAATGTGCGCTGTTCCACGCTCTGCAGTACTCGACTACTAACCGAAACCATCCCGGTTCGCCAAAAGGCAGCGGAAGACCGTGCTTCATCTGCCAAGACACCGACAAGGAGACGAGCAACTCCCCGAATGTGTCTCAAATGGAACTGATTG
The DNA here is from genome assembly GCF_902833225.1 of Burkholderia sp. BCC1644. Lineage (GTDB taxonomy): Bacteria > Pseudomonadota > Gammaproteobacteria > Burkholderiales > Burkholderiaceae > Burkholderia. The sequence goes on from NZ_CADFEI010000020.1 coordinate 148,328, forward strand.
TGCCCCTTAAATAGGCAGTCATACGTTTCACATTTTCACCCCGCTGGGACGGATCGTTCGACTGCCTCAGCTAACCGGAGTAAAACTATGAACGCATTGGACATTCGTGCCCCGTTGACTCACCAAGGCCAAGCTCTCGAAAGCTCCCGGGACTCGGGCTTCGATCTGAGTGCAGCCATTGGAGAGCCCGTCGACAACTCATTTGAGGCTGGCGCATCTATTATTCGGATTGGCACACTAAAGGCCTCGGACGGCTCCATCAGCGACATCGGCATTGCCGACAACGGTGGCGGGATACCCCTCGAAATTCTGCCTAACGTCCTTTCAGTTGGGTATTCCTCTCGCTACAACTCCCGGAAGGGCCTAGGCCGCTTCGGCATGGGGTTGAAGCTCGCCGCGCTCAGCCAGGGTCGGCGCGCTGAGATCTACACGAAGGCTCGAGGCGAGACCACCGTCTACAGAACCGTCTTGGACCTCGAAGACGTCCAAGCGGGGACTCAGGAATACCTCTACGTGGAGGATGTCGGCACTTGGCCAAACGACTTCGAAGGCTTGATGCGGCACCCTGAAACAAACGAGCCCTTTGGTCAAGGTACGCTCGTCGTCTGGCGGAAGATCGATCGTCTTCGCCGTGGAGGGCACTACGGGGAGGGTGTGGACCAGCGGATCTCTGACCTAACCAAGTTCTTGGCGCGCGCCTACCGCCGATTCATCGACGCGGGGTTGTACATCGACCTCGACGGCACCGAAGTGACGTTGCACGATCCGCTTTTCATACTCAACAACCCGCGGGTCGAGAAAAGGGTCGGCAAGGACGCCCGCGCAAAAATCATCCAGCAGGACGAATTCATTATCGACGGTCATAAGGTGACTTGGACTGTATCTCTTCTGCCCGAGGAAGTGCGAAAGGATAAAGGGGTGGGCGGTCGAGGAAGCGCCAGGGGCCGCGAAGACTTCAAGGACCTTTACATCCCGGACAATGAGGGCAAACTCAGCATCCTCCGCAACGGCCGGGAGATCTACTACGAAATCGTTCCAAAGCTGCTACCGCATGGGGTGGACATCGTTGACCGCTTTATTGGTATCGAGGTCTCGTTTCCAGCCGAGTTGGACGAGTACTTTCAGGTACGAAATGTAAAGCGCGGTGCGGAGCCGGTCTTAAAGCTGCGCGAGCAGCTTCGCACCGCACTGAGTAAACCAGTCGCCTACGCGCGCAAGGAGGTTCGCCGTTACTGGGGCGAGGTCGAGCAACAAAAGAGCCTGGCCACGGGCGACAACCACGTGCCTGCCCACGAGGCAGTGGATCAGTTCGAACGCACTGCGCCGCAAGGACAGGCCGGCTTTGGCGACCCGAATCCTGAGGCAGTCGACAAGACCATGGAGGAGCTTGCCGATGATCTTGAGCTGGACGTCAGCCAGCCGGAGGATCGCGAAAAGGTGAAGTGGATTCGCAAAAGCTTTGAAGAGCGCGCCCTAACGGTTGTCGATGCCGGCTGGCCCGGCAAAGAGCTGATCGACATCAGACATCTCCACGGCAAGGCAATCGTCAAGTTCAACACCCGACACCCATTCTTCGCCGAGATGGTCCTGCCGCTAAAAAACATGGCCGCCCAGGCGCCCGACGAGTTGAGTGTCGACGACGTTTCGGCTTTGCTAAAAAAGCTCTCCTCTGGTATTGACCTCTTGCTACTAGCATATGCGAAGGCTGAGAACATGCACCGAGAGCCAGAAGAAGCATATGGTGAACTCCGTTCGCACTGGGGACTGTTCACCAGCGGCCTTATTCGTGAGCTTACGCGAAATGGCTAACGTCTCGGCGTTCGGTAGTTATATGGTATCCGAATAGAAGCATCGAGAAAAACTAACGTTCCGGACGGGTTGTGCACAACTCGTCCGGTAGAGAAGATCGTTGATGATAAACTTGAAATAATAAATGCGACAAGGTAACGCCGATGCCGATCGATGAAATGCCAGAAGCATCGCAAATCAACGCCGCCGGATCCGAGTCCCTCCTCACACCTTTGGAGGCGGCGGATAGACTGGGCGTTACGCCGGAGCTACTGTTCGCTTTCGCAAAACGCGCCCCCAAAGAGGCGGGTATGCGATTGAGGACAATAGAAGTTCGAGGGGAAATCCGCTTCTCAACACGCGACCTCACTGATTTCGACTCTCACCTTCGAGAGCCGTGGTCTCAACTGGGTGAAAGCAGACCTGCAATTCCGCGTTGTATTGACGAGTATCTGAAGGTCGAGTGCGCCGCAGGGTGTGCTCGATGCAGATCAGGAGGGCCGCTTGAGAATGCACACATCGATGCTTACGCGATCAGTCGGAGCCATCATCCCCACAACATAATTCGTCTGTGCAAAGCGTGTCACGGTTCTTATGACACGGGTGTAATTTCACGCATTGAAATCGACGCTTTAAAGCAAAGATTGGTTGATCGTGTACGCGCGTCGTTGCGGCAGGGATCAGATAGCCGTGATGGCTTCCCACCACCGCCATTGGCATCAGTGTTCGTAGGACGTACTCACGAACTCTCGCAGCTAATTGATGCGCTGCGATCACAGCGCACCGTATTGGTGACAGGTCTCGGTGGCATCGGAAAATCGCAGCTCATGCTACGCGCGTTACGTAAGGTGAGCAGTGGCAGACCTCTGTATTGGCTTTCGGTTGACCAATACGGCACAAGAGCGGAACTCGAAGACGCATTAAACGCACTGGTTGCCCGTCTGGGTGTCGGAAGCTATACGGAAGCATCCGCACAATTGGACCAGCATCGGGCCTGCATCGTGTTTGACGGCGTCGAACGGTTGAGCGGTGATTTTGAGGGCCTGACCGAGATAATTGACAATCTGATCGCCTCCACATCTGTCACTCAGATTGTTGTGACGTCCCAAGTGAAACTCACTGAAGTACGCTTCGATTATGAATTACCACTCGGCGGATTGAGTCAGGCTGAAGCGACGAGCATGTTAGCCGATGTTCCACACGACGACCAAGGTGAACAAGGGAAGGAGGACGTGACCGCGCTCGCCGAATTTTCGGAAGGACACCCGCTAACGCTCCGTATTCTTGCTGCTTTAATAGCTCACTTTGGTTCGCCCTCGGAGGTGCTTCAACGTATCACCATCAATGGCGCGACTGCCCTTCAAATGCCTAAGCGCCGGAGTCAAACGACACAAACGTCCCTGAATCTGTGCCTCAAACTTGCCGCGGAGAACCTTGATCCTCAGGAGCGGCGACTGATGTGGATCTGCGCACATAGCCCCGCTGGAATTTACCAGCATACGATCGAGGCTAACCTGGTCGAAGTCCCGGACCTTGGAGCGGCCGTGGCAGGGCTTCGGCGTTGGGAGCTCGTCCAGGTCGAACGCAATGGGCGGTTAGTGTTTATCTCCATGACTTCGCCCGTTCGAGCCTTTGCCGAAGCGTGGCTGGCTGACCACCCTGTATCAAATGAACATTCTTTGATTAGCGGGTTTGTGCGGTCCATGCTCTTCCACGCAGCATACATCGACGGCGAACTCATTCACGGTGGACGGCATTATGCAGGAATGCAGTTGATGGAGCGAGCGTTTCCAAACATTCTGTCTGCTTTTGATATAGCGAGTCGAGCAGTTCAGCGAGATGTAACTCTCCGGGAGGCTATCTCGGGTTACGCCTCCGTTCTGATGACATTTCTTTTTACAAGCGGTAGATTTCGAATCGGAAAACAGATGATGGCGCGCGCAGCGCAAGTCGCGATAGACGACGGAGATACTAGTGATGCAATTGAAACGTTGCAACAACTCCACTCTCTATGTCTTCGTTCCGACGATCGACTTGGCGCCGCGAGTGCACTCGAAGAAGCTCGAAAGATCTCACAGGCGGCCTCCGAGAGCGATCTCATTGCGCTGCGTGCCATGCAGGCTTTGGACGCCGGTGAACGTGGCGCATATCGCGAGGCGGAACGTCTTGGGCGGGAGGCGTTTGATCTGTATGCTGCGGCTGGCATGCGGGGGACGCGCGCTGCAGACCAAGTGCTATTCACCTTGGCGCGCTCCCTGGAGTTTAGTGATCGACCGGCAGAGGCCCTGCCTCTATACGAAGAGGCTTTGATCGGAACTGAGGCGCGCAACGATCCCATCAATCGTGGATCGATCCTGCATCACATCGGAAACTGCTTAGCATATGCCGGAGAAAACTCAAGGGCCCTCGAAACGTATGTGTCAGCAGCGCAACTATTCATTGAACTAGGAGCCGTTGAATTCATTAGCAACTCAATTGGTGAGGCTGGGCTATTGGCCATCGATATGGAGCCTATACCAGAACTTGAGTCCATCATCGGCCCGGAACTCGCTCTTCACGGATTAGACGATGCGCTTCGGGAACTGATTATCAGCGGCCTTAAGAACGAGTCGTTTAATCTTCACCTTGCAATAGTACGTCTAAGAAAAGCTGCCGGATCTCTTGTAATCGTAAGTATGACGTCCGCTCGTGAGCATATCGAGGGCGCGGCGCGAATGCTTACGGAGGAGCTCGTAGTGCCAATGTCACAAGGCATTAGCACTGAAATTTCGGCACCGGGAGTTTTCCTGTTCAATGTTTGCGGCCTGATCGATTTGCTTAATCTCGTGTCGTCACATGTCGATTCGCGGCAACCTGTCACGGAAGACGAGTTGGCCGAGTTGGCTGATGCGACATCCCGCGCCTTCGTTGGGCCGCTGCATGAAACCATGATCAAGTGGTTGGTGTTGTATTTGCGGGTGCAGCGCAACTACAACGTCACAGCCGACGAAATACTAGCGCTCCTTGACAACATGAATGGCGAGCAAGCGTAAGTACCGGACGAGCATCGCAATGTTGCTCAGCACCAGATTGCTTGCCTTCGTCGGTTCGGTATCTACGTACCCAAACTTCTTGATGGATAGCTGTACCTAACTAGCGCCCCCCGTACGGCCGCACCATCTCCGAATCGGCCATAGGCATCGCCAACGCAATAGCCCACACCGGGTCAGCAATGGTCGTCGGCCGATTTTCCGCGTCTGTGTTTTTGAACGCCAGCCACAGCGCTCGCGATACCGAACTGACTGCTCACGACGAAATACGTGCGGCACATGGAATCGATCGTCTGCCAGGATTTTCGCGTACGCGAAAACGCGAGTGGGGTCCTTTCTCGCTCCCCCAGGAGTTGCGCCCGCAAGTCAGGGCACTTGTACATTGTTACGCCAAGACCGCAGCAGTCTGCCGAAACTCCCGAGGCGAGCGGTATTTCAATGCTTTATGCGAACGGCGTCGTTGTAGCGGTTGAACACTACGGCCAGATGCGAGAGCGCTGTTGGCCCATCTGGCTTGTCCATACAGGCGACGCAATTGTGCTTCATGGTCCTTACGAACGACTCGGCCACGCATACCCCACACCATTTCCGCTGTGCAGAAATGGGAAGCCTGCCATGCTCTAGGAGCGCATCTGACAAATTCCGGGGTAGCCTGACATTTTCCATGGGTGAAGACTCATCTTCTGAGCATCATCGCTGGTCGCCCCGCCCTCTTTTAGATAAAAGGCTCTCTCTATTTAGTAGCTCATGGGGGGACCACTTCCCCATGAATGCAGCTCGCGTGTGATCCCTTTCGTCCGCGACGCAGATCACTCCTGATCCCGACCATCCACGATCTGTGTATAACTTTGTGCCGATGCCTCCCTGGGCACATTGACGCGCTTGACCAGGAGCGCATTGAGTGCGTTACGCAGAGCCGGATCGCTAATTTTCGCCACTCCCTCGGTCTGCTCCCCTTCCTGGAAATTGATCACAACGGCGCCGGGAGCGACATGGTTAATGTTGACTTGCAGACGTTCAATGTGAACGTCCGGCGGCAGACGCCCGGCCAGTAGTCCCGCCCGTAATTCATCCGCCGTCGGCTTCACTAATGAAGGAACGTATCCCCATGACGCTATCGCAGTCTGTCGCCCGTCCTTGTCCTGGACACGCCACTTCTCCGTGAAGCGATACTCGTGTGAGCGTCCACGCGGCGACTTCGACAGATATCCAAGCGATTCGAGTTCTTTGATCGCGCGCTTAACGGACGACTGGTGCAAACCGGACTTTGATGCGATCGTTTTGTGCCCGATCGGGCCAGCAATCCCGGTTTCGATATTCGTGTGTGTCTTGATGACCAGGTAGACCTTCAGGGTCGCCCCATCCATTTCCGCCATCGCCCCACTGTCGACGAATGACCGAAAGACGTGAAACCAGCCAGTCTCAGCCCTGAAAAGTTCACCTTGTACCGGTAGTTGGTCAGCCATCACTCACCCGTTGCATGTCGCGGGCGGCCGATGCGCGGTCGAACCGTGTCCGAGTTCGTCTCACTAGGCACTGGTGCTTCATGGCCTGCCCTCCGCGCTGCAACGTCGTCCAACCACTCGCGAATATCAGCAGCAAACCAACATGCCCGTCGTTTATCCGGAAAGGCAGTCTGCGGCAGCTCCCCCCTGTAGGTCATTTGCGCGATCGCGCCAACGGTGGTCGCCAACAGTGCCGCGAGTTCGTCGCGCGTAACGATCGCTTGCGGCGCCATCCGAGCGAATGTCTGTCGGAAATCAGTGTCTGCTTTCTTCATTTGCAATCACCAGTGACTGGCAGTGAACATGTCGATAGCCTAGAATTCGTCGGGTATCCGAACTAGGGCCAGTTTTTGAACTGGTAATCAATGGCGAACGTTGGCCCCAACCAAGGACGACGGCTCAAAACCGCAATCAGCCGTTTCACTGCGATGCTGATCAGGGAGGCACGCGACCTTACCGGGCTCAGCTATGAGAAGCTTGACGAGGCACTTGGACTGACGTCCGGGAACAGTTACCGCTACTCCCTAGACCCCTCTCGGCCCAAATCACGGGCGGTACAGATTGGCGGAATACAGTCGCTAGAGAACCGAGTCGCGAGACTGTTGCGGCGCCCAGCCCATCTGATTGCCGTTGTCGAGACTCATGAGCTCGACGCCCTCGCAATGCTGTATCGCATGCCAGTGGCCAACCTTGGGCTACCGCGACATGTCGGCGCGGATGACATCGAACTCATCTACGACAACTACTGGCCCACGTATGCAGACTTGTCGAGAGACGGACGATTCGATATCGAATGCCCCTGGGCCGATCAACCGGAGCTATTCCGCGGGTTTGGATGGCAATGGGGTTGCTTGTGGGATGAAGCGCCCAATGAGCATCGGCAGAAGTGGTGTAGCCAGTTCAGGCAGATTCCCCGCCATTGGCTCTCGTACTGGTGCGAACAAGTTGACATATCCGAGGATCTGGCGACCGAGATTTTGCTACCGTTGATCGTACAAAAGATGAGCGAGAATCCAGGCTTGATCGACCGATGGACGGGAACACGGACAATGCACCTCCGAGAGCGTTTCATCTCCGCCACAACCAACGACCTGGTCGGCCCTCCCGGATGGGGAAACGTCGCAGAAACGTTTGTCGACATCTTTCTGGAAGAAATGGAACTGCCGGACCATCTTCTGCCGGAAATCTGCCGGAGCAGTGGTGTAACGGCGAATCAACTGTAGCGACCGGGAGTCAACAAATTCCTTGTAAACTCAAGGAATTAGCTGTAACGTACAAGCAGCTTGGTTTGGCTCTTAATCCGTAGGTCGAGTGTTCGAGTCACTCACGCCCCACCAGGAATTTCAAAGGCCGGTTAGCGCAAGCTAACCGGCCTTTTCCTTTTCCGCCGCCGAATTCACGGCGCGCGCCGTTCGCGGGACGCATCCGCACGCCTCTTGCGCATCGTTTCCGCTAGAATCGTCCGACAAATATCACACGACCGGCGCAGGTCCTGTTGCCCGCCGGCACTGAGAGAACATGGGACGTCAGACATGGAAGCATGTGAACGAGACGCGACCATTCAGAGGCCATGGTTGCGCCGATATCGGCTTGTCCGTCGGGACGAGCCGTTCATCCGAGTACCCCCGAATCCGCCGCGCGACGCACGAACCGGATCGGGCCATGCCCGGTAAGGACGCGCTCGTCGCGCTGGCGCTCGGCGTCGTGCTGCTCGTGCTGGCGGGCGTACTCGCCGTCACGACCGGCCGCGCGACCGGCCACCTGGTCCGCGCGCCGGGCACCGTCGTGCGCATCGTGCAGGACAGCGACGCGATGCGCGCGTACCGGCCGATCGTCGCGTACCTCTCGAACGACGGCCTGCGCCGCGAAATTGCCGGCAATACCGCGTCGACCGTCCCCGCGTACGACATCGGCGAGAACGTCGACGTGCTGCTCGACCCCGACCACCCCGACCGCCCCGCCCTGATCGACGATTTCGCGCAACGCTGGTTTCCGGTGGCCGTGCCGGCGCTACTCGCGGTCGCGTCGTTCGCGATCGGCGGCCTGCTGATCGCCGGCGAGCGTCGCCGCCGGCAAGCCGAGCCCCCGCCGACCCGCGCCGCACGCAAGGAAACGCGGCGCCGCTGGGATATCGCGATCGTGCTGATTCCGATCGCCATCGGCACGGGCTTTCTCGCCGGCGCCGGTGCGACCGGCCTGCGTCAGTGGCAGATCGTCCATCACTATGCGCGCTCGACCGGCCATGTCGTCGAGATCGCGAAGAACGCGCGGTCGGCGCGATTGCGCACGTCGCTGTATTCGGCGATCGTCGCGTTCACGACCGACAGCGGGCGGCTGATCACGTTCGCGCAGGGTTCGGCGTCGTCGCATCCAGGCCTGCACGAAGGCGATGCGGTCGACGTGCTGTACGACCCCGTCACGCCCGAACGCGCGATCGTCGACCGCTTCTGGGATCGCTGGGGGCTCACGGCCATCCTGTTTGCGATCGGTGCGCCGTTCCTCGCCGCCGGGCTGTTCATCGCCGCGACACTGTGGCCCGAACATCGGCCGCACGAAGCCGCTCAATGACGCGCGCTTCACCGCTCCCTGAACGCCTCGACCTTCGCGCGGTTCCCGCACGTGCGCATGTCGCACCAGCGGCGCCCGACGCCGCGGCCGCGATCGACGAAGAACCACGTACACCGGCCGCACTGCCGCACGCGCGCGAAATCGTCGCTGCGCAGCAACTGCTCGAAGCCGAGCGCGGCCGCATCGATCCAGCGTGACGCGACGCGCGCGTCGGGCCGCCACGCGAAGCGGCCGTCGACCGCGTCGAACGCGCTGCGCCCGATCGCTTCGCGGATCGCCACCGCGAGCCGGTCCGCCGCGCGCGCACCGGCGCTGCCGCCACCTTCGGCCGTCAGGTGCGCGACCGCAGCGTACGCATCGTCGCGAAAGCGGCGCAGCGCAGCCAGTTCGTCAGGCCCGTCCTGCCGCGGATGACGCAGCAGCCGCGCCAGATCGGCCGGCGCCAGCAACCCCGATTGCTCCGCCCACGCACGCACGCACGGCCAGTCGACGAGCTTGTCGTCGTCGCGCGTCTTGCCCGTGTCGGCCACCGTATTGAGGAAGTCGAGCGCCGGATGGCCACCGACGAAATCGGCCGCGCCCCAGGTGTGCGCGTGTCGTGCAGGCTCGGATCGAGTAACCATTTAATTTCACCTATCGGTTTCATATCCGGACAATCCGGCGTAACCTGTTAACAACCAAAACAGGTTAGCACGGAGAAGCCGATGCTCGAACTCGCGAATCGCTTCAATTTCGAAGGCCACCGGATTGCATGGGGCAGGCTCGGGGAAGGCCCACCGCTCGTGCTCGTGCATGGCACGCCGTTTTCATCGCAGGTGTGGCGCCGGATCGCGCCGTGGCTGGCGCGCCGTCATCGCGTGTATTTCTACGACCTGCTCGGCTACGGCCAGTCCGACATGCCGGACGCGGACGTGTCGCTCGGCCGCCAGAACGCGCTGTTCGGCGCGCTGCTGAATGAATGGGAAATTTCGCGGCCGCGCGTGCTTGCGCACGACTACGGCGGCGCAACCGTGCTGCGCGCGCACTTTCTCGACGGCATCGAGTATGCGGATCTCACGCTCGTGAATCCGGTCGCGATCGCGCCGCAAGGGTCGCCGTTCGTACGCCATGTCGCGCAGCACGAAGCCGCGTTCACCGGGCTGCCCGCATACGCGCATCATGCGCTCCTGTCGGCCTATCTCGGCAATGCAGTGGCGCGGCCGCTGAGCGACGACACACTGTCGATCTACCGTGCGCCGTGGCTCACGCCGGCCGGCCAGGCCGCGTTCTATCGCCAGATCGCGCAGATGCGCCAACGCTACATCGAGGAAGCCGAGGCACGTTACGCGCCGCCGGACTTCCCGGTGCGCATCGTGTGGGGCGAGGACGACGCGTGGATTCCGCTCGAACAGGGGCAGGCGCTTGCCGATCGCATCGCGAACGGCAAGCTGATCAGGGTGCCGCGAGCAGGGCATCTGGTCCAGGAAGATGCGCCGGAGGCGATCGTCGCCGCGGTACTGGATGGGCACGTGCCGGGCTGACCACCGCCGGCATTCCGTCCCGCATCAGAACGCCGGTACGCCCTGCGCGAGCGTCGCGACGAACTTCGCGGTGCGCGGGTCGCGCGGCCGGCCGAACAGGTCGCGCGATGCACCGGCTTCGACGATGCGGCCGTCGGCGAGGAACACCGCATCGTGCGCGATCGACGCGGCCAGGCGCAAGTCGTGCGTGGCCATCAGCATCGTCGTGCCTTCGCGTGCGAGCTGGCGCAGCACCTCGACTACTTCGACGGACAGTTCCGGATCGAGCGCCGACGTCGGCTCGTCGCACAACAGCACCTGCGGAGACGGCGCGAGCGCCCGCGCGATCGCCACGCGCTGCTGCTGACCGCCCGACAGCGTGGCCGGCCATGCGTCGGCCTTGTCCGCGATGCCGACCTTCCCGAGCAACGCGAGCGCCCGCTGGCGCGCCTGTTCGCGCGGCCAGCGCTGCACGGTCACGAGCCCTTCCATCACGTTCTGCACGACGCTCAGGTGCGGAAACAACTGGAAGTTCTGGAACACCATGCCGGTCTGCCTGCGCACGGCGAACACCGCGTCACGCGACGGCCGGCGCCCCGGCGCGAACTCGATGCGCGCATCGCCGACCGTGAGCGCGCCCGCCTCCGGCACTTCGAGCAGGTTCACGCAGCGCAGCAGCGTGCTCTTGCCGCTGCCGGACGGCCCGATCAGCGCGGTCACGCTGCCCGGCTGCAACGCGAGGTCGATTCCGCTCAGCACGCGATGTGCGCCGAACGACTTGTCGATATGGTCGAGACGGATCATCGCAACTCCGCCTGGAACAGCGCGTGCCGGCCGAAGCGGGCTTCGAGGCGACGTTGCAGCGTGGACAGCACCGAACTGAACAGCAGATAGATCACCGCGGCTTCTGTATAGAGGATCAGCGGCTCGTAGGTCACGGCCGCGATCCGTTGCGCGGCCTGGAAAATCTCGGGCACGGTCAGCACGGCCGCGAGCGACGTGTCCTTCACGAGCGAGATGAACGAGTTCGACAGTGCAGGCAGCGCGACACGCGCGGCCTGCGGCAGGATCGCGCGGCGCAATGCCTGCGCGCGCGTCATCGCCATCGAGTAGGCGGCCTCCCACTGTCCCTTCGGCATCGATTCGATCACGCCGCGAATCACCTCGGCGTTGTACGCGCCGACGTTCAGCGAGAAGCCGATCACGGCGGCCGTCAGCGGGTCGAGCACGATGCCGACGTTCGGCAATCCGTAGAAGATCACGAACAGCTGCACGAGCAACGGCGAGCCGCGGAACAGCCAGATGTAGAAGCGCACGACGGCTTGCGCCCAGCGCGGCCCGAACAGCCGCGTGAGCGCCGCGCCGAACGCGAGCAGCAGGCCGATCGCGAACGACGCGAGCGTGAGCGGAACCGTGAACACGAGCCCCGCGTAAAGCAGCGGCCGCAGCGATTCCGCCATCAGGTGCAGCCAGGCCGGCATCGTTCAGCCTCGCGTCACGGCTGCGACACGTCGCGGCCGAAGTACTTCTGCGAGATCTTCGCGTAGGTACCGTCGGCCTTGATGTCCGCGAGCGCCTTGTCGATCGCAGCCACCAGCGCGGGACTGCCCTTGCGCAGCAGCACGCCGGACGCATCGCCGGCACCGGTCTTGTCGGTCGCCGCGATCTTCAGTTTCGCGTCGGGCTTGTGCTTGCGGAAATCGAGGTACGACAGCGAATCGTTGATCGTCGCGTCGACACGCCCCGAGCTCAGCAGGTCGATCGATTCGTTGAAGCCCTGCACCGGAACCACGTCGGCGCCATGCGCGGCCGCGAGCTTGCCGAAATTGCTCGTCAGCGTGTTCGCGGATTTCTTGCCCTTCAGGTCGTCGAACGAGCGAATCGTCGTGTTGTCCGCGCGCACGATCAGCACCGCGTGCGACGTGATGTACGGGGACGAGAAATCGTATTTCGCCTTGCGCGCATCGGTGATCGACACTTCATTGACGACCGCATCGTAGCGGTTCACGTCGAGGCCCGCGATCAGCCCGTCCCACTTGCCTTCGACGAACTGCGGCTTCACGCCGAGGCGCTGCGCGATCGCCGTGGCGATATCGACGTCGAAACCCGTCAGCTTGCCCGTTTCGTCGTGGTACGTGAACGGCGCATAAGTGCCTTCGGTGCCGACCCGGAACACGCCGGCCGATTTGATCTGCGACAGGTCGTCGGCCGCCAGCGCACTGGTGGCCGCGGTCGCCTGCAGCAGCGCGACGATCAGGATGGAGCGGAGGAATTTCATGGTGCGGACCCCGAATGATTGGAGAGAATCATCCCGCCGGCACGCATGCGCCGTTCGAGAGGTCCGCGAATTCTACCGACGCGTTGGAGCACGGCAAAAACGCAAATCGGCTAACGATATGAGCCGATCGAATAACGCCCGCACCGGCGGCGAAGCCGGCGCGAGCGCCTTACACGCCACTTACCACGGCAGCGAATACGTCTTCGTATTCGTGAAGCTCTTCATCGCTTCCTGTACGCCTTCCTTGTACCCTAGCCCCGAATCCTTCACGCCGCCGAACGGCGTCAGTTCGAGTCGATAGCCCGGCACTTCGCGCACGTTCACGCTGCCGACTTCCAGCTCGGTGATGAAGCGCGTGATGTTGTCGAAGCGGTTCGTGCACACCGACGACGACAGCGCATAGTCGGTGCTGTTCGACATCCGGATCGCTTCGTCGATGTCGCGAAAGCGCATGATCGGCGACACGGGGCCGAACGTCTCGTACTTCACGAGCGGCATGTCGGGCGTCACGCGATCGATCACCGTCGGCGAATACAGCGCAC
>NZ_CADFEI010000021.1 GCF_902833225.1 Burkholderia sp. BCC1644
TTCTTGTCGCCGACCGACTGGTCGTTCACGAGGATCTCGCCCTGCTGAAACGGCTCGAGGCCGTTCACGGTCTTGATCAGCGTCGACTTGCCCGAGCCCGACGGGCCGCACACGACGACCACTTCACCTTTCTTGACCTCGGTCGTGCAGTCGGTGAGGACCTGAAACTGGCCGTACCACTTCGAAACGTTCTTGATGGAAATCATCTTGTGACCTTTTTCTGAAGACCCTTGACGAGAGCAGACGCCAACGTGCAAATCACGAAATAGCATGCGCCGGCGAACAGGACCATCTCGACGGTCGTGCCGTCGCGATCGCCGATGTTGGCCGCCGTGCGGAAGAAGTCCGCGAGACTGATCACGTACACGAGCGAGGTATCCTGGAACAGGACGATCGCCTGCGTGAGCAGCAGCGGCACCATCGCGCGAAACGCCTGCGGCAGGATCACGAGGCGCATCGCCTGCGCGTAGTTCATGCCGAGCGCGAACGCGGCGTTCACCTGCCCGCGCGGCACCGCCTGGATGCCGGCGCGGATGATCTCGGAATAATACGCGGCTTCGAACAGCGAGAACGCGACCATCGCCGACGCGAGGCGGATGTCGATCGTCGGCGACAGCCCGAGCACGCCCTGCAGCAGCTGCGGCACGATCAGGAAGAACCACAGCAGCACCATCACGAGCGGGATCGAGCGGAACACCGTCACGTAGCCCTGCGCGAACCACGCGAGCGGCTTGACGCCCGACAGCCGCATCAGCGCCAGCAGCGTGCCCCAGACGATCCCGACCACGATCGCGATCAGCGTGATCTGGAACGTGACGACCGCCCCCGTCCACAGCGTCGGCAGCGCGCCGGGAATACTACTCCAGTCGAACTGATGCATCACTTGCCTCCGATATAGCCGGGCAGCCGCGTACGGCCTTCGATCCAGCGCATGAACGACATCACGACAAGGTTGATGATCACGTACGCGAGCGTGACCGCGATGAACGACTCATACGTCTGCGCGGTGTAGTCGACAAGCTGGCGCGCCTGCGCGGACAGGTCGAGCAGGCCGATCGTCGACGCGACGGCGGAGTTCTTGAAGATGTTCAGGAATTCCGACGTGAGCGGCGGCACGATGATCCGGTACGCAACGGGCAGCAGCACGTAGCGGTACGTCTGCCATTGCGTGAAGCCCATCGCGAGACCGGCCGCGCGCTGGCCCTTCGGCAGCGCGTTGATCCCCGAGCGCACCTGTTCGCACACGCGCGCGCCCGTGAACAGGCCGAGACAGATGATCGACGCGGTAAAGAACTGCGTGGTGGGCGGCAACTGCTTGATCCAGGTGCCGATCGATGCGGGCAGCAGCTCGGGTATCACGAGATACCAGACGAAGAACTGCACGATCAGCGGAATGTTCCGGAAGATCGACACGTACAGGGTGCCGAGCGCGGACAGCCATTTGTTCGGCACGGTTCGCAGCACGCCGAACAGCGATCCGACGATCAGCGCGATGACCCAGGCGACGAGCGACACTTCGATCGTCACCCAGAAACCGGACATCAGCCATCCGAAATAAGTCGTCGGCTCGCCGGTCGACACGGGGCTCAGGAAGATGCCCCAGTTCCAGTGGTAAGACATGGGCAAGACTCCAGCAAAAAGAGACGGAAGAGGCGTGGCCTCTTCCGTCTCATTAGCGTCATTTCTGCATCAACGGCCGTGTGGTCAGTCGAGCGCCTTGTCGTTCGGGTTCGCGTACAGCTTCTTCATCGAATCGGACAGCGGGAAGTTCAGGTTCAGCCCCTTCGGCGGAATCGGGTTCTCGAACCACTTCGCGTAGATCTTCGCGGCTTCGCCCGACTTCTCGACTTGCGAGACCGCGTCGTCGACGACCTTCTTGAAGTCGGCGTCGCCCTTGCGCATCATGCAGCCGTAGGCTTCTTCCGATTGCGGCGTGCCGACGATCACCCACTCGCCCGGCTGCTTCGCCTTCGCGCGCTCGCCCGCGAGCAGCGCGTCATCCATCATGAACGCGACCGCGCGGCCCGATTCCAGCGTGTTGAAGGAATCGCCGTGATCCTTCGCGCTGATGATGTTCATGCCCAGTTGCTTCTCGTTGTTCATCTTGCGCAGCAGGCGCTCCGACGTCGTGCCGGCGGTCGTCACGACCGTCTTGCCCTTCAGGTCGGCGAAATCCTTGACGCCCGAATCCTTCTTCGTCATCAGGCGCGTGCCGATCACGAAGATCGTGTCGGAGAACGCAGCCTGCTGCTGGCGCTCGGCGTTGTTGGTCGTCGAGCCGCACTCGATGTCGACCGTGCCGTTCTGCACCAGCGGGATGCGGTTCTGCGACGTGACGGGGATGTTCTTCACCTGCAGGTTCGGCAGGTTCAGCTTCTTCTTCACCGCGTCGACCACCTTCAGCTGGAATTCGCGCGAATAGCCGACCACCTGCTGGTTCTGGTCGTAGTAGGAGAACGGAATCGACGATTCGCGGTGGCCCAGCGCGATCACGCCCGTGTCCTTGATCTTCTTCAGCGTGCCCGTCTCCTGAGCATGCGCGCCGCTTGCGAACGCGCAGAGCGCCGCGGCCATCAGGACTGCCTTGTGGTATTTCATTTTGGTCATCTCCTTGGCTAAAACCCGCGCCAGTGTATCAAAGTAATATTTTTGAAAGTACTGGTTATTTACCGCACTACGAATCGCCCTGTACGACGCCTTCCTCCCGGCTTCGGGCACCCCGAATGCGCGCGCGGGCGATGCCGGATCCGGCACCGCCCGCGAGGGTTCATTTCCGCAATCGGATGGATTGCGTCATGAATTGATCATAGTCAACGATCAGGGGTAGAGGCCACGCATTTCGCGCGCCATCAGGATGCGCTTGCACGCGACGATGAACGCCGCCGTACGCACCGTCACCTTGTGCTCTTCCGCGACCGCCCACACGCCGGCGAACGCTTCGCGCATCACGCGCTCGAGACGGTGGTTGATCTCGTCTTCCGTCCAGAAGAAGCTCGAGAAATCCTGCACCCACTCGAAGTACGACACGGTCACGCCACCCGCGTTCGCGATCACGTCGGGGATCACGAGCACGCCGTTTGCGCTCAGGATGTCGTCCGCTGCCGTCGTCGTCGGGCCGTTCGCGCCTTCGACGATGATCTTCGTGCGGATCTTCGCTGCATTCTTCTCGGTGATCTGGTTTTCCAGTGCCGCCGGGATCAGGATGTCCGTCTCGACCGTCCAGAACTCGTCGTTCGGCATCGGTTCCGAGCCTTCGAAGCCCGCGACGCCGCCCGTGCGTGCGACGTGGTCGAGCAGCTTGTTCGAATCGAGGCCGGCCGGCTGGTAGATCGTGCCCGTGTGATCCTGCACCGCGATCACCTTCGCGCCCGCTTCCTGGAACAGCTTCGCCGCGATGCCGCCGACGTTGCCGAAGCCCTGCACCGCGATGCGCGCGCCGGCGATTTCGAGGCCCTTCTTCTTCGCCGCTTCCGAACCGACGACGAACACGCCGCGGCCCGTTGCTTCCTTGCGGCCGAGCGAACCGCCGAGCGCGATCGGCTTGCCGGTCACGACGCCGGTCGACGTCTGGCCCTGGTTCATCGAGTAGGTGTCCATCATCCACGCCATCACCTGTTCGTTGGTGTTGACGTCCGGCGCCGGAATGTCGGTGTTCGGGCCGATGATGATGCCGATTTCGCTGGTGTAGCGGCGCGTCACGCGCTCGAGCTCACCACGCGACAGCTTGCGCGGGTCGACGCGGATACCGCCCTTCGCGCCGCCGTACGGCACGTTCACGGCCGCGTTCTTGACCGACATCCATGCGGACAGCGCCATCACTTCCGACAGCGTCACGTCCTGGTGGTAGCGCACGCCGCCCTTGCCCGGGCCGCGCGACACGTTGTGCTGCACGCGATAGCCTTCGAAGTGCGCGACGGTGCCGTTGTCGAGCTCGATGGGGCAGTCGACGATCAGGATGCGCTTCGGACGCTTCAGCGTCTCGAGCCAGCGCGACAGCGAGCCGAGGTACGGCGCGACGCGATCGACTTGCTGAAGGTAGTTGCCCCACGGGCCGAGATCGTCGGCGTGCAGGTAGGACGGGATGGACTGCAATTGCGAAGACATGGATGCTCCAACGGTCAACAGGTGCGCACATTGTCGAAAAACCCGTTTTTTTTATCCAATGCCGTTTGCTTATTCGATTATGCGTTTCTTGCATGATCGCGATTTTTCGCAAATCTGCGGTCGATTTGCGCAAGAACGCCCGCGATCGGCCGTGCATCGCGTTGGTGAAAAATCGCATGGAATGCACGCGGGCCGGCCGCCGGACAGCCGTCCGACAGGCGGCGCAAGCGTGGCGTCAGCCAGCCGCGCCCGAGCGGCTGCGGAAAATTAACCGCCGGCGGTTAATTCGTGGTGTCGCGCAGCTCGTCGCGCACGACGTCCCACAGCGCGCGCACGAGCTTCTGGCGCGGATCGTCGCCCTGCAGCGCGAGCTTGTCGCAGTACAGCCGGATTTCCATCGTCAGCGTGAACGGATGCACGCCGCCGCGCGCCGACCGATCGAGCCGGATCAGGCGCCCGCCCGCAACCGCATCCTCGACCGCGCTGTGCGGCAGGAACGCGACGCCGTGGCCCGCGAGCGCCATCGCCTTCAGCCCTTCGGCCATGTCGGTTTCGTAGACGCGATCGAGGAACAGCCGCGTCGGCGCGTTCGCGACGATGACTTCGGTCATCCGGCCGAGATACGCGTTCGGCGTATACGACAGGTACGGCACGCGCGCGTCGGCCGCGCCCGGCAACGTGTAGCGCGGCCGGCCCGCGCGGCCGGGCGCCGAGAACGGGCTGATCGGCTCGCTGCCGAGGATCAGCATGTCGTAGCGCGCCGGGTCGAGCGCGACCGGATGACTCGGGTGGTGGTAGCCCATCACGAGATCGCAGCCGCCCTCGACGAGCGACAGCACCGCGTCGTGCACGTTCAGCGCGCGCAGCCGCGTGTGGACCTGGCCCATCTTCGCCTCGATCCGCTGCAGCCAGCGCGGGAAATACGTGAGCGACAGCGTGTGCGGCACCGCGAACTCGATCGTCGGCACCGGTGCGCCGACGTGGCCGCGCAGCAGCGTGCGCGCCTCGTGCGCCTGCGACAGCATCGTCAGCGCCTGCTCGTAGAAGATCTGGCCGGCCTGCGTGAGCCGCGTCGGATAGACCGAACGATCGATCAGTTCGGTCGCGAGCCATGCCTCCAGTGCCTGGATCCGCCGCGAGAACGCCGGTTGCGATACATGCCGCAGTTCCGCGGACCGGCTAAAGCTGCGCGTTTCCGCGAGCGAGACGAAGTCTTCGAGCCATTTCAGTTCCATGCAGGCGGGCGCGGCGGGCGGCGGTCGGGAAGAAGCCTGCATTCTACCGGCGGGCGGGCCCGGCCGGCGGCGTCGCGCACGGCCCGGCAAGCCCGCTGCGAACCCGCGCCGGCGTGGCGTGGGCACGCGACGGCCGCCGCCGGCCTCCCGTACCCGGGATCGTCGCGCGCCAATGGTAAAATGCCGGATTCTCCTCCCCCGCTCGACCCGGCCCCAAGGCCCGCCCGATCATGTCCGACACTCGTCCCGATACGCTTTTCGCCCTCACCGCGCTCTCGCCCATCGACGGCCGCTACGCCAGCAAGACCGAAGCGCTGCGCGACTGGCTCTCCGAAGCCGCCTTCATGCGCCACCGCGTCACCGTCGAGGTGCACTGGCTGATCGCGCTGTCGCGCGCCGGCTTCGCGGAAGTCCCGCGCTTCTCCGATGCGTCCGAGCAGTTCCTGCTGCAGCTCGCCGAGCGCTTCACCGCGCACGACGCCGCCCGCATCAAGGAAATCGAGCGCGTGACGAACCATGACGTGAAGGCCGTCGAATACTGGCTGAAGGAATCGGTGAAGGGCCAGGCCGAACTCGAGAAGGCCAGCGAATTCATCCACTTCGCGTGCACGTCCGAGGACATCAACAACACGTCGCACGGGATGATGCTCGCCGGCGCGCGCGAACACGTGATCCTGCCGGCGCTGCGCACCGTCTACCAGCGCCTCGTCGCACTCGCGCACGCGCACGCCGAGCAGCCGATGCTGTCGCGCACGCACGGCCAGCCGGCCAGCCCGACGACGCTCGGCAAGGAACTCGCGAACGTCGCCGCGCGCCTCGCCCGTGCGATCACCCGCATCGAGAAGGTCGAGATCCTCGGCAAGATGAACGGCGCGGTCGGCAACTTCAACGCGCACCTGTCCGCGTATCCGGAATTCGACTGGGAAGCGTTCTCGCGCGACGTGATCGAAACCCGCCTGAAGCTCACGTTCAACCCGTACACGATCCAGATCGAGCCGCACGACTACATGGCCGAGCTGTTCGACGCCGTGGCGCGCGCGAACACGATCCTGCTCGATCTCGACCGCGACGTGTGGGGCTACATCTCGGTCGGCTACTTCAAGCAGAAGACGAAGGCCGGCGAAATCGGCTCGTCGACGATGCCGCATAAGGTCAACCCGATCGACTTCGAGAACTCGGAAGGCAACCTCGGCCTCGCGAACGCGACGCTGCGCCACCTCGCCGACAAGCTGCCGGTGTCGCGCTGGCAGCGCGACCTGACCGACTCGACCGTGCTGCGCAACATGGGCGTCGCGCTCGGCTACTCGCTGCTCGCGTACGACTCGCTGATCCGCGGTCTCGACAAGCTCGAAGTGAACCCGCAGCGACTGAACGAAGATCTCGACAACTGCTGGGAAGTGCTGGCCGAGCCGGTGCAGACGGTGATGCGCCGCTACGGCATCGAGAACCCGTACGAGCAGCTGAAGGAACTGACGCGCGGCAAGGGCATCACGCGCGAAGCGCTGCAGGAATTCGTCGGCACGCTCGCGATCCCGCAGGACGCGAAGGATCTTCTGCTCGCGATGACGCCCGCGTCGTACATTGGCAAGGCCGTCGAACTCGCGAAGCGGATCGCGTAAGCACCGCCGTCGCCGGACGAAAAAAAGCCCGATGCGAGCAATCGCATCGGGCTTTTTCGTTGGCGGCCGCAGCCGGTCAGAACGAAATCATCCGTCCCGGGTTGAGTGCGCTCATCACGCTCATCGCGGCCTTCGCGGCCGGAATCGCGATCGGCGACAACTGCCGGCCGAGCGGAATCGCACGGTGATCGATGCCCGTGAGCATCGAGAAATCGTCGTTGCGGCCGACGAAATCGTCGCAGATCGCCTTGCCGATCCGCACCGTCTGCGCGACGCCGTGGCCGCTCCAGCCCTGCACCATGTACATCGGCACGCGGCCGTCGGTCTTGCGGCTGTCGGTGGCGCCGTTCAGCGTGAAATCGCTGACGCCGCTCCAGCAGTAGTCGAGCGCGAAGCTGCCGTCGGCCTGCGGAAACACCGTGTTCAGGCGCGTCAGCAGATACGCGTTGACGTCGGGCTGCGCCCAGCAGGTGCCGGTGCCCTGCCCGCCGAACAGCAGGCGGTTGCCGCGCACCGGCCGGTAGTAGTCGATCTGGAACTGCGTGTCGTACACGGGCATGCCGGCCGGCATCAGCGTCGTGACTTCGACGTCGAGCGGCGCCGTCACGCTCACGTACGTGAAGAACGGCACCGTGGTCGCCGCGCCGTCGTCGAGCAGCCGGAACGTCGTGTTGTGCAGCGCGAGCACGACCCCCTTGCGTGCGGTGATCGTGCCGCCCGGCGTCGTCGCGACGACGCCCGCGGACGTCTCGTCGAGCTCGAGCACCTCGGTGCCCTCGAACAGCGCGCCGCCGTTCAAACGGAAGCCGTGCACGAGGCCGCGCACCAGCGCGAGCGGATGGATCTGCCCGCCGATCGCATCGATCGCCGCGCCGTGGTACAGCCCCGAGCGCACGTATTCGTCATGCAACTGATGGCGGCCGACGAGCGTCACGCCCGCGTCGCCGAGATGGCGGCGCGCATCCGCGCCGTCGAGCAACGCGCTCATGTGACCGGGGTGAACGGCCGCCGTGACGTGGCCGCGCTTGCGGTCGAGATCGAGCGCGTAACGCGCGCCGATCGCGTCGATCAGGTCCATCGATTCGGTCGATGCGAAGCGCCACAGCCGCTTCGCGTCGTCATGCGACAGGTGGTCGATCATGTCGGCGGCTTCCCAGCGCGCGAGGCCGGGCGTCAGTTGCCCGCCGTTGCGGCCGGACGCGGCCGAGCCGACGTGATGCTTGTCGACAAGGATCGTGTCGACGCCCGCTTCCGCGAGATGCAGCGCGGCCGATGCGCCGAGCAGCCCCGAGCCGATCACGAGCACGTCACACACGGCGTCGTGCGCGAGCGGCGCGCCGTTCGCATGCGGGGACAGCGACGCTTCGTACCAGTTGGCCGGGCGCTCGCCGTCGTAGCGGGACGGATCGCACCAGTTCCAGTTGTCTTTTTCGATGTTCAGTTGCGTTTGTTCGAAACGCGATTCGCCCTGGATCAGGGGTTGATTGTTGAAAGTCATGATTGCACTTGCATGGTCTTGGGCCGCCTGTCGAAGAGCCTTCTGGCTTCGCGGGTGGGGCAGCCGGTTCCACATGGGTGTCAACGAGAAAAGGGGCGCGATGGCCCGTGTTGACGGCGGGCACGCTCGTGCCGCCTGAATCCCGGACTGTGCGAAAGCACGTATTGAAAGGTGCCGGGACACCCAATTTCTACACCGCAGAAATAATTCTACAGTGTAGAATAAGCTTTCGTCAAGTTTACTGCCGGTACCGCGCCGGCACGCCAGCCTGTATCGATGAAAGACAGACCCGCCCAAGGCCCGCGCGGCCTCGACAAGGACGCCATCGTCGCGGCCGCGCTCGCGCTGCTTGAAGACGTCGGCGAAGCGGCGTTCAGCGTACGCAAGCTCGCGCAGTCGGTCGGCTGCGACCCGATGAGCGTGCTGTACCACTTCAAGTCGAAGGAAGGCCTGAGCCGCGCGATCGCGAACGCGCTGTCGCGCTCGCTCGTGCCGGTCGACGCCACACTGCCGTGGCGCGAGCGGCTGCGCGACCTCGCGCGCCAGTACCGCACGCTCGCGCTGCGCTACCCTGCCGCGTTCGCCCTGCTGCAGCGGCACATGAGCACCGGGCCGGCCGATCTCGCGCACATCGAGGCCGTGCATCGCGCGCTGGCCGACGCCGGCATCCCGCGCGCGGCGCTGCCGTCGGTGTGCGTCGGCTGGTATGCGAGTGTGATCGGGCTTGCCGCCGCAGAGGCCGGAGGCCTTACGCGGCCCGCGAACGATGTCGAGCTCGCGGAAATGGAAGCGCTATCGGATACCGAGCATCCGCTCGTCAGGTCGGCCGCCCCGCTCTACGCGCAGCTCGATCCGGCGGCCGTGCACGACACGATGGTCGACGTGCTGCTCGACGGCATCGCGAAGCAGGCGCCCACGGCCTGACCGGCTCGCGGGCCACCAACGAAAAAGGCGCCCCGAAGGGCGCCTTTTTCATGACGATTGCGAACCGCGCTCAGTGCTGCTGCGCGATGCCGATCTTCAGCATGACCTGATCGACGATCTGTTCCGGCGTCAGCTCGATACTGACCTCGATCGCTTCGTCCGGGCCCGGCTCCTCGAGCGTGTCGAGCTGGCTTTTCAGCAGCGACGGATCGAAGAAATGGCCGGTGCGGCTCTTCAGGCGCTCGTGCAACACCTCGAACGAACCCTTCAGATACACGAACCGCACGTCGGTGTCGGACCCGCGCAGCACGTCGCGGTACGACCGCTTCAGCGACGAGCACGTGAACACGGCCGTCTCGCCGGCGTGCTGCTTTTCCTCGATGGCCGCACGGATCGTGCGCAGCCACGGCCAGCGGTCGTCGTCGGTCAGCGGAATGCCGTGGTGCATCTTTTCCTTGTTCGCCGCGCTGTGAAACGCGTCGCCGTCGGTATAGCTGCACGACAGGCGTTCCGCCAGCATTTCGCCGATCAGCGACTTGCCCGCGCCCGACACGCCCATTGCGATCAGAATCATTGCCTACCCCTTGTTACAGAACCATGCTCAGCAGCAGCGTGAAGCCCAGGCCAAGCACCGAGATGATGGTTTCGAGCAACGACCAGGTCTTGAACGTCTGACCGACCGTCATCCCGAAGTATTCCTTGATCAGCCAGAAGCCGCCGTCGTTCACGTGCGAGAAGATCAGCGAGCCCGAGCCCGTGGCGAGCACCAGCAGCTCCGGGCTGACCGTCGTGCCGGCCGCCGCCGCGATCGGCGCGACGATGCCGCAGGCCGTCGTCATCGCGACCGTCGCCGAACCCGTCGCGAGACGCATCAGCGCCGCGACGAACCAGCCGAGCAGCAGCGGCGACAGATGCGCGTGCTTCGCGGTCTCGACGATCTGCTGCGAGATCCCGCTGTCGCGCAGAACGCCGCCGAAGCCGCCGCCCGCGCCGACGATCAGCGTGATCCCGGCGATCGGTGCCAGGCACTCGCTGCAGAACTTCTGGATCTGGTCGCGGTTGAAGCCCTGCAGCTTGCCGAACGTGAAGAAGCTCACGAGCACGGCGATCAGCAGCGCGACATCCGAGTTGCCGGCGAAGCGCAGCAGGTTGTTCGGCAGCGACTTCGGCGTGAACAGCAGGTCGGCCCAGCTGCCGACGAGCATCAGCACGACGGGCAGCAGGATCGTGAACAGCGTGATGCCGAAGCTCGGCAGTTCGCGCTTGCCGCCATCCGTGCGCGAATCGACGAATTGCGCGGCAAGCGGGTTGTTTTCCGGCAGCTTCACGAACTTCGAGATCGTCAGCGCGAACAGCGGGCCCGCGATGATCGCGGTCGGCACGCCGACGAGCAGGCCGAACGCGATCGTCTTGCCGATATCGGCGCCGTATTGCTGGACGGCCAGCAGCGCGGCCGGGTGCGGCGGGATCAGCCCGTGCACGACGGACAGGCCGGCCACCATCGGCAGGCCGACGACGAGCAGCGACTTGCCGGTACGCTTCGCGACGTTGAACGCGATCGGGATCAGCAGCACGAAGCCGACTTCGAAGAACACCGGCAGGCCGACGATGATCGCGACGAACATCATCGCCCAGTGGATGTTCTTTTCACCGAACCAGTCGATCAGCGTGGTCGCGATCCGTTCGGCGCCGCCCGATTCGGCCATCATCTTGCCGAGCATCGTGCCGAGGCCGACGACGATCGCAATGTGGCCGAGTGTGCCGCCGGTGCCCGCCTCGAACGACTTGACGATCTTGTCCATCGGCATGCCGACGACGAGACCGAGGCCGAGCGAAACGATGATCAGCACCAGGAACGGGTAGATCTTGTAGCGCGCGATCATCAGGATCAGCGCGGCAATCGCGATCAGCGTGAATACGAGCAGCATGCTGCCTTGAACAGCCCCCATGTGGCACTCCTCCTAGAATTGTTCGAACCGGGCGAGTTGTTGCGAGTATGCCCGGCTATGCAGGTCTCCGAAACACGGGGGGTACCCACCCCGTCAGGACGCTGAATTTTACTTATCTTTACGGCCTGCGGATAGAACCGGTTCCATCAGCAAAAACCCTCGGTAAAACAAGCACTAAGCGCTTGCTCCCGAGGGTCGATTCTTCATTTCATACAAGTATTAGCGGGGAAGCTGGCTCGCGGCTTGCGCGAGGCGCGTGACTTCGGCCCAGTCCTGCGCGGCGAGCGCGGCCTTCGGCGTGAGCCACGAACCGCCGACGCACACGACGTTCGGCAGCTTCAGGAAATTCGGCGCGGTTTCAACGGTGATGCCGCCGGTCGGGCAGAACTTCAGCGCCGGGAACGGGCCGTGGAACGCCTGCAGCATCGGCACGCCGCCCGCCTGCTGCGCGGGGAAGAACTTCACGATCTCGTAGCCGAATTCGAGCGCCTGGATGATGTCGCTCGGCGTCATCACGCCCGGCAGCAGCGGCAGGCCCGCGTCGAGCGACGCGAGGTGCAGCTCCTTCGTCAGGCCCGGCGACACGCCGAACTTCGCGCCCGCGCGCTTCGCCTGCTCGCAGTGCTCGGGCTTCGTGATCGTGCCGACGCCGACGACGATGTCGTCCGCGAGCTGGCTCGCGCGCTGGATCGCCTCCAGGCCAGCCGGCGTGCGCAGCGTGATCTCGAGCACCTTGACGCCGCCCGCGTGCAATGCACGCGACACGTTTTCGCCCTGCTCGACCGAGTCGAATGCGAGCACCGGAATGACCGGGCCCAGCTTCACGATTTCAGCAATCGTCTTCATTGAATTGGCTCCTTGAAATTCATGCGGCGACGTGGGCGGCCGTTTCGCCGACCAGCGTCCCGAAAACCGATGCGCCCTGCTCGGCCGGCGCGGCGGCCGCGCGGAACACGCCGAACAGTTCGCGCCCGAAACCGACCTCGTTCTCGGCCTGGTGCAGCGGCTGCGCGACCGGGCGTGCGTGCCACTCGGCGTCGTCGATCGCGATGTCGAGCACGCCGGCTTCCGCGTCGATCACGAGCGTATCGCCCGTCTTCACCTTGCCGAGCGGGCCGGCCAGCAGCGCTTCCGGCGACACGTGGATCACGGCCGGCACCTTGCCCGACGCACCCGACATGCGGCCGTCGGTGACCAGCGCGACGTGGAAGCCCTGATCCTGCAGCACGCCGAGCAGCGGCGTCAAACGGTGCAGCTCGGGCATCCCGTTCGCGCGCGCGCCCTGGAAGCGCACGACCGCGACGAAATCGCGCTTCAGCTCGCCGCGATCGAACGCTTCCTGCACGGCTTCCTGCGAATCGAACACGATCGCGGGCGCCGTCACCTTGCGGTGCTCGGGCGCGACCGCCGAAATCTTGATCACGCCGCGGCCGAGCCGGCCCTGCATCAGACGCAGGCCGCCGTCCGGCTGGAACGGGTCGCGGATGCCGCGCAGCACCTTCGTGTCGTGGCTCTCGGCGGTGCCGTCGACCCACGTCAGCTTGCCGTCGATCAGCTTCGGCTCCTTCGTGTAGTGCGACAGGCCCTTGCCGGCGACCGTCGTCACGTCCTCGTGCAGCAGCCCGCCTTCGAGCAGGTTGCGCACCAGGAACGCGACGCCGCCGGCCGCGTGGAAGTGGTTCACGTCGGCCTTGCCGTTCGGGTAGATCTTCGCGAGCAGCGGCACGACGGCCGACAGTTCGTCGAAGTCGTTCCAGTCGATCAGGATGCCGGCCGCGCGCGCGATCGCGACGAGGTGCAGCGTGTGGTTGGTCGAGCCGCCCGTCGCGAGCAGCGCGACGATCCCGTTGACGATCGCCTTCTCGTCGATCACATGGCCGATCGGCGTGTAGTGGCCGCGCTCGACGGTCAGGTCGAGCACGCGGCGCGCGGCCTCGGCCGTCAGCGCGGTGCGCAGCGGCGTGTGCGGATGAACGAATGCCGAGCCCGGCAGGTGCAGCCCCATCAGCTCCATCAGCATCTGGTTGCTGTTCGCGGTGCCGTAGAACGTGCAGGTGCCGTGGCCGTGATACGCGGCCGATTCGGCTTCGAGCAGCGCGTCGCGGCCGACCTGGCCGGTCGCGAACTGCTGGCGGATCTTCGCCTTGTCGTCGTTCGACAGGCCGCTCGTCATCGGGCCGGCCGGCACGAAAATCGTCGGCAGGTGACCGAACTGCAGCGCGCCGATCAGGAGGCCCGGCACGATCTTGTCGCAGATGCCGAGGCAGAGCGCCGCGTCGAACATGTTGTGCGTGAGCGCGATCGCCGTGCCCATCGCGATCGCTTCGCGCGAGAACAGCGACAGCTCCATCCCCGGGTTGCCCTGCGTGACGCCGTCGCACATCGCCGGCACGCCGCCCGCGAACTGCGCGACACCGCCGTTCTCGCGCGCGGCCGCCTTGATGATCTCGGGGAAATCCTTGTACGGCGCATGCGCGGACAGCATCTCGTTGTACGAGGACACGATGCCGATGTTCGGCTCGCGGATCGCCTTGATCGAGAACTTGTCGTTGCCCTCGAGGCCCGCGAAGCCGTGCGCGAGGTTCGCGCACGACAGCGCGCCGCGCGCCGGGAACTTGCCCTGCGCGCCGTCGATGCGCTGCAGATAGGCGGAACGGGTCGATTGGCTGCGGGCGATCACGCGTTCGGTGACCTTCGCCAGAGTGGGGTGCAGCGACGTCATGCTGGGCGCTCCTGTATGCCGGCCGACACCGGCGGTTGGAATCGTGGGGACGGTCGAGTGCGTCGACAGAACGAAGTCAGTCTAGTAGAAAAACTACAAGCACGCAATGCGGATCGAGCGTCGCGCAACCCTTATTCCCGCTACCAGCAAGGCTTTACCTAGTGAAAACCCTAATTTCACTTGCTGCAACCACCTCAAAAGCACGACGATGGCGCTAGTATTTTCATGTAGATTTTCTACAATTCGATTGCGATACACTCGCTCATCCGAACCCGATTTTCAGATGCCGTCCCATGCTGCCTCGCATTGAAGCGATCCGCGCCGACCTGCGCCCGTCCGAGCGCAAGCTCGCCGACTACATCCTCGCCGCGCCGCGCGAGGTGCTCGACCTCGCGATGACCGAGCTGTCGACGCGCGCGGGCGTCAGCCAGCCGACGATCGCGCGCTTCTGCCAGGCGCTCGGCTGCAGCGGCTTTCGCGAATTCAAGATCCGGCTCGCGCAGAGCGTCGCACCGGGCGTGTCGTCGGTCTACCGCGACGTCGAGCCCGACGAACCGGCGCCCGGCATCATCGGCAAGGTGTTCGACCGCACGATCGGCGCACTGATCGAAGTGCGCAACAGCCTGTCCGCGGGCAGCGTCGCCGATGCGATCGCGCTGCTGTCGAACGCGTCGCGGATCGAGTTCTACGGCGCCGGCGGCTCGGGCATCGCCGCGCAGGACATCCAGCACAAGTTCTTCCGGCTCGGCGTGCCGAGCGTCGCGTACTCGGATCCGCACACGTTCTCGATGTCGTCGGCGCTGCTCGGGCCCCATGACGTCGTCGTCGCGATCTCGAACACCGGCCGCACGCGCGACATCGTCGACGCCGCGCGCTCGGCGCTCGCGTGCGGCGCGAAAGTCGTCGCGATCACGCAGAGCCATTCGCCGCTCGCGAAGCTCGCAACCGTCAGCCTCGCGTCGAACGTTGCCGAGGAAACGGACGTGTTCTCGCCGATGACGTCGCGGATGTCGCATCTCGCGATCGGCGACATCCTCGCGGTCGGCGTCGCGCTGTCGCGCGGCCCCGCGCTGATGGAACGGGTCGGGCGCGCGAAGGAAGCGATCACGCGCCGCCGGATCGACGACGGCACGAAGGATTGACGACGCGCGGCGTGCGGCTCGACGCACAACGCAGCACGTAAACGACCAACGGCGCCCCACGGGGCGCCGTTGCGCATCAAGCGACGCCGGCAACCTGGCCGGCCGCACCGCTCAAAACGGCTTGATCACGACCAGCGCGACGGCCGCGAGCATGCCGAGCACCGGCAGCTCGTTGAACACGCGATACCACTTGTCGGTGCGCTTGTTCTCGCCGCGCTCGAACACCCGCAGCAGGTGCCCGCAGTACGCGTGGTAGATGATGAGCAGCAGCACGACCGTCACCTTCGCATGGATCCAGCCCTGCCCCTGCCCGATGCCGATCACGAGCCAGAGCCACAGCCCGCAGGCCAGCGCCGGCACCGCGATCATCGTCATGAAGCGGAACAGCTTGCGCGCCATCAGCAGCAGGCGGCGTACCGCGGCCGGATCGGTCTCCATAGCCAGGTTCACGTAGATGCGCGGCAGGTAGAAGAGCCCCGCGAACCACGCGGCGATCAGAACGATATGGAACGTCTTGACCCAGAGCATTGCCATTGGTGGTGCGCCTCGCGGGTTACTGGCGGCCTTCGCCGTGTCCGAGCACGACGTACTTCAGCGACGTCAGCCCTTCCAGGCCGACGGGGCCGCGTGCGTGCAGCTTGTCGTTCGAGATGCCGATTTCCGCGCCGAGGCCGAATTCGAAGCCGTCCGCGAAGCGCGTCGATGCGTTGACCATCACGCTCGCCGAATCGACTTCGCGCAGGAAACGCATCGCGCGGTCGTGATCCTCGGTGACGATCGCATCGGTGTGGTGCGAGCCGTAATGGTTGATGTGCTCGATCGCGGCATCGAGGCCGTCGACGACCTTGATCGCGAGCACCGGCGCGAGGTATTCGGTGTGCCAGTCTTCCTCGGTCGCATCGACGAGCGGCCCGACGCCCGCATCGGCGAGCACCGCGCGCGCGGCTGCATCGACGCGCAGTTCGACCTGCTTGTCGCGATACAGCTTGCCGAGCGGCGGCAGCAGCGCCGCCGCGATGCCGCTCGACACGAGCAGCGTCTCCATCGTGTTGCAGGTGCCGTAGCGGTGCGTCTTGGCGTTGTCGCAGACGGTCAGCGCCTTGGCGAGATCGGCGCGATCGTCGACGTACACGTGGCAGATGCCGTCGAGGTGCTTGATCATCGGCACGCGTGCCTCGTTGATCAGGCGCTCGATCAGGCTCTTGCCGCCGCGCGGCACGATCACGTCGACGTATTCGGTCATCGTGATCAGCTTGCCGACCGCCGCGCGATCGGCCGTCGCGACGACCTGCACCGCGTCCTGCGGCAGGCCGGCCGCCTCGAGCCCTTCGCCGATCAGCTTCGCGAGCGCTGCGTTCGATTCGAGCGCTTCGGAGCCGCCGCGCAGGATCGTCGCGTTGCCCGACTTCAGGCACAGCGCGGCCGCGTCGATCGTCACGTTCGGGCGCGACTCGTAGATGATGCCGATCACGCCGAGCGGCACGCGCATCTGGCCGACCTGGATCCCGCTCGGGCGGTACTTGAGGTTGCCGATCTCGCCGATCGGATCGGCCAGCGACGCAACCTGGCGCAAGCCCTCGACCATCGTCGTCAGCGCCTTGTCCGACAGCGTCAGGCGATCGACGAACGCTGCATCGAGCCCCTTTTCACGGGCACGGGCGACGTCACGCGCATTCGCGTCCTTCAGCACCTCCGCGTCGCGTTCGATCGCGCGCGCCACCGCGTCGAGCGCCGCGTTCTTCGCGGCCGTGCTGGCGCGCGCCATCGCGCGGGAAGCGTGCCGGGCGCGGCGGCCCAGGTCGGTCATGTACTGATCGATATCCATCGTGTGACTCGAGAAGCGCGCCGCGCGGAGCGGCTTGAATTCGTGGGGGAAGCGTGGGCGGCGGACGAAGCGCCGCGCCAGCGATCGAAATATTGTAAGCGGGTTGCGCAGCGCGCGCTGAAGACCCGGACGGGACTTAGCGTCGCACGCGACCCGCGGTCGGCGGTCGCTCGCCGCGCGCTCCCGCGACCGTCATCGCGAGCTGAAACAGCCCGTCCCACGGATCGGGCGGCGGTTCGTCCTGCGTGCGGCGGCCCGGCACGACGGCCGTAAGCCCCTTGACCTGCCGGTCGAGCTTCGCGGCGAACGCGAGCGCCTTCTCGAGCACGCCTTCCGACACGCGGTTCAGCGCGGGGCCGATCAGCCGCTCGCGCGGCCCCCATACGCGGTTCTCGCGCAGCAGCGTCGCCAGCGGCTTGCCGGCAGTCGCACCGCGCTTGATCCGCAGCAGCGTGCGCAATTCCTCGACGACGGCCCACATCACGAGCACGATCGCCTCGCCCTCGCCCTTCAGTCCGTCGATCATCCGTGCAAGCCGCGCGGCGTCGCCGGCGAGCATCGCCTCGTTCAGCTTGAAGACGTCGTAGCGCGCGACGTTCAGCACCGCGTCGTGCACCTGCTCGAACGACAGCGCGCCTTGCGGATACAACAGCCCGAGCTTCTGGATTTCCTGGTGCGCGGCGAGCAGGTTGCCCTCGACGCGCTCCGCGATGAACTGCAGCGCGCGCCGCCCGTCGTCGCCGGGCGCGGCACGCTGGCCCTGCATCGCGAGACGCTGGCCGATCCAGTTCGGCAGTTGCGCGCGGTCGACCGGATCGATCTTCAGCGCGACGCCGCCGTTCTGCAGCGCGGTAAACCATGCGGATTTCTGCGTGGCCGCATCGAGACGCGGCAACGTGACGAGCATCAGCGCGTCGGGATTGGGCGTGGCCGCGAGCGTCTTCAGCGCGTCGGCGCCTTCCTTGCCGGGCTTGCCCGACGGAATGCGCAGCTCGATCAGCTGGCGCTCGCCGAACAACGACATCGCCTGGGTCGCGCCGAGCAGCACGCTCCAGTCGAAGCCGCGCTCGACCGTATGCACCGAACGCTCGGTGAAGCCGGCCGCGCGCGCGGCCGCACGAATGCGGTCGCACGCTTCCTGCGCGAGCAGCGGCTCGTCGCCGTAGACGGTATAGAGCCCGGCCAACCCCTTCGCGAGGTGCGGCTCCAGCGCATCAAGTCGCAATTGCATCGCTACGTGCGCCGTCGATCAGAGCGGCGGCGGCGGCAGCGGCGCGCGCGGCGCCACGCCCGGCACCACGTCCTCCGGCGCCGGTGTCAGCGAGTGGACGATCGCGAGACGCCGCATCAGCTGGTCGACCGCGTCGTTCTGCATGTCGCCGTACAGGATGTCAGCTTCCTGCGCCTTCGCGTTCGTGTACTGGTCGCTGTACGTCATCGCGCGGTTCAGCGCGATCGCACTCGGCGGGATCAGCACGGTGCCGTCCTTGCTCGTCAGCGTGTAGTTCAGCGTATAGAACAGCGCGTATTCCTGCGCCGAGCCGTACTTGTTGAGCGTCAGCGTGTTCTGGCCACGCGACTCCCACATGCGCAGCACGGCGTCGGCGTCGTCCGCCGACTTGACGATCTTCGTGTCGCTGCCGGCCTCGACGAGGCGCACGAGGCGCGCCTCGACGGGCGCCGGCGCGCCGGCCACCAGCAGGTGCTTGAACGCGTAGTCCTGCTGGCCGCGCAACTGGAAGCCGCATGCCGACAGCGCGACCGCGCTGCCGACGACGAGCATCAAAAACGATCTGCGGATCACCTTCGCTCCTTCTGGGTACGTCCGATGGCCGGCGGCCGTCAGACGACGATGTTCACGAGGCGGCCCGGCACGACGACGATCTTCTTCGCCGGCTTGCCGTCGCTGAACTTCGCGAATGCTTCGTCGGCCACCGCCGCGGCTTCGATCGCCTCGCGGCTCGCGTCCTTCGCAACCTTCAGCGCGCCGCGCACCTTGCCGTTCACCTGCAGCACGAGTTCGATCTCGGCCTGCTCGAGCGCAGCCTCGTCGACCTTCGGCCACGGCGCGTCGAGCAGCGTGCCGAATTCGTCCGTATAACCGAGCGTCTTCCACAGCTCGAACGTGACGTGCGGCACGACCGGGTACAGCACGCGCAGCAGCACGCCGTACGTCTCGCGCAGCACGCCCGGCGTCGCGCCCTTCGCGCCGTCGATCGCGTTCAGCATCTTCATCGCGGCCGACACGACCGTGTTGTACTGCAGGCGCTGGTAGTCGAAATCGGCCTGCTTCAGCACGCTGTAGATCTCGCGGCGCAGCGCCTTGTCGGCTTCGCCGAGTGCGGCTGCGTCGAAGCCCGCGCGCGCGGCGAGCGCCTCGCGGTTGCCGTAGCCGAAGCTCCACACACGGCGCAGGAAGCGGCTCGCGCCTTCGACGCCCGCGCCCGACCATTCGAGCTGCTGCTCGGGCGGTGCCGCGAACATCGTGAACAGGCGCGCGGTATCGGCGCCGTACAGGTCGATCAGCACCTGCGGATCGACGCCGTTGTTCTTCGACTTCGACATCTTCTCGATGCCGCCGAGCACGACCGGCTGGCCGTCCGTGTTCAGCGTCGCGCCGACCGGGCGGCCCTTGTCGTCGTGCGTGACCGTCACGTCGGCCGGGTTGTACCAGGTCTTCTTGCCCGATGCGTCTTCACGGTAGAACGTCTCGTTCAGCACCATCCCCTGCGTGAGCAGGTTCTTCGCCGGCTCGCCGAACTTCACGAGGCCGAGGTCGCGCATCACCTTGGTCCAGAAGCGCGAATACAGCAGGTGCAGGATCGCGTGCTCGATGCCGCCGATGTATTGGTCCATCGGCATCCAGTAGTCGGTGCGCGCGTCGACCATGGTGTCGGCGTCCGGCGCCGTGTAGCGCGAGAAGTACCACGACGAATCGACGAACGTGTCCATCGTGTCGGTTTCACGCTTCGCGGCCGCGCCGCACTTCGGGCACGAACAGTTCAGGAACGCTTCCGACTTCGCGAGCGGGTTGCCCGAGCCGTCCGGCACGAGATCTTCCGGCAGCACGACCGGCAGGTCCTGCTCCGGCACCGGCACGTCGCCGCACGACGGGCAGTGGATGATCGGGATCGGCGTGCCCCAGTAGCGCTGGCGCGATACGCCCCAGTCGCGCAGGCGCCACGTGACCTGCTTGTCGCCGAAGCCGCCGGCGTTCAGGTCGGCCGCCACCGCATCGACCGCTTCCGCATAGCGCAGGCCGTCGTACTTGCCGCTGTTCACGCAGACCGCGGTTTCCTTGTCGCCGTACCACTCCTGCCATGCGTCGAGCGAGTACGTCTGGCCTTCGGCCGAAATCACCTGCTTGATCGGCAGGTCGTACTTCTTCGCGAACGCGAAATCGCGCTCGTCGTGGCCCGGCACGCCCATCACCGCGCCTTCGCCATAGCTCATCAGCACGTAGTTGCCGATCCACACCTCGACCGGCTCGCCGGTCAGCGGGTGCTTGACCGAGAAGCCCGTCGCGACGCCCTTCTTCTCCATCGTCGCGACGTCGGCTTCGGCGACGCCGCCGCGCTTGCATTCGTCGATGAACGCGAGCAGCTCGGGCTTGTCCTGTGCGAGACGCGTGGCGAGCGGGTGCTCGGCCGCGATCGCGCAGAACGTGACGCCCATGATCGTGTCGGCGCGCGTCGTGAACACGCGCAGCAGCGTCTCCTCGCCGTCGAGTTCGTACGGGAAGCCGAAGTTCACGCCGAAGCTCTTGCCGATCCAGTTCTGCTGCATGATCTTCACGCGCTCGGGCCAGCCGAGGCCGTCGAGGTCGTTCAGCAGCTCATCCGCGTACTGCGTGATGCGCAGGTAGTACATCGGGATCTCGCGCTTCTCGACGAGCGCGCCCGAGCGCCAGCCGCGGCCGTCGATCACCTGCTCGTTCGCGAGGACGGTCTGGTCGACCGGGTCCCAGTTCACGGTGCCCGTCTTCTTGTACGCGATGCCCTTCTCGAGCATCTTCAGGAACAGCCACTGGTTCCACTTGTAGTAGTCGGGCTTGCACGTCGCGATCTCGCGCGACCAGTCGATCGCGAGGCCCATCGACTGCATCTGGCCCTTCATGTAGTCGATGTTGTCGTAGGTCCACTTCGCGGGCGGCACGCCGTTCGCCATCGCGGCGTTTTCGGCCGGCATCCCGAACGCGTCCCAACCCATCGGCATCAGCGTGTTGTAGCCGTTCATCCGCAGATAGCGGTACATCACGTCGTTGATCGTGTAGTTCCGCACGTGACCCATGTGCAGCTTGCCGGACGGGTACGGCAGCATCGACACGCAGTAGAACTTCGGCTTCTGCGAATCTTCCTGCGTCTTGTAGGCATCGGCTGCGCGCCAGTCGCCCTGGGCGGCGGCTTCGACGTCGGCGGGTACGTATCTTTCGTGCATGGTGTGGTTCGGGCTAGGCTTTAAGCGGCGCGACGGCTCGCGCGCAGAAGTGGATCGAAAGGCGTGCTTGCCCGGCGCAGGAACAGGCTGGCTGTTTCCGGCCCGGGAAAAACGTCGATTATACCGCCCGCGCCGGCCCGCACGGCCGGTCTCGCGGGCCGCAGCCCGCAACAACGGCGTGTCAGGGTTTCGCCGTGGCCGCGGCCGGCGCGACGACGCCCGCCTGCGGCGGCATGTCGGTCACGAAACCGATCCGCGTGAGGCCCGCGGCCTGCGCGGCGCCCATCACCTGCGCGATCACGTCGTAGCGCGTCGCACGCGAGGCGCGCAGCCGCAGTTCGGGCGGCGCGCCGCCCTCGGCGGCGGCCCGGAAGCGCGCGGGCAGCGCGTCGAGCGCGACGGGCGCGTCGTCCCAGTACAGCTTGCCGGCGTCGTCGATCGACAAGGTGACGGATTGCGGCGTGTCGCGCGCGACGCTGGCCGCGACCTTCGGCAGGTCGAGCCGGATCGCGTGCGTCATCAGCGGCGCGGTAATGATGAAGATGACGAGCAGCACGAGCATCACGTCGATCAGCGGCGTCATGTTGATTTCCGCCATCGGCGCGGACGTTTTGTGGTGCTCAAGCCCGCCGAATGCCATGGTCGCTCCTCCCGGGCCGGCGCGTCAGGCGCCTTCTGCGCACACGAACACGTGCAGGTCGCGCGCGAAACCGTCGAGTTCCTCGGCGAGCTGCCGGACGAGCCGCCCGAGGATGTTGTAGGCCAGCACCGCGGGAATCGCGACGACGAGCCCGAACGCGGTCATGATCAGCGCCTCGCCGACCGGCCCCGCGACGTTCTCGATCTGCGCCTGCCCGCTCGCGGCGATGCTGCCGAGCGCGTGGTAGATGCCCCAGACGGTGCCGAGCAGCCCGACGAACGGCGCGGTGCTGCCGATCGACGCGAGCAGCACCTGGCCGAACTCGAGGCGTCGCTGCGAACGCAGCATCGCGTGGCGCAACGCACGCAGCACGCGCTCGCTGCGCTCGACGCGCGCCGCCAGCGCGGTCGGGTCGTGGTCGTCGGCCGCGTCGCGCGCGGCTTCGGCGAGCGGCACGAACACGCGCTCGCGATCGGCGCCGGCGAGCGCGGTGATGCCCGCGTCGAGCGACGGCGCGCGCCAGAACGCGGCGAGCGCGCGCGGCCCCTGCCGCTTCGCGCGGACCAGGAGCCAGGCTTTCATGAAAAGGAAGCACCAGCTGGCGACGGACATCGCCAGCAGCACATAGGCGACCGCATGCGTGATCGCATCGCCGCTTTCGAGGTAGTGGACAACGCCGGTGGGTATCGCCATCGGAGTTTCCCCGTGGGGTCAGCGCAGGCCGAGCACGTCCTGCATGTCGAACAGGCCGGCGCCGCGCGCCGACAGGAAGCGGACCGCGCGCAACGCGCCCTGCGCGTACGACACGCGGCTGGACGACTTGTGCGTGATCTCGATGCGCTCGCCGATCCCGGCGAACAGCACGGTGTGATCGCCGACGATGTCGCCGCCGCGCACGGCCGCGAAGCCGATCGACGACGGGTCGCGCTCGCCCGTCACGCCGTGGCGGCCATACACGGCGCACTCGTCGAGCGAGCGGCCGAGCGCGCCGGCGACGGCTTCGCCCATCATCAGCGCGGTGCCCGACGGCGCATCGACCTTGTGGCGATGGTGCGCCTCGATGATCTCGATGTCGTAGCCGTGCGAGAAATGCTTCGCCGCGAATTCGAGCAGCTTCAGCGTGACGTTCACGCCGACGCTCATGTTCGCCGCGAACACGATGCCGATCCTGGCCGCGGCGGCCTGCAGCTCGGCTTTCTGCTCGGCGGTGAAGCCGGTGGTGCCGATCACGAGCTTCACGTCGTGGCGCAGCGCGGCCGCGATGTGGGCCATCGTGCCTTCCGGACGCGTGAAATCGATCAGGTAGTCGGCCTGCGCGAACACGGCGTCGAGGTCGTCGGTCAGCTTGATCCCGGTTTCCTTGCCGAGGAACGCACCGGCGTCCTGGCCGAGGAACGGCGAATCGGCGCGGTCGAGCGCGCCGACGAGCTGCGCGTCGGTATCGTTGAGAACGGCTTCGATCAGCATCCGGCCCATTCGGCCCGATGCGCCGGCAATCGCAATCTTCATGGCTTTCTACACGACAGGTCTAAAGGCGGGCGGCGCGAGCCGCCCTGGTTCCGCAAGCCGGGCTTACTGCGCCGGCGCGGTGAGCGGCTGGTTCTGCAGGTTGTCGGAGCCTTGCGGGCCGACCGGCGGCGACGCCTCGTTCGACACGTTCGGCTGCGGCGGACGATGGAACTGGAACTGCGGCTGGATCGCCGGCGCGGCGCCCGGCGGCTGGCCGCCCGGTACCGGCGCGCCGCCCGAAGCCTGCGCGGACGGCGTGAAACGGCGTGCGGCCGAACCCTGCCCCGACACCTGGTTGGTCGCGCGGTTCGCTGCGCGGGCAGCCTGCGCGTTCGCATCCTGGTCGACCGCTGCGCCGGAGGCCGGCACGACGGACGGGCTGGCGACGACATCCGGCACCGGCGTGCTCGCCGCCGCCTGCGCCTGCGCGGCGCTCGCCGCGGCGGCTTCCGAAGCCTTCCTCGCCGCTGCGGCCGCCTTCGCCTTCTTGCCGCCGCGGTCGCCGTCGATGTCGGCCAGCAGGTCAAGCTCGGACGGCAGGTTGTCGGCGCCCGTCCAGCCCGCGAGGCGATCGCCCGCGAAGGTCACGACGAGATCGCGCTGCTGGACGATCGACGTCGAGCCGCGCTTGAAGTAGAAGAGGTAATCCCAGCGGTCGGCGTGGAACATATCCGCCAGCAGCGGTGTGCCGAGCAATGCCCGGACTTGCTCGCGCGTCATGCCGACCTGCAGTTGCGCGGCTTTCTCCTGCGATACGAAGTTGCCCTGCACGACGGTGATCCGATAGGGCGTGATGCTCTGCGCAATGCGCTGCGTCACGCTGTCGTACGACGAACAACCCGCCAGCGCGACGATGGCGGCGGCAGCGATGATGGCACTCCGCATGCGACTCCTCTGAAAGTGCGAAAGCGATTCTGGGATCATTTCCTTCACCGTGCTGGCCCGCGTACAGGCCGCGCGTGTTTCTGGAACGGCGAAAAGCCGGTAACATTGAAGCCCTGCATTGTACTCTAGGGATGCCTAGCCATGACCAATCCGACGGATCTCAAGAATATCGGGCTAAAGGCCACCCTACCGCGCCTCAAGATTCTCGAGATCTTCCAGCAGAGCCCGGTACGCCACCTGACGGCCGAAGACGTCTACCGGAACCTGCTCAACGAGCAGCTCGACATCGGGCTCGCCACCGTCTATCGCGTGCTCACGCAGTTCGAGCAGGCCGGCCTGCTCACGCGCAGCAACTTCGAATCCGGCAAGGCCGTGTTCGAGCTGAACGAAGGTTCGCACCACGACCACCTCGTGTGCCTCGATTGCGGCCGCGTCGAGGAATTCTTCGATGCCGAGATCGAAGGCCGCCAGCAGGCGATCGCGAAGGAGCGCGGCTTCCGGCTCCAGGAGCACTCGCTCGCGATGTACGGTTCGTGCACGACCGAAAACTGCCCGCACCGCAAGCACTGATCGCTGATTCGCGCGTCCCGCACGCAGCACGGCCCGGCCGGCATCTCGCCGCCCGGGCCGTTTTTCTTTTCGGGTCGTGTGGCGCGCGGGGCCGGAACGCTTACGAATGCCCTTCGACGCTCGCCAGGGCCGGCTCGAATTCCAGCGCCCAGGCGAACTCGAGCGGGATCTCGTCGCAGTTCGGCTGCGGGCCGCCGCGATCGACGATCACGAAATCGCTGACCGCGTCGAGTGCGAGCAGCGGATGGTGCCAGACGCCCTTCGCATAGTTCACGCCCTGCCAGCCAACGGCGAGGAACGCACGCATCGCATCGGGCCGGAAGTCGCCGGCCGGCGCGACGACGACGACATAGCGCGACACGGCCGCAAGCGGGATGAATGCCTGGCTGCCGTGCGGATGGCGCTCCATCAGCGTGACCGCGACCGGCAGCGCGCGCGGTTGCGCGCGAAACACGCTGACGAGCGGCCGGCCGCCGTCCGCGCAGACGTCGATCGTCGCGAGATCGTGAAAGCGCTCGGTCGTGCCGCCGTTGATCGGGAAGTGCCGCGCGCCTTCCAGCGCGATCACGTCGCCGAACGGGGCGAACGCTTCGCGGGTCAGGCGCTCGACGCGCAGGATGCGGGATCCGGTCATGACGTTGCCCTCCTTCAGGCCGGCTCGCCCCACAGACGCAGGCGCGACACGCCGCCGTCCGGGAAGATGTTGAAACGCACGTGCGTAACGGGGCCGAGCGCCGCGAGTTGCTCGAACGTGTGCACGTGATCCATCTGCAGCTTCTGTTCGCCGAGCAGTTCAGCCCAGAACATCGCCTGCGTGACGAGCGAATCGTCGGTGCCGCCCGTGACATGCGCGGCCTGCAGCGAGCAGCGGTCGGGGAAGTTGCCCTTGAAGAACGCCGTATCGACCTCGACGCGGCGGATGATGCCCGGCCGTGCGAGCGCGACGATCGCCCAGTCGTTGCCGGGCTCGCGGCGGCGCCGCGTTTCCCAGCCGTCGC
Organism: Burkholderia sp. BCC1644; assembly: GCF_902833225.1. GTDB lineage: Bacteria > Pseudomonadota > Gammaproteobacteria > Burkholderiales > Burkholderiaceae > Burkholderia. Next base: position 26,058 of record NZ_CADFEI010000021.1, read on the forward strand.
CCATGTTCGCGCCGCGCCCCGGCATCAGCATCTGCGATGCCGGCCCGAAGTGCTGGTTGTTCGCGGCCACCAGATAGCCGCCGTTCTCGATCGCCGCGAGATCGACGAGCTCGCCGGCCGGCACGTGGCGCCAGTCGCGCTGCGGCTGGCCATACACGCGCAACCGCGCGAGCCCGCCGTCCGGATACAGGTTCACGCGCAGGTGCGTGACCGGCTGCGCGTCGTCGACGCTCACGTAGTGATGCGAATTGCCCTGCAGCGTCGTCGCGGGGACGATCGTGCGCCACGCGGCGTCGTCGGGCGGCGTGTCGCCGTCGACCGCGCACGCCTCGATCGACGCGGCCGGCGGGAAGTTGCCGGTGAAGTGGCTCGTATCGAGGTCGACGCCGTAGATCACGCCCGGCCGAGCGAGGCGGACCACGCAGAAGTCGTGGCCGGTCGTACGCTTGCGGCGCGTTTCCCAGCCATCCATCCACTTGCCGTGATCGTCGTACTTGCCGGGAATGAACACGGCCGGCTCGGGATTCAGCATGCGCTCCTTCGGCGCGAAGAATTCGTCGCTGGCGAAGAGCGCCTGCGCACCGAGGCGCGGGTCGGCGAGGTTCATGTAACGCCGCGTAAACACCGGCGCGTTCGGATCGAGAATGGGGGCTGCCATGTCGTCTCCACTATCTTGTTGGGGGCCGGCGCATCGTCGGGCCGGCCGCAGGAAATTCAATCGCGCGAAACAGTCGGGAAGCCGCTTCGCGCGGGATCGCGCTCAGAGCGCGTGAGCCTGGTCGCCGGCAACCGGCGCCGTGCTGCCTGCCTCGTCGGCCGGCACGTAACGCAGCTCGCGGTTCAGCACGCGTTTCGCACGGGCACGGTCGATGTCGTTCTCCCACACCGCGACGACAACCGTCGCGACGCAGTTGCCGATCAGGTTGGTCAGCGCGCGGGCGATGCCGACGAACCAGTCGACCGGCAGGATCAGCACGAGGCCGAGCACCGGGATCGCGGGGATCGCCGACAGCGTCGCCGCGAGGATCACGATCGCCGAGCCGGGGATGCCGTGCGCGCCCTTCGACGTAACGAGCGATACGAGCAGCACGACGATCAGGTCATGCGTCGACAGCGGCGTGTTGGTGGCCTGCGCGATGAACAGCACCGCGAGCGTCAGGTAGATCGAGAAGCCGTCGAGGTTGAACGAATAGCCGGTCGGGATCACGAGACCGACCGTCGAATCCTTGATGCCCATGTATTCGAGCTTGCTCATCACCTGCGGCAGCACCGCGTCCGACGACGCCGTGCCGAGCACGATCGACAGTTCCTCGCGCAGGTAGCGGATCAGCTTGAACACCGAGAAGCCCGCGAGCCGCATCACCGTGCCAAGCACGACCGTGACGAACACGAAGCAGCTCAGGTAGAACACCGCGACGAGATAGCCGAGCTGCTTGAGCGACGCGACGCCGTACTTGCCGGTCGTGAACGCGATCGCGCCGAGCACGCCGAGCGGCGCGAGCTTGATGATGAAGCCGATGATCCGGAAGAACACGTGCGACAGTTCCTCGATCAGCGAGTTGACGCGCTGCGCCTTGTCGCCGAGCAGCGACAGCGCGGACCCGAACAGCACCGCGAACACGAGGATCTGCAGGATGTCGCCCTTCGCGAACGCGTCGATCGCGGTCTCGGGGATGATCTTCATCAGGTAGCCGGCCGTGTCCTTCAGGCTTTCGGCGTTCTTCGCGTACGTCGCGAGCGATGCCGCGTCGAGCGAGCGCAGGTCGATGTTCATCCCGACGCCCGGGCGCGTGAGCCACGCGAGCACGAGCCCGATGCCGAGCGCGAGCGTCGTCATCACCTCGAAATAGACGACGGCCTTCAGGCCGACCCGGCCGACCTTCTTCAGGTCGCCCGCATTGGCCATCCCGCTGACCACGACGCAGAACACGATCGGGCCGATGACCATCTTGATGAGCTTCAGGAAGCCGTCGCCGAGTGGCCGCAGCGACTCGGCGAAGTGCGGGAAGAACGCGCCCAGCGCGACCCCCAGGATCAATGCGACGACTACCCGGCCAAACAGCGAATTAAGGAATTTCGACACGGCGCTCTCCCGATCCAACGGTTGCAGTTTCGTCTGTTCATACTGGTAAGACCAGTGATGTTATGGTGGATAGTAGGAAGCCGATATAGTGGCGTCAAGGACGGACGAAATAGGGATTTCCCGCCCCTCCCCGCCCGCTCGAGGCGCACCGGACAGGGGCGGATCGTGGCTTTCCCGTAGGGCGGTCATGCACCGCCCGCGTGCGGATTACAATGCCGGTCAGACCGGCCAAAGTTCACATCATGAAAAACGTTCCGCATACCGTGACCGACGCCGCCATCGCGACGATCCGCGACCGGATCGAGGCAGGCGTTTATCCGGTCGGCAGCCTGCTGCCGGCCCAGCGCCAGCTCTCCGAGGAGCTGGAGATCAGCCGCGCGTCGCTGCGCGAGGCGCTGTCGACGCTCGAAGCGCTCGGGATGCTGCGCATCCGTGCGGGCAAGGGTGTCTACGTCGAAAGCGCGCAGGCATCGGCCGCGCATCCGTGGCAGTTCGCCGAGCAGTCGTCGCCGCCCGATACGTACCAGATGCGCTATGCGCTCGAAGGGTTCGCCGCGCGGATGGCCGCGCACGTCGTCAGCGACGCCGACATCGCGTGGTTCGAGGACAATCTCGCCGACCTGCACGTCGCGCTGACCGACAACGCGATCGACGCAGCGTCGCAGCTCGACTTCGACTTCCACATGCGGATCATCCATCTCGCCGGCAACGCGGCGATCGAATCGGTGCTGCGCAGCAGCGCCGACATCATGAAGGAAAGCCAGCGCATGCCGTTCTACCGGCGCGAGCTGCTGTTGTCGACGTGGCACGAGCACCGCGCGATCCTCGACGCGCTGATCGCCCGCGATGCGGCCGCCGCGGGCACCGCGATCGAAACGCACATCGCGAACGCCGCGCAGCGCGCGGGCATCTTCTTCCCGACGCCGGGCGCGTAACGCGCCGCCGGCGCCCAAGCCGCCCGGTCGTCCCGGTCGTCCCGGTCACCCGCCCGACGGATCGCGATACGCGAGCGCGCGCTCGATGAACGCGCGCGCCGCGACGCTGCGGTATGCGCCCTTGCGCGTGAGCAGCGCGGCCGTACGGGCCGGCAGCGGCGGATCGAGCTCCAGCGCGCACAGGTCGCCGCTCTCGCGCGCGATCGCGTCGGGCAGCACCGTCGCAAGCCGGCCGCACCGCACGAGCTCCAGCACCGCGCTGATCGTATTCGTCTCGATCGCGATCTTCGGCCGCGCGCCATGCTCGATGAAGTACCGGTCGATGCTCTCGCGCGTCGCGAACGCACGGCTCAGCAGCACCAGCGGCTCGCCGCCGAGCTCGACCGGCGTCAGCGCGCGGCGGCGCCGCGCGAGACGGTGCGTGCGGCCCGTCACGAGCGCGAGCGGCTCGTCCCACAGCGGCAGTGCGTCGATGTCCGGCGCACGCGGCGGCATGAACGCGAAACCCGCGTCGAGCCGGTCGTCGGCGAGCAGCGCCTCGATGCGCTCCTGCGGCATCGCGTCGATCGTCAGCGCGACGTTCGGATAATCGGTATGGAAGCCGTCGATCAGCGAGCCGCTCAGGTAGGCCGCGAAGGTCGGCATCATCGCGAGCCGCAGCGACCCGCTGCCAAGATCGGCGACGTCGTGCAGCGCGCGCTGCCCCGTATCGAGCTCGTGCAGCGCGGCGCGCGCGTGACGCGCATAGACTTCGCCGAATTCGGTGAGCTGCACCGTGCGGCCCGAGCGGTCGAACAGCTGCACGCCGAGCGTTTCCTCGAGCTGGCGCACCTGCTGCGACAGCGTCGGCTGCGACACGTGCAGCGCGTCGGCCGCGCGCGTGAAGCTGCGCTGCTCGGCGACGGCCAGGAAATAGCGGATATGGCGGAGTAGCATCGCGGCCGATGTATTGGCTAAACCAATGAACACCATAACGATCCAGTCTTGGACGCTATGGGACGATTCCCGCATCATACGCACATCCGCTCCTGCGCATCGCCGGTCACCGCACCGGAGCGGCACGCCCGGGCCCGCCCTGCCTCCGCCCGCCGCACGACGATCCGCCGCCCGCCCGACCGGGGCCCGGCCGCGATCCGCCCGGCGCGCATCGGTTCACCGCCGATCCGTTGACGCCGGCCCCGATTTCCGTCACCCCGCGCAGCCGACGGCCCCGTGCCGCCGGCCGGCGCCGCTGTTTTTCGCGACCATGGAACCGCATCAAGACAACCACCCTCCCCTGACCCGCGGCATGACGCTGCTGTTCGCCTGCGCGTGCGGCATCGTCATCGGCAACATCTACTACGCGCAGCCGCTGCTCGCCGCGATCGCGCACAGCTTCGGCCGCGCGCCGACCGAACTCGGCTATCTCGTCACGCTGACGCAGCTCGGCTATGCGGCGAGCCTGCTGCTGATCGTCCCGCTCGGCGACGCGGTCAACCGCCATACGCTGATCGTGCGGCTGCTGATGCTCAACGTCGTCGCGCTGGTCGCGGTCACGTTCAGCACGAATTTCACGATGTTCGTCGTCGCGAACGTCGCGGTCGGCTTCGTCACCTGCTCGACGCAGCTGCTCGTGCCGTTCGCGGCATCGCTCGCCGACGCGCGCTCGCGCGGCCGCGCGGTCGGCACCGTGATGAGCGGCCTGCTGCTCGGCATCCTGCTCGCGCGCGTCGCGGCCGGCGCGATCGCCGACGGGTTCGGCTGGCGCGCGGTGTACGGCGTCGCCGCGGTGATGGTGCTCGCGCTGACCGGCGTGCTCGCCGTGAAGCTGCCGAAGGATCGCCGCGACACGCGCCTCGACTATGCGGCATTGATGAAGTCGCTCGTCGCGCTGGTGCGCGCACAACCGCTGATCGCGCTGCGCTCGACCTATGGCGCACTCGTGTTCGCGTGCTTCAGCCTGCTGTGGACGGGCCTCACGTTCCTGCTGAGCCAGCCGCCGTACAACTATTCCGAAGGCCAGATCGGCCTGTTCGGCATCGTCGGCGCGGTGGGCGCGCTCGCGGCCACGTCGGCCGGCCGGCTCGTCGATCGCGGCCACGGCAATGCGGCGACAGGGCTGTTCGCGGCCGCCGTGCTCGCGTCGTTCGCGCTGATCGCGACCGGCGCGCACTCGCTCGCGGCGCTGATCGCGGGCATCCTGCTGCTCGACGTCGGCGTGCAGGGCATGCACATCTCGAACCAGAGCGTGATCTACGCGCTGGCCGGCAACGCGCGCAGCCGCGTAACGACCATCTACCTGACGAGCTACTTCATCGGCGGCGCGTTCGGGTCGTTCGCGGCGAGCTTCGCGTACGGCATCGACGGCTGGCGCGGCGTATGCATCGCCGGTGCAGCGCTGTCGGGCGTGCTGATCGCGCTGTGGCTCGCGTCGCAACGCGTCGGCACGCGGCAGGTCACGCAGTAATGCGGTAATCCGTCTGCGCGCCGCGACGAAAAAAGGCACGCCGCGAATTCGCGGGCGTGCCTTTTTTGACGACGTCGATTCCGTCGTGCTCTAGCGCCGGACCATCATGCAGCCGCGTCCGCGAAATCGATCAGCACCTTCATCGCACGCTGCCGGTCGCCGGCCAGTTCGAACGCGAGGTTCGCGTCGCGCATCGGGAACACGCGCGTGACGGCCGGCCGCAGGTCGACCCGCCCGGCGTTGATCAATTGCACCGCGAGCGCGAATTCCGCGTGGAAGCGGAACGAGCCGCAGATCGACAGCTCCTTCGCGACCACGACGTTCTGCGGCAGGCTGACATCGCCGCCGAGCCCGAGCTGCACGACAACGCCGCGCGGCCGCATCACGTCCAGCCCGTCGCGCAGTGCGCGTGCATTGCCCGAACACTCGATCATCACGTCGAACGTGCCCTTGTCGGCACTGTAACGCTCGACCCATCCGGCATCGGCCGCCGCGTTGATCGTACGGTCGGCGCCGAGCGCGCTCGCCACTTCCAGCGGCGCCTCGACGACGTCGGTCGCGACGATCTCCGCGGCGCCGTGCACGCGTGCCGCCGCGACGGCCAGCACACCGATCGGCCCGCAACCCGACACGAGCACGCGCTTGCCGATCAGCGGGCCCGCGCGCGACACCGCATGCAACCCGACCGCGAACGGCTCGGCGAGCGCCGCGAGCGACAGCGGCACGTGATCGGCCACCTTCACGCACTGCACCGCGTCGCACACGAGCGCGTTGCGGAACGCGCCCTGCACGTGCGGCATCCGCATCGCGCTGCCGTAGAAGCGCATGTCGAGACACTGGTTCGGCAGCCCTTCGAGGCAGTAGCGGCACGCACCGCACGGGCGGCTCGGATTGACCGCGACACGATCGCCGACCTTCACCGACGTCACGTCCGGCGCGACTTCCGCAACCGTGCCGGCGACCTCGTGGCCGAGCACCATCGGCTGCTGCAGCCGGATCGCACCAAAGCCGCCGTGCCGGAAGTAATGGAGATCGGAGCCGCAGATGCCGCCCATCGCGACATCGACGCGCACCTGGCCCGGGCCGATCTCGCCCGCGTCCTGCTCCTCCACCCGCAGGTCGTTCGGCCCGTGGATCACGACACACATGCAACGCATACGCATGACAGCCTCCTCAGACGACCGGCGTGAGCAGCGGCTCGCCGGCAAAGTGCGCGGCGAGGTTGTCGCGCACGAGCCAGCCCATCGCCTGGCGCGTCTCGATCGTCCCGCTCGCATGGTGCGGCTGCAACAGCACGTTCGGCAACGCGAGGAAACGCGGGTCGATGCGCGGTTCGTTCCAGAACACGTCGAGCGCCGCGCCGGCGATCGCGTTGCGCTCCAGCGCATCGAGCAGCGCCGGTTCGTCGACGGTCGTGCCGCGCGACACGTTCACGAGATAGCCCTGCGGCCCGAGCGCGTCGAGCACGGCCGCGTCGACGAGATGACGCGTCGCCGGCCCGCCCGCGAGCGTGACGATCAGCAGGTCGCACCAGCCGGCCAGTTCGGCGAGATCGGCGAAGAAGCGGTGCGGGCTGTCCGCGCGCGGCGCGACGTCGAAGTAGCCGAGCTCGACGTCGAAGCCGGACAGCCGGCGCGCGATGGTCGAGCCGATCCGGCCGAAGCCGACCACGCCGACGCGCTTGCCGTAGAGCCGCGTGACGAGCGGCATGTCGCCGTCGCGCCAGGCGCCGGAGCGCACGTACGCATCGCCGGCGCCAATCCGGCGCATCATCGCGAGCGCGAGCCCGACGCCGAGATCGGCCACGTCGCCGGTCAGCACGTCGGGCGTGTTCGTCACGCGGATGCCGCGCTCACGCGCGGCGGCGAGAGCGATCGCGTCGGTGCCGACGCCGTAACACGCGACGATCTCGAGCTTCGGCAGCGCGGCGATCAGTTCGGCATTCGCACCGAGATCGCCGCGGGTCGCGATCGCGCGCACGCCGGCGCCGTGTTTGGCGAGGAACGCCGCGCGGTCGGCGGCTTCCCACAGCCGGTGGACGTCATAGCCGGCCAGCCATGCGTCGTCCCACGGCTGGTAAGGGCCCGTCATCAGCAGGTCGGGCCGCTGGGTCGATTCGTGCGCCATCTGCGCTTGCTCCTGTCGAGATAAGTGGAATGCGAAAGCATGCCGGGCCGCATCGGCCGCCCGGCTCGTTCATGCGTGCCGCGCGAGCGCATCGGCGTCCGGCGCCGGTGCGGCCTGTGCGGCGTCGAGCGGATCGTCGAGATCGCGATTCAGCGTTTCGGGCATCCGCGACGTCGTGAACAGCGTGATCAGCGTCAGCAGCACCAGATACGCGGCGATCGGCACCCAGGCGCGCACGCCGGCCGTGTGGTCGCCGCCGTGCAGCGCGATCACGGTCGCGATGATCGTTGCGCCGACGAGCGGCGCGATCCCGCCCGCGAGCACGGCCGACACTTCGCGCGAGAACGACACGCCCATGTAGCGATGGCGCGCGCCGAACAGTTCGGGCAGCAGCGCGGCCTGCGCGCCGAGCATCCCCCAGTTCGCGAAGCCCTGCGCGACCGAGATCGCGATCACGCTCGCGACCACGTTCCCCTGGCTGAAGATCCACCACACCGGGAACGCGAGCGCGAGCTGCAGCCACGCGAACGTGCGATACACGCGCACGCGGCCGAAGCGGTCGCTGAGCCGGCCGGCCAGCGGCACCGTGCACGCGCCGACGGTCGCCGCGCACACCAGCGCGAGCGCGCCGATCGGCCCTTTCATCCCGATCACGCCGGCGAGATAGCTGACCGCGAGCGCCTGGTAGATCGACGAGCCGCCGTTCTCGGCCATCCGCAGGCCGATGCCGATCAGGAGCGAACGTTTCGAATGCTGCACGGCGCTCTTCAACGGGTTCGCGGAGACTTGCGCGCGCTTCTCGAGCCGCACGAAAGTCGGCGACTCGTGCAGCCGCACGCGCATGTAGATCCCGACCGCGACGATCACCGCGCTGAACAGGAACGGTACGCGCCAGCCCCAGCCGTCGGTGACGCGATCGAGGTTCGCGAGCAGCAGGAAATAGACGGCGGCCGCGAGCACCGTGCCGAGCTGGATGCCGAGAAACGGCAGCGATGCATAGAAGCCGCGCTTGCCCGGCGGCGCGTATTCGGTCATCAGCACCGCGGCGCCGGCCTGCTCCGCGCCGGCGCCGAGGCCCTGCAGGATGCGCAGCAGGATCAGCAGCGCGGGCGCCCAGTAGCCGGCCGTCGCGAAGGTCGGCAGCACGCCGATCAGCGTGCTCGCGACGCCCATCAGCAGCACCGTCGCGGTCAGCACGAACTTGCGGCCGATCCGGTCGCCGAGCACGCCGAACACGACGCCGCCGAGCGGGCGCACCGCGAAGCCGACGAAGTAGGTGCCGAAGCTCGCGATCAGCCGCATCTCGGCGGTCTGCGCGGGGAAGAACAGCGGCCCGAACACCAGCGCCGACGCGAGCGTGTACAACGCGAAATCGTAGTATTCGAGCGCGCTGCCGAGCGAGCAGGTCCATGCCGCGCGGTTGAGCTGCTTCGCGTCGACGCCGCGGCGCTCGACGGCTTCGCCGGGCGTACCGGGCCCTGCATCGTGCCGCGCGGGCGGCGGGGAAATGCGATCCATCGTTGTCTCCTGTCTCCTGCCTTCCGTTCCGGAACCCGGCCGCGACTCGCGCGACCGGGACATCGGCCCGCTCGTGCGGCGGGCTCTTCTGGGAATTCGGATGCCGGCCGCAGCCGGCGCAACGGCGCGCTCGCGCCGCCGCTCAGACGGCGCTGGTCAGGCCGCCGTCGACGAACAGCGTCTGGCCGTTCACGAAATCGGACGCGGCCGACGCGAGGAAGATCGCCGCGCCGCACAGCTCGTCGACGCGCCCCCAGCGGCCGGCCGGCGTGCGCTTGCACAGCCAGTCCGAGAACGCCGCGTCGTCGACCAGCGCGCGGTTGAGTTCGGTTTCGAAATAGCCGGGCGCGAGGCCGTTCGCCTGGATGCCGTGGCGCGCCCAGTCGGCGCACATCCCTTTCGTCAGCATCCGCACCGCGCCCTTGGTCGCCGCATACGGGGCGATCGTCGGGCGCGCGAGTTCACTCTGCACCGAGCAGATGTTGATGATCTTCCCGCGGCCGCGCGCGATCATGTGCCGCGCCACCGCCTGCGCGACGTTGAACACGCCGTCGAGATTCACGCGCATCAATGCCTGCCAGTCGTCCGGTTCGAATGTGTCGAGCGGCGCGCGGCGCTGGATGCCCGCGTTGTTCACGAGGATGTCGATCGCGCCGACGCGCGTCTCGAAATCGTCGATCGCCGCGCGCACCTGCGCGTGTTCGGTGACGTCGAACACCGCATGGTCGGCAGCAAAACCTTCCTCGCGGAAGTGGCGCGCGAGCGTCGCGGCCTTCTCCTCATTACGATCGTTGATGACGATCGCGGCGCCGGCTTCCGCGAGGCCGCGGGCGAGCGTCAGCCCGATCCCGCGTCCGGAACCGGTAATCAGTGCGCGGCGCCCGTCGAGGCGGAACCGTTCAAGCGCGTTGGTCATGGATGTCTCCTCGTGCCAGTCGAGCCGGCGGCCCGTCGCGGCCGGTCTCGCGTTGACGCTATCTTCGGCTGGCGGCCGGGCCCCGCGCCAATGGTTGTTTTTGATCCGGTTATCATGAAATCTGATTACCGTTCACGGGTGCCCGCCGACCATGGAACTCAAGCAATTGCGCGCCTTCGTCACGCTCGCGGAAGAGCTGCATTTCGGGCGCGCCGCGCAGCGTCTGTTCATCGTGCAGCCCGCGCTGAGCATGCAGATCAAGGCGCTCGAGGAAGAATTGGGGGCGCGCCTGTTCGAGCGCGACCGGCACAAGGTCGAACTGAGCGACACGGGGCGCGTGTTCCTGCCCGAGGCACGCGCCACGCTGCAGCAGGCTGCGCGCGCTGAGCAGATGGCGCGGCTGTCGAGCCTCGGCGAAATCGGCACGCTGCGGATCGCGTTCGTATCGTCGGTGCTGCCCGCGCTGCTGCCGGCCGTGCTGCGCACGATGCGCGAGCGCTATCCGCTGATCACGCTCGAACTGAAGGACATGCCGACGCCCGACCAGATCGCCGCGCTGCGCGACCGGCGGATCGATTTCGGGATGATCCGGCTGCCGGCCGCCTATCCGGGCATCGACACGCGCGTGGTGCTCGAGGAAGGCTTCGTCGTCGCGCTGCCGCTCGACCATCCGCTGGCCACGCAGGACGCGATTTCACCGGCCGCGCTGCGCGGCCAGCCGGCGTTCGTGCTCGCGCGCCGCTATGCGCCCGGCTTTCACGACGACATGCTGCTTGCGCTGAGCCGCGCGGGCACGACGCTCGAGATTGCGCAGGAGTTCGGGGAATTCACGACGATGCTCGCGCTCGTCGCGGCGGGAATGGGGATCGGGCTGATCCCGGCGGAAGCCGCGAGCGCGCTGCCGCCGAACGTGCTCGCGCGCCCGCTCGATCTGGCCGGGCATCGCACCGGCATCGGCCTCGCGTGGACCGACCTCGACAGCCCGCTGAAGCGGGCGTTCGTCGCCGCGCTCGAACAGGTGACGGCAGCGTCGATGCAATAACGGCGGGCAACAAAAAAGCCCGGCCGGAAAACCCGGCCGGGCTCGTTCGCTGCGCAAGCCGCCTCGCGGCGGCCGCGCAACGTGCGGGATTACTTCGCGTTCGCGAACGCGACAGCCGTATCCAGCATGCGGTTCGAGAAACCCCACTCGTTGTCGTACCAGCTCGACACCTTCACGAGACGGCCCGACACCTTGGTCAGCGTTGCGTCGAACGTCGACGAAGCCGGGTTGTGGTTGAAGTCGATCGACACCAGCGGTGCTTCGTTGTAGCCGAGGATGCCCTTCAGCGCGCCTTCCGATGCTTCCTTCATGATCGCGTTGACTTCCTCGACCGTCGTGTCGCGCTTGGCGATGAACGACAGGTCGACGATCGACACGTTGATCGTCGGGACGCGGATCGCGTAACCGTCGAGCTTGCCGTTCAATTCCGGCAGCACGAGGCCGACGGCCGAAGCGGCGCCCGTCTTCGTCGGGATCTGGCTGTGCGTGGCCGAACGCGCGCGGCGCAGGTCTTCGTGATAGACGTCCGTCAGCACCTGGTCGTTCGTGTACGCGTGGATCGTCGTCATCAGGCCGGTTTCGAGGCCGATCTTGTCGTTCAGCGGCTTGACGAGCGGCGCGAGGCAGTTCGTCGTGCACGATGCGTTCGAGATGACCGTGTGCTCGGCCTTCAGCACGTTGTGGTTCACGCCGTAGACGATCGTCGCGTCGACGTCCTTGCCGCCCGGCGCCGAGATGATCACCTTCTTCGCGCCGCCCTTCAGGTGCGCGCTCGCCTTTTCCTTCGTCGTGAAGAAGCCCGTGCATTCCATCACGACGTCGACGCCCAGCTCGCCCCACGGCAGTTCTGCCGGGTTGCGGTTCGCCAGCACGCGGATCTTGTCGCCGTTCACGACGAGGTAGTCGCCGTCGACCGACACTTCGCCCGGGAACTTGCCGTGTGCGGTGTCGTACTGGGTCAGGTGCGCGTTGGTCTTCGCATCGCCCAGGTCGTTGATCGCGACGATCTCGAGATCGTGCTTCTTGCCGTTTTCATAGAACGCGCGCAGCGTGTTGCGGCCGATACGGCCGTAGCCGTTGATTGCGACGCGAATCGTCATGGTCTATCTCCTGATGGCTGAAAAAATTCGTTTCGTGCAGCTTCACGGTGCGACGCGCGCGAGGGGTGGCGCGCGTCGCGTATGTCTTTAGGCCAGCACGGCCTTGGCGGTCTCGACGACGTGCTCGACGGTGAAGCCGAAGTACTTGAACAGCACGCCGGCCGGCGCCGATTCACCGAACGTGTCGATCCCGACGACGCCGCCTTCGAGGCCGACGTACTTGTGCCAGAAGGCCGTCACGCCCGCTTCGATCGCGACGCGGCGCACGCCGTGCGGCAGCACGCGTTCGCGGTATTCGGCGTCCTGGCGGTCGAACACGTTGGTCGACGGCATCGACACGACGCGTGCCGCGATGCCTTGCTGCGCGAGCGGCTCGACGGCCTTCATCGCGAGTTCGACTTCCGAGCCCGTCGCGATCAGGATGATCTTGCGCGCGACGATCTCTTCGTCCCAGTCCTTCAGCACGTAGCCGCCCTTCGCGATGTTCGCGATCTGCGCATCGGAACGCGGGTTGAACGCGAGGTTCTGGCGGCTGAAGATCAGGCTCGACGGACGGTCGGCTGCGATCGCGTGGGTCCACGCGACGGCCGTCTCGACCGTGTCGGCCGGACGCCACACGTCGTGGTTCGGGATCAGGCGCAGGCTCGACACGTGCTCGATCGACTGGTGCGTCGGGCCGTCTTCGCCGAGGCCGATCGAATCGTGGGTGAACACGAAGATCGACGGCACCTTCATCAGCGCGGCCACGCGCAGCGCGTTGCGGCTGTAGTCGGAGAACGTCAGGAACGTGCCGCCGAACGGCTTGTGGCCGCCGTGCAGCGCGAGGCCGTTGATCGCGGCGCTCATGCCGAATTCGCGCACGCCGTAGTTGATGTGGTTGCCCAGCACGACGCCCGGGCCTTCCGGATTCGCGCGGACGGCCTTCGACGCCTTCCAGTTGGTCAGGTTCGAGCCGGTCAGGTCGGCCGAGCCGCCGAGCAGTTCGGGCAGCGCGGCAGCCAAGCCCTCGATCGCCTGCTGCGACGCCTTGCGGGTCGCCACCGTCTCGCCGCGCTCGTTCGCGCCGGCGATGATCGCCGCCGCCTTCTCGGCCCAGTCGGCCGGCAGCTGGTTGGCCATCCGGCGCTCGAATTCGGCGGCTTCTGCCGGGAACTTGGCGCGATAGGCAGCGAACGTCGCGTCCCATTCGGTTTCAGCGCGCTTGCCGGCTTCCTTCGCGTCCCATGCCGCGTAGACTTCCTGCGGAATCACGAACGGCTCCCACTTCCAGCCGAGCGCTTCGCGCGTCTTCGCGATTTCTTCCGCGCCGAGCGCCGCGCCGTGCACGTCGTGGCCGCCCGCCTTCGTGGCCGCGCCCTGGCCGATCACCGTCTTGCAGCAGATCATCGTCGGCTTGTCCGACAGCTTCGCCTTCGCGATGGCCGCGTCGACCGCGTCGACGTCATGGCCGTTCACGTTCGGGATCACGTTCCAGCCGTAGGCTTCAAAACGCTTCGGGGTATCGTCGTGGAACCAGTTCACGACGTCGCCGTCGATCGAGATGCCGTTGTCGTCGTACAGCGCGATCAGCTTGTTCAGCTTCAGCGTGCCCGCGAGCGAGCAGGCTTCGTGCGAGATGCCTTCCATCAGGCAGCCGTCGCCGAGGAACACGTACGTGTGGTGATCGACGATCTTCGCGCCGTCACGGTTGAACTCGTCGGCCATCAGCGCTTCGCCGAGCGCCATGCCGACCGCGTTCGCGAGGCCCTGGCCGAGCGGGCCGGTGGTCGTCTCGACACCCGGCGTGATGCCGTATTCCGGGTGGCCCGGCGTCTTCGAGTGCAGCTGGCGGAAGTTCTTCAGCTCTTCGATCGGCAGGTCGTAGCCGGTCAGGTGCAGCAGCGAGTACAGCAGCATCGAGCCATGGCCGTTCGACAGCACGAAGCGGTCACGGTCGGCCCAGTGCGGGTTCGTCGGGTTGTGCTTCAGATGGCGCGACCAGAGCGCGACGCCGATTTCGGCCATGCCCATCGGCATGCCGGGGTGGCCGGAGTTCGCTTGCTGGACGGCGTCCATCGCGAGCGCACGGATCGCGTTGGCCATCAGGGTGGTGGAGGCGGGAGACGAAGTCGTCATGTCGAGTCCGGAGAACGAGTCGAGGAAACGGGGGCACGGCGGCATCCGGAAGCTCGAGCGTCAATCGTTCCCGGCGCGCGGTGCGGCGCCTGACGGACGCGAAGCGGACGGAGCCTACGGACGGGGCTGCAAAGCTCGTCATTTTAACAGATGGGCTGACATTTCCCTTGTCGGCGAGTAGTGTTCCGGCACGGTTTTCCGTCAAACCGCCCGCCTCCTATAATTCAGACGTCGGAACTGCCAGCCCTGAGCGGCCCGCCCGTGAGCACCACACTTCTCTTTCACCCTACGCCCGACGCAGCCTACGGCTTCCCGAACGCCCGGCGGCTCGCGCGCGTCGCGTCCCCGCACCAGCAGATCGAAGTCTGGGAAACGCCGCAGCTCGGCCGCCTGTTCACGCTGGACGGCCGGCCGATGACGTCGGTCGGCGACGAGTACGTCTATCACGAGTGCATGACGCACCCGGCCGCGCTCGCGCACCCGTCGCCGAAGAAGGCGCTCGTGCTCGGCGGCGGCGACGGCGGCGCGGCACGCCAGTTGCTCAAGCACGCGTGCATCGAGCGGATCGTGATCGCCGAGCTCGACGACGAAGTGGTCGGGATGGCGCGGCGTTATCTCGACGACGTGCACCAGGGCGCACTCGACGACCCGCGTGTCGAGGTCGTGATCGGCGACGCCGCGCACTTCGTCGAGTCGACCGTCGAGCATTTCGACCTCGTCGTGTTCGACCTCACACCGCCCGATTCGCCGGCGGCCGGCCTTTATACGCGTGCGTTCTACGCGCGGCTCAAGCGCATTCTCACGCCGTGCGGCGCGATCTCGATGCATCTCGGTTCGCCGGTGTTCCACGCGTCGCGCATCGCCGCGCTGCTCGACGACCTGCGCGCGAGCTTCACGGTCGTCGATCCGTTGTCCGCGCACGTGCCGCTGTACGGCTCGCAGTGGCTGATGGCGATCGCGAGCGACACGCTCGACGCGGCCGCGCTGTTCGCACACGACATCGACGAACGACTCGCGGCCCGCCGCGTCCACGGCCTGCGCTACTACGATGCGCGGCTGCATGCGTCCCTCTTTGCCCTGCCGTGCGCGCTGCGCGATACACTGGGCGTTCGCCGCTGAACGTCCGGTCGGCCGCATCGTTCCGTTTTTCCGTTGAGGTCCTGCATGGTTCGCCGTGCGAAGCACGGAACCGGAGCGACCCGGATGCCGCGCCCACCTGGTCCCACAGGAGATTTTCATGACCGATCCACGTCCGGCCAACGTGCCTTGGTTGACGCCCTACCTGGCCGTGCGCAACGCGCGCGCGGCCATCGACTTCTTCAAGACCGCCTTCGGCTTCGAACTGCGCGACGTGCACGACGAGGACGGCGCGATCATGCACGTCGAGATGACCTACCGCGGCCAGCTGATCGTGATGTTCGCGCCCGAAGGCGCGTTCGGCTCGACCGCGCTCACGCCGAAAAGCGCGAACACGACCGCGCCGCAATCGTTCTATCTGTATGTCGACGACGTCGACGCCACCTGGCAGCGCGCGCTCGACGCGGGCGCGAAATCGCTGAGCGCGCCGCAGGACCAGTTCTGGGGCGACCGCTTCGCGCAGATCGAGGATCTCGACGGCTACCGATGGGCGCTCGGACACCGTCTCCACGCATGACCGACACCGCAACACGCATGAACGAAGCCACCACCACCGCGGCCGTGCCGCGCTTTTTCGTCGAAGCCGCATTGCGCGCCGACGCAACACTCGCATTGCCGGCCGACGTCGCACGCCACGCACAGGTGCTGCGCCTGCAGCCCGGCGACGTGCTCGCGCTGTTCGACGGCACCGGCGGCCAGTACCGCGCGCGGCTCGTCGAGATCGACAAGCGCAGCGCGATCGCGCAGATCGACACGTTCGAACCGGCCGAAGCCGAACCGCCCTACCGCGTGACGCTCGCGCAAGGCATCGCCGGCGGCGACAAGATGGACTGGGTGATCGAGAAAGCCGTCGAGCTCGGCGTCGCGGCGGTCGTGCCGCTGTCGACCGCGCGCGGCGTCGTGAAGCTGTCCGGCGAACGCGCGGACAAGCGCGTCGCACACTGGCGCGGCGTCGTGCGTGCGTCGTGCGAACAGTGCGGACGCAACCGTGTACCCGACGTTGCGCCGGTCGCCGGCTTCCACGCGTGGCTCGATACGCTGCCTGCCGCACCGGCCGACGGCGAGCTGCGGCTGCTGCTGTCGCCGCGTGCGAGCATCCCGTTTGCGTCGCTGCCCGACGCGCCGCCCGCGGCCACCGTGACGCTGCTGATCGGCCCCGAAGGCGGGCTGTCGCCCGACGAGGAAAACGCGGCGCGCGCCCGCGGATTCACCGCACTGTCGCTCGGGCCGCGCGTACTGCGCACCGAGACGGCCGGTGCGGCGGTGCTCGCGGCGTTGGCCGCGCGTTGGGGCGGGTGGTGACGAGCAGGGTGGGCCGCCGCGAAGCGGCGCGGCCCTTCCCCGCTCGCACGCGACGCTGACGCCGCGGTTTATCGCACGTTACTTGTCGCTCGACGAGCCGTGCGGCATCGAATCGGACAACGCGTCGACCACCGGCGTCAGCACGTCTCCCGGGCTACCGGTCGTCCAGCCGCCTTCCTCGAGGCTGTAAATGTCGATCTTGCCCGTCACCGGGTGCGTCACCGCTGCATCGTCCAGCACCTGCGCGATGCCCGAGAAGATCGTCTTGAGCGACGCAATGCGTGCCGCCTCGCTCTTCAGGCGCCGATTCGGCCCCAGCTTCGCCTCCAGCGCCTTCGCGCCTGGCCCCGCATCGGCCACGCGACACGCGAATTCGACCGTCGCGATCGTCGCGCCGTCGACGTACGGGTTCGGTCGCTGCGACGACCCGGTCGTCCTGCATGCCGACCGATTGAGCGCGCGCTGATAAGCGGCGGCCATGCTCTCGACCGACGGACGCAACGCGGCACTCGCCTTCGGCGGCATCGGCGCCAGTATCCCGTCGGCCATGTCCTTGCGCATCGACTCGCCCATCGTCGACAGCACGCCGATGTCGAGCGCGTCCTTGCCGCTGTAGCTCGCACGAACCGCGTCGTTGAATTCGCGGGCTTTCGACACGTCTCCGTTGACGAGCGCGCCGATGTAAAGGTCGACGGTCTGCTCGGGCGTCAGCGGCGCGGCATGCACGGCGCCGGCCGCGACCAGCAGGGGCAGCACGACGGCGCGTGCGGAACGGGAAATATTCATGGGAAGACAGCCCTCTCTCGATGTTTGTTGTACGCACCCGATGCGGCGGCTGCCGCAGCCGGGCCGACCGGGATTGTCTCGAAAAATGGCGCCAGATGAAAGGCCGATGTCGGCAAGCGACGGGCGCACCGGCCCGGACGCGTCGCGCAGGCGCAAAAAAGCCCGCTCGAGGCGGGCTTCTTGCCGGATCGGCCGCGGGCCGATGCGTGCTTACGCGAACGAGTAGAACACGCGGAACGCGACCTTGCGCTCGGCCCAGAACTCGGCCGCCTCGCGGAACACGTCGAGCAGCGTCTCGCGCCCTTCCTTGTCGAATTTCTGCGCGATCGGCAGCCCTTCGAGGACGATCACGAAACCGGGCTGCGCGCCGGCCTTCGCGACGAGGTCGGTCAGGCAGTCGTACAGCGCGTCGTAGTTCTTCCCGAAATGCTTCGGAAACAGGAACGACGTCGCGATCGTTTCCATCACTTCCTGCTTCGACTGCGCGGCGCCGCAATACGCGAACAGGAAGTGCTGGCCGAGCCGGGTGGCTTCGTCGGCGAGATCCTGCACGCGGAACGCGCGGATCGACTGCACGAGATTGGGTCGCACGGTCGTGAAAAGGCTCATAGGCTCCTCGTTCGATGAAAGCCCGGACTCGGCTTCCTGTTGCTCCGGCGTGCCGCCAGCCTGCGCCGCCGCGTGCAGTTGAATCACGCGCTGAAACAGATTGCCGTCGCCGGCCGCGAACAGTTCCGCCGCCGCCGTATCGTGCGCGTAGATGGAGTCGCTCATGCCATTCGTCCCGAAGTCATTCAACAATACGTTTAAAACTGTTGTAGTGGTCGCCCGTGTAATAACAGTTGTCGATCCGGCGCAAGGGCCCGCCACAGACGATCCGGCGCGCCCCACGATTGCGGGCACGCGGCGTCGGCACCGTGTACTCATGGTAGTAGCCGCGCTTCGCCTTCGGCAGGATCCGCTCGCGGTTGCCGAATACGACGCCGTCTTTCTCGTACGGATAGGGGCCGCCCGCGCCGATCAGGCCCAGCGTAGTCACGGCCTCGCGCGGAAGACTGGCAGTCGGAATCGTATCGAGCCCGCTGGCGGCCACGTCGGCCGGAACGGCCTCCCGTGCGTAAGCGGCGGAAACCAGACTGCCCGTCGGCGTGCCGACGATACCCATCGCGAACATCGCGAAGACGGACGCGAGCGCGCCGTTGCGGAGCCACTTGCGTGCCATGAACCAGGGTTCCCGCTGTTAAATCAAGTAGTTGACGACCAACAAAGGCGTTAGCGTAGCGTTATTGGCCGCGCGAATCAATGTCCGTTTGGGAATCGAAAGCGTCGTGATACCCGGAATTGCGCATTTTTTACCGAAATCACACTACATTTATCTTACATAGGATAAAATAAAGCCGGCATCTCTCGTATGGCAAGACCTGCCTCCTTGCCGCGCTCGTTACCAGGAGTGGAGAGATGCTGCTGTTGCCTTGAGGGAAGCGCGTTTGCGCCCTGCCCGCGGCGTGCCCATTGCGGGCACGCCTCTTTTTTCTTTTGTTTACAATTTTCCCGACGCGCCACGCCGGTTCGACCGGCGTGGCGCGTTCGTTTTGGCTCAGCGCGTGGCGTTCACGTCGGCGACCAGCAGCGCCGCCATGTTGACGATGCGGCGAACGGTCGCCGATTCGGTCAGCACGTGCACCGGCTGCGCGGCGCCCAGCAGGATCGGCCCGATCGCGATGTTGTTGCCGGCGGCCGTCTTCAGCAGGTTGTACGCGATGTTCGCGGCGTCGATGTTCGGCAGGATCAGCAGGTTCGCTTCGCCTTCCAGCGTCGATTCCGGCAGGATTTCCTTGCGCAGCGCCGCGTCGAGCGCGACG
This sequence comes from Burkholderia sp. BCC1644, assembly GCF_902833225.1. Taxonomy (GTDB): domain Bacteria; phylum Pseudomonadota; class Gammaproteobacteria; order Burkholderiales; family Burkholderiaceae; genus Burkholderia. The sequence continues at coordinate 45,427 of NZ_CADFEI010000021.1, forward strand.
TCGCCGTGCATCTCGCCGTCGACCTTCAGCTCCGGCGCGCGTTCCTGCAGGATCGCGAGCGTATCGCGCATCTTCTTCGCCGAAGGTGCATTGCTCGTGCCGAAATTCGAGTGCGACAGCAGCGCGACCTTCGGCTCGATGCCGAAGCGGCGCACTTCTTCCGCCGCCATGATCGTGATCTCGGCCAGTTGCTCCGGGGTCGGATCGACGTTCACGTGCGTGTCGACGAGGAAAATCTGGCGGCCCGGCAGCACGAGGCCGTTCATCGCCGCGTACACGCTGCAGCCCGGGCGCTTGCCGATCACCTGGTCGATGAAGTGCAGGTGGCGGTGCGTGGTGCTGATCGTGCCGCAGATCATCCCGTCCGCTTCGCCCTTCTTCACCAGCATCGCGCCGATCAGCGTCGTGCGGCGGCGCATTTCGACGCGCGCGAGCTGCTCGCTGATGCCCTTGCGCGCCATCAGCTTGTAATACGTCTGCCAGAAATCGCGATAGCGCTCGTCGTGCTCGGTGTTGACGACCGTGAAGTCGACGCCCGGATTCAGGCGCAGGCCGTAGCGCTGGATACGGTGCTCGATCACCGACGGGCGGCCGATCAGGATCGGCTTGGCCAGTTTCTCGTCGACGATGATCTGAACGGCACGCAACACGCGCTCTTCTTCGCCTTCCGCGAACACGACACGCTTCTTCTCTTCCTGCGCGGCGCGCGCGATCTGGAAGATCGGCTTCATCGTCGTGCCGCTGTGATACACGAACTGCTGCAGGTGGACGCGGTACGCCTCCATGTCCTCGATCGGGCGTGTCGCGACGCCGCCGTCCATCGCGGCCTGCGCGACGGCCGGCGCGATCTTCACGATCAGGCGCGGATCGAACGGCTTCGGGATCAGGTATTCGGGCCCGAACGACAGGTCCTGGATACCGTATGCGGTCGCGACGATGTCGCTCTGCTCGTGCTGCGCGAGCTCGGCGATCGCGTTGACGGCCGCGATCTCCATTTCACGCGTGATCGTCGTCGCGCCGACGTCGAGCGCGCCGCGGAAGATGAACGGGAAGCACAGGACGTTGTTGACCTGGTTCGGGTAATCGGTGCGGCCGGTCGCGAGAATCGCGTCGGGGCGCACTTCGAGTGCCGCTTCCGGCAGGATTTCCGGCGTCGGGTTCGCGAGCGCGAGGATCAGCGGGCGCTCGGCCATGCCCTTCACCATCTCCGGCTTCAGCACGCCGGCAGCCGACAGGCCGAGGAAAATGTCCGCGCCGTCGATTACTTCGGCCAGCGTCCGGGCGTCGGTTTCGCGTGCGAAACGCTCCTTGTCCGGATCCATCAGCTCGGTGCGGCCCTTGTAGACCACGCCGGCCAGGTCGGTCACCGTGATGTTCTCGAGCGGCAGGCCGATGTCGACCAGCAGGTCGAGACACGCGAGCGCGGCAGCACCCGCGCCGGAGGCGACGAGCTTGACCTTCTTGATGTCCTTGTTGACGACCTTCAGGCCGTTCGTGACGGCCGCGGCCACGACGATCGCGGTGCCGTGCTGGTCGTCGTGGAACACCGGGATCTTCATCCGCTTGCGGCACTCGCGCTCGACGATGAAGCAGTCGGGCGCCTTGATGTCTTCCAGGTTGATCCCGCCGAAGGTCGGCTCCAGCGCGGCGATCACGTCGACGAGCTTGTGCGGGTCCGACTCGTTCAGTTCGATGTCGAACACGTCGATGCCCGCGAACTTCTTGAACAGCACGGCCTTGCCTTCCATCACCGGCTTCGACGCGAGCGGGCCGATGTTGCCGAGACCGAGCACCGCCGTGCCGTTCGTGACGACGCCGACCAGGTTGCTGCGCGCGGTGAAGCGCGCCGCGTTGAGCGGATTCTCGACGATCTCCTCGCACGCGTACGCCACACCGGGCGAATACGCGAGCGCGAGGTCGCGCTGGTTGATCATCTGCTTGGTCGGGGCGATCGCGATTTTCCCGGGGGTCGGGAATTCGTGATAGTCGAGCGCGGCTTCGCGGAGCTTGGCTTTGGAGGAGGCTTGAGTAGACATGTGTCTCGTGGCGGGCGGATTAGAATAACTGTTCGACGGCATTGTAGCGCCAATCATCTGCCGCCAGACCGGCGATTCGGGTGCAACAGCCGCGACAAAAATGGGCAGAACGGCGCAGGAACGCAGCCGCTTGCCTCGTACAATGCCGTTCCTTCAATCGTTTCGGATTACCCGCCGTGCCAGCCGCCCTTTCCGAGTTTTCGCTGATCGAACGCTTCTTCACGCGCCGCGCCGCGCAGGGCGCCCGCGCGTCGACGCTCGGCATCGGCGACGATTGCGCGCTGATCACGCCCCGATCCGGGAAATTGCTGGCAATTTCGACGGACATGCTGGTGGAAGGCCGCCACTTCTTCCCCGATGTCGCGCCCGACGCGCTCGGCCACAAGACGCTCGCGGTCAACCTGTCCGACCTCGCGGCGATGGGCGCCGAGCCGCGCGCATTCACGCTCGCGTGCGCGCTGCCGCGCGCCGACGCGGCGTGGCTCGAGGCCTTCAGCAACGGGCTGTTCGCGCTCGCCGAGCGCTACGGTTGCGAGCTGATCGGCGGCGACACGACGAGCGGCCCGCTGAACCTGTGCGTGACCGTATTCGGCGAAGTCGCGCCCGACGCGGCGCTGCGGCGCGACGCCGCGCGCGACGGCGACGACGTCTGGGTGTCCGGCACGCTCGGCGATGCACGCGCGGGCCTCGGCGTCGCGCGCGGCGAATGGGCGGCCGGCGCGGACGAGGCGGCCGCGTTCCGGCGCGCGCTCGAGCGGCCCGAACCGCGCATCGCACTCGGCCTGGCGCTTGCCGGCGTCGCGCACGCGGCGCTCGACCTTTCCGACGGTCTCGCCGGCGACCTGCAGCACATCCTGACGCGCTCGAACGTGCGCGCCGAGATCGACGCCGACGCGGTGCCGCGCTCGGCCGCGCTCGCGACGCTGCCGCCCGACGTGCAGCGCCGCTGCACGCTGGCGGGCGGCGACGACTACGAACTGTGCTTCACCGCGCCGGCCGCGGCCCGTGCGGCGGTCGAAGCGGCCGGCGCGACGGCCGGCGTGCCGGTCACGCGAATCGGTACAATACGCGCGTTGTCCGCGCCGTCGGCGCAACCCGCGATCACGTGGCACGACGCCGCCGGCGCGCCCCTCGCTCTCACGTTGCACGGCTTCGACCACTTCCATGCAGACTGACCCGACGCCCGCGCACGCCGCGGCCGAGACCGGCGCCGCACCCGATGCACCGCAGCGCGCGACCGCGCGCTTCATGCTGTCGCACCCGGCGCACATCGTGTCGCTCGGCTTCGGCAGCGGGCTCGCGCCGATCATGCCCGGCACGTTCGGCTCGCTGTTCGGCTGGCTCGGTTTCGTCGTGCTCAACCGCTACCTGACGGTGCCCGAATGGTGGGCGCTGATCGCCGTCGGCTTCGTGGCGGGCACGTGGATCACCGGTTTCACCGCGAAGAAGATGGGCACGTCCGATCCGGGCGCCGTGGTCTGGGACGAGATCGTCGCGATCTGGCTCGTGATGCTGTTCGTCACGCCCGCGACCTTCATCGGCCAGCTGTGGGCGTTCGTCGCGTTCCGCTGCTTCGACATGCTCAAGCCGCCGCCGATCCGCTATTTCGACCGCCGCCTGAAAGGCGGGCCCGGCATCATGGTCGACGACCTGGTCGCCGCGTTCATGACGCTGCTCGTGATCGCCCTGTGGCGCTCCGTCGTCGGCTGACCGATTTCCCGACTCCCGTTTCCCGACGCGCATGCCAACCGATTCCGTCGTCCATCAGCTTGCGATCCGCGCAGGCAACAAGCTGCGTGACGAGCACCTCACGCTCGCCACCGCCGAATCCTGCACCGGCGGCATCATCGCCGCGGCGATCACCGACATCTCCGGCAGCAGCCAGTGGTTCGAGCGCGGCTTCGTCACGTACTCGAACCAGGCCAAGATCGAGATGATCGGCGTGCCGCCCGACCTGATCGACAAGCACGGCGCCGTCAGCGAGCCCGTCGCGCGCGCGATGGCCGAAGGTGCGTTGCGCAACAGCCGCGCGCAGGTCGCGCTGTCCGTCACGGGCATCGCGGGCCCGGCCGGCGGCAGCGAGAAGAAGCCGGTCGGCACCGTGTCGTTCGGCTGGAGCAACCGGCTGCATACCGACGTCGAGACGCTCGTGTTCAAGGGCGACCGCGAGCAGATCCGCACGCAGGCAGCCGCGCATGCGCTGCGCGGGCTGCTGAAGCTGCTCGACGAACGCGAAGGCTGAGCGGGCCGGGGCGCGCCCCGCTTGCCCGCTTACTGAATCGCGTCGGGCTTCACGACGATCCAGTTCTTGTCCGCCGTCACCGGCAGGCCGAGCGACTTCTGCTTCGCGGCCGATTCGTCCGACCACGCACGGATCTGCGCCATCTGCCTGTCCTTCTTGTCGACCCACACGCGCACGCCGCCGCGCGCGACGTCGGTCGCATTCAGCAGCATGTAGCCGTCGGACGCCGGCGTGTCGCCCGCGACGAGCACCGGCTTCTTCCACTGGTCGATCCAGCCGACGATCGAACCGAGCTTGCCTTCGTACCACGTCATCGGGTTCATCAGGAACGGCGTGATCACCAGGCTGCGGTTCGCCGCCTCGTCGTACTTGCCGGCCTTGATCTGCAGGCGCGACGTCGTCAGCGCGCCGGTCGCCGGGTTGCGCAGCAGCGTCGTCACGCCGATCACGTTCTGCGGCTTCACGTTGTAGCCGTACTTCGGGTCGGACAGCACGAGCCGCGCGAGCTCCTCGTGCGCGGCCGTCATCACGTAGACGTCGATGCCGTTCTCGCGCAGCGCGTTATACAGCTCCTGCATCCCGCGGAAGAACCGCGGCGGGTTCACCGTGCCGTCGGCCACCTTGTCGCCCTGCCAGTAGCGGATCGGGATCGGCTTGCCGTCGGCGAGCATCGCGTCGACGTGGCGCTTCAGGTCGGCGAGCGACTGCCCGGCGAACGCCTGCGCGATCCACGGGTAGCAGACCAGATCGTCGATCTCGCACAGCCGGTAGTAATAGCTCGTCAGCGATTCCTTGTAGTCGGCGGAATCCTTGAACGGGATCAGCTTCAGCGACGGGTCGAGCGTGTCGCGCGTCAGCACGCCGCGGTGCTCGAGATACGGCAGCAGCGACTCCTCGAGGTCGTAGCGGTAGGTCGTGTTGTCGGCGTCGAATACCGCGTAGTCGCCGCGGTGCGCGTGCGCGGCGATCATCGCGTTCAGCGCCTTCGCGCTGTCGGCCGGCCAGTGCGACAGGTCCGCCGCATGGGCGAAGCTCATGCACAGCGATGCGGCAAGCGCGCTCAGAAAACGTCGGGAAAGCTTGGGCATGGCGTCACTCCCTTTCTTGACAGTTTCGTTACAGATCGATGACAAGCGGGAGCATCGCGCGATTGGTGCGCGGACATGCAGTGCGGAAACGACGGGAAGTTGCCCGTGCGCGTCAGTGCGGCGGCCGGGAATGCGGGGAAACGGACGGGAGCAAAACGGAGAAAGCGGCACCGGCCCGCGAACGCGGGCCTGCCGGAACCGGCTGCTCGCGCGGGCAGCCGTCACCAACCGCGATCAGCGATGCGCGTTGATCGTGTCGCGCGTCTTCTGCGCGGCGAGCGCCGCGGCTTCGGCGAAATCCTCGCCCTTGCTCGCGTACAGGATCGCGCGCGACGAGTTGACCATCATGCCGGTGCCGTCGGCCGTGCGGCCCGCGTTGACGGTCGCCTGCACGTCGCCGCCCTGCGCGCCGATGCCGGGGATCAGCAGCGGCATGTCGCCGACGATCCCGCGCACGATCTCGATTTCCTTCGGGAACGTCGCGCCGACCACGAGGCCGAGCTGGCCGTTCTTCGCGTTCCACTTGTTCGCCGCGAGGTCGGCCACGACTTGGTACAGCGGGCGGCCGTTCGTGTCGAGGAACTGCAGGTCGGAGCCGCCCGGGTTCGACGTGCGGCACAGTACGATCACGCCCTTGCCTTCGTGCTCGAAGTACGGCTCGACCGAGTCGTAGCCCATGTACGGGTTCACCGTGACGGCGTCCGCGCGATAGCGCTCGAACGCTTCGCGCGCGTACTGCTCGGCCGTGCTGCCGATGTCGCCGCGCTTCGCGTCGAGGATCACGGGCAGGCCCGGATGCTGGAGGTGGATGTGCGCGATCAGGCGCTCGAGCTGGTCTTCCGCGCGATGCGCGGCGAAGTAGGCGATCTGCGGCTTGAACGCGCTCGCGTATTGCGCGGTCGCGTCGACGATCTGCCGGCAGAATTCGAAGATCGCGTCGGGCTGGCCGTCGAACTGCACGGGGAAACGCGACGGCTCGGGATCGAGGCCGACGCACAGCAGCGAGTTGGTGCGCTGCCACGCGGCGCGCAGCGATTCAATGAAAGTAAGCGGGGAAGACATGGCGGGTACTCGCGGCAAACCGTTGGTAGACCGCGTATTTTACCCGCGTCGCCGGCGTCCCTCGCGTGTCGCGGCATTGCTGCGCGCATCGGCACGCTCGACGGTGAACGCGAACCGCCGCGTCAGCCGCTCGCCGGGCGCGAGCAGCGTCATCCCGTGCGCGGTCGCGCCGCCCGGCAGGTTCACCGCATTGATCGGATGATCGACCGGCTCGAAGCAGAAGAAATCCTCGCCCGGCGGCGTATAGAGCACGTACGCGTCGGCGTCGGCCGCGACGGTCAGCGACAGCCCGCGGCGCGGCCAGCTCACCGTCGCATGGCCGCCCCAGCCGGTGAAGGCGTGATTGACGAGCGCGGCCGGCAGCGGATACGCGACGCCGAATTGCCAGGCCGGCGGCACGCTCACGTGCCGCACCGGCAGGAAATCGGCGCCCGACAGCCACAGACCGCCAGCCGCCGCGGCCAGTTCGGTCACGGCGTCGCGCACGAGGAACGGATGCACGCCGAGCCCGAACGGCAGCCGCGCGCGCCCCGCGTTCTCGATCGTCAGCGCGATCGACAGCGTCGCTTCGTCGAGTTCGAACGACTGGATCGCGCGGAACGCATACGGCGCACCGCCGGTGCGATCGAGCGACAACTGCAGCGTCGTGTCGGTCGCATCGTCCACCTGCCACGGCGCGAGCCAGCCGTCGCCGTGGATCGGCAGCGGCTCGTCACGGCGATTGCGCGGCACCGCGACCTTGCGTCCGTCGCATTCGAAACGCCCGTCGCCGATCCGGTTCGAGTAAGGCAGCAGCGGATAGCACGCGAGCTCGTTCGGGTCCGTCGCCGCCTCCGGGCGCTCGCAGCGGCGGAACACCGGCATCAGCGCGCCGTTGTCGCCGCGCCAGTCGAAGCGCGCGATGCCGCCGCCGAGGTGCGGCAGCACGTCGAGCCGCAGCGACGCGTTCGACAGCGTGACGGCGGCCGCATGGGCGGCACCGACGCCCTGCGCGAACGCGGCCGTCTGCGGGCCGGGGCTGACCGGCTGCGCGGCGGCGGCCAGGCGCGCGCGGCGCGACTGGCTGGTGGACGACGATGCGCGCGAGGAGGTGGCGGTCATGATGAACTCCTTTCCTTCGTCGAAGAAACGATGCAGTTCAGTGCGAACGGTCAGGCCCAGCCGCCGTCGACGATCACGTCCTGCGCGGTGATCATCCGGCTGTCGTCGGCCGCGAGAAACAGCGCCATGCGCGCGAGGTCGGCCGGCAGCAGCTCGGCGTCGAGGCACTGGCCGGCCTTGATCGCCGCGCGGCCCGCGTCGTCGAGCCACAACCGGCGCTGCTTGTCGGTCATCACCCAGCCCGGCACCAGCGAATTCACGCGGATGCCGAACGGGCCGAGGTCGCGCGCGAGGCCGCGCGTCAGGCCCTGCACGGCCGCCTTCGCCATCACGTAGACGGGATAGCCGCCGTTTTTCAGCATCCAGCTGATCGAGCCGAGATTGATGATCGCGCCGCCGCCCTGCTGCTTCATGTCGTCGATCACCGCCTGCGCGGCGAAAAACTGGTGGCGCAGGTTCACCGCGATGCCCGCGTCGAACGAATCGGGCGTCACGTCGCCGATCGCATGGCGCGTGTCGTTCGCCGCATTGTTCACGAGCACCGCGATCGCGCCGATACGCGCACGGATCGCGTCGATCGCATGGCGCAGCGCGTCGATGTCGGTCAGGTCGCACTGGATGAACAGCGGCGCATGGCGCACGTGCGCGAGGCTGTCCGCCAGCGCGGCGCCGGCGGCCGCGTCGAGGTCGACGAACGCGACGCGTGCGCCCTGCGCGGCGAAGTGTTCGACGAACGCCGCGCCGATGCCGGTCGCGCCGCCCGTGATCAGCACCGCGCGATCCTCGAGGCTCGGGTAGCGTGCGTAGCGCGCGAGGCTCGCTGCGTGCGGGCCGGACGCGGAAGTATCGATGGTCATGCGGTTCGTCTCCGTGGAAACAGGTCGGGTCAGTCGCGTACGCCGCGGTTCTTCAGCTGGTCGAGCAGCACGGCCGCGAGCAGGATCGCGCCGCGCACCAGGTACTGGTAGAACGCGTCGATGTTCAGCAGGTTCATCACGTTCTCGACGGTGCCCATGATCAGCACGCCGATCACGACGCCCGAGATCGTCGCGCGGCCGCCCATCAGCGACACGCCGCCGAGCACGCACGCGGAGATCACGTTCAGCTCGAAGCCCTGCGCGGCGTTCGGCTGGCCCGACGTGATGCGCGATGCGAGGATCACGCCCGCGAGCGCCGTCACCGCACCCTGGATCAGGAAGATGTACACGCGCGTACGTTCGACGTTGATCCCCGCGAGCCGCGATGCCTCGGGATTGCCGCCGATCGCGAGCGTGTTGCGGCCGTACACGGTCTGGTTCAACAGCACGCCGAACGCGATGAAGCACAGCAGCGTGACCCAGATCGGCAGCGACACGCCGAACATCGACAACCCGCCGAGCGCGATGAAGGTGTCCGACGACACGCCGACCGCCTGCCCTTTCGACACGATGAAGCCGAGCCCGCGCACGATTTCCATCGTCGCGAGCGTCGTGATCAGCGCGTTGATGCGCAGGTACGCGATCACCGCGCCGTTCACGAAGCCGATCGCGGCGCCGGCCGCGACCGCCGCGATGATCGCGACGAACGTGTTGTCGGTCGCGTTCAGCACCATCGCGCACAACACGCCGGAGAACGCGACGGTCGAGCCGATCGACAGATCGAAGTCGCGCGACGCGAGACAGAACATCATCGTGCACGCGACCATGCCGATCTGCGAGATCGACAGCGCGAGGCCGAGCATGTTGTCGATCGAGAAGAAGTGATCGACGGTCAGCGACATCGTGATGAACATCACCGCGAAGATCGCGATCAGGCTGTATTCGGTCAGATGCTGCCACCACTTCTGGCGGTCGCCCTGCTGCGGAACCAGCGCGTCGGCCGTGGGCTTCACGGCGGCGCTGGCAAGGTTTTCGTTGACTTGCATGATGGTGTCTCCTGCTCCTGCATCGCGCGACCCGCGCCGCGCGTGTTCGATTCGAATGTCGTATATCGCGTCAGGCCGCCTCGACCGCGCTCGTCTGCGGCAGCGCGAGGCTCAGCACCGCGTGTTCGTTCGCCTGCTCGCGCGGCAGCTCGCCGGCGATCCGGCCTTCGCGCATCACGACGATGCGGTCGGACACGCCGAGCACTTCCGGCAATTCCGACGACACCATCACGATCGCGCAGCCGCGCTCCGCGAGCCGGTAGATCACGTCGTAGATCTCGTGCTTCGCGCCGACGTCGATCCCGCGCGTCGGTTCGTCGAGAATCACGACCTTCAGGTCGGGCTCCGCCAGCCAGCGCGACAGGATCGCCTTCTGCTGGTTGCCGCCCGACAGGAAGCGGATCTTCTGGCGCCGGTTCGGCGTCTTGATCTTCAGCCGCTGGATGAAGCGGTCGGCCGTTTCGCTCTCGGCCTTGCGGTTGATGAACAGCCCCGCGCGCAGCGAATGGCGGCGGCAACTGATGTTGATGTTCTCCGCGACCGACGCGATCGCGATGATCCCTTCTTCCTTGCGATCCTCGGGGCACAGCACGATGCCGTGGCGGATCGCGTCGCCGGTGCGCTTCACGTCGATGCGCGCGCCGTCGAGCGTCAGCACGCCCGCGCGCCGGCGGTCCGCGCCGTACACGAGCCGCATCAGCTCGCTGCGGCCCGCGCCGACCAGCCCGAAGAAGCCGACGATCTCGCCCGCGCGCACCGAGAAGCTCGCCGGTTCGCGCAGGGCATGGCCGTCGACGCCTTCGGCGGAGAACCGCACGTCGCCGAGCGCGCGCGGCGCGTAATGGTAGATGTCCGAAATCTCGCGCCCGACCATCTCGGCGACGAGCCGTTCGCGCGGCACGTCGCCAAGCGATTCGTGCGACGCGATCTTGCGCCCGTCGCGGAAGATCGTGCACGCATTGCAGAGCCGGTAGATCTCGTCCATCCGGTGCGAGATGTAGATCAGCGCACGGCCCTGCGCGCGCAGGTCGTCGACGAGCTTGAACAGCACCTCGGTCTCGCGATGCGACAGCGAGCTCGTCGGTTCGTCGAGCGCGATCACGCGCGCATTGCGCATCAGCGCCTTGCAGATCTCGACCATCTGCCGTTGCGCGATCGACAGCCGCCCGAGCTTCGCATCGGGATCGAGATCGACGCCCATCGCCGCGAGCCGCTCGCGCACGTAGCGCTTCGCCTCGCGCTTCCTCACCCAGCCGAACGCATTCGGCAGGCGGCCGAGCAGCAGGTTTTCCGCGACCGTCAGGTCGGGCACGTACTGCAGCTCCTGGTGAATCACCGCGATGCCGGCCGCGATCGACGCGGCCGCACTCGCGAACTGCACCGGCTGGCCGTCGACCAGCACGCTGCCCGCATCGGGCTGGTATTCGCCGCCGAGAATCTTCAGCAGCGTCGACTTGCCCGCGCCGTTCTCGCCCATCAGGCCATGCACCTCGCCCGCATGCACGTCGAACGAAATGCCGTCGAGTGCGCGCACGCCGGGAAATACCTTGCCGATATTGTCAAAACGCAGTGCCGCTGACACGTCGTCTCTCCACTTCCGGAATCGATCGACCGCCGGCCGCCGCTTCGCCGCGGCAGCCGGCGGGCCGCTTACTTCGACGCGAGCCCCATCTCGTCGCGTACCTTCGACACGTTGTCGCGCGTCGCGAGCATGCCCGTCGTCAGCGTCAGCGCCGGCGGTGCCTTGCCCTGCGTGATCCACGTGTACATCAGGTCCGAGGTTTCCTCGCCGTGGCGCTTCGGGCTGATGATCACGGTGCCGTAGAAGCCCGTCGGCTGCGGCTTCTTGAACTCGTTCAGCGCCGAATCGGAACCGCCGATGCCGATGCCGATCATGTTGTCGGCCTTGAAGCCGCGGCCTTCGGCCGCGCGCACCGCGCCGAGCACGGCCTCGTCGTTCAGACCGTAGGCGACCCAGTGCTTGAACTGCGGGTTCTTCGTGAGCGCGATGTTCGCCGCGTTGAATGCGTTTTCCGTGTCGGTCTTCGCCTGCGGCGCCGCGATCACGTTCGCCTTCGGGAAGCCGGCGGCCACCAGCGCGTCGGTCGCGCCGCTGGTGCGGTCATGCGCGGTCGGCAGCTGCTCGTAGGTGATGTCGATCGCGCCGACGTCCTTCATGTCCCAGCCGCGCTTCTTGATCTCGGCCGCGATGCCGTCGCCGACCTGCTTGCCGATGTTGTACGCGGAGATCCCCATGTGCGGCACCGCCTCGATCGGCTTGCCCGCACCGTCGACGAGGCGGTCGTCGACCGTCATCATCTTCAGGTTGTGCGACTTCGCCTTCGCGACGATGCCCGGCCCGAGCTTCACGTCGGGCGTGCAGATGATGAAGCCCTGCGCCTTCTGCGCGGACAGGTTGTCGATCGCGCTCATCACCTTCTCGCCGGACGGCGCGCCGATCTTCACGAGCGTGAAGCCCTTCTGCTTCGCGGCCATCTCGGCGAACTTCCACTCGTCCTGGAACCACGGCTCTTCCGGCTGCTTCACCAGGAAGCCGATCTTGACCGGGTCGGCCGCGTGCACGACCGGGCTCCCCATCACCACCGCGGCCGCAGCGGCCAGCGTTACGAACGTTCTGCGTTTCATCTCCAGTGTCTCCTTGTCTTCATCGAACAGGATGCAGCCGCTTGTTGGTTTCGACGCAGCGTGCGCGCGGCCGTCGCACGTGCGGTCTTTCGAATCGTTGCGTCAGTCGTGGTACAGCGCCGCACGCCCGCCGTCGACGGTGATGCATGCGGCATTGATGAACGGCGCCTCGTCGGACGCCAGGAACACGGCCGTCATCGCGACCTCCTCCGGCCGGCCGATGCGCTTCATCGGCTGCAGCGCGAGCGTCTCGGCGCGCGCTGCAGCCGGATCGGGCTGCGCGTCCCACCAGTCGCGCGTGAGCTGCGTCTCGATGTAGCCCGGCGCGATCGCGTTCACGCGCACGTTGCGCGCCGCGTATTCGATGCCGAGCGCGCGCGTGAGACCGAGCACGCCGTGTTTCGCGACCGGGTACGGAAAGCAGCCCGGGATGATCCGGAACGCGTGCGTCGACGCGATGTTCACGATGCTGCCGCGACCGCGCTCGACCATTCCTTCGAGCGCCGCGCGGCAACCGTGCCACACGCCATCGAGATCGACCGCGAAGCAGCGGCGCCAGTCGTCATCGGTCATCGTCAACGGATCGGCGAACACGTTGATGCCTGCGTTGTTCACGAGCACGTCGAGCGGGCCGAACGCCGCCTCGGTCTGCGCGAGCGCATCCCGCACCGCGTCCTGCCGCGCGACGTCGGCCTCCAGCGGCAGCACGAGCGCGCCGTCGAATTCGCGCGCAATCGCGGCGGCCGTGTGCTGCGCCTGCGGGAAGTCGAGATCGACGAGCGCGACGGCCGCGCCCTCGCGAACGAATGCGCGGGCAATCGCGGCGCCGATGCCCCGGCCCGCGCCCGTCACCATCGCGACCTTGTCCGCGAGGCGGGGCATCATGCGGCTCCGCCGCGCGCGACGCGCAAGCCGGCCTGGAACGCGCGTGCGTTCGCCGCCGTCGTGTCGGCCGACTGGCCGGGCCGGAACAGCGCCGAGCCGAGCCCGAAGCCGTTCGCGCCCGCGTCGAGGAACGGCGCCATGTTGTCGGGCGAAATTCCGCCGACCGGGATCAGCGGCACCGCACGGTCGATCACCGCGCGCCATGCCTTCACGACCGCTACGCCGAGCTGTTCGGCCGGGAACATCTTCAGCACGTCGGCGCCGTTCGTGAGTGCCGCGAACGCTTCGGTCTGCGTCGCGACGCCCGGTGCGCTCGCCAGGCCGCGCTCGCGGGCACGGCGGATCACGGCTGCGTCGCTGTGCGGCATCACGATCAGCGCGCCGCCCGCGTCCTGCACGCGGTCGACGTACTCGGCACGCAGCACGGTGCCCGCGCCGACGATCGCATCATCGGGCAGCGCGCGCCGCAGCGCCGCGATGCTGTCGAACGGATCCGGCGAGTTGAGCGGCACCTCGACGATCCGGAAGCCGGCTTCGTACAGCGCATGGCCGTGGTCGGCCGCTTCGGCGGGCGTGATCCCGCGCATGATCGCGATCAGCGGGCATGCGTCGAACGCGCGCATCAGTGCGGCGTGGGGCGCGTACGGCGCGGGTAACGTAAGGTCGGACGACATCAGGGGTTCCTCTGCAATCGTTTCATGGGTTGGCGCAGACGGGCTCGCCGTCCGCGCTCACGAGCCCGGCGCGCGACGCGATCCGCCACAGGCCGCGCTCGGTTGCATGCGCGGCGACCTGCGCATGCGCGTGGCCGAATACCTGCAGCGCATCGACGTAGCGCGCACACAAAGCGGCGTCGCCGATCAGCAGCAACGGCTGGTCCGCGAGCGCGACGCCGCGCTCCGCGAGCATCGCATCGAGCGCGTTGAGCTCATGGCCGATCAGCAGGCCCGACAGGTAATCGCCCTGCGCATCGGGCGCAAGCCGGTCGGTCAACCCGAGCGTGCGCGTGCTGAAAATCGTCGCGAGCAACCCCGTGCGCTGCGCACCGCGTGCAACCGACACGCCGCGCAAGAACGCAGCGCGGTCGGGTAAGGCGCCCGCGCGCATCGTGCGGCCGAGGATCGTGTGGTCGCGCAGCACCGCGAACAGCTCGCCCGTCATGAAGGTCTGGAAACGCTCGATCAGCCCGTCCTTCACCCACGCCCATTTCGCATGCGTGCCCGGCAAGCCGATCAGTACCCCTGAACGATCGGCGCCAAGCATCGGATCGCTCGCGAGTGCACCGAATATCTGCGTTTCTTCGCCGCGCATCACGTCGGGCAGTTCGCCCGTCGCAATCACGCCCGGCACGATCGAGACCGTCGCGCCACGCGACGTCGTCACCGTGATGAGGCCCGCGACGAGCGCGTCGGCACCGGCCGGCACCGCAACGTACGGCGCCTCGCGCCAGCCCTGCGCGCTGCCGACCATTCCGGCGGCGAGCACCGGCAGGCCCGGCGTGCGGTCGAGCCAGTCGCCGCACGCCTCCTCGAATACGGCGTCGAACGCACGCGCGCCGCCGCCCGGCACATGCATCACGCCCGCCGCGCGGCTGCGCGTGTCGAGCAACGCACCGTGCGCGTCGTACAGGTAAGCGCGCAGCGACGTCGTGCCCCAGTCGAGCGCGATCAGCGACGGGGTGGCGGAGCTGGCATCCGGAACGGGCCGGGTCGAAGTGCTCATCGTTTGATCCTGCGGGTACCCTGCGGCGGGCTCCAGCCCAGTTCCGCGGAAATGGCTCGCGCTTCGCGCTGCACGAGTGGAATCAGTTCGTCCATCCGGTCGTGCGGCATGTACGGAATGGTGCTTGCGACCGACACGGCCGCGACGACCGTGCCCGACGCATCGCGGATCGGTGCGGCCACGCAGCGGATCGACGCCTCGTTTTCCTCGAGATCGAACGTATAGCCGCCGGCCGCGTAATGGGCCATGCGCTGCAGGAACGCACTCGTCTCGGGCCGGTTGTCGGGCTTGAAATTGACGCCGGCCAGCGCGCGCCGCGCGGCTTCGAACAGTGAGCGCCACAGGTCCGGATCGAGGTCGAGCATCATCGCCTTGCCGATGCCGGTCGACGCGAGCGGCATCCGGTGGCCGACACGCGAGCGCATCTCGAGGCCGCGCGTGCCAGGAATCTTGTCGATGTACAGCACGTCGTCGCCGTCGCGCACGCCGAGGTGGATCGTGTCGAGCGTCGCTTCCGCGAGCGCTTCGAGATGCGGCCGCGCCACCGCGGTGAGCGGCATCTGCTCGAGCGCGATCGTGCCGAGCTCGATCAGCTTCGGGCCGAGCAGGTAGCCGCCCTGCACCTGGCGCAGGTAGCGCGCCTGCACGAGGCTGCTGACGAGACGGTGCGTCGTGCTGCGCGTCGTCCCGAGCGCCGCGCCGATCGCACGCATGTCGCGCGCGCCGTTCGCGATCGCCTCGAGGATCGCGAGGCCGCGCAGCAGCGTCTGCGTGCCGGCCTGCTGCGCGGCGAGATCCAGCGGCGTGCTGGTCGCGCCGATGCTGTCGGTCAGCGATACATCGTCCGGCGTCGCGCGCCGGGCGTCGAGGGCAAGGGAATCGGGCATCTTGGTCATGGAACGGGCTTCTTCAACGGAATCGGTGAAGCCGCTCGCGCGGCGCCGGAACGGGGTTCCGTGCTGCGGCGTGGCGGCGGTCGATGCACCGAGTAAAGCGCCCGGCGAACTTCATGGAAGGTGTCTCCGTGTGCGACGGGCGCCGCGCGATGCGTGGGTCCGAAGCTGTCGATGTGCTTCGGATTGTAGGAGCGCACGCACTCGTCTCCAATATTTGAATGCGTTGTCCAGATAATGAGAATTTGGCGAATACCAGCGGCATGTGCGACGCAACGGCCGCGCCATGAACACGGGGGCGGAACCCGCCGTGTCGCAGGTTCCGCCCCCGTTTGCCCACGATACGCCGCGCCTACTGCTGGCTGCTCGTGCTGCGTGCCTGCATGTAGCGCTGCACGTCCGCGAACGACACGCGGCCGTTGCCGCTCGCGTCGATCTGCCGGAAGTGGTTCGCGACATAGCCGAGGCCAGCCGCACGCGCCTGCGACTCGGTGATCGCACCCGTGTTCTGCGTATCGGCCGCGCTGAACTGGCTCGCGAGCTTGCGCACCACCTGCGCATGCAGCGCGGCGCCCGTCGTCTGTGTGCCGGCGGTCGCGCGGCGCGCGGCCGGCGGCACGTACGGATCGCCGAGCTGCGCCTGGCGCGCACGTGCCGGTGCGGCGGCGTCGCTCGCCTGCGCGAACGCGGATACGGATGCTGCGGCACCGGCACATGCGAGCGCCGCGGCAACGACGATGAAACGTTTCTTCATATCAGGCTCCAGTCTGGAATGAGGTCGTCGACGGCCGGCGAACGGCGCCACCGCGGGCGCCCGTCGCCGGCCCGGCGCAGCATCAGTGCGCGGCCGCGTTGTAGAAGGTCACGAGGTCGGCTTTCTCCTGCGGACGCGACGTATCGTCGAGATAGACCATGTGTCCGCCCTGATAGTCCTTGATCGTCAGGTTCGGTTGGGTTCCGAGCCGCGCGAGGTCCAGCTCGGTCTGGTAGAACGGCGTCGCGATGTCGTGATACCCGTTCAGCGACAGCACCTTCAGTTGCGGATTCAGCGTCAGCGCCGCTGCCAGGTCGGGGATCGTGTCGGGCATCGCGAGCCCGTCGTGCGTCCAGTCCCACGTGTTGATCGCATTGCTGCTCACCGAATAGGCCGACTGCGCGGTGTACTTCAGCTCGTTCGGCAGGTAGCTGCCGATCGTATCGGTGAACGGCTTCGTGATGAACGAGCTCGACGGATCGCCGTCCGCCGCGAGCGGGCTCGACACGGGCACGTTCACGCGCGCGTCGTAGCGGCCGATCAGCGTGCCCGGCACCAGCGACAGCTGGAAGCTGTTGTCGAAGAAGGTCGGGATCACGTTGAAGTTCGCATTCCACAGCGACTGCTTCACGCCGGTCGCATTCGCCATCGTCGTGACGAGGTTCGGCGGCGGCGGCGTATGGCTCGCGAGGTACGCGTTCACGGCGGGCGCGTAGCTGCCGGCCGTCAGCAGGCGCATCTGGTCCGCGTACTGCGGCAGGCTCGACGGGTTCGGATTGTCGAGCTGGTAGTACGCGCCGACGGTCCCGTACGACGGCACGAAACCCGCGCAGCTCACCGGGCTCGATCCGTTGTTCGAGTTACCGATGTAGTCGCTCGCCATGTCGCAGTTCGTGTTGTAGTTCAGGATCGACGACTGCAGCACGACGCCGTCGAGCTTCACGCCGGCCGTCTCCAGCAGGTTCGCGAGCACGTCGGTGCGCGGCGTGCCGTACGATTCGCCGAACAGGTATTTCGGCGAAGCACTGCGCTGGTTCACGGTCAGGTAGCGCGTGACGAAATCGCGGAACGCGCCGCCGTCCTGGTCGACACCCCAGAACGTCTGGTTCGTGTTCGGTGCGATCGCTTCGGAGAAGCCGGTGCCGATCGCATCGACGAACACGAGGTCGGTCGTGTCGAGCAGGCTTTCCTGGTTGTCGACGAACGGGAACGTCGACGTGTTCGCGTTCGGGTCGCCCGTCTGGACCCGGCGCGGGCCGAACGAGCCGAGGTGCAGCCACACCGATGCCGAGCCCGGGCCGCCGTTGTACAGGAACGTGACGGGCCGCTTCGCCGCAGGCTGGTTGTCGGCCGTGTAGGCGACATAGAAGAACGACGCTTCCGGCGCGCCGGTCTGCGGATTGCGCGCGACGAGGTGGCCGGCCGTGGCCGTGTACCGGATCGTCTTGCCGTTCAGCGTGATCTGGTGATGCGTGACGGCCGCCTTTTCGACCGCGGCGGAAGCGTCGAGCGACGCAGTCGCGCTCGACGAATAACTATTGGGATCGTTGTACGCCCTGTCCACCTGACTGGCGGGATCGGCTGAATTGTCGGCGCTTGCAGCAGCGGACGATGACACGTCGTCGTTGCAGGCCGTCAGAATCAGCGAAGAAAACACCACCCCCAACAACAGCTTCGCTTTGCTCGCTGGCATCGTTGCTTTCCTTCTCTCGGATGTTTTTTGTGTCGAGCAGCCGGATAAGCCGCCCCCCGCCTCGATTGCGGCCGATAAGCCGAGGCGCTGGCCAATATACGCGAGCCCGTCAGCTTTGAAAAATTTTGAAATATTTGGCTGGCGGAGGGTGCGGCGCACACCTTTCAGGAATGCTTCGAATCGTGAAACGTTGCATTTCACGTCGCTTTCAGTGACTTTCGCGTTTACCCGCGGCGACTAAAAAAAGGCGGATTTCGTGCCATATCGGCAAACAAAACCACACGGTCGCGGGCATTGCTCAGCAAAGCGAAATAGACGAATTCGTCTAAAGGATGTGGCCCGAAATGCGCGCGACACGAATGCGCTGCGCTGCACCAATGGCGCCCGGGCGACGGAACGGACGATGCGACGGCGCGCTCGCGCCGTTCACTCCGATTGCGGCAGCTCGGCCGCGCCCATGCGGCGCGCGATGACGGCCGCGCGCTGCGCCTGGTAGGCCGAGCCGCGATGCGCGTCGAACCAGCGCGGCTTCGGCAGCATCACCGCGAGACGCGCCGACTGCCACGCGCCGAGCCGGCTCGCGGGGACCTTGTAGTAATAGCGTGCGGCCGCCTCGGCGCCGTATACGCCGCGGCCCCATTCGACCGAATTCAGGTAGATCTCGAAGATGCGCTCCTTGTCGAGCACCGCTTCGAGCATCCACGTGATGATGAGCTCCTGGCCCTTGCGGATGTAGCTCTTCTCGCGCGACAGGAACAGGTTGCGCGCGAGCTGCTGCGTGATCGTCGAACCGCCCGCGACGATCTTGCCGCGCGCCTTGTTCTTCTCCCACGCCTGCAGGATCGCGTCGACGTCGTAGCCGTTGTTGGTTGCGAAGGTCGAGTCTTCGGAGGCGATCAGCGCGCGCTTCAGGTTGCGCGAGATCTGGTCGTACGGCACCCACTGGTGCTGGATCTGCGCGGGCGGCGTGGCACGCGACAGCCACCACGCGTCGGTGCGCATGAACGCGGTCGAGCCCGGATTCACGAACGACCACAACGCGATCTGCGCGAGATAGAACAGCTGCGTCGCGAGCCACGCGCCCGCGAACACCGATCCCGCATAGACGATCCAGCGAGCGAGGCTCACCGGTCGCGTGCGCTGCGTGCTGCTCACCGCCACCACGTGCCGCGCTCCGGTCAGCTCGCCGCGAGCGCCTGGCGCAGCGCGGCCAGCACCGGTGCGCCGTCCGGCCGCACGCCGCGCCAGATGAAGAACGATTCGGCCGCCTGTTCGACGAGCATCCCCAGCCCGTCGGCCGTGCGCGCGCCGAGCGACGCCGCATTCTGCATGAACACGGTGGGCTGCGCGCCGTACATCATGTCGTACGCGAGCGTGCCCGCGCCGAACGCGGCCGCGTCGCATTCCGGCAATGCGGCATCGAGGCTGCCGGCCGTCGCGTTGATCACCACGTCATACGGCTCCGCGCGCACCACGCCGGGACCGCCGCCCGCGAGCGTGCAGCCCGCATCGTGCGCGGCCTGCATGAACTGGCCGACGAGCGCCTCGGCCTTGCTCGCGGTGCGATTCACGATCGTGATCGACAGCGGCGCACGGTCGAGCAGCGGCAGCACGACGCCGCGCGCCGCCCCGCCCGCACCGAGCAGCAGGATGCGCGCGCCCGCGAGCGACACGCCGAGATTCGCTTCGATGTCGCGCACGAGGCCGACGCCGTCGGTGTTGTCGCCGTGGATACGGCCGTCGGCATCGATGCGCAGCGTATTCACCGCGCCTGCCGCCGCCGCGCGCGGCGACAGCGAGTCGGCCAGCGCATGCGCTTCGAGCTTGAACGGCACCGTCACGTTCGCGCCGCGGCCGCCTTCGGCGACGAAGGCGCGCACGGCGGCTTCAAAGCCGTCGACCGGCGCGAGCCGGTGCGCGTAGTCGATCGGCTCGCCGGTCTGCGCGGCGAACTGCGCGTGGATGAACGGCGACTTGCTGTGCGCCACCGGGTTGC
Organism: Burkholderia sp. BCC1644; assembly: GCF_902833225.1. Lineage (GTDB taxonomy): Bacteria > Pseudomonadota > Gammaproteobacteria > Burkholderiales > Burkholderiaceae > Burkholderia. Next base: position 65,448 of record NZ_CADFEI010000021.1, read on the forward strand.
CGAACACGACATAGCGGTCGGCGCCGCTCGTCGACGCAATCGCGTTCATGATGCGCGCCCCTCTTCTTCGACGTTACCGCTTGCGGCTTCGCTGCCCTCACCCGCCGCTGCGCCGTCCGCTTCCGCCAGCGCTTCCGCCTCGGTTTCCGCCGACGCGTCTTCCGCGTCGACCAGCGTGTCGTCGCCGCCTTCGGCGTCTTCCTCTTCCTCGGCCGCGTCGCCGCTCGTCACGGCCGGCGCGTCGAGCACGTTCAGCAGCCGCACCGACGCCTCGATCGTCAGCTCGTCGAGCGACATCACGTCGAGCAGCACGCGCGTGCCGCGCGCGTGCACGCCGAGGCCCGGCACGTGCAGCAGCAGCGGAATTTCCTCGAGGCGCACGAGATCGCCCTTCACGACGCTCGCGACGACGTGCTTCTTCTGCTCCTGCGCGAGCCAGCGCAGGCACCAGAAGTACTCCATCCGGCGCTGGTAGTCGGCGTAGGCCGTGTAGGTGTCGTCGAAGCCCTGAACGACCGCGTACAGGTCGGCGTCCTTCGGCTTGAACGGCGCCGCGAGCTTCGCGGTGACGCCATGCTGCACGCACGCGAGCAGCTGCCACTGGTTCACGAGGTCGACGTAACGGCGCAGCGGCGACGTGCTCCACGCGTACTGCGGCACGCCGAGGCCTTCGTGCGGCGCGGCCGTCGTCTGCATCCGCGTGCGCTTCGGGCCCGGTGCGCCGAAGCCGCGCTGCGAGCGGTAGATGCCCGGCACCGTGTGGTCGTGCAGGAACGCGCCCCAGGTCGAGTTCGCGAGGATCGCGAGCTCCGACACGATCAGGTCGAGCGGCGACCCGCGGCGGCGCGGCGTGATGGACACCTGCTCGCCTTCGACGTAGAAGTTGTAGTCGGTGTTGCGCTGCACCTCGCGCTTCAGGCCGTAGCCTGCGCGCGCGACCTGGCGCTTCTCGAACAGCGCCTGCGCGAGCGGCCACAGCACGGCGATGTCGTCCTTGTGCGGATAGTCGCCCGTGCCGGCCGCGAGCGTCTCTTCGTTGACGAGCTCGTCGAGCGTGTTGTGGCGCAGGTTGTTCTTCACGAACACCAGCTCGGCGCGCGTCTCGTTCGCGACGATGTCCTGCGTTTCGCGGTTGACGATGATGTACAGCGACAGCGCCGGACGGTAATCGCCTTCCTTCAGCGTGAACACGTCGACGACGTCGTCCGGCAGCATCGTGATCTTGTCGCCCGGCATATAGACGGTCGACAGGCGCGTGCGCGCGATCGCATCGACCGCGTCGCCGCGCACGATGCCGAGCGCCGGCGCCGCGATGTGCACGCCGATCCGCACCCGGCCGTCCGACAGATGCTCGACCGAGAACGCATCGTCGATTTCCGTCGTCGTGACGTCGTCGATCGAGAACGCCTCGACGTTCGCGCGCGGCAGGTCGTCCGGCAGCGCGCCGACCGTGACGGGCGGAAAGCCCGTGCCGTGCGGGAAGAATTCCGCGAGGAAGCGCGCCTCGTGCAGCGCACGCGGCGACGCGATGCCGCCGCAGTCGAGCATCAGACGCGCCGGCGACACGCCACGCGCGCCGGCCGCCGCTTCCATCGCCTTGTATTCGATCGCGTTCTTGTCCGGCCGCGTCAGCAGCCCGAGCACCTTGCCCGCGAATGCTTCCGGCAGCTTGCCGGCCTTCAGCTCCTCTTCATACTGCGCTTGCACCAGCGCCTGCTGGCGCTTGCGCTCGAGCGACGCGAGCGCCATCTTGAGTTGCTCTTCCGGCGCGCGCTGGTACTGGCCGCGCCCCTTGCGGCGGAAGTAGACGGGCGATCCGTGCAGCCGCAGCACGAGCGCGGCGCGCTCGACCGGGCCATAAGTCGCGCCGAAGTACTCGGCGGCCAGCGCCGTATAGGCAAACTCGTCGGCCGGCGCGCATTCCCACAGAAAATCCAGGTCGATCTGCTGCGCGGCCGTGTCGGCCTCCTGCATCAGCTCGCCCGCGGCCGGCTTCTCGAATTCGATCAGCACGTCTTTCGCGCGTACCTTTGCCCGCCGCCCGCCGGGCAACTCGACCTGAAATGCATCGCCCTGGCGCGACAGCACGCTGCCCGCCTTGAAACTGCCCGATTCCTCGAAGAAAACGTTCACTCAGTACTCTCGTTCAGACTGCCCGGCGCCGCATCGGCGGCGCCGCATGATGATGGGAATTCGATCGGCACGTGGCCGGTTCAAGACGTTTTTTCGTCGCAAAAGGCGAGAACGTCGTCGACATAGTCGGCAAATTCGCTGATCCCGTGATCGCTGCCTTCGATCACGCGCGTCTTCGCGCCCGGGTAATGCGCGAGCATCTCGCGGTAATCGAGCACTTCGTCACCGGTCGCCGCGAACAGATAGTAGCGTTCGGCACGCGTGATCGCCGGCACGCGCAGCGCATCGAGCTCATGCAGGTGACGGCGTTCGACGACGATCGTGCCGCCGCCGTGGTACAGCGGCTGTTCGCCCAGATGCTGCTCGAGATCGCGCTGCGGCACGATGGCCGGATTCAGCAGCACGGCCTTCCAGCCGTGCTTTTCGGCCAGCCAGGTGGCGTAATAGCCGCCGAGCGAGCTGCCGATGACGGTGACATCGCGCGCACCGGCCACCTCGGCTTCCGCGACCGCGATCGCCTCGAGCGGCGACACCGACAGCGACGGGCACCGCCACTCGTCGGTGCGGCCGAGTTCGGCCATGCGCGCGGCGAGCTGCCGCGACTTCTGCGATTCCGGGGACGACCGGAAACCGTGCAGATACAGGATCACGTGCGGCTCCCGAGCGCATCGAGCAGCTTCTGGTGCACGCCGCCGAAGCCGCCGTTGCTCATCACGAGCACGTGGTCACCCGGGCGCGCGGCCTCGACCACCGCCTTCACCAGCAGGTGAAGATCGTCGAACGCGCGCGCGTGATCGCCGAGCGGCGCCAGCGCTTCGGCCAGATTCCAGCCGAGCGCGTCGCGCCCCGTCGGGGCGCCGTAGCCGAACACGAGATCGGCATCGGCGAGGCTTGCCGGCAACTGCGACTTCATCACGCCGAGCTTCATCGTGTTCGAGCGCGGCTCGAGCACGGCGAGGATGCGGGCATTCTGGCGGCCGATGCGCGCACGAAGGCCGGCGATCGTGGTTTCGATCGCAGTCGGATGGTGCGCGAAATCGTCGTAGACGGTCACGCCGTCGACGCTGCCGCGCACTTCCATGCGGCGCTTCACGTTGCGGAACGACGCGAGCGATTCGGCCGCCTGCGCGGGCGGCACGCCGACGTGGCGCGCGGCGGCAATCGCCGCGAGCGCGTTCATCCGGTTGTGATCGCCCTGCACCTGCCATGCGACTTCGCCGACGCGCTCGGCCTTCGAGTACACCGCGAAGCGCTCGTCGACCGGCACGCCGTCCTCGGCCGGCAGCGCCTGCCAGCCGCCGTCGACGCCGAACCGCTCGACCTCGCTCCAGCAGCCGCGCGCCAGCACGCGCTCGAGCGCGTCCGAGCGGCCGTTCGTGACGATCCGGCCGACGCCGGGCACGGTACGCACGAGATGGTGGAATTGCGTCTCGATCGCGGCGAGATCCGGGAAGATGTCGGCGTGATCGAATTCAAGGTTGTTCAGCACCGCGGTGCGCGGCCGGTAGTGGACGAACTTCGAGCGCTTGTCGAAGAACGCGGTGTCGTACTCGTCGGCCTCGATCACGAAGAAGCTCGAATCGGTGAGCCGCGCCGACACGCCGAAGTTCAGCGGCACGCCGCCGATCAGGAAGCCCGGGTTCAGGCCCGCGTCTTCCAGCAGCCACGCGAGCATCGACGACGTGGTCGTCTTGCCGTGCGTGCCCGCGACCGCGAGCACCCATTTGCCGGCCAGCACGTGCTCGCCGAGCCACTGCGGGCCCGACACGTACGGCAGGCCGCGATCGAGGATCGCCTCCATCAGCGGATTGCCGCGTGTGACGACGTTGCCGATCACGAACAAGTCCGGTTTCAGGTCGATCTGTTCTGCGCCGTAGCCCTCGATCAGCGTGATGCCTTGCGCCTCGAGCTGCGTGCTCATCGGCGGATAGACGCCCGCGTCGCAACCCGTCACCGTGTGGCCTGCCTCGCGCGCGAGTACGGCGAGACCGCCCATGAAGGTGCCGCAGATGCCAAGAATGTGGATGTGCATAGAGATGAATGCTTTCGCGCCGCCGGGCGCCGTCGATTCGGAAAAGATGTGTGTGCGGTGCGCCGGACGAGCCGCGCGACCGGCGCCTGGCCAACGACTTTTGCCGCGACACAAAGATGGCTATTGTAACTGACGGCCTGCGCTGCCCGGCGGCCCGAACGATGCGAGCGAACGCCGGCCGCGTGCCGGGCGGCAGCCCGCCGCACCCGCGCTCGGGCGCTTCGGCGATCGAGTATGATTGCCGGATCATGTCTCGCAAATCCCTTCTCGACCCGTGGCGCGTCCGCGAGGAAATCGCCCAATCCGCCGCCCGCCTGATCGCGGAGGACGGCCTCGACTACGCCGGCGCGAAACGCAAGGCCGCGCGCCAGTTGCTCGGCGATTCGCGCGTTGCCGGCGAATGGCTGCCGGATAACGACCAGATCGAGGAAGAACTGCGCGAGTACCTCGCGCTGTTCCAGAGCGACACGCAGCCGGACGAACTGCGCCGCCTGCGCGAGATCGCGCTCGACTGGATGCGCCGGCTCGCCGAGTTCCATCCTTATGTGACGGGCGCCGTGCTGAACGGCACCGCGAACGCCCATTCGGATATCCATTTGCAGGCATTCACCGACAACCCGAAGGACGTCGCCATCTACCTGCTGAACCAGAACGTCCAGTACGACGTATCCGAGACGCGGCACTTCGCGGGCCGCGCCGACGTCGAGACGCTCAGCTTCCTGTGGCGCCCGCGGCGCGACGTGGATGCGATCGGCATCCACCTCGCGCTCTATGCGAGCGACGACCTGCGCGGCGCGGTCAAGGCCGACGCGCGCGGCCGCGTCGCCCGCGCGGATGCCACCGCGCTGCGTGCCCTCGTCGAAGCAGGCAAGACCCCTTCCGAACCGGAATGATTCAACGATGATGATGAAACGCATGTTGGCGCTCGCGGTCGTCGCGGCCGCCGCCGTTGCCGGCGGGCTCACCGCCGGCCATTGGTTCCGCGGCAGCGCCGACGACGGCGTCGCCGTCGCCGCGCCCGCCGCGCAGGGCAACCCCGTCGAGCAGTTGTGGGCGTCGTCGCTGACGGGCACCGACGGCAAGCCGGCCACGCTGGCCGCCTTCAAGGGCCAGAAGGTCGTCGTCAATTTCTGGGCGTCGTGGTGCGGCCCATGCGTCGAGGAGATGCCCGAGCTCGTCGCGCTGTCACATCAGTACAAGCAGAAAGGCATCCGTTTCATCGGGATCGGCGTCGATTCCGAGCAGAACGTGAAGACCTTCCTGCAAAAGGTGAAGGTCGACTATCCGGTCTTCGTCAGCGGTTATGCAGGCGCAGATCTGGCCCGTAATTTTGGAAACACGGCCGGCGCGCTGCCGTTTACGGTCGTGATCGACGAAACCGGCAAGATTCGCGAGACAAAATTGGGACAAATCCAACCGGCCGAACTGAAAAAGACGCTCGACGCGCTATAACCGGCTCGAACGGCGGGCCGCAAGTTGGCGGCGATTTGCCCGTCGATCGCCGCAATTTCGCGTGAATTCGCCGATACTTTGCATCCATGCCGGTAATTCTTGCAGGTCCGGCGCGCCCGGCCGTTCGGCAAAACTAGACAAATTTCTCTAAATAGCGCTAAAGTTCGCGCAATTCCGCAGAAATAGAAGCGACCATGACACGATTGCTGGTGCTGCACGGCCCCAACCTGAACCTTCTCGGCACCCGGGAACCGGAGGTGTACGGCCGCGTCACGCTCGCGCAGATCGATCAGGCGCTTGCCGCGCGCGCCCGGGAAGCCGGCGCGGAGCTGTCGTCGTTCCAGAGCAACCATGAAGGTGCGCTGGTCGACCGCATCCAGGCCGCGCGGGAGGAACAGACCGATTTCATCCTGATCAATCCGGCCGCGTATACGCACACGAGCGTCGCGATCCGGGACGCGATCGCCGGCGTTGGCATCCCGTTCGTCGAGGTTCACTTGTCGAACGTGCATCGCCGCGAAGCGTTCAGGCACCACTCCTACTTTTCCGACCAGGCCGAAGGCGTCATCTGCGGGCTCGGCTGGAAAGGTTATCTGTACGCGCTCGAGTACGCGCTGGACAAGCTGCAAGGCACGTCGCGCGGCTGATTTCGCGATCTAGATTCAGCGCCGGCCCCTAACCGGCGCTTTCACGTATTGAAAGGGGAATTCCCGATGGATCTTCGTAAGCTGAAAACTCTGATCGACCTCGTTTCCGAATCCGGCATCTCCGAGCTGGAAGTGACGGAAGGCGAAGGCAAGGTGCGCATCGTCAAGAACGCGCCGCCGATCTACGTGCAGCCGACGGCTGGGTATGCCCCGCAAGTCAGCGCGCCCGCTCCGTCGGTCGCGCTGCCGACCGAAGGCGCTGCCGCGCCGGCCGCAGGTGGCGCTGCCGCACCGGCCGTCCCGCAGGGCCACATCGTGACGTCGCCGATGGTCGGCACGTTCTATCGCGCACCGTCGCCGGGCGCGGACCCGTTCGTCCAGGTCGGCGATACGGTCAAGGAAGGCCAGACGATCTGCATCATCGAAGCGATGAAGCTGCTCAACGAGATCGAGTCGGACAAGGCCGGCGTGATCAAGGAAATCCTCGTCGAGAACGGCCAGGCCGTCGAATACGGCCAGCCGCTTTTCGTGATCGGCTAAGCCCGCCGCGCGGCCCTGTCGGCCGCGCGCCGCCGATGCTCGCCAGGCGCCGTTCGCGCGCCCCTCGAAGAGACGAATACTCGCTATGTTTGAAAAAATCCTCATTGCCAACCGCGGTGAAATCGCGCTGCGCATTCAGCGCGCGTGCCGCGAGCTCGGCGTCAAGACGGTGGTCGTCTACTCGGAAGCCGACAAGGAAGCCAAGTACGTGCGCCTCGCGGACGAAGCCGTCTGTATCGGCCCGGCCCCGTCGAACCTGAGCTACCTGAACATGCCGGCGCTGATCAGCGCCGCGGAAGTCACCGACGCCGAAGCGATCCACCCCGGCTACGGCTTCCTGTCGGAAAACGCCGATTTCGCGGAACGCGTCGAGCAGTCGGGCTTCACGTTCATCGGCCCGCGCCCGGAAACGATCCGCATGATGGGCGACAAGGTCACCGCGAAGCAGACGATGATCAAGACCGGCGTGCCGTGCGTGCCGGGCTCGGAAGGCGCGTTGCCGGACGATCCGAAGGAGATCGTCAAGATTGCACGCGCGATCGGCTATCCGGTCATCATCAAGGCGGCAGGCGGCGGTGGCGGGCGCGGGATGCGCGTCGTACACACCGAGGCCGCGCTCGTCAACGCGGTCAACATGACCCGCGAGGAAGCCGGCCGTGCGTTCGGCAACCCGCAGGTGTACATGGAGAAGTTCCTCGAGAACCCGCGCCACATCGAGATCCAGGTGCTGTCGGACGCGTACAAGAACGCGATCTGGCTGGGTGAACGCGACTGCTCGATGCAGCGCCGCCACCAGAAGGTGATCGAGGAAGCGCCGGCGCCCGGCATTCCGCGCCGCCTGATCGACCGCATCGGCGACCGCTGCGCGGACGCGTGCAAGAAGATGGGCTACCTCGGCGCGGGCACGTTCGAATTCCTGTACGAAAACGGCGAGTTCTACTTCATCGAGATGAACACGCGCGTGCAGGTCGAGCACCCGGTATCGGAGCTGATCACGGGCGTCGACATCGTGCAGGAACAGATCCGCATCGCGGCCGGCGAGAAGCTCACGCTGCGCCAGCGCGACGTCCAGTTCCGCGGACATGCGATCGAATGCCGGATCAACGCCGAAGATCCGTTCAAGTTCACGCCGTCGCCGGGCCGGATCACGTCGTGGCATACGCCGGGCGGCCCCGGCGTGCGCGTCGACTCGCATGCCTACAATGGCTATTTCGTGCCGCCGAACTATGATTCGATGATCGGCAAGCTGATCACCTACGGCGCGACGCGCGAGCAGGCGATCCGCCGGATGCGCATCGCGCTGTCGGAAATGGTCGTCGAAGGCATCCAGACCAACATCCCGCTGCACCGCGAGCTGATGATCGACTCGAAGTTCGTCGAAGGCGGCACCAGCATCCACTACCTCGAAAACCGGCTCGCGCAGAAGCAGCAGGTCGCACCGGAAGAAGCGTAAGCATGAGCTATCGCGAACTCGTCGTCGAACTGGCCCGTGAGCATGCGGAGGCGCTGTCCGACGCGCTGCTCGACCTCGGCGCGCTGTCGGTGTCCGTGGAAGACGCCGACGCCGACACGCCCGACGAACAGCCGCTCTTCGGCGAGCCGGGCCTCGTGCCCGATCGCACCGCGTGGCAGCACTCGCGCGTGGTCGCGCTGCTGTCGGCCGACCATGAGCCGGCCGTGCTGCTCGCCGCGGCTGCAAACGAGATCGGCATCGCCGAAACGCCGACGTTCGTCGTCCGCGAAGTCGAGGAACAGGACTGGGTGCGGCTCACGCAATCGCAGTTCGAGCCGATCCCGATCGGCGAGCGGATCTGGGTCGTGCCGTCGTGGCACGATGCGCCCGATCCCGACGCGCTCGTCCTCGAACTCGATCCGGGCCTCGCATTCGGCACCGGCAGCCACCCCACTACCCGCCTGTGCATGGAGTGGCTCGAACAGTCGGTGAAGCCCGGCCAGTCGGTGCTCGACTACGGCTGCGGCTCGGGCATTCTCGCGATCCTCGCGAAGAAATGCGGGGCGAACCCCGTGATCGGCATCGACATCGATCCGCAAGCCGTCGAATCGGCGCGCCAGAACAGCGAGCGCAACCGCGCGGAAGTCACGTACGGGCTGCCCGACGCATGCCCGGACGGCGAATTCGACATCGTGGTCGCGAACATCCTGTCGAACCCGCTGAAGCTGATGGCGTCGATGCTCGCATCGAAGGTCAAACCGGGCGGGCGCATCGCGCTGTCGGGCGTGCTCGCGCGCCAGGCGGACGAAGTCGCGGCCGTCTACGCGCGCTACGTCGACATCTCGGTCTGGCGTGAACACGAAGGTTGGGTATGCCTCGCCGGAACCCGGCGCGAAAGCCATTAGAATAGCGCTGTCCTTCACTCTGGCCAGCAGGCCGCCCGGCTCGACATGCTTCTTGCGACGCGCTGCCCTCATTGCGAAACCGTCTTCCGGCTGCAGCAGGAACAGCTCTCGCTGCATGAAGGGCTCGTGCGCTGCGGCCATTGCCACGAAGTCTTCAACGCGTCCGAATCGCTCGTCCCCGAGCACGCGCAGCAGCCCGAACCGGCACTGACCGAAACGGCTGCGGCGCCGGACGACATCGCACACCATCCGGCCCCGCCCGCCCGGCTGTTCACCGCCGACGCACCGGCCGGGTCGCCGTCCGACTCCGATTACAAGCCGGAAGGCTGGGACATGTGGGCGCCGTGGCTCGACGCCGGCGTCGATCCGTCGCTGCAGCACAGCGTCGAGACCGTACGCACCGAGCCGCTGGTGCCGCTCGCGCTCCCGTCCACGGAAGCCGGCGTCGTTCACCTGTCGGGTACGCCCGCGCCGTTCCCGTCCCCGACCGAACTCGACGCAGCTTCAACCGACGTCGCGCAACCGGCCGAACCGCATTCGCAGCAGACGGAACCCGACACCGCAGCCTCGCCCGCGCCGGTCGAGCGCGATCCGCGCGAGCCTCGCTTCGTCGCCCATGTTCCGTCGGAACCGGAAGCAACACCCGATGCCGCCGAACCCGTCGGCCAAGCGCACTTCACCGTGCCGGACGACGATCGCGCGCCGCGCGAGCCGCGTTTTGCGTTCACCCCGGCACCGGCCGTCACCGAACCTGAACCCGAAACCGGATCCGGACCCGGCGCGTTCACCCCGCATGACAAGGCCGCGCCCGCAATCGGCGAGCCGGCCGCACCGTTCCCGGCCGCACTGACCGACGATGACCGCCCGCACTTCGCCGTCACGCGCGAGACGCGCGCGCCGCAGCAGCGCGGGATGCTCGGCGGTTTCTTCGGCGGCCTCGTCGCCGCGGTGCTGGCCGTGCTGCTCGTCGCGCAGCTTGCGTGGTGGCAACGTGAAACGCTGATGATCTACTGGCCCGTCACGCAGGGCTGGTTCCGGCAGGCCTGCGCGCCGCTCGGCTGCACGGTCGCGCCGCCGCGCGCGATCGACGGCCTGCGGCTCGATGCGACCGACCTGCGCCAGCTCGACGGGCCGCGCGAACTCGAATTGAAGGTACCGCTGACGAACCGCCTCCGCGTCGCGCTCGCGTATCCGTCGCTCGAACTCACGCTGCTCGACGACACCAATCACGTGACCGTGCGCCGCGTGCTCGCGCCGCGCGACTACGTGCGCCCGGGCACGCCGATCGACGCCGGGCTGCCGCCCGGCACCACGCAGACGATGGTCGTCCGCCTCGAAACGAACGGCACGCCTGCGTCGAATTTCCGCGTCCAGATCTTCTATCCGTGACGCGCCGCGGCGCGCGCATGCGCGCCCGTCTCAACCCGCGCGCCTCGAACGGCGCGCTATTTCGGAGCACGAACATGAGCAAAGTTACGCTGGGTGGCAACCCGATCGATCTCGCCGGCACGTTCCCGGCCGCCGGCGCCCAAGCCGCCGATTTCAAGCTGGTCGGCAAGGACCTCGCCGACCTGTCGCTCGCCAGCTTCGCCGGCAAGCGCAAGGTGCTGAACATCGTGCCGAGCCTCGACACGCCGACCTGCGCGACGTCGACCCGCAAGTTCAACGAAGCTGCGTCGTCGCTCGACAACACGGTCGTGGTGGTCGTGTCCGCCGACCTGCCGTTCGCCGCCACGCGCTTCTGCACGACCGAAGGCCTCGAGAACGTCGTGACGGCCTCGACGTTCCGCACCGGCCGCGCGTTCGCGAACGCGTACGGCGTCGACGTGACGAGCGGCCCGCTGAACGGCCTGACCGCACGCGCGGTCGTCGTGCTCGACGCGCAGGACAAGGTGATCCACGCGGAACTCGTCGGCGAAATCAAGGACGAGCCGAACTACGATGCAGCGCTCGCCGCACTGAAGTAAGCTTTCTACCGCTTTCCCCTGCCGCGCCGCGCCCTTCGCGCGGCGTTGTCGCGCAGGGTCCCTCATTTCTACAGGAACGCACACCTTGGCTACGCTGATTTGCGGCTCGATCGCCTACGACTCCATCATGACCTTCGAAGGGCGGTTCCGCGAGCACATCCTGCCCGACCAGGTGCACCTCATCAACCTGAGCTTCCTCGTGCCGACGATGCGCCGCGAATTCGGCGGCTGCGCGGGCAACATCGCGTACGCGCTGCACCTGCTGGGCGGCGATGCGCGCATGATGGGGACGATGGGCGCGCTCGACGCGCAGCCATATCTCGACCGGCTCGACCAGCTCGGCCTGCGCCGCGACCACGTTCGCGTGTTGCCCGATACGTATACGGCGCAAGCGATGATCACGACCGATCTCGACAACAACCAGATCGCTGCGTTCCACCCGGGCGCGATGATGCAGTCGCACCTGAACCATGCGGGCGACGCACCGGACATCAAGCTCGCGATCGTCGGTCCGGACGGCTTCGACGGGATGGTGCAGCACGTGGAAGAGCTCGCCAAGGCCGGTGTGCCGTTCGTGTTCGACCCGGGCCAGGGTCTGCCGCTGTTCGACGGTGCGACGCTGCGCCGCAGCATTGAACTTGCGACCTATGTGGCGGTCAACGACTACGAGGCCAAGCTGGTGAGCGACAAGACGGGATGGTCCGAAGATGAAATCGCCAGCCGGGTCGACGCCCTCGTCATTACGCGTGGCGAGCATGGCGCGACCATCCGCCACAAGCAGGGCACGGAGCAGATTCCTGTCGTGCCGGCCGAGCGCATCGCCGATCCGACCGGCTGTGGCGATGCCTTCCGGGGCGGTCTGCTGTACGGCATCGAGCATGGCCTCGACTGGGCAACCACGGGGCGCCTCGCGAGCCTGATGGGCTCGCTCAAGATTGCCCACCAGGGGCCCCAGACTTACGTACTGACGCGCGCCGAAATCGACGCGCGCTTCGAGACTGCATTCGGTTACAGTCTCAAATGAATATTGTGGGAGAGCAAAGATGTTGATGAAAAAAACCCTCACGCTCGCGGCCATGCTGACGGCCACGCTGACGCTCGCCGGCTGCTTCACGGCACCCGGTTCGGCCGATGTCTATAGCGTCGGCCAGGCACAGCGCGAACAGACGGTCCGCATGGGCACGGTCGAAAGCGTCCGCGCGGTACGCATCCAGTCCGACGGCGGCGGCAGCGCGATCGGTACGCTCGGCGGCGGCGCACTCGGCGCGGTCGCAGGCAGCGCGATCGGCGGCGGCAAAGGCTCGATCCTGACGGCCATCGCCGGCGGCCTCGTTGGCGCGGTCGCGGGTAACGCGGTCGGCGAAAACCTCAGCACGGCGAACGGTGTCGAAATCACCGTGCGCCTCGACAACGGCGATCTGCGCTCGATCACGCAGGCGGCAAACGGCGAAGCGTTCCGCGCCGGCGAGCGTGTGCGACTGCTGTCGAGCGGCGGCGTCACGCGCGTCACGCACTAACCGGTATCCTCAGCGCGCGGCGCAAGCCGCGGTCGAACGCATGTGCGAAGCTGCACATGCGTTTTTTTTCGTCCGTACTCGCCGCAGCCCGCGTACGGGCAGCCGGCATACGGGCCCCCGACACCTCGGCGAGTACGGACGAAAAAAATCCCGCCACCTGAGCCAGATGGCGGGACTGATTGAGTAGCGCTACTCAACCCACGGACACCACGTGAGTGTCCGGGTGGTGCTGGTCAGCCGCGATTACGGACGGCTGCCGGTCGGGAACGGCCATGCAGCTGCCGGGTTGAGCGCGGTCTTCGCGCCCGATGCCGGCGCAACCGATGCGGTCGACGCGGTCGTTGCCGGCGCAGCCTTCTTCACGACGGCCTTCTTCGGAGCAGCAGCCTTCTTCGGGGCAGCAGCCTTCTTCGCCGGAGCAGCAGCCGCCTTCGCAGGGGCAGCCTTCTTGGCAGGCGCAGCCTTCTTAGCGGCAGCCTTCTTCGCAGGCGCGGCCTTCTTCGCAGCAGCCTTCTTGGCAGGCGCAGCCTTCTTCGCAGCGGCCTTCTTCGCCGGTGCTGCCTTCTTCGCAGCAACCTTCTTCACTGCGACTTTCTTGGCTGCAACCTTCTTCGCAGCGGCCTTCTTCGCCGGTGCTGCCTTCTTTGCAGCAACCTTCTTCACTGCGACTTTCTTCGCTGCGACCTTCTTGGCTGCAACCTTCTTCGTTGCGACCTTCTTGACTGCAACCTTCTTCGCAGCGGCCTTCTTCGCCGGTGCTGCCTTCTTCGCAGCAACCTTCTTCACTGCGACTTTCTTCGCTGCGACCTTCTTCACTGCAGCGGCCTTCTTCGCCGGAGCAGCAGCCTTCTTCGCAACGGTCTTCTTGGCAGCAACCTTCTTAGCAGCCGGTTTCTTCTTGGCAGTAGCCATGTTGTTCTCCTTCAGGTTCAGATGAGAGTCAGTTCAAACTACACCCTTCGTCAAAACCCGCTTCCCGCGGACGCTGTTCAGGACGTGCGCTTCGAAGCGGGCTATTCATCGGCGTACGCGGATACCACGCGCTTACGCTAATGAATACGGTATGGCGCGCGTGACCACTCGGCCTCGCGCGCCAAATCAAGTCGGTAGCCGGCGCACCTCGCGCCGCTACCCCTAATCGCTTGATCAAGCGGACCGCCACACGGCCGTCCGCTTTATCCGGAGGGAAGTTTGCCCATCCCACTGAAGGGTTCGCAAAGTGCCGGTCGTATCGTTGGGCCGTTAAGGCACCGGGCATGCTTTGCATCAGGCGTTCTTGCTCCTAAACCTAGGGCCGGGGCCGAGAGGCCACCGGCTGCTCACATCATGTGACGGGTTCGCTGCTGCGGGTTATTCCCAGGACAGCGCGCCCCCCGTCTGATACTCGATCACACGCGTCTCGAAGAAGTTGCGTTCCTTCTTCAGGTCGATCATCTCGCTCATCCACGGGAACGGGTTTTCCTCGTTCGGGTACAGCGGATCGAGGCCGATCTGCTGGCAACGGCGGTTGCTGATGAAGCGCAGGTAGCTCTTGAACATCGACGCGTTCAAACCCAGCACGCCGCGCGGCATCGTGTCTTCGGCGTAGCGGTATTCGAGTTCGACAGCCTGCTTGAACAGCTCGCGGATCTCGGCGCGGAACTCCGCGGTCCAGAGGTGCGGATTCTCGAGCTTGATCTGGTTGATCAGGTCGATGCCGAAGTTGCAGTGCATCGACTCGTCGCGCAGGATGTACTGATATTGCTCTGCAGCACCCGTCATCTTGTTCTGGCGGCCGAGTGCGAGGATCTGCGTGAACCCGACATAGAAGAACAGGCCTTCCATGATGCAGGCGAACACGATCAGCGACTTCAGCAGCTTCTGATCCGCTTCGAGCGTGCCGGTCTTGAAAGCCGGATCCGTCAGCGTATGGATGAACGGAATCAGGAATTCGTCCTTCGCGCGGATCGACGTGACCTCGTGGTACGCGTTGAAGATCTCGCCTTCATCGAGACCGAGCGATTCGACAATGTATTGGTACGCGTGCGTGTGGATCGCTTCCTCGAACGCCTGGCGCAGCAGGAACTGCCGGCACTCGGGCGCCGTGATGTGGCGGTACGTGCCGAGCACGATGTTGTTCGCCGCGAGCGAATCGGCCGTCACGAAGAAGCCGAGGTTGCGCTTCACGATGCGGCGCTCGTCCTCGGTCAGACCGTTCGGGTCCTTCCACAGTGCGATGTCGCGGGACATGTTGATTTCCTGCGGCATCCAGTGGTTCGCGCAACCGGCCAGATACTTTTCCCACGCCCACTTGTACTTGAACGGCACCAGCTGATTCACGTCAGTCTGGCCGTTGATGATGCGCTTGTCGGCGACATTGACCCGCGCTTCCGAACCGCCGGCGGGAACAGCCGATGCTTGCGGCGGCACCGCAAGATCGCCTTCGAAAATGTCACGGACCTGATGGGCGGCAGGCGTTGCAGCCTGCATTCCGACAGCCATCCCGGCGGAGGTGCGCATCGCGTTTTGCTGCGCTCCGCTCGCGGGGGTTACGGCAGTCTTCTCGTCATCCCAGTTGAGCATAAATTCTCACCATCAATTTAGAACGGTTTGTACCATCTTTTCCTGAGCGATAAAAGGGTTCGCTCACGAAAAATCCTTTTTTCGATTCGCCTTGCGACCTCGATACAACACTTTGAGCAACGCTTCGTCGTTCATGCAGCGCGCGACGTGAGTCGCGCGTGTATCGCGAGGTGCGCTCGACGCATCGAACGCTGATCGAAACGCGACGTCGTCGGGGATGTTTCGATCGCTTGTCACTGCCTGCAACGCAGGTGCCGCGTTACAGATTCCTTATCATTTTTTTAGTTGAGAGCGGCGCACACTTCAACCTCGATCGGTCGCCGTGTGCGCCGCCCGAACCTTCTTCAGGTCAGGCGCGTTGCGTTACTGGCACGCTTCGCACTCGTCGAAGCCGGGATCACCCGGACGCATCGTGCACACCGGACCGTCGGCCTCGACCGGCGCGAGTGCCGGTGCCGCGTCGACTGCGCCCGACGACGATGCTGCGCCGCCTGCCGCGCCGAAGCCGCCAGCTGCGCCTTGCGCGCCGCCGCTGCTCGAACCGCCGCTCGTCGGCACCGCGTTCAGCGCGCCGTGAGCGACCGTCGACTTCTCGACGTGCGTCGCCGCCATCGTGCGGAGGTAGTAGGTCGTCTTCAGGCCGCGCAGCCATGCGAGCTTGTAGACCTCGTCGAGCTTCTTGCCCGACGCGCCGCCCATATAGATGTTCAGCGACTGCGCCTGGTCGATCCACTTCTGGCGACGCGATGCCGCTTCGACCAGCCACGTCGGGTCGACTTCGAACGCGGTCGCGTAGATCGCGCGCAGGTCGGCCGGGATGCGGTCGATGCGCGACAGCATGCCGTCGAAGTACTTCAGGTCGGCGACCATCACTTCGTCCCACAGGCCGCGTTCCTTCAGGTCGCGCACCAGGTACTCGTTCACCACCGTGAATTCGCCCGACAGGTTCGACTTCACGTACAGGTTCTGGAAGGTCGGTTCGATACAGGCCGACACGCCGATGATGTTCGAGATCGTCGCCGTCGGCGCGATCGCGACGCAGTTCGAGTTGCGCATGCCGTGCGTGGCGATCCGCGAACGCAGCGTCGTCCAGTCGAGCGACTCCGACGAGTCGACCTCGACGTAGCCGCCGCGCGCTTCGGCCAGCAGCTTCAGCGTGTCCTGCGGGAGGATGCCGCGATCCCACAGCGAGCCGCGGTAGCTCGAGTAGCGGCCGCGCTCCTCGGCCAGCTCGGTCGACGCGTGGTACGCGTAGTAGCACACCGCTTCCATCGAACGATCGGCGAACTCGACCGCTTCGGTCGACGCGTACGGCGTGCGCAGCAGGTGCAGGCAGTCCTGGAAGCCCATGATGCCCATGCCGACCGGACGGTGCTTCAGGTTCGAGTTACGCGCCTTCGGCACCGCGTAGTAGTTGATGTCGATCACGTTGTCGAGCATGCGCATCGCGACGCTGATCGTGCGCTTCAGCTTGTCGTGGTCGAGCGCGTAGCTGCCGTCGGCCTGCTTCACCAGGTGGGCGACGAGGTTCACCGAGCCGAGGTTGCACACCGCGATTTCGGTGTCGCTCGTGTTCAGCGTGATTTCCGTGCACAGGTTCGACGAGTGGACGACGCCGACGTGCTGCTGCGGCGAGCGCACGTTGCACGGATCCTTGAACGTGATCCACGGGTGGCCCGTCTCGAACAGCATGCCCAGCATCTTGCGCCAGAGCTGCGCCGCCGGGATCTTCTTGAACAGCTTGATCTCGCCGCGCGCGACCTTCTCTTCGTAAGCCGTGTAAGCCTTCTCGAAATCGGCGCCGAACTTGTCGTGCAGGTCCGGGCAGGTCGACGGCGAGAACAGCGTCCAGTCGGCGCCTTCCATCACGCGCTTCATGAACAGGTCGGGAATCCAGTTCGCCGTGTTCATGTCGTGCGTGCGGCGGCGGTCGTCACCGGTGTTCTTGCGCAGCTCGAGGAACTCCTCGATGTCGAGGTGCCACGATTCGAGGTACGCGCAGACCGCGCCCTTGCGCTTGCCGCCCTGGTTCACCGCGACGGCCGTATCGTTCACGACCTTCAGGAACGGGACCACGCCTTGCGACTTGCCGTTCGTGCCCTTGATATGCGAGCCGAGTGCACGCACGCGCGTCCAGTCGTTGCCGAGACCGCCGGCGAACTTCGACAGCAGCGCGTTTTCCTTCAGCGCTTCATAGATGCCGTCGAGATCGTCCGCGACCGTCGTCAGGTAGCACGACGACAGCTGCGAGCGGTGCGTGCCCGAGTTGAACAGCGTCGGCGTCGAGCTCATGAAGTCGAAGCTGGACAGCACGTTGTAGAACTCGATCGCGCGCGTTTCGCGGTCGATCTCGTTCAGCGACAGGCCCATCGCGACGCGCATGAAGAATGCCTGCGGCATTTCGATGCGGCTGCCTTCGACGTGCAGGAAGTAGCGGTCGTACAGCGTCTGCAGGCCGAGGTAGCCGAACTGCAGGTCGCGGTTCGCGTCGAGCGCTTCACCGAGGCGCTTCAGGTCGAACTGCAGCAGCTTGTCGTCGAGCAGGCCGGCGTCGACGCCGCGCTTCAGGAACTGCGGGAAGTATTCCGCGTAGCGGGCCGACATCTCGGCCTGCACGACTTCCTCGCCGAGGATCTCGCGACGGATCGTGTGCAGCAGGATGCGGGCCGTGACCTGGCTGTATGCCGGATCCTTTTCGATCATCGTGCGCGCTGCGAGGATCGCCGAGTCGTAGACCTGGCTCATCGGCACGCCGTCGTACAGGTTCTTCACCGTTTCGGCGACGATCGGGTCAGGGTTAACCGCAGCGCCGAGGCCTTCGCACGACGACACGATCAGCGCGCGCAGCGCGTTCAGGTCGAGCGGACGCGTGACGCCGTTGTCGACGACGTTGATGCCGGTGCTCGACTCGCCGCCCGCTGCCGCTGCTTCCTCGCCCGCATGCTGGCGCTCGAGGTGACGCTTCTCGCGATACAGCACGTACGCACGCGCGACGTTGTGCTCGCCGCCGCGCATCAGCGCGAGTTCGACCTGGTCCTGGATGTCTTCGATATGGAACGTACCGCCGTTCGGGCGGCTGCGCACGAGTGCGCGCACGACGTTCTGCGTCAGCTGTTCGACCTGCTCGCGCACGCGCGCCGATGCCGCGCCCTGCCCGCCGTTGACGGCCAGGAAAGCCTTGGTCACCGCGATCGCGATCTTCGAAGGTTCGAACGACACCACACTGCCGTTGCGGCGGATCACCTTGTAGTCGGCGAACGTGGCCTGCGGCGCGAGCGCCTTCGCGCCCTGTTCGGTCCCGCCGAGCGGACGGCTCGAGGCGCTCTCGTACTGGGACGTCGCGTTGTCGGTGGTTTGCATGTGCAAAGCTCCTGGTGTTGGATGGTGCGGAGAGAACCGCGGATTAAAACGAACGCCGCGCAACGCGGTGCGCGAGCGGTAAGAGGCGAGCGATGCGCCGGGGAAGCCGGTTCGGTCGATGCGCGACAACCGATCCGGTCGTGTGCTTCGTCATGTATCCCCTGCCCCGTCGATGTTCGCTGCGCTGATCGCGACGCCCGGACCACCCGGCCTGACGCGCCGCCCTGAGAACCCTGTCCGCCGGCGTTGCCCGCCGGCCGGTGCCGCTCGGGTTTCCCCTGCGACACACACTATATCTAGTGCAGAACTACTCAACTGGCACCAAGTATAGTGGACATTCGGACGAGGTCAAAACGGATAATTTGCGCTGAAGGTATTGACATCACCCCCGGCTCCCGGAGGGGCAGACGTGACAAGGCATTGGTCGGAAAAAATTTTTTCGCCGGTTCAAAAACCCCGCGATCAGTGCTGACGGAAAGGAAAGTATTCGGCGGAAAAACCGGCATCGCTCGCGAAGCGTTGCCAATCGAAGTGCGGGCCCGGGTCGGTCTTGCGGCCCGGCGCGACGTCCGAGTGCCCCGCGAATGCGTCGACCGGATAGTGCTCGGCGAGCGCGCGGGAGAGCGCGGCCAGGACCGCGTATTGCGCATCGTCGAACGGCACGTCGTCCGCGCCTTCGAGCTCGATGCCGATCGAGAAGTCGTTGCAGCGCACCCGGCCGAAGAACTCGGACGAGCCCGCATGCCACGCGCGCTCGTCGCACGACACGAACTGCACGAGTTCGCCGTCGCGGCGGATCAGGAAGTGCGCGGACACGCGCACGCCGCGCAGGTGGCGCTGGTAATAGGGGTGCGCATCGCAGTCGAGGCGGTTCAGGAACAGCGCCTCGATCGCGTCGCCGCCGAACTCACCGGGCGGCAGGCTGATGTTGTGGACGATCACGAGCGTCGGCACCGCACCCGCGGGCCGCCCCTCGAAGTTCGGCGACGGCGCATGGCGCGCTTCGCGCACCCAGCCGTTCGCGTCGACCGACAACAACGGCGCGTCGCTCATCGTGCGTCGTGACCGCTTGCACGCGCGGCGTGGCGCTGCGCGTGCTCGGCGCTGCAGAAGTATTCGCCACCCGCGGCGACCGCGTCGCCCTTCGGCGCATGCACGCCGCATTCGGCGCAGCGCACCATCGGCTCGGGCAGCGAGCGAGCGTCGCCGTTCGGGCGCGCAGCGCCGGCACCGCCGGCACCGGGCGCACCGTCGTGACCCGCGCCGCGGCCAGTGCGCGCCTGCGCTTGCTCCTGGGCCTGGCGCAGCTTGCGCGTGAGCCACGAACCCGCGAAGAAGAGAAGAATCAGGAGAAGAATCTGTCGCATCGGAAACCTGCGTTCAAACCACGGATCGGTGCAGCAGCACCTCGAAAACGAACCGGCTGCCGACATACGCGAGCAGCAGCGCGGCGAACGACACGAGCACCCAGCGCGCGGCGCCACGGCCGCGCCAGCCCGACGTCTTGCGCGCAACCAGCAGGCCGCCGAACATCAGCCACGACAGGATCGCGAACACGGTCTTGTGGTCGAGCCGCAGCGCACGCGCGTCGACCTGCTCGCTGAACAGGATGCCCGACGCGAGCGTCAGCGTGAGCAGCACGAAGCCGGCGCCGATCAGGCGGAACAGCAGCTTCTCGAGCGTGAGCAGCGGCGGCAGCGTTTCGAGCCAGCTCGCGATCCAGCCCGTCGAGCCGTCGCGCCCGCCGCTCCTCAGCGACTGCAGGCGCCGCTCGACCATCAGCATCAGGATCGCGTGCAGCGCGGCGATCGCGAACAGGCCGTACGCGATGTTCGCGATCAGGAAGTGCAGCTTGAACAGCGGCGCTGCGGCATAAGGAAGCACCCGCACGCCGCCGAACACGAGCGGCAGCAGCGACGCGCCGCACGCGAGCGGCAAGACCAGCAGGCGCAGGCTGTCGAGCGGGAAGAAGAAGCTCTCGATCCAGTAGATGCCGGCGCCGAGCCAGAACATCGCGGACAGCGCGAACGCGAAGCCGAACACCATCGAGTCGTTCGGAAAGATCGTCATATGGAGCAGTACGCCGTGCGCGACGAGCGCGGCGAACAGCAGCGCGCGGCCGGCCCCGCTCATCCCGGACGCGGCGGACGCGGGAACCGGCACGGCCGGCACGCTCGCGACGAGCGGCGTCGCGCCCTGGCGGTGCGTGCGCCAGCCTGCGACGGCGAGGCCGCCGTACAGGAATGCGGTGAGGGCATACAGTACAATATCCATGTTCGAAGTTTACACTAGGCCCCCTTCCCGCGACGGCTCCCTTTGTTCGGTTCCGCCGCGCCTTCGGGCCCCACTGTCCATCGCTCCCCATGCTCGACAATCTCACTCAACGGATGGCGCGCGTCGTCAAGACGCTGCGCGGCGAAGCCCGGCTTACCGAGGCGAACACGCAGGAGATGCTCCGCGAGGTGCGTCTCGCGCTGCTGGAGGCTGACGTTTCGCTGCCCGTCGTCCGCGAATTCATCGCCAAGGTCAAGGAAAAGGCGCTCGGCGAAGAAGTGATCAGCAGCCTGTCGCCGGGCCAGGCGCTCGTCGGCGTGGTCCAGAAGGAACTGATCGCCGTGATCGGCGGCGACTACGAAGGCAAGGCCGCCGAGCTGAACCTGGCTGTCACGCCGCCCGCCGTGATCCTGATGGCCGGCCTGCAGGGCGCGGGCAAGACCACGACCGTCGGCAAGCTCGCGAAGCTGCTGCGCGAGAAGTACAAGAAGAAGGTGCTGACCGTGTCGTGCGACGTGTATCGCCCGGCCGCAATCATGCAGCTGAAAACGGTGAGCGAACAGGTCGGCGCCGACTTCTTCCCGTCCACGCCGGACCAGAAGCCCGTCGACATCGCGGTCGCGGCCGTCGACTGGGCGAAGCGCCACTACCATGACGTGCTGATCGTCGATACGGCCGGCCGCCTCGGTATCGACGAGGCGATGATGCAGGAAATCGCCGCGCTGCACGGCACGCTGAAGCCGGCCGAAACGCTGTTCGTCGTCGACGCGATGCTCGGCCAGGACGCGGTCAACACCGCGAAGGCGTTCAACGACACGCTGCCGCTTACCGGCGTCGTGCTGACCAAGCTCGACGGCGACTCGCGCGGCGGTGCCGCGCTGTCGGTGCGTCACATCACGGGCAAGCCGATCAAGTTCGTCGGCGTCGCCGAGAAGCTCGACGGCCTGGAAGTGTTCCACCCCGACCGGATGGCGAACCGGATCCTCGGCATGGGCGACATCCTCGCGCTCGTCGAGGAGGCGCAACGCGGCGTCGACGTGCAGGCCGCGCAGAAGCTCGCCGACAAGGTCAAGAAAGGCGGCGACTTCGACCTGAACGATTTCCGCGCGCAGATCTCGCAGATGAAGAACATGGGCGGCCTGTCGTCGCTGATGGATAAACTCCCCGCGCAATTCCAGCAGGCGGCCGCCGGCGCCGACATGGGCCAGGCCGAGAAGTCGATCCGCCGGATGGAAGGCATCATCAGCTCGATGACGCCCGCCGAGCGCGCGAAGCCCGAAATCATCAAGGCGACGCGCAAGCGCCGCATTGCAGCCGGCGCGGGCGTGCCGGTGCAGGAAGTCAACCGGATGCTGAACCAGTACGACCAGATGCGTACGATGATGAAGAAGCTGAAGGGCGGCAACATGCAGAAGATGATGCGCGGCCTGAAGGGCATGATGCCCGGCATGCGCTGATTCCGCCCGTCGGCCGGCGCGCGGGTTTTTGCTGTAGCGCGCGCCCGCCGTTCTGCTTCATTCTTATTTGTATACCGACTGCCCGCCAGAACACATGAACCGCGAAGAAGCCCTCCACATTTTCAACCACTCCGAAGAGATCGTGTCGGCCGATGCCGTCAACGCGTCGATCTCCAAGATGGCCGACGCGATCCGCGCCGAGATCGGCGACGCGTTCCCGCTCGTTCTCTCGGTGATGGGCGGCGCCGCGGTGTTTACCGGGATGCTGCTGCCGCATCTCGATTTCCCGCTCGAATTCGACTACATCCACCTGACCCGCTACCGCAACACGACGCAGGGCAGCCCGGAGATGCACTGGCGAGTCGCGCCGCGCGAATCGGTGAAGGACCGCATCGTGCTCGTGCTCGACGACATCCTCGACGAAGGCGAGACAATGGCCGCGATCCGCGACCGGATCCTCGACATGGGCGCGCAGCGCTTCATGTCGGCCGTGCTGTGCGAGAAGACGCTCGCGAAGGCGAAGCCGCTGCATCCCGACTTCTGCGGCTTCCCGGTGCCGGATCGCTACGTGTTCGGCTGCGGGATGGACGCGAAGGGCTACTGGCGCAACCTGCCGACGATCCGCGCGCTGACCACCGACGTCTGATCGCCGCCCTGCCCGCCCGATAAGAAAAGCGGCGCTCCGGTTTCCCGGAGCGCCGCTTTTTTTCGTGCGCGTGCCGCCGCCTTATAACTGGTGCACGAACGCGCGGATGCCGGCCAGCAGCATCTCGACCGAGATCGCGACGAGCACGAGGCCCATCAGCCGCTCGAACGCAGCGACCGTCCGCTCGCCGAGCCATTGCTGGATCCGTTCGGCCAGTACCAGCGTGATCGCGCAGACGATCATCGTGACCGTCAGCGCACCGACCCACTCGAGCATCTTGCCGGGCGCCTGCGACGTCAGCAGCATCACCGTCGCCAGCGCGGACGGCCCGGCCAGCGCCGGAATCGCCAGCGGCACGATGAACGGCTCGCCGCCCGCGCGCGGATCGCTGCCGAGCGCGCCGTCCGGATGCGGGAAGATCATCCGCAGCGCGATCAGGAACAGTACGATCCCGCCGCCGAGCCGCAGCGACAGGTCGGTGAGGCTCATCATCCGCAGGAAGCGGTCGCCGACCACCATGAAGAACAGCAGGATCACGAACGCGATCCCCACTTCACGCAGGATCAGCTTCACGCGCCGCTCGCGCGGCACATCCCGCATCGCCGAAATGAACAGCGGGATGTTGCCGAGCGGATCGGTGATCAGCACCAGGAGCACGGTGGCCGACAGGAACGTGTATTCCATCGTGTCCCCCGGTCGCCGTGCTTAGCGTGCGAGCGCGGCGCGGATCTTCTCCGCGACCGTCGCCGCAGCTTCGTCGGCCGGCAGCAGCGTCGCTTCGGCGTCGCGGCGGCCCTGGTACTCGATCTTGCCTTCCTTCAGGCCGCGCTCGCCGATCACGAGGCGGTGCGGCACGCCGATCAGTTCCCAGTCGGCAAACATCACGCCCGGGCGCTCGCCGCGATCGTCGAGGATCACGTCGATGCCGGCCGCGACGAGTTCCGCGTACAGCTTGTCGGCCGTTTCGCGCACCATCTCGCTGCGGTCATAGCCCATCGGGCACAGCACGACTTCGAACGGCGCGATCGACTCGGGCCAGATGATGCCGCGATCGTCGAAGTTCTGTTCGATCGCCGCGCCGAGGATGCGCGTCACGCCGACGCCGTAGCAGCCCATCAGCATCGGCTGCGGCTTGCCCGACTCGTCGAGGAACGTCGCACCCATCGCTTCCGAGTACTTGGTGCCGAGCTGGAACACGTGGCCGACTTCGATGCCGCGGCAGATGTCGATCACGCCCTTGCCGTCCGGCGACGCGTCGCCCTTCTTCACGTTGCGCACGTCGGCGACGTCCGGTTCCGGCAGGTCGCGGCCCCAGTTCACGCCGGCGATGTGATAGTCGACCTCGTTCGCGCCGACGACGAAATCGCTCATGTTCGCGACCGTGCGGTCCGCGATCACCTTCACGGGCTTCTTCGTGCCGACCGGGCCGAGATAGCCCGGCGGCGTGCCGAACCACTCGACGATTTCCTGCTCGGTCGCGAAGCGGTGGTTCTTCAGGCCCGGCAGCTTCGACACCTTGATCTCGTTCAGGTCGTGGTCGCCACGCAGCATCACCAGCCAGATGGTCGGCTCGGCGCCTTCGTTGTCGGTCGCGAGCACGATCGACTTGATCGTGCGCTCGAGCGGGATCGCCAGCAATTCGGCGACGGCTTCGCACTTCGCCTTGCCGGGCGTCGCGACCTTCGCCATCGCCTCGGCCGGCGCCGCGCGTTCGGCGATCAGCGGCAGCGCTTCGGCCGCCTCGATGTTCGCCGCGAACTCGGAGGTCGGGCAGTAGGCGATCGCGTCCTCGCCGGTATCGGCGATCACGTGGAATTCGTGCGAGAAGTTGCCGCCGATCGAGCCGCTGTCGGCCGCGACCGCACGAAACTCGAGGCCGAGGCGCGTGAAGATGCGCACGTACGCGTCGTACATCTTGCGATACGACTCGTTCAGGCCGGCCGCGTCCTTGTCGAACGAGTACGCGTCCTTCATGATGAATTCGCGGCCGCGCATCACGCCGAAGCGCGGACGGATCTCGTCGCGGAACTTCGTCTGGATCTGGTAGAAGTTCACCGGCATCTGCCGGTAGCTCTTGATCTGGTTGCGCGCGATGTCGGTGATGACTTCCTCGTGCGTCGGCCCGATCACGAAGTCGTTGTCCTTGCGGTCCTTGAAGCGCAGCAGCTCGGGGCCGTACTGTTCCCAGCGGCCCGATTCCTGCCACAGCTCGGCCGGCTGCACGGCCGGCATCAGCAGCTCGATGGCGCCCGCCCGGTTCATTTCCTCGCGCACGATCGCTTCGACCTTGCGAATCGAACGCAGGCCGACCGGCAGGTAGTTATAGATGCCGCCGGCGACGCGACGGATCATGCCGGCGCGGACCATCAGCTTGTGGCTGACGATCTCTGCGTCGGCGGGAGCTTCTTTCAGGGTGCCGATAAAGAAACGGGAAGCTTTCATGCGGACGGTTCCAAAAACGGCGCCCCCAGGCGGGGCGCCCGAAAAAGTTTCAAGGTGAAAAAGCTGCGCGCGACGAACGACGATGGCGCAGATGACGTAGCAGACTAATCAGGGACAATTCAGCCGGTGTACCCCGTGCGGATTCGCTCCGTCACGGTGCGCAGCGCCCGTTATCTGTTTATAATCAAAGCAATTTTAAAGGATTCGAAGGTGGTTGTATGCTGGATCGTGAAGGCTTTCGCCCGAACGTCGGCATCATCCTCTTGAACGCGCGCAACGAGGTGTTTTGGGGCAAGCGGCTCCGCGAGCATTCCTGGCAGTTTCCTCAAGGTGGGATCAAGTATGGCGAGACCCCCATGCAGGCGATGTACCGGGAACTGCACGAGGAAACCGGCCTGCATCCGGAACACGTCAAGATAATCGGTCGCACGCGCGACTGGTTGCGTTACGAGGTGCCTGACAAGTTCATCAAACGCGAAGTACGCGGTCATTACCGCGGCCAGAAGCAGATCTGGTTCCTGCTGCGGATGGTTGGACGCGATTGCGACATTTGCTTGCGCGCGACCGACCACCCGGAGTTCGATGCGTGGCGCTGGAACGAGTACTGGGTACCGCTCGATGCGGTGATCGAGTTCAAGCGGGATGTCTATCAGTTGGCGCTGACGGAACTGTCGCGCTTCCTGCGCCGCCCGGCGCAGCGAGCCGAGAAGCCGCGTGGGCCGCGAATGTCGCGCTATCCGCGCGTCATTGGCATACAGGCCCAGCAGACGCTGACGATTGTCGACACATCGGTAGTCTGTTCGGAGATCGAAGTGGAAGCGAGCACGCTCGACGAGATGCCGCCCCACGTGATCGTCGGCAAATGACGAGTCGGACTGCATGACCGGGCGCGACCTTGGTGTCGCGCCCTTTTTTTACGAGGAATGCATATTGAAAGCGATTGCTCTCGCGCTCGCATCGATCGCCGCGATGGCTGCCCTGGCTGGCTGCGCGAATTCGAAAGCGCCGTCCAACAAGGATGACAGCGAGTTCGTCTATCTGCTGGACCGCCAGGGGAACTGGAAGGAAAACACGGTCGACACGCTGCCGCCGCTGCCGCAAACGGGCGACCTGCTGCCGTTCAACGTCTCGCAGAACACGCCGCTCAAGTTCTTCGTCGATGCGAAGTCGCTCGACGTCGGCACCGATGGCGTCGTGCGCTACGCAGTCGTCATCACGAGCCCGGCCGGCGCGCGCAACGTGAACTACGAAGGCATCCGCTGCGACACCTACGAATGGCGCCAGTACGCCGGCCTGAACTCCGACCACAACGGCTGGGATCGCACCGTCGAGAACGACTGGCGGCGCATCGAGAACGGCGAGCTGAACGCCTACCACTCCGCGCTCTATCAGGACTACTTCTGCTCGAACAAGATGCCGCAAGGCTCGACCCGGCAGATCCTGGAAAACATCCGGTTCCACCGCACCGCGATGACGCAGTTGCGCTGACGGCGCGCGGCGCGGGTCATCCGCGTCGCCATGCCGCATGAAAAAAGCCCGCATCGCGCGGGCTTTTTCATTGGGCTGCCTGGACTGCCGAAACCGTGGCCGGCGATCACACCAGCACGAGGTTGTCGCGATGGATCAGTTCGGGCTCCAGCATGTAGCCGAGCACCGTCTCGATCTCGCCGCTCGGCTTGCGGTGAATCAGCTTCGTTTCCGCGCTGCTGTAGTTCGTGAGCCCGCGCGCCACTTCGCGCCCGTCGGGGCCGACACACGCGATCACCTCGCCGCGCGCGAACGCGCCCTGCACGTCGATCACGCCGATCGGCAGCAGGCTCTTGCCGCCGGCCGTCAGCTTTTCGACCGCGCCGGCGTCGATCACGACATGGCCGCGCACCTGCAGATGGTCGGCCATCCATTGCTTGCGCGCCGCCATCCGCGCGGTACGCGCGATCAGCTGCGTGCCGATCGCCTCGCCGGCCGCCAGACGCACGAGCACGTCGGCCTCCCGGCCGCTCGCGATCACGGTGTTGGCGCCGCTGTGTGCCGCACGCTTCGCCGCGAGGATCTTCGTCAGCATCCCGCCGCGACCGAGGCTCGAGCCGGCGCCGCCGGCCATCGCCTCGAGCTCCGGCGCGCCCGCATTGGCCTCGGCGACGAGCGTCGCGTTCGGGTCCTTGCGCGGATCGGCCGTGAACAGCCCGGTCTGGTCGGTCAGGATGATCAGCGCATCGCCTTCGATCAGGTTCGCGACGAGCGCGCCGAGCGTGTCGTTGTCGCCGAACTTGATTTCGTCGGTGACCACCGTGTCGTTCTCGTTGATGATCGGCACGACGCCGAGCCGCAGCAGCGTGAGCAGCGTCGAGCGTGCATTCAGGTAGCGCTCGCGATCGGCCAGGTCGGCATGCGTGAGCAGGATCTGCGCGGTGCGAATGTCGTGCTCGGTGAAGCGGCTCTCATAGACCTGCGCGAGCCCCATCTGGCCGACTGCCGCGGCGGCCTGCAACTCGTCGATTTCCCGCGGCCGCTTGCTCCAGCCGAGCCGCTGCATCCCTTCGGCAATCGCACCCGAACTGACGAGCACGACTTCCTTGCCCTGCGCGCGCAACGCGGCGATCTGGGCTGCCCAGCGGCCGATCGCAGCATGATCGAGCCCCTTGCCGTCGTTGGTCACGAGGCTCGAACCCACCTTCACCACCAATCGCTTCGAATCCGCGATGATCGAACGCATCCTGCACTGTCTCCTGTATCTGATGCCTGCCCGGTCGGGCGCGATTGAACGCCGACGCCGGGCGGCACGCCCGGCGCGTTCCGGAACCGCTCAGGCGTCGTCGCCCGGCACTGCACCGCCGTCTGCCGGCGGCGCATCGCGGAAACGCACGTCCGCCGCAAGATCTTCCGCCTCTGCCGCACGGTGCGCGTCCGAATGTTCCGACAGGTAATCGTAGATCGCGTAGCACAGCGCTTCGCAGCCCTGGCCCGTCAATGCCGAAATCTCGAACACGGGGCCGCTCCAGCCGAAACGGTCGAGGAAATCGGCGACGCGCGCCTCGCGCTCGTCTTCCGGCACCATGTCCAGCTTGTTGAGCACGAGCCAGCGCGGCTTTTCGTACAGCGCTTCGTCGTACTTGCGCAGCTCGCCGACGATCGCAGTCGCTTCCGCGACCGGATCGACGCTTTCGTCGAACGGTGCAAGATCGACTAGATGCAGCAGCACGCCGGTGCGCTGCAGGTGGCGCAGGAACTGATGCCCGAGGCCCGCGCCTTCCGCCGCACCCTCGATCAGCCCCGGGATGTCGGCGATCACGAAGCTCTTGCTCGGGCCGACGCGCACCACGCCGAGATTCGGCGCAAGCGTCGTGAACGGGTAGTCGGCGATCTTCGGCCGCGCGTTCGACACCGACGAGATGAACGTCGACTTGCCTGCGTTCGGCATGCCGAGCAGGCCAACGTCGGCGAGCACCTTCAGCTCGAGCCTCAGCATGCGCCGCTCGCCCGGCTTTCCGTCCGTCTTCTGGCGCGGCGCACGGTTCGTGCTCGACTTGAAATGCAGGTTGCCGAGGCCGCCGGAGCCGCCCTGGGCAAGCATCACCTGCTGGTCGTGCTCGGTCAGGTCGGCAATCAGCTCGCCGGTATCCATGTCGTTGATGATCGTGCCGACCGGCATGCGCAGCGTGACGTCATCGCCGCCCTTGCCGTAGCAATCCGAGCCGCGGCCGTTTTCGCCGTTGCGCGCGAGGTGCTTCTTCGCGTATCGGTAGTCGATCAGCGTGTTGATGTTACGGTCGGCGATCGCGTAGACGCTACCGCCCCGGCCGCCGTCGCCGCCGTCCGGCCCGCCGAACGGGACGAATTTCTCGCGGCGCATCGACGCGCTGCCATCGCCTCCGTCGCCGGCGATGACTTCGATTCGTGCTTCGTCAATGAACTTCATTCGTCACTCCGCCCAGTATTTCCGCTATTGTGCCGCGCGCCGGCACGCTTGAACAATCTGCCATTCGGCCGATCGTACGCCGGTTGCGCGAGGGCCGCCGGCACGCACCTGCGCCCGGCGACCAAATAAAAAAAGGCCCCGCGAAGACTGCGGGGCCTTTCGGCTACGAAGCCCGTAGGTGCCTGACTTAGGCAGCCGCCGGGACAACGATGACCAGATGCTTCTTGTCCGCGCCCTTCGTCGCGAACTTGACGTGACCGTCAACCAGCGCGAACAGGGTGTGATCCTTGCCCATGCCGACGTTCTCGCCTGCGTGCATGCGCGTACCGCGCTGACGCACGATGATGCCGCCGGCATTGATTGCCTGGCCGCCGTACACTTTCACGCCGAGACGCTTCGACTCGGAGTCGCGGCCGTTCCGGGAAGAGCCGCCTGCCTTTTTGTGTGCCATCTGATTGCTCCTTTACCGAGGCGCTTACGCGTTGATCGCGTCGATGCGCAGCTCAGTGTAGTTCTGGCGGTGGCCGCCGTGCTTTTGGTAGTGCTTCCGGCGACGCATCTTGAAGATGGTGACCTTGGCATGACGACCGTGCGACACAACGGTGGCCTTGACGGAAGCCCCACTGACCAGCGGCGTACCGAACTTAATCGATTCGCCTTCGCCCACTGCGAGAACCTGGTCGAGCGTGATTTCAGCGTCAATGTCAGCCGGTATCTGTTCTACTTTGAGTTTTTCGCCAACGGCAACCTTGTACTGCTTGCCGCCGGTTTTTATGACCGCGTACATTGAGAACCTCACTCTGGATCCAATTTTTCCGCACACCACGCGCGGAAAACACGTGATTATACATGGGCTTAGCACCGAAGTCAAAACCGATCGACGATTGCCGCGCGCAAGCCCTGGCCGAACGGCCAAAATCACGGCTGCAGCACGTCTGACAGACCGGGATTTCGCGGATTCGACTTATAATCCGCCGCATCACCCAATTCCATCATCATGTCGTCGTCCACCGCCTCCCCCACCCTCAGCGCCGCCCACCTGCTCGCCCCGATCACCAGCGACATGGAGCAGGTGAATCGCGTTATCCGGCAAAGCCTCGCGTCCGACGTGCTGCTGATCAACCAGATCGCCGAGTACATCATCGGCGCGGGCGGCAAGCGGCTGCGTCCGGCGTTGCTGCTGCTCGTCGCCGGCGCGCTCGGCGAAACGTCGCACCAGCGGCACGTGCTGGCCGCCGTCGTCGAGTTCATCCACACGGCCACGCTGCTGCATGACGACGTCGTCGACGAATCCGAGTTGCGCCGCGGCCGGCAGACCGCCAATGCGCTGTTCGGCAACGCGGCGAGCGTGCTGGTAGGCGATTACCTCTACTCGCGTTCGTTCGAGATGATGGTCGGCGTCGGCAAGATGCGCGTGATGGAGATCCTGTCCGAAGCAACGACGATCATCTCCGAAGGCGAGGTGCTGCAGCTGCTCAACATGCACGACGCCGACGTCGACGAAACGCGCTACATGCAGGTGATCCGCTACAAGACGGCCAAGCTGTTCGAGGCGTCGGCCCGCCTGGGCGCGGTACTCGCGGGCGCCGATGCGCCGACCGAAGCCGCCGCCGCCGAGTACGGGCGCCGGATCGGTACCGCATTCCAGATCATGGACGACTGGCTCGACTACGCGGGCACCGTCGAGGCCATGGGCAAGAACGCCGGCGACGACCTGCGCGAAGGCAAGCCGACGCTGCCGCTCATCTATCTGATCGAACGCGGCACGCCCGAGCAGTCGGCGCTGGCGCGCGAGGCGATCGAACAGGGCGGCACCGATCGCTTCGACACGATCTTCGAAGCGATCACGCGCTCGGGTGCGCTCGATCACACGCTCGAGTGCGCACGCCAGGAAGCGCAGGCCGCAGCCGCAGCGATCGCGGCGTTCCCCGATTCGATCTACAAGGAGAGCCTGCTCGCGCTGTGCTCGTATTCGACGTCGCGACAGTCGTAAGTCAATCGCGCGCGTCGCCGCCACGGTTGCGACGACGCACGTTCGACACGGGGAAATCACCTGTCTCGAAAATTTTCTTCTCCAAGGTCTTCCCTTTCTGAAGAAACGTCGTTATAGTTATGTTCTTGCTCGACGACGCAGCGGTCTTGAAGAAGACTGTGAAATCGGAAGAGTCCAAATCGGGGTGTAGCTTAGCCTGGTAGAGCGCTACGTTCGGGACGTAGAGGCCGGAGGTTCGAATCCTCTCACCCCGACCAGATTTGTAAAAAACCGTGCACCATGTGCACGGTTTTTTTTTGCCCGGCCGCCGCAGGCCCCTCGTGTCGCGCACGACACATCGCGGTCGCCGGCCTCTGCTATATTCCCTCCATCCCTGTCCTTCACTGCCCATTCCGACGCGTGGACCAAATTCCCTTATGGGCGCAAATCGGCGCCGTCTTCCTGCTTCTCCTCTGTTCCAGCTTCTTTTCGATTTCCGAGACCGCGATGATGGCGCTCAACCGCCATCGGCTGAAGCATCTCGCCGGCCAGGGCGCGCTCGGCGCGAAGACCACGCAAGGCCTGCTCACGCGCACTGACCTGCTGCTCAGCGTGATCCTGATCGGCAACAACCTGTTCAACACGATCATCCCGGTCCTGACGACGTCGCTCGCGCTGCATACGTTCGGCCGCAACAACCTCGCGCTGTCGATCGCGACCGGCATCGTCGCGTTCCTGATCATCGTGTTCGCGGAAATCGCGCCGAAGATCGTCGGCGCGACCTTCCCCGAACGCATCGCACTGCCCGCGAGCCTCGTGATCGCGCCGCTGATGCGCGTGTTCAAGCCGGTCGTCTGGTTCGTCAACGCGCTCGCGAACGGCGTGCTGTGGGTGCTGCGCATCAACACGAAGAAGGGCCGCGACCAGCGGATGTCGGCCGACGAGCTCAGGGCCATCGTGCTCGAGTCGAGCAGTTTCATGCCGACCAAGCACCGCAGCATCCTGCTCAACCTGTTCGACCTCGAGAACATCACGGTCGACGACGTGATGGTGCCGCGCCGCCAGATCGAGTCGCTCAACTTCTACGCGCCGCTCGACGACGTCCTGCACCAGCTCGAGACCTGCTATCACAACCGGCTCGTCGTCTACGAAGGCGACATCGACAGGGTGCTCGGCGTGCTGCACGTACGCAAGACGCTCACCGCGCTGCACAACCAGGAGTTCGACCGCGAGACGCTGCGCACGCTGCTCTCCGAGCCGTACTACGTGCCGTCGGGCACGCCGGTGGTCCAGCAGCTCCAGTTTTTCCAGGAAACGCGGCAGCGGACCGCGCTCGTCGTCAACGAGTACGGCGAGCTCGAAGGGCTCGTCACGCCCGAGGACATCATCGAGGAACTGATCGGCGAATTCACGACGTCGATGCCGCGCAGCGAACGCGCGGGCGGCTGGGACGAGAACGGAGAATGCATCGTCTCGGCCAGCATGCCGCTGCGCGAACTGAACCGCTGGCTGCACCTGAAGCTGCCGACCGACGGGCCGAAGACGCTGAACGGACTGGTGCTCGAAATCCTCGAGGAAATTCCGGAAGACGACGTGTGCCTGAAAATCGGCGACGTGATGCTCGAGGTGATGCGCAGCGACGATCAGGCCGTGCGCACCGTCAAGCTCTTCAAGCCGCGCGGCTCGCGCACCGCACGCGCCACCGGCCGCTAGCCGAACGGCTGACTGCCGGCGCCGCCCGCGACGCGCGACCATCTGCAGGTCACGTCAACAGGCGGCCAGCGTGCCGGCTCACATGCCCATCCCTCCTCCCGGGGCACCGCTGCGCGCGCAGCCGTCGCCCGCCCGCGCCGACGCGCCGCCTGTCGCCGCGCCTCACGCACTCGATGCGGCCCAGCTCGACGATGCGCCGGCCGTGCGGCTGCTGACGGACACGCTGCACGCGGCACGCGTGCGCGATGCATCCGACATCCACGTCGAACCGTTCGAAACCGGCTGGCGCATCCGCCTGCGCATCGACGGCATGCTGCACAACCATGCGCAGCCGCCCGTCCACCTGCGCGACGCGCTCGTCACGCGGATCAAGGTGCTCGCGCGCATGGACATCGCCGAGCGACGGCTCCCGCAGGACGGCAGGCTGCGCATCGCGATCGACGGCGGTACGCGCGGCGACTACCGCGTCAGTTCGCTGCCGACGCTGTTCGGCGAAAAGCTCGTGCTGCGGCGCCTCGAAACACTGCCACCCGATCTCACGCTCACGCGTCTCGGCTTCGACACGCAGCAGGCCGCCGCGATGGAGGCGGCGATACGCGCACCGCACGGCCTCGTGCTCGTCACGGGCCCGACCGGCAGCGGCAAGACGCTGTCGCTGTACTGCGCACTGCAGATGCTCGATCGCGACGCGCACAACGTCTGCACGGTCGAGGATCCCGCCGAAATCCAGCTCGACGGGATCAACCAGGTCGGCGTCGCCGACAAGGCCGGGCTCACGTTCGCGACGGCGCTGCGCGCGCTGTTGCGGCAGGATCCGGACATCATCATGGTCGGCGAGATCCGCGACGCGGAAACGGCCGACGTCGCGATCAAGGCCGCGCAGACCGGCCATCTCGTGCTGTCGACGCTGCATACGAACGACGCGCCGGCCGCGATCGCGCGCATGCTCGATATCGGCGTCGCGCCGTACAACCTCGCCGCCGCGCTGCAGCTCGTCACCGCGCAGCGCCTCGTCCGGCGCCTGTGCGTCGCATGCCGTGTCCCGTCGGATGCACCGGCGCACGTGCTGCGGGAAGCCGGCTGCGACCCGGCGGCGCTGGCAGACGGATGGCGGCCGTTCGTCGCGCGCGGCTGCGCCGCCTGTCACGGGATCGGCTATCGCGGCCGGATCGGGCTGCATCAGACGATGCCGGTCTCGCCTGAATTGGCCGAACGCATCGTCGCGCGGGCAAGCGTCGGCGAGCTCGCGCAATGCGCGGCGGCCGAAGGCGTGCGCAACCTGCGCGACGCGGCATTCGCCCGCGTACGGGACGGCACGACGAGCATCGCGGAGGCCGTCGCCGCCACCCCCGCGGTATGAACATGCGCACGCCGCCGCGCGAAACCCGCTTCGCCTGGCGCGGCCGCCGTCGCAACGGCACGCTGCGCCACGGAACCGTCGTTGCCTTCGACGCCGCAGCCGCGCGCGCCACGCTCGCGCGCGACGGCATCGCGGTGCTGTCGCTCGACGTCCGCGGGCCGGCCCGGCCGCCGACAGCCGGTGCCCGCGAGGTCACGCGTTTCACGCGCCAGCTCGCGAGCCTGTTGCAGGCCGGGCTGCCGCTCGCACCGTCGCTCGAGATGCTCGCGCGTACACGATCGCGCGACGGCCTGCCGCGCATCGCGGCGGGCCTCGCCCGCGAGATCGTCGGCGGCCGGCGCTTCGCCGATGCGCTCGCACGCTATCCGTCGCAGTTCGGCACGCTCTATCGCCAATTGATCGAAGTCGGCGAAGCGTCCGGATCGCTCGGCATCGTGCTGACACGCGTCGCGGAACACCGCGAGCGCGCCGACGCGCAATGGCGCAAGCTGCGGACCGCCCTCGCGTATCCGGCTGCCGTCATCCTGTTCGCGCTCGCAATCTCGGCCGCGTTGATGGTATGGGTCGTGCCGACGTTCCGGCAGATCTTCGACGGTTTCGGCGCGGCCCTGCCCGCGCCGACCCGAGCACTGCTCGCGCTCTCCTCCGCGTTGTCGGCGTGGGGCGGCATGCTCGTGGCCGGCGTTGCGGCAGCGGCGCTCGCCGCGCATCACGTGCTTCGCCGGTCGGCGCCGTTGCGCCATGCAGTCGCGCGGCACCTGCTGCGCGCTCCGCTCGCAGGCAGCGCGCTCGAGCGGTACGCGGCCGCGCGCTGGTGCCGTTCGCTCGCGACGCTGCTCGGCGCCGGTGTGCCGCTCGCCGACACCTTCGCCACGCTCGAGCGCACGGCCGGCCATCCCGTGTTCGCGCACGCCACCGCTCACATCGCGGCACGCGTGTTGCGCGGTGCACGTCTCGCCGATGCGATGCAGTCGGCCGGCTGCTTTCCGGACGACGTCGTCCAGCCGATCGCCGTCGCCGAGGAAACCGGCACGCTCGACACGATGCTCGCCGACATCGCCGCGCTGTGCGAACGCCAGCTCGACGCGCGTCTCGATGCGCTCGCCGCGCTTGGCGAACCGCTGATCGTGATCGTCCTGGGCGCGCTCGTCGGCGGCCTCGTGATCGCGATGTATCTGCCCATCCTTCAGCTCGGCAACGTGGTGTAGCATCGCAACCGATTCTGTCGCCTTTTAAGTCCGAACCGTGAGCCTCATGACGCCCGTGCCCCTGTCCGCCGTTCCCGATTCGCCCGAGCGCACGCTGCTCGCGCTGGCGATGCTGCCGCCCGCGCTGCAGTACGCGTTCGCGGTCGTCATCGGCCTTTGCATCGGCAGCTTCCTGAACGTGGTCGTGCACCGGCTGCCCGTGATGATGCAGCGCGCGTGGCAGGCCGAGATCGATGAGGCGACCGGCAACGCCAGCGCCGCGCCCGACGACGGTTATCCGCCGCGCTACGACCTGTGGCGCCCGCGCAGTGCCTGCTCGCATTGCGGCCACGTGTTGCGCGCATGGGAGAACATCCCCCTCGTCAGCTATCTGATGCTGCGCGGGCGCTGCCGCCGCTGCGGCCACGCGATCGGCATCCGTTATCCGCTCGTCGAGCTCGCGTGCGCACTGCTCGCCGCCGGCTCGCTCGCCGCGTTCGGCCCGACGGTCGCCGCGCTCGCTGCGTTCGCACTGTGCGCCGCACTGCTCGCGATGAGCGCGATCGACATCCGCACCGGCTACCTGCCCGATTCGATGACGCTGCCGCTGCTCTGGGCAGGGCTCGTGCTGAATCTCGGCGGCACGTTCACGTCGCTGCGCTCGGCCGTGATCGGTGCGATGGCCGGCTACCTGTTCCTGTGGTCGATCTACTGGCTGTTCAAATGGTTGCGCGGTATCGAGGGCATCGGCTTCGGCGACCTGAAACTGCTTGCCGCACTCGGCGCGTGGATGGGCTGGGCCGCGCTGCCGCAAGTCGTGCTGTTCGCCGCGGTGACGGGCGCGATCGTCGGGCTCGTCGCGACCTGGCGCGGCCGCATGCGCTTCGAGGAGCCGATTCCGTTCGGCCCGTTCCTCGCGGCCGGCGGCGTCGCGACGCTGTTTTTCGGCACGCCTTTCTATTTCGCGCTCGGAGGCTGACATGTTCGCAGTAGGACTCACGGGCGGCATCGGCAGCGGCAAGACGACCGTCGCCGACCTGTTCGGCGCTCGCGGCGCGTCGCTCGTCGATACCGATCTGATCGCCCACCGCATCACCGCTCCCGGCGGCCTTGCGATGCCCGCGATCGAACAGGCGTTCGGCCACGGTTTCGTTGCCGCCGACGGCTCGCTCGATCGCGCGAAGATGCGCACGCTGATCTTCAGCGACGACGATGCGCGCCGGCGCCTCGAAGCGATCACGCATCCGCTGATCCGCGCGGAGACCGATCGCGAAGCACGCGAAGCGCAGGGCCCGTACGTGATGTTCGTCGTGCCGCTGCTCGTCGAGTCAGGCAACTGGAAGACACGCAGCGATCGCGTGCTCGTCGTCGATTGCCCGGTCGAAACGCAGATCGCGCGCGTGATGCGGCGCAACGGCTTCACGCGCGAGCAGGTCGAAGCGATCATCGCGCGACAGGCAACGCGCGAAGCCCGTCTCGCGGCGGCCGACGACGTGATCGTCAACGACGCGGTTACGCCCGATGCAC
Organism: Burkholderia sp. BCC1644; assembly: GCF_902833225.1. Taxonomy (GTDB): domain Bacteria; phylum Pseudomonadota; class Gammaproteobacteria; order Burkholderiales; family Burkholderiaceae; genus Burkholderia. The sequence continues at coordinate 102,510 of NZ_CADFEI010000021.1, forward strand.
TCGCCGCCCAGGTCGATGCACTGCACCAACGCTATGTGGCGTTCGCGGCCGCCGCGCACTGAGCATCGCGCGCGATCGTGATGGTGTACGAAATTGGCGCGTTGCTAGGGTAGAGAGTGAGCATTAGAATGTCCTGCATTGTTTCAATCCCTACCCAAGAGGCGAGCGCGCTTGATTCTTTACGAGTATCCGTTCAACGAGCGAATTCGCACGCTGTTGCGCCTCGAAGATCTCTTCGAGCGCTTCGCGTTCTTTTTGGCTCAGGAGGACCCGCGTGAACACCACGTCGCGCTGACGACGCTGTTCGAAATCGCCGAGGTAACGGGCCGCGCGGACCTGAAATCGGATCTGATGAAGGAGCTCGAACGTCAACGCCAGACGCTCGCCCCCTTTCGCGGCAATCCGGGCATCGAGCAGAACGCGCTCGAGGCCGTGCTCGGCGAAATCGAGCAGACGCTGGCCAATCTCGCGCAGATGCAGGGCAAGACCGGCCAGCACCTCGTCGACAACGAATGGCTCGCCAGCATCCGCAGCCGTGCGGTGATTCCCGGCGGCACGTGCAAGTTCGACCTGCCGTCGTACTATGCGTGGCAGCAATGGCCCGCCGAACAGCGGCGCCAGGACATCGCGAAGTGGATCCTGCCGATGCTGCCGCTGCGCGACGCCGCGTCGATCGTGCTGCGGCTCGCGCGCGAATCGGGCCAGGCGTCGAAGGTGATGGCGATGCAGGGCAGCTATCAGCAAATGCTGTCGGGCCGCACCTACCAGCTGATGCAGGTACGCGTGCCGCCGGAGCTGCGCGTCATTCCCGAAGCGAGCGCCAACAAATACATGCTGTGGGTACGGTTCACCATGCAGGACGGCGATGTGCGGCCGCGCGCGGTGGACATCGACGTGCCGTTCCATCTGACACTGTGCAATCTGTAACGGCCGCGTGCCGGATCGCTTTCGTATGACTACCGTTGTGAAATGCCCATCGTGCGGCGCCGAAGTGCGCTGGACACCTGAAAATCAGTTCCGCCCGTTCTGTTCGGCCCGCTGCAAGCAGCTCGACCTCGGCGCATGGGCCGCGGAAAAGTACCGGATCGGCGGCGCTTCCGACGAGGGCCCCTCGTCGGAAGAAGACGGCACGGACGGCCGTCGCGACAGCTGAGCGGCGGGCGGCACAGCCCGCCTGCGATATGGCCCGCCTTTTCTGCAGGCCGTCACGGCGTCAGTTCGACGCCGCTTCCTTCTCGAGCAGTTCGAGCACCGGCAGCGCCGCCGGCAACAGCGGCGCAACGGCGACCGGCAGTTGCTGCCACACGAACGCCTGCCCTTCCTTGCTGTGCGGCTCGCCCGTCCAGCCCGTCACCTTGCAGAAATAAAGCCGCACGTACGCATGCGGATAATCGTGCTCGAGCGTGTGCCAGCGATGGCTGGCCGTGACCTCGATGCCGAGCTCCTCGTGGAGTTCGCGCGCGAGCGCGTCCTCGACGCTTTCGCCGGCCTCGAGCTTGCCGCCCGGAAACTCCCAGTAACCTTCATACGGCTTGCCCTGCAGGCGCTGCGCGAGCAGGTAGCTACCGTCCGGCTGGACCATCACGCCGACCGCGACTTCCGTCACCTTGCGGCCATCCGGTGCGCGCACGGCGCCTTGTGCGAGATCCGCGCTCATGCCTGCTCCTTGCGGCCCGACCAGTCACGCGCGAACTGCCATGCGACGCGCCCCGACCGCGAACCGCGTTCGAGCGCCCACACGAGCGCATCACCACGCGCGGACTCGATCTCCGCGTCCGGGCAGCCGAAGTGGCGCAGCCAGTGCGCGACGATGCCGAGATAATCGTCCTGCTTGAACGGATAGAAGCTGACCCACAGGCCGAAGCGCTCCGACAGCGAGATCTTTTCCTCGACGACTTCGCCGGGGTGAATCTCGCCATCCGGGAGATGCTTGTACGACTCGTTGTCGCTCATGTACTCGGGCAGCAGATGGCGGCGGTTCGACGTCGCATAGATCAGCACGTTGTCCGACTGCGCGGCGATCGAGCCGTCGAGCGCAACCTTCAGCGCCTTGTAGCCCGACTCGCCTTCCTCGAACGACAGGTCGTCGCAGAACACGATGAACCGCTCGGGACGCTGCGAGATCAGGTCGACAATGTCGCCGAGATCGTGCAGGTCGTCCTTGTCGACTTCGATCAGGCGCAGCCCGTCCTGCGCATACGCGTTCAGGCACGCCTTGATCAGCGACGACTTGCCGGTACCGCGTGCGCCGGTCAGCAGCACGTTGTTGGCTGGCTTCTGCTGCACGAACTGCCGCGTGTTCTGCTCGATCAACCCTTTCTGGCGATCGATGTTGTGCAGGTCGCCGAGCGTGATCGACGACACGGCCGGCACCGGCTGCAGGTAACCGCGCCCCTGGCGCTTGCGCCAGCGGAATGCGTGGGCGGCGTTCCAGTCGACGGCCGCCGGCGCGGGCGGCAGCACCCCCTCGAGACGGGCGAGCAGCGCTTCGGCGCGCGTCAGAAACTGTTCAAGCTTGTCCATGTCGTTCGAACGGTCCCGATCAGGAGCGGTAATCCGCGTTGATGCTCACGTAATCGTGCGACAGGTCGCACGTCCAGATGGTGGCCTGCGCGTCGCCGCGGCCGAGCAGCACGCGGATCGTGATTTCGCTCTGCTTCATCACGCGCTGGCCGTCCTCTTCCTGGTAGGCCGGGTTGCGGCCGCCTGCCTTCGCGACGAGCACGTCGTCGAGATAGAGGTCGATCTTGCCGACGTCGAGATCCGTGACGCCCGCGTAGCCGATCGCCGCGAGAATCCGGCCAAGGTTGGGGTCGGATGCGTAGAAGGCCGTCTTCACGAGCGGCGAATGGCCGATCGCATAGGCGATCTGGCGGCATTCGGCGACGTTCTTGCCGCCTTCGACCTGCACCGTCATGAATTTCGTCGCGCCTTCGCCATTGCGCACGATCAGTTGCGACAGCACCTGCGCGACTTCCGTCACCGCATCGCGCAGCGCCGCATAGGCCGGCGAATCGGTCGACGTGATGGCCGGCAGCGTGCTCTTGCCCGATGCGATCAGGATGAACGAGTCGTTCGTCGACGTATCGCCGTCGATCGTGATGCAGTTGAACGAGCGATCGGCGACTTCCTTCACGAGCGTGTCGAGCACCGGCTGAGCGACGTTCGCGTCGAATGCGAGGAAGCCGAGCATCGTCGCCATGTTCGGCTTGATCATGCCCGCGCCCTTGCTGATGCCCGTCAGCGTGACCGTATGGCCGTCGATCGCCACCTGGCGCGACGTGGCCTTCGGCAGCGTGTCGGTCGTCATGATCGCCTGCGCGGCGTCGAACCAGTTCGCGGCCTTGCGGTTCGCGAGCGCGGCCGGCAGGCCGGCCTTCAGGCGATCGATCGGCAGCGGCTCGAGGATCACGCCGGTCGAGAACGGCAGCACCTGCGCCGGCTCGATGCCCGCGAGGCGAGCGAGTTCCGTGCAGGTTTCACGGGCGTTCACGAGGCCCGGCTCGCCGGTGCCGGCGTTCGCATTGCCCGTATTCACGACGAGCGCGCGAATGCCCGCGCCGCCCGCGCGCACCTTCGCCAGATGCTCGCGGCAAACGGTGACCGGCGCGGCGCAGAAACGGTTTTCGGTGAACACGCCCGCGACCGTCGCGCTTTCGTCGACGGAGATGACCAGCACGTCCTTGCGATTCGGCTTGCGGATATTCGCTTCCGCCCAGCCGAGCGTGACGCCGGCGACGGGATGCAGTTGGGCGGGATCGATCGACGGAAAATTGACAGCCATGGGGCACACCTGCCGGATGGAAAATGCCGGCATGCGCCGGCATCGATTGGAAGAACCGGCGGCCGCACGCGCGGGCCGCCGCAACTCGCATCAGTGACTCGAAGCTGGAACGAAGCGGCACGCGTGACGCGCGCCGCCGTCGATCATGACAGCTTCCCGTGACATTGCTTGTACTTCTTGCCGCTGCCGCACGGGCACGGGTCGTTGCGGCCGACCTTCGGCATTTCGCCGCCGGGGCCGCTGTGCGTCATCGCGCTGCCGACCATGTCGGCCGTTGCCGTGGCCGCAGCGGCAGCCGCGACGTTCGCCACCGGCGCACCGGCTTCCGCGTAGTCGGCGTGCTGGTACTCGACATTCTCGAGATGACCGGCGCGCTCCTCGATCTGCTCGGCGGCTTCCTCGAGCTGTTCCGGCGACTGGATCTGCACGTTCATCACGACGCGCGTGACTTCCTGCTTGATCGCCTCGAGCATCGCGGCGAACAGTTCGAACGCTTCGCGCTTGTATTCCTGCTTCGGATTCTTCTGCGCATAGCCGCGCAGGTGGATGCCCTGGCGCAGGTGGTCGAGCGCCGCGAGGTGTTCGCGCCACAGGCGGTCGACCGTTTGCAGCATCACCGAGCGTTCAAACGCGCTGAACGATTCGCGGCCGACCATCGCGACCTTGCTCTCGTACTGCTCGTCGGCGGCCGTCATCACGGCGTCGAGAATTTCCTCGGCCGTGATCGACGACGACTCGTTCACCATTTCCTGAATCGCGAGGTCGAGCTGCCAGTCGTTGCGCAGCGCTTCCTCGAGCTCGGGCACGTCCCACTGCTCCTCGATGCTGCCTTCCGGCACGAACTGGCGAACGACTTCGGTGACCACGCCGTGACGCATCGCGGTGATCGTCTCGGTGATGTCGTGCGCTTCGAGCAGTTCGTTGCGCTGCTGGTAGATCACCTTGCGCTGGTCGTTCGACACGTCGTCGTATTCGAGCAGCTGCTTGCGGATGTCGAAGTTGCGCGCTTCGACCTTGCGCTGCGCGGATTCGATCGACCGCGTGACGATGCCGGCCTCGATCGCCTCGCCTTCCGGCATCTTCAGGCGATCCATGATCGAGCGCACGCGGTCGCCCGCGAAGATGCGCAGCAGCGGATCGTCGAGCGACAGGTAGAAGCGCGACGAGCCCGGATCGCCCTGACGGCCCGCACGGCCGCGCAGCTGGTTGTCGATCCGGCGTGATTCGTGGCGCTCGGTGCCGATGATGTGCAGGCCGCCCGCGGCCTTCACCTGCTCGTGCAGCGTTTCCCACTCGTCGTGCAGCTGCTGGATGCGGCGCGCCTTTTCGTCGGCCGGGATCGCGTCGTCGGCCTCGATGAATGCAGCCTGCTTCTCGGCATTGCCGCCGAGCACGATGTCGGTACCGCGACCGGCCATGTTGGTCGCGATCGTCACGCGGTTCGGACGGCCGGCTTCCGCGACGATCGCCGCTTCACGCTCGTGCTGCTTCGCGTTCAGCACTTCGTGCGGCAGCCCGGCCTGCTTCAGCAGGTGCGACAGCAGTTCGGAGTTCTCGATCGACGTCGTGCCGACCAGCACCGGCTGGCCGCGCTCGTAGCAGTCGCGGATGTCGCGGATCACCGCGTCGTAGCGCTCCTTGGCCGTCTTGTAGATCTGGTCCTGCTTGTCGATCCGCTTCGGCGGACGGTTGGTCGGGATCACGACCGTCTCGAGACCGTAGATCTCGTTGAATTCGTATGCTTCGGTGTCCGCGGTGCCGGTCATGCCGGCCAGCTTCGCGTACATCCGGAAGTAGTTCTGGAACGTGATCGAGGCGAGCGTCTGGTTCTCGCTCTGGATCTTCACGTGCTCCTTCGCCTCGACGGCCTGGTGCAGGCCGTCGGACCAGCGGCGGCCGGCCATCAGGCGGCCCGTGAATTCGTCGACGATGACCACTTCGCCGTTCTGCACGACGTAGTGCTGATCCTTGTGGAACAGCGTGTGTGCGCGCAGCGCCGCATACACGTGGTGCATCAGCGTGATGTTCTGCGGCGCGTACAGGCTCTCGCCCTCACCGATCAGGCCCCATTCGGAGAGCAGGCGCTCGGCCTTCTCGTGGCCCGATTCCGTCAGGAACACCTGGCGCGCCTTTTCGTCGAGCGTGTAGTCGCCCGGCTTCTCGACGCCCGTGCCGTCGGCCTTCTCTTCGCCGATCTGGCGCTCGAGCAGCGGCGGCAGTGCGTTCATCCGCACGTACAGCTCGGTGTGATCCTCGGCCTGACCCGAAATGATCAGCGGCGTACGCGCCTCGTCGATCAGGATCGAGTCCACTTCGTCGACGACTGCATAGTTCAGGGCCCGCTGCACGCGCGCGTCGGTCTCGTAGACCATGTTGTCGCGCAGGTAGTCGAAGCCGAACTCGTTGTTCGTGCCGTACGTGATGTCCGCGGCATACGCCTGCTGCTTCTGGTCGTGCTCCATGCCGGACAGGTTGATGCCGACCGACAGACCGAGGAAGTTGTAGAGGCGCGCCATCCATTCGGCGTCGCGCTGCGCGAGGTAGTCGTTGACGGTCACGACGTGCACGCCGCGGCCGGCCAGCGCATTCAGGTACACGGGCAGCGTCGCGACGAGCGTCTTGCCTTCGCCGGTGCGCATTTCCGCGATCTTGCCGTAGTGGAGCACCATGCCGCCGATCATCTGCACGTCGAAGTGCCGCATCTTCAGCACGCGACGGCTGGCCTCGCGACAGACCGCGAACGCTTCGGGCAACAGCTTGTCGAGCGACTCGCCGGCCGCGACCCGCTGACGGAATTCGTCCGTCTTGCCGCGCAACTGGTCGTCCGTCAGCTTCTCGATCTGCGTTTCGAGCGCATTGATCGTCGTGACGGTCTTTTGGTATTGCTTGACGAGCCGCTGGTTGCGGCTGCCAAAAATTTTCTGGAGAAAACCGGTTGTCATCGGATCGGATCCTGCGTCGCAGCACCGGCGCCCGGCGCGTGTTGCGCGCCCCGACGCCCGAGCCTCGGCGGCTTAGCGAATTAGTGGACTCAAACGTCGAATTTTAGCACGCGGGGAGGCGTGCGCCCGTGTCTCGGCGGGACGGGTACTGCACGCCGACGGCCGGGCTGGCGGGACAAAAGCCGCCCGGGTACGGGCCGGCGCGGGTACAATCGACGGCAACCTCCGCGCGCGTGCGCGCCCGAAGAATGCCTCGATGAACCGATTTTCCAAGCGTTTCGGCCCGCTCGCCGCCTATCGTCCGCAACCCGTGTCGGAAGTGCTCGGCCGCACCGACGCGTTCACGGCGCTGCGCGCCGGCGTCGAGCAGATCGCATCGCTGCAGCGCGACCTCGCCGCGCTCCTGCCCGAATACCTCGCGAATCATGTCGAACCGGGCTTCATCAAGGACGGCACCCTGACCCTCTTTGCCGCGCACAATGCGCTGGCTGCCCGGTTGCGGCAAGTCGAGCCGCGGCTCCTCGGCGATCTCCAGAAGCGCGGCTGGGCCGTCGCGACACTGCGCGTACGCGTGCGGCCGAAGGACGCGCCGGAACCGCCTCACGTGAAGCAGGCGCGGATGACCTCGGTCGGCGCCGCCGCGTTGCGCGATCTCGCCGCTCACCTCGAACCGTCGCCACTGCAGGACGCGCTTGCGCGCATGGCCGCCCGGCACGGCGCGAAGCCGCGTTGAAGGCACCGCTCTCCGGCAGCGGCCAGCCAACAAAAAAGCGACCCGAAGGTCGCTTTTTTTATCGCTTGCGCTGAACACCGGTTACGCGAAGGCCGTCTGCGCGTCGAACGCGAAGCCCTTCGGCGCAGCCTGCGGATCCTCGAACGTCACGATCTCGTACGCGTCTTCGTGCGCGAGCAGCTCGCGCAGCAACGCGTTGTTCAGGCCGTGACCCGACTTGTACGCGGTGTACGACGCCAGCAGCGGATGACCGATCACGTACAGGTCGCCGATCGCGTCGAGCATCTTGTGCTTCACGAATTCGTCGTCGTAGCGCAGCCCGTCGTTGTTCAGGATGCGGTACTCGTCGAGCACGATCGCGTTGTCCATGCTGCCGCCGCGCGCCAGGCCGATCTCACGCAGCATCTCGGCTTCGTGCGCGAAACCGAACGTGCGCGCACGCGCGATCTCGCGCACGTACGACGTGGTCGCGAAATCGACTTCGAGCTCCTGGCCCGTCTTGTCGACGGCCGGGTGACGGAAATCGATCGAGAACTTCAGCTTGAAGCCGAAATACGGATCGAGACGCGCGAACTTGTCGCCGTCACGGATTTCGACCGGCTTCTTCACCTTGATGAAGCGCTTCGGCGCGTTCTGCTCCTCGATGCCGGCGGACTGGATCAGGAACACGAACGTAGCCGCGCTGCCGTCCATGATCGGGATTTCCTCGGCCGTCACGTCGACGTACAGGTTGTCGATGCCGAGGCCAGCACACGCGGACATCAAGTGCTCGACGGTCGACACGCGCACGCCATCCTTCTGCAGCACCGACGCGAGCCGCGTGTCGCCGATCGACATCGCCGACGCGGGAATGTCGACCGGCGTGGGCAGGTCGACACGTGAAAAGACGATGCCCGTGCCCGGTGCGGCGGGTCGGAGCGTCAACTCGATCTTGTGGCCCGAGTGGACACCGATACCCACGGTCTTGACGATGGATTTGATGGTGCGCTGCTTCAACATGGTGTTCTTCGTCGTGATTGAAAACATCAATCAGGAGTTAAATTTGATAGACGGGATTATAGCGTAATTCCCTATTCAACGCTGTTTGAAACTGCGTATCAATCTGTTTCGACAGTTTACCCGCGCCGATACGGGACGGGCCGATGCCCGGAACGGAGGCGTTTCCGGTCATCAGCCCGTGTTACAACTGCCCTGAGGCCGGTGAGCAGCGTTGCCGGCAGGCAACGGCGCACCGCACGATCAGGACGTCAACGTCGCGAGAACACTCGCCGCATCGCTCACTTCGAATTTGCCCGGCGCCTCGACGGCCAGCGTCTTGACCACACCGCCGTCAATCACCATCGCGTAGCGCAGGGAACGAATCCCCATGCCACGCGCGGACAAATCCTGCGTCAGCCCCAGCGCATGAGTGAAAGCCGCGCTGCCGTCCGCCATCATGCGCACCTTGCCCGCGGTGTGCAGATCACGTCCCCATGCGCCCATCACGAATGCGTCGTTGACGGACACGCACCAGATCTCGTCGATACCCGCCGCGCGCAATTGCTCGGCGTGTTCGACGTAGCCCGGCACATGCTGCGCCGAGCAGGTCGGTGTGAAAGCGCCCGGCAATCCGAAGATCACCACCCGCTTTCCCGCAACCTGGTCGCGCACGCTGCAGGCGTTCGGCCCCAGCGTGCACCCGTCGCGCGCGTCGTCGATGAACTCGAACAACTGCGCGTCGGGCAGCGCGTCGCCCACTTGAATCATGGCTGGTCCCTCATAGCGATACGGTTTTTCAGCGTGTTGCGGACAGCACGGCCCATCCCGCCTCGCTCGAGCGAAGAGGGCACGTTTCCCGGCCCGGCGTCGCAGTCGACGCGGCCTGTCGTGGTCCGTAGCATCCGTCACGCCGGCGATACCGCGGCAGTTTCGCCGCGGCTTCGCCTGTGTTTGCGTCAGTCAGCCTGCTTGCGCAGGAAAGCCGGGATGTCATACGTGTCGACACCCTTCTCCTGCAGCGCCTGCACGTGCGATGCCGCGGTTTCGCGCGAATTGCGCCACACTGCCGGCGTATCCAGCGCGCCGTAGTCTGCCGTGCTGACGTGATGGGCCGGTGCATAGCCGTGCGACACCGCGCTGACCGGCTGGTTGTCCGTACCCGTGCGCAGCAGCGTCATCGGTGCCGATTGCTGCTTCTTCGCCGCACGGCCCAGACCCGTTGCCACGACCGTCACGCGCAGTGCATCGCCCATTGCGTCGTCGTACACCGCACCGAAGATCACCGTCGCATCTTCCGCCGCGTAGCTCTTGATCGTGTTCATCACTTCGCGCGTTTCCGACAGGCGCAGCGAACGGCTCGACGTGATGTTGACCAGCACGCCGCGCGCGCCCGACAGATCGACGCCTTCGAGCAGCGGGCTCGCCACGGCCTGTTCCGCCGCGAGGCGTGCGCGATCGACGCCGGCAACCGTCGCCGTGCCCATCATCGCCTTGCCCTGCTCGCCCATCACCGTCTTCACGTCTTCGAAGTCGACGTTCACGAGGCCATCGACGTTGATGATTTCAGCGATGCCTGCGACCGCGTTGTTCAACACGTCGTCCGCGCACTGGAAGCACTTGTCCATCTCGGCGTCGTCGCCCATCACGTCGAACAGCTTGTCGTTCAGAACGACGATCAGCGAGTCGACGTGATCCTCCAGTTGCTGCGAGCCTGCTTCGGCGACGCGCATGCGCTTGCCGCCTTCGAACTCGAACGGCTTGCTGACGACACCAACCGTCAGGATGCCCATCTCCTTCGCGATCTGCGCGACCACCGGTGCCGCGCCCGTGCCCGTGCCGCCACCCATGCCGGCGGTGATGAACACCATGTGCGCGCCGCGCAGTGCGTCGGCGATGCGCTCACGCGCTTCTTCCGCTGCCGCACGACCCATTTCCGGCTTCGCACCGGCGCCGAGGCCCGTGTTGCCAAGCTGGATCACCGACGATGCACGCGAACGCGACAGCGCTTGAGCGTCCGTGTTCATCACGATGAAGTCGACGCCCTGCACGCCGCGGTTGATCATGTGCTGGACGGCATTGCCGCCAGCGCCGCCAACGCCGACCACCTTGATGATGGTGCCGTTGGTCTCGGTTTCCAGCATTTCGAATTCCATGTTGCCTCCGTCAAGAGAATGACTGCTAATCGGCCGTTATTCGGCAGGAGATCGGGCAACCCCCTGTCGCGCGCCAGCCGCCGGCACCGGCGCGAATTTCAATTCGGTTGGTCAGAAGTTGCTCAGGAACCATTCCTTCATCCGCGAGAACACCTGCCCCGCGTTGCCGGACTGCACGGCGACCTTGCGGCCGCGCATGCGCTGGGCACTGCCTTCGACGAGCAGCCCCATCGCCGTCGAGTAGCGCGGATTGCGCACGACGTCGGAGAGGCCGCCTGCATATTCCGGCGCGCCGATGCGCACCGGTTTCAGGAAAATGTCTTCGCCGAGCTCGACCATGCCGGGCATCATCGATGCCCCGCCAGTAATGACCACGCCGGAGCTCAGCAGTTCTTCGTAACCCGATTCGCGCACGACCTGCTGCACGAGCGAGAACAGTTCCTCGACGCGCGGCTCGATCACGGCCGCGAGCGCCTGGCGCGACAGCGTGCGCGGGCCGCGTTCGCCGAGGCCCGGCACTTCGACCATTTCGTCCGGATCGGCAAGCGCCTGCTTCGCGATCCCGTAGCCGACCTTGATGTCTTCCGCATCCGGCGTCGGCGTACGCAGCGCCATCGCGATGTCGCTCGTGATCTGGTCGCCGGCGATCGGAATCACCGCGGTGTGGCGGATCGCGCCTTCGGCGAAGATCGCGATGTCCGTCGTGCCGCCGCCGATGTCGACCAGCACCACGCCGAGATCCTTCTCGTCTTCCGTCAGCACGGCCAGCGACGACGCGAGCGGCTGCAGGATCAGATCGTTCACTTCCAGCCCGCAACGGCGCACGCACTTGACGATGTTCTGCGCGGCGCTCACCGCGCCCGTCACGATGTGCACCTTCACCTCGAGGCGGATACCGCTCATCCCGATCGGCTCGCGCACGTCTTCCTGGCCGTCGATGATGAATTCCTGCGTGAGGATGTGCAGCACCTGCTGGTCGGTCGGGATGTTGATCGCCTTCGCGGTCTCGATCACGCGCGCGACGTCCGTCTGCGTGACTTCCTTGTCCTTGATCGCGACCATCCCGCTCGAGTTGAAGCTGCGGATGTGACTGCCCGCGATCCCCGTGAACACGTTGGTGATCTTGCAGTCGGCCATCAGCTCGGCTTCCTCGAGCGCGCGCTGGATCGACTGCACGGTGGCCTCGATGTTGACCACCACACCTTTCTTCAGACCCTTCGACTCGCTCTGGCCGAGACCGATCACCTCGTAGTGACCCTCGCCCTTCAGCTCGGCGACGATGGCCACCACCTTCGACGTGCCGATGTCGAGGGAAACCAGCAGATCCTTGTAGTCTTTGCTCATAAAGTGCTCTTGCGTGTGATCTCTCGTTACTTCTTGCGCTTGTCGGTATCGGTCAGGAACCGCATGCCTGCCGCGCGAATCGCGAATCCGTTCGGATAGCGCAGGTCCGCGTACTCGATGTCGTTGCCCCAACGCTCCGTGACCACCGGCCAGGCCGCGACCAGACGCTGGCTCCGGTCATGCAGCGATTCGCTGTTGCGTTCCTTGCCCAGCTCGACCTGCATGCCGTTCGACAGCTTCACCGTCCACGCGTACCGCGCCGACAGCGTCACTTCTTCCGGCGCCGCCTTCAGCGGCGCAAACCATTTCCCGAAGTCGCGATACCGCGTGACGACTTCCTTCGCACTGCCTTCCGGGCCGTCGAACGCCGGCAGCTCCTGCTCCAGCTCGCCCTGGTTCGCGGTGAACAGCTCGCCGTCGACGCTCACCAGTTGATCGCTGCCCCAGGTCCCGAGCGGTTTGTACTCCTCCAGCGTGACAGCCAGCGCATTCGGCCACACGCGGCGCACGCTCGCATGGCGCACCCACGGCATCTGCTCGAACGCGGCGCGCGCCGTATCGAGATCGACCGTGAAGAAATTGCCCTTCAGCCGGCCGACCACGCCCGCGCGCACCGTCGGCGAGTTGATGTGCTCGGTATCGCCGTCGATCCGGATTTCCCGCAGCGCGAACGTCGGGCGCTGGATCAGCCAGTAGCAACCGGCCGCCGCCAACACGAGCAGCAGCAGCGCGTACAGCGCGCTGGCGGCAAGGTTGAGTTGGCGAACGTTGTTCCACATACGTCGTTCCGTTCCTGCGTCAGTCGTTGAGCGTGAGCGACAGCACCTTCACGACCAGCTCCGAATAGCTGATGCCGACCGCGCGCGCGGCCTTCGGCGGCAGCGAGTGGTCGGTCATCCCGGGGGCCGTGTTCACTTCCAGGAAATACGCATTGCCGGCCGCGTCGAGCATGAAATCCGCCCGGCCCCAGTCGGTACAGCCGAGCACGTCGAACGCGCGGCGCGCGATGCGCTTCAGTTCCGCTTCCTGTTCGGCCGGCAGGCCGCACGGGATCAGGTACTGCGTGTCGTCGGCGACGTACTTCGCGTGGTAGTCGTAGAACTCGCCCGCCGGCACGATCTTGATCAGCGGCAGGTCGAGATCGCCGGCGATGCACGCGGTGTATTCACCGCCGCCTTCGATGCTCTTCTCGACGATCACGATCTTGTCGTGCGTCGCGGCTTCCTCGAGCGCGGCCGGCAGCGCGTCGGCCGTCTTCACCTTCAGCACCGCAACGCTCGAGCCTTCGCTCGCCGGCTTCACGAACAGCGGCAGGCCGAGCTTCGCGACGATGTCGGTCGCGCGTGCGGCCAGGTCGTCGCCGCGCATCACCGTCTCGAACGGCGACGTCGGCACGCCCGTCTGCTGCCACACGAGCTTCGTGCGGAACTTGTCGAGGCCGAGCGCCGACCCGAGCACGCCGCTGCCCGTGTAGCGAATGCCGTAGAAATCGAGCGCGCCCTGGATCTGGCCGTTCTCGCCGTAGCCGCCGTGCAGCGCGTTGAACGCGCGCACGAAGCCTTCGTCCTTCAGCGCCGACAGCGGCCGCTCGGCCGGGTCGAACGGATGCGCATCGACGCCCGCGTCACGCAGGCCCTGCAGCACGAGGCGGCCCGAGGTCAGCGACACCTCGCGCTCGGCGGATTCGCCGCCGAACAACACCGCCACCTTGCCGAAACGTTTCGGATCGATCCCGCTCATGTCATGCCTTCTGTTGAATGTGTTGCACGAGCTTCGCCGGCACGCCGCCGATCGACCCCGCGCCCATCGTAATCACCACGTCGCCGTTCTGCGCGACCTTCGCCAATGCATCCGGCACGTCGTCGACCGTCGCGACGAACACCGGGTCAACCTTCCCGACCGCGCGCAGCGCACGCGACAGCGCGTCGCCGTTGGCCGTCGGGATCGCGGCCTCGCCGGCCGCGTAGACTTCCGTCAGCACCAGCGCATCGACCGTCGACAGCACGTTGACGAAATCGTCGAAGCAGTCGCGCGTGCGCGTGTAGCGGTGCGGCTGGAACGCCAGCACGAGACGGCGGCCCGGGAACGCGCCGCGCGCGGCCGCGATCGTCGCGGCCATCTCGACCGGGTGATGGCCGTAGTCGTCGATCAGCGTGTACTGGCCGCCGTCCGCGGTCGGCGCCTCGCCGTAACGCTGGAAACGCCGGCCGACGCCGTTGAATTCCGCCAGCGCCAGCTGGATCGCGTCATCCGTCACGCCGAGGTCGGTCGCGATCGCGATCGCCGCGAGTGCGTTCTGCACGTTGTGCAGGCCCGGCATGTTCAGCACGATCGCGAGCGGCGCGCGCCCTTCGCGGATCACCGTGAAGTGCATCCGGCCGTCGCGCGCGTCGATGTTCTCGGCACGCACCTGCGCGTCCGGCGACAGGCCGTAGCGCACGACCGGCTTCGAAATGAACGGGATGATCTGGCGCACGTTCGGATCGTCGACGCACACGACCGCGCTGCCGTAGAACGGCAGGCGCTGCGTGAATTCGATGAACGCCTGCTTGAGCCGCGCGAAATCGTGCCCGTAGGTGTCCATGTGGTCGGCGTCGATGTTCGTGATGACTTCGATCACCGGATACAGGTTCAGGAACGACGCGTCCGACTCGTCGGCCTCGGCGACGATGAAATCGCCCGTGCCGAGCCGCGCATTCGCGCCGGCGCTGATCAGCCGGCCGCCGATCACGAAGGTCGGATCGAGGCCGCCTGCCGCGAGCACGCTCGCGACGAGGCTCGTCGTCGTGGTCTTGCCGTGCGTGCCGGCGATCGCGATCCCTTGCTTCAGGCGCATCAGCTCCGCGAGCATCACCGCGCGCTGCACGATCGGCACGCGCTGACTGCGCGCGGCCAGCACTTCCGGGTTGTCGGAGCGCACGGCCGTCGACACGACGACCGCGTTCGCGCCCTCGATGTTCGCCGCGTCGTGGCCGATCGCGATCCGTGCGCCGAGCGCCTGGAGGCGATCGGTCACCGCGTTGCGCGAGAGATCCGAGCCGCTGACCTCGTAGCCGAGGTTGACGAGCACTTCGGCGATGCCGCTCATGCCCGCGCCGCCGATCCCGACGAAATGAATGTGTTTGACGATGTGTTTCATTGCAGTTCTTCCAGGTTCGCGCCGGCCGCCTTCGCGCACACGCGCGCGACTTCGTCGGTGGCCTCGGGCTTCGCCAGCGAGCGCGAACGTTCCGCCATGTCCGCGAGCGATGCCCGCGACTGGCCGCGCAGCCAGTCGGCGAGCAGTTCCGCCGACAGGTCGCGTTGTTGCACCAGCACGGCCGCGCCCGCGTCGGCGAGGAACGCGGCGTTGGTCGTCTGGTGATCGTCGACCGCGTACGGGAACGGCACGAACAGCGCCGCCACGCCCACCGCCGCGATCTCCGACACCGTCATCGCACCCGACCGGCAGATCACGAGATCCGCCGCCGCATACGCGGCCGCCATGTCGTCGATGAACGGCACGAGCCGCACGTCTTCGCCGGCCGCGAAACCGGCCGCTTCGTAATTCGTCTTCAATGCTTCGATGTGCTTCACGCCGGCCTGGTGCACGACGCGCGGGCGTTCGCCCGGCGTCAGCAGCGCCAGCGCGCGCGGCACGACTTCGTTCAGCGCGGCCGCACCGAGGCTGCCGCCGACGACCAGCACGTTCAGCGGGCCGCTGCGCGACGCATAGCGTGCTTTGGGCGGTTCCGTGCGCGCAAGTTCCGCGCGAATCGGGTTGCCCGTCCATTCCGCGTGCGGCAGTGCGCCGGGGAATGCGACGAGCACGCGCTTCGCGAGTTTCGCGAGCACCTTGTTCGTCAGGCCCGCGATCGAATTCTGTTCATGCAGCACGAGCGGACGCCCCGACAGCGCGGCCATCACGCCCGCCGGGAACGTGATGTAGCCGCCCATCCCGAGCACGACGTCCGGCCGCACGCGACGCAGCGCGCCGAGGCTCTGCCAGCATGCGCGCAGCAGGTTGACCGGCAGCGTCAGCTTGGTCTTCAGGCCCTTGCCGCGCAGCCCGCCGAACCGCACGTACTCCATCGGAATGCCGTGCTTCGGCACGAGCGTCGCTTCCATCCCGGCCGGATTGCCGAGCCATACGACGCGCCAGCCCGCCGCTTCCATCCGGTGCGCGACCGCGAGCCCCGGGAACACGTGGCCCCCGGTGCCGCCTGCCATCACCATCAGCGTGCGTTGCGACGCGGTCATACCTTCCCTCCGCGCATCAGCACCCGGTTTTCGTAGTCGACCCGCAGCAGCACCGCGAGCGAGACGCAGTTCAGCAGGATGCCGGAGCCGCCGTAGCTCACCAGCGGCAGCGTCAGGCCCTTGGTCGGCAGCAGCCCGAGGTTCACGCCCATGTTGATGAACGTCTGCGCGCCGAACCAGATGCCGATGCCTTTCGCCATCAGGCCCGCGAACGTGCGGTCGAGCGCGAGCGCCTGGCGACCGATCTCGAACGCGCGGCGCACGATCCAGTAGAACAGCAGGATCACGACGAGCACGCCGACGAAGCCGAGCTCCTCGCCGATCACCGCGAGGATGAAGTCGGTATGGGCTTCCGGCAGGTAGTTCAGCTTCTCGACGCTGCCGCCGAGGCCGACGCCGAACCACTCGCCGCGACCGAACGCGATCAGCGAGTGCGTGAGCTGGTACGCCTTGCCCTGCGCGTAGCGCTCGTCCCACGGATCCAGATACGCGAAGATCCGCTCGCGACGCCACGGCGACAGCCATACGAGCATCGTGAACGTGCCGACCGCCGTCGCGACGAGGCCGCCGAACAGCTTGCCGTTCACGCCGCCGAGGAACAGCACGCCCATCGCGATCGCGGCGACCACCATGAACGCGCCCATGTCGGGCTCGAGCAGCAGCAGCGCACCGACCAGGCCGACCGCGAATGCCATCGGCAGGAAGCCCTTCGCGAAGCTCTGCATGTATTCCTGCTTGCGCACCGTGTAGTTCGCCGCGTAGATCGTCACCGCGAGCTTCATGATTTCCGACGGCTGCATGTTCGTGATGCCGAGCGGAATCCAGCGGCGCGCACCGTTCACGCCCTTGCCGACGTGCGGGATCAGCACGATCACGAGGCCGACGAGCGCGATCAGGAAGAGATGCGGCGCGTACTTGTCCCATGTCGAGACGGGCACGCGGAACGCGATCACCGCCGCGATGAACGCGACGGCGAGCGAGATGCAGTGGCGCATCAGGAACGCGTAATCGTGATACGACGCGTATTTCGGCGAGTCGGGCATCGCGATCGACGCCGAATACACCATCACGACGCCGAGCCCGAGCAGCGCGATCGCGACCCACAACAGCGAGTAGTCGAAATCGAGCATCCGCGAACGGCTCGGGCGCACGCCGTTGACGACGCTCGCGAGGCCGCCCGTCGCGGCACGCGTGGCCGACGCGACGCGACCGCCCGCGGCATTGCCGCCGGTGTCGCGCCGGTCGTTGAAACGGGAGACGAGGCGATCGGACCAGCTCATGGCGTCGCTCCTTTGTCGATGGCGATTTCGTCGACCGCCGCGCGGAACACATCCGCGCGATGGGCGTAGTTCCTGAACATGTCGAGGCTCGCGCACGCGGGCGACAGCAACACCGCATCGCCCGGCTCCGCGAGATCGGCGGCCGCATGCACCGCGCCTTCCAGCGTCGCGTGGTCGGCGAGCGGTACGCCCGTTTCGGCGAGCGTGTCGCGGATCGCCGGCGCGTCGCGGCCGATCAGCATCACCGCACGGCACCAGCGCGCGACCGGCGCGACCAGCGGCGCGAAATCCTGCCCCTTGCCGTCGCCGCCCGCGATCAGCACGATCTTCTGTGCGAGCCCGTCGAGCGCGGCGACCGTCGCGCCGACGTTCGTACCCTTGCTGTCGTCGACGTAGTCGACGTCGTCGATCGTCGCGATCACTTCGACGCGATGCGCTTCGCCGCGGTATTCGCGCAGCGCGTGCAGCAGCGGCGCGGCCGGCAGGTCGATCGCGCGTGCGAGCGCGAATGCGGCCAGCGCGTTCGCCGCGTTGTGCAACCCGCGAATCCGCAGCGCGTCGGTCGGCATCAGGCGCTTCTGTGCAATGTCGGGCGTATGGGCCGCGTCACGCTTGCGCCGGCGGGTCGTCGCGACTTCATCCGGCGCGTCGCGATCGACGGCTTCCACCAGCCATGCGATACCGTTGTCGCGCGACAGCCCGTAGTCGCCGTCCTGCACCGGTTCGTTCAGGCCGAACGTGACCGTGCGCGGCGCGTCGGCCGCGCCGGCCGCCGGTGCAAACTTCATCACGGCCGAATCGTCGCGGTTCAGCACGCGCGTCGTCGTCGCGCCGAAGATCCGGCCCTTGGCCTGCGCGTACGCGTCGAAGCTGCCGTGCCAGTCGAGGTGATCCTGCGTGATGTTGAGGATCGTGGCCGCGTCGGGCGCGAACGTGCGCGCGGTCTCGAGCTGGAAGCTCGACAGTTCGAGCACCCATACGTCGGGCAGCGCCGTTTCGTCGATCGCGTTCGCGAGCCGGTCGAGCATTGCCGGGCTGATGTTGCCGGCGACCGCGACCTTCTTGCCCGCGCGTTGGCACAGCAGACCCGTGAGGCTCGTCGTCGTGGTCTTGCCGTTGGTGCCGGTGATCGCGAGCACCTTCGGCTGGTAGCCGCTCGTGCCGAGCGCGCGCAGCGCCTGCGCGAAGAATTCCAGCTCGCCCCACACCGCGACGCCGCGCTCGTGCGCGGCCGCGACCAGCGCCGCGAGCGCCGGTTCGAGCGGAGACAGGCCGGGGCTCAGCCCGACGAGTTCGACGCCACCGTCGAGCAGCGCGGGCGTGAACGCGCCGCCGACGAATTCCGCATCGATGCCTTCGGCCTGCAGCGCGGCAAGGTTGGGCGGCGCCTCGCGGGTATCGGCAATACGCAGCCGGCACCCGTGCCTCGCGCACCATCGCGCGATCGCGAGACCCGATTCACCGAGCCCCAGTACGAGCACCATCGGCCGTTGCCGATCTCCAAACATCTCGCCAGACATCCTTGTTACCTTTCCTTTACCGCAGCTTGAGGGTGGTCAGACCGAACAGGCACAGCATCAGCGTGATGATCCAGAAACGCACGACCACCTGCGTTTCCTTCCAGCCGGACAATTCGAAATGGTGATGCAGCGGCGCCATCTTCAGCAGGCGCCGCCCTTCGCCGTAACGCTTCTTCGTGTACTTGAACCACGAAACCTGCAGCATCACCGACAGCGTTTCCGCGACGAAGATGCCGCCCATGATGAACAGCACGATTTCCTGGCGCACGATCACCGCGACCGTGCCGAGCGCGCCGCCGAGCGCCAGCGCGCCG
Organism: Burkholderia sp. BCC1644; assembly: GCF_902833225.1. Lineage (GTDB taxonomy): Bacteria > Pseudomonadota > Gammaproteobacteria > Burkholderiales > Burkholderiaceae > Burkholderia. The sequence continues at coordinate 121,797 of NZ_CADFEI010000021.1, forward strand.
ACGTCGCCCATGAACACCTGCGCGGGGTGCGTGTTGTACCAGAGGAACGCAAGCCCTGCCCCACCCATCGCGGAACAGAAGATCAACAGTTCGCCCGCGCCCGGGATGTGCGGGAACAGCAGGTATTTTGAATAGACCGCGCTGCCCATCACGTACGCGAACACACCCAGCGACGCGCCGACCAGCACGACCGGCATGATCACGAGACCGTCGAGGCCGTCCGTCAGGTTCACCGCGTTGCTCGCGCCGACGATCACGAAGTAGGTCAGCACGATGAAGCCCCACACGCCGAGCGGGTAGCTGATCGACTTCAGGAACGGCAGCATCAGGTCGGCGCGTGCCGGCAGCCCCATCGACAGGCCGCTCCTCACCCAGGCCATGAACAGGTCGAATACGCGCACGTTGTTCGCCTCGGACACGCTGAACGCGAGGTAGACGGCCGCGAACAGCCCGATCACCGATTGCCAGAAATACTTCTCGCGCGACGACATCCCGCGCGGGTCCTTGTGGACGACCTTGCGGTAGTCGTCGACCCAGCCGATCACGCCGAAGCCGAACGTGACGAGCATCACGATCCAGATGAAACGGTTCGTCAGGTCGCCCCACAGCAGCGTCGCGACCGCGATGCCGATCAGGATCAGCACGCCGCCCATCGTCGGCGTGCCGGACTTGACGAGGTGGGTCTGCGGGCCATCCTTGCGCACGGCCTGCCCGACCTTCATTTGCGTCAGCTTGCGGATCACCCACGGTCCGCACACGAGCCCGATCCCCAGCGCGGTGATGGTGGCCATCACCGCCCGGAACGTGAGGTACGTGAACAAGCGCAAAAAGCTTGCGTCTCCTTGCAGCCATTGCGCCAGCGCCAGCAGCATGCTTCCTTCCTTCTACTCAGTGTGCCGCGGGCGCAGTGCCCGCCGCGGGTTGGTTCGTCAGCGCGTCGACCACGCGCTCCATCTTCATGTACCGCGAGCCCTTCACGAGCAGCGTCGCCTGCGCGCCGTAACCGGCCGCGAGCAGCGCCGCCACGAGCGCGCCGACGTCGTCGAAGTGGCGTGCCGTGTCGCCGTACGCCGTGCACGCATCGCGCGACGCGTCGCCGAGCGCGAACAGCGCAACGATCCCGCGATCGCGCGCATAGGCGCCGATCTCGCGGTGAAAGGCCGGCCCTTCGTCGCCGACCTCGCCCATGTCGCCGATCACCAGCACGCGCGGTGCCGGATGCGCGGCGAGCACGTCGATCGCGGCACGCATCGAATCGGGATTCGCGTTGTACGTATCGTCGACGACCGTCGCGCCCGCGAGGCTGCCGGCTGTCGCCTGCTTCACCTGCAGCCGGCCCTTGACCGGTTCGAACGATTCGAGGCCCTGCCTGATCGCCGACAGCGCGACGCCGGCGCCGAGCGCCGCAGCCGTCGCGGCCAGCGCATTGCGCGCGTTGTGCTCGCCGAGCGCGCGCAGCCGCACCGTGACGGCGCCGGCCGGCGTATCGATCGCGAGTTCGCCGCCGTGCAGGCGGCCGATGACCTGCGCGTCGTTCTGCCGCTCGGCGTCGTGCAGCGCGAAATCGAGGATCCGGTTGCCGGTTGCCGCGACCCGCCAGATGCCCGCGTACGCGTCGTCGGCCGGGAACACCGCGACGCCGTCCGGCGGCAGCGCGTGAATCACGGCCGCGTGTTCGAGCGCGACGGCTTCCACCGTCGCCATGAATTCCTGGTGCTCGCGCTGAGCGTTGTTGACGAGCGCGACCGTCGGCGCCGTGAGGCGCGCGAGGACTTCGGTCTCGCCCGGGTGGTTCATCCCGATCTCGATCACCGCGAGACGGTGCTGGGCCGACAGGCGCAGCAGCGTCAGCGGCAGGCCAACATCGTTGTTCAGATTGCCGGCGGTCGCGAGCCGTGCGTCGGCGCCGACCGCCGCCGCAAAGATCGACGCGATCATTTCCTTGACGGTCGTCTTGCCGTTGCTGCCCGTCACCGCGACGAGCGGCAGCGCGAATCGTTTGCGCCAGCCGTGTGCGAGCGCGCCGAGCGCGGCGCGCGTTTCGCCGCCGACGATCGCCGGCATCGCGACGCCGGCCGGCACGTGCGCGACGAGCGCCGCGGCGGCGCCGCGCGCGGCGACATCACCGAGGAAGTCGTGCGCGTCGAAGCGCTCGCCTTTCAGTGCGACGAACAGGTCGCCCGGACCGGCCGTGCGGCTGTCCGTCGATACGCGATCGAACGTGACACCCGCGTCGCCGTGGACGGTTGCGCCGGGAATCAGGCGGGCGGCTTCGCCGAGACTGAGCATCGTCATTCGCCGCCTCCCTTGCCGTGCGTCGCGCGCGCTGCCAGCGCGAGCCGCGCGTGATCCTGGTCGGAGAACGTACGCTTCTTGCCCATGATTTCCTGCGTGGCCTCGTGGCCCTTGCCGGCCAGCACGACGACATCCTCGCGTGCGGCGCCGCGCACGGCCTGCAGGATCGCGCTCGCGCGATCCTCGATGCGACGTGCGTGATCGGGCGCGGTCATGCCCGCGACGATCTGGTCGATGATGCGCTGCGGATCTTCGCTGCGCGGGTTGTCGCTCGTGACGACGGTCTCGTCGGCGAGCCGCTCCGCGATCGCGCCCATCAGCGGGCGCTTCGTCGCATCTCGATCGCCGCCGCAGCCGAACATGCAGACGAGCCGGCCGCCGCGCGCCGTGGCGATCGGGCGCAGCGCATCCAGCGTCTTTTCGAGCGCGTCGGGCGTATGTGCGTAGTCGATCACGACGAGCGGTTCGTCGTTCTGCAGCCGGCCGCCGAGCCGCTGCATCCGGCCGTTGACGGACTCGAGCCGCTCGATCTCGGCGAGCGCCGCATCGAACGGCACGTCGGCCGAGAGCAGCGAGCCGAGTACCGCAAGCAGGTTGCTGACGTTGAACGTGCCGAGCGTGCCGACCTCGACGTCCGCGTCGCCCCACGACGAACGCAGGCGGAATGCCGTGCCGGTCGCGGTGGCGCGCACGTCGAGCGCGACCAGTTCGCGATCGGCATCGGGCGCCGGCGCGTCGCCGATCCCGTACGCGATCGTGCGCACGCGACCGGCCAGCTTCTCGAGCAGACGTTGGCCGGCCGCGTCGTCGCGGTTGATCACCGCCGTGCGCAGGCCGCGCCACGCGAACAGCTTCGCCTTCGCGGCTTCGTACGCATCGAACGTGCCGTGATAGTCGAGGTGATCCTGCGTGAGGTTCGTAAATACCGCGATATCGAAGGCCGTGCCGTTCACGCGGCCCTGATGCAGCGCGTGCGACGACACTTCCATCGCCACGGCCTTCGCGCCCGCGTCGCGCAATTGCGCAAGGCTGCGCTGAAGCTGCGGCGCATCGGGCGTCGTGAAACCGGTCGGCACGAGCTGGCCGGGCATCCCGGTACCGAGCGTGCCGATCACCGCGCACGGCTGGTGCAGCGCCGTCAGCGCGGCAGCAATCCATTGCGTGCACGACGTCTTGCCGTTCGTCCCCGTGACGCCAACCGCGAGCAGGCTGTCGCTCGGATCGCCGTACCAGCCGCTGGCGATCTCGCCGGCGAGCTGGTCGAGCGCCGGCACCGCGAGCGCAACGGGTACGGCCGGCGCTGCGGCCAGCCCTTCCGGCTGATACAGCACGGCGGCCGCACCTTGTGCGACGGCGTCGGAGATGAAGGCGCGGTTGTCTGCCCCGTCGACCGCATACGCAACGAACACGTCGCCAGCCTTGAGGCTGCGCGTGTCGGCATGCAGTTGCGCCGCGGGGGCCACATGCTGACGCAGCCACGCAAGCGCGGCTGCGATCTGCTGATGCGCCGGATGGGAACTGCGGGCGGCGCTCATCGAACAACTCCTGGTGAATTACGCGTCGTGCTGGACACGATCATATGCTTCGCACCGCTTCCCGCGGCCAGCTTTTGCGGCCCCGTTGCAGCCGGTGCTGCCGGCGAATCGTCAGACACGACGAGCTGCTTGATCGGCATGTTCGGCGGGACGTTCAGCGCGCGCATCGTGTCGCCGGCGATCGCCGAGAATACGGGGCCGGACACCTGGCCGCCGAAGTGGCTGCCGGCGGTCGGCTCGTCGACCGACACCGCGACGACGATGCGAGGATTCGGCATCGGCGCCATCCCGACGAACGACGCGCGGTACTTGCGCGTGTAGCCGTGGCCTTCATGCTTGTATGCGGTACCGCTCTTGCCGCCCACGCGATAGCCCGGCACGGCCGCATCCGGCGACGTGCCACCAGGCGCGACCACCGTCTCGAGCATCGCACGAACTTCGCGCGCGGTGGTCGGGTTGAACACTTGCGTGCCCGCGATCGGCTGATTGGGGTCGGTCTTGAAAATGGTCACGGGCATCAGCTCGCCGTCATGCGCGATCGCCGTGTACGCGCGTGCGAGCTGGAACAGCGATACCGACAGGCCGTAGCCGTACGACATCGTCGCCTGCTCGATACGGCGCCAGCTCTTCCACGGACGCAGGCGGCCGGCCACCGCGCCCGGGAACCCGACCTTCGGCGCCTGGCCGAGGCCGATGCTCGTATACATATTCCACATTTCCTCGGGCCGCATCGTCATCGCGATCTTCGTCGCGCCGATGTTGCTCGACTTCTGGATCACGCCGCCAACCGTCAGCGTGCCGAAACCGGCGTCGTCGGTGATCGGCGCGCCGTCGAGCACGAAATGCCCGTTGCCCGTTTCGACGAGCGTGTTCGGCGTCACGCGGTGCAGGTCGAGCGCGAGCGACACCGTGAACGGCTTCATGATCGAGCCCGGCTCGAACACGTCGGTCATGATCCGGTTGCGCAGCTGCTCGCCCGTCATGCGCGAGCGGTCGTTCGGGTTGTACGTCGGGTAGTTGACGAGCGCGAGCACTTCGCCGGTACGCACGTCGACGACCATCGCCGCGCCGGCCTTCGCCTTGAACTTCTCGACGGCGGCCTTCAGGTTCGCGTACGCGATGTACTGGATCTTGCTGTCGATCGACAGGTCGACGTCGGTCCCGTTGTGCGGCGGGATCTGCTCGGCGACGTCCTCGACGATGTGCCCCATCCGGTCCTTGATCACGCGACGCACGCCCGACGTGCCGGACAGCATCTTCTGGTCGCCGAGTTCGACGCCTTCCTGCCCTTCGTCCTCGACGTTCGTGAAGCCGATCAGGTGAGCGGTGATCTCGCCTTCCGGATAGAAGCGCTTGTATTCGTTGCGCTGGTAGATGCCGGGAATGTCGAGCGCGGCGACCTTGTCCGCGACGTCGAGCGGCACCTGGCGCTTGACGTAGACGAACCCCTTGTCTTCCGACAGCTTCACGCGCAGTTCCTTCGGCGTCATGCCGAGGAGCTTGCCGAGCTGGTTGACCTTGTCGGCGTCGAGATCGTCCGGCACCGCGTCCGGAATCGCCCAGATCGCGCGCACGGGCAGGCTCGTCGCGAGCACGAGCCCGTTACGGTCGAGGATCTTGCCGCGCGTCGCGGGCAGTTCGAGCGTGCGCTGGTAGCGGCTCTCGCCCTGCTTCTGATAGAACGCGTTGCCCGGCCCCTGGATCCAGAACGCCCGCGCTGCCAGCGCGACGAACGCCATGAACAGCAGGAACACGACGAACTTCGAGCGCCACATCGGCAGATGCACGCCGAGCACCGGGCTGGACGAGAACTTCACGTTCTGGCGCTTCTGGGACGGCTTCATCGCGCGCCTCCCTTGCCCTTGCCTGCCGTGTCGGCCGAAGCCGGGATCGGCGCGTCGATCGCCTTCGCGGCGCCCGGCGGCAACGTCAGGTATTGCGTGCGGCCGGTCGAGATCGGCTGCATCTTCAGCGAATCGTTCGCGAGCTGCTCGATGCGCGACGTCTTCGACAGCGCGCTCTGCTGATATTGAAGCTGCGCGTAGTCCTGCTGGAGCTGACGCTCCTGCGACTGCGCGCGCTGCAACTGGATGAAGATCTGCCGCTGCTGGTTCGTCGAGTTGACGACCGACAGCGCGCAACCCATCACGATGATCAGCAGGAAGATATTGAAGCGGCTCATGGCGTGACGCGCTCCGCAATGCGCATCACGGCCGAGCGCGCGCGCGGATTCGCGGCGACTTCCGCCTCACTCGGAAACTGGCGGCTGACAATCTTGAGCGGCGGGCTCGGGAGGTCGACGGCACGGATCGGCAGGCGACGATCGACCGCAGGCGCACTGGCGTGCGCCTGCATGAATCGCTTGACGATCCGGTCCTCGAGTGAATGAAAGCTGATGACCACCAGCCGCCCCCCTTGCTCCAGCAACGACAGTGCCGCGTCTAGTACGACTTGCAGGTCCGCAAGCTCTTGATTGACGTGAATCCGTATAGCCTGAAAGGTGCGGGTTGCCGGATCCTTGCCCTTCTCACGGGTTTTGACGACGTGACCCACGATTTGGGCAAGCTCGCCCGTGGTGTCGAGAGGCCCAAGACGGTCGGACTCTGCCCGGCGAGCAACAAGCGCCTTTGCAATCTGAAAAGCAAACCGTTCTTCCCCATAATCCCGTATCACCTCCGTCAATTCCTGCACCGAAGCCCGCGCGAGCCATTCGGCCGCCGACTCGCCACGCGTCGGATCCATTCGCATGTCCAGCGGACCATCGGCGCGGAAGCTGAAGCCGCGCGCCGGATCGTCCACCTGCGGCGAGGACACGCCCAGGTCCAGCAACACACCCGACACCTTCTCGACGCCGCGCGCCGCAAGCGCGTCGCGCATCGATGCAAAGCTGTCATGCACGATCGAGAAGCGCGCATCCTCGATGCCCTGCGCCGTCTCGATCGCCCTCGGATCCTTGTCGAACGCGATCAGCCGGCCGGCCTGCGCCAGCCGCGCGAGCACCGCGCGGCTATGACCGCCCCGCCCGAACGTACCGTCGACGTACACGCCGTCCGGCCGCGTCACGAGCGACTCGACCGCCTCATCCAATAGCACCGTCCGATGCCGCAATTCATTTCCCATCGCGGGCGTCTCCGTCACCGCAATCAGAACGTGAAATTCTTCAGCGCGTCGGGCATGCCCTGCGCCATCGCTGCCTGCTCCTTCGCGTTGTAGGTTTGCGAATCCCACAGCTCGAAGTGACTACCCATTCCCAACAACATGACTTCCTTTTCCAGTCCGGCTGCCATGCGCAGCTCGGGCGATACAAGAATCCGGCCCGCGCTGTCGAGATCGACGTCCATCGCATTGCCGAGAAAAATTCGCCGCCACCAGTGCGCGTCCATCGGCAGCGCGGCGATCTTGGCGCGGAATACTTCCCATTCGGGGCGCGGAAACAGCAACAGGCAGCCGTCCGGGTGCTTGGTCACAGTCACCCGTCCTTCTGCCTGTCCTTGCAGCGCTTCGCGATAGCGAGCCGGCACCGACATCCGCCCTTTCGCATCGAGCGTCAGCGCCGACGCCCCTTGGAACACGTTCCGCTCTCCCGTTCAGGGCACCGAAGCACCCGCTCAATGCTGAGAATTTAGCCGGAATAGCCTGCTAAATCACACAAAAATACACTTTCTCACACTGTCTCCCACTTTAGAGGAAGGGTGTGGCACGGTCAAGGGAGCGGCCCGCTTTTTTGACGAATTTTGTTAGTTAGAACAAGGACTTACGCGCACATGCTCATGCGACCCCTCATTCCAAAAACCGTTATAAATGAATGAGCTAGTGCAACTTGTGAAGGTGATACGTGAGAAACACGGGCCAGACTGGCGTGCGGACGGGGCTTTTGGGGGCGGGAAAACGAGGGGGCGGCGGGCGGTATCGGGGGCGGTGAACCGGGGCGGCGTCACGCGTCGCCCCGGCGCAAATCTCAGAGATAGTACGCAGTGCTCGTCATGACTTTCGACGCGGCGCGCATCAGCATCCGCGCGGGCAGCGGCAGTTCGATCCCGCCTGCGTCGGTCGCGGCCTTGCCGTGTTTCACCTCGTCGATCCGCATCTGGTCGACGATCGCGCGCGACGCCGCGTCGGTGGCCGGCAGTTCGGACATATGGCCTTCGAGATGATTCTCGACCTGCCGCTCCGTCTCGGCCATGAAGCCGAGGCTGACCTTGTCGCCGAGCGTGCCGGCCGCCACGCCGATCGCGAGCGCGCCGGCATACCACAGCGGGTTCAGCAGGCTCGGGCGCGAGTCGAGCTCCTTCAGGCGGTGCGCGGTCCACGCGAGGTGATCCTCTTCCTCGCGCGCGGCTTCCTCGAACATCGCCTTCGCCGACGCCGTGCGCGCGGTGAGCTTCTGCGCCTGGTAGAGCGCCTGCGCGCAGACCTCGCCGACGTGGTTCACGCGCATCAGCCCGGCGGCATGCGTCCGTTCCGCGGGCGTCAGCTCGACGTCCGGCGCCACGGCCGGCGCGGGCACCGGGCGGCTCATCCGGCTAATGCCGGTCAGCGATCGCAAGCCGCGATCGAATTCGCTGATCAGTTCATCCAACACGTTCCTGTTCTCCTGGCTGCAGGTGCCGCCGCGAGCGGCAAGGGCACGAGTTCGCTGCGTAACCGACTTGATTATTCAGCGGAAATTGCGGTTAACCCGTGATTTTAACCATTGTTGCATAAAGGAAACATGGCGGCCTTGCGCTACGGCATTTCGCTTTGTGGCAAAAAACGGTTTTGCTACATTACGTCCGACTTCTTGCGAAGTTGATGGGGCCCGTCAACAGAACATAACTATCTGCCCCGCCAAAAAAATTCAGTGATTCTTGGAGATCCGTTAATGAAAAAGTCGCTTCTCGCGCTCGTCGCGCTGGGCGCGTTCGCTGGCGCTGCCCAAGCGCAAAGCAGCGTGACGCTTTACGGCATCATCGATGAAGGCCTGCTCTTCAACAACAACGCAGGCGGCAAGCATCTGTACAGCATGGCCAGCGGCGTGATGCAAGGCAGCCGGTTCGGCCTGCGCGGCACCGAAGACCTCGGTGGCGGCCTCAAGGCGATCTTCACCCTCGAAAACGGTTTCGACGTGAACAGCGGCAAGCTCGGTCAGGGCGGCCTGATGTTCGGTCGTCAGGCTTACGTCGGCCTGTCGAGCCAGTACGGCACGGTCACGCTGGGTCGTCAGTACGACTCCGTCGTCGACTTCGTCGGCCCGCTCGAAGCAGGCGACCAGTGGGGTGGCTACATCGCCGCTCACCCGGGCGACCTGGATAACTTCAACAACGCCTATCGCGTGAACAACGCGGTCAAGTTCACGAGCCAGAGCTACGGCGGCTTCACGTTCGGCGGCCTGTACAGCTTCGGCGGCCAGGCAGGCCAGTTCTCGAAGAACCAGGTCTGGTCGCTCGGCGCAGGCTACAACAACGGCCCGCTGGTCCTCGGCGTCGGTTACTTGAACGCACGTACGCCGAACCAGTTCGGCGGCATGTTCAACAACGGCTCGGCATCGTCGTCGGTTTCGTCGCCGATCTACGGCGCGTACGCGAACAACGCGAACACGTACCAGGTCATCGGTGCAGGCGGCGCCTACACGTTCGGCGCAGCAACGATCGGCGCGACGTACTCGAACACGAAGTTCAAGGGCTTCTCGGCAGGCCCGTTCGTGAACCAGACCGCGACGTTCAACAACGGCGAAATCAACTTCAAGTATCAGCTGACCCCGGCGCTGATTCTCGGCGCAGCGTACGACTACACGCAAGGCAGCAAGATCGACGGCAACTCGGCAGCCAAGTACCACCAAGGCTCGCTGGGCGTCGACTACTTCCTGTCGAAGCGCACGGACGTCTACGCAATCGGCGTGTATCAACACGCTTCGGGCAGCGTGCTCGACGCGAACGGCGACGTCCTGAAGGCAACGGCAGCGATCAACGGCCTCGCCGGTTCGAGCTCCGCCAACCAGGTCGCAGCGCGCGTCGGTATCCGTCACAAGTTCTAATCAGCTTGCCTGACAAGCCGCAGCAAATTGAAGGCGCCTTCGGGCGCCTTTTTCTTTTCCGGTGCGGCCGCAACGCGAGACCGGGGCACCGGGACCCGGCTGGTCGATCGCGGCGGAAGCGCCACCGGTGCGCCATGCGCGTCCGTCGTGTCGAGACGCGCGACCGGCCGCACCTGGACCGCGGCAGAAAATGGCTGCTCCCGATCCGACCGCAGCCGCAAACAAAAAAGCCCGGCGTCGGCCGGGCTGTTCCGTTCAATCTCGCGGTGACTTACGCGCGTCCGTCGCGCAGCTCGCGCCGCAGGATCTTGCCGACGTTCGTTTTCGGCAGCTCCGTGCGGAATTCGACCAGCTTCGGCCGCTTGTAGCCGGTGAGCCGTTCCTTGCAGTAGGCGAGGATGTCCTTGTCGGTGAGCGCCGGATCCTTCTTCACGACGAACAGCTTCACGGCTTCGCCGGAATGCTCGTCGGGCACGCCGACCGCCGCCACCTCGAACACACCCGGATGCGACGCCACGACGTCCTCGACTTCGTTCGGATACACGTTGAAGCCGGAGACGAGGATCATGTCCTTTTTCCGGTCGACGATCTTCACGTAGCCGCGCGTGTCCATCACGCCGACATCGCCCGTCTTGAAGAAGCCGTCCGGGAACATGACCTTCTCGGTCTCGTCCGGCCGGTTCCAGTAGCCTGCCATCACCTGCGGCCCGCGGATGCAGATCTCGCCAGGCTCGCCGAGCGCCACGTCGTTGCCGGCATCGTCGCGGATCGCCACCTCGGTCGACGGTAGCGGCAAGCCGATCGTCCCGCTGTATTCGGTCGCCGTCACCGGGTTGCAGGTCGCCACCGGCGACGTTTCGGACAGCCCGTATCCTTCGATGATCGCGGTATGGGTCTTTTCATACCAGCGCTTCGCGACACCTTCCTGGATCGCCATGCCGCCGCCGTTGGCGATCACGAGCTTCGACAGGTCGAGCTGGTTGAATTCGGGATGGTTCAGCAGCGCGTTGTACAGCGTGTTGACCGCCGGAATCGTCGAGATCTGATAGCCCTTCAGTTCCTTGATCATGCCGGCGATGTCGCGCGGGTTCGGGATCAGGATGCCCATGCCGCCCGTACGCATCGTCAGGAAACCGCAGACGGTCAGAGCGAACACGTGATACAGCGGCAGCGCGACGACCGTCACAAACTGTTTTACGTCCGGGTACTTCGCATGAGCCGGATGGTGCCAGGCGCCGGCCTGCAGCACGTTCGACACGATGTTCCGGTGCAACAGCGTGGCACCCTTCGCGACGCCGGTCGTCCCGCCCGTGTACTGCAGGAACGCGACGTCGTCGGGGCCGATCTTCTGCGGCTTGAATGCCTGCCGCGCGCCTTCCGACAGCGCGGCCTTGAAGCGCGTGAACGATGGCAGCTGCCACGCAGGCACCATCTTCTTCACGTTGCGCACCACGTAATTGACGAGCCATCCCTTGATGCCCAGCAGGTCGCCCATCGATGCGACGACGACGTGCTTGACGGCCGTATTGGCGATGACGGACTGCAGCGTCGACGCGAAATTCTCGAGGATGACGATCGCTTCCGCGCCGCTGTCCTTCAACTGATGCTCGAGCTCGCGCGGCGTATACAGCGGGTTGACGTTGACGACGGCGTAACCGGCGCGCAGTACCGCGGCGATCGCCACCGGATACTGGAGCACGTTCGGCATCATGATCGCGACGCGCGCGCCGCGTGCGAGGCCACGTGACTGCAGCCACGCGCCGAACTGCCGCGACAGCTTGTCGAGTTCACCGTACGTGATGCCCTTGCCCATGCAGACGAACGCGGTGCGATCGCGATACTGCCGGAAGCTTTCGTCGAGCAGGTCCGGGACAGAAGGATAGGGGGACGCGTCAATTTCGGCTGGAACGCCGGGTGGGTACGATTTCAGCCAAATTTTATCCATACTGCGCGTCTCCTCACAGATTTTCGAATGGTCGTGCTAAAACGCATCGTAACGGCTCCCCCGCCCCGAGACAACAGGGTTAGATGTCCACTTCGAACTTCCGAGGACATTCGTCCGATCATAAGGCGATATTCGATCAAATTCGCTCAACTTCTACAAGACAATCGTAAAAGGTCGCCGAATTGCCGAGATCGGTCAGCGCCTGGCTCGTCACCTCGTTTGCGTTCCGGCCATCCGGCGACAGTTTCTTCCACCAGATCGACAGCCCGACGACGAGGCCCGCACGCGCGCGATCGGTAATGCGCGCGAGTGCCTGCATCGATCCGCGGTCGTTGAAGATGCGGACGACGTCGCCCTCTGCGATGCCACGCGCATCGGCGTCGGACGGATGGATGTCGAGATGAGGCTCGCCTTCCGTCGTACGAAGGCTGTCGACGTTCACGAACGTGCTGTTCAGGAAGTGGCGCGCCGGCGGCGAGATCATCGCAAGCGGATAACGCGCAGCGAGCTCGGGCGCGGCTTCGGCCGATTCGAACGGCGGCAGGTAGTCGGGAACGGGGTCCATGCCCATCTCCTCAAGCCGCGCGCTGTAGAACTCGCACTTGCCTGACGGGGTACGGAAACCGCCGTTCGCGAAGGGTGCATCCGGCAGCTTGAGCTTCAGCCAGCCTTCCCGCTTCAACGTTTCCCAGTCGCTGGCGAGTGCCGGGTCATCCCAGCGGAGCGCTACGCGCGCAACCTCTTCGTCACTGTGATACAGCGCCAGCTCGTCGAGCCCCATGCTGCGCGCGATGCCTCGGAAGATCTCCGTGTTCGGCCGCGCGTCACCCACCGGCGGGATCGAAGGCAGGTTCGCCATCACGTACGTATGGCCGTACGATTTGTGAATATCGAGATGCTCGAGCTGCGTGGTCGCCGGCAACACAATGTCGGCGAAATCGACGGTATCCGTCTTGAAATGTTCGAGAACGACCGTGAACAGGTCCTCGCGAGCAAAACCCTCCGCGACCTTCGACGAGTCCGGCGCGACCGCTACCGGATTCGAGTTGTACACGATCATCGCCTCGACCTTCGGCCCGAACGTCGCGTCACCCGCGTGCAGCAGCGCGTCGCCGATCGCGTTCATGTTGATGATGCGCGGCAGCTTGTGCGGCCAACCGGGCATCAGGTCCGGGCGCAGCAGCGCCGCCTGGTCGACCGGCGCGGATTCCGACGACGAGAGTAACAGCCCGCCAGCCCGATCGCGCCACGCGCCCGTCAGCGCCGGCAGGCTTGCAATCGCGCGCACGGCATTGCCGCCGCCACGAACGCGCTGCATGCCGTAGTTGAGGCGGATCGACGCCTTGCGGGTCGCGCCGTAGCGACACGCAAGATCCACCAGCTCGGTCGCATCGATACCGCAGATCTGCGCAACGCGTTCCGGCGGATAAGACATTGCGCGCTCTTCAAGCGCATCGAAACCAAGCGTATGGCTGGCGATGTAGTCGTGATCGAGCAGGTTTTCGGTCATCAGCACATGCATCATGCCGAGCGCAAATGCGCCGTCGGTACCGGGCTTCAGCGCGATGTGCTGATGGCATTTCTCCGCAGTCAGCGAACGATACGGGTCGATCGCGACGAGACGGGCGCCGCGGCGCTTCGCCTCCTGCGCGCGCGTCCAGAAGTGCAGGCTTGACGCGATCGGATTCGCGCCCCAGATAAGAATCAGCTCGCTTTCCTCGAAGTGCTCGAGGTGCATGCCGAGACTGCCGCCATACGTGTACCGCAACCCCGCCGCGCCAGCTGCCGCGCAGATCGTGCGCTCGAGCCGCGACGCGCCGAGCTTGTGGAAGAAGCGCTGGGCGATGCCCTCGCCCTGCACGAGCCCCATCGTCCCGGCGTAGCTGTACGGCACGATCGCTTCCGGCGCACGCGCGGCGATTTCACCGAGGCGACGGCCGATCTCGTCGAACGCCTCGCCCCAGCTGATCGGCACGAAGCGCCCTTCCCCCTTCACGCCGACTCGCTTGAGCGGAACCGTCAGGCGATCGGGATGATGAACACGGTCGGCGTAGCGACTGACTTTCGTGCACAGCACGCCTTGCGTCGGCGGATGGTCGGGATCGCCCGTCACCTTGATCGCCTTGCCGTTCTCGACGGTCACGCGCATCGCGCAGGTGTCCGGACAATCGTGCGGGCAAACGGCCCGGGCTACCTGTGTGGCGGCGTTCATCGTTTTGAATGCAGAGAGGGGGATTCGCAAATTTTACGTGGACACGCCGAATAACGCGTTCATTTCGTTCGGATCGTGGGTTATCTGACCGGAGACCAACTGATGACTCGAGGAGCCGAGGAGAACGGGAGGCTGATCACACACTGCGGTGCTTGCGGAGAAACTGAGAGAACGGGGCGCGAATTTTGATCGATGATAGGCTCAGTAAGCCGATAAATCGCGTCTGATATCGTTCAGTGGGAGAAATTGGTACCGCGACTGTTTTTTGGGAGGAGTGACGTAGACGGCTCCAATGGCGTCTCTCTGGTCTACGTACATTTCCGCCGCGCCAATGCAAAAACCCCCGCCTTTCGGGCGGGGGTTCTTGGCTTAGGGAGCCTGACGATTACCTACTTTCACACGGGAATCCGCACTATCATCGGCGTAGAATCGTTTCACGGTCCTGTTCGGGATGGGAAGGGGTGGGACCGACTCGCTATGGTCATCAGGCAAAGAGGGTTGTTGTGCTGGCTTCGCAGCACAACCAATCTTGGAAGAAGCAGTAATTTTGAGTTGTGTGTATCACACACGAGAATCCAACTTGTCGCTTCGGATCCTGCAGCCAGTGCTTTCACACGGCGCCGATCTACAAGGCAGACTTGTTATAGGATCAAGCCTTACGGGCAATTAGTATCAGTTAGCTGAACGCATTACTGCGCTTACACACCTGACCTATCAACGTCCTGGTCTCGAACGACCCTTCAAGGGGATCTAGTCCC
>NZ_CADFEI010000022.1 GCF_902833225.1 Burkholderia sp. BCC1644
GAGCTCAACGCGTACCCGGATGCCTTCAAGCAGTCGTGGCTGTACACGGAGCTGTACCGCGCGCGCAACTTCAAGCAGTGGATGGCGAAGGGCCTGTACCTGGGCACGCTGATGGTCGGGCTCGAGCAGAAGGTGATGGGCGGCAACGTGCCGTGGACGCTGCACCACAAGCATGCGGACCACGAGATGCTGAAGCCGGCGTCGCAATGCGAGCCGATCGAATACCCGAAGCCGGACGGCAAGCTGACGTTCGACCGGCTGTCGTCGGTGTTCATCTCGAACACGAATCACGAAGAGAACCAGCCGGCGCACCTGACGCTGAAGGATGCGAACGTGCCGGTGAACGTGAACCTGCGCACGTATGCGGGGCCGGAGGGGCGCTTCTGCCCGGCGGCGGTGTACGAGTTCGTGAAGAACGACGACGGCAGCGACCGGCTGGTGATCAACGCGCAGAACTGCGTGCACTGCAAGACCTGCGACATCAAGGACCCGACGCAGAACATCGTGTGGGTCACGCCGGAAGGCGGCGGCGGGCCGAATTACCCGAACATGTAACGCAACGCATCCCCGCGCCTGCGGGCGCGAACGAACCGGAGTGAGACGATGAGCAATGCAGCGAAAGAAGTCGTGGTGGTGAGCGGTGTCCGTACCGCGATCGGTGATTTCGGCGGCAGCCTGAAGGATTTCTCGCCGACCGATCTCGGCGCGAAGGTGGTCGCCGAAGTGCTGTCGCGCGCGAACGTGTCGGGCGATGCGGTCGGCCACGTCGTGTTCGGCCACGTCGTGAACACCGAGCCGAAGGACATGTATCTCGCGCGCGTCGCGGCGATCAACGGCGGTGTCGCGCAGCATGCGCCGGCGCTGACCGTGAACCGCCTGTGCGGCTCGGGCCTGCAGGCGATCGTGTCGGCCGCACAGACGATCATGCTCGGCGATGCCGACGTCGCGATCGGCGGCGGCTCGGAGAGCATGAGCCGCGCACCGTACACCGTGCCGGCCGCGCGCTTCGGCCAGCGCATGGGGGACGGCAAGCTCGTCGACATGATGCTCGGCGCGCTGCACGACCCGTTCCAGACGATCCATATGGGCGTGACGGCCGAGAACGTCGCACGCAAGTACGACATCTCGCGTGACGCGCAGGATGCGCTGGCGCTCGAATCGCATCGTCGCGCGGCGCGCGCGATCGCGGAAGGGCGCTTCAAGGATCAGATCCTGCCGATCGCGATCCGCACGAAGAAGGGCGAGGTTGCGTTCGACACCGACGAGCACGTGCGTCACGATGCGAGCGTCGACGATTTCTCGAAGCTGAAGCCGGTGTTCGCGAAGGAAAACGGCACCGTGACGGCCGGCAATGCATCGGGCATCAACGATGCGGCGGCAGCCGTGCTGATGATGAGCGCGGACGCTGCGCGCGCACAGGGCGTGAAGCCGCTCGCGCGCCTCGTCGCGTATGCGCACGCCGGTGTCGACCCGGCATACATGGGCATCGGCCCGGTGCCGGCCACGCAGAAGGCGCTCGAACGCGCGGGCCTGAAGATCGGCGATCTCGACGTGATCGAGGCGAACGAGGCGTTCGCCGCGCAGGCGTGCGCCGTTACGCAGGAGCTCGGCCTCGATCCCGCGAAGGTCAACCCGAACGGCTCGGGCATCTCGCTCGGTCATCCGATCGGTGCGACCGGCGCGCTGATCACGGTGAAGGCGCTGTATGAGTTGAAGCGCATCGGCGGGCGTTACGCGCTCGTGACGATGTGTATCGGCGGCGGCCAGGGCATTGCAGCGATCTTCGAGAACATCTGATAATCGACTGCTCAGCACCCGAACACACAGGAACTTTCATGTCCATCGAAATCGTCGGCGTCGTGGGCGCCGGAACCATGGGTAACGGCATCGCGCAAACCGCGGCCGTTGCCGGACTCAACGTCGTGATGATCGACGTCAGCGACGCCGCGCTCGAGAAAGGCGTCGCGACGCTGAAGGGCAGCCTCGAGCGGCTCGTGTCGAAGGACAAGCTCGACGCGGCCGCACGCGATGCGGCGCTGGCGCGCATTACGACGTCGACCGACTACGCGAAGCTCGCATCGGTCGACATCGTGATCGAGGCCGCGACCGAGAACGTCGAGCTGAAGGGCCGCATCCTGAAGCAGATCGAGGCCGTCGCGCGTCCGGACGCGATCATCGCGACCAACACGTCGTCGATCTCGATCACCGCGCTCGCGGCACTCCTTGCCGATCCGTCGCGTTTCCTCGGCATGCACTTCTTCAACCCGGTGCCGCTGATGCCGCTCGTCGAGATCATCCGCGGGCTGCAGACGAGCGATGCGACCGCGTCGGCCGTGCGCGCGCTGACCGAGCGTTTCGACAAGTCGCCGATCGGCGTGCGCAATTCGCCGGGCTTCGTCGTGAACCGGATCCTCGTGCCGATGATCAACGAAGCGTTCTTCGTGCTGGCTGAAGGCATTGCGTCGGCCGAGGAGATCGACGCGGGGATGAAGCTCGGTGCGAATCACCCGATCGGGCCGCTCGCGCTGGCCGACCTCGTGGGCCTCGACGTGTGTCTCGCGGTGATGGACGTGTTCCTGAAGGACTTCGGCGATCCTAAATATCGTGCCTGCCCGCTGCTGCGCGAGATGGTGACGGCCGGGCGGCTCGGGCGCAAGACCGGGCGCGGGGTGTACGACTACGGCAAGTAAGCGGCGAATCATGCCACTTCGCGCGGCCGCCTTCGGGCGGCCGCGTGCATTGAGCGGCGCGGTTACGCGTCGAGCACCGCCAGATCCCGCGGCAGCGTGTGCTTGAACATCGCGAGGATCTGCCGCGCAGCCTTCGGCGGCAGCATGATGGCGTGACGCACGGCCGCCGCGATCTGGATCATCATCAGCTCGGCGAACGCGCTCCGTTGCGCGCGGGTCGTGTCGGGCGCCACTTCCCCCAACGCATCCGCGAACAGGCCGGCCAGGAACTCGCCGTCTGCCTGGTCGAGTGCCTGCAGCGCGCGGTCGGCTTGCGTCGCACGCCAGATGTCGCGCATCAGCGGCTCGTCGACGAACATCCGGTAGTAGCTGTCCGTGATGCGGGCGAGCGTGCCGTGCAGGTCGTCGAGCGTCTTCATCGTCGCGAGGTCGCGCCGTACGCATTCGTGCCCGGCCTCGTTGTAGCGCTCCGCAAGCGTGCCGATCACGGCCGCCTTGTCCGGAAAGTACTGATACAGCGAACCGAACGAGATGCCCGTGCGCTCGACGATGTCGCTCATCCGGAACGCATCGCAGCCTTTCTCGATCATCACCTCCGACGCGCACGCGAGGATGCGCTCGAACCGCTCGCGGCTGCGCTGCTGCGTCGGGACGAGCCGCGCGCGCGCCGGCGCGTCCGCTCCCGCCGCTGCGGGCTCGCTGTTCTGCCCCGATTTTTGTCGGCCCATGCCGCCTCCGGAAAAACTTGACCTTGCTAATGCGAGAGTCTATCGTGTTTTTGAAACACGAGACATTCTCGTATTTTTGTCAAAGGAGACGCACATGTCGGCACTTCCCATCCTCATCGTCGGCGGTTCGGGCAAGACGGGCGCCCGCGTCGATGCACGGCTGCGCGCGCGCGGCTTCGCGACGCGGCCCGTGTCGCGCACGTCGGCCATCCGCTTCGACTGGACGGCGCCCTCGACCTGGCCGGCCGCGCTCGATGGCGTGTCGGCGGCGTATGTGACGTACCAGCCCGATTTGTCCGTTGCAGGCGCGGTGGAAACGATCGCCGCGTTTGCGCGGCTCGCGCGGGAAAGCGGCGTCGAGCGCGTCGTGCTGTTGTCCGGGCGCGGCGAGCCCGGTGCGCAGGCGGCCGAGGCGGCGCTGCAGGCGTCGGGCATCGGCTGGGGTGTCGTGCGCGCAAGCTGGTTCAACCAGAACTTCTCGGAGGGCTACCTGATCGACGGCGTGCTGGCCGGTGAAGTCGCGCTGCCGGCGGGCGCCGTGCGCGAGCCGTTCGTCGATGCGGACGACATCGCCGATGTGGCCGTGGCGGCGCTTACCGATGCGCGGTGCGCGGATCGCGTGATCGAAGTCACGGGCCCGCGCGCGCTGACGTTTGCCGAAGCCGTCGGCGAAATCGCGCGTGCCGCCGGGCGGCCGATCGCCTATCGCGAGATTCCGCCCGATGCGTTCGTCGCGGGGCTGCGTGAGGTCGGCGTACCGCAGCCGGTCGTCGAACTGCTCGACGATCTGTTCCGCGTGGTGCTCGACGGGCGCAACAGCGCGGTGGCGCACGGCATCGAAGAGACGCTCGGGCGGCCGGCGCGCGATTTCGCCGACTATGCGCGTGCGACAGCCGCAACCGGCGTGTGGAGCGCATGACCATGATCGCGTTCGTGACTTCCGCGCTGCTGTGGGGTTCGGCCGTCGGCTGCGGGTTGATGGCCGGCGTGTACTTCGCGTTCTCGACGTTCGTGATGACGTCGCTCGGACGGATCGCGCCGCAGGCCGGCGCGGCCGCGATGAAGGCGATCAATGTCGACATCGTGCGGTCGCCGTTCATGCCGCTGTTTCTTGGCACGACGCTGATGGCGCTCGCGCTCGTCGTGATCGCGCTGTTCGATCGCGACCGGCCGGGCGCGATGGCCGCCGCCGCGGGTGGCGTGCTCTATGTGTTCGGCATGTTCGCGGTGACGATGGCCGTCAACGTGCCGCTCAACGACGCGCTTGCCGCGGCCGATCCGGCGACCGCGCAAGGCGTGGCGCAGTGGACGCGCTACGTGCACGACTGGACGATGTGGAATCACGTGCGCACGGTTGCGTCGGCGGCTGCGTGCGTGTGCTTCGTCGCGGGGATTGCGGCGCGGTAGCGGCAAGGCGCGCGAGGCGCGCCAAGGTCGGCTCAATAGGGACCGTATCACCCTCAATCGTCAGGATATTGAGGCATCGCAATCCCGCCACATTGGCGAAACACCCGATTTGAACGGGGCGGGATTTCCCCGGATGATAAGCGGACAACCATCAGGCACGCGAACGATCGCGTGACGGGGACGCCCCGGGGAGGTGCCGTGAACGGAATCGTCAGACCATTCGCGCGAATCGCGGCGCCGGCGCCGGCGCCGGCCCCGGCCGCGCGCTAGGCGAAGGGGAACGGCATGCGACCGTGTTTGCGATCCCGATTCGATCCGCGGCGTCGTGTGATGCTCGGCCGCTTGTCGGCGCTTGCGGCGCTCCCGTGGCTCGATGGTCCGGTCGCGCATGCGGCGCTTCGCGATGCGCCGCGCGCCGCGCTCGTGATCGGCAATGCCGCGTATCCGCGCGCCGCGCTCGATAATCCCGTCAACGATGCCACCGCCATCGCGGATGCGCTGGGCGGACTCGGCTTTTCGGTCGACCGCCGGCTCGACGCGGGCCGCCAGCCGATGGTCGATGCGATCGGCGAATTCTGCGCGAAGGTCGAACGCACGCAATCCGTCGCACTTTTCTATTTCGCCGGGCACGGGATGCAGATCGACTGGCGCAACTACCTGCTGCCCGTCGACGTCAAGCTTGCGCGTGCGGACGACGTGGTGCGACAGTCCGTCGACGTCGCGACGCTGCTCGGCGGCCTCGGCAAGGCGAACAATCCGATGAGCGTCGTGATTCTCGACGCATGCCGCGACAACCCGTTCGGCGGGGCGGGCAAGACGGGCGCGGGACTGAGCCAGATGGACGCGCCGTCCCGCACGTTGCTTGCATATGCGACCGCGCCCGGCAACGTCGCGTCGGACGGCGATGGCCGAAACGGCCTCTACACGGAGAACCTGTTGAAGGAGATCGTGCGCACGGGCGTGCAGATCGAGGACGTGTTCAAGCGTGTGCGGCTGTCGGTGCGGCAGCGCTCGCAAGGGCGGCAGATTCCGTGGGAGAGCACGTCGCTCGAAGACGATTTCTTCTTCGTGCCGCCGCCTGACGTGCATGTGCCGACGCAGGCGGAGCGCGATGCGGCATTCGGACGGGACCGCGACGACTGGCAGGCGGCGCAGCAGCTCGGCACCGCGCAGGCGATCTTCGCGTACCTGAAGGCGCATCCGAACGGACATTTCAGTGAAATTGCCCAGGCCGAGCTGGATCGTCTGCTGGCCGAGAGCGGCGAGCAACGGATCCGGGTTCAGACTTCGTCCGCGAATCCATACAGCCAGGGCAGCGCGGAAGCCGGCAGGATCGCGCTCGGCGACCGTTACGTTTACCGGTTCATCGATCGTCTTCATCAGGGCGAGCGGGTGTTCGTGCATCGCGTGACGCGTATCGCCGGCGACCGGATCGAATTCAACGGCGGCAAGTTCGTGACCGACCTGCTCGGCAATCCGCGCCGCGAGGCCGACGGCGGCCTGCTCGGCGACAACCAGCTGTTCGCGAGCGAGTACTCGATCGGCAAGGAATGGATCACGCGTTTCGACTACACGTTTCCGAACGGCAAGGTGGACGTCGTCGAACTGACATGCAGGGTGGTCGCGCGCGAGACGATCGACGTGCCGGCCGGCCGGTTCGACACGTTTCGGGTCGAGGCGAACGGCTGGCGGCTCTACGCACCGTCGCGACGCACACGCACGTACTGGGTCGCGCCTGGCAAGGTGCCGCGCTTCATCGCGATCGATACGGTGAACTACGACCGGCACGGCATCATGTCCGAAAGCGAGCGTCGCGAACTGATGTCGTTCACGAAAACGTGACACACGCATCCGGCCGCGCACCGTGAACGCGCGCACGGCATCCGGTTGTCGAGGACTCTGATCATGTGCCATCGCCTCCGTTTCACCATCGCGTGCATACTGCTTGCGGCCGCGGTGCGGCCGGTGTCCGCGCAGACCAGTCATGCGACGGGGCTTGTCGACGATCCGCCCGCCGTGCTCGCGGCCGTGCCGCGCCAGCCCGCTTATCGCGCATACCTGCCACCGCGCTCGGATTTCACCCGCTATTTCCCGCTCGTGCGCTCGCAGGGCGAGCAGGGTTCGTGCACGGCCTGGGCGACCGGCTACAACGCGCTCAGCGCGGCCTTCAACCTGCAACTCGAACGGCAGGGCGCGGCGGCCGGCGAGCGGCGTCGCGTGGCCTTCAGCCCGGCCTACCTGTTCAACCTGCTGCATCGCGGCCGCTGCGAGGGCGGCACGTCGGTCACGGCCGCGCTCGATGCGATTCACGACAACGGACTCGTCACGTTCGACGGCTTGCCGTACGATCCGAAGGCGTGTTCCGCGCTGCCCGACGACCTGCGCATGCGCGATGCGCGCAGCAACCGACTGCTCACCTACAGCCTGATCGACAAGGACGATCGGGACGTCCTCGAGAAGATCCGCGGCGCGGTATTCGCACGCAAGCCGGTCGTGATCGGGATCTACTCGGGCGATATCACGAGCGCGCTGCAGCGGTATCGCGGCGGGGTCTTCCGCGACGTGCTGCCGAAGGAGAATGCGCACGCGATGGTCATCGCCGGCTATGACGACGCGAGCCAGACATTCACCGTCGTCAACTCGTGGGGCGAGCGCTGGGGCGAACAGGGGCTGTTGCGCATCGACTACCAGACGCTGCTCGCGAACTTGTCGAACGGCCCGTTCGTCATCGACGAAATCGATCCGGACGGGATTCGGCGGTTGCTGGCTGCCGCGCATGTCGAACCCGAGCCGCCGGTGCCGCCTCCCGCGCCGCCGGTGATTCGGCAGAACGCGTCGCCCGATGTGCTGCGCGATGCGATCCGGCGCCGCGTGGACAAACTGCAGTGCGCGCACGTCGATGCCGGTGTGGCGGCCGACCGAAGCGTGGCGCTCACGGGCTTCGTCGGCTCGCAGGGCGATCTCGATGCGTTGCTGAAGGCTGTCGCCGCGATGCCGGACGCAGGGCACGTCGACAATCGCGTGACCGTGCATCCGTGGCCGCAGTGCGAGGTCTACCTGAGTTTCGATCAGGGGCTGCGCCATGCGGGTGGGCTCGACGTGAAGGCGGTCGGGCATCCGGCCGAGCACTATCGGGAAGGCGATTCGCTCGCGCTGCAGGTGACGAGCCCCGGTTATCCGAGCTACCTGTATGTTGCGTACCTGCAGGCGAGCGGCGAAGTCGTCTATCTGAGCTGGCCGGAAGGCGCATCGCCGCGCCCCGTGCCGCCGCGCAGCCGGCTCGTGTTCGGCGGCGGCAGAAACGGTCAGCCCGTGTATCGCGTCGCGAAACCCTTTGGCGACGAGATCGTCGTCGTGATCGCGTCGCGGCGGCGGCTCGTCGCGGGCGCGCTGCCCGACAGGGAGGTCGATCGCGAATTCCTGACGAAATTCCGGATGCCGCTGCTCGACCCCGATTCGGCCTCCGCGCGCGACGCGGTGGCGGTTGCCGTGTTGCCGCTGAAGACGGTGGCGAAGGAGTGAACGCATGAAGACGATGCTTGCCGCGCGTGTCGCGGCCTGCCTGTGGTGCACCGGCGGGTTCGCCGCATTGCCGGCGCATGCCGGCGATGCCGCCGACATGCGCCCGTCTGCCGCCGACATCGTGCAGCAGCTTGCGCCGCATGGCGCGAGCCGCAGCTTGCGCGGCATCGTCGTCGAACGGGCACCGGTGCGCACTCAGGATGACATGCCGGGGCCGTCCGTGAACCTCGCGATCCAGTTCGAGTTCTCGTCGGCCCGCTTCACGCCGGGCAGCCGGGTGCTGCTCGACAACCTCGGTCATGCGCTGAGCGACGACGCGCTCGCGCACGCCCGGTTCCGGATCGTCGGGCACACCGACGCGTCGGGCAACGCGAGCGCGAATCTCGCGCTGTCGAGGCGGCGCGCGCAGGCCGTTGCGGACTACCTCGTGTCGAGCTTCGGGATCGACGGCACGCGGCTCGCGGTCGAGGGCGTGGGCAGTGCACGGCCGAAAGACCCGGCGCATCCGCGCGCGGCCGTGAACCGGCGGGTTGAAGTCGTGAATCTCGACGGCGGCGAGTGAGCCGGGCCGGGGTGACCCGCGCTACGCATAAAACGCCGACGGCGACACGCCGAAGTGCCGCTTGAACATCGCGGAGAACGCGCTCTGGCTGCTGTAGCCGTGATCCATCGCGACGGTCACTACCTTCTCGCCGTGCGCAAGCCGCTTGAGCGCGAGCAGCAGCCGCGCCTGCTCGCGCCAGCGGCGGAAGCTGAGCCCCGTCTCGCGCCGGAACGCGCGATGCAGCGTGCGGACCGACAGGCCGAGCAGGTTGGCCCATTCGGCGATCGTGCGCAGGTCGTCGGGCGCGGCGACGAGCGTGTCGCAGATCGTCCGCAGGCGTGCATCGTGCGGCCATGGCAGGTACAGTGGCAGCAGCGGCGCGACCGTCACCTCGGCGAGCAGCAGGTGCATCAGGTGATCGTGGCGCGAGCCCGGCGCGTAGTCGAGCGGCACGTCGACCGCGGCGAGGATCAGCTCGCGCAACAGCGGATGCACTTCCACGACGCAACTGCGCGCGGGCAGGTGCTCGACCGCGCCCGGTTCGACGAACACCGTGCGCATCTGCACGTCGCCGCTCATCTGCACCGTATGGTCGAGGCCGGCTTCGAGCCATACGCCGCGCGTCGGCGGCACGACCCACGACGCGCCTTCCGACTGCACGTGCATCACGCCCTCGATCGCATAGAGAAGCTGCGCGCGGCGGTGGTGGTGCGTCGGGATCGACGTGCCGTGCGCGTACGCCGCCGCCATGGCCGACACGGGCATCGGCGTCGATTCGTAGCGCAGGTGCGCAAGCGGCTGGGTGGACTCGAATGTCCGATTGGCGATAAGTCCTGACATTTTGGCGTGAGACAGGCAGTGGGCGGGCGGGCACGATGGCGTTCCGATTCACGCCAGATTCCCTGTCAGGATATTAATCCGTCAAACGCGATGAACAAGTCTCCTTTTCTGTTTCCCTTCTGCGCGATCGCGCTGTGGGCCGGCAACGTCGTGGTGTCGAAGCTGTCTGCGTCGACGATCGACCCGTCGGCCATTACGTTCTACCGGCTGCTGCTGGCGGTCGCGCTGATGAGCGTCTTCACGCTGGCTCCCGCGTGGCGCAATCGCGCGGTGCTCGTCGCGCACCTGCCGAAGCTCGCGGTGCTGGGCTTTCTCGCGATGGCGCTGTTCCAGAGCCTGTCCTACGAGGCCGCGAGGACGACCAGCGCGACCAACATGGCGATCATCACCGCGCTCGTGCCGCTGATGACGATGGTGCTCAGTTCGCTGCTGCTCGGCGACCCGCCGGGCGCGGGCATGATCGGCGGCGGGGTGCTGTCGCTCGCGGGTGTCGTCTACCTGATCGCCGAAGGGCACCCGACGGCGATCGCCGCGCGAGGCGTGCACGTGGGCGACCTGCTGATGCTGGCCGCGTCGGCCGCGTATGCGCTGTACGGCGTGCTGCTCAAGCGCTGGCGCATCGGCGCGCTGCCGGCATGGCAGTCGACCTACGTGCAGGCGCTGGCCGCGCTCGTGTTCATGCTGCCGATGCTGCTGCGGTTGCCCGCGCAGGCCGCATGGCCGACGCGCGCGAGCGTGCCGCTGATCCTGTACGCCGGCGTGCTGGCGTCGGTGGTGCTGCCGTATCTGTGGATGCAGGGCGTGCGGCTGCTCGGCCCGAGCCGCTGCGCGATGTTCATGAACCTGCTGCCGCTGATGACGGCCGGCGGCGCGATCGTGTTGCTCGGCGAATCGCTGCGGCTGTATCACCTGATCGGCGGCGGTGTCGCGCTCGTCGGCGTGGCGATCGCGCAGCGGTTCCCGTTCCAGGCAAGTGCGTCGCAAGGTGTCCGTCAATGAGCGCCGATTTCGACATGCCGGACCTGATTGCCGCGCGGCCGGATGCGCGTGTGCCCGTTGCCGACCCGTCGCTGTCCCGCCAGCTCGAACGGATCGCGACCGCGCTCGAAGCGATGGCGCACACCGGGCAGCCGGTGGCCGTCGATTTCGATGCGGCCGTCGCGTTTCGCTGGCGCGGCTTCGGCGGCGGCCCTCGAACGGCGCCGCTCGAACCGATCGCCACGCCCGCGCTCGCCGGGTTCGACGCGCTGCGCAACGTCGGCCGGCAGGCGGCGATCGTCGAACGGAACACGCGGCAGTTCGTGCGCGGGTTCGCGGCCAATCACGTGCTGCTGACCGGCGCGCGCGGCACCGGCAAGTCGTCGATCGTGAAGGCATGCCTGCACGCGTTCGCCGCGCACGGGTTGCGGCTGATCGAGGTCAGCAAGGAAGGGTTGAACGACCTGCCGGCGATCGTCGAGCTGGTGCGCGCGCGGCCCGAGCGCTACATCGTGTTCTGCGACGACCTGTCGTTCGAGGCCGGCGAGACCGGCTACAAGGGGCTGAAGACGGTGCTCGACGGTTCGGTCGCGAGCGACCTGTCGAACGTGCTGGTGTACGCGACCTCCAATCGCCGCCACCTGATGCCCGAGCAGGCGAGCGACAACGCGAACGTGACGCGTGCGGAGAACGGCGAGCTGCATCCGGGCGACGCGGTCGAGGAACGGATTTCGCTGTCGGAGCGTTTCGGGATCTGGGTCACGTTTTACGGCTTCACGCAGGACGAGTACCTGGCCGTGGTCGAGAGCCGTCTCGGCGCGGCCGGCTTCGATGGCGAGCAGATCCGCGCCGCGCGCGAGCCCGCACTGCAGTGGGCGTTGGAACGCGGCGCGCGCTCGGGCCGGATCGCCGTGCAGTTCGCGCGCGATTACGCGGGGCGGCTCGCGGACGAAGATTCACCCGGGCACCGGCCCGGCTGAATGTCGCGCTACAGCAAGCGCTCGGACAGTACGCGGAATGCGACGTCTGGGACGACGAAGCACATCGGTTCGCCGGTGGCGCCGATGCGTGCGAGGAAATCGCCGCCGCCGGTGGGGCCGACCGTCTTCAGCGGCCGGACCGCATCGATGTCGATCGGCAGGTCGATCGATGCATAGGCAAGACGGTCGCAGTCCTCGACATGCGCGATGGCCGCGTGCTGAAGCGACAGGGACGCGATGGCCGCGCGCCAGTCGCTGAAGAACGGCGCGAATGCGGCGGGCAGCGTTCGGTCGTCCGACGCTTCGGCCGTGCAGCGGAAGTCCGGCGCGCTGCCGCCGCCGCTGGCCAGCAGCGTGTCGTAGCGGCCGTCTCGCACCCCATGCGTGAAGCGCCGCGCCAGATGCGACGGCAGCGCGTCGCTGAAGAGCCGGCTGCCGAGCGCATAGAGCGGGTGGTCGAACACGTTCTTCACGAACAGCACGGTGCGATCGGCTGGCTTGCCGTCCGGCAGCGCGTCGACGTAGAGCCGCCAGTTGCTCTGCAGCGGCGACGGAAACACGCGCCGCAGCGGGCCGGCGAGACGCGGGCCGAAGTGCCGGTGCGCATAGGTAAGCGTCGTGAACAGCGTGCGGCCGTCGCGGCTCGCGAGCGTGACGCCGCGCGGCACGAGATGCGCAACGGCGTCGACATCGACGACCCATGTGCAATACACGACGTGCTCGACGTCGCTCGCGAGCTGCAGGAACGGCAGTCGCGACAGCAGCGCGCGGCGTGCGCGCAGCAGCGGGCCACTCGCGACGATCCGGTTGGCGAGCCGGCCGGCGATGCCGGCGGACGGGTAAACGAAGGTGTTGTCGTAGCGCATGAGCGGCATTGTGCCGGGGTTACGGCATGGAATGAAGATGGTGTGCGACGACGATCGGCGCCACGCCCGGGTATTGTGGGATTCGTGCGGTGCAGGCATATTGTCCGGGCGATCGGGGCCGGGCCGTGCCGGATCGCGTCGGAGATCAAAAAAACAGAACACGCACGCACCAATCCACGGGGTTTGCATCATGACCGACTCTCTCGATCGCAGGCGCTTCCTCAAGACGGTATTCGGCTCGGCACTGGGCCTCGGCGGCTTCGGCATGCTGCAGGCATGCGGTGGCGATTCGGTGTCGGCTGATCCGCTCGCGCCGGTGTCCGACGCACGGATCGCGGCGGCCGTCGTACAGCTCGATCCGCTCGTGAGCGCGTTGCTCGGCAGCTCGGGCGTGCCTGGCATCGCGGTAGCTGTCGCGCACGGCGGGAAGACGCTGTTCGCGAAGGGTTACGGCGTGTGCAGCACTGCCACCGGCCAGCCTGTCGACGCCGATACGATCTTTCAGCTTGCCTCGGTCTCGAAGTCGATCGGCGCGACGGTCGTTGCGTCGCAGGTCGGCAAAGGTGTCGTGAGCTGGGACACGCGGATGCAGCAGCTGATGCCGTCGTTCGCGCTGTCCGACCCGTCGGTCACACAGTCGCTGACGGTCGCCGACCTGTATGCGCACCGTTCGGGCCTGCCGGAGCATGTCGGCGATCAGCTCGAGGAACTCGGGTTCGACCGGGCAACCGTGTTCAACCGGTTGCGCGAGATCCCGCTCGTCGGCTACCGAAGCCATTACGCGTATACGAACATTGGCCTGACAGCCGCGGCGATCGGCGTCGCGAATGCGGCCGGCATCGACTGGGCGACGCTGTCGGAGCAGGCCGTTTATGCGCCACTCGGGATGACGCGCACGAGCTCGCGATACGCGGACTACCAGGCGAGCGCGAACCATGCGGTCGGGCACGTGCCCGTCAATGGCGTGTTCGTGCCGGTCACGGCGCCGCGCGATGCCGACCTGCAATCGCCGGCAGGCGGCGTGAGCTCGTCGGTCAACGATCTCGCACGATGGATGACGATGGTGCTGGCCAACGGCCGCGCCGGCGCGACGCAACTGATCCCCGCCGCCGCGCTGTCGCCCGCACTGTCGGCGCAGATCCTGATCCACCCGGCGAGCGCGGACGGCGCCGCCGCGTACTACGGCTACGGCTTCAACGTCGGCACGACCGCTGACGGCGGGCGGCCGATGGTCAGCCACTCCGGCGGCTTCCTGCTGGGCGCCGGAACCTTCTTCGTGCTCGTGCCGTCGCTCGACATCGGCATTGCGGTGCTGACCAACACCTGGCCGGTCGGCGTGGCGGAGGCGATCGGTTTCGCCTTCCTCGACCTGGTCCAGTACGGTGCGCAGCAACGGGACTGGGCTGCCTTCGCGAAGGAACAGACGGCCCCGCTGACCGCGCCGGCCGGGTCGCTGGCCGGTGTCGCCGCTCCCATGTCGCCTGCGCCGCCGCAAGCGCTGACCGCCTATGCCGGCACCTACGGCAACGACTACTACGGGCCGATGACGGTGAGCGTCGTCAACAACGCGCTGGTGCTGACGATCGGTGCCGGCAACGTGTCGTTCGCGTGCACGCACTGGGACGGCGATAC
This sequence comes from Burkholderia sp. BCC1644, assembly GCF_902833225.1. Taxonomy (GTDB): domain Bacteria; phylum Pseudomonadota; class Gammaproteobacteria; order Burkholderiales; family Burkholderiaceae; genus Burkholderia. Next base: position 14,188 of record NZ_CADFEI010000022.1, read on the forward strand.
GTTCGCGATCAGCCCGTCGGGTGAAATGGCGCCGCCCGGTTCGAAATATGCGCTCACGTTCGCCGGCACACCGCCAACGCGCGTGACGGCCGAACTGTTCAGCGACGGCGGGTTGAACGTCTTCACCCGCTGACGCCGGCGCCGGTTCAGTACCCCGACTCGCTGCCGCCCTGGTCGGTGACGATCGCGACTCCCGAGCTCGTGCCGAGCCGCGTCGCGCCGGCCTCGATCATCGCGAGCGCGGCCGCGCGGTCGCGCACGCCGCCCGATGCCTTCACACCGAGCACCGGGCCGACCGTGCGGCGCATCAGCGCGACATCCGCGAGCGTCGCGCCGCCGTGACCGAACCCGGTCGACGTCTTCACGAACGCGACGCCGAGATCGCGGCACATCTCGCACACGCGCACCTTCTCGTCGTCGGTCAGCAGCCCCGTTTCGAGGATCACCTTGAGCGGCACCGCACCGCATGCGCGGTGCACGGCTTCGATGTCGGCCTTCACGTCGTCGGCGCGGCCGCTCTTCAGCGCGCCGAGGTTGATCACCATGTCGATTTCGCCGGCGCCCGCCGCGATCGCGGCGGTGGCTTCAAATGCCTTCGCGGCCGACAGCCCCGCGCCGAGCGGAAAACCCACCACGGCGCAGACGAGCACGCCGGTATCGGCCAGCTCGCGTGCGGCGAGCGGCACGTTCGCCGAATTCACGCAGACCGAGTAAAAGCGATGCTCGGCCGCCTGGCGGCAGAGTTCGCGGATCTGCGCGTCGCTCGCGTCGGGCGCGAGCAGCGTGTGATCGATGGTTTGGGCGAGTTGGGCGTTGGAAAGCGGCATGTGTCAGGACTCCACGGTTCGTGTGCCGGAAGGGCACACGGAAAGTTGATGTTTTCACATCGGTTTGTTACAAATACGACATTCCGGCCGGGCCTGTGCGCCCGGCACGACACGCGACGGATGTGACGGGTACGCAGGATACTGGCATGGAAACGAAGAAGGGCGAACGGATCAAGACATTGATGAACGTGCTGCAAGGGCAGAACGCGATTCATCTGAAGGAAGTGGCCGAGCTGTTCGGCGTGTCCGAGATGACGATCCGCCGCGATCTCGCGGACAATCCGCACGGCCTCAGCCTGATCGGCGGCTATGTGACGCGCCATTTCGCCGCGCAGCGCAGCGACATCGGCGAATACCTGATCAGCGCGGAGAACAACCGGCAGACCGAGGAGAAGCGCCGCATCGGCAAGCTGGCCGCGCAGTTCGTGACGACCGGCGACACGATCTTCGTCGACTGCGGCTCGACCACGCCGTTCATCGTCGATTTCATCCCGGACGACCTCGAGTTCACGGCGGTCTGCAACTCGCTGAACGTGTTCGCGAAGCTGCAGCAGAAGCCGCATTGCAACGTGATCCTGTGCGGCGGTGCGTATCACCGCCAGAACATGGTGTTCGAATCGGTCGCCGAAACGGGCATCCTCGATTCGGTGCGCGTGTCGAAGGCATTCATCTCGGCAGCTGGCGTCAGCGATCGCTGCGGCGTCACGTGCTTCAATTTCCACGAAGTCGACGCGAAGAAGAAGGTGATGGCGCGCGCGCAGAACCGCTTTCTGCTCGTCGACCACACGAAGTTCGACGAAGTGCGCGCGGCCTATTTCGCCGAACTGACCGATTTCAACTACGTGATCTCCGACGGGCAACTGAGCCGCCGCTACGAAACGGCGATTCGCGAACACGGGATCGCGCTCGTGACCTGACGCCGCGCGAGCGGCCTTCGCGCTTTGCATCGCATCAAGCATCGCGTGCTTCCGCTGCGCTCAGGTAGCCGGTGAGCACGTCGAAGCGTCGCGTCGCGCCCGGTGCGAGCGTCGCGACATGGCCCTTGCGGCGTTCGGCTTCATATCCCTCCGGCTCGCAGGTCGACGGCAGCGCGAACGCGGCGACCTGCTGGTCCGCGTTGTGCAGGATCCAGCGCGTCGCATGCGGGAATTGCCCGGGGCGGTAGGCGGTGTGGAAGGCGCCGCCGTCCGGATGCGCGAGCCGGAAATGCGCGACGCCGTCGGCGTCGGTTTCCACGCCGTTCATGAAGAACACGATCTCGGGGTCGTACAGCGCAGGCGTATCGAGCGTCGTGAGCCGTTCCGGCTCGCGTGCGAGCGTGGCCGTGTAGTCACGCCACGCGGCGGTCGGCTTGACGTGCGCGGGCACGCTGTCGCGCAGCCGCAACCCGCCGCGCGACAGCGATTGCACGAAGCGGCCGCCCGGCACGTACGCGTAGTTCAGGTGGGCCATGTACATCAGGTCCATCGGCGTGCCGCCGAGATTCGTCACGTCCATCGCGATCGTCATCTGCGCGTCGTGTTCGGCGAGCCGCACCGACGGGCGCGCGACATAGTGGCTGCCGAAGCCCTGCACGTACTCATATTCGCCGGTCACTTCGACGATTGCGCCGCGCGCATCCGTGCCGACGACGAGGCTCGCACGGTCCATCGGTGCGCACGGCATTTCGCCATGCAGCGCATGCGTGTCGTCCGGCCCCGGGCAGCCGTTGCGCAGCAGCCCGCTGTGGAACATGAAGCAGCCGTAGGTGTCGATGATCGACGCCGCGCGCTTCGGCTGCCGGAACATGTGCTTCATCGTCAGGTCGTGGCCGTCGAATTCGGCGGCCCAGATCATCTGGCCGAGATACGGCAGCACGACGAGATGGCCGCGGCGGTTTTCGAGCTTCAGCGCCTCGACGCCGGACGGATACGCGAACGCGGTGACGGTGAGGCCGTCGGTGCGGTACAGCGTGCGCGGGGTTTCGCGGAAGTCGTCGCGCCGCAGTTCGATCTCGCCTCGCATGCTCACGCTCCGGACGTGTTGCGCGACGCGGCGTAGCGCGCCGGCGCGCGGCCGTCGGCGGCTGCGTCGGGCGTTGCGGCCGGCAGGTGGCGCAGGCAGTAGAAGCCGTAGTAGACGATCACGACGAAGCACGCGAGCGGCACGACGAACGCGAGCTGCATGTTGCCGCCGGTGTGGTCGGAGATCAGCCCCTGGATCAGCGGCACGACCGCGCCGCCGACGATGCTCATCACGAGGATCGAGCCGCCGTATTCGGTGTCCTTGCCGAGACCGTCGATCGTCAGGCCGTAGATCGTCGGCCAGCACGGGCCGAGGAACACGCTCACGCCCACGGCCGCATAAACGGCCGTGATGTTGTGCACGCTGATCGTGTACGCGAGCAGCGCGATGCACAGGATGCCGTAGACGATCAGCACCTTGGCCGGGCCGACGCGCTTCATGACGAGCGTCGCGACCAGCTTGCCGACGAAGAACGCGAAGAACGTCGCGAGCAGGTAGTGCGACGCACCGCGCTCGGTGAGGCCGCCGATCTGCATCGCGAGCCGGATCGTGAAGCTCCACACGCCGACCTGCGCGCCGACATACAGGAATTGCGCGACCACGCCCGCGACGAAGCGCCGGTTGCCGAACAGGCGCGCAAGCGTGCCGCGCGCGTCGATCCGGTGCGTGACCGCGCCGGGCCCGTTGCCCTTGCAGGCCGGGTAGGGCGTGAGCGCGAACACGATGAACACGGCGACCAGCACGACGATCAGCCATTTGTACGGCTCGAGCGTGGCCTGGATCATCGCGAGCTGGTGCACGTGCGCTTCGGCGGCCGACATCGCCGCGAGCTGCGCATGCGACGCGTCGCCTTCCTTGAAGATCAGGAGGCTGCCCATGTAGACGCCGGCCATTGCGCCGAACGGATAGAACGTCTGCGAGATGTTCAGCCGCCGCGTGCTGGTGTCGCGCGGGCCCATCAGCGTCGAGTACGAGTTCGACGCCGTTTCGAGGAACGACAGGCCCGCGGCGATCACGAACAGCGCGACGAGGAACATCCCGTATTTCGCCATCGACGCAGCAGGGAAGAACAGCAGGCAGCCGGTCGTGTAGAGCAGCAGGCCGACGAGGATCGTCGTCTTGTAGCTGAACTTCTTCACGACGGTCGCGGCCGGAATCGCGAGGAAGAAGTAGCCGAGATAGAACGCGGACTGCACGAATGCCGATTCGAAATCGGACAGGAAGAACGATTTCTTGAACTGCGCGATCAGCACGTCGTTCAGGTTCGCGGCGGTGCCCCACAGCGCGAACAGGCAGCACAGCAGCGTGAACGCGAAGAGCGGCGTGCGGTTCAGGTAATAGCCGTCGGGTGTGTGTTCGATCCTGGCTCGGCTCATGGGTGTCTCCTTCCCAATGTCTCGTCGATGAAGGCGCCGTTCAGAGGCCGGCGTCGTGGAGGAAGCGTTCGAACGTCGCGGCGTCGGCGTACGACTTCTGCGTGCCGAGGCCCGTGACGGAGTGCGCGGCATACGCGGACGCGTAGCGCATTGCGTCGACGGCATCGCGCGACCTGGCGTAGCAGCGCGCGAAGCAGCCGATGTAGGCGTCGCCCGCGCCCGTCGTGTCGCGCGCGTCAACCGGGACGCCCGGCACGTGCCGCACGCCGTCGCGCGAGACGAGCAGCGAACCGTTGCTGCCGAGCGTGACGAGCACGTGCTTCAGCCCGCGCGCGACCAGCGCTTCGGCGGCGCGGGTGGCGCTCTCGCGCGAATCGACCGGCATGCCCGACACGATCGCGAGCTCGGTTTCGTTCGGCACGAAGAATTCGACCGAGCGGATCCGTTCGAAATCGAGGTCGGCCACCGCGGGCGCGGGGTTCAGCAGCACCGGGATGCCGTGCCGCGCGCCGAATTCGACCGCGTGATAGACGGTGTCGAGTTCGATCTCGAGCTGCAGCACGATCAGTGCGCATTCGGCGAGCGCCGGCGCGGCCGCGTCGATGTCGGCCGGCTTCAGGTGGCGGTTCGCGCCCTTGACGATCAGAATGCTGTTGCTCGAATCGGGTTCGACGAAGATCGGCGCGACGCCGCTCGGCACGCCGGCGACCTTGCGCACGTGCGTGGTGTCGATCCCTTCGCGCTCGAAGTTGCGGATGGTGTTGTCGGCGAACACGTCGTCGCCGACCTTCGTGACCATCACGACGCGCGCACCGAGGCGCGCGGCCGCGACGGCCTGGTTCGCGCCCTTGCCGCCGCAGCCGAGTTCGAAATTCGGCGCCTCGAGCGTTTCGCCCCGGGCGGGCATGCGCGCGACATAGGTCACGAGGTCGACCATATTGCTGCCGATGACGGCGATTGTCTCCATCTGCGTCTCTTCCTTGGTATGAGGTGGGCCGCGCGCGTGGTCGTCGGCGGCCGCAACAGGTGATAATAAAATAACATAAAATGTGAAAATGCAATCTTGTGATGTTAGTGGGGTCACTTTCGGAGCCAGGGAACGGGCGGGCAATTCGGCCGGGAATGGGGGGGGCAGCGCGACGCTTCATCAGATGTCGCTTGAGACCGATGAGGCTGTCCCTGTTTTCACGGCAAGCCGTACATGCGGGAAGCCGAGCCCCGCGAGCGCGGCGACGACGAGGAGGGGTTCGCGCGAACGGGTGCGGTGACGCTTACGCGTATGCGTCGATCAGCGTGTCGAGATTGCGTTGCGCGAGCGGAGCGAGCGCCGCAAATTCCGCCGATTGAAACAGCGGAGTCTGTCCGCGCAGATGTTCGAGCGCCTGCTTGCGGCCGGCGCGGAAGGCGGCCGACGGCGCATCGGGATCCTGCGCCCATTCGCGTGCGATCGCGCGATCGTATTCGCGCAGCCGGTCGGGCGTAGCCGCAAGGATCGCGAGATCGGCATCGAGAAAGCGTTGTCCGGCGCGCTGCAGCGCCGGATCGACCGCGAATGTTTCGGGCAACCGGTGCGATTTCGTGGCGAGCACGAGATCGTGTGCGACGGACACGTGCAATGCGTGCGCATGCCGCCAGGATTCCGCGCAGTGTTCGTTCGTGACCTGCACGAGCCATGTCGCGCTATGTGATTCGTTATGCGAATAATCTGGAAGTGTCGTTGCGTAGACGACATCGTGTGCCCAGACGGCGAGTTCGATTGCCGGCCACAGCGGGTCCGAGCGATACGGCGCGAGATGCGCGAACAGTTCCACCAGATGCGAGAGCGTGTGGTAGAAGCGCTGCGGCTCGCCGTATGCGCGCTCGACGAGCGGCCAGACGGCGGCCGTGCCGAAGCAGGCATCGCAGGATGGGCGCAGTGCGAGGGTGATGTCGTTCATGCCGGTGACCGGGTCGGGAGCGGGCGGTGAGATGTCAGTCGGATGTCCTTACACGTTGACGACGCCGCGTCCGAGCTCCACCACGCGACCGCCGACGCTGATCGCGCCAGCGGCGCTGACCGACAACCGCAGCAGGCAAGGCCGCCCGACGGCTTCGCCTTGCTCGACCTGAAACGCGGCAGGCAGATCGCGTCCGGCGGCAAGCAGCCAGCCACCCAGGTTCGCACAGGCCGACCCGGTGCCCGGATCTTCCGACACACCGCCGCCTTGCTTCACGAAGAAGTAACGGGACACCACCGTCCCCGGGCGTTCCGCGTCGAATGCGAACACATACGCGGTCTTGCGGCCGAGGCTGCTGGGCGGCCAGATGTCGAGGCGGGCGCCGTCGGGCCGTGCGCGGTGCACGGCTGCGGGGTCCTTGAGCGCGACCAGCAGCTGATCGGCGCCCGTGTTGACCCAGATCGGCGGCGCGAGCAGGTCGTCCTCGGCGAGCCCCAGCAGTGCCGCCGTCTGCGCGCCGGACAATTCGCATGGCGCCGTCTTCGGCACGCCTCCGTGCGGCGCGACGAACGTCCACACGTCGTCACGCGCGTCGACGTTGACGACGCCGGCCTTGAATTCGAGCGACAGCGCGTCGCCCGTTTTCAGCAGGGCACGCACGACATGCGCGGTGCCGAGCGTCGGATGGCCAGCAAAGGCCATTTCATAGCCCGGCGTGAAGATGCGGACCCGTGCGTGCGCATGCTCGGACGGCAGCACGAAGGTCGTTTCCGACAGATTGAACTGCACGGCCAGCGCCTGCATGGTCGCGTCGTCCATGCCGCGCGCGTCTTCGAACACGCACAGCGGGTTGCCGCCGAACGTCGATTCGGCGAAGACATTCAGCAGGCGGAAGGCATACGGCGTCATTGGAATCTCGCGTGGGGGTGGCGATTGCCCGACTCTGGAGCAGGATTGATCGGTTGCTTGCACCGACGTTATCGATGCATGGCGTTGCCATGCACCATGCCATTGTGCCCGCAAGATGCGATGAAGGTGCGGCATACCTTCGATCCGCGTTTCATGCATCATCAGGGTGCTCTGATTCGTCGACGGCGATTCGGCCCGGTCGCGCGGATTTCCGCAACGATGGCGGCTATTCTTGCGCTGGAGCGGAGAGTCGAGTGGGTGTGCGCGCCATCGGCGAGCGCATCCGAATGAGGGGCATCCGGTTTTACGACCAGGATTGCGACGCCGCGCCCGGTTAACACGTGCCGGGTTCGGCGTCGCTCGGCGCTTGCCGATTCAGGCGGGCAGGAGGAACACATGGTTTCCGACAGAGGCGTGTCGAGTATCGGCGGCGGGCAAGCCGCCCTGGATGCGATCGTGCGCGGCGTGGAAGGTTTCCGGATTCCGGCCGGAACGGATTGGCCGAGTGCGAAGCAATATCTTGCGGACAACGACGGGCAGTGGAAATTCTCCGCCGTGCTGGTCGCGATCGTCACGCGGCGCGAGCCGACCATCCTGCTGACCAAGCGTTCGTCGGGGCTCAGCGAATACTCGTCGCAGGTGAGCTTTCCGGGCGGACGTCCGGCGGAGGGCGATGTCGGTATCGGCGCGACGGCGCTGCGCGAGGCGTTCGAGGAAATCGGCCTCGCGCCCGGCGCGGTCCGCGTGGTCGGGTGCTTGCCGATTCATAAAACCCGAAAGCGGAATCACGCGATCTTTCCCGTGATCGGCATCGTGCCGGAAACCGCCGCATGGGAGGCCGCGCCGGCCGAAGTCGAGGAGATTTTCGAGTTTCCGTTTTCCGCGCTGCTGAATCCGGACCTGCCGCGTCAGTACAGCGACGGCGAACGCGTGGGCGGCTGGTACTGGGCGGACCAGCCGCAGGACATCTGGGGCGTGACCGCGTTCATTCTGAAGTCGCTCGCCGGTCTGGCGCTCGATGCCGGGCACGGGGAGCGGACCCGTCTCGACTAGTTCACGTAACGGGCGTCAGGCCCGCAAAGGTCGCGCCGGCAGATGGCAGAGACGTTCGGCGACCAAGGCATCGAGATCCGCCGGCATTACTTTGCCGCCGTCGCGATCCTGGCCGGCGTCGGCGTCGGCGTCGGTGACGGTCTCCATCGCGTGATCTTTCCACCCGCTTCGCCGGGCACGGCATTCGGCGTCAACGCGCGGGCTTTGCGCCATGGCCGATTGCGGTCGCACCGTGCGCGCCGTTTGCCGGGAGGATGTCGAACCGCTTGATTGCGACCCCGCTGTCGAACACCGGGGTGTTGATCTTCTGCGTGGGGATCGGTTTGTTGACGTTGTTGCGTGAGCAACCAATAGTCGACGATTTCCCGTGTTGCATCGCGCTCTGCGGCGTGGGGTACGGGTTGTTCCTGCCGGCCGTTTTGGCGATTCAGTATGAAGCCGGTTCCGCCGTGCTTGAACAGCGCACGTTGCGTGATGCGATGTCGAATATCGCCGGCAGATGCCGGCGGTTCGCTAGCGCAGCGCCAGATCCAACGGCAGCATCGCCGGTCCGACGGATGCCAGCAGGCGATCCTTCGTGACGCCGTCGCGGGACTGGACGGAAATGCCATGCAACACCACGGCATAAAAATCGGCCAGTGCGTCGACATCGGTGCCGGGCTTGAGCTGGCCCTGGGCCAGCGCTTCTCGCAGGCGCTCGAGGATCGATTGCGTTCGGGCTCGCCGATGCTCGGCCAGCCACGCCATCACGCCTTCGTTGCCGGTCGAGTAGTTCGTGGCCGAGGAGACCACCATGCAACCATGGGGGCGGCCGCGCCTCGTATAGGTGGCGATCGCGTCGTGCAGCATCGTCTCGATCGCCGTGCGGACATTCGTTTCCTTGAGGGCGTGGTCGGCGAAACTGCCGTCGCTTTGCTCGTAGAGCATCACGGCTTCCTGGAACAGGGCCTCTTTGCTGCCAAAGGCGGCATAGATGCGTGCAGATGCGATGCCCATGACTTCGACCAGGTCGGACATCGACGTGCCTTCGTAGCCGCGCCGCCAAAACACGAGCATCGCCTGTTTCAAGGCCGTGTCGCGATCAAATTCCCTCGGTCGTCCTGCCATTGCCCCTCTCGTTTGCAATACGTCGATGCGCTGATTTTATCGCGTGCGGTGTTGACACGAGCGATTCCCATGTCCTATTCTTTGTCGATTGACAAACAATAGGACATGCATATGCGTACCCTCAAAGGGCCGAGCCTCCATCTTGCGCAGTTCGCCGCCGACGTCGCGCCCTTCGACAGCTTGCCGAACATCGCGCAATGGGCGGCCGGCCTTGGTTTCAAGGCGCTGCAGATTCCCGCTTGGGACCGGCGCCTGTTCGATGTGGAGACCGCTGCGCATAGCCAGGATTACTGTGACGAAGTGCGGGGCACTCTCGCCGAGCACGGCCTGGAGATCAGCGAGTTGACGACGCACATCTTCGGGCAACTGGTTGCCGTGCATCCGGCCTACGACGCGATGTGCGACAGCTTCGTCCCGGAGCCCCTGCGTGGCAATCCGGCCAGGCGCACGGCGTGGGCGCTGGATCGACTCGAGTGGGCGGCACGCGCTTCACGGCGCCTGGGCCTGACCGATATGGGCACCTTCTCGGGCTCGTTGGCGTGGCCCTACCTGTTTCCGTTCCCGCAACGGCCCGCGGGCCTGATCGAGACGGCCTTCGACGAACTGGCGCGCCGCTGGCGGCCGATTCTCGATGTCTGCGATGACAACGGCGTCAACCTTTGTTACGAGATCCACCCCAGCGAAGATCTGCATGACGGCGTCACGTTCGAACGCTTCCATGCGTTGGTCGGCCAGCACGCGCGTTGCAAGATCCTGTTCGATCCCAGCCATTTCGTGATGCAGCAACTGGACTACCTGGCCTACATCGACATCTATCGCGAACACATCCGCATGTTCCATGTGAAAGACGCGGAATTCCGGCCTTCGGGGCGGCAAGGCATCTACGGTGGCTACAGTTCATGGCTCGATCGTGCCGGCCGTTTCCGTTCGCTTGGCGACGGTCAGGTCGACTTCAAGTCGATCTTTTCCAAATTCGCGCAGTACGACTACGCGGGCTGGGCGGTCCTGGAGTGGGAGTGTTGCCTGAAAAATCAGGAGGACGGCGCACGCGAAGGCGTTGCGTTCATCAACGACCACATGATCCGCGTGACGGAGCGCGCCTTCGACGATTTCGCCGGCGCGGCGGTCAATGCACGGCAAATTCACACCATGCTCGGCATGGCGTGAGCCGCTCCCACCTCATTACGGAAAATCGATATGTCCGCTCAACTTCTGTCGCCGTCGTCCGGCTCCCACGACTTTACTCATCAATATGTCCGCATCGACGGCCAGCGGGTACATTGCGTCATCGCGGGCACGGGTGCGCCCGTCCTGCTGATTCCCGGTTGGCCGCAGACCTGGTACGCATGGCGCCACGTCATGCGGGCGCTCGAGGAACGCGGGTTCATGGCAATTGCAGTCGACCCGCCGGGGACCGGCTATTCCGACCGGCCTCACGATGGTTACGACACGGGGCACATTGCCGCGATCATGCATCGCGTGATGGTGGAACTTGGCTTCGACACCTACCAGGTGGCAGGGCACGACGTCGGGATGTGGGTGGCCTATGCGTTGGCCAGCGACCGGCCCGAGGCAGTGACGGCGCTGGCATTGACCGAGGCGGTGATCCCCGGGCTGGCGCCCGCGCCTTCGATCTTCGTTCCACCGGAAGAAAACATCTTCCTGTGGCATTTCATGTTCAACCAGCTGGTCGACCTGCCCGAAACGCTGATTGCGGGGCGTGAACGGGCCTATCTGGAGTTCATGTTCAATCGCTGGTCGTTCCGGCGCGACCGCGTGGCCGTCGATGTCTACGTCGATGCCTATTCATCGCCCGGTGGCCTGCGTGGTGGTTTCTCCTACTACCGCGCGATACCGGAGACGGTTCGCCAGAATCAGGCGCGGGCGAAGCGCAAGCTGACGATGCCGGTGCTCGCCATCGGCGCGGAACATGCCACCCGCGATGCGCCGCTCGTTACCATGCAAGACAACGTGACTGATCTGCAGGGCGCGGTCGTGCCCGACTGCGGACACTTCATTATGGAGGAGGCACCCGAGGTCTTTATCGGGCACCTGCTCCCGTTCCTGGAACGGAGCCGCTGATATGCCGGTCGACTCGGACATTGCGGCATTGCTGGAACAACTGGCCTCGGGCGAACCCGCTTCGTCCCTGACCGAGTTGCGCGATGCCACGGATAGCGCGCTGCGGGCGTGGCACGGACCATTGGAATCCGTCGACCGCGTCGAAACCTTCTCGGTGCCGACGCGCGACGGGCAACAGATACGCGTGCGCGCCTATTGGCCATCCGGCATCGGGGATGGCGGTTTACCTCAGCCGGCCATCGTTTATGCGCATGGTGGCGGGTGGTGCCTGGGCACACTCGACCTCTACGACAATCCTTGCAGCGCCTTGGCCAGCGCGACGCACTGTGTCGTGCTTTCGGTCGATTACCGGCTTGCGCCCGAGCATAAATTCCCGGGGCCGCTGGAGGACTTCTGCGATGCGCTGGCCTGGGTGTTTCGACATGCGGGCAGCCTGGGGCTCGACCTCGGGCGCATCGCCGTCGGCGGCGACAGCGCAGGGGGCAACCTCGCGGCGGCGGCCTGTCTCGTCGCCCGCGAGCAAGGCGGCCCTCCCATTGCGCATCAGCTGTTGCTGTACCCGCCGCTCGATGCGTCCATGGACACGGCGTCCTACCGGACTTACGGGCAGGGCTACTATCTGACGAAAGAGGTCATGCAGTACTGCTACGCAATGTACCTGAACGATCCGGCCGAGGGCGGATCGCCGTACGTGTCGCCGCTGCGCGCAGGCTCGCACGAGGGCTTGCCGCCCGTCACATTGCTCGCGTGTGAATTCGATCCGTTGCACGGCGATGCGCAAGCGTACGCAGAGCGGTTACGGCATGCCAGCGTGCCGGTCAATCTGCGTGTGCTGCCCGGAATGGTGCATGGCTGCATTCATATGTGTGGCGTGACGCCGGCAGCACGCCGTTTGTTCGAGTGGGCCGCTGCGGATATGCGCAACGTGTTCCGATAGCGATCCGGTTGCGCATGGTCCCGACGCGCAGTGTCGATTGGCGGGATTGAACGGCTCGCGGGTGCCGCTGCACGAGGCTTTTGCCGTGGCATCCGCATCGTTGTCGATCGTCCTGCCATGCGCGACGGCATCGTATTCGGGCCGCTCCAGGTGCCCTGGTCAATGCGACGACACGAACACCGCATCTTCGAATGCTTCCGGAATCGCGAAGCTGTCGCGCATGCGCTGCGTCTCCTTCGCCGGCGTCAGGCCGAACAGGCGCTTGAATTCCCGGCTGAACTGCGACGGGCTCGCATAGCCGACCGCGTAGCCGGCGGCCTCCGCCGTCAGGTCCTGACGCACCATCAACAGCCGCGCCTGATGCAGCCGTGTCGACTTCAGGTATTGCATCGGCGATACCTGCGTGATCGCCTTGAAGTGACTGTGAAAGCTCGGCACGCTCATGCCGGCTTCGTCGGCCAGTTGCGACACGTCGAGCGGCTGTGCGTAGTCGGCGTGGATCACGCGCAGTGAACGGCCGATCCGGCCGAACTGCCCGCGCATCGCGAGCGCGCTTCGCATCGCGCTGCCCTGCGCGCCGGTGAGCACGCGGAAATACAACTCCCGCAGCAGCGCCGGGCCGAGCACCGCGGCGTCGAGCGGCCGGTGCATGGCCTCGACGAAACGCAGCACCGATGCGTGCATCGTCTGATCCATCGGCGTCGACATCATGCTCCGCGGCGCCTGCACGGGTTCCGCGCTGCCTTCGCGGTCGATCTGCGCCGCGAGTTCGGCGGCCAGCGTGAAATCGAGGTGCAGGTACAGCGCGAGCAGCGGACGCTCGGGCGTCGCGTCGGTCTCCATGCTGAACGGGACAGGCACGGACACGGCCAGGTAGTGGTGTTCGTCGTACAGGTAGCGCTCGCCGCCGAAGTAGCCGCGCTTGGATCCCTGGCACACGATCACGATGCCGGGATCGTACAGCACCGGCGTGCGCGACAGCGCGCGGTTCGAGCGCAGGATGCGCACGCTCGGCAGTGCCGTCAGGTTGTAGCCCTCGTCGGGCGCCAGCGTGCGCAGCAGCGTCACCATGCGCTTCCGGTCGCGCGGCGGCAGCGATGGCGCTGGAGGTGAGGTGGGGGCGGCACTCATAGTTTTGTGCAAGAAAATCAGTGGAATCGGGCTTAATCGACGTCGATCGTCAGACTAGTATGCATGCTCCAATCGACATTCGGGAGAAGCACACATGGCATCCGGCAACATCATGCTCATCACGGGCGTCAGCAGCGGCTTCGGCCGCGCGCTGGCACAGGAGGCGCTGGCGGCCGGTCACACGGTGGTCGGTACGGTGCGAGGCGCGCAGGCGGCGCGGGAATTCGAAGCGCTGTCCGCGCAGGCGGCATTCGCGCGCGTGCTCGACGTGACCGATTTCGACCGCATCGACGGCGTCGTCGCGGAGATCGAGGCGAACGTCGGGCCCGTCGACGTGCTGGTGAACAACGCGGGCTACGGGCACGAAGGGATCATGGAGGAAGCGCCGCTCGCGGAGATGCGCCGGCAATTCGACGTGAACGTGTTCGGCGCGGTCGCGATGATGAAGGCCGTCGTGCCGTTCATGCGCGAACGCCGGCGCGGGCGCATCCTGAACATCACGTCGATGGGCGGCCACATCACGATGCCGGGCATCGCTTACTACTGCGGCAGCAAATTCGCGCTTGAAGGCATTTCCGAAACGCTGGGCAAGGAGCTCGAGCCGTTCGGCATCGCGGTGACGGCCGTGGCGCCGGGATCGTTCCGCACCGACTGGGCCGGCCGCTCGATGGCGCGCACGCCGCGCTCGATCGCCGACTACGACGCGCTCTTCGATCCGATCCGTCAGGCGCGCGAGGAGAAGAGCGGCAAGCAGCCCGGCGATCCCGCGAAGGCCGCGCGGGCGATGCTCGCCGTCATCGCAGCCGACCACCCGCCCGCGCATCTGCTGCTCGGCAGCGATGCGCTGCGGCTCGTGCGGAACAAGCTGTCGGCGCTGGACGACGAAATCCGCGCATGGGAGGCCGTGACGGTCTCGACGGACGGCTGACGCGCGCGGTGCGCGACGCAACGGCGCCGTTCATTTCCTGCCGGTGGATGATCGGCCATCGCGGCGCGTCGTGGCATCGTGGTTTCACAATAATGTCCGATAATGGCCGTCGGCCAGTGCGCCACGTTCATCCACCTCACAGGAGTCAATCGCGATGCCATACGTCACCACGAAGGATCACGTCGAGATCTTCTACAAGGACTGGGGCCCGAAGGACGCGCAGCCCATCATGTTCCACCATGGCTGGCCGCTGTCCGGCGACGACTGGGATGCGCAGATGCTCTTCTTCGTGCAGAAGGGCTATCGCGTGATCGCGCATGACCGGCGCGGCCACGGCCGCTCGGCGCAAGTCTCGGACGGCCACGACATGGATCATTACGCCGCGGACGCATTCGCGGTCGTCGAAGCGCTCGACCTGCGCAATGCCGTGCACATCGGTCACTCGACCGGCGGCGGCGAAGTCGCGCGCTATGTCGCGAAGCACGGCGAGCCGGCTGGCCGCGTCGCGAAGGCCGTGCTGGTCAGCGCGGTGCCGCCGCTGATGCTGAAAACCGAATCGAACCCCGAAGGCCTGCCGCTCGAGGTGTTCGACGGCTTCCGGAAAGCGCTCGCCGACAATCGCGCGCAGTTTTTCCTGGACGTGCCGAGCGGCCCGTTCTATGGGTTCAACCGGGAAGGTGCAACCGTGCATCAGGGCGTGATACGCAACTGGTGGCGCCAGGGCATGGAAGGCAGCGCGAAGGCGCACTACGAAGGCATCAAGGCGTTCTCGGAAACCGACCAGACCGGCGACCTGAAGTCGATCTCCGTCCCGACGCTCGTGCTGCACGGCGAAGACGACCAGATCGTGCCGATCGCGGATTCCGCGCTGAAGTCGGTCAAGCTGCTGAAGAACGGCACGCTGAAAACCTACCCGGGCTATTCGCACGGGATGCTGACGGTCAACGCGGACGTCCTGAACGCCGACCTGCTGGCATTCGTGCAGGCATAACGATGTCGGGCGCATGCCCGCTTGGGCGGGCTGCGCCGTGATGGGCGGCAGGCGATCGGATCGCCTGCCGCATGGTTCAGCCCATCCCGTTGAAGCGGACGCCCGGACGCGTCAGGCGCGGCATCCGGCTGGCCAGAAACGCATGCAGCTCGCGCACCTGCGCGACCTTGCCGGAGTCTTCCGGCCAGACGAGGTAGTACGCGTCGCCGGTGCTGACGGCCGTCTTGAACGGCAGCACGAGTTGCTTCTCGTCGATGGCCTTCGCGCACAGCGCGAGGTCGCCGATCGAAATCCCGTGGCCGGCGATCGCCGCTGCCATCCCCTGTTCGAGCATGTCGAACACCTGCCCGCGCGTGATATCGACGTCCAGATCGTGGCCGCTGCCCTTGAGCCAGCGGCGCCAGTCGCGCCGGTCGGGCGACGGGTGGATCAGCTCGCACGCGGACGGGTTCGCACGTGCGGCCGTTGCGGTCGCGCGCGAGCACACCGGTATCAGCCATTCGTCGAACAACTTCACGCAGTGCGTGCTTTCGCCAAACCTGCCGGTGCCGAGCAGGATCGCGCAATCGTAGGATTCGCTGAAGAAATCGACCGTATCGACATCCATCCACACGCTCGCGATCTGCACTTCGAAGGCCGGCCGCGTGGCGCGAAAGGCGGCCAGCGCGTCGAGCAGCCAGCGCATCGTGAGCGTCGACGGCGCCTTGAGCCGCAGCACGTCGCGTTGCGTCCGGAACAGCATGCACGCTTCCTCGACTTGCCGGAAGCCCCGCCTCAGGCCCGACGCGAAGATATGCGCCTCCGCCGTCACGGTCATCTTCGGCCCGCGCCGGACGAACAGCTTCCGGCCGAAGTAGGTCTCGAGCGTCTTCACGTGCTTGCTGACCGCGCTTTGCGTCAGGCTCAGTTCCTCGGCGGCAAGCGTAAACGAGCCGGTGCGCGCGGCGCTTTCGAATGCGCGCAGCGCGTAGACGGGCGGGAGCGGTTTGGCCTTCATGGGTTTCGAATATGAATAAAACTCATGTGATGTGGCAGGATTTTCCGTTTTTCAGCAGTGGCCCGGACGCGCAATACTCCAGAACACGGTGAAATTTGGTGTGCCGGACCTCCATGATGCCACCGTGACCGGCCCGTCCATCAATCGATAGCACAACTTTTTGTCATGCCATTCCATTACCCGCTGCTGTTCGCCTATCTTGCCGCGATCGTGCTGCTCATCGCGACGCCGGGCCCGGTCGTCATGCTCGTGACGGGCACCGTTGCGCGACGCGGCTTCCGTCAGGGCATGCTGACCGCGGTGGGCGCGAATGCCGCAAGCCTCGTGATGATCGCGGGCGCGATGCTGATGGTGTTCGGCGTCGTGCTCGTCAGCGATCGCCTGCTCGACGGGCTGCACGTGATCGGTTGCGTGTTCATCGCGGTGCTGGCGATCCGCACCTTGCTCGGCGAATGGCGCGCCGGCCGCAGGCGCGGCAGCGGCGGCGCAGCGGCGGGTGAAGCGGTTTCACAACCGCGCGGTTTGCCCGGCGTCGTGCGCGGCTTTCTCGTCGGCATCGCGAATCCGAAGGACCTGCTGTTCTTCGTCGCGTTCTTTCCGCAATTCGTCGCGATTACGCCGGACGCGCGCGTGAGCCTGGCGATCCTGGCCGCGCTGTGGATCGCGGTCGATTTCACGATCCTGACCGGCTACATGGCCGCGATCAACCATCCGCTGATTCACCGGAAGCAGCGTTGGATCACCGCAGCGTCGGCGCTCGCGCTGCTCGTGATCGCGCTCGCGGGGCTCGCCCGCACGATCGCGGGAGCCGCGTAGTGCCTCGGCGATCTGCGTTACGCTTCGTTTGCCCCGACTTCTTCCATCGAGATTCATCATGTCCAGCACCGATCCGGCTTTCTCCGAGCATCTTTTTTCCTACGGCACGCTGCAACTCGAACAGGTGCAGCTCGCCACCTTCGGCCGCAAACTCGACGGTCATGAAGATGCGATGCCCGGCTACGCGATGACGATGCTGAAGATCGAAGATCCGGCAGTGGTCGCGACGAGCGGGAAGACCCATCATCCGGTGGTGGCTTATACGGGCCGGGCCGGCGACCGCGTGACCGGCGCCGTGTTCGCGATCACGCGCGAGGAACTGCGGCACGCGGACGACTATGAAGTCGCCGCCTATCGCCGCGATCGCGTCGTGCTCGAATCGGGCGTCTCGGCGTGGGTGTACGTCGACGCGAGTTCGCCGCGTCCGGACTGACGCCCGTGCGCGTACCGGCTCGCCGTCCGCACGTTTCCACCCGCTAGCCGTTGCGCAGGAACACGACGTAGCCGCGGAACCACGGATTCGACGCGAGGTACGGCGGCGCGTCCCACTCGCCGCCCTGGATCACGCCGACGCGAAATGGCAGTTGCAGCCGCGCGACGCGCGGCAGGTAGGCCGCGTAGTCGGGAATCGTGCGGCGCCCCTGATAGGTCTGCACGACCACCTCGTCGACGATGCCCCTGAGCTGGTTGACCTGGTCGGTATCGATGCGGCTGCTCCAGTCGAGCAGCCCCGTGATGCTCAGCCGGCAATCGGCGGGCAGGCTCGTGCGCAGCGTCCGCAGGAATTCGAGGTAATCCTGCAGATGGCGCGTGCGCGCATCGAAGTCGATCTGGATGCCGGTGATCGTGCGGCCCGATGCGCGCCAGCGTTCGAGCTGCGCGAGCATGATCTGCGTGACGCGCGGCGTCCAGCGCAGCGTATGCGCGCGATAGACGAGCCACACGCGCGCGTCGGGCGCCGGCGGCAGCGCGACGCCCTGCGCGATCACGCGGACTTGCATCTCGTCGCGCGGCGCCGCCTCGATCTGCCCTTGCAGCACGTAGACGGTGTGCGCACCGCGCACGACCGCCTGCGGCTTTACGCCCGCCCACAGCCAGAACGCGTCGTACCGGGCGGCATCGACGGTGCCGGCCAGCGCGACGCGTGCGGCCAGCAACAGTGCGACGCACGCGATGCGCTTCATGCGGCGCTCACCAGTAATAGCGGAGCTTCTGCGCCCACGGGCTGCCCGGATAGGCGGTCTTCAGCGTGTCGAACCAGCGCTTGCGCGTGTTCTTCGGCACCTCCTTGCCGCCGCACTCGTTGCTGCCCGCCGGCGCATAGCACTTGATCGCGCGGTAGAACGCGTAGGCGCGGTCGTTCGGGTTCGCCTGCGCGTCGGCCATGACCGTCACGTAGCTCGACATCCGTTCGTACGGCTTGCCCGCGAATTGCGACGGCGCGTTGCCGAGGGTCGGCGGCGGCGTGCGTGGGGTGCTCGACGGCGCCACGTAACGCGCCCACGGCGCCGAATCGCCTTCGAGGTTGGCCACGAGCGGATTGAGGCGCACGAAATCGGCGAGACAGTTCAATCCTTTCGCGTCGGCGGGATTCTGCTGGAGTGTCGTCGCGATGTCGCGCGCGGACGGGCAGGTATAGCCGTCGTCCTTCTTTGGGCCGGCTGCGATGAACGGCTTCAGCGGATCGGCCGGCGTGCCGGACACCAGTGCGGTATCGGCGATGAACTCCGCGTAGTGCGAACGCGTGAGTTCCTTGTACAGCAACGCGTACAGCGCGGTGTCGCGCAGCGCGCCGCCGGCCGCCTGGTTTTGCGCCTGCGCGCGCAGCAGGTCCGCATTGGCCGCGCGCCTGAGCAGGACCGCACGAATCGCGGCGTTCTGCACGAGCGAATCGTCGGCGAATACGTCGTTGACGAGCCCGGCCTGCTCCAGGTTGATCGCGAGCGCGAGTTCCAGCGCTTCACGCTGGAAGCGGAATTTCGCGAGCGGGATCAGGTCGCGCCACAGCTGGCGCGCCTTGTCGCTCTGGCCGCTGTCTTCCAGCGCGAACGCGCGCAGCGCCTGCTGGCTCAGGCCGAAGTAGTCGAGCGGTGCGGCGGGCGTCTGCGGCAGCAGTTCGAGCGCGGCATCCGGCTTGTGCCCGACCTGGACATACCAGGTCGCGAGCAGATAGTCGTGGAGCACGGGCGCGTTCGCGAAGCGCGGCTTCTGCGCCTGCAGCTCGTCCAGCGTAATCGGCTTGCTGCTGCTCGAATCGCCGCTGTCCGACACGCGCATGCGCATCAGGTCGACGGTCGCGAGCACGGTCGGCGACTGGATCTGGCGCGCGTCGAATTCCGGTCCGAACAGCAGCTTGCTGTCGAGTTCGTTCGCCAGCTGCATCAGCGGCACGTTCGACGTCGCCGGCGACCAGCGCGCGAGCGCGTGCCCGTAAAGGTCGGCCTGCTGCGTGACGTTGCCGCCGAGCCATGCGACACGCCGCAACAGCCCCGTCGCGGACACCGCATAGCGCCCTTGCGGATACACCTTCAGGTAGGTGCGAAACACCGTATTCGCGGCGTCGAGCGACACCTTCGCCACGCGCGCGCGCGTCGGCGTCGGGCTGTCGTTGTCGAACACGTTGGCCTGCGCGGCGTTCAGCTGCGCGCGCCCGGCCATGTAGAGTCCGGTTTCCTTTAGCCACGGGTTCGCGCTGTGCGAAGCCTTCGCGAAAGACTGGGTAGCGGTGAGGAAGTCGGCGCGGTAGAACGCGTTCGTGCCGTCGAGGTACGCGGCGAACTGCTGGCCGAGCGGCGACTTGACCGGCGGCTTGGTCCACGCGGCGCTCGCACCGCCGGCGGCACAGGTCTTCTGCGCGATGTCGGTACGCGCCGCGCGCAGGCGCGTGGCTTCGTCGGCGGGCAGGCCGCCGGCGCCGGCGCCGGTCAGGGCGTCGTCGAACGCATCGGCGCCCGCGTTCATGCTGCGGCAGATGCTGCCTTCGCCGTCGGCGTACCGGTTCGACGATGCATCGGCATCCGCCGCGCCGCTGGTCTTCTCGGGCTCCTTCTGGCCGATATCGATCCAGCCGGAGAAATCCATCGGGAACGGCACGATGATCTGGTTGATCCGGTCTTTCGCCGGGATGGCCTTCGGGTCCGGAAACACCTGCGCAACCTTGGCACTGTCGGCCATCAGCAGCATCGCGTTGACACGCGTGTCGTTGGCCGGGCTCAGCATCGGCAGGTTGGCGCACGAGTAGCCGGGCTGCCGGAGTGTGGTCGGTGCGTAGCAGCCGTCGTCGCCGCTGGCATGGGCGGCCGGCATCCAGAGCAGGCTGGCCGCCAGCGCGGCGAACAGGTTTCGGTGCAGCAATGGGTTGCTTGGCATTTTTCTTGTGCTGGGTAGGGGGCCGCGACGGCCGGGTCTCTCAGGCGGGGCGCGTCGCCCCGGCGCGTATCGTACCGCACGCGCGGCAACGGTTGCCGGGATGCGCGGGCCGGCCGGTGGCGTCGCTCGCCGCCGGGCGAAATGGAAGTCCACTCAGTGTGGACGCAACGCCACCTTGAATCCGGACTGCCTGAATTAAGATGCAGCCGGCAGTGACGGACATCCGACGATAGACGACCTGTCGTCGTCCTCGCTGCCCGACGGGGGCGGCCTGCCGAAAGCGGCGTTCGCATCGATCCGCACGACGGAGTCGATCATGACGGGGGCGCGAACGGATGCCGGTTTCCATGCCTTATCAATAGCATTGCTTATTAATTCGAGAGAAATGCCATGCGTTGTTTCGGCAAACGGAACATGAGCGTGCGCCGGAAAATGAAAACAAGAGGATTCCGATGAAACCCATTACATGGATGGTCATGGCAGCCGCGCTCGCGCTGACTGCATGTGGCGGCGACGACGTCGCGCCGAACGACGGCGCGTCGCTGTCGACACCGAACAATCCCGGCTCGCCTTCCGGGCCGACCTCGCCCGGCGGCGGTTCGAGCGGTGGCCCGACGGGCGGCGGCACCACGCAGCCGCAGGCCGGCTGGTCGCAGGCTGCCGCGGTGGATGGCAAGGGGCCGGAGGGCGATCCCAGCGTGACGATCGACGCGAGCGGCAACGCGCTTGCGACCTGGATGACCAATGGCCCGGCCGGCGCGAACGGCAACGAGATGTGGGGCGCGCGTTATGTCGCGGGATCGGGCTGGGGCAGCGCAACACGGCTCGACACCGGCGACGGCTCGCATTCGATGAACACCACGAGTTCGAGTCCACCGCAACTGGTCGGCAACGCGAGCGGGCAGGCCGTCGCGTTCTGGACCGAATGGATGCCGGGCCCCAACACGTACGCGCTATGGGCGCGCCCGTACAGCCCGGCCGGCGGATGGGGCGCGGCGTTCGAACTGGTGCCGGACGTGACGGGTTCGACCTATTCGGCCGGGATCGACAACCAGGGCAACGCACTCGTCGCGTGGACGCAGTCGATCAGCCTGCTCGATACGCGGATCGCCTGGTCGCGCTACACGCAGGCCGGACAGTGGTCGCCGGCGGCGGTGATCCAGATGCCGGTGCAGAGCGGGCCGGGCGCGGTGACCGGCGACACCGACAACGTGCGGCCGATGATCTCGGTCCTGTCGTCGGGCCGTGCCGTGCTCGCGTGGCGGCAGACCAACCATACGCACTCGGCGCTGTGGACGGCCACGTACGACGCGACCAACGGCTGGACCAACGTCAATCAGGCCGTATCGAACACGAGCCTGTTCACGACGATCATCTCGCCGGTGGCCGGCATGGACGCGAAGGGCAACATCACGCTGCTCTGGGGGCAGATCGACGTGACCGGCGGGAAGATCTACACCGCCACGATGTCGCAACGCTATGTGTCCGGAACCGGGTGGCAGCCTGCGCAGCCCGTTGCGCCGGCGATCGTGGAGCCGACGGGTTTCGTCGCAACGCCGATGCTGACCGTCAACGACAACGGCGTGGCCGCTGCGATGTGGGCGGAGGGCGGCGCGGCCCTGCAGGTGAGCGTGTCCGATGCCAGCGGGAACTGGGGGCCGCTGCAGCGGCTCACGGAACACCTGAACGGCGCGGCGAACCAGTACCCGCCGCTCGTGATCGATGCGGCCGGCAACGTGACGGCCGCATGGCAGGACACGGGCTTGCCGGGTGCGTCGGCCGTCATCGCGGCCAGCTACCGGAAGGGCGCGTGGAGCGCGTCGACGGTGGCGGCGCAAAGCGCGTCGTGGCCGGCGCTGGCCGTCAACGCGACCGGGGCGATGGCGCTCGCCTGGCTGTCGTATGTCCCGAGCATCGGCAGCCAGGTGCAGGCCAGTTTCTATACGCCGGGCTCGTAACGGGTTCGCATCGGGAATTTGAAGGAGAGAGCATGAAAAGAATCTTGCATAGCACCGCCAGGAGCGCACTGGGCATCACGGTCGCCGGCCTCGTGCTGTCCGCGTGCGGCACGACGCAGATGAACATGATCGACGTCCAGACGTCGACCGCGAAGACGCTCGGGCTCGCGTCGTCGGACGAAATCAGCATCGCCAACGTGCAGTACGGGAAAAAGGACGGGCTGGGCGGCCAGAAGGTGAGTTACGACGCGACGACCGGCAAGGGGCGGCGTTTCGGCTGCACGGTGTTCATGATTCCGGGGCTCACGCCGATCGATCGGCCGACGTACAACAACTGGGAATGCCATCCGCAACGCTGATGGCCGCGGTGTCGACGGCGCCCGTCACCGGGCGCCGGTCGACTGCTTGAGTGGACGATATGCCGCGTCGGCCTTGCGCCGGCGCAATTTGGTCCGATAATCGACGAACCGATTCCTCCTTTTCCACCGGTTCGATAAAAAACTGTCATGGATCAAGCGGCATTCGTCCCTGTTTTCAAGTTTCGCACGATCGACTATCCCGAGCCGGACCGGTTCCACGTCTGGGTCAAGGACATGCTGTGCGACTACCGGCTCGACGACGACGGCGGGCTGGGCCCGTTCGACGCGGAGGCGAGCGGTGCGGCACTCGGCCCGCTGATCCTGTCGGGCCGGCAATGGCGCTCGCGCGCGCCGACCTATACGGTCCGCCGGACGCCGCGGCGGATCCGGCTCGACGGCCAGGATTCGATCCGCTTCACGCTGCTGCTCGGCGGGCGGCTCGCGAGTCATACCGGTGGCCCCGAGCTGGTCAAGCGCGCCGGCGACCTGTTCGTCTACGACGTCGCGCAGATCAACGACTGCCGGGTCGACGCCGGCGACGTGATCAGCCTCGTCGTGCCCAGATATCTGTTGCCGAGCCATGCGGCGCAGGCGCACGGCCAGACGCTGACGAGCGGCGTGGGCCGCCTGGTCGGCGACCAGATGCTGTCGCTGTTCCGGAACCTGCCGAACCTGCGTACGCACGAGGTGCCGAGCATCGTCCAGTCGATGCTGCTGCTGCTGGCCGCGGCCGTTGCGCCGACCGCGCAGGCGTTGAACGACGCACGCGGCCCGATCGACCATGCGCTGGTCGACCGGGTCCGGCGCTACATCGACGTGCATCTGCTGGAGCCCGACCTCACGCCCGAGCGGATCTGCCGCGACATCGGCGTATCGCGGGCGCGGCTCTACCAGTTGTTCAAGGAGGAAGGCGGCGTGATGCGGCAGGTCACGCGCCGGCGGCTGCGCCACGCGTACCACGTGCTCGGCGATCCGCAGCGCCGGCACCAGCGCATCGCCGAAATTGCCTGGGCGCACGGCTTCCCCGACGAGAAGTATTTCCACCGGCTGTTCAAGGCGGAATTCGGCCATACGCCGAAGGAAACGCTCGAGTACGCGGCCGCGCCGGTCTTCCTGCCGTTCGATGCGGCCGACGCGCGGTGGGGCGACGGCGGCCGGCTGGCGGGGTGGACGCTGCCGTTCGGTGTGCTCACCAACTGAGCGGCCGGTGCCGCTCGTCCGTCACGCGCACACGCTGCTGGCGACGTCCCCGTCATCGGCATCGCCGATCGCGGCACGCAGGTCGTCGATCGCGACCATCAGTTCGCGGACCTGCCGCAACGACGGGTATTGATGCAGCACGGCATGCCATTGCGGCAGCGTCAGCAGCGCGTGCCAGATGACGCCGAGGCCGTCCGGGTCGGCATCGGGCTGCTGTTGCGCGAGCGCGCTCGCGTATTCGAGGCTCGCCTGCGCCGACAGCAGCTGCATCCGGCTCGCGGCGCCGAGCAGGCGCGGCGTCGCGTCCGCGGAGGCGTCGCAGCAATAGAGCACTTCACGTGGCAGCGCGGCGTCGTCGGTCGTCAGCGCGCGGAGCGATGCGCCATGCACGCGCACCGTGCCCTGGTGCGTCTCGAACGCATAGACCGTGTCCGGGTCGGCCTGCGCAAGCAGGTTCAGGCCGCGCAGCAGCCGCGGCAAATCGGTCGTCGCGGCATCGGCGGACGCCTTCGCTTCGACGAGGAAGCGGACGTTCCATGCGGACGTCGCGTCATCGCTTCGTGCGCGTTCGAGCAGGATCGCGTCCCATTCGGTTTTTGCGCGGTCGTGGCGGCCGGGGATCGATGACGGCACGCGCATCGACGTGACCACCCGGTAGGTGCGCTGCCCGTCCACCGCATCGAGCCTGACGGCCAACGCGTCCAGCGCCAGCGCCGCCAGCGCCTCGACGGCCGCGCCACGCTGCTGGGAGGCGACGCCCTGCGCGACCGCGATCGTGCTGCCTTCGAGCGGCCCCTGGCGGATCCACAGCGCGCGGTATCGACGGACGTCGTCGTCCGATGCCAGCACGTCGAGGCGCAACATGCGCTCGAGCGCGGGGCTGTCCTTCAGCTTGACGATGTCCTGCTCGAACGCGGCGTCGGTCGTCATGGCGGGCAGGGCGAGCAGTTGCTGCAGCGTCGCATGAAGATCGGCCCACGACGCGGCGGTTGCGGCCGCATGCAGTTGCGCGAGCCCGTCGCGTTGCCACGTCTGCGCGCTGCGTTCGAGTTTGGCCGGGTGCGCGATCGCATTGACGGCCGAGTACAGCGCGCGCCGGTCTTGCTCGGCGTGTGCGGCCAGCGACGCATATTCGCGCACGCTCGGTGCATCGTGCCGCAGCACCGATGCCTGAAAGGACGGATCGCCGGATTGAGGATCCATCGCGTCGCGGATCATCTGCGCGAGTGCATCGATGAAATGCTGCCGCAATGCCGCGCCGGGCGACTGGCCGTCCGTGCGCATCCGCCGCGCTTCCTCGATCACGATCGCCAGGGCGGTGGCCGGATTCGTGGCGCCGGTCAGTGACGACGCGCTGTCGAGCGGCGGCAGCCGGTAGCGGCGAGCGACGACGCGCAGGGTTTCGTCGAGCAGGGCGGGCAGCGGTGTCAGCGGCATGGCGGGTATCGGCATGAAAGCGGTTCGCGTGCGCGGCATTCGGGCCGGAACGCGCGACGATCTGCAACGTTATCACGGCGGGTGGCAGGCGCACGGTGCCGTGTCCGGGCAGCCACGCGCCTGACCCGTTACGCCGTCAACGTCA
Organism: Burkholderia sp. BCC1644; assembly: GCF_902833225.1. GTDB lineage: Bacteria > Pseudomonadota > Gammaproteobacteria > Burkholderiales > Burkholderiaceae > Burkholderia. The sequence continues at coordinate 39,751 of NZ_CADFEI010000022.1, forward strand.
CCGACAGGCTGCCGAGTTCGCCGAAGCGGACCGTCAGCGCATCGCCGAGCGGCACGTCGATCGCGCCCGCGTACGAACCGGTCGTCACGATCTGCCCGGCGCGCAGCGCATCGCCGCGCGCCGCGAGGAAATTGACGAGCCACACGAGTGGCTTCAGCGGATCACCGTCCGGATGACGGCCGTCGATCGTGCGGTTCAGCGCGCCTTCGAACGACAGCGCCAGCGTCGCGAGCGGCACGTTCAGCCCGTCGGGCACGACGGGGCCGACGCACAGCCCCTGGTTGAATTGCCCGTCGGCCAGCAGCTCGAACTTCGACGCGCGCGCCGGCTCCGCATAGCGGCAGCCGAGTATCTCGAGCACGATGCGCACTTCGCCGATCGCCGCGCGCACGTCGCTTTCTTCATACGGCCGCTCGCGCGCGGGCAGGTCGCGATCGAGCACGAAGGCGATTTCCGGTTCGATCCGCACGATCGGCCCGCCGACGACGCGGTACGGCGCATCGGCTTCGCGGATTGTCGACGCGAAGATCGGCGCGAGGATCACGCGGTCGGGCGGCGGCAGCGCGCATTTCCATCCGCCGACGGATTCGCCGAGCAGGTCGGCCACGCGCTGCTGGATCGCAAGTGCGGTCTCGACGTCCTCGGGGCGCAGCGCATCGGGCAACAGCGGGCCGGGCGAGCCGGCATGGCGGGCGGCGACGAGATGCTGGGCGGCGCCGTCCACACGTTCGGTAGTCGTTGTCATGTCGGTTGAGCGAGTTGAAAGTGGGGCCGGCAAAAAGGGGCCGGACGAAAGTCGCAGAGTCGATGATAGCGCCTTCGGCACGATGGCCGCTCGAAAGCCCCTCGGCGGGCCTGTCGCCGGCCCAATTCGCCGCGTTGCAGAAAACGCAATGGACCAGTCTCACGTTGCGTCGCTTTGCCACATGCACGGTTCTGGCCGGGGTTGACGGTCGTCAACATCCGAATCCGTCGCCGGCCGATGATGGTGACATGGCCGCGCGCGATATCGCGCGCGGCAGTTCACCCCAGCGAGGTTCGCATGTACGAAAAGATCATGGTGGCCGTCGACGGCAGCGCTTCGTCGAAACAGGCGCTTGCCGAGGCCGTGAAGGTGGCGCTGGCGGGCGATACGCACGTCAGCGTCGTGTATGTGGTCGACAAGTCGGTGCTGTTCACTTACGCGGGCCGTTTCGATCCGCACGCGCTCGTCGAGGAAATCCGCGACGACGGGCGCAAGGTGCTGCGCGAAGCCGAACAGATCATCGCGCTGGCCGGCGCGAACGGCGAGGCCGAACTCGTCGAGACCGAGAGCATCGGCGAGGATATCGCGGAGCGCCTGCAGCGTTACGTGAAGGAGCGCGGCATCGATCTCGCGGTGGTCGGCACGCACGGGCGGCGCGGCATCCGGCGCGTGCTGCTCGGCAGCGTCGCCGAGCGCTTCGTGCGCGGCTCGAACTGCCCGGTGCTGCTGATTCGCGGCGACGACGCCGACGAGCCGGCGGCAGCAGCAGCGTAACGCGGCGAGCGCGCGATGATACGCCGCCAGTACCGCATCGTCGTCGCGGCGATCGCCGTGTTCGTGTCGCTCGCCGGGATGATGGCCGTCGTGACGGGGCTGCTGTTCGACGAGACGATGGCGCTGCGCGGCGGCGCGATCGCGTTGATCGTCGGCGTGGCCGGCTTCGTCGTGATGCTCAATCCGGGCGCGAAAGGCGAGGAGTGACGCGGGAGGGCGCCTCTCTTCTTGAAGGAACGCGTGCAGGCACTATAGTGCTCGAAGAACGACAACAACAACGAGAGCACGACAACAATGAAAACGAGGGACCTTGCGGCCGCCGCCGTCATCATGGGCGCGGCCGCGCTGCCTGTATTGCCTCGGGCCGACACCGCGGCGGCGCCGGCCGGCTTCGGTTCGCAAGCGGCGTCCGGTACGTCGGCGGCGAGCGCTTCCGGCAGGCCCGCGCAACATTCGGCAGCCGACCGCTATGCCGATCACTCGACGGACTTCACCGATACCATCGGCGGAATCGACTCGCAGGGTGATGGCATCCGCGACGACGTGCGGAAATACATCGACGATCAATACCCGGACCCGATGCAGCGCGCGGCGATGCGGCGTTACGCGGCTGCCCAGCGCGATTTCATGATGCACGGCGACACGCGTGCCGGCGCGATCGAAGGGCTGACGCGCGTATTCCGCACGCTTGAGTGCGTCAGAAAGCTGATGGGGAAGCCGGGCATCGATCAGTCGCAAGTCGTCCTTGCGATGATGTCGAACACCAGGCAGCGCTTTGCCGCCAACGGTCATGCGATGGCACACGCGTCGGGGCATGTCTATATGCTGTCCCGCGACGATCCCTGTCAGCAGTGACGTCGTTGTTCTGATGAGCACCGCTTCCGGTGAGATTACGGGCCGCTCGTGCCGGGCGCTGACGCGCCGTCCGGGCGTGTGTCCACGTTCAGCCGCATCAACGTTTCTTCCAGGTCCGCGTTTTCCGGCTGAATCTTCCGCGCCTGCGCGAACGCATCACGCGCTTCATCCTCTCGGCCCTGCTTCCACAGCACTTCGCCCTTGTGCGTCAGCCCGGTCGCATGCGCTTCACGCGCGTCCTTGTCCGTGTCGCCGTCCTTCGCGAAGATCGCGATCGAGCGGTCGAACCATGTCAGCGCTTCGTCGCTGTGGCCGAGCCGATACAGCGCCCAGCCCTTGCTGTCGAGCGCGTACGCGTCGTTCGGTGACTTCGCCAGCCGCGCATCGATCATCGCCAATGCACGATCGATCTTCAGGCCGGCATTGACAAGGTCGTAGCCGACGCCGTTCAGCAGATCGTCGGAGAATTGGCCTATGTCGAGCGCGGTGTCGATGCGGCCTTCGTCCCGTTCGGCAATCGCCAGCGCGACCATCTTGGCCGCGATGCGTTGCCGGAGTGCCCTGCCGAGGTGCCGGCCGTCGGCGACCAGGCTGCCGAGATACTGCGTGTAGAGATCGGGGGCGCCCGGATCGCGAGCACGGTTGGCGATGTTCGTGCCGGGCCCCGCACACCAGTCGGTGTCCACGGGCGCGCGTAATACCGTGCGATTCAACATGAGCTTGCGGTCCATGTGCGACTGCGCGAAGACGGTGTATCCGTTGGCATCGACGCGCCCGCAGACCAGGTATTCCCCCATCACGTCGAGGACATACGGATAAGGGCCGTAAGGCTGCCCCGTATCTTCGTCGATCACCCGAAAGGTCCCGCCGCTGTCGCCTTCGCCGACGACGGGCTGAAGTGCCCATTGACTGTCGGGATGGCGCGAGGACAGACGGATCCGCACGGTGCGTCCGGCAGCATCGGTCGTGCCGAATACGACGCTGTCGCCGCCGGCTTCGCGAGGAGGCAGCCCTGCGATCACTTGTCCGGGCAAAAGCAGCCGGTACCGTGCGTTCCGCAGCGGCTGGTGCGTGACGGGGTCGCGCAGCACGAACCGGTGAACGTAGGCGCCTTTGCCGAACGACACCGTCGGCGCGACATAGGTGCGTGCGCGGGCGGCAGGCAGGGCGGTACAGCCCAGGGCCGCGGCAACGAACGCGGCGAGAAGTCGGGGCGTCATGAAATGGCGGTTCTTGTCGTTGAAGGCGTGATTGACCGACAGCCGGGAATGCACTGAACAAAACGCGCGGTCTTTGATGAACGACGGGTGGCGGTCTGCACCTCCCGATGCGGCGCATCGGCTCGTCCAGCGCAATTCGATGCGGTCTGCGCTCGCCGTCACGTGCTGCATGGCGAATCGGACGGATGACGCGGACATGCAGTGCGCAGCATAACAGGCCGTGCCGTGCGCTCGATCCCCATTTGATTTCGCTGTTGCGTGTGGGTGAACGATTCCGTGATTTATATCAAGTCATGATATGTCGATCGGCCCGACAATGGATTCGATCACGGTGAAAAGGGCGAAACGATCGCAGTCCGATCGACCTTTACATCCGCTATTTCACCTCCTTAAATAATCAGGGTCTGCCAAAAGACCGGAAAAACGAGATCCCCATGAGCCATTTCCTGGACAGATTGCGTTATTTCTCCACCACGAGGCCACGCTTCTCCGACGGACACGGCGCCGTCACCGACGAAGATCGGAAATGGGAAGACGGTTACCGGATGCGCTGGCAGCACGACAAGATCGTCCGCTCGACGCATGGCGTGAACTGCACGGGTTCGTGTTCGTGGAAGGTCTATGTGAAAGGCGGGATCGTCACCTGGGAAACCCAGCAGACCGACTATCCGCGCACGCGCCCCGACATGCCGAACCACGAGCCGCGCGGCTGCTCGCGCGGCGCGTCCTACTCGTGGTACCTGTACAGCGCGAACCGCCTCAAGCATCCGCTCGTGCGCAGCGCGCTCGTGAAGCTGTGGCGCGAGCGCCGTCGTACGCTCGGCCCCGTCGAAGCGTGGCGCTCGATCGTCGACGACGATGAAGCGCGCCGTTCGTACCAGAGCCGGCGCGGGCTCGGCGGCTTCGTGCGCGCAAGCTGGGACGAGGTCAACGAGATCGTCGCGGCAGCCAACGTGCACACGGTCGAGCGGCACGGCCCCGATCGCGTGGTCGGCTTCTCGCCGATTCCGGCGATGTCGATGGTGTCGTACGCGGCAGGTTCGCGCTACCTGTCACTGATCGGCGGCGTGTGCCTGAGCTTCTACGACTGGTATTGCGACCTGCCGCCCGCGTCGCCGCAGACCTGGGGCGAGCAGACCGACGTGCCGGAATCGGCCGACTGGTACAACTCGACCTTCATCATGATGTGGGGCTCCAATGTCCCGCAGACGCGCACGCCGGACGCGCACTTCCTCGTCGAGGCACGCTATCGCGGCACCAAGGTCGTGTCGGTGTTCCCCGATTATTCGGAAGGCGCGAAGTTCGGCGACCTGTGGCTGCACCCGAAGCAGGGCACCGACGCGGCGCTCGCGCTCGCGATGGGGCACGTGATCCTCAAGGAATTTCATGTGGCGGGGAAGAGCGACTACTTCGCCGACTACTGCAAGCGCTACACCGACATGCCGTGCCTCGTGCGCCTCGTGCCGCACGGCGACGGCTACGTGCCCGAGCGCCTCGTGCGCGCGTCCGATTTCGACGATGCACTCGACGAAGCCGCGCACCCGGACTGGAAGACCGTGATGATCGACGACACGAACGGCGAGTTCGTCGTGCCGGTCGGGTCGGTCGGTTTCCGCTGGGGGCAGCAGAACGACGCGGACAAGGGCAAGTGGAACCTGCGCGGCGAGACGTCGAAGGGGGCGGCGCTGTCGCCGCGGCTGTCGTGCACGACGCAGCACGACGACGTGGTCGACGTGCTGTTTCCGTACTTCGGCAACCAGCCGCACGCGCACTTCAACTCGACGCGCCACGCGTCCGAGCTGTCGCGCCGGATCGGCGTGCGGCGCATCGCGACGCGCAACGGCGACATGCTGGTCGCGACCGTCTATGACCTGTTCGTCGCGAACTACGGGCTCGACCAGGGCCTCGGCGGCCGCGACGTGGCGATGAGCTACGACGACGACCTGCCGTACACGCCCGCGTGGCAGGAGGCGATCACCGGCGTGAAGCGCGCGGACGTGATCTCGGTCGCGCGGCAGTTCGCGGAGAACGCGCACAAGACGCAGGGCAAGTCGATGGTGATCATTGGCGCGGGGATCAACCACTGGTTCCACATGGACATGTCGTACCGCGCGATCATGAACATGCTGATCATGTGCGGCTGCGTCGGCAAGCCGGGCGGCGGCTGGTCGCACTACGTGGGCCAGGAGAAGCTGCGGCCGCAGACGGGCTGGACGGTATTGTCGGGCGCACTCGACTGGAGCCGCCCGCCGCGCCAGATGAATTCGACGTCGTTCTTCTACGCACACACCGACCAGTGGCGCTACGACCCGATGGATCCGGCCACGCTGCTGTCGCCGCTCGCGGACAAGTCGAAGTTCCATGGCGCGCCGATCGACTACAACGTGCGCGCGGAACGGATGGGCTGGCTGCCGTCCGCACCGCAGCTGTCGGCGAATCCGTTGAAGGTCGGCGCGGCGCTGGCCGATCCCGCGCACGCTGGCGCCGACATCGCGCAGCAACTGAAGGCCGGCACGCTGAAGATGGCGAGCGAGGATCCCGACGCGCCCGGCAACTTCCCGCGCAACCTGTTCGTGTGGCGCTCGAACCTGCTCGGTTCGTCGGGCAAGGGACACGAATATTTCCTGAAGCACCTGCTCGGTACGACCAACGGCGTGCAGGGCGAGGATCTCGCTGCGACCGGCGGTCCGCGTCCCGAGGAAGTGACCTGGCACGACAAAGCACCGCGCGGCAAGCTCGACCTGCTCGTGACGCTCGATTTCCGGATGTCGACGACCTGCATGTACTCGGACGTCGTGCTGCCGACCGCGACGTGGTACGAGAAGGACGACATGAACACGTCCGACATGCACCCGTTCATCCATCCGCTGTCGGCAGCGGTCGACCCCGCGTGGGAATCGAGAAGCGACTGGGAGATCTTCAAGGGGATCGCGAAGCGCTTCTCCGAGCTGTGCGACGGGCATCTCGGCGTCGAGCGCGACGTCGTGCTCGCGCCGATCGCGCACGATACGCCGGGCGAACTCGCACAGCCGTTCGACGTGCAGGACTGGAAGCGCGGCGAATGCGAGCCGGTGCCGGGCCGCACGATGCCGACCGTGACCGTCGTCGAGCGCGACTATCCGAATACCTATGCGCGCTTCACGTCGCTCGGGCCGCTGATGGACAAGCTCGGCAACGGCGGCAAGGGCATTGGCTGGGACACGAAGGACGAAGTGAAGCTGCTCGGCGAGCTGAACTACAAGGTCGCCGACGGCGCCGCGCAGGGGCGCCCGCGCATCGACACGGCGCTCGACGCGGCCGAGGTGATCCTCGCGCTCGCGCCCGAGACCAACGGCGAAGTGGCGGTGAAGGCGTGGCGCGCGTTGTCCGGCATCACGGGCATCGACCACACGCACCTCGCTGCCGCGCGCGCCGACGAGAAGATCCGCTTCCGCGACATCCAGGCGCAGCCGCGCAAGATCATCTCGTCGCCGACTTGGAGCGGGATCGAATCCGAGCACGTGTCGTACAACGCCGGCTACGTGAACGTGCACGAACTGGTGCCGTGGCGCACGATGACCGGCCGCCAGCAGCTGTACCAGGATCACGCATGGATGCGCGCGTTCGGCGAATCGCTGTGTGCATACAAGCCGCCGGTCGATACGGGCAGCTATGCGCACATGCTCGGCACGCGCTCGAACGGAAACCCCGAGCGCGTGCTGAACTTCCTGACGCCGCACCAGAAGTGGGGGATCCACAGCACGTACACGGACAACCTGCTGATGCTGACGCTGTCGCGCGGCGGCCCGATCGTGTGGATGTCGGAGGACGACGCGAAGGCGATCGGCGCAGTCGATAACGACTGGATCGAGTGCTACAACTCGAACGGCGCATTGTGCGCGCGGGCCGTCGTCAGCCAGCGCATCCCGTCCGGGATGGTGATGATGTATCACGCGCAGGAGAAGATCGTGAACACGCCGGGCTCCGAGATCACCGGCACGCGCGGCGGCATCCACAACTCGGTCACGCGTATCGCGCTGAAGCCGACCCACATGATCGGCGGCTACGCGCAGCTCGCGTACGGCTTCAACTACTACGGCACGGTCGGCTCGAATCGCGACGAGTTCCTGATCGTGCGCAGGATGAACAAGATCGACTGGCTCGACGGCGAAGAGACCGCAGCCGCCACTCAACATGTTCGCGCGGGAGAAACGTCATGAAGGTACGCGCACAGATCGCAATGGTGCTGAACCTCGACAAGTGCATCGGGTGCCATACCTGCTCGGTGACCTGCAAGAACGTGTGGACGAGCCGCGAGGGAATGGAATACGCGTGGTTCAACAACGTCGAGACGAAACCGGGCATCGGTTATCCGAAGGACTGGGAGAACCAGGATCGCTGGCGCGGCGGTTGGCAGCGGCGCACGGACGGCAAGATCGAGCCGCGTCTCGGCAGCAAGTGGCGCCTGCTCGCGCAGATCTTCGCGAACCCGCACCTGCCCGAGATCGACGATTACTACGAGCCGTTCACGTTCGACTACGCGCACCTGCAGGAAGCCGGCAATACACGCGCGATGCCGGTTGCGCGACCGCGCTCGGTGATCAGCGGCCAGCGGCTCGAGAAGATCGAGTGGGGGCCGAACTGGGAAGAGATCCTCGGCGGCGAGTTCGAGAAGCGCGCGAAGGACTACAACTTCGAAGCGGTGCAGAAGGACATCTACGGGCAGTTCGAGAACACCTTCATGATGTACCTGCCGCGCCTGTGCGAGCACTGCCTGAACCCGGCGTGCGTCGCGTCGTGCCCCTCCGGCTCGATCTACAAGCGCGAGGAAGACGGCATCGTGCTGATCGACCAGGACAAGTGCCGCGGCTGGCGCATGTGCGTGTCGGGCTGCCCGTACAAGAAGATCTACTACAACTGGCAGAGCGGCAAGGCCGAGAAGTGCATCTTCTGCTATCCGCGCATCGAGGCCGGCCAACCGACCGTGTGCTCGGAGACCTGCGTGGGCCGCATCCGCTATCTCGGCGTGCTGCTGTACGACGCCGACCGGATCAGCGAGGCGGCCAGCGCGGAGAACGAGAAGGACCTGTACGAAGCGCAGCTGTCGCTGTTCCTCGATCCGGACGATCCGGCGGTGATTGCGCAGGCCGAGCGCGACGGCGTGCCGGCCGCGTGGATCGACGCCGCACGGCGTTCGCCGACCTACAAGATGGCGATCGACTGGAAGATCGCGTTCCCGCTGCATCCCGAGTACCGGACGCTGCCGATGGTGTGGTATGTGCCGCCGCTTTCACCGATCAACTCGGCCGCGAACAGCGGCGCGCTCGGGATGAACGGCTACCTGCCGGACGTCGAATCGCTGCGCATTCCGCTGCGCTACCTCGCGAACCTGCTGACGGCGGGCGACGAGGCGCCCGTGAAGCTTGCGCTCGAACGGCTGCTCGCGATGCGCGCATTCATGCGTGCGCGCCACGTGGACGGCATCGATGCGCGCGGCGTGCTCGACCAGGTCGGTCTGTCGCTCGCGCAGGTCGAGGAGATGTACCGCTATCTCGCGATCGCGAACTACGAGGATCGTTTCGTGATCCCGACCACGCACCGCGAGTATGCGGAGAACGCGTACGACCTGCGCGCGTCGTGCGGCTTCTCGTTCGGCAACGGCTGCTCGGACGGCCGTTCCGAAGCGAGCCTGTTCAGCCCGAAGAAGGGCAGCAAGACGATTCCGATCCACGAGGCTTCCCGATGACGAACACCGCACCCGATCCGACCTACGCGGCGCTCGCGGCGCTGCTCGACTATCCCGACGAAGCGCTCGTCGACGCGCTCGACTCGATCGAGGCGCACCTGCGCGACCGCACGCGCATGCCGAAACCGGTGCGCGCCGGCCTCGACCGGTTCTTTGCGTATGGGCGCGAGCGCGACCTGCTGACGCTGCAGGAGAACTACGTGGGGCTGTTCGACCGTGGCCGCGCGACGTCGCTGTACCTGTTCGAGCACGTGCACGGCGAATCGCGCGACCGCGGGCAGGCGATGGTCGACCTGCTGCAGATGTACGAGCGGCACGGCCTGTTCCTGAACCGGGGCGAACTGCCTGACTACCTACCCGTGTTCCTCGAATACCTGTCGCGTCTGCCGGCGCCCGATGCGCGCAAGCTGCTCGCCGAAACCGGCGAGATCCTGCGCGCGCTGGCCGGGCAGCTCGCGCAGCGCGGCAGCCACTACAGCTTCGTCGTCGGCGCGCTGTTGCCGATGGCCGGCCTCGCGCTGGCCGACCCGCCGGATGCGGCCGACGACGACGTGGCCGCCGAGCGGCCGAGCGCCGACGACTACCGTGCGCTCGACGCGTCGTATGCGGACGAGGCCGTGCGCTTCGTCGGCGCGGCGACGCCGGCGGAGCAGACGGTGCGATTCCACGACAAGCGGCCGGCCCGCGGTGCGTAAGCGCGGGTCCAACTGGGAAAAGACATGAACGCTTACTTGCATCAGTTCCTGTTCGGGATCTACCCGTACATCTGCCTCGCCGTGCTGCTGGTGGGCAGTCTGATCCGCTTCGACCGCGAGCAGTACACGTGGAAAAGCGATTCGTCACAGTTGTTGCGCCACGGCATGCTGCGGCTCGGCAGCAACCTGTTCCACTGGGGCGTGCTGGTCGTCGTGCTCGGCCACTTCGGCGGCTTTCTCGCGCCGCACTGGCTCGTGTCGCCGTTCCTGTCCGCGTCCGGGCACCAGCTCGTCGCGATGGTGGCAGGCGGCGCGGCCGGCGTCGCGGCGATCATCGGGCTCACGATCCTGATCTGGCGTCGCCTCGGCGATCCGCGCATCCGCCGCAACAGCCGCAAGTCGGACATCCTGATCGTGCTGATGCTGTGGGCGCAGCTCGCGCTCGGGCTCGGCACCGTCGTGTTGTCGACGCGCCATATGGACGGCGTGATGTTCGAACAGCTGACCGATTACGTGAAGGGCGTCGTCACGTTCCGGCCGGATATCGCGAGCCTGCTCGTCGGCGTGCCGCTGACGTACCGGCTGCACATCGTGCTCGGCTTCACGATCTTCCTCGTGTCGCCGTTCACGCGGATGGTGCACATCTGGAGCGGGATCGCGTCGGTCGCATACCTGATCCGCCCGTACCAGCTCGTGCGCAAGCGCTGAGGAGGCCGCATGAACGACGTTCTCTCCGATGCGCCGGTCGCATTGCGCATCAACGGCGTCGCGATCGACGACGCTGCGATTGCAGCCGAGGCCGCGCATCACGGCGATGCGCCCGATCCGCTCGACGCGGCACGGCGCGCGCTGGCGGTGCGCGAGCTGCTGAGGCAGCGTGCGGTATCGCTCGCGCTGCTCGACGAAGGTGCGCCGCTCGACGACGCGGCCGTTGATGCGTTGCTCGAACGCGAGCTCACGCACCTGCCCGAACCCGGTCGCGCGGACTGCGAACGCTATTACACGCAGCACCCGGCACGCTTTCGCCGCAACGACATCGTCTATGCGAGCCACGTGCTGTTCGCGATGACGGACCGCGTGCCGCTCGCGCCGCTGCGGCAGCGCGCGGAAGCCGCGCTCGCCGATGTGGTGGCCTCGCCCGATACGTTCGAAGCAGTCGCGCGCGCTTCGTCGAACTGCCCGTCGGCGGAAGTCGGCGGCAGCCTCGGGCAACTGCTGCGCGGCGACACGGTGCCGGAGTTCGAGGCCGCGCTGTTCGACACCGACGGGCTCGGCGTGCTGCCGAAACTCGTCAATACGCGCTTCGGCTTCCACATCGTGCGCATCGAGCGCCGCGTGCCGGGCGATGCGGTGCCGTTCGACGAAGCCGCCGCGCAGATCGCCGCGTACCTGTCGGAACGGGTGCGGGAGCGGGCGATACGGCAGTACGTGGCGATTCTCGCAGGCGGCGCGCGCGTCGAAGGCGTCGCGTTCGACGGCGCGAACGGGCCGCTGGTCCAATGAAACGAGGTTTGGCGTATGGCAACTCAACAACAAGGTAACGTGGTGCCGGCCGGTGGCTTGCCGGCGATTCCGCTGCGTGCATGGTCGGTGCTGGCCGCGAGCACGCTCGCGTTCATGGTGTGTTTCGTCGTGTGGATGATGTTCGGCGTGCTCGGCGTGCAGTTGCGCACCGATCTCGGGCTGAACAGCACGGAGTTCGGGTTGCTCACGTCGACGCCGGTGCTGACCGGTGCGCTGATGCGCCTGCCGCTCGGCACGTGGACCGACCGCTTCGGCGGGCGCATCGTGATGACGGTGCTGCTCGTGGTGTGCGCGGTGCCCGTCTATATCGTCAGCTACGCGACGCAGCTGTGGCAGTTCCTGTTGATCGGGCTGTTCCTCGGCTGCGTCGGCGCTTCGTTCGCGGTCGGCACGCCGTATGTCGCGCGCTTTTTCCCGCCGCAGCGGCGGGGGCTCGCGATGGGCGTGTTCGGCGCGGGCACGGTCGGCGCGGCCGTCAACCTGTTCGTCACGCCGCTGTTGCTCGACGCGTACGGTTGGCGCGTCGTACCGCGCATTTATGCGGTTGCGCTGCTCGTCACGGCGCTGATCTTCTGGTTCGCGTCGGCGCCGGATCCGGGCGCGGGCAAGCGCGGCGGATCGATGCTCGATGCGTTCAAGGTGCTGCGCGACCCGCGCGTATGGCGGCTCTGCCAGTACTACTCGATCACGTTCGGCGGCTTCACCGCGCTGTCGCTGTGGATTCCGCAGTACCTGAAGAGCGAATACGGGATGTCGCTGGTGATGGCGTCCGCGTTCGCGGCCGGCTTCTCGTTGCCGGGCTCCGTGCTGCGCGCGCTGGGCGGTGCGCTGTCCGACCGCTTCGGCGCGCACGCAGTCACGTGGTGGGGGCTGTGGGTCGCGTGGATCGCGCTGTTCCTGCTGTCGTATCCGGCGACCGACTTCGTGATCCACACGATCGACGGCACCGCGACGCTGAACGTGTCGATGCCGGTGGCCGGCTTCGTCGCGCTGACGTTCGTGCTCGGTGCAGTGTTCGCGCTCGGGATGGCGTCGACCTTCAAGTACGTTGCGGACGACTTCGCGGACAACATGGGTGTCGTGACGGGCATCGTCGGGCTCGCGGGCGGGCTCGGCGGCTTCCTGCTGCCGATCTTGTTCGGTGTGCTGCTCGACCTTCTGCGCGTGCGCACGACCTGCTTCATGTTCCTGTACGGGATCGTGTGGGTGTCGCTGATCCTCATCTATCTGTCGGAAGTGCGGCGCACGCCTGTCACGGGCTGAAGGGTTTCGATCGATGCGCTTGCGCGATGCCGGCAAAGCCCGAGATCGTGCAAGTGCCCCATCTCGTTCGGGAAGTCGCATGCGGCGTATCCGGCCGCACGCGCTTCTGTCAAACTGGCGCCCATGAAACCGCGCCTCATTTCACCGCCATCCCCCGATTCCGCGCCTGCGCCCGCAGGCTTTCCCGACGCCGACGAACTGGCCGCGCTGCGCGCGTGGTATGCGGGCATGACCGTGCGTCAGGCCGTCGAGCGCTACCTGCCCGATCGCCTGGGCGAGGGGCGATCGGCGCGCGGTGTGATCGGCGCGATTCGCCGTCGCCTCGTGCGCGTCGCGCGGCAGGCCGGTCGGCCCGATCTCGCGGAGCGGCTCGGTCATCCCGACGGTGAGCGTGTGCGGGAGGCGAAAGCGGCGACCGAAGCGATCGGCCTGCTGCGTCATGCGCGTGCGCCATTCCCGCAGATCAGCGACGACGTCGGTCTGTGGCTGCCTGCGCGCGCGGTCGTCGCGCTGCGTGCGCATGGCATCGCGACGCTGGCCGACCTGACGGTGCGGATTCCGCGCCGGCGCCAGTGGTGGAGTGCGATCGCGGGCCTCGGTGTGGCCAGCGCACGGCGCATCGAGGCGTTCTTCGCCGCGCATCCGGACCTGACCGAACGGGCGCGCGCGCTGATCGCCGCGACGCCGCGCGGCAGCATCGTGCCGTGGGAACAGCTGAAGCTGCCGCACGAGGTCGACGGCTCGGCCGGCACGTTCCGCGCGCCGCGCGCGACCAGCACGCTCGACGCGGACAACGACTACGCGGCCGTGCACGCATGGCTGTCGCTGCACGAATCGGCCGCGACGCGGCGCGCATATCGCAAGGAGGCCGAGCGCTTGATCCTGTGGGCGATCGTCGAGCGCGGCCGCGCGCTGTCGTCGCTGACGACCGAGGATGCGGTCGCTTATCGCGCGTTCATCCGGCGCCCGACGCCGCACGAGCGCTGGGTCGGGCCCGTGCGGCCGCGCGGCGCGCCCGACTGGCGGCCGTTCTCGGGCGCGCTGTCCGCGCGCTCGGCGGCGTACACGCTGTCGGTGCTCGGCGCGCTGTTCCGCTGGCTGATCGAGCAGCGCTACCTGCTCGCGAATCCGTTCGCGGGCGTGAAGGTGCGCGATACGCGCGGCGCGAACGCACTCGATACCTCGCATGCGTTCACCGAAGGCGAGTGGCTGCTGGTCCGCACGATCGCCGACGGGCTCGAGTTCCGCAAGCGCGCGGCTGACGGCGCGCCGCAGTCGGGCTGGACGCTGGCTGCCGCACAACGGCTGCGCTTCATTCTCGATTTCGGCTATGCGACCGGGCTGCGCGCGAGCGAGCTGGTCGGCGCGACGCTCGGCGGCATCGAGACGGACGCGCACGGCGACGCGTGGCTGAAAGTGATCGGCAAGGGCAGCAAGGCTGCACGCGTCGCGCTGCCGCCGCTCGCGCGCACGGCGCTCGACCGTTATCTGGTCGCGCGTAGGCTACCGGTTACGCCGGTGCGCTGGCGGCCCGATACGCCGCTGATCGCGAGCCTGGCGGAAGACGAGGCGGCCGCGATCACGAGCGTGCGGTTGTGGAAGGTGATGCAGCGCTTCTTTGCGCAGACGGCCGAGGCCGTCGAGGCCGATAACCCGGCGCTCGCGCAGAAGCTGCGCCAGGCGAGCCCGCACTGGATGCGGCACACGCATGCGACGCACGCGCTTGCGCGCGGCGCGGAGCTGACGACGGTGCGCGACAACCTGCGGCATGCGTCGATCTCGACGACGTCGATTTATCTGCACGGCGACGATGTGAAGCGCGCGCGGCAGATGTCGAGTGCGTTCGCGGCCGACAAGTAAGCGGATGCCGCGTCGGCGCTTCCGCTCGTTTGCCCGAGCCGGTCAAGCGGCGGCCGGGCTGTCGCGTTCCGCCGCCACGCGTGCGAGCCACTCCGCATAACTCGATGCGACGCGCTCGCGCAGCTCGTCGTCATGCCACACGCGGATCACCTGGCCGATCACGCCGCCTTCCGCGGGATCGAGGTCGATGCAGAGATGATTGCCGCTGCCGTCGTGCGTGAACGGAATCCACTTGAGGTTGTACCAGTCGTCACGGATGCCGGCATCGGGTTCCGACGTCATGCCGTCGAAGTCGCCGCCGGATACGAGTTTCTGCCAGATCGACCATTGCGCGACGATCTCCTGCGCGCTGAGCAATGCGTCGCTTTCGGTGAAGACGGCGTCCGGATCGGCTTGCCCGTCGTGCAGCCGGAGGCTGTCGATCACGTCATCGGGCAGCGTCGAACCCAGTGCGACATGCAGTTCGGCAAGCGCATGCTCGTCGGCCGGCCCGTTCAGGCCGCCCGGCAAGCTGGCGGGATGGGCCGCGATCGCGTGTCCGATGCGTTTCCACGCGTCGCGAACATCCGGCGTCGCGGTGCGGGCAACCGGTGCATCGGGAGAGGGGGCGGCCTGCAGCGGTTGCGCCGCAACCTTCGCGGTTTCGTCCGGCGTCACGCCGGTGGGCGATGCGCGCGTGCCCGTGCCATCCAGCCGCAGAAACAGCACGGGCGTCCCGGCCGGCAGCACATCGACGCCCGCCGGGATCGCGACGAGACCATCGGCCTCGGCAATACCGCGAATCGGCCCGTCACCCTGGAACGGCAGCAGGCGGACTCGCGCTTCGCCGCGTTCGGTTGCGGACAGGTTGCCCCATCGCATTCCGTTGAGTTCGGCATCGGGTGCGATGTCGTGCGCGGTCAGCGCGGTTGCCCAGCAGGGTCCCGGCGCCGCTACATGTTCCAGCAGATCGAGCACGCGCGGGACGATCGTGTGCATCAGCGCGGCGACGCCGCTCGTATGGCCCGGCAGATTGACCAGCACGGCCTGGTCGTAACTGACGAACGCTTCCGTTCGGCAGACGGAGCCGTCCGGCCTGGTGGATTGCACGGTCCACTTCGTCGGCGGCGAACGGTCGTCGCTCCGTCCGGCATTGAACCGTTCGCCGGGTGTCTGCTGGATCCGGATCGTCTCGCGACTGTTCGAGTACATCGTCTGTGCATTCAGGCCGCGAATCTCGAACGGTGCGCCCGCCGGCAACCCGGCACCGACAATCAGGTCGTAGCGGCCGGAAAGCGCGCCCAGCCGTTGCTTGAATTCCCGTTCGTTGCGTTCCGCCTCGGACGACCACGGAATCGACGAGGGCAACGGCAGCGTCTCGACGGCCGGCACCTCGTAACCCCATTGCCGCAGCACCGCGCGCAGATACGGCCCGATCGAGTCGAATCGCTGCCAGGGCTCGCGCGCGTGGCCCGGCGGCACGCTGTCGTAGCCGGCGATCACGACGCCGATACGCGGCCGCTTCGTGACGGCAATGTCGCGCACGCCCGCCGCGATCAGCACCGCCTGCCGGGCGGGCGTGATCCGCATCCCTTTCGCGAGCAGCACCTGTCCTTTCCGGAATTCGCTGCCGACGGCGATCACGTGCTGTCCGGCCGCCAGCGGCGCATGGAACCGCAGGCGTGCGCCCGCGTTTGCGTCGATCCATCGATGCTCCGTCTTCGGCGCAACCGTGTCGGCGTGATCCGGCATGGCGACGTAGGCCGGAATGCTGGCC
Organism: Burkholderia sp. BCC1644; assembly: GCF_902833225.1. Lineage (GTDB taxonomy): Bacteria > Pseudomonadota > Gammaproteobacteria > Burkholderiales > Burkholderiaceae > Burkholderia. The sequence goes on from NZ_CADFEI010000022.1 coordinate 56,168, forward strand.
GCTCGACGTGGGGCGAGCGCACGGGCGGCCGGGCTGGCCGTGCGCGACGCCAGCGGGGCCAGCCCGAGTTCGCAATCGAGCTCGACGGGTTCGGCGCGGGAGGCCGTTGCCGTATCTGCTGCACGCAACGCGTAGCCGTCGCAGGCGGCAAGCGCAACGGACGGAACGTCGTCGGGTGCGATGACGTCCTCGGCCGTGACACGCAATGCAGCGTCATCGATCGGAATCGTCTCGCTCAGCATCGCGCCGGGGACGAGATGCCTGCATCGTTCGTAGGCTTGCCTGAGCCATGAAGGGAAGTGGGCGGGTTCGCTCATCGAAATCCTCGTCGTGATGCTTCGCGGCACACCATTGTCGGGCCAGGCGGTCCGTGCGTCGCGCCCGACGCACGATCGAAGCCGGATTTTTGTGAAGCGCTATTGGACGATTCATCTTGCCGTGACGTAACTGTCAGGTGTGTCAGGAGATTGTTGGCCGGGGAGGCCCGCCTGTGCTGGAATAGGCTTCGCGTCGACGAAAGGATGATGCGCTGCAGCGTATCTGCCGATGGAGCGGAACGGTCGGTGCACGCGACGGTCATAAATTCTTTGCAAGGAGCAGTGAATGGCATCGAGCCAGAGCACGGTCGGTTTCATCGTCGAACAGATCGCGGCGGCCGGCACGGTATCGGCCCGCAAGATGTTCGGAGAATACGGCATCTATTGCGACGGCAAGATGGTCGCGCTCGTCTGCGACGACCGGCTGTTCGTGAAGCCGACACCGGAAGGACGCGCGTATCTCGGCGCCTGCGAGGAAGGCCCGCCGTATCCGACGGCGAAACCGCACCTCGTCATCGCCGGCGATCGCTGGGATGACCGCGAATGGCTGTCCGCGCTGATCCGGATCACCGCCGCGCAGTTGCCGATGCCGGTGAAGCGGAGCCGATAGCGGTAGCGCGACATGCCGGCGTATTCTGTGACACATGCGCGCGACCATCGCGCGGCAGGGAGTACAAGAATGGAGACATCCGGACATCCGTGCGGCACGCGGCGTGCCCGCCGCGTCTGGCACGCGCTCGTTGCGGCCGTATGTGTCGGCTGGAGCGTGCTGTCGTTCGGCGCCGATGGCACGAACGGCGCGGCCGCGCTGCTCGATCGTTTTCACGGCCTCGGCGCGCAACTGAAGGACAACGCGTTTCACCGGCCGCTGGTCCTTGAATCGGCGGAGGCGTCATCGTCGCTGAAGGGCGACATCTACGCCGTGGTCGACCATCCGTTCGCGGCCGTGAACGGCCAGCTCAACGATCCCGCGCAGGGCCCGGCGAACTGGTGCGCGGTGCTGATCCTGCACCTGAACACGAAATACTGTCATGCGTCGAGCGACAGCAACGGCCCGGTGCTCGACGTGAACCTCGGCCGCAAGATCCAGCAGAAGCTGTCGGATACCTATCGCGTGCAGTTCCGCTATCGCGTGGCGGCCGCGACGCCCGACTACTTCCAGGTCGACCTGACCGCCGACAGCGGCCCGATGGGCACGAAGGATTACCGGATCGCGCTGGAGGCCGTGCCGGTCGGCGCGTCGCGCACGTTCCTGCACCTCACGTATTCGTATGGTTTCGGCACGGTCGGCCGGATGGCGATGAAGACCTACCTCGCGACGGTCGGCAGCGACAAGGTCGGGTTCACGAACGTCGGCGCATCGGCCGCGCAGCCGCAGTACATCGGCGGCGTGCGCGGGCTGCTGGAGCGCAACACGATGCGTTACTACCTCGCGATCGACACGTATCTCGCGACGCTCGACAAGCCGCTCGACCAGCGTCTCGCGCGCTGGTTCGATGCAACCGAGCAGTATCCGCAGCAACTGCACGAAGTCGAGCGGAGCGCGTATCTGCAGATGAAAGCGCAGGAGGTGCAGCGGCAGCAGGCGGCGCGGTAGGCGGTGCGATCCGCCGCCGCGCCGCCCGGCGTCAGTTCGACGCGCCGCCGACCGTGCGGATGCTGTGCCATTGCCCCTGTTCGACACGGAACAGCGTGTACGGCGGCTTGATCAGGTCGCCGCGCTCGTCGAACGAGATCTTGCCGGTCACGCCGGTCACCGACACGCCGGGCAGGCTCGCGACGATCTTGGCGCGATCGGGCGAATCGGCCTTGCGGACCGCCGCGATCATCGCGAGCGCCGCGTCGTACGCGAACGGCGCATACAGCTCGACGTCCTGGTTGAAGCGCGCCTTGTAGCGCTGCGCGAACGCGACGGCGGACGGCAGCTTGTCGAGCGCGGGGCCGGGCTCGAGATCCTGCGTGCCTTCGCCCGCGTTGCCGGCGATCTTCAGGAATGCGTTGCTTTTCAGTGCGCCGGCGCCGAACAACTGGGCCCGGATGCCGAGCGAGCGCATCTGCTTGACGAGCATCGCACCCTGTTCGTCGAGCCCGCCGAAGAACAGCAGGTCGACGTTGTTGCTCTTCATCGTCGTCAGGATGCCGCGGAAATCGACGGCCTTGTCGTTCGTGTATTCGCGGCCGACGATGCTGCCGTGCGCGTCCTTCACGCCTTTCTCGAACGCGTCGGCGAGGCCCTGGCCGAACGCGGTGCGATCGTCGATGATGCCGATCCGCTTCGCCTTCAACTGCTCGACCGCGAAGCGGCCGGCCACCACGCCGCCGACACCGTCGTGCCCCATCGTGCGGAACACGTTCTTGAAGCCCTGCATCGTCAGTTGCGGATTGGTCGAGCCGGGCGTGATCATCGCGACGTTCGCCTGCTTGTAGACGGCCGACGCGGGAATGCTGCAGCCCGAGTTGTAGTGGCCGATCACGCCGACCACACCGTCGTCGACGAGCTTCTGCGCGACCTGGATCGCGATGCGCGGATCGGCCTGGTCGTCCTGCACGTCGAGCACGAAGCGCACCGGCTTGCCGCCGATGGTCGGATGCTTCGCGTTCTCCTCGTCGAGCGCGAGCTGCGCACCGTATTGCAGATCCTTGCCGACGCGTGCGACCGGTCCCGTCAGCGGGCCGGCGAAGCCGATCTTGACGGTTTCCGGGTCGGCCGCCTGCGCGGATCCCGCGACCGTGCCGATCGAGCAGACGGCCAGCCATACCAGCCAGTGACGACGATTCATGATGCTTCTCCTTGCGTTGGTGGAAGTCGCGGCGCGCGTCAGAATCGCGCGGCCCGGTATGGCGTGAGGTCCAGCGGCGGCGCGCGCTGGGCGACGAGGTCGGCGACGATCTGCCCGGTGATGCCGGCGAGCGTCACGCCGAGATGCTGATGACCGAATGCATGGATCACGCGTGCGCTGCCACGCGCGAGGCCGATGACAGGCACGCCGTCGGGCAGCGTCGGCCGGAAGCCGAGCCAGCTGCGCGTCGGCGTGCCGAGCGACGGCACGGCTTCGCGTGCGGAACGCGTGAGCAGCGCGACGAGCGACGGGTTCATCGGCGCGTCGAAGCCGCCGAGTTCGACGGTGCCGGCCGCGCGCAGCCCTTCGTCGAGCGGCGTCATGTAGAAGCCGCGTTCGGCCCAGCCGACCGGCCGCGTGACGATCTGCTCGTGCGTGCCGAACTGCACGTGATAGCCGCGCTCGGTATCGAGCGGCACCGCGTCGCCGCACGCGGCCGCGAAGTCGCGCGAGCGGGCGCCCGCGGCGATGACGACGTGATCGAACGCGCGCATCGTGCCGCCCGCCTGCACGTTCACGCTGCCGCCGGCGGGCGCGATCCGCTCGACGCGCACGCGTTCGAGCGTCGCGCCGCCGCCGGCGAGTTGCGCGAACAGTTCGCCGAGAAAGCCGTGCGGATCGGAAAAATGCCAGCTGCCGACGAACAGCACGCCGCGCGTGAAGATCGGCGCGAGCGCGGGTTCGAGCGCGCGGATCGCGCTCGCGTCGAGCGTCTCGAACGGCACGCCGAGCCGGCGCCGCAGCGCGAGCGACGGCTGTGCGGCATCGAACGACGCCTGCCGCGCGTACAGGTACAGGCATTCGCGCGGCCGCACGAACGCCGCGAGCCGCGGCGAAGCGAGCAGCGGCGCATAGCCGTCGTCGGCGCGCGACAGCAGCGCGGCCAGCGCGCTCGCGCTGCGTGCGTGGCGCGCGGGCGTCGATGCGAGCAGGAACCGCGCGAGCCACGGCGCGCCATGCAGCAGGTAGGGCCAGCGGATGCGCAGCGGGCTGTCGGCGGAGAACAGGAAGTGCGGCATGTTGCGGAACACGGACGGACCGTTTACCGGCACGCAGCCGTACGGCGCGAACGTCGCGGCATTGCCGAACGACGCGCCTTCGCCGACGCCGGCCGGATCGAACAGCGTCACGCGATGCCCGTCGCGCTGCAGCCATGCCGCCGCGCCGAGCCCGATGAAGCCTGCACCCACGATGGCGACATTCGCCATGACGCTTCCCCTCCGGTCCACACGATTCACACAAAGTTGCGATTAAGAATCACACAGTAATTTTTTGTGTGCAATCAAAAAGCGATTGTGTGGCGCTAGTGTTTACCCGATTTCAATCCATTGATTCAACAGACTTTTCCGCAAGCGTTTGACGGGGCGGGGATGTCATATACAATCGCTGGGCAGGTCAAAACGGCAGACAAACGCTTTTTGTGTGGTCACAGGCGACAAATGGCATCAGACAAACTTTCAGGCGAGCGCGACAGCAGCCTGCCGGCGCAGGCGAAGCGGCCGACTTATGTCGAGGTATCGAGCTCGATCGAGGAGGAAATCCGCAACGGCACGTATCCGCCGGGCAGCCGCCTGCCGCCGCAGCGCCAGCTCGCGACCGAGCTCGGCATCAACGTGTCGACCGTGTCGCGTGCGTACAAGGAACTGCAGCTGCGCGGTCTCGTGATCGGCAGCAAGCGGCGCGGCTCGCTCGTGACCGGCGGGGCGATGCCGAGCATCGAGCCGGCCCGCGCGTCGCTCGCGGCCGGCAACGGCGTGATCGACCTGACCGTCAACCGGCCAGCCACCGGCGAATTTCTCGCGAGCCTCGCGCAGACGTTCGGCACGCTGCCGAACGATCCGCGTTTCGCCGCGTTGCAGGAATACCAGCCGCCGCAAGGCCCCGACTGGGCGCGCGCGGCCGGTGCGCAGTGGCTCGCCGCGCCGGGCTTCACGCCGTCGCGCGACCAGGTGGTCGTCACGAGCGGCGCGCAGCACGGGCTGTATGCGGTGCTGAACAGCCTGATCGGCACCGACGGCGTGATCGTCGCCGATCGCCTCACGTACTACGGCCTCAAGGCGCTCGCGCCGGTATTCCAGTTCGAGATCGTCAGCGCGCCGGCCGACGACGACGGCCTGCTGCCCGACGAGATCGAACGGATCTGCCAGCGCATGCCGGTCAAGGCGATCTTCGTCGTGCCGAACCTGCAGAACCCGACCGTGACGACGATGAGCCTCGCGCGCCGGATGGCGCTCGTCGACATCGCCCGCCGCCATCACGTGACGATCATCGAGGACGACGTATACGGGCCGCTCGTGCGCGACCGGCTGCCGGCGATCGCGGGGCTGTGTCCCGAGTTGACGTTCCATATCGGCGCGACGTCCAAGATCCTCGCGCCGGGGCTGCGCCTCGGCTACCTGAGCTGCCCGCGCGACAGCGTCGCACTGTGCGCGGAAGCCGTGCGCACGACCGCATGGATGCCTGCGCCGACGTCGATGCTGATCGCGACGGTATGGATCGAGGACGGCACCGCCGAGCGGATCATGGCCGCGCAACTCGCGGAGATCCGCGCACGCGTCGATCTCGCGCGGGAGCTGCTGCCGGCCGGGCAACTGAAGTCGGACCCGGCGTGCATGTTCGTGTGGCTGCGGCTGCCGCCGCCATGGCGCGCCGACGATTTCGCCGCGAACGCGAAGGCGCGCGGCGTGATCGTGATGCCGTCGTCGACGTTCGCGGTCGATCGCGCGGAAATCGAGCACGGCGTGCGCATCAATCTCGCGTGCCCGGCCACGCGCGACGAGCTCGTCAACGGGCTGCGGATCCTGTCCGGCACGCTGAAGGACCGGCCGCGCGCGCTGTTCGGCTCGATCTGACGGCGGCTAGGGCCTGTTCACGCTCATAACGGGCCGGCCCCACGAATGAATTTTTCCACACCGGGGAACGCGCGTTTCCGCCCACATCGCGGCGCCTTGCGTCGCTTGTCTGGCACGGCGCGAACGGCGTGCCTTGCTCCTTGCACGCGCCCCGCAGGAAGGCCCCTTGGGGGACGCGCCGAAAGGCATGTTCGCCAGCCCGATATCAGCGTGAACACGCGCTAGTCGAGCAGATCCGCGACGACGTCGACGATCCGCTGCAGCAGCGCTTCGTCGTAGGGCAGCCACGGCACCGCGCGCAGCGGCGACGGCGGCGGCTCGATCGTGGCATCGACAGGCTCGCCGTCGCGCGTCACGCGGCCGGTCGCGCAATGCACCGACCACGCGCCGACGCGCACGTGGCGTTCGTCGATCGTGATCTTCCCTTGCGCAACCGGTTCGGCGAACACGAGCGACAGCACGTGCTTGCGATGCCGCGCCATCACGCCGAGCGGCAGATCTGACAACCGGTTCAGGCGCTGACAGCGTTCGGATTCGAGGTCGCGAAGGCGGGCCGGGTCCGTTGCAAGCGAAGCGGTCGCCGCGCGTGTCGCGTCGTCGTCGAGCGCGAACGCGGCCACGCTGACGAGCAGGTCGACCGCGCGCGCCACTTCGGAGAACACGACAGCGTCGATCTTGCCGATCGGCAGCGGCACCCAGCGCCGGTCGTGCCGGCGTTCGAAGTGCAGCCGGCGCGATGTGCCGTGGCCCTCCGTACCGGGAAAGAGCCGCGCATCGACGAGGAAGGTTGCGCGTACGTCGCCGAATTCGCGGGCGAGCCCGTCGTCGTACGCGCGGATCGACCAGCCTTCGCGGCGCGCGACGCCGAGCAGCGGCCGGCTCGACAGCACGTGACCTTCGAACATCGCGGATTCGCTGGCCGACGCGTCGCCGTCGGCCGGCATGTAGTACTCGCGGAACGCCTGCCTGACGGGTTGCCGGAGCGTGCGGCCGACGATCGCGCGCTGCCACGCGAGCCGCTCGTCCGCGTCGGCCAGCAGCGGATGCCAGAGCCGGATCTCGCAGTCGTCGGCAAGGTCGCATGCGCGCCCGGTCGCGTCGCGCAGCACGATCTTGCCTTTCGCGATGTCGGGGATGAACGATTGTGTCGATCCATCACGGCCGCGCGCTTGCCAGATCATCCGCGCGGAGAACGCGGCGCCGGCCGGCGCATCGACGAGCCGCTCGCGCCATTCGGCATGACCGAGCGACATCGGCTGCCAGAAGCCGGCTTCCATGCACGTGGCGAGCATCGCGAGCTGCTTCTTGTCCGGTTTCGCGTCGAGCGTCATGCGCAGTGCGGTGTGCGGCCGCTCGCCGAGTGCGCGCTCGGCCGGCTTCAGGTTGCGCGCGAGCTTTTTCTGCACACCGGCGTGACGCACCGCGGCCAGCGCGTCGCGCAGCGCGCGCACGCTCTCGGGCGTCGGGATCGTCTCGACCGCGTGGCCGAGTGCGATCGCGAGCGACTGCGACGGCGCCGTCTTCGCGGTTGTCGGCGCAACGCATACGCCGGTCAGCAGCGGCCCGATCAGCGGGCGCAGCCAGGCTTCGTCGCGATAGGCGGCCACGCGCGCGGCGCGCGCGACGACCTGCGCGTCGTCGGTCGTGAAGGCACGATCGGCTTCGTACGGCACGGCGCCGGCGTGAAGCGCGGCGACCTGTTGCGCGGCCTCGGTCAGCGCGTCGCGCGCGAATCCGACATAGGCGGCGTCTGCCGCGAGCGTGACGGCCGGGTCGTTGAGGTCGAGCCACAGCCGCTTCGGCGCGAAATAGCCGTCGTTCGTCGAGGCCAGTGCGAGCAGCGCGGCCGCGCCGAGTTCGGGCAGCACGTCGAGTTCGCGTACGCGAAACGGCGACTCCGCCAGCGCCTGCGCATACGCATCGCGCCGTGCGGAGAAGTCGCGGCGGCCGGCGAACCAGTCGAGCGCGTACGCGCCATAGGCGGATTTCGCGCGGATCTCGCCGTCTTCCGGCTCGCCCGCGATGCGCGCGAGCTCGGCCTGCAGCGCGGGCGACGGCGGCGCGTCGAGGCAGGGCAGGTCTTCCAGCGCGCGTTTCCACCCGCCTGGCGGAATGTCGCGGAACAGTTCGAGTGCGGCATCGGCATCGACGAGCGGCACGAGGCCGAGCGCATCGATCTGCCCGCGCAGCCAGCGCGCGAATTCGGCGCGCGGATCGTCGTATGCGTGCTCGCGCAGCATGATCCCGTGCTCGGCGCGACGCAGCGCCGGCCATACCGTACCGAGCGTATGTGCATCGAGCGTCGACAGGTCGATCGGCGCGCCGGTGAAGCGCGGATGGTCGGCCGTGCCGGTCAGTCGCGCGACGAGCAGCGCGGCGAGGGCGCGATCAGTCATGGGCGCTTTCCTTGCCGGAGGCGCGCGATGCGCGGTCGGTCGTTACGTTCTGACACCATTTCGTCATCTGTACTGGTCGGGCGGCGCGGATCGCGCCGCCGAGGCCGGCTGCGGGTTCGATCGTGTGCGGCATGGGTCTGACTCCGGCAATGAAAACCGTGCGGTCGCACAGTATTGCACCCTCATCGAGACAGTCGGACGAATGCCCGCGCGGCGGGCTTTCCGGGCCGATACGGCCGTGCTGCGCAGGTTTCCGGCCGCCCGGCCATTTCATAAGACGTACAGTTCTCCCGCAATGCGCGATTCGCGTCGAACTGTACTCTTGTTCGCGTGGTCGATGTGTGTACTCGCCGCCAACTGTTCTGCTCTTAAGATTCCATCATCAAGTGCACAGTGCCGCAGATCCAGTCGTACCGGAACCCTGTCGGCGCATCTTCAAGAGAGAGAGCCAGTGCGATGGAAAAGGCAAAACCGGAGGGAAAGATCAGGAATCACGACGGCCCGGCCGGCGGGCGAAACACGTGTGTGTCGGACGCACGCGGCATGGCGGCGCGGCTGCGCATGCCGGCGGGAGACGCACGATGAAACTCTATGAAAAACTCGCGGACGACATCGAGCGCCTGATCCGCCAGGGCGTGTACCGGCACGGCGACCGGATTCCTTCGGTGCGGCAGGCGAGCCAGCAGCACCGGATCAGCATCACGACCGTGCTGCATGCCTACCTGCTGCTGGAAAGCCGCGGGCTGCTCGAAAGCCGGCCGCAGTCGGGCTATTTCGTGAACCTGCGGCGTGACGACGGTCACGCGCCGGTGCGCGAGCTGCGGCCGTCGAAGCCGATCGCGATCTCGTCGTCGGTCGACGTGAGCCGGCTCGTGCTGTCGACGCTGCGCTCGATCGGCACGGACGATGCGGTGCCGCTCGGCTCGCCGTATCCGGACCCAAGCTTGTTTCCGTTCGAGAAGCTGAACCGCTATGCGTACGCAGCCGGCCGCGACAAGTCGTTGTGGGGCGTGACGGACGGCTTGCCGCCCGGTCATCCGCGCCTGATTCGCCAGATTGCGCGCCGCTACCTGGAAAACGGGATGTCGGTGGACCCGAACGAGATCATCGTGACGGTCGGCGCGACGGAGGCGATCAACCTGTGCCTGCAGGCCGTTGCGAAGCCGGGCGACACGATCGCGGTGGAGTCGCCGACGTTCTATGCGATGCTGCACGCGATCGAGCGGATGGGGATGAAGGCGATCGAGGTTGCGACGCATCCGGAATACGGAATCGACATCGCGGCGCTGGCCGCGATCGCGAAGTCGCAGCCGATCGCCGCGTGCATGGTGATGCCGAACTTCCAGAACCCGCTCGGTTTCCAGATGCCCGACGAGCGCAAGCGCGAGCTGGTCGAGTTCGCAACGAAGACGGGCATGCCGCTGATCGAGAACGGCGTGTACAACGAACTGTATTTCGGCGATACGCATCCGAGTTCGCTGAAGTCCTACGACCGGACCGGGATCGTGCTGCATTGCTCGTCGTTCTCGAAGAGCCTGACGGCTGCGTACCGGATCGGCTGGGCGCTGCCGGGCCGTTATCGCGATCAGGTCGAGAAGCTGAAGTTTCTGAATACGCTCGCGACGCCGTCGCTGCCGCAGCTGGCGATCGCGGAGTTTCTGGAACGCGATGGCTACGAGCATCACCTGCGGCGCTTGCGCAAGGCGTATGCACAGCAGGCGAACCTGATGCGGGCGATGGTGTCGCGGTTCTTCCCGGAGGGCACGCGCATTTCGAGCCCGGCGGGCGGGTACGTGCTGTGGGTCGAGTTGCCCGCGCAGGTCGATGCGATGCGGTTGTACCAGCTCGCGCTGGAACAGGGCATCACGATCGGCCCCGGCTACATGTTCTCGATCACCGACAACTACCGGAATTTCATCCGGCTGAACTACAGCAGCCCGTGGTCGCCGGAGATCGAACAGGCGGTGATCACGGTCGGGAAGCTCGCCGCGGCGTGCATGCGGTGAACGCAGACGTGCGGCGTTGTGAATTTCGATGGCAAAGCCGGCCTTGTGCCGGCTTTTTTTGAGCGGTCAGCGGCCGCGCAACGAGCGCCGTCATTCGTGCGACGGCTCGTCCGAGCGGTGCAGCCCCCGATCGTCGACGGCTTTCGTGGGCGGGTGGCGAGCGCGTTGCGTCACCCACCCGTCACCGGTGGAAAAAACGCGACCTCGCTATCCTCGCGCACGACGAATTCCCCGGTCACCATCTCGAGGTTCACGGCTGCCCGCACGGGGCGGTCCATCCGCAGTGCGTCCGCGCTGCGCGCGTCGCGCGCGGCCAGTGTGCCGCGCAGCGCATCGACGGTGAGTTCGCGTGCATCGATCTCGACGGTTTCCTCGTCGCGTTCGAGTTGTTCGCGAATGCTCGCGAAGTATTTGATCGTCAGTTTCATGGCGATGTCTTGAATGGAGTCGGCGGAATCGGAAAGCGCGCAGCGGATGCGGTCAGCCCCAGCGCCGCATGGCCTGGTCGTCGTGCGTCTTCGCCTCGACCCAGCCCGATTCGCCGTCGTGCCGGATTTCCTTCTTCCAGAACGGCGCGTGCGTCTTCAGGAAGTCCATCAGGAATTCGCATGCATCGAACGCGGACGCGCGATGCGCGGCGGCCACCACGACCAGCACGACGGCCTGGCCGAGCGGAATGCGGCCGACGCGGTGCACGATCTTGACCGCTTCGAGCCGCCAGCGCGCGCTGGCTTCCTCGACGATGCTCCACAATGCCTGTTCGGTCATCGTCGGGTAGTGCTCGACTTCCAGCGCGACGACGTCGTCGACGTCGCCCTCCTTGCGCACGACACCGAGGAAATTCACGACGGCACCGACATTCGGATTGCGAACGATCGGCGCGAGCTCGGCGCCTGCATCGATCGGCGCGTACTGCACGCGCACTTCGAAGCCGGCGGCGATCGCGGGCGGCGGTTCGGTGTGCGGGTCGGCCGCGTCGGCGGGAAGCGGGTGACCGCCGGCACGCAACGGATCGTCCGGCAGCCCGGCGCGGGATTCGGTGAAGGTTGTCATGACACGTTCTCCTGTAGGCGGTGCGTCCTGTGTCGCGCGGCGGCCGGTCAGCCGCCGACGAGCGACATGCGCACGGTCGGATAGGTCTTGCCCGGCGCGCGGGCCGGCCGTGCGGCCCGGCGCTCGGAATAGCGGTCGTCGCGCCGTATCCAGCGATCGCGGACGGCGGCCGCGAGATCGTCGGTCGACGCTGTTTCGTCGAGCCACGGCCGCAGGTCGGTGCCTTGGGTCGCGAACAGGCACGTATAGAGCTGCCCGTCGGCCGACACGCGGGCGCGCGAGCAGGTGCCGCAGAACGGATGCGACACGCTCGCGATGAAGCCGACTTCGCCCGCGCCGTCGATGTGCGCGCAACGGATCGCGGTCGCGTCGTGCCCCGGTTCGCCGACGAGCACGAGCGGATAGTGTTCGTCGATCAGTTCGCGCATTCGCGCGGCCGGCACGACCTTGTCGCCGGACCAGAAGCTCGCACCGCCGACGTCCATGTATTCGATGAAGCGCACCGCCACACCGGTATGCCGGAAGTGGCGCACGAGCGGCAGGATCTGGTCGTCGTTCGCGCCGCGCTCGATCACCGCGTTGACCTTGACCGGTGCGAGCCCGGCCGTGTGTGCGGCTTCGATGCCGGCGAGCACGCGCGACACGGGCACGTCGGTGTCGCTCATCCGGCGGAATACGGCATCGTCGAGTGCGTCGAGGCTCACGGTCACGCGCGACAACCCGGCGTCGCGCAGCGAGCGCGCCTTCGCGGCGAGCAGCGAGCCGTTGGTCGTCAGCGCGATTTCGACGGGTTTGCCGTCGACGGTCGTCAGTGCGGAGAGGCGCTCGATCAGCGCCTCGAGGTTGCGGCGCAGCAGCGGCTCGCCGCCCGTGATGCGGATCTTCTCGACGCCGAGCGACGTGAACGCGCGTGCGATCTTTTCGAGTTGCGCGAACGACAGCCGCTCGGACGACGGCATGAATGCATAGTCGGAACCGAAACTTTCGCGCGGCATGCAGTAGCCGCAGCGGAAGTTGCACTGGTCGATCACGGACAGGCGCAGGTCGCGCAGCGGGCGCCCGAGCGTGTCGGACGTGCGGGGAAAGGCGCCGGGCGATGCGCCGCCGGATGAAGCGGCGGCGGCCGGCGCGGCTGAAGCGATGGCGTTCACGATCGGTTCGTCGGCCTGCATGAAGTAAGCGGAGGGGCGTCGCCGGTCGGCCGTGCGGGTGCCGACGTGTCGGCGCACAGGTCGTGACGAGCCTCATCGTGAGCATAGTCCGCCGGGTTTTGCCGGCAGAGGCACAATCGCGCCCGAATTGCAGGAATACAGTTCACCGCGCGGCGGGCGCGGCGCATGCCCTGCATCGGGCGCGTGATCGGCGTCGCGCTCATGCGAGCCAGTGCGCGAATTCGTAATACGGTACCGCGTCGCCGCGCGCGATGGCTCGCCCGGCAGGCAGCCGAGCAAGCCCGCTCGCCTGTACGAGCGACTGCAGCGTGCCGGCGCCTTGCTGGCGCAGCGTATCGAGCACCGGTACGCCATCGGCGCCGACCGTGCAGCGCACCCGCACGAAGCGTTCGCGCTGCGCATCCGGCTCGAAGCCGGTGTCGATCGGCAGCGACGGCACGACCGGCAGGCACGCATCGCGCCCCTGCAGGCGGCGGATCAACGGCGCGACGAACAGCGCGAACGCCGTCATCGCGGCGCCCGGGTTGCCGGGCAGCAGTACGACGGGCCGCGTGTCGAGCCGCGCGAGCGCAACCGGCTTGCCGGGCTTCATCCGCACGCCGGTGACGATGAACGACGCATCGAGCGCGGTCAGCGCGGGGCGCAGCAGATCCTTGTCGCCGACCGATGCGCCGCCGACGCAGATCACCAGGTCGCAACCCGCGTGCAGGTCGCGCAGCGCACGATCGACGGCTGCCGCCGTGTCGGCCGCGTGCAGGCTCATCGCCACGCTGGCACCGGTTCCCGACACCAGCGCGGCGAGCATCGGCGCATTGCTGTTGTAGATCTGCTGTGGCGCACGCGGCTGGCCGCACGCGACGAGCTCGTCGCCGGTCGTCAGGATGCCGACGCGCAGCGCCGGACGCACATCGATGCGCGCGAAACCTTGCGCGGCGGCCACGCCGACGTGCATCGCGCCGATCCGCACACCGGCCGGCACGAGCAGGTCGCCGGCGCGTACCTCCTCGCCGCGGCGGCGGATGTGCGAGCCGCTGCGCTGCGGCGCGTCGAACGTGACCCAGCCGTCCTGTTCGCGCGCATGCTCCTGCATCACGACGGTGTCCGCGCCGGGCGGAATCACGCTGCCGGTAAAGATGCGTGCCGCCGTACGCGCGGCCAGCGGCGCCGGCGTGTCGCCCGCATAGCAGCGTTGCGCGACGCGCAGCGGCTCGCCATGCGAGAGATCCGCGTGACGCACGGCATAACCGTCCATCGCGCTCTGGTCGGCCGGCGGCTGGTCGAGCACGGCGGTCAGCGGCGCGGCCAGCACGTGGCCGGCTGCTTCGGCGACCGGCAGGGAGGCGGCGGCCGCAAGGGGGGCAAACGCGCCGGCGAATTGCTGCTGCGCGGTATCGAAATCGAACAGGTGTTTCATGACGAGCGGGCCGGGTGCGCGGGCGCAAGCGCCGGATGGTCGGGGTGAACGGCGTCGGGCGACACGTATTCGACGAAGCCGTCGTTGCGGCAGAAGCCGAGCAGCCGCACGCCGGCTTCGCGGGCAACGTCGATCGCGAGCGATGTCGGTGCCGAGATCGTCGCGATCATCGGGATGCCGACCCGCGCGGCCTTGCGCACCAGTTCGTAGCTCGCGCGGCTCGACAGGAACACGAAACCCGCGTGCAGGTCGGCGCGGCGCCGCGCGAGATGCCCGATCAGCTTGTCGAGCGCGTTGTGACGGCCGACGTCCTCGAACACGTCGCGCACGGTGCCGTCGCGGTCGCACCACGCGGCGGCATGGATGCCGCCCGTCTCGCGCATCAGCGTCTGGTGGGCCGGCAGCGCGTGTGCGGCGCGTGCAATCGCGTCGGCGCCGATGCCGGCCGCGGCGCCGGCGGCCGCGATGCGCGGCGGGTGCAGGTCGAGCTGCGCGATGCTTTCGATCCCGCAGACGCCGCAACCCGTGCGGCCGGCCAGCGCGCGCCGATGGGCCTTCAGCGCCATGAACGCCTGCTGCGACACGGTGAGCCGCACTTCGGCGCTGCCGGGCCGGCATTCGCTTTCGATGTCGAATACGTCCGACGCACGCTCGACGATGCCTTCGCTCAGCGCGAAGCCGAGGCCGAACGCGTCGAGGTCGATCGGCGTCGCCATCATGACCGTGTGCGAGATGCCGTTGAACACGAGTGCAACCGGCGTTTCCTCGACGACGCGATCGACGGTGTCGTGCGCTTCGCCGGCACGATGACGCGTCACGTGACACGCGGTGCTGCCGGTCGGATCGTCGAGTCGGGTGAGGGACTCCATGCGGTGTTTCTCCAGGCGGATCGTTCGGCGCGTACGCCGGACGACGGGAATCGATGCTGCCGGGCGGGCGCCGGGGGCGGCGCTGCCGCCTCGGGCAGGCGTTGCATAACATGTTAAGTGGAGTGAACAGCGCGCCGCAGGCACAGCGCCGCAACGCGGAAAGCAGTACAGCTGACCATCCCGCGGGCACGAAATGTGTTTTCCGTACACACATCTTCGGCGACGGAAGCAGCACAGTTTCAGCGCACGTTCGAGTGATTGCGAGTATCGTTGCAAACGCGATATCGTCATTCACGCTTCGATGCCATGCGAGTGACCGTTTGTGTTCGCATGTGTTGTCGCCAAGCCGTCGCGCGATTTCCTGCTTCGGGCGTACGTCCTCACAATCACGAGCAAATTACGGTCATGGAAATCTTCGATGCGTTCCATCTCGCCCGGTTGCAATTCGCATTCACGGTGTCGTTCCACATCGTGTTTCCCGCGATCAGCATCGGCATGGCGAGCTTCCTGGCGGTGCTGGAGTGGCGTTATCTCGTCACCGGCGACGCCGCCTACAAATCCATGTTCCAGTTCTGGTCGAAGATCTTCGCGATCGGCTTCGGGATGGGGGTCGTCTCCGGCGTCGTGATGGCGTACGAGTTCGGCACCAACTGGGCCGGCTTCTCGCGCGTCGCGGGCAACATCACGGGGCCGCTGCTTACGTATGAGGTACTGACCGCGTTCTTCCTCGAGGCCGGCTTCCTCGGCGTGATGCTGTTCGGCTGGCAGCGCGTCAGCCCGCGTGCGCACTTCTTCGCGACGCTGATGGTCGCGGTCGGCACGCTGATCTCGACGTTCTGGATCCTCGCGTCGAACAGCTTCATGCAGACCCCGCAGGGCTACAAGATCGAGAACGGCCTCGTCGTGCCGGTCGACTGGTTCAAGATCGTCTTCAATCCGTCGTTCCCGTACCGTCTCGTGCACATGACGATCGCGGCGTTCATCGTCGCGGGCTTCATCGTTGCCGCGTGCGGCGCATGGCACCTGCTGAAGGGGCGCCGCGACGAGCCGGTGAAACGCAGCTTCTCGATGGCGCTGTGGATGCTGCTCGTGCTCGCGCCGATCCAGATCGTCGTCGGCGATGCGCACGGGCTGAACACGCGCGAATACCAGCCGGCGAAGATCGCGGCGATCGAGGGGCTGTGGGAAACCGAGAAGGGCGGCACCGCGCTGAATCTCTTCGGGCTGCCCGACATGCAGGCCGAAACCACGCGCTATGCGATCCAGGTGCCGCACCTCGGCAGCCTGATCCTCACGCACAGCTGGGACGGCGAGATTCGCGGGCTGAAGGAATTCCCGCCGCAGGATCGCCCGTACTCGCCGATCATCTTCTGGACGTTCCGGATCATGGCCGGTCTCGGGATGCTGATGCTGCTCACCGCGCTGCTCGGGCTGCTGCTGAGAAAGGGCGGGCGCCTCTATGAAACGCGCTGGTTCCAGTGGTTCGTGGTCTGCATGGGGCCTTCCGGCATCGTCGCGCTGCTGGCCGGCTGGATCACGACCGAGGTCGGGCGGCAGCCGTGGACCGTCTACGGCGTGCTGCGCACCATCGATTCGGTTGCGCCGCTGAGCGCGCAACAGGTCGGCGTGTCGCTGCTGATCTTCGTGGTCGTCTATTTCCTGGTATTCGGGACGGGTATCTACTACATGATGAAACTGATGAGGCGTGGGCCGGCTGCCCAGGCCGGGTACATCGAGCTGCACCGGCATCCGGGGCTGCGCAAGAGCGCGCTGTCCACGCCGCTGAACGTCACCGAAGCGGAGTAAGCCATGCAAATCGATCTTCCTGTCGTATGGGCCGCGATCATCGGCCTCGGCGTCTTCATCTACGTGATGCTGGACGGCTTCGATCTCGGTATCGGCCTGCTGTTTCCGTTCTTCGATGCGAAGGCCGAGCGCCAGGTGATGCTCGACACCGTCGCGCCGGTATGGGACGGCAACGAGACGTTCCTCGTGCTCGGCGGCGCGGGCCTCTATGGCGCGTTCCCGGTCGTGTATTCGACGCTGCTGCCCGCGAACTACCTGCCGCTGGTGCTGATGCTGGTCGGCCTGATCTTCCGCGGTGCGGCGTTCGAGTTGCGCGCGAAGGCCACCCGCACGCAACACATGTGGGATCTCGCGTTCATCGGCGGTTCCGCGCTTGCGGCGTTCTGCCAGGGGATCGTGCTCGGTTCGCTGCTGCAGGGCATCAAGATCGAGAACAACCAGTTCGCGGGCGGGCCGTTCGACTGGCTGTCGCCATTCAGCCTGCTCTGCGGGATCGGCGTGCTCGTCACGTATGCGACGCTCGGCTGCGGCTGGCTGATCCTGAAGGTCGACGGCGAACTGCAGCGCAAGATGCGGCTGCTGATGAAGCCGCTCGCGGGCGTGTTGCTCGCCGTGATGGGCGTGGTGAGCCTGTGGACCGTGATCGGGCTGCCGGCCGTCGCGCACCGCTGGTTCGGCAGCGGCAACCTCGGCTGGTTCCTGCCGGTGCCGGTCCTCGTCGTCGCATGCGTGTGGGGCATTTTCCACACGGTGAAGCGCGCACATGAGGCCACGCCGTTCCTGCTGACGCTCGCGCTCGTGTTCCTCGGCTACACGGGGCTCGTGATCAGCATCTGGCCGAACATCGTGCCGCCTTCGCTGACGATCTGGGAAGCGTCGTCGAGCCATTCGAGCCAGTTGTTCGCGCTCGTCGGCACCGTGATCGTGTTGCCGATCATCCTCGTGTACAACGCGATGCAGTACCGCGTATTCCGCGGCAAGGTGCGCGAGGGCGACGTCGGCTATCACTGAGCGGCATGCGATGTGACGGGGCGCGGCGTGCGCGGGCGTATCATCACGCGCAGCGCGCCTCCGGCACCGCACCCGACCGACAGCGGCCCGCCACGCGCGGGCCGTTGCGCATCGGGCGCGGGTGTGCCGCGCCGCGCATTCCTTTGGCAGTCGAGAAAACACCATGATCGTCAGACCACGACAAAACTGGCTCAGGATGCTGTTCGTATGGAACGGCTCCGTGCTGCAATCGATCATTCCGCAGCTCGTGTTCATGGCGATCGTCAGCACGCTGGCGGTCTTCACGAACGGGCGCATCTTCGGCGAGAAGATTCCGCTCAACACCGCACCGTTCACGCTGTTCGGGCTCGCGCTCGCGATCTTCCTCGCGTTTCGCAACAACGCGAGCTTCGAGCGTTTCAAGGAGGCGCGCCATCTGTGGGGCAACCTGCTGATCGCCGCGCGCACGGTGACGTCCCAACTGAACCGCTACCTGCCCGACGGCGTCAGCACCGTCGAGCGCAACCGGCTCGCCGATCTGCTGATCGCATTCACGTATGCGCTGAAGCATCAGCTGCGCCATACCGATCCGACCGCGGACCTCCAGCGCATTCTCGGCACGGAGCGCACGGTCGAGCTTGGCGGCAAATGCTTCAAGCCGGTTGCGATCCTCGACGAGCTGCGCGGCGGCATCGTCCGTGCGCTGGGCCGCGCGCCCGGCAGCGACGCGACCTGCTGGATGTTCGAGACGCAGCTCGACGAGCTTGGCAAGTCGGTGGGTGGTTGCGAGCGGATCCTGTCGACGCCGATCCCGTTCTCGTACAGCGTGCTGCTGCATCGCACCGTGTATGCGTACTGCGTGCTGCTGCCGTTCGGGCTCGTCGATTCGACGGAGTTCTTCACGCCGCTGATCTGCGTGTTCATCTCGTACACGCTGATCGCGCTCGAAGCGATCGCGAACGAGGTCGCCGAACCGTTCGGCCTCGCGCCGAATGCGCTCGCACTCGATGCGATGACGCGCACGATCGAGCGATCGGTGCTCGAACTGGGCGACCGTCCGATGCCGGAGGAGTTCGTGCCGGCGTCGACGTACCAGATCACGTAAGCGGATTCGCGCAAGCGGGGCGATCATGCGGGGCGGCGGGCGGCGCTAGAATGGCGCTTGTCCGTTTCCCGGAATCAGGATCCTTCGCGATGACCCTCGTCGATACCTATCTCGCCGGCCTGCGCGCCGCGCTGCCCGAGGCCGACAATACGGCGCTCGCCGTCGCCATGGGCGCGACGCCCGCGCAGCTCGACGCGCTGCGTGCGGCGTATCCGCAGTGCCCGGCCAGCCTGCTCGAACTGCTCGGCAAGCTGGACGGCACTTACTGGCGCGACTACGGCGGCACGACGATCAATGTGCTCGTGCTGGGTTCGGACGTCTACGAATACCCCTACTACCTGCTGTCGGCCGCGCAGATGCTCGAAGAAGGCGCGAAGTACCGCGACAGCATCGCGGCGATCTACGGCGACGACGCGAACGATGATGGCGAACTCGTCGATCCGCGCATCGACATCGCATTGCCGATGGGCCGGCGCCTGTGCTTCTCGCACTGCATGAACAACGGCGGCACGTCGCAGCTCTACATCGATTTCGCGCCGGCGCCCGGCGGCAAGGTGGGGCAGGTCGTGCGCTTCCTGCACGATCCCGACAGCTACGCGGTGATCGCCGACGACTTCGATGGCTACCTGCGCACGCTGATCGACGACGGTTATGCGTTTGTCATCGATTTCGACGAAGAATAGGGGCGGGCGCCGAGTGCCGATAGCTGCCTCAGGAGAGTGACATGCGAATCTACGTGACGAGTATCTTTGTCGACGACCAGGACAAGGCGTTGACGTTCTATACCGACAAGCTCGGTTTCAAGCTGAAGAACAACGTGCCGGTGGGCGACTACCGCTGGTTGACCGTCGTGTCGAAAGACCAGCCGGACGGCACCGAGCTGCTGCTCGAGCCGAGCAGCCATCGCGCCGTGGGGCCGTACAAGCAGGCGCTGTACGAGGACGGTATTCCGGCCGCGTCGTTCCAGGTCGACGATCTCGACGACGAGTTCGCGCGGCTCGCGGCACTCGGCGTGCGGTTCACGCTGGAGCCGATGGATGCGGGGCCCGTGCGCGTCGCGATCGTCGACGATACGTGCGGGAACCTGATTCAGCTGATGCAGATGAAGTAACGCGCCGCGCGGGCTTTTCAGCGCGCCGCGACCGGCGGCGCGTTGTGCATCCAGCTGCGCTCCTGCATGCGGCTCTGGATGCGCCACCCGCATTCGGTCCGCACCAGCAGGTCGCGATACCACAGCCCGACGAAGCACACGCGATCGTCGCCGGCTTCATCGGCCGAGATCATCATCACCTGGCCGGCCGTTCGCGCGGTTGCGGCATCGCCGTCGACGATCAGCAGCGACGTCGAGATCGTGTGCTGCGTGCCGCGCATCGTCGAGGTCATCTGCTCCAGATAGGTGGCGATTTCCGCGCGGCTGCCGACCGGGCCGCCGAATGCCGCGTAGTCGAGCCGTGCGTTGGCGGCGAAGAGCCGCTCGAATTCGCGCCAGTCCTGGCGGTCGACGGCGTGGCAGTAGCGCGTCAGCAGATCCTGAATGTCCAGCCGGTCGATCGATTCCTGGGGCGTCATGGTGTCGTGAAATGTGGGGATGACGGGGAAACGATAGCGGGTGCGCAGGGGCGCGACATCGGCGGAGTGGACTAAGGGCTTGGCCGCAATGTGCGAGGGGGAATCGGTGCATGACGCGGCGCTTGTGTAGACTCGTGCACGTTCTACGGAGCCCACACCATGCAACTTCTCGATCACGTGTCCATCGGCGTGCCGGATATCGACCGGGCGCGCCCTTTCTACGATGCCGTCATGGCTGCGCTGGGCGCATCCAAGGTGTACGACCGGCCCGCCGCACTCGGCTATGGCGAGCGTTGCAACGCGAACGACATCGCATCGACCTGCCTCGCGGTGTATCTGGATCCCGCCGAAGTCGGGACGAGCAAGCGGCACTGGTGTTTCAAGGCTTCTTCGCGCGAGCAGGTGCACGCGTTTTTCGAAGCCGGCCTGTCAACGGGCGGCCGGTCTGACGGCGACCCCGGATTGAGGCCGCACTACCATGACGACTACTACGCGGCCTTTCTCGTCGACCCGGCCGGCAACCGGATCGAGGCCGTGTGTCACGCCGCTCCGGCGGAGCGCGAGCGGCCGTGACGGTGCCGCTCAATCGAAATACGTGAGCCCCATCGCACCCTTCACCTCCGCGAGCGTCGCGCCTGCCACCTCCCGCGCGTGCAGCGTGCCGCGCTTCAGGATCGCCATCACCTCGCTCTTGTCGGCCTCGAACTCGCGGCGGCGCGTGCGGATCGGCTCGATCAGCGCCTGCAGCCGCTCGTTCAGTACGCGCTTGACGACGCTGTCGCCGAGGCCGCCGCGGCGGTAGTGGGCCTTCAGCTCGTCGACTTTCGCGACGTCGGGCTCGAATGCATCGAGGAACGTGAACACGACGTTGCCCTCGACCTGGCCGGGATCGCTCACGCGCAGGTGGTTCGGGTCCGTGTACATGTCCTTCACGGCCTGCGTGATCTCGTCCGGCGTCGAGCCGAGCGTGATCGCGTTGCCGAGCGACTTGCTCATCTTCGCCTTGCCGTCGATGCCCGGCAGCCGCGTGACCGACGACAGCACAGCCTCGCATTCGACCAGCACGGGCTGCTCGACGGTCGCGTTGAAGCGGCGCACGAGTTCGTTGGTCTGTTCGATCATCGGGAGCTGATCGTCGCCGACGGGCACGTGGGTCGCCTTGAACGCGGTGATGTCGGCCGCCTGGCTCACGGGGTAGGTCAGGAAACCGGCCGGGATGTCGCGCTCGAACCCGCGCAGGCGGATCTCTTCCTTGATGGTCGGATTGCGCTCGAGGCGCGCGACCGTGACGAGGTTGAGCAGGTATTGCGACAGTTCGGCGAGTTCGGGCACTTGCGACTGCACGACGATCGTCGAGATCGCCGGATCGATGCCGACGGCGAGATAGTCGAGCGCGACCTCGATCACGTTCTCGGTGACGCGCTGGCGACGGCCCATGTTGTCGGTCAGCGCCTGCGTATCGGCGAGCAGCAGGAATTGCTTCGCGTCGTGCTGCATCTGCACGCGCGCGCGCAGCGAGCCGATGTAGTGGCCGAGATGCAGCGGGCCGGTCGTGCGGTCGCCGGTGAGGATGATCGGTCGGTTCGGGTGAGTCATGGTGGACGTTGGTTCCGGGTTATCGAAGCCGCCAGCCATGATGTCGGCGCAGAAACGCAAATGCCGCCATGGCTGGCGGCATCACGTTTGGGACATGCAAAAGGAAACGGGCCGCCTGGGTCAGGCGCGCCACCAGCAATGCACGTTCGGCGAGGCGGGTTTGGTTTCCATCGCGCAAGTATAGCGCAGTGGGCGGCCGATCGAGCGCGTCAGCGGATCACTGACTCCATCGCGAGATACGCGGTTTCGGCGGACGGCCACAGCAGGTAGAGCAGGCCGGCCATCAGCAGCAGCGCGCCGGCGCGTACCAAAGGCGTACGGTCCTTGTCGCGCGGGGGATGGGTGGGCTGCTTCGATTTCTTCATGCTTGCAGGCGCGGGATGCGCCACTCCAACGGTTACTGCAACGGGTCGCACGGGGGCGATGCCGGGGTGTTGCGGGTTTTACAGGGGCGGGCGTGCCGTTTTGCGGCACCGTGTCGACCGGGGCGACGGAGGAGATGGCCGGTCGCGGGCGATAAAAAGGGACGATTGGATAGTCCGCGTCCGCTTTCCATGTCGAGGTGACCGGCATCCTACCAGTTCGGCGCAACGGGCACAGTCAAGAATTGTGGGGCTGCGGGCGGCTGCATCAGGCTGCGCCGGATAACCGTGGCATTGATGGGGCGGGATCGCTTCATCGAAACGAAGCCCCGTCTGAGGGAGCGCAGCGCGCACAGCCGTCGAATGAGGTGCGGGCCTCGGGCCGGTGGCGGTTGTTCATGCGTCTGGCTCGTCGAAACCATGGCGACAGTCGAATGGCGGATGAAACCCCGGGTGCAAGCGTGTCAGGCGTGTCGTTTTGTCGATCCGGCGACAGTACACGCTCCGATTACAATCTTCCGGCACGCCGGTCACGAACCATGGGTCCGAGTGCTTTGCCAGGAAGGCGCTGGCGGTGCCTCGTTGCTTGACCTCATTCAATCCCGCGAGAATCCGTTCGATATGAAACTGGGCCACTTGATTGTTTCCGTTCTGCTTTTGTGTGGTTTGCCACGTGCCTTCGCCCAGGCATGCCCGATGCCGGAAGACGTGTTAGGTCGATCGTTTGACGAAGCGAAGCACACCATGTCGAAGGCTGTCGGCGAGAATTGGTCACCGAACGACGTCGGATGCCCTGACGGCTATTTGAATTTGATGTCGGATTGGCAGCGCGGACACTGCGAAATTCCGGGGAACGAATCTCATGCACGGATCATGATTTCGGGATTCGAGGGATCTGACACGGTCGTCGGAATTTTCTATGTTTTGACTTCCAGGATGTCCGTGCCGGACGTAAGGCGACTATTTGCGCCCGGTGCGTTAAAACCGGTTGCTGACTACCCGATGCCACTGAGGGCGGTGGTTCCTGCCCCGTCGGGAGATTCCCTGTTTGTGTCAAACGACGGGCGACGCCTGCTGCGCGTTGGTCCGGAGCATGGAAATCCTGACGGACAAATTGTTCAGCTATTCGACCTGCATGCTGTCAAGAGGGAAATCGCGCCTCTGCAGGCCTGTGCCCGGTTGACCCGCACGCTACGGGACGACGGTATACGACCTACGACTGAAAAATATTGAGCGCGCTGGCAGCGACGGCAATCCCCTGGTCATCAAGGAAACCTTCATGAAGTGGCAAAAACTCATGGAATCGAATGTCAGTCAAAGGAAGCGTGGTCTGGAGCCGGTGGGCTTCCTGATGGCATTTCAAGACGATCGCACGTCCAGCGTCCGGCTAGCCTGGCGCGCTTTCAGATTATGCGAGTTCCGATGAGTACTACAACGTCTGAACGCTTGCGCCTGTCGGGCGTGTTTTCCCTCTTCCTGTTCCTTGCTTGTACTGCTTGCTCGATGAACGATTCCCTTCCGCGAAATATGTCGCTCGACGCGTTCAATCCGCATCGCGAGACGTTTGATTGCGTGCAAGAAGCCGCCGTAGTTCCGGCCGTTGATTCAGACGCGGACCGCTGGAATCGGCAGGCGATGACGATGACGAGCGCGTTGTTGTGGCCGAACCAGCGCGACTATGCTGGTGCCGTCGCATTGTGGGGCAAGGCTGCCGAGCGCAAGCACTGGAAGGCGATGCTGAGCCTCGCAAATGCCTACGCTCAAGGGCTGGGTGTCGATCGCAATACCGAGCGCGCGGTGCAGATCACCGAGCAGGCAATGAAGCTGGGCATACCGGCGGCCTACGATCTGATGGGTACTTACTACATGAACGGAGTCGGGGTAAAGCAGGATGCGAGCCGTGCGTATGCGTTCTGGCAACTTGCTGCGGACAAGGGCAGCCCGAGTGCCATGGCTTACTTGGGTAGTAAGCTCGATGCGGTTTACGATGATCCGAAATCCGGTTTTTGGGGCAATCGGAAGGTTGCGCTCAAAATGCTCGAGTGTGGATTCGCCCAAGGTAGCGGAGATGCCGCATACGCGCTAGGAACAACGCTCGTTGGTTCCGACCGATCGCTCGGCGAAGACAATGTGCAGGCTCTCAAGATCTTGCATGAAGGCGTGAAATACGGAAGCGCCAAGAGTGCGGCCTATTTGTTCGGTGCGTTCGACGACGGTGATCCCGTGGTCGGCAACGTGAAGGATCGTGCCCGGGCCGAGCGTTACAGTGTGCTTGCCGATCGCCTCGAGCGCGACCCCGACCTGCGTTTGCCGAACCTGGACAAGGTTGTGCCGCTGCCGCCTGCCAGATTGCCCAAGTGGGACCGCAACAAGGCGACGTTGATCGACGCGGCGAAGGCCGTGGCGTCCGCGCCGGTGTCGCCGACCAAACTCTCGGTGCACCCCGTGTCGCTGCGTACCGGCCGCGCGTAGGTGCCCGAATCCGAATGACGCCCGAAACGGGCGAAACGTCACCGCCAGATCGCGTGATGTGCGCGCCGGACGGGTGAGCCACTCACCCGCCCCAGCTTTTTGCTCGTCAACACCAACAAAAATCATCATTTCGCCGTAAGCGGCCTGTCCGCAGAATGTCTCCATTCCAACTCACGCGACAGCACGAGCGTCGCACTGAGCCGCACTTCCGAAGGAGACAGCCGTGGCAGTCGAAACAACCTCAATCGATACGCTCGTCGTCGGCGCCGGGCAGGCCGGCGTGGCCATGAGCGAGCACCTGGGCAAGCTGGGCGTGCCCCATCTGGTACTGGAGCGCAGCCGCATCGCCGAACGCTGGCGCACCGGGCGCTGGGATTCGCTGGTCGCGAACGGCCCCGCGTGGCACGACCGCTTCCCGGGGCTCGAATTCGACGGTCTCGATCCCGATGCGTTCGCGTCGAAAGACCAGGTCGCCGACTACTTCGAAGCGTACGCGCGCAAGTTCAACGCGCCGATCCGCACGGGCGTCGAAGTGAAGAGCGTCGTGCGCAACGCGGGCAAGCCGGGCTTCGTCGTCGAGACCTCCGACGGCACGATCGAGGCGAATCGCGTGGTCGTCGCGACGGGGCCGTTCCAGCGCCCGGTCATTCCGCCGATCGCGCCGGACGACGCGCGCCTCATGCAGATCCATTCCGCCGACTATCGCAACCCGGGCCAGCTTCCGGAAGGCGCGGTGCTGGTGGTCGGCGCCGGTTCGTCAGGCGTGCAGATCGCCGACGAACTGCAGCGCGCGGGCCGGCAGGTGTACCTGTCGGTCGGGCCGCACGATCGCCCGCCGCGCGCGTATCGCGGCCGCGACTTCTGCTGGTGGCTCGGCGTGCTCGGCGAATGGGACAAGGAAATCGCGACGCCCGGCCGCGAACACGTGACGATCGCGGTGAGCGGCGCGCGCGGCGGTCACACGGTCGATTTCCGCGCGCTCGCGAACCAGGGCGTGACGCTCGTCGGACTGACGAAGTCGTTCGACGGCGGCGTGGCGGTGTTCGAACGCGATCTCGCGGTCAATCTCGCCCGCGGCGACGAAAACTACCTGTCGCTGCTCGACGCGGCCGACGCCTACGCGGCACGCAACGGCCTCGACCTGCCGGAAGAGCCGGAAGCACGCCGCATCCTGCCGAACCCCGAATGCGTCGCGCATCCGATCCTCGCGCTGGACCTCGCCGGTGCGGGCGTCACGTCGATCGTCTGGGCGACCGGCTACGCGGTCGACTACGGCTGGCTCAACGTCGATGCGTTCGCGCCGAACGGCAAGCCGCAGCACCAGCGCGGCGTGTCGAAGGAGCCCGGCATCTATTTCCTCGGCCTGCCGTGGCTGTCGCGGCGCGGCTCCAGCTTCATCTGGGGCGTGTGGCACGACGCGAAGCACATCGCCGATCACATCGTCACGCAGCGCAAGTACCTCGCGTACCACGACGCGTCGCAACAACGCACGGCCGCATCGCAGGCACCGGCCGACGCGCGCCCGCTCGCCGAAGCGACGAGCTGACCACCTGAC
Organism: Burkholderia sp. BCC1644; assembly: GCF_902833225.1. Classification (GTDB taxonomy): domain Bacteria; phylum Pseudomonadota; class Gammaproteobacteria; order Burkholderiales; family Burkholderiaceae; genus Burkholderia. The sequence continues at coordinate 82,542 of NZ_CADFEI010000022.1, forward strand.
GAACAGACATGAACCCGCCGCGCCGCGAATGCTTCCGGTGCGGCGGGCGAACACACCGACACTCGAAGGATCTCGATGAGCCAGCCTACCCATACGCGTATCCGCATGTTCAACACCAAGGATACCTACCCGAACCAGACGCTCGACAACGACCTGTGCCAGGCCGTGCGGGCCGGCAACACCGTCTACGTGCGCGGCCAGGTCGGCACCGATTTCGACGGCAACCTGATCGGCCTCGGCGATCCGCGCGCACAGGCCGAGCAGGCAATGAAGAACGTCAAGCAACTGCTCGAGGAAGCCGGCAGCGACATCACGCACATCGTGAAGACGACGACCTACCTGATCGATCCGCGTTATCGCGAGCCGGTCTACCAGGAAGTCGGCAAGTGGCTGAAGGGCGTGTATCCGATCTCGACGGGGCTCGTCGTGTCGGCGCTCGGTCAGCCGCAGTGGCTGATGGAGATCGACGTGATCGCGGTGGTCCCGGACAACTGGCAGCCGAACCGCGCATAGGAGGCGACATGACTTTCTCCATCGTCGGGCGTTGCCCGGAGACGGGCCAGCTCGGGATCGCGATCAGCTCGTCGAGCATCGCCGTCGGCGCGCGCTGCCCGTGGGTGCGCGCGGGCGTCGGTGCGGTCGCGACGCAGAACATCACGCTGCCGGCCCTCGGTCCGCAGATCCTCGACCTGATCGAGCACGATCAGCTCGCGCCCGCCGCGGCGCTCGACCGCGCGCTCAGCGCGAACGGCTGGAGCCAGTATCGTCAGGTCACGGTGATCGACGGGCAGGGGCACACGGCGTGCTTCACCGGCAAGGAGGCGCTCGGCACGCATCACGCGGTGCAGGGCGAGCAGTGCGCGGCGGCCGGCAACTTGCTGGCCGCGCCTGCCGTGATCGACGCGATGGTGCGGGCCTTCGAACAGGCGCCCGGCCTGCTCGCCGATCGCCTGCTGGCCGCGATGCACGCGGCGATGGCGGCCGGCGGCGAAGCCGGGCCGGTGCATTCGGCCGCGCTGAAGGTGGCCGGCGACGTGACCTGGCCGATCGTCGACCTGCGCGTCGACTGGGCCGATACCGATCCGATCGGGCAGCTCGAGACGCTCTGGCGTGCGTATCGGCCGCAGATGCAGGACTACCAGACGCGCGCGCTGAACCCGACCGCCGCGCCGAGCTACGGAGTGCCGGGCGATGAGTGATACGTCGAGCCGTGCGCTGCTCGAACGGCTGATCGGTTTCGCGACGGTCAGCCGCGAGTCGAACCTCGAGATGATCGGCTTCATCCGCGACTATCTCGCGGGCTTCGGCGTGGAAAGCGAGCTGTTCTACAACGCGGAACGCACGAAGGCGAGCCTGTACGCGACGATCGGGCCGCGCGATCGCGGCGGCATCGCGCTGTCGGGCCATACCGACGTGGTGCCGGTGGACGGGCAGGCGTGGACGGTCGAGCCGTTCCGGCTGACCGAGCGCGACGGCCGCCTGTACGGCCGGGGCACGGCCGACATGAAGGGCTTCATCGCGTCGGCGCTCGCGGTGGTTCCGGCGTTCGTTGCGCGGCCGCTGAGCATACCCGTGCATCTTGCTTTCTCGTACGACGAGGAAGTCGGCTGCCTCGGCGTGCGGCCGATGCTCGAAGCACTGGCCGCGCGCGAGCACCGGCCGCGCCTGTGCCTGATCGGCGAGCCGACCGAGCTGAAACCGGTGCTCGGACACAAGGGCAAGCTCGCGATGCGCTGCCATGTGAAGGGCGCGGCATGCCACTCGGCGTATGCGCCGTCGGGCGTCAACGCGATCGACTATGCGGCGAAGCTGATCGGCCGGCTCGGCGAGATCGGTGCGGCGCTCGCGCGGCCCGAGCGGCACGACAGCCGTTTCGATCCGCCGTTCTCGACCGTGCAGACGGGATTGATCAAGGGCGGCCGCGCGCTGAACATCGTGCCGGCCGAATGCGAGTTCGATTTCGAGGTGCGCGCGCTGCCGGATTTCGACGCGCACGACGTGCCGAGAAAGCTGCAGGACTATGCGGAATCCGAACTGTTGCCGAAGATGCGCGCGGTGCAGCCCGATACCGACATTCAATTGCAGCCGCTGGGCGCGTATCCGGGGCTGGCCACCGCACCGGACAGCGAAGCCGCGCGCCTGCTCGCGATGCTGAGCGGTTCCGATGCGTTCGGCACGGTCGCATTCGGCACCGAGGGCGGGCTGTTCGGTCAGGCCGGGATTCCGACCGCGGTGTGCGGGCCCGGCAGCATGGATCAGGGGCACAAGCCCGACGAGTTCGTCACGCTCGAACAGCTGCATGGATGCGACGCGATGCTGGGTCGCCTGGCCGCGCATCTTTCATCGGCGGCCTGAACCTGCAAGTGAAACGCACGCACCGCACCCTGCGGCGCGTGCGTTTCTCCCTTTTCACTATCGTGCGGATTCCGCAACGATCTGCGCAAGCCGTTCGCGGCAGAAATCGACGAACGACTGCGCCTGCTTCGTGAGCTGGCCGCGCTTCAGCCGTGCGCTCACGAGCCCCGACGGGCTCACCGTTTCGCTGAGGCCGATCGTCACGACACGCTGACCATCGTACGTGTATTCGGAATGCGGGCGCGTGACGAGTAGCGAGAAACCGAATCCCTGGCCGACCATGCCGCGCACCATCTCGATCGACGGCGAGCCGAACACGATGTTCGGCGTGAGCCCGAGTTCGTGAAAGAGGCTGACGAAGTAGGTGCGGCTCGGCTGCACGTCGAGCAGGATCATCGGCTCGACGCACAGGTCGCGCAGCGACACGTGCGACTGGCCCGCGAACCGGTGGTTCTCCGGCAGCAGCACGTACGGCTGCTGCGGCGGCATCAGCGGCTCGGTTTCGATCGTGCCGTCGAGATCGTGGTCGTACATGAGCGCGAGATCGAACGTGCCCGACGTCAGGCCCTGCACGAGCTCCTGCTGGTCGCCGTCGCGCAGCCGGATGTTCACGCCCGGGTAGCGCTCGCGAAACCCGGCGATCAGTTGCGGCAGGTAGAGCGGCGCGACCGTCTCGAAGCAGCCGATGTCGATCTGCCCGGTGATCACGTCGTTGTCGGCGAGCGCGTTCTGTTCGAACTCGTGCGCGATGCGCAGCAGCTCCTGCGCTTTCCGGTAGAAGCGCGTGCCGCTCGGCGTCAGCGACACGCCCTGTGCGTGATGACGGATGAACAGCTTCACGCCGAAGCTTTCCTCCAGCCCCTTGATCGCGCTGGAGATCGACGGTTGCGCGATGAAGAGCTGACGCGAGGCCTCGGCAACGCTGCCGGATTCGACCGTCGTGATGAAGTATTTCAGTTGCCGCAAAGTGTAGTGAGCCACAAGCACCTCTGATACCCGGCCCCGGCGTGCCGCCGCGGGCGCATGCGCGTTCCATGTGGAAACAGACCCTGGCACCTTACCTGAAGTCGATCGGCGCCGGAATTTCCGCTGCAGAGCTTTTTCGTATGTCGCGGAAATATTTTTAGTATTTTCCGGCCGCGATAGTCGTGGCGCACCATCGTCTCCAACCTGGATCACGAAGACCGCGAAGCGGCCGCGCACGCACCGGCGGGACATGTCATCCGTCCCCGCATGCACGTCGTCCGCTTCGTTCGACACCGCCGCGCGCGCACGCGGCGCGTCGTCGCTCGCGTATCCGGACCCGATTGCAGGCGCGCACTCCGACGCGCGCCGGCGGAAACGGCAAGCGCGCATCGCCGCGCAGGACAGGAGACATCACCATGACGAACGCGGAACGCAATGCGTCCCCGATGATAGAGAAGCACACGATCGGCTATGTGCCGCCCGCAGAGCGCCACGGCAAGGTGCGCGACCTGTTCACGCTCTGGTTCGGCGGCAACATCGCGCCGCTGCCGATCGTGACCGGCGCGCTGGGCGTGCAGATGTTTCACCTGAACCTGATGTGGGGTATCGTCGCGATCGTCGTCGGCCAGGCCGTCGGCGGCGTGCTGATGGCGCTGCATTCCGCGCAGGGCCCGCAGATGGGCATCCCGCAGATGATCCAGAGCCGCGCGCAGTTCGGCTCGTGGGGCGCGCTGCTCGTCACGGTGATCGCGGCCGTGATGTACGTCGGCTTCTTCGCGTCGAACATCGTGCTCGCCGGCAAGTCGGTGCACGGCATCGCATCGTCGGTGCCGGTGCCCGTCGGCATCGTGATCGGCGCGGTGGGCTCGGGGCTGATCGGGATCGTCGGCTACCGGTTCATCCACATCCTGAACCGCATCGGTACGTGGGTGCTCGGCATCGGCATCTTCGTCGGCTTCTGGATGATCCTCACGCACGTGACGACCGACGATTTCCTGACGCGCGGCGGCTTCAACTTCGCGGGCTGGCTCGCGACGGTGTCGCTGTCGGCGTTGTGGCAGATCGCGTTCGCACCGTACGTGTCGGACTATTCACGCTATCTGCCGGAAAACGTCGGCGTCGCGTCGACGTTCTGGGCGACCTATCTCGGCTGCACGATCGGCTCGACGCTTGCGTTCATCTTCGGCGCGGTCGCGGTGCTCGCGGTGCCGGCCGGCACCGACACGATGGATGCCGTCAAGCAGGCGACGGGCCCGCTCGGCCCGTTGATGCTCGTGCTGTTCCTGCTGAGCGTGATCAGCCACAACGCGCTGAATCTGTACGGCGCGGTGCTCGCGGTGATCACGTCGGTGCAGACCTTCGCGTACAAGTGGATTCCGACCGCGAAGGCGCGTGCGGTGGTGTCGGTCGTGATCTTCGTCGGTTGCTGCTACGCGGCGATCGGCGCATCGACGAACTTCATCGGCAACCTCGTCGATCTGGTGCTCGCGCTGCTGGTCGTGCTGGTGCCGTGGACGGCGATCAACCTGATCGACTTCTACGTGATCCACAAGGGCAAGTACGACATCAAGTCGATCTTCATGGTGGACGGCGGGATCTACGGCCGCTTCAATCCGCAGGCGCTGCTCGCGTATGCGATCGGCATCCTCGTGCAGATTCCGTTCATGAACACGCCGATGTACGCGGGCCCGATTCCCGCGCATCTGGGCGGCGCGGACCTGTCGTGGCTCGTGGGATTGCTGCTGACGTCGCCGCTGTACTACTGGCTCGCGTCGCGCGACAGCGCGTATCGGCGCCGGCAGGGCGGCGCCCATCTGCCGCCGACGGCGGCGCGTTAAAGGAAGGGAAGGGCCGCCGCGTTGGTTGTGGCGTGGCGGCGGCCGAGGGAAGGCGTCGGGCAGGCGCGCGGTGGACAACACACCGCGCGCCTGCCCGTCGGTCAGACGACCGCCGAGCGTGCGACGCGCACCGGTACCGACTTGTACGACGGCGTGCCGCTTTCCTTGTCGATGTAGTCGAGCGGCACGAGCACGTTCGCTTCCGGGTAGTACGCGCCGACCGACCCCGGCGCGATGTCGTACTCGATCGCGGTGATCTTCTCGAGGCGCAGCGTGCGGCCCGACGCGGTGATCGTCTCGATGTCGACGAGGTCGCCGTGCTCGAGCCCGTACTTCGCGAGATCGGCGGTGTTCATGAACAGCACGTCACGTCGCCCGAACACGCCGCGATAGCGGTCGTCGAGCCCGTAGATCGTCGTGTTGTACTGGTCGTGGCTGCGCAGCGTGATCAGCCGCAATACCTGCTCGGCGCCGAGTACGTCCGCGTCTTCCTTCACGCCCTTGTAGACCGAGAACATCGCCTTGCCGGTCGGCGTGGGCCACACGCGCTCGGTGGGCGGCAGCGGCAGCCGGAAGCCGCCCGGCGTGCGGATGCGCTCGTTGAACGCCTCGAAGCCGGACACCGTACGGTCGATCAGGTCGCGGATACGGTCGTAGTCGGCGATCAGGTCGAGCCATGCGACCTTGCTGTTCGGCAGCGTCGCATGCGCGATCCCCGCGACGATCGCGGGCTCCGAGCGCAACTGGTCGGACGCCGGCTTGAGCTTGCCGGCCGACGCATGGACCATCGACATCGAATCCTCGACGGTGATCGACTGCCGGCCGGTGGCCTGCATGTCGAGCTCGGTGCGGCCGAGCACGGGCAGGATGAAGGTTTCCTTGCCGACCAGCAGATGCGAGCGGTTCAGCTTCGTGCCGAGATGCACGCTCAGGTCGAGCTTCGCCATCGCCGGGAACGACAGCTCGGGATCGGGCAGGGCGACCGCGAAGTTGCCGCCGAGGCACAGCAGCGCCTTCGCGGTGCCGTCGATCATCGCCTGCATCGCCTGCACGGCGTCGTGCCCGTGATGCGCGGGCGGCGTGAAGCCGCACACGTCCTCGATCTTCTTCAGGAACTCGGCCGACGGCTTCTCGGTGATGCCGACCGTGCGGTTGCCCTGCACGTTCGAATGGCCGCGCAGCGGGCACACGCCGGCGCCGGGCTTGCCGATGTTGCCGCGCATCAGCAGCAGGTCGGCGATCAGGCGCACGGTTGCCGTGCCCTTGTTGTGCTGCGTGACGCCCATCCCGTACGTGATGATGGTCGCGTTCGACTTCGCGTACGCGAGCGCGACCTGTTCGAGCTGCGCCTGGCTGAGGCCGCTCGCGCGTTCGATGTCGTCCCACGACGTCGCTTCGAGGTCGGCCGAGAACGCGTCGAAGCCGTTGGTGTGCTGCGCGATGAAGTCGCGGTCGAGCACGTCGCCGCGCTCGGCTTCGAGCTGCAGCAGCGCCTTCATGATGCCCTTCAGCGCGGCCGCGTCGCCGCCCGCGTCGACCTGGTAGTACGTCGATGCGATGCGCGTCGAGCCGAACGACGCCATCTCGATCATGTCCTGCGGATCGGCGAAGCGTTCGAGCGCGCGTTCGCGCAGCGGGTTGAACACGATGATCGGCACGTTGCGGCGCGAGCACTCGTGCAGCGTGCCCATCATCCGCGGGTGGTTCGTGCCGGGGTTGTGGCCGATCGAGATGATCAGCTCGCAGTGGTCGAAATCCTCCAGCGAGACGGTGCCCTTGCCGATGCCGATCGACTGCGGCAGGCCGACGCTGGTCGGCTCGTGGCACATGTTCGAGCAGTCGGGGAAGTTGTTCGTGCCGAGCTCGCGCGCGAACAGCTGGTACAGGTACGCGGCTTCGTTCGACGCGCGGCCCGACGTGTAGAACTCGACCTGCTCGGGCGGCAGCGCGCGCAGCGCTTCGCCGATGCGCGCGAATGCGTCGTCCCATTCGATCGGGCGGAACGTGTCGCTCGCGCGGTCGTAGACGAGCGGATGCGTGAGCCGGCCCATGTTCTCCAGTTCGTAGTCCGACATGCGCAGCAGCGACGACACGGTGTTCGCCGCGAAGAACTCGGGCGTCACGCGCTTGGTCGTCGCTTCCCACGTGACGGCCTTCGCGCCGTTTTCGCAGAACTGGAACGTCGACTTGTGTTCCTTGTCGGGCCACGCACAGCCGGGGCAGTCGAAGCCGTCGGGCTGGTTGGTCCGCATCAGCACGATCGGCGCCTCGATGGTTTCCATCTGCGTGCGCACCGCATCGGCTGTCGCGCGAAGCGCGCCCCAACCGCCGGCGGGCCCATCGTACTTCCTGATGCCTGGCACTTCGCGTCGATTTGTCATGTGAATCTCCATGAGCCGGGCCCGGTTCGGGTGGCTCGGTTGCGCCATGTCGCGGCGTGGGGCGGCTCCGTCCGGCGGACGGAGCCGGTCATGCGTGCCCCGGATGGCAGGGCACGCGTTTTTTAATGAGCGTCCTTCTTCGCGCCGGACGACTTCTTGCCGGACTTCGCCGCGGGCGGCGGTGCGTCGGCGGGCGCGTCGTCCGCCTTCGTGTCGCCCGATGCCTTGGCGGCCTTGCCGTTCGGCCTGGCCTTGCCGTCGGCGTCCTTCTTTGCGTCCTTCGGCTCTTTCGCTTCCGGAGCGGCGAGCTTGTTGAACTTCACTTCGTCGCTGTCCGTGTCGAAGTCGACTTCGCACCGGTCGCCCGATTTCAGCCGGTCGGCAAGAATCTCCTTCGCGAGCCGCGTCTCGATGGTCTGGCGGATCTGGCGCTTCAGCTCGCGTGCGCCGAACTCCGGCTGGTAGCCGACTTCGGTCAGGTGATCGACGAGCGAGCCACCCATCACGAGCGTGATGTCCTGCGCGGCGGCCGTACGCACCACGCGGTCGAGCTGGATCTGCACGATCGAGCGGATGTTGTTCTTCGACAGCGCGTGGAAGACGATCACCTCGTCGATCCGGTTCAGGAACTCGGGGCGGAAATGGCCCTTCAGCACCTGCATCAGCTCCTCGCGGACCGCCTTGTCGGTCTTGCGCGCGGCTTCGGGCTGCGTCAGGTTGTCCATGATGATCGCCGCGCCGAGGTTGCTCGTCGCGATGATGATCGTGTTGCTGAAGTCGACCACGCGGCCCTTGCCGTCGGTCAGCCGGCCGTCGTCGAACACCTGCAGCAGCACGTTGTAGACGTCCGGATGCGCTTTCTCGATCTCGTCGAGCAGGATCACGCTGTACGGGCGGCGCCGCACGCGCTCGGTGAGCTGGCCGCCTTCGTCGTAGCCGACGTAGCCGGGCGGCGCGCCGATCAGCCGCGCAACCGCGTGCCGCTCCATGTACTCGGACATGTCGATGCGGATGATCGCCTGCTCGTCGCCGAACACGGTCTCGGCCAGCGCCTTCGCGAGCTCGGTCTTGCCGACGCCCGTCGGCCCGAGGAACAGGAAGGTCGCGATCGGCCGGTGCGTCTGGCCGAGCCCCGCGCGCGACAGCCGCACGGCATCGCTGACCGCGACCACCGCGTCGCTCTGGCCGACCACGCGCTCGCGCAGTTGCTCTTCCATCTGCAGCAGCTTCTGGCGCTCTTCCTGCGTGAGCTCGGAGACCGGGATGCCGGTCAGCCGCGACACGACCTCGGCCACCGATTCGACGGTCACTTCGAGCGTCTCGGAGCCGGTCTTGCGCTGCCACGCTTCCATCATCTCGTCGACGGCTTTCTGCTTCTCGTTGATCTGCTCCTCGAACTGCTTCGCCTGGTCGAAGCGCTTGCGCGACGTTGCATAATCCTGCTCGCGCTTCAGTTGCGCGATCTGCGCTTCGCCTTCCTGAATGTCGACCGGGCGCGACGTCGCGCCGATCCGCACGCGCGCGGCGGCCTGGTCGATCAGGTCGATCGCCTTGTCGGGCAGGAAGCGCGACGTGATGTAGCGGTCGGCGAACTCGGCGGCCGCGACGAACGCGTCGTCGGAGAACGTCACCTGGTGGTGCGCCTCGAGGCTGTCGCGCAGCCCGCGCAGGATCACGATCGTCTGCTCGACGCTCGGCTCCGGCACGAACACCGGCTGGAAGCGCCGTTCGAGCGCGGCATCCTTCTCGATGTACTTCTGGTATTCGTTGAGCGTCGTCGCGCCGATCAGGCTCAGCTCGCCGCGAGCGAGCGCGGGCTTCAGCACGTTCGCGATGTCGAGGCCGCCTTCGCCGCCGCCCTGGCCCGCGCCGACGATCGTGTGCAGCTCGTCGATGAACAGGATCAGTTCGTCCTGCTTCGCAGTCACTTCGTCGATCAGCTGCTTCGCGCGCTCCTCGAATTCGCCGCGATACTTCGCGCCGGCCACCATCGAGTTGATGTTGACTTCGACGAGCCGCTTGTCGCGCAGCACCTCGGGCACGTCGCCGTTCACGATCCGCTGGGCGAGCCCTTCGACGATCGCCGTCTTGCCGACGCCCGGTTCACCGATCAGCACCGGGTTGTTCTTCTTGCGGCGCGCGAGCACCTCGATCGTGCTCTCGATTTCCTGTGCGCGGCCGAGCACCGGGTCGAGCTTGCCCTGGCGCGCGATCGCGGTGAGGTCGCGGCCGAACTTGTCGAGGTTCGGCGTGCCGGTCGGCGCATCGACGCGGCCGTCCTCGGCGCCCTTGCCGACCACCTTCACGACTTTCTGGCGCAGCGCCTCGGGCGTCACGCCGTATTTCTTCAGCAGCGTGCCGGCGATGCTGTCCGGCACCGAGGCGAGCCCGATCAGCAGGTGCTCGGGGCCGATGTACGAGTGGCCGAGATCGCGCGACGCCTGGAACGCGTACTGCACGGCCTTCTTCACGCGCGGCGAGATCGACAGCTTGTCGAGCGGCGCATCGGGGTCGGCCGTGCCGGTGTGCGCATGCTCGTCGATGTACGCCTTGATGTCCTGCGGCGACAGCTTCAGTTCCTTCAGCAATGCAGCGCACACGTCGGTGTCCGCGAGCGCGTACAGCAGGTGTTCGGAGTCGAGCTCGCTGCGGCGGAGCTCGTGCGCCTTCTCGGCCGCGCGCTGCAGCAGTTCGAGCGTCTGTTCGCTGAACGCGTCGGTCGGGTCGACCGATTCGCGCGGAATCTCGGCGGAGAGCGGCGATTCGTCGCCGAGCTCGCCGAACAGCGACGACGAGCCACCGCCGCCGAGCAGCGAATCGAACGGGTTCAGCATGCTCTGATGCCGCATCAGCTGACGGAAGTGGTAATCGCAGATCGAGATCGTCTTGCGCTCGCCGTCCTGCATCACGGTTGCGCGCGCGACGGCCGGCCGGGCGTGGCAGATATCGCAAAGTGCGGGCATGGTGGTCTGGCTCCTGTCTGTGAAGGTGGGTCGAAGGGTGAAGTCCCGATGCGGTGCGGCGCTCGCGCGTCCCGACCGCGCACACGCGACGCGCGGCGCGGCGGCGCGCGTGCCGCGCCGGTGCGGTCGCGCAGCGCGCGCCGGCGTGGCGCACGGTCGCGGTCGGGGCGGGAAGCGCGAGTGCTGCGAGGAGCCCACGGCATCGCTTCGACTGCGTTCAAAATAGCGAATCGGCGGGGGCCATCCAAGACACAGTTCCACGCCGGACCGGCCGTGAATTGCACCCTCACATCGATGCACGCGCGGGTGCCAGGGAGTACAGACGGGCGCGCACGCGACGGCGCGGGCGTGTGCGGGAGACGGGGCACGCGGTGCCCGGAAGCGGGGGCAAGCGGAACGCGAACGGCGCGCGGTGCGACATCGGCGCGCAGGGGGCCGGCCGCCGGCGCTCGGACGGCGAAGCGGAGGGTCGCGCGCGGCATGACGCGCGCACCGGTGGCGTGGGCGAACCGGTTACGTCCGGCCGCGCACGCGCCGCAGCCGGTGCGCGCCGTGGGGCCGGCGAAGGAGAGGGCGGGTTGCACGGATCGGGCCGGACATGGCGCAACCGTGGGGAACCGCGATCAGTCGGAGAGTTTCATCGCGAGCCGTTGCCGGGCGATCTGTTTCACGTCGGTCGACAATGCCGCATTCGGCAGACCATTGGCCCAGACGGAGAACGAATCCTCGATCAGGTTGCGCGTGTCGGGCGGCAGCTCGGCCAGCATCAGCGACACGACGGTAAACAGCACGGCGGTGTCGCCGGCCTGGCTGCCCGCGTTCGCGTCGACGGTCTGCTTCAACGTGTCGACCGACGCCCGCAGCGTCTGCAGTGCATCATTCGTATCGCTCATGACAATCTCTCCATGCAGGATGGGCTCGATCGGCGACGAACATGCGGCGCGGCAGCGCGGCCGGTCGCGCGCGACGCCCGGGCTCGGGCATCGCGCGCGGGCAACCGGGGTCAGGCCGCCGTGTTGCCCTGCGGCGCCACGGTCACCGATGCTTCGCTCGTCAGCATCAGGAACGTGAACGTCTCGCGCAGGTACAGGCGCACGGCCTTGTCGCCATGGCTCGTGTAGCCGATCGATACGTCTTCCCCGAGGTGCAGCTCGTAGTCGCCGCCGCGCATGGACAGCACGCAGCCGCCGCTGATCGCCGGCGCCCAGATGATCTCGCCGCTGACGATGCGCTTGATATGGCCGAGGACCGGATAGCCCTGGTCGCGCGCTTCGCTGAGCGCGGTGTAGGCGTCCGAGCCGAGTACGACCGAGTACGGACCGTCGACGCCGGCGAGGCGCAGTGCCTCGAGCGCGTCGCTGATCGCGTCCGAATACGCGCTGACGTCTGCCGGCAGCGTGAGTTTGCGGTTCGACGTGCCTTCGCGGATGCCGACGATGCCGGCCGCCTGGTAGCCGTCGAAAATCGCGTTGTCCTCGGCGAATGCGAGCCGCTGCGCGGCTTCCTTCGCCGGTTGCCAGTCGGCGTCGCGTGCGCCGCGCTCGACGCTGTCGATCGCCTCGCGGCTCAGTTCGAACGGCACCGTCAGCTCGACGATCGTGCGGACTTCGCGCAGCCGTGCGCTCACGTGCTCGCGCGGCGCGGCGACCTCAGTCAGGTGCCCCGTGCCGACGGCCGACAGTTCGGGGCCCTCGGGGCCATCGACGTCGACGACGCGGCGGCCGGCCACCGAACGCTTGAAGGTGCGCGCCACTTCCTCCTCGATTTGTTCCCAGGCGGACGACGAGATCGGGGCGAGTTCGCGGTGCAGGTTATTCATGGGTTTTGGTTCCTTTCAGCGAGCCGATTTTCAGCGAGCCGTCGCGATGCGGCGCGGACGACGAGGATTCCGGCGGGGCGGCGTGTGCAGCCGGCGCCGCGCGGTCGGCGAGCGCTTCGAGCAGGTCGGCCGACGGCACGAAGAACAGCGAGCCGGTGACTGCGCGGCTGTAGTCGAGCAGGCGGTCGTAGTTGCCCGGCGGGCGGCCGACGAACATGTTCTCGAGCATTTGCTCGATCGGCGCCGGCGAGCGCGCATAGCCGATGAAAAAGGTGCCGAACTCGCCGGCGCCCGGGCGCCCGAACGGCATGTTGTCGCGCAGGATCTTCACTTCCTGGCCGCCTTCGTCGAGCGTGGTCAGCGAGCTGTGCGAGCACGACGGCTTCACGTCCGGCGCGAGTTCGATGTCGGACAGCTTGGTGCGGCCGATGATGCGTTCCTGCGTCTCGACCGCGAGCGCGTTCCAGCCGGCCATGTCGTGCAGGTACTTCTGCACGATCACGTAGCTGCCGCCCGTGAACTCGGCGTCCTCGTCGCCGATCACCGTGAAGTCGACCGCCTCGCGGCCTTCCGGGTTCTCGGTGCCGTCGACGAAGCCGATCATCGCGCGCTGGTCGAAATTGCGGAAGCCGTGCACCTCGTCGACGACGGTCACCGCATCGCCGAGCGCGCCGAGCAGTTGCGTCGCGAGTTCGAAGCACAGGTCCATCGCTTCGGCGCGGATATGCAGCAGGATGTCGCCGGGCGTCGCGACCGCGACGCGCTGGCCGGCGCCGAATTCGCGGAACGGATGCAGCGACGCGGGGCGCGGATCGCCGAACAGCGCATCCCACGCGTCGGCGCCGAAGCCGCACACGCACGTGAGGTTGCCGCCCGGCACGCGCTTGCCGACCGAGCGCACGAGCGCGGCGATGTCGCCGCACCATGAACGAATCGTGTCAGCGTGATCGGCACCGGGATTGATCGTCGCCACGAGGAAGATCGCGCTGCGCGTGATCGTGCTGTGAACGGCCTGGGAGAGCGGGGGAGGAGTCTGCATCGCGGCCTGCCGGTCAGTCATGTCGGGACGGACGGGCCGTGGCTGCCGCGGCGCGCGAGGGCGTTCGGTTGAACTGTGTCATGCGACTGTTCTCTTTGTGACATGCGGATGAAGGACGTTGCGCGGGCATCGCGCAACGGGCCGCAGCAGCGGCGGCCGGCCGCCCGGCGCGTGACCTGCGCGCACCGCGTAACGTCGTCGAGCATGCAATCTAGCAGCTTCAGCGGGTCTTTGGAACACGTATCGGCAAACTGTCATTCGATTGCGTCAAACGGGGCCGGATTTTGCGCGGGGCCCGCGCAGCTGTACTCCTGGCGCCTGCGGCGCTGTGCTCTTGAGCGTGCGTGCCGCGTGCAGTAGATTAGGTCCCGCTGTGCCGCCGACGAGGAGCGTCACCATGAACCTGCTGGAAGCGATGCGCGTGTTTGTCGCGGTGGTCGAGCACGGCGGCCTGTCCGGCGCCGCGGCGGAACTGAAGCTCGGCGAGGCGCAGGTGAGCGACCGGATCGATTCGCTCGAACGCTATCTCGGCTGCCGCCTGCTGCTGTGCCGCGAGCACGACGACGTGGCCTGCACCGATGCGGGCGACGCGTTCCACGTGTGCTGCCGCCGCACGCTGTCCGCGGTCGAGCAGGCGACCGGTGCCGCTCATGTGCCTGCGCCGGATGCCTGCGATGCCGCGCATTGCCCCGATTTCCCGCCGCCCGGCGCCGCTTACGCCCCCTCACACCGACTGTCGCCTTGAATACGTCTACCATTTCCTGTTCGCCGGCCGAGCGCATCCGTCGCCGTTTCGGTCACTTCCTTCATGCGGCCGAGCTGGCCGGGTTGATCGTGATCGGGCTCGCGACCGCGTTCGCGATGACGCAGGAAGCGTGGAAGGTCGTGCTCGCGGGCGAGGTGTCGCTGACCGACCTGCTGCTGATGTTCCTGTATCTGGAAGTGCTCGCGATGGACGTGCGCTACTTGCGGCTCGGCCGGCTGCCGGTGCGGTTTCCTCTGTTCATTGCGATGACGTCGCTTGCACGCGACCTGATCCTGCGCGGCGCGACCGACAGCCCCGAGCGGATGCTGATGACGACCTTCGGGATCGTGCTGCTCGCGGTCGGCGTGCTGATCCTCAGTTTCGGCCAGCATCGCTTTCCGGCGGACGTCGACGATGTCGAGGAAGATGCGCACGCGCGCAGGTAAACGGCAAGCGGCATGACGCTTGCGCCCACCATGTTTCCGCAGGAGGTGTTGCATGAAACCGCAATCCGTCGCAACGGCACGGGCCATCGAATTGCAGCGCGCATCGTCGGACGCCTACCGGCAGGCACGTGACGCGTACGACGCCGATGCCGCGCGCGCACGTGCGCCATCGGTCGCCGGGTTGCAGCAGGCGGCCGCGCATACGCATGCCGATGCGGCCCGCGCACGCGTCGCGGCAACGGGCATCTGAATGCGAACCCCGGCGCGCCGCATGCGTTGTGGCCGCCACACCTGATCATCCAACCGAGCGAGGTGTCGAATGACCAAGCAACTGATCGTCGCCGTGTTCGGCAGCGTCGACACGGCCCATCAGGCCGTGAACGATTTCGAGGCGCTGTCGGAGAAGAATGAAGGATTCCACATCGAGAACGGTGTCGTCGTCGAGAAGGACGCGGCCGGCAAGCTCGCGGTGCTCGCGGCCGAATCGCGGCCGTTCAAGGGCGGCGTGATCGGCGCGATCGCGGGTGGCCTGCTCGGCCTGCTGGCGGGGCCGCTCGGCGTGGTCACCGGCATGGCGGCAGGCGCGGGCGCCGGCATCCTCGCGGATGCGGCCGGCAATGCGCTGCTCGACGGCAGCTTCGTCGAGGCAGTGGCCGCGCGGCTCGCACCCGGCAGCGTCGCCGTCATCGTCGAGGCGAAGGAGGACACGCCGTTCTCGGTCGACAACGTCGTGACGGGATTCGGCGGCAAGGTGTTCCGCCAGGCGCTCGGTTGAGCACACATTTTTTCGAACTGATTCGGGAGAACCGCATGCGCATCGATCAATCGTACCGCCGCTTCGACATCGCGGCGACGCTGGCGCCGCTGCCCGGCAACGGCAACCGCGCGATCGCGACCGTCGACGTGACGACCGACGATCCGGGCCGCCTCGCCGATCTCGGCACCGGCCAGTTCCTGCAGATTCGCAAGTGGGTCGAGTCGAACGACGTCGCGCTGCTGACGGTGGTGTTCGACGAGTGCAAGGTCGCGATCGACCACTACGCGGACAACGTCGACGACGCGTGAGTGCATGCGGGCCGGTGCAGGCCCGCGCCGTCGCGTGCGAATCTGTTCACCACGCGCGCCGGATTTGAGGTTTCCTCGCCAAACTGTCACTTACATTCGTCGAAATGACGCAGTAGGATGCCGAACCTTGTCTTGATGAGATTCGCATTGCTACCCGCCTTCAATTTCGGTAACGGACGAGGTTCGAACCGGGACGCCCGCGCCCGGGCACGGCTACCCGGCTTCGTGTGTCGGCGCGGCCGTGCCGCCCATGCATCGCAGGCCAGTTCACCGCTGGCGGGGCGAGGCGGATGAAGCTCTACGAGAAATTTGCAAACGACATAGAGAGACTCATCCGGCAACGCGTATATCGACACGGCGATCGTGTGCCCTCGGTGCGGCAGGCGAGCCAGCAGCACCGGATCAGCATCACGACCGTGCTGCATGCCTACCTGCTGCTGGAAAGCCGCGGGCTGCTCGAAAGCCGGCCGCAGTCGGGCTATTTCGTGAACCTGCGTCGCGACGACGGTCACGCGCCGGTGCGCGAGCTGCGGCCGTCGAAGCCGATCGCGATCTCGTCGTCGGTCGACGTGAGCCGGCTCGTGCTGTCGACGCTGCGTTCGATCGGCACGGACGACGCGGTGCCGCTCGGCTCGCCGTATCCGGACCCGAGCCTGTTTCCGTTCGAGAAGCTGAACCGCTATGCGTACGCAGCCGGCCGCGACAAGTCGCTGTGGGGCGTGACGGACGGCTTGCCGCCGGGCCATCCGCGCCTGATTCGCCAAATTGCGCGCCGCTACCTGGAAAACGGGATGTCGGTGGATCCGAACGAGATCATCGTGACGGTCGGCGCGACGGAGGCGATCAACCTGTGCCTGCAGGCCGTTGCGAAGCCGGGCGACACGATCGCGGTGGAGTCGCCGACGTTCTATGCGATGCTGCACGCGATCGAGCGGATGGGGATGAAGGCGATCGAGGTTGCGACGCATCCGGAATACGGGATCGACATCGCGGCGCTGGCCGCGATCGCGAAGTCGCAGCCGATCGCCGCGTGCATGGTGATGCCGAACTTCCAGAACCCGCTCGGTTTCCAGATGCCCGACGAGCGCAAGCGCGAACTGGTCGCGTTCGCAACGAAAGCCGACCTGCCGATCATCGAGAACGGCGTGTACAACGAACTGTACTTCGGCAACATGCATCCGAGCACGCTGAAGTCGTTCGACCGCCACGATATCGTGCTGCACTGCTCGTCGTTCTCGAAGAGCCTGACGGCCGCCTACCGGATCGGCTGGGCGTTGCCGGGCCGCTATCGGGAGCAGGTCGAGAAGCTGAAATTCCTGAACACGCTCGCGACACCGTCGCTGCCGCAACTGGCGATCGCGGAGTTTCTGGAGCGCGACGGCTACGAGCATCATCTGCGGCGGATTCGCAAGGCGTACGCGCAGCAGGCGAACCTGATGCGGACGATGGTGTCGCGGTTCTTCCCGGAAGGCACGCGCATTTCGAGCCCGGCGGGCGGCTACGTGCTGTGGATCGAGCTGCCCGCGCAGGTCGACGCGATGCGGCTGTACCAGCTCGCGCTGGAACGGGGCATCACGATCGGGCCCGGCTACATGTTCTCGATCGCGGACAGCTACCGGAACTTCATCCGGCTGAACTACAGCAGCCCGTGGTCGCCGGAGATCGAGCAGGCGGTCGTGACCGTCGGCAAGCTCGCCGCGCACTGTCTCGACTGAACGTACCGTCGTGCGCCGCGCGTAGCGCGTCGCGTCAAGTCAGCCGGTACGATTGCGCGCCCGTTCCCGCGAGCGTGCCGCCGTCGACGATCAGGTATTCATTGCGGATCGGCTTGCCGTCGAACCAGCATTGCAGGATCTCCAGCGTGCCGGCCGCATAGCGCGCCTGCGCGGACAGCGACGTGCCCGAGATGTGCGGCGTCATCCCGTTGAACGGCATCGAGCGCCACGGATGATCGGCCGGCGCCGGCTGCGGAAACCACACGTCGCCGCCGTAGCCCGCGAGATGCCCTGACGTGACGGCATTCACGACAGCATCGCGGTCGACCAGCTTCGCACGCGCGGTGTTGATCAGGTACGCGCCGCGCTTCATCCGCGCGATCATCGCCGCGTCGAACAGGTGCTCGGTCGACGGGTACAGCGGGATCTGCAGATTGACGATGTCGACGGCGCTCGCCAGCGACGCGGCGTCGGCGTGATACGTGAGCGCGAGCTCCTGCTCGACGGCGGCGTCGAGCCGGTGGCGCTGCGTGTAGTGCAGCTGCAGGCCGAACGGCTTCAACCGGCGCAGTACCGCGAGCCCGATGCGCCCGGCGCCGACCGTGCCGAAATGCATCCCTTCGACGTCATAGCTGCGCGCCACGCAATCGGCGATGTTCCAGCCGCCTTGCTGCGCGACCGCATGCGACGGCAGGTAGTTGCGCACCAGCGCGAGCGTCGTCATCACCACATGTTCGGCGACGCTGATGCTGTTCGAGCCGGTGACTTCGGCGACGGTGATGTGCGCGCGCGCCGCGGCGTCCAGGTCGACGTGATCGGAGCCGATCCCGGCCGTCAGCGCGAGTTTCAGCTTCGGCGCGCGGGCGATCCGGTCGGCCGTCAGGTACGCGGGCCAGAACGGCTGCGAAATCACCACGTCGGCTTCGGGCAGCCGGCGCTCGAATTCGGAATCGGGGCCGTCCTTGTCGCTCGTCACGATCAGCGTGTGGCCGTGCGTTTCCATGTAGCCGCGCAACCCGAGCGCGCCGGACACCGAGCCGACGAGTTCGCCGGGCCGGAAGCCGAGCGGGCCGGCCGGCGTCGGCGCGGTCTGGCCGTCCGCATACCGGGTGATGACCGGAATCGCGTCGCGCACGTAGCGCGGCGGATAGCCGTCGACGGGATCGGGGTAGAGCACGCACAGGACGGTGGCCATCGGGAGCGCTCCTGATGAGGGTATGAAGGCGGCACGCGGATTGCGCGGGACACGCGACGTGCCCCGCGGGCGGCGGGCGTGTTGCGCCGCAACGTTGATGACGTTCTACGCCCGTCATGGATCGCATGCAAGCTACAGTCCGTGTTTGCGTGCGCTGCGGGGCGTCTGTACCTGTTCTTTTCAGGAGGGATGTCGATAATGGGATCGTTACCTGACTTTCCGGGAGCCACGTCATGACTGCAAGCGACGATTCGTCTTCGCGCCCCGATCTCGCGGCCGGCATTGCGCTCGACGATATCGCCGACGGCGCGATGATCGAGGGCCATGTCGGCGAGGCAGCGGTGCTGCTCGTGCGCCGTGCCGACGAACTGTTCGCCGTGGGCGCGAATTGCCCGCACTACGGCGCCCCCTTGGCCGACGGCCTGCTGGTCGGCGACACGATCCGCTGCCCGTGGCATCACGCGGCGTTCTGCCTGCGCACGGGCGAGCTGCAGCGCGCGCCGGCGCTCGACGGCCTGACGTGCTGGCGCGTCGAACGTCGCGATGGCCGCGCCGTCGTGCTCGATGCGCGGCCGGCCGCGGTGCCGCCTGCGCTGACAGCAGCCGGGCTGCCTGCGTCGGTCGTGATTGTCGGCGGCGGCGCCGCTGCGATCGCGGCGGCCGTGACGCTGCGGCAGGAAGGTTATCCGCATCCCGTTACGCTGCTGAGCGCCGATGCCGATCCGCCGTACGACCGGCCGAATCTGTCGAAGGATTACCTCGCGGGTACGGCTGACGCCGACTGGCTGCCGCTGCGCGCGCCGTCGTTCTATACCGACCGGCACATCGACGTCCGGTGCGGCGTTCGAGTCGTGCGGATCGATCCCGCGCAGCATGCGGTCGAGCTGGCCGACGGCAGCCGCGTCGGATACGGCGCGCTGCTGCTCGCGACGGGCGCCGAGCCGAACCGGCTGACCGTGCCTGGCGCCGACCTGCCGCACGTATGCGTACTGCGCTCGCGTGCCGATTGCGACGCGCTGATCGGCAAGCTGAAAACGGCGCGCCGCTGCGTCGTGGTCGGCGCGAGCTTCATCGGCCTGGAGGCGGCCGCCGCGTTGCGCACGCGCGGGCTCGACGTGCAGGTCGTCGCGCCCGACGAGCGTCCGATGGCGCGCGTGCTTGGCGACGCGCTCGGCGATACGATCAAGGCGCTGCATGAATCGCACGGCGTCGTGTTCCATCTCGGCGCGACACCCGCGCAAATCACACCGGACGGCGTGACGCTGTCGACCGGCGACGTGCTGCCGGCCGATGTCGTGGTGGTCGGCATCGGTGTGCATCCGAACGTGGCGCTGGCACAGGACGCCGGGCTCGCCGTCGAACGCGGCGTGACGGTCGACCGTTTCCTTCAGACGAGCGCGCCCGGCATCTACGCGGCCGGCGACATCGCACGCTGGCCCGATCCGCTGACGGGCGAGCGGATTCGCGTCGAGCACTGGGTCGTCGCCGAGCGGCAGGGCATCGTCGCGGCGCGCAACATGCTCGGCCAGCAGCGGCCGTTCGATGCGGTGCCGTTTTTCTGGAGCCAGCATTACGACCTGACGATCAACTATGTCGGGCATGCGGAGCAATGGGATCGCGTCGAGATCGACGGCGACCTCGGCGCGCACGACTGCTCGATCGCGTACTGGCGCGGCAACACGCGGCTCGCGGTCGTGACGGTTGGCCGCGATCGCGCCAGCCTGGAAGCGGAAGCGGCATTCGAGCAGCAGATTGCAGCCGCGTGACAGCGGCGTGACGACACGATCCGAATCTTGAGTGGAGAAGCGATGAACCCCGACGTCCGTGCCCGTTTCGAAACCGAGTTCGCGCCGCGCATCGCGGCGCGCCTGCTCGGCCTGTACCAACCCGGCGACGTGAAGGTCGACGTCGTGCCGCACGACGGGCAGGGCAGCCCGACCTGCGTCGACGTCATCGGCCTCACGTCGACGGTCGGGCTGCCGAACCGGCTGAATGCCCGGCTCGCGTGGCGCGACGATGCGATCGCCGATCTGCTGGCCGAGCCCGATCGCAGCCGCTTCGACCGCTATCTCGCGGCGCTGCCGGTCACGATCGAGCGCTGGCAGATGGAATTGCCGGTGGATTTCAGCTCACGGACCCAGCGCGACCGCGAGATCCTGATCGGCGACCTCGATTTCGATGCATGAAACGCACGGTGCGATGCCGGCCGACGATGCGGCGATGAACCGCGCGACGTTACCGGTCGCGCGTCTTGATGATCACGCGGCCCTGGTCGATGCCGCCGCGCAGCGCCTCGTCGCACGTGAGCCATTCGGGCGTGACGAGCTCGGGCGCGGGCAGGTCGACCGGCGCGCCGTCGCGGAAGATCCGCACCTGCGCGACCCACGCGCCGTTCGCGTTGCGCGTCGCTTCGACGCGAATCTCGTGATCCATGAAAGTGTCGGTGGCTTGCATCGGTCGGGGCCCTCCGTCGTGCGTGAACGCGGTGCGTCGATCGTATCAGCACGGCGCGCGCCGCGCACCGGAAACCGGCCCGAATCCGTCCTCGACCTGCCGCACGATACGGGAGCGACCTTGTGGCCTTCGACCTGACCTTCTCCATCAAGGTGTTCGCGGCGCTGTTCGCGATCATGAACCCGATCGCGAACATTCCGGTGTTCCTGTCGCTGACCGAAGGCGCGGCGGACGGCGTGCGCCGCAAGGTCGCGCTGACGGCCTCGATCGGCGTGTCGGTCGGCTGCATCGTGTCGGCCGTCGCGGGCGGCGCGATCCTGCACGTGTTCGGCCTGACGATCGACGACTTCCGCCTCGCGGGCGGGCTGCTGGTGCTGCTGATCGCGCTGTCGATGCTGCATGGTTCGCCGAGCCGCCAGCATGCGCCGGGCGACGACGAGGGCGCCGATCCGGCGGCGGCCGAGAGCGTCGCGATCTATCCGCTGACGATCCCGTTGCTGGTCGGACCCGGCACGATCGCGACGATGATCGTGCTCGGGCACAGTGCGTTCTCGACCGGGCAGGAACTTGCGTTCGCGCTCGGGCTGGCCGCGTTTCTCGTGCTGCTGGCCGTCTCGCTGCTGTCGGCGCCGGTGATCGGCCACTACCTGTCGCCGCGCGTGACGGCCGTCACGCAGCGGCTGATGGGGATGATTCTCGCGGCGATCGCGATGCAGATGATCGTCGCGAGCCTGAAGGCCGCGTTCGGGCTGCCGCATTGAGCGCGGCGTGGCGGAACGCGGCCATTCGATTGCATGGAGTCGCTGATGAACACGCTGATCGTGTTGTCCTATCCCGATCTCGACGCGGCCCGCCGCGTGATGGCCGAACTCGGGACGTTGCGCGACCGGCACGTCGTCGCGCTGTCGGGCGTCGTGATCGTCGAGTGCACGACCGACGGACAGTTGCGCACGCATTCGGTCGATCCCGGCCGCGTGCCGTCCGGATCGCTGCTCGACAGTGTGGTCGAGCACATCGAATCGTCGCTCGACGCGTGGCGCGAGCGGCCGGTGGACGACGCGCTGACCGACCGCGTCGCGCGCAAGGCGCGCCCCGGCACCGTATCGCTCGGGCTCGCCGCGACGCAACTCGACATCTACGCGCTGAGTGCGGCGCTCGCGCCGTTCGGCGGCGAGGTGATCGATACGACGCTGTCGATCGACGACGAACTGAAACTCGTCGAAGCGATCTCGAACGCGCGCGACGGCGGCAGCGGCGCTGCGAGCGGCTGACGCGCCGAACCCTTCGACGCGCCGAACAGCGGCTCGGCTGCACGCCGATTCGGACGCCGATTCCGACGCCGATCGCGCGGCTGCCGGTCGCGGCCACGACGGCGACGCTCATCGGCGATTCGAGCAGGCCGACGCGTGTGATGTCCGAAGCGCAGGGTCGGAATCGAACGAAAACGCGCCCCGCGCGCTCTCGACATGCGAAATGCCACGCCGGAAAGTTTGACCTGACGGCGCGACGAAACACGTAAACGCGGCATCGGAACTGGCTAAACACCGCATGATTCGTTCAACGACGACGACGTTCTTACCGATCGTGACGCATTGATTCTGGCAATGCAGGCCGCCCGCATGGATAGATTTATTCGATGATCGGCGAATGCGCGACATGCCTCTTCTATACTGACAAGGACCGCTTTTCACGGGAGGACAGCCAGTCCGCACGAGCGCATCGATCGTGAAGTGTCGTCGCGCAAGCGGCGGCCGGACCGCGCTGCAACCGGCCGCGGTCCCGGCCGATCTGCGCGCCGGGCCGCCTCACAAGGAGCGACGATGCCTTATGTCCTGATCGTCGAAGACGACGCCGACACGCGCACGATGCTTGCGGCGCTTGCACGCACGCAGCAACTCGCGTGCGATACGGCCGCGACGCTCGAAGAAGCGCGCACGCTCGTCACGACGCACCCCCCCGACCTCGTGCTGTGCGATCTCGTGCTGCCGGACGGCAACGGGATGGATCTGTTCGATGCGTTGCCGAAGCGTTCGCACTGCGAAATGGTGTTGACCACCGGCCACGCGAGCCTCGAAACCGCGATCGACGCACTGCGGCGCGGGGCGACCGACTACCTGGTGAAGCCGCTGAACATGCAGCGGCTGAACAGCATCTTCGCACGTGTGCCGCGCACGACCGCACTGCATGAGGAAATCGCCGAACTGCGCTCGGAACTGATGCGTCTCGGCCGCTTCGGCCGCATGCTCGGCAGCTCGCCTGCCATGCAGGCCGTCTACGACGCGATCGGCCGTGTCGCGCGTACCGAGGCATCGGTGTTGCTCACCGGCGAATCGGGCACCGGCAAGGAGCTGGCCGCGCAAACCGTGCACGACCTGAGCCTGCGCCGCCGTGGCCCGTTTCTCGCGGTGAACTGCGGTGCGATCGCCGCGAACCTCGTCGAGAGCGAGATGTTCGGCCACGATCGCGGCAGCTTCACCGGCGCCGAGCGGCAGCACAAGGGCTTTTTCGAACGCGCGGACGGCGGCACGCTGTTTCTCGACGAGATCACCGAGATGCCGCCCGAATCGCAGGTCAAGCTGCTGCGTGTGCTGGAGACGGGGCGCCTCACGCGGCTCGGTTCGACGCGCGAGATCGACGTCGACGTGCGCATCGTCGCCGCGACGAACCGCGATCCGGAAGCCGCGATGGCCGACGGCAAGCTGCGGCCCGACCTGTTCCACCGGATCAACGTGTTTCCGATCCCGCTGCCGTCGCTGCGCGATCGCGGCGACGACATCCCGATGCTGGCCGATGCGTTCCTGCAGCAGTTCAACGAGGAAAGCGGCCGGCACCTGCGTTTCGCACCGGCCGCGCGCGACGCACTGAAAACCCATGCATGGCCCGGCAACGTGCGCGAACTGCGCAACTTCGTACAGCGTGCGAGCATCTTCAGCGACGGCGACGTGATCGACACGCTGCCGCCGCCGATCATGGACGAACTGTCGAGCATGGCCGATTCGCACGAGGATCGCGTGACCGTGCCGTTCGGCACGCCGCTCGAGGAGGTCGACCGGCGGCTGATTCTCGGTACGATCGCGCAATGCGGCGGCGTGAAGGCGCAGGCGGCCGAGGTGCTCGACGTCAGCCTGAAGACGATCTACAACCGGCTCGCGCAGCTCGAAGACGAAGCGGACAAGCCGGATTCCTGATGCCGCCCACCGAACCGGCCGGCAGGAGCGCGACCGATGACTGATCTCTCGCGGACACGCGCCGGCAACTACGTGACGCCCGTGATGCTGGTCGCGATCGCGACCGTGCTGCAGGCGCTCGCGATCCGCTTCGGCGGCGTCAACCTGCCGCTCGTGCTGTATTACCCGCTGCTTGCGGGCGTCGCATGGGCGACGTCGTTCCTGTTCGGCATGGTCGCGACCGTGGTCAGCGGCCTGCTCGTCTGGACGCTGTTCCTGTCCGATCCCGCCGCTTATACGCAGCCGCTGCCCGAGCGGCTCGTGCGCCTCGGCACCTTCGTGCTGGTTTGCGCGCTCGCGTGTGCGATCGCGTCGATGCTGCGTCACGCGCGACTCACCAACGACGCCGCCAGCCGGCGTGAAGCGGCTTCGCGCCGGCGGCTCGATGCCGTGCTGCAGGCGCTGCCGCACGGCGTGATCGCCACCGACACGAACGGGCGGCTCAGTTACCTCAACGCGGCGGCTGCGGCGCTCGTCGGTTGCCGGCCGGAGGACGCGATCGGCCGCGCCGCGCGCGACGTGTTGCGGATCGTGGATCGCGATGGCCGGCGCGTCGGCGCGACGCCGCTCGATCTTGCGCTCGGCGGCGCGGGTGTCGTGTCGGATCGCCACTGGCTGCTGGCGGACGGCGGCGAGCCCGTGCCGGTCGTCGAGGTCGCGTCGCCGCTCGGCGATGCGGACGGCAACGTCGACGGCGCCGTGCTGCTGCTGCGCAACGCCGGCGCCGATCGCGCGCGTGCCGACGCGGCGCGGTTGCAGCGCGCCGTCGTCGACGCATCGCCGGACGCGATCGTCGGCATCGACATCGACGGCTGCGTCGTCAGCTGGAACCCGGCCGCACAGCGCATGTTCGGCTACAAGGAAGGCGATGCGCGCGGGCGCGCATTCGAATCGCTGGTCGCGATGCGCTGGCTGAAGCGCAAGCCGTTTGCAGAAGCGCTCGACGACATGCGCGAAGCGGTCGGGCCGATCGACCTGCTGTGCGTGCGGCGTGACGGCCGGCGTTTTCGCGCGACGGTGTCGGCGGGCCCGGTGCACGGCGACGCGCGCGCACGCGTCGCGCTGTCGTTGACGCTGCGCGAAGCCGGTGCGCAACGCCGCCGCGACTTGCGTGCGCAACGTTCGCTGCAGGGTGCGCGCGATGCGCGCGACCAGGCCGCTACGTCGAACCGCCTGAAGGACGAACTGCTGGCGACGGTGTCGCACGAACTGCGCACGCCGCTGAACGTGATCTACGGCTGGGTCGAGGTGCTGCGCAATTCGGGCGACAGCGCGCTGCAGCAGCAGGCCATCGATGCGATCGACCGTAGCGCCCGTTCGCTCACGCGGATGGTCGGCGACATCCTCGATGCATCGTCGCTCGCGACCGGCAAGCTGCAGCTCGACGCGATGCCGGTGGATCTCGTGAAATTGTTCTCCGATTCGGTCGGCGCGTTCCAGACGGCCGCGTCGTCGGCCGGCATCGCGCTCGAGTTCGACTGCGCGGCAACGACCTGCGTCGTGTCGGGCGATGCCGAGCGGCTGCGGCAGATGCTGTCGAACCTCGTGTCGAATGCGCTCAAGTTCACGCCGGGCAGCGGTCGCGTGACGGTCAGGCTCGTGCGCGAGGGCACGCAGGCCGTGCTGACCGTGGCCGACACGGGGCAGGGCATCGTGCCGGCATTCCTGCCGTACGTGTTCGACATGTTCCGCCGCGCGGACGATTCGCCGGCGTCGCCGCGGCGCGGGCTGGGCCTCGGCCTGTCGATCGTGCGGCATATCGCGGAGCTGCATGGCGGCAGCGTGACCGCCAGGAGCGCGGGCCGCAATCGCGGTGCGACGTTTACGGTGACGCTGCCGGCCGGCTGGCACGCGAACGGCGCGACAGCGTGGGGGATCGCCCGTGCGGACGGTCACCGCGATGCGCCGCTGCTCGACACGCAACGCATCCTGATCGTCGACGACGATGCGACGACACGCGAAAGCCTCACGGCCGCGCTGACGACGTTCGGTGCGGCCGTCGCGATCGCGTCGACGGGCCGCGAGGCGCTCGCCGTGGCCGCGGGCATGCAACCGACGGTCGTGCTGTCGGATCTCGCGATGCCGGACGGCGACGGCTTCTGGCTGCTCGATGCGTTGCGGCGCAAGGGCACGAACGGCAACGGTGGTTCGCCCGACGTGCGCGTGCTGGCCGTCACCGCTCATGCCGGCCTCGCCGACGAACGCCGCGCGCTCGACGCCGGGTTCGACGGCTATCTGTGCAAGCCGGTCGACGTGCGGGCGCTGGCGGACAAGATCGTGCGCGTGACGCGGCACGACGCGTGATGCCGCGGTCGTTCGGCCGATCGCGTGCCGAGGCGGCACATGGTCCTCACGTCCGCTTCGATTGCGACACGCGTTCGAGCGTGTGCGTGTCGAAACGAGAATCAGCCGACGCGCGAAATGCGTGCCCAAAACTTGCCGACGACTTGTAAAAAAGCGGCCCTGATACGTTGCGCGACGGGGTACGAACCCGCGAGAGCCGCGACACGACGTGCTTGGCCGGATTGGCACGAAAGCTGCGTGAATCCTGTAGACGAAATATCGCGAACGAACCGTCAGGAGGACTTTCGATGTCCATCACGCTTGCGCTACAGGTGCGTCAGCATCTGGCACTTACGCCGAGGCTTCAGCAGTCGCTGCGGCTGCTGCAGTTGTCGTCGCTCGAATTTCAACAGGAATTGCGGCAGGCGCTCGACATGAATCCGTTTCTCGAAGACGGCCAGGGCGACGAGGAAACCCGTGCCGATGCAACCGTGCAGCCGACCGAAGCAGCCGCGCCCGAAGCGGCGCCCGAATCCGGCGAAGTCCGCCCGCCGGACGGCGAGGTCCCGTTGACGGCCGCACCCGCGCCGCGCGGCTCGGGCCGCCAGGGCGACGACGCGGAGGGCCTGTCTCCCGGCGAATGGATGGCCGCCGAGCCGTCTCTGCATCAGCAACTGCACGATGCGCTCCGTCTTTACCCGCTGAACAAGCGCGATCGCGAAGCCGCGCGCATCGTGATCGATGCGCTCGACGACGACGGTTACCTGCGGCAGACGTTGCCTGAACTGCTGATTGCGGCCGACCCGGCGCTGTTGCTGTCTGAGCAGGATCTCGCGATCGCGCTGCGCCTCGTGCAGATGCTCGACCGCCCGGGCATGGCCGCGCGGTCGCTGTCCGAATGTCTCGTGCTGCAGCTCGACGCGATGGCGGCCGGCACGCCGGCGCTCGCGGAAGCGAAAGCGATCGCATCCGAGCATCTCGAACGGCTTGCACGCCGCGAGACCGCCGAGATCCAGCGGCGCATCGGCTGCACCCAGCAGACGATGCAGGCGGCCTGCGCACTGGTGCGCGGGCTCGACCCGCGCCCCGGCGATCACTACGGCAGTACGCGCGGCGACTACGTGGTGCCCGACGTGATCGTGCGCCAGGTGCGCGACGACTGGATCGTGACGATCAACCCGGCCGTGTTGCCGCACGCGCGCCTGCACGAGCGCTACGCGACGCTCTTCGCGCAGTCGAGCGGCGAGCGCGATTCGCCGCTCGGCCAGCAATTGCAGGAGGCGCGCTGGTTGATCCGCAACGTGCAGAAGCGCTTCGACACGATCCAGCGCGTCGGCGAATGCATCGTCGCGCGGCAACGCGACTTCTTCCGCTACGGCGAGATCGCGCTGAAGCCGCTCGTGTTGCGCGACATCGCGGAAGCACTCGATTTGCACGAATCGACCGTGTCGCGCGCGACCGGCAACAAGTACATGGCCACGCCGCACGGCACGTTCGAGTTCAAGCATTTCTTCCCGCGCAAGCTCGAGGCGGCCGGCAAGGGCGTGTGCTCGGCCGCGGCCGCGAAGGTGCTGATCCGCGACATGATCGCGGCCGAGCGGCATACCGATCCGTTGTCCGACGTCGCGCTCACGCACAACCTCGAGGGCCGCGGCATTCTGCTGGCGCGCCGCACCGTGACGAAGTATCGCCAGGCGATGAAGATTCCGCCGGCGGATCTGCGTCGGCGCGACGCCGCGTGACTGGCGTGCCGCCATGCAGAAGAAACAGCCGATCGGCTCGATGAGCAGGAACGAGCCGGGGACAATCGCCGCCGCGCCGGTGCGCGGCACACCGGGACACCCGCACGATGCGTGACCGAAGACGACGTGCGGTGACGAGCGCGGTCATCCAGGAGGTATCCATGCTTCGATACGCGATCATCTTTTTCATCATCGCGATTGTCGCGGGCGTATTCGGCTTCGGCGGCATCGCGGCCGGTGCGGCCGAGATCGCGAAGATCCTGTTCTACATCTTCGTCGTGATCTTCGTGGTCACGCTGCTGCTGGGCGTCGTGCGACGATGAGCCGGACGCCCGACCGCTCGCAGCGCGTCGCGGAATGCTAGCACGCACGCACGCATGGCGCTGCACGTCGATGCTGCGCCGTTGCCGCGTCGCGCGAAGCCGTCAACGGGGAAACGAACATGCTGACTGCCCATGAACTTGCCACGCTGTTCCTCGCGTATCGCGCGCCGGAACAGATCCAGATCGACCGCGAGGACGTTGTCGCGCTGGTCGAGCAGCATCTGATCGTGATGCAACGCGACCATGCGTCGGGCGAACGCCGGCCCGCGCTGACGGCCAGCGGGCTGTCGGTCGTGAGGCGTGTGCAGCGCGTGCAGCGGCACGACGAGAGCGAGTCCGGGGCCGACATCACCGACGCATGACGCACGCAAGCGGCGCGCATTTTTGCCTTGTCGTCTCGGACAGGCACTGGGGGCCATCATGCAACAGCAACAGGACGCACAGATTCGCGACCCGTATCGCGGCCACGAGATCCGCGTGTGGGCACGGCGCAACGACAGCGGCGCGTGGCGCGACGAGGTGCAGGTGTTTGTCCGCGGCGAGCGCATCGAGCTGGCCGCGCCGCCGGCCGCCGGGCCCGAGTGGCTGACCGAGAACGAGGCGCTGCTCGCGGGTGTCGAGCGTGGCCGCTACCTGATCGACAAGCGCATCGACGACGACTGACCGGACGGGTTTCGCCGAACCCGATGGCTCAGGGCCGCGCGGCAATCTCGTCGAGATGCCACAGCAAGTCGGCCGGGTCGTCATACACGCGCAGTGCGCCCGCGCGTTCCAGTTCGTCGCTGCCGTAGCCGCCAGACAGCAGCCCGACGCCGAGCGCGCGGCAGCGGGCCGCGGCGAGCATGTCCCAGATGCTGTCGCCGACCACGACCGTGTGTTCGATCGGCACGTTCAGCTGCGCGGCCGCGGTCAGGAACAGGTCGGGGTCCGGCTTCGCATACTTGACCTGGTCGCGCGTGACGACCACCTGCTTCGCCGGATCGACGCCGAGTGCCTCGAGATTGATGGCGGCCGTTTCCATCCGCCCGCTGGTGGCGATCGCCCAGCGGATGCCCGCGCTCGACAGCGCGGCCAGCAACTCGCGCGCACCGGGCAGCGGACGCACCTGCGCGCGCAGCCGCTGGTAGGCGGCCGCATGCAGCCGCGCGAGCCGCTCGACGCGCTCGGCGTCGATGTCGCCCGCCGTCTCGCGCAGCAGCTGATTCAGGAACAGGCCGCCGCTCATCCCGATCTTGCGGTGGATGCGCCACACCGACAGTTCGATGCCCTCGGCATCGAGCGCCTCCTTCCATGCGAGCACGTGCTGATAGACGCTATCGACGAGCGTGCCGTCGAGATCGAACAGAAATGACGTTTCAATGCGCATGTGATTCTCCTGGTCCGGTGACAATCGGGCGAAGCGCCCGCAAGAATGCTGGTCGACACATTATCGGCGCACGGCCGTGTCATCGCCATGTCCCGCCGCCGGGCCCTGCCGCGTCGTGTCATGTGCCGCTGGTACAATCGCGCCGATGTGCCGCGCCGGGCCTTCCTCATCGGGTCCGAGCCACATGTACCGTATGCGCCCCCAACCCTCGTCTCGTCGATTCCACGCATGGCAACACCGGACGCCATCAGTTCCAGGCACTCGTGGTGGGGCGTACTGGCCCTGGCACTCACCGCCTTCATCTTCAACACCACCGAATTCGTGCCGGTCGCGCTGCTCAGCGCGATCGGCGACAGCCTGCAGATGCAGCCGACCGCCGTCGGCCTGATGCTGACGATCTACGCGTGGGCCGTTGCCGTCGTATCGCTGCCGCTGACGTTCGTCACGCGTCACGTCGAACGCCGCAAGCTGCTGGTCGGCGCGCTGCTGGTGTTCATCGGCAGCCACATCGTGACCGGCGTCGCATGGAATTTCACGGTACTGATGATCGGCCGGCTCGGCATCGCGTGCGCGCATGCGGTGTTCTGGTCGATTTCCGTCCCGCTCGCGGTGCGGCTCGCGCCGAGCGACCGCAAAAGCCGCGCGCTGAGCCTGATCGCGATGGGCTCGGCGATCGCGATGGTCGCCGGCATTCCGCTCGGGCGCGTGATCGGCGAGGCGTTCGGCTGGCGCGTCACGTTCCTGATCATCGCGGGCGCCGCGGGCGGGGCCGCGCTGTTGCTGCGCGCCGCGTTGCCGGTCCTGCCGAGCCAGGGCGCCGGGTCGCTGAGCAGCATCGGCGTGTTCCTGCGCAAGCCGGCACTGGTGGCGCTTTATGCGATCACCGTGCTGGTCGTGTCCGCGCACTTCACGTCGTACACGTATATCGAGCCGTTCGTCCAGAGCGTGAACCACGCGAGCAGCAGCCGGATCACGTACGTACTGATCCTGTTCGGCGTCGCCGGCCTGCCGGCCGCGATCTGCTTCAATCGCGTGTACCCGCGCGAGCCCGACAAATTCCTGCTGGCGTCGATCGTCGCGCTGTCGGGCTGCCTGCTGATCCTGTTCCCGTGCGCGCTGAACATCGTCACGCTGTCCGTGCATACGCTGGTCTGGGGCGGGGCGATCGTCTGCTTCGGCCTCGCGATGCAGGCGTGGGTGCTGAAGCTGGCGCCGGAGGCGACCGACCTCGCGGTGTCGATCTTCTCCGGGCTGTACAACGTCGGCATCGGCGCGGGCGCGCTGATCGGCAACCATATCGCCGGCGACTACGGGCTGCCGTGGGTCGGCACGTTCGGCGGCGTGGTCGGCGCGGTCGCGGTCGGGATCGCGTGGCTGGCATTGCGCCTTCACGCGAAACGGGAGATGGCGGCAGCGGCGCCGTGAAGCCGCGCCGCGGATCGCGCCCGGCGCGTCATGCAACCGAATAGCCGCCGTCGGCCACGAGTGCATGCCCCGACACATAGCTGGAGTCGTCCGACGCGAGGAACGCGACGATCGTCGCCATTTCCTCGGCGGAGCCCCACCGTCCGGCCGGTGTCGACGCGGCAAACGCCTGTTGCGCGTCGTCCGACGGCCAGATGCCGCGATGATGGAACGGCGTTTCGATCAGCCCCGGGCACAGCGCGTTGACGCGGACGCCGCGCTTGAACCACTCGATCGACGCCGTCTTCGTCATCCCGATCACCGCGTGCTTGCTCGCGATATAGACCGACGCATTCTCGAAGCCGATCAGGCCGCCCATCGACGCGTTGTTGATGATGCTGCCCGACCCCTGGCGCAGCATGATCTCGGCCGCGTACTTCATCGAGTTGAAGACCCCGCGCACGTTCGGTTCGAAGACCTTGTCGAACGTCTCGGCATTCTGCTCGAGCAGCGGCGCGAACACGCCTTCCGTACCGGCATTGTTGAACGCGATGTCGAGTCGACCATAGGTCGATACCGTGAAATCGAAGAGCTTGCGCAGATCGTCTTCGTTCGCGACGTCCGCGGCGAATGCGCGGGCTTCGCCGCCGGCCGTCACGATCTCGTCGACCAGCCGGTCGAGTTCGGTCTTGCGCCGGGCGCTGACGACGACCTTCGCGCCGCGTCGCGCGAGTTCGATCGCCGATGCACGGCCGATGCCGGAGCTGGCGCCCGTCACCACGGCGATGCGGCCTGAGAGTTGGGCGGTTTGTGTGCTTGCGTTCATGATGCGTTTCTCCCGAGTGGTTGACCATCCACGTCAAAGCGACGTCTGGTGCTCATTGTGGTCGCTCGACTGCCGCAATAAAATGGAACAATCGCGCATTCAGAATTCCCGGTGACGGAATTAAACCCGTTGCTTCGGGAACGTCAGAAAGGTTCGCCATGCTCAACCGACTCGATCCCCTCAAGATCCTTGCCGCGGCTGCCGCGGCGCCCACGTTCCGCGAGGCGGCGGCGCGTCTCGGCGTGTCGCCGCAGGTCGTGACGCGCGCGGTGCGCGAACTGGAGGAGATGCTCGGCGAAACGCTGTTTCACCGGACTACCCGCAGCATCCGGATCACCGCGTTCGGCCAGTCGTTCGCGCGCGACGCGCAGGCGGCGCTTGCCACCGTCGACGGGCTGTTCGAGCCCACGGCCGCTCAGGTCGACGAACCGGCCGGCATCGTCAGGATCACGGCGCCGTCAGGCATGGGGCGTCATTACGTGCAGCCGATCCTGACCGAACTGATGCAGCGGTATCCGGGCCTCGTGCCCGACCTGCGGCTGTCGGATGTGCCGTCGCCGGTGGTCGACGAACAGATCGACATCGGCGTGCGCGTCGGGGCGATCGGCGACAACCGCTTTGTCGCGCGCATGATCGGGCCGTTGCCGATGTGGGTCGTGGGCGCGCCGTCGCTGGTCAGGCGGCTGGGCGAGCCGAGGAGCCGCAAGGAACTCGAAGCGATGCCGGTGACGTGCCTGATCGACCGTGCGAGCGGTCGTGCGTGGCCGTGGATCTTTCGGGGAGAGCAACACTTCGTCCCGTCGTCGCCGGCCTATATGACGGACGATACCGAGGTGGAGATCGAGGCCGTGTGCGCCGGAGCCGGGTTCGGCCAGTGCTCGGAGTACCTGGTCCGGCCGTACGTGCAGAAGGGGCGCCTGGTGCGCGTGTTGCCGAGCCTCGAACCCGAGCCGTGGAAGCTGCACGTGTATCGGCCGCGGCGCGGCCCGATGCCGCGGCGTATCCGGGTGGTGTACGACGAACTGGTGGCGAAGCTCGCGCACGCAACGTCGCGAGGGTAGGCGAGGCGGCCGGAAGGTCCGGCAGCCAATCCGGTCACGGCAAGGCGATACGCCTGTCAGGTTTCGCGTTAAACCGGCAATAGTGATCGGAATTGTTTCCGTTCAGTCGATCAAGTTTCCAAAGATTGGGTTTTCGAGGTCAATTACTTAAACCATTAACGACAAGGCGACTGGCAACCGGAAAACCGTCATCTCCCAATATGTGACCGCGTGCTGCAAAGATTGAAACAGGGAAACGAACGTCATTAATCTGCGTACGCGCACGATGCTGATCGACGTGCGTCGTTCACAATAATCTGGAGACGGAGATGAAGCGCACAAATCATTTAGGAATATTGATGATATGTTTCGCGGCGGCGGCGATCGGCCTGTCCGCATGTGGCGGCGACGATGTCGGTTCGTCGCCGGGAACGAGCACGTCGGCGACCGGAACGACCTCGACCACCGGCACGACATCGACGACGGGCGGCAGCACGACCACCACGGGTACGTCGCCGACGGCACTGCAGCAGATCGCGGTGAATCCGCCGCCGATGGGCTGGTCGTCATGGAACAGCCTCGAGGAAAACGTCAGCTTCGATACGATCAAGGCGCAGGCGGACGGGCTGGCCGCGCTGAATGCGAACCTCGCGACGGGCAACAAGTACCAGTATGTGAATATCGACGAAGGCTGGTGGACGTCGAGAAAGCGCGACGCGAACGGCAACTTCATCCTCAACGTCGACATGAACGGCAATCCCACCAACCAGTGGCCGGGCGGGATGAAGGCGATGGCCGACTACATTCACGGCAAGGGCTTGAAGGCAGGCATCTATATCGACTCCGGGCCGCAGGGCTGCGGCAACACGAACGGCACACATTTCGTCGGCAGCGATTACGCGCACTACGATCACGATTTCCTGCAGTTCGCGCAATGGGGCTATGACTTCGTCAAGGTCGACTGGTGCGGCGGCAGCGCGGCCGGATACGATCCGCAGCAAGCCTATACGGCGATCTCGCAGGCGATTCAGAAAGCCTATCTGGCCACCGGAAAGCGGCTGGTACTGAACATGTGCGACTGGGGCACGCTCGGCAAAAGCGGCTATCCCGACTACAACCTGGGGCCCTGGGACTGGGGCGCCGGTATCGCGACGTCGTGGCGCACGACGGGCGACATCTACGGGCCGGGGAGCGGTGTGCCGAAGTTCGGCTCGGTGCTCGGCAACTTCAACGGCAACTATCACCCCGAAGGCCAGCACACCGGCTACTACAACGATCCGGACATGATGGTGGCCGGCATGGGCATGACGGCGGCGAACGATCTTGCGCACGTGAACCTGTGGGCCATCGCCGGCGCGCCGATGATACTCGGCAACGACCTGTCGAAGTCGCTGTCGAGCGATACGGTGAGCCTGCTCACCAATCCCGAGCTGATCGCGATCGACCAGGACGTGCTGGGCCTGCAGGGGCTGAAGGTCGCGGACGCCAACGGGCAGCAGGTGTGGGCGAAGCTGCTGGCCGGCGCAGGCAAACGCGCGGTTCTGCTGTTCAACAACGGCACGGCGGCAAGCGACATGACGGTCACGTGGCAGCAACTGGGCCTGGCGGCCGGTACGTCGGCGACCGTCCGCGACGTCTGGGCGCACAAGGACCTCGGCGCGGCCACCGGTTCCTACACGGTCGCGAGTGTGCCGGCCGGCGGCACCGTGATGCTCGTGCTGAGCGGCACGGACCTGCCGTCGACCACGTACCTGCCGGGCACGCTGTCGGGTGGCGCGACGGTGGCGGACTGCGCGGCGTGTGCAAGCGGCAAGAAGGTGACGGGGCTGGGCGCGGTGACGTTCAATAACGTGAGCTCGCAAACGGCGGGCGGTTATGTGCAGATTGCCTACCTGAACACCGGGACGGAAACCGTCGAGGCACAGCTCGCTGCGAATGGCGGCAACGGCACGACGCTCGCGTTTCCGCCCACCGGCAATGCCGTCGGCACGGTGACGGTCTTCGTCAACCTGCAGTCCGGGCAGAACACGTTGACTTTGTCGGGTCTCGGCGGCACGACCGCGGCACCCGACGTCACGTCGATCGCCGTGGTGGCCGGCCCGGTGAAGGTTCCGCCGCCGCCGCCGCTGGCCTACGAGGCCGAGGCGGCCGGCAACACGCTCGGCGGTGCGGCGCGCGTGTCGTCATGCGGCGCGTGCTCGGGCGGGCAGGACGTCGGCTATATCGGCAACGGTGACGGGACCAGCAACGGCACGCTGACGATCAACGGCATCTCGGTGGCGGCGGACGGCACCTACAGCGTCGTGATCGCCTACGTGAACGGCGATTCGGCGGCGCGTAGCGCGCAGCTCAGCTTCGACGGCGCGGCACCCGTGTCCGTGTCGTTCCCGTCGACGGGCGGATGGGGGAACGTGTCGACGCTGACGGTGACTGGCGCGTTCAAGCAGGGAAGCGCCAACACGCTGAAGTTCGCCAATCCGACGGGCTGGGCGCCCGATATCGACGGTATCGGCGCGCCGGCCAGGCAATGACGTGCGCGTGGCGCGGCTTCCCGGTCACGGGTGGTCGCGCCAGCGTCGACGGGCACGTTGCAAGCCGACATATTGCGGCATCATCATGGTGCCGGCGCACCCGCCCGCGGTGCCCGCTATTCGACTGGAGACGCTGCATGCCGATACCCCGGATTGAAACCCGCGACGCGATGGGCGATCCCGATGTGGTTTATCTCAACCCGGCGCACGTGCTGTGGATGTCGCTGCCGACCGCCGCGCACCGGCGGCCGGACAGCATGGCCATCCGCGTGGACGACCGCGTGAAGGGCGGCTCGCTGCTGATGGCCGACAATCCGCCGGCTGCGCAACTGCTGCAGGATCTCGGCCCGTTCGTGACGGTGACGCTGGCGAACCCTTCGTCGGACTATCCGAACGGTGTCGTGCACATCCGGGCGCATGCGATCGTCAAGATTGCGACGGACGACCAGGACAAGCCGCTGGCCGGCCGCACGCTCGGCTGGGTTCATGTCCAGGACGGCTCGGCTTTCAAGGTCAACGATTACGCCGGCGTGGCCGCGCAGTGGCAGGCGACAATCGCGGCCGCATCATGAACCTTGCCGTGGCCGATATCACGCCGGACGAACTCCGGCTGTTCGGCGACATCGTCGCCCGCCTGGAAGCGCTCGGGCCGATCGTCGACGTGAGGAGCGTCGTGCTGCCCGAGATCACGCAGCTGATGCGTGCGGATTTCGCCGCATCGTTCGATTGCGACGCGCAAACCGGGCTCTGGCGCAACGGGTTCTCGTACAACCTCGACCCGTCGCAGATCGCGCGGTACGAAGCGTGGTTCCAGCATATCGACCCGGTCACGCCGCAACTGCGCGCGCGCCGCGTGGCGACCTGCGTCGACGAGGTGATGAGCCGCCGCGATCTGGAGCGCACCGCGTTCTACAGCGATTTCCTGAGCCGCGATGGCATGCACCACGGGATCAACGTCTATGCGTTCGACGGCGCGACGCACGTCGGTGACCTGCGCATCTGGCGTGCGCAAGGCCGGCCCGACTTCACGGAACGCGACAAGCTGCTGCTGAACGGCATCGAACCGTTTTTCCGGCGTGCGCTGCTGAGGCGGCAGCATGCGTGTACCGGGCTGACCGAACGCGAGAGCGACGTCGCGCGGCTCGTCGCCGCCGGCTACACCGACAAGGACGTCGCGCGCACGCTCGGGATCGGGCTGTCGACGGTCCGCACGCATCTGCGGCGCGTGATGGCGAAGAAGGGCGTCGCCAACCGGGCGAGCCTGGCGGCCGCGATGGCGTGACCGGTTGCGCCGCGGGCCACGCGGGGTCGTCCATTGTGATGATGGGCGTCAAAATCGGCGCGCCCTACCTTGTAACGATTCCCCCTGTTACGAGGCATGCCGACCATGACCACCCTGGGTTCCCTGACGCTCACCGAAGCCCGGCAGGCGCTCCTGCGCCGGGAGTTTTCCTGTGTCGAATACGCGTACGCGTTGATCGAGCGGCACGCGCGCTGGCGCTACCTGAACGGTTTCACCTGCGTCGACGACGCACGGCTGCTTGCCGAAGCCGCCCGCAGCGACCGCGACCTCGCGAGGTCGACCGCCCCGCGCGCGCTGCTCGGCCTGCCGATCGCGATCAAGGACAACATCGACACCGCCTGCCTGCCTACGGCCAACGGCACGCTGGCGCTGCACAACCGCGTGCCGCCGCAGCACGCGCCGGTCGTCGCGCGGCTGCTGGCGCAGGGCGCGCTGATCGCGGGCAAGGCGAACCTGCACGAGCTTGCGTTCGGTGTGTCGGGCAACAACCGCGTGACGGGCGCGGTGCGCAATCCGTACGATTTCGACCGGATTCCGGGCGGCAGCAGCAGCGGCTCGGGCGCGCTGGTCGGCGCCGGTGTGGTACCGGCCGCACTCGGCACGGACACCGGCGGCTCGGTCCGGATCCCGGCGGCGCTGTGCGGCGCGGTCGGCCTCCGGCCGACGGCGGGGCGCTACCCGTCGGGCGGCGTCGCGCCGATTTCCCGCACGCGCGACACCGTCGGCCCGATGGCCCGGTCCGTCGAGGACATCGCGCTGCTCGACGCGATTCTGGCCGGCGAAGCGGCGTCGCTATCGCCTCCCGTGCGCAGCGGGGCGCGTCCCGTGCGTCTCGCGATTCCGCGCACGACGTTCTGGCGCGGCCTCGCGCCGGATGTCGAAGCGGTGGCGCAGGCCGCGGTGGTGAAGCTGGAGCAGGCGGGATTCGAATGCGTCGACATCGACCTGAATGACTATCCGGGTTTTTTCGACGACGAGCCGGCCGTCATCGCGATGGTTGAATTCCGTGCGTCGATGCACGCGTATCTGGTCGAGAACGGTTACGACCTGTCGGTCGACGACATCGTCGCGAACGTGGGGAGCCCGGACGTCGCGCGGATCGCCCGGCATATCACCGGCCCCGACGGCATCGGCGAAACGGCTTACCGCACCGCGCTCGACCGGCGGACGCGGTCGCGCGCTGCGTATCGGCAGTGCCTCGCCGACAGTGGCGCCGATGCGCTGGCCTTTCCGGCCACGATCGCGACGGCCTGCCCGATCCCGTCGGGCGACACGATGATCCACAACGGCGAGACCGTTTCGGTGTTCCAGACCTACACCAGGAACACCGAGCCCGGCAGCAATGCCGGCGTGCCGGGCATGACCGTGCCGGCCGGCCTGACGGCGGCCGGTCTGCCGGTCGGCCTCGCGCTGGATGGCGCGGCCGGCACCGATCGCGAACTCATCGCGGTCGCGTTGCAGGTCGAACGGGTGCTCGGGCGGCTGCCGGCGCCGGACGACGGATACGGGGTGGAAGGCCGGCTGGGCGGTTGGGCGGGCGGCTGCGCGTCGTGACGGTTAAGCGTGCAAATTGCGTTGCGGCTTCACGAGCGGCCGGCAGTGGCTTGGGACCAGCGCAAGCCGCTTATTAGCGTGAACAGGCCCAGGTGCAATCGCCACACGGCCCGTTTCATCCGGAATCGTCAATGCGGTCCGTCGTGCCTGATCCCTGCCGCATCGAGCTGACGAAGTTTCGCATACAGCGTCGTGCGCGAAATGCCGAGCCGCCGCGCGGCCGCCGACACATTGCCGTCGTGTTCGTCGAGCGCGCGCCGGATCGCATCGAGCGACTGTTCGTGCAGGCTCGCCTGGGCACCGGCGGTCGGTGTCGCATGGCACACGTCGGCGGCGTCTTCCAGCACATCGGCATGGCGCGCCATCGTCGCCCGGTCGAGCGGCGCACGCAGGGTGCGCACCCATACATGGCTACCATCGTCGCGCGCGATCCGCTGCGGCGTGCGTGCCGGTATCAGCAAACGGCGCTGCTGCACGGGCGTTGCGCCGGGAAACAGTTGCCGGAGATCGTACGGGGCCACCGGCCCGGTGGCCGCGAGGTCGAGCATCCGGCGCGCCAGCCGGCTCACCGCGCGCACGCGGCCCGCTTCGTCGAGCGCAATGACGCCGGCGAGCGGGGTGCCGAGCCAGCGCGCGTCATGCTGGACCTGCAGCAGATGGCAGTCGCGCAGTAGCGCATACAGACGCTGCTCGGCGGACAGCGCCGCATGATGAAACTGTTCGCGCAGCTGCACGACGTTGCGCCTGCCGACTCCGGTGATGTCGAGCGCGCCGATTACTTCGCCGTCGAACCCCACCAGCGGCACCGCGAGACAGAACACCCGGGACAACTCGTGGAGATAATGCTGCGCGCCCGCGACGATGGCCTCGGCGCCATCGTGAATCACGCAGCTCGGCGCGGTTGTGCCGACGTTCGGCTCGACAATCCGGCGTCCGGCGACGATCGGCGTCAGCAGCGCATCGTCGCATTGCGGGCTGCGCCGCGCATGGACGATCGTGCCGTGCGGATTGACGCACATGATCGTCCATTCGGTACCGCCGAATGCGGCCCACAGCGGCTCGATCTCCTGCGCGACGCAGCGGGTGAGCCGCCGGTCCGCGCGCGATTCGTCGCGCTCGCGCTGCATCTCATAGCGCGCGGTTTGCCATGGCCGCAGCCCGGCGTCGCGCGAGCGCAGCCACGAGCGCGCGACGCTGGCCGGCAACGCCGTTTCCGGCAGCGGCTCGCCCGCGGCGAAGCGGGCGCGAAGCCGGTCGAGATCGACCGGCCGTGCAGGGGATTCAGGGGCCGTGTTCACGCTGCGCTCCATGTGAGGTCGAATGGTCGGGCCGGGCGTGCCGGCCCGGCGTGTCGCGCGAATGCGTAATATAGCCCGGTGCTCGAAGCCGGGTATTTTCGTGCCCGGCAAGGGTGCCCGTCGTGTCGCGCCGCCTGGTATCGGCGGGCGGCCGGCGGTGCCTGCGTCTAGTGCGGCAACCGCAGGATCGGCTTGAGCGTGATGCCTTTGCTGCTGTCCTCGGCGGCCTGGTTGATCTGCTCGAGCGGATAGAACTTCACCAGCCGGTCGAACGGAAACCGGCCTTGCAGGTGCAACTGCACGAGTTGCGGAATGAACGTCTGCGGCACGCTGTCGCCTTCGACGATGCCGCGGATCGTATGGCCGCCGAGCAGCAGGCTGTTCACGTCGAATTCGGCCTTCGTGCCGAGCTTCGGCGCGCCGACCACGCCCATCGTGCCGCGCGAGCCGAGCGCGTCGATCCCTTGCGACAGCACGGCCGGCAGCCCGGTCGACTCGAGCGCGTAGTCGACGCCGCCGCCGGTGATCTCGCGGATCGCGTCGATGACGTCGACTTCCCGGCTGTTGATCGCGTGCGTTGCGCCCAGCTCCAGCGCCAGCGCGAGCCGCGACGGCACGATGTCGACGGCGATGATGGTGGTGGCGCCGGCGATGCGCGCGGCCATCACGGCGCTCATGCCGACCGCGCCGGCGCCGAAGCTCGCGAAGCTGCTGCCGGTGCGCACCGCGAGCGAATTGATGACGGCGCCCGCGCCGGTCTGGATCCCGCAGCCGAGCGGGCCGAGCAGTTCGAGCGGCGCTTCCTTCGGCACCTTGATTGCGTTGTTCTCGCG
Organism: Burkholderia sp. BCC1644; assembly: GCF_902833225.1. Taxonomy (GTDB): domain Bacteria; phylum Pseudomonadota; class Gammaproteobacteria; order Burkholderiales; family Burkholderiaceae; genus Burkholderia. The sequence continues at coordinate 123,253 of NZ_CADFEI010000022.1, forward strand.
TGCGAGCGCGTAGCTCGCGAACGACGACTGCGCGAAGAAATGATCGTGCAGTGGTTGTCCGGCCGCGTCGCGGATGGCCGTCTGCCCGTCGACGTCGGCGCCGCCGAAGTTCAGCGCGAAGAACTGCCGGCAATACGCGCCGTGACCGCCGGCGCACGATGCGCAGTGGCCGCACGCGCCGTAGGTCAGCACGACGTGGTCGCCGGCGGCGAGCGTCTTCACATTCGGGCCGACCGCCTCCACCACGCCGGCGCCTTCGTGACCGAGCACGGCCGGTAGCGGTACCGGGTAGTACTGGTCGCGCACGATCAGGTCGGTATGGCACAAGCCGGTCGCGACGACGCGCACCAGCACCTCGTCGCCGCGCGGCGCGCGGATTCGTGCCGTTTCGATCGAGAAGGGCGCGCCGGCGGCGCGCGCGACGGCCGCGGTGACGGCGCGTGTATCGTTTTCGGTGTACATGGTCGGTCTCCTCGTCAAATCGGATACAGCGGCGCGTCGCCCTTGATCGTCAGCCACTGCCACTGTGTGAATTCCTCCCAGTTTGCCGCGCCGCCGATGCTCGAGCCATTGCCCGAGGCGCCGACGCCGCCGAACGGGTTGATCACCTCGTCGTTGACCGTCTGGTCGTTGATGTGCAGCAGCCCCGTGTTCAAGCGCTCGCCGATCCTCAGCGCGCGGCCGACGTCAGCGGACAGGATCGCCATCGACAGCCCGTATTCGGTCCGGTTCGCGAGCGCGATCGCGTCTTCGTCGGTATCGAACGGCACGACGATAGCGACCGGCCCGAAGATTTCCTCGTCGAACGCCGGATTGCCCGGCGCGACGCCGCTCAGCACGGTCGGCTCGAAAAACAGGCCGCGATGGCCGCCGCCCGTCTCGACGCGGGCGCCCGCGCGTCGGGCCGCATCGACCACGCTCGCCGCATGGTCGCGTTGTGCGGCGTCGATCAGCGGGCCGAGGCCGACGTCGCCGGTGGCCGGGTCGCCGACGCGCAGGCTTTGCGCCTTCTCGACGAGCTTCGCGACGAAGCGGTCGTGAATGGCGCGTTGCACGAGCACGCGGCCGGTCGCCATGCAGATCTGGCCTTGATGCAGATACGCGCCCCATGCGGTGTTGGCAACGGCGCGCTCGAGGTCGGCATCGTCGAGCACGATCAGCGAATTCTTGCCGCCGAGTTCGAGCGACACCTTTTTCAGATGGTGGCCCGCCGCTGCGCCGACCTTGCGCCCGGCCGCGGTGGAGCCGGTGAACTGGATCATCGCGACGTGCGGATCGGCGACCAGCGCCGCGCCGGCCGCGCCGTCGCCGGGCAGCACGTGCAGCACGCCTTCGGGCAAGCCGGCAAGCTCGAACACGCGCGCGATCGCGACGCCGCCGCACACGGCGGTGCGCGGATCGGGTTTCAGCACGACTGCGTTGCCGAGCGCGAGCGCCGGCGCGACCGCGCGTATCGCGAGATACAGCGGGAAGTTGAACGGCGAGATCACGCCGACCACGCCGCGCGGGCGGCGGCGTGCGAGCGACAGCCGGCCGGCCGCGGACGGCAGCACTTCGCCGGCCGCGCGCGCCGGCAGCCCGGCTGCTTCGTGCAGGGCCTTGATCGTAATCGCGGTTTCGAACGACGCTTTCGCGCGCGTCGAGCCGCTTTCGCGCACGAGCCAGTCGACGATCGCGTCGAAATGCACTTCGGCGACGGCTGCCGCGCGACGCAGCACCGCCGCGCGCTCGTCGTAGGGCAGCGCGAACCATGCGGGCTGTGCGCGATGTGCGGCGGCGGCGGCTTCGGCGATGGCCGCGCCGTCGGCGACGCCGATGCGGCCGAGCGTGTTGCCGGTCGCGGGTTCGATCACGTCGGCCGCGTGCGCGCTTGCGTGCCAGCGTCCGTTGAAGGTTTTGCCGCGCCAGATGTCGGTGTCGAACAGTGCGGTTTTGATGCTGCTATCCATGTACGCTCCTGAGGAATTCGGATCGGCCGGATCGGGGTTCTTGCGTGGGTGTCGATCGGCATGCGCGCGAGGGTAGGCGGGCGCGGCGAAGCGGGGCTATCCGGGTTTCTTCCCACCGGCGGAGGGCGTGTGGGGTGGGGGGCGTCTGCGATTTTGTGTGCGGAAACTGAACAGTCGTTGTGGGGGGGCCGCACGTCGTTTGGTGAACACGGCAGGTTATTGCTGGGGTGGTGCGGCGTGCGCTAAGTCTGAAGGCTTAGCGCGTAAAGCTGCGGCAAGATGCCTGTGCTCACGCTTCGTCGGAGCGGCATTACCGACCCGTTCCAGCCATAGGCGCAGTCTCAGCCTCGAAGGCCGCTTTCACGGTACAACGGACATCTGAGCAATCGCGCTGGTCGGCGCGTCATGAACCACCGGGGCGAACGAGCTATGATTTATCGCTCACCCCGATGGCTACTTCAAATATTGACTCTTTCCTTCAGTGCCTTTGTGATCATCGCAATGTCGATATCTTCGCCAGGATGAGCCGAGCAAAATTCGAACAAAACAGCGACGTAGGCGTTGCCCAGGGTTTTGGTAAGTACGCCTGCCGTCGTAGCAGCAACTGCGCCGCCGACAACGGAACCCGCTCCTGGAATCATCTTTAGGAGGCCAGAAACGACTGTACGCCCTATCAAAGTCGCTGCGGACGCCCCCAACACCGAGGTGACAAGTGTGGTCAACGTTGTCGCGCTGAACTCCATTCCGAACGTCACTCCAACTTTGGCAATCATTGTGACCTGGATGGGAACAAGCACAACTGCATCTGAGAACGGAATGGGTGTTGCTGCCGCACTCGCCGCCAGACCTGCGGCAACGTTCACTTCGTTCTCAGCTTGGCACTTTTTTACCTCGAGAGCCCTCCGGTTCCGCGTCGACAGTGCGTTCGCGTAGGCGCGCCGCTGTGCCTCCGGTATCAGTCGCGACGTTGCGTCGATCAAAGCATCCAACCCAGTCGGCGGCAGCGTGGCGTCGAGTTCTTCAATTCGCTCGGATAGAGCTCGGACGGACACAATACTCGAAGCGCGAGACATGAGGTTCCTCACCTCGTTGAGGAACTTTTCGTTTTTTCGCGATTTCGTGAGCACCACGATCACTGGAATTTCCGCAGTAGCTAGCATGTTGCATAACTCGACTTCTGCGTCTTCTACACGGTCGCTACCTTCCTGAATACAGAGCCATGCAACATGAATATGCCTGTTTTGGTCCTCGGACGAAGATCTCTCTTGTATCAGGGTGCCGAGTTCGTCTCTGGTCCTCGCGTAATCGGCCACCTCCAACCCTTTCGTATCGATAATGGTGAGTGGGTGGCCAGGCTTCGTGATCTCGACAATCTTCTGTGTGACGGGCTTACCAGAACCGGTCTTCGCGAACTCGCCACGAAAAATCGTGTTGATCAACGTACTCTTTCCTACACCGGTTTTTCCAACTGTCACGACGTTGACTCTACCTAGTCCTTTGGTTGCAGAGCCTATGGCCTCCTCAATGGCATCGTGAAGATTTATTTGCTTATCAGCGTCAGCAAAGGTCATTTTTTCCCCGAAAATGAATCTATCATTTCAAATTACGCAAAATTACCAGAGTGTTCTTGAAGTCGGATAGGATCCACAGCAGAGAGACTTCGAAGAAATCAGTCTGCCAAGCTCTGATTCTAAGACACAGCACTGCGACGATGGAGGCCTGCTGCCATTAACATCAACTAACAACCGCTTCTGAAGCATGCAAAGCAAGGACGTTGCGCCACGCTGGTGCAGCACAGGTGGGACAGCGAACGGAACTCCAACGGTCTCCTGCCAAGAGCGAAGCGGCCGCTCGAATTTTCCGGGCACGTGGACGCACAACGACCGCTCCTGGCCGATAGCGCCCATCAGCTTCTGACGAACAACGGACATCGACACCGAACGTCGATATCCACCCACCCAATTCCTTCCGATCGTTCGCGGAAACCGACGCCGAACCTGAACGCCGGACAGCCAACCCCAACATTTCCCCCATCAGGAAAACCCTGATCGACTCGGCAGGCCGTCGGTTTCAGCCGGTTTTCCCGCTGCCACAAGCGGCCGCTGTGCGCCCCCACCCAAACGATCCCCCGAACCCGCAGGACCGCGCCCCATCAAGCCTCTCCGCCCGCATACCTAGCCAAAACAGGTATGGCGCACCGCAGTATTTCGCGTGATGAGCCTGATTTCAATACCTACCAGGTATCAAAAATCCCACCCAAAAGTATTGGACGGTGGTTTTGGCCGGGGCGTATAAATCCGTTCCATGAACACCCCCCAAGCAGCGTGCCCCATGTCCTCCGTCACCATCGAACGCATTGAAACCCGCCTCGTCGATCTGCCGACGATCCGCCCGCACAAGCTGTCGGTGGCCACGATGCACGGCCAGACGCTGATGCTCGTGAAGGTGTTCTGCAGCGACGGCGTGACGGGTCTCGGCGAAGGCACGACGATCGCCGGCATGGCCTACGGCCCGGAAAGCCCCGAAGCGATGAAGCTGGCGATCGACGCATACCTCGCACCGGCGCTCGTCGGCCGTGACGCGACGCGCATCCAGACGCTGATGGCGTTCCTCGGCAAGCTCGCGAAGGTCAATCACTTCGCGAAGAGCGCGCTCGAAACCGCGCTGCTCGACGCGCACGGCAAGCGGCTCGGCGTGCCGGTCAGCGAATTGCTCGGCGGCCGCCGGCGCGATCGCCTGCCGGTCGCGTGGACGCTCGCGTCGGGCGATACGGCTACCGACATCGCCGAAGCCGAGCGGATGCTCGACCTGCGCCGCCACAACGTCTTCAAGCTGAAGATCGGCGCGAAGTCGCCGGAGACGGATATCCGCCACGTGGCCGAAATCAAGAAGGCCGTCGGCGACCGCGCGTCGGTGCGCGTCGACGTGAACATGGCGTGGAGCGAAACGCAGGCCGCGCGCGCGATTCCGGCGCTGGCCGATGCCGGCTGCGAGCTGGTCGAGCAGCCGGTGGCCTCGGCCGCGGCGCTGGCGCGCCTGATGCGCCGCTTCCCGGTCGCGCTGATGGCCGATGAAATCCTGCAGGGCCCCGACAGCGCATTCGAGATCGCGAAGCATCACGGCGCGGACGTGTTCGCGATCAAGATCGAACAGAGCGGCGGCCTGTTCGCCGCGCAGCGCGTGGCCGCGATCGCGGATGCCGCCGGCATCGAGCTGTACGGCGGCACGATGCTCGAAGGCGCGTTCAGCACGGTTGCATCCGCGCACCTGTTCGCGAGCTTCGCGAACCTGCAGTGGGGCACCGAACTGTTCGGGCCGCTGCTGATCACCGAAGAGATCCTGACGCAGCCGCTGGACTACAGCGACTTCGAACTGACCGTGCCGGACGGCCCCGGTCTCGGCATCGAGCTCGACGAAGACAAAGTCAGGCGTTTCACCCGCGACGGACTCACGAGAGTCGCGCGGTAGCCCGAGTCAGGCACAGCCGTCATCCCCCCAAATACACGTGGAGACACCATCATGAGCGTCAAAGTTTTCGAAACCCGGGAAGTGCAGGATCTGCTGAAGGCCGCGTCGAACGCGGGCGCGGACAGCACGAAGGGCGGCAACGCGCGTACGCAGCAGGTCGTGCTGCGCCTGCTCGGCGACCTGTTCAAGGCGATCGACGATCTCGACATCACGCCCGACGAAGTGTGGGCCGGCGTCAACTATCTGAACAAGCTCGGTCAGGATGGCGAAGCAGCGCTGCTCGCGGCGGGCCTCGGCCTCGAGAAATATCTCGACATCCGGATGGATGCCGCGGACAAGGCGGTCGGCCTCGACGGCGGCACGCCGCGCACGATCGAAGGGCCGCTGTATGTGGCCGGCGCGCCGGTGCGCGACGGCGTGTCGAAGATCGACCTCGACGCGGACGAAGGCGCGGGCCCGCTCGTGATCCACGGTACGGTCACGGGCCTCGACGGCAAGCCGGTCGCGGGCGCACTGGTCGAATGCTGGCACGCGAACTCGAAGGGCTTCTATTCGCACTTCGACCCGACCGGCGCGCAGACCGACTTCAACCTGCGCGGCGCGGTGAAGACGGGTGCCGACGGCAAGTACGAATTCCGCACGCTGATGCCGGTCGGCTATGGCTGCCCGCCGCAGGGCGCGACGCAGCAACTGCTGAACGGCCTCGGCCGCCACGGCAACCGCCCCGCGCACGTGCACTTCTTCGTCGACAGCAACGATCACCGCAAGCTGACGACGCAGTTCAACATCGATGGCGATCCGCTGATCTGGGATGACTTCGCGTATGCGACGCGCGAGGAGCTGATCCCGCCCGTGGTCGGGAAGACCGGCGGCGCGGCGCTCGGCATGAAGGCCGATGCGTACCAGGACATCGAGTTCAACTTCGTGCTGACGCCGCTGGTGCAGGGCAAGGACAACCAGATCGTCCACCGCCCGCGCGCAGCCGCGACGGCGTAACCGCCTGACGGCGCGGCGCGCATGCGCCGCCGCCGGCCGGGTTCCCGCGAGATTCAACCGAAACCGATGCGAGCGTGCTTGCAGGACGCGGCACGCGCATGGGAGGAGCCAACATGTCCGCCACGATCGACCAAGCCAACGAACTGGATCACCTGCTCGCCACCGCCGTGCAGGATGACAAGGAGGCCGGCGTATTCCGCTGCCGCCGCGACATCTTCACGAACGAGGAGCTGTACGAGCTCGAGATGAAGCACATCTTCGAGAGCAACTGGGTGTACCTGGCGCACGAAAGCCAGATTCCGGCCAACAACGACTACTACACGACGTGGATCGGCCGCCAGCCGATCGTGATCACGCGCGACAAGACCGGCGAGCTGCACGCGGTCATCAATGCCTGCGCGCACAAGGGCGCGATGCTGTGCCGGCGCAAGCACGGCAACAAGGGCAGCTTCACGTGCCCGTTCCACGGCTGGACCTTCTCGAACACCGGCAAGCTGCTGAAGGTGAAGGACGAGAAGACCACCGAGTATCCGGTGCAGTTCAACACGCATGGCTCGCACGACCTGAAGAAGGTCGCGCGCTTCGAGAACTATCGCGGCTTCCTGTTCGGCAGCCTCAGCGCTGACGTGCTGCCGCTCGAGGACTATCTCGGCGAAGCGCGCGTGATCATCGACCAGATCGTCGACCAGGCGCCGAACGGGCTCGAAGTGCTGCGCGGCAACTCGTCCTACATCTACGAAGGCAACTGGAAGATGCAGATGGAAAACGGCTGCGACGGCTACCACGTCAGCACCGTGCACTGGAACTACGCGGCGACGATGGGCCGCCGCAAGGAAGACGGCACCAAGGCCGTCGACGCGAACAGCTGGAGCAAGTCGGTCGCGGGCGTGTACGGGTTCGACAACGGCCACATCCTGCTGTGGACGCAGACGATGAACCCGGAAGTGCGGCCGGTGTATCAGCATCGTGACGAGATCCGCGCGCGCGTCGGCGACGTGCAGGCCGATTTCATCGTGAACCAGACGCGCAACCTGTGCGTGTACCCGAACGTGTTCCTGATGGACCAGTTCAGCACGCAGATTCGCGTGGTGCGGCCGCTCGGCGTCGACAAGACCGAAGTCACGATCTTCTGCTTCGCGCCGAAGGGCGAGAGCGAAGCCGACCGCACGGTCCGCATCCGCCAGTACGAGGATTTCTTCAACGTGACGGGCATGGGCACCGCCGACGACCTCGAGGAGTTCCGCGCGTGCCAGGCCGGTTATGCGGGCATCACGGCGATGTGGAACGACCTGTCGCGCGGCGCGCCGCTGTGGGTCGACGGGCCGGACGACAACGCGAAGAAGATGGGGCTGAACCCGCGCATCTCGGGCGAGCGCAGCGAGGACGAAGGGCTGTTCGTGTGCCAGCACGAACACTGGGTGCATGTGATGCGCGATGCGCTGAAGAAGGAACGCGGGGAGGTGGCGGCATGAGCTTCGATTACCGGACCATTTGCACGGCGCTGTATCGCGAAGCGCGCCTGCTCGACGATCGCCAGTGGGACGAGTGGCTGACCTGCTATGCGGAAGACGTCACCTACTGGATGCCCGCGTGGGACGACGACGACCGGCCGACCGACGATCACCAGAGCCAGATCTCGCTGATGTACTACCCGGACCGCGGCGGCCTCGAGGATCGCGTGTTCCGGATCAAGACCGAGCGCAGCGGCGCGTCGACGCCCGAGCCGCGCACCAGCCACAACGTGACGAACGTCGAGGTGCTGGCCGAGCGCGATGACGAAGTGGACGTGCGCTACAACTTTCACACGCTGAACCACCGTTACCGCGTGACCGATCACTTCTTCGGCACGATGTTCGTCACGTTGCGCCGCGCAGGCGATGCGCTGCTGATTTCGCACAAGAAGATCGTGCTGAAGAACGACTACATCCGGCAGGTGCTCGACGTCTATCACGT
>NZ_CADFEI010000023.1 GCF_902833225.1 Burkholderia sp. BCC1644
AGGCCGGCGCTTCGGTCGGCCGCACCGGATCGATGATGTTGCTCGCCGGGTCGAATGCAAACCGCTCCTTCGCGACCGGACTGATCGCCTCGATCAGTCGCCCGACCGGGTCATAGCGGTAATCGATCCCGCCCTTGCGGCTATCCTCGATTCGCGATAACTGCCCTACCGCGTCATAGCGATACCGCCGCTCAGCAAGCGGCGCAGGCGACGTCGACCGCTGAATCGTCTGTTGCAGCACACGTCCTGCCGGATCGTAGTGCGTGCGCTGCCCGACCTTGCTCGACAGCACCCGCACTGTCTCGCGATGAAGGTCATCGCGCTCGAATTGCACACGCTCCTCGCCATCGAGCAGCATCCCGTGCACATATCCCGAGCCATACATCAGCCAATCAACCGCATGGCCATCCGGCCGCACGGTACGTCGCCGGTTGCCGAGCTCGTCGTATTCGTGATGCCACACATAGCTACGCCGCTCGCCGAACAAATCGTAGGCGTGATGTTCGCGCACGAGATTGCCGACCGGATCGAAGAAGAACTGCACGCGGCTGTACCGGTTCACCGCGTCGATCAGCCTGCCGCTCCGGTCGTACGCAAACCGTTCCTCGCTTTCCCCCGCGACACGCTTCATCAGGCGGCCATTTGCGTCGACGTCGATCGACGTCACGCAACCCGCTTCATCAACCGAAACAAGGCTGCCGCTCTGCCTTTGTCTTGTCCGATGAGACTGGTCCTGCGGCGACAATCTCAGCCCCAACCACCAATAACACCAAGAGCCGCTCGCGCAGTCCTTTTTGCCCTATACCGATGAATCAAAATACCAAATCAAGAAATCATTAAATGTAGCCCAGCGCGCCGAAATATTTCCATTTATAAAATCATTTAGATCAGAAATATCGAGATCGTAGACCGCGCCATCATCATTGCCGTACAGGTACATCCCCTCGCTTTCATCCGACGTTAAAGCCAGATATTGTTCCGGAATACCGTAGCGATCCCTAACATACTCCGTTTGGTCCGGAATCGCCGGGATGGACGGACCCTCGATATCAAGCAACTCAGCAACAGGCCGCGGACTTATAAACCCCCCCTGATACTTGAGGTAGAACTGCCCGAAATCAGTATCTGAGGCAACGCCCAGATCCTGAAGTGCCCTCATGGCTGTTTTCGGATCATCCCTAGCGATGTCGCCTGTGGATCCAGCCAGGTACTGATCAACTGTTGATGGAATCACAGATTGCACCCTCCATTTTTTAACGCGTTCGCCCCTGCCGCGCGATCTTGCCAGTATTGCTTTCGATCAATGTCGAAGGCATCGCGATCAACGGGGAAATCAGGATTCTTTTGATTTCCATATGGATGCAATGCCTCGCGACCTGCGCCACTGGCAGCCCTGTGTGTGCTCGTTGTTACTTCGAACAAGGGGCCAGTGGATTGTTGACGAGAATGGTGCAACTGAATCTGCTGAGGCACGCCATTTTTCATCATAAATGGCGCGCCACCTTCCATTGCTCGCTGCAAATTGGTCTTCCCTCGATGCTCCATATCCCAATCAATATCTTGCTGAAAAACGGTATACGTGAGACCTGTACCTTTCTTACACGGCCCCCAGCTCCCTTTCTTGAAGCGACTCAAGCCCAGTGGATCGATCCACTCAACAGGGTTGGGCGCGTATTGATAGACGTTGATGCCGCCCCCGAGACTGATCGGATCCTTGCTAATAAAGCGGCCGCTACTCGGATCATAGTACCGATGCCGGTTGTAGTGCAGTCCAGTCTCGTCATCGCCTTGTTGCCCCTGAAACCGCAGCTGATTCTTCGCTACGATCCCCACCGCCTTTGATGCTCGTGCAATCACCTCCCGCGCTTCACCCCAAGCCTTATACGACGCTTCCCATACGACATCGCCGTCGTCATCCGTCAGCAACTGCGGCGTCCCAATCTGATCGCAGTGGTAATAGAACAGCACCGCGCCACCCCGCCGCTCTGGCGCCTTCTGCAGCGGATCATCCTCCGGCACATAGCGGTCGGTACTCTTCCATTCGGGCGTAGCAATTCCTTCCACCGGCTCGGCCACATACTGCGCCAGCGGCACAAACGTTCCCGGCTCGTACAAATAGTGCGTGCCACGCTCGCCATCGCTCTCATACGCCAGCGCGTCACCATCCCATCCGAACACCGTCCGATCGCCATTCACCTCCTTAGCGATCCGGCGGCCGAACGCGTCATAGAAATACCGTGACTGACTCTGCCGCGACGCCTCCGCGACCCGCGCCGACTGCAAGCGATTGAATTCGTCCCACTCGTATTCCTGCTCCCCCACCGGCGTACGCTTGCGCACCAGATTCCCGCGCGTGTCGTACTCGAAGTGCATCCCCGCGTACGCCTTCAGCAGGTTGCCCAGCACCTTCGGTACCTCGGGCGGTAACGTGCTTTCCGGTCTCACCGGGCTCGGACGGGAGGCCGGCGCTTCGGTCGGCCGCACCGGATCGATGATGTTGCTCGCCGGGTCGAATGCAAACCGCTCCTTCGCGACCGGACTGATCGCCTCGATCAGTCGCCCGACCGGGTCATAGCGGTAATCGGTCCCGCCCTTGCGGCTATCCTCGATTCGCGATAACTGCCCCGCCGCGTCATAGCGATACCGCCGCTCGGCAAGCGGCGCAGGCGACGTCGACCGCTGAATCGTCTGTTGCAGCACACGTCCTGCCGGATCGTAGTGCGTGCGCTGCCCGACCTTGCTCGACAGCACGCGCACCGTCTCGCGATGAAGGTCATCGCGCTCGAATTGCACACGCTCCTCGCCATCGAGCAGCATCCCGTGCACATATCCCGAACCATACATCAGCCAATCAACCGCATGGCCATCCGGCCGCACGGTACGTCGCCGGTTGCCGAGCTCGTCGTATTCGTGATGCCACACATAGCTACGCCGCTCGCCGAACAAATCGTAGGCGTGATGTTCGCGCACGAGATTGCCGACCGGATCGAAGAAGAACTGCACGCGGCTGTACCGGTTCACCGCGTCGATCAGCCTGCCGCTCCGGTCGTACGCAAACCGTTCCTCGCTTTCCCCCGCGACACGCTTCATCAGGCGGCCATTTGCGTCGACGTCGATCGACGTCACGCAACCCGCTTCATCAACCGAAACAAGGCTGCCGCTGTCCGGGTCGTATTGATAACGCGTCGACTTGCGATCAAAACCGATTTCCTCGATCAACCGCCCCGCCGGATCGTAGTGGAACTGGTACGTCGCAAGGTTCGCATCGGTCAGCGCGGTCAAGCGGCCAAGACGGTCGTAACGATACGCAATCGTCTGCCCGAGCGCATCCGCGCGGCTCGCAATACGACCCACGGCATCGTAGCCGTATCGGGTCGATCGATTGAGTTGATCCGTATGCCGCAACAACCGGCCTTCTGCGTCGTATTGCACGTGCTCGACACCGGCCGGCGAACGCGTCTCCGTCAATTGGCCGTTCGGGCCATAACCGTAGGCAACCACGCCACCGGACGCGTCCTTTGTCTCGATCACGCGGCCGATATCGTCGTACCGCCACTCCGTCTTCTTTCCGGAGCAGTCCGTGTAGTTCGTCAATTGCCCGGCGATGTTGTATTCGAGTGCCTTCGAGCCGCCCTTCGCATCGGTGATCTGCGTAGGCAACCCTTTGTCGTTGTAGGCATACTTCGTCGCATGCTCGAGCGGATCGATTTCCTCGACGAGGTTGCCGGCATCATCGTACTTGCGCTGCCAGACATGACCGTTCGGATCGACAAGCCGGATCATCTGATCCTTGTCGTCGTACGCCATCTCGACAATGCTGCCGTCCGCGCGCTCGTGCCATGTCCGGTTGCCATGCGCGTCATAACGCATCTGCTCGATGCTGCCGTCTTGCAGAATGTGCAGCGTCAGATTGTCGTGCTCGTCGCGCCGGAACCATTCCTCGCTTCCGTCCGGATAGGCGATTCGATAAACGTACCCCTTGATATTGAAGTAATAGCGCGACATCTGACCGAGCACATCGGTCACGTAGGTCAGCCGAATGTTCGGATGCCATGCAAGGCGGATATCGAGGCTGCCGTCGTCCGCGTACTCGCGCACGCATTTCGCGTTCGCGTTGTCTTCAGCGTCCGCGCCGTCCCATTCAAGCGTCATCCCGCGGCCGGTGCGATCGGTATAACGCGTCACGAGATGGCGGCGGTACTGATAGCTCCACGCGTTGCCGTACCGGTCGGTTGCGCGCACGAGATCGCCCGCTTCGTCATAGGCGTAATTCGCAAGCGTACGGCGCGCTCCGTCCTCGAGCACCTGCTCGATCAGCACGACCCGGCCTTGCTTGTCGTGCTCGAACGACAGCACGTTGCCACTCGCATCGATCAAGCGTGCCACGCGGTCGAGCGCGTCGTAATCGAGCGTGATCGTATTGCCCGCACGGTCCTTCTGCATCGCCAGCCGGAACGCATTACCGCGCCGTTCATACGCGTGAAGCTGGTCGTGACCGTATGCAATCGTGACCCACGTCTCGTCCAGGCGTGTCAGCGTCAGGTTCTCCGCGAGGTCGTCATACACCCCTCCGACTGCAAGCGCTCGATATTCGATGCTGCGCCCGCTGGCGTCGCGAAAGAACCATGTATCGCCTTCGACATCGATGCGCGTCGTATAGGGCGTGAGCCACCGCGCGCCAAGTTCCCCGTTGTCGTATGCGGAGAGGCGCGACCGATAAGTGCGCGCCCAGACGAGCGGCAGCGCGCCGGGCAGTTCAAAGTCCGCGTGAGTGAAAGTCTCGTCGCCGAAAGCAAAATCGATCGACCCGGTCGACGCACCAACCCCACAACCTTTACAAGGACTCTGGCCAGCACCTTCCGCATGCGCCTGCTGTCCGGTCGCACCTGCCGGCTCCTGAGGACGATCATGCTGCGCGCGCCCCTTGCCGCCGGGCGGCACGTCGGCGGTCTTTTCATGAAGCTTGCCGCGTGCGCGCACCCTTGCCACGGCCTCGATCACTTGCGCGATCAGCCACAGCATCTTGCCTTCTTCGCTGCCGTTCAGATCGCGGATCGCCTTCGCGACTTTCGGCGCCTCGGTCTTCAGGAACGCAACGATATCGCGGAACGGTTGCAGCCACGAATCCGGAGCAAGCTTCGCAGCAGTCCCGGCCGTCGCGTTTCCGGCTTCCTTCCCCAACGCGATCGAACCTTCGTACCCGTACTCGATCGCGTCAACCACCAGCATCGGGTTGTACCAGGAGCGCTTGTCCATCTTCCGAGCGATCTGCGCGGTACGCCGCACGTTCGCGCTACTGTCGAAAATTTGCCCTTTGAGGGCGAGCTCCAGTCCGGTCGCAATACCGACCATCAATTCCTGCGCCTTGTGTGCGCAGTCGTTCAGCAGCTCAACAAGAACGTCCTGCAGGGTCTTCAGGAAGTTTTCGATTTCGGTCGCGGCAGCGGCGTTGACGTGCGTTACAAGCACCGAGATGAGCGCTGCCCCGAGATTGCCTCGTGAAATCAGCAATTGATTGCGCACGAGCGCCAGAAGCGGGCGCGCCGACAGGCGAAACGATGCCAGCGGCGGCGGAACCGGAATGACCCCGATCAGGTTGATTGCGAGCCCAAGGTAGTCGAGCAGATTGGCGTGGCGCTTCTCGACGATCATCACGATGTCGCAAACCGCGTCGTAAAACGCCATCAGGTTGCCGATGATCGGCACCGCGCTCGCGAACGTTTTGAGATCCTCGAACGAAACGTGATTGCCGCTGATCTTGAGCAACCACTTATTGAAACGGTCGCCCCCCGCCGCCACATCTTTCGGCGAAATATCGCTGAGCCAGGAAACGGCCTGTTCCTTCTCGGCGCCCGGTGGAAGTTGTTGTGCCATGTCGTTTTTGGTTCAAGTCTCGATTTGTTGTTCCAGACGGCTGATGCACCGCTCGCTCAGGATTTCAGCGGTCCACCGAATCCGCTCGTCGGCAGCTTCATGCCGGTTGCCCCCGCAGCGGATACCACCGTCGTAGCGCCCTTGCCGGCGACGCCGGGCAGCGCCCCCTGCAGCATCCCGGATGCCGCGTTCGCGGCCGGCGCAGCCAGTGCGGCAAGGCCACCCTGCCGTGCAGCCTGTACCATCCCGGCGACCTGCTTCGCAGCGCTGCCGAGGCTCGAAGCCGTCTGTAACGCGGACACTGCGCCTGCGCCACCTAATGCACCCGCCGCAGCCGGCAACGCGGAGCTCGCCAGTCCGCCCAACGCAGCACCGGCCCCACCTCCGCTCGCAAGTCCCATCGCAGCCGTCGCAGCCGCAGGCGCCATTCCCTTCAACTGGCTCGCAAGCTGCTCCGACGCAGCAGCCTGCGCCGCCTGCGGCGACGCCTCAACGGACTCGACTGGCCACTGCACCTGCTTGAAATAATTCGCCGGTTGATCCGACTCGCGCGGATCCTTCCCGAACTCGACACGCACCGCGCCCGGCGGCAAACCGCTCACGGCCGTATAGCCGCTGTTGTCGAGCGCCCCCTTCTTCAGCACGGCGCCGTTCACGTCTTTCACCGTGAACAGCCCGCCCTTCACGGCCTCGCCGTTCACGTACTTGTGAAACAACTCCAGCTGCCCCGGCTGATCCGGCCGCGGGCTCGGCAACGGATACCCCATGCTCGCCGGCCCCGCGAACGTATGCGACGCACCCTTCACATCGACCGCGCCCGGCGTATGAATCTCGATGTTCCCGCCTTGAATGCGGATATACCCGCCGCCGCTCGTCAGCAGGATCCCCTGATCGGCCGCGATCTCGATCCGATCCGTCGCCGACACCACCTTCACCGCCTTCTGCGCGGTCACCTCGATGTTGTCCGACTGCGCCTGGATCTCGACCTTGCCCTTGCCGGCAAACAGCTTCATCCCCGCGTTCTGCACGAACAGGCTCAGCTTCTGCCCAATGCTCCCGATCAGCGATTTGCCCGCGGCCACGTGCACGCTTTGCCCGCTCGCCACGTTCACATGATCGTTCGCGACCACGTGCACCGACTGCTGCGTCGACATCCCGATTCCCGACGGGCTGCCGAACAGCATCACCGGTTCCTTGAACGCATTTGCGCTACCGGTGCCGCCACCTGCCGTGCGCCCGCCCGACGCGCTGCCCGATGCGCTGTCCTGCGTCGCGTCGGTGAACGCGCGCATCGTGTCGTGCGCGTCCTTCAGGCTTTCCGCCTGATGCTGCTCGCTCACGCCCGACATCGCCTCGACCAGGCTCTCGCCCGTCACGAGCTGCTGCTGCGCTTCCTTCACGTCGAGCGGCTGGCTGTTCGCCGCCTTCGGGTGCGTCGTCACGTACAGGCCCTGGCTCGCGCGCACCGCGCCGTACGCATCCGATCGCAGGTCGAACCCGCTGCCCAGATACGCCCCGCGCGAATTCGCGCTGTGGTCGATGATGTAGCCCAGATGCAGCAGGCTGTTCGCGCTGCTGCTCATCAGTTGCACGCGGTTCTGGCCGGTCGCGTCGTCCATCACGAGCTGGTTGTACCCGCCGCCCGAATACTCCTTCGACCGGTAGCCGGACAGGATCCCGTCGCTATGCCACTGCGGCTGGTTCGCGCCGTTGTACACGCGCCCGACGGCCAGCGGCCGGTCGCAGTCGCCGCCGACGTAGTCGATCAGCACTTCCTCGCCGATGCGCGGCACGTGCACGCCGCCGTAGCCGCCGCCCGTATCCGATTGCACGACGCGCACCCAGCAGGATGCGTTCTCGTCGCCCGGATTCATCCGGTCCCACACGAACTGCACGCGGATCCGGTTCAGCGAGTCGGTATGGACCTCCTCGCCCTGCGGCCCGACGACGATCGCCGTCTCGAGATGCATCTCCGGTTTTTTGTGCTCGAACGGGCTGCGGTACGGCACGCTCACGCGCTGCGCCTCGACCTCGACGAGATAGAAGCCGGTCGATCCGTCGTCGTGCGGCACGCGAAACGCGGGACTGGCACCGTAGCGTTCCTGTGCGCCTGCCAATGCCTCGCGCAGGCTGTACGGAAAATCCGCGCTGTCGCTCGCAACGGGCAGGTTGTTCTCGATCCACCACGCGACCTCGATCGCGGCGAATTCGCGCTGACCGGCGGAATCGCGATCGTGCTCGGGATGTTCTGCCAGCGTGAAGCGCCGGCCCGCATCGATCGCGCGCACGCCGCCCGCGCCATGGAAGCGCTTCGCCTGCGACTCCCACTCCTCCATCTTGACCTTCGTCAGATGGTCGCCGCGCGTCTGGTCCAGATACGTATAAGCGCCCGTGTATTCGTACACCTCGAGCTGGTCGGGCAGTTCACCCTGGCCGGCCATCGTCGGCAGCGACGTCCCTTTCGGATTCGACGGCTGCGCAGGATTCTTGTAATCGAACGTGCGCGTCGATCGCGTGACGCTCTGCAGCGTGCGCGTGCCCGACCATTGCGTGAACGCGTCGGCCCCGCTTGCCGCACCGCCGCGATAGAAGCTCACCGTTTCCGGTGACAGCGGCGCAAACGCCTGCAGGTTGTCGGTAATCACGAGCGTGTGCGACTTGCCGTCGTCGGCCTGCTGCCACGCGCAGTAGAGTCCCTCGTCCTCCATCAGGCGATGCACGAAATGCCAGTCGGTATCGTGCTGGCGCGTATACGAGCGATTCGGCAGCGGCTTCGACAGCGCGAAGCGGAAATGGCCCTTGGCCTGCGGATGATGGTTCAGCACGTCGCTGATGATCTGGTCGACGGTCGTGTCGTTCCAGAGCCGCTGGTCGCGACGGAACTTCAGGAAATGGGTGAAATCGGCGAACGTGAGCTGATAGGTCGTCAGTCCGCCGTCGGCGCCCAGCCGGCGCGCGGTATGCACGTATCCGTTGATCGGCCGATAGCTGCGGTTGCCTTGCTCGATCCACAGCGTGACAGGCTGCGCGATCAGTTTTTTAAGCTCCAGATCGCCTTCGGTCGACAGTACGTCGAGCGTAAACTCGTACGCGCGCCCGATGCGCGAGTGGCCGACTGCCCGCTGCACGGTCAGGACGTCGCCCCCCAACGGCGTATCGAGCTTCAGCAACCGGTCCTGCTGAAGCAACCCGCCGCGCAACGCGGCGATTGTGTTCTGCATGTTCATGGCTACGGCCTTTTTTCTTTTGACGCGCCCTCGGATGGCGCGAGCACTGGACATCGCTCGCGCGATTTTACAGAGAAATTACGTCAGTCCCTGAAAACCCACCGGAATTGCAGACGCGTCATTCGTTCCGCCCGCACGCCGCCTGCACCCACGCCAGCCAGCCCGTGCCCCCGTCGTGCCCCCTGAAATCGATTGCAATCAGGGCCAATTCGACTTCCGGCGCGGCGCGGTTGCGAGTAGTGTCTACGTGCCCGTATTCCGGCCTCACCCGGGTCCGACCGAGACCCGGCGCTCACCACACGACACTGAACCCTGGAGATCTGCGATGAAACGTTCGAAGTTCCTGCTGTCGGGCCTGCTGCTCGCGTCGGCCCTCGGCTTTACGGCGGTCGCCGCGCACGCGGACGACCTGCTCGATTCGGTGAAGAAAACCGGCGTGCTGCGCGTCGGCCTCGAGGGCACCTATCCCCCGTTCAACTCGCGCGGCACGTCCGGTCAGCTCGAGGGCTTCGACGTCGACGTCGCGAACGCGGTCGCCGGCAAGCTCGGCGTGAAGACGCAGTTCGTCCCGACCGAATGGAGCGGCATCATCGCCGGCCTGCAGGCCGGCAAGTTCGACGTGATCGTCAACCAGGTCACGATCACGCCGCAGCGCAAGGAAGCGCTCGACTTCAGCGAGCCGTACACGTACTCGGCCGCGCAGCTGATCCAGCGCAAGGACGACACGCGCAACTTCAAGTCGCTCGACGACTTCAAGGGCAAGAAGCTCGGCGTGACGCTCGGCACCAACTACGACCAGATGGCACGCGCCGTGCCGGGCATCGAGGTGCAGACGTATCCGGGCGCGCCGGAAAAGCTGCGCGACCTTGCCGCGGGCCGGATCGAGGCAACGCTCGACGATCGCCTGATGCTGCCGTACATGATCAAGACGTCGAACCTGCCGCTGCGCGCGGGCGCGATCGTGAACGGCGGCAAGCAGGAAATGGCGATCCCGTTCCGCAAGGGCAACCCGAAGTTCGAGAAGGCGATCAACGACGCGCTCGATTCGCTGCGCAAGGACGGCTCGCTGAAAAAGATCTCGATGCACTGGTTCGGCGCCGACGTGACGGTGCCGGTCGCGCAATAAACGGCCCGGTGTTTCAACGCGTCACGCCGTTCATTTCGATGAACGCGTGACGCCTCCCCCTCAAGCCGCTTCGTCGAAGCGCGCCAGCAGCATCTGGCCGATCGGCGTCAGCGCCGGACGCGCCGCCACGGCGTTCATGCGCGCCTGCGTGTCGTCCACCAGCCGCTTCTCGACCAGCACGGCAAAGGCCGGATTCGATTGATCGACGCTGTCCGGCGCACGCGCAATGCGCAACAGCATCGAGAATTCATGCGGACTCAGCATGGTCCTTGTCTCCTGATCGTCCGCGATCCGGTTCGAACCGGCGTCGATCGTATTTTTGAATGAAATGGCGCGATGCATGACCGTCGCGCCGCCGGGAGCGAGATCCCGGCAGGCCTGCCTGCGACGCGGGCACGTCGTCGCGAGCGGGTTGCGCACGTCGCGGATCCGGCGATGCCGCCGCGACGGGAACGTGCAACGTTATGGGCACACCATGACGTGGCCGTGACAGGAAAACGGGGCGCAAAACAGCGCGCGTCGCATGCCGTTTCGATTCGATGCCGATCCAATTGACGAAGACGGGCCGCATCACATGCGTGGCCGCCGGTTCCCTGCTCGCCGGCCGTGTCGCCCCCTTCATCGCGGATCGGCCGAATACGGGAACCCGCCGCGCGCCGATCCGCTCGCATGGCGCATGCAGCGCACGACCACGTTCACCGCGCGCCCGAGCGTCATCCCGACGAGCACGCCCCATACCGCGAACGACAGCACCACGAAGCCGCTCGTCGCGGCCCACGGCGCTTGCACGGCGACCGCGTAATGGATGCAGGTTTCGGCAACGAACGTCAGCGTCAGCGTGACGAGCAGGCTCGCGTCGCCGGGCAGGCGCACGCGCAGGCCCGAGGCGGCCGGGCGGTACTCGAGCCGCCACCGGCTCGCGTGCAGCCAGCCCAGCGCCGCACCGCCCAGGACGGCCGCCAGCGCAATCGCGTTCGCTTCGATGCCGGCATGCGGAAAGCGTCCGTTCAGGCTGACGATGCCGAGCATCCCGAACGCGACGGGCGAGATCAGCGGACGGGCCGCCGGCACCTCGCGCGGAAAACAGCGCTTGATGCCGACATAGAGCAGCACGCAGAACATGACGTACACGTAAGGCTTCAGGTGAAGGAGCGTGGACATGGTCGGAATCGCCTGATCGGAGTGGACACGGCCATACCGTACTGCCCGATCCCGACCGGCGGCGCAGCTTGCGACGGGTGGCGGAAATTCGCGGACGAGTTGCGCGTCGCGGCGATGATCGTTTGGCGAATCGGGACGGCTGACGCGCCATCGCATCCCGCAGCCGGCGACGTCTGAACCCGTCGGCGCTTCGCACTCGACGCGCGACCGGCAACGCCCCGTGTCCTTCCGCAGCGCCTTCCACTACACTCGTGACGGAAACCGGCCAACCGTCGGCAGCCGAAGCGCTTCGTCGAAGCCGCGCGCCGTTCGTCGCAACGCGTGCGCGATCGGTCCATCCAGCAGTAAGGTCAGGCCATCAGCGCATCGCGCGCCCACCCTTACCCGACACCATGCGAGCCACGTCCGACCCGTCGCCGATTCCGCAGCCACCCACCGGCGCCCCACCCCGGCTGCTGCGCGATCCGGCCATGCTGCTCGCGTTCGCGTGCTTCAACTCGGTTGTCGGCCTCGGTTTCTGGGCGCTCCATTTCAACGAACCGCCGTTGCCTTACCTCGTCGTCGCCAACGCGATCGGTTTCTGCGCACTGCTGTTCAGCCATGCCGCCGATCGCCTGCTGCCGCGCAAGCCGGGGCTCGCGCTGAAGGCCGTCGTGATCGCACCGGTCAGCGTACTCATCGGTTTCGAGATCTCGGCAGCGATCGTCCGCGGGAACGTGCCTCATGTGTTCGGGCGCGCCCGCCTCGGAACGTGGGACAACTACGGGCCGTCGTTTCTGATCTCGGCAATCCTGTTCGTGTGCGTATCGCTGTTCCTGCAGTCCATGCGCATGCGTGCGACGCTCGAGACCGAGCGCCGCGAAGCTGCCGAAGCGCGCCAGGCCGAGACGGCCGCGCGCCTGGCGCTGCTGCAGGCGCAGATCGAGCCGCACTTCCTGTTCAATACCCTCGCGAACGTGCAGAGCCTGATCGAGCGCGATCCGGCCCGCGCATCCACGATGCTCGACAGCCTGAACCGCTACCTGCGTGCGAGCCTGCGACGCACGCGCGATGCGACGTCGACGCTCGGAGAAGAACTCGAACTCGTCGAAGCATTGCTGAAGATCGCATCGATCCGGCTCGGCGAGCGGCTTTCTTATACGATCGACGTGCCGGCGGATCTGCACGCGTTGCCGTTCTCGCCGCTGCTGCTGCAGCCGCTCGTCGAGAATGCGCTGCTGCACGGGATCGAGCCGTCCATCGACGGCGGCGTGATCGTGATTCGCGGCAGGATGCGGGGCGACAGGCTCGAACTCAACGTGATCGATACGGGTGTCGGCCTCGGCAAAAGCGACACGCGCCTGCACGGCGGCGTCGGGCTCGCCAACGTCGCCGCGCGCATCCGGACGCTGCACGGCGAGCGCGGCCGTGTCACCGTCGAAACGAACGTCGCCGCCGCGCATGGCGTCACCGCTACCCTGCTGACTCCGATCGACTGACATGCCGACCGCCCTCATCGCCGACGACGAACCGAACCTGTCCGCCTCGCTTGCGCAGCGGCTTCGGCAACTCTGGCCCGGACTGGAGATCGTCGCGATGCCGCGCAACGGCGTCGAAACGCTGGCTGCGCTGAACGCGTCGCCACGCCCGGACATCGCGTTTCTCGACATCCGGATGCCCGGCATCGACGGGTTGAAGCTCGCCGCGCTGGTGCCGGACGTGCATGTCGTGTTCGTCACGGCCTACGACGAGTATGCGGTCGACGCGTTCGATCGCGCGGCGGTCGATTACTTGCTGAAGCCGGTGACGGACGAACGGCTGCTGCGCTGTATTGCGAAGCTTCAGCGCGGCGGACCGGTGCTTGCGCAGGCCGATGCGCTCGCGCAGGCGGCACAAGCGAGAGACGCGGTGCCGATCCGCTGGCTGACGGTAGGCGTGAAGGATGCAACGCGGCTCGTCTCGGTCGACGACGTGCTGTATTTCCAGGCGTCGGAGAAATACACGGAAATCGTCACGGCCGGCGAACGGCTGGTGATTCGCACGCCACTGAAGGAACTGATGCAACGGCTCGATCCGGAGCGGTTCGCGCAGGTGCATCGCGGCGTGATCGTTGCGTACGCAGCGATCGATCGCATCGAGCGCGACTTGCTCGGAAGATTGCGGATTCGCGTGCATGGGCAGCGGGAAATGCTGCCGGTCAGTCGTGCGTATGCGGGATTGTTCAGGCAGATGTGATCGGATCGGTCTGCTGCACCGGCAACACGATTACGCGCCGACAGGCAGTGGATGGCATGTTGGCAGTCTGCGCGGCTGCAATGCGCCGCTGCGTTCAGATTCGTCGACGATGCTTCGCGCCGCGCGATCCTTCATTGATTCGACAGATCGATGTCGAAAAGACGGACTCCATGTCGCTGCACAGAACAAACGACAACCCACGGGCCGGGAAAGTGAACGCTGAAATGACGAAGGGCCGGGAGGAAAACCTCCCGGCCCTTCGAATTTGGTGCCGGCTGCAGGACTCGAACCCGCCACCTGATGATTACAAAGCAGTTGAAATTTTCAAGCATTACAAGCACTTAGGGAAGCATTGCGTTTCCAAACCTGCCGATCATATCGCCTTCTCGGCCTTATCTGATAAGGCTTGGCGTCGAATTGGAAACGCGGACGACGCCGGCCGCACCCACTGCGCTAGACTGTTCATCAAACCACAAAACGGGATTCATATGTCTCAGCTTGGCCTAACTGAATATGTAATGGCAGGCGCGACTCTACTCGGGCCCGTCCTTGCAGTTCAGGCGCAGAAGTGGGTGGAGCGGACTCGCGAAGCGACCAATCGTAAGCAGATGGTCTTCACTACGTTGATGGCGACGCGGCAATCTCGAGTATCGATCGACCACGTTCGAGCGCTAAATTCCATCGACCTCGCATTTTACGGCCGACGCATACTGGGAGTTCCGCTCCGCAGTCGGAAGGCCCAAGCAGTCCTCGACGCGTGGCACGACTACCACGCCCACCTCTCTGTCCCCCTCGAGCAGCGTCCGAACACCGAAGCCGAAACTCGGGAATGGAACGGGCGCGGCGACGAGTTGTTTACGAACCTGTTGGAGCGACTCGCTGCTGCTACTGCATACAAATTCGATCGGCAACAATTGAAATCTGGCAGCTATTCACCGGAGGCGCACGGGACAGTCGAACTCGAGCAAAATCTCTTACGGCGATTCGTCCTCGAGTTGTTGGCGGGCGATCGCACTCTCCCGTTGGATGTGCGGACAATACAGGTGGACCCAGACGCGGCAGCAAGACAACATGACTTCCAAGAACGTGTGGTTACCGCTCAGGCGGAGATCGCTATGAAGTTGGGCGAAGCCATCGATCGTCTAGCACCTACGCGCGTCAACGATAACGCTCACGCCGAACGATAAAAATGACCGCAGGCGGTCGTTAGCCGGGGTGTATGCTTCGCTGACACGATGTCCGCGCCCGAACGTCCAGTGCGCAACGGAAGCGCTAGATGCAAATGGTGTATCCTACTCGGCCGTCCGGCTCGGCCGTCCGGCCGGCTCTGTCTCTGGTTAGTGGTCGATGTTCTCTTGGAGAAACACAGATGGAGCTGCAAAGCGACAAGATGACCCTGGTAATTGCAGGGGCTTGGAATCCGGCAATCTTGACCCCACAGTGGATCGCCCAGCATGTGCTCGGCTTTCCTGCCGACCGTGACTTCCAAGTCGGCGTGGAGTTGCCGATACAGGAATATGGGCAAGCACCACGGTTCAGTTTTGAATCGCTATCGGTGATGGCTACGCCGGCCACACTGCTGTTTGCTTTGAACGCTGATGACCGTCCCCACGTACAGAAGACATTCGAAGTTGCCGCGAAGGTACTAGAGCTTCTCCCTCATACTCCTGTCTCTGGTGTCGGTGTAAATTTCATGTTCACTGACACGAAACCCGATGCCAATGTCGCGACTACGTTTCGCTCGCACGACGGTGTACTCGCAAAACTCCCGGACGAGGAGCAGAACGCCACGATTGTGCAGCAATCGTGGCAAGCTACAGTGAAACTAAGCGATCACTTAGCGAATGTGAATTGCATCAAGCGAGGCGATCGATTCGAAGTGGCGATAAACCATCACTTCAACGTAAGTTCGGCAGTCGGAGCGAAGCGAATAGTGGAAAACCCCGAAGCGTTCGACACACTCTTGGGTCTGTCCAGAATTATCATTGACGGGTTGGATGATGGAGAAAAGTGATGAAAAAAATAGAGACCAACGCATTGTCCACCAATATGAATTTTGACATCGGAGCAAAGGAATTTGCCTACGATGCCGGTGCGTCCCGCGGTACAACTGCGATCGAAAATCGCTTCACCACTACGTCGCCGTCTGCCGCCAAAATTTCAGAGCCATGGTTTAGCGAATCAAGTCTCGTTCAGGGAACCGCTCCCCATAACCGTCCGCGGACGGTGTCAGTAAACGTAACATCGTCTACCGCCACGGTGACATTAGCTGTGAAACCGTCCGTAATCGCCTCGGAGGAGCGCCAACAGCGCCTAAACGAGTCCATCCGACTTGGCTTTTTACCGCCCAGCCGAAACACAGCCGCCTGAATATGAATGAGACCGAATTCGGCAGCCTTGGGGAGGCGACCGACATCCGGGCCGACACGGCCCCTGTGCCGAATTTGTACAAGGCCACCCCTAATAGATGCCTAGAACAAGGCGATTTGATCCAGAAAGACTCGGATTTCGTTCGCGGTCCGCTGACTACTTACCATCGGTATCACGTTGAGAACGAGGCAAACGAGATGTTTGCCGTTCTGACACAGTCCTGCGACCTTGCACGCCGCGGTGACGCCCCCTGCAAGGCGCGATACATCTCGGTCGCGCCGGTTCGCTCTGTTCGTCATGCCCTCGCGCGCAATTTTGATAATTTCTTAGTGCGCACGCCTGGTGGATTGTTTTCCATCGGCTCTACAGAGACAGAGGCTCGCTACAAAGATTTTCTGTCGAAGCTGATAAATAATAACGATAGTCGATATTTCTATCTTCCTTCGCGACCGGAGCTCGGCTTGGCAGAAGACAGTTGCATAATGCTTCCGCTTGCCTTACCGGTTAAAGTCGAGCACTACGACCTTTGTACCCAAGGCCGCATCGCGCAATTGGATGATCTGTTTCAAGCCAAGCTAGGCTGGTCAATTGGCCAGCAATACTCGCGGGTGGGCACACCGGACTGGCCGGACGACGAGCTCGACAAAAAAGTGACCGCGTTAAGCGAGCGAACACAGGTATGGTTCCCACCAAACGACTTTGATCAGTTGAGAAATTTTATCCAGGATTTTGAGACGAACAATCCAGGTCAGACGCTAACACTGGAAGATCTCGAATCGCTCCGCGTGAAAATAAAGAACCGAAAGGAATTGGCAATAGATGCCATTTTCGATCTGTTAAATGACATTCTGCCCCCACCCGGAAAAGACAGATTCAATATTCGAAAGAAACTTCGACAAAGCTCTGATTTTTCAAAATTCTTTCCTAATTCGTAAAATTTACGCTCGCACGTAACCACTTCAAATCTGCGCGCGGCTCATAAATCGCTCTGTTGCCAGAGCGATAAAGCTACAAAATGCGCCGTGCGTGGCGTTGGCATGCATCAAAGGGCACGAGTGCCAGGAAAGCGAGATCTCGCCAGCATTAGCGCCAGTCGGCCCAGTGCACGCGGGACAGACTTAGCGAAGGATTGGGGCGGGCGGTAGAAAGAGGTCTAAAGCGTTACGCCGGTGGCCCCTGCTCATTCTCAGCGGAACACTGCCCCCGCCCGTGAAGCGCACCGCCCCGGCAGAGAGGGACAGGTATCATCGTCAGGGCTAGCAAGGCTGCATAACCAAGGCGCATAAAAGTGCATAGGCGAATCCGCCCACCGATCGCCGCGCGGTCCGTGCTGGCCGGGCCCGAGCGGCCAGTGCATGCGTGCACAAAAACCACTCAATTCGGCGGGCAGGTGGGGCGGGGCTACAACTGCGCGCGCCGGATCCGAATCAGCCCGCCCTAGGGGTCGAACCGCCCCCAAGGGCTGCACCTGCCACGTGCACACAGCCCCCGCCACGGGCCTGCTGCGCGCTACCCCACCAGGGCGACCAGCGACCGACCGCTCTGAGGACACGTGAACCCGCCGACTCCGTGCATGGATACAGGCGAAAAATGCCGCC
Source organism: Burkholderia sp. BCC1644 (assembly GCF_902833225.1). GTDB lineage: Bacteria > Pseudomonadota > Gammaproteobacteria > Burkholderiales > Burkholderiaceae > Burkholderia. Next base: position 17,571 of record NZ_CADFEI010000023.1, read on the forward strand.
CAGCACCGAAGTCCCAGGCAGCTCTCTGCTGCGCCAACCACTCTCGTCAGACGTCAACCTGCGCGTCCGTGATGCCGAGCGCGGCGGCGATCTTCTCGCGCGTCGACTTGCGCAGCTTCTCGCTGCTCTCCTGTTGAGCGTAGGCGGACTGGCTGATGCCGAGTCGCGTCGCGACTTCGACCTGCGTCAGCCCGAAATATTCGCGCCACGCACGCAGGGGCGTCACCCCGTCGACCGTTGCGCTGACAACTTCATGAGGAATCAAATCGCGATCTTCTCGGCGCTGCGTCATGTGTTACTCGGAGGGGATCGTCATGAGGGCTTGCACTCATTCCGGCCCGCGACTTGCTTTGCGACAAGACGGAACCCTTGCTTGAAGAAACGCTACGTACACAGCACGTAGCTGAACAAGCCTGTTCGCCAATGCAGATTGGAAATGCCGAGGGGGAATTGGAAACGCGAAGGGGCTACGCAAACATCGCGTAACCCCTTGTCAGATATGGTGCCGGCTGCAGGACTCGAACCCGCCACCTGATGATTACAAATCAACTGCTCTACCAGATGAGCTAAGCCGGCGTAGCGCGAGATTCTACCTCATTTCACGATCTTGAGGCGAGGTCTGTTGCCACCTTTCGAGCCGTCGCCATCGCCGTCGGTTTTCGGCGGTTCGTCGGCGCCTTCGGAGGGTTCCTCGTTCGCGCCACGGTCGGCAACCGGCGTCAACGCAGCAGGCGATTCGACGCGCGGCGCATCATCCGTCTGCTCGGCTTCTTCGTCGAACGCGCCCGAATCCTCGCCTTCACCCGCAACCGCATCGACCTGGAATGCCATCCCCTGCCCGTTCTCGCGCGCGTAGATCGCGAGCACGTTCGCCACCGGAATCTCGATCTTGTGCGCCTTCCCGGAGAACCGGGCCGTGAACTCGATCCACTCGTTGCCCATCTGCAACTGGCTCGTCGCCTCGAAGCTGATGTTGAGCACGATCTCGCCGTCACGCACGAACTGACGCGGCACGCGCGTCGAGTTGTCGACTCTCACCGCGATGTGCGGCGTGTAACCGTTATCGGTGCACCACTCGTACAGCGCGCGCAGCAGATAAGGCTTCGTTGAAATCTCTTGCATCACAATCCTCGAACCCGGAGCGGGCGCGCGGCACGCCGCGCCGCCCTCCCCGTCTTGCCTTCATTGCATCATCAACGACGCATGACCTTTTCGGACGGCGTCAGTGCTTCGATGTAGGCCGGACGGCTGAAGATCCGTTCGGCGTACTTCATCAGCGGCGCGGCATTCTTCGACAGCTCGATGCCGTAGTGATCCAGGCGCCACAGCAGCGGAGCGATCGCGACGTCGAGCATCGAGAACTCTTCGCCGAGCATGTACTTGTTCTTCACGAAGATCGGCGCGAGCTGCGTCAGGCGATCGCGGATCGCGAGGCGTGCCTTCTCGTGATTCTTTTCCGCTGCCTTGCCCTTCTCGTTCTCGAGCGTGCTGACGTGGACGAACAGTTCCTTCTCGAAGTTGAGCAGGAACAGGCGTGCACGTGCGCGTTGCACCGGGTCGGCCGGCATCAGCTGCGGATGCGGGAAGCGCTCGTCGATGTACTCGTTGATGATGTTCGATTCGTACAGAATCAGGTCGCGCTCGACCAGAATCGGCACCTGACCGTACGGGTTCATCACCGAAATGTCTTCCGGCTTGTTGAACAGGTCGACGTCACGGATTTCGAAGTCCATGCCCTTCTCGAACAGCACCAGCCGGCAACGCTGGGAGAACGGGCAAGTTGTGCCGGAATACAGAACCATCATATTTGCGTTTCCTCAAAAAAGCCGAGGGCCGGCACGCGGCGGCACCCCTTTCACGGGTTCCGCCTTGCGCCGGCCCCACGCCGGTCAGGCGTGTTTACTTGATATCTTTCCAGTACGCGGCATTGAGCCGCCAGGCCAGGAAAGTCAGGACACCGAGAAAGATCAGCACCCACACGCCGAGGCGTTTGCGGGTCTGCTGGGCCGGCTCGGACATCCATGTCATATAGGCCACCAGATCGGCAACAGCAGCATCATAGTCGGGCGACGAGAGCGTGCCCGGTGTGACCTGCTGGAAGCCGACGAGCGTGTGGACCTTCTCGCCCGTCTCCTCGTCCGTCTTGTCTTCGAATTTGGCAATGCGCTGCCCCTGCAGTTGCCACAACACATGGGGCATGCCGACGTTCTCGAACACCGCGTTGTTCCAGCCGGTCGGCCGCGTATCGTCGCGGTAGAAACTCCGCAGATACGTATACAGCCAGTCGCGGCCGCGCGCGCGCTCCTCGACCGACAGGTCGGGCGGCGTGGTGCCGAGCCAGTTCTTCGCGTCTTCGGGCCGCATCGCGACGGACATCGTGCTCCCGACCTTGTCGGTCGTGAACAGGAGATTCGCTTCGATCTCCTTCTGGGATATGCCCAGATCCGTCAGACGGTTGTAGCGCATCAGGTTCGCGCTGTGGCAGTTCAGGCAATAGTTTACAAACAATTGCGCGCCGTGCTGAAGCGAAACGAGATTTTCCGTGTTATCGGGCGCCCGGTCGAGCGGAAAATTACCTTCCGCCCGCACGGCCGGCGCCGCCAGCAGCGCACACGCGGTCACCCCGATCAGCGCGAGTGTCGAAAGCAGTTTCTTCATGTCGTTCTCTCCTCGCTCACGTTAATGGGGCTTGAAGCGCACCCGCTCCGGCGGCTGCTTGAACGTGCCAAGCGGCGTCCAGACGGGCATGCCGAGGAAGAACGCGAAGTAGATCAGCGCGCAACACTGCGCGATCAGCGTGGCCGCCGGCGATGGCGGCCGCGTGCCGAGGAACGCGAGGGTCAGGAACGCCGCGACGAAGATCCCGAGGAACACCTTGTGGAACAGCGGCCGGTAGCGGATCGACTTCACCGGGCTGCGGTCGAGCCACGGCAGGAAGAACAGCGTGATCACCGCCGAACCCATCACGACGACGCCCCAGAACTTCGACTCCGTCAGGTACATGAACACGACGATCGCCGCGGCCAGCACCGGCAACCCGGCCTTCCACTTGCCGCGCGCACGGATCAGTGCGAGCACGCCGAGCAGCGCGATCACGATCATCAGCACGATCTTGAACGGGTCGGTGGTCGCGCGCAGCATCGCGTAGAACGCGGTGAAGTACCAGACCGGCGCGATCTCGGGCGGCGTCTGCAGCGGGTTCGCCGGGACGAAGTTGTTCGCCTCGAGGAAGTAGCCGCCCATCTCCGGCGAGAAGAACACGATCAGCGCGAAGATCATCAGGAACACGCACACGCCGAGGAAATCGTGCACCGAGTAGTACGGATGGAACGGGATGCCGTCGAGCGGGATGCCGTTCTCGTCCTTCTTCGCCTTGATCTCGATGCCGTCCGGGTTATTTGACCCCACTTCGTGCAGCGCAACGAGGTGCGCGACCACGAGGCCGACCAGCACGAGCGGAATCGCGATCACGTGGAACGCGAAGAAGCGGTTCAGCGTGACGTCGGACACGACGTAGTCGCCGCGAATCCACAGCGACAGATCCGGGCCGACGAACGGAATCGCCGAGAACAGGTTCACGATCACCTGCGCGCCCCAGAACGACATCTGGCCCCACGGCAGCAGGTAGCCGAAGAATGCCTCGGCCATCAGGCACAGGAAGATCGCGCAGCCGAAGATCCACACGAGCTCGCGCGGCTTGCGGTACGACCCGTACAGCAGCCCGCGGAACATGTGCAGGTAGACGACCACGAAGAACATCGATGCACCGGTCGAGTGCATGTAGCGGATCAGCCAGCCCCACGGCACCTCGCGCATGATGTACTCGACCGACGCAAACGCGAGCGTCGAGTCGGGCTTGTAGTTCATCGTCAGGAAGATGCCCGTGACGATCTGGTTGACGAGCACCAGCAGCGCGAGGGAGCCGAAGAAGTACCAGAAGTTGAAGTTCTTCGGCGCGTAGTACTCGGAAACGTGCTTCTTCCAGGTGGACGTGAGCGGGAAGCGCTGGTCGATCCAGCCGGTGAGACCTGTCGTGGAGACTTCCTTGTTGTCGGCCATCACGCTTCTCCTTTCTCGTCCTTGCCGATCACGAGGGTCGTTGCCGACGTGAACATGTAGGGCGGGATGTCGAGATTCTGAGGCGCCGGTTTGTTCTTGAACACACGGCCGGCGAGGTCGTAGGTCGAACCGTGACACGGGCAGAGGAAACCGCCCGGCCAGTCATCCGGCAGGTTCGGCTGCGGACCCGGCGTGAAGCGTTGGCTTGGCGTGCAGCCGAGGTGCGTACAGACGGCCATCACGACGAGAATGTTCTTGCGATCGGCCCGCGAGCGATATTCGTTCGCGCAATACGCGGGCAACGGCATCGTATAGGGCTTTTCGGTGGTCGGATCGGCCACTTCCTTGTCGGCCTTGACCACGTCGGCCAGCATCGAATCGGTGCGATTCAGGATCCAGACAGGCTTGCCGCGCCACGGCACGGTGACCATTTCACCAGGCTTCAGCCCGCTGATATCGACCTCGACCGGTGCACCGGCCGCTTTCGCTTTCGCGGACGGCGCTAGCGACGCCGCGAAAGGTATTACGGTGGCTACGCCTCCAACGCCACCTGCTACGGATGTCGCAATCAGCCAGGTACGGCGGCCGCTGTCGACGCGTTTCTCTTCCTTGTCTCGCATCACACGCCCCACTTCTGAGTTGGATTTTCCGTCACGACTTTTCATTCCGCCGCTAGTTTGCTCGAATGGAGTCGCCATTTACAAGGCCCGGAGATGAAAATCCCTTCGAAGTGATTGATAGTCAAGGGTTTTCCCCCACTATCGGAGCGATTAAATCATTTCTCTTTTAAGCATCCGCTACATTGTGAAATTTCGATGCGCCGCCGCAAATCCGGGGTTCAGACCGGATTATGAATATCGATAAAAAGGTGTTCGATATCGAATTCTTCGGACAAGTGGGCGCCAAGTGCCTGGATTCCGTAACGTTCGGTCGCATGGTGCCCCGCCGCAACGAAGGCGACGCCGCTCTCGGCCGCCGTGTGCGTCACGTATTCGGAGACCTCGCCGGTCAGATACACGTCCGCGCCGGCGTCGATCGCCGCGTCGAAATAGCTCTGCGCTGCGCCCGTGCACCACGCGATACGGCGCAGCTGCATCTCCGGATCGCCGAACACGAGCGGCGTACGGCCTAGCGTGCGCTCGACCTTCGCGACGAAGTGCTCGAGCGTGACCGGCATCGGCAGCGTCGCCATCCAGCCGAGGTCGCCTTCGCCGAAACGCTGCTCGCCGATCAGCCCGAGCTTGTTGCCGAGCTGCGCGTTGTTGCCGAATTCGGGATGCGCGTCGAGCGGCAGGTGGAACGCGAACAGGTTCAGGTCGTTCCTGAGCAGCAGCTTCAGGCGCTGGTACTTGCGGCCCGTGATCTGCGGCGCCTCGTTGCGCCAGAAATAGCCGTGATGGACGAGCACGGCATCTGCCCCCCATTCGAGTGCGGCTTCGAGGAACGCGACCGACGCGGTGACGCCGGTGGCGATCTTCTCGATCTTGCGGCGCCCCTCGACCTGGAGGCCGTTCGGGCAATAGTCCTTGAAGCGCGCGGTTTCAAGGGTATTGTTCAAGTACAATTCAAGTTCGATCCGATCCATATAAACCTCTAATCCATTCAGATGCTTAGACGCTTCTGGCTGTTCTTCGCGCAGGCGGTTACCGTGCTGCTCGCGCTGATGTTCATCGTCGTGACGCTCAAGCCGCAATGGCTGCAACGGCAAGGACAGCTCGGCAAGCAGCTCGCCACGCCGATCGTTGCGCTGCGGGAAGTCGCGCCGGGCATCGGCGGCGCACCGGCGACCACGTCGTACGCCGAAGCCGCGCAGAAGGCGATGCCGGCCGTCGTCAACGTGTTCTCCAGCAAGGACGGCTCGCTGCCGCCCGACCCCCGCGCGAAAGATCCGCTGTTCCGCTACTTCTTCGGCGACCGCAACGCCCGCAAGCAGCAGGACGAACCGGCAGCCAACCTCGGCTCGGGCGTTATCGTGAGCCCTGAAGGTTACATTCTAACGAACCAGCACGTCGTGGACGGCGCCGACCAGATCGAAGTCGCGCTCGCCGACGGCCGCACGGCCACCGCAAAGGTGATCGGCAGCGATCCCGAGACCGACCTCGCCGTGCTGAAGATCAACATGACGAGCCTGCCGACGATCACGCTCGGCCGCTCCGACCAGTCGCGCGTCGGCGACGTCGTGCTCGCGATCGGCAACCCGTTCGGCGTCGGCCAGACGGTCACGATGGGGATCATCAGCGCGCTCGGCCGCAATCACCTCGGCATCAATACGTTCGAGAACTTCATCCAGACCGACGCGCCGATCAACCCCGGCAACTCGGGCGGCGCACTGGTCGACGTGAACGGCAACCTGCTCGGCATCAACACGGCGATCTATTCGCGCTCGGGCGGCTCGCTCGGCATCGGCTTCGCGATTCCCGTCTCGACCGCGCGCACGGTGCTCGAAAGCATCATCACGACGGGCTCGGTCACGCGCGGCTGGATCGGTGTCGAACCGCAGGACGTCACGCCGGAGATCGCCGAATCGTTCGGGCTCCAGCAGAAATCGGGCGCAATCGTCGCCGGCGTGCTGCAGGGCGGCCCGGCCGACAAGGCCGGCATCAAGCCGGGCGATATCCTCGTGAGTGTGAACGGCGAGGACATCACCGACACGACGAAGCTGCTGAATACCGTCGCGCAGATCAAGCCCGGCACGCCGACCAAGGTGCACGTCGTACGCAAGGGCAAGGAGCTGGACGTGAACGTCGTGATCGGCAAGCGCCCGCCGCCGCCGAAGCAGGCGCTCGACGAGCAGGACAGCGATACCGAGTGAGATTCGGCAGGCGGGCGGCGCGACATCACGTTCGTTACCGTCGGTGGAAATGAAAAAGGGCAGCCGGTTGGCTGCCCTTTTGCTTTGCTTCGATCTATCCGTCTTGCCGGGAAGGTGGCCTCGCCACACGCTTGCCGGACGGCTGCGCCACCGAGCAGCTCCGGTCCGGCCCAGCGGGCCAGCCCGTCGCGCTGCGCGCCGCCGTCAACTCGCGGCTTCGCCGTTCCCCGTCTCGCCCTCTTCGGCCGGCTTCTTCGGCACGAAGAACCGCGCGGCCAGCAGCCCGATCTCGAACAGCACGATGAGCGGCAACGCGAGCATCAGTTGAGAGAACACGTCCGGCGGCGTGACGACCGCCGCGACGACGAACGCGCCGACAATCACGTACGGCCGCATCTCCTTGAGCTTCTTCAGCGAAAGCAGGCCCATCCGGACGAGCAGCACGACGACGATCGGCACCTCGAACGTGACCCCGAACGCGATGAACATCCCGAGCACGAAGCTCAGGTAGTTGTCGATGTCGGTCGTCATCTCGGCCCCGAGCGGCGCATTGTAGTGCGCCATCACGCGGAAGATCGTCGGGAACACGAGGAAGTACGCGAATGCCATCCCGCACAGGAACAGCACATAGCTGCTGCCGACGAGCGGCGTGACGAGCTTCTTCTCGTGCTGGTACAGCCCCGGCGCGACGAACGCCCAGATCTGGTACAGCACGACCGGCAGCGCGATCACGAGCGCGACGAGCATCGTGACCTTCATCGGCACGAAGAACGAGCCGGTGACGTCGGTGACGATCATCTTGCCGTCCTTCGGCAAGTTCTCCATCAGCGGCCGCGCGAGCAGCCGGAAGATGTCGGGCGCCCAGTAGACGAGCCCGAGGAACACGACGATCACGGCCAGGCCCGCGCGAATGATGCGATCGCGAAGCTCGACGAGATGGGAAATGAAGGTTTCTTCCGGGGCGTCGCCCGGGTTCTGCTGGGGGTCGCTCACGCCGGCCCTCGGTAGGATAAACGAGCGAGCATGCGCTCGGCTCAGAAGAAGCGCGTCGGCCGGCGCAGGCTGGCCGGCTGGTGGCGCGCGACACGCGCTGCGCCCGACTGCACGTGCGTGCGGCGGGTGGTCGCGCGCTTGTACCAGACAGGCGTCGCCGCCTGCTTCACGCGCCAGTTGCGGCGCTTCGGCGCAAGCGCGGCCGGACTGCCACGCCACGACGGCGCCGCGGGCGCATCGGAACCGTAAGAACCGGCGTTACCGGAAGCCTCGTCGAGACCGCCGACCGCGGAATGCCACGTGTCGTTCAGGTCCTTCTCGTGCTCGCGGAGGTTGTCGTGAATCGTCGTCTCGACATTGCGCGCGGCCGACTCGAAATCGGTCTTCATCGTCCGCAACGCGTCGAGTTCGATTTCACGCGAGACCTCGGCCTTCACGTCGTTGATGTACCGCTGCGCACGGCCGAACAGCGCGCCTGCCGTACGCGCGACGCGCGGCAGGCGCTCGGGGCCGAGCACCACGAGCGCGACGACGCCGATCAGCGCCATCTTGGAAAGACCGAGATCCAGCATCGCGAATGCCTGTCAGCGTGCCGGCGTTACGCCTTGTTCGAATCGGAACGCGTCGTTTCCTTCGCGTTGACGTCGACCGAGCCCGTGCGCGGCAGCTGCTGCGCATCGGCCGGCGTTTCGCCTTCCTTCATGCCGTCCTTGAAACCCTTCACTGCGCTGCCGAGATCGTTGCCGATGTTGCGCAGCTTCTTCGTACCGAAAACCAGCGCGACGATCAGCAGCACGATCAGCCAGTGCCAAATGCTCAATCCACCCATGATGAAACTCTCCTCAACCACGCCGCCGGGCGGCGCAAATCGCCGGCGACACGCCGGCTTCGACTATCGATGCGGGGAAACGCCCCGCGCCGTCAACCCATCCGTTGCCAGGGGCGCGGACCGGCCAGGATATGCGCGTGCAGGTGGTAGACCTCCTGCCCGCCGCCCGGGCCCGTATTGATGACCGTGCGGAAACCGGTTTCGCCGCCCGTGTACGCGACGCCGAGCTGGTCGGCAAGGCGCGCGACGAGCAGCATCAGCCGGCCGAGCATCGGCGCATCGGCCGCACTCGCCGCCGACAACGTCGGCAGGTGCTGACGCGGAATCACGAGCACGTGCGTCTCGGCCGCCGGGCGGATGTCGCGGAACGCGACGAATTCATCGTCCTCGTGCACCTTCGTGCTCGGGATCTCGCCTGCCGCGATCTTGCAGAACAGGCAATTCGGATCGTGACTCATGTTGCTCCTGCGAAACGCCCGCGCGCGGCCGGTCAGAACCACGCCTGCGGATCGAGCGTCTTGTTGTCGTTCAGGTACAGCCAACCCTTGATGATACGGTACAGCGTCCAGATCCATGTGACAAACATCACTGCAAATCCGATCACGACGAATGCCAGCGCGAACCCGATGACGTACGCGATCAGCGCGCGCCAGAACGTGCGGATCTGCCACTCGAAATGATCGGCATACGGCGTGCCGGCCACATCGCCGCGCTTCACGTAGTTGATGATGATCGCGATGATGCCCGTGACGCCACCCGTCAGCCAGTGAAATGCATACAGGCCGTAGAGCACGTGAGTGAGCGTGCGCAACCCGTTCAGGCGTTCGGCATCCGCCGCCCCCGGCACCGCAGGCGTCGGAAACTGGTTCGACGTATCGTTCATGATGCTACCCCCGTTAGATGACAATTCTTACAGCTTACCGTACTGTTGCCACCGCGGCGGGACGATGCATGTCAGCCGCCGTTTTCCTCGCGCTCGCGGCGCTTGCGCAACGCCTTTTCCTCGATGCCCGACAGTCCCTCGCGGCGCTCGAGTTCGGCGATCACGTCGGCCGGGCTCAGGTCGAAGTGCGACAGCATCACGAGGCAGTGGAACCACAGGTCGGCCACCTCGCCGACGAGCGCGGTCGGCGCGCCGCCCTGGCGCACGTCCTTCGCGGCCAGCACGACTTCCGTCGCCTCTTCGCCGATCTTCTTCAGCACCGCGTCGTCGCCCTTGTGGAACAGGCGCGATACGTACGATTGATCGGGGTCGCCGCCCTTGCGGCTATCGATCACGGCCGCGAGGCGCAGCAGCGTGTCTTCGGTCGATTGCGTCATTTGTAGATGTGTTCGGGATCTTTCAGCACCGGTTCGACCGCGACCCAGTCGCCGTTGTCGACGGTGCCTTCGAATTTCTGGAAGAAGCACGAATGCCGGCCGGTGTGGCACGCGATGCCCGACACCTGCTCGACCTTCAGCAGCACGACGTCCTCGTCGCAGTCGAGCCGCACCTCGTGCACGTGCTGCACGTGGCCCGACTCCTCGCCCTTGAACCACAGGCGCTTGCGCGAGCGCGAATAATAGACCGCGCGCTGGGTCTCGATCGTCTTCGCCAGCGCCTCGCGGTTCATCCACGCAAACATCAGCACGTCGTTCGTCGACGCTTCCTGCGCGATCACCGGCACGAGGCCGTTGTCGTCCCAGCGGACCTTGTCGAGCCACGCGGGCAATGCATTCGTTTCCGTATTCATCACAGCCTCACCGGGATGCCCTGGTCGGCCATGAAGCGTTTCGCCTCGCCGACCGTGTGCTCGCCGTAGTGGAAAATGCTCGCGGCCAGCACCGCGTCGGCGCGGCCGTCCTTGATGCCGTCGGCCAGATGCTGCAGCGAACCGACGCCGCCCGATGCAATCACCGGCACCGGCACCGCGTCCGACACGCCGCGCGTAAGCGCAAGGTCGAAGCCCGACTTCGTGCCGTCGCGGTCCATGCTCGTGAGCAGGATCTCGCCCGCGCCGAGCTCGGCCATCTTGCGTGCCCATTCGATCGCGTCGAGGCCCGTGTTCTTGCGGCCGCCGTGCGTGAAGACTTCCCAGCGCGGCGTCTCGCCGTCGGCCGACACGCGCTTCGCGTCGATGGCGACGACGATGCACTGCGAGCCGTACTTGTCGGCCGCGTCGCGCACGAGCTGCGGGTTCGCGACCGCCGACGAATTCATGCTGACCTTGTCCGCGCCCGCGTTCAGCAGGCGCCGCACGTCCTCGACGGCGCGCACGCCGCCGCCGACGGTCAGCGGAATGAAGACCTGCGACGCAACGGCTTCGATGATCGGCAGGATCAGGTCGCGCTGGTCGGACGTCGCGGTGATGTCGAGGAACGTCAGTTCGTCGGCGCCCTGGTCGTCGTAGCGGCGGGCGATTTCGACGGGGTCGCCGGCGTCGCGCAGCTCGACGAAGTTGACGCCCTTGACGACACGCCCGGCAGTCACGTCCAGGCAGGGGATGATGCGTTTAGCTAGAGCCATGATGGTGCGCCAGAGGCCGCGATGGGACGGCCGGTTGCGGAGGCCTCGCGCGAGGCCTCCGGTCAGGGCCGCCCGCAGGCAGCCCCGGCGAACGGGACAACCGCGTTACGCGTTGTCGAGTTCGCCGTTCAGTTCGTCCGCGCGCTTTTGCGCGGCCGCGAAATCGAGATCGCCGGAGTAGATCGCACGGCCGCAGATCACGCCTTCGACGCCGTGCTCTTCCACTTCGCACAGGTTCTCGATGTCCGTGAGGTTCGACAGGCCGCCGCTGGCGATCACCGGGATGCCGACTGCCTGCGCGAGCTTCACGGTCGCCTCGATGTTGATGCCCTGCAGCATCCCGTCGCGGCCGATGTCCGTGTAGACGATCGATTCGACGCCGTAGTCCTCGAACTTCTTCGCGAGATCGATCACTTCGTGGCCGGTCAGCTTGCTCCAGCCGTCGGTTGCGACCTTGCCGTCCTTCGCGTCCAGCCCGACGATGATGCTGCCGGCGAACGCGGTGCACGCGTCCTGCAGGAAGCCCGGATCCTTCACGGCCGCCGTGCCGATGATCACGTAGGACAGGCCCGCATCGAGATACTTCTCGATCGTCTCGAGGCTGCGGATGCCGCCGCCGAGCTGTACGGGGATTTCATCGCCGACTTCGTCGAGGATCGCTTCGATCGCCTCGAGATTCTTCGGCTTGCCGGCGAATGCGCCGTTCAGGTCGACCAGATGGAGCCGCCGGGCGCCGAGATCGACCCACTTGCGGGCCATCGCCGCCGGGTCCTCGGAAAAAATCGTGGCCTGGTCCATATCGCCCTGTTTGAGGCGCACACACTGACCGTCTTTGAGATCGATGGCCGGAATCAGCAGCATAGCAATCGGGTGTCGTCGTGGAAAATGAAAAGAATCCGGCGCGTACCGGCCAATCCGGTACCGCGCCGTCTCGCTAGTTTAGTACAACTCTTTCGGCGCTTTCGCGTGTGCGCCCCGTGCGACAGGCCTTTCCAGCCCGCCGACTGTGGCACGCACGCGACGTTCACGGTTTCCAGTGTACGAAGTTGCGATACAGACGCAACCCGACCTCCGCGCTTTTCTCGGGGTGGAATTGGGTCGCGAAGAGGTTATCCCGCGCGACCGCGGACGTAAACGGCGCGCCGTATGCCGTTTCGCCGACCGTATGCGCCGGGTTGTCCGGCGTCACGTAATAGCTGTGCACGAAGTAGAAATACGCGTCGTCGGGCACGCCGTCCCACAGCGGGTGCGGCTGCGACTGGCGCACGCGGTTCCAGCCCATCTGCGGCACCTTGAAGCGCGAGCCGTCGTCCTGCACGCGACCGCCGAGCTCGAAACGCACGACCTTGCCGGGCAACAGGCCGAGGCCCTTCGTGTCGCCTTCCGCGCTCCAGTCGAACAGCATCTGCTCGCCGACGCATACGCCGAGCAGCGGCTTCGTGCGCGACGCCTCGATCACGGCCTCCTGCAGGCCCGATTCGCCGAGGCAACGCATGCAGTCGGGCATCGCGCCCTGGCCGGGCAGCACGACGCGGTCGGCCGCGCGAATCGCGGCCGGCGTGTCGACGATCGCCACGTCGGCGGCCGGTTCGGCCTTCTTGAGCGCCTGCGCGACCGAGCGCAGGTTGCCCATCCCATAATCCACAATCGCAATCGAAGTTTTCATCTCAGTGCAGGCAGTAGCGCCCTCAGTCCATTGACGATGAATTCCACCGCCAGCGCCGACAGCATCAGACCCATCAGCCGCGTGGCGATGTTGATGCCCGTGCGGCCGATCCAGTTCGCGATCGGCTCGGCGAGCCGCATCGCGACGAAACACAGAAAAGCCAGGATCGCGCCGATCGCAACCAGCCCGACCCGTTCATACCAGTGATGCGCGTTCGCCGCATAGATGATCACCGTGCTGATCGAGCCGGGGCCCGTGAGCAGCGGAATCGCCAGCGGCACGACCGCGATGTTGTTCTTCAGCTCGGCCTCGTGGCGCTCCTCCGGCGTCGATCGCGTGTTGCCGATCTGCGCGTTCAGCATGTTGATCGCCATCAGCAGCATGATGATCCCGCCGCCCACTTCGAGCGACCCGACCGAAATGCCGAAGAAGTTGATGATCTGCTGTCCGAGCAGCGCGGTCACCGTCATCACGCAGAACACCGACACCGAGGCGATCCGGATCGTGCGACGCCGCTCGTCGTCCGTCTGCTGCGCCGTCAGGCTCAGGAAGAACGGCACCGCGCCGACCGGATTGATCAGCGCCAGCAGCGAAATGAACGATTTGAGCAGATCCATCGCAAGCCGGCGCCGCGCGCCGAAGCCGTGAGGTTGTCCTTAGCGTCCGTCCATCCGGACGGTCAGAGGCTGCCTTTCGTCGACGGAATCTGCCCCGCCGCACGCTCGTCGAGCTCCACCGCCGCGCGCAGCGCACGGCCGAAGGCCTTGAACACCGTCTCGAGCTGATGGTGCGCGTTGATCCCGCGCAGGTTGTCGATGTGCAGCGTGACGCCCGCGTGGTTCACGAAACCGCGGAAGAACTCGATCGACAGGTCGACGTCGAACGTGCCGATTCGCGCACGCGTGAACGGCACGTGGAATTCGAGGCCCGGACGGCCCGAGAAGTCGATCACGACGCGCGACAGCGCCTCGTCGAGCGGCACGTACGAATGGCCGTAGCGGCGGATGCCCTTGCGGTCGCCGATCGCCTTCGCGACCGCCTGACCGAGCGTGATGCCGACATCCTCGACCGTGTGGTGGTCGTCGATATGCGTGTCGCCATGCGCTTCGACCTCGAGATCGAACAGACCGTGTCGCGCGATCTGGTCGAGCATATGGTCGAGAAACGGCACGCCGGTGGCCAGCTTCTGCTGACCGGTGCCGTCGAGATCGAGCTTCACACGGATCTGCGTTTCGCTGGTATTGCGAACGACTTCCGCCACACGCATGGCAATTCCTTGATTGAGTCTGAAGTAAATGGGGATTGATCGTCGCGCGCCGCCGCGCCCTGGGCTCAACCGGGCAGCGCGAGTTTCAAGGCGGCCAGCAGGCGGGCGTTTTCGTCGGGAGAACCGACGGTCAGCCGCACGCATTCGGCCAGCAATGGATGCATTTTACTCACGTTTTTGACCAGCACCCGCTCGGTGAGCAGCGCATCGAACACGGCAGCCGCATCCGGCACGCGTACCAGCAGGAAATTGCCCGCGCTCGGGAACACCGTCGCGCCCGGCAGCGCGGCCACGGCCTGCGCGAGACGCGTGCGTTCCGCGCGCAGCTCGGCCGCCTGCGCATCGAGCACGTCGAGGTGGTCGAGCAGGAAATCGGCGGTCGCCTGGGTCAGCACGTTGATGTTGTACGGCGGGCGCACCTTGTCGAATTCGGTCAGCCACGCGTGCCGCCCGACGAGATAGCCGAGGCGGATGCCCGCGAGGCCGAGCTTCGACACCGTGCGCATCACCACGATGTTGTCGAACTCGGCGGCGCGCGGCAGCCACGAACGCTCGGCGAACGGCTGGTACGCCTCGTCGATCACGATCAGGCTGTGCCGCGCGGCAGCGATGATCCGCTCGACGTCGGCATCGTCGTACAGCGTGCCGGTCGGGTTGTTCGGGTACGCGAGATAGACGATCGCGGGCCGGTGCTCGGCGATCGCCGCGAGCATCGCGTCGACGTCGAGCGTCAGGTCGGCCTGCAGCGGCACGCCGACGAATTCGAGCTGCGCCAGCTTCGCCGACAGCTCGTACATCACGAAGCCCGGTACCGGTGCAAGCACCTTCGCGCCCGGCTGCGCGCACGCGACCGAGATCATGCTGATGATTTCGTCGGAGCCGTTGCCGAGCAGCACTTCGCAACCGGCCGGCACGCCCATCGCGTCGCGCAGCTTGTCGAGCAGCGCGGCCGGGCGCGGCGCCGGATAGCGGTTCAGCGCGACCTGCGCGAGACGCTCGCCGAGCGCCGCGGCGAGCGGTTCGGGCAGCGGATACGGGTTCTCCATCGCGTCGAGCTTCACGAACCCGCTCGCGTCGGGCACCGGGTAGCTCGTCATCGCGAGCACGTCGCGGCGGATGATGTCTTGTGGCGTCGTCATGGTCTCAAGCCGGCGTGCGTCGCGCCGGCATCAAATGGTCGGCAAGGCGGCGGCTGCCGCCCTGCACTCGTCTCCAGCCCCGTTCGCGGGTGCGGCCGGCACCGGCGCGTCAGCGCCCGCCCCGGCCCCGCGCAGTGCGTGGTCAGCCCTTCATCCGGAACTCGGCGCTCTTCGCGTGCGCCTGCAGCCCTTCGCCGTATGCGAGCTCGGATGCGATCTCGCCGAGCGTCTGCGCGCCTTCCGCGCTGACTTCGATCAGGCTCGAACGCTTGATGAAGTCGTACACGCCGAGCGGCGACGAGAAGCGCGCGGTGCGCGACGTCGGCAGCACGTGGTTCGGGCCCGCACAGTAGTCGCCGAGGCTTTCGCTCGTGTAGCGGCCGAGGAAGATCGCACCCGCGTGACGGATCTGCTGGCCCCATTGCTGCGGTTCCAGCGCCGAGATTTCCAGGTGTTCCGGCGCGATGTCGTTCGCGATCCGGCACGCTTCGGCCATGTCGCGCACCTTGATCAGCGCGCCGCGCCCTTCGAGCGATGCGCGGATCACGTCCCGGCGCGGCATCGACGGCAGCAGCTCGGCGATCGCCTTCTCGACGCGGTCGAGGAACGCGCCGTCCGGGCACAGCAGGATCGACTGCGCGAGCTCGTCGTGCTCGGCCTGCGAGAACAGGTCCATCGCGACCCAGTTCGGATCGGTCGTGCCGTCGCACAGCACGAGGATTTCCGACGGCCCCGCGATCATGTCGATGCCGACCGTGCCGAACACGCGGCGCTTCGCCGACGCGACGTATGCATTGCCCGGGCCGCAGATCTTGTCGACGGCCGGCACCGTCGCCGTGCCGTATGCGAGCGCGCCCACCGCCTGCGCGCCGCCGATCGTGAACACGCGATCGACACCGCCGAGCAGTGCCGCGGCCAGCACGAGGTCGTTCTTCACACCGTCCGGCGTCGGCACGACCATCACGATCTCGCCGACCCCCGCGACGCGCGCGGGAATCGCGTTCATCAGCACCGACGACGGATACGCGGCCTTGCCGCCCGGCACGTACAGGCCGACGCGGTCGAGCGGCGTGACCTTCTGGCCGAGCACCGTGCCGTCCGCTTCCGTGTACTGCCAGCTATGCGTGCCGCACTCGATCTTCTGCTTCTCGTGGTATGCGCGCACACGCGCGGCGGCCGCTTCCAGCGCCGCGCGCGCCTTCGGCGCGAGACCGTCGAGCGCCGTCTGCAGCGCGTCCTGCGGCAGTTCGAGCGCGGCGACGCTGTTCGCGCTCAGCCGGTCGAAGCGGTTCGTGTACTCGAGCACCGCGGCGTCGCCGCGCGACTTCACGTCGGCGAGGATCTGCGCGACCGATTGCTCGATCGCCTCGTCTTCGCTCGCCTCGAACGCGAGCAACGCGCGCAGTGCGGCGCCGAAGCCTTCGCTTGTCGAATCGAACTTGCGGATGGTGATGGACATGGGAGTTCCGTTACGGTGATGCGCTCAACCGCCATTCTGCGACGCGCGTTCGAACGCGTCGAGGATCGGCTTGAGCGCCGCGCGCTTCAACTTCAGCGCAGCCTGGTTCACGACGAGGCGCGACGAGATCGCCATGATCTCCTCGACCTCGACCAGATTGTTCGCCTTCAGCGTGCCGCCCGAGCTGACGAGGTCGACGATCGCATCGGCCAGCCCGACCAGCGGCGCCAGCTCCATCGAGCCGTACAGCTTGATCAGGTCGACGTGCACGCCCTTCGCGGCAAAGTGTTCGCGCGCCGTTTCGACGTACTTCGTCGCGACGCGCAGGCGCGCGCCCTGGCGCACGGCGCTCGCGTAGTCGAAGCCGGCCGACACGGCCACCGACATCCGGCAGCGTGCAATGTTCAGATCGATCGGCTGGTACAGGCCCGAGCCGCCGTGCTCGACCAGCACGTCCTTGCCGGCCACGCCGAAATCGGCCGCGCCGTATTCGACATAGGTCGGCACGTCGCTCGCGCGCACGATGATCACGCGCAGGTCCGGGTTCGTCGTCGGCAGGATCAGCTTGCGCGACGTTTCCGGATCCTCGGTCACCTGCACGCCGGCCGCGGCCAGCAGCGGCAGGGTTTCCTCGAAAATCCGGCCCTTCGACAGGGCGAGGGTCAGCGGCGCGGTCATGCTTGGCTCCCGGAAAGGCGGCGCACGTTCGCGCCGACGGCGGTCAGTTTGGCTTCCATGCGGTCGTAGCCGCGGTCCAGGTGGTAGATGCGGTCGACGAGCGTTTCGCCTTCGGCGCGCAGCCCGGCGATCACGAGGCTCGCCGACGCACGCAGGTCGGTCGCCATCACGTTCGCGCCCGACAGCTTCTCGACACCCGTCACGAGCGCGGTATTGCCGTCGATCGTGATGTGCGCGCCGAGCCGGTTCAGCTCCTGCACGTGCATGAAACGGTTCTCGAAAATCGTTTCGACGACTTGCGCGGTACCCGTCGCGACCGTATTGAGGGCCATGAACTGCGCCTGCATGTCGGTCGGGAACGCCGGGTATTCCGACGTGCGGATCGTCACCGCGGACGGCCGGCGGTCCATCTTCACGCGCAACCAGCTGTCGCCTTCCTCGATCGACACGCCCGCTTCGCGCAGCTTGTCGATCACCGCGTCGAGGATGTGCGGGCGCACGCCCGTCAGCATCACGTCGCCGCCGGCCGCCGCGACCGCGCACAGGAACGTGCCGGCCTCGATGCGGTCGGGGATCACCGAATGGCGCGCGCCGTGCAGCCGCTCGACGCCCTGGATCACGAGGCGATCGGTGCCGATGCCGTCGATTTTCGCGCCCATCGCGACCAGCAGGTGTGCGAGATCGCTCACTTCCGGTTCACGTGCCGCGTTTTCGATCACCGTCTCGCCGTCCGCGAGCGTCGCGGCCATCAGCAGGTTTTCCGTGCCCGTCACCGTGATCATGTCGGTCACGATGCGCGCGCCCTTCAGGCGCTTCGCGCGTGCTTCGATGAAGCCGTGCTCGATGCTGATCTCGGCGCCCATCGCCTGCAGGCCCTTGATGTGCTGGTCGACCGGACGCGCGCCGATCGCGCAGCCGCCCGGCAGCGATACCTTCGCCTCGCCGAAGCGCGCGAGCAGCGGCCCGAGCACGAGGATCGACGCACGCATCGTCTTCACGAGCTCGTACGGCGCGACGAGGTTGTCGACGCGCGACGCGTCGAGCTGCACGCGGCAGCCGTCGGTCTCGCTCTTCACGCCCATCTGGTTCAGCACCTTCAGCGTGGTGCGCACGTCCTTCAGGTTCGGCACGTTGTCGAGGTCGACCGGGTCGGCGGTGAGCAGCCCCGCGCACAGGATCGGCAGCGCGGCATTCTTCGCGCCCGACACGACGATCTCGCCGGACAGGCGTTTGCCGCCTTCGATCACGAGCTTGTCCATCCCCTGTCCCTGCGATTCCCCGTTGGCGGCCGGGTGTGCCGTGGCGACGCTCTGGACGGCGTCGCGCTCGTTGACGGTGACTTGCACTCAGTGATTTCCGGTTATGCGTTCTGCCATTCGGCGGGCGTCAGCGTCTTCATGCTGAGTGCGTGAATTTCCTGCTTCATGCGATCGCCGAGCGCCGCGTAGACGAGCTGGTGCCGCTGGATCGGACGCTTGCCTTCGAAGGCCGCCGACACGATCGTCGCGAAGAAATGCTGGCCGTCGCCTTCGACTTCCAGATGCGTGCAGGCGAGACCGCCGGCGATGTATTGCTTGACCTGTTCGGGAGTCGGCAACATGGTGTAAGGCTCCTGTCGGCGCGCGCCGCCCTGGAGGGCGGCCGCAGCCTGTCGATATCAATGACGCAGTTTGTAGCCGGTCGCGAGCAGCCGCATCGCGATCAGCGCGAGCAGCACGAAGAAACCGGTGACGATCGCGAGGCTCGCGAACGGGTTGATGTCGGACGCGCCGAAGAACCCGAAACGAAAGCCGTCGATCATGTAGAAAAACGGATTGAGACGCGAGATCTCGCGCCACACGGGCGGCAGCGAGTGCGTCGAATAGAACACGCCGGACAGGAACGTCAGCGGCATGATCAGGAAGTTCTGGAACGCGGCGAGCTGGTCGAACTTCTCGGCCCAGATCCCGGCGATCAGGCCGAGCGTGCCGAGGATCGCCGAACCGAGCAGCGCGAACGCAATGATGAACAGCGGCGCCGCGAAGTGCATCGGGATAAACCAGATCGTCACGACGAACACGCCCGTGCCGACCGCGAGCCCGCGCACGACCGACGCGAGCACGTACGCGCCGAAGATGTCGCGGTACGACAGCGGCGGCAGCAGCATGAACACGAGGTTGCCGGTGATCTTCGACTGGATCAGCGACGACGAGCTGTTCGCGAACGCGTTCTGCAACACGCTCATCATCACGAGGCCCGGCACGAGAAAGCTCACGTACTCGACGCCCGGATACACCTCGACGCGGCCCGACAGCGCGTGGCCGAAGATCGTCAGATAGAGCAGCGCCGTGACGATCGGTGCGCACACCGTCTGGAACGACACCTTCCAGAAGCGCAGCAGTTCCTTGTAGAACAGCGTTTGAAACCCGCTCATGCCAATCCCTCGATGACGTCTGCCCCGTTCATCACCTGGACGAACACATCTTCGAGGTCGGCCTTGCGGACCTCGATCTCGTCGAACGTGCAGCCCGCCGCGCGGCAATTCGCGAGGATCCGCTCGACATCGTCGTAGCTCGCGAGGCGCAGCAGGTGCTCGCCCGGCGCGCGGGCGGCCGGATCGGACTCCAGCCCGCGCAACTCGGACGGCAGCGCGCCGGTCGCGAGCCGCAGGTACAGCTGCAGCCCCGCGAAGCGGCGCAACAGCGCGTCGGTACGGTCGAGCGCGACCACTTCGCCACGGCGCAGCATCGCGATGCGGTCGCACAGCGACTCGGCTTCCTCGAGGTAGTGGGTGGTCAGCACGATCGTGTGACCCTCGCGGTTCAGGCGCGAGATGAATTTCCACAACGTCTGGCGCAGTTCCACGTCGACGCCGGCGGTCGGCTCGTCGAGCACGATCACGGGCGGCCGGTGCACGAGCGCCTGCGCGACGAGCACGCGGCGCTTCATCCCGCCCGACAGCGCGCGCATGTTCGCGTCGGCCTTCTCGGTGAGGTCGAGATTGGCCATCACTTCATCGATCCAGTCGTCGTTGCGGCGCAGCCCGAAATAGCCGGACTGGATCCGCAGCGTCTCGCGAACGGTGAAGAACGGGTCGAAGACGAGCTCCTGCGGCACGACGCCGAGCGCGCGGCGCGCACCACGGAAGTCCTTGACGACATCGTGGCCGCGCACCGAGATACTGCCTTCGTCGGCCCGGGCGAGCCCGGCGAGGATACTGATGAGCGTGGTCTTGCCTGCGCCGTTGGGGCCGAGCAGACCGAAAAACTCGCCTTCCTCGACCGACAGGCTGACGCCCTTGAGCGCCTGAAGCGACTTGTAGCGCTTCTTGACGTGACGGATTTCTATGGCTGACATGACTGTGCGCGACGCAAGGGCCGCGACGCCTATTCTGTGCTTGCTGCGAATGAAAATGGGGGCCGGACGCCGATTGGCTGCCCCGCAAAACGCTTGATTATAGGGCAAACCGGCTGGTGGAGCCGGTGCCGGAGGCACGCGGCCTGAAGCGTGCGCGCGCCGGCTGGCGCGGCAGGCTCCGGTCGGACAGGGTCAATGTCGCCCGGTGCCTTCGATGAGCGCGTCGACGCCGTAGGCGCGCGCGAGGCTGGCGAGCTTCGGAGGGAGATTGAGGATGTCGAGGGTCGCGCCGCGCGACTTGGCGGCACGTTGCCATGCGAGCAGCACGGCGAGCGCGGACGAGTCGAACTGCGTCAGCGCCGCGCAATTGACGGCGGTGGCGCCCGCGCCGATGCGCGCAAGACCGTCCGCGAGCGCGGACTTCGCGCTCGCGACGGTCAGCGAGGAGCCGGCTTCGAAACCGCTCACGACGCTTGCTTGCCGGCGGCAAGTTGCTGGTTGCGCTGCGTGAGGAACTGGATCAGGCCGTCCACGCCGCTTTGCTGGATCTTCTCGTTGAACTGCTGCTGGTACGTCTGGATCAGCCATGCGCCGAGCACGTTCAGGTCATACACCTTCCAGCCGCTTGCCGACTTGTACAGGCGGTAATCGATCTGGACCGGCTGGCCGTTGTTCATCGCGACGGTCTTGACCACGACATCGGTATCGGCCGGATCGGCACGGAACGGCGGGTACTGGATCTGCTGGTCCGGCTTCAGCTGCGCCAGCGCGCCCGAGTACGTGCGGATCAGCAGCAGCTTGAACTGCTCCTGAACCTGCTGCTGCTGCTCGGCCGTTGCCGTGCGCCAGTTGCGGCCCATCGCGAGCTGCGTGGTGCGGCGGAAATCGGTGTACGGCAGGATGTCCTTGTTGACGATCGTGATGATGCGGTTGGTATCACCCTGCTTGATCGTCTGCGCCTTGACTTCGTCGAGCACCTGCTGCGTCGCCGTCTTGATCAGCGCCTGCGGGTTCGACTGGTCGACTTGCGCGTGAGCTGCGCTGCCGAACGAGAACAGCGCCGCGAAAACGGGGATCAGGAACAGTTTTTTCATCATAGTGACCTGCATGATTGAGTCGATGCGGAGGTTGGAGCAGGTAGCTTACGCGCAAGTTCGCGCACGCTACCGACTGAATCGTTTCCGGCTGTAACGAATGTAAATCCGTCAGTGCAGCCGGATGCTCGGGAAGCGGAACCCGCCCGGCGACGGCGGCGCCACCTGCATCGCCGGCACGTTCGTTTCGCTGGCCGGATTCGGCGATTCGGCCGTGCCCGAGGCCGGCGCAGCAACCGCCGCGCCCGATGCGCCCACCGCTGCTGCACCTGCCGTACCGGCTGCCGCCGGTGCCGCGCCGTCTTCCGGCAGGTCGTACTTCGGCAGCGCGTCGTTGCTCGACGTCGCGGCGGCCTCGCCGCGCGCGTTGCTGATCAGCATCTGGCGGCGCTGCAGGTACGCGTTGCGCACGAACGAATACTTGTCGAGCGCCGCGGCATCCAGCACGTCGCCCGCGCCGAGCAGGTTCGAACGCGTGTTGACGAGGTTGACGCCGAACAGGCCCCAGCTCAGGCCATCCGGCTTCACGTAGGTGAGCGGGTTGCCGACGTAGTCGACGCCGAGGCCGGCCGTGTCGCGCAGCGTGCTCGGGCCGAGCAGCGGCAGCACGAGGTACGGGCCCGACGGCATGCCGTAGCGGCCCATCGTGATCCCGAAGTCGGCCGTATGCTTCGGCAGCTTCGCGATCGTCGCGACGTCGAACAGGCCGCCGACGCCGAACACCGTGTTGATCACGACGCGCATGAGGTCGCCGACGCCGTCCGCGATCCGCAGCTGCACGATGTTGTTCGCCGCGATGTAGACGTCGCCGATGTTCGAGAAGAAGTTCGTCACGCTGTCGCGCACCGGCTGCGGCACCACGTACTGGTAGCCCTTCGCGACCGGCTTCAGCGCGTACGTGTCGACCGTATCGTTGAACGTGTACATCGTCCGGTTGAAGCCTTCGAGCGGATCGCCCTTGGTCGGCGTCTGCACGGTCGCGCAGCCGCTCAACGCGGCGACTGCCGCTACCGCCAGCGCGGCGTGCCTGATGCGGATCGTCTGCATGGTCATTACCCTCTTCTTTTCTCTCGTGTGGTTATTGGGCCGCCGCGCCGGACACTGCCGACGCCGGAACCGCCACCGGTGCCGGCGCAGCCGGTGCACCGGCTGCCGGCTTCGCACCGCCCGCATCGGCGGCCTTGCTGTACAGGAACTGGCCGATCAGGTTCTCGAGCACGATCGCCGACTGCGTCATCGTGATCGTATCGCCCGTCTTCAGCATTTCGGTGTCACCGCCCGGATCGAGACCAATATATTGCTCGCCGAGCAGGCCCGACGTCAGGATCTTCGCCGACGAATCCTTCGGGAATTGATACTGGCCGTCGACGTCGATCGTCACGAGCGCCTGGTACGTGTTCGTGTCGAAGCCGATCGACTTCACGCGGCCGACCACGACGCCGGCACTCTTCACGGCCGCGCGCGGCTTCAACCCGCCGATATTGTCGAATTTCATCTTCACTGCATAGGTCGGCTGAAACGACAGCGAGCTCATGTTGCCGACCTTCAGCGCCAGGAACAGCACCGCAAGGAAGCCCACCACCACGAACAGGCCGACCCAGAAGTCGAGAGCAGTCTTTTTCATCGTCATCCCAAAATTTGGCTTGGCTGAGGCTTAGCTGAACATCAGCGCGGTCAGCAGGAAATCGAGGCCGAGTACGGCGAGCGACGCGAACACGACCGTCTTGGTGGTCGCGCGCGACACGCCTTCGGGCGTGGGCTTCGCTTCATACCCTTGATACAGCGCAATGAAGGTCACGGCGAACCCGAACACGATGCTCTTGATCACACCGTTGCCGACGTCGGCCCAGACCTGGACCCCGCCCTGCATCTGCGACCAGAACGCGCCCGGATCGACGCCGATCAGCACGACGCCGACGAAGTACCCGCCGAGCACGCCGACCGCATTGAAGATCGCGGCAAGCAGCGGCATCGCGATGATGCCCGCCCACAGGCGCGGCGCGATCACCGTCTTGATCGGGTCGACCGCCATCATCTCGAGCGCGGTGAGCTGTTCGCCGGCTTTCATCAGACCGATCTCGGCCGTGAGCGACGTGCCCGCGCGGCCCGCGAACAGCAGCGCGGTGACGACCGGCCCGAGCTCGCGCACGAGCGACAGCGCGACCAGCAGGCCGAGCGCCTGCTCGGAACCGTAGCGGTTCAGCGTGTAATACCCCTGCAGGCCGAGCACGAAGCCGACGAACAGCCCCGACACGGCAATGATCACGAACGAATAGTTGCCGAGGAAGTGGATCTGCTTCGTGACCAGCCGCGGCCGGCGCAGCAGCGGGAAGAATTCCAGCACGAGGCGCACGAACAGCCGCGTGCCGTAGCCCGCGCGCTCGAGGCCGCCGATGACGTAACGTCCGATCGCGCTGATCATGCGCGCCCTCCGCCGAGCCCGAAATCCGCTGCGAGCGGCGGGCTCGTGTAATGAAATTTGAACGGGCCGTCCGGTGCGCCGTCGATGAACTGCCGCACGCTCGGATCGGTCGACGCGCGCAGCTCGTCGGGCGTACCCTGCGCGAGCACGCCGCCGTTGGCCAGAAAGTACACGTAGTCGGCGATCGCGAACGATTCCGGCACGTCGTGCGTGACGAGGATCGACGTCGCGCCGAGCGCCTGGTTCAGCGTGCGGATCAGGTTCGCGGTGATGCCGAGCGAGATCGGGTCGAGGCCCGCGAACGGCTCGTCGTACATGATGAGCTGCGGATCGAGCGCGATCGCGCGGGCGAGCGCGATCCGGCGCGCCATCCCGCCCGACACCTCGGACGGCATCAGGTCGCGCGCGCCGCGCAGGCCGACCGCGTTGAGCTTCATCAGCACGAGGTCGCGGATCAGGTCTTCGGGCAGGTCGGTATGCTCGCGCAGCGCGAACGCGACGTTCTCGAACACCGACATGTCGGTGAACAACGCGCCGAACTGGAACAGCATGCCCATCTTGCGGCGCAGCGCATACAGGCCATCGCGCGTTTGCGCGCCGACATCGGCGCCGTCGAACAGCACCTGGCCGCGACGCGCACGCACGAGGCCGCCGACCAGGCGCAGCACGGTGGTCTTGCCGCAACCCGAGCCGCCCATGACCGCGACGACCTGCCCACGCCCGAAGCGCAGGTTCAGGTTGGACAGGACGAGGCGGTCGCCGTAGCCAAAGTCGACGTCGCGAAGTTCCAGCAGGGTCTCGGTAGGAGTGGGGCTCACGGAGCTGACAGTCCTTATACGCAGAACGCCGAATTATAGGGCCTGCATTGGAATGATGTCGTGACGCCGTTCCGGGCCCTGCGGTCAATGATTGTCAAATTGTCCGGGAAAGCACTGCTGCAGTGCAATAAGCGCCGTCCGATAATCGGCCGCGCCCGTGACCGCACTGACCACCGCCACGCTGCCGACCCCTGTCGCCAGCACGGCCGGCAGCGCGTCGAGCCCCACCCCGCCGATCGCGACGAGCGGCGCCCGCGCGCCCGCGAAGCGCGCATAGCGGGCAATCCGCGCGAGGCCCTGCGGCGGCGCGGCAACGGCCTTCGTGGCGGTCGCGTAGACAGGGCCGAGCGCGAGGTAGCTCGGGCGCTCGTGCAACGCCCGCAACATCTCGTAATAACCATGGCTCGAAAGTCCGAGCCGCAGGCCCGCGCGCGCAATTGCGGCCAGATCGGCCGTCTCGAGGTCTTCCTGACCCAGATGAACGCCGTACGCGCCTTCATCTGCTGCGATCTGCCAGTGATCGTTGATGAATACGCGCGCATCGGGATAGCGGCGCCCCGCCTCGACCGCGCGCGCGATTTCCCGGCGCAGCGCATCCGGCGTCGCGCCTTTCACGCGCAGTTGCACGGTCCGCGCGCCGCCATCGAGCACGCGTTCGACCCAGTCCGCATCCGGGACGACCGGATAGAGGCCGAGTTGCGCGGGGCACGGCGCGAACGCCGGCTCCGGCGCGGGCGGCAGCCCGGCGACCCGCGGGAACCGCGCGGCGTCGACCGGCCACGCATCGTCGGCGCGCGTCTCGTCGCCGTCGCGCCAGGCCAGCGCGAGCACCAGCGCGTCAACCGGCGCGAAGCCGCAATCGAGGAATGCCGCGAGGGCCGCGATCCAGTCGTCCGCGAGCGGATGGGCGGCGTCGAGCGCGTAGCGCGCGCCCGCCGCATGCAGCACCGCGCCCTGCTCGTCGAATTCGATCGCGACCGCGTCCGGCGAGGCCGGCCGCGACGCGGCCGACGCGCGCGCCTGCGCGGTGCGGTCGCCGGCCGACACGATCAGCACGTCGCCGTCGGCCGGCACGTCGGGCGCCGCCACGCAGAGCCGCCACGGCGCCGCGCCATCCGGCCAGTCGCCGAGGCGGGCGCGAATTCGTTCGGCCGCTTCGGCCAGCTCGTCGGCCGGCGGCCAGAATGCATCGGCGAAAGCGCTCATGCGCCGCCCCCGTCCTGGTGCCAGAACGGCATGCCGACGACCGGCGTGCTGGCGTGCGCAGTTTCGCGCGCGTCCATCGGCCCTGCCAGATACGCGGCGCGCCCCGCCTCGACGCCCTGCGCAAAGGCGCGCGCCATGATCTCCGGGTGCGTGGCCTGCGACACGGCCGTGTTCAGCAGCACGCCGTCGAAACCCCACTCCATCACCTGGCAAGCATGCGACGGCACGCCGAGCCCCGCGTCGACGATCAGCGGCACGTCGGGCAGCCGCTCGCGCAGCACGCGCAGGCCGTACGGGTTCACGACGCCCTTGCCCGTGCCGATCGGCGCACCCCACGGCATCAGCGCCTCGCAGCCGACATCGAGCAGGCGCCGGCCGATCACGAGATCCTCGGTACAGTACGGCAGCACCTTGAAACCGTCCTTGACCAGCTGCGCGGCAGCCTCGATCAGCCCGACCGGATCGGGCTGCAGCGTGTAGTCGTCGCCGATCAGCTCGAGCTTGATCCAGTCGGTGCCGAACACCTCGCGCGCCATGTGCGCGGTCGTCACGGCCTCGGCGACGGTCTGGCAACCGGCCGTGTTCGGCAGCAGCGGCACCGCGTGGCGCTTGAGCAGGTCGAAGAAGCCGGCTTCGGCCGTGCCGCCCGTCATCTGGCGGCGCAGCGCGACCGTCACCATCCCGGGACGGGACGCGGCGATCGAATCGGACAGCGACTGCAGCGACGGATAGCGCGACGTGCCGAGCAGTACGCGGCTTGCAAAGGTTTCGCCGTACAGCGTCAGCGCGTCGGCGGATGTGAGGGACGTCATGTCGTTTTCCTGGAAGAGCGGGGACGAACCGGCGGCGCTCAGCCGCCCGCGACGGGGTGCACGACGTCGAGCTTGTCGCCCGTCGCGAGCGCGCGCGCCGCATGCTGCGTGCGCGCGACGAAATTGCCGTTCAGCGCGACCGCGTACGGCGGACGCGCGCCGTACGCGGCGAGCGCGTCGGCCACCGTCGCGCCGTCGGGCAGCGTCAGGGTCTGTTGGTTGATCTGGATATCCATGAGGCTCGGTCGGATTCGGTCGGCGGCGCGCGTCAGGCCGGCTGGCGCGCGTCGCTGCGGTGATGAAGAAGCGTCGGCCAGCGCGCGGCATCGCGCCACGCGGCGAACGCGTCGGCGTCGCCGAACGCGCCGCCGAGCGCGGCTTGCGCGAACGCGACGGCCGCGTGCGCGACTTCCGGCGCGATCATGAAGCCGTGCCGGTACAGGCCGTTGACGGCGAGCGTCGACGCGCCGTCCCAGATCACCGCCGGGCGGTGATCGGGCAGCGTCGGCCGGCACTGCGCATTGAGTTCGAGGATGCGCGCCTCGCCGAACGCCGGGTGCACGGAGAACGCCGCGCTCAGCAGTTCGAGCGCGGAGCGCACGCTGACGGGCGACATGTCCTCGCCCTCCACTTCGGTCGCGCCGATCACATAGAGATCGTCCTGCTTCGGCGCGATGTACAGCGGGTACCGCGGATGCAGCAGCCGCACGGGCCGGGTGAGCCCGATGCCCGGCGCATGCACGCGCGCGACTTCGCCGCGGATGCCGCGCAGCGCGGGCAGCGCGGATTTCGCGCCGAGCCCGCGGCAATCGATTGTGAAATGCGCGGCGGGCAGGTTCGCATCGTCGATCGTGACGTGCCAGTGCAGGTCGACGCTGCGTTCGGCGAGGCCCGCAGCCAACGCGCGCAGCGCCTGGCGATTGTCGAGCTGGCCTTCGTTCGGCAGTAGCAGGCCGCGCGCGAAGCGACCCGCGAGCACCGGCTCGGCCGCGTCGACCTGCGCGCCGGCGAGCGTCACGAAGCCGCCGTCGAACAGGTCGGCCGGCGCGTTCGCGCGCACGCGCCGCTCGAACAGCGGCGCCTCCGCGCGGTCCGCGTGGTGCCAGACGACGAGTGTGCCGTGATGCTGGAAGAAGACGGGTTCGGGCAGTTCCGCGAGCCACTGCGGCCAGCGTTCGAGCGACGCGGCGCCGAGCTCGGTGATCAGCAGCTCCGCGCTCGCCGCTTCCGCGAGCGGCGCGAGCATCGCGGCGGCGATCCACGCGGCCGACTGCTCGCCGTCCGGGCCGCCGCGCTCGTAGAGCGCGACGCGATGCCCGTCGCCCGCGAGCCGCCACGCGATCAGGCGGCCGACGAGGCCGCCGCCGAGCACCGCGAAATCGGGCCGTGCATCCAGGACGTTCATCGCGCGCCCTCCACGCAAGCGTGCACGACGAACGTCGACGCGCGCGCGCCGCCCCGTGCGAACGCACGCGGCATCGGGCCGGGAATCAAGCAAAAGACTGAAGATTGTGCGGTCATCATTCCTTCCGTAACGCGCAATGCGCGTACCCAAAAGGACGAAACCGGCAGCAAAGGCCGGCCGGGCGGGACTCGGGCGCTGACCATGTGGGATGGCGGCCAGCGCGGCCCGGCGGGATCAGAAACTTCCCTCGCCGGTATTACCCGGATCGGGTGCAAAGGGTTTTTCTCAGCCTCGCTGCGCCGCCTGGAACATCCGCCGGCCGCGCCACGAAGCACCCCTGTTTCGTCGTCGGCCATTAGACCATAAAAGCGGAAAGCGCCGCAAACTGTCCCCCATGGTGCAAATTCGCCGTCGGCCTGCGCCGCTCTGGCACAATGCCCGCAGGCCGGCCGCGGCAAGCGGCCGGTTGCCGCGTCACCGCCGGCCCTTAAGTGCCGTTTAAGACGCGCGGGCGACCATCCGTGCGCCCGCCGTCAGTCGGCGCCGCGCCCCGGCATGCCGTATCGCGGCGCGCGCCCGGCTTCGCCCGGCCCGCGCGCCGGCTACTCATCAGGAAGCACATGACCCAATCGATCGATCCCGTCCGCTCCGCCTCCGACGCGCCGCAGGACGAGCGCCCGGTATCCGCATGGAGCCTCATCAAGCCCTACTGGGTATCGTCCGAATGGAAATTCGCGTGGGGCCTGCTGGTCGCGATCATCGCGATCAACCTCTGCGTGGTCTGGATCAACGTCCGGCTGAACAAGTGGAACGCCGAGTTCTACAACGCGCTGCAGTCGAAGGACGTCCACGACTTCCCGAACCTGCTGATGCAGTTCTCCGCGCTCGCGTTCGCCTTCATCATCCTCGCCGTGTACGGCCGCTACCTGCGGCAGATGCTCGGCTTCCGCTGGCGCCAGTGGCTCACCGACCGCTTCCTCGGCCAGTGGCTCGGCGATCGCGCGTTCTACCGGATCGAACGTGATCGTCTCGCCGACAACCCCGACCAGCGGATCACCGACGACCTCCAGTCGTTCGCGACCACGACGCTCGCGCTGTCGCTCGACCTGCTGTCGACGGTCGTCACGCTCGTGTCGTTCATCACGATCCTGTGGTCGCTCGCCGGCGCGCTGACGTTCACGCTCGGCGCGACGCCGATCTCGATTCCCGGCTACATGGTGTGGGCGGCCGCGCTGTACGCGGTGATCGGCTCGCTGATCATCCAGAAGGTCGGCCATCCGCTCGTGTCGATCAACTACCAGCAGCAGCGCGTCGAGGCCGATTTCCGCTTCGGGCTGATCCGCGTGCGCGAGAACGCCGAGCAGATCGCGTTCTACGACGGCGAGAAAACCGAGACCGGCAACGCGCAGACCCTCTTCATGCGCATCCGCGACAACTGGTGGCGCGTGATGAAGTACACGAAGCGGCTCACGTTCGTGCTGAGCTTCTACGGGCAGATCGCGATCATCTTCCCGCTCGTCGTCGCCGCGCCGCGCTATTTCGCGGGTGCGTTCTCGTTCGGCGTGCTGATGCAGATCTCGTCCGCGTTCGGCACCGTCAGCGATTCGTTCTCGTGGTTCATCAACAGCTACTCGACCCTCGTCGAATGGCGCGCCACCGTCAACCGTCTGCGCGAATTCAAGCGCGTGATGGGCACGTCGCACCTGAAGGAAAGCCTGTCGCCCGCGACCGAGCACGGCGGCATCAATCTGCATTACATCGACGATGCGAAGCTGTCGACGTCGTCGCTGAAGCTCGCGCTGCCGAACGGCAACGCGCTCGCGAACATCGGCAACGTCACGATCGAGCCGGGCTCGCGCTGGCTCGTGATCGGCAAGTCGGGTTCCGGCAAGAGCACGTTCATGCGCGCGCTCGCGGGCCTGTGGCCGTTCGGGGACGGCGCGATCGACGCGCCCGTCGGCGCGCGGATGATGTTCGTGCCGCAGACGAGCTATCTGCCGATCGGCACGCTGAAGGCCGCGCTCACCTATCCGGCGACGCCCGACGCATTCAGCGACGAAGCGTGCCGCGACGCGCTGCGCGCGTGCCGCCTCGAGGATTACGTCGACCGCCTCGACGAGACCGCGCACTGGACGCGCGTGCTGTCGCCGGGTGAACAGCAGCGTCTTGCCGGCGCAC
Organism: Burkholderia sp. BCC1644; assembly: GCF_902833225.1. Taxonomy (GTDB): domain Bacteria; phylum Pseudomonadota; class Gammaproteobacteria; order Burkholderiales; family Burkholderiaceae; genus Burkholderia. The sequence goes on from NZ_CADFEI010000023.1 coordinate 48,250, forward strand.
GCGTGCTGCTGCACAAGCCCGACTTCCTGTTCCTCGACGAAGCCACCAGCGCGCTCGACGCCGACAACGAGGCACGCCTCTATCACCTGTTCGCCGAACGGCTGCCGAAGGCCGCGATCGTCAGCATCGCGCACCGCGAGTCGCTGGCCGCGTTCCACGTCGGCACGATCAACGTCGAACGCGTGAACGCCGGCGACAAGGTCGCCGCGTGAGCGCACGCGCCGCGCACCTCGAACGCATCGCGCTGATCACCGGCGCAGGCTCGGGGATCGGCGCAGCGCTCGCACGGCGGCTCGCGGCGCCCGGCATCGCGCTGGCGCTGCATGCGCGCGGCGCGGACGATTCAGCGCGGGCACGCCTTGCCGAAGTCGCCCATGCATGCACGACGGCCGGCGCCGAGTGCATCACGCTGACCGGCGATCTTGGCGAACCGGGCGTCGCCGCCGCGCTGGTCGAGCGCACCGCTACACGCTTCGGCGGGCTCGATCAGCTCGTCGCGAATGCCGGCTTCGCCGCGCGGCAATCCTTTTCCGATCTTTCCACGGACGCGCTCGCCGCCGCCTTCGCGGCGATGCCCGGCGCGTTCTCCGCGCTCGCACGCCACGCGCGGCCGCTGCTCGAAGCGTCGGCCACACCGCGAATCGTCGCGGTCAGTTCGTTCGTCGCACACCGCTACCGTGCCGATGCGCCGTTCGCGGCGACCGCCGCCGCGAAGGCCGCGCTCGAATCGCTCGTGCGCACCGCCGCCGCCGAATTCGCCGCGCACGGCATCACCGTGAACGCGGTCGCGCCGGGCTTCACGCGCAAGGACCACGGCCCGAGCGCCGGCAACGCCGCCGCGTGGGCGCAGGCCGAACAGGCGACGCCGCTCGGCCGGATCGCCGAGCCCGACGACGTCGCCGCGCTGATCGCGTTCCTGCTGTCCGATGCGGCGCGGCAGATCACCGGCCAGGTCATTCACGTCGACGGCGGCCTGACGCTCTGAAGCGAGCGGCCGGACGTCGTGCGGGCGCGCGGAGCGTCGCTGCCGCCGACGTTTGCGTGGCACGAGAGCGCGATCGGCACTCACACGTTCCCGGAACACCCGCCGCCCCACGCCGCGCTCCCCCCCTCGCCGCCCGCCGCGCCATCACGCTCTCGTTCCCGTCTTTTTGGCGCCCCGCTCCCCGCCCGTAAAATAACCGCCACGCGGCAGTGCGAGACGAGACAAGACGAGAGGGGGCGGCAAGCATGCAGGCATTCCAATGGTTCAACGAACTGTCGACGCGCGAGCGCAGGACGCTGTACGCCGGCTTCGGCGGCTACGCGGTCGATGCGTTCGACTTCATGATCTATTCGTTCCTGATCCCGACGCTGATCGCCACGTGGGGCATGTCGAAGAGCGAGGCCGGGATGATCGCGACGAGTTCGCTGATCTCGTCGGCGATCGGCGGCTGGGTCGCTGGCATCCTCGCCGACCGCTACGGCCGCGTGCGCGTGCTGCAGTGGACGATCGCGACGTTCGCGCTGTTCACGTGCCTGTCCGGTTTCACGCATTCGTTCTGGCAGTTGCTCGCCACGCGCACGCTGCAGGGCTTCGGTTTCGGCGGCGAATGGTCGGTCGTGACGATCATGATGGCCGAGACGATCCGCTCGCCCGAGCATCGCGCGAAGGCCGTCGGCACCGTGCAGAGCAGCTGGTCGTTCGGCTGGGGTGCGGCCGCGATCCTCTACTGGGCATTCTTCGCGCTGCTGCCCGAGCAGGTCGCGTGGCGCGCGTGCTTCTGGATCGGCATCGCACCCGCGCTGTGGATCCTGTACATCCGCCGCAACGTCAGCGATCCCGACATCTACACGGCCACGCGCCGCGCACGCGACGAAGGCCGCGTGTCGGGCCATTTCCTCGAGATCTTCTCGCCGCCGCACCTGCGCGCGACGCTGTTCGGCAGCGCGCTGTGCACCGGCATGCTCGGCGGCTACTACGCGATCACGACGTGGCTGCCCACCTACCTGAAAACCGTCCGCCACCTGTCGGTGTTCAACACGAGCGGCTATCTCGTCGTGCTGATCGTCGGCTCGTTCGTCGGCTACGTGGTCGGCGCGATCCTGTCCGACCGGCTCGGCCGCCGCGCGTCGTTCATCCTGTTCGCGATCGGCTCGTTCTCGCTCGGCATGGCGTACACGATGCTGCCGATCACCGACACCGCGATGCTGCTGCTCGGCTTCCCGCTCGGCATCGTCGTGCAGGGGATCTTCGCGGGCGTCGGCGCCTACCTGTCGGAACTGTATCCGGGCGCGATCCGCGGCTCGGGCCAGGGCTTCTGCTACAACCTCGGCCGCGGGCTCGGCTCGTTCTTCCCGATCCTCGTCGGCTCGCTGTCGCAGTCGATGTCGCTCGTGAAGGCGATCGGCCTCGTCGCGGGCGGCGGCTACCTGCTCGTGATCGTCGCCGCGCTCGTGCTGCCCGAAACGCGCGGCAAGTCGCTCGTCGACGACCCGGCCGTCGCGTCGTGAGCCACCGCTTCGTTCCGGAAACCGCATGCACGTGATCGTCCTCGGCGCCGGCGTAATCGGCGTCACCACCGCCTGGCACCTGCGCGAAGCAGGCTGCGAGGTCACCGTGATCGAACGCGAGGCCGACGTCGCGCGGGCGACGAGCCTCGGCAACGCGGGCGTGATCGCGCCCGGCTACGTGACGCCGTGGGCCGCGCCGGGGATGCCCGGCAAGATCCTCAAGTACCTGTTCAAGCCCGCGTCGCCGCTGATCTTCCGGCCGACGCTCGATGCCGCACAGTGGCGCTGGATCGCGTGCTGGCTCCGCGAATGCGAGTTCGAACGGTTCCGCGTGAACAAGCAGCGGATGCAGCGCATCGCGTATTACAGCCGCGCGTGCCTGCATGCGTTTCGCGAGCGCCATCCGTTCGACTACGGCGCGAGCCGCGGCTACCTGCAATTGCTGCGCGGCGCATTCGACGTCGAGATGGTGCAGCCCGCGCTGAAGGTGCTGCGCGATGCCGGCATCGCGTTTCGCGAACTCGACGCGGCGGGCTGCACGGCGATCGAGCCGGGCCTGCGCTGGGCGCGACAGGCACCCGTCGGCGGCATCTACCTGCCCGACGACGAAGCCGGCGACTGCGCACGCTTTACGCGCGAACTGCGGGCGCTGAGCGAAGCGAACGGCGTGACGTTCCGCTTTCGCACGCAAGTGCAGGCACTCGACGTTGCGGCGGGCCAGGTGTGCGGCGTGCGGATCGCCGGTAATGGCGATGGCGATGGCGATGGCGATGGCGATGGCGATGGCGATGGCGATACGCATGATCGGGCACGACCGAATCCGCACGCATCGAACGCCGGCGGCACGCACCGCGACACGCGGCTCGCCGCCGACGCGATCGTCGTCGCGCTCGGCGTCGACAGCGCCGGCCTGCTACGGCCGCACGGCATCGACGTGCCGCTGTATCCGGTGAAGGGCTACTCGGCGACGCTCTCCGTCGTCGACGACGAAAAAGCGCCGCGCGCCGCGCTGATGGACGAATCCCTGAAGACGGCGATCACGCGATTCGGCCCGACGTTGCGCGTCGCGGGTACCGCGGAACTCGGTAACCGGCAGGCAGCGCTGCGCCAGCAAGCGCTCGATACGCTGATGAAAGTGCTCGACGACTGGTTCCCGCACGCAGCCGATCGCGCATCGGCGCGATTCTGGGTCGGCCGTCGGCCGATGACGCCCGATGGGCCGCCGCTACTCGGCGCGAGCGGGATCGACGGGCTCTGGCTCAACGTCGGCCACGGCTCGACGGGTTGGGCGATGTCGATGGGGTCGGGGAAGGTGGTGGCGGATCTCGTCACGGGGCGAGAACCCGAGATCGACCTGTCGGGCCTCACGCTCGCCCGCTACGGCCGGCAGGCCCGGTAGGCTCGGTAGGGCGGGACGATATCGTCGAAGCGATGTGCCGACGCGATCGGCATGGCGCCAGGCCATCACAACGCGGCGCACATGCCACTCACTGCGCCGCCTGACCGTCCGCCCATGCGATCGGCGCGGAGACGATCGGCCGATGCGACACGCCCTCGTGCGATAGCCGGCTTTCGAACAACGTCAGCGCTTCGACGCGCAGCACGACCGGCCGCCCCGGCGCGCCGCCGTGCGCGGGCTGGCCGACCGCGTCGTGCGGCAGTCGCGCGAGCGTCACGTGCGGCCGGAACGGCCGACGGTCGGCCGGCACGCCCAGTTCGCGCAGTAGTGCCGACAACCCCGCATTCAGCGCGACGCACGCGGGATCGGCCGCCAGCTCCGCGACGATCAGCCTTGCGCGAGGCAAGCTCGGCCACCACGCGATCCGCTCGACCGGCAGCAACGGCAGCGCATGCGCTGCCGCGAGCGCAGGCAGGTGCGCAGCCAGCGCGTCGCACCGCTCGCGTTCGATCGCGCCGATAAACGCGAGCGTCATATGCAGTTGCGCGGGCAGCGTGCGCCGCGCGCCACGGGTGACCGGCAACGCGTGCAGCGCGTCGCGCGACGCCGCATCGGGCATCAGCGCGACGAACGCACGGAGCCGGTCGCCGTTCATGACTCGCGCACCGCGCCGCGCGGCGCGCTGGCCGCGTCGGCCGAAGCCACCGGACGCTGCGGCAGCGGCCCGTGTTCGCCCCACACGTCGACCGGCAGCACGCGCGCGAGCTCGGGAATCGTGTTGCGCGTGAACACCGGATCGGCAATGCCGGCCGCGCGCTGGCGGCGATAGTCGGCCCACGCGGCGTGCGCATACTTGCCGAGCGCGAGGATCGCGATCAGGTTGATGATCGCCATCAGCCCCATGCTCGTATCGGCCATCGCCCACACGAGCGGCAGTTGCCCGACGCTGCCGAACATCACCATCGCGAGCACCGCGACGCGGAACAGCGGCAGCACGCCGCGCCGCTTCGTGATGAATTCGACGTTGCCTTCCGCATACGCGTAGTTGCCGATCACCGACGAGAACGCGAGGAAGAAGATCGCGACGGCCATGTAGATGCCGCCCCAGTCGCCGACGTGGCTCGAGATCGCCCGCTGCGTGAGCGCCGCGCCTTCCATCCCGGTGCCGACCTCGTACTGGCCCGACAGCAGGATCACGAATGCGGTCGCGCTGCAGATCACGATCGTGTCGACGAACACGCCAAGCATCTGGATCAGCCCCTGCGTGACGGGGTGCCGCGTGCTCGCGGTCGCGGCCGCATTCGGCGCGCTGCCCATCCCGGCTTCGTTCGAGAACAGCCCGCGCTTCACGCCGATCGCGATCGCCTGGCTAACGGCATAGCCGGTCAGGCCGCCTGCCGCCTGCTCGAGGCCGAACGCGCTCTTCACGATCAGGGCGATCACGTCCGGCACCAGCGCGATGTGCGTCGCGACCGCGTAGACCGCGAGCGCGAGGTAGCCGATCGCCATCAGCGGCACGATCACCTGCGCGACCGTCGCGATGCGGCGGATGCCGCCGAAGATGATCGGGGCGGAAAGCAGCACGAGGCCGAGGCCGACCGTTTCGCGGCTCAAGCCGAACGACGTATGGAACGCGTCGGCGATCGCGTTGGCCTGCACCGCGTTGAACACGAAGCCGAACGCGAGGATCAGCGACAGCGAGAACAGCACGCCGAAGCCGCGCGAGCGCAGGCCCGTCTGGATGTAGTACGCGGGGCCGCCGCGGAAGCTGCCGTCCGGGTGCGACACCTTGAAGATCTGCGCGAGCGTCGCCTCGACGAACGCGGACGACATGCCGACCAGCGCCGTCATCCACATCCAGAAGATCGCGCCCGGCCCGCCGACCGTCAGCGCGACCGCGACGCCGGCGATGTTGCCGGTGCCGACCCGGCTCGCGAGCCCGGTCGCGAACGCCTGAAACGACGAGATGCTGCCCGGCTCACCCTTGCTGCCGACCAGTTTCATGCTGAGGAACAGCGCCTTCAACTGGATCATCCGGAACCGCAACGTGAACCATGCGCCGGCGCCAAGCAGCAGCGCGATCAGCACGTAGTTCCACAGCACGCCATTGACGGCTTCGATCAGCCCTTGCACGAATGCTTCCATCCGGTTTCCTTGTAAATAGGGTCAGTCACATGAGGCAGCGACGCGAGCGCAGCCCGAGGGGCGACATGATATGACAGTTTGCAAGAAAAATTACAAAACGAAAGGAAACGAGATAACGAAAAATCAGCGCCGGATGTCATCAGATTAGGCGACGCTTCGCGAAAATGACGGACGTCCGCGCGGCGGCAATTGGCGTGGCGCGGCGTGCAACGCACATGCGGCTCGACACTCGAAGCGGCATCGGCGCACCTGCGCGCCACCCATGAAAAAAGCCGGGCGCCCTTTCGGACGCCCGGCTTTCGTCGAAACCCGCTTGCGCGATTCAGCTCAGCGCGGCAGTTCCGTATGACCCATCAGGTACGCATCGACCGAGCGCGCGCACTGGCGGCCTTCGCGGATCGCCCACACCACGAGCGACTGGCCGCGACGCATGTCGCCTGCCGCGAACACCTTGTCGACCGACGTGTAGTACGAACGATCGCCTTCGGTCGCCGCACGCGCATTGCCGCGCGCGTCCTTCGCGACGCCGAATGCTTCGAGCACCGGCGCTGCCGGTTGCGTGAAGCCCATCGCGAGCAGCACGAGGTCGGCCTTCATCTCGAATTCGGAGCCCGGCACTTCCTGCATCTTGCCGTCCTTCCATTCGACGCGCACCGCGATCAGCTTCTCGACCTTGCCGTTCTTGCCTTCGAGACGCTTCGTCGCGACTGCCCAGTCGCGCTCGCAGCCTTCCTCGTGCGACGACGACGTGCGCAGCTTGATCGGCCAGTACGGCCACACGAGCGGCTTGTTTTCCTCTTCCGGCGGCTGCGGCAGCAGCTCGAACTGCGTGACCTGCTTCGCGCCGTGACGGTTCGACGTGCCGACGCAGTCCGAACCCGTATCGCCGCCGCCGATCACGATCACGTGCTTGCCCTTCGCGAGCAGCTGGTCGACGAGCTTGTCGCCCGCGTTCACGCGATTCTGCTGCGGCAGGAAGTCCATCGCGTAATGCACGCCCGCGAGCTCACGGCCCGGCACCGGCAGGTCGCGCGGCGTTTCCGATCCGCCGGCGATCACGACCGCGTCGAACTCTTCCTTCAGCGTGTCCGGCGAGATGGTTTCCTTCGCGAGGCTGCCGATCGACTCGGGCAACGGATCCTTGCCGATGAACACGCTGGTGCGGAACGTCACGCCTTCCGCTTCCATCTGGCGCATGCGGCGGTCGATCAGCCACTTCTCGAGCTTGAAGTCGGGAATCCCGTAGCGCAGCAGGCCGCCGACACGGTCGTTCTTCTCGAACACCGTCACGTCGTGGCCCGCGCGCGCGAGCTGCTGCGCGGCGGCGAGGCCCGCGGGGCCCGAACCGACGACCGCGACCTTCTTGCCCGTCTTGTGCTCGGCCGGCAGCGGCTTCACCCAGCCTTCCGCCCAGGCCTTGTCGATGATCGCGTGCTCGATCGACTTGATGCCGACCGGGTCTTCGTTGATCCCGAGCGTGCACGCCGCTTCACACGGCGCCGGGCAGATGCGGCCCGTGAATTCCGGGAAGTTGTTGGTCGAGTGCAGGACTTCGATCGCCTGCTGCCAGTCCTGGCGGTAAACGAGATCGTTGAAGTCCGGAATGATGTTGTTGACCGGGCAGCCGTTGTTGCAGAACGGGATGCCGCAATCCATGCAGCGCGCGCCTTGGACCTTCGCGTCCGCGTCGGTCAGTGCCGCGACGAATTCCTTGTAATGCTTCACGCGCGTGAGCGGTGCTTCGTACGCCTCGTGGCGGCGTTCGAACTCCAGAAAACCGGTTGCCTTGCCCATAAGGTGCTCTTCTGTTCGGTGTATCGGGTGGGGGAGCCGCGCGCGGCAGTCATGCGCGCGCGGCATTCGCTATGTCGTTCGTCGCTCAGGCAGCCAGCACTTCCTTCGCCGCCTTCTTCGCACCGATCTCGCCCAGCGCGCGCTTGTATTCGTGCGGGAACACCTTCACGAACTGGCGGCGCGCCGCGTCCCAGTTTTCCAGCAGCGACTTCGCGCGCGGCGAACCCGTGAACTGGAAATGACGCTCGATCAGCCCCTTGAGCAGCGCTTCGTCCGTCGTGCCTGCGTGCCAGAGTGCGCGGTCGACCGTGCGCTCCTGTTCGGCCTGCTGCAGCACCGGCTCGAGCGCGACCATCGACTTGTTGCACTTCGCCGCGAACGTGCCTTCCGGATCGTAGATGTACGCGAGGCCGCCCGACATGCCGGCCGCGAAGTTGCGCCCCGTCTCGCCGAGCACGACGACCGTACCGCCCGTCATGTATTCGCAGCCGTGGTCGCCCGTGCCTTCGACGACCGCCGTCGCGCCCGAGTTGCGCACGCAGAAGCGCTCGCCCGCGACGCCGCGGAAGAACGATTCGCCTTCGATCGCGCCGTACATCACCGTGTTGCCGCAGATGATGTTTTCCTCGGACTTGCCGCGGAAGTCGTTGGTCGGACGGATGATGATCCGGCCGCCCGACAGGCCCTTGCCGACGTAGTCGTTGCCGTCGCCGACGAGGTCGAGCGTCACGCCCTTCGCGAGGAACGCGCCGAAGCTCTGGCCGGCCGTGCCCTTCAGCTGGATGTGCACCGCGTCGTCGGCCAGGCCGTCGTGGCCGTGCTTCTTCGCGATCACGCCCGACAGCATCGCGCCGACCGTACGGTTGACGTTGCGCACCGGCTGGATGAACGACACATGCTCGCCGTTCTCGATCGCGGCCTTCGCCTTCTCGATCAGCACGTGGTCGAGCGCGCGCTCGAGGCCGTGATCCTGCACGTCGACGTGGCGCGGCGCGACGTCCTCGCACTCTTCCGGCTGGTAGAACACGCGCGAGAAGTCGAGGCCCTTCGCCTTCCAGTGCTCGACGCCCTTGCGCGTGTCGAGCAGGTCGGCGCGGCCGATCAGGTCGTCGAACTTCGCGATGCCGAGCTGCGCCATGATCTCGCGCACTTCCTCGGCAACGAAGAAGAAGTAGTTCACGACGTGCTCGGGCTGGCCCTTGAACTTCGCACGCAGCACCGGATCCTGCGTCGCGACGCCGACCGGGCACGTGTTCAGGTGGCACTTGCGCATCATGATGCAGCCCTCGACGACGAGCGGCGCCGTCGCGAAGCCGAATTCGTCCGCGCCGAGCAGCGCGCCGATCACGACGTCGCGGCCCGTCTTCATCTGGCCGTCGGCCTGCACGCGGATGCGGCCGCGCAGGCGGTTCAGCACCAGCGTCTGCTGCGTTTCGGCGAGGCCGAGTTCCCACGGCGTGCCGGCGTGCTTGACCGACGACAGCGGCGACGCGCCCGTGCCGCCGTCATGGCCGGCGATCACGACGTGGTCGGCCTTCGCCTTCGCGACACCGGCCGCAACCGTGCCGACGCCCACTTCCGACACGAGCTTCACGGAGATGCTCGAGCTCGGGTTCACGTTCTTCAGGTCGTGGATCAGCTGCGCCAGATCCTCGATCGAGTAGATGTCGTGGTGCGGCGGCGGCGAGATCAGGCCGACGCCCGGCACCGAGTAACGCAGCTTGCCGATGTATTCGGACACCTTGTGGCCCGGCAGCTGGCCGCCTTCGCCCGGCTTCGCGCCCTGCGCCATCTTGATCTGGATCTGGTCGGCCGATGCCAGGTACTCGGCGGTGACGCCGAAGCGGCCCGACGCGACCTGCTTGATCTTCGAGCGCAGCGAATCGCCGTCCTTCAGCACGATGTCGCTGACGATCTCGTCGCCGATCACCGACTTCAACGTCTCGCCGGCCTTGATCGGAATGCCGCGCAGCTCGTTGCGGTAGCGCTTCTGGTCCTCGCCGCCTTCGCCGGTGTTCGACTTGCCGCCGATCCGGTTCATCGCGACCGCGAGCGTCGCGTGCGCCTCGGTGCTGATCGAGCCGAGCGACATCGCGCCCGTCGCGAAGCGCTTGACGATGTCCTTCGCCGATTCGACGTCGTCGATCGGGATCGCCTTGGTCGGCTCGACCTTGAACTCGAACAGGCCGCGGAACGTCATGTGCCGCTTGGTCTGGTCGTTGATCAGGTGCGCGTATTCCTTGTACGTCTGGTACGAGTTGCTGCGCGTCGCGTGCTGCAGCTTCGCGATCGAATCCGGCGTCCACATGTGGTCTTCGCCGCGCACGCGGTATGCGTACTCGCCGCCCGCGTCGAGCATGTCGCGCAGCACCGGGTTGTCGCCGAACGCATCGCGGTGCAGGCGGATCGCCTCTTCCGCGACTTCGAACAGGCCGATGCCGCCGACCTTCGACGCGGTGCCCTTGAAGTACTTCTCGACGAGGTCGCTCGACAGGCCGAGCGCTTCGAAGATCTGCGCGCCCGTGTACGACATGTACGTCGAGATGCCCATCTTCGACATCACCTTCTGCAGGCCCTTGCCGACCGCCTTCGTGAAGTTGTAGACGGCCTTCTCCGGCGACAGGTCGCCCGGCAGGCCTTCGGCCATCTTCGCGAGCGTTTCCATCGCGAGGTACGGGTGCACGGCTTCCGCGCCGTAGCCCGCGAGCAGCGCGAAGTGGTGCGTCTCGCGCGCGGAACCCGTCTCGACGACGAGGCCCGTGCTCGTGCGCAGCCCTTGCTGGACGAGGTGCGTGTGGATCGCCGACGTGGCGAGCAGCGCGGGAATCGCGACGTGCTCGGCGTCCGTCTTGCGGTCCGACACGATCAGCATGTTGTAGCCCGACTTCACCGCGTCGACGGCTTCCGCGCACAGCGACGCGAGGCGCGCCTCGATGCCTTCCTTGCCCCAGGCGACCGGATAGCAGATGTTCAGTTCGTATGCGCTGAACTTGCCGCCGGTGTACTGGTCGATCGCGCGGATCTTCGCGATGTCCTTGAAGTCGAGCACCGGCTGCGACACTTCGAGACGCATCGGCGGGTTGATGTTGTTCGTGTCGAGCAGGTTCGGCTTCGGGCCGATGAACGACACGAGCGACATGACCATGTTTTCACGGATCGGGTCGATCGGCGGGTTCGTGACCTGCGCGAACAGCTGCTTGAAGTAGTGATAGAGCGTCTTGTTCTTGTTCGACATCACCGCGAGCGGCGAGTCGTTGCCCATCGAACCGACGGCTTCCTCACCCTGCTGCGCCATCGGCGCCATCAGGAACTTCAGGTCTTCCTGCGTATAGCCGAACGCCTGCTGGCGGTCGAGCAGCGCGGCGCCCTGCGTGCGGCCGGCCGCGACTTCCTCGGCCTTCGGCTCGATCTCGTCGAGCTTGATGCGCACGGCGTCGATCCAGCTCTTGTACGGCTTCGCGTTCGCGAGGTTGTCCTTCAGTTCCTTGTCGTCGATGATGCGGCCGTGTTCCATGTCGATCAGGAACATCTTGCCCGGCTGCAGGCGCCACTTCTTGACGATCTTCGATTCGGGGATCGGCAGCGTGCCGGCTTCCGACGCCATGATGACGAGGTCGTCGTCGGTCACGATGTAGCGCGCCGGGCGCAGGCCGTTACGGTCGAGCGTCGCGCCGATCTGGCGGCCGTCGGTGAACGCGATCGCGGCCGGGCCGTCCCACGGCTCCATCATCGCGGCGTGGTATTCGTAGAACGCGCGGCGGTTCTCGTCCATCAGCGTGTGCTGTTCCCACGCTTCCGGGATCATCATCATCACCGCGTGCACGAGCGGGTAGCCGGCCATCACCAGCAGCTCGAGACAGTTGTCGAACGAGGCGGTATCGGACTGGCCCGGGTAGATCAGCGGCCACAGCTTCGGCAGATCGTCGGCGAGCACGTGCGACGCGATCGCGCCGGTACGTGCGTTCAGCCAGTTCACGTTGCCCTTCACGGTGTTGATCTCGCCGTTGTGCGCGATCATCCGGTACGGGTGAGCGAGTTCCCACGCCGGGAACGTGTTGGTCGAGAAGCGCTGGTGCACGAGCGCGAGCGCCGACACGACGCGCGGGTCCTGCAGGTCGCGGTAGTACACGCCGACCTGGCCCGCGAGCAGCAGCCCCTTGTAGACGATCGTGCGCGCCGACATCGACGGCACGAAATATTCCTTGCCGTGCTTGAGCTTCAGCGCCTGGATGCGGTGGCTCGCCGTCTTGCGGATCACGTACAGCTTCCGCTCGAGCGCGTCCGTCACCATGATGTCCTTGCCGCGGCCGATGAAGATCTGGCGGATCAGCGGCTCGCTCGCCTTCACGGTCGGCGAAATCGGCATCGCATGATCGACCGGCACATCGCGCCAGCCGAGCACGACCTGCCCCTCGGCCTTCACCGTACGCTCGAGCTCCTGCTCGCACGCGAGTCGCGACGCGTTCTCCTTCGGCAGGAAGATCATGCCGACCCCATATTCGCCGGCCGGCGGCAGGTTCACGCCCTGCTTCGCCATTTCCTCGCGATAGAACGCGTCCGGAATCTGGATCAGGATGCCCGCGCCGTCGCCCATCAGCGGATCGGCGCCGACCGCGCCGCGGTGATCGAGGTTCTCGAGGATCTTCAGACCCTGCTGAATGATCTCGTGGCTCTTCTTGCCCTTGATGTGAGCGACGAAGCCGACGCCACAGGCGTCGTGTTCGTTTTGCGGGTCGTACAGACCTTGTGCGGCGGGCACCGCGGCGAGCGGCTGCTGGTGGTCGTTCATGGGGACACCGTCGTAAAGGGGGCCTGGAGGCCGTTGAACCGTTTTCTTGTTGCCGTCGATCCCGCTCCCGACGGGAGACGGCGCGGCCGACAGTGGCCGGGCGTGCTTCGCCCGGGCCACCGGAATTCGGAATATACGCGACGAATCAAGGGAATAGCAACAAAAACCATATGATCGAACCCCAATTAAACAGATGCATCGATCTGGTGCTGTTTTATTAGGGCCGTATCGTTTTGGTGCAAAAAGAAGCGGCGCCCGCAGCGCCGCTCCTGACCCGCCTTTCCGGCATTACTGCTGGATCGGCGGGGTGTTCTCACGCACCTTTCTGGGGCGTCCGCGCGGCAGCGGCGACACGCGCCGGTTCGCGGTACGCGCCGCCCACTCGCGGTAATGTTCGCCGCCGAGCACCCAGCCCTTCAACGTCGCCTGCTGCAACTGGTCGGCCTGCCGCTCGTCGAGCGGCTGCTCGCACAGCTCCTTGTACGCGCGCTGGCGGTCGAACGGCGTATTGCCGAGCGCCCAGTAGAGCGGATGGTCGGTGATCAGGCTGTCGACGGTGAGCCCGACGTGATGCCGGTAGCTCGACCAGCGATAGGCCTCGGGCGTCGCGACGAGCTGCGAACGCACGGGGCTCATCTCGACCACGCGGCTCGCGAGCAGGAAATAGCGCTCGCCTTCGATCACGGTCGCGCGGTAGCGGCCTTCCCACAGGGTGCCGCGCCGCGAGTAGCGCCGGTTGAAATGCGCGACGTAGCGGCGGCCGACAGCCTGCATCGCTTTCGGCAGGCTCGCTTCGTCGCTCGGCGTCACGAGCAGTTGCACCTGGCGCGGCAGCAGCACGTAGGCATGCACCGACAGGTGATGATCGCGTGCGGCGGCCTTCAGGCAATCGATGAAGAGTTCGTAGTCCTGGTCGTCGACGAACGCGGGTTGCTGATCCAGGCCGCGCAGTATCACGTGCTGCGGCTGGTCGGGAACGTAGAGTCGTGCTAACCGTGCCATGCTGAATGTCCGTTTGAACGCGTTAGGAAATACCCGGAGGTCCGAAAATGCGCACCTGCGTAGAATGCCTGTCCTCGCGGGGCGCGTAAGCGTACGGTCGTGCGAATCCTAGGGAGAAAACTCTAACTTACGAGCTTGTTTGGTTTTAAACGCAGTCGTCATAATGAGCACGCCTTTGATCGGAGGAGACACAATGAAACGAAAACTGGCCATTACGGGGGCCGCAGCGCTCGCATTCACGTTTGCGGGCGGTACGGCACATGCACAATCCGCAGGTGATTTCTACGTCAGCACCGGCTGGCTGCACCTTGCACCGCAGGACAGCAGCGACCCGCTGTTCGTCTACGGCGTAGGCGGCACGCCCATCAACCAGTCGGTTCCCAACACCGGTGCCGGCATCAGTGACGCCGACACGCTCGCGCTGGCGACCGGTTACTTCGTGACCGACCACATCGCCACCGAGTTCATCGCCGGCATCCCGCCGAAGTTCGACATCACCGGCAAGGGCCAGTTCTCGAATTTCGGTACGCTCGGCCGCGCGTACCAGTGGAGCCCCGCGCTCCTCCTCAAGTACTACTTCAACGACGCCAACGCGAAGTTCCGTCCGTATGTCGGCGTCGGCGCAACGTATATCTGGTTTACCGGCGCGAAGATCACGAACAGCGCGTTCGAGAACGGCGTGCTCGGCGGCCCGACCAGTGCGCAGACCAGCAACCAGTGGGCGCCCGTGTTCAACGCCGGCTTCACGTACAACTTCACGAAGCACTGGTTCGCCGGCTTCTCGATGTCGTACATCCCGGTCAGCGTGACCGCGACCTTCACCACGGCCCGCCGGACGCAGGTCGGGACGCTGACGGAAACGTCGAAGGCCCATATCTCGCTGAACCCGATCGTGACGTACCTCAACGTCGGCTACCGCTTCTAAGCGTAGTCGAATATTTGGGGAATGGTTAATCCTGCTGCAATTTGTAGCGGATTTTTCCAGACGTAACGTCTCCACGATGCAAAACGCCCCGGCGGAAAACCCGTCGGGGCGTTGTTTTTTCGCATCAGGGACATTCCCGAACGGGCCCCTCCGGGCGATGCCGTGATCGCTAGACGACGGCGATGTCGTCCAGCGCATCGGGGGCGATCAGGTCGATCCGGTCCGTGCAGACCGCATCGACGCCCCAGCGTGCGAGTTCGCGCGCCCGTTCGAGGTCGTTCACCGTGTAAACCAGGATGCGCAACCCTGCCGCCTTGATCGCGCGCACGAGCGGTTCGTCGAGCCGTTTGTGGTCTGCATGCAACGATACGCAGCCGAGCGCGCCGACGACCTGCGCATGCCAGTCGTCCGGCACGGCTTCGTAGAGCATCCCGCGCGGCAGCGCCGGCACGGTCGCGCGCGCCTGCTGCAGCGCATCGAACGAGAACGACGACAGTAGCGGCGGCACCGCCGCATCGCGCCAGTACGCGGCCGCGTCGGCCGCCACGCGCTGCCCGGTCTCGCGCTCGCGCCCCGGGCACGGCTTGATCTCGACATTCGCGGCCAGCCCGTGCGCGATGCAGCGCGCCGCGGCCGCCTCGAGCGTCGGCATCCGCTCGCCCGCGAACCGCGCGTCGAGCCACGCGCCCGCGTCGAGCGCGGCCAGCGCCGCATAGCGCATGCCGGCCGCCGCACCCTGGCCGTTCGACGTCCGGTCGACCGTGTCGTCGTGCAGCAGGAACGTCACGTCGTCGGCCGACAGCTTCGCGTCGAACTCGACCATCCGGTGCCCGCGGCGCGCGCCCTCGTCCAGCGCGGCGAGCGTGTTCTCCGGCGCGAGCGTGCCGCCGCCGCGATGGGCGACGACGCGCGGATAGGGCCAGTCGGTGCGAAGGGTCATCGTCGGTCTCTCGGCTAGTGCAGCAGGCTCAACCGGCACGCTTGCCGGTCTCGGGATCGAAGAAATGCAGCCGGTGAGCAGGCAGCGCGGCCGCGAGCGCCGTGCCGCGCGCGGGACGGTCCGCGTGCGGCAGGCGCACCGCGACGTCGTGATTGCCCCAGCGGCCGTGCGCGAGATTGTCCGCGCCGAGCAGCTCGCACGAGTCGACCGGCAGCGTCGCCTGCGCGACGCCCGGCTGCGGCGTCATGTGCTCGGGACGCACGCCCAGCACCCAGTCGCGCCCCGTGGCGATCTCGGCTCCGATGCCGGGTGCGCCGGCAACCGGCAGCGCGGGGCCGCCGCCCGCGACCGTGAAGGTCGCGCCGTCTTCCGACAGCCGGCCGTGCATCAGGTTCATCGCCGGCGAGCCGATGAAGCCCGCGACGAACACCGTCGCCGGCTTCTCGTACACGTCGACCGGCGCGCCGATCTGCTCCGCGTAGCCACGGTTCATCACGATCACGCGTTGCGCGAGCGTCATCGCCTCGATCTGGTCGTGCGTCACGTAGACGCTCGTCGTCGCGAGCCGCGCATGCAGCCGCTGGATCTCGAGCCGCATCTGCACGCGCAGCTTCGCGTCGAGGTTCGACAACGGTTCGTCGAACAGGAACACCGACGGCTCGCGCACGATCGCGCGCCCCATCGCGACGCGCTGCCGCTGGCCGCCCGACAGCTCGCGCGGCCGCCGCGCAAGCAGCGGCTCCAGCTCGAGGATCTTCGCGGCCGCGGCCACTCGCGAATCGATCGTCGCACGCTCGATCCCGCGGATCTTCAGCCCGTAGCCCATGTTCTGCGCGACCGTCATGTGCGGATACAGCGCATAGTTCTGGAACACCATCGCGATGTCGCGATCCTTCGGCTCCAGCGTGTTGACGACACGCTCGCCGATCGCGATCTCGCCGTCCGATACGGACTCCAGCCCCGCGATCATCCGCAGCAACGTCGACTTGCCGCAGCCCGACGGGCCGACCAGCACGATGAATTCGCCGTCGGCGATCTCCACGTCGATGCCATGCAGCACGTGCTGCTTGCCGTCGTAGGATTTCCTGACGCCCTTCAAGCTCAGCGCAGCCATACCTGGTCCTTCTCCCGGTTACCGTCCATGGTTCATTTCTCGGAATCGACGAGGCCGCGCACGAACCAGCGCTGCATCGCCAGCACGACGACGAGCGGCGGGATCATCGCCAGCAGCGTCGCCGCCATCACGTATTGCCATTCGGTCGCGGCGTCGCCGCTCGCGATCATCGTCTTGATGCCCACCACCGCCGTCGACAGCGACGCTTCCGTCGTGATCAGGATCGGCCACAGATACTGGTTCCAGCCGTAGATGAACGTGATCACGAACAGCGCCGCGATACTCGTCTTCGACAGCGGCAGCACGACGTCCCAGAAGAAGCGCAGCGCCCCGGCGCCGTCGATGCGCGCGGCATCCATCAGCTCGTCGGGCAGCGTCATGAAGAACTGACGGAACAGGAACGTCGCGGTCGCCGAGGCGATCAGCGGCATCGTGAGCCCGGCGTACGTGTTCGTCAGGTGCAGCGTCGACACGACCTGCACGGTCGGAAAGATCCGCACTTCCACCGGCAGCATCAGCGTGATGAAGATCAGCCAGAACGCCGTGTTGCGAAACGGAAAGCGGAAGTAGACGATCGCGTACGCGGACAGGATCGACACCGCGATCTTGCCGACCGCGATGCCGAGCGCCATCGCGAAGCTGTTCACGAGCAGCCGGCCGAACGGCGCCGTCGTGCCGCCGCTGCCGTGCCCCCAGATGTACGCGATGTTCTCGAACAGGTGCGTGCTCGGCACGAGCGACAGCGGCACCGTGAACACCTCCTGCGCGTTCATCGTCGCCGCGCAGAACGCGACGTAGACGGGGAACACGATCAGCACGACGCCCGCGATCAGCACCGCGTGGCAGAACAGGTCGAAGCCCTTGCGATTTTCGATCATGCGTATTGCACCCTGCGTTCGACGAAGCGGAACTGGATCACCGTGAGCCCGACGACAATGATCATCAGCACGACCGACTGCGCGCCCGAGCTGCCGATGTCGAGCCCCTGGAAGCCCTCCGCGAAGATCTTGTAGATCAGCGTCTTCGTGCTTTGCGCCGGGCCGCCGCCGGTGGCCGCGTCGATCACCGGGAACGTGTCGAAGAACGCGTAGACGAGGTTCACGACCAGCAGGAAGAAACTGGTGGGCGACAGCAGCGGCAGCGCGATGTTGAAGAAGCGCCGCACCGGCCCGGCGCCGTCGATCGCCGCCGCCTCGATCAACGAGCGCGGGATCGCCTGCAGGCCCGCGTAGAAGAACAGGAAGTTGTAGCTCACCTGCTTCCACACCGATGCCAGCACGACGAGAAACATCGCCTGCCCGCCGTTCAGCGCGTGGTTCCACACGATGCCGCCCTTCGCCAGCGCGTAGGTAATCAGGCCGATGCTCGGGTTGAACAGGAACGCCCACAGCACGGCCGCGATCGTCGGAGCAACCGCGTACGGCCAGATCAGCAGCGTGCGGTACACGCGCGCGCCGCGGGTCACGCGATCGGCGCACGCGGCGAGCAGCAGCGACACGACGAGCCCGCTCACCGTGACGAGCCCGCTGAACACGAGCGTCGTGCGAAACGAATCGAGATAGAGCGGATCGGCGAACAGGTGCGTGAAGTTCGCGAAGCCGACGAATTCGCTCGATGTGCCGAACGCGTCCTGCATCTGCGTCGACTGCCACAGCGCGACGCCGGCCGGCCACAGGAAGAACACGGCGGTGATCGCGAGCTGCGGCGCGATCAGCAGGTACGGCACCAGGCTCGTACCGAAACGGGAACGGGATTGCATCGCGGATATCCGGTCAGGCGAAACGGAAAGGAAACCGCGCCGCCGGCCGGTACGCGCTCGCGCGCGATGCCGCCGGCGGCACGAAGCGATGCGTGCTCAGCCGCCCGACTTCTCGAAGCGGCGCAGCAGTTCGTCACCACGCGACGCGGCCGAATCGAGCGCGTCCTTCGGCGACTTCTTCTGCGCCCAGACCTGCTCGAACTCCTCGTCGACGACCGTGCGGATCTGCGGCATGTTGCCCAGGCGCAGCCCCTTCGTGTACGGCAGCGGCGGCTTGTTCAGCATCTGCTTGATCGCGGTTTCGGCGCTCGGGTTCTTCGCGTAGAAGCCCTGTTCGCGCGTCAGGTCGTACGCCGCCTTGGTGACCGGCAGGTAGCCCGTGTCCTGGTGCCACTTCGCGGCGACGGCCGGCGAAGCGAGGTACGCGAGGAATTTCGCGACGCCCTTGTAGGTCGCCGGATCCTTGCCGGCCAGCACCCACAGGCTCGCGCCACCGATGATCGCGTTCTGCGGTGCGCCCTTCACGTTCGCGTCGTACGGCATCATGCCGGTGCCGTAGCTGAACTTCGCGAACTTCTGCACGTTCGCGAGCGCGCCCGACGACGTCGTCATGATCCCGCAGTCGCCGCTGTAGAACTTCGCCGACGCCTCATCCTTGCGCCCCGCGTACGTGAACGTGCCGTCCTTCGCCATCTGCTGCAGGAACGAGACGTGCGCGATCTGCTGCGGCTTGTTGAATTCGAGCACCGCGTCGGTGCCGTCGAAGCCGTTGTTGCGGCTCGCGAACGGCAGCCCGTGCCACGCGCTGTAGTTCTCGAGCTGGATCCAGCCCTGCCAGCCGGTCGTGAAGCCGCATGCCATCCCCGACTTGCGCAGCTTCTCGGCATCGGCCTTCACGTCGGCCCACGTCTTCGGCGGCTGGTTCGGATCGAGGCCGGCCTTCTTGAACGCATCCTTGTTGTAGTACAGCACCGGCGTCGAGCTGTTGAACGGCATCGACACGAGATGGCCCGTCTTCGCATCGCTGTAGTAGCTCGCGATGGTCGGCACGAATGCCTTTTCGTCGAGCGGCACGCCGGCCTGCTTGAACACGTCGGAGACCGGCACGACGGCCTTCTTCGCCTGCATCATCGTGGCCGTGCCGACTTCGTAGACCTGGAGGATCGCCGGCGCGTTGCCGCTGCGATACGCGGCGATGCCGGCCGCGAGCGCCTGGTCGTAAGTGCCCTTGAAGACCGGCACGATCTTGTAGTCGCTTTGCGACGCGTTGAACTGGTCGGCGATCGCATTGACCCGCTCGCCGAGCGCGGCCTCCATCGCATGCCAGAACTGAATTTCCGTCGCGGCGAGCGCCACGTGCTGTACCCCGAACATCAGCGCGCCGCCGAGCGCGATCGAACGAACCAGTGTCCCCGCAGGCTTCTTCTTCATCGACCTCTCTCCTATGAAAACGTTACCAACAGCGTGTGCAACATTCCCGTCGCCATTGAACCGGCGAAGTCTAGTGATCGTTTGTGACAGTCAGTTGTCGCTGATGACGAACAGGCGCTGATATTCCTTCAGCGCGAAGCGGTCGGTCATGCCGGCGATGTAGTGCGCGACGAGGCGCGGCTGATGGGCCGCGTCGTCGGACTGGTACGGCGGCGGCAGCAGGCGCGGGTCGTCGATGAATGCGTCGAACAGCCCCGTGACGACGCGCTGCGCCTTGCTCGCCATGCGCATCACCTTGTAGTGGCGATACAGGTTCTTGAACAGGAAGCGCTTGAGCGCGGCCGCCTGCGCGGCGACCATCACGCTGTGAGACACCAGCGGCGGCGCGGCGCGCACGTCGTCGAGCGATGCAGGCGCGACGCGCACGAGGTTGCGCGTCGTCTCGTCGATCAGGTCGACGATCAGCGTGTTGATGATGCGGCGCACCGTCTCATGCACGAGACGGCGGCCTTCGAGGTGCGGGAATTCGGCGAGTGCCGCTTCATAGTGGCGCTGCCACAGCTCGACTTCGGCAAGCTGCTCGATCGTGATCAGGCCGGAACGCAGGCCGTCGTCGACGTCGTGGTTGTTGTACGCGATTTCGTCCGCGATGTTCGCGAGCTGCGCTTCGAGCGACGGCTGCCGGCCGTGCAGGAAACGCTCGCCGAGCGCGCCGAGCTTGCGCGCATTGTCGCGCGAGCAGTGTTTCAGGATGCCTTCGCGCGTCTCGAAGCACAGGTTCAGCCCGTTGAACGCGCCGTAGTGCTCCTCGAGCTCGTCGACGACCGCCAGGCTCTGCAGGTTGTGCTCGAAGCCGCCGTGGTCACGCATGCACGCATTCAGCGCGTCCTGTCCGGCATGGCCAAACGGTGTGTGGCCGAGATCGTGCGCGAGCGAGATCGCTTCGACCAGATCCTCGTTCAGGCGCAGGTTGCGCGCAACCGAGCGGGCGATCTGCGCGACTTCGAGGCTGTGCGTGAGGCGCGTACGGAACAGGTCGCCTTCGTGATTGACGAAGACCTGCGTCTTGTATTCGAGCCGGCGGAACGCGGTCGAATGGACGATGCGGTCGCGGTCGCGCTGGAATTCGGTGCGCGCCGCCGGCGGGGTTTCCGGATGGCGGCGGCCGCGCGACTGCGACGCGTGTGCGGCATACGGAGCGAGATGGGCTTCCAGCGCCGCCAGCGTCGGCGGCTCGGCCACCGGCGCAGCGGATGCGCGGCTGGCTTCGGGCAGTGTGCTGCTGGATGTCTCGCTCACGTCTCCTCCATGTCAGGGGCTCCGGGGCATCCGGGCCGCCGTTAGCGGGTCGTCTGCGCCAGTGTAGCGAACACGGCTTCGTCTGGCGCCTCCGTGATCAGCGTATCGCCGAATCGCTTCAGCAGGATGAACTTGATCGCGCCAGCCTCGGCCTTCTTGTCGACGCGCATCAGGTCCATGTAGCGCGCGTCGCCGAGCGCAGGCCCGCGGGTCGGCAGACGCGCGGCCGCGATCACCGCGTCGAGGCGCTGCCGCGACGCTTCGTCGAGCAGGCCGAGCCGCGCCGACAGATCACCCG
The DNA here is from genome assembly GCF_902833225.1 of Burkholderia sp. BCC1644. GTDB lineage: Bacteria > Pseudomonadota > Gammaproteobacteria > Burkholderiales > Burkholderiaceae > Burkholderia. The sequence continues at coordinate 69,638 of NZ_CADFEI010000023.1, forward strand.
CCATCACCATCCCGCAGCCGACCGCCTCGCCGTGCAGCCACTCGCCGTAGCCGAGCCCGGCCTCGATCGCGTGGCCGAACGTGTGGCCGAAATTCAGGATTGCGCGCAGGCCGCCTTCACGCTCGTCGGCCGCGACGACGCTCGCCTTGATCTCGCACGAACGCTTCACCGCGTGCGCGAGCGCGGCCGGGTCGCGACGGTTCAGCGCGTCGACGTTCGCCTCGATCCAGTCGAAGAATGCCGCATCGGCAATCGCGCCGGTCTTGATGACTTCGGCGACGCCGGCCGCCAGTTCGCGATCGGGCAGCGTCGTCAGCGCGCCGATGTCCGCGATCACGGCCTGCGGCTGGTAGAACGCGCCGATCATGTTCTTGCCGAGCGGGTGGTTGATGCCCGTCTTGCCGCCGACCGACGAATCGACCTGCGACAGCAGCGTCGTCGGCACCTGGATGAATGGCACCCCGCGCATGTAGCACGCGGCGGCAAAGCCCGTCATGTCGCCGATCACGCCGCCGCCGAGCGCGACGAGCGTCGTCTTGCGATCTGCGCGTTCGGTCAGCAGGCCGTCGAAGATCAGGTTCAGCGTTTCCCAGTTCTTGTACGCCTCGCCGTCCGGCAGCACGACCGTCGAGACGCGCTTGCCGAGCGGCGCAAGCGCCGCGCGCAGCGCGTCGCCGTAGAGCGGATCGACCGTCGTGTTCGTGACGATCGTGACGGACGAGCCCTTGATGTGAGGCGCGAACAGCTCGGTGCGGCCGATCAGGCCGGCACCAATGTGAATCGGATAGGCGCGGTCGCCCAGATCGACGTTGACAGTAATCATGCTTGTAGCGGCTTGGCGATGACGCCCGCCAGTTCGAGTTGCATCAACACCATGTTGACGAGGCCGTTGACCGACGGACGGCCGGTCTCGATGACGAAATCCGCGCATTCGCGGTACAGCGGGTCGCGCACTTCGTACAGCGCTTCGAGACGCCCCTTCGGGTCTTCGGTCTGCAACAGCGGGCGGTTCTTGTCCTTGCGCGTGCGCAGCCACAGATCGTGCGGATTGGCGCGCAGGTAGATGACGATGCCGTTGCTTTTCAGGCAGTCGCGATTTTCCGGGCGCAGCACTGCGCCGCCGCCCGTCGCGAGCACGATGTTCTCGCGCTGCGTGAGATCGGTGATCACCTGCGTTTCGCGATCGCGAAACCCGGCCTCGCCTTCCAGCTCGAAGATCACCGGAATGCGCGCGCCCGTGCGGGCCTCGATTTCGTGGTCGGAGTCGAAGAACGTCCTGTCGAGACGACGCGCGACCGCACGGCCCACGGTGGTCTTACCCGCTCCCATAAGGCCGACGAAAAATACGTTTGCATGTGGGTCCCGCGCTTGCAACGGCTTCCTCTGCTTCAATCTTGCTGGTGTGTGGCGCAGCTTACTGGCAAAGCGGCTGCCTTGTCGAGCCTGCGCCGGCGGCTTCCGGCCCCGTTTTATCGGCATCCGCGTCGCCCGCGCCGAGCGCATCGCAGCGCGCATCGACGACGGTCGGCGTGATGAACACGACCAGTTCGTTGCGCTGGTCGCGCTGCGCGCGGTGCCGGAAAAGCGCGCCCAGAAACGGTATTTTGCCCAAGAGCGGCACGCGCGTCACATCGTTCCGGTTCAGTTGTTCATAGATACCACCGATCGCGACCGTCCCGCCATTCTCGACCTCGACACGCGTCTGTACATGCTTCGTATGGATGGCGGGGCCGGCCGCCGTCGGCTCGCCGACGCTGTCCTTCGTCACGTCCAGGTCGAGCACCACGCGCCCGTCGGGCGTGATCTGCGGCTCGACCTCGAGCTTGAGCGTCGCGCGGCGGAACTGCACACCGCTCATGCCGTTGCCCACCTTCGCCTGGTACGGCAGCTCGGAACCTTGCTCGACGATCGCCTTGACGCGGTCGGCCGTCACGACGCGCGGCCGCGAAACGATCTGACCCCGCCCTTGCGCCTCGAGCGCACTCAGTTCGATGTCGAGTACGCGGCTGAGCGGCGCGGCGAACAGCGTAAAGCCGGCGGTCGCCGCGTCGAAGCCGCCGAGCGGCCGCGCGGCCAGATCGAGCGCGTTGCGCGCATCGGCCGCGAACGTGGTGCTCTCGCCCGCCGACGGCCGCCCCTGCGCCCGCAGCGCGACGCGTGCGCCGAGGTTGCGCGAGAAGCCCTGCTCACCCTCGACGATGCGGGCCTCGATCCGGACCTGCCGAGACGGCCGGTCGATCGCGTCGATCAGACCCGCGATCTGCGCAATGCGCGGCGCGAGATCGGTGACGAACAGCAGGTTCGTGCGCGGATCGGCCGCCGCAGCGCCGCGTTTCGACAGCAGGCGCTGGCCAGTCGCGCCGGCCAGCAGCCGTTGCACGTCCTGCGCGCGTGGGTAGTGCAGCGCGAACGTGCGGCTCGCCAGCGGCTCCAGATCGGCGGCCCGCGCATGCATTTCGAAGCGCTCGCGCTCACGGGCGGCCAGTTCGGCCGCCGGCGTGACCCAGATCACGTTGCCGCGCCGGGACATCGCGAGCCCATGCGTGTCGAGCAGCGTGTCGAAAGCCTCGCGCCAGCGGACATTGTTCAGACGTAACGTGACCGTGCCGCGCACCTGCTCGCCGACGACGATATTGAGCCCCGTGAACCGCGCGAACGCGTCGAACGCAGCCGCGAGCCCGGCGCCCTGCAGATTCAGCGAGATCCGCCGCGCGTCGTCCGCATCGCCGGGTTGCCGGGCCGTGGCGTCGCTCATCCGGGCCGGCGGCGCCAACGGGATCGGCGGCCCCTCCAGCTGCGGTGCCGGTACAGCGGGTTCCGCCTGAAGTGCCGCGCGAGCGGCCTGGTCGAACGGCGGCGGGCCGGCTTCCTCCGATACCGCGTGGTCCACCCCGCCCACCCTGCCGTGCGGCAGCGGCAAACTCGGCACCGGCGCCTCCATCGACGCGGCGGGCCAGGCTGCCGGCAGCGGCGGCAACGACGCGCCGGCACTGGCCGCCGTCAATCCGGCCCAGACGACGAGCACCCGACGGCCGTACTTCGTCATGACCGCCCTCCGTCGTTCATGACGACCCGGTGCGCCCCGTCCGCCATCGCGAGCATCACCGCCGCGGGCTCGACGCGCACCACGCGGGCCGCCCCGAGCGCTTCGCCGGGCGCCACGGCCGTGAACGCGCCATCGCCGTCATCGAACAAAGCGAGACCGGCACGCGCGTCGCGAATCGTGCCGGCGAGGCGGGCCGCCATTCCATCGGCTTCACCGCCGAACGGATCGGCGTCGAGCGCAGCAGCCTGAAGCGGCACCGTGCCGCCCGCGGGCGATGCGGCCCGCAGCGCCGGAAACATGTCGACAGACATGTCCATCCGCGTCGCCTGCATGCCTCGCTCGACACGCAGCGCCGACGGCACCGCCAGCACCGGAAAGCGCGCCAGCCCGCCGACCATCTTCGACAATGCGCGAAAGCCGCCGTCCGCGACGATGCGCACGGTGCGCCGGCCCTCCGGTGCCGCGCCATCGAGACGCTGCGGCTCGATCGATATACCGTTCAGCCCGCTCGACGCGGCGAGATCGGCCAGTCCCAGCATCAGCGCAGCCCATTCCGGCGTAGGCGACGCGTGGTCGTCATGCGCCGGCGCAGGATGCGCACCGAGCCGGCGTCCCGCAGACTCGAGGACGCGCTGCGCGTCGGCCGCACGCCCCTGCACTGCAGCCAGCAACGCGCGGCTATGCGCGAGCCCGCTCCAGTCGGCCGCATTTGCCAGATGAATGCCGCCTGCCAGCACGGCCACGAACGCCAGTACGCAGCCGGCGGCATGCATTACCCGCGGCGAGACGCGCGGCATGCCGCCCAGCCGCGCATTGTCACGCGGCGCAGGCCAATGTGTGATCGCCGTCATGCGCCACCTCCCGACGCCGTCCGCGACGGCATCGCATCGTGCCAGCGCAACTGAACCGAGAACCGGAACGGCATCCCGACCAGCGGGCTCCCCGCACTCGACACAGGCGCCAACGCATCCACGTCGATCCGCCAGTCACGCTGCTCGCGCGCCATCCCGGCGAGCCAACGCGCGGCCGCCCGGTAGCTCGTGGTCCGCACATCGAGCACGGCCCCGGCCGGTGTCGTGCGCAGCGCGTCGAGCCGGACGCCGTCGTCGCGCACCTGCGCCAGTGTCGCCAGCAGCCCTGCGACACGCCCATGCGGCGCGGCAAGCGTCGCTGCCTGCGCGTCACGCCGCGCGATGACGGCCGCCGCATCGGCGGCGCGCATCGCGGCATTCACCTGCGGCTGCAACTGCCGCAGCCGCGTCTCCACGCTTGCGCGCGCGGCATCCGTGCGCCACCGCATCCAGGTGGCCGCGCCCGTCCACAGCGCGGCGCCAAGCACGCCGAGCAGGATCGCCGCCCCGCACTGCGCAGCCCGGCGACGCCGCAGCGCATGTGCCAGTCGCTCGCGGTGCGGCAGCAGGTTGAAGCCGCCCAGTGCCGCCTGACCGGCCGTCATTCCCACACCCCGCGCAACGCCAGCCCGAACGCAACAGCAAATGCCGGGCCGCCCGGCATGCCGGCGGGCGGACCCGGCTGCCCGTCCCAGCCCGTGCAGTCGAACGGCACCACCGCCAAGCCGAGCACGTCGCCGATCTCGGCGACGGACGTATCGAAGCGTGCGATATTCCGTTCGTCGCCGGCGACGAACACACAACGCACTGCGCCGAGCGCGCGCCGGCGCAGTGCATCGGGGAGCGCCTCCGGCAACGTGTCGGTCAGCGTGAGCACCGGGACCGCCAACGACCCGTCGATTCGCCAGCCGCGCACACCCGAGTCGCAGAACCAGAGCGCGGCGTAGGAGCCTTGCGCGTCGAGTTCGAACTGCGCGGCATAGCGCAACGCGCGCAGCATGGCGGCCGACTCGCCATCGACCGCCGTGAGGTCGATACCGGCCTGCGCCGCCACATCGACCCGCCGCTCCAGCAGCGCCAGCGGGGCCACGGCCACCGCGATCTCGCCGGATCGCGCGCCGCCGTGCTGCCGCCAGTCGAACGCGAAACTGTCCGGCGCCAGCCCCGAGATACGCTCGGCCGCCTGCCGCGCGGCGTCCGGGATGTCGTGACGCCCGGCCAGGTCGAGCGTCGCCGTACGAATCTCGTCATCGTGCAGTGCCATCACGCCGCGCGCGTCGCACCGCACGTCGGCCGCCGACAGCCGCGCGACGGCTGCCGCCAGCGCACGCGCGACCGCGGCCCAGCGCGCGTCTTCCGGCCCACCCGCCAACCCGACCGGCTCCCGCTCCAGCCCCTCGACCCGCACATCCGCGACCCGGCCGCGCCGGCTCAGCACGGCCACCCTGACCTCGTCCGCGCCGACGTCGATTCCCGTCGACCGGTACCTGCCCTGCGCAAACTGCGCTACCCAACGTCCCGCCATTCCAGCCTCCCGAAATCGTCGCGGCCCATGCCGCGTTTCCGAGACCTGATTCTGCAAAGCGGCGCGCGTGACCGACAGTCGGCCAAACGGCCAGCAATGGCTGGCGGCGGCCGTGCGCAGGCCATACTGGCGGCACGCCGACCCGCGGCTTTCCTGCGGGCGGCCCCCGCGTCAGGACCGGTCTTACCGGGCAGCTATAATCGCGGGACTGTTTTCCGGTATGCCTATGCAATCCACGACTCCTACGTCCCCGCCTCCTGCCCCGGCGCCGAAGAAGCGGCCCTGGTGGCAAAAAGTCCTGCTCGGCTTCGCCGCGATGTGCGTGGCCCTCGTCGTGGCCGGCGGCCTCGTGCTCGGCTACGCGCTCGTCGTCGCCTGGCCGAACATGCCGTCGCTCGACGCACTGACCGACTATCGCCCGAAGGTGCCGCTGCGCATCTATACGTCCGATCACGTGCTGATCGGCGAATTCGGCGAGGAGCGCCGCGACGTCGTCCATTTCAAGGACGTGCCCGACTCGCTGAAGAAGGCGATCCTCGCGATCGAGGACGCACGCTTCTACGATCACGGCGGCGTCGACCTCACCGGCATCGTCCGCGCCGGCATCGTCGCGCTGACGAACGGCCACGCGTCGCAGGGCGCGAGCACGATCACGATGCAGGTCGCCCGTAACTTCTTCCTGTCGAGCGAGAAGACCTACACGCGCAAGATCTACGAGATGCTGCTCGCTTACCGGATCGAGCGCGCGCTGACGAAGGATCAGATTCTCGAGGTCTACATGAATCAGATCTATCTCGGCCAGCGCGCGTACGGCTTCGCGAGCGCCGCGCGGGTCTATTTCGGCAAGGACCTGAAGGACATCACGCTCGCGGAAGCGGCGATGCTCGCGGGGCTGCCGAAGGCGCCGTCCGCGTACAACCCGGTCGTCAATCCGAAGCGCGCGAAGGTGCGCCAGGAATACATCCTGCAGCGGATGCTCGAGCTGAACTTCATCACGCGCGAGCAGTACGACGAAGCCGTCGCGCAACCGCTCGTCGTCAAGGGCCCGGGACGCGATTTCAGCGTGCATGCCGAGTACGTCGCGGAAATGGTCAGACAGATGATGTACGCGCAGTACCGCGAGGAAACCTACACGCGCGGCTTCAACGTCGTCACGACGATCGATTCCGCGGACCAGCAGGTCGCGTACACCGCGTTGCGCAAGGGCATCATGGATTACGAGCGCCGCCACGGCTATCGCGGGCCGGAAAGCTTCATCGAACTGCCCGCCGGCGCCGACGACCGCGAACAGGCGATCGACGACGCGCTGCTCGAACACCCCGACAACGGCGAGCTGATTGCGGCGGTCGTCACGGCCGCGAGCCCGCGCCAGATCACGGTGGCATTCATCGACGGCAGCACGGCGACGGTCGAGGGCGACAACCTGCGCTTCGCATCGGGCGCGCTGTCGGCCAACGCGCAGCCGAATCGCCGCATCCGCCCCGGTGCGATCGTCCGCGTCGTGAAGAACGACACCGGCAAATGGTCGATCACGCAGTTGCCGCAGGTCGAAGGCGCGTTCCTGTCGATCATCCCGCAGGACGGCGCGATCCGCTCGCTCGTCGGCGGCTTCGACTACAACAAGAACAAGTTCAACCACGTCACGCAGGCGTGGCGGCAGCCGGGTTCGTCGTTCAAGCCGTTCATCTACTCGGCGTCGCTCGACAAGGGCCTCGGGCCCGCAACCGTGATCAACGACGGCCCGCTGTACTTCAGCGCCGCCGAAACGGGCGGCCAGCCGTGGGAGCCGAAGAACTACGGCGGCGGCTTCGAAGGCCCGATGTCGATGCGCACCGCGCTGCAGCGCTCGCGCAACCTCGTGTCGATCCGGATCCTGAACCACATCGGCACGAAGTACGCGCAGCAGTACATCACGCGCTTCGGCTTCGACGCCGAGCGCCACCCGGCCTACCTGCCGATGGCGCTCGGCGCGGGCCAGGTCACGCCGCTGCAGATGGCCGGCGCGTACTCGGTGTTCGCGAACGGCGGCTACCGCGTCAATCCGTACCTGATCGCCGAAGTCACCGATCCGAACGGCGCGATCGTCGCGCGCGCGCAGCCGCTCGTCGCCGAGCAGAACGCGCCACGCGCGATCGACGCGCGCAACGCGTACGTGATGAACAGCCTGCTGCAGAGCGTCGCGCAACGCGGCACGGGCGCGCGGACCAACGTCCTGAAGCGCACCGACCTCGCGGGCAAGACCGGCACGACGAACGACTCGCACGACGCGTGGTTCGCCGGCTACCAGCACACGCTCGCCGCGATCGCGTGGATCGGCTACGACAATCCGCGCAGCCTCGGCGATCGCGAAACGGGCGGCGGCCTGTCGCTGCCGGTCTGGATCGAGTACATGGGCGCGGCGCTGAAGGGCGTGCCCGAGTTCAAGCCGACGGTACCCGAAGGTGTCGAGTCGCTCGGCAGCGAGCTGTACTTCACCGATTTCACGCCGGGTCACGGCTTCGTGTCGACGGTCGGCGTACCGCAGGCGCCGGCCGCGCAGAACGCCGACGAAGCCGTGCCGCACGTCGACGAGCAGGAGAAGCAGGACATCATGAACCTGTTCCGCGGCCACTGACACCCGGCCCGGACATGAAAAAAGCGCCCCGAGGGGCGCTTTTTCTTTGGCTGCGACGCTCGGGGTCCGGCACCCCGGCGCGTCACATGCTGAACGTGATCGGCAGGCCGGCCTGCTGGGTCGCGTATTCGGTGAGCGCCGAGAAGAACTCGGTGCCCGTGCGCGTGTCGCGCCATTCGCCGTCGATGAATCGGTAGTGGAATCCGCCCGCCTTCGCGGCGATCCACACTTCCTTCATCGGCGGCTGCAGGTTGACGATGATCTTCGAGCCGTTCTCGAACGTCAGCGTCAGGACGCTGCCGTTACGCTCCAGATCGATGTCGTGGTCGCCATCGTTCGCGGTGTCGACGGTACGCTCGACGGCCATCAGTACGGCCTCGGCACGGGTCAGGTATTCGGTATCGGACATGCTAAACTCTATCGGTTCAATTGTTCAGGGACGATCATGCGAGTCGTTTTCCGGATGAGCGCGATTGTAGCGGCTTTGGCGATTCTTGCCGGCTGCGGTCAAAGCGGCGCGCTCTATCTGCCCACCGTGCCTCCGATGCCCAAGCCACTCCAGCAGCAGAATACGCCGCCGTCGGACGTGAAACCGACCGATGAAAACGCATCGTCCGACGACACACCCGACACGTCGGGCTCGCCGCTGATGCTGTCGCCCGAGCTGTCGAGCGGCGCATCGGCCGTGCCCGCACCGGCATCGAGCCCGGCCGCGAAGTAACGGCGCAACGCCGCTCGCGCGGCAGGCGAAACAAGGCGATGGCTTCACGGTCATCGCCTTTTGTTTTTCGGGCTGCGCCGTCACGCGCGCACTCGCCGCCATCCCCACGCGATCAGCCGCCAACCGAGCAGCACGGCGACGACCGCCGCGTAAAGCTTCGGCTGCGCGAGATTGTGCTTGCCGGCCCGCATCCACCAGAAGTGCAGCACACCGAACAGTGCGACCGCGTAGATCGCGCGATGCAGCGTCGCCCAGTGGCGGCCGAGCCGGCGCACCATCGCGCGCGTCGACGTCGCGGCGAGCGGGATCAGCAGCACGAACGCGGCGAAGCCGACCGTGATGAACGGACGCTTGCCGACGTCCTTCAGGATCGCGAAGACGTCGAACCACTTGTCGAACCACAGGTAGGTCGTGAAGTGCAGCGTCGCGTAAAAGAACGCGAACAGCCCGATCATCCGGCGAAAACGCAGCAGCGCGGCGAACCCCGTCATGCGCCGCAGCGGCGTGACGGCGAGCGTGATGCACAACAAGACGAGCGTCCAGAGGCCCGTCGAGCGCGTGATGAATTCGATCGGATTCGCGCCGAGCCGGTCAGTCAGCCCGAACAGCACGAGACGCGCGAGCGGATACAGACCGGCCGCGAACACCAGCACCTTGGCCGGCGCGAGCCAGCGCGGCGCGGCGGGACGGACTGCACCGGCCCGCGTCGTGCGTGCGGCAGGTCCGGCGCCGGCGGCACGCGCGGGCGTGAGCGTCGAAGGAGGCATGTCGTTTCTCACTGTCGCGCTCAGAAGTTCTTCTTCAGGTCCATGCCCTGATACATCGACGCGACGAGATCGCCGTAGCCGTTGAACATCAGTGTCTTGCGCTTCGGCGTGAAGAAACCGTCCTCGCCGATGCGCCGCTCGGTCGCCTGGCTCCAGCGTGGATGATCGACGTTCGGGTTCACGTTCGAATAGAAGCCGTACTCGTTCGACGCATAGGTGTTCCAGCTCGTCTTCGGCTCTTTGTCGACGAAGCGGATCTTCACGAGCGACTTCGCGCTCTTGAAACCATACTTCCACGGCACGACGATCCGCACCGGCGCACCGTTCTGGTTCGGCAGCACCTGCCCGTAGACGCCCATCGTCAGCAGCGTCAGCGGGTTCATCGCCTCATCCATCCGCAGCCCTTCCGAATACGGCCAGTCGAGCACCGGCGTCGACAGGCCCGGCATCTGCGATGGATCGGCGAGCGTGATGAACTGCACGTATTTCGCGTTGCCGGTCGGCTGTACCCGCTTGATCAGCTCGGACAGCGGCACGCCGATCCACGGGATCACCATCGACCACCCTTCGACGCAGCGCAACCGGTACACACGCTCCTCGAGCGGCGCGAGCTTCAGCAGTTCGTCGAGATCGAACACTTTCGGGTGCAGCACCTCACCCTCGACGCTCACGCGCCACGGGCGCGGCCGCAGCGTACCGGCGTTCTGCGCCGGGTCGCTCTTGTCGGTACCGAATTCGTAGAAGTTGTTGTAGGACGTGATGTCCTTGAACGGCGTCACCTTGTCGGCGGCGACGAACTTCGGGTTCGTCTTGGCCGCGAGCTTCGCCGCCCGCGCGTCCGGCGACGCATACGCGGCGAATGCCGCGTTGCCGGTGCCAAACAGGCCACCCGCCGCCGCGAGGCCAGCTGCCTGCAACACGCGCCGCCGGCTCTCGAATACCGTGCGCGGCGTGATCTCGCCGGGCGAAATATCACCGCCGGTCAGTACGTTCCGCAAAGGGCGTTTGATCCACATCGTGCAGCTCCTCCTGCATGCGCGGCGCGCATGCTTCATGAGCGTTCGACCCGGCCCATCATGCGCCGTTCGACGCCCGGTTCGCCCGCCCGTTACAAAGCAAAACCGCCGGGCACGCAGTGCACCGGCGGTTCGATAGTCGGACGAGCGGCGGAAATCTTACAGCTTGCCGTAGCTGTGCAGCCCGGACAGGAACATGTTGACGCCGAGGAACGCGAACGTCGTGACCAGCAGGCCCGTGAGCGCCCACCAGGCGGCGACCGCGCCGCGCAGGCCCTTCATCAATCGCATGTGCAGCCACGCCGCGTAGTTCAGCCACACGATCAGCGCCCAGGTTTCCTTCGGATCCCAGCTCCAGTAGCCGCCCCACGCCTCGGCTGCCCACAATGCGCCGAGGATCGTCGCAATCGTGAAGAACGCGAAACCGACCGCGATCGACTTGTACATCACGTCGTCGAGCACTTCGAGCGTCGGCAGACGATCGGCAAGCACGCCGCGCTCCTTCATCAGGTACGCGACCGACACCATCGCCGACAGCGCGAAGCTTCCGTAGCCGATGAAGTTCGCCGGCACGTGGATCTTCATCCACCAGCTTTGCAGCGCCGGCACGAGCGGCTGGATCTGCTGCGCATCGCGTGCGACCGAGTACCACATCAGGAAGCCGACTGCCGCGCTGATGACCAGCAGCACGAAGGCGCCGAGCGAACGCGTGCCGTAGTGGCCTTCGTAGTACAGATACAGCAGGGCGGTGATCAGGCTGAACAGGACGAACACTTCATAGAGGTTCGACACGGGGATGTGGCCGACGTCCGCACCGATCAGGTAGGACTCGTACCAGCGCACCATCAGCCCCGTGAAGCCCATCAGCACGGCGACCCACGTGAGCTTCTGGCCGATCGCCGCACCCGTTTCCGAGCGCGCGAGCAGGCCGATCCAGTAGAAGATCGTCGCGAGCACGAACAGCGCGCTCATCCACAGGATCGCCGACTGGCTCGACAGGAAGTACTTGAGGAAGAACGCCGAATCGGCGCGCGCGAGATCGCCCTGGTAGATCTGGATCGACAGCAGCGACAGCACGGCGATCGACGCCATCATCAGCCGGGCGGGCTTCCAGCGCCAGCCGAGCGCGACGAGCGCCGGCACGGTGCCGATCATCACCGCCTTGTCGTAGTAATCCATGTGCGCGTTGTAGTGCACGAGCGCATAGCCCGCGCCCACCACGAGCGCCAGCGCGAACAGCCAGTCGAACAGCGACAGGCGCGCGAGGAAAGGACGGTCGTCGAACAGCGGCGACGAAACCGGCGCCTGGGCCGACGCCGCACGGGAAGAGGAAACTTGCGTGAGATCCATGATGTTACCGGGTGGAATTCTCGGAATCGGAACCGCTGCCGGCAGGCGGGCGGGCCGTCGAAGCCGCACCGGTGGGCGCGGCGTCGCGAGGTGCGGCGCGCAAGGCGACGCCGGCCGCGTCGCGCGTCTGCACGAATTCTTTCTCGAAATCGAAGGTCTTGCGGGCCGTGGACATCGCCATCACCACATCGACGCCCGAACCGGCGTCCTTCAGCCAGAACCAGAGGCGCCGCTCGCGCACGTAGAACATCGAGAAGATGCCGGCGACCAGCAGCAGGCTGCCAAGATACACCAGATTCTTGCCGGGTGCGCGCGTCAACTGAAATACCGAAGCTTGCACCTGCTTGAATGAGTCAAGCTGCAAATAGACCGGCGATCCATACAAAAAGCTGTCGGATAGCGCATTGATCGCGTTCTGCACGAAGCGAACCGTCTCGGCGCCGTTCTGGGCGGCCGGCTCGCCGGCACGCTCGCGCGCGATCTGCCAGACCTCCCACATCGAGCCTTCGAGCATCCGCAGCAGCAGGCTCGCCGCCTTCTCCTGCTCAGCCTTCGGCACCGAGCGGTCGATGAACGTCGCCACCGCCTGGAAGCCGCCGACCGGCTGGCCGTCGGCGCCGCGGCCGACACTGTCGTCGCTCGCAGCAAAAAGGGTCAGCACCTTCGACGCACTGTCCTGCAGGCGGCCGCGCAGCGACGCGTCGGTGCCCGGCAGCGACCGCTGCGCGAAGCGCGAGGCGGCCTCGGTGCGCACGGCCGGATCCTCCAGCGCGGCGCGCAGGCGCATCCATTCGCCGATCGAATCCTGGCTGTCGGCCGGGATCCGCATGTAGCGGAACGGATCGTTCGGGCTCGCGCGCACGCCGGCGAGGAACACACGCTCGCCGTTCATGTCGACGGGCAGCATGTAGTTGTTGAATTCGCGCGCCTGACCGTCCTTGCCGCGGATCTTGTACTGCACCGACGGTCCGATGTTGTGGAGCTGCGTCGGCTTCGACGACTTCGCGCCCGAGCCGAGCCGCTCGTCGAACACTTCCTTGAGCGAGCTCGTCGTCGCGACGCCGCGCACGTCCGGCTTGCCGTTCGCGTCGGCCATGTTCTCGACGTTGATCGCGCGGAAATCGGAGAACTCGATCGTGTCGCCATCGGCGCCCGGCACCTGCAGCGGGGCCGAACTGCCGATCGTGCCCTTCACGGGGACGGTCGTCGCATTGCCGCCCGTCATCGGGTAGGCCGTCATCTGCATCTGCGAGCCGCCGTCCTGGAAGCTCGACTGGTAGATCGACACGCCCTTGTACGTGAACGGCTTGTTGACCTCGACGCGCGCCGGGATCTTCTGGCCGGTCTCGCGATCGATCACGACGATGTCGCTCGCGAACAGCTTCGGCATGCCCGTCGTGTAGTAGTCGACGATGAACTTGTTGAGCTGGATCGAGAACGGCAGGTCCTGGATCAGCGAGCCGCTCGGCTGGTTCAGGATCGCGGTCGACACGAACTGGCCCTCGGGCACCCACGCGTAGCCGCGGAACGTCGGGTTCGACGCGGACAGTCGATGGTCGGGCGAGATCTCGCTGATCGTCGCGCTCGTGTTGACCGGGCTCTTGCCGAACATCCACATCTGGAATTTGATCGGCAGGTTGCTGTCGAGCAGGCCGCCGATACAGATCACGACGATCGCGAGGTGGGCGGAAATGTAGCCCCACTTGGTCATCGCACCGCGCTTCGCGGAGATCAGCGTCGCGCCGTCGGTTTCACGCACGACGTGCTTGTAGCCGGCCTTGGTGACGAACGTGGCGAGCGTCGCCGCGACGGTCGCACGCGTGCCGGAAGCCGAGTACTCCGCCTTGTGGTGGAACGCGCGCAAGCTGCCTTCGCGGACCTTGTCCTTCCAGCTCTTCGCATCGGCAAGCATCTTCGGCGCGTTGCGGATCACGCACAGCGAGATCGACGTGACGAGGAAGATCAGGATCAGCATGAACCACCACGCGCTGTACACGTTGTACAGGCCGAGCGAGCGGAAGATGTCCGCCCAGAACGGCCCGAACTGGTTCACGTAGTTCGGATACGGATCGTCCTGGGTCAGGACCGTACCGATGATGCTCGCGATCGACAGCACCACCAGCAGCGCAATTGCGAAGCGCATCGAGCTCAACAGCTCGACCGCGCGCTTCGACGCACCCTGACCCGACTTCGACTGCAACCCCGACGTGGTAACGCTCATTCAAACTCCGACTAAGGGGAAACAGCCCCTACGCTCACTATTTCGCTTGGGGGACGCAGCCCCCATCGCCCTGCAAGCCTCTCCAGCCCGACTTGGCCCGGCGAGTGCCAACAAAAAAGGGCAAGGCGGCCGCAACGGTGCGGCGCCCCACCCTTTTCTTGTTCTGACTCCGGCCGCCCTTCGGGCGACCGGTCATTCCCTTCGCGACCGGCTGGTCAACGCAGGCCCGCGATGTAATCCGCGACGGCCTTGATCTCGTTGTCCGACAGGCGCGTGGCGATCTGATGCATCGCCTCGTTGTTGTTGCGCGCGCCGGCACCCTGCTGGAACGCGGTCAACTGCGCGACCGTGTAATCGGCCCACTGCCCCGACAGACGCGGATACTGGACCGGCATCCCCTGGCCCGTCGGCCCGTGGCAGCTCGCGCAGGCAGGAACGCCCTTCTCCGCGATGCCGCCGCGATAGATCTTCTGGCCGACCGGCACGGTCGCCGCATCGCGTGCGGTACCGAGCTTCGTCGTCTGCGACCCGTAGTACGCGGCGACGTTGCGCATGTCGTCCGCGCTCAACGCGCTCGCGAATCCGACCATCACCGCGTTGTTACGCACCGGCCCCTTCGCGCCCGGCTGCGCCTTGAAGTCGTTCAACTGCTTGACCAGATATTCGGGATGCTGGCCGGCCAGCTTCGGGAAGCTGCCCGACGCGCTATTGCCGTCGGCGCCGTGACACGACGCGCAGACCTGCCCGGCAATCGCCTTGCCGCGGTCGAGATCCGGCTTTGCCGCATCCGCCGCGTTTGCCTCCGCTACGAAACCTACGAACCCTGCTGCAACCTGAAGCACCATCAGAGACTTGCACAGTCGATTCATTCGCACACCCTGTTTCGTCTTGTGGGAATTTGAGGTTCTGCAAAAAACGACGGCGTTCAGTCTACCGCAGAAGCTACATAAAAGCGCGAGGCAGGCGCCCGGTAGCCTTCGGTAAAACCGCCGTATTGTACAATATCGTGTTGAAAGCTCCGGCGCCTATCGGGGCTACCCCGCCTCCACCAAGCGGCTTGCGCCGCCCGTCCTTCCGGTTCCCATGGCCTTTCTGCTCCATCAAGCCCGTTTCTACACGACCGTCAACCATCTGCGCGACCTGCCGCCGACGGTCCAGCCGGAAATCGCGTTCGCGGGCCGCTCGAATGCCGGTAAATCGACGGCGATCAACGTGCTGTGCAACCAGAAGCGGCTGGCCTTCGCGTCGAAGACGCCCGGCCGCACGCAGCATATCAACTACTTCTCCGTCGGCCCGGCCGCCGAGCCCGTCGCGAACCTCGTCGACCTGCCCGGCTACGGCTACGCGGAAGTGCCCGGCGCCGCCAAGGCGCACTGGGAGATGCTGCTGTCGTCCTACCTCGCGACGCGCTCGCAGCTCTGCGGCCTGATCCTGATGATGGATTCGCGCCGTCCGCTGACCGACCTCGATCGCCGCATGATCGAGTGGTTCGCGCCGACCGGCAAGCCGATCCACACGCTGCTGACCAAGTGCGACAAATTGACGCGCCAGGAAAGCATCAATGCGCTGCGGACCACGCAAAAGGGGCTCGATGCGTATCGCGACCAGGGCGTTCAGGGCAAGCTGACGGTCCAGCTGTTCTCCGCGCTGAAGCGCACGGGGCTCGACGAGGCGCACGAGCTGATCGAGAGCTGGCTGCGGCCGTCCGTCGCCGACGAAGAAAGCGAGCCTGTAGCACAATGATCGGGCAACGCGCGGCCGGGTTCGGCGGCGCGCACCTGACGGCGCCTGCGGATTCGGCCGGCTCATAAAAAAACCCGCCGTTGAACGGCGGGTCAAACAGCCTAATCGAAAAACGACAGGCACCCGCTCAGGGAGGAGAAGCGGGGAGCTGCACGCGACGCGTGCCGCTCGATCGCTATCATATACCAACGCTCCCAAAAATCACCTAAGGGTTCCGTAAGGTCCTTACCGCCCTGATTTCTGCCAAATCGCCATGAGCTTCCATCCGCTTCATCGTCCGCGCCGGATGCGCCGCGACGACTTCTCCCGCCGCCTGATGCGCGAAAACCGCCTGACCACCGACGACCTGATCTATCCGGTGTTCGTCGTCGAAGGCACCAACGAGCGGCAGCCGGTGCCGTCGATGCCCGGCGTCGAGCGCGTATCGGTCGATCTGCTGATGCAGGTCGCCGAGCAATGCGTCGAACTCGGCGTGCCCGTGCTGTCGTTGTTCCCGGCCATCGACCCGTCGGTGAAGACGCCCGACGGTCGCGAGGCAGCCAATCCGGAAGGCCTGATTCCGCGCGCGGTGCGCGAGCTGAAGAAGCGCTTCCCCGAGCTCGGCGTGCTGACCGACGTCGCGCTCGACCCGTACACGAGCCACGGCCAGGACGGCGTGCTCGACGAGAACGGCTACGTGATCAACGACGACACGATCGAGATCCTGATCGAGCAGGCGCGCGCGCAGGCCGAAGCCGGCGTTGACATCGTCGCGCCGTCGGACATGATGGACGGCCGCATCGGCGCGATCCGCGAAATGCTGGAAAGCGACGGCCACATCCACACGCGGATCATGGCTTACTCGGCCAAGTTCGCGTCGGCGTTCTACGGCCCGTTCCGCGACGCGGTCGGCTCGGCATCCAACCTGGGCAAGGGCAACAAGATGACCTACCAGATGGATCCGGCGAACAGCGACGAAGCGCTGCGCGAGGTGCGCCTCGACATCGACGAAGGCGCCGACATGGTGATGGTCAAGCCCGGCATGCCGTATCTCGACATCGTGCGCCGCGTGAAGGACGAATTCCGCTTCCCGACCTACGTGTACCAGGTGAGTGGCGAATACGCGATGCTGAAGGCGGCCGCGATGAACGGCTGGCTCGACCACGACAAGGTCGTGCTCGAATCGCTGCTCGCGTTCAAGCGGGCGGGCGCCGACGGCGTACTCACGTACTTCGCGCTCGACGCCGCGCGACTGCTGAAAGCGCAGCGCTGATCGCGCGCCGGCAGGCCCAAGAAAAAACGGCGGGACACCTCGGTGTTCCGCCGTTTTTTGTTTACCGTCGCTCGAAGCCGTTGCCGCGTCGAGCGCCCCGGTTCGCTATACCGTCGGGACAGCGGCGCGATCCAGGCTGCGCAGGAAGGTTTCGGCCGCCTGATAACCGACCACGCGTCCGATCTCGTTACCGCTGCGATCGAAGAAGATGATGCCCGGCGGCCCGAACAGGTTGAAGCGCTTGAGCAGCGCCTGATCGTCCGGGTTGTTCGCGGTGACGTCCGCGCGCACGAGGTGGAGCTGCGCGAGGCGCGCCTGCACACGGGCATCGGTGAACGTCAGATGCTCCATCTCCTTGCAGCTCACGCACCAGTCGGCATAGAAGTCGAGCATCACGGGCTGGCCCGACGTCTTCAGCAGCGTGTCGAGCTCACCGCTGGAGCGCACCGATGCAAACGCCGGACCGTCCTGCGTAGCGGCCGCGCCGGCCGTCGCGGCCCCGCCGGACGCCACCGTGCGCGTCGCCAGCACGGCCAGCGGCTTCACGGGATCCGTCGAGCCGGCAGCCAGGCCGACGAGCAGCGTCGCGGCCCAGATTGCGAGCGCGGCGCCCACGCCGCGGCCCAGGCGGCGCCAGATCGACGCGGCGCCGGCATTCGGCGTGAACAGGCCGAGCGCCGCGGCCGCGATCAGCAGCCACAACGCGGCGAGCACCATCTTCAAGCCGCCCGCCAGCACCGGCCACACGATCCACAGCGCGGCCGCGAGCAGCACGATGCCGAAGAACACCTTCACGCCGTCCATCCATGCGCCTGCGCGCGGCAGCACCGTCCCGGCACCCACGCCGACGACCAGCAGCGGCACGCCGAGCCCCAGCCCCATCGCGAACAGCGCCGCACCGCCGAGCAGTGCATTGCCGGTGTGCGCAATGAAGGCGAGCACCGCGAACAGCGGCGCCGTCATGCATGCGCCGACCACCAGCGCCGACAGCGCGCCCATCGCCGCGACCGCGACGAAGTGGCCGCCCTGGCGCATGCTCGATGCTTCGGCCGCACCGTTCTGCCAGCGTGCGGGCAACACGATGTCCTTGCCCGAGATCAGCGACACCGCGAAGGCGGTCAGCAGCACGCCGAACGCGCCGAGCACCCACGGGTTCTGCAGCCACGCGCCGAGGCTCTGGCCGACCAGCGCCGCGGCGATGCCGAGCACCGTGTAGACGAGTGCCATGCCGACCACGTAAGTCAGCGACAGCGCGAAGCCGCGTGCATGCGTCGCGCGCGTGCCTTGGCCGATGATGATCGCGGACACGATCGGAATCATCGGGTACGAGCAGGGCAGGAGGCTCAGTACGACGCCCGCGACGAAATACAGCGCGACGATCGTGAAGAAGCCGTGCCCTTCGAGCAGCGACTGCGCGAAATCGGCGCTCGTGACCTTGTCGAACCAGCTGCCCGCGGCTGCCGTGTCGCCGCCGGACGACGATGCCGCACCGAGCGCGGCGCCGTCGACCTTCACGACGTGCTCGGCCGGCGGATAGCAGATCCCTTCGTCGGCACACCCCTGCGACGTCACTGCGAGCTCGAACGGCCCGGCCGCCTGCTTCACCGGCACGTGGATGACGACTTCGTCGCGATAGGTCTCGACGTTCTTCTGGAACGTCTGGTCGAACTTGACGTGACCGGCCGGGAATTGCGGTTCGCCGAGCGTCGCCTGTCCGCTCTTCACCGCAAACGCAAACCGCTCGCGGTACATGTAATAGCCGTTGGCGACCTTGAAGCGGACGTCCACCTGTCCCGGCGATTCGCTCGCGCTGAACTTGAACGCGACCGACGGATCGAGGAAATCGTCGGCCGCGCGCGCGACCGACAGGCCGCCCAGCATGACCGCGAACGACAACAGGACTGCAAGGAACCGCAGCGCGCGCACGCGCACGGAAAGCGCCATACCGTTAAACATGAAATAGACGTTGAGTTTCGCTGGTCACCCACTGGCCGTACGCGGCCGATGCCGTCGTTTGCCACGAGACGATTTCGGGCGTCTCGTATGGATGATGCGCGAGAATAAATCGCTCCAGTTCGAGCGCCCGCACGGGGCTCGTCTTGAACAGCAACTGGATCTCGTCGGCCGTTTCGACCTTGCCCTGCCAGTGATAGCGCGACTTGATCGCACCGAGCTCCGACACGCACGCGGCCAGACGCGCGTCGAGCGCGCCGTCGGACAGCGCCGTGGCCGTCGCCGCATCGGGCACCGTCGTCAGCATCAGCACCACTATCATCCGCGCCCTCCTGGCTGGTCTACCGGCTCCGGCCGACGCGAATTGCATATCCTCGGATCACGCCGGCTGCCCGTATCGTAGCGCAGCCCGCGCAATGCTGCCGGCGCCGGCCTGCGACAATCGATCGCAGCCGGCGCCTCAAAAACAAAAAGGGCCAAGCAATCGCTCGGCCCTTTTCAGATACTGCAGCGTACCGGAAGCTTACTCAGCTTCTTGCACGTTTTCCGTTTCGTCGACTTCCGGACGGTCGAGCAGTTCGACCAGTGCCATCGGTGCGTTGTCGCCCACGCGGAAGCCGAACTTCAGCACGCGCAGGTAGCCGCCCGGACGGTTCGCGAAACGCGGACCGAGGACGTCGAACAGCTTCGCGACCGAGTCACGATCGCGCAGGCGGTTGAACGCCAGGCGACGGTTTGCCAGCGACGGCTTCTTGCCGAGCGTGATCAGCGGCTCGACGACTTTACGGAGTTCCTTCGCCTTCGGCAGCGTCGTCTTGATGACTTCGTGCTCGATCAGCGAGTTGGACATGTTACGGAGCATAGCCAGACGGTGGCTGCTCGTGCGGTTCAGTTTCCGCAGACCATGACGATGGCGCATTTCAGTTTCCTTGATTCAAAGTTTTGATCCAGCTCTTCTATCGCACCTCGAGGGTGCACGGGCCGGTAGCGAAAAAAGCAAGATGCGGATTTTAAAGGAAAATCCGCATCTTTGCCAACTACAGCAACAGCAGCGCTACAAGCGGGCTTACTTGTCGAGACCAGCCGGCGGCCAGTTTTCGAGCTTCATGCCCAGCGTGAGACCGCGCGAAGCGAGCACTTCCTTGATCTCGTTGAGCGACTTGCGACCGAGGTTCGGCGTCTTCAGCAGCTCGTTTTCCGTGCGCTGGATCAGGTCGCCGATGTAGTAGATGTTCTCGGCCTTCAGGCAGTTCGCCGAACGAACCGTCAGCTCGAGATCGTCCACCGGACGCAGCAGGATCGGGTCGATCTGCGGAGCGCGCGACGGCGCTTCGGCTGCCGTTTCCGTGCCTTCCAGCGCCGCGAACACGGACAGCTGGTCGACCAGGATGCGAGCCGATTGACGGATCGCTTCTTCCGGCGTGATCACACCGCTCGTTTCGATGTTCATCACGAGCTTGTCGAGGTCGGTACGCTGCTCGACACGTGCGCTTTCGACAGCGTAGCTCACGCGGCGGACCGGCGAGAACGATGCGTCGAGGACGATGCGGCCGATGATCTTGGCCGTGTCTTCGCCGTAGCGACGGACGTTGCCGGGCACATAGCCGCGACCCTTTTCGATCTTGATCTGAACGTCGAGCTTGCCGCCCTTCGACAGGTGCGCAATCACGTGATTCGGGTTGATGACTTCGCAGTCGTGAGCCAGCTCGATATCGCCGGCCGTGACAACGCCTTCACCTTCCTTGCGCAGCGTAACCGTCACTTCGTCACGGTTATGCAGCTTGAACACCACGCCCTTCAGGTTCAGCAGCAGGTTGACGACGTCTTCCTGCACGCCATCCAGCGTCGAGTACTCGTGCACCACGCCTGCGATCGTGACTTCGGTCGGCGCGTAGCCAACCATCGACGACAGCAGCACGCGGCGAAGCGCATTGCCCAAGGTATGGCCGTAACCGCGTTCGAACGGTTCCATGACCACCCTCGCGTGGTTCTCGCCAAGCGATTCCACGGCGATGATCTTGGGTTTCAGCAAACTGGTTTGCATGGGCTTTCCTTTTCAATACCCTCGGCTCGTTACACCGATAAGGCTGACCGGTAACAACCAGAAAATAAACAGCCGAGGCCCCTCCTTGCGCAACGCAATCGGGGTACCTCGGCCGTCAATCGGATTAACGCGAATACAATTCGACGATCAGGCTTTCGTTGATGTCGCCTGCGATCTCGACGCGTTCCGGCATTTGCTTGAACGTGCCTTCGAACTTCTTCGCATCGACTGCAACCCAGCTGGGCATGCCGCCTTGTTCGGCCAGCGACAGCGCTTCGACGATACGCGCTTGCTTCTTCGCCTTTTCGCGGATCGCGACGACGTCACCTGCCTTCACTTGCTGCGACGGGACGTTTGCGACGACGCCGTTCACGGTGATCGACTTGTGGCTCACCAGCTGACGCGCTTCAGCGCGGGTCGAGCCGAAGCCCATGCGATACACGACGTTGTCGAGGCGCGACTCGAGCAGTTGCAGCAGGTTTTCACCCGTGTTGCCCTTGCGGCGATCGGCTTCGGCGAAGTAGCGGCGGAACTGACGCTCCAGCACGCCGTAGATGCGCTTGACCTTCTGCTTTTCACGCAGCTGCGTACCGTAGTCGGACGTACGTGCGCCCGAGGTACGGCCGTGCTGACCCGGCTTGCTGTCGAGCTTGCACTTGTCGGCGAGCGAGCGGCGTGCGCTCTTCAGGAACAGGTCGGTGCCTTCACGGCGGGACAGCTTGGCTTTGGGGCCGATATAACGTGCCACTTTGCATTCCTTTATCAATCAGTCACGCGGATCGAAATCCGCGCTAGTCCGCTCCCTTTGGGGCGAACGGTGGGCTTAGTCAATCAAAAAAGCAACGCCCGTCGACGCTGAGCGGCGACAGGCAATGCGCTAGCACGAACGTGCCAGCACATCCTTAGATACGACGACGCTTCGGCGGGCGGCAGCCGTTGTGCGGAATCGGGGTGACGTCCGAAATCGCGGTGATCTTGATGCCGAGGCCGTGCAGTGCGCGCACTGCCGACTCACGACCCGGGCCCGGGCCCTTGATCCGCACTTCCAGATTCTTTACACCGTATTCCATCGCGACGCGGCCAGCCGACTCGGCTGCGACCTGAGCAGCGAACGGCGTCGATTTGCGCGAGCCCTTGAAGCCCTGACCGCCCGACGTCGCCCATGCCAGAGCGTTGCCTTGGCGATCGGTGATCGTGATGATCGTGTTGTTGAACGACGCGTGAACGTGAACCACGCCTTCAGCGACGTTCTTCTTAACCTTTTTGCGAACGCGTTGCGCCGCGGTATTCGAAGCCTTAGCCATTACGTTTTCCTGTAACTGTCAGTTCCGCTTACTTCTTCAGCGCTTGCGCTGCACGACGCGGACCCTTACGGGTACGTGCGTTCGTACGCGTACGCTGACCGCGCATCGGCAGGCCCTTGCGATGACGGACGCCACGGTAGCAACCGAGGTCCATCAGGCGCTTGATGTTCATCGTCACTTCACGGCGCAGATCGCCTTCGACGACAAACTTGCCCACTTCTTCACGCAGCTTTTCCAGGTCTGCGTCGGTCAGATCCTTGACCTTCTTCGAAAAATCGACGCCAGCTGCCACGCAGATGCTGCGCGAACGGGTGCGGCCGACACCAAAGATAGCCGTCAGGCCAATCTCGGTGTGCTGGTGATTCGGGATGTTAACCCCTGCGATACGAGCCATTGTTTTTCCTCAAACAAAAAGCGCAAACAAACGCGCGGTCAGCCTTGGCGCTGCTTGTGGCGCGGATCCGAGCTGCAGATCACGCGAACGACGCCTTTGCGCTTGATGATCTTGCAATTGCGGCAAATGCGCTTAACCGATGCCATCACTTTCATGATAATACCCTTTTTTCAAATCACTTCGCCCGGAACACGATCCGCGCACGAGACAGATCGTAAGGCGTCAACTCAACCGTCACCTTGTCGCCCGGCAGGATGCGGATGTAGTGCATCCGCATCTTTCCGGAAATATGTCCCAAAACGACATGGCCGTTTTCCAGCTTCACACGGAAGGTCGCATTCGGGAGGTTTTCAATCACCTCGCCCTGCATCTGGATTACATCGTCTTTGGCCATAGTCCTTAACGCATCGGGATGTTACCGCCCTTGAAGTTCGCCTTCTTGAGCAGTGACTCATACTGTTGCGACATAACGTACGACTGCACCTGCGCCATAAAGTCCATCGTGACGACGACAATGATCAGCAGCGACGTTCCACCAAAATAAAACGGCACGTTCCAGCGCAGCACCAGAAATTCCGGCAGCAGACACACGAAGACGATGTAGATCGCACCGGCCAGCGTCAGACGCGTGAGGATGCGGTCGATATATCGTGCGGTCTGATCGCCCGGACGGATGCCCGGAACAAACGCGCCGCTCTTCTTCAGGTTGTCCGCGGTTTCCCTGCTGTTGAACACCAGTGCGGTGTAGAAGAAGCAGAAAAACACGATTGCCAGCGTGTACAGCAGCACATAGACCGGCTGGCCCGGCTTCAGCGCTTCCGCTACGTTATGCAACGTATTGGAAATCCAGCTTCCCGTCGGCTGACCGGTACTGAACCAGCCGAGAATCGTTGCCGGGAACAGAATGATCGACGATGCGAAGATCGGCGGAATCACGCCCGACATGTTCAGCTTCAGCGGCAGATGCGACGACTGCCCACCGTAGATCTTGTTGCCGACCTGGCGTTTCGCGTAGTTCACGAGGATCTTGCGCTGACCGCGTTCGATGAACACGACCAGGTAAGTCACCGCGGCAATCAGGACGACGATGATGATCGCCGAAATGATGCTCATCGAACCCGTACGCACCAGCTCGAACAACCCACCCACGGCATTCGGGAACCCTGCTGCGATCCCGCCGAAGATGATGATCGAGATACCGTTGCCCAGACCACGCTCGGTAATCTGCTCGCCGAGCCACATCAGGAACATCGTACCGGTAACCAGCGTCACGACCGTCGTCAGACGGAACAGCATGCCGGGATCGGTGACGAGGCCCGGCTGGTTTTCCAGCGCAGCCGCGATACCGAACGCCTGGAAGGTCGCGAGCACCACGGTGAAATACCGCGTGTACTGCGTGATCTTCCGTTGCCCTGCCTGCCCTTCCTTCTTCAGCGCCTCGAGCTGCGGCGATACGATCGCCAGCAACTGCATGATGATCGACGCCGAGATGTACGGCATGATCCCCAGCGCAAAGATCGTGAAGCGGGAAAGCGCGCCACCCGAGAACATGTTGAACATGCCCAGGATGCCGCCCGCCTGGCTCTGGAACAGCTTAGCCAGTTGATCCGGATCGATGCCCGGCACGGGAATGTGCGCGCCGATGCGATAGACGATCAGCGCCAGGAGCAGGAACATCGCTCGCCGACGCAGATCGCCGAATTTCGCCGTGCTTCGACCGGGTTTTGCAAGACTCGGGCTGTTAGCCAAGTACCTTCTCCGATGAATGCAAGTGACGACGCGCTACGCGTGTCACTCGGCGAACGAACCGCCAGCCGCTTCGATCGCAGCGCGCGCACCCTTGGTGGCACCGAGACCCTTCACGACGATCTTGCGCTTGAGTTCGCCCGTCGCGATGATCTTTGCGCTCTTCGTCAGCTCGCCGACCAGGCCGGCTTGCTTCAGTGCGAGCAGATCGATCTCGTCGACCGGCAGCTTCTCGAGGTCGCCCAGGCGCACTTCACCGACGAATTCCTTCGTCAGCGACGTGAAGCCGCGCTTCGGCAGACGACGTTGCAGCGGCATCTGACCGCCTTCGAAACCGACTTTGTGGAAGCCGCCCGAACGCGATTTCTGACCCTTGTGACCACGGCCAGCCGTCTTGCCGAGGCCCGAACCGATGCCACGACCGACGCGACGCTTGGCGTGCTTGGCACCAGCGGCCGGCTTCAGGTTATTCAATTCCATATCAACTCCTTGATCCGTAGGGCCGCTTACGCGATGACCTTAACGAGGTACGAGACCTTGTTGATCATGCCGCGGACCGCCGGCGTGTCCTGGAGCTCGCTGACCGAGTTGAGTCGGCGCAGGCCCAGGCCACGCACGGTCGCGCGGTGCGATTCGCGGGTCCCGATCAGGCTCTTAACGAGCTGAACCTTGACAGTTTTTTCAGACATGGTGACCACCCGGGCTTAGCCCAAAATATCTTCGACGGACTTGCCGCGCTTCGCCGCGATGTCTGCCGGGGTCGACTGCTTGCGCAGGCCGTCCAGCGTGGCGCGAACGAGGTTGTACGGGTTCGTCGAACCGTGGCTCTTCGCCACGACGTTCTGAACGCCCATCACGTCGAACACTGCGCGCATCGGGCCGCCGGCGATCACGCCCGTACCTGCCTTCGCCGGAGCGAGGAGGACAGCGGATGCGCCGTGCTTGCCGTGCACTTCGTGCTGCAGCGTGCCGTTCTTGAGCGGCACCTTGAACATGTTGCGGCGAGCTTGTTCCATTGCCTTCTGGACAGCGACCGGCACTTCCTTCGCCTTGCCCTTGCCCATACCGATGCGGCCATCACCGTCGCCAACCACGGTCAGTGCGGCGAAGCCGAGAATACGGCCACCCTTCACGACCTTGGTCACGCGATTGACCGAAATCATCTTTTCACGAAGGCCGTCGTCGCGCTCGTCAGCCTGAACTTTCGCTTGCATCTTTGCCATGACGAATTCCTTCCTTAGAACTTGAGCCCAGCTTCGCGAGCTGCCTCAGCCAGCGCCTTGACGCGGCCATGGTAGCGGAAGCCCGAGCGGTCGAAGGCGACGGATTCGATGCCGGCGGCCTTTGCCTTCTCGGCAATACGCTTGCCGATCAGCGTCGCAGCATTAACGTTGCCGCCCTTGCCCGACTTGTCGGCGAGCTCGGCGCGCACTTCAGCTTCGAGCGTCGACGCGCTGGCGAGCACCTTGGTGCCGCAGGGCGAGAACACTTGAGCGTAGATGTGCGTGTTCGTGCGATGCACGGCGAGACGCGCGACCTGCAGCTCAGCGATCTTGATACGCGTCTGGCGAGCGCGGCGCAGGCGAGATTGAGTCTTATCCATGATTGCGCACCCTTACTTCTTCTTCGTTTCTTTGAGGATCACAACCTCGTCGGAATAACGCACGCCCTTGCCCTTGTAGGGCTCCGGCGGACGGTAACCGCGGACTTCCGCAGCCACTTGACCGACTTGTTGCTTGTTGATCCCCTTGATCACGATTTCGGTTTGCGTCGGGGTTTCAGCCTTGACGCCTTCCGGCATCTGGTGCACCACCGGGTGCGAGAAACCCAGCGACAGGTTCAGCTTGTCGCCTTGCGCTTGCGCACGGTAACCGACGCCAACCAGCGTCAGCTTGCGCTCGAAACCCTTGGTCACGCCGTGCACGGCATTCGCGATAATCGCGCGCATCGTGCCCGACAGTGCATTTGCTTCGCGGCTTTCGTCGACCGGCGCCAGATTCAGCGTGCCGTCGTTGTTCGCCACGTTCACGAGCGGATTGATCGCTTGCGTGATGGTGCCCAGCGGGCCCTTGACGGTGATAGCACCGTCGGCCAGCTTGACTTCCGCGCCTTGCAGCGCGATCGGGCTCTTACCTACTCGAGACATGTTTCTCTCTCCTCGGCTTTAAGCGACGTAGCAGATGACTTCGCCGCCGACGCCGGTAGCGCGCGCCTTGCGATCAGTCATCACGCCCTTCGGCGTCGACACGATAGCCACGCCGAGGCCGTTCATGACCTGCGGAATGTCGTTACGGCCGCGGTACACGCGCAGACCAGGCTTCGAAACGCGCTCGAGGCGTTCGATGACCGGGCGACCTGCGTAGTACTTCAGCGCGATATTCAGTTCGGACTTCGCACCTTCCGCCTTCACGGCGAAATCGTCGATATAACCTTCGTCCTTGAGGACTTGCGCGATTGCAACCTTGACCTTCGACGAGGGCATCGCAACCGATACCTTCTCGACCATCTGCGCGTTGCGGATGCGAGTCAGCATATCGGCGATAGGATCACTCATGCTCATTTACGTTTCTCCT
Organism: Burkholderia sp. BCC1644; assembly: GCF_902833225.1. GTDB lineage: Bacteria > Pseudomonadota > Gammaproteobacteria > Burkholderiales > Burkholderiaceae > Burkholderia. Next base: position 96,758 of record NZ_CADFEI010000023.1, read on the forward strand.
ATTACCAGCTCGCCTTGGTCAGGCCAGGAATCTCGCCACGGAATGCGATTTCACGAATCTTGTTACGCGCGAGGCCGAATTTACGGAACGTGCCACGCGGACGGCCCGTGATCGCGCAGCGGTTACGCTGGCGGGTCGGGTTCGCGTTGCGGGGCAGTTGCTGCAGCTCAAGGCGTGCTTCGTAGCGCTCTTCTTCCGACTTGCTTTGGTCTTCGACGATCGCCTTCAGCGCATCGCGCTTTGCTGCGAACTTCGCGACCAGGCGGGCGCGCTTCTTTTCACGTTCGATCAGTGCCAGTTTAGCCACGGTAACCTCAGTTTCTGAACGGGAACTTGAAGCTGGCGAGCAGAGCCTTTGCTTCGTCGTCGGTCTTCGCAGTCGTCGTGATGCTGATGTTCAGCCCACGCAGTGCGTCGATCTTGTCGTAGTCGATTTCGGGGAAAATGATCTGCTCTTTCACACCGATGTTGTAGTTGCCACGGCCATCGAAAGCACGACCCGACACGCCGCGGAAATCTCGCACGCGGGGCAGGGCAACCGTTACGAAACGGTCGAGGAATTCGTACATCGCTTGACCACGCAGCGTCACCATCGCGCCGATCGGGTAACCCTGGCGGATCTTGAAGCCTGCGATTGCCTTGCGAGCCTTCGTGACGACCGGCTTCTGGCCGGCGATCTTCGTGAGGTCGCCAACGGCGTTCTCGATGATCTTCTTGTCAGCGATCGCTTCGCCAAGACCCATGTTCAGCGTGATCTTGGTGATGCGCGGCACTTCCATGACCGACTTGTAACCGAACTTCTCGATCAGGCCGGGCACAACCTTTTCTTTGTAAAACTCTTGAAAACGAGCCATTTTTTACTCCGCTGCGTCAGGCGCTCAGTACGGCACCGGTCGTCTTCAGGAAGCGAACCTTCTTGCCTTCCTCGACCTTGATGCCAACACGCGACGCCTTGCCATTCGCGTCGACCAGTGCGACGTTCGAAATATGCAGGGGCATCGTCTTCGCTTCCACGCCACCCGTCGTACCCTTCATCGGGTTCGGCTTCACATGCTTCTTGACGAGGTTGATACCTTCAACCGTCACATGTTCAGCACCGACAGCCAGCACGACGCCGCGCTTGCCCTTGTCCTTGCCAGTGACGACGATGACTTCGTCACCCTTGCGAATCTTGTTCATCGCGACTCCTTACAGCACTTCCGGCGCCAGCGAAACGATCTTCATGAATCGTTCGCTACGCAGCTCACGCGTCACCGGCCCGAAGATACGGGTGCCGATCGGCTCGAGCTTGTTATTCAAAAGCACAGCGGCGTTGCCGTCGAACTTGATCAGCGAGCCGTCTTGACGGCGCACGCCCTTGGCGGTGCGGACCACCACGGCGTTGTAAATTTCGCCTTTCTTCACGCGCCCGCGCGGCGTTGCCTCTTTGACGGTCACCTTGATGATGTCGCCAATGCCGGCATAACGACGCTTCGAGCCGCCGAGCACCTTGATGCACATGACTTCACGTGCACCCGTGTTGTCGGCTACTTCGAGCCGAGATTCGGTCTGGATCATGGTTTGTCTTTCCCAACTTAATCCGGATGCACCACCATGATGCATTCGGTCAGTCTTGGTCCCGTCAGCCAATCGGCTGCTTGGGTTGGAACAGCAGCGACGGCAAACGAAACCCGCCATCGCAATTCGGTGAATCTTTCGGACAGGCAGGCGCCAGTCCGCTTCCCCCACCAACTTCGCCCGCGACGGGGCTCCCATAAAGAGGGAAGACCAGGATTATAACAAATAATCCTGGTCACGCAAGCAAAAACTTTGCGATTTCAAGCACTTCGTGGAGAAGTGCCTGTTACTGCCTACTGCGCTGCCCGCTTAGATGACGCGAGCGGCTTCGACGAGGCGCGACACCGTCCAGGCCTTCGTCTTCGAAACAGGACGAGTTTCCTGGATTTCGACGAGATCGCCTTCGTTGCAGGTGTTCGCTTCATCATGCGCGTGGTACTTCTTCGAGCGCACGACATACTTGCCGTAGATCGGATGCTTGACGCGGTGCTCGATCAGCACGGTGACGGTCTTGTCCATCTTGTTGCTGACGACCCGACCGACCAGCGTCCGCTTCAGCGAGGTTTTCACGCTATCGTTCATTTCTGGTTCGCCTTCTGAGTCATGACGGTCCGCACACGTGCGATGTCGCGACGAACCTTCTTCAGCTGGCTCGTGTTCGTGAGCTGCTGGGTCGCGAGTTGCATGCGCAGGCCGAATTGCGCCTTCAGCAGGTCCGCCAGCTCCTTGTTGAGCGCGGCCTGGTCTTTCTGGAGAAGTTCGGAAGCCTTCATGTTTTCTCCTTAGGCGCCGAGCTGGCGCACGATGAATGCCGTCTTCAGCGGCAGCTTGGCTGCAGCCAGACGGAACGCTTCGCGTGCCAGTTCTTCGGTTACGCCGTCCATTTCATAGAGCATCTTGCCCGGCTGAATCTCGGCGACGTAGTACTCCGGGTTACCCTTACCGTTACCCATACGCACTTCCGCCGGCTTCTGCGAAATCGGCTTGTCCGGGAAGATCCGGATCCAGATGCGGCCGCCACGCTTGATGTGACGCGTCATTGCACGACGCGCCGCTTCAATCTGGCGTGCGGTCAAACGACCGCGACCGATAGCCTTCAGGCCGAAGTCACCGAACGACACTGCGTTGCCGCGCGTCGCCTTGCCGGTGTTACGACCCTTCTGCTCTTTACGATACTTTCTGCGTTTCGGTTGCAGCATCGTTATTCTCCAGTCTTGCCGTCTTCGGGCTTGCCGGCGCCACGGCGCGGTGCGCCACGGCGAGCACCCGGAGCGCCGCCTTCGCCATCACGGCGCGGACGACGGTCGCCCGGACGCGCATTGCGACGCGGACGCTTGTCTTCGGCTACTTCTTCCACCACCGGTGCGTCGTTGCGGCCGAGCGTATCGCCCTTGTAGACCCACACCTTGACGCCGATGATCCCGTAAGTCGTCTTCGCTTCCGAAGTCGCGTAGTCGATATCAGCACGCAGCGTGTGAAGCGGCACGCGACCTTCGCGATACCACTCCGTACGAGCGATTTCGATACCGTTCAGACGGCCCGCGCTCATGATCTTGATGCCTTGAGCACCCAGACGCATCGCGTTCTGCATCGCACGCTTCATCGCGCGACGGAACATGATCCGGCGCTCGAGCTGTTGCGTGATCGAGTCAGCGATCAGCTGAGCATCGGTTTCCGGCTTGCGGATTTCTTCGATGTTGACGTGAACCGGAACGCCCATGCGGCGTTGCAGTTCCGTCTTCAGCTGCTCGATATCCTCGCCCTTCTTGCCGATGACAACACCCGGACGCGAGCTGTAAATCGTGATGCGCGCGTTCTTCGCCGGACGCTCGATGACGACCCGACCGACCGAAGCGTTCTTCAGCTTCTTCTTCAGGTATTCACGAACACCGATGTCTTCCTGCAGCATCGCCGCGAAATTGTTGTTGTTCGCGTACCAACGCGAAGCCCAATTACGGCTGACAGCCAGGCGGAAGCCAGTCGGATGAATTTTCTGTCCCATCGTATGGCTCCTTAATTCCCGACCGTCACAGTGATGTGACAGGATTGCTTCTCGATGCGGTTACCGCGGCCCTTGGCGCGCGCGGTGAAACGCTTGAGCGATGCAGCCTTGTCGACGTAGATGCTCTTGATCTTGAGCTCGTCGATATCGGCGCCTTCGTTGTGCTCCGCATTCGCGATTGCCGACAGCACAACCTTCTTCACGATGCCAGCCGCCTTCTTCGGCGAGAACGTCAGAACGTTCAGCGCCTTGTCGACCGGCAAACCGCGGATCTGGTCAGCCACAAGGCGCGTTTTTTGCGCCGAGATGCGGGCACCGCGATGAATTGCTTTCACTTCCATCTTGATTGCCCCTTATTTCTTGGCCTTCTTGTCGGCTGCGTGACCCTTGAACGTACGGGTCAGTGCGAACTCGCCAAGCTTGTGGCCGACCATGTTTTCCGAGATGTACACCGGAACGTGTTGACGGCCGTTGTGAACAGCGATCGTCAGGCCGATGAAATCCGGCAGAATCGTCGAGCGACGCGACCAGGTCTTGATCGGCTTTTTGTCGCGCGAAGCTGCAGCCGCCTCAACTTTCTTCAGCAAATGGGCGTCGCAGAACGGACCTTTTTTAACAGAACGTGCCATTGCCTACTCCTTAACGCTTGTGACGGCGCTGGACGATCATCGTCGTCGTGCGCTTGTTGCTACGGGTGCGATAACCCTTAGCCGGCGTACCCCACGGGCTAACCGGATCGCGACCTGCAGCCGTCTTGCCCTCACCACCACCGTGCGGGTGATCGACCGGGTTCATCGCAACGCCACGCACCGTCGGGCGGATACCGCGCCAGCGGTTCGCGCCAGCCTTGCCGATCTGGCGCAGGCTATGCTCTTCGTTACCGACTTCACCGATCGTTGCACGGCACTCGATGTGCACGCGGCGGATTTCGCCCGAACGCAGACGAACCTGCGCGTAGACGCCTTCACGTGCCAGCAGCATGGCCGACGTGCCAGCCGAACGCGCCATTTGCGCGCCCTTGCCCGGCAGCATCTCGATGCAGTGGATCGTCGTACCGACCGGAATGTTGCGGATCGGCAGCGTGTTGCCTGCACGGATCGGCGCTTCCGAACCCGACATCAGCTGTTGGCCGACCGTCAGGCCCTTCGGGGCGATGATGTAGCGACGCTCGCCGTCTGCGTAGAGCACCAGCGCGATGTTCGCGCTACGGTTCGGGTCGTACTCGAGACGCTCGACCTTTGCCGGGATGCCATCCTTCGTGCGACGGAAATCGACGATACGATAGTGCTGCTTGTGACCACCACCCTTGTGACGCGTGGTGATACGACCGTTGTTGTTACGGCCGGCGGTCGAGCTCTGCGAGTCGAGCAGTGCCGCGAACGGCTTGCCCTGGTGCAGGTTCTTGTTGACCACCTTGACCATCGCGCGGCGACCCGGCGATGTCGGCTTAACTTTAACGATTGCCATGATTACTTGGCCTCCGCTTCAAAGTTGATTTCCTGGCCGGGCTTCAGGCAAACGTACGCCTTCTTCACGTCCTTGCGACGGCCCATCGAACGGCCAAAGCGCTTTTGCTTGCCCTTCTGAACCAGCACGTTGACGGAATCAACTTCAACCTTGAACAGCAGCTCGACAGCCGCCTTCACTTCCTGCTTCGTGGCATCCGGTGCGACTTCGAACACGACTTGCTCGTTCTTGTCGGCAACCAGCGTCGCCTTTTCCGAGATCACCGGTGCGAGCAGGACCTGCATCAAACGATGATCGTTCTTGCGAATCTCGCTCATGACAGCAACTCCTCGATCTGGGCGACCGCAGCCTTCGTGACCAGCACTTTCTTGAAGTAGATCAGCGACAGCGGGTCAGCGTAGCGCGGCTCGACAATTGCCACGTGCGGCAGGTTGCGCGATGCCAGGTACAGGTTTTCGTCAACCGTGTCGGTGATGATCAGCACGGAGTCGAGACCCATGGTCTTGAATTTGTCGGCCAGCAGCTTGGTCTTCGGCGCTTCGAGGATGATGTCCTCGACGACCGACAGGCGGCCTTCACGGGCCAGCTGCGAGAAGATCGAGCAGAGGCCTGCGCGATGCATCTTCTTGTTGACCTTGTGCGAGAAGTTTTCTTCCGGCGAATTCGGGAAGATACGACCACCGCCACGCCACAACGGGCTCGACGACATACCGGCACGAGCGCGGCCCGTACCCTTCTGGCGCCACGGCTTCTTGGTCGTGTGCTTGACTTGCTCGCGGTCCTTCTGTGCGCGGTTACCCTGGCGAGCATTCGCCTGGTAAGCGACGACGACCTGGTGGATCAGTGCTTCGTTGTAGTCACGACCGAACACGACGTCCGATGCGTTGACCACTGCACCTTCCTGACCATTTTCGTTCAGGAGCTTGAGTTCCATTATTTCGCCCCCTTGGTCTTGACGGCCGGCGTCACGAAGACTTTGCCGCCCTTCGCGCCCGGAATCGCACCCTTCACGAGCAGCAGCTTGCGCTCTGCATCGATACGAGCGATTTCGAGGTTCTGCACCGTCACCGTCACGTCACCCATGTGACCCGTCATGCGTTTACCCGGGAAAACACGACCCGGATCCTGCGCCATACCGATCGAGCCCGGCACATTGTGCGAGCGCGAGTTACCGTGCGTGGCACGGCCGGAGGAGAAGTTGTAACGCTTGATCGTACCGGCGTAGCCCTTACCGATCGACACGCCTTGCACGTCGACCTTCTGGCCCACTTCGAAAAGATCAGCACCGACAACGGCGCCATTCGACAGCTCAGCTGCCTTGGCCGCGTCAATGCGGAATTCCTTGAGGATTTCACCGGCTTCGACACCGGCTTTGGCGAGATGACCTGCCAGCGGCTTCGTCACGCGCGATGCACGACGGGAGCCGAATGCAACCTGCACGGCCGTGTAGCCGTCGGTTTCAACAGTCTTGATCTGCGTCACGCGGTTGTCCGACACGTCCAGCACGGTGACGGGAATCGAATCCCCTTCAGCCGTGAAGATACGGGTCATGCCAACCTTGCGACCTACGAGTCCAAGGCTCATCATTTTCTCCATTCCCGACTGCGATTGGTCGGGGCTGATTTACAAAATGCCGGGCACGCAAGGCCCAACTTTTTTACGCGAATACGCGAAAAGCCAAGCAGTATAGCCCGACTCCGCGATTTCCGCAAGCAATACAAAGACTTAGCACCGCCCGGCGAGCCGATTGGCGCCGAAAGCCTTACTGCAGCTTGATTTCCACGTCGACGCCAGCCGGCAGGTCGAGCTTCATCAGCGCGTCAACGGTCTTGTCCGTCGGGTCGACGATGTCCATCAGGCGCTGGTGGGTGCGGATTTCGAGCTGATCGCGCGACGTCTTGTTGACGTGCGGCGAACGCAGGATGTCAAAACGCTGAATGCGCGTCGGCAGCGGCACCGGGCCACGGACGATTGCGCCAGTCCGCTTCGCGGTATCGACGATCTCGGCAGCCGATTGATCGATCAGACGATAGTCGAATGCCTTCAGGCGAATGCGGATTTTCTGTTGCTGCATGACGATTCCTTGAAAAGAGCGAGGCGATGTTGCATCGCCGGACACTAAAAGAACGTGAAACACGACGCCTGCGGGGAGCGAGACATCATGTTCCTAACGGCACTTCCACTGCTAAGTCCGCGATTCTACACGAAAATCTGAAACCGTGGCGAGCATTTCTCGGGCAGCCCAACGCGCCGCCAAAAAACAAAACCGGGTGCCAGCGCAAGCTGGACACCCGGTTTCGGCGGTACAACTGCATACCGCGGAATCGCGGACCCGTCGGGATCCGCGGATCGTCGATATTACTCGATGATCTTGGCGACGACGCCGGCGCCGACCGTACGGCCGCCTTCGCGGATTGCGAAGCGCAGACCTTCTTCCATCGCGATCGGAGCGATCAGCTTCACCGTGATCGACACGTTGTCGCCCGGCATCACCATTTCCTTGTCCTTCGGCAGCTCGATCGAGCCCGTCACGTCCGTCGTACGGAAGTAGAACTGCGGACGGTAGTTGTTGAAGAACGGCGTGTGGCGGCCGCCTTCATCCTTGCTCAGCACGTACACTTCAGCCGTGAAGTGCGTGTGCGGCGTGATCGAACCCGGCTTCGCCAGAACCTGGCCACGCTCCACGTCTTCACGCTTCGTGCCGCGCAGCAGGATACCAACGTTGTCGCCTGCCTGACCTTGGTCCAGCAGCTTGCGGAACATTTCAACGCCCGTGCAGGTCGTCTTCACCGTCGGCTTGATACCGACGATTTCGATTTCCTCGCCGACCTTCACGATGCCGCGCTCGACGCGACCCGTCACAACCGTACCACGGCCCGAGATCGAGAACACGTCTTCCACCGGCATCAGGAACGCGCCGTCAACTGCACGCTCCGGCGTCGGGATGTACGTGTCCAGCGCGTCGGCCAGGCTCATGATCGCCACTTCGCCCAGCTCGCCCGTGTCGCCTTCCAGCGCCAGCTTCGCCGAACCCTTCACGATCGGCGTGTCATCGCCCGGGAAGTCGTACTTCGACAGGAGTTCGCGAACTTCCATCTCGACCAGCTCGAGCAGTTCAGCGTCGTCCACCATGTCGCACTTGTTCAGGAACACGATGATGTACGGAACGCCAACCTGACGTGCCAGCAGGATGTGCTCACGCGTCTGCGGCATCGGGCCGTCAGCTGCCGAGCAAACCAGGATCGCGCCGTCCATCTGCGCCGCGCCCGTGATCATGTTCTTCACATAGTCAGCGTGGCCCGGGCAGTCGACGTGTGCGTAGTGGCGGTTAGCCGTTTCGTACTCGACGTGTGCCGTGTTGATCGTGATGCCGCGCGCCTTTTCTTCCGGTGCCGCGTCGATCTGGTCGTATGCCTTCGCTTCGCCGCCGAACTTCTTCGTCAGAACCGTCGTGATCGCTGCCGTCAGCGTCGTCTTGCCGTGGTCAACGTGACCAATCGTACCAACGTTCACGTGCGGCTTGGTCCGCTCGAATTTACCTTTTGCCATGATTCTCTTCTTTCAAAAATAATCGATTGTGATAGCGAATTACTTCGACTTCGCGCTGATGATCGCTTCTGCAACGTTCTTCGGAGCTTCAGCGTAGTGCTTGAACTCCATCGTGTACGTTGCGCGACCTTGCGTGAGCGACCGCAGCGACGTGGAATAGCCGAACATTTCCGACAGCGGCACTTCGGCGCGCACGATCTTGCCGCCGCCCACCATGTCGTCCATGCCCTGGATAATGCCGCGACGACCCGACAGGTCGCCCATCACGTTACCCATGAAGTCTTCCGGCGTTTCCACTTCCACGGCCATCATCGGCTCGAGCAGAACCGGATCCGCGCGGCGCATTGCTTCCTTGAACGCCATCGAACCAGCCATGCGGAACGCATTTTCGTTCGAGTCGACGTCGTGGTACGAACCGAACGTCAGCGTGACCTTCACGTCGACGACCGGGAAGCCTGCCAGCACGCCGCTCTTCAGCGTTTCCTGGATACCCTTGTCAACCGACGGAATGTATTCACGCGGAATCACGCCGCCCTTGATCGCGTCGATGAACTCGTAGCCCTTGCCCAGTTCGCTGCGCTCGAGCGTGATGACCGCATGGCCGTACTGACCGCGACCGCCCGACTGCTTGACGAACTTGCCTTCGACGTCCGCGGCCGACTTGCGGATGGTTTCGCGGTAAGCAACCTGCGGCTTGCCGACGGTCGCTTCCACGCCGAATTCACGCTTCATCCGGTCAACCAGAATTTCGAGGTGGAGCTCGCCCATGCCCGAAATGATCGTTTGACCCGATTCTTCGTCGGTCTGCACGCGGAACGACGGATCTTCCTGTGCCAGACGGTTCAGCGCCAGGCCCATCTTTTCCTGGTCAGCCTTCGTCTTCGGCTCGACGGCCTGCGAAATCACCGGCTCCGGGAAGATCATGCGTTCGAGCACGATCGGATGTGCCGGATCGCACAGCGTGTCGCCCGTGGTCGCTTCCTTCAGGCCGACCGCTGCAGCGATGTCACCTGCGCGCACTTCCTTGATTTCTTCGCGCTGGTTCGCGTGCATCTGCAGAATACGGCCGAGACGTTCCTTCTTGCCCTTGGTCGCATTGAGCAGCGTGTCGCCCGAATTGACGACGCCCGAGTAGACGCGGAAGAAGATCAGCTGGCCGACGAACGGGTCGGTCATGATCTTGAACGCGAGCGACGAGAACTTCTCGTCGTCGGAAGCACGACGCTCCGTCTTCTCGCCGTTTTCGAGTTCACCCGTAACCGGCGGGATGTCGACCGGCGACGGCAGGAAGTCGATCACGGCGTCGAGCATACGCTGCACGCCCTTGTTCTTGAACGCGGTACCGCACAGCATCGGCTGGATTTCGCACGCGATCGTACGGTCACGCAGACCCTTCACGATCTCGTCTTCCGTCAGCGAACCTGCTTCCAGGTACTGGTTCATCAGGTCTTCGCTCGACTCTGCAGCCGCCTCGACCATCTTTTCACGCCATTCGTTGCACGTGTCGACGAGTTCCGCCGGGATGTCGACGTAGTCGAACTTGGTACCTTGCGACGCTTCGTCCCAAATGATCGCCTTCATCTTGATCAGATCGACGACGCCCTTGAAGCCTTCTTCCGCACCGATCGGCACCACGACCGGAACCGGGTTCGCCTTCAGGCGCAGACGGAGCTGGTCGTAGACCTTGAAGAAGTTCGCGCCGGTACGGTCCATCTTGTTGACGAACGCGAGACGCGGCACCTTGTACTTGTTCGCCTGGCGCCACACCGTTTCCGACTGCGGCTGCACGCCGCCCACTGCGCAGTACACCATGCATGCGCCGTCGAGCACGCGCATCGAGCGCTCGACTTCAATCGTGAAGTCGACGTGGCCCGGGGTGTCGATGATGTTGATGCGGTGTTCCGGATAGTTGCCGCCCATGCCCTTCCAGAAGGCCGTGGTAGCAGCGGACGTGATCGTGATGCCACGCTCCTGTTCCTGCTCCATCCAGTCCATCGTGGCTGCGCCGTCGTGGACTTCACCGATCTTGTGGTTCACACCGGTGTAAAACAGAATGCGCTCGGTCGTCGTCGTTTTGCCGGCGTCGATGTGAGCGCTAATACCGATATTGCGGTAGCGCTCGATAGGAGTCTTGCGAGCCACTTTGATCCTCTACTGGGATGACATGATGCAGCCCGGCTGCATCATGCTTCAACACAAACGGGCGAGGCGCCTGAAAAGCGCACCCGCCCGGAATTTATTTCCGCTAACAGCCCAGCCAGGCGCTTAGAAACGGAAATGCGAGAACGCGCGGTTGGCTTCTGCCATGCGGTGAACTTCGTCGCGCTTCTTCATCGCGCCGCCACGGCCTTCGGCCGCTTCGGAGAGTTCACCTGCCAGGCGCAGGGCCATCGACTTCTCGCTACGCTTCTTCGCAGCCTCACGCAGCCAGCGCATCGCCAATGCCATACGACGCGACGGGCGCACTTCGACCGGAACTTGATAGTTGGCACCACCAACGCGGCGGCTCTTCACTTCGACCACCGGCTTCACGTTGTTGAGCGCAACCGTGAACACTTCCAGCGGGTCCTTGCCACCCTTGGTCTGGATTTGTTCGAATGCGCCATAAACGATGCGCTCTGCGACCGACTTCTTGCCGGACAGCATCAGCATGTTCATGAACTTGGCAACATCAACGTTACCGAACTTCGGATCCGGCAACACTTCCCGCTTGGGGACTTCGCGACGACGCGGCATGATTCTTCCTTTACTTGTTCAGTTGGAGCTGGTTCCAGCTCCGCGGCCACCAACAAACCCGATCACATCTTTACGACTAACCAGCTTGGCCGGGTGACCACTTACTCGACAGCACCGGCAATCCGGCACTCCCGCCTTGACCGCCCTGCGGCGATCCCTGATCAAAAACTGCTTACTTGGCAGCCTTTGCACGCTTCGCGCCGTACTTCGAGCGCGCTTGCTTACGGTCCTTGACGCCCTGGGTATCCAGCGAGCCGCGAACCATGTGGTAACGCACACCCGGCAAGTCCTTCACACGGCCGCCGCGGATCAGCACAACCGAGTGTTCCTGCAGGTTGTGGCCTTCACCGCCGATGTACGAAATCACTTCGAAGCCGTTCGTCAGACGAACCTTGGCGACCTTACGGAGTGCCGAGTTCGGCTTCTTCGGCGTCGTCGTGTACACACGGGTGCACACGCCGCGACGCTGGGGGCAGTCCTGCAGGGCCGGGCTCTTGCTCTTCGTCGTTTCCGACTGACGGCCTTTGCGAACCAGTTGGTTGATGGTTGGCATTGTTTATTCCTGAAATTGAACAAAATCTGCGCATCGATTTCGGGCAAAGCGAGAATCGGCGCACAGTTGACTTCCGAACCGGCGAATCGGGCGCGCGCTTTCGAACGCAACACGGCCCACCGAATACCGGAACCCAGCATCATATTCCGGAAATACCAACTAAGTCAACGGCTTGCGTGATTTGCCGGTCGATCGCGTGGTTTACAGGAAGGGTCGGAACACCTGTGTCAGGCCGATTCAACGACGTCGATGATCTCGTCGCCGAAACGTTCGAGCTTGCGCACGCCCATGCCGGGGATGTGGCGCAGGTCGTCGATCGACTCCGGCGCGTTGCGCGCGATTTCCGCGAGCGTCGCGTCGTGGAAGATCACGTAGGCCGGCACGCCGTCGGTCTTGGCGGTTTCCGCGCGCCACGCACGCAATGCGTCCCACCGCGCGCGCTCGCGCGTGCCCATGCCGGCCGTCGGATCGACTCGCGTGCCGCTGCGGCTCGACGACTGGCGCGTGCGTTGCGGCTTCACGTAGCGGCGCAGCGTGACCTTCTCCTCGTTCTTCAGCACGGGCTTCGCAGCCTCGGTCAGCACCAGCGCGCCGAAGCCGCCATGATCGACCGCCAGATAGCCGTACGCGACGAGCTGCCGGAAAATCGCGCGCCATTCGGGCTCGGACAGCGATGCGCCGATCCCGAACGTCGTGAGCTGGTCATGGCCGCGCTGCAGCACCTTCTCGGTGCGCCCGCCGCGCAGGATCTCGATCAGGTGGCTCGAGCCGAAATTGAAGCCGCTCGCGCGCTGCGCGCGGAACACGCAAGACAGCGCCATCTGCGCCTCGCGCGTCGCATCCCACGATGCGGGCGGCTCGAGGCACGTATCGCAGTTGCCGCACGGCTGGCTCTCCTCGCCGAAGTAGTTCAGCAGCCGCACGCGGCGGCACGAGATCGTCTCGCACAGTCCGAGCAGCGCATCGAGCTTCGACGTCTGCACGCGCTTGTGTGCGTCGTCCGCATCGGACTCGTCGATCATCTTGCGCTGCTGGACGACATCGCCGAGGCCGTACGCCATCCATGCGTTCGCAGGCATCCCGTCGCGGCCCGCGCGGCCCGTTTCCTGGTAGTAGCCTTCGACGCTCTTCGGCAGATCCAGGTGCGCGACGAAGCGCACGTCGGGTTTGTCGATACCCATGCCGAACGCGATCGTCGCGCACATCACGATGCCCTCTTCGCGCTGGAACATTTCCTGGTGCTTCTGCCGCACCTCGAACTCCATCCCGGCGTGATACGGCAGCGCGCGCACGCCCTGCGCCTTCAGCCACTCGGCCGTTTCCTCGACCTTGCGGCGCGACAGGCAATAGACGACGCCGGCGTCCGTCGTGCCGTCGGTATTCGTGTGTTCGGCGCGGATGAAGTCGAGCAGCTGCGAGCGCGCGTTGTCCTTCTCGACGATCCGGTAGCGGATGTTCGGGCGGTCGAAGCTCGACACGAACACGCGCGCGTCGTCGAGCGCGAGACGATGGATGATCTCGTCGCGCGTGATCGCGTCGGCCGTGGCCGTCAGCGCGATGCGCGGCACCGCCGGGAAACGCTCGTGCAGTACCGACAGCTGGATGTATTCCGGACGGAAATCGTGCCCCCATTGCGACACGCAGTGCGCTTCGTCGATCGCGAACAGGCCGATCTTCGCGCGCTCGAGCAGGTCGAGGAAGCGCCCGGTCATCAGCCGCTCCGGCGCGACGTACAGCAGGTCGATCTCGCCTTCGCGCAGCGCGCGCTCGATGGCCGCGGCCTCGGCGCCCGACAGCGTCGAATTCAGATACGCCGCGCGTACGCCCACTTCTCTCAGTGCGGCGACCTGGTCCTGCATCAGCGCGATCAGCGGCGACACGACGATGCCGGCACCCTGCCCGGCCTCGCGACGCAGCAGCGCGGGAATCTGGTAGCACAGCGACTTGCCGCCGCCCGTCGGCATCAACACGAGACAATCGCCGCCGCCGGCGACGTGCTCGACGATCTCGCCCTGCTGGCCGCGAAAGGCGGGATAACCAAATACTTCGTCGAGAATTTCGAGGGCGCGGGACATGAATGAGAACAAGGACGGCTAAACGATGACCGCAATTTTAACAACCCGCTCACGCAACGCGTGGCGAATCGTGCGGTTTTGGCCGATCGGCCAGGGTTCGTTCGCGTGCATGACGGGCCTGCCACGATCGCGCCGCAGGTGATTGCGATGCTTCGGCGGCGCTTGCAGTCAGGCCGCACATCGCTCGCAAGCAAGCTCGGCCGGCGCCGGCGCGTCATGCGCGCGAACGACAGATGAAAAAAAACCGCCCGGCAGAACCGGGCGGTTTCGGTGACAGCGTGGTGAGGCAAGGCGGCTCGCGCCGCCCGCGCTTACTCGGCTGCCGGGTGCTGTTGCGGCTCTTCCGCGGCAGGCGCGCTCGGCGTGCCGAAGTCGAATGCCTCTTCCGCTGCGATCTGGTCGAAACGCTCGCGATCCGACGATTCCTTCGCCTTGCGTGCCTTGTGGAACGCGAGACCCGTACCGGCCGGAATCAGGCGGCCGACGATCACGTTTTCCTTCAGGCCACGCAGATCGTCGCGCTTGCCCATGATCGCCGCTTCGGTCAGCACGCGGGTCGTTTCCTGGAACGATGCCGCGGAGATGAACGAGTCGGTCGACAGCGATGCCTTCGTGATACCGAGCAGCACGTTGTCGTACGAAGCCGGACGCTTGTCCTCGGCGATCATGCGATCGTTCTCGTCCAGCATGTCGGAACGCTCGACCTGTTCGCCCGGGATGAAGCGCGTATCACCGTTGTCGGTGATCTGCACACGACGCAGCATCTGGCGAACGATCACCTCGATGTGCTTGTCGTTGATCTTCACGCCCTGCAGACGATACACGTCCTGCACTTCGTCGACGATGTAGCGCGACAGCGCCTCGATACCCTGCAGACGCAGGATGTCGTGCGGATCGGCCGGACCGTCCACGATCATTTCGCCCTTGTTGACGACCTGTGCATCGTGAACCAGAACCTGCTTTTCCTTCGCGATCAGGAACTCGTGCTGGTTGCCCTCGAGATCCGTGATGACGAGACGCTGCTTGCCCTTCGTGTCCTTACCGAACGACGTCGTACCGGTGACTTCCGCGAGAATGCCGGCATCCTTCGGCGAACGCGCTTCGAACAGTTCCGCCACCCGCGGCAGACCGCCGGTAATGTCACGCGTCTTCTGCGCTTCGGTCGGGATACGTGCGAGCACTTCACCGACCTGCACCTGCTGGCCATCCTTCACGGTGATCAGTGCGCCGACCTGGAAGCCGATCTGCACTGCGTGCTCCGTGCCCGGAATCTTCACTTCTTCGCCGTTCGCGTCGAGCAGCTTCACCTGCGGACGCACGCTCTTCGAAGCCTGCGAACCGCGACGCTTCACGTCGATCACGACCAGCGTCGACAGGCCGGTCACGTCGTCGATCTGCTTCGCGACGGTCACGCCTTCCTCGACGTTCTCGAACTTCACCGTACCACCGTACTCGGTGATGATCGGACGCGTCAGCGGATCCCACGTGGCGAGCTGCGTGCCTGCCTTGATCGTCACGCCGTCGAGCTGCAGCAGCGTCGCGCCGTACGGCACTTTGTGACGCTCGCGCTCGCGACCGAAGTCGTCGGTGATCATCGCTTCGCCCGAACGGGAAATGACGATCTGCTCGCCCTTCGCGTTCGTGACGTAGCGCATCGTCGCCGTGAAGCGCACGATACCGTTGCTCTTCGCTTCGACCGACGAAGCCACTGCCGCACGCGATGCCGCACCACCGATGTGGAACGTACGCATCGTCAGCTGCGTGCCCGGTTCACCGATCGACTGTGCCGCGATCACGCCGACTGCTTCGCCGACGTTCACGAGCGAGCCGCGGCCGAGGTCACGGCCGTAGCAGGCAGCGCACAGGCCGTAACGCGTTTCGCAGGTCAGCGGCGTGCGCACGCGCACTTCGTCGATGCCGAGGCGTTCGATTTCCTCGACCGCCGTTTCGTCGAGCAGCATGCCCGATTCGTACACCGTTTCCTGCGTTTCCGGGTTGACGACGTCCGCGACCGCGACGCGGCCGAGGATACGGTCGCGCAGCGCTTCGACGACTTCACCGCCTTCGACCAGCGCCTTCATCGCGACGCCGTTCGACGTGCCGCAATCGTCTTCCACCACGACCAGATCCTGCGTGACGTCGACGAGACGACGCGTCAGGTAACCCGAGTTCGCGGTCTTCAGTGCCGTATCAGCCAGACCCTTACGTGCACCGTGGGTCGAGATGAAGTACTGCAACACGTTCAGACCTTCGCGGAAGTTCGCGGTAATCGGCGTCTCGATAATCGAGCCGTCCGGCTTCGCCATCAGGCCTCGCATACCGGCCAGCTGACGAATCTGAACCGCCGAACCCCGGGCGCCCGAGTCGGCCATCATGTAGATCGAGTTGAACGATTCCTGGCGCGTTTCCTTGCCGTCGCGGTCCGTCACCGGCTCCGTCGACAGCTGCTCCATCATCGCCTTGCCGACCGCTTCCGACGTTGCCGACCAGATGTCGACCACGTTGTTGTAGCGTTCCTGCGCGGTGACGAGACCCGACATGTACTGACGGTCGTACTCCTTCACCTTCTTCGCGGCGTCGCCGACGATCGTTTCCTTCTGCGGCGGCACGAGCATGTCGTCCACGCAGATCGAAATGCCGGCACGCGTCGCAAGACGGAAACCCGACTGCATCAGCTGGTCGGCGAACACCACCGTCGCGCGCAGACCGCACTTGCGGAATGCCGTGTTGATCAGGCGCGAGATTTCCTTCTTCTTCAGCGGCTTGTTCAGCACCGAGAACGGCAGGCCGTGCGGCAGGATCTCCGACAGGATCGCGCGGCCGACGGTCGTTGCGTACAGCGAGATCTTCGGCACGAATTCCGGCGCGCCTTCCGACGTGTCTTCGTTGCGGACCATTTCGGTGATCCGCACGTTGACGCGCGATGCGAGCTCGACTTCCTTGTTCTCGTACGCGCGGATCGCTTCCGACACGCCCGTGAACGACAGGCCTTCGCCCTTGCCGTTGATCGCTTCGCGGGTCGCGTAGTACAGACCCAGCACGATATCCTGCGACGGCACGATCGACGGATCGCCGTTGGCCGGGAACAGCACGTTGTTCGACGCCAGCATCAGCGTACGCGCTTCCATCTGCGCTTCGAGCGACAGCGGCACGTGAACGGCCATCTGGTCACCGTCGAAGTCGGCGTTGAACGCCGCGCAGACGAGCGGGTGCAGCTGGATTGCCTTGCCTTCGATCAGCACCGGCTCGAACGCCTGGATACCGAGACGGTGCAGCGTCGGCGCACGGTTCAGCATCACCGGGTGCTCGCGGATCACCTCTTCGAGGATGTCCCACACCACCGGCGTCTGGTTCTCGACTTCCTTCTTCGCAGCCTTGATGGTCGTCGCGACGCCCATCACTTCCAGCTTGTTGAAGATGAACGGCTTGAACAGCTCGAGCGCCATCAGCTTCGGCAGACCGCACTGGTGCAGCTTCAGCGTCGGGCCGACCACGATGACCGAACGGCCCGAGTAGTCGACGCGCTTGCCCAGCAGGTTCTGACGGAAACGACCGCCCTTGCCCTTGATCATGTCGGCGAGCGACTTCAGCGGACGCTTGTTCGCGCCCGTCATCGCCTTGCCGCGACGACCGTTGTCGAGCAGCGAGTCGACGGCTTCCTGCAGCATCCGCTTTTCGTTGCGGACGATGATTTCAGGCGCCTTCAGCTCGAGCAGACGCTTCAACCGGTTGTTACGGTTGATCACGCGGCGATACAGGTCGTTCAGGTCCGACGTCGCGAAACGGCCGCCGTCCAGCGGCACGAGCGGACGCAGTTCCGGCGGCAGCACCGGCAGCACTTCGAGGATCATCCACTCGGGCTTGATGCCCGAGCGCTGGAATGCCTCGAGGACCTTCAGGCGCTTCGCGTACTTCTTGATCTTCGCTTCCGAGCCGGTGTTCTTCAGCTCGGTGCGCAGCGTCTCGACCTGCTCGTCGATGTTGATCGCGCGCAGCAGTTCACGCACGCCTTCCGCGCCCATCTCGGCACGGAATTCGTCGCCGTATTCCTCGACCTTGTTGTAGTAATCCTCTTCGGTCATGATCTGCCGCGCCTTCAGCGGCGTCATGCCCGGTTCGATCACCACATAGGCTTCGAAGTACAGCACGCGTTCGATGTCGCGCAGCGTCATGTCGAGCACCATGCCCAGACGCGACGGCAGCGACTTCAGGAACCAGATGTGCGCGACCGGCGAGGCCAGTTCGATGTGGCCCATCCGTTCGCGACGCACCTTCGCCAGCGTCACTTCGACGCCGCACTTCTCGCAGATCACGCCGCGGTGCTTCAGACGCTTGTACTTGCCGCACAGGCACTCGTAGTCCTTGATCGGCCCGAAGATCTTCGCGCAGAAGAGACCATCGCGTTCCGGCTTGAACGTACGGTAGTTGATGGTCTCCGGCTTCTTCACTTCGCCGAACGACCACGAACGGATCTTGTCAGGCGAAGCCAGACCGATCTTGATCGCGTCGAAAACTTCTTCCTGTTGGACTTGCTTGAATAGATCGAGCAGAGCTTTCATTGCTTTCTCTCCGTAGTCCGATTAATTGCGGTCGAGATCGATGTCGATACCGAGCGAGCGGATTTCCTTCACGAGCACGTTGAAGGATTCCGGCATGCCTGCATCGATGACGTGATCACCCTTGACCAGGTTCTCATAGACCTTGGTCCGGCCGTTCACGTCGTCCGACTTCACCGTCAGCATTTCCTGCAGCACGTAGGACGCGCCGTACGCTTCGAGTGCCCACACTTCCATTTCACCGAAACGCTGGCCACCGAACTGCGCCTTACCACCCAGCGGCTGCTGCGTGACGAGCGAGTACGGGCCGGTCGAACGCGCGTGCATCTTGTCGTCGACCAAGTGGTGCAGCTTCAGGTAGTGCATGTAGCCGAGCGTCACGCGACGTTCGAACATTTCACCCGTGCGGCCGTCGTACAGACGGACCTGGTTCTTCGACGGGTTCATGCCGAGCTGTTCAGCGATGTCGTCCGGGAACGCGAGGTCGAGCATCTTGCCCATTTCTTCCTCGGTCGCACCGTCGAACACCGGCGTTGCGAACGGCACGCCTTCGCGCAGGTTCTTCGCGAGTTCGAGGATCTCGTCGTCGGTGAAGCTTTCCAGATCTTCCTGGCGGCCCGAGTCGTTGTAGATCTTCGTCAGGAACGCGCGCATTTCCTCGATCTTCGCCTGACGCTGCAGCATTTCGCCGATACGCCAGCCGAGACCCTTCGCGGCCCAGCCGAGGTGCACTTCCAGAACCTGACCCACGTTCATCCGCGACGGCACGCCGAGCGGGTTCAGCACGACGTCTGCCGGACGGCCGTCGGCCATGTACGGCATGTCTTCGATCGGGACGATCTTCGACACGACACCCTTGTTACCGTGACGGCCTGCCATCTTGTCGCCAGGCTGCAGACGGCGCTTCACCGCGAGGTACACCTTGACCATCTTCAGCACGCCCGGCGGCAGTTCGTCGCCTTGCGTGAGCTTCTTGCGCTTCTCTTCGAACGCGAGGTCGAACTGGTGACGCTTTTCCTCGATCGAGTTCTTGATCGCTTCGAGCTGCGCCGCTGCTTCGTCGTCCGCGAGGCGGATGTCGAACCAGTGGTAGTGGTCGAGGTCTTCCAGGTAAGCCTGGTCGATCTTCGTACCCTTCGCGAGCTTCTTCGGACCGCCGTTCGCGACCTTGCCCACGAGCATGCGTGCGAGACGCTGGAACGCGTCGCCTTCCACGATGCGCAGCTGGTCGTTCAGGTCGAGACGATAGCGCTTGAGTTCGTCGTCGATGATCTGTTGCGCACGCTTGTCGCGCTGGATGCCTTCACGCGTGAACACCTGGACGTCGATCACGGTGCCGCTCATGCCCGACGGCACGCGCAGCGACGTGTCCTTCACGTCCGAAGCCTTCTCGCCGAAGATCGCGCGCAGCAGCTTCTCTTCCGGCGTCAGCTGGGTCTCGCCCTTCGGCGTGACCTTGCCGACCATCACGTCGCCCGCTTCGACTTCTGCACCGATGTACACGATGCCCGATTCGTCGAGACGGCCGAGCTGGATTTCCGCCAGGTTCGAGATGTCGCGCGTGATTTCTTCCGGCCCGAGCTTCGTGTCACGTGCAACGACGTTCAGCTCTTCGATGTGGATCGACGTGTAGCGATCGTCCGCGACCACCTTCTCCGAGATCAGGATCGAATCCTCGAAGTTGTAGCCGTTCCACGGCATGAACGCGATCAGCATGTTCTGGCCGAGCGCGAGCTCGCCCAGGTCCGTCGAGGCGCCGTCGGCCAGCACGTCGCCGCGCGAGACCTTGTCGCCCATCTTCACGATCGGACGCTGGTTGATGTTCGTGTTCTGGTTCGAACGCGTGTACTTGATCAGGTTGTAGATGTCGACACCGACTTCACCTGCGACCGCTTCTTCGTCGTTCACGCGAATCACGATACGGCCTGCGTCGACATAGTCGACGACGCCGCCACGGAACGCCTGAACCGTCGTACCCGAGTCGACCGCGCAGGTGCGCTCGATGCCCGTCCCGACGACCGGCTTTTCCGGACGCAGACACGGCACGGCCTGACGCTGCATGTTCGAACCCATCAGTGCACGGTTCGCGTCATCGTGCTCGAGGAACGGAATCAGCGAGGCTGCAACCGACACGATCTGCGACGGCGCGACGTCCATGTACTGGATACGGTCCGGCGTGACCATCATCGTTTCGCCGGCTTCACGCGACGACACGAGTTCGTCGATCAGCTGGCCGTTCTCGTCGATCGCGGCGTTTGCCTGCGCGATCATGTAGCGGCCTTCTTCGATCGCCGACAGGTAGTCGATCTGGTCAGTCACCTTGCTGTCCACGACCTTGCGGTACGGCGTCTCGAGGAAGCCGTATTCGTTCAGGTGCGCGTACAGTGCGAGCGAGTTGATCAGGCCGATGTTCGGACCTTCCGGCGTTTCGATCGGGCACACGCGGCCATAGTGGGTCGGGTGCACGTCGCGGACTTCGAAGCCTGCGCGTTCGCGCGTCAGACCGCCCGGGCCCAGTGCGGAAACACGGCGCTTGTGCGTGATTTCCGACAGCGGGTTGGTCTGGTCCATGAACTGCGACAGCTGCGACGAACCGAAGAACTCGCGGATCGCCGACGAAATCGGCTTCGAGTTGATCAGGTCGTGCGGCATCAGGTTTTCGCTTTCGGCCTGGCCGAGGCGTTCCTTGACCGCGCGTTCGACACGCACGAGACCGGCGCGGAACTGGTTCTCCGCCAGTTCGCCGACGCAACGCACGCGACGGTTGCCGAGGTGGTCGATGTCGTCCACTTCGCCCTTGCCGTTGCGCAGCTCGACGAGGATCTTGATCGTCGCGAGGATGTCGTCGTCCTGCAGCGTCATCGGGCCGGTGATTTCGTCACGGCTGACGCGGCGGTTGAACTTCATACGGCCGACCTTCGACAGGTCGTACGCTTCTTCGCTGTAGAACAGACGGTTGAACAGTGCCTCGACCGCTTCTTCGGTCGGCGGCTCGCCCGGACGCATCATGCGGTAGATCGCGATGCGCGCGGCCGTGCGGTCGGTCGTTTCGTCGACACGCAGCGTCGACGAGATGTACGGGCCCTGGTCCAGGTCGTTCGTGTAGAGCGTCTGGATGTCCTTGATGCCCGCTTCGCGCAGCTTCTCGAGCACGCTTTCCGTGACTTCGTCGTTTGCGCTCGCGATCACTTCGCCGGTATCGCCGTCGACGACGTTCTTCGCCAGCACGCGGCCGAGCAGATAGTCTTCCGGCACCGAGATGAACTTGGTCTTCGCGGCTTCGAGGTCGCGAATGTGCTTCGCGTTGATCCGCTTGTCCTTCTGGACAATGACCTTGCCATCACGGTCCGTGATGTCGAAACGCGCGACTTCACCGCGCAGGCGCTCGGGCACGAACTCGAGTTGCGCGCCTTCGTCCATCAGCGTGAAGTTGTCGAACACGAAGAAGTTCGCGAGGATCTGTTCCGGCGTCAGGCCGATGGCCTTCAGCAGGATCGTGACCGGCATCTTGCGGCGACGGTCGACGCGGAAGTACAGGATGTCCTTCGGATCGAATTCGAAGTCGAGCCACGAGCCGCGGTACGGAATGATCCGTGCCGAGAACAGCAGCTTGCCCGAGCTGTGCGTCTTGCCCTTGTCGTGTTCGAAGAACACGCCCGGCGAACGGTGCAGCTGCGAGACGATGACACGCTCGGTGCCGTTGATGACGAACGAGCCCGTCGGCGTCATGAGCGGAATTTCGCCCATGTACACTTCCTGCTCCTTCACTTCCTTGACGACCGGCTTGTTCGGCGATTCCTTGTCGAGAATGACAAGGCGGACCTTCGCGCGCAGCGCGGAGCAGTACGTCAGGCCCCGCTGCTGGCATTCCTTGATGTTGAATGCCGGCGAGGACAGCGCATAGCTCACGAACTCGAGGCGCGCGAAACCGTTGTGCGAAACAATGGGAAATACCGATGTGAACGCGGCCTGCAAACCTTCAGGCTTGCGTTGTGTCGCCGGCACATCGGCTTGCAGAAACGTGCTGAATGATTCAAGCTGGGTAGCCAGCAAGAACGGAACTTGGTGAACGATGGGGCGCTTCGCGAAACTCTTGCGAATGCGCTTCTTCTCGGTGAAGGAATATTGCATACGATCTCCGAATCACGGCGGGTGCTATCGAGGCGGAATACCTGGACGTTTCAAACCCGAGTGTTCACCGACTGAGACCCGATGGCCGTTGACGGCTTGAACGAGCCGAGAAGCTTGGTGGTTGGCCGCTACCAACCGCTGGCTGACGGCAGCGGATGCCTGTGTTGCCCGCTACCCGACCAAACTTGCCTTCTGCAGTCGCTTCAGAAGACAAAGAGAACCGCCAATCGTGAGTGACCTTTCACAACGATCAGGCGGTTTTCTTTGGCCTCTAGGGCCGATTATTCGGGCTCCCGAATGAGTGCCAGAATAACGCTCCCACAAAGCACAAAAAGGCCGGCGGTGAAAATACCGCCAGCCTTCGCACAGCGCGTCGAAACTTACTTGATTTCGACCTTCGCGCCTGCTTCTTCCAGCTTCTTCTTGGCTTCTTCAGCAGCAGCCTTGGCGACGCCTTCCTTGACGGCCTTCGGTGCACCGTCAACCAGGTCCTTCGCTTCCTTCAGGCCCAGGCCCGTCAGTTCGCGAACGGCCTTGATGACCGAAACCTTGTTGGCGCCTGCTTCTGCCAGAACGACCGTGAATTCGGTCTGTTCTTCAGCAGCAGCAGCAGCGCCGCCGCCTGCCGGGCCAGCGACTGCCACTGCAGCTGCCGACACGCCAAACTTCTCTTCGAACGCCTTGACCAGTTCGTTCAGTTCCAGAACGGTCATCCCTTCGACTGCTGCCAGGATGTCTTCTTTTGCGATTGCCATTTGAAATACTCCTAAATTGAATTCGGATACAGCCAGCGATCAATGACGCTGATGCACGCTCGATTACGCAGCTTCCGCTTGCTTCTTCTCTGCCAGCGCGGCCAGAGCACGCGCGAAGCCCGAAACAGGCGATTGCATAACGAACAGCAGCTTCGAGAGCAGTTCTTCGCGGCTCGGGATGCTTGCCAGCGCTTGCACGCCAGCCTTGTCCATCACCTTGCCATCGAACGAACCAGCCTTGATGACCAACTTGTCATTGCTCTTGCTGAAGTCGTTGACGACCTTAGCAGCAGCAATTGCATCTTCCGAGATGCCGTAGATCAGCGGACCAGTCATCTGCTCTGCCAGCGGAGCAAACGGCGTACCTTCGACGGCGCGACGCGCCAGCGTGTTCTTCAACACGCGCAGGTAAACCTGTTGCTCACGCGCTTTCGCGCGCAGCTTGGTCAGATCGCCAACCGCAATTCCACGATACTCAGCCAGCACAACGGTCTGGGCCTTCGCGACTTGCGCGGAAACCTCAGCGACGACGGCTTGCTTGTCTTCTCTATTAAGCGGCACGGTTAGCCTCCAGAAACGATACGTTCGGCGTGGCCGGCATGGCCGAAACCTCACGTACCTCGTTCAACAACGGCGTCCGACCTCGTTAGGAGTATTTCCACCTCACGCCGGGAATCGCTTCACGGCCTGCGGCTTCACCACTGCAAAACTTTTTCGGGTTCGCCATCTGCGTTGGCTTGAATTAAGGGATCACCTGACTGCTGCGCCCCACCAACGGTCTTTGATAACCGGTTGCCCGCCACACTGCACGAACAACCGCCCAAAGCCCATGTAGGCCGCTTCGCGAACGAAGCGGCCCGAATACTTGCTTACTGTGCTGCCAGCGTAGCCTGGTCGACACGCACGCCGACGCCCATCGTGCTCGACAGTGCGATCTTGCGCAGGTACACGCCCTTGCTCGTTGCCGGCTTGGCCTTCTGCAGCGCTTCGATCAGTGCCGACAGGTTCGAACGCAGTGCGGTCGGCTCGAACGATGCACGGCCGATGGTCGCGTGGATGATACCGGCCTTGTCGACACGGAATTGCACCTGACCAGCCTTCGCGTTCTTGACGGCGGTTGCGACGTCCGGCGTGACCGTACCGACCTTCGGGTTCGGCATCAGGCCGCGCGGGCCGAGGATCTGGCCGAGCGTACCGACGATACGCATCGTGTCCGGCGAAGCGATCACGATGTCGAAGTCCATCTGGCCAGCCTTGATCTGCTCAGCCAGGTCTTCCATACCGACGATTTCCGCGCCTGCTGCACGAGCTTGCTCGGCCTTTTCGCCTTGCGCGAACACGGCAACGCGAACCGACTTGCCCGTACCGGCCGGCAGAACGACCGAACCACGAACGACCTGGTCCGACTTCTTTGCATCGATGCCGAGCTGGACTGCGACGTCGATCGACTCGTCGAACTTCGCGCTCGCGCATTCCTTCACGAGGCTCAGTGCGTCTTCGATCGCGTACAGCTTCTGACGATCAACCTTGGCGGCAAATGCCTGACGGCGCTTGGAGATCTTAGCCATTTACACGCCCTCCACAGTGATGCCCATCGAGCGTGCGCTACCAGCGATGGTGCGAACGGCTGCGTCCAGATCAGCTGCCGTAAGGTCCGGCATCTTGGTCTTTGCGATTTCTTCAGCTTGAGCGCGCGTGATCGAACCGACCTTGTCGGTGTGCGGCTTGCTCGAGCCCTTGTCCACCTTCGCCGCCTTCTTGATCAGGACGGTTGCCGGCGGCGTCTTCATCACGAACGTGAAGCTCTTGTCAGCGAATGCCGTGATGACCACCGGCACCGGCAGACCCGGCTCCATGCCTTGAGTCTGCGCGTTGAACGCCTTGCAGAACTCCATGATGTTCAGGCCGCGCTGGCCCAGTGCCGGACCGACCGGCGGCGACGGGTTGGCTTTACCTGCAGGGATCTGCAGCTTGATAAAGCCGATAATCTTCTTTGCCATTTGTGAACCTCATTGGAACGCCGGAGGGGCGTTCGGTGAGTAATAACGCGCGTTCGCCGCTGGCTACTGACGCTCCTCAACGGCCATGACGCGGGCCGTAAGCGCGAAGGTGGGCAGCCGAGGCTGCCCACCGAATCGGGATCAAACTTTTTCGACCTGGCCGAACTCGAGTTCGACCGGGGTGGATCGGCCAAAGATGGTGACCGACACACGCACGCGCGATTTTTCGTAGTTGACTTCTTCGACGGTGCCGTTGAAGTCCGTGAACGGGCCTTCCTTGACACGCACCATCTCGCCGACTTCGAACAGGGTCTTCGGGCGCGGCTTTTCGACGCCTTCCTGCATCTGCGACATGATCTTCTCGACTTCCTTCGGGGAAATCGGGGTCGGGCGGTTGCGCGCACCACCGACGAAACCAGTGACCTTCGCGGTGTTCTTCACGAGGTGCCACGTTTCGTCCGTCATTTCCATTTCCACCAGCACGTAGCCGGGAAAGAAACGACGCTCGGTCACGGCCTTGTGGCCGCCCTTGACTTCGACCACTTCTTCGGTCGGGACCAGGATCTGACCGAATTTGTCCTGCATGCCAGCACGTTCGATGCGCTCCTGAAGCGCACGTTGCACGCTCTTCTCCATACCGGAGTAGGCGTGCACGACGTACCAACGTTTTCCGCTCGGGGATGCCGGAGTATCGCTCATATCATTTCCAACCCAGAATCGCCGAGAAAATCACCCATTCGATCGATTTGTCACTCAACCAGAGGAAAATCGCCATCACGAGCACGAAACCGAACACGACGAGTGTGGTTTGCGTTGCTTCCTTGCGGGTGGGCCAAACGACCTTCCGGACTTCCTTGTACGAATCCTTGGCAAAGGCGATGAGGCTCTTGCCAGGGGCGGACATCAGCCCGACGGCCACGCCGGCGATGATACCTACCGCCAACGCGGCACCGCGGACATACCACTGCTGATTGGCCAGCCAGAAGAAGCCCACGAATCCGGCCAACACCAGCAATACACCCAGGGCCAGCATCAGCTTATCGCCGGAGGTATTTACAGTTTCGACGGATGGATTCGCCATAACACCTTAAAACAAATGCCACGTAGGACACGTGGCTATTTTTTGGCAGGGGCAGAGGGAATCGAACCCCCAACCTTCGGTTTTGGAGACCGACGCTCTGCCAGTTGAGCTATACCCCTAAACCATGTTGGGGCCGGCTGTTGCCAGCCCCAAAACTGTCGATCAACGAATAACTGGCTTACTCGATGATCTTGGCGACGACGCCGGCGCCGACCGTACGGCCGCCTTCGCGGATTGCGAAGCGCAGACCTTCTTCCATCGCGATCGGAGCGATCAGCTTCACCGTGATCGACACGTTGTCGCCCGGCATCACCATTTCCTTGTCCTTCGGCAGCTCGATCGAGCCCGTCACGTCCGTCGTACGGAAGTAGAACTGCGGACGGTAGTTGTTGAAGAACGGCGTGTGGCGGCCGCCTTCATCCTTGCTCAGCACGTACACTTCAGCCGTGAAGTGCGTGTGCGGCGTGATCGAACCCGGCTTCGCCAGAACCTGGCCACGCTCCACGTCTTCACGCTTCGTGCCGCGCAGCAGGATACCAACGTTGTCGCCTGCCTGACCTTGGTCCAGCAGCTTGCGGAACATTTCAACGCCCGTGCAGGTCGTCTTCACCGTCGGCTTGATACCGACGATTTCGATTTCCTCGCCGACCTTCACGATGCCGCGCTCGACGCGACCCGTCACAACCGTACCACGGCCCGAGATCGAGAACACGTCTTCCACCGGCATCAGGAACGCGCCGTCAACTGCACGCTCCGGCGTCGGGATGTACGTGTCCAGCGCGTCGGCCAGGCTCATGATCGCCACTTCGCCCAGCTCGCCCGTGTCGCCTTCCAGCGCCAGCTTCGCCGAACCCTTCACGATCGGCGTGTCATCGCCCGGGAAGTCGTACTTCGACAGGAGTTCGCGAACTTCCATCTCGACCAGCTCGAGCAGTTCAGCGTCGTCCACCATGTCGCACTTGTTCAGGAACACGATGATGTACGGAACGCCAACCTGACGTGCCAGCAGGATGTGCTCACGCGTCTGCGGCATCGGGCCGTCAGCTGCCGAGCAAACCAGGATCGCGCCGTCCATCTGCGCCGCGCCCGTGATCATGTTCTTCACATAGTCAGCGTGGCCCGGGCAGTCGACGTGTGCGTAGTGGCGGTTAGCCGTTTCGTACTCGACGTGTGCCGTGTTGATCGTGATGCCGCGCGCCTTTTCTTCCGGTGCCGCGTCGATCTGGTCGTATGCCTTCGCTTCGCCGCCGAACTTCTTCGTCAGAACCGTCGTGATCGCTGCCGTCAGCGTCGTCTTGCCGTGGTCAACGTGACCAATCGTACCAACGTTCACGTGCGGCTTGGTCCGCTCGAATTTACCCTTGGCCATTTTCGACTCCCAAAAGGAATTTCACAGGTTGCGCCGCGCGCAAACAAGACACTGACTTTGTACTGCTGGTGCCCATGGGCAGGATCGAACTGCCGACCTCTCCCTTACCAAGGGAGTGCTCTACCACTGAGCCACATGGGCGCTTTACGCTTCAACTTAGCGGTCTGGAGCGGGTGAAGGGAATCGAACCCTCGTCGTAAGCTTGGAAGGCTTCTGCTCTACCATTGAGCTACACCCGCATGGGCCACTAACGATTCCTTACCGCTCACTGCGCTGATATCTTGGTGGAGGAGGTTGGATTCGAACCAACGTAGGCGTAAGCCAACAGATTTACAGTCTGCCCCCTTTAGCCACTCGGGCACCCCTCCGTAGAGAACTGACGATTATGGGGGTGCATCGCACTCGTGTCAAGCACATCCGGAAGATTATTTTCACTCTCTTCCCGACTCCTGCTTTACCACCGATCCCCCGCCCTTGCCCGGCTAAGGCAAGCACGAGATGCTGCCGACCGGCGCCACATCTTCGTCAGACTCCGCCCTTAGCGCCGATCTGCATCTGCGCTAAAAACGAAAGACCGCCATCATACGACCTCTTTCGCACAATGCCAAGCGGGTAGACGCAAATTTCCGCAAATTTCATGCCGGGCGGCTTCGTCGATCCCGTCTGCGGCGTTCGTGACGGCTTCAGTACCCCACTGTTTGCCGGAAATCGGGGTTTCGCGCTACCCATTCCGCGGTTGCCTGGCTCGATCTGCCGATCGTACCCAGCGGGGGTTATCCGCGCTTTCCGGCGCCTGAGCCTCGCAATGGCGCTAGCGTATCCGCACGAAACGCGGACAGACTTCCCCCGCCCCTGCCGACGTCGGCGGCCGGCCGCGATACCATCCCAGGCCTTCCATCATCTTCCCATGCGATTTCTCGTGCGCCTGCGTGCTCTTGCGATTGCGCTCACGGACTTGACTGCACATGCCGCCGACCCGACTGACACCTGGCGTCGCTCGAGCACGATCGCAGAGATCCGTCATCGAGCCTCGGAAGGCAGCCGCACTGCGAAACGCCCCAGGGGAGGTGTAGCGCTCGCTCCGTATGACAGGCTGAAGCCGGCGCTCGATGCCGGACGCCTGAGCTCGACACATAGCAGCTCGTCGGCCGTACGGCCAATGGATCAGGACGCGATAGCCTATGCATGGCTGCTCAACGATGAGTCCGCCGACCTCATCGCCGCCGGCGACAGCACACCGTCAACCAAATCCGACGGCGCGGCCCGCCTGGACGCGTAACAGCCCCTCCTCGGCGACGATATGCCTCCACACGCAGGCTTGTCTCACAAGCGCCGCGCCGCGACCTCGGCAAACGTCCTGCAGTGCAGCGCGCGTTGCGTCGCCCCGTCGTGCCAGCCGGCCAACGTCAGATTCTGGTCGGCTTATCGCAGCGAATCCTCGGCGTACACCCGGCATCCTGCATGTCCGTACGACGCACGCCTCGTTCAGCTGAACGCGAATAATTTGCGTGAGGTTCGATGTGGGCGCTTTCGCCGCACCGCTTATCTCTGAAGGTGCTTGAGAGCTGGCCTTCGACTCCGTGGCGTCAACGTCCGACACTCGCTGCCCGGTGACGCTCGTGCTGCCCCGGGATCAAGGCCGGAGCACGACGCGCCGGTTTTCGCCAGCCGGGGATCCCGCACCGAACGATCCAAGCACGGCGGGCGGAGTACGATCGATCAGCATCGACGGAAGCGGCGCGCGCTTCGCGTTGATCTGGGAAAGAAGGGATTGCGTCGACGGTACCGCCTGTTCGCTCACGGAGGAAATCCACGTGTTACGAGACGGCCAACCGATGTTCGACAGAAGGGACAGCACTGAATTTTGACGGCGTCCGCCCGGCGACGCACACACACGTTGCAACCGGCGCTGCGGCCGAATCCCTGGTCTTTGCTGCGAACCAGGCGCCCAACGCCCCGGATGAGTCGGTTGCGCGTGATATCCGGTGGATTAAGCGAAGAACGACACTTGATAACGTCACTTTGCGTTATCCGATTCCATCCTGGCGCGCAACTTCATCGCGCCGCGATCATTCGGCGGCGTCGACAAGAAACGTCGGAATTCATACAAGCCGAACCCAGTACACCGCTCACACGGTCGGCGAACTCGGGTGCGAGAAACGCAAAGCGCACCTCGTAGCAACGTGATAAATACCGCAGTTTTCGCAGGAAAAGCGCTCAATAAGCGCGTAAATAGGATGAGATGCAAATTGCGGGACGGCAAGACGTATTGCGCCGGGCCGCGGTGTTGTTCGAAGCCGCCGAGATGTAGTTGCCGCGAATAGTCGGTCGAGCGCTCGACCATACCGGCTGCCGACTGAGGACGCCGCCACTTCGAACAGGCGGCGGGAGGATATCAGCCTCGGCAACATCAGTTGCTAGTGCTTGGCCAACCCAGCTGGTCGGAATGAATTTGCGCCGATTGCGTGGACCCGACCTCGGCCCGAATCGATGTCGTCAACGCCGCAGTTCCGGTCGCATTGCGCTATGCCGGCTCGCGTGCATTTCCGCGGCTCAAATGCAAAAACCCCCGCCTTTCGGGCGGGGGTTCTTGGCTTAGGGAGCCTGACGATTACCTACTTTCACACGGGAATCCGCACTATCATCGGCGTAGAGTCGTTTCACGGTCCTGTTCGGGATGGGAAGGGGTGGGACCGACTCGCTATGGTCATCAGGCAAAGAGGGTTGTTGTGCTGGCTTCGCAGCACAACCAATCTTGGAAGAAGCAGTAATTTTGAGTT
>NZ_CADFEI010000024.1 GCF_902833225.1 Burkholderia sp. BCC1644
CCATCAAGCGCCCACACTTATCGGCTGTTAATTTTTAAAGAGCATTTCTGCGAGAAACTTCGTGTTTCTCAGCAGCGCTGCGTTTTCAGCAGCAGAGAAGCGAGATTATGAACCGTGTTTCGCAGCTCGTCAACAACTTTTTACACGACATCGTTGCGACCGCGGGGCTCAACTTCCTGTACCGCCGAGGCTCGTACCACCTGCCTCAACAGCACCGCTTCCCTTCTCTCCCGCGCCGCGTTTCCGTTAGCGCGAAAGAGGCGTGATTCTATGCATCTGCCCCGATCTACGCAAGCCCCTTTGTGAAAAAAGTTTGAAAAAGCCCCCGTGCGCTGACGCGCACGGGGGCTTCGGGCTCGACGGACCGGGCGAGCGTACTTATGCAGGCGCCAAACAGCCGTCGGACACCTGCCGTAGCGCAGCCCGATCAGCGGTTCTTGAACTCCGGCTTGCGCTTCTCGACGAATGCAGCCATCCCTTCCTTCTGGTCTTCGGTCGCGAACAGCGAATGGAACAACCGACGCTCGAAGTGGACACCCTCGGCGAGCGTCGTCTCGTATGCCCGGTTCACGGACTCCTTGACCATCATGACCGCCGGCAGCGAGAACTCGGCGATCGTCGCCGCAGCAGCAAGCGCCTCGTCGAGCAACTTGTCAGCCGGCAGTACGCGCGACACGAGCCCGGCACGCTCGGCTTCGGCGGCGTCCATGAAACGTGCGGTCAGACACATGTCCATCGCCTTCGCCTTCGACACCGCGCGCGGCAGCCGCTGCGTGCCGCCAGCACCCGGCATGATGCCCAGCTTGATCTCAGGCTGACCGAACTTGGCCGTATCCGCCGCGAAGATGATGTCGCACATCATTGCGAGCTCGCAGCCGCCGCCCAGCGCAAAACCCGAAACCGCCGCAATGATCGGCTTGCGGATCTCGCGGACCGTCTCCCAGTTGCGCGTGATGTAGTCGCCCCGGTAAACATCCATATAGGAGTAGGTCGCCATCATGCCGATGTCCGCGCCGGCCGCGAATGCCTTCTCGCTCCCTGTCACGACGATCGCGCCAATGTTGTCGTCCGCATCGAACGCCTTCAGCGCGGCGCCCAACTCATCCATCAGCGCATCATTCAGCGCATTCAGCGCCTTCGGGCGGTTCAGCGTAACCAGCCCGACACGCCCCCGGGTCTCCACCAGGATGTTCTCGTAAGCCATCTATTTCTCCTCGATCAATGAAATGAGAAACGCCTCGCACATGCGAATAGTTTGATGCTACCATTCTCCGACCAACCGGTCGGTTAATTAATCGATCCAACCCCTCTCAACGTCCATCAGGCCGCCGCCATGACCCATGCACTGTTCACGAAGCACGAAGACACGCTGAAACACGCACTCGCCGCCATCGAGAGCCGCGGGTACTGGAGCCCGTTCGCCGAAATGCCGAGCCCCAAAGTGTACGGGGAAAGCGCGAACGCCGATGGCGAGGCCGCGTTCAAGTCGCACCTCGACAGCACGTTCGAGCTCGACCAGCCGGCTTCCGGTGAAACGGTCGGCGCGGAGCAGTCGCCGTACGGCATCGCGCTCGGCATCCGGTATCCGAAATCGACGCCCGACGCACTGATCGCCGCCGCGGCCGCCGCGCAACGCACGTGGCGTGAAGCCGGCCCGGCCGCCTGGGTCGGCGTCAGCCTCGAAATCCTCGCGCGTCTGAACCGCGCGAGCTTCGAGATCGCGTACAGCGTGATGCACACCACCGGGCAGGCATTCATGATGGCGTTCCAGGCCGGCGGCCCGCACGCGCAGGATCGCGCGCTCGAGGCAGTCGCCTATGCGTGGGACGAACTGCGCCGCATCCCCGCCGACGCGCACTGGGAAAAGCCGCAAGGCAAGAACCCGCCGCTCGCGATGCACAAGCGCTACACGATCGTCCCGCGCGGCACGGGGCTTGTGCTCGGCTGCTGCACGTTCCCGACCTGGAACGGATACCCGGGCCTGTTCGCCGACCTGGCAACCGGCAACACCGTGATCGTCAAACCGCATCCGGGTGCGATCCTGCCGCTCGCGATCACGGTCCGGATCGCTCGCGACGTGCTGCGCGAGGCCGGGTTCGATCCGAACGTCGTCACGCTCCTCGCGACCGAGCCCAACGACGGCGCCCTCGTTCAGGATCTCGCACTGCGCCCCGAGATCAAGCTGATCGACTTCACCGGCAGCACGCAGAACGGTACGTGGCTCGAACGCCACGCCCATCAGGCACAGGTCTACACGGAGAAGGCTGGTGTCAACCAGATCGTGATCGACTCGACCGACGACCTGAAGGCCGCCGCCAAGAACATCGCGTTCTCGCTGGCGCTGTACTCCGGCCAGATGTGCACGGCGCCGCAGAACATCTACGTGCCGCGCGACGGTATCCGGACGGCGGACGGTCACGCGAGTTTCGACGAAGTCGCACAGGCCATCGCCGTTTCCGTGCAAAAACTCACCGGCGACCCGGCACGCTCGGTCGAACTGATCGGCGCGATCCAGAACGAAGGTGTGACCGCGCGTATCGACGACGCCCGCCAGCTCGGCCGCGTGCTCGCCGACAGCCTGACCCTCCAGCACCCCGCCTTCCCCGATGCCCGCGTGCGCACGCCGCTCGTGCTGCAACTCGACGTGGCCGATCGTGCGAAATTCACGCAGGAGTGGTTCGGCCCGATCTCGTTCGTGATCGCGACCGACTCGACCGCGCAATCGCTTGATCTCGCCGGGGAAATTGCGGCAGAACATGGCGCGCTGACGCTCTCCGTCTATAGCACCGACGAGGCAATCGTCGATGCCGCGCACGACGCAGCGGTACGCGGCGGTGTCGCGCTGTCGATCAACCTGACGGGCGCTGTATTCGTCAACCAGTCGGCCGCGTTCTCCGATTTCCACGGCACCGGCGCAAACCCGGCGGCCAACGCGGCGCTGGCCGACCCGGCGTTCGTCGCCAACCGCTTCCGTGTGGTGCAAAGCCGCGTCCATGTTGCCCCGAAGGCGGTCCCCGCGGAAGCTGGCCAGACGGCATAACCCGAATGGCCGACGTGCAAACGCCGCCACGTTCTCTACCATGAACGAATCCGCCACCCGGCGGGTTCGTTGCTCATCGATACGCCCATGACAGACGCCTACATCTGCGACGCAATTCGCACCCCCATCGGCCGCTACGGCGGCGCCCTGAAAGACGTCCGCGCCGACGACCTCGGCGCGGTGCCGCTCAAGGCGCTCGTCGAGCGCAACCGGAACGTCGACTGGTCAGCGATCGACGACGTGATCTACGGCTGTGCGAATCAGGCCGGCGAGGACAACCGCAACGTCGCGCGCATGTCGGCGCTGCTCGCGGGCCTGCCGACCGACGTGCCGGGCACGACGCTGAACCGGCTGTGCGGCTCCGGGATGGACGCGGTCGGCACAGCCGCACGCGCGATCAAGGCGGGGGAAGCGCGCCTGATGATCGCGGGTGGCGTCGAGAGCATGACGCGCGCGCCGTTCGTGATGGGCAAGGCCGCGAGCGCATTCGCACGGCAGGCCGACATCTACGATACGACGATCGGCTGGCGCTTCGTCAATCCGCTGATGAAACAGCTGTACGGCGTCGATTCGATGCCGGAAACGGCCGAGAACGTCGCGGTCGACTACAACATCAGCCGAGCCGACCAGGATCTGTTTGCACTGCGCAGCCAGCAGAAGGCCGCACGCGCGCAGCAGGACGGCACGCTTGCCGACGAAATCGTCGCGGTCACGATTCCGCAGAAGAAAGGTGACGCCATCGTCGTGTCGCGCGACGAACATCCGCGTGAGACGTCCCTCGAAGCACTCGCGAAGCTGAAGGGTGTCGTGCGACCGGACGGCTCGGTGACGGCCGGCAATGCATCGGGTGTCAACGACGGCGCATGTGCGCTGTTGCTCGCCAATGCACAGGCAGCCGACCAGTATGGTCTGCGTCGCCGTGCGCGCGTCGTCGGCATGGCGACCGCCGGTGTGGAACCGCGCGTGATGGGCATCGGCCCCGCGCCGGCCACGCAAAAGCTGCTGCGCCAGCTCGGCATGACCATCGACCAGTTCGACGTGATCGAGCTGAACGAGGCATTCGCGTCGCAGGGCCTCGCGGTGCTGCGCATGCTCGGCGTCGCCGATGACGATCCTCGCGTGAACCCGAACGGCGGCGCAATTGCGCTGGGCCATCCGCTCGGCGCTTCCGGCGCCCGTCTCGTGACCACGGCGCTCCACCAACTCGAACGTACGGGCGGCCGCTTTGCGCTCTGTACGATGTGCATCGGCGTCGGCCAGGGCATCGCCCTCGCGATCGAACGCGTGTAACCGACGCGCCGCGCGCCTATAACGAAGTCATGAAGGAGACACTGCATGTCCTATCAGGCGATTCAGCTGGATATCGATCAAGCCGCGCGCGTGGCCACGATCACCCTCAACCGCCCCGACAAGCTGAACAGCTTCACGCGGGCGATGCATCGCGAACTGCAGTCGGCGCTCGATGAAGTCGAAGCGGCCGGCGCACGCGCGCTGATACTGACGGGTGCGGGGCGCGGCTTCTGCGCGGGCCAGGACCTGGCCGACCTCGACTTCACGCCGGGCGCGTCCACCGACCTCGGCACGCTGATCGACGAGCACTTCAATCCGCTGATCCGCCGCCTGCAGCGCCTGCCGATTCCGGTGATCGCCGCCGTCAACGGCACGGCGGCCGGCGCCGGCGCGAATCTCGCGCTCGCATGCGATCTCGTGTTCGCCGCCCGTTCAAGCAGTTTCATCCAGGCCTTCGTCAAGATCGGGCTCGTACCGGATTCGGGCGGCACGTGGTTCCTGCCGCAGCGCGTCGGCATGGCGCGTGCGCTGGGGCTCGCGCTGACCGGCGACAAGCTCGGTGCCGAACAGGCCGAGCAATGGGGCTTGATCTGGCGTGCGGTCGACGACGACGCGCTCGTCGCGACCGTCCGTCAACTCGCCACCCAACTCGCGCAACAGCCGACGCTCGCCATCGCATCGATCAAGCAATCGATGCGCGACAGCGTCACGAACACGCTCGACCAGCAACTCGACCTGGAACGCAACCTGCAGCGCGAGCTCGGCCAGTCGCACGACTATGCGGAAGGCGTGAAGGCATTCATCGAGAAGCGCGCGCCGCGCTTCGAGGGGCGTTGACATGACGAACGCCACCGACACGCTCGATCCCGATTCGCTGGCCCGCGCCACCGCGCAGGCCATGTACGACGCAGATGCATGCAGCCGCGCGTTCGGCATGGAAATCGCCGAAGTACGCGCCGGCTACGCCCGCCTGCAGATGCGCGTACGGCCCGAATTCCTGAACGGACACCAGACCTGTCACGGCGGCATCATCTTCACGCTCGCCGATTCGACCTTCGCGTTCGCGTGCAACTCGTACAACCTGAACACGGTCGCGGCCGGCTGCTCGATCGAATTCCTGCGCCCCGTGCACGGCGAGGACATGTTGACAGCCGAGGCGATCGAACAGGCGCGCGCCGGCCGCCACGGCATTTACGACATCCGCGTCACGAACCAGGTCGGAGAAACGGTCGCGATGTTTCGCGGCAAATCCGCCCAGATCAAGGGCACGGTCATCCCGGAAGACCGCTGACGTCGACGGTTCGCACATAACAAACACTGGAGACAGGCATGACTACCCCGCTACCGCTCGAACCGATCGAGACCGCCTCGCGCGACGAGCTGATCGCACTGCAGCTCGAACGCCTCAAGTGGTCGCTCCGGCATGCGTATGACCACTCGCCCGTCTATCGTCGCAAGTTCGACGACGCGGGCGTGCATCCGGACGACCTGAAGACGCTCGCCGACCTGTCACGCTTTCCGTTCACGACGAAAGGCGACCTGCGCGACAGCTATCCGTTCGGGATGTTCGCGGTGCCGCAGGATCAGATCTCGCGCATCCATGCGTCATCGGGCACGACCGGCAAGCCGACGGTCGTCGGCTATACGGCCGGCGACATCGACACGTGGGCGAATCTCGTCGCGCGCTCGATCCGCGCTGCCGGCGCGCGCCGCGGCGACAAGGTGCACGTCAGCTACGGCTACGGCCTGTTCACGGGCGGGCTCGGTGCGCATTACGGTGCCGAACGCGCAGGGCTGACCGTGATCCCGTTCGGCGGCGGCCAGACCGAAAAGCAGGTCCAGCTGATCCAGGATTTCCGGCCCGACATCATCATGGTCACGCCGAGCTACATGCTGTCGATCGCCGACGAAATCGAGCGCCAGGGCCTCGATCCCGTGCAGAGCTCGCTGCGTATCGGCATCTTCGGCGCGGAGCCCTGGACCAACGACATGCGCGTCGCAATCGAACAGCGGATGGGTATCGATGCGGTCGACATCTACGGGCTGTCCGAAGTGATGGGCCCCGGCGTCGCGTCCGAATGCGTCGAGACCAAGGACGGCCCGACCATCTGGGAAGACCACTTCTATCCGGAAATCATCGACCCGGAAACCGGCGAAGTGCTGCCGGACGGCGAACTCGGCGAGCTCGTGTTCACGTCGCTGACCAAGGAAGCGCTGCCGATCATCCGCTATCGCACCCGCGACCTCACGCGCCTGTTGCCCGGCACCGCCCGCACGATGCGCCGGATGGAGAAGATCACCGGCCGCTCGGACGACATGATGATCGTGCGCGGCGTCAACGTGTTCCCGACGCAAATCGAGGAGCAGTTGCTCAAGCAGCGCGCGCTCGCGCCGCACTATCAGATCGTACTGACGAAGGAAGGCCCGCTCGACGTGCTGACGCTCAACGTCGAGCCCTGCCCCGACTCCGCGCCCGATACGGCGGCGATCCACGCGGCAAAGCAGGCGCTCGCGTACGACATCAAGTCGCTGATCGGCGTGACGGCCGTGATCAACGTGCTGCCCGTGAACGGGATCGAGCGCTCGGTCGGCAAGGCGCGCCGCGTCGTCGACAAGCGCAAGGGATAAAGCCAGACGCAGCCTGTCAGCAATACGGAACGGCCATCGCGCCGCGCCAAAAAGAAACAGCCCGATCGGCCAAAACCGATCGGGCTGTTTCGTCTCGGGCACGGCCCGTCAAAGCAAGTCACATCACGTCAGGCGTACCGCACGGAACACCCGCGCCGCTGCGCTCGCGCGCCCGACGCGGCCACCGCGCATCACGAATTCGGGAACAGCAGCCACATCCGGCCGACCTGCTTCATCCGGCCCGCCTGATCACCCGCGTCGTCGCCGAGCCCCCAGAAATAGTCGGCGCGCACGCCGCCCTTGATGGCCGAGCCCGTATCCTGCGCGAACACGAGCCGGTTCATCGGCGTATTCGTCAGCGGACGCGTAGTCTGCAGGAACACGGGCGTGCCGAGCGGGATCGCCGACGGGTCGACCGCGATCGAACGCTCCGGCGTCAGCGGTACGCCCAGCGCGCCGATCGGGCCGTCCGCGCCGCCGTGCGGCGCATCTTCCTTGGTCGGCATGTCGCGGAAGAACACGAACCGCGGATTCGTGTCGAGCAATGCGTCGACGCGGGTCGGGTTCGCCTTCGCCCATGCCTTGATGCCCTGCATCGTCGCCTGGGCAGGCGTCAGCTCGCCGCGATCGAGCAGCCACTTGCCGATCGACCGGTACGGCTGGTTGTTGGTGCCGCCGAAGCCGACCCGCATCACCGAGCCGTCGTCGAGCAGCACGCGCCCCGAGCCCTGCACCTGCAGGAAGAACGCCTCGATCGGATCGTCGACCCACACGAGTTCGTTGCCGCTCAGGATGCCGGCGCGCTCGAGCTGCGCCCGTACCGGCAGCGCGGCACCCGCGCGATAGCCGGAAGGCCAGCGATAGAGCGCGTACTGATACGGGCCGCGGCGCACGCGCGAACCGTGCAGCAGCGGCTCGTAATAGCCGGTCACGAGCCCGTCGAGCGTCCCGTCGGTATTCGCAAGCTGGAAAGGCGTGAAATACGTTTCGAAGAAGGTGCGTGCGCTGCTGACGTCAAGCTCGTCGAGCCGGTCGGCGGCCGCGCAGGCGCGCGCCCAGGCCGGCTGGCGCGCGAGCCGCGCGCAGTTCTGCCGCAGCGCGGCCGTCGCGCCGATCAGCGAATCGTCCTGCCAGCCCGGCACCTGCTGCCACGCGACCGGCGTAAGCCGCTTCGCGGCAATTTGCCCCGGCACGATCGCCGCGCCGGTCGGCGGCTTCAGCGACGACGTCCGCGTCGGCGCGCTGCCGCACGCGGCAAGCAGCGCTGCCGCCGCGGCCGCTGCCACCCACCCGGCCAACCGGGGCCCAAACCACATACAATGTCCATTCTTGATGGAAACCGCCATGTCAGATTTTCTCGACCAATATCCGATGCTCATCTTCGCGCTCGAAGCCTTCGTAGCGCTTGCCCTGCTGATCTTCATCGTCGTGTGGACGTCGTCGGGCAGAAAGAAGCACGCCCGCAGCAACAACGACCGCCAGCCGCGCTGACGCGCTTCGCACGCTCAATGCAGCGTGCGCGGCATGTGCAGTGCGAACTCGTCAACCGGCGCCTCGAAACGCTCGCCGTCTTCCGCCACGCAGAAGTAGGCGCCCCGCATCGTGCCGACCGGCGTCGCGATCACGGCCCAGCTCGTGTATTCGAAGTGCTCGCCCGGCTGCAGCAGCGGCTGGTGCCCGACGACGCCGAGCCCCTTCACTTCCTGCACGTGGTTCTCGCTGTCCGTGATGATCCAGTGACGCGCGATCAGCTGCGCCGCGACCTGTCCCGTGTTGCGGATCGTCAGCGTGTACGCGAATGCATATTGACGGCGATCGGGGTCGGATTGTTCCGGCAAGTAGCTGGTTTTCACCGAAACGGTGAACTGATACTGACTCATGATGTTTCCGGTGGAAGGTGACTGTCCGTGCCGGCATGGGCAACGGGGCCGCGGGCGCGCCGCATTGGTTCGGCATTCTATGCGCAATCGGGCCTCGTCCGCACGGCCCGCCGCCGCGCACCGGGTCGCCGGACGGTAGAATGACGGTTTTGCGCCGCAACGTCCCCGCTCCCCTGCCATGACCCAATTTCGTATCGCTCCCAGCATCCTGTCGGCCGATTTCGCACGGCTCGGCGAAGAAGTCCGCAACGTCGTCGCCGCCGGCGCCGACTGGATCCACTTCGACGTGATGGACAACCATTATGTGCCGAACCTGACGATCGGCCCGCTCGTGTGCGAAGCGATCCGCCCGCACGTGCAGGTGCCGATCGACGTGCACCTGATGGTGCGCCCGGTCGACCGGATCGTGCCCGATTTCGCGAAGGCCGGTGCGAACCTGATCAGCTTCCACCCGGAAGGCTCCGATCACATCGACCGCACGCTGTCGCTGATCCGCGACCACGGCTGCAAGGCCGGCCTCGTGTTCAACCCGGCCACGCCGCTGAACTACCTCGACCACGTGATGGATCGCCTCGACTTCGTGCTGCTGATGTCGGTCAACCCGGGCTTCGGCGGCCAGTCGTTCATTCCGGAAACGCTGAACAAGCTGCGCGAAGCACGCGCACGCATCGACGCCTATACCGAACGCACGGGCCGCGAGATCCTGCTCGAGGTCGACGGCGGCGTGAAGACCGACAACATCGCGGAAATCGCGGCGGCCGGCGCCGACACGTTCGTCGCGGGTTCGGCGATCTTCGGCAAGCCCGACTACCGCAAGGTGATCGACGAGATGCGCGCGGCGCTCGCCACCGTCGAGCGGAGCTGACGCCGTGGCCGATTCGTCGCTTGCCGGCCATGCGCCGGCCGGGGCCGCCGCGGACGCCGCCCCGATCCGCTTCACCGCGCCGCGCATCGAAGCCGCGCTGATCGACCTCGACGGCACGATGGTCGACACGGCCGACGATTTCACGGCCGGCCTGAACGGGATGCTCGCGCAGATCGGCGCGCCGGCCACGTCGCGCGACGAGGTGATCGGCTACGTCGGCAAGGGCTCCGAACACCTGATCCAGAGCGTGCTGAAGCCGCGCTTCCCGGCCGACGAAGCGCACGCGCGCTTCGTCGACGCGCTGGCGATCTACCAGACCGAATACGCGAAGATCAACGGCCGCCATACGCGCCTCTATCCTGAGGTGACCGCCGGCCTCGACGCGCTGCGCGCGGCCGGCATCCGGCTCGCGTGCGTGACGAACAAGCCGCACCGCTTCGCGGTCGAGCTGCTCGAGCAATACGGGCTGGCCGATCGCTTCGGCATCGTGCTGGGCGGCGACAGCGTCGCGCGCAAGAAGCCCGATCCGCTGCCGATGCTGACGGCCTGCGACGCGCTCGGCGTCGCACCGGACGCGGCGGTCGCGATCGGCGACTCGGAAAACGATGCGCTGGCAGGCCGCGCGGCCGGGATGGCGACGCTGACGGTGCCGTACGGCTACAACCACGGCAACGCTATACAAACGATAAATTCGGATGGTATAGTCGATTCGTTGCTGGTCGCAGCTCGCGCGATCACCGCGCACAATGCCGGCCGGCCAACCCTCTGATCATTTCTTCCATCTGCATGTTTCTGAATAAAAAACGGAGTCTGAGCAGCATCGACCGGGGAGCCTGGCCCTGGCGTCGCTGGTCGCGCTAACCTCTTCGATGAGGTACGCTGAAGCACGTCTTCAGCGCCGTTTTTTATCTCGCTGCGCAT
The DNA here is from genome assembly GCF_902833225.1 of Burkholderia sp. BCC1644. Lineage (GTDB taxonomy): Bacteria > Pseudomonadota > Gammaproteobacteria > Burkholderiales > Burkholderiaceae > Burkholderia. Next base: position 10,625 of record NZ_CADFEI010000024.1, read on the forward strand.
CCGCGCGCCGACCGTCGCACCACCTCGAGTTCCACCGCATCCGAACGCTTGCGTTCAGGATCGGCCGCAGGCTCGCGACGTTCACGCCCGGAGTGCCGGCCGGCAACAGGCACTTCTCGATCGACCGCCCTTTCGCCGACGGCAACGCGCGCAGCGTCAAGTGATCCCTGGCGCACGCGCCGCTCGTCCCGAACAGGACCGGAACATGACCGAACTCGAATTCCAATCGCTCGCGAACGAAGGCTACAACCGCATCCCGCTGATCGCGGAAGCCCTCGCCGATCTCGAAACGCCGCTGTCCCTCTACCTGAAGCTGGCCCAGCCCGAACGCGCGGGCGCCAACTCGTTCCTGCTCGAATCGGTGGTCGGCGGCGAACGCTTCGGCCGCTACTCGTTCATCGGCCTGCCGGCCCGCACGCTCGTACGCACCCGCAACGGCGTATCGGAAGTCGTGCGCGACGGCCAGGTCGTCGAGACGCACGACGGCGACCCGTTCCAGTTCATCGAATCGTTCCAGGCGCGCTTCAAGGTCGCGCAGCGCCCGGGCCTGCCGCGCTTCTGCGGCGGTCTCGCCGGCTACTTCGGCTACGACGCGGTGCGCTATATCGAGAAGAAACTCGCGAATACCGCGCCGCGCGACGATCTCGGCCTGCCTGACATCCAGTTGCTGCTGACCGAGGAAGTCGCGGTCATCGACAACCTCGCCGGCAAGCTGTACCTGATCATCTACGCCGACCCGAGCCAGCCCGAAGCCTACGCGAAGGCGAAACAGCGCCTGCGCGAACTGAAGCAGCGCCTGCGCACGACCGTGCAGCCGCCCGTCACGTCGGCGAGCGTGCGTACCGAGACGTTCCGCGAATTCAAGAAGGACGACTACCTCGCCGCCGTGCGTCAGGCGAAGGAATACATCGCGGCCGGTGAGCTGATGCAGATCCAGGTCGGCCAGCGGCTGACGAAGCCGTACCGCGACAATCCGCTGTCGCTGTATCGTGCGCTGCGTTCGCTGAACCCGTCGCCGTACATGTATTACTACAACTTCGGCGATTTCCACGTGGTCGGCGCGTCGCCCGAAATCCTCGTGCGCCAGGAAAAGCGCGGCGAAGACCAGATCGTCACGATCCGTCCGCTCGCCGGCACGCGCCCGCGCGGCAACACGCCCGAGCGCGACGCGGAACTCGCGACCGAGTTGCTCAACGATCCGAAGGAAATCGCCGAGCACGTGATGCTGATCGACCTCGCGCGCAACGACGTCGGCCGTATCGCGGAAATCGGCTCGGTGCAGGTGACCGACAAGATGGTCATCGAGAAGTACTCGCACGTGCAGCACATCGTCAGCTCGGTCGAAGGCAAGCTGAAGCCCGGCATGACGAACTACGACGTGCTGCGCGCGACGTTCCCGGCCGGCACGCTGTCCGGCGCGCCGAAGGTGCGCGCGATGGAACTGATCGACGAGCTCGAGCCGGTCAAGCGCGGGCTGTACGGCGGTGCGGTCGGCTACCTGTCGTTCTCGGGCGAGATGGATCTCGCGATCGCGATCCGCACGGGGCTGATCCACAACGGCAACCTGTATGTGCAAGCGGCGGCCGGCGTCGTCGCGGATTCGGTGCCCGAATCCGAATGGCAAGAGACCGAGAACAAGGCGCGCGCAGTGCTGCGTGCGGCCGAACAGGTCCAGGACGGCCTCGATAGCGACTTCTGACCGGAGACTGACCATGCTGCTCATGATCGACAACTACGACTCGTTTACCTACAACCTGGTCCAGTACTTCGGCGAACTCGGCGAGGACGTACGCACCTACCGCAACGACGAAATCACCCTCGACGAGATCGCGCGCCTGAATCCCGACGCGATCTGCCTGTCGCCGGGCCCGAGCAATCCGCAACACGCGGGCATCACGCTCGACGTGCTGCGCGAATTTTCGGGCAAGAAGCCGATCCTCGGCGTCTGCCTCGGCCATCAGGCGATCGGCGAAGCGTTCGGCGGCCGCGTCGTGCGCGCGGCGACCATCATGCACGGCAAGGTGAGCCGGATCGAAACCGACTGCCAGGGCGTGTTCGCCGACCTGCCGAAGCACTTCGACGTCACGCGCTACCACTCGCTCGCGATCGAGCGCGAATCGCTGCCCGACTGCCTCGAGGTGTCCGCGTGGACCGACGACGGCGAAATCATGGGCGTGCGCCACAAGACGTTGCCGATCGAGGGCGTGCAGTTCCACCCGGAGTCGATCCTGTCCGAGCACGGCCATGCGTTGCTCGAGAATTTCCTGAAGCTGGCCCGTGCCGCGGCCGCGCAAGCCGCCTGACGGGAGCCTCACGATGACGATTACCCCGCAGGAAGCGCTGCAGCGCACGATCGAACACCGCGAGATCTTCCACGACGAAATGCTGCACCTGATGCGGCTCATCATGCGCGGCGACCTGTCGCCCGTGATGGCGGCCGCGATCATCACCGGGCTGCGCGTGAAGAAGGAGACGATCGGCGAGATCGCCGCCGCCGCAACCGTGATGCGCGAATTCGCGAACCACGTCGAGGTGCAGGACAACTCGAACTTCGTCGACATCGTCGGCACCGGCGGCGACGGCTCGCATACGTTCAACATCTCGACCGCGTCGATGTTCGTCACGGCCGCGGCCGGCGCGAAGGTCGCGAAGCACGGCAACCGCGGCGTGTCGAGCAAGTCCGGCAGCGCCGACGTGCTCGAGGCGCTCGGCGTGAACATCGACCTGCAGTCGGAGCAGGTCGCCGCATCGATCGCCGAAACGGGCATGGGCTTCATGTTCGCGCCGAACCATCACCCGGCGATGAAGAACATCGCGGCCGTGCGCCGCGAGCTCGGCGTGCGCACGATCTTCAACATCCTCGGCCCGCTGACCAATCCGGCCGGTGCGCCGAACCAGCTGATGGGCGTGTTCCACCCCGACCTCGTCGGCATCCAGGTGCGCGTGATGCAGCGTCTCGGCGCGCAGCACGTGCTCGTCGTGTACGGCAAGGACGGGATGGACGAGGTGTCGCTCGGCGCCGCGACGCTCGTCGGCGAATTGCGTGACGGCAAGGTGCACGAATACGAGATCCATCCGGAGGACTTCGGCCTGCAGATGGTGTCGAACCGCACGCTGAAGGTGGAAAATGCCGACGAATCGCGCGCGATGCTGCTCGGTGCACTGGACAACCAGCCGGGCGTCGCCCGCGAGATCGTCACGCTGAACTCGGGCACCGCGCTCTATGCGGCGAACGTCGCCGAGTCGATCGCGGACGGCATCCAGCTCGCCCGCGAAGCGATCGCGAGCGGCAAGGCGCGCGCGAAAGTCGACGAACTCGTGCGCTTCACGCAGCAGTTCAAGCGCTGACTCCCCCTTACGAATCAAGCAGGAACCCACATGAGCGACATTCTCGACCGAATCATCGCCGTCAAGCGCGAAGAAGTCGCGGCGGCCATGCGCAGCGCGCCGCTCGAGGCACTGAAGCTGGACGCCTCGGCGCGCGACCTGCGCGACTTCGTCGGCGCACTGCGTGCGAAGCACGCGGCCGGCGACGCCGCCGTGATCGCCGAAATCAAGAAGGCCAGCCCGTCGAAGGGCGTGTTGCGCGAGCATTTCGTGCCGGCCGACATCGCACGCTCGTATGCGGCGCACGGCGCCGCGTGCCTGTCGGTGCTGACCGACGAGCAATTCTTCCAGGGCAGCGTCCGCTACCTCGAAGAAGCGCGCGCGGCCTGCACGCTGCCCGTGCTGCGCAAGGACTTCATCGTCGACGCGTACCAGATCGTCGAAGCGCGCGCGATGGGCGCCGACGCGATCCTCCTGATCGCCGCCGCGCTCGACACGCCGCTGATGCAGGACCTCGAAGCGTATGCGCACTCGCTCGGCCTCGCGGTGCTGGTCGAAGTGCACGACCGCAACGAGATGGAACAGGCGCTGACGCTCAAGACGCCACTGCTCGGCATCAACAACCGCAACCTGCGCACGTTCGAGACGTCGATCCAGACCACGCTCGACATGCTCGACATGATTCCGGCGGACCGCATCGTCGTGACCGAATCGGGCATCCTGTCGCGCACCGACGTCGACACGATGCGCGCGGCGAACGTGAACGCGTTCCTCGTCGGCGAAGCATTCATGCGCGCCGGGCAGCCGGGCGAGGAACTCGCACGGATGTTCTTCTGATGGCGATCGAAAAAGAAATCAAGCTCGCGCTGCCGGCCGGCCAGGCCGACGACGCGCGACGCTTCTTCGAGACGCTGACCGGCGAACCCGGTCACGACATCACGCTCGCGAACGTCTACTACGACACGCCCGATCTCGCGCTGGCACGCTCGAAGAGCGCGGTGCGCGTGCGTCGCGCGCCGCACGGCTGGCTGCAGACGTTCAAGACGGTCGGCAGCGCGGAAGGCGGCCTGCATCGCCGCCACGAATGGGAACTGCCGGTCGCCGGCGACGCGCTCGAAATTGACGCCCTCGTCGCGGCCTGTGACGTGCCGGAAGCCGCCGCCGCGCTGAATGACGCGGCCGGCGCACTGCATGCGCTGTTCCGAACGGATTTTTCGCGTACGCTGTGGCGCATCGCAATCGGCGGCGCGACCGTCGAAGCCGCGGTGGACCTCGGCGAGATCGTCGTCCAGGCGGAACACGAAACGCGCCGCGAACCGATCAGCGAAATCGAACTCGAACTGATCGACGGCCCGGAAGCGGCGCTCGCGACGCTCGCCGCCGAACTGCAGCAGGCGCTGCCGGGTCTCGCTCCCGAAAACATCAGCAAGGCGCAGCGCGGCTACCGGCTGCGCGCGCAATAAACACGCATCACGCATGGCAACCCGCAAGACTTCCCGCGCGCCGCAACAGGCGTCGCTGTTCGACGATCCCGTGCCGGAAACGGCACCGGCCGATATTCCGACCGCGGCTTCCGAGCCGCCCGCGGCCGGGCGCAAACCCGCGAAGAAAACCGCCGCACCGGCTCCGGCCGCCGCGACACCGCAGCCCGCAACCGCTGACGTTCCGCACCTCGCCGCGCAATTCGACGCGCTGCCGACTGTCTGGCGCGACGTGCTGAAGCCGTTCACCGACAGCGACGCGTACGCGCCGCTGTGCCGCTTCGTCGACGACGAGCGCGCAACCGGCAAGACGGTCTACCCGACCGACGTGTTCCGCGCGCTGCGCCTGACGAGCCCGGACGACGTGAAGATCGTGATCCTCGGCCAGGATCCGTACCACGGCGACGATCGCGGCACGCCGCAGGCGCACGGCCTCGCGTTCTCGGTGCCGCCGGCCGTCCGCACGCCGCCGTCGCTGCGCAACATCTTCAAGGAAATCGCCGCGAACTTCGGTCACGACACGCCGCGTCACGGCTGTCTCGACACGTGGGCGCGCCAGGGCGTGCTGCTGCTCAACACCGTGCTGACGGTCGAGCGCGGCGCGGCCGCGAGCCACGCGAAGCGCGGCTGGGAGCAATGCACGGACACGCTGATCCGCGAACTCGCCGGCCGTCATCGCGGGCTCGTCTTCATGCTGTGGGGCGCGCACGCGCAGGCGAAGCGCGCGCTGTTCGACGCGAGCGCGCATTGCGTGCTCGAGGCGCCGCATCCGTCGCCGTTGTCCGCGCACCGCGGCTTCCTCGGCTGCCGCCATTTCGCGCTCGCGAACGACTATCTGGTCGACGCGGGCCGCGAACCGATCGACTGGCGCCTGCCGGAAGTGGCCGAGACGCTCGCGTAACGCGCCGCGCCGGTTCCTTCGAGCCGGCGGCCAGCAGGCATGCAAAAAAACGCCGCGCCCCTTTCGGGGACGCGGCGTTTTTTTTGGGCGATACAACAGGTGCGCCGCACCCGTGTCGACCTTCCTTACGCTGCGGCGATCGCTTCGCGTGCGCTGGCCAGCGCGGCGCTTTGCGCATCCGGGCCGAGGTTCAGGCCTTCCGCGAAGATGAAGCTCACGTCGGTCATGCCGACGAAGCCGAGGAACGTGCGCAGGTACGGCGTCTGGCTGTCGTTCGGCGTACCGGCGTACTTGCCGCCGCGAGCCGTCACGACGTGGACCTTCTTGCCCTTGATCAGGCCTTCCGGACCGTTCTCGGTGTAGCGGAACGTGACGCCTGCGCGGGCGATCCAGTCGAAGTACGTCTTCAGTTGCGACGAGATGCCGAAGTTGTACATCGGTGCGCCGATCACGATGACGTCGGCGGCTTGCAGTTCGGCGATCAGTGCATCGCTCTTCGCGGCGATCGCATTCTGCTCCGCGGTGCGGTTGTCGGCCGGCGTGAAGAACGCGCCGAGCACCGATTCGTCGAGGTGCGGCAGCGCATCGGCCAGCAGGTCGCGAACCACGACCTTCGCGCCGGGGTTCGATTGTTGCAGCTTTGCCGTCAGTTCGTTAGCCAGCAGCGTGGATTGCGCACCTTGCGAACGTGCAGCGGAATTGATTTGCAGAATGGTCGTCATGTCAGGCTCCAGTAGGGTTGCGCTTCGGTAGCGCGAGTGACCCCATTGTGCGTGGCCGCATGATCGCGAAAAAGCGGGTTCAGGGCGACGGATTGTTGCAGCAGCAGAACAATCCTTGATCGCGCCCCGATACCCGCTTCAGTACGTTCAACCCTTCAGCCAGGCTTCCCGGGCCTTCGAGACCGCGGCCGGCTTCGCAGCCGCCGTCAGCCGGTAGCGCGTGACTTCCGGGCCGTCGAGCTTCAGTTTCGCGGTGCGCAGCTCGTCGCGGCGGAACGCGTGAACCTCGACCTTGTCGCCCGGCCGGTAGCGCGCGAGCAGCGCATCGAGGTTCGAGCCCGTCACGCGCAGCCCGTCGACCGCGATCAGCGTGTCGCCGGCCGACAACCCCGCGCGATGCGCGGCGCCACCTTCGTAGACCGCCGCGAAGGTGCAATCCGCGCCGCCGCGCAGACGCGCGCCGATCGTCGGCTTCGCGGCCACGCCGTTCGCGACATCGGGCGCGAGCGTCACGCCGAACGGTGCGAGCAGCTCGGCGAGCGGCAGGTCGCGCGTGCCGTGCACCGCATCGGCGAACAGGCGGCCAAGCGCGACGCCCGTCGCTTCCTCGATCAGCGTCTCGACTTCGTTTTCCTCGACGCCTGCCTGCTTGCCGCGGTAGAAATCGCGACCGTAGCGTTGCCACAGCAGGCGCATCACGTCGTCGAGCGACTTCCGGTTGCGCGTCTGCGCGCGGATCGCGAGATCGAAGGCGAGCGCGACGAGCGACCCCTTCGTGTAATAGCTGACGATCGCGTTCGCCGCGTTCTCGTCCTGGCGGTAGTACTTGATCCACGCGTCGAACGAGCTATCCGCGACGCTCTGCTTGAGCCGGCCCGTGCCGCGCAGCACGCCGCCGACCGTGCGGCCCAGCGCCGCGAAATATTCGTCCTGCGACATCAACCCGCTGCGCACCAGCATCAGGTCGTCGTAATACGACGTGAAACCCTCGAACAGCCACAGCAGCGACGTGTAGTTCTCGCGCGTCAGGTCGTACGGCACGAACGCCGCCGGCTTGATGCGCTTCACGTTCCACGTGTGGAAATACTCGTGGCTGCAGAGGCCGAGATACGTGCGATAGCCTTCCGTCGTTTCCGGGCGCCCCTTCACCGGCAGGTCGGTACGGTTGCAGATCAGCGCGGTCGACGCACGATGCTCGAGGCCGCCGTAACCGTCGCTGACCACGAGCGTCATGAACACGTAGCGATCCATCGGCGCCTTCTTCGACTTCGGCTCGAACAGCGCGATCTGCGCTTCGCATACGCGCTTCAGGTCGGTACGGAGCCGCTCCATGTCGAGTTGCGTCACGCGCCCGGCGATCACGATGTCGTGCGGCACGCCATGTGCGTCGAACGTCGCGAGCGCGAATTCGCCGATCGTCACCGGATGGTCGGCCAGCTCGTCATAGTTCGCTGCGCGATACGCACCGAAACCGTAGCGCTTCGTACCGCGCGCTTCGGGCAGCGCGGTGCCGACGCGCCATGTGCGGAACGCCGCACCGGCCGGTTTCGCGATGTCGACTTCGCACGGTACATTCTCGCGGCCGGCGACGCTCAGGAACACGGCCGTCGCGTTGAAGAAGCCGCCCGAATCGTCGAGATACGCGGAACGCACCGACAGATCCCACGCATACACGTCGTAGCGCAGCGTCAGCGCGCCGGTCACGGGCGCGGCTTGCCACGTGTGCTTGTCGGTCTTCGCGATGCGCACCTTGCGGCCCGCGTTGTTGAACGCACCGAGCGTCACGATGTTGCGCGCGAACTCGCGCACAAGGTAGCTGCCCGGAATCCACACCGGCAGCGAGAAGCGCTGGCCCTCGGGATCGGGATCAGCGACCGTCACCGATACTTCGAACAGGTGCGCGGCAAGATCTTTCGGGACAATCGAATAGCGGATCGGCTGGGTCATCGTGGCAATCGGTCGGTCGAATACGGCGGCGAAAACGAAGAGAGGCGCCGGCAGATCATGCGGGCGCCCCTCGCCGGCCGGGCCATGTGCCCGGCGTGTGGTCGGTTACTTGCTCGAGGCGAGCGCCTGATTGAGCTGGTCTGCCGAGACTGCGCCCGGCAGACGGCGGCCGTCCGGCAGGAAGATCGTCGGCGTGCCCGTGACGTTCATCCCGCGGCCGAGCGCGAGGTTCTTGTCGAGCGCGCTGGTATCGCAAGTGCCGGCGCCGGACGGCGCGCGGTGGTCGAGCATCCAGCCTTCCCACGTCTTCGCACGGTCGGTCGCGCACCAGATCGCCTTCGACTTCACGGTCGAATCCGGCGACAGCACCGGGTACAGGAACGTGTAGACGGTGACGTTGTCGACCGACTGCAGCGTCGTCTCGAGCTTCTTGCAATACGGGCAGTTCGGATCGGAGAACACCGCGATCTTGCGGGCGCCGTTGCCCTTGACGACCTTGATCGCATTCGCGAACGGCAGGCTCGCGAAATCGATCTTGTTGATTTCGGACAGGCGGGCGTCGGTCAGGTTCTTGTGCGTCTTGGTGTCGACGAGATCGCCGAGCAGCACGTAGTCGCCCGCCGCGTCGCTATAGATGATCTGCGTGCCGAGGTTCACTTCGTAGAGGCCGGCGACCGGCGATTTCGACACGCTCTTGATCGGTGCGTCGTTGCCGAGACGCGCTTGCAGCGTCGCCTTCAACTTGTCGGTGGTCTGGTCGGCCTGCGCGGTGCAGCCGAGCGTCGCCATCGTGACGGCCAGCGCCAGCGACGCGATGCGGATCGTTTTTTTCATCGAAATCTTCCTTCAGCTCAATCGGTGTGCACGGCACAGTGTACGCCGTAACGGAACGGAGTCCGACCGGCGAAACAGCCGAAGGTTCGCTCAGCCGAGCGCGGCCGACACGAGCCAGCGCTTCACGAGCGGCTGCGCACCGACGAACGCCATGCCCGCATTGCGTACCGCCTTCGCGAGCGAGCCCGGCACCGCGAACAGACGCTGCAGGCCGTCGGTCGCGACCATCAGCGCGCGGATGTCCTCGCGGCGCGAACGCTCGTAGCGGCGCAGCAGCACCGTATCGCCGAGGTTGCGGAAGCTTTCCTTGCCCGCGATCGCATCGGCGAGCGCCGCGACGTCGCGCAGCCCGAGGTTCATCCCCTGCCCCGCGAGCGGGTGGATCAGGTGCGCGGCATCGCCGACCAGCGCGACGCGCGGCGCGATCAGCTTGTCGACCGTCTGCAGCGCCAGCGGAAAACCGGCGGCCGGCGTCACGCATTCGAGCGTGCCGACCTGGCCGTGCGACACGCGCTCGACCTCGGCCGCGAACTGCGCCGGATCGAGTGCGAGCAATTCATCTGCATGCGCGGTGTGCGCGGACCACACGAGCGACACGTGGCCGTCCGGCAGCGGCAGCAGCGCGACGATCTCGCCTTCGTGGAACCACTGGTAGGCCGTCTCGCGGTGCGGCAGCGATGCCTTGAAGTTCGCGACGACACCCGTCTGCCGGTAATCGCGCCGCTCGACCTTGGCCCCCATTTGGGAACGCACCCACGAATGCGCGCCGTCGGCGCCGACGATCAGGTCGGCTTCGAGCACCTGCCCCGATGACAGCGTGAGCACGGCCGCGTCGGCGCGCACGTCGAAGCCCTGCGCGCGCGCATCGAACCACGTGAGGTTCGGCTGGAACCGCAGCGCGGCGTCGAGCGACGTCTCGACCAGCGACGATTCGGCGATCCACGCGAGCTGCGGCACGGAGGCCTGGTATGCGGAGAAATGCAGTTCCGCATGCGCATCGCCGTACACGCGCATGTCGTAGGCGGGCGCGAGCCGGCTGTGGTCGAGTGCCTGCCAGACCCGCAGCCGCTCGAGCAGCGCTTGCGAACTGGAGGACAGCGCGTAGACGCGCGTGTCGAACGCGAGATCGGCGGGGCGCGGCGTGGCCGGCTGGGCCAGCAAGGCTGTCTTGTAGCCGGACTGGGTCAGCGCGAGCGCGGCCGTCTTGCCGACGAGCCCGCCGCCGACCACGGCGACGTCGAAGGTGTGGTGGGCAGTCATGGCGGGCATTATAGCCGCGGGGCCAAACCCTTACGCGGCCGGACTTTGCGGGAAATCAGCAGAATCGCAGGCGGCCGACGAGGCGCGGCGGCCCGCCGCATCGGCCATTCGGCGCAACCCCGGAATCCGGGGCGTCGGCACGGTACAATAGCGTCTTTGACCGTCGGCCCGCCGCGCTCCACGCGCCGGCCGCCCTTTTTTCCCGCGCCGCCGTGCCCTGTCCGGCCGCGCCGCCTTACGCGTCCGAAGGATTCCATGAGTCTCAAATGCGGCATCGTCGGCTTGCCCAACGTCGGCAAGTCCACCCTGTTCAATGCGCTGACCAAGGCGGGCATCGCCGCCGAGAACTACCCGTTCTGCACGATCGAGCCGAACGTCGGCATCGTCGAAGTGCCCGATATGCGCCTGAAGGCGCTCTCCGAGATCGTCAAGCCGGAGCGTGTCGTGCCGGCCGTCGTCGAATTCGTCGACATCGCGGGCCTCGTCGCGGGCGCGAGCAAGGGTGAAGGCCTCGGCAACCAGTTCCTCGCGAACATCCGCGAAACCGATGCGATCACGCACGTCGTGCGTTGCTTCGAGGACGAGAACGTCATTCACGTCGCCGGCAAAGTCAGCCCGATCGACGACATCGAAGTGATCAACACCGAACTCGCGCTGGCCGACCTCGGCACCGTCGAGAAGGCGCTCACGCGCTACTCGAAGGCTGCGAAGTCGGGCAACGACAAGGAAGCGGCAAAGCTCGTCGCGGTGCTCGAGAAAGTGCACGCGCAGCTCGACCAGGGCAAGGCCGTGCGCGGCCTCGCGCTGTCGGACGACGAAGAAGCGCTGATCAAGCCGTTCTGCCTGATCACCGCGAAGCCGGCGATGTACGTCGCCAACGTGAAGGACGACGGTTTCGAGAACAACCCGCACCTCGATGCCGTGCGCAAGTACGCGGAAAGCGAGAACGCGCCGGTGGTCGCCGTGTGCGCGGCGATCGAGGCGGAAATCGCCGATCTCGACGATGCGGACAAGGAAGCGTTCCTCGCCGACATGGGCATGGAAGAACCGGGCCTCGACCGCGTGATCCGCGCGGGCTTCAAGCTGCTCGGCCTGCAGACCTACTTCACCGCGGGCGTGAAGGAAGTGCGCGCATGGACGATCCACATCGGCGATACGGCTCCGCAAGCGGCCGGCGTGATCCACACCGACTTCGAGCGCGGCTTCATCCGCGCGCAGACGATCGCGTTCGACGACTTCGTCTCGTACAAGGGCGAACAGGGTGCGAAGGAAGCCGGCAAGATGCGTGCGGAAGGGAAGGAGTATGTGGTGCACGACGGGGATGTGATGAACTTCCTGTTCAACGTCTGAACGTTACATCGAGCTCTCAAGAAAAAGCCCGCTGCAGCGGGCTTTTTCTTTTCTGGAAGAACCGCCCGTCGCGTCATTGCATCGTACGACTCGACACATGCTCGCGACGATTGCGCGGATGGTATCTCGACCAGACGAACTGACTGAAATAGCTCTCCGCCACTTCCGTCCACGTTTTAGCCCCGTCGTCCTCCTGCAGAACGTGCTTGGCATTGACCAGCAACCACGACATCACGGCCTGGCTGTCTCGACACTTCGCGCATTCTCCCGATGTGCAGCAGCGCGCCAGCGTATGCATGTCTGCACGATACGCGTTGAATTTCGGCAACGCGGGCCACCCCGACGTGAAACGTGCGGCATTCTGCGGATGAGCTTCGCTGACGCTCGGGCAACTGGTATGGTCGAATGTTCCCCACACGGTCTCCCCACGCACGAGCGCGGTCAGATAGTAGGGATGGCTCGCCACTGTTTCCGGATATTTCGCCTTCAATTCAAGCAGCACATCCAGGAGCCGCTCCTCTCCATGTCGGCGAAGCGGCCCGGCAACATCATATGGACTGTAGTAATTGAACAGCAGGCGATTTCCGTTATCTCGGATCTTGCGCACCGTTTCTTCGATATAAGCAATTCCGTCGATCGATACGGCGTAGACAAAACCTGCCCGCTCGTCATCGCGATAATTCCGCAGCGCCTTGTCAAACAAGCCGGTGAAACGCTTCCCATTCGGACCAATCGCTCGCAGTTCGTCATCGAGCGGCCCGCCACCGAATACAGAGACCGCGATGGTGATATCTTCGAAACCCTCGAAAGGGATTCGTCGAAGGCCGTTTGTCGACACGGACACCTTCGGCATGTGCTTCCGGAATAGGCTTATCCGGTCGAGATGCAACGCAGGCTCGCCACCAATCAGCAATGGCGCGTTGATCCCGCGCTCAGCCTCATCCTTCACCCGCGACTCAAGACGCGATGTATCGTTTAACTCATCCGATGCGACGTCGAATTCGTTTTCGAAGAACCAGCACCCCTTGCATCGCAAGTTGCATTGATTCGTGAGATGGTAAAGCGATGCGCGTGTCTCCTTCGCTTCGTTTCTGACTGCTTTGAAGCGCGCCTTCATACCTTTTGAATCGTCCATCCTGGTCTCCTGGTAAGAGGATGCAAGCACGCCTGAGCGTCAACGCTGCAATCCTCTGGTGAGTTCCGGCCACAGCGACGAATGCTGGTGGCGGAACATGCCGACGTGACCGATTGCCCGGCCGTCGCAGTTTTCCGGGTTGATGAAATGAACGTTGCTTCTGGCTCGCGGCAACCATCTCAACCAATCGTCGATATTGGCCGGCGTTGCGAGCGGGTCATCGGTCGCAGCGACTACCGTGACGGGAGCGGAGAATTCGTCGTAGTGGTGGTGTGCAACGCCCACCCCGAACTCGTTCGCCATATATCCGGGGTGGCGGCACCATCGAGCCCACTGAAGCCCGACGCGTGCAGGCAAATCGTCACCCCAACCGAGCACCTTGGCAGGCACATAGCCGAGCAGGCGTGCGGTAACTGGGACGTAAAGATTCGCCAGCAACAATGCGGCAATTCGCTTCGGCCACCGGATGTTGCCGACGTATCCGGATGACGCGGAAATCGCACATAGCGAACGGATCGATGCGTGATTCGGCATCAGCCCGACCAGTTGCCCGCCTGCACTGTGACCGATCAGATGCGCTTCGCTCGCGCCGGTTTCTCGAAGAAGCCAGTCAAGCGCGGCGGGCATGTCAAGCTGCCCCCAGTCTTGTTTACGTGCACGCGACTGACGAACATGACGCACACCGAGCGACGCCCCCATCCCCCGGTAATCGAACACGAATACTGGATACCCGGTGGCACGCAACCAATCCGCGAATGAAAAATAAAAGGATTGGCGAACGCCTGTCGCGGGGCAAATGAGGACGGGAAAGCAAGTGGCTGAGGATGCTGGAAAATATGTGCCCTTCAACGGGAACCCGTCGCGGGCGCGAAATGCAACGCATACACGGGATATCGGCGGCTGGCTCATCGCTCGGGCCTCGATACAATGAACACGCAACGATGCATCCCGTATTCGGGAGCGAACCTACGGCCCGATTTCTTAACACGGCCGCATAACAAAGGACTCCAAATCGACTCATCCATCGATTCACCCCGGTTATCGATGTGATCAATGTATTAGGTTGTTCCCGCCGGCGAAATCAGACAAGTTCGATTTCTGACCACAAATTTCAATGCCGCACGCTATTGCCGAACAATTCCCGTCGACACCGGAAAGCAGCATCTGCTTGTCCCGAAAAGCAAATGGCCCGACCGGCATTTGCCGGTCAGGCCATTTTTCGTAACGGGAATCTCGCTGCCCGCCAGCGGCAAGCGCTCAGGGCCCGCCACCACGCCATCATTGCATCACGTCGCCGACACCCGCCGCCCCGCGCTCGCCCGTGCATCGCGACCGCGCTTGTTCAGCCACGACGCCAACAGCACGATCAACGCCAGCACGGCCGTCGCACCGACTTCCATCCGGTGGTCCTCGCTGATGAACATCACGGTCAGCGTGCCGCAGATGAACAGGATCACCGCCCACGTGAGCCACGGGAACAGCCACATCCGCAGCGTCAGGTCGGCGCCGGTCGATTCGAGCGTCCTGCGCATCCGCAGTTGCGAGATCGCGATCACCAGATACACGAGCAGCGCGATCGCGCCCGACGTCGCGAGCAGGAAGCCGAACACCTGTTCCGGCATCAGGTAGTTCGCGATCACGGTCACGAAGCCGAATGCGGTCGACGCGAGCACGGCCGCCCGCGGCGTGCCGGTCGAATCGGTGCGATGCAGGAAAGCCGGCGCGTCCTTGCGCTTCGACAGCGAGAACAGCATCCGCGACGCCGTGTACAGCGCCGAATTCAGGCAGCTCGCGACCGACACGAGCACGATCACGTCGATGATCGCCTTCGCGTTCGGGATGCCGATCAGTTCCATCGCGCGCTGATACGAGCCGTGCTTCGGCAGCAGCGGGTCGTTCCACGGCACGATGGCCGCGACGATCAGGATCGAGCCGAGATAGAACAGCGTGATACGCCAGATGACCGAGTTCGTCGCACGCACGATCTGGCGTTGCGGATTGTCGGACTCGGCGGCCGCGATCGTCACGATCTCGGTGCCGAGGAACGAGAACATCGTCGTGAGCATTGCCGCCAGCACCGCGCCGGCACCGTTCGGCATGAAGCCCTGGTGCGCGAACAGGTTCGATATGCCCGAGACGGCCGGCGCCGGGATGATTCCGACGATCGCCGCGCCGCCGATGCACAGGAACACGACGATCGCGACGACCTTGATCAGCGCGAACCAGAACTCGAATTCGCCGTAGTTCTTGACGGAGAAGAGGTTGGTGATGGTGAGCAGCAGCGTGATGCCGAGCGCGAAGATCCAGGTCGCGATGCCAGGGAACCAGGCATTGAGGATGGTTGCGGCGGCCGTCGCCTCGATCGGGATCACGAGCACCCAGAACCACCAGTACAGCCAGCCGATCGAGAAGCCGGCCCAATGGCCGATCGCGCGATCGGCATAGGTCGAGAACGACCCGCTGTCCGGATGCGCGACGGCCATTTCGCCGAGCATGCGCATCACCAGCACGACCAGTACGCCTGCGATCGCATATGCGAGTATCGATGCCGGACCGGCTTCCGCGATCGCGTGGCCGGAGCCGACGAACAAGCCCGCGCCGATGACGCCGGCAATCGACATCATCGTCACGTGACGCTGCTTCAGGCCCGTGCCGAGGCCTGTATTGCTTCCACTCATCTGTCTCTCTCCAAAAAACGGTTCCGGTACGACCGGGGGTCGCATGAAGGCGGCGCGGGGAGTTGTCGTTCTTGAATCCGGCTGCGACCGCGCGTGCGTCGCACGCGGGCATGAGGCCGGATGGGGCCTGTCGGGTCGGTGCGCCCACGCAGTCTGCGAAGCTGCGGGTGCGATGCGGCTCGCAAGGCGCCGGCGCATCGCGTGCGCCCTTTCCATCGGCTTTCGTCAGCCGCCTTCGAAGCGATGGAGTGTAAGCATCAAACGGTTCTTCACTAAGAACCAATTGAAGAATTTCGATGGAACCACTTGTTGCATCGATGCGAACCGATGCAACGCTTGATCCGGTTCGGCGCCGGTTCGCGTGCTGTCAGCGCGCCGCTTCGTCCCGCCACCTGGCCGGGACGATCGCGTGCCATTCTCGCAGAAGCAGGTTTTTCACGGCGTCGGGATGCGCGGCCGACAGGCGCACCAGCACGACCGGCCAGCCGACATAGTGATCCGTCACGTAATACACGTCAGGCTCCGATTCGATCAGCCATGCGCGCTCATCGGGGCCGACGCCCTTCACGACGAGCGTGTCGCCATCCTCGCGCAGCCGGGCGAGCATCTTGCCCTTCACCCTGAGTGCGGGCGTACCGTACGAGGTGCCCTCCTCGACACCCCGCCATGCGAGCGCGATCTGCCGGACCTCGTCGAATGTCACGCTGCCTCCCGACCGTTGGCCGATGGTTGACGCTCCGGCCACCCTACCGGAAATTGCGCGGCGCGCCCAGCCGGGCGCGCCTATCCGCCGGCTGCGCGCGCGGGCGCCGGCGCCCGCCCCGTCGTCGCGACTATCGCGAACGCGATCGCATTCGCGGCGGCGCTCGCGAGGATCGGCACGAGATAACCGCCGCCCGCGTCGTAGATGAACCCGGCGGCGGCCGGCCCGATCAGCGTGCCGAATGCGACGCTCGTGTACAGGATGCCGATGATCGCGCTCACGTTGCGCCCGCCGAAGTAGTCCATCACGACCGCCGGCAGCACGGCGACCCAGCCGCCGTAGAACACGCCGAACACGAGCGCGAACGCGGCAAGCGTCGCGACCGTGCCGGCGCCCGCCCACGCAACGAGCGCAACGGCCATGCCGGCGAACATCGCAAGCAGCGACGCGCGGCGGCCGAAGCGGTCGGCCAGGCCGCCGAGAAAAAAGCGGCCCGCCGTGCTGCCGACGCCGATCGCGCCGAGCAGCAACACCGCCGTCGACGGCGCGACGCCATGATCGAGCGCGTACGGCACGAGGTGAACGAACGGGACGAACACGCCGAACGAGCACACGAGGCACGCGGCGTAGAGGCTCGCGAACGGCCGCGACGTGACGGCTTCGCGCACCGTCGCGCCGGCGTGCGCGGTCGCGCCGGCCCGGGCCGCAACGGGCTGCCGGCCGCCTTCGTCGGGGGCATCGCCATCCGGCAACAGTCCGCGCCCGCGCGGATCGTTCTCGATCAGCAGCGACATGCCGGCCCCCAGCACGACCGCGATCACGGCCAGCGTGAAATATGCGCCACGCCAGCCGACATGCGCGATCAACGCGGACGCGAGCGGCGGCATCACGAGCGTACCGACGCCGATCCCGGCGACCGCGAGCCCCGACGCGAAGCCGCGCCGGCGCACGAACCAGCGCTGCACCGCGCCGACGGCCGGCACGTACGCGCAACCGACGCCGAGACCGACCCCGAGCCCATACGCGACATACACCTGCAGCAGCGACTGCGCGGCGCCGGCGGCCGCCAGCCCGGCGCCCGTCAGCAGCATCCCGACGATGGCGAGCCGCCGCGAACCGAAGCGATCGGCCAGCGGCCCGCTGATGATGCCGAAACCGAAATACAGGAAACCGGCGAGCGAGAACACGAGCGAGATCTGCCCGCGCGATGCCGCGAAATCCCGCTGCAGCGACTCGACGAACGCGCTGAACGAATACGCGCTGCCGAACCCGACGAACGTGACGGCGAACGCGGCCGCGACCACGTACCAGCCGTAGAAGAGACGCGATGCGCCCGGGCGGTTCATGACGATGCTCCTCTCAGGTTCCACCGGCCACCGGGCGGCGTCCGGATTGCCTCATGGATATAGATGAACTATGTTGATCGCATCGGCCGCCGAAAGACGGCCGCGAAACATGCGATTCGATGCGACAACGGTACTCGTGAGCATGCATCGCCTCAAACGATATTTCGTCGGCCTTTCGCTTTAGAAAAACTGAATGAAACGTTCCCGCCTGCCGCCGCTCAACGCGCTGCGCGCTTTCGAAGCGGCCGCCCGCCACCTGTCGGTGAAATCGGCGGCAGAGGAACTGTCGGTCACGCCCGGCGCGGTGAGCCAGATGATCCGCACGCTCGAGACGCATCTCGGCGTGCAACTGTTCGAGCGCGTCAACCGCGGCATCCTGCTGACGGCCGCCGGCCGCGACTACCTGCCGCCGGTGCGCAACGCGTTCCGGCAGATCGCCGATGCGTCGCAGCGCGTGTCGGGCGCAGCCGACAGCGGCGTGCTGACCGTGAGCGTCACGCCGTTCTTCGCGTCCGCGTGGCTCGTCCCGCGCCTCGCGCAATTCCGGCACGCATGCCCGGATGTCGACCTGCAGGTCGTCACGAGCCACGCGCTCGCGGATTTCTCGCGCGACGGCGTCGATGTCGCCATCCGTCACGGCCTCGGGCGTTATATCGGGCTGTGCAGCGAACGCCTGCTGACCGTGGAGATCGTCGCGCTCGCCTCGCCCGAACTCGTCGCGCGGCTCGGCATGCCGGCGACGCCGGCCGATCTCGTCGGTTGGCCGCAGTTGCACGACGCCGAGCGCAAGGGCTGGCACATCTGGTTCGGCGCGCAGCGGATCGACGATTTCGGCCCGCCGCGCGGCGCCGCGTTCGACGATTCGGGGCTGCTGCTGCAGGCGATCGTCGCCGGGCAGGGCGCCGGGTTGCTGCCGGCCGCGATGGTGCGCGGCGAACTGGCGAGCGGCCGGCTCGTGCAACTCGCCGACGTCGCGTGGCTCGACGATTTCGCGTACTACCTCGTCTATCCGCCGCATCACGCCGAACGGCCGAAGGTTGCCGCGTTCCGTCGCTGGATTCTCGATGCCGCCCGGGCCGACGGCGCGGCGTCGATGTCCGGCGCCGGCAACGATCCGGCACGAATCCGCTAACATGCGGCGCGGGCCACCGGCCCGACCGCCATAACAACAAACCGAGAGAGACCATGCCTGCCCTGCTCCGCCGCGCGACGCGCGTCGCGACCCTGTCCGTCGCTTTTTTCGTCGCATGCGCCGCGCTGCCTCCCGCCGCGCATGCATACCGCGCCACGCCCGGCTACGGTAACGAGGCCGATCTCGACCGTCACGACACGTATCGCAACCCCGACGGCGAAACCGTGCATGCGCCCGCGCATTCGAAATCGGGCCGCGTGCCGGAAGGCGCGAGCGCGCGCTGCCGCGACGGCTCGTACAGCTTCAGCCGGCACCGGCGCGGCACGTGCTCGGGGCACGGCGGCGTCGCCGCGTGGCTGTAACGCGGCGCATCCGGATGGCTGCGCCGCGCCAGCGGCAGCCGGCGGCGAAGTACAATACGCGTTCGCGCCGCCGACACGCGGCGCCGCCGCCGCGCCCCGCGCGGCACGCTCCGTACCGAATCACCCGACGCCGCCACGCCCGCGCGCTGCGCGGCCGTCTCAACCACTTCTGACTTTCACACCGAAATGGCCCAATACGTTTTCACGATGAACCGGGTCGGCAAGATCGTGCCGCCCAAGCGCCAGATCCTGAAGGACATCTCGCTGTCGTTCTTTCCCGGCGCGAAGATCGGCGTGCTCGGCCTGAACGGCTCGGGCAAGTCGACGCTGATCCGCATCATGGCGGGCATCGACAAGGACATCGAAGGCGAAGCCACGCCGATGCCGAACCTGAACATCGGCTACCTGCCGCAGGAACCGCAGCTCGACCCGACGAAGACCGTGCGCGAAGCCGTCGAGGAAGGCCTCGGCGACCTGTTCCAGGCCAACAAGAAGCTGGAAGAAATCTACGCGGCCTACGCGGAACCGGACGCCGACTTCGACGCACTCGCGGCCGAGCAGGCGAAGTACGAGGCGATCCTCGCATCGAGCGACGGCGGCAGCCCCGAGCAACAGCTCGAAGTGGCGGCCGACGCGCTGCGCCTGCCTGCGTGGGACGCGAAAATCGAGAACCTGTCCGGCGGTGAGAAGCGCCGCGTCGCGCTGTGCAAGCTGCTGCTCGAAAAGCCGGACATGCTGCTGCTCGACGAACCGACCAACCACCTCGACGCCGAATCGGTCGACTGGCTCGAGCAGTTCCTCGTGCGCTTCCCGGGCACCGTGGTCGCCGTCACGCACGATCGCTACTTCCTCGACAACGCCGCCGAGTGGATTCTCGAACTCGACCGCGGCCACGGCATTCCGTGGAAGGGCAACTACAGCAGCTGGCTCGACCAGAAGGAAGAGCGCCTGAAGCAGGAAGAGGCATCGGAATCGGCACGCCAGAAGGCGATCAAGAAGGAACTGGAGTGGGTGCGCCAGAACCCGAAGGGCCGTCAGGCGAAGTCGAAGGCGCGTATCGCGCGCTTCGAGGAGCTGAGCAGCCAGGAATACCAGAAGCGCAACGAGACGCAGGAAATCTTCATTCCGGTCGGCGATCGCCTCGGCAATGAAGTGATCGAGTTCAAGAACGTCAGCAAGGCGTTCGGCGATCGCCTGCTGATCGACAACCTGAACCTGAAGATCCCGGCCGGCGCGATCGTCGGCATCATCGGCCCGAACGGCGCCGGCAAGTCGACGCTGTTCCGGATGCTGACGGGCAAGGAACAGCCGGATTCGGGCGAAGTCGTGATGGGGCCGACGGTGAAGCTCGCGTACGTCGACCAGAGCCGCGATGCGCTCGACGGCTCGAAGACGGTGTTCGAGGAAATCTCGGGCGGCGCCGACGTGCTGACGGTCGGCAAGTACGAAACGCCGTCGCGTGCGTACATCGGCCGCTTCAACTTCAAGGGCGGCGACCAGCAGAAGATCGTCGGCAACCTGTCCGGCGGTGAGCGCGGCCGTCTGCACCTCGCGAAGACGCTGATCTCGGGCGGCAACGTGCTGCTGCTCGACGAACCGTCGAACGACCTCGACGTCGAAACGCTGCGCGCGCTGGAAGATGCGCTGCTCGAATTCGCGGGCTCGGTGATGGTAATCTCGCACGATCGCTGGTTCCTCGACCGGATCGCGACGCACATCCTCGCGTTCGAAGGCGATTCGCAGGTCACGTTCTTCGACGGCAACTACCAGGAGTACGAAGCCGACAAGCGTGCGCGCCTCGGCGAGGAAGCCGCGAAGCCGAAGCGTCTGCGCTACAAGCCGATCAGCCGCTGACCGGCGCGGCCCGGGCACCCGGCACTGCGGCAACGCGGGGCCGGATGCCGAAGGGGCTCGCTTCCGGAGCGGGACAAAGAAAAAGCGGGCCGATGGCCCGCTTTTTTCATTCGCCCGAGCCTTCGCCCACCGCTTACGCGAGCGCGCCCAGTTCGCGCAGCCGCGCCTCGGTCGTCGCCGCGCTCGTGTGATGAATGCCGTGCCAGCCGAGCGCGGTCGCGGCCGCGGCGTTCTTCGCGTTGTCGTCGATGAACACGAGTTCGTGCGGCGTGATGCCCGGCAGGTGCGGCTCGATTCGTGCGTGCATCTCGCGGTAGATCGCCGGATCGGGTTTCACGAGCTTCACACGGCCCGACACGACGATGTCCTTGAAACGCCGCAGGATCGGGAAGTTGTCCCACGCATACGGAAACGTCTCCGCGGACCAGTTCGTCAGCCCGAACAGCGGCATCCCCTGCGCGTCGAGCCGGTCGACGAGCGCGGCGCCTTCATCGAGCACGCCGCCGATCATCTCGTGCCAGCGCGCATAGAACGCACGGATCAGCGCCTCGTGCTCCGGAAACTTCGCGACGAGTTCGGCCGTGCCTTCCTCGATCGTCTGCCCGCCGTCCTGGCGAACCACCCAGTCCATCGCGCACACATGCGTGAAGAACCAGCGGCGCTCCGCGTCGTCGGGAATCAGCTCCCTGTAAAGGTACTCGGGGCTCCAGTCGATCAGCACGCCGCCGAAATCGAACACCACGGCCTTGATCGTCATGCGAACTCCGTTGTCAGCACGTCGGCGAGCGGACGCGGCGTGACCGCGTTGCCCGACAGCGAATTGTTTGCCCAGATGAAGTGGTGATGCGCGACGATCTGCGCGGCCGACAGGTGCGCGCGCTCGTTCGTCGTGTGCAGGTCGGACACGACGGTCGTCCGGTAGCCGAGCAGCGCGGCACGGCGCGCGGCCGAATCGACGCAGAACTCGGTCGCGTAGCCGCAGATCAGCACCGACCGGATGCCATGGCGGTCGAGCTGCGCCGCGAGCGGCGTGTCGTGGAACGAATCGCTCATCTGCTTGCGCACGCGCCAGTCGTCGCTGCCGACGACCAGCCCCGCATGCAGCTCCCAGCCCGGCGTGCCTGGCACGACATCGTCGTCCGCATCGCCGTCTTGCTGCACGAAGCAGACGGGCGCGTTTGCCGCGCGCGCCGCCGCCGTCAACCGGTTGATGCCCGACACGACGTCGTCGAGCCGGTAAGCGGGCTGCGCCCGCTCCACCAGCCCGCGCTGCATGTCGATCACGATCACTGCAGTGTCCGCCATTGCTTGCCCTCGGTTTTGTCGTTCGGCCGTTGTCCGGCCGTTATCGCATGGTGTTGCGTCAGATCGGCTGCGTGCGCGCGTCGAGCCATGCCTTCGCATCGCCGCTCAGGTGCCGGCCGACGCGCTCGCGCACCGTCGCGTGATACGTGTTCAGCCACGCGCGCTCTTCGTCGTGCAGCATCTCGATCAGCACGCAGCGCGTGTCGATCGGGCACAGCGTCAGCGTCTCGAACGCGAGGAAATCGCCGAATTCCGTCTTCCCGGCCGCGCGGTTCACGACCAGGTTCTCGATCCGGATACCCCACTGGCCGGGTCGGTACACGCCCGGCTCGATCGACGTGATCATGCCTTCTTCCATCGCCGTGTGCGGCTCGGCCGGCGCGTAGTGCGAGATGACCTGCGGGCCTTCGTGCACGTTCAGGAAGTAGCCGACGCCATGCCCCGTGCCGTGCCCATAGTCGAGCCCGGCCGCCCACATCGGCGCGCGCGCGATCGCGTCGAGCATCGGCGAGCGGATGCCGCGCGGGAAACGTGCGCGCGACAGCGCCATCATCGATTTCAGCACGATCGTGAAATCACGCCGCTGAAGGTCGCTGACGGTGCCGACCGGCACGACGCGCGTGATGTCGGTCGTGCCCGTCATGTACTGGCCGCCCGAATCGATCAGCAGCAGACCGTCGCCGGCGATCGTCGCGTGCGACTCGGGCGTCGCGTGGTAGTGCGGCATCGCGCCGTTCGCGTTGAAGCCGGCGATCGTCGCGAAGCTGGCGGACACGTAGCCGGGGCGCCGTGCGCGTGCGGCCGTGAGCTTCTCCTCGATCGTCAGCTCGCTGATCGTCTCGCGGTTCACGGCCTGTTCGAACCACGCGAAGAATTCCGCGAGCGCGGCGCCGTCGTGCTCCATCGTCACGCGCACGTGCTCGATCTCGGCGGACGTCTTGCGCGACTTCGCGAACGTCGAGGGATTCACGGCCTCGACGAGCTTCACGCCGGCCGGCACTGCTTCGAGCGTGCCGAATGTCACGCGGCGCGGGTCGACCAGCAGCGTCGCGCCATCGGGCAACGCCGCGAGCGACGCGCGCGCGGCGTCGTATGCACGGACGTCGACGCCGTCCTGCGCGAGCGACGCGGCCAGCGCCGGCGACACCTTGCCGTCGGCGACGAACAGCGTCGCGCGATCGGCGCCGATCATTGCGTGCGCAACGAACACGGGATTGAAGTTGACGTCGGCACCACGCAGGTTGAACAACCAGGCGAGATCGTCGAGCGTCGACACGAAATGCCACTGCGCGCCCTGCGCGTGCATCGCGCGGCGCACTTCGGCCAGCTTGCTCGCGCGCGTCGTGTCGGCCTGCGGCGCCGCGTGCTCGAACACCGCGTCGCCGGGCAGACCGGGCCGCTCGGGCCAGATCGCGTCGAGCAGGTCGAGATCGGTGCGCAGCGCGATGCCGCGCGCGCTCAGCGCGGCCGTCAGCCCGCGCGCGGCCGCGACGCCAAGCACCGCACCGTCGACGCCGACCGTCATGCCGGCCGGCACGTTCTGCGCCAGCCAGTCGACGTGCGGCGCGCTCTGCTGCCCGCCCGTCATCTTCATCAGCTGCACGCCCGTGCCGGCCAGCTCGGCGTCGGCCTGCACCCAGTAGCGGCTGTCGACCCACAGCCCCGCGAAATCCGCGGTCACGACCAGCGTACCGACCGAGCCCGTGAAGCCGGACAGCCAGCGGCGCGCCTGCCAGCGCTCGGGCAGGTACTCGGACAGATGGGGATCGGCAGACGGCACGAGATAGGCGGCCAGGTCCTCGCGGGCCATGGCGCCGCGCAACAGCGCAAGGCGGGCCGGCACCGGCGAGACTTCGGGAAGACGGGCATTCATGATTTCACCTGAGAGCATTCAGCGACGGGCCGACAGCGCGACCGTCACGGCTACGGCAAGGAACGCGACGCCGGTGCAGACCGGCCATTCGAGCGTCTCGCCATCGTAAAACAGTCCCGAGAGATTGCCGGCCATGCGGGCGGCAGCCGCACCCACGATGCCGGCGAGCACCGCGATCCACCACGCCGGCCGACTCGTGCGCCGCAACGGATGCAGCCAGCGGCCGAACAGCCCGACGGCCGCTCCCAGGACAAGGATTCCAAACCAGTTCATTCGACGCCTTCTATAAATTCGGATTCGTCCCATAGGCGTGAACGTTACCAGCGGCTAGCATCGATTCATCCATCGAACCCGGGACCAGCCGGGTGCCGCGAACGTTCGAGTGTAGGGGCCGACTCGACGTTATGGCAAGCGCGCACCTGCTGCCGTACTGAAGAAATCCTCATGCGAATCGCTCTGATCGATCCGGAGTCGCGTCATACCGCACTCCTGAACCGCCTGCTCTTCGCGGGCGGTCACGTGTGCCACGCGTTTACGTCCAGCGCCGCATTCTTCGCGTGGCTCGCCGCCGACAACACCTGCGACATGCTGATCACCGGCCACTGGGCCGGCGACCAGCCGGCCCAGGAGGTCATTCCGCGCGCGCAGGCGGTCCTGCCCGGTTTGCCGGCCATCGCCATGATGCAGTCGCCGCGCGAAAGCGAAATCGTCTCGTGCCTGCACGCGGGCGCCGACGATTGCCTCGTGCGGCCCGTGAGCGGCCCCGAGCTGCTTGCGCGCGTCAACGCGCTGAGCCGTCGCGCCGGCGTACGCCGGCCACCCACCCGCTCGCGCGAAATGTATGGGGAATATGCATTCGACGCCACGCACGATCTCGTGCGCTTCGGCGACGCAATCGTTTCACTGACGCCCAAGGAATTCCGTTTCGCCCAACTGCTGTTCACCAACCTGTCGCGGCCGGTGTCGCGCGCCCATATCCTCGAAACGGTGTGGGGGCGCCGCCGCGACATGAAGTCGCGCACGCTCGATACGCACGCGTCCCGGCTGCGCAGCAAATTGCGGCTGCTTCCGGAGCGCGGCTACCGGCTGCTGCCGCTTTACGGCTTCGGCTATCAGCTCGACCGCGTGCCGATCGAGCCCCCAAATTCGCGGCCCCGCCACGCTGATGCCCGGTATGCGGCGAGTGAGGAAATCGCTGAAACGCTATAATATGGGGCTAAACGATAGCCCTCGATATGCAACTCCTCACGATCGGAATCAATCACCACACTGCGCCTGTCGCCCTGCGCGAACGCGTGGCGTTTCCGCTCGAGCAGATCAAGCCGGCTCTCGTCACGTTCAAGAACGTGTTTCTCGGCCCCCAGGCGCCCAATACGCCCGAAGCGGCGATTCTTTCCACCTGCAACCGCACCGAACTGTATTGCGTGACCGACGATCGCGCGGCACGCGAAGGCGCGGTCCGCTGGCTGTCGGAGTATCACCGGATTCCGGTCGACGAACTCGCCCCGCACGTGTACGCGCTGCCGCAGTCCGAAGCGGTCCGGCACGCATTCCGCGTCGCGTCCGGCCTCGATTCGATGGTGCTGGGCGAAACCCAGATTCTGGGCCAGATGAAGGACGCCGTTCGCACCGCGACGGAAGCCGGCGCGCTCGGCACCTACCTGAACCAGCTGTTCCAGCGGACGTTCGCGGTCGCGAAGGAAGTGCGCGGCACGACCGAAATCGGCACGCAGTCGGTGTCGATGGCCGCCGCCGCGGTGCGCCTCGCGCAGCGGATCTTCGAAAAGGTATCGGATCAGCGCGTACTGTTCATCGGTGCCGGCGAAATGATCGAGCTGTGCGCGACGCACTTCGCCGCGCAAGGCCCGCGCGAACTCGTCGTCGCGAACCGCACGGCCGAACGCGGCCAGCGGCTCGCCGAACGCTTCAACGGCCGCGCGATGCCGCTGGCCGACCTGCCGACCCGCATGCACGAATTCGACATCATCGTGTCGTGCACGGCGTCGACGCTGCCGATCATCGGCCTCGGTGCAGTGGAGCGCGCGGTGAAGGCACGCCGCCATCGCCCGATCTTCATGGTCGACCTCGCGGTGCCGCGCGACATCGAGCCCGAAGTCGGCAAGCTGAAGGACGTGTTCCTGTACACCGTCGACGATCTCGGTGCGATCGTGCGCGAAGGCAACGCGTCGCGCCAGGCCGCGGTCGCACAGGCCGAAGCGATCATCGAGACGCGCGTGCAGAATTTCATGCAATGGCTCGACACGCGCAGCGTCGTGCCGGTGATTCGTCACATGCATACGCAGGCCGACGCACTGCGCCGCGCCGAAGTCGACAAGGCGCAGAAGCTGCTCGCACGCGGCGACGATCCGGCCGCCGTACTCGAAGCGTTGTCGCAGGCGCTGACCAACAAGCTGATCCACGGCCCGACCAGCGCGCTCAACCGCGTGAACGGCGCCGATCGCGATTCGCTGATCGACCTGATGCGCGGCTTCTACCAGCACGCGCCGCGCTCGAACGACCAGTCCGGCCACTAGCGCCGGCCGGTCCCCCTGCCGCCGGCCGCGAGCCGGCCTATCCTTTCCGAATACCCCTTGCCCGGGAGCGCCGCTCCACACCATGAAGACGAGCATGCAACGCAAGCTCGACCAGCTGTCCACACGGCTGGCCGAACTGAACGATCTGCTGAGCCGCGAAAACGTCACGGCCGACCTCGACCAGTACCGCAAACTGACGCGCGAACATGCGGAACTCGGCCCGGTCGTCGAGCAATACGCGCTGTGGCGCCAGTCGCGCAATGACGAGGCGGCCGCGCAGGAGTTGCTCGCCGATCCGTCGATGCGCGACTTCGCGGAAGACGAAATCCGCAACGCGCGCGACGGCATGGCGCGCCTCGAGACCGAGCTGCAGAAGATGCTGCTGCCGAAGGATCCGAACGACGACCGCAACATCTTCGTCGAAATCCGTGCGGGCGCGGGCGGCGACGAATCGGCGCTGTTCGCGGGCGACCTGCTGCGCATGTACCTGCGCTTCGCGGAACGCCAGCGCTGGCAGGTCGAAATGATGTCGGAGAGCGCGTCGGATCTCGGCGGCTACAAGGAAGTGATCGTGCGGATCGCGGGCCAGGGCGCGTATTCGCGCCTGAAGTTCGAATCGGGCGGCCATCGCGTGCAGCGCGTGCCGGCGACCGAGACGCAGGGGCGCATCCATACGTCCGCGTGCACGGTCGCGGTGATGCCGGAAGCCGACGAGATCGGCGAAGTCGAGATCAATCCGGCCGACCTGCGGATCGACACGTTCCGCGCATCCGGCGCGGGCGGCCAGCACATCAACAAGACCGACTCGGCGGTGCGCGTCACGCACATCCCGACGGGGATCGTCGTCGAATGCCAGGACGACCGTTCGCAGCACAAGAACAAGGATCGCGCGCTGAAGGTGCTCGCCGCGCGCATCAAGGACAAGCAGTATCACGAGCAGCACGCGAAGGAAGCCGCGACGCGCAAGAGCCTGATCGGCTCCGGCGACCGTTCCGAACGGATTCGCACGTACAACTTCCCGCAAGGCCGGATGACCGACCACCGGATCAACCTGACGCTGTACCGGCTCGAGGCGATCATGGACGGCGATCTTGACGAACTGATCGGCGTGCTCGTCACCGAGCACCAGGCCGAGCTGCTTGCGTCGCTCGGCGAAGCCGACTGAGGCCGCGATGCCCGACACCACCGCCGACGAACTGCTGCGCTCGTCACCGCTCGACGCGGTCGATGCGCGCGTACTGCTTGCGCACGCGCTCGGCTGGACCCGCACGCAGCTGATCACGCGCGGCGACGCGCCGCTCGATGCGGCCGCGGTCGAACGCTACCGCGCGCTCGAAGCGCGCCGCGTCGCCGGCGAGCCCGTCGCGCAACTGGTCGGGATGCGCGAGTTCTTCGGCCGCCCGTTCGACGTGACGCCCGACGTGCTGATCCCGCGCCCCGAAACCGAACTGCTCGTCGAAGCCGCGCTCGATGCGATCGACGGACTGCCGCATCCGGCCGTGCTCGATCTCGGCACCGGCAGCGGCGCGATCGCCGTGTCGATCGCCGCCGAGCGTCCCGATGCGCGCGTGTGGGCGCTCGACCGTTCGCCGGCCGCGCTCGCGGTCGCGCAACGCAACGCGGACAAGCTGCTCGACGCACGTCGCCCCGGCGGCCCGCCGCAGTGGCTGCAGAGCGACTGGTACGCGGCGCTCGATCCGGCGCTCGTGTTCGATACGATCGTCAGCAACCCGCCATACATCGCGCAGCACGACCCGCACCTCGCGCAGGGCGACCTGCGTTTCGAGCCGCGCGGCGCACTCACCGACGATGCCGACGGCCTCAGCGCGATCCGCACGATCGTCGCGGGCGCCGGCACCCGTCTGAAACCGGGCGGCACGCTCTGGATCGAGCACGGCTACGATCAGGCCGAAGCCGTCCGCACGATCCTCGCCTCGCACGGCTTCGTCGCGGTCGAATCGCTCGCCGATCTCGCCGCGATCGAACGCACGACCGGCGGCCGGCGGCCGGGCTGATGCCCGGCCCGTCCGGTTGAAATCCGCTATCATTTCGATCTAACGCCCCGCAAACGCAAGGTCAGTCATGGACACCCAACAACGTATCAAGCAAATCGTCGACGAAAACCAGGTCGTGCTCTTCATGAAGGGCAACGCGCAATTCCCGATGTGCGGCTTCTCCGGCCGCGCCGTGCAGGTGCTGAAAGCCTGCGGCGTCGACCAGTTCAAGACGGTCAACGTGCTTGAAGACGACGAAATCCGCCAGGGCATCAAGTCATTCTCGAACTGGCCGACCATCCCGCAGCTCTACGTGAAGGGCGAATTCATCGGCGGCTCGGACATCATGATGGAGATGTACCAGTCGGGCGAACTGCAGCAACTGTTCGCCGCCGCTTAACACGCGGCACCCGCCCCCCTTTCGATGGCATCTCCCAGCGCGCCGCCACGCCGGCTGATCGTCGCGATCACCGGCGCCACCGGCGCGATCTACGGCGTCCGGCTGCTCGACCTGCTGCGCGCCGCGGGCGGCGTCGAAACGCACCTGCTGATTTCGAACGCCGGCTGGCTCAACATCCAGCATGAACTGAGGCTGCCGAAAGCCGATGTCGAAAGCCGTGCGGACGTCGTGCACTCGGTGCGCGACGTCGGCGCGACGATTGCGTCGGGTTCGTTCGCGACCGACGGGATGGTGATTGCGCCGTGCTCGATGAAGACGCTCGCGAGCGTCGCGCACGGGCTGTCCGACAACCTGATCACGCGCGCGGCCGACGTCACGCTCAAGGAACGCCGTCGTCTCGTGCTGATGGTGCGCGAAACGCCGTTCAACCTCGCGCATCTGCGCAACATGACCGCCGTCACCGAGATGGGCGGCATCGTCTTTCCGCCGCTGCCCGCGTTCTACGCGATGCCGAAGACGATCGAGGAACTCGTCGACCAGACCGTCACGCGCGTGCTCGACCTGTTCGCGCTCAGCGCGCCGCAGACGACACCCTGGGCCGGCATCCGGCACGCGCAGTAAGCGCTGCGACCGCACCCTTCTTCGCGCATCTTCTGCGATTTCCACGAAAATTCATTCGATCGTACGCGTATTGACGATTAACCGCGTCGCCGCGCATTGCGTTGCGCCGATTATCAACAAACAAGCGTCAATCAAATTCCGAAACGCGAATTTATCAATTCACGGTGCGCGCCTATAGTCTCAGGCAAACCCTTTTCGCAGGCCACCACCATGAACCGCTTGCCTTCGCTGTACCTGTCCCACGGCGCTCCGACGCTGCCGATCGACCCGACGCTGCCGTCCGGTGCGTTCACGCACCTCGGCGCCCAATTGCCGCGCCCGCGCGCGGTGCTGATGCTGTCCGCGCACTGGGGCACGCAACGGCCGGTCGCGAGCGTCGCCGCGCATCCGGAAACGATCCACGATTTCTACGGTTTCCCGCAGGCGCTGTACGACATCCGCTAT
Organism: Burkholderia sp. BCC1644; assembly: GCF_902833225.1. Lineage (GTDB taxonomy): Bacteria > Pseudomonadota > Gammaproteobacteria > Burkholderiales > Burkholderiaceae > Burkholderia. The sequence continues at coordinate 40,828 of NZ_CADFEI010000024.1, forward strand.
CCGGCACCGGGCGCGCCCGACGTCGCCGAACGCGCGGTCACGCTGCTGAACGCGGCCGGCATCGCAACCGCGACGACCGAGCACGGCCTTGACCACGGCGCGTGGGTGCCGATGCTGCTGATGTTCCCGGAGGCCGACGTCCCCGTCGCGCAGCTGTCGATCCAGCCGCGCGCGGATGCGGCGCACCACTTCGTACTCGGCCGCGCGCTGCGGCCGCTGCGTGATGAAGGCGTGATGGTGATCGGCTCGGGCCAGATCACGCACAACCTGCGCGCAGCCGATTTCGGCGCGGCGCCCGAAGATGCGGACCCGCGCGTCGCGGAATTCACCGACTGGTTCGAGACGAAGCTCGCCGCGCGCGATGTCGACGCGCTGCTCGACTACCGCCGGCAGGCGCCGCACGCAGCGCTGATGCATCCGACCGACGAGCATCTGCTGCCGGTCTTCACGGCGCTCGGCGCGGCGGACGACGATTACCAGCTCGGCATCCAGTCGCTCGGCACCTACCAGCGCGTGCTCGCGATGACGAACTACGTGTTCGCCAGCGCCAGCGCCGGCGCCTGAGCCGCGCCGCAATCGTCGACGCAAACAAAAAGCCCGCCCGAGCATCGCTCGGACGGGCTTTTTTCGCTGCGCCCTGCCGCCGCCGAATCCGGCGACAGGTCAGGCGTCAGGCACCGATCCCTTCGAGGATCTCGTCGTGCGATTCACGCTCGTCGAGATACTTGGTCCGGTAGCCGGTATTCACGCCCCAGAAGTAGAACACCAGCGCGATTGCCGCGACGACCAGCATGTCCCAGCCGTACGGCAGCACGCCGTGGCCGCCGAACTCCTTGCTGCCGATCAGCGACAGCACGGCCATCGTCGGCAGGTACGCGACCAGCCACCATGCAGCCTTCAGGTCGGCACCCCAGCCGCTCCAGCCCGACTTCGCCTGGAAGAAGAAGTACACCGGCAGCGCGACGATCATCAGCAGGATAATTTCGCCCGTCAGCGGCCACTTCGCCCAGTACAGGATCAGCGACGCGCATACGAACGCGAACGGTGCGATCAGCTTCATCAGCGGAATCGACAGCGGACGCTCGATGTCGGTCGCCGCGCGGCGCAGCGCCATCAGGCTGATCGGGCCGGTCAGGTACGAAATCACCGTTGCGACCGAGATCACCGCCGCGAGCGAGCTCCAGCCACGGAAGAAGAACAGGAAGATGAACGACACGAGCAGGTTGAACCACATCGCCTGGCGCGGCACACCGTAGATCGGGTGCACGTTGCCGAACATCTTCGGCATCGTGTTGTTGCGCTCCATCGCGTAGATCATCCGCGTGGTGGTCGCCATGTAGGTCGTGCCGGTGCCGCTCGGGCTGATGAACGCGTCGACGTACAGCAGGATCGCGAGCCAGTTCAGGTTCAGTGCGATCGCGAGTTCCGCGAACGGCGACGAGAAGTTGAAGTGCGCCCAGCCCTTCGCGACGTCAGCCGGATTCACCGAGCCGATGTACGCCATCTGCAGCAGCACGTAGATCACCAGCGCGATCAGGATCGACGTGATCACCGCGAACGGCACGCTGCGCGACGGATTGCGCGCTTCGCCGGCCAGGTTCACGGGACTCTGGAAGCCGTTGAACGCGAACACGATGCCGCTCGTCGCAACCGCGGTCAGCACGGCCGACCAGCCGTACGGCGCGAAGCTCGCATTCGATGCGGTGCCGAGGTTTTCCGAATGGAAGCTCGTCAGCATCAGGCCGAGGATCGTGGCGCCCGGGATCAGGAACTTGAAGATCGTGATCGCGGTGTTCGCGCGCGCAAAGGCCTTCACGCCCCAGTAGTTCAGCAGGAAGTAGATGACGACCAGCACGGCCGACAGCAGCAAGCCAGGTGTGGTCAACTCGCCGTTCACGAACAGCGCATGCGCCCACGGATACGGCCACGTGCTCATGTACTGGATCGACGCTTCAGCCTCGATCGGGATCACGGAAACGATCGCGATCCAGTTGGCCCACGCGCTGATGAAACCGACCAGCGAACCGTGCGAGTAGCGCGCATAGCGCACCATGCCGCCCGACTCGGGGAACATCGCGCCCAGTTCGGCGTACGTCAATGCAATCGCGAGAATCACGACCGCGCCGATGATCCATGCGCAGATCGCCGCCGGACCGGCGATCTTCGCGGCTTTCCAGGCGCCGAACAGCCAGCCCGAGCCGATAATCGAACCCAGCCCCGTCAGCATCAATGCAAACGGGCCGATGTTCCGTTGAATAGAACTCTTCACATCCTCTCCTGTGTCTCAAAAAGCATGGTCGGCCTGCGGTCCGGGATCGGCTCGGACAGCACCGCGCACGCATTCTTGGGGGGACGCGCCACCCGATCAGGGCAACCCGTCCACGCGGCGCGTAGTTTAACGGTTGCACCTCAAACGTGCCGCCAAAATCGTTCGGCCCCTACAAAAAATTCGCATCGCTTGCAAGCTTTGTAAACCTGATCTACGCAATAACCCTGAGTGCATGGGAATACGGTTGACCATAAGAGCGATTAGCCGTATAAAGGACTTCGCAGGATTTCAAGTGGCGAGTGAATTGGTTCTTTCGTAGTTCGCCCATCAACGGTACTCCGGTTGGTCCTATTACCCCTTCCTTGATTTTCCGCACCCCATGGGCTTCGGCCCCGTTTTATCTTTTTAGGAACAAGTAACATGGCAACCGGTACCGTCAAGTGGTTCAATGACGCAAAGGGCTTCGGCTTCATCACCCCGGAAGGCGGCGGCGACGATCTGTTCGCGCACTTCTCGGAAATCCGCGTCGAAGGCTTCAAGACGCTGCAAGAAAACCAGAAGGTTGAATTCGAAGTGAAGACGGGCCCGAAGGGTCTGCAAGCTGCGAACATCCGTCCGGTCTAAGCTTGGCGCGATAATTCGTGAAAAAAAGCCCCGCTTCGGCGGGGCTTTTTGTTTTTGTGCGCCGGTTGTCCGGCATGGCGGCCTTTCAGCCGCTCGCATTCAACCGAATAATCGCTGCGCGTGAATGCCGAGGCCTGTCGCGACACTCGCGAGGCGGTCGCCGAACACCGGCTGCGCATCCGGGAACGCGCCCGCAAGCGCACCCGACAGGAACGCGAGCCCGGTCGAACCGCCGGTGAAATACAGCGCGCCGACATCGCGCGGCGCGATGCCCGCGAGCCGCACCGTCTCGCGCGCGGCGTCGACGATGCGTGAAGTGTCGTCGCGGCTCGCATCGACGAGGCGATCGGCGTCGAACGCGATCAGCAGGTCTTCTTCCACGTCGTTCAGGTTGATCATCGTCTCCCCGCCCGCCGCAACGCCGATCTTCGCCTCTTCCGCACGCGCCATCAGCCCGTGCCCGAGACGCTGCTCGACCACGCTCGTGAGCCGGTCGTACTGCCGCACGTCCTGGTACAGGTGCTTCATCAGCGTCAGCTCGCCGATCCGCTTCGGCGTGTAGACCGTGTTGATCAGGTGCCAGGTCGCGAGATCGAAGTAGATCTTGTTCGGCAGCTCGCGCCCTTCCGGGTCGAGCGAACGGTAGCCGAATGCGGGCAGGATCGCCGCCAGCTCGACACGCCGATCGTAGTCGGTACCCGCGACGTGCACGCCGTGGTGCGCGAGCACATCGTCCTTGCGCTCGAGCCGCGCCATCCGCTCGGGCCCGACGCGCACCAGCGAGAAGTCGGACGTACCGCCGCCGATGTCGGCGACGAGCACGAGACGCTCGGCCTGCTGGCGCGATTCGTAGTCGAATGCGGCGGCGATCGGTTCGTACTGAAAGTGCACGTCCGCGAAGCCGACCGATTGCGCGGCCGCCTCGAGCTGATCCTGCGCAAGGCGGTCCGCGCGGGGATCGTCGTCGACGAAGAACACCGGACGTCCGAGCACCGCGCGGCCGATCGGCGCGCCCGCGCGCGCTTCGGCCTTGCGCTTCAGGTGTGTCAGGAAGCGCGCGATGATTTCGGTGTACGCGATCGCGCTGCCGTCGCCGAGATCGGTCGTCGTTTCCGCGAGCGGCGAGCCAAGGATGCTCTTCATCGAGCGCATCAGCCGGCCGTCGAAACCGTCGATATAGGAAGCCAGCGCCGCGCGGCCGTATTCGACCGTTTCTTCGTCGTTGTTGAAGAAAATCGCGGTGGGCAGCGTCAGGTGGTCGCCCTCGACGGGCGCGAGGCGCATGCCGTCGCCGTCGGGCAGCGCTACGGCGGAATTGGACGTGCCGAAATCGATCGCGCAGTAAGTCATGGGAAATTGCCGCAGCAGGGCCGGCGCGAAAACGGAAAGGACGGGCTTTTTAACATGAAGCCCGCGGGATCACAACCGGGGCTGGCCACCGGTACCGCTCAACGGGCACCGATGGCAACGGCGCGGTGCACCGCGCCGGGCACACGCGCGAACGGGATGCACGATGCAGCCCGCCCGCTCGCGCGGTCAGGCTGCCGCGTCGAAACTCTTCTTCCACGCGCCTGCATAAACGACTTCGCCGATCGCATGGCGCGTACGCGGCGCCTTTTCGCGATCGCGCAGCACGGGGTCGAGCTTGTCGACGTTGCCGTAGTGGCCGAGCGAGATGATCGACAGGATCGCGACGTCGGCCGGAATCGCGAACGCGTCGCGAAACGCCTTCGCGTCGAAACCGCTCATCTGGTGTGCGGCGAGGCCGAGCGCGTGCGCCTGCAGCACCAGCGACATCGCGGCGGCGCCCGCGTCGTACGACGCAGTCGGCGCCGGCTCGCCCTTCGGCGTCAGCGTGTGCGCGGTCACGGCGATCAGCACGGGCGCCGGCGCATTCCAGCCCTGGTTGAACGGCACCAGCGTCGCGAACGCGCGCTTGAACGCGTCTTCGTCCTGCGCTCGATCGAATACGACGAAACGCCACGGCTGCGCGTTGTACGCGGACGGGGCCCAGCGCGCGGCTTCGAGCACTGCGTGCAGATCGCCGGCGCTGACGGGCTCGTCCGAATAGGCGCGCGGGCTCCAGCGGCCAGCGATCAGATCGTGAATCGAAACAGTGGTGGGAGCAGGTTTGACGGACATGCGGTTCCTCGCTGAAATCGATGAAGGGGCGCGAACGCCCGGCAAACCGCAAGCATACCCGCTTGAGCGGCTGCGCGCCCGATCCTCCCGCGCTATGCAAATCTCCGTACCTGCATTGGCCGGCCGCAGGCTGCGCGGCCAGCCGCGTTCACCGCGATCAGGCCGCCTGCGCGGCCGCGCGCGACGGGCCGCGGTTGATCCGCAGCACGATCAGCGCGCCGACGATGCACAGCCCGCCCGAGATCATCGACGCGATCGTGTAGGTGCCGAGGCTCGCGCGCAGCAGCCCGGCGCCGAGCGCCGCGAACGCCGCGCCAAGCTGGTGGCCGGCGACGATCCAGCCGAACACGACCGGCGCCGCGGCCTTGCCGAACACGTCGGTTGCGAGCCGCACGGTCGGCGGCACGGTTGCGATCCAGTCGAGCCCGTAGAACATCGCGAACAGCGGCAGCCCGAAGAAATCGATCCCGAACGCATGCGGCAGGTAGATCAGCGACAGCCCGCGCAGCCCGTAGTACCAGAACAGCAGCACGCGGTTGTCGTAGCGGTCGGACAACCAGCCCGACAGCGTCGTGCCGAACAGGTCGAACACGCCCATCGCCGCGAGCAGCGACGCGCCCTGCACTTCGGTCATGCCGTAGTCGCTGCACATCGCGATCAGGTGCGTGCCGACATAGCCGTTGGTGCTCGCGCCGCAGATGAAGAAGCTGAAGAACAGCAGCCAGAAGTCGCGCGAACGGCTCGCCATCAGCAGCGTGCGGAACGCGACCGCGAGCGGGTTCTCCTTCGACGCGTCGGGCGCGGCCGGCGCATCGGCCGGTTCGCCGTACGGGCGCAGCTGCACGTCGGCCGGCCGTTCGGGCAGCAGGAAGGCGACGAGCGGAATCACGATCGCGGCCGCCACCGCGACAACCAGCACGACCGGCCGCCAGCCGTGGTGCTGCGCGATCGCCGCGAGCATCGGCAGGAACACGAGCTGGCCGGTGGCCGTGCTCGCGGTCAGGATCCCCATCACCAGACCGCGCCGCGCATGAAACCAGCGCGTGACGAAGGTCGCGGACAGCGTCAGCGCGACGACGCCCGTCGAGCAGCCGACCATCAGGCCCCAGATCAGGACCATCTGCCAGCTCTGCGTCATCATCGACGACAGCGCGACGCCCACGCTCATCGTCACGAGCGCCGTGAGGATCGTCGGTCGCAGCCCGAAGCGTTGCATCGCGGCGGCCGCGAACGGGCCCGTCAGGCCGTACAGCGCAATATTCACCGAGATCGCCAGCGAAATCGCCGCCCGGCTCCAGCCGAGCTCGCGCTCGAGCGGCACCATCAGCACGCTCGGCGTCGCGCGCGTGCCGGCTGCCGCCAACAGGATCAGGAATACCACCGCCGCCGCGAGCCATCCGTAGTGAAAGCGCCCGCCGATTCTTGTCACTGCCCAGTTCATCTTCGCGTTCTCCAGTTGGCGGTTCCGGCGCCATCGCACCCGCTCCGCCCCAACCAGGCCACCTCCGCCGCACATTTCAACATCGGCTGACCCGGGCCGACGCTTGGCATTTGTCTGTTGATCCGGCCGCGATTGTTACCGACCGGTCACAAGTGTGTTGCGATCGTAGTTACCAGTCGGTAACATGTCAAGCAATTCACTACGCAGCCGAGGGTCATCATGTCGGGCATCGAGATCGCCAAGCCGCTGGCGCGCCGCACGCGCCGGCCGATCGACGGCGCCACCGCGCAGGAGCACCTGCTGCGCGCCGCCGAGGAGCTGTTTTACAAGGAAGGAGTTCGCACGGTCGGCGTCGAGGCCGTCGTGGAACGCGCGGGCGTCAACAAGATGAGCCTGTACCGCCAGTTCTCGTCGAAGGACGAGCTGATCCTCGCGTATCTGGAGCGGATGGATGCGTGCTTCTTCGAGCGCCTCGACACGAGCGCCGCGAAGCACCCGGGCCAGCCGAAGGCGCAGTTGATCCAGTATTTCGTCGATCTCGCCGAGCGCGCGACGCAGAAGGACTATCGCGGCTGCCCGTTCGTCAATGTCGCCGCGGAATTCCCGGATGCGTCGCACCCGGCGCGCGAGCGCGTCGCGCAGAACAAGGAACAGCTGATGAAGCGGCTCGTCGCGCTGTGCGAAGGCGCCGGCGCGCGGCAACCGAAGGCGCTGGCCGACGCGCTTGCACTGGTGATCGAAGGCATCTACGCGGCGAGCCAGACCTACCGGCACGGCGAGACGCCAATCGGCACCGCGCCCGCGCTCGTCACGCAGTTGATCGAAGCCGCCTGCGCTTGACGGGGCGCATGCGCCCGAGCGCGGCGGGCCCGCTACAATGCGGCCCTCGCCGCTCTTCCGCCCGACTGGTTTCACGATGACCGATACTCGCCCCGAATCGCACGACGACATCCTCGCCGCCACCCGGCACTGGCTCGCGCGCGCGGTCATCGGGCTCAATCTGTGCCCGTTCGCGAAAAGCGTCTATGTGAAGGAACAGGTGCGCTACGCGATCAGCGACGCGACGACGCTGGAAGACGCGCTCGCCGAACTCGAAACCGAGCTGCGCGCGCTCGATGCGGCGGATCCGCAGCAGATCGACACGACGCTCGTGATCTTCCCGCATGCGTTCGCCGATTTCGTCGATTACAACGATGCGCTGTTCTTTGCCGAGCGGCTCGTGCAGCAACTGCGGCTCGACGGCGTGCTGCAGATCGCGAGCTTCCATCCGCAATACCGGTTCGAAGGCACCGAGCCCGACGACATCGAGAACTATACGAACCGCGCGCCGTACCCGATCCTGCACCTGCTGCGCGAAGACAGCATCGCGCGCGCGGTCGACGCGTTTCCCGATGCGTCCGCGATCTACGAAAAGAATCAGGAAACGCTGCGCCGCCTCGGTCACGACGGCTGGCGCAATTGGATGCGCCGGCCGGGCGACGACGTCTGACGCTCCGCGCGGGCGCGCGGGTTGCGCGTCAGCCTGCGGCCGGCTCGACGGCCTCGCCGCCTGCCGCCGCAGCTTCCGCCACGAAGAAGCGCTCGTTCAGTTCGGCAAGGCCGAACATCCCGAGGATCTCGTTCAACCGCTCGCCGGGCCGCCGGCGCGGCAGGTTCTTGTACTGCGCGATGATCAGCTCGTTCTTCATCGAATGCTCCCAGCCGACCAGCTCGGTCACGCTGACCTGGTAGCCGTGCGCCTCGAGTTGCAGGCAGCGCAGCACGTTGGTGATCTGGCTGCCGAATTCGCGCGTATGCAGCGGATGCCGCCACACCTCGGTCAGCGCATTCGCGAGCGACTTGCCCTTGTTCTTGCGCAGCACGCCCGCGACTTCCGCCTGGCAGCACGGCACGAGCACGATATGCTGCGCGCGCTTCGCGAGCGCGAAGCGGATCGCGTCGTCGGTCGCCGTATCGCACGCGTGCAGCGCGGTAACGACATCGACGGTTTCGGGCAGCTGCGGCGACGTGATCGAATCGGCGACCGACAGGTTCAGGAACGACATGCCGCCGAACCCGAGCCGCTCGGCCAGCTCGGTCGAGCGCGTGACGAGCTCCTCGCGCGTCTCGATCCCGTACACGTGCGACGCGAATTCCGGCGTGCCGTGCCCCGGCTGCTGCTTGAAGAACAGGTCGTACAGGATGAAGCCGAGATACGACTTGCCGGCACCGTGATCGACGAGCGTCACGTTGCTTTTGTCGGCCTGCACGCCGGCGAGCAGCGGCTCGATGAACTGGAACAGGTGATAGACCTGCTTCAGCTTGCGGCGGCTATCCTGGTTCAGCTTCCCGTCGCGGGTGAGGATGTGCAGTTCCTTCAGCAGCTCGACGGACTGCTCCGGGCGGATTTCGTGGGTTTTGTTCGACATCGTGATGCGGCGCCGGGCCACGGTCGGTCGACCACGGCCCGGCGGCGGGAATTCGTGAGGAATGGCGACAGTTTACCGAAAATACGCGGTCAGGCTCGCGCGCCGAGCCGCCAGAGCGACGTGACCTCGGCGCGACGCGCCGCGTGCAGCGGATCGTCGGCGTCCATGGACTTCGGATGCGCGGGGCGGATGTCGTCGCGGCCGAGCACGACGAGGCCCGCCTCGTCGATCCATTGCATCAGCGTATCGCGCGGCCGCAGGCCGAGATGCTCGGCGAAATCGGACAGGATCAGCCAGCCTTCGCCGCCCGGCTCGAGATGCGCGGCGAGCCCCGCGAGGAAACCGCGCAGCATCCGGCTGTCGGGGTCGTAGACCGCGTATTCGATCGGCGCGCTCGGCCGGGCCGGCACCCACGGCGGGTTGCAGACGACGAGCGGCGCACGGCCGGCCGGAAACAGGTCGGCTTCGACGACGTCGACCTGGCTCGCATGACCGAGCCGCGCGATGTTCTCGCGCGCGCAGGCCAGCGCACGCGGATCCTGATCGATCGCGACGACCCGCTCGACGCCGCGCGACGCAAGCACGGCCGCCAGCACGCCGGTGCCGGTGCCGATGTCGAATGCAAGCGACTTCGCCGGCAGCGGCGCGCGCGCGACGAGTTCGACGTATTCGCCGCGCACCGGCGAGAACACGCCGTAGTGCGGGTGAATCGGCGCACCGCCGAGCGCCGGAATCGGTACGCCCTTCTTGCGCCACTCGTGTGCGCCGACGAGACCGAGCAGTTCACGTAGCGACACGACCGACGGCGCGCCGCCGGGGCCGTACGCCTCCTCGCATGCGGCTCGCACGTCGGGCGCGCGGCGCAGCGGGATCGTGTAGTCGGCGTCGAGCGGGATCAGCAGCATCCCGAGCGTGCGGGCGCGCTGCGACTGCGCGAGACGATGCAGGTTGAATGCGTCGACGCCGGCCGCGGCTTGCGCCTTCTTCGGCTTGCGCTCGACACGGCGCGCCATCGCCTGCACGAGCTGGCGCGCATTCTGGAAATCACCCTGCCAGACGAGCGCGGTGCCCTCGCACGCAAGGCGGTACGCCGCGTCGGCAGTGAGGCGATCGTCGGCGGGCACCGCGCGCTTCGGCGGTTGCACACCGGCTTCGGAGCGCCAGCGCACGGCATGATCGGCGCCGTCGGCGTCGGTCCAGTGGAAAACAGGGGAATCGGTCACGCGAACTCGGTTACGGTTGGCTTCAATGGCGGCGAGAATTCACCGCGCGGACCACACCATACCGCGCTTTGCCCGACCCGGCAAAACGGGCGCCGCAACGCCGGCCGAGCGGCGTTCGTCGCGGCGCAAGCGACGATCAGGCGAGATCGAAGGTTTCCGCACCGGGCGCATCGCGCTTGACGGCCGCGATGCCGTTCTCGCGGCCCTGCACGCTCCTGTACGTTTCACTCGTGCCGATGACCTGGTGGTTGGCAGCCTTCAGGTTGAACATCGGCTCGCCGTTGTGAGCAAGCTTCCGCTCGTAGCGCTCATCCAGCGGTGCATTGTCCCGCACGGACGCGATCCCGTTTCTCGCGCCGCCCTTCTCTTCGTACCGCTCGCTCGCGAGGATGATCTCGCCGTTCGCCGACTTCAGGTGAAAGTAGTACTGACCGTTCGTGGCTTTCTTGAGCTCGAATTTTGCCGCCATGTGGTTGCTCTCCTAAAAGGACGTCCGCCCCTCGGACAGGGGCCAGTGTAGGAGCCGCATCGACAAAAAGCGACCTTGCGCCAGAATCAGTGTTGAAGACCGCCAAATGGTTAATTTTCGGCAACATTTGAGCGACGTTAGCCACAACGACGAACGCTACCCGCCCCACCCCGGCATGACGGGCATGCGCAGCGTGCCCGCGTCGTTGAAGTGCACGGTGCCGAGCACGCCGCCCGCGAGCCGGCCGCGCAGCGCATACGGCAGCTCGCCGTTCGCGGCCGCGCCGGGCAGGTTCCACGCCTGCCGCGCGGCGGCGAATGCGGACACGGACACCGGCACGTCGAGCACGGCTTCGCCGAAACGCGGCACGGTGCCCGAGCGATCGCTGACGCCGCTCGCGAACGGCGTGCCGTTCAGGTCGAGCGCGACCGAGATGCCGTCGTATTCGATCGGCGCGTCGTTCGGGTTCTGCACACGCAACTTCAGGTTGAAGCGCATCTCGAGGCCCTGCCCGACGAGCGGGTCGAGCCCCGCGACCGACACGCGCACGGGATCGCGCGTCAGCCCCGCGCAACCGCCGAGCAGCAGCACGGCGGCAACCAGCATCAGCATGGCGCGCAGCGGCGCGAAACGGAACAGGGTACGTGGCATGGAAGGGCCTCCTTGCGGCGATCGGTGAGCGGGTCGTCGATGCATTGTACCGAGCGCACTGCCCCACGCCGGATTTCGTAGTTTCTGCGGCAACCCAAGATCGTTAATAGATTAAAACTACGAATTCGACAGCTAAACGGAAAGCGAATTAATGACTTCCAGAATTCAATGAAGCGCCAGAAATTCAATAGATGCTCTTTCTGAATTTTTCGTTTCCTTTACCCAAAACCATCAAGTATATTTACGCATCCTTGGAGCAAGCCGACAAACCTTGAAGCCGCATGACGGCGAATTTACGGAACGGCAACACGCCTTCCTTCCGTCCTGCGGCCTGGCCCGGCCAGCCCCGTAGGTCGTCGGTTCAAAGGGATTGCGCGCCCGCGCCGGGCGTGCGGCCCCGTGTCGTGCGCGCGAAATCAATTCAGTACAACACGCGTCCGGCCATTTTGAACTGGCAAGTTAACCAATATCCGGAAATCCAGAGGGGGCAGTAAACCATGATTACCTTCACGTAGTCGGCTACCGTCTTTCCGAATAATCCGTCATTGCCATTTTTTCGCCGTTGATTAACGGCGAGGGGATTGCTTTTGCCGGCGTTTTCGCAGCACTGAACGATTCTTTCTACAATCGAGGTTTCAGTCATGTCGATTCATATTCGCAAGATGCGTTATCTGCCGCTCGTCGCCGCCCTGGCGCTCGCCGGGTGCGGCGGCGACGACGGCGGTGCAGGCTCCGCTTCCGCGCTCAGTTCCGCCGGCGCGCCGCATACGGGCTCGTCGCCCGCCGTCACCGCGCCGCCGAGCGCATCCAACGTCGACAAGAGCGTGTCGCCTGTCGAGTTGCCGGCCACCGTGGTACCGGTGAACTACCGGCTGTGGTTCCGCCCGAACGAGGCGCTGAACGCGTTCGACGGCCGTGCCGATGTCGAAATCAAGGTGCTGAAGCCGGTCAACAACATCGTGATCGCCGGCCACCGGATCAAGTTCACGAACGGCCGCATCACGCTGCAACCGGGCAACATCCAGCTGATCGCGACGCCGCAGGACAAGGGCGACTTCTATCAGCTGCGCCCCGTGAGCGGCACGATCTCGCCGGGCAACTACTCGCTGCACATGGAGTGGTCGGGCATCATCAACTTCAAGTCGTACGACGATCCGGTCGCGAAGACGGGCGGCAGTTGCGGCGACGATCCGTATCCGGGCTGCTCGGCCGCGGAAGGGATCTTCCGCGTCGATCTGAAGGGCACCGACGGCAAGACGAGCGGCGCGATCCTGACGCAGGGCGAAACCAACCTGTCGCGCCAGTGGTTCCCCGGCTGGGACGAACCGGCCTTCCGCCCGACCTATGAAGTGACGGCCGAAGTGCCGTCGAACTGGCGCGTCGTGTCGAACGCGGCCGAGAAGCCGTCGACCAACGTCGGCGGCGGCTACAAGCTCGTGCAGTTCGACAAGACTCCGCCGATGCCGTCGTACCTGCTGTTCTTCGGCGGCGGCCTGTTCGACACCTACGAGGACGACTTCACGAGCCCGCTGCCGGGCGGCAAGGGCGGCCTGCACCTGCGCGTATTCACGCCGCCGGGCATGAGCGACTGGGCGAAGCCGGCGATGGACCGCACCAAGCAGGCGCTCGACTTCTACTACCGCTACACGGGCATCGCGCTGCCGCTGACGAAGTTCGACACGGTGGCCGCGAACGACGCGTTCAAGGAGCAGAAGGACCTGAACTTCGGCGGGATGGAGAACTGGGGGTCGATCCTCGAGTTCGCCGACGACATCCTGCCGCAGCCGGGCCAGCCGATGTCGCACTACGGCAACGAGGTGCTGACGCACGAAGTCGCGCACCAGTGGTTCGGCGATCTCGTCACGACCGACTGGTGGGACAACGTATGGCTCAACGAATCGTTCGCGACGTTCTTCGAAACGAAGACGACGATCCAGTTCTTCCCCAACGAGTTCAGCTGGCTCGACCAGGTGAAGAACAAGTATCGCGTGATCAATCGTGACATCGGCCCGAACGCGTTCCCGGTCGCGCCGAACTTCAACGACTGGGCGTCGAACGACTTCGTGCTGAGCGCCAGCGCGTTCACGTACGACAAGGGCGGCCACGTGCTGAAGACGCTCGAGAACTATCTCGGCGAACAGACGCTGCGCAAGGGCCTGCAGCAGTACCTCGTCGACTACTCGTTCGGCAACGGCACGCCGAAGCGTCTGTGGGATGCGCTGTCGAAGGAAAGCGGCCAGGCGGTCGGCCCGATCGGCGACAGCTACGTGCGCCAGACCGGTGTCCCGCTGATCTCGCTCGACACGCAGTGCGACCTGACGAAGAACCAGACGGTCATCACGCTGAAGCAGCAGCCGTTCCCGAACAAGAACGCGTATCCGGGCCTGCAGTGGACGGTGCCGATCACGCTCGCGTACGGCCAGGGTCTCGCGAAACGCACGACGCTCGCGCTGAAGGACACGCAGACGCAAACGCGGATCGACGGCTGCACGGGCGTGGTCGCCGACCCGAGCGGTCTCGACTACTACGTCGTGAACTACAGCGACGCGGCCTGGAGCGGGCTGCTCACGCAGGTCAACGGCTCGACCGATCCGGTGCTGCTGGCGAACCTGAAGAGCGAAGCCGCGCTGCTCGTCGCGAACAACCTCGCACCGGCATCGCGCTCGACGTCGATCGGCTCGGTCGCTTCGCCGGCCGCGATGAAGCTGCGCCAGACGCCGACCTTCGGCGGCGTCGAGCTGACGACGAAGGAGCGCCCGGCACTGCACTACCAGGGCGTCTTCAAGCCGCGCAAGGTAGTGACGCAGTAACGGTGCGCATCCGGCCGGCGCCGCGCAGCCTGCGGCGCCGGCCGGCGTACCGGCTTCTCCGACCTTTGACGGGCCTCGCATGCGAGGCCCTTTTTTCTTTCCGCACGGCGTCCGCCCGCCGTTACGCCCACGCGGCATCCCACGCCGGCTGCGCGAACCACGTCGCGAGGAACGCGACGAGTTTCGACGTCCGTGCGCTGCCGCGCGCCTGCTGGCGCAGCACGTGGATCGTGGCCGGCTCGGGCGTTGCCGCGTACTGCGGCAGCACCGCACGCAACCGTCCGTCGCGCAGCGCGTCCCCCGCGAGCCAGGTCGGCAGGTGCGCGAGACCGAGCCCCTCGAGCGCCGCTTCGAGCAACGCCTCCGAATGATTGCTGCGAAACCGCGGCTGCGCCGGGACATGGCGACGCTCGCCGAAGCGCCACGCACCCGGCGGCGGCGCGCCGTGCCACGCGAGACAGTCGTGGCCGGCGAGCGCGTCCGGCGATTCGGGCTCGCCGCGCCGCGCGAGGTAGGCCGTACTCGCGCACAGTACGCGCCGCTGCGGCGCGAGCACGGTCGCGACCAGGCGCGTGTCCTCGAGCGGGCCGATGCGCACCGCGAGATCGACGTCGGAGCCGAGCCGCGCACCCTGAAGATCGACCATGCTGTCGGTCAGCACCAGGTCGACCTGCAGTGCCGGATGACACTGCATGAACGCGGCCAGCGCGGCCATCAGGTGCCGCCGGCCGAACGGCGCCGGACAGTCGACGCGCAGCAGTCCGCTCGGCTCGTCGCGCTGGCTGTGCAGGTCTTCCTGCAAGCCGCGCAGTTCGGCCAGCATCCGCGTCGCGCGCCCGTACAGCAGTTGCCCGGCCTCGGTCGGCCGCAGCGCGTGCGTGGTGCGATGCAGGAGGCGGATACCGAGCTGTGCCTCGAGGCGGTCGATACGCCGCGTAACCGACGACGCGGCGACGCCGAGCCGGCGCGCGGCCGCCGAGAAACTCTGCTGATCGACCACATCGACGAACAGCGCGAGATGCGGGGTAAGGAAGTCGTCCATGCGGGGCCTTCGGATTTGGCTATGCGTTTATCGCAAAACAATCATCCGCTTTTGCCAGTTTCCGCGTCAAATCGGGCCGACTAGACTGCACTCATCCTTTTCATCCGCTGCACGCGCCGGCCCACCGGGTCGCACGGCAGCCATCCGTCACGGAGATCACCATGCGCAGCATCCGCTTCGACGCCCCCGCCGCCGACATCGAGTCGCTCGACGCGCGCGTCCGGGAACTCGACACGCCCGTCCCGGCCGACGGCCAGATGCTGATCGAGGTGCGCGCGGCCGGCGTGAACCCGAGCGACGTGAAGGCCGCACTCGGCCGCATGCCGCACGCGGTGTGGCCGCGCACGCCCGGGCGCGACTGGGCCGGCATCGTGCGCAGCGGCCCGGACGGCTGGATCGGCGCGCCGGTGTGGGGCTCGGGCGGCGATCTCGGCGTCGGACGCAACGGCTCGCACGCGGAATGGCTCGTGCTCGATGCGACACAGGTGCGCCGCAAGCCGGCCGTGCTGACGCTCGACGAAGCAGCCGGCGTCGGCGTGCCGTTCGTCACCGCGTACGAAGGCTTGCGCCGGGCCGGCATGCCGGCGGCCGGCGACGTCGTGCTCGTGTTCGGTGCGAACGGCAAGGTCGGCCAGGCCGCGATCCAGCTCGCGACCGCGCACGGCGCAACCGTGATCGGCGTCGAGCGCAGCCCAGGCGGCTATCGCGGCCACGCATCGGGCGACGTGCACATGATCGACGCGTCGAAAGAACCCGTGGCCGACGCGGTGCGCGCGGCGACCGGCGGCCACGGCGCGGACATCGTCTACAACACGGTCGGCAGCCCGTATTTCGAAGCCGCGAACGCGTCGATGGCGATCGGCGCGCGGCAGATCTTCATCTCGACGATCGACCGCAGCGTGCCGTTCGACATCTTCGCGTTCTATCGCGGCCAGCATACGTTCGTGGGGGTCGATTCGCTGCAGCTCGGCGGTGCCGCGGTCGCGCAGATCCTCGACACGCTCGCGTCCGGTTTCGGCAACGGCACGCTGCGACCGTTCCCGATCGGCGACGACTACGTGTACCCGCTCGACCGCGCGCACGACGCATACCGCGCGGTGCTGGCCGGTGCGCGCGAGCGCGTGATCCTCAAGCCCTGACGCCGGACCACACGGGAGGCTGCCATGACGGATTACGTGACCTCGCTCGCGGTGGGCTTGGGCGTCGGCGTGCTGTACGCGCTGCTGAACGTGCGCTCGCCGGCCCCGCCGCTCGTCGCGCTCGTCGGCCTGCTCGGGATGGTGATCGGCGAGCGCGCGATCGCGCTGCTGCGTTGACGTGCCGATGCGGCTGCCGCGCTAGCGGTCGCCGCGACGCCGGAACGCCCACCATGCGGCGAGCCCGGTGAAGCCCGCGACGAGCAACACCATCAGCCAGAAGCCGTGCTTGTTTTCCGAAAACGGCACGCCGCCGACGTTCATCCCGAAGAAGCCGGCGACGATGTTGATCGGCAAGGCGATCACGGTCACGAGCGTCAGCGTGAACAGCGTCCGGTTGTTCTGCTCGTCGAGACGCGAGCCGATCTCTTCCTGCAACAGCTTGATCCGCTCGTTGAGCCCCGCCAGGTCGACGAGCACGAGCGAGAACTCTTCGGTCGATTCGCGCAGCTCCTGCACGTCTTCCTGGTGCAGCCACGCGGGCGGCTTCGCGAGCAGCCGGAAGATCGACCCGGGTTCCGGCGCGAGCATGCGCTGCAGGCGCGTCAGCGTGCGGCGCATCGCACCGAGCTCGATGCGGCTCGACGTGAGCCGCTGCGACAGGAAGCGATCCTCGATGCGGTCGACGTCGACGCTCGTCCGCCGCATGATCTGGATCAGCAGGTCGGCCTGGTCGCGCAGCAGGTGCACGAGCAGTTCCGCGGGCGACCTGAACTGCTCGCCGTCGCGCACGCATGCGCGCAGCGTGTCGACCGAGCGCAGCGGCTTGAGCCGCGCGGTCACCATGATGCGCTGCTCGACGTGGACGAACAGCGTCGCAATCTCCGACGGCGTCAGTTCGAGGTTGAACATCACGTCGTTGACGATCGCGCGCAGCGCACCGTCTTCCTGCTCGATGCGGGTCGAACGCGACCCTTCGTGGAGAAATTCGAAGAAACTGTCGGGCAGCCCGAGATGCGTGCGCATCCAGCGCTCGCTCGCGCCATGCGCGAGATTGAAGTGCAGCCAGACGAAATCGCCCGACGCGCCCGCACCGTGCGCGCGGCACGTGCGCAGCCACGCGGCGGCCGCGTCCGCATCGAGCGTCGCGCCGGAACCGCCCGGGACGAAGCGGAAGCCGCACACCATGCCGGACGTATCGGCGCCGTAAGTCTGTACGATCAGGTCCATCGTGTCGAAGGTCGTGCGGCGCGCGACGCGCCGCACATCGCGGGTCGCGGGCCCGCGCCGGGAAAAGAAAGGAGACGTATGCCCGACGGGCGTGACGCTCTCGTGACAGCTCTCGTGACAGCTCTCGTGACAGCATCAGGCCGCATCATACCGGCAGCTTCCTCGCCCCAAAAGCAACGCGCCGCCCAACGGGCGGCGCGGACAAGGCATGACGGCAGGCGCAAGACGCGTTACTGCCGCGTCTCCGACTGTGCGGCGCTCGGGCACGCAGGGTCCTTGCCCCAGTGGCCGTCACACACGCGCCAGCGGCACAGCTGATCTTCGAAGAAACCGCGCTCCGAACACTCCTTCACGCGCGACCCGAGCGAGCCGGTCGTCGCTGCCGTCTTGGTCGGCACGACCTGCCCCTTCTGCGCGGCGAGTTTCTTGTCGGCCGGCTTCGTGCGCGCAACGAGCGCCGCGAGCAGGTCGGCATCCGGATCGTCCTTCCCGGCCGCCTTCGCGGTACGGGTCGACGTCGCATCGCGGCGCTTCCTGGCCTGCGCGAGCTCCGCCTCTTGTTCCTTGCGATGCTTGCGGGCCTCGGCCTTTGCATCGGCCTTCGTGTCGGCCTTGCCATGCGCCGCGACCTTCGTGCTCTTCGTCGCGTCGGCCTTCGCGGTCTTGGTCGTTGCGACAGCGGCAGCCGTGGCGGCAGCGGCTGCCCCGGCCGTGGCTGCGCCCGATGCGTCGTCGGCGCCATTGGCCAGCGCGCGCGACAGGCGGCTGCCGTCCGCGGCGGACGCGGCCGATGCGGATGCAACGGTCTGGGAAGCCGAATCGTCGTTGACGATCGTGGCCGGCTGGACGGCGGACGCGGCGGATGCGCCATTCTGCGCGACCTGCACGGCGGCGTTGCTGGCCGGTGCGGCCTTGGCCGGCGCGGCTGCCGCGGGCTCGGCGGCCGTCACGGCGGCGACCTGCTCGCCCGAATGCTGCTGCATGCGCCACGCGCCCCAGCCGCCGACGGCGACCACCAGTGCGACGACGGCGGCGATCGGCGCCTTCAGCGAACGGCGCGGCGGTTCGGCGGGCGGCGTGACACGGCCTTCCAGATTCGCGAGAATGCGCGACTGCTGAGGTCCTCCCTCGCCTGCCGGTTTCGTATCGGACAGCAGGCTGGGCGGAGTTTTCGAATTTGAATTTTCCGGCGCACTCATTCAGCGTCTCATTGAATCCTGGTTTAATTCACCGCGATAATATAGCCCGGCCTCTCGAAGCAGCCTGATTCTAAGAGCAAGCATTGCAAAACACAATCAATTCCAATTTCCGGGGATTTCTTTGATTGCCGTCGCACTCGTCGCCTATTTCGCCCTTGCCGTAGCGGTTGCGGCACTGTTGCTTTTACCGGGTATCCGCGCGACCGTTTTCGAATCCGTCGCCCAGTTTCACGGCCGTCTTACGCGCCGTGCGAACGATCGCGCCGCGCGTACGCGGAGTCAGATTGTTAAATCGGCAAGCGTTACGCGCGGCGCATTAAACGATGTGCAAAATTTACTGGTTCGCCGGCGCTTGATGATTATGGTATCGGCAGGTATTCTTGCGACGCCGCCATTGGTCGCCATTGCTTTACGCGGCCGGCAATTGTTCCAGTACGACGACACGGCGCGCGTGCCCGACGAGAAGATCGCCGCGCTGCTGCAGGGCGAGCAGCTCGTGCCGCCGCCACCGCTGCCGCCGGAAGTCTTCGCCACCAAGGAAGTCGAGCAGATACGCCCGGCGCTGAAGGATGCGAGCCGCGACTGGAACCTGCTGGACCCGGATTTCCGTACGCGTTTGCTGCTGGTCTACAAGATCATGCACGAACAACACGGTTATGAAATGGCGCTGCTGGAAGGGTACCGAAGCCCGGAACGGCAGAACCGGCTGGCAGCGATGGGCGGCAACGTGACCAACGCGGCAGCCTTCCAGAGTTATCACCAATTCGGGCTGGCGGCCGACAACGCATTCCTGCGTGACGGCAAGCTGGTCATTTCCGAGAAAGATCCCTGGGCGATGCGCGGCTACCAGTTGTACGGCCAGGTCGCCGAACAAGTCGGCCTGACCTGGGGCGGCCGATGGAAAATGATGGATCTCGGGCACGTTGAATACCATAAACCCGGTTTTAAACTGGGACGCGGCAGCTAGCCAGGGCTGCCGGACAGGAAATAATGAGGGCGGCATGGGGCTTTTTAATATCCCGGCAGGAAACGATATGGGCGACGCAAAAAATCGGGCATTCCAGTGCGTGATTTTTTCCGGCCGCCGCTTCCGTTTTAAATCTCACAGCGTCCTTTCATTAATGCGCGCGCCTTCTCCGATGCCGCGGGCGCATTGATGCCAGCCCCCTTCATCCCGTTTGACAGCATGGCGACACATCGCGGCGCCACCCTTGCCGCTCGACGCGCCTGCGTCGCCTCACCGAATCGCACCGGAACCTGAACGTCCTATGCAACGCATCCTCAACGTGCTGACTCATCCGCGTACGCTCTCGATTGTCGGGATCGTCGCGCTAGCGGCGATCCTCTTCATCGTCGCCGACATGCTGCAGCTGCCGCTCCTGTGGGCGGCGATCGCGTTCGCGGCGATCCTCGCGCTGTGGCTCGTCGTCGCGCTGTGGCGCCGCTGGCGCGTGAAGCGCGCGAACCAGCAGCTCGGCCAGGTGCTCGAAGAGCAGGCGGAAACCGGCAAGATCGCCGCGCCCGCCGCCGCCGCGCTCGCCCCCGACTCGAAGACCGCCGACCTCGACGTGCTGCGCACGCGCCTGTCGGATGCGGTGAAGACGATCAAGACGTCGAAGATCGGCCAGGTGTCGGGCGGCTCCGCGCTGTATGAACTGCCGTGGTACATCGTGATCGGCAACCCGGCTGCGGGCAAGAGCAGCGCGGTGCTCAACTCCGGCCTGCAGTTCCCGTTCGCGGACAAGAACAGCGCCGTGATCCACGGTATCGGCGGCACGCGTAACTGCGACTGGTTCTTCACGACCGAAGGGATCCTGCTCGACACGGCCGGCCGCTATTCGGTGCACGAGGAAGACCGCAGCGAGTGGCTCGGCTTCCTCGGCCTGCTCAAGCGTTATCGTCCGAAGGCGCCGATCAACGGCATCATCGTCACCGCGAGCATCGCCGAACTCACCGGCAACCGTCCCGAATTCGCCATCAACCTCGCGAAAAACCTCCGTCAGCGCGTTCAGGAGCTGACGGAAAAGCTGGAAGTGTTCGCGCCGGTCTACGTGATGTTCACGAAGGCCGACCTGATCACCGGCTTCACCGAATTCTTCAGCAGCAGCGACAAGCACGAGTACGACCGCGTGTGGGGCGCCACCCTGCCCTACGAGCCCGACGACAAGCGCGACGTGGTCGCGCAGTTCGACACGCACTTCGAGGAACTCTACGAAGGGCTGAAGGAAATCAGCGTCGCGCAGCTGTCGCTGTCGCGCGGCAACCAGCTGTCGCCAGGCCAGTTGAGCTTCCCGCTCGAATTCTCGACCATCAAGCCGTCGCTGCGCGCGTTCCTCGCCACGCTGTTCGAGAACAACCCGTTCCAGTACAAGCCGATCTTCCGCGGCTTCTACTTCACCAGCGCGCTGCAGGAAGGCGAAACCAACAGCGCGGCCGCGCAGCGCATCGCGCACCGCTTCGGCCTCGACGGAACCGCGCTGCCGAAACCGCACAGCGCCTTCTCGAAGAACGGCTTCTTCCTGCGCGACCTGTTCTCGAAGGTGATCTTCGCGGACCGTCAGACGGTACGCCAGTTCGCGAGCCCGACCAAGACGCGGCTGCGCTACGCGACCTTCTTCGGCTTCGTCGCGGCGCTCGCGATCGCGCTCGGCGGCTGGACCTGGTCGACGATCGGCAACCAGCAGCTCGTGTCGAACGTGCAGGCCGACCTCGACAACGTCACGCGCCTGCAGCAGGGCCGCAACGACCTGCAGTCGCGCCTGCAGGCGATGGACATCCTCGAAGACCGGATCGAACAGCTCGAGCAGTTCCGCCGCGACAAGCCGCTGTCGGTGTCGCTCGGCCTGTACCAGGGCGACCGTCTCGAGCAGCACCTGCTGACCGAGTACTACAACGGCGTGCGCCAGATCCTGCTGGCCCCCGTGTCGCAGAACCTCGCGTCGTTCATGAAGGACGTGAACGCGCATCCCGAACAGCTCGTGCCGATGACGCGCCCGCCCGAATCGGGCGCCGTGCAGGGTGGCGCGATTCCGGTCTCGACGAACGCGGCAGGCGCCGCGCCGATGGCCGGCGCCGCACTGGCCGCGTCCGGCGCCGCGCCGGCCGCCGCAGCGCAACAGCCGGCCGCACCGCAGGGCGGCCTCTACAGCGACGCGTCGCCGACCAACGTGCAGGACGCGTACAACGCGCTGAAGACGTACCTGATGCTGTCCGACAAGCGTCACGTCGAGCAGGCGCACCTGACCGACCAGCTCGCGCGCTTCTGGCGCGGCTGGCTCGAGACGAATCGCGGCAACATGCCGCGTGACGAGATGATCAAGAGCGCCGAGCGCATGATCTCGTTCTACCTGTCCCGCGTGAACGACAACGACTGGCCGATGATCGACGCGAACCTCGCGCTCGTCGACCAGACCCGCGAGAACCTGCGCCGCGTCGTGCGCGGCATGCCGGCCCGCCAGCGTGTCTACGAGGAAATCAAGGCACGCGCGTCGACCCGCTTCGCGCCGATGACCATCGCGCGCATCGTCGGCGACGGCAACCAGTCGCTCGTGGCGGGCAGCTACGCGATTCCGGGCACGTTCACGCGCGAAGCGTGGTTCGACTACGTGCAGCCGGCGATCCGCGATGCGGCGACCAAGGAACTGCAGGCGAAGGACTGGGTGCTGAACACGTCGACGCAGGACGACCTGACGCTCGAGGGCAGCCCCGAGCAGATCCAGAAGACGCTCGTCGGCATGTACAAGACCGAATACGCGCAGCACTGGCAGAAGTTCATGCAGGGCATCGCCGTGCAGGGCTTCAGCAGCTTCGGCCAGGCCGTCGACGGGATGAACCGCCTCGGCGACCCGCAGGATTCGCCGATCCGCAAGATCCTCGAGACCGCGTACGACCAGACGTCGTGGGACAACCCGTCGCTCGCGAACGTGACGATCAAGAAGGCGCAGACGGGCGTCGTGAACTGGGTCAAGCAACTGTTCTCGCGCTCGCAGGCCGGCCAGGTGGCGGCCGCCAACATCGACATCAACGGCAATCCGGCCGAGGTGCCGATGGGTCCGATCGGCCAGGAGTTCATCGGGCTCGCGCGGATCGTCGCGACGCATGACGGCACGTCGATGCTCAAGGGCTACATGGAATCGCTGTCGAAGGTCCGTACCCGCTTCAACGTGATCAAGAACCAGGGCGACCCGGGCCCGGGCGCGCGCCAGCTGATGCAGCAGACGCTCGACGGCAACGGTTCGGAACTCGCCGATTCGCTGAAGCTCGTCGACGAGCAGATGCTGACGGGCCTCACCGATTCGCAACGCAAGTCGCTGCGTCCGCTGCTCGTGCGGCCGCTGATGCAGGCGTTCGCCGTCGTGATCCAGCCGGCCAGCGCCGAAGTCAACAAGGTGTGGAACGCGCAGGTCTACCAGCCGTTCCAGAACTCGCTCGCGACGAAGTACCCGTTCGCGGCGAGCGCGAAGATCGAAGCCGGCGCCGGCGAGATCGCGCAGGTGTTCGGTCCGGACGGCTCGATCGCGAAGTTCGTCGGCACCACGCTCGGGCCGCTCGCGGTGCGCCGCGGCGACACGCTCGCCGCCCGCACGTGGGGCGACATGGGCATCGGGCTCACGCCGGACTTCACGAACGGCTTCGCACGCTGGGTCGCGCCGCTCGCAGGCGGGGCCGCCGGCAGCGCGGCTGCATCGTCCGAGCCGCAGACCGTGTTCCAGATCCTGCCGCAGCCGAGCACGGGCACGACGGAATACACGATCGCGATCGACGGCCAGCAACTGCGCTACCGCAACACGCCGCCGCAGTGGACCAACTTCGTATGGCCGAACCCGCAGGGCTCGCCGGGCGCGACGCTGTCCGCGACGACCTTCGACGGCCGCACGGTGCAGCTCGTCAACGAGCCGGGCCGCTACGGTCTCGAGAAGCTGATCAACTCGGCGCAGCGCAAGCGCCGTCCGGACGGCACCTTCGACCTGACGTGGGCGCAGGGCAGCGTGAACGTGTCGGTGACGATGCGCATCATCAGCACGTCGCAACCGTCCGGCGGTGGCGGCAGCGATCAGCCGCAGCAGCAGAGCCTGCGCGGCCTGCAGTTGCCGTCGTCGGTCGCCGACGCAAGCGCGGGCGCCGCGCAGAACGCGACCCAGTCCGCCGGCACGGGTACGCCGGCGGCCGCGCCGGCCGTCGCGGCCGCCAACGCAACGAATGCACAGGGGGCGCAATGACGCAAACCGTTCAGGCGCAAATCGCCTACTTCGGCAAGATTCCGTCGCGCGGCGACTTCGTCAAGAGCGCGCACAATCCGCAGCTGCTGCAGACGCTCGACCGCTGGATCGCGCAGGCGCTCGAGCTGCTCGCGGAAGATCCGCGCTGGAAGATCGTCTACGAGGATGCGAAGCCGATGCATTTCGCGTTCCTCGGCTCGCGCAGCAAGCTCGCGATCGCGGGCCACATGGTCGCGAGCCACGACGTATCGATGCGCCGCTTCCCGTTCCTCGGCGCAACCGCGCTCGAGGTCGACCGGCCGCTCGCGTTCCTCGCGCGCAGCCCGCTCGCGTTCGCACGGCTGTGGTCGCGCGTCGCCACGCAGATCCCGCCGCTGCTCGGCAAGGACGAGCCGCCCGGCGCGCTGCAGGCGCTCGGCGACACGCAGGTGCCGATCGACGTCGGCGGCCCCGGCACGTCGCATGACGGCACCTTCAACGATTTCGTCGAACACCAGTCGCTGTACGGCCTCCAGGAGATGCTGCTCGAAAGCGGTCATCCGGTGCGGCTGCGCGGCGCGATGCTCGCGCTCGGATCGCTGCTGCGGCCGGTGATGCAGAGCGGCTCGTCGCACATCGAACGCGGCCTCACGCTGCCGCTGCCGGTCGATCCGTTCTACCGCAGCCTCGTCGCCGCGTTCTGGCTCGAACTGATCGCGCCGTTCGTCGCGCAGGCCGACTTCGAGCTCGCGATCTTCATCGGCACGATCGCCGAGCGCGAACGGCTGGTCATCGGCTTCAACGGCGCGTCGGCCAAGACGCTGCTGAGCGTGGTCGACCCGCAGACCTACGCCGCCCACAACATCGACATCGACGATCCCGAGTGGATCGACGCCCATGCGCAAAACGATCAGCAGATCAGCAAGCTCGTCAGCTACCTCGACCAACCGCAACTCTCGCTGCGCGTCGCCATCGACGCGTTCCGCGAAGCGTTCATCGGAGGCTGACGGGATGCATCGCACGATTCACGCCCGGCGCACCCGTTTTTCGGTCGCCCTCTCGCCCGCGCTCGCCGCCCTCTTCGCCGCCGGCCTCGTCGCCAGCGGCGCGGCCTTCGCGCAGAACACCGGCGCCACCGTCACGCCGGTCGGCAACGGCACGGTCGCCACGACCGCGCTGCCGTCGTCGAACCCGAACGCCGGCGCCGCATCCGGCACGGTGGTGCACGGCACGGCCGGCACGGTCACGCCGCCGCCCGCGAACGCGACGCCCGGCCAGGTGGTCGTCGGCGGCAAGGTGCCCGACGAGGCGACCAAGGCCGCCGTGCTGCAGAAACTGCGCGATACCTACGGCGCGACGAACGTCGTCGACCAGATCGAGGTCGGCGACGTCGCGACGCCCCCGAACTGGAGCGCCAACGTGCAGAAGCTGCTCGGCGCGCAGCTCAAGCAGATCAGCAAGGGCCAGTTGAAGATCAACGGCACGCAGATCGAGATGAAGGGCGAGGTGCACAACGAAGCGCAGCGCCAGCAGCTCGCCAGCGACATGGCGAACACGCTGAACCCGACGTACACGATCAGGAACGGGCTGCGCGTGTCGGCGTCCGAACAGGGCGTGCTCGACCAGACGCTCGCGAACCGGACGATCGAGTTCGAGACCGGCAGCGCCACGCTGACGCCGCAGGGCCGGCTGATCCTCGACCAGATGGCGACCGCGCTCGCGAAGATGCAGAACCGCACGGTCGACATCATCGGCCACACCGACAACTCGGGGAACCGGACGTCGAACATCGCGCTGAGCCAGGCGCGCGCGGACGCGGTGAAGGGTTACCTGATCACGAAGAGCATTCCGCCGCAGCAGATGACGACGACGGGCGTCGGGCCGGATCAGCCGATCGCGCCGAATGACACGGCGGATGGACGGGCGCGGAATCGGCGGATCGAGTTCCGGGTGGGGCAGTAAGACCTGCGGCCGGCTCATCGCGAGCTGGCGGGCGATCCGATGCGGGCGGCGACAGGCATGTCGCCGCCCGTTTTTCATGGGCGGCTATCGACAGTCAATGAATGGGAGGCGTCGCGCCCCCCTTGTAACTCTTCGCCCATTCCTGGCTCTGCTTGGCAGCCTGGTCGATGCGGGCGGCGACGCGATCGTCTTTCTGGCGTTGCTTCGCCTCCTTGGCTAGATCGCTCGAACCGAATTCGTCCTTGTCCCGCGTGCGGAAGTACAGCGACGGTGCCAGCACATGGTCTTGCCAGCTCGTCAGCAACGTGTCGTGGACGAGCATGTCGAACAGCGCCATCACGTCCGGCGGAAGCGGGTGCTTGCCTTCGATCCCTTCTTTCCAGGCCGACACGAGTTCCATCTGGGGTTCGGGCAGCATGGCTGCTTCGACGGCGTCCGCGCTTGCCTTGTTGTTCGAATCCCACGAGTCCGGCATGTTCCGGATTCGTTCTGCGGATTTCTTCAGGCCGTCCTGGTAGGACGCGTTACGCAGCATCTTTTCCGACTCCTTGTGAAGGCGCTCCCACACGGTCGTGTAGTCCTTTGGCGCTTCCGCGATCAGCTTCTCGTAGCGCTTTTGTGCCGCATCGCTGGCCGCCTTCATCCCCCGCAGCTTCGCCTGATCGGCCGGGCTGCGGCTCGCCAGCATGCTCATGTTGATGCCCTGCCGCTGCAGTTCCCAGTCGAGCTGCGATTTCGCCGTCTTGCGCTGCAGATCGGCGTCGGTCATGTTGCGCTTCCAGTCGGCGACCGGGTCGGACATCGTGCGTTGGAACTCGGGATCGAGGTAGCGGACCGCGATCCAACGCATGAATACTTTCGAATGTGCAACAAAATCGACGCCGGCCGCACGAGGAACCAGTGCGGTATATGCGTCGACGAGCTTCTTGATACGGTATTGCTTGCCGTCGCAGCTGATAGGTTGCGCTATCGTGAACCTGTCGAACGTATCGTTCTTGTAGAGATAGAGATCCTCCATCGTATCCATGACCGCGCCAGCCTTTAGCGCCTCCATCAGCATGTCGCGCAAAGGTATCCGCATCAGTTCGGCATTCAAGCCGAGCGAACCATTTGGAGCACCACCCACGACGTCGCAACTCGTGCCCGGGTAGAGAAACTGTTCCCCACGGGTTTTCTCAAGA
Source organism: Burkholderia sp. BCC1644 (assembly GCF_902833225.1). GTDB lineage: Bacteria > Pseudomonadota > Gammaproteobacteria > Burkholderiales > Burkholderiaceae > Burkholderia. The sequence goes on from NZ_CADFEI010000024.1 coordinate 67,813, forward strand.
CTGTCGAGACGCTGATAGAAGCGCATCTCATGCGCTGCGGCAAAATGGACACAGCGCTCCACGCTGGCAGGAATGCCGAGAGGGCGATCCTTATAGCTGGTCTTGATCATTCCAAGATACGGCACCATGCCGATCAGTTCGCCAGCCTCCTCCGACATGACTGACGAAACGGCGTCGAGCAGACCGACGAATTTGATCTGAATCGATACACCGTCAATTGCGAGATCCGTATCGTCCCTGCGCTTGTATTTCTGTGCCAGATCATTGATGAACGCGCGTGCGAGCACACATCCACGGTCCGCGCCAAACACCGATACCTCAATGACGCGAACTTTTGACATATGCGCCTTGACGGCTTTGTACGCAGCTTCGAACTGGTCCTTGGCTGCGATCAATCGGGTATCGACACCCGTTCCGAAGGCTTCAGCCATGACGGAATTGTCGCGCACGATCGGCACGTTCTCCATTGCAATGCCAACGAAAAGGCTGCGTGCAACCGCCCACGCTGCCTTCATGGGGGTTCCCTTGACATTGTTCTTGAAGTCATTCTTGGCGTTGCGCCACAGCAGCGTTCCTGTAGCCTTGGTCCGTTCCCAGTATCGTTCAGGCGATGCATTCAATACATTCATGACACGCCGCGCCTGAGCAGGAATGTGCTCGATATCCTTCCTGAGGTCCTCGAACGCCTTCTCGATTGGTCGAAGCGAAAAATCCCCTTCGAGGAACTGCTTCTTCACGTTGTCGACACGCTTTTTCACACTGGCCTGTTTGATCGACGTATCGACACGCGTGAATGACTGGCCGACCGCCGTCGCGGCGCTCTGCGCCTTCTTGGCCGCCATCTTCGCAGCCGCCACACCAGCATTGACCCAAGCGTTGGACTTGGCTGACTCGTTCAGCGGCGTGCCCAATCCCGAATAATAGAAGCGGTACCAGAACTGATTGACCGGCCGACGCGAATCGTCGTTATCGCGATGAGCCTCCCACAAACGACAGATATTCGAGTACCGGGAACTTGCCTTGTCGTCGAGATCGGCATTTCGGCCAAACGCGTCAAAGAAGAAACCCATGCGAATCGTCGCCCCGCAAGGCATGCAATCCCCCTTCGGATAGAGGTTCGCGTTCCGGGAAGTTACTTGCGCATACACCGACATCGGTGTTGCGTCGTCCGGGTCAAGCTTGATTTTCTCAGCCATGCGGTTTCTCCTCTACGCGAGGTTGCGGCAGCAAGCCGTCAGCGATTGCCGGCACGGCCACCGGCTTGAACTTGCCGTTCGTCAACGCCAGCCGCAGGTTGCTCGGCAGCGACTGCGCCCATTTCGCGAAGGTTCCGGGTTGACCTGCAGCGGCCTGCAAGACACGTTGAGCGTCTGGATGTGTATCGAACCGGCTGTTAACGAGCAGACTCATGTATGTGTACTGCTCCAGATCATCACTGTCGGTCAGACGGTATTTCAACCACGCCGACGCTACGACACGAGCAATACGTCGAAACTGCTGATCCTCGCGCTCGTCATATCGCTTGTCCAGTTGCGTCTGGTACTGCTTCGCCCACCTCACGACATCGACGATGGGCAGTCGCGCGTCGTCAAGCATCTTGCCGGGAAACTCAAACTCGACGTGCCGGTCCGGAAAGAAATGCACTTCGAGAATCCGCGACCCCACATCGTCAGGCGACTTGGACTGCGGCATCGACACTTTCGTCTCGGCATGGAACATCTGCTTGTTCCCTTTGTGCCATTGGTCGACATCGTAGTAATTCCATTTGACGACAAATTCCGTGCCCTTCAGCTTGTAGCAACATTTGACACTACCGCCCCCCGCGCCCGGCGGGTCGTCCCCCCCGCCGCTCGCCGTATTTCCAAACGTGTCAGCGATCGTGAAGCCGCTCATGTTGTACGGCAGATAATTGCGGCCAATAACCGAAATCCCGCTGTAGGTCGGCTCAGACTTCCCGCATGCGGTCACGGCCACCACGAGCAAGCCCCCTGCCAGAACACGACGTACCAGACTCGACAATCTCATTGCTCTACTCATTGATGTTTCCTTTCTGAACCGCGCCCGGCACGTCATACAGGCATCGACCGCAATCATCCGAATGCTCTTGGCGACACAGACCACCAAATGCGCCGCGCATATTTCCGTCGTCGCGTACCCATCTCGCACCGACGTCCACGTTTCATCAATCCTTCCCGTCCACATCGCAAATCGCATCCGACACGATCATCCACGTGGCGGTGGCAACAAACCACCGGATATCGCCGGCACAGCAACCGCTTCGAACGCGTCGTTCGACAATGCGGACAACACGCTCTTCGGTAGCGATTGCATCGACTTCGCAAACGTACCGGGCTTGCCGGCAGCCGTCTGCAGCAGGCGCTGAACCTCGGGATGCGCATCGAATCGGTTGTTCACGAGCAAGGCGTAATACGTGTACTGCTCGAGATCGCTTCGATCGGTCAGGCGGTATTTCAGCCACGCACCGGCGACAACGCGAGCAATACGCCGATGCGACTGCCCGTCGGTGTCGTGAAACTTCTCGTCGAGCCTCGCCTGATAGCAAGCGGCCATCCATCGAGAAACGTCGACAATCGGAACACGCGAATCGTCCAGAAGTTCACCCGGGAACTGCAGCTCGACGTGACGATCGGGATAGAAATGCACTTCGAGAACCCGGCCGCCGACTTCCTCGGGAATCGCCGCAAGCGGCATCGCGACTTTTGTCTCGCTCTGCTGCATGTGCGGGTCCTGCATCGTCCACTGATCTGCGTCGTAGTACTTCCACCTGACCGTAAATTCCGTCCCCTTCAGCTTGTAGCAGCATGTCACGCTCCCGCCACCCGCACCCGGCGGATCATCACCGCCGCCACTCGCCTTGTTCCCGTACGCGTCGGTAATGGTAAAGCCGCTCATGTTGTACGGCAGATAATTCCGGCCCATGACCGAAATCCCGCCATAGGAGGGCTCCGACTTGCCGCACGCCGTCACAGCCGTGAACAACAGGCAAGCCAACGCCGTCCTGCGTGCGATGTCGACGCGCGCCAGACCGCGCCCCGGATCGAACCCGCCCGACTCAGCCATGCCGCACCTCCGGCACACGCGGCGGCGGCAGTAACCCGTCCTCAATCACCGGGACAACCACCGGCTCGAAGCTATCGCTCGCCAGCGCCGACTGCACGCTCTTAGGCAGAGACGGCATCGACTTCGCAAACGTACCCGGCTTGCCGGCAGCCGTCTGCAGCAGGCGCTGAACCTCGGGATGCGCATCGAATCGGTTGTTCACAAGCAAGTCGTAGTAAGCGTACTGCTCCAGATCATCGAGATCCGTGAGTCGGTATTTCAGCCATGCCGTTGCTACGACACGAACGATGCGTCGAAACTGCTGATCTTCGCGTTCGTCGTACCGCTTGTTCAACTGATCCTGATAGCGGCTGGACATCCAGCGCGACACATCGACCATCGGAATGCGCGATGCATCCGCCAGCGCACCGGGAAATTGCAGCTCGACGTGACGATCCGGGTAAAAGTGCACTTCTAGAATTCGGTCACCGATCTTTTCCGGAATCTGGGCCGACGACATCACGGCCCTTGCCTCGGCATGAAGCGTTTCCTCGTTGCCTTTGTGCCACTGGTCGACGTCGACATAGTTCCATTTGACCGTGAACTCGGTACCCTGGAGCTTGTAGCAACAAGTCACCCCGCCTCCGCCACCCGGCAAGCTATTCCCACCACCCGCCTTGTTTCCGTAAGCATCGGCGATCGTAAATCCATCCAGGTTGTACGGCAGATAGTTGTGAGCGATCACCGAAATCCCGCCATACACCGGCTCCGACTTGCCACACGCACTCAAGCTCGAAGCCACCGCAAGCAGGCTCACCGCCACCCCGGACCTACGCCACATCACCACGCGCCTCCAGCAACGCGCGCTCGTGCGCATCGCGAATCGCATCCCAGGTGGCATCGTCGATCGATGCCAGCGCCGCATCGACGCTCGTTTCTCCGCGCGACGCGGCTTCCAGGCGCGACTTCACGGCCGGATGTTCGTCGAACCGCGGCGCGACCTGCACGCCGGTCACGACATAACAGAGCAGCCCGACCTCGTCGACGATCCCGTGCGCCGCCGCACGATCGAGCTGCCCGACGACCTGGTCGTGAAGCTGCACATCGGACAGGTGATCGACCGCCGCCGCCATCGTCTCCCGAAACTTCAGCACGAGCTTGTCCGGATACCCGAGCTCGATCAGCTGCTCATGCTGCCGTTCGCTCAGGCCCGGCGCATCGCCCGCCGTCATTGCCCCTTCGATCGCCGGTGCATCGTTACGCCACACGACTTCGTCGAGCCGCCGGTCGCGATAGCGGATCTCGCCGAACGGCGCGACAAACTGCTGCGCCTGCGTGTCGCTCCACACCCGCCGAAGTCGCCCGAAAACATGGTTGTCGAAGAAAAACAGGTAGTACGCGCGACCGTTCGGCAGCGCGTACTTCACGTAACGGCGCAAATGCGCATCCAGCGCATCGAACGACCACGCCGAACACAACCACGTCACCGCATGCAGATCGACCGCGTCCAGCCACAGCTGGCGCAGCACACGATGCTGTTCGGCATCCCCGTCGTCGAGCACCTGACGGTCGAACGCGATCAGGTACGGCGCGATATCGGTATAGGCATCCAGCCCGGTGTCGGTCCAGAGCGACGCGTGGCGCAGGCCGCGCACGGCTGCGAGCTGCGTGTCGAGCTCCTGATACCCGCGCGTATCGACAAGCGCGTAAAGCCGCATCGCCCGGCCGTCGTCGGCCTTGCGCTCGAGCGCCGTCTTCAGCGTCTCCAGGAATGCCGGCCATTCAGGCTCGCGCGGATTCGGCGCGGCATCGACGATTTCGGCTGCGTCAGCGATATCGTTCGGGACGACGGCGCCGTCTGTGTCGTTGACTTCGTCCATCAATCCGCCTCGACCATCGATTCGCGGCCGCTATGCGCGTTCAGCACGCATTGCTTGCACGTGCCGCCCGGCATCGCGGGCAGCGGATACGGCATGCTCGTCGGCCCGGCGAACTCGTGCTGCGCACCCTTGAAGTCGATCTTCCCCGGCGCGTGAATCTCGATGTTGCCGCCCTTGATCCGGATATACGCGCCGCCCGAGGTCAGCAGGATTTCCTGCTTGGCGGCCACGTCGACGTTCTCGGTCGCCGCCACCATCTTCAGCGTCTTCTGCGCGGTGAGCTCGACGTTGTCCGCGTGCGCCTGGATCTCGACCTTGCCCTTCGCGGCGAACAGCTTCATCCCCGCGTTCTGCACGAACAGGCTGATGCGATCGCGAACACCGGCGATCAGCGACTTGCCGCTCGTGATGAAGGTGCTCTGGCCGCTGACGATATTGGTCTGCCGGTCGCTCGCGAGGTGCACCGACTGCTGCGACGCCATCCCGATCCCCGACGGGCCCGCGAACAGCATCACCGGCTCCTTGAATGCGTTCGCATTGCCGGTCCCGCCGCCGGCGGTCCGCCCGCCCGACGACGCACCCGATGCGCTCTCCTGCGTCGCGTCGGTGAACGTCTTCAGCGCATCGTGACCGTCGTCGAGACTGGCCGCCTGGTGCGACTCGCTGATCTGCGACATCGACTCGATCAGCCCCTCAGCATTGACGAGCTGCTGTTGCGCTTCCTTCACATCGAGCGGCTGGCTGTTCGCCTGCTTCGGATGCGTCGTCACGTACAGGCCCTGCCCGGCACGCACGGCGCCGTACGCATCCGTACGCAGGTCGAAACCCGAGCCGAGATACGCGCCGCGCGTGTTGCCGCTCTGTTCGATCAGGTAACCGAGATGGAGCAGCGAATTCGCACTGCTGCTGAACAGGCGCGCGCGGTTCTGCCCGGTCGCGTCGTCGAGCACCATCTCGTTGTGACCGGAACCCGCGTACTCCTTCGAGCGGAATCCCGACAGGATCCCGTCGCTATGCCATTGCGGCTTGGCGGCCCCGTTGTACACGCGGTGCATCACGATCGGCCGGTCGCAGTCGCCGCCGATGTAACCGATCAGCACTTCCTCGCCGACCCGCGGAATATGGACGGCCCCGTAGCCGCCGCCGGTATCCGACTGCACGACGCGCATCCAGCACGACGCGGTTTCGGTGCCCTGGTTCTGCCGGTCCCAGACGAACATGACCCTGATCCGGTTCAGTTCGTCCGTATACACCTCTTCGCCCTTCGGCCCGACGACGACGGCCGTCTCGAGCTGCATGACGGGCTTCCGGTGCTCGAACGGGCTGCGATACGGCACGGTGGCACGCTGCGCTTCGACTTCGACGAGATAAAACCCTGCCGAGCCGTCGTCGTGCCCGACCTCGAACGCCACCGCTGCCCCCTGCCCGGCCTTGGCCTGCGCGAGCCGGTCCTGCAGACTGTGCGGGAAGTGCGCGTCGTGGTCCGAGAGCGGCAGGTTGTTCTCGATGTACCGCGTCACGCCGATCGCCGCGAACTCGCGATCGCCCTGCGGATCGCCGTCGTGCGCCGGATGATCGGCCAGTGTGAAACGCCGGCCCGCATCGATCCCGCGCACGCCGCCCACGCCGAAGAAGCGCTTCGCGCGCGACTCCCATTCCTCCAGGCGGATCTTCGACAGATGTTCGCCGCGATCCTGGCCCGGATACGTGTAGGCGCCCGTGTATTCGTAGATTTCGGCCTGGTCCGGCAAATCGCCCTGCCCGGCCTTGGTCGGCAGCGTCGTGCCGTTCGGACTGCCCGCCGACGACGGCGATTTGTAGTCGAAGGTGCGCGTCGTGTGCAGCGTGCTCTGCAAGGTCCGCGATGCGGCCCACTGCGTGAAGCCGGTGGTCTCGGTGCCCGCTCCCGCGCGATCGAAGCCGACGGTTTTCGGCGACAGTTCGTCAACCGCGTGCAGATCGTCGGTAATGACGAGCATGTGCGACCTGCCATCGTCGGCGTGACGCCAGAAACCGAACAGCCCTTCGTCCTCCATCAGGCGGTGCACGAAGTTCCAGTCGGTTTCGCTCTGGCGACAGTACGAGCGCGACGGCAGCGGCTTCGACAGCGCGAACTGATACTGGCCCCTGGCCTGCGGATGCGCGTCGAACACGTCGGCGAGAATCGCATCGACGCTCCTGTCCTGCCAGTACCGCATGTCACTGCGGAACCTGAGGAAGTGCATCCACGATGCGAAGCTCAGCTGGTAGCTCGACAGGCTGCCGTCCGCACCGAGCCGGCGCGCCGTATGGACATAGCCGTTGATCGGCAGATACGACCGGTTCGCCTGCTGGATCCACAGCGTCATCGGCTGCGCGATCAGCGTCTTGAGTTCGACGTCGCTCGCGGTGGACACGAGATCGAGCGTCACGCTGAAATCGCGCCCCAGTTCGGAACGGGTCACGACCCGGCGCGGCACGAGCGCATTGTTCGGCAACGACGGAATGTCGGTCTTCAGCAGGCGGTCCTGCTGGATCAGGCCGCCGCGAATCGCCTGCGCCAGTTCTGTCACGTTCATGCGTCACTCATCTTCTTGTCTGCCGCGGGCCCGCCGGGGCACGCGCTCTCAGGAAAAAGCGCTGCTCTCGCGGCACAACGGTACCGCGGACGCGTGTCACACGCGTTGCCGCGGTACCGCCGTCACGACTGCTCGTCCGGCCGCACGCCCAGCAGCTCGCGAATATGCGACAGCGAGCCGTCGTCCTTCACGACGCTCTCGAGCCACTTGTGCAGCGGCATGTCGGCCCATTCGGCTGCCTTGTCGGCAAGGTACGCGACCGGGCTGTGCGGCTCGGTCTGGCGGAAATAACGCGCGACCGCACGCAGCTGGTCGACGGCCTGCGCGCGGTTCTGGATACCGGCGATCATCTGCGTCACCGGAGGACGCGGAGCGCTCTGCTGCTGCACGTGGGTCTCCTCGGTCTGGATCGAATTGCCGAAAACCGGCTCGATGCGCTCGGGCTGCGCCTGCGGCGCCGCCGGCGTGTGCGGTGCGCTAACCGTATAGCCCTGCTCGCGCGCAAAGCGCTCGGCGAGCCGGTACACGGTCTCGAACGCGTCGCGCGCCTGCCGGAAGCTCGGCGCCGAATCGCCCGCGCGCTCGACAAGCCGCTCCTCGAACGCATCGAGCGAGAATTCGAACGCCTTCAGGTTCGCCAGCAGCGCGGTGTAGAACGCGATCGGCGTCATGCGCCGCGACGAATCGATCTGGTCGAGCGACGGCTTGCCGCGCGCGATGTCGTCCGCGTGATCGGGGTCGCGCTTGATCGCCTGCGCGACGTGCTGCGCCACTTCCCAGTCGAGCGTGCTGAACGCGTTCGACGCACCGTCCGTCATCGGCACCGCGCGCAACAGCTCGGCCGTACGGCCGGACAGCCACGCGACGTTGCCGAGCCGGTATTCGGTGTCCTCGCCTTCGGGCAGCGGGTGCACGGTGTCCCAGAACTCGCGGCACAGGCCCTCGAGCAGCGCATAACCTTCGGTGAGGCCGGTAATGCCGTCCTCGAGCGCCAGCGCCTCGGTCAGCCACACACCGAGCCGCAGGTCCTTCGTGCGCGTGCGCAGCAATTCGCCCGCATGGTCGACCACGAAGCCCCAGTCGGCCTCCTTGATCTCGGTCACCCATTCGCCCTGGTCGAGCGTCGGATCGTCGTAGCGCCGCGCGTCCTGGATCGCGTCGAATTCGTTCGAAAACAGCAGGTCGTCGCCGCTGGGCGACGCGTCGCTGATCGGCGTCAGCAGCTCGGGAAGATTGATCGGCATGGTTCGGTCAGTTCATCAATGCTTGGGCGTTGCGCGGCCGCGCTCATTCGACGGTATACGCGAATTCGCCGGCCTCGTCCGCGCGCACCGCGATGCGCGCGATGGCTTCGCCGTCGGCGATCCGGCCGAGCACGTGGCCCGCGATCTCCGGCAGCAGCGTTCCGTTCAGGATATGGTCCACGTTGCGGGCGCCCGAATCGACCTCGGTGCAGCGCGCGAGCACCGCCTCGACGAGCGACTCGTCCCATTCGAACGCGGCCTTGTGGTTCGCCTCGATCCGGCGGCGGATCCGTTCGAGCTTCAGCTCGATGATCTCGACGAGCACGTCGTCGGAAATCGGATAGTAGGGCACGACCTTCATCCGCCCGAGAAACGCGGGCTTGAACGTCTTGTACAGCTGCGGGCGCAGCGTCTCGGCGAGCGCGTCCGGATCGGGCAGCTCCTCGGCCGGCTTGTTCAGGCAGGCCTGCATCACTGCGGCCGACCCGACGTTCGACGTCAGGATGATCAGCGTGTTGCGGAAGTCGATCTCGCGCCCTTCCGCATCGTCCATCGCGCCCTTGTCGAACACCTGGAAGAACATCTCGAGCACGTCGGGGTGCGCCTTCTCGACCTCGTCGAGCAGCACGACGGAATACGGGTTGCGGCGCACGGCCTCGGTCAGCACGCCGCCTTCGCCGTAGCCGACGTAGCCCGGCGGCGAGCCCTTCAGGCCCGACACGCTGTGCGCTTCCTGGTACTCGCTCATGTTGATCGTGACCATCTTGCGCTCGCCGCCGTACAGGATGTCGGCCAGCGCGAGCGCCGTCTCGGTCTTGCCGACGCCCGACGGCCCGACGAACATGAACACGCCGCGCGGCTTGTTCGGATCCTCGAGGTTCGCGGTCGCGGTGCGCACGCGCTGCGCGATCGCGTCGAGCGCATGGTCCTGGCCGATCACGCGCGCGGTGAGCAGCGGCTGCAGGTTCAGGACGGTGTCGATCTCGTCCTTCACCATCCGGCCGAGCGGAATGCCCGTCCACGCGGCGACGATCTCGGCTACGACGTGACCGTCGACCTGCAGCGGCACCATCGGCTCGCCGCCCTGCAACGCATGCAGTGCGGCCACGCGTTCGCCGAGCCTGTCGCGGGTGGCCTGCACGTCGACCGGCTGGCCGTCTTCCGACGGACCGCGTGCCTTGTCGAGCGCATCGCGCAATTCGGTGATCTCGGCGACGATCGCGCGCTCGGCTTCGTAGCGCGCATCGTCCTTCGCGAGTTGTTCGAGTGCCGTGTCGCGCGCACCACGCAGCTCGGCAAGCCGCTCGTCGTGCGGCGCGCCGCCCGCCGCCTCGCGCTCCAGCGACGCGATTTCCGCATCGATCCGCTCGATCCGCTTCTTCGTATCGTCGATCGCCGCCGGCGTCGCGCTGTGCGCGAGCGCGACTTTCGCGCACGCGGTGTCCAGCACGCTGATCGCCTTGTCGGGCAGCTGGCGGCCGCTGATGTAGCGGTGCGACAGGCGTACGGCCTCGGTGATCGCGCCGTCGAGGATCCGCACGTTGAAGTGCTTTTCCATCAGGCCCGACATCCCGCGCAGCATCGCAGCGGCAAGCGGCTCGCTCGGCTCCTCGACCTTCACGACCTGGAAGCGCCGCGCGAGCGCCGCGTCCTTTTCGAAGTACTTCTTGTATTCGCTCCACGTCGTCGCGGCAATCGTGCGCAGCTCGCCGCGCGCCAGCGCCGGCTTCAGCAGGTTCGCCGCGTCGTTCTGGCCGGCCTGGCCGCCCGCGCCGATGATCGTGTGCGCTTCGTCGATGAACAGGATGATCGGATGCGCGCTCTTCTTCACTTCGTCGATCACGCTCTTCAGGCGGTTCTCGAACTCGCCCTTCACGCTCGCGCCGGCCTGCAGCAGCCCCATGTCGAGCACGTGCAGCGCGACACCGCGCAGCGGCGGCGGGACGTCGTCGGCCGCGATCCGCAGCGCGAGCCCCTCGACGACCGCGGTTTTGCCGACACCGGCCTCGCCGGTCATGATCGGGTTGTTCTGGCGGCGGCGCATCAGGATGTCGATCGCCTGGCGGATCTCCGCTTCGCGACCGATCACCGGGTCGATCTTGCCGTCGCGCGCGCGCTGCGTGAGGTTGGTCGTGTACGTGTCGAGCGCGGGCGTCTTCGACGGGCCGGCCACGGGCGCCGCGCCGTCGGCGGCCGGCACCGCGCCACCGTCGTCCGTCTCGCCCTGGCGCGGCTCGGCCTCGCTCGACCCGGCCAGGACTTCGTCGAACTTGTGCTTCAGGTCCGTCACGTTCATTTCCGCGAACTGCGACGACATCCGCTGCGCGAACTGCGCGAGATCGGGCGCGGTCAGCAGCGCGAGCAGCAGGTGCCCCGAACGAATGCGGCCGAGCTGCGAATCGAGCGATGCAATCAGCCACGCCTGCTCGAACAACGCGATCAGGTGCACGGAGAACACCGGCGTACGCGTGTTGCCGGTCTTCAGGCGCGTCAGCTCGCGCTCGAGATCGGCACGCAGTGCATGCGGATCGACACGGCTCGCGCGCAGCGCCAGCGGCAGGTCGCCGGCCGGCTCCTCGAGCAACGCGAGGAACAGGTGCTCCAGATCGACCTCGTAATGGCCGCGCGCCAGGCACGCGCTTGCCGCACGCTCGGTCGCGTGCCGGCACAGCGGGTTCAGTTTCGTGATCAGGGTCTTCAGAGGCGTGCTCATGGCGTCGATCTCAGGTTCGATTGCGTGTTGTTGTCGTTCGGAATCAGTGAATCACGTGCAGTTCGTAGCGTGCGTCGGAGCGGTCCTCGATCGCGTCGCGCGTGCAGAGGAACGCATCCCAGCCGAGCCGCGAGCCCGCGCCGAGCACGCTCGCGCCGACCTCGGTGCGCTTCAGCACGAGCTTCACTTCGTATTCGAGCGTGACGCCCGCGAGCAGCGTCAGCATCCGCTCGAGCGCAATGGCCTGCGCGCCACCGGGCAGAAATGCCTCGTAGTCGCGCTTGGACAGCGGGCCGACGACGATCCGTGCGCGCATGTCGCGCTGCCAGACACGTTCGCCGACGAGCGCCGTCGCGCCGAGCACCGCGTTGACTTCGCCGAGCACGCTCAACTGGTCGGGCGGCACGTCGTACCACTTGCCGACGAACTGGTCGATCTTCACCGGCACGCGGAAGTAATCGGACAGCGCGCGCTGCAGGTACGCGGCCGACATCGGCCGGTGCCGCGCGGCCAGCGCGTAACCGGCGACGGCCTCGTCGAGCACGCCGCCCGAGCCGGCCGCGAGGCTGTCGCGCACCTCGTCGCTCGGCACGCCCGCGATCGCGAGCAGCAGCGGCAGATAGCGCTCGTCGCGGTCGAGCTCGTAATGGAACGGCAGCCGGTATTTCTTCCACGCCGCGTAGAACAGTGCGGTCGCGCGGTTCGAGAACACGTCGAAGAACGCGCGCGCCGCGTGATCGCGCCGCAGGTGCTCGCGCGCGACGATCTGCTCGGTGTAATGCAGCGGCAGCGCGCCCTGCCCGCCGAGCAGCCCGAAGAACGCGGGTGTCAGCTCGACGTGGCCGAGTTCGCCGGCTGCGAGCGCGGCGCCGCGCTGCTCGCCCGAATCGAGCAGCGTGCCGTCGTCGTCGAACGAACGCACGCCTTCGATCTCGCTCGGCGGAAAGCCGAGCGACAGCGTGTTGCGGAATTCGATGCGCTGCGCGACCACGTCGCCCTGCCGCCATGCGCCGGGCGCATCCGACGCCTGCCGCGCGAACAGCCCTTCGAGCACGCGCACCGCCTGGAAGAACTCGAAGCGGTGCGGCTCGTCGAGCAGCGCATCGACTACGCCAGGATCGATTCGCCGGTTCGGGGCTTGCATCGGATGATCTCCTCGCCGGTGCGCTTCGACACGACGACTAGTTGAACGAAACTGTTGAGGTGGACGTAGAGCCCGAAGAAGCTGTCGAGCACGCGCACGAACGACGCGAGGCTCGCGCCCACGAAATGCTCCTCGTCGATCGTCAGCCGGATCTCGATGCCGCGCACGAAGGTCGCGAACGGCTTGCCGGGCAGCCACTGCACGGCGCCGCGCTGCTCGACACCCGCGAGGCCGTCGATCTGGCGCATCGACACGGCCGTGCGCCGCAGGTCGTACAGCGTCAGCATTTCCTTCAGCGGTGCGAGGCCGTGCGCGACCAGCGACACGTGATTGAGCGCGAGATGCGACACGAGCCGCCAGTGCGCGGCGCGGCCGCGCTCGAAGCGCACGCTCTGCGTCGGGCGGCGCAGCAGCGAGATGCCGCTCGTCTGCGCACCGCCTTCCTGGAACAGGTCGCCGCCCTCGAGGCCGAACGCGAGCATCGCCGGCAGGTCGCGGTTCGTGCAGGTGAGGTCGAGGCTCAGCGTGTCGGTTTGCGGCGACGTCGGCTCGAAGTCGATGTCGACGATCGAGATCTCGGTTTCGTAGCCGGGGCTCTTCTGCGCGACCCAGTCGTTGCGGCGCGCGAACCAGTAGTGGCCGATCCGGGCCGATTCGCCGTGATGCAGCGAGTAGAACGGCCGGAACTCGATCACCGACTCTTCATGCGCCTGCTGCCGGACGAGCTTCACCGAATCGATCGAGTACACCTCGTACGCGAACGCGCGCCGCGCCTCGGCGATCACCGGGTACGACACCGCGCGATGCGTGATGCGGATCGGCTCGCCGTGCTGGCGGAACAGGTTGACGATCGGCGTGCAGAACAGCCGGAAATGGCTCGGCGTCAGCAGTTCGAGCAGCCGCGCGACGTGCGAATCGCTGCGCACATCCTGCAGCACGAGATGCAGCGTCGCGCGCTGGCAGCGGCCCGACGCGCGCGCGATCGCCGCGAGATCGAAATCGACGAAATCGAACTTGTCGGGAAACGCGAAGTATTCGGTGAGCAGGCGGTACGCGGGATGCGATTTCGCCGGATAGTCGATCAGCGCGTCGTCTTCGCCGAAGCCGGCCTGCGCGATCGGCAGCTTGCGCAGCGCGGTCCAGCGGCCGTTGCGTTCGGGCTCGACATACGCGCCGAGCACGTTGACGAACAGGCAATCGGTGAGCGCGGCGACGAACGACTGCTCGCCGTGCAGGTGCGCGCGCAGCGTCGACAGCTTCAGCGCGCCGAGATCGAGCTGCGCGGCGAGCGATTCGAAGGTGATCGAGATCACGCCCGTCGCGTTGGACGGCAGCACCGTCGCGCTCGGCGCGAGCGCGACCGGCGTGTAACGGGCTTCCGAAATGCGGATCGGCGCGAGCGTCACGTCGTAGGCGGTGCGGAACCGGCACTGCACGCCGCGGATCGGGCGGCTCTTAAGCTCGGTGCCGCGATCGATCACGACCGGTTCGGTCTGCTGGCCGGGTGAAGCCGGCGTGAACTGCGCGATCGAGCACGACGGGAACGGCCGCAGGTAGTGCGGATACAGCACTTCCAGCAGCGCCTCGGTGAATTCGGGGTAGTCGTCGTCGAGTTTCTTGTTGATGCGCGCGCCAAGCAGCGCGAACGACTCGATCATCCGTTCGACGTGCGGATCCTCGCAATGCTCGCCGGACAGCGCAAGCCGCGCCGCGATCTTCGGATAGCGTTCGGCGAAATCTCGCGAATAGCGCCGCAAAAACGATAATTCGCGCTCGTAATACGGCAGCAATTCTTCCATCGACGCCCCCGAACCTCAATATTTCCTGCCGGACCCTGAACCATCACCGGGCGGTCCGGCCCGCTCGGCGGCTTGATTTATTGCATTCTCGCGGCGCGTGCGCGCGTGACCGAATACTGCAGCGTCGACGGCTGCAGCATCGCGTCGAAACTCACCGGCTCCTCGGCCGGATGCACGACGAGCAGCGCCTGGATCGCGAAGTAGAGCGCGTTGGTGGCCTGCTCGTTCAGCTCGAACGTCACCTGCACCTGCTGCAGGCGCGGCTCGTGGCGCGCGATGGCCTGCTGGATCGACTTGCAGATGAACGCGCGGTCGTAGTGGCTCGCGAGGCTCAGCCCCGCGAAATCGTTCAGCCCGTAGGTCAGCACCGACTTCTGGCATTCGGGCAACGCCGCCAGCTCGCTCTCGGTGTGCGCGATACGTGTGTTGAGGATCGCCTCGACGTCGCGGGCGACCGTGTTCTTGAGCTCGTCCAGCGACAATTGCCGCATCGCTGCCGAGGCCGGCAGGTGCGGTTCGTCGTCGAACAGCTTGTCGAGAAAACTGGGTTCGAATCGTTTCATCAGCCGGCATGCACAGCGAAAACGGCAACGGGACGCCGTGCGCCCCGTTGCCGCAACCGACCTTAGACCGCGTAGGTCTTGTCGTTCTTCGTCAGGCTCCAGGCGCCTTGCGTGTTGCCGCCCTGGTTGCCGCCGATCTTCTGCTGGGTCTGCTTCCACTGCACGGCTGCGTACTTCAGCGAGAACGTCTCGATCGGCAGGCCTTCCTCGCGGACGCTCGGCGCGATGCTCGAGATGATCACGTACTTCAGCTTGACTTCCAGATACTGCACGCGCTTGCCTTCACCGTCAGCGCGCGAGAAATGGATCGTCACTTCGTCGAACGTCGTACCGCCCGACGCGTGCTGGTACAGCAGCGGGCTCGCGGAGTCGATTTCCTTCGAGAACACCATGTCGCCGTGTTCGCAACGCGTTTGCGTCAGGCCGCCGGCCGACGACGCCGTTGCCGAACGCGGCTGCAGGATCGAGTGATCCCACGACTTCAGTTCAAGCCAGCCCTGATGGTCCTTGTCAGCCGACTCGCCTTTGACTGCCGGGCTACCAAATTGCAAGTGAATGTGTAACATGGCCCTTCTACTCCCCAAAGAGGTGGTTTTAACGTCCTACCCAGGCGGCCCGCCCGGGCGATTTTGCTCGCTTATGAATTTGCCGATTTGGGCAGATCAGCGACAAGTCGCAGAGAAATCGAGAGTTCGTCGAGCTGAAAGTGCGGGCGCAGGAACGCGACCGAACGATACGAGCCCGGCTTCCCCGGAATCTCCGACACTTGTATGGAAGCCTCGCGCAGCGGGAATTGCGCCTTCTGCTCCTGCGACGCGTTGTCGTCGAGCAG
The DNA here is from genome assembly GCF_902833225.1 of Burkholderia sp. BCC1644. Taxonomy (GTDB): domain Bacteria; phylum Pseudomonadota; class Gammaproteobacteria; order Burkholderiales; family Burkholderiaceae; genus Burkholderia. The sequence continues at coordinate 83,606 of NZ_CADFEI010000024.1, forward strand.
GACGTACTGCGAAATCCACCGGTTGAGGAATGTTTCCACGTTCTGCGCCGAAGCGAAGCTGCCGATCTTGTCGCGCATCATCGCCTTCAGGTAGTGCGCAACGCGCGATACCGAGAAGATGTACTGAAGCTGCGCGGACAGAACGGCGTTCGCGTTGGCGCTGTCGGTGCTGTATTTCTTCGCTTTCTGCACCGACTGCGCGGCGAAGAACGCGGCGTAATCGGAATTCTTGCAATGGACGAGCGGGATGAAGCCGAGGTCGCTCAGCTCCTTCTCGCGGCGATCGGTGATCGCGATCTCGGTCGGGCACTTCAGCGCGACTTCGCCGTCGTCGGTCTTGAACGTGTGGGTCGGCAGATCCTCGACGAGGCCGCCGCCTTCGACGCCGCGGATCGCCGCGCACCAGCCGAAATCGTCGAACGCGGCCGTCAGGCGGGCTGCGAAGGCCCACGACGCGTTGCACCACAGGTACTTGTCGTGCTCGGTGCCGTCGACGTCCTCGACGAAGTTGAAGCGTTCAGCGGTCTGGCCGTCCTTCGGATTGAACGGCAGGCGGCCGAGGAAGCGCGGCAGCGTCAGGCCGACGTAGCGCGAATCTTCCGAATCGCGGAACGACTTCCACTTCGCATATTCGACCGTGTCGAACACCTTCGCGAGATCGCGCGGCTTGCCGAGGTCCGAGAACGACTCGAGGCCCAGCAGTTCCGGCGACGCCGACGCGATGAACGGCGCATGGGCGGCCGCCGCGACGCGCGACATCTGCTCGATGAAGTACAGGTCTTCCGGCTGGCGCGAGATTTCGTAATCGCCGACCAGCGCGCCGAACGGCGAGCCGCCGAACGTGCCGAATTCTTCTTCGTAGACCTTCTTGAACAGCGCGCTCTGGTCGAACTCGCTCGCGCCCTTGAAGTCGCGCACGAGGTCGCGCTTCGGTGCGTGCAGCGCCTTGATCTTGATCGTCTGGCCCGTGTTGCTTTCCTTGACCAGGTAGTCCATCCCGCGCCACGTGCTCTCGAGGCGCTGGAATTCCGGCGCGTGCATCACGGCGGAAAGCTGCGTGGAGATCAGGCGGTCGAGCTCCGCGACGCGCGCGTCGATCGTGGCCGACAGGTTGTCCGACACGATCACCGTGCCGTCGAGCACCTGGTGCACGAGTTCGCCGATCAGGTCCTTCGCGCGTGCGTGCTCGGAATCGGATTTCGCGACCTTGCTCTTCTCGACGATGTCGTCGAGCAGCGAAGTCCCGGCGGCGTATTCCGCGCCGCTCGCTTGGGCCGCAGCCGTTTGCTGGTTCATCTCAACACTCCGTCGTCATTCGCCGTCTTTGTCGCCGCCGGTGCCCTTCGCGAGCTCCTGCAGCTGCTGCGTGTTCTTCAGCACCTCGGACAGCAGATCCTCGAGCTTGTCGTTGCCGGCAAGCTTGTTGCGCAGGTCGGCGAGCTTCGAGCGCGCCTCGAGCAGGCGGCGCAGCGGCTCGACCTGTTCGACGACTTCGTCCGGGCTGAAATCCGACAGCGAGCGGAACTTCAGGTCGACCGCGAACTTGCCGCCGCCCTCGCTCAGGCGGTTTTCCACCTGGAACGCGGCGCGCGGCTCGATCGCCTTCATCACGTCGTCGAAATTGTCGCGGTCGATGTTGACGAACTTGCGGTCGCGCAGCTTCGGCTGTTCGATTTCGGACTGGCCCGCCAGATCGCCGACGACCCCGACGACGAACGGCAGTTCCTTCACCTCGATCGCATCGCCCTTCTCGACCTCGTAGGTCAGCTGGACGCGCGGCGGCCGTATTTTCTGCAAGCTTTTCTGAATGCTTTCTTTCTTGGCCATCTCGACGGCTCCCAGGTTAGTTGTGGTTATCGCGTCAGTTGCGCTCAGTTAGTTGCGCAGTGCGCCGAACGGATCGGCACTGCCCTTTTGCGGCGTGGCGGGCGGCGTCGGCGTGGTGGCCGCTGCCGCTTCGGCGGCCGGTGCGGCGACACCCTTCGGACGATGGACGACGCGGCGCGGCGGGCGCGTCTTCACGGCCTTCGTTTCCGGCGGGAACAGCGCCGATTCGCCCAGCGTGTCGCGCAGTTGCTTCGCCAGCGCCTGCGCATCGGACTTCGCGTCGCCCGCGAGCGACGAATCCTGGCGCAGTTCGCCGAGCGACTGCGTCGCGATCCGCAGGCCGGCGACGGCCAGCACGCTCTTCGCCTGACGGTCGGTCGCGTCGCGCTGCAGCGCTTCCTGGGCGGCGACGATCGCCTGGCCATAATGGTTCTGCGCGAACTGGATCTGCGCGATGCGCGACCACGGCTCCTCGCGCGTCGGATCCGACTTCGCGAGCTGCTGGTACAGGCCGAGCGCCTTGTCCTGGTCCCCTGCCTTCGCAACGGCGTCTGCATCGGCCAGCGACTTGTTGAACACTTCGGCAGTCGGCGGCGCGGGAGGCTGGCTCGCGCAACCGGCGATCACGCCGCAAGCCACTACTACCCCAGACAGTTTTGCGAAGAGACGGTCTTTCATCGTTATATCCACCGGCGCGTGAGTTTTAAATCGTTGAGAATCTGGTTCTTTTGCTTTGCAAGAAGCGCGCGGGTATAGTACCGATCAATTTTTCATAATTCAATCGTCGTGTGAAGAGTAATTCCTTTTAAAACCGGGCGCTACCCCCTCGAATGGCCTATCGCTGCGGGCTCGCAGCGGTTTTTCTTTCGGCCGGAATGCGCAAGTTTTACTGGTTGCACGACGCGCCGCCCGGATGGCGGAAAAAATTTCCGGACGCCTGCCGAGACGCAGGCGCGCTTAATAGTTGAACAGTGCAATGCCGGGGATTCGCAGCGAACGCGGAAATACCCGGCAGTTTTGACAGGGATAAAGGCGGCACGCCGGAAAAACGATGAGATCGTCCATGATTCGCTACGCGCTGCCGCTGGTTGCGTGCGCCCTTCTGGCCGGATGCGCGGCCGCTCCGCTGCTCGGCTCGGCCGCGAGCGCCGTGATGTCCGCGGCCGGCATCGGCAAACCCGAGTTGCCGGACGCGCAGAAGCCGCCGCGCAATATCGGGCTCACGCTGGCCGCCGCGCCGAACCTGAATGCCGCGACCGACAACAAGCCGCTCGCGCTCGTCGTCCGGCTTTACGCGCTGAAGGACCCGACGTCGTTCCAGCAGGCGCCGTTCGACGCCTTTACCGATCCGACCAAGGAAAAGGCCGCACTCGGCGCCGACCTGTTGAACGTACGTGAAATCACGCTGATTCCGGGCCAGCGCTATACGGCGACCGAGAAGGTTTCGCGCGAGGCGCAGGCGTTCGGTATCGTCGCGCTGTTCCGCGATCCCGCACTCCAGCGATGGAAACTGACGTTCGATCCGGTGAAGTCGGAGAAATCCGGCATAATCATCGGCCTGCATAATTGCGCGATGACGGTCACCGATGGCACTGTCATTGCACCGCAGCAGGGTGCGCCTTCACAACCGCTGAATATGCTTTCCTCGGTGTCCTGCGGTTAAAGATGTCGCACGAATGTCAATTAACAAGAGTTAACAATTGGCGATTTAATTCGGGCACGAACAAATCGATTACATCGCAACGCCACATTAACCGGATTTGACATGAGTTATTCGGCCAAGGTGCTGTGGGGGGAAGGGCTGTTCCTCCGGCCTCAACACTTTCAGCGGCAGGACGCGTACCACGAGGCGCGCCTGTTCGAGTCCATCCAGGCGATCCAGCCTTACAACTGGGGCGTGCGCTCGGTGCGCATCGACCGCGACGCGCTCGGCAGCAACGTGCTGCGCGTGGCGGAACTCGCGCTCGTGTTCCCGGACGGCGCGCTGTATGCCGCGCCGCAGGCCGACGACCTGCCGCCGCCGATCGCGCTGGACACGCTGCCCGACGGCATCAACGAATTCGTGTTCTATCTCGCGCTGCACCCGCTGCGCGAGAACGGCACCAATTACAGCGACGATCCGGCCGCCGGTTTCATGACGCGTTTCGTCAGCGACCAGACGAGCGTCGCCGACAACTTCACCGACGCCGCCGAAGCCGACATCACGTTCCTGAAGACGCAGGTCAAGCTGATCGCGCACAGCGAACCGCGCGACCAGCTGCTGTCGGTGCCGCTCGTCCGCGTGCGCCGCACCGCGACGTCGGGCTTCGAGATCGACGACAGCTTCGTGCCGCCGTGCCTCGCGATCGAGGCGTCGCCGATCCTGCACCAGCGGCTGCGCCAGCTCGTCGACGCGCTGCAGGCGAAGGTGAACGCGCTGTACGGTTTCCATCGCGAGCCGTCGAAGAACATCATCGAGTTCCGCTCGGGCGACATCGCGTCGTTCTGGCTGCTGCATACCGCGAACGCCGCGTTCGCGACGCTCGCGCACCTGCACCAGCACGCAGCGCTGCATCCGGAGCGGCTGTTCCAGGAATTGCTGCGCCTTGCGGGCCAGTTGATGACGTTCTCGAAGGGCTATACGCTCGCCGACCTGCCCGTGTACCGCCACGACGATCCGGGACCGAGTTTTGCGCGTCTCGACCTGATGCTGCGCGAGCTGCTCGACACCGTGATCTCGACGCGCTACTTCGCGATCACGCTCGACGAGGTGCGGCCGTCGTTCCACCTCGGCCGCCTCGATTCCGGCAAGATCGACGACAAGACCGAGTTCTACCTGGCCGTGTCCGCTGACATGCCGAGCGTCGAGCTCGTCGATGCCGTGCCGGCCCGCTTCAAGGTCGGCGCGCCCGACGACGTCGACAAGCTCGTGCTGTCGGCGATGCCCGGCGTGCGGCTGTCGTACACGCCGCAGGTGCCGCCCGCGATTCCGGTGCGGCCCGGCGCGTGCTACTTCGCGCTCGATTCGCGCAGCCCGCTGTACGAGCGCATGCTGCAGGCCCAGTCCGCGATGATCTACGCGCCGACTGGCATCAATGACCTGAAATTCGAACTGATCGCGGTCACATCATGAGCTACGCGCCTTCCCTGTTCGGCGACAACGCGCCGGCACCCATGCATACCCCGGCGTCGACGGACTCCGCGTTCCAGGCGCGTTCGTTGCTCGATTTGCTGTACGACGGCTTCTTCATGCTGTTCCTGCTCAAGAACGGGCGGGAACCGGACAGCGCCGGCGAGTTCAGCACGCGGATCCAGGAGTTCCTGTCGGATTTCGAGCGCGGCGCGAAGAAGCTGAATATCGCCGCCGAAGATGTGTACGGCGCGAAATTCGCGTTCTGCGCGGCGATCGACGAAATGGTGCTGTCGTCGCAGTTCAAGATCCGTGCGGACTGGGAACGCCGGCCGCTGCAGCTCGTGCTGTTCGGCGAGCAGCTCGCGGGCGAGAAGTTCTATCAGTATCTCGAGGAGTGCCGCGCGCAGGGTGCGGCGCGGCTGCAGTCGCTCGAGGTGTTTCATATGTGCCTGCTGCTCGGGTTTCAGGGCAAGTATCTGCTCGAGGGGCCGGAGAAGCTGGCTTATCTGACCGCGCGGCTGGGTGACGAGATCGCGCACATGAAGGGCAAGCGCGCGCCGTTCGCGCCGAATTGGCCGCTGCCGGACCAGATTGCACATCGGTTGAAGCGTGAGGTGCCGGTCTGGGCAATTGGAGCCGTGTTCGCGCTGGTTGCGCTGCTCGGGTTTCTCGGGCTCAACACGTATCTGAAGGACAAGACGCTGCAGGCGCTCGCGCCTTATTCGCAAGTCATCAAGGTCGGGCCGGAGTCGGCTAATTTGACGATTTCGTTGCCTTGAGGAAGAGGCCTCGCGAAGGCAAGGATTGGTGAAGAAAGGACCGCGCGGCGGTCCTTTTTTGTTTCACGGACGCGCGTTGTGCGTCCTCAGAAAAGAATGAATTCGCCGTTGTCGACGTAGTACACGAATGCATCGAGCAACTGCGCGAGCATCGGTTCGTCGATCTGGTCGTGTGCGTTGATCACGATGTCTTCGATCGTCGCGCTGTTCAGCGTCACGCGCCAGCCAGGGTGGGTTGCGATGACTGGGGCAGAGGTTTCATCGGCACCTGCATCCTGCGTGTCTTCGGAGAACTCGCCCTCGGTATCGAGCGTCCACGGCACCGGCGGCAGGCAAAGCCATCCGGAGAAATCGCCAGGGTGTTCGAGAATGTGTTTCAGCGACGCTTCGGTCGTGGTGGAGATCGACATGGGTATTGCGGTGGTGACTGGACTGGAGTCGACGTGTGGGAACGGTGACATGGCATTTGCACGAGAGCGCATGAGCCGTAGCGTTCGCGTCAGAGAGCCGTGATTATGCCGATTTTCAGTGTGCGTGGTTAGCGCAACGGTTGATGTCAATCAGCCCCCTCCCGAGAAGCATCCGATGCAGCGGGTCTGCCTTTCGGCAGATCTCGCCACAATCTGCGATCAGGATCGGATGCTCCTGACATGCGACATCGAGAGATGATGTCGTGATCGTCACCGATACCGACAATCAGGGTTGGTAGCGAATCGTTTCATAGATCTTGGCCATGCCCTGCTTCGCGGCACTCTCGTTCGCTGCCAATCCCGACGAGAATACGACGCAAGTCCAACCTTTGCCGCAGACCTTGCTTGTGACGAGATCGAGGCGATGCGCGTAAAGTTCGTCGTCGTTGAAGATCTTGTGCGTGTAGCTGGAAGCCAGCGCGGGATATTTACCATTCAGCATGAACGGCGCAAAGTCGGGTTTGGTGTATTGGGCTGGCTGATCGTCTACCTGACTTTCATAAAGATACTGCGCGGTGCCGTCGAAAGAAGGTGCTGCTTTGGTTCGCAGCACTTGCACCACGACGTCCAGATTCAGCACTTGGAATGCGGATTTGTCGGCTTCGATACTGACACCCCGGCCGTCGATATCCCGAAGCGGGTCGTTTGCCGTGATCTTCCAGTCCGCCGGGAGTTGGAAGCTCAGACCGTTGGCTTTGAAGAGCTTCGGGTGGGCAAGATCCGGAGCTGCGGCAGCTCTTGGGCGAAAGTCGTCTGCATGCGATGCAGTCGCAAGGGTGAGAAGAAGCAAAGGCACGAGTGCGATTTGCGTAAAAGACACCATCAATTTATGCCTTGGTCGATTTTTCAATTTCGCTCCACAAAGAAATTTCCTGCAGCCAGCCTCATTGATTTCGAAATACCCGCTGCATACCAAAGATTTGGGTATGGACGGACTCCGAGGTGCTCGGCGGCAAAACAGCCGGCGCAGCCCGTGAACTATAGGTCCCATTTAGGAAAACTTGCTGCGTCGCCCATTCCTGCTGAATCGGATCATGCGACCGCACCAACCCGTCCGCAACCGTATTCGTGTCGCCCGGCGCCCGATTCGCTTGGGGGCTAAGGTTGCCGTGTTGATCTGCATCGTTAGCGCGATAGGCACGCAGTCAGCGTGCATGCCCGGCCGATCGAGCCAATCCAGTCAACGGGGTCGAGCGTGTATTGATAGACGTCGACGCCCGCGAGGCTGACCGATCTTTACTAATGAACCGGCCACTGCTTTGATCGTAGTACCGATGACGGTTATAGGACAGCCTCGTTTCTGGATCATGCTGCTGCCCCTTGAACCGTGCGGGTTAAGTGGCGTCAGTCCATTGCACCATTTATTGAACCGTCAAAACCACCAAGCAGGAATACGTTCCTATTTCCCTACGAGCCGATGTATTTGTATTTTAAATTTAGCTCGTCGTTCGCTCCACTCAATTCAACATGCAAAATAGGCTCCTCGGCGCTCCCATTCACCCAAAGCACACATTCGGCGCCCCATGATTGACCTCCGTCCATTTCGAAGAGGTCAATGTATGGCCTGGATCCTCTCTTGCCGGAAAACGCCAGTTCGATCGGCGCCAGCCCAATACTGGGCTTCCCCCCGAAGTAATCGTCGAGGGACTCGCATATCTCGTCGAGAATCGGTTCGGTTACTCCAAACTTCGACTCTAGCGCCCTTTTGTCCATCGAGTTGATTGCGTCAAGGAATTCAGAGATCGCCTTATACGCTCGATCATTCAATGATGGGTTCATCTCAGCCTCATTCGTTTCGATGGAGTTGTCGTCCCAGACCCGGCGTTTGCGCCGATGCTGGAGAAATAGCCACGTGCGCGTAGGACGGTACATTTGGCCGCCTTGGAACTGAGTCCTGCTGCCTTCAGCGAATTGAAGGCTACTACGGTTTCGCTTCCTAAGGTGCCAGCAAGAGACGCATTGTCCTGCGTCCGATTCGCGCGGTAGTGCGGTGTTCCACGAGTCGTACCGTCGGCATTTCGACCCTGTAGACTAATTGCCGGCGCATTGTTGTAGTCGTAGTTTGGCAGACCATTCACGGCGGCATCTTGGTAAATGTGATGGGAGTCTTGTTGCCCGCCGATCTTTCTCAGGTCACCGTGCCTTCCGGTCACGACACCTTCGTCGGCGAGAATCTTCTCGCAATCGTCGGCGCAAGGGCATTTCGTGAGCCCTAGCGGGTCAATCCACTGCACCGGGTTCGGCGCATATTGATAGACGTTGTCGCCGCCCGCGAGACCGATCGGGTCCTTTGACACGAAACGACCTGAACTCGGATCGTAGTATCTGTGTCGGTTATAGGCGAGCCCCGTTTCCTCATCAACCTGCTGCCCCTGGAATCGCAACGGGTTCTTCGGTACGACGCCCGTCGCCTTCGACGCTCGCGCAATGACCTCCTGCGCTTCCCCCCACGCCTTGTACGATGCCTCCCACACGACGTCGCCATCGGTATCCGTCAGCAACTGCGGCGTCCCGATCTGGTCGCAGTGGTAATAGAACAGCACCGCGCCACCCCGCCGCTCTGGCGCCTTCTGCAGCGGATCATCCTCCGGCACATAGCGGTCGGTACTCTTCCACTCCGGCGTCGAGATTCCCTCAACCGGTTCCGCCACATACTGCGCCAGCGGCACGAACGTTCCCGGCTCGTATAGATAGTGCGTGCCACGCTCGCCATCGCTCTCATACGCCAGCGCGTCACCATCCCATCCGAACACCGTCCGATCGCCATTCACCTCCTTAGCGATCCGGCGGCCGAACGCGTCATAGAAATACCGTG
>NZ_CADFEI010000025.1 GCF_902833225.1 Burkholderia sp. BCC1644
CAGTTCCTTGATGCCGATCCCGTACGCCTGCGGCTCGGCGTTCGCGTCCAGCTTGAACTTCGAGATCAGCTGGCGGCCGAGGTGGCCGCGGCAGCCTTCGGCGAACAGCGTGTACTTCGCGTGCAGCTCCATGCCGAGCTGGAAGTTCTCGGTCGGCTCGCCGTCCTTGCCCACGCCCATGTTGCCGGTCGCGACGCCTTTGACCGAGCCGTCGTCGTTGTAGAGGATCTCGGCTGCGGGGAAGCCGGGGAAGATCTCGACGCCCAGCGCCTCGGCCTGCTGGCCCAGCCAGCGCGTGACGTTGCCCAGCGAAATGACGTAGTTGCCGTGGTTCTGGAAGTTGGCGGGCAGCGCCCAGTTGGGCGTGGTGACCGCGCTCTTCTCGGACAGGAACAGGAAGCGGTCTTCCGTCACCTCGACGTCGAGCGGGGCGCCTCGTTCCTTCCAGTCGGGGAACAGTTCGTTGATCGCGCGCGGATCCATCACCGCGCCCGACAGGATGTGCGCGCCGATCTCGGAACCCTTCTCGAGCACGCACACGCCGATCTCGGTGCCTTTCTCGGCGGCCAGCTGCTTGAGCCGGATCGCCGCCGACAGCCCGGCGGGGCCGCCGCCGACGATCACGACGTCGTATTCCATCGATTCGCGCGGGCCGTATTGCTCGATGAGGCTTGCGGGGGTCATTGGCGTTCCTCTAACCGTTAGAATGCTTTTATTCGGGAGCGTATTGTCTGCGAAACGAAACGCTTGCCGCAACAACATGCGGCTAGATTAGCACGATCGTTCTATTTTTTGTGCTAGGGTAATGCTGCCCGGGCTGTGCCGCCCGGGCTGGCGAAACGACATCGAAAGGGGATGTGCAAATGGGTCGATCGATCAATCTGGAAGGCAAGGTTGCGCTGGTCACGGGCGCGTCGAGCGGCCTCGGGCAGCGCTTTGCGCAGGTGCTGTCGCAGGCCGGCGCGAAGGTCGTGCTTGCGAGCCGCCGTGTCGAGCGCCTGAAGGAGCTGCGCGCGGAGATCGAGGCGGCGGGCGGCGCCGCGCACGTCGTGTCGCTCGACGTCACCGACGTCCAGAGCATCAAGGCAGCGGTCGCGCATGCGGAAACGGAAGCCGGCACGATCGACATCCTCGTGAACAATTCGGGTGTCTCGACGATGCAGAAGCTCGTCGACGTCACGCCGGCCGATTTCGAGTTCGTGTTCGACACCAACACGCGCGGCGCATTTTTCGTCGCGCAGGAAGTCGCGAAGCGGATGATCATGCGCGCGAACGGCAGCGGCAACGGCAAGCCGCCGTGCCGGATCATCAACATCGCGTCGGTGGCCGGGCTGCGCGTGTTCCCGCAGATCGGGCTGTACGCGATGAGCAAGGCCGCGGTCGTGCAGATGACGCGTGCGATGGCGCTCGAGTGGGGGCGCCACGGGATCAACGTCAACGCGATCTGTCCGGGCTATATCGATACCGAAATCAATCATTACCTGTGGGAAACCGAGCAGGGCCAGAAGCTGCAGTCGATGCTGCCGCGCCGGCGCGTCGGCAAGCCGCAGGATCTCGACGGGCTGTTGTTGCTGCTCGCGGCCGACGAGTCGCAGTTCATCAATGGCTCGATTATCTCCGCCGACGATGGCTTCGGCCTCGCCTGAGCGGACGACACTCAGCAACAAAGAAGACTGCAATGAGCGCAACAAGCGATTACTCCCCCGTATTTGAGATGTCGATGCCGATCCGCTGGGGCGACATGGACGCATTCGGCCATGTGAACAACACGGTCTATTTCCGCTACATGGAGCAGGCGCGGATCTCGTGGTTCGAGGAACTCGGCATTGCCGGCGGCAATGGCGAAGGGCAGGGGCCCGTCATCGTCACGGCGTCGATGGAATTCCTCAAGCAACTGCACTATCCGGGCGACGTGATCGCGAAGATGTCGGCCGCGAAACCCGGCCGGAGCAGCTTCGACACCGGTTTCGAACTCACGCGCGCGGACGATCCGCAGCACGTCTATGCGCGCGGCAAGGCGCGCTGCGTGTGGGTCGACTACGCGCTGGGCAAGTCGGTGGAACTGCCGCAACTGCTGCGCGACACGATCGAGCGCGCACTCGCGACGAAAATCGACTGAGCGCCGGATCGGCGAGGCCGGCGCCGGCGCGCCGGTGATTTGCCCTGCCTGTCGTTGCCCGAATCGGCCGCCTTGCGCGGCCGATCGTCATTCGGGCGCCGTCACGCGGCAGGCGTTCACTGCCCGAGCAGACGCTGCAGAAGCTCCGGCGTGTTGTTCGTGCCGTATTTGCGCATCAGCCGAGCGCGGTAGATGTCGACCGTGCGCGAACTGATGTCGAGCACGCGCCCGATCTGCTTGCTGGTCTTGCCGGTCGCGAGCTGCGCGGCGATCTCGCGCTCGCGCGGGGTCAGCTCGACGGCGACCCGGCGGGTCGCACTCAGATCCTCGAAGGTCCACACGCCGGCCGCGAGCGGCGCGGTACGGTCGAGCGCGCGGCCCGTCACGTGGCACCAGAACAACTCGCCATCCGCGCGCTTCATGATTCTGTCATCCGAGTAGATGCCGTTCGCGGCCATCACGCGCGCGATACGCTCGCCGATGCGCTGGAATTCGTCCGTCGACGGGTAGAGCACCTCGTACGATTTCCCTATCAGGTCGGCTCGCGCGCAGCGGAAGATCGACGCGAGCGCGTCGTTGCAATCCTCGATCACGCGGTCGCGAGACAGCACGAGGCCGAGCGGCGCGAGGTGGAAGGCAGTCTGGTAATCGAGAGCTGGCATGGCGCGGGCAAGCGGAGGCAAACGCTTATGTATTTTTGCGTATTGTGCCGCATCCGCGCCGCATCGTACCCTTTCAGGCATCTCGCGGTGGTTTGCCGCGACATAAAAACAGCGCGCTTCGACGCAGGCATTGCCGCGCATGCATAGAATGATGCGGCGGGCTTGCGGCCCAGCTGGGCGCGTGAACCGGTTTCGCTGGTTTCCATAGAGGAAGGGACAACTGATGAACAAAGTCTATCCAAGCGCGGCTGCCGCGCTGGAAGGGATCGTCCGCGACGGACAGACCTTCGCGGTGGGCGGCTTCGGCCTGTGCGGGATTCCGGAAGCGCTGATCGCGGCGTTGCGCGATTCGGCGGTCAAGGGCATCACCTGCATCAGCAACAACGCGGGCGTCGACGGCTTCGGCCTCGGCCTGCTGCTGGAAACGCGCCAGATCAAGAAGATGATCTCGTCGTACGTCGGCGAGAACAAGGAGTTCGAGCGCCAGTACCTGGCCGGCGAACTCGAGCTCGAATTCACGCCGCAAGGCACGCTCGCCGAGAAGCTGCGCGCGGGCGGCGCAGGCATCCCTGCCTTCTTCACGAATACCGGCTACGGCACCGTGATCGCGGAAGGCAAGGAAACGCGTCAGTTCGGCGACCGCCACTACGTGCTCGAGCCGTCGCTGACGGCCGACGTCGCGCTCGTGAAGGCGTGGAAGGCCGACAAGTCCGGCAACCTGATCTATCGCCGCACGGCGCGCAACTTCAACCCGATGTGCGCGATGGCCGGCAAGATCACCGTGGTGGAAGTCGAGGAGATCGTCGAGAACGGCACGCTCGATCCGGACCAGGTCCACACGCCGGGGATTTTCGTGCAGCGCATCGTGCTGAACGCGACGCCTGAAAAACGCATCGAACAACGCGTCGTACGCGCGAAAGGAGACTGACATGGCCTGGAATCGTGACCAGATGGCCGCGCGCGCGGCGAAGGAGCTGCAGGACGGCTTCTACGTGAACCTCGGTATCGGCCTGCCGACGCTCGTTGCCAACCACGTGCCGGAAGGCGTCGAAGTGTGGCTGCAGTCGGAAAACGGCCTGCTCGGTATCGGCCCGTCGCCGACCGAAGACGAAGTCGACGCCGATCTCATCAACGCCGGCAAGCAGACCGTCACGACGCTGCCGGGCTCGTCGATCTTCTCGTCGGCCGACTCGTTCGCGATGATCCGCGGCGGCCATATCAACCTCGCGATCCTCGGTGCGATGCAGGTCAGCAAGCAGGGCGATCTCGCGAACTGGATGATCCCCGGCAAGATGATCAAGGGGATGGGCGGCGCGATGGACCTCGTCGCGGGTGTGGGGCGTGTCGTCGTGCTGATGGAGCATGTCGCGAAGGGCGACCAGCACAAGATCCTCGACGCGTGCAACCTGCCGCTGACGGGTGTCGGCGTGGTCGACCTGATCATCACCGATCTCGGCGTGATCGAAGTGACGCCGGCCGGCCTGAAGGTGCTCGAGCTCGCCGACAGCGTGAGCGCCGACGAGATCCAGGCGAAGACGGGCGCGCCGCTCGACGTCAGCGCCGTCGCGTAAATCAACTGCGCACCCGCGCGGTCTCGACGCCCCGCATGCCGGACGACGGCATGCGGGGCGTTTGTCATTGCGCATCGGCGGGCCGCCTGTTCGGTGCCCGATGAGCCGACCCGCGCGCCGGAAGCGGTTTACAATCGTTCGCATCGGGCGCCGCAAGCGTTGCCCCGCGCGTCGCCCCCGTTCGACAGGATGCCAACGATGCCAACGACCCCAGCGAATCCCCAGGTTCCTCGCCAGCGGCGCGTGCAGTGTGCGAGCGCTGCAGGCCTGCATCACATCGCCTATACGGAGTGGGGCGATCCCGCCAACCCGCGCGTGCTCGTCTGCGTGCACGGCCTGACGCGTTCCGGGCGCGATTTCGACCGGCTCGCCGCCGCGCTGTCCGATACGTATCGCGTCGTCTGCCCCGACATCGTCGGGCGCGGCCGGTCGGACCGGCTGGCCGACCCGCGGCTCTATGCGATTCCGCAGTACGTGGCCGACATGGTGACGCTGATCGCGCGGCTCGACGTCGAATCGGTCGACTGGTTCGGTACGTCGATGGGCGGCCTGATCGGCATGGCGCTCGCGGGGCTGCCCGGTTCGCCGCTGCGCCGGATGATCATCAACGACGTCGGGCCGCGCATCGAGCCCGATTCGCTGACGCGCATCGGCGAATACCTCGGCGTGCAGCCGCGCTTCGACACCGAGCAGGAGGCCATCGACTATCTGACGTCGCTGTCGCTGCCGTTCGGCGCGCTGACTGCCGACGAATGGCGCGAGATCAACGGGCCGCTGCTGCACGAGCTGCCCGAGGGCGGCTGGACGATGCGCTACGATCCGCGCATCGCCGAGCCGTTCAAGGCAACGACGCCCGAACTGGCCGCGCTCGGCGAAGCTGCGCTGTGGCGCGCGATCGAGACGACGGATGCGTCGCTGCTCGTCGTGCGTGGCGAGACGTCCGACCTGCTGTCGCGCGAGACGGTGGCCGACATGGTGCGTCGCGGCCGGCATGTGACGCATGCCGAGATTCCGGGTGCGGGCCACGCGCCGGCGTTCATCAGCGCCGACCAGATTGCGCTTGCGCGGCGGTTTTTCGTCGAAGGCGACGCATAAACGCGTCATAATATGCGGTTCGGCGGCACGCGGGCCGTGTCGTCGCCCGATTCTCTACCCACTCACGACCGGAACACTCCATGGCAGTCATTCGTCACCACGTCGGGGCCCGTCTCTCCGAAACCGCGATCCACAACGGTACCGTGTATCTGGCCGGCCAGATCGCCGAAGACACCACGCAGGACATCAAGGGCCAGACGCGCGAAGTGCTCGGCCACATCGACCGCCTGCTCGCCGAAGCGAACAGCGACAAGGCGCATCTGCTGTCGGTGCAGATCTACATCTCGGATCTCGCGAACTTCGACGGCATGAATGCCGAGTGGGATGCATGGGTCGCACAGGGCAATACGCCGCCGCGTGCCACCGTCGAGGCGAAGCTCGCGGATCCCGCGCTGCTCGTCGAGATCGTGGTCGTCGCCGCGCAGCGGAGCTGAGCGTTATCCGACGATGACCGCATTCCCGCAGGCCGTGCAATGACCGAGTCCGTTTCCGCTTCTCCCGTCGCGGCACCGTCGTTCGACGACGTGCTGGCGTTCGTGCGCGAACGGGCCGGAGATGCACGCCTGTCGTCGGGCGAACTGCTTGCCGATCACTCGGCCGGCACGGCGGCGATCATGCGCACGCTGAACGTCGACCCGTCTGCGATGCAGGCCGCTGCGTTGTTCGTGCTGACGCCGCATCTGAGCGACCCCGAGCGCGAGCTTACCGAGCGCTTCGGCGAAGAGGTGGCGCGGCTCGTGTCCGACGTGCGCAAGCTGTTGCGGCTCGGCACCGTCAGCCTGCGCGCCGCGCAGAACGCGATGCCCGACACGGGGCGCGACGCGGCGGAAGAGCGGCGCACGCAGATCGAGGCGCTGCGCAAGATGCTGCTCGCGTTCGCGCAGGATATTCGCGTCGTGCTGATCCGGCTCGCGTCGCGGTTGCAGTCGTTGCGCTATTACGCGGCCGCGAAGATCGAGCCGCCGCCCGACGTCGCGCGCGAGACGCTCGAGATCTATGCGCCGCTCGCGAACCGTCTCGGCATCTGGCAACTGAAGTGGGAGCTCGAGGATCTCGCGTTCCGCTTCGAGGATCCCGTCACCTACAAGCGGATCGCCAAGCTGCTCGACGAGAAGCGCATCGAGCGCGAGGCGTACGTCACGCAGGCGATCGAGCGGCTGCAGCACGAGCTCGCGGAAGCGGGCATCCAGGCCGACGTGAGCGGCCGGCCGAAACATATCTACAGCATCTGGCGCAAGATGCGCGGCAAGGAGCTCGATTTCTCCGAGCTGTACGACGTGCGCGCGTTTCGCGTGATCGTGCCGGACATCAAGGATTGCTACGCGGTGCTCGGCATCGTGCATCACCTGTGGCAGCCGGTGCCGAAGGAATTCGACGACTACATCTCGCGGCCGAAGCCGAACGGCTACAAGTCGCTGCATACGGTCGTGATCGGCGACGACGGCCGCGCGTTCGAGGTGCAGATCCGCACGCAGGAGATGCACCGTTTCGCCGAGTACGGCGTGGCCGCGCACTGGCGCTACAAGGAGGCCGGCACGCGCGGTTATGGCGGCCAGTTCTCGGCGAGCGACAAGTACGACGAGAAGATCGCGTGGCTGCGCCAGTTGCTGGCGTGGAAGGACGACGTCGAGGACGGCACCGAGGTGTCGGGCGACCAGGCGTGGGCGCAATTGCGCGAGACGTCGCTCGACGACGACCACATCTACGTGCTGACGCCGCAGGCGCGCGTCATCGCGTTGCCGCAGGGCGCGACGCCGGTCGATTTCGCATACCACCTGCACAGCGAGCTGGGTCATCGCTGCCGCGGCGCGCGCGTCGACGGCGTGATGGTGCCGCTGAACACGTCGCTCGCGAACGGCCAGACGGTCGAGATCGTCGCGGTGAAGGAGGGCGGGCCGTCGCGCGACTGGCTGAACCTGCAGCTCGGCTACCTGAAGAGTCCGCGTGCGCGCCAGAAGGTACGTGCGTGGTTCAACTCGATCGAGCAGGAAGAAAACGTCGCGCATGGCCGTGCGCTCGTCGAAAAGACGCTGCAGCGCGAAGGCAAGACGTCGGTCAACCTGGACCACCTTGCCGCGAAGCTCGGCTTCAAGTCGCCCGAGGAGCTGTTCTCGGTCGTCGGCAAGGAAGAGTTCAGCCTGCGCAATGTCGAGCACGCGCTCTCCGATGCGCCGCCGCCGGAGCCGGCACCCGAGACGCCGGCCGATTTCGAGAAGCGCAGCAGCGGCGCGAGCGTCGCGCACGGTGCGTCGACCGGCGTGCTGGTAGTGGGCGTCGATGCGTTGCTGACCCAGCTGGCGCGCTGCTGCCGTCCGGCGCCGCCCGATCCGATCAGCGGGTTCGTCACGCGCGGCAAGGGCATGTCGATCCACCGTACCGACTGTCCGACGTTCCGCCGGATGGTCGAGCGCGCTCCGGAGCGCGTGCTGCAGACGACCTGGTCGGCCGACGTGCTGGGCGGGCGCGGCGCGTCCGTCTATCCGGTCGACCTGATGATCGAGGCGAGCGACCGGCAAGGATTGCTGCGCGACATCTCCGAAGTGTTCGCGCGCGAGAAGATCAACGTGGTGGGCGTGAAGACGCAGAGTCGCCGCAATGCCGCATTCATGCAGTTCACGGTCGAGGTGTCGAATTCGGCGCAGGTGCAGCGCGCGTGCACGCTGCTCGGCGAAGTGCAAGGCGTCGTGCGGGCGGGGCGGAAGGCGTGATGTGGGGTTGGAGCACCATTATTTTGCTGCGACCGCATAAAAACACTTGCCAAGCCGGTGGCAGCTCCATATAATCTTAGCTTCTCTAGGCTCGTAGCTCAGCTGGTTAGAGCACCACCTTGACATGGTGGGGGTCGTTGGTTCGAGTCCAATCGAGCCTACCAACGAATTGAGAATGCCCGGCCTCCGGGTGTTCGATGCAGTAAAGAACTCAACGCGAACAAGGCGAATACGGTTATGACACCGCGAACGTTGACCGAAACTACTTCGGAGCGACGCTAGTCGAGGAACGTTTTCGCCCTTTCAGTTTGAGTGAAGTATCGAATGCGGCCCCTCGAAAGCGGGGCCGCATTTTTTTTGTCGCGAAATTTTCGCGCGTGATTCTTGATCGCGCGTACCTGGTCTGCCGCCCACTGTCGGCATCACGGAGATTGCTATGGTTTCGATACGCTTGCCTGACGGCTCAGTTCGACAATACGAGCATCCGGTGACAGTTGCCGAGGTTGCAGCCTCGATCGGTCCCGGCCTTGCGAAGGCTGCGCTTGGTGGCAAGCTCGATGGCGAGCTCGTTGATACGTCCACGGTGATCGACCGCGACGCGTCGCTCGCGATCGTCACGGACAAGGATGCCGACGGTCTCGACATCATTCGCCACTCGACCGCGCACTTGCTCGCGTATGCGGTGAAGGATCTGTATCCGGATGCGCAGGTGACGATCGGCCCGGTGATCGACAACGGCTTCTATTACGACTTCTCGTACAACCGTCCGTTTACGCCGGAAGATCTGGAAAAGATCGAAAAGCGCATGCAGGAGCTCGCGAAGAAGGACGAGCCCGTGACGCGCCGCGTCGTGTCGCGTGACGAGGCGGCCGGTTACTTCCGCAGCATCGGCGAGAAGTACAAGGCCGAGATCATCGAATCGATCCCGCAAAGCGACGAAATCAAGCTGTATTCGCACGGCGGCTTCACCGATCTGTGCCGCGGCCCGCACGTGCCGTCCACCGGCAAGATGAAGGTCTTCAAGCTGATGAAGGTCGCGGGCGCGTACTGGCGCGGCGATTCGAAGAACGAGCAGCTGCAGCGCATCTACGGTACGGCCTGGACCAAGAAGGAAGACCAGGACCAGTACCTGCACATGCTCGAGGAAGCGGAAAAGCGCGACCACCGCAAGCTCGGCAAGCAGCTCGACCTGTTCCACATGCAGGAAGAGTCGCCGGGCATGGTGTTCTGGCATCCGAAGGGCTGGGCGCTGTGGCAGCAGGTCGAGCAGTACATGCGCCGCCGCGTGAACGACGCCGGGTACCTCGAGATCAAGACGCCGATGATCATGGACCGCTCGCTGTGGGAGGCGTCGGGCCACTGGCAGAACTACCGCGAGAACATGTTCACGACGGAGTCGGAGAAGCGCGACTACGCGATCAAGCCGATGAACTGCCCGGGCCACGTCCAGGTGTTCAAGCACGGCCTGCGCTCGTACCGCGATCTGCCGTTGCGTTACGCGGAATTCGGTTCGTGCCACCGCAACGAGGCGTCGGGCGCGCTGCACGGCCTGATGCGCGTGCGCGGCTTCGTGCAGGACGATGCGCACATCTTCTGTACGGAAGACCAGTTCATTTCGGAATCGATCGCGTTCAACACGCTGGCCATGAGCGTGTACAAGGATTTCGGCTTCGATCACATCGACATCAAGCTGTCGCTGCGCCCCGAGCAGCGTGCGGGCACGGACGAGACCTGGGATCGCGCCGAGCAGGGCCTGCGCGACGCGCTGACGGCCTGCGGCCTCACGTGGGAAGAGTTGCCGGGTGAAGGCGCGTTCTACGGCCCGAAGATCGAGTACCACATCAAGGATGCGCTCGGCCGTTCGTGGCAGTGCGGCACGCTGCAGCTCGACATGGTGCTGCCGGAGCGCCTCGGCGCCGAGTACGTGGCGGAAGACAACAGCCGCCGCCGGCCGGTGATGCTGCACCGCGCGATCGTCGGTTCGATGGAGCGTTTCCTCGGCATTTTGATCGAGCACCATGCCGGTGCAATGCCTGTCTGGCTCGCGCCGTTCCAGGCAATTGTGCTCAATATCGCCGAAAGTCAGGCCGAATATGCGCAGTCCCTGACCCAAACGTTGCAAAAACAAGGGGTTAGAGTGGCGGCCGATTTGCGCAACGAGAAGATTAGCTATAAAATACGCGAGCACACGCTGGAAAAGGTGCCTTATCTCCTCGTCGTGGGTGATAAGGAGCGTGATGCGCAAACGGTAGCCGTGCGTGCCCGTGGCGGCGTCGATCTTGGCGTAATGCCGATCGAAGCCTTCGTTGAGCGTCTGCAGGAAGACCTGCGCTCGTTCAAGTAACCGCCCTGGCAGCGCGGCTCGTTTTTTTAATTTTTAGAGGAAACGTAACATCGCTACTGATAAGTCGTCGCACCGCATCAACGGTGAAATCACTGCGCCGGAAGTGCGTCTGGTCGGGATCGAGAACGAACCGCTCGGTATCGTAAAACTCGCTGATGCTTTCCGTAAATCGGAAGAACTGGATGTTGACCTGGTGGAAATCGCGCCGCAAGCGGTTCCCCCGGTTTGCCGTCTGATGGATTACGGCAAGTTCAAGTACCAGGAATCGAAGAAGCAGCACGAAGCGAAGCTGAAGCAGAAGGTCATCCAGGTCAAGGAAGTCAAGTTCCGCCCGGGTACCGATGACGGTGACTACAACGTCAAGCTCCGCAATCTCGTGCGCTTCCTCGAAGAGGGCGACAAGACGAAGATCACGTTGCGTTTCCGCGGCCGTGAAATGGCTCACCAGGAAATCGGTATGCGGATGCTTGAGCGTCTGCGCACGGATCTCGAGGAAGTCGGCCAGGTCGAGCAGATGCCGAAGATGGAAGGGCGCCAGATGATCATGGTGCTCTCGCCGAAGAAAAAGAAGTAACGGGCCCGCGCGCTTCGCGCGCTGGTTCGACAGTGGTTCGGCGCGTTGCCCGGTCAGGGCGGCGTGCCAGCGATGACGGTGGCCGCGCAAGCGGTACGCCGTACACAAGTGGACTGGGTTTCGAAGGGCGGGTCAAGGGCGCAAGCCAACCGCACACCCATCGCCATCTAATAAACTGGAGTTGTTCGTCATGCCTAAGATGAAGACCAAGAAGAGCGCTGCAAAGCGCTTCGTGGTGCGTCCGGGCGGTACCGTCAAGCGCGGTCAAGCCTTCAAGCGTCACATCCTGACCAAGAAAACCACGAAGAACAAGCGCCACCTGCGCGGCGCAACGGCAGTTCATGATTCCGATCTGAACTCCGTCCGCGCAATGCTGCCGTTCGCGTAACCCCTCAACTGATACTCCAAGGAGAGAAACATGCCTCGAGTCAAACGTGGGGTAACCGCACGGGCCCGCCACAAGAAGATCATCAACCTGGCCAAGGGTTATCGCGGCCGCCGCAATAACGTCTACCGCATCGCCAAGCAGGCGGTGATGCGCGCTGGTCAGTACGCGTACCGCGACCGTCGCAACAAGAAGCGTGTGTTCCGCGCACTGTGGATCACGCGTATCAACGCGGCAGTTCGCCAGCACGACATGACCTACAGCGTGTTCATCAACGGCCTGAAGAAGGCGTCGATCGAACTCGACCGTAAGGTCCTGGCCGACATGGCGGTGTTCGACAAGGCTGCTTTTGCTGCGATCGTCAAGCAGGTGAAAGCCGCCGTTGCAGCCTAATTGCAAAATTAGCACTGCGTGGTTAGTTGCAGCGATGTTCCGGTAGTTTCGGCCGCTGCAGCGAAAACGGGGCTCTTCCGAGCCCCTTTTTTGTTTGGTGGAGCAGTTTCGCTCGCCAAGACCGAATGACGTTGGAAATGATGGGATCTATGGATCTGGACCAGATTGTCGCCGACGCGCAGCAGTCCTTCGAACAGGCTGCCGACATCACCACGCTCGAAAACGAGAAAGCACGATTTCTCGGCAAGTCGGGTGCGCTGACCGAGTTGCTGAAGGGCCTCGGCAAGCTCGATCCCGAAACACGCAAGACCGAAGGCGCACGCATCAACGTCGTGAAGCAGCAGGTTGAAGCCGCGCTGACCGCCCGTCGTCAGGCACTGGCCGACGCGCTGCTGAATCAGCGCCTCACTGCCGAAGCGATCGACGTGACGCTGCCGGGCCGTGGCGCCGGCGCGGGTAGCCTGCACCCCGTGATGCGCACGTGGGAGCGGGTCGAACAGATTTTCGGCTCGATCGGTTTCGATGTGGCCGACGGCCCCGAAATCGAGACCGACTGGTACAACTTCACGTCGCTGAACAGCCCGGAGAACCATCCGGCGCGTTCGATGCAGGACACCTTCTACGTCGAAGGCAAGGATGCCGACGGCCGTCAGCTGCTGCTGCGCACGCACACGAGCCCGATGCAGGTGCGTTATGCGCGCATGAACCGTCCGCCGATCAAGGTGATCGCGCCGGGCCGCACGTATCGCGTCGACAGCGATGCGACCCACTCGCCGATGTTCAATCAGGTCGAGGGGCTGTGGATCGACGAGAACATCAGCTTCGCCGACCTCAAGGGCGTCTACACCGACTTCCTGAAAAAATTCTTCGAGCGCGACGACATCCTCGTGCGCTTCCGTCCGTCGTATTTCCCGTTCACGGAACCGTCGGCCGAGATCGACATGATGTTCGAGCAAGGCAAGAATGCCGGCAAGTGGCTCGAGATTTCCGGCTCGGGGCAAGTGCATCCGACCGTGATTCGCAACATGGGCCTCGATCCCGAGCGCTACATCGGCTTCGCGTTCGGCAGCGGCCTCGAGCGCCTGACGATGCTGCGCTATGGCGTCCAGGATCTCCGGCTGTTCTTCGAGAACGACCTGCGTTTCCTGCGCCAGTTCGCATAACGCCGCTCGCCGCGCCGACCTGTGCCCGCGCACGCCCCGACGGACGATCCGACGGGGCCCGGGCGTCGATCTAACCTGTTTCGAACGTAGACATCCATGCAATTCCCTGAATCCTGGTTGAGAACCTTTGTCGACCCGCAGCTGACGACCGACGAACTGTCGCACGCGCTGACGATGGCGGGGCTCGAAGTCGAATCGCTGAGCAAGGCTGCGCCGCCGACGTCGAAGATCGTCGTCGGCCGCGTGCTCGAAGTCGTCAAGCATCCGGATGCGGACAAGCTCAATGTCTGCCAGGTCGACGCCGGCACCGGCGCGACGCTGAACATCGTCTGCGGCGCGCCGAACGTCGCGCCCGGCATCAAGGTGCCGGTTGCATTGGTCGGCGCGGAACTGCCGCCGTCGGAAGAGGGCGGCAAGCCGTTCGCGATCAAGCTGTCGAAGCTGCGCGGCGTGGAGAGCCAGGGGATGCTGTGCTCGGCACGCGAACTCAAGCTGTCCGAGGACCACAGCGGCCTGCTGATCCTGCCGGAAGATACGCCGGTCGGCCAGGACATTCGCGAGACGCTCAATCTCGACGACACGATCTTCGAAATCAAGCTGACGCCGAACAAGGCCGACTGCCTGTCCGTGTTCGGTATCGCGCGCGAGACGGCCGCGATCACCGGCGCGCCGCTGACGCCGGTCGACATCCGCCCGGTGCGCGTCGAGCTCGACGAAACGCTGCCGGTGCGTATCGCCGCGCCCGATCTGTGCGGCCGTTTCTCGGGTCGCGTGATCCGCGGCGTGAACGCGCACGCGAAGACGCCGCAGTGGATGGTCGAGCGCCTCGAGCGTTCGGGCCAGCGCAGCGTGTCCGCGCTCGTCGACATCTCGAACTATGTGATGTTCGAGCTCGGCCGCCCGTCGCACGTGTTCGATCTCGACAAGATCCATGGCGGCATCGACGTGCGCTGGGGCAAGCGCGGCGAATCGCTGAAGCTGCTCAACGGCAACACCGTCGAACTCGACGAAACGGTCGGCGTGATTTCGGATGATCGCCAGGTCGAAAGCCTGGCCGGCATCATGGGCGGCGACAGCACGGCCGTCACGCTCGACACGACCAACATCTATCTCGAAGCCGCGTTCTGGTGGCCGGACAGCATCCGCGGCCGCGCGCGCAAGTACAACTTCTCGACCGATGCGGCGCATCGCTTCGAGCGCGGTGTCGACTACGCGACGACCGTCGAGCACGTCGAGCGCATCACGCAACTGATTCTCGAGATCTGCGGCGGCAAGGCCGGCCCGGTCGACGATCAGTCGGTGAACCTGCCGCAGCGCGCGCCGGTGAAGATGCGCGTGTCGCGCGCGAACCGCATCATCGGCGTGAAGATCGGCGCCGACGAGATCGCCAGCATCTTCACGCGCCTCGCGTTGCCGTTCGAGCGTGAAGACGACGCATTCCTCGTCACGCCGCCGTCGCACCGCTTCGACATCGAGATCGAGGAAGACCTGATCGAGGAAGTGGCGCGCATCTACGGTTTCGAAAAGATTCCGGCGCGTCCGCCGGTCGCGACGAGCGAAATGCGCGCGACCAACGAGACGCGGCGCTCGATCCACGACATCCGTCACGCGCTTGCCGCGCGCGACTATGCGGAAACCGTCAACTTCAGCTTCGTCGATGCGGAGTGGGAGCACGATTTCGCCGGCAACGACAACCCGATCCGGTTGCTGAACCCGATCGCGAGCCAGCTTTCGGTGATGCGCACGACGCTGTTCGGCAGCCTGATCGCCGTGCTGCGTCACAACCTGAACCGCCGTGCCGATCGCGTGCGCGTGTTCGAGTCGGGCCGCGTGTTCCTCGCCGATTCGTCGGTGAAGGCCGGCGAGCTGGCGGTCGAAGGTCATGCGCAACCGAAGCGTGTCGGTGCGCTGGCGTACGGTCCGGCAGTCGACGAGCAGTGGGGCGTCGCTACCCGCGCGGTCGATTTCTTCGACGTGAAGGGCGACCTCGAGGCGCTGCTGGCGCCGGCGGCCGCACGCTTCGTGAAGGCAGAGCATCCGGCCCTCCATCCGGGCCGCAGCGCACGCATCGAGGTCGATGGCCGTGCGGTCGGCTGGATCGGCGAGCTGCACCCGCGCCTGATGCAGAAGTACGAGCTGCCGCACGCGCCGGTGATGTTCGAGATCGATGCGGACGCGCTGATTGCGCGTGCGCTGCCGGCGCCGACCGACGTGTCGAAATTCCCGCCGGTCCGTCGCGATATCGCCGTTGTCGTCGATCAGGCGGTCGAGGTTCAGGCACTTTTCGACGAAATGAAGAAGGCGCTTGCCGAAGAGGCCTGCCGATTCGTTCAGAAGGTTGTACTCTTCGACGAATTTCGTGCAAAATCAAATACTTCCGGTGGTCTTGCCGCGCACGAGAAGAGCCTTGCCTTCCGCGTGACGCTGCAGGACGCGGCTGGCACGCTACAGGACGAGGTCGTCGACCAGGCGATCCAGACGCTGGTCGAGCGGATGGCTCGTACCGGTGCCCGCCTGCGCGGCTAAGGAGAGGGTCCGCCCGTTCGCGGGCGGCTTTTTCCCATCGTAAGTTTTGATTTAACGCGCTGTATGGCAGATATGAACGACATGACCTCGAGTGAATTCGAAGCCCTCCTGACGGCGCAACGCAGCGCCATGAACCGCGACGCTTCGGCGGCGGCGTCCCCCGAGACGCCCACGCTGACGAAGGCGGAGCTGGCGGAGCTGCTGTTCGACAGCGTCGGGCTGAACAAGCGTGAAGCGAAGGACATGGTCGAGGCGTTTTTCGAGGTGATCCGCGACGCGCTCGAAAACGGCGAGAGCGTCAAGCTGTCGGGATTCGGCAATTTCCAGTTGCGCGACAAGCCGCAGCGTCCGGGCCGCAATCCGAAGACGGGCGAGGCGATTCCGATCGCGGCGCGCCGGGTGGTAACCTTCCACGCGAGCCAGAAGCTGAAGGCGCTGGTCGAAAACGGCGCGGAATAAGCGCCGCACGCAGCAGTCTCCGCGCGGCCGCCGCGCACCCTTTACCGACGGTTAACCGACGATGACCACTACGGTTGAGAAAGTCGTCTTGCCTCCGATTCCCGCGAAGCGCTACTTCACGATCGGTGAAGTCAGCGAACTGTGTGGGGTCAAGCCGCATGTGCTGCGTTATTGGGAACAGGAATTCACTCAACTGCGGCCGGTGAAGCGGCGCGGCAATCGTCGGTATTACCAGCATCACGAAGTGCTGCTGATCCGGCGGATTCGCGAGTTGCTCTACGAGCAGGGATTCACGATCAACGGTGCACGCAACCGGCTCGATTCGCCGGGTAGCGAGCGGCGCGCGGCGGAACCGGTCGAACCCGAGTCGCAGGCCGCCGACGTGCGTGTATCGGGCAAGCCGGGTGGAACCGTCGACGTCATCGCATTGCGGCAGGCGCTGCTCGACGTGATCGACGGACTGAAGCACGACTGAGCGCGTAGCGCGAACGAGATCAAAGGGAAAGCCCGGTTGGCGATGCGCCACCGGGCTTTTTTCATGGGCACCGCACATGCGCATCAGCGCGACGCGAGCGGATTCTTCTGGCCCATGTCGACGACCAGCGTACCGTCCGGCAGCATCCGCACCGAGCCCTGTGCGACCTGGCTGCGGTAGCCGTACAGGTCGAAACGCATCGGGCCGGCCTCGGCCGAATTGCGGATCAGCGCGCGCACGTTCAGCTCGAGCACGTTGAACATCTTCATGTCGCCGCCTTCCATCCACATGTAGCTCGGCGCGTCGATCTGCGGCCGCTTCGGCGCGGGTGCGCCGGCCGCGCGCCGGAACGTGAGGCGCAGTCCGTCGCGCTCGACCGTGGCCTGCCCGAGCTTGCCGTTCAGCATCGGCGGCGGGAACACGGTGTACTGGTCGAGCACGAGCGTGTCGCCGCGCAACTCCGCGCCGCGCCGCTGCAGCGGCGTCAGCGACGCGAGCTCGATGCCGAGCGAGCGCAGAAGCTTCGCCTGCGGAATGCCGAGCACCGACACCTGCGCGGGCTTGAACGCGAGGTGCCGGTCGTCGAGCACCGTCAGCGAGCCCTTCATGTCGGTCGGCAGCCAGACGCCCGGCACGTGATTCCACAGCTTGATGCCGCCCTGGACGCGCAGGTTCTGGCCGTCCGCGCTCAGTTGCAGGTCGTTCAGCGAACGCGGCGAGTAGTCGAGCAGGTAGTTGTTGAACAGCGCGGACATCGCCTTCCACGACTCGACGACCGTGCCGCCGAGAATGCGGATGTCGTACTGGTTCGGATCGTCGAGATCGACGGGCTCACCGGGCCGCTTCGACACGAGCTCGACGTCGAGATCCTCGACATGGAAGCCGATATCGCCGGACAGGTTGAAGTCGACGTTGTGCAGATGGATCGTCGGGTTGCGGTTCGACACGTGCCGTTCGTTGAACGGCGTGGTCGACGTGCGCCGCATCGCCACCTTCTGCATGCCGGGATGCAGGGTGTCCGCCACGAGCGCATAGGCTTCCCAATGCTGGCGCACGTCGCGCAGCGCAGACTGCTGCGTCGCGAGGAAGCTGTCGTTCAGGCGCGCGGTCGCGTTGCCGAGCAGCGCGCCGCTGGCCGGGCCCGTGTACGAGGGCATCCGGATCGCCATTGCACCGCTCTCGTCGAAATTGAAGTAGCCGGCCGACACCTGGTCGCGATAGTGATACAGGTCGAACACGAACGTCTGGTCGCGCTTCGACGGATCGACCGGACCGATCAGGATGTCCGCGTTCATCGGCATCGAGCGCATGAACTTCACGTCGCCGCCGCGGATATACATCGCCTGCTGAGGTGCGCTCGCGGGCATCGCGAAGCCGGCATGCGTGCCGTCATCGAGCTTCAGGTCGAGGCCGGCCGGCGTCACGCGCAGCGCGGTGATCGTGAGCTTCAGGCGCGGCGGCGGCATCAGCTTGTCGACCGCCATCACGAGATCGTCGCCGGCGAGCTGCGCGATCGGCGTCTGGACTTTCAGCAGATCGGCCATCTTCACGTTGGCCGCGCGCATCACCGGTTGCGCGTTGATGCCCGACACGCGTACGCCGGTCGGGTGGAACACGAGCTGGCTGCCGTCGCGTATCGCAAGCGTGCCGGTCAGCGAGAACGGGACCCAACTGTCGCGCTGCATCTCGCCTTGAAGATGGATCACGCCGTCGCCGGCCGATACGGCCAGCTTGCGCAGCGGCGCGTTGCGGTAGCCGAAGATGTAGGTGTTGAAGAGGGCGGTCAGCTTCGCGTTGTCGAGCGTGACCGTGCCTTCGTGCACGTCGATCTGGAAGCTCGTCGGATCGTCGAACACGATCGGCGCGCCGGCCTGCGTCGGCACGAGCGTGGCCGACAGCTGATGAATGAAGAAACCGAGGTTGTTGACGATGCGGAAATCGACGTCGCGCAGGAACGTCATCGCGCCGCTCTGACCCGAGTCGCGCAGCGTGAACGGGCGCGGTTGCGTGAGGCTGAGCGACGCGACCGACGGTACGGTGCGTGCAATCTGCTGCTCGCGCGCGAGGCGCTCGGCTTTGGTGCGTTCGATCTTCGTCGACGCGACCGAAGGGTTGCCGTCGCGCTGCGCGGCCGATTCAGCGCAGCCGGCGCAGAGCAGCGCGAGCGCAAGTGCGCCGCAGCCGAATACGCGGGTCGCGGTGTGCGACGCCGGGGCGGCCGTGCGTCGCAGGCCGGACATCCAGTCGAAAATTGCCAAAGGCGAGCGATGGCCGCGCCGGACCGCATTCCGCATCGTCTGTCTCCATGTCTTGTCGTGATCGACGGCGGCGCGTGCCACTGCACGGCGCGAGCGTCGATGCCGTGCAGTGTGTCATAGCGTGCTAGAGCGGCGTTACCAAACAACGGGCGCGCGGGCGTGGTGCGCCGGCGGACTGCGGGACAATGGATTCGAGGTGGTCGGGCGGCCGGATCAAACGGTCGTTTGGTTTTTGCCGGGCGTCGGCCGGGGCCTTTTGCGGCGACCGGGCAAATCCGTCGCGAGCCTTGGCTGGCGCGGGTTTGCCCGGATGGGCGATGCGCCGGCCGGTCAGACCAGCAGGCGCTGCCGGATCGCGTTCTGCGTGGCCTGGTCGAGTTGCAGGCCGTTCTCGATATACGACGCCATCGAGCCGTACGAAGCCGTGACCTGATCGAATGCCGCTTGCAGATAGTCGGCGTGTGCGCCTTGCAATGCGGTCATCATGTCCGCTGCATTCTGCCCACCGGCTTTTTGGGCCTGGGCGACGGAGGCGGCGATTTCGGCTGCGCTGTACGTGTTGGTCAGCAGGTAGTCGTCGACGATCGTTTGCTGCGGGACGCCGACGATCGTGTGCAGGATGGCGGTTGCCCAGCCGGTGCGATCCTTGCCGGCCGTGCAATGGAACACCAGGTTTTCACCCGTGCCGGCGAAGCCGGTGAACAGCGCGTGATAGCTCGCATGCGCGGTGTCCGACGTCACGAACGCGCGGTACATGCTCAGCATGAAAGCGGTCGCGGTTGCTCCGCTGGTCGGGAGCGGATCGATGCTGGCGGCGCCGAGCACGTTGAGGTTTTGCCAGGCGGCGCCGGCGAGCGTCACATCCGGTTGCGTCTTGATTTCGGCGGGTGTGCGCAGGTCGCAGATCTGCTTGATGCCGAGCGTGCCGACGGTCGCGACGTCGGCGCTGGACAGTGCGAGCGCAGACGAGCGATAGATCACGCCTTTCTTCATCTTCGTGCCGCCGGTCGTTGCATAGCCGGTGCCGTCCGGCCCGGCCGTGTCGCGAAAGTTCGATGCCGAAGCCAGCCGCGGCGTCGTGACCGGTGCGACCGAGATCGAGTCGCCGCCGCATGCCGACAGCAGCGACGCGCTCCCCAGCGCCACGCCTATCGTGCCGGCGCTCAGCCGGAGAAATTGTCGACGGGAGATTTCGTTTTTCTGATGCATTCAATGCCCTTTGTCGAAGACGGTTACAAGACGTCGCGACTGCGGGTGACCGAAGCCGCCTCCTGTCTCGCGCAACGCGGCAAAGCCGGGCGGGCCGGATCGATCGGCATGCAGTCGGACGGTTCGCCGGGCGCGTCGATCTCGCGCCGGCTAACCGCACGGTAGCGATTTAAGGAGAATCGGCCATCGTCCTTTTTGATGAGAGACTTGGTCGACGCGGGCCGTGCATCAACGGATACGATCGGCGTCGACGGCGAGGTAAGATCGGCATCAGTGGCTGGTTCGATCACAACAGGTAGCCATCACGGGGAAGCGCCATGGACCTGAAGGAAGTCGACGTACTGGGTGCGGGGGTAGGCGATCACTGGTACTACGCGTCGAAGGCGAGCGCGGTCCGACGGTTTCTGGGCGGGGCGGGCGCGAACCGGATCCTCGACGTCGGAGCGGGCTCCGGCTTTTTCTCGAAGCACCTGCTGGAGCGCACGCAGGCATCGGAAGCATGGTGTGTCGACACAAGCTACGCCGACGATACCGACGAGGAGACGGCCGGCAAGCCCATTCACTTTCGGCGATCCGTCGAACGCTTCGATGCCGATCTCGTGTTGCTGATGGACGTGCTCGAGCATGTCGACGACGACGTCGGTCTGCTGACGCAGTACGTGAGGGGCGCGCCTTCGGGCAGCCGGTTCCTGATCACGGTGCCCGCGTTCCAGTTTCTCTGGAGCGGCCATGATGATTTTCTCGAGCACAAGCGCCGCTATACGCTAGGCAGTCTCGAGGAGGTGGTGCGTCGCGCGGAGCTCGACGTCGAGCACGGCGCTTATTATTTCGGTCTCACGTTTCCGCTGGCGGCCGCGTTGCGGCTCGGCGAGCGGGCGCGTCGGCAGCCGCGCGAGCCGGCATCGCAACTGCGCCGTCACCATCCGCTCGTCAACGGCTTGCTCAAGACGATCTGTCGCATCGAGTTGCCGATGTTCCGCTTCAATCGCGTCGCCGGATTGACGGTCATCTGTGTGGCGCGCAAGCGGTGAATGCGACGCAAGGGCCGTGAGGTCGGTGCGCAAGGCGTGCCGCCATGCGCACGGGCACGTGCAGCCGTGCCGTCAGGCCAAAAAATTTCACAAGAACATTCACAAAATGCATGCGACCCGATTCTAAATCGGAACAGTGTCTGTTATACTTTTCCTCTTTCGGGGCGTAGCGCAGCCTGGTAGCGTACCTGCATGGGGTGCAGGTGGTCGGAGGTTCAAATCCTCTCGCCCCGACCAGACAAAGAACCCGCGTCAGCTCAGGCTGGCGCGGGTTTTTTCTTGCCCGTCGCTTTTTTGCACATCGCGGCGCGGCCCCGGTAAAATGCAAGGTTGATCCACGGAAAGCGCCGTGATTTAGCGGAAGAGGATTCCCCGAACATGACTGATCTTCGTCTTACCATGCGGTTCGCTGCAGTGCTCGCCACCGGCGCGCTCGTCGCCGGTTGCGGTACGTCGTCGCCCACGAAAGTGGACTACAAGAGCGATTCGAAATCGAAGGAAGCGTCGCTCGCAGTGCCGCCCAACATGCTCGACGAGACGGCCGATCAGCGTTCGCTGCCGCCCCAGGGCGGCGCGACTTCCCTGTCTGCGCTTCAGCAGGTCCAGCAGGCAGCGCCCGCGCTGGACACCGTCGCACCGACCGTGACCGGCATGCATATCCAGCGCGACGGCACCGAGAGCTGGCTCGTGATCGACGCCAAGCAGCCGGCCGACATCTGGCCGCAGGTCCGCCGGTTCTGGCAGGAGCAGGGCTTCCTGCTCGTGGTCGACCAGCGCGACAAGGGCGTGATGGAAACCGACTGGAACGAAACCCATCCGCAGATCAACGACGGCCTGATCCGCAGCGTGATCTCGAAGGCGATGGGCAACTCGTACGTGACGGCCGAACGCAACAAGTACCGCACGCGCCTCGATTCGGCGCCGAACGGCGGCACCTACGTGTTCATCAGCCAGAAGGGCATGCGCGAGGCGATCACGGGTGCGAACAACGATTCGAGCAAGTGGGAGCCGAAGCCGAACGATCCGGCGCTCGAGACTGAATACCTGAAGCGGTTGATGGCCGTGCTCGCGCAGAATGCGCAGCGCGCGAAGAACGGCGAGCCGCCTATCGCGAACATCAAGGACAACACGGTACCGGCGGAGAAGAAGGCCGACGCCGACGCATCGTCCAAGGCTGCCGCGGCGGTCGCCGCGCAGAACGTCACGCGCACGTCGGCACAAGGCAACGACGCGGCCGACGCGGCTGTGCCGTCCGAAGTCACACTCGGCGAGCCGTACGACCGGTCGTGGCTGCACGTCGGCCTCGCGCTCGATCGCGCGAACTTCACGGTCGACGATCGCGATCGCACGAAGGGTCTGTATTTCGTGCGCTACGTCGATCCGAAGGATCTGACCTCGGCCGAGCAGGGCTTCTGGAGCCAGCTGTTCCACGGCAAGAAGGAAAAGCAGGCGAAGCAGTACCGCGTCAACGTGAAGGCGGTCACGGCCGACCAGACGCGCGTTGCGATCGTCGACGATGCGGGGGCGATCGACACGACGTCCGCGGCACGCCAGATCATGGGGCTGCTCGTGAATCAGCTGCGCTGATCGCGATACCTCCCTGCGTCACCGAAAAGCCCGCCATTCGGCGGGCTTTTTTCATGGCTGCTTGCTCCGGTGTGCGCATGTGCGAGCGGTTCGGTCCCTCCTCGTGACGTTACGTAACATCCGCGCGTTACGGCGGCAGAACACGTGTCACATTGTCTCGGACATAAAAAAATGTCCTTTTAAATCAATGAAATGATCGGCGTGAGAAGGCTGGCATGCAACCTGCTTTATATGTTGGAATTGTTGAAACAGGGAGGATGACGTCAGATGCCGGGCGGGCGCCGCGAGCGCCGGATCATCGGTATCGGCGTCTTCGAATGCCGGCGCGACATGCGCCGGTGCAACCGATGACGATCCGCGCCAGCGTGCGGATCTCGATGGCCCCGTCGCCTATCCTCGTAGGGCGACGGTTTCGCCCGCGCTTCTCTGAAGCGCGGGCTATTTTTTTGGGGCCGTCGGTTCGTGTCGCATCGGCGTGGCCGATGCGCGACGTGTGATTCGCGTATTCTCGGACTTTTATCGATGAAGGAGTCGGGAATGGCGGAAATTGCAGTCGTGGCGCTGATCGTGGCGAAGCCGGGTGCCGAGGAAAAACTGCGCACCGCGCTCGAAGGGATCGTCGGGCCGACCCGCAACGAAGCCGGCGCATTGCAGTACGACCTGCACCGGGATCTGAAGGAGCCTGCGCGCTTCGTATTCGTCGAGCGTTGGGGGAGCGAGGAGGCGCTGGCTGCCCATGCGCGTTCCGCGCATATTCTCGCTTATCGGGAAGCGGCCGCGGACTGGATCGAAAGCTCCGAAATCCGCGTGCTGTCGAAGCTCGTCTGAGCCGGGCAGGGCGACCGGACGCATCCGGTCGCAGCGGCGCGTCAGTGCGACGTGCTGGGGACGTCGAGGATCAGGATGATCGTCCAGTCGGCGTCGCCGTCATGGTGATACTGGCGCTCGGCCACGATGAACGGCTGCTGCTTGCCTTGCGGGCCGAGAAACAGCACGTCGCCCTCCATCGGCAGGCACTCGATCGGCGGCAGCGCGAGGAATGCGTCGGTTGAGCCACGGGGCATCAGTTGCTTGATCTGGCGAGTGGCGGCTTCGGTCCACTCGATGTCGAGTTGAATGTTGCTCATGCTGTCCTCCGCACCGGGGTGCGCACGGGTGGAAAATTTCGGTGCGCGACTTTAGCACAGCGCGCAGGCGCCGCAACCAAAAAAGCCGAACCCGGTTGCCCGGATTCGGCTTTTCGCTTGTGCGGTGCCGCCGAACTTACTGGCTGGCAGCGTCTGCGGCCTTGGCCGCCTTCTTGCCGGCCTTCTTCGCTGCTGCCTTGTGATGAGCAGCCTTCTTGCCGTGGTGATGCTCTTCCTGCATCGCCGGCTGAGCGGCTTCAGCCGCTTGCTGCTGCTGCAGCGCTTGTGCGCGCTGCTCGATCTCGGCGATCTTGGCCGGATCGGTGATGGTCTGGATCTGCGTGCTCTCTTGCGCATACGCTGCGCCAGTCAGCGCCGACATCGCTACCAGGATAGCCAGGGACGTCTTCTTCATTGCTTTACCTCCGCTAAGTGGTGATGAACCCGAGTGTTGCCGTTTTGTCTGGCGACTGCAATCGAGTGCGTGTCGAGTGTAACAAAAGTGACGGATCAATGTGCATCGGATCACGGTGCGACGCAAGGCCCCGTTGAAGTCGCGCAACACTTCGCGTACTTCGTCACGCGCATGCCATCCTGGGCGGAATCGCCATTTCCGCGCCCGTTTTCCCGCATTTTTCAAAACCAGCCGAGCCACCGGTACACGTGGAATTGCGCGATGCCGACCAGCTCGTGCAGCGCCTGCTCGGTATTGACCACATTGCGCCAGCGCGGCAGCCAGCCTGTCTGGGCAAGCCGGCGATTCGCATAAACGGGCTGCGGGTCGATGCCGAAACGGCGGAAATCGAGCAGCGCGCGGCGCATCTGGTACGACGAGGTGACGAGAATGCGCGCGTCGTCATACTGTGAGCGTAGTATAGACGCAGTGAATTTCGCATTTTCGTAGGTCGTGCGGCTGTCCGGTTCGAGAACGAGGTCGGCAGGAGCAACGCCTTCCGCGACGAGTTGGCGCCCGTATACGGCTGCTTCGGTTTCTCCGTGACGCTGCGGGTCGCCGCCCGACATCACCACGGTGCAGCGTTCGGCCTGCTGCCGGCACGTGCGATAGAGCACCGCAGTCTTGTGGATGCGCGCGGCGCCGTCGGGTGGCGGGCGCAGCCCGTTGTCGGTGCGGTGCGTGCCGGCGCCGATGAGAATCAGCGTGGTCCGCCCATGCATGTCCGGGTGCTCGACCGGCGTGACGCCAGCCTCGGTCCAGGCGATCAGCGGCGCGGCGAGCCAGCCCGTCGCGAGCAGCCAGAACAGCGCAACGGCGGCGATCGAGATGATTCTCCGCCGCTTGCGGCAGAGCATGAAACAGATGAAGAGAAGTACAAATGAATCGAACAGAATCAATTTGATTGGGGTATGGTGTCTTTTTATGGACGGCTGACGATCCGGCCCTGACGCGACGCCGAACGTCGGCCTCCAGAATCGGTGGCGGTATCGGCGGGCGGAGACCCCGCCCGGCGCGCCGCTTCGCATTGTCGCTGCACTTTAAGAAAGAATCGAGATGGCCACGTATTCCAACGAAGCGGTGCTCGACGCATTGAGACGAGTGCAGTACCGCCAGGTACCGTGGGCACGCCGCCCGGGCGTGTTCGAGTATCTCCGTTCGCTCGGGCTGATGGACACGGTCAGGCAGAAGACCGTTGCCCCCGCGCCGGGCTTCCACGCCCCGGTCGACATCGCCGTGCTGACCGACAGCGGTCGAGCCGAATTCTCGCGCCTCGAGCATGACGAGAAATTACTTTCCTGGACCGATCGCCGCATGGACGACTACGCGTTGAGCGAAGCGAGCGCCGTGGCGATTCTCGAAAGCCGCCTGTAGCGGCGGATCATCCCGGCTCGTGCGTCGCCGCGCGGGTCGGTCATGCCAAAAAAAAGCCCGTATCACGAGGATACGGGCGTACCGGATACTTTTGCTGTTGCCACGCTGTGCTCATGGCAACGATGTGACTCGTCGCTTGCGGCGCAGTTCCCGAAAGCGGTCATTTTCTTTGGCGAATTCCTGAAATCGGCAGGACTACGGATGACGCGGCACGTCGGACGGCTGCGAGCCGATGCGCGCCCGCGCGTTGCTGGCAATGTCGCCGCGCAGGTCGCCGCGCGGTACGGTCTGCCGGCCGGACGCGTTGGCGGACGGCGGCTGGCGGAGGGTATTCCGGTGATCCTGCTGGCGATGAGGCGGCTTCGTGCGATCGTCGGCATGGGCTGGAGCGGTCAGTGCCAGGGAAATGACAATGCCGCATGCAACGAGCAGTGACATTGGTTTCATGGCGGGGCTCCCTTCAAGCCGTCGACGCGGCCTGTTGATATGTCGCTAAGGTAAGCGCGGGAGTGCAGGCTTGCTGTAAATATTGGTAAATAGATGTATCTCGGCACGACAACGGTAATCGACGGCAATGCAGGCGCCGCGAAAAGGTCGCGTCGCAGAAAGAAACCGGGCGGCCGAAGCCGCCCGATCGAGCATACGTTACGCCATCTTGACGGGCGCGCGCCAGGATTCCGGGTTGGTCCAGAAGGCGCCGCGCAGCCGATCGCGGCTCGGCGGTGCAGGCGGCTTCGCAGCGCTTGCGCCGATGCGCCCGCGCAGCGAGATCTGCCGGCCGCTCGTGCCGAGTCGCTTCACGATTTCGGCGAGCGTGCCGTCCGCCTGCCATTCGTCGAAGCGACGGCGGCAGGTCGGCGGCGACGGGTAGCGGCCCGGCAGCTTCGACCAGCCTTCACCCGTCGACAGCACCCACAGCACGGCGTTGACCACCGAGCGGGCTTCCACGCGGGGACGGCCGCGCCGTTCACTCCGTGCGGGTTCCGAGCAAAACAGACCCTCGACCAGCGCCCACTCGTTATCTCTCAAATCGTCGAACAGCATCATGTCCTCACCTCAGCGAAGCTAACTCCGGTGCGCTGCCCTGCGCCGCGCACTCTTCAAGCACTCGATCGTCGAGTGCCGGGTGGGGGCGTCCGGTTGGCCGGCAGCGGCGTTTCTGCTCTTCCGTCCGACGAAACCTGCGCCCTGTGCGCCAGGTAATGCACGAAGCGTGCCATGTCGGAGGTGAATCCCTCGAGAGCCGCTTGGCAGCGAGCTAACGGCTAAGTCAGCTAGGGGCGTATAAGACGCCAAAATAACCCGCCAGCAAATCGGGACAATCACCAATCTTGTGCAGTTCGCCCGCACCACGTGCGTTTGGCGATGTATTGCACCGCAGCGAAACATTCGCGGCGGGTGCCGGATTCGCACATCGAGGCCGGATTCGCGCATTAAAATCGCGCATCGATATCGACGATTGATGAGGTCTGGGGATGAACGTCACGCTGCGCCAGCTTCGCGTATTCATCGAGGTCGCGCGGCTCAGGAGCTTCAGTCGCGCGGGCGACGAGATCGGGCTCACGCAGTCCGCGGTCAGCCGCTGCGTGCGCGAACTCGAGGCCGAGCTCGGGCTGAAGCTGATCGACCGCACGACGCGCGACGTGCAACTGACCGACGTCGGCGCGAACCTGATCGCGAGCGTGTCGCGCCTGATCGACGATCTCGACGACACGCTGCGCGAGATTCGCGAGATTGGCGAGCAGCGCCGCGGGCGCGTGATCGTCGCGGCGAGCCCGACGATCGCCTGCCGGCTGATGCCGCGTGTGGTCGCGTCGTGTGAGCGCCAGTTCCCGTTTGTGACGCTGGGTCTGCGCGACGACGTACAGAGCGACGTCTTGCGCAAGGTGAAGTCGAGTGAAGTCGACTTTGGCGTCGTGATCGGGCCGCTGACGGTCGCCGATCTCGTGTGCGAGCCGTTGATGACCGATTCGTTCTGTCTCGTCGCGCGTGCCGACCATCCGCTCGCGGCGCGGGCCGAGGTGCCTTGGACGGCGCTGGACGGTGAGCGTCTCGTGTTGCTCGATCACGCGTCGGGCAGCCGGCCGCTGATCGATGCCGCGCTGGCCGCCCATCACGTCAATGCGACGGTCATGCAGGAGCTCGGGCATTCGGCGACGGTGTTCGGGCTGGTCGAGGCGGGCGTCGGCGTGAGCGTGCAGCCGTGGCTGTCGCTGCCGCTCCCGGCCGGTTCGACGCTGGTCGCGCGGCCGCTCACGCCGCGCACCGAGCGGACGGTCGAGTTGGTGCGCCGCCGCGACCGGTCGTTGTCGCCCGCGGCGCAGGCGATCTGGGAACTCGTGCGGCAAATGCCGGCGCGGGCAGAGGACCTCGACTGACGTGCGCCGGCTTGCGCCGGCCGGGCTTGCGGGCCGGTACACTACGCGGATCGTGTTCCTCGACGGTGGTACTCGATGGTGCATTCCGATGATTTCCTTCCGGTGACCGGCCGGCCGGCGGCGCGCGCCGCGGTGCATGCGTTGCGTCCGTCGCTGATCCGGGAAGTGGCGAACGCCGGCTTCGGCGTGCCCGACATGCTGCCGTTCTGGTTCGGCGAATCCGATCGCGTAACGCCGGATTTCATCCGCGACGCCGCTGCGGCGTCGCTGCGCGACGGCGCGACCTTCTACACGCACAACCTCGGCACCGCGCCGCTGCGCGCGGCGATCGCGGCCTATGTCAGCGCGCGCCATGGCGCGACGGCGGCCGACACGGTAGCCGTGACGAGTTCCGGGGTGAGCGCGCTGATGCTGGCCGCGCAGATGCTGGTCGGTCCGGGGGAGCGCGTCGTCGCGGTCACGCCGTTGTGGCCGAATCTCGTCGAAATTCCGAAGATCCTCGGCGCGCACGTCGAATGCGTACCGCTCGGTTATGGCGACGCAGGCTGGCGGCTCGATGTCGGGCGGCTGCTCGCTGCGCTGACGCCTGACACGCGGATGCTCCTGATCAATTCGCCGAACAACCCGACCGGCTGGACGATGTCGCGCGACGACCAGCAGGCCGTGCTTGCCCATTGCCGTCGCTACGGCATCTGGCTGGTTGCCGATGAAGTGTACGAACGGCTCGCGTTCGATGCGGGCGGCGCGTCGTCGTTTCTCGATATCGCCACGCGCGACGAGCGGGTCGTCGTCGTGAATTCGTTCTCGAAGGCGTGGGCGATGACGGGCTGGCGGCTCGGCTGGCTCGTCGCACCGGCATCGGTGACGGGCGACCTGTCGAAGCTCGTCGAATACAACACGTCGTGCGCGCCAGGCTTCGTGCAGGCCGCGGGCGAAGTTGCGCTGCGCGACGGCGAGCCGTTCGTGCGGTCGTTCGTCGCGTCACTGCGCGACGCGCGCGATCACCTGGTCGCCGCGCTGCGGACGTTGCCGGATGTCGAGGTGCCGCCTCCGCCGGGTGCGATGTACCTGTTCCTGCGCCTGCCCGGCGCGGCCGACAGTCTGGCGTTCTGCAAGAGGCTCGTGCGCGAGGCGGGCATCGGCTTGGCGCCGGGGCGTGCGTTCGGCCCGGAGGGCGAGGGATTCGTACGGTGGTGCTACGCGTGCGATCCGGCCCGGCTCGATGCGGGCGTCGAGCGGCTGCGCCGGTTCCTTGAGCGCGGTTCGGCCGCCCGCTGAAGCAGGGCCGGAGCACGCGGGCCGGACTGGCGGCGACCCGCTCGGCTCATCTTTACGCACCGGGCAATTTTGCGTAATATGGCGCTCAGTCACGCGGTTCCGTCGTTGAGCCGTGCTGTTCCGTCCGGTTTGGGCCTGGCCTGAAGTTGGTTCGCCGCCCCCGGTTCGTGCTCCCATCAATATGACCGATCAGAATCGGGCGAGCGCGTCTTCCGTTCCTTTCGTCTGTTTGTTGATCCGGTTCGTTTGACCACAGGGTCTGGCCTAGCTGCATGAATACCCAAGAGGCGAAGATCGTCCTCGAGACTGCTTTGATCTGCGCGCAGGAACCGCTGAAACTCGGCGATTTGCGCAAGCTCTTTGCCGACGGCGTGTCGGCTGACACGGTCCGCACGTTGCTCGAAGATCTGAAACAGGATTGGTCCGGCCGCGGTGTCGAACTGGTGGCGCTGGCGACCGGATGGCGCTTTCAGAGCAAGCCGGCGATGCGTCATTATCTGGATCGCCTGCATCCCGAGAAGCCGCCGAAGTATTCGCGCGCGGTGCTCGAAACGCTGGCGATCATCGCGTACCGGCAGCCCGTCACGCGCGGCGACATCGAAGAGATTCGCGGCGTCACGGTCAATACGCAGGTGGTCAAGCAACTCGAGGATCGCGGCTGGATCGAGGTGATCGGCCATCGTGACGTGCCGGGCCGCCCGGCGCTGTATGCGACGACCAAGCAGTTTCTCGACGACCTCGGCCTGAAGGCGCTCGACGACCTGCCTGCGCTCGAAGAGCCGGCCGCGAACATCGAGGCCGCGCTGCTTGCGCAGCAGGCGATGGATTTCGACGACGGCGTGCCGGTTGCCGACGACGCAGCGGGCGATCTGCCGCAGGCGCTGACGGATGACGCATCGGTCGGCCAGTCGGTCGAATTGCCGGGTGATCCCGTGGCCGACGTCGCGTCGACGCAGGAAATTCCGGGTCGCGATACGCTCGAGGCTGATCGCGGGCACGCGGAACAAATGGAACAGGTTGGCGCCGAAGCAGTGCCGACCGGTGTGCAGCCCGAGCCGCTGCGCGCGGATTGGAGCGAGGAAGATCGCAAGCCGGCCGCCGAAGCGGCTGCCGGAGACGGAGCGGAAGCGGCCGGCGTCATGCCCGGCGAGGCTGAGCAGGCCAACGCGTCCCGTTCCCGTCCCGCGGACGACGAGATGCTGGACGACACGTCCGACAGTCTCGCGGATGCCGTACGAAGCGCCAGCGCGCCCATCGGCGCCGACGCGTTGCCGGACGACGAAGCAGAACCTGAACAGCGTCGCGCCTGATCGCGGCCAACATCTTGCCGCGCCCGCGCCGGGCGCGAGACCTGACATTTTGAGGTTGTTTTGACAGATATCCACGATATTGAATCGTCCGCGCCTGCCGTGCAGGCAGCGCGCGCCGACGATGCGCCGGAGCAGGACGCTTCGGCCGGTGGCGACGAGCGTCCCCGCCGCGGTTTGCGGCGCGGCCCGCGCAGCCTGATCGCGCGGCGTCGCGCGGCAGCCAAGTCGAAGGGCGCCGAAGGCGAGCAGCCGGGCGCCGAAGGCGCGGATGCGCCGCCGGCCGAGGCTGCCGAAGCGCAGCCGGCGCGTGCGCCGCGCAACAAGGAAGGTGCTCCCAAGGGTGGCCGCAAGCCGGCCGCGAAGCGCGAAGGCGCGGCCAAGGCTGGCCAGGGCGGTCAGGGCCGCCGCGGTGCGCCGAAGGCTGAAGGCGCCCCGGTGAAGGCGGAAAGCGATGCGTCCCACGACGAACTGTTCGAGTACGTGACGTCCCCCGCATTCGACGCGGACAACTCCGCGGGCGGCAGTGGCGTGCGTGCGCCGATGCTGCGCCGCGGCCGCAGCCAGCCGGCGAACAAGCGCGTGCTGTCGCCCGACGACGACGCGCCGAAGCTTCACAAGGTGCTGGCGGAGGCGGGCATGGGCTCGCGCCGCGAAATGGAAGAATTGATCGTTGCCGGCCGCGTGTCGGTGAACGGCGAGCCGGCGCACATCGGCCAGCGCATCATGCCGACCGACCAGGTGCGGATCAACGGCAAGCCGGTCAAGCGCAAGCTGCCGAACAAGCCGCCGCGCGTGCTGCTGTACCACAAGCCGACGGGCGAGATCGTCAGCCACGCGGATCCGGAAGGCCGTCCGTCGGTGTTCGATCGCCTGCCGCCGATGAAGACGGCGAAATGGCTTGCGGTCGGCCGCCTCGATTTCAATACCGAAGGTCTGCTGATGCTGACGACTTCGGGTGACCTCGCGAACCGCTTCATGCACCCGCGCTACAGCGTCGAGCGTGAGTATGCGGTGCGCGTCGTCGGCGAACTGCCCGAAGGGATGCGGCAGAAGCTGCTGCACGGCGTCGAGCTCGATGACGGCCCGGCGAATTTCCTGCGCATCCGCGATGGCGGCGGCGAAGGGACGAACCACTGGTATCACGTCGCGCTGGCCGAAGGCCGCAACCGCGAAGTGCGCCGGATGTTCGAGGCGGTCGGCCTGATGGTGAGCCGCCTGATCCGTACGCGTCACGGCCCGATCCCGCTGCCGCGCGGCTTGAAGCGCGGTCGCTGGGAAGAGCTCGACGACGCGCAAGTCCGCAAGCTGATGGCGACCGTTGGCCTGAAGGCGCCGACCGAGGAGAAGGGCAAGCGCGGCGGTGCGGGTCAGGTCGAGCGCCGCCAGCCCGATCCGATGGAGACGTCGATGGGTTTCATCAGCCGTGAGCCGGTGCTGACGACGCACGGTCAGCTCGACCAGCCGCGTCGCGGTGGCGGCCGGCGCGGCGCGCCGGGCCTGCCGGGCCTGAGCGGCTACGGCAGCCTGCCGGTTTCGCCGTCGGGCTACGGTAACCGGACCGGCGGTGGTCGTGATGGCAACCGGGGTGCAGGCGGCCGCGACGGCAATCGCGCAGGCGGCGGCCGTGATGTCGACGGCAATCGCGCATCGTATGGCGCAGGCCCCAAGCGCGAAGGCGCGGGCGGCAAGCGTGGCGGCAGCAAGGGTGGCGGCAATCGCAACCCGAACGGCAATCGGGCTGAAGGCGCCGGCAACGGCGGCGGTCCGCGCGGCGGCCAGCGTCCGCAGCGCAGCCGTACGCGCAGCCGCTAAACGCGTATTGGCGCACGGCGGCGCAAAGCCGCCGGTGTGCTGGCCGGATCGGCATCCCGCCGATCTTGCCGGCACGGCGTATTGCGCTGATCGCTTTCGACTATATATATATGTCGCATGCCGCTGCATCGCAGCCGGCATGACCGATCTCCGGCCTGGCAGGATCGTGCAGGCTGATCGGATAACCCGATTTCGCATTTTTGGGTCGGTAAAGGCGGGCGATGCGCTGCTTTTACCGGCTGGCTTGGCGTTTGCGCCAAAAATCGCTATAATCGCGAAGTCGCTGGGCGTACGGATTCAATGTGCGGCTCAGGTGCGACCACCAGTAAGAAGATGGGCGTTCCGCCCATTTTTTTTTGCTGAAACGGTTAGGCATCTCGGGTAGCGCTTCCTGCGCCGGCTAAGGCGCGCGCCCGCGGGTGAATCGCGAGCGGCGGGCGCGAACACCTGAGAGGACACAGTGCAACTGACGGAACTGATAGAAACCACGGTCACCGGGCTCGGCTACGAGCTGGTGGATCTCGAGCGCACCGGGCGCGGCATGCTTTGCATCTATATCG
The DNA here is from genome assembly GCF_902833225.1 of Burkholderia sp. BCC1644. Lineage (GTDB taxonomy): Bacteria > Pseudomonadota > Gammaproteobacteria > Burkholderiales > Burkholderiaceae > Burkholderia. Next base: position 32,853 of record NZ_CADFEI010000025.1, read on the forward strand.
ATCAGCCTGCCGGCATCTCGCTCGAAGATTGCGAAAAGGTCACGCGTCAGCTCCAGCACGTCTTGACGGTCGAAAACATCGATTACGAACGGCTCGAAGTCTCGTCCCCGGGGCTCGACCGCCCGTTGAAGAAGCTGGCCGACTTCGAGCGCTTCGCTGGCAGCGAAGTCTCCGTGACCTTGAAAAAGCCGCTGGACGGGCGCAAGACGTACCGGGGCATTCTGCACGCGCCGAATGGCGAAACGATCGGTTTGGAATTTGAGGGGAAGAAGGGCGAGGCAGCCATGCTGGATTTCACGCTGGCCGATATCGACAAAGCCCGCCTGATTCCGCAAGTTGACTTTAGGAGCCGCAAATAATGAGTCGCGAAGTGTTGATGCTGGTGGATGCGCTGGCGCGCGAGAAAAACGTCGACAAGGATGTGGTGCTGGGCGCCCTCGAGGCTGCGCTCGCGTCCGCTTCCAAGAAGCTGTTCGACGAAGGCGCCGAAATCCGCGTCCATATCGATCGCGAAAGCGGCGAGCACGAAACCTTCCGTCGCTGGCTCGTCGTGCCCGACGAGGCAGGCTTGCAGGAGCCGGATCGCGAGATCCTGCTGTTCGAAGCACGTGAGCAGAAGTCCGACGTCGAAGTCGGCGAATATGTCGAGGAACCCGTTCCGTCGATCGAGTTCGGCCGCATCGGCGCGCAGGCTGCGAAGCAAGTGATCCTGCAGAAGGTGCGCGACGCGGAGCGCGAGCAGATCCTGAACGACTACCTCGAGCGTGGCGAAAAGATCATGACCGGCACGGTGAAGCGCCTCGACAAAGGCAACTTCATCGTCGAATCGGGCCGTGTCGAGGCGCTGCTGCGCCGCGATCAGCTGATCCCGAAGGAAAACCTGCGCGTGGGCGACCGCGTGCGTGCATACATCGCGAAGGTCGACCGCACTGCGCGCGGCCCGCAGATCGAGCTGTCGCGTACGGCGCCCGAATTCCTGATGAAGCTGTTCGAGATGGAAGTGCCGGAAATCGAGCAGGGCCTGCTCGAAATCAAGGCGGCTGCCCGTGATCCGGGCGTGCGCGCGAAGATCGGCGTCATCGCCTACGACAAGCGGATCGATCCGATCGGCACCTGCGTCGGCATCCGCGGTTCGCGCGTGCAGGCCGTGCGCAACGAGCTCGGTGGCGAAAACATCGACATCGTGCTATGGTCGGAGGATCCCGCCCAGTTCGTGATCGGCGCGCTCGCGCCGGCAGCTGTCCAGTCGATCGTCGTCGATGAAGAAAAGCATTCGATGGACGTCGTCGTCGACGAGAACGAATTGGCTGTCGCGATCGGCCGCAGCGGTCAGAACGTTCGCCTTGCCGGTGAGCTGACCGGCTGGCAGATCAACATCATGACGCCGGACGAATCCGCCCTGAAGCAGGGTGAAGAGCGCGACCGGCTGCGTGCACTGTTCATGGCGCGTCTCGACGTCGACGAAGAAGTTGCCGACATCCTGATCGACGAAGGCTTCACGAGCCTCGAAGAGATTGCCTACGTGCCGCTCAACGAAATGCTCGAAATCGAAGCGTTCGACGAGGACACCGTGCACGAACTGCGCAACCGCGCACGCGACGCGCTGTTGACGATGGCCATCGCGAACGAAGAAAAGGTCGAGAACGCAGCGCTGGATCTCAAGAGCCTCGACGGCATCACGCCGGAGCTGCTCGCGAAGCTGGCCGAACACGGTGTGCAGACGCGGGACGATCTCGCCGAGCTGGCTGTGGATGAACTGGTCGACATGACCGGGATGGAAGAGGATGCCGCTAAGGCGTTGATCATGAAAGCACGTGAACACTGGTTCCAGTGAGAAATGACCATGGCGCACTGATTTGATGGCGGCCGTATGGCCTGACCCGATGCTAACCGCAAGGAATCGGTCCTTGCACTAAGAGGAATGAATGGCGAGTAACAACGTAGCCCAATTTGCCGCGGAACTGAAAATGCCTGCTGGTGTGCTGCTCGAACAGCTGCAGGCAGCGGGCGTCCAGAAAGCGAGTGAAGACGATGCGCTGTCCGAAACGGACAAGGCGCGTCTGCTCGATCATTTGCGCAAGTCGCACGGCGCAACCGACGGCGACAAGCGCAAGATCACGCTGACCCGCAAGCATACGTCGGAGATCAAGCAATCTGACGCGACGGGCAAGGCTCGCACCATTCAGGTCGAGGTCCGCAAGAAGCGCACGTTCGTCAAGCGCGACGACGTGAGCGAGGGTGCGGAACAGGGTCAGGCGCAGGTCGCCGAAGCGGACGACGATGCGGAACTGAAGCGTCGCGAGGAAGAGGCGCGCCGCGAGGCCGAGCTGCTCGAGAAGCAGGCGCAGGAACTGCGCGAGCGCCAGGAACGCCTGGAGCGCGACGAAGCCGAACGCCGCGCCCGCGAGGAAGCGGCTGAAGCCGAGCGCCGTCGTGCCGAGGAAGAAGCGGCGAAGCGTGCCGCGGCCGAAGCCGCTGTGGCACAGCAGCAGGCGGCAGCGCAGCAGGCTGCTGCGGCCGAGCAGGAAACGGCAAGCGCACAGTCCGCGCAGGACGAGGCACGCGCGGCCGCCGAACGTGCGGCCCAGCGCGAAGCAGCGAAGAAGGCCGAGGACGCAGCCCGCGAGGCGGCGGACAAGGCGCGCGCCGAGCAGGAAGAGATCAGCAAGCGTCGCGCGGCGGCAGAAGCCGAAGCACGCGCGATCCGCGAAATGATGAACACGCCGCGCAAGGCCGTGGTCAAGGCAGTCGAGCCGCCGAAGCCGGTCGAGCCGCCGAAGCCGGCCGAAGCGAAGGGTACGCTGCACAAGCCGGCGAAGCCGGAAGGCGCGCAGGCGCGTCCGGCCGTGAAGAAGCCGGCCGGTGCTGCCACCCCGGCAACGACGCAGGCGCCGGCAGGCGCGGGCGACCGCAACAAGAAGCCCGCAGGCAAGGGTGGCTGGCAGGACGACGCGTCGAAGCGCCGCGGCATCAAGACGCGCGGCGATTCGAGCGGCGGCGTCGACCGCGGCTGGCGCGGCGGCCCGAAGGGTCGCGGCCGTCACCAGGACAGCTCGACGTTCCAGGCGCCGACCGAACCGATCGTCCGTGAAGTGCACGTGCCGGAAACCGTGTCGGTTGCCGATCTCGCGCACAAGATGTCGATCAAGGCCTCCGAAGTCATCAAGGTGATGATGAAGATGGGCCAGATGGTCACGATCAACCAGGTGCTGGACCAGGAAACGGCGATGATCATCGTCGAGGAACTGGGCCATCGCGCGGTTGCCGCGAAGCTGGACGATCCGGAAGCGCTGCTGGTCGAAGGCGAAACGAGTACCGATGCGGAGCAACTGCCGCGTCCGCCGGTCGTCACGGTCATGGGTCACGTCGACCACGGCAAGACCTCGCTGCTGGACCACATCCGCCGCGCGAAGGTTGCCGCTGGCGAAGCGGGCGGCATTACGCAGCACATCGGCGCTTATCACGTCGACACGCCGCGTGGCGTCATCACGTTCCTCGATACGCCGGGTCACGAAGCGTTCACGGCAATGCGTGCACGCGGCGCGAAGGCGACCGACATCGTGGTGCTGGTGGTGGCAGCCGACGACGGCGTGATGCCGCAGACGAAGGAAGCCATCGCCCACGCGAAGGCGGGTGGTGTGCCGATCGTCGTGGCGATCAACAAGATCGACAAGCCGGACGCGAACCTCGATCGCGTCAAGCAGGAGCTGGTCGCGGAAGGCGTCGTGCCGGAAGAGTACGGTGGCGATTCGCCGTTCGTGCCGGTGTCGGCCAAGACGGGCGCGGGTATCGACGATCTGCTCGAGAACGTGTTGCTGCAAGCCGAAGTGCTGGAGTTGAAGGCACCGGTCGAAGCACCGGCCAAGGGCATCGTGATCGAAGCGAAGCTCGACAAGGGCAAAGGCCCGGTCGCGACGATCCTCGTGCAGTCCGGTACGCTGAATCGCGGCGACATCGTGCTGGCCGGTACGGCCTACGGCCGCGTGCGTGCGATGCTCGACGAGAACGGCAAGCCGGCGAAGGAAGCCGGCCCGTCGATCCCGGTCGAAATCCAGGGTCTGTCGGAAGTGCCGGGCGCGGGCGAAGAAGTGATCGTGCTGCCGGACGAGCGCAAGGCGCGTGAAATCGCCCTGTTCCGTCAAGGCAAGTTCCGCGACGTGAAGCTGGCGAAGCAGCAGGCCGCGAAGCTGGAAAGCATGCTCGAACAGATGGGCGAAGGCGAAGTGCAGAACCTGCCGCTCATCATCAAGGCAGACGTGCAGGGTTCGCAGGAAGCACTCGTGCAGTCGCTGCTCAAGCTGTCGACCGACGAAGTGCGCGTGCAGATCGTGCACAGCGCGGTGGGTGGCATCAGCGAAAACGACGTCAACCTCGCGACGGCATCGAAGGCGGTCATCATCGGCTTCAACACGCGTGCGGATGCACAGGCACGCAAGCTGGCCGAGGCGAACGGCATCGACATCCGTTACTACAACATCATCTATGACGCAGTGGATGAGGTGAAGGCGGCGATGTCGGGCATGCTGGCGCCGGAGAAGCGCGAAGTCATCACCGGCATGGTCGAGGTGCGCCAGGTCTTCAAGGTGCCGAAGATCGGTGCGGTCGCCGGCTGTATGGTGACGGACGGTATCGTCAAGCGCTCGTCGTCGGTGCGCGTGCTGCGCAACAACGTCGTGATCTTCACCGGCGAACTCGAATCGCTGAAGCGCTTCAAGGACGACGTGAAGGAAGTGAAGCAAGGCTTCGAGTGCGGTATGTCGGTGAAGAACTTCAACGACATCGTCGAAGGCGACCAGTTCGAAGTCTTCGAAGTGACCGAAGTCGCGCGTACGCTGTAATCGTCGCACATCGGCTCATGGGCGGGGCAGGCTTGGGCCTGTCCCGCCCATTTTCATGGTGGCGTGCCGACAATGGCCGCCGCTTTATCCTGATAAACGGATCACGGATCGATCATGTCCAGGAAGCGTACTTCCCCCAATCGCAACGTTCAGATCGCCGACCAGATTCAGCGCGATCTGTCCGAACTCATCATGCGCGAGGTCAAAGACCCGCGTATCGGCATCGTGACCATCCAGAGCGTGGAGCTCACGCCGGACTATGCGCACGCGAAGGTCTACTTCACTGCGCTCACCGGCGATCCGGAAAAGACGCAGGAGGCGCTGAACCACGCGTCGGGCCACCTGCACAACCTGCTGTTCAAGCGCCTGCACATTCATACGGTGCCGACGCTGCATTTCCATTACGACCAGACGATCGAGAAGGCCGTCGAAATGTCGCGCCTGATCAAGGAAGCGAACGCGACGCGCGCGAAGGACGACGACGAGGCCGACGCGCCCTCCAAGGACGACTGATCTCGACCGGCCTATGACGACTGCAGCACCCCAACGTCCGCGTGTGCCCCGGCGCGTGCTGGACGGCGTCCTCCTGCTCGACAAGCCGGTCGGCCTGTCGAGCAACGATGCGCTGATTCGCGCGAAGCGCCTGCTCCTCGCGAAGAAAGCCGGTCACACCGGTACGCTCGATCCGCTGGCGTCGGGCCTGCTGCCGCTGTGTTTCGGCGAGGCGACCAAGTTTTCGCAGGATTTGCTCGAGGCTGACAAGACCTACGAAGCGACGATGCGTCTTGGCCAGCGCACGGCCACCGGCGATGCGGAAGGCGACGTGATCGACACGCGGCCCGTCGAATGCGACCGGGCCGCGGTAGAAGCCGCGCTCGTGCGCTTCACCGGCGAGATCGTGCAGGTGCCGCCGATGTATTCGGCGCTCAAGCGAGATGGCAAGCCGCTGTACGAATACGCGCGCGCGGGCCAGACCGTCGAGCGGGAAGGTCGTAACGTAACGATTCATGTGCTCGAACTGCTCGCTTGCGAGTTGCCCGACGTGACGTTTCGCGTGACCTGCAGCAAGGGCACGTACGTGCGTACGCTTGCGGAAGACATCGGCGAGGCGCTTGGTTGCGGCGCGCATCTGACGATGCTGCGTCGCACGGGCGTCGGTGCGCTGACGCTCGAACACGCGGTGACGCTCGATGCGTTGTCGGATGCAGCCGAAGCGGCGCGCGATGCATGGCTCCAGCCGGTCGATGCGTTGTTGTCGACGTTTCCGCTCGTTCGTCTCGACGACGCGTCCGCGAAGCGGTTCCTGCACGGCCAGCGTCTGCCGCTGTCGGAGCTCGGGCCGATCGATGCGGCCGACGGCGAGCGTGTGCGCGTCTACGACGCCACGCGGCTGCTCGGCGTGGCGCGCAAGGCCAATGGCGTACTGGCACCGGAACGGCTCGTTGTGACGGCGGCCTGACGCAGCGGCGCGAGTACGCCGCAGTCGGCACAAGAAAAAGCCCGGTCGAATCGACCGGGCTTTTTTGTTTGATGCGTCAGCGTTGCAGCATCGCGCTCCGTGTGATCAGTGCGCCGCCGACGCGGCCGCCCCGGCATCGCCGCCGCCCGAGCGCTCGGGCTTGGTGATCCAGATCAGTGCGATCAGCAACACGAAGATCGCCGCGGAGATGTAGAACAAGTCGTTCACGCCGAGCTGGGCGGCCTGTTGGGTAGCCAGGTTGTTGATCAGCCCGTGTGCCTGGTCCTGCGTCAGCCCGAGGTTGCCCATCTGCGTGACGGCCTGGTTGAACGTCGGGTTGTACACGTTCGTCTGTTCGACCAGTTGCGCGTGATGGAAGTTGTTGCGGTGATCCCACGCGGTCTGGAAGATCGACGTGCCGATGCCGCCGCACATGATCCGCACGAAGTTCGACAGGCCGGACGCCGCGGGAATGCGGTGGCCGGGCAGGCCGGACAACGTGATCGACACGAGCGGGATGAAGAAGCCGGCCATCGCGATGCCCTGTACGAGCGTCGGCAGCGTCAGCGACCATTCGTCGACGCCGGTCGTGTAGCGTGAGCGCATCCAGAAGCACAGTGCGAACGTCAGGAATGCGGCGGTCGCGATGTAGCGCGGATCGGTGCGCGGCAGGAACTTGCCGGTCAACGGCGACAGCAGGATCGCGAACAGCCCGACCGGTGCCATCACGAGGCCGGCGTCGGTCGCCGTGTAGCCGATCTGGGTCTGCAACCACAGCGGCAGCAGCACGAGGTTGCCGAAGTAGAGCCCGTAACCGACTGCCAGTGCGACCGTACCACCCGTGAAGTTGCGCCGGCGGAACAGCGACAGGTCGACGACGGGGTGCTCGGCGGTCAGCTCCCAGATCACGAAGAACGCGAACGAGATGATCGCGATCAGCGCGAGCGCGACGATCGTCGTCGACGAGAACCAGTCCAGATCCTTGCCCTTGTCGAGCATGATCTGAAGCGAGCCGACCCACAGCACGAGCAGTGCCAGGCCGACGCCGTCGATCGGCGCGCGGCGCACCGTCGATTCACGCGCGCGATAGATCGACCACGTCGCAAGCGCGGCGGCGATGCCGACCGGGATGTTCACGTAGAAGATCCACGGCCACGAGTAGTTGTCCGAAATCCAGCCGCCGAGAATCGGGCCCGCGACCGGCGCGATCAGCGTCGTCATCGACCACAGCGCAAGCGCCATCGGCGCCTTCGCACGTGGATAGCTCGACAGCAGCAGCGATTGCGACAGCGGAATCATCGGGCCGGCGACCGCGCCCTGCAGCACGCGCGACGCGAGCAGGAACGGCAGGCTCGGCGCGAGGCCGCACATCCACGACGAGATGACGAACAGGATGATCGACGCGAGGAACAGGCGGACCTGCCCGAAGCGATCGGTCAGCCAGCCCGTCAGCGGCACCGAGATCGCGTTCGCGACCGCGAACGACGTGATGACCCACGTGCCCTGGTCGGACGACACGCCGAGATCGCCCGAGATGGTCGGGATCGCGACGTTCGCGATGGACGTGTCGAGCACGTTCATGAACACCGCGAGCGATACCGCGATCGTCCCGAGCAGAAGTTTCCCGCCCTGCAAGGGCGGGTACGAGACAGGAGCCTGTGCCATGTCGGTTGTTTTTCCGGAGTCGGAACGATTACATCATTTTCGCGGCGCTGTTCGGCTTCGCCGCCACGGGTGCCGACGCGTTGCCGCCTGCGTTCTCGGCGATGACGCGCGCGATTTCGGCATCGGCTTCGTCTCCGTACTTCGCGAACACGTTGGTCTCGTAGACGGTGTTCGGCGCGTTGACGAGCTGGTCGCCGCGTTCGTCCTTGATGTCCACGTCGACCTGCATCGACAGGCCGATGCGCAGCGGATGCTTGTCGAGATCCTTCGGGTCGAGCTCGATCCGCACCGGCAGGCGCTGCACGACCTTGATCCAGTTGCCGGTCGCATTCTGCGCCGGCAGCAGCGAGAACGCCGAGCCCGTCCCGGCCGAGAAGCCGACGACCTTGCCGTGGTAGGTGACCGACGAGCCGTAGATGTCGGCCGTCATCTCGACCGGCTGGCCGATGCGCATGTGCTTCAGCTGGACTTCCTTGAAGTTCGCGTCGACCCACACGGCGTTCAGCGGCACCACCGACATCAGCGGCGTGCCCGGCGACACGCGCTGGCCGACCTGCACCGAGCGCTTCGCGACGTAGCCGGTGACCGGCGCCGGCAGCACGTTACGCGCATTCGCGAGGTAGGCGTCGCGAACCTTCGCGGCGGCGGCCATCACGTTCGGGTGCGATGCGATCGTCGTGTTCGCGGTCAGTGCGCGATTCGACGCGAGCTGCTGCTGCGCGGCGTCGACCGATGCCTGCGCGGCCTTCACGGCGTCGCGTGCGTGCGAGATTTCTTCCTGCGACACGGCGCCCGTCTGAGCGACGGCCATGCGACGACGCAGGTCGTCCTGGGCCTTCGACAGGTCGGACTGGCGCAGCGCGACCTGCGCGCGGTACTGGTCGTCGTTGACGAACAGGCCGCGCACCTGGCGCACCGTCTGCGCGAGGTTCGCTTCCGCCTGCTGCAGCGCGACCTGCGAATCGGCCGGGTCGAGCACGACCAGCGGGTCGCCGGACTTGACCGTCTGCGTATCGTCCGCCTTCACGGCGATCACGGTGCCGGTGACCTGCGGCGTGATCTGTACGACGTTGCCGTTCACGTACGCATCGTCGGTGCCTTCATGGAAGCGGGCGACGAGGAAGTAATACAGGCCGTACGCGATGGCCGCGATCACGATGACCGCGACGAGCAGCGTCATCATTCGCTTGCGCTTGCCGTTGTTCTGCGGCTGCGCGCTGGCGGCGTTTTGTTGGTCGCTCATGGCGATTTTCTCCGTCCGTTATTTCGAGTGTCTGCGTAGTGGTGGCGCCGGATCAGTTGGCGGCCTGTTTGGTCGGCTTGGCTGCGTCGGGCGCGGCGAGCGGCGTACCGGTCGCATCGAACCCGCCGCCCAGCGCCTTGATCAGTGCGAGCTGCATGTCGCGACGGCGCATCTTCAGGTTGGTCACCGTCTGTTCGGATGCGAGACGGTTGCTGTCCGCGGTCAGCACCTGCAGTTGCGGCGACAGGCCGGCCTTGTATCGGATCACCGCGAGATCGTAGGCGCGCGTCGACGCGTCGAGTGCGTTTTGCGCGTCGCCCATCTGGCGGTCGACCGCGCGGATCGACGCGACTTGGGTCGCGACGTCGTTCAGCGCGCTGATCAGCGTCTGGTTGTAGTTCGCCACCGACAGGTCGAAGTCCGCATAGCGGCCCTTGAGCTGGGCGCGCAGCGCGCCGGCGTCGAAGATCGGCAGGTGGATCGCCGGGCCGAACTGCGCCTGGCGGCTCGCGAAGTTCAGGAATTTGCCCCAGCCGAATGCATCGAAACCGAAGCCGGCCGCAAGGTTCACGTCGGGGTAGAACTCGGCCTTCGCTTCCTTGACGTCGTGCATCGCGGCCTCGACCTGCCAGCGCGCGGCGACGATGTCGGGGCGGCGCGACACGAGATCGGCCGGCAGGTTGCCGGGCAGCGCGATTTCAGCGGTCGGGTTCATCACGGGCGCGGCGATCTGCAGCCCGCGATCCGGACCCTTGCCGAGCAGCGCGGCGAGCTGGTAGCGCACCGTCGTGATCTGGCCGTCGAGGTCCGACAGCGAAGCCTGCGTTGTCGCGATGTTGCCGCGCGCCGTCTGGCGTTCGACGTTGGTATCGAGGCCGGCCGACACGCGGCCGTCGGTGATCTTGCCGACCGTCTCGCGATTGGAGATCTCGCGTTTCGCGATGTCGCGCAGCGCATAAAGCTGCGCGAGCGAGTTGTAGGTGCGTGCGACCGACGACGCGAGCGTGATGCGCGCCTGCTGCATGTCGGCTTCGGCGGACTTCTCCTGCGACACGGCAGTGTGCAGGCGTTCGCGGTTCTTGCCCCACAGGTCGAGTTCCCACGACGCGCTCGCGAGCGCGTTGTTCTCGCTGTACCACTGGCCGCCGTACGGGGGCGGGAACAGCGCGTTCGACGAGTACAGCTCGCGCGTCCACGAGTAGCTGGCTTCGGCCTTCGGCATCAGGTTCGAACGCGACGATTCGATGTACGACGATGCTTTCGCGATGCGTGCCTGCGCCTGTGCGATCGACGGATTGCCCTGCAGCGCTTCGTCGATCAGCTTCGGCAGTTGCGGATCGCCGAACTGGTTGGCCCAGTCGAGCGCCGGCCACTGGCCGCCCTGGGCCGGGAGGCTCTGGGCGGACTCGAATTGCGATGCGGGGGCGATCTGCTTGTCGCTCTTGATGCCGATGTAGTTTGCGCAGCCCGCCAGTGCGAATGCGGCGACCGCGGCGGCAACGGCGGCGCGGCACGACCCGGCGCGCACGGACAACGGGGAGGATTTCATCGCGCTGACCCCTGACTCGGAATGAATGATGGACACTGCAAGGATTTCCTTACATTAATCTGTCAAAAGTAATTGTTATGGCAACTATTACGCGATGCTACCGCCGGCCGTCTCGCAATAGTTGCTGAGAATGCGGCGCAGCATGCTCTTCAGGAACCCGACTTCCTCCGGCGTAAACCCGTCCAGCACCTGGTCGAGCACGCTGCGGAAAATGGGCGGCAGCCGTTCGGCAAGCGTGCGGCCTTCGTCGGTCAGTTCGAGGCGGACGACGCGACGATCCTCGATGCTGCGCACGCGGGACAGCAGGCCGCGTTTCTCGACCCGGTCGAGCAGGCGCGTGACCGCGCTCGCATCGATCCCGTATTCGCGCGCGAGCTCGGCGGCCGTCGAGCACTTGCCGACCGCGATCATGAACAGCATGCTCGCCTGCGTGCCCGTGATGCCGAGCTCTTCCTGCGTGCGTTGCGTGACGAGGTTGGTCATCACCGATTTCACGCGCGACATCAGATAGCCGACGCTGTCGTTCATCTGATACGAAGACAGCGGCGAAACGGGCGGTTGGGTAGAAGAATCCGACATAAAACCCTGAAGCTGCAATAGTTGACTAGGCAGCAGTATAGGTACAATTGCTTGCCGCGGCAAATGTTAATCGAACGGCAAAGGGCGCGCTTCGCAGGGCGAAAATCCCTTTTAGCGATAAGGTTTTTTCGGTGTGCCGGGCGGCGGTGCATTCGATCGCTTCGCCGGTTCGAGGGGAGGGGGCGGCCCTGGTTTTGTTGCGTCGTGACGTGTCCGCCAGCTCTCGACATTCTCACGTGCTATAATTTGTGGCTTTCCAAGCTGCAACAGCGCGCGCCCGTGAAAACGAGCGGGCGCGTTTGCGCGTTCAAACGATTTCCAGGTTTCTATGACCCGCGCCCTTCGCAATATCGCCATCATCGCTCACGTCGACCACGGCAAGACGACGCTCGTCGACCAACTGCTTCGCCAGTCCGGCACCTTCCGCGACAACCAGCAAGTCGTCGAGCGTGTGATGGACTCGAACGACATCGAAAAGGAACGCGGGATCACGATTCTCGCGAAGAACTGCGCGGTCGAATACGAAGGCACGCACGTCAACATCGTCGACACCCCGGGGCACGCAGACTTCGGTGGTGAAGTCGAGCGCGTGCTGTCGATGGTCGACTCGGTGCTGCTGCTGGTCGACGCGGTCGAGGGCCCGATGCCGCAGACGCGCTTCGTCACGAAGAAGGCGCTGGCGCTCGGCCTGAAGCCGATCGTCGTCGTGAACAAGATCGACCGCCCGGGCGCACGGATCGACTGGGTGATCAATCAGACCTTCGACCTGTTCGACAAGCTCGGTGCGACCGAAGAGCAGCTCGACTTCCCGATCGTCTACGCGTCGGGCCTGAACGGCTACGCGTCGCTCGACCCGGCTGCGCGCGAAGGCGACATGCGCCCGCTGTTCGAGGCGATCCTCGAGCACGTGCCGGTTCGCCCGGCCGATCCGGAAGCGCCGCTGCAGCTCCAGATCACGTCGCTCGACTATTCGACGTACGTCGGCCGGATCGGCGTCGGCCGCATCACGCGCGGCCGCATCAAGCCGGGTCAGCCGGTCGTGATGCGTTTCGGCCCGGAAGGCGACGTGCTGAACCGCAAGATCAACCAGGTGCTGTCGTTCAAGGGCCTCGAGCGCGTGCAGGTCGAGTCGGCCGAAGCGGGCGACATCGTGCTGATCAACGGTATTGAAGACGTCGGCATCGGCGCGACGATCTGCGCGGTCGATACGCCGGAAGCGCTGCCGATGATTACCGTCGACGAACCGACGCTGACGATGAACTTCCTCGTCAACTCGTCGCCGCTCGCGGGCCGCGAAGGCAAGTTCGTGACGAGCCGCCAGATCCGCGACCGCCTGATGAAGGAACTGAACCACAACGTCGCGCTGCGCGTGAAGGACACGGGCGACGAAACGGTGTTCGAGGTGTCGGGCCGTGGCGAGCTGCACCTGACGATTCTCGTCGAGAACATGCGTCGCGAAGGTTACGAGCTGGCCGTATCGCGTCCGCGCGTCGTGATGCAGGAAATCGACGGCGTGCGTCACGAGCCGTTCGAGCTGCTGACCGTCGACGTCGAAGACGAACACCAGGGCGGCGTGATGGAAGAGCTCGGCCGCCGCAAGGGCGAAATGCTCGACATGGCGTCGGACGGCCGCGGCCGCACGCGCCTGGAATACAAGATCTCGGCACGTGGCCTGATCGGCTTCCAGAGCGAATTCCTGACGCTTACGCGCGGCACGGGCCTGATGAGCCACATCTTCGATTCGTACGCACCGGTCAAGGACGGTTCGGTCTTCGAGCGCCGCAACGGCGTGCTGATCTCGCAGGACGACGGCGCGGCCGTGGCCTACGCACTGTGGAAGCTGCAGGATCGCGGCCGAATGTTCGTGAAGCCGGGCGACGCGCTGTATGAGGGCATGATCATCGGCATCCACAGCCGCGACAACGACCTCGTCGTGAACCCGATCAAGGGCAAGCAGCTGACCAACGTGCGTGCATCGGGTACCGACGAAGCCGTGCGTCTCGTGCCGCCGGTCCAGATGTCGCTGGAATACGCGGTCGAATTCATCGACGACGACGAGCTCGTCGAAGTGACGCCGCAGTCGATCCGCCTGCGCAAGCGCTTCCTGAAGGAGCACGAGCGTCGCCGCGCGAGCCGCGAAGGCGCGGTCGACTAAGCATTTCGACCGTTCGCTGCATGACGGAAAAGGCTGCCTTCGGGCAGCCTTTTTTGCATCTGCGCGACGCGCAACCGGATTGCCTGCAAAACACTGTTCCTGCGGGTCGTGGCAATCCGGCAAAACCCCGTCGCACGGTGCTTTCAGGCACATTTCACCGTGAACTCCGGTATCGGTTCTGTGATATGCTGCGCGCACGCAAGTTTTAGGTCCTTCCAAGCAAGACTTGATTCGCAATCCGCTAAACGGTCAGGCCGTGTCGCGGAAGGTTGAGTAACCCGCTATTTCTCGAGAAGCTCGAAGAAAGGTGAGCGTAAAATGTCAGATGTAATGAAGCAGTTTCAGCTGAACTCCTATCTGTTCGGCGGCAATGCTTCGTACGTTGAAGAACTGTACGATGCATACCTCAACAATCCGGCGTCGGTGCCGGAGAACTGGCGAGAGTATTTCGACGCGCTGCAGAACGTGCCTGCAACGGACGGCTCGAGTGCCAATGACGTCGCTCATTTTCCGATCGTCGAATCGTTCGCCGAGCGTGCGAAGGCCAATGCCTTCATCCCGCGCGAAAGCAGCACCAACCTTGCTGCAGCGCGCAAGCAAGTTCACGTGCAGTCCCTCATCAGCGCTTATCGCTTCCTTGGCTCGCAATGGGCCAATCTCGATCCGCTGAAGCGTCGCGAACGTCCCGCCATTCCCGAACTCGAACCCGCGTTCTACGACTTCTCCGAAGGCGACCTCGACCAGACGTACAGTGCCAGCAACCTGTATTTCGGTTTCGACCAGGCTTCGCTGCGCGACATCGTCAAGGGCCTGCGTGACACGTACTGCGGCACGATCGGCGCCGAATACATGTACATCAGCGACCCGGAACAGAAGCGCTGGTGGCAGGAGCGCCTGGAATCGACTCGCGCGACGCCGAACTTCTCGACGGACGAGAAGAAGCACATCCTGAATCGCCTGACGGCCGCTGAAGGCCTCGAGCGCTACCTGCACACCAAGTACGTCGGCCAGAAGCGCTTCTCGCTCGAAGGCGGCGAAAGCTTCATCGCGGCGATGGACGAAGTCGTCCAGCACGCAGGCAAGAGCGGCGTGCAGGAAATCATCATCGGCATGGCCCACCGCGGCCGTCTGAACGTGCTGGTCAACACGCTGGGCAAGATGCCTGCCGACCTGTTCGCCGAATTCGAAGGCAAGCACGTCGACGACCTGCCGGCAGGCGACGTGAAGTACCACAAGGGCTTCTCGTCGGACGTGTCGACGGAAGGCGGCCCGGTCCACCTGTCGCTCGCGTTCAACCCGTCGCACCTCGAAATCGTGAACCCGGTGGTCGAAGGTTCCGCGAAGGCACGGATGGACCGTCGCGGCGACGAAGACGGCCTGCAAGTGCTGCCGGTGCAGATCCACGGCGACGCGGCCTTCGCTGGCCAGGGCGTCGTGATGGAAACGCTGAACCTTGCGCAGACGCGCGGTTACGGCACGCACGGCACGCTGCACATCGTCATCAACAACCAGATCGGCTTCACGACGTCCGACCCGCGCGACGCGCGCTCGACGCTGTACTGTACCGACGTCGTCAAGATGATCGAGGCGCCGGTGCTGCACGTGAACGGCGACGATCCGGAAGCCGTGATCCTCGCGACGCAGATCGCGATCGACTACCGGATGCAGTTCCACAAGGATGTCGTGATCGACATCGTCTGCTTCCGCAAGCTGGGTCACAACGAGCAGGACACGCCGGCCGTCACGCAGCCCCTGATGTACAAGAAGATCGCGCAGCACCCGGGCACCCGTGCGCTGTACGCCGAGAAGCTCGTGCAGCAGGGCGTGATCACCGCGGAAGACGCCGACGGCTACGTGAAGGCGTACCGCAAGGCGATGGACGACGGTCACCACACGGTCGACCCGGTCCTGTCGAACTACAAGAGCAAGTACGCGGTCGACTGGGTTCCGTTCCTGAACCGCAAGTGGACGGATGCAGCCGACACGGCCGTGCCGCTCGCCGAACTGAAGCGCCTCGGCGAACGCATCACGACGGTCCCGGAAAACTTCAAGGTCCACCCGCTCGTCGAGCGCGTGATCAACGACCGCCGCAACATGGCGCGTGGCGACCAGCCGCTCGACTGGGGCATGGGCGAACACCTCGCATTCGCGTCGCTCGTCGCATCGGGCTACTCGGTGCGCCTGACGGGCCAGGACTCGGGCCGCGGCACGTTCACGCACCGCCACGCGGTGCTGCACGACCAGAACCGCGAGCGCTGGAACGACGGTACGTACGTGCCGCTGCAGAACATCGCCGAAGGCCAGGCGAAGTTCACGGTGATCGACTCGGTGCTGTCTGAAGAAGCGGTGCTGGGCTTCGAATACGGTTACTCGACCGCCGAGCCGAACACGCTCGTGCTGTGGGAAGCGCAGTTCGGCGACTTCGTCAACGGCGCACAGGTCGTGATCGACCAGTTCATCTCGTCGGGCGAAGTGAAGTGGGGCCGCGTGTCGGGTCTCACGATGCTGCTGCCGCACGGCTACGAAGGGCAAGGTCCGGAACACTCGTCGACGCGTATCGAGCGTTTCCTGCAGCTGTGTGCAGATCACAACATGCAGGTCGTTCAGCCGACGACGCCGGCGCAGATTTTCCACCTGCTGCGCCGCCAGATGATCCGCCTGTTCCGCAAGCCGCTGATCATCGCAACGCCGAAGTCGCTGCTGCGTCACAAGGAAGCGGTGTCGGACCTGTCGGAACTGGCGAAGGGTTCGTTCCAGCCGGTGCTGGGCGAAACCGACGGCGGCATCGACGCGAAGAAGGTCAAGCGCGTGCTGGCCTGCTCGGGCCGTGTGTATTACGACCTCGTTGCGCATCGCCGCGAAGCGAAGGCGAACGACGTCGCGATCATCCGTATCGAGCAGCTGTATCCGTTCGCGCACAAGCAGTTCGAAGCCGAAATGAAGAAGTACGAGAACGCGACTGAAGTGGTCTGGGTGCAGGACGAGCCGCAGAACCAGGGCCCCTGGTTCTACGTCGAGCACCATCTGAAGGAAGGCATGAAGGAAGGGCAGAAGCTGGCATACAGCGGCCGTCCGGCTTCGGCCTCGCCGGCGGTTGGCTACTACGCGAAGCACTACGAGCAGCAGAAGGCCCTGATCGAAGGTGCTTTCGGCCGCCTGAAGAGCGGATCGATCGCGAAATAACCGACGGAAGCGAAACGGGAAGGCGCGCGGCGCTTTCCCGTCTCTTTTGGCCTGCCTGGCGCGTGGCGCGCCGCACCGGCCGAAGGAATCGCACGAACCTCGTCATTACCCAGATTAAGCATCCAGGAAAATCACATGGCTATCGTAGAAGTCAAAGTCCCCCAGCTTTCGGAGTCGGTTTCGGAAGCGACCATGCTGCAGTGGAAGAAGAAGCCGGGCGACGCAGTTGCGCAGGACGAAATCCTGATCGAACTCGAGACCGACAAGGTCGTGCTCGAAGTGCCGGCACCGGCAGCGGGCGTGCTCGCGCAAGTGCTGCAGAACGACGGTGACACGGTCGTTGCCGATCAGCTGATCGCGACGATCGACACCGAAGCGAAGGCAGGTGCTGCCGAAGCAGCGGCGGGCGCCGCCGAAGTCAAGCCGGCAGCAGCGCCTGCCGCAGCCGCGCCGGTTGCACAGCCGGCCGCTGCAACGGCATCGAGCTCGGCGACGGCATCGCCGGCCGCATCGAAGCTGCTGGCCGAGAAGGGCCTGTCGGCAGGCGACGTCGCAGGTTCGGGCCGCGACGGCCGCGTTACGAAGGGCGACGCGCTGGCCGCTGGCAGCGCACCGAAGGCGGCTCCGGCTGCTGCACCGGCAAAGACCGCGGCGAAGCCGTCGCTGCCGGAAGTGAAGGTGCCGGCATCGGCGACGACCTGGCTGAACGATCGTCCGGAACAGCGTGTGCCGATGTCGCGCCTGCGTGCGCGTATCGCCGAGCGTCTGCTCGAATCGCAGCAGACCAACGCGATCCTGACGACGTTCAACGAAGTCAACATGGCTCCGGTCATGGAACTGCGCAACAAGTACAAGGACAAGTTCGAGAAGGAACACGGCGTGAAGCTCGGCTTCATGTCGTTCTTCGTGAAGGCGGCCGTGCACGCGCTGAAGAAGTTCCCGCTCGTGAATGCGTCGATCGACGGTAACGACATCGTCTACCACGGCTACTTCGACATCGGTATCGCTGTCGGCTCGCCGCGCGGCCTCGTCGTGCCGATCCTGCGCAACGCGGATCAGCTGAGCCTCGCCGAGATCGAAAAGAAGATCGCCGAATTCGGCCAGAAGGCGAAGGACGGCAAGCTGTCGATCGAGGAAATGACGGGCGGTACGTTCTCGATCTCGAACGGCGGCGTGTTCGGTTCGATGCTGTCGACCCCGATCATCAACCCGCCGCAGTCGGCCATCCTCGGCGTGCACGCGACGAAGGAGCGCCCGGTTGTCGAAAACGGCCAGATCGTGATCCGTCCGATCAACTATCTCGCGCTGTCGTACGACCACCGCATCATCGACGGCCGCGAAGCCGTGCTGTCGCTCGTCGCGATGAAGGATGCGCTGGAAGATCCGGCCCGCCTGCTGCTCGACCTGTAAGCCGAGTCTCACTGCATCGACCCGCTCCGCGGGTTCGCGCACACGCGCGAACCCGCGGGCGTACAAGTAGAAAGGATTGTCATGTCCAAGGAATTTGACGTCGTCGTGATCGGCGCCGGCCCCGGCGGCTACATCGCCGCGATTCGCGCCGCGCAGCTCGGCAAGACCGTTGCCTGTATCGAGAAGTGGAAGAACCCGGCCGGCGCGCTGAAGCTCGGCGGCACGTGCCTGAACGTCGGCTGCATCCCGTCGAAGGCGCTGCTCGCGTCGTCGGAAGAATTCGAGAACACGTCGCATCACCTGGCCGACCACGGCATCACGGTCGACGGCGTGAAGATCGACGTCGCGAAGATGCTCGGCCGCAAGGATGCGATCGTCGAGAAAATGACGAGCGGGATCGAATTCCTGTTCAAGAAGAACAAGATCACCTGGCTGAAGGGCCATGGCAAGTTCACCGGCAAGACCGACGCCGGCGTGCAGATCGAAGTGAGCGGCGAAGGTGAAACCGAAGTCGTCACCGCGAAGAACGTGATCATCGCGACGGGCTCGAAGGCGCGTCACCTGCCGGGCATCCCGGTCGACAACAAGATCGTGTCGGACAACGAAGGTGCGCTGACGTTCGACGCGGTGCCGAAGAAGCTCGCCGTGATCGGCGCCGGCGTGATCGGCCTCGAGCTCGGCTCGGTGTGGCGCCGCCTGGGTGCCGAAGTGACGGTGCTCGAAGCGCTGCCGGCATTCCTCGGCGCAGCCGACGAAGCGCTCGCCAAGGAAGCGGCCAAGCTGTTCAAGAAGCAGGGCCTCGACATCAATCTCGGCGTGAAGATCGGTGAAGTGAAGGCGACCGCCGACGGCGTGTCGATCGCCTACACGGACAAGGACGGCAACGCGCAGACGCTCGACGCCGACCGCCTGATCGTGTCGGTCGGCCGCGTGCCGAACACCGACAACCTCGGCCTCGAGGCAATCGGCCTGAAGGCGAACGAGCGCGGCTTCATCGACGTCGACGATCATTGCCGTACGGCGGTGCCGAACGTGTACGCGATCGGCGACGTGGTGCGCGGCCCGATGCTCGCGCACAAGGCGGAAGACGAAGGCGTGCTGGTCGCGGAAGTGATCGACGGCCAGAAGCCGCACATCGACTACAACTGCATTCCGTGGGTGATCTACACGTACCCGGAAATCGCATGGGTCGGCAAGACGGAGCAGCAGCTGAAGGCGGAAGGCCGCGAGATCAAGTCGGGCAAGTTCCCGTTCTCGATCAACGGCCGCGCGCTCGGCATGAATGCGCCGGACGGCTTCGTGAAGATGATCGCGGATGCGAAGACCGACGAACTGCTCGGCGTGCACGTGATCGCCGCGAACGCGTCGGACCTGATCGCGGAAGCCGTGGTGGCGATGGAATTCAAGGCGGCGTCGGAAGACATCGCCCGCATCTGCCATCCGCACCCGTCGATGTCGGAAGTGATGCGCGAAGCGGCGCTCGCCGTCGACAAGCGCTCGCTGAACAGCTGAGCACGGTATAGCGCCTGCCGGCAATCGGCCGGCGCAACCGTCTCATGACGAAGGCGGGCGGGGTTTCCCGCTCGCCTTCGTTCTTTCCGGTTTGCCCGATGAACGTCACCGAATACTACACGCGCGAACTGACCACGCGCGGCTATCAGTCCGATCCCGCGCAGCGCGCGGCCGTCGATCGCCTGCAGCAATGTTTCGACGAGTGGGTCGAGTACAAGGCGCGCCGCTCGAACGCATTCAAGAAGCTCATCAATCATCCCGACCTCCCGCGCGGCGTCTACATGTGGGGCGGCGTCGGTCGCGGCAAGAGCTTCCTGATGGACAGCTTCTATGCGGTCGTGCCCGTGCAGCGCAAGACGCGCCTGCATTTCCACGAATTCATGCGCGAAGTACATCGCGAACTCGAGGAACTGAAAGGGCAGGCCGATCCGCTCGACGAACTCGCGCGGCGGATTGCGAAGCGCTACCGGCTGATCTGCTTCGACGAATTCCACGTGTCGGACATTGCGGACGCGATGATCCTGTACCGTCTGCTCGACCGCCTGTTCAACAACGGCGTGCAGTTCGTGATGACGTCCAACTACGATCCCGACGACCTGTATCCGGATGGTCTGCATCGCGACCGCATGCTGCCGGCGATCGCGCTGATCAAGGACAGGCTCGACGTGCTGAACGTCGACGCGGGCGTCGATTATCGCCAGCGCACGCTCGCGCAGGTGAAGATGTATCACACGCCGCTCGGCGCGGACGCCGATCGCGAACTGCGCCATGCGTTCGGCAAGCTCGCGGCGGTACCCGACGAAAGCCCGATCCTGCATATCGAGAAGCGCGAGTTGAAGGCGCTGCGCAAGGCGGACGGTGTCGTCTGGTTCGACTTCGCGACGCTGTGCGGCGGCCCGCGTTCGCAGAACGACTACCTCGAGCTGGCGAGCCGCTTCCATGCGATCGTGCTGTCCGAGGTACCGCAGATGTCGCCGCGGATGGCGTCCGAGGCGCGCCGCTTCACGTGGCTCATCGACGTGCTGTACGATCACAAGGTCAAGCTGCTGATGTCGGCAGCGGTGCCGGCGGAGCAGTTGTACGTCGAAGGCCCGATGGCCAACGAATTCGCGCGCACGGTGTCGCGAATCGTCGAGATGCAGTCGAAGGAGTACCTCGAAACGCCGCGCCGCATCGTCGATACGTCGCTGACCTGATTGCCTTGTCCGGTAATTGACGAGATTCAAACGTCAATTCCGGTCAAATCCGCGCAATCTCGGGGTATTTTCGGATTTGTCTTATATTCATTGTTGAGGTGAGCCGATATCGTTGTGTCATGGTTACCAAGGCTGGAGATGTCCATGACACCGTATCGCGATCTGACCGACCACGAGTGGCGCAGCGTTGTGCCACTTCTGCCCGAAATGCAGCCGCGCACCGAGTTGCGCGGCCGTCCGTTAGCCAATACGCGGGCCGTCCTGAACGGCGTGCTCTGGGTGATCTACAGCGGCGCAACGTGGTCCGCCATGCCGCGCCGTTACCCGTCGTATCAAACTTGCCATCGCCGCTTCAAGGTCTGGCACGAGACGGGCACGCTGTTGAGCGTGATGCGTGAACTCTATGGCGACTCGGGCGTGAATCTGTGCAACGAATTGTCCGCACGGATGCGCAAGCACACGCAATCGAAGGCGGCGGAGGCGCGTAGCAACGCGGTACCCGCGTATCGCACACCGGGCGGCTATGCGCCCGACTCGCTGAAGCATGCAGCGTGATGCCGATCCATTTCTGTTGCGCCCGCACCCAAAGAAAATCGGCCTGACGACTTCGTCGCAGGCCGATTTTTCATTGAGCCGCGCGTCGGCGCGCGAGCTGCGTTATTGCTGGCGAACCCAGGTCTGCGACCGGCCGAGCAGCGATACGCCGATGTAACCGCGCACCACGAGTTTCTGGCCGCCGTCTTCGAGCGTCATCTTGCACTTGTAGACCTTGCCGTTCTCCGGGTCGAGAATGTTGCCGCCGTCCCAGTGGTCGCCTTCCTTCTTCATTGCCTTGATGATCGTCATGCCCTTGATGAGCTGATCCTTGCGCTCGTCCGTGCAGGCGGAGCAGCGGCGGTCGGGCGTATCGTTCGCGCCGAGGCCCTTGACGACCTTGCCCGTCAGCGCACCGTCGCCGTCCTCGGCGATCTGCACGAGTGCCTTCGGTTGATGGGTGTTGTCATCGATCGTCTGCCACATGCCGACGGGATTGTCGGCTTGTGCGAACGTGGGGGCTGCGCAGGCGAGCAGTGCGCCGGCAACGGCGATTGCACGCAACGGGCGGGTCAGTTGAATCATTGTCGTCCTCCTTGTTTTGCATGTCGTGTTCGATTCGCCCGCACGACCGTCTGCATGGGGCGGGCATGTTGCGAGCTTCGCCAGAATACGTGAAACCGTGCGCCACGTTTGATAGAGGGGACTCTAATCGAAACAGCCCGCGTGATGCGGGCTGTTTGGTGTCCGATCAGTTGAGCTGATACGAGAATGCGGCGTTGATGCGCGGGCTGCGCGATGCGCTTTCGACGGGTGCGTCGCCGATCGGCTTCGCGACGTTCAGGTCGAGACTGTAGAAGCGGCTGTCGGTAAACCGCACACCGATGCCGACCGACGACATGCGGTTCGGTGACGGCGTGCCCGAGTGCAGGTAGACGCGCGCCATGTCGTACGCGACGTACGGCGTGATCGATTTCAGATACGTCCAGCCCGGTGTGAAGCCGCGATTGACCTCAAGCGACATCCCCCAGCCAGAGTCGCCCGATGCCTCGCCAGGCTGGTAGCCGAGCGCGTAGCGGGTCGAGCCGAACGAGATCTGTTCGGACGTCGGCAGCGAGTCGGGGCTGTATTGGCCGGTCAGCGAAACCGACGTGCCGATCCGGAACGGCCACTCGTTGGTTTGCGTGACAGTCGCGCCGGTGCGAACGAAGGTGAGCGAAATCGGATCTGCGTAGGTGACCCCCACGCCATTAACCAGGCCGGTCTGTGATTTCGATGCGCCGAGGATGTCGAACGCCTTGGCCACGTTGACGCTCAGTTTTCGCACCTGTTTCGGTTCGACACTGGTGTAGTCGAGTTGCAGTTGCAGCACGCGCACTTGAGACCGGTTGTCGAGCGTATTGCCGTTGAGCTGACTCTGATAGCGGTCTTCGTTATGCGCTGCGTAGCCCGATACCGTGCCGAGCAAGCTGCGCTGGTTGTTCAGCAGGATTGGGTAGGATGCCGAAAGACCGAGCTTCTCGTTCTTCACAGTGCGCTGAACGGTTGACGGCAGCCCCGGGTTGTCGGTCGGCTTGCCGCGATACGTGCTTGCGTCGAGGCGCGTGATCAGGCCGCTGCTGCCGACGGGCACCGCGCCGCTGAATGCGAAGTAGGTCTGCTTGTCACGTCCCGGCGGCGCGAGCGCCGAGATGCTCAGCTGCTCGCCGAACCGCGTGAGGCCGTTTTCGGTCGCGGTGATGAGGCCCTGGACGCCCGGGTGGTTGAAGTCGATGCCGGTGCTGACGTTGAACGCCTTGCGGTCGACCGCAAGTTCGAGCGTCGTGGCGCCGTCGGTGGTTTGCGGCGGCGGGACATTCGCCTTCACCGTGAGGCCGGGCAGCAGGCCGAACGTGTTCACGTAACGTTCGAACGTCGCGCGGCGCAGCGGGCGATCGGCCGTGATGTGCGCAGCGATCGCGCGGATCTTCGGTTCCATCGCACCGGGCTTGCCGGTGACTTTGACGTCCGACACATAGCCTTCGACAACCGTGATGCGCACGACGCCGTTCTCGAACGTCTGCGCGGGAACGAACGCGAACGACAGCGCGTAGCCGCGCTCCTGGTACAGCTTCGTCACGCCGTTGGCGGTTTCGATCAGGTCGCCGATCGTGATCTCCTTGCCGACGAGGGGGGTGAAGCGGCGCGAGATTTCCTCGAACGGCACCGACTTCACGCCTTCGACCTGAAACGTCGACGGTGTCAGGTGTCGCGACAGCAGTTCCTGCAACTGCGGCGCTTGCGGTGCGACCTGCACGGTAACGTTCGGGCCGGTTTTCGGTGCGTTGATCTGGGGAAGGGAGTCGAGCGGGTTACCGCCGACGCGCGATTGTGCATGTGCCGTGCTTGCTGCCGCGATCGCGAGCAGCATCATCCATCTGTCGAGTCTGGATTTCATTGTTCTTCCTCGTAGGCCTTGCTTTTCGTCTTCTTTGTAATGCCGACGCGCGACACCAAAGTGTCGCGCGTCGCGTGCCGCCATGCCGGTTGTGTTTGTACGGCCGCGCCATTCGCTCCGGCTGCGATGGTGCGACCGTCCTCCTTACTTGCCAACGCTACCCAGCGTGCCCAGCAACCCGGTTACCGGTGCCAGCAGGCCCGACGAGCCGCTACCCGACGAGGCCGTACCCGTGACACTGCCGACCAGCGAGGTGACCGGCGCGAGCGGGCTCGCGCCCCCCGATCCCGCTGCACCGCCCACTGCTCCGGTGACAGTATTCAGCAAACCGGTGACGGGCGCGAGAGGGTTTGCACTGCCTGCGCCGCCCGTTGCGCCACCGAGCGTGCCCGTGACCGTCGACACGAGATTCGTGACGGGGGCGAGCGGGCCGCCGCTGCCGCCTGCCGCGCCGCTCAGTGCGCCCGTGACCGTCGACACCAGGCCCGTGACCGGAGCGAGCGGGCCGCTGCCCGAGCCGCCCGTTGCACCGCCGAGTGCACCCGTGAGCGAGCCGAGCGGCGTCGAACCGAGACCGGACAGCAGGCCGCCGAGTGGGTTCGTCGAGCCGGAACCCGACGACGTGCCGCTCTGGACGGTCGCCGTCGAGCCGCCGACGAGGCTCGTGATCAGGCCGGGGATCGGTGCTGCGCCGTTCGGGCCGTTCGGGTTGACGAGGCCGCCTGCGTTGGTCACGGTGTTGCCGACCGCGGTCACGAGTTGACCGACGTCGCCGACGAGCGGCTGGCTCGACGTGCCGCCGACCTGCTTGCCCGCCGAGCTGATTGCGCCGCCGATCTGGCCGAGCAGGCCGGAGACGGGCTGGCCGAGACCGGTCGTCGTGCCGACCTGTTGCGTGACCTGGCCGGCCGTGATCACGAGCGGCGTGATCGCCGAGCTGATCGGTTGCGTGACCTGCTGGACGGCACCCGACGACAGCGTCGAGCCGATCGTCGTGCCGGCGGCCGTCAGGCCGTTGGCGACCGTATCGAGCACGGTGCCGACCGGCGTCGTGACCGGCGCGAGCGGCGCGAGCGGGCCCGTGCCGAGTGCCTTCACCGTCGAGCTCAGGCCGGACACCGTATTGCTCGTCGCACCGACGACATTGCCGAGACCGGCAACCGTCGTGCCGACCGGATCCTTCGTCGAGCCGATCTGTCCCAGCCCGTTGCTCACCGCATCGGCGGCCGCGCCGACGATCGTGCCGGTACTGGAGAGCGTGCTGCCGACGCCCTTCGTCACGCCGTCGCCGAGGCCCGGCAGGCTGATGTTGCCGACCGTGCTGCCGAGGTCGGTGGCCGTCTGGCCGACCGTGCTGACGACACCCTTGGTGCCGGTCGGCGAGCCGCTGGTGCCGCTCGTGCCGGGCGTACCGCTCGTGCTCGGGTTGTTGTTATTGCTGCTGGTCGGCGGCGAGCTGACGCCGCCGCCGCCGCAGGCGGCCAGCAGGCAGGCTGCGGCGAAGGCGGTGAGGGGCGCGCGCCACTGGCGCAGGGCGACGGTCGTGATGGAACGTTGCTGGGACATGATGGACTCCTCGCTGTCTTTTCGATGAATGGATGTCGGATTACTTGCCGTGCGTGCCGCCAAGCAGGCCGCCGATCAGCGACGTGACAGGCGCGAGCGGGTTCGACGACGAGCCCGAGTTCGTGACGGCACCCGTGCCGCCGCTCAGTGCCGGTACGCCGACGGTGCTGGTGACCGTGGAGACGGCGTTCGTCACGGGGGCGAGCGGGCTGCTGCCGCCAGCGCCGCCCGTCACGCCGCCGAGGGCCCCTGTGACTGCGCCGAGGAGACCCGTGACCGGTGCGAGCGGGCCGCCGCTCGTTCCGCCCGTTGCGCCGCCGAGCGCGCCGGTGACCGTCGAGACGAGGCCGGTGACCGGCGCGAGCGGGCTGCCGCTGCCGCCAGCTGCGCCACCGAGTGCGCCGGTGACTGTCGAGACGAGACCGGTAACCGGTGCGAGCGGACCGCCGCTGCCGCCAGTTGCGCCACCGAGTGCGCCGGTGACCGTCGAGACGAGGCCGGTGACCGGTGCGAGCGGGCCGCTGCCGCCGCCTGCTACGCCACCGAGTGCGCCGGTGACCGTGGAGACGAGGCCGGTAACCGGTGCGAGCGGGCCGCTGCCGCCGCCAGCCGCGCCGCCGAGTGCGCCGGTGACCGTGGAGACGAGGCCGGTGACCGGTGCGAGCGGGCCGCTGCCGCCACCCGTTGCGCCGCCGAGTGTGCCGGTGAGCGTCGAGACGAGGCCCGTGAGCGGGGCGAGCGGGTTGGTCACGCCGCCGGTGCCGCCCGTGAGCAGGCCGCCGACGGCCTTCACGGTATTGCCCGTCGCCGAGACGGTGTTGCCGAGGCCCGTCGTGACCGGGTTGCCGCCCGTCGATGCGAGCAGTGCGCCGGCCTGGTTCAGCCCGTTGCCGACCGTGCCGAGCAGCGTGTTGACGGGGGCGCCGAGGCCGGTCGCCGTGCCGATCGTCTGGGTCGTCTGGCCGACCATCGTCGTGATCGGCGTGATGGCCGAGCTGACCGTCTGCGTGACTTGCTGGATCGGGCCGGTCGACAGTGCATTGGTGAGGGTCGTGCCGCCGTTCGATACGGCGCCGCCGAGCGTCGACACGAGGCCGCCGACGGCACCCGTGACCGGTGCGAGCGGCGACAGCGGGCCGCTGCCGAGGCTCGTGACCAGGTTGCCCGTCTGCGTGACTGCGCCGCCGAGCTGGTTGACCACGCCACCCGTGCTGGCGAGCGTGGTGCCGAGCGGATCCTTCGTTGCGCCGAGCTGGCCGAGACCGTTGCCGAGACCGTTGCCGAGCGCGGTCACCGCGCCGCCGACGCTTTGCACGATGCCGCCTGCGGCTTGCGTGGTGGCCGGGTTGACGCCGGGCAGCGACTGGCTGCCGATGACGGAGCCGAGACCCGATACGGTGCTGCCGGCACCCGTGACGATATTGCTGCTTTGTGCGAGGACCTGTCCCACTGCGTTCGACGACACACCCGACGTGCCGGACGTACCGCTCGTGCCCGAAGTGCCGCTGGTACCGGAAGTGCCGCTCGTGCCCGAGGTGCCGCTGGTACCGGACGTACCGCTCGTGCCCGAGGTGCCGCTGGTACCGGACGTACCGCTCGTACCCGAGGTGCCGCTCGTGCCGGAGGTGCCGCCGCCCGACGTCGAGATCGAATCACCGCCGCCCGAGCTCGAGCCGCCGCCGAGACCCTGGCTGATCGAACCGGAACCGCCGCACGCGGAGAGGGAAAGCATGGCTGCAACGGTGGCCGCGATCAGAGTCGTCCGGAACACGCCATGAGGGATAACCTTGATGTCCATTTCTTCCTCGCATTAAAGATGTGTTGTGAACTGCGTTGTGTTGAGTGGTGCGAGGACTACTCTGCAACTGTCGTGCCATTTCGATGCCCGACGGTTCGACAACTGGTTTTAAACGAGGCAATTCCTTGTCGGGAAAGGAAGTTATGGGAATTGAAAGATTGTTGAATCTGTTTAAGTGCAGACGAATGAGAACGGTTTCGGCCGTTTCGTAACGTAACGTCACAACATTGGCGTTACGCGTGCGGCGTAACGTGGGAGGGGAGCAGGCTTGGTGGACGAGGCAATTGTTTTACTGGTGGATTAGGCGTGCACATCTAACCTATCGTAAATCCTATGTGTAAGTCGTACCGAAACGCCGTACAAATACGTTGTGCTCCTGAAGACTTTTTTTCCGACAGAGTCGTTAAAAGAGGTTGGAACTTAAATAGGATCGGATATAGAATCCGGAGCAGATGTAAGGAAATGTACGGTTCGGTACACAACGTTCGAGGAGGGTCACTATCGCGAATGTTAACTTGCATCAAATCGTGAGCAATGCCCTTTGGGGCGACCTATAAAGAAAGCGCACCCGGTTGTCGTTACAGCAGATGTGGCGAACGGCGGGGCAAGGGCCAGATATGCGGGGATGTATACGTATAAAAGGCCAAAGAACGTAAATACAGGCACGAGGAATAAAATGAAAGCAATGATGATTCGCTTCCTTCGGGAAGAAGACGGGGTTACCGCGATCGAGTACGGTCTGATTGCGGGTCTGATAGCTGTCGCGATCGTTGCCGGGGTGACGTCGATCGGCGGCAGTCTCGGGACCATGTTCACCAATCTCGGCACTTGCGTGACTACACGTACGGCTGCCGCCTGTTCGGCCGCTACCATCTGGGGCTGACCTTCCGTAAATAATTAGAACGACTTCTTCACGTCGTGAAAGTCGTTTTGGTTCGGTAGCGAGTTGATTGCCTCGGCAATCTGCTCGCGCCGACATTTGCGGCGGGCAGTTGCGCGATGGCAAATCTTATTTTCAGCGGGACATTTCTGGCCTGGGTGACGATTGTCGCGGCCAGCGATATCCGATTTCGGCGCGTTTCGAATTCGCTCGTCCTGGCGGGATTGATCGCGGGATTTGGCGCGGCAATTTTCAACGCGAATCCATTCGGAATCTCGCTGTATCAGGCCATGTTCGGCATGCTGATCGGGCTGGCCGGTCTTTTCCCCTTTTTCATGCTGCGCCTGATGGGGGCGGCAGACGTCAAGACATTCGCCGTGCTCGGTGCATGGTGCGGCGCACACGCGCTGCTCGGGCTCTGGGTTGTCGCGAGCCTTGCTGCCGGTCTTCATGCCGTTGCGCTGATCCTGTTGTCGCGCACCTCGCCGGGCGCACTGTGGCGCCGCGGCGAGCCTGCACTGGCGCTCGGCAAATATCGGGCGACGCCGTATGCGGCATGCCTGGCGATACCGGCGGCCGCGTGGCTCGTTTATCTGGTTGCAACGGGGGGCATGCGATGAAGCGACTGGGTCAGCCACCGGGACGCCGGCGGCAGCGCGGGGCGACGGCGGTCGAATTCGCGATCGTTTTTCCGCTGTTCTTCATGATTTTCTACGCGATCCTCAGCTTCGGGATGATCTTCGTCATTCAGCAAAGCCTGACGCTGGCGGCCAGCGAAGGCGCGCGCGCGGGTTTGAACTACGCGCCGACCCTGGCCGCGCGAGTGACGAACGCGACGACCGCGGCACAGAACGTCCTGGGCTGGCTGAATATCAACCCGCCCCAGGTCGCGGCGCCGCAGTGCAGTTACGACACGACGAATCCGCCGACGCTTTATTGCCTGACGGTCACGGTGAGCTATTCGCCGGAAGCCTGGGTCACGACCATGCCGTTCCTGGGAGCGATCATCACCCAGCCGTTGACGGGCACGGCAGTCGTGCAGATCCCGCAGTCGATCCTATGAGGTGGTCATCGTGACGCGACGGATCCGCGAGCACATGAATCGAGCAGCAGGTAAAACTTACTCGGACTTTTATTCCGGCATCCATACAAAAACATGGCCAACAACCTAACCAAGATTATCGCGGGGCTGCTGATTGCGATTGCTGTACTGCTCGGAATCTATGCATGGATGCTCGGGCGCAGTTCGCCGTCTCCGGTGCCGGCGCAGCAGATTGCAGCGGTCAATCCGGTGCCGGTCGTGATCGCCACGCGCCCGTTGCCGGCGGGCCAGCCGATTACCGCCGACGCGCTGAAGGTTCAGCAGGCCGCGCCGATGCCGGCCGGTGCATTCAGCAATCCGGGCGAACTCGTCGGCCGCGTGCCGGCGCGGGACATTCCGGCTTCGTCGCCGGTTGTTTCGGGCGCATTGGTGTCGGGCCTGGCCGAGGACGTGCAGCCGGGGGAGCGCGCGATCTCGGTTCACGTAGACGAGACCAACGCAGTCGGCAACCGGCTGCGCCCCGGCAATTTCGTCGACGTGTTCCTGAACCTCAAGCGCGAGGGCAATTCGACGATGTTCGACGGGGAAGTCGCGCAGACACAGGCTCGGTTGCTGTTGTCGAGGGTGCGTGTGCTGTCTTTCGGCGATGCAACACCCGAACGCGACAGTGGCAGCAACACGAACGGCAACAACGGCCAGCCGTCGAATGTGCGCATCGCGGTGCTGGCGGTGCCGACCGCGCAGGTCGACGCGCTGACGCTCGGCGAGGCGAGCGGCCGGCTGACCCTCGCATTGCGTAACCCGCGCGACGACGAGCTGGCGATGCAGACGGTTGCGGTGCGCACGGACAACAAACTGTCGCCGTCGGCGATCGCGGCAGCGGGCGTGTCGCTGCAGCAGCTTTCCGGCACCCAGCGCAACGCGGTGGCCAACGTGCCCGTACCGCCGTTGCCGTCGCACTTGCCGCCGGCGGCGCGGCCGAGCGGGGGCGGCGGCGGCATCGAGGTGATTCGCGGCGGCCGGTCGGAAACGGTTGCTTACTGAAAGACATCGACGGTCATCGATATCAGCGACGACGAGTAAAAGGGCCGAGAGACGGTTCAACGAACAATGAAAAACACACTGATTGCATTCGCGATTGCTATCTGGGCCATGACATTCGCATCGTTCGCCAGCGCGAGCGGTACGATCGAACTCGCCGTCGGCGCGCAACGGC
This sequence comes from Burkholderia sp. BCC1644, assembly GCF_902833225.1. Taxonomy (GTDB): domain Bacteria; phylum Pseudomonadota; class Gammaproteobacteria; order Burkholderiales; family Burkholderiaceae; genus Burkholderia. Next base: position 63,115 of record NZ_CADFEI010000025.1, read on the forward strand.
AGATTTCGGCCGGCCGCGCGCTGCAGCGCGTTGCGGTGGGCGATCCGGCGGTCGCCGACGTGCTGATCATGAAAGGCAGCCGCTCCGGATCGGTGCTGTTGACCGCGAAGGCGCCGGGTGCGACGAACGTGATGCTGTGGGAGCGCGGCCGCGACGAGCCGACGGTCTGGAATGTCGAAGTCGTCGATGCGTCCGCGCATGCGGTGCTCGACGGCTCCACGCCGCGCGTGAATGCGTACGGCGGAACGGCGGTGCTGCAGGGAACGTCGGCATCGCTCGACGCGCACGACCGCGCCGTGACGGTCGGCAAGAACATGAGTGCGAAAGGTGTCGTGATCGATCGCTCGACGATCGCCGGCAAGAATGTCGTGCAGGTCGATGTGCGCGTCGTCGAATTCAGCCGCTCGGTGCTCAAGCAGGTCGGCTTCAATTTCTTCAAGCAGAGCAACGGGTTCTCGTTCGGCTCGTTCTCGCCCGGTGGCGTGCAATCCTATAACGGCGGATCGGGCCCCGGCACCGGCGGGTACGTTCCGACGCTCGGTGCGCCCGTCGCGTCGGCCTTCAACCTGGTCGTGAACGCAGCCGGGCGCGGCATCTTCGCCGATCTGTCACTGCTGGAAGCGAACAATCTCGCGCGCGTGCTTGCGGAGCCGACGCTCGTCGCGCTGTCGGGACAGAGCGCCAGCTTCCTCGCGGGCGGCGAGATTCCGGTGCCGTCTCCGCAAGGGCTCGGCTCGACCGCGATCCAGTGGAAGCAATATGGCGTCGGACTCTCGCTGACGCCGACGGTGCTGAGCCCGCAGCGGATCGCGCTGAAGGTTGCACCCGAGTCCAGCCAGCTCGATTTCGTGAACAGCGTGACGATCAGCGGTGTCGCCGTGCCGGGCATCACGACCCGCCGGGCGGATACGACGGTCGAACTCGGCGATGGCGAGAGTTTCGTGATCGGCGGCCTGATCGATCGCCAGACAATGTCGAACGTCAGCAAGGTGCCGCTGCTCGGCGATCTGCCGATCATCGGGACCTTCTTCAAGAACATGAACTATCAGCAGAATGACAAAGAGCTGCTGATCATCGTCACGCCGCATCTCGTCGCGCCGATCGCGAAGGGCGCGGTGCTGCCTGCAACGCCGGGTGAGCTGTCCGAACAGCGCAACGGGCCGGTCTGGCAGTCGTATCTGGGTGGTGCCGCGTCGCCGGACGCCGCACCGGGTTTTTCGAAATGAGTGCGAAGCATCGCGCGTTGCGATGCTTCGGCACGCCATGCGTAATCGGGGGTGTTCGACATGAACGCGCGAATCCAATCATTGTGTGAACCCGCCGTGACCGATTATTTCGTTTGCGCATCGCAACAGGAGGCGCATGTCCGCTGGCTGGCCGATACGCTCGTGTCGGCCGGTGCGGTCGAGGCTGCGTCGCTCGAGCCGGGGGTGCTGGCACAGCGCATCACGGGCCTCAATCCGGCGCTCGTCTTCATCGACTTCTCGGATGGCAGCCCGGCCGCGAGCATTGCCGCCGCGGCGGTTCGTGCGACGCACCCGGGGCTGCCGATCGTCGCGCTCGGTTCGCTCGCGCATCCGGAGAGCACGCTTGCCGCACTGCGCGCCGGCGTGCGCGATTTCATCGACGTGTCGGCCCCGGCGGAGGATGCGTTGCGCACGACGCGCGGGCTGCTGGCGAACGTCGGCGAGCCGGCGAGCCGCCACGGCAAGCTCGTCGCATTGCTCGGTGCCCGCGCGGGCATGGGCGTGAGCACGCTCGCAGCGAATCTCGCCGTCTGGCTGCAGAAGCGCGCGGCGAGCCCGGGTGCGGGCGGCGTGCCGAACGGCGGCACCCCGGCCGGTCGACAGACCGCGCTCGTCGACCTGGGGCTGCCGGCAGGCGACGGCGCGCTGTTCCTGAACACCCGTTGCGAATTCCATTTCATCGACGCGGTTCACAACCTGCGCCGCATCGACCGGACCTTCGTGAATACCGCGTTGACGCGGCACGAGAGCGGTGTCGCGTTGACGACGCTGCCGGCCGATCTCGGTGGTTTGCGCGACGTGTCGTACGCATCGTGTGCCGGTTTGCTGAATCGTTTTCGCGCATTCTTCGATCAGCAGATCGTCGATCTCGGTGGTTTTTCGAATCGCGAGTTCGTCGCACAGATCACGAGTTCGGCCGACGAAGCGTGGCTCGTCTGCGATCAGGGCGTTGCATCGATCGTGTCGGCGGCGGATCTGCTCACCGGGTTGCGCGACGCAGGTGTCGAGACCGATCGCGTGCGGCTCGTCGTCAACCAGTACGACCCTGCACTCGACCTGACGCCCGCGCAGATCGCCGAGCGTCTCGGGCTGTCGCTGGTCGGCACCTTGCCGTCGCGACGCGTCGCGATCGGCCATGCCGCGAACCAGGGCAGGCTCATCGTCGACATGGCCGAGCGTGACCCGTACGTGCGCGCGCTAGAGTCGCTTGCCGCGCGGCTGCCGGGCGTGTCGGTCAGATCGACGATACCGCGTCCGGCATCCGGCCTGTCCGCGCTGAAGCGCTTCATTCAACCCTCGTCCAAGCGGTCGTAAGCGATGGCACACGACATTCAATTCGCCGACGGCGCAGCGCCGTTCTCCCAGACGCAGCATTTCCACGACATCAAGAATGCCGCGCACGAGCACCTGCTGACGCGCATCGAAGAGCTGGGCGCCGAGTTCGGCCGATGGTCCCGCCAGGCGATCAACCAGTTCGTCGATCTCGAAATCGACAGCTTCGTGCGCCTGCGCCGCATCCCGCTCAACGAAAACGAGGTGCGCGCGATCGCCGAGGCGCTGACGAAGGAGCTCGCGGGCTTCGGGCCGATCGAGGACCTGCTCGCGGACCCGGCTGTCGAGGACATCCTGATCAACGGCTACAACGACGTGTACGTGTCGCGTCACGGGATCCTCGCGAAGCTGCCGGTGCGCTTCACCGACAACGCGCACCTGCTGCGGATCGTGCGACGGATCCTCGCACCGATCGGCCGCCGTCTCGACGAGTCGAACCCGATGGTCGACGCGCGGCTGCCCGACGGCGGACGCGTAAACGTCGTGATCGAGCCGCTGTCGATCGACGGTCCGGTCGTATCGATCCGGAAATTCCGCAAGGATCCGCTGAAGCCGTCCGACCTGCTCGCCAACGGGACCTTCAACGAAGAGATCAACACGCTGCTTCAGGCAGCGGTCGAGGCACGCTGCAACATTCTCGTGTCGGGCGGGACGAGTTCCGGCAAGACGTCGCTGCTCAACGCGCTCGCATTTCACATTCCGGAGATCGAGCGTGTCGTGACGATCGAGGATACGGCCGAGCTGTCGCTGAACCACCCGCACGTCGTGCGGCTCGAGAGCCGGCCGGGCGGGTTCGACGGCACCGGTGTCGTGTCGATCCGCGACCTGCTGCGCAATACGCTGCGGATGCGCCCGGACCGGATCATCGTCGGTGAAGTGCGCGGCGGCGAAGTGCTGGAGATGCTGCAGGCGATGAACACCGGTCACGACGGCTCGATGGGTACCGTGCACGCGAGTTCGCCGCGCGAGTGCCTGTACCGCCTCGAGATGCTGGCTGGCTTTGCGGGCTTCCAGGGCACCGAGTCGAGCCTGCGCCGGCAGATCGCGAACGCGATCGACTTCATCGTGCAGATCGGGCGCCTGTCGAACGGCCGGCGGCGGATTCTGTCGATCACCGAAGTGACCGGGCTGTCCGACAACATCATCGCGACGCAGGAGCTTTATCGCTACGAGGCGCGCGTGACGGCGGAGGGCGAGGAAGTCGACCACTGGGAAACGCTGGGCATTCATCCGCATTCGCCGAAGCTTGCACGCTTCCGTCAGACGCTGACGAGCGGCGGGTTCGGCGAGGGCGGGTTTGGTGGCGGCTTCGGCGGCGGGTTCGGCCGTGGCGGCGGGGGCTTCAATGTATAGCGCGATGGTGTGGGTGCTGGCGATCGCGATGCTGTGCGTCGCGGCTGCGATGATGCTGTGGCGTCACGCGGAGACCCGGCGCGTGCGAACCGACGCGAAGCGTTTCATCGACAGCCGGCTCGAACCCGGCGCACGCGCCGGTGCCGTGGCGCAAGCGGCGCGGCCGGCGGCGGCAGGTGCGGCGCGCGCAGTACCGCAGCCGGGTGCGGCACGGAATGCCTCGTCCGACGCATTCTGGGCGCACTGGTACGCGACGGCGTCCGAGTATCTGTCGAACCTCGCGAGTCGAGCTGGGATCGAGGATGCGCGCGGCAAGACGCTCGCGGCGCTCGCCGTGCTTGTCGCGGTTGCGTTTATCGCCGGCAACCACGGCGGCGTACTGGCGTGTTTTGCGGCAATTGCTTGCGGCAGCGCGATGTTCGGCGTCTGGCTCGCTTCGCGGATCCAGCGGCGGCGCTTGAAGATCGTCCGGCAGATCCCGTCGTTCCTGGACGGGATCGTGCGTCTCGTGACGCTCGGCAACAGCGTGCCGGCCGCGTTCCAGTCTGCACTGCTGACGACCGAGGAGCCGTTGCGCGGTTGCCTCGATCTCGTGTCGCGGATGTTGCGCGGCGGTATCGAGATCGATCGCGCGATGATGCACATCGCGAAGATCTACCGGACCGAGGAGTTCGAGCTCGTGGGCTCCGTGCTGCGCCTGTCGGTCAAATACGGTGGCCGTGCGGACGTGATGCTCGAGCGGATGGCCGTGTTCATGCGCGACCTCGAGCAGGCCGAGCGCGAGTTGACGGCAATGTCGTCGGAAACACGGTTGTCGGCGTTCGTTCTCGTCATGCTGCCGATCGCGATCGGCAGCTTTGTGGTGATGACCAATCCGAAGTATCTGCACGGGATGTGGAACGACCCGAGCGGGCGGACGCTGCTCACGATCGCATTCCTGATGCAGTTGGCCGGCAGCGTATGGCTGTATCGAATGGCTCGGCTCAGGTGAAACTATGACAGCGACTCAAATCGGAGCGATCGCGTTGGCGGTCGGCGCGCTCGGGGTGCTGCTGCTCGGCATGGTTGCGATGTTGCGCGCGAGTGCTGCGACGCGTGCCGAACGTGCGCTGGTCGATGCGCTCGACCGGCGCATGGCCGCGCTCGAGGCCGCGAAAGCGAAAGCCGCGCCGGACGGCGATGCGCCTGCGAAACCCGACGTGCGTGGCGGTCAGCGCGTCGAGCGTTTTCTCGATCGGCTGTCGGCAGCGGGCGTGCGCTGGCTCGACACCGGGCTCGGCAAATACGCCGTCGCGGAAGAGGATCGCCGCCTGCTCGAGCAATGCGGCTACGTCGACGCACGCACGCGCGGGTTGTTCCTGAGCGCCCGGGTCGCGTTCGGGATCGGGCTGCCGCTGTTGTTCGCGATCTTCGCGAGCGGTCGCATGAAGGGCGGTCTCTGGATGGTCGGCATGTTTGCCGCCTTCGGGCTCGGCTTCATGTTGCCGAAGCTCTACGTGCAGCGCCGTGCCGCCGCGCGGCGGCAGAGCGTGGTCGACGAACTGCCGTTGCTCGTCGACATGCTGCGCTTGCTGCAAGGCGTCGGCCTGTCGCTCGACCAGAGCCTGCAGGTCGTGACCAACGATTTTCGCGGGATGTTGCCGGTGCTGTCGTCGGAAGTCGGCATCGCGCAGCGCCAGTTCGCGGCGGGCCGCACGCGCGAGCAGTCGCTGCAGCGGCTGTCCGGCGGATTCGACAACGAGGATTTGCGCGCGATCGTGCGATTGATGATCCAGGTCGACAAGCATGGCGGCGCGGTACAGGAGCCGCTCAAGCAGTTCGGGGACCGGTTGCGCGAAACACGCCGCGCCATGCTGCGCGAGCGGATCGGCCGGTTGACCGTGAAGATGACCGGTGTGATGGTGCTGACACTGTTGCCCGCACTGTTGATCGTGACGGCCGGGCCCGGCATGTTGGCGGTGATGCATGCGTTGTCGCCGCATCACTGAAGGACGGAAGGAAGGACGATGAAGCGGATCGGCGGAATGGCGATACGGGCGGGCGCGGCGGCGGCAGTGCTGCTGCTGGGCGCATGCGCGACCAAGGACAGCGGTTATGGCGTGAACGCGCAGACGGAGCGTGCGGCGCTGATACAGGCTGCCGACCAGAAGCAGGCGGTGCCGGATACGCCGGGCATGTACCTCGGCCTGATCCAGCGGATGCAGTCGCAGGGGCTCTATTACGCATCGCTCGCGCACATCGACGCGTACGACAAGACATACGGTGTCGTACCGGAGTCGATCCTGTTGCGTGCGGATGCACTGCGGATGACCGACCAGCCGGCCGCGAGCGCGGCCGTCTACACGCAGTTGCTGAAGACGCCGCTCGCCGCGCGCGGCTATCGCGGGCTTGGGCTGCTTGCGGGGGCGGCGGGTGATTTCGACCGTGCAGCGCAGGCGCTGACGCAGGCGTCGGAGCTGGCGCCGACCGATGCATCGATGTTGTCCGATCTCGCCTATTCGAAGTTGCGAAGCGGCGATGTTGTCGGCGCGCGCGTGCCGTTGATGAAGGCCGCCGAGCTGGATCAGCGCAATCCGAAAATCGTCAGCAACCTCGCGCTTTACCTGTTTGCGGCAGGCCGCGCGCAGGATGCGCAGAAGCTGATGAACCAGCAGCATCTGCCGGCGGATATCCGCAAGGACATCGTCAGCGACGCCGCGAAAATCACGGCAGCCGCGCGCGCGCAGCAACGCGCGGTCGCGACGCCGCCGGTCGTGTCGCGGCGTGCTGCGTCCGCGCCGATCACGCCGATGGCAAACAATTTTGGCTACGATCAGACCGTGCCGCTGCTGCAACGGTTTGCACAATGAACAGGCACCGGGGGAACGACATGAACAACAAAAAACATCTTCGCAGCATGCGCGCGGGCCGGATCGCGGTGCTGGCCGCCGTCGTCTGCGTGGTGGCGGGTTCCGCTGCGGCATACGGGCAGGAGGCCGTGACGGCTGGCGCCTCCGATGTCGACCGTTCGACAAGGGACTGGCTCGCGATGCAACGCGACAATCGCGCGGCGGCACCGACGCAGCCGTTGCTCGGCGACGTCGCATCGCTCGTCTACCAGCGCTATCTCGATTCGTTCAAGAACAAGATCCCGAATTCGATGAGTCCGCAGCTCGGTTCCGCCAGCGGCATGTCGGGCGGTGGTCAGGGCATGCAGTAAGCGGGACGGCGATGCGCGCAGATCAATCACCCGTAGCGCGGCGACGCGGCGTTGCCGGTCGTCCGGGGCGCCAGCGCGGCACCATTGCGGTCATGGCCGCGATCTGGGTGTCGGTTGCATTCATCATGCTGGGTGCAATCGATATCGGTCATTTCTATTCCGAACGACGCAGCATGCAGGCGGCTGCCGATCTGGCGGCGCTTTCGGCCGTGTCGCAAATCAACGCGGATGCGACCTGCACGGCTGCGACGACCGCAGCCGGCCGGATTGCGAATCCGGCATCGAATCCGCTGCCGGCGAACTCGACCGTTTCCGTGACATGCGGTGTCTGGGCCGCGCCTCAAGGCAGCGGCAATCCGCTGTTTACGCCGACCTCGGGCGCGGCGACCAACGGTCAGTGTGCAGGCCTGTCGCAGGGGACGATCAATGGTCAATCGGTCAACGCCGTATGCGTGACGGTTTCCGAACCGATCGACGGGATTTTTCGTAGCGGGATAACCGTCGGTGGGTCGGCGATTGCCAAGAGCGTGCCGACCGACACCTTTACGCTGACCACGTCGCTGGCGGCCCTGAACGGCGGACTGGCCAATCAGTTGCTGCAGGCGTTGCTGGGTACGCCCAATCCGCTGAGTCTGCAGCTCGTCGATTACCAGGGGCTCGCGCAAGTCAATCTGAAACTGGCGGGCATCCTCGCCAATCTGCCGGTCGGCACGAGTACGTCCGTGCTGAACGGCACCGTGACGCTGGGTCAACTGGCCAATGCGGCCGTCCAAGCGGCGACGCAGCAGAACCTGGTCGGCGCGAACCTGAACGTGCTGAACGCGATCGTCGTCGCACTCTGTTCCGGCGGCGTGTGCGGCGGCCCGCAAATAGCGCTCGGTCAGCTGGTTTCCGCCGCAACCGCGACGGGAACCTCCGCCGTCAACGCCAGCGTCAATGCGCTCGGCTTGCTGTCGACTGCGCTGCAACTCGCGAACGGCACGAACTCGGTCAGCATTCCCAGCGTCACCGTCCAGACGCCCACGTTGCTTGCGCCGTTGCTGAACGTGACGGTGTCCGGTTCCGTCAAGCTGGGGGCGAATCCGCCGTCCACCGCGAGCGGTCCGCCCGGGCCGGCGAATTGCGGGACGTCCAATTGCACGACCAACACGTCGACCGCGCAGGGGAACGTGTTCCTCAATACGTCGATCTCGCTGCTGTCGACGTGCTCGAACGGCGGGCTGGTCTTTCCGGGCGGCAGTTGCTCGTCCGGCACGGCGACGCCGCTTGCCGCGGTGCAATTGCCGATCACGGCCTATGTGGCGCCGGCGACGGCGGGCCTGATGTCCGTCACCTGCACCGCGGACGGCACGAAAAGCGCGACGGTGAATGTGCAGACCGGGGTGGTGGCCGTCTACGTCGGCGGCACCGCGAATACGCCGATCAATCTCAATGCGCCGAGCGGATATACGACCGGCAGTGGAACCCCGATCACGCTGGTCGCCGTGAACCTGCAGAGCCTGCTCAACCTGCTGGGGCTCAGTGCCGTGACTTCTGCGCTCAACGTGCTGACGCTCGGGCTGATCAACCTGAACCAGATATCCGTCAATATCAGTCTGAAGCCCGGACAGTTGACAGTTCCCGTTGCCAATCAAACGGCGACTCCGCTGACGTTCACGTATCCCGGCCCGGGCTCATCCGCTTCGCCGAGCCCGGCGTCGCCGTACATGCTGGGCACGGGAACCGACCAGTTCCTGTCGCCCGCGGTTCAGGGTATCGTCGGCAGCGGCCTGTCGGTCTCCGTGTCGGCTAGCGGCGGATTGGCGGGGGTGCTGGCCGGCATTCTGAACCCGCTGCTGGATATCCTGACCGGGCCGCTTCTGACTGCATTGGGAAGCACGCTCGTCCCGCTCCTCCTGCAACCGATCGATTCGCTCCTGACCTCGGTCACGGGCCTGCTTGGTCTCAGCCTGGGGAACGCCTATGTCACGAACACACCGGACTCGATCAAATGCGGCAATCCCATGCTGGTGCAATGAATGTCTGAACGTTCCGTGATCGACGCGGGCGGCATCGCTGCCGCCTGCCACCGGTCGCCGACCTGCAATGCCGAGCAACTCGTCAATTACTGAAGCCGTACCCGAAACATGAGAACCACGCCCGCAATCGAAGAGCTCGACCTGTACGTCTGGGAAGGCAAGGCGGACATCGTCGACCGCGTCGCCCGGTGCATGGCGAGCTTCGACGTCGAAGTGATCCGCGCCGACAACGCGGAGATCTCGCCCGAGCGCGCCGCATTGCGGCCGTCGCTCGCGATCATCAGCGTGACGATGATCGAGGGCGGCGCCGCGTTCCTGCGCGACTGGCAGGCCAACATCGGCATGCCGGTGGTCTGGGTCGGCGCGGCGCGCGACCACGACGCGTCGCAGTATCCGCCCGATTATTCGCACATCCTGCCGCTCGACTTCACGTGCGCCGAACTGCGCGGCATGATCGGCAAGCTCGTCACGCAACTGCGTGCGCACTCGGCCGAAACGTCGCAGCCGTCCGAACTCGTCGCGCACTCCGAATCGATGCAGGCGCTGCTGCACGAAGTCGATACGTTCGCCGACTGCGACACCAACGTGCTGCTGCACGGCGAAACCGGCGTCGGCAAGGAGCGCATCGCGCAACTGCTGCACGCAAAGCATTCGCGTTACCGGCACGGCGAATTCGTGCCGGTGAACTGCGGCGCGATCCCCGACGGCCTGTTCGAATCGCTGTTCTTCGGTCATGCGAAAGGATCGTTCACGGGCGCGGTTGTTGCGCATAAAGGCTATTTCGAGCAGGCGGGCGGCGGCACGCTGTTCCTCGACGAAGTCGGCGATCTGCCGCTGTATCAGCAGGTCAAGCTGCTGCGCGTGCTCGAGGATGGCGCGGTGCTGCGCGTCGGCGCGACGGCGCCGGTCAAGGTCGATTTCCGGTTGGTCGCGGCGAGCAACAAGAAGCTGCCGCAGCTCGTGAAGGAAGGGCTGTTCCGCGCCGATCTCTACTACCGGCTCGCGGTGATCGAGCTGAGCATTCCGTCGCTGGAAGAGCGCGGCGCGGTCGACAAGATCGCGCTGTTCAAGTCGTTCGTTGCCCAGGTCGTCGGCGAGGAGCGGCTCGCGGAGTTGTCCGATCTGCCGTACTGGCTGACGGATTCGGTCGCGGACAGCTATTTCCCCGGCAACGTACGCGAATTGCGCAACCTCGCCGAGCGTGTCGGCGTGACGGTGCGGCAGACGGGCGGGTGGGATGCCGCGCGGCTGCAGCGGCTGATCGCGCACGCGCGCAATTCGGCCCAGCCGGTGCCGGTGGAGAGCGCGGCGGAGGTGTTCGTCGATCGCAGCAAGTGGGACATGAACGAGCGCAGCCGCGTCATTACGGCGCTCGACGCAAACGGTTGGCGTCGTCAGGATACGGCGCAGCAGCTCGGTATCAGCCGCAAGGTACTGTGGGAAAAAATGCGCAAATATCAGATCTTCGACGAAGAGCCCGAGACACGCGAAAGCGAGTAATTAATGAGATAAAATCGCGCTGAATTACAACGACTCGGGCGGGAATAAAACTTCATGAGCCATATGACGGGGTTGGGGCGGGTGAGCGTGTTGCTCGCCCTGGTGGGAGGCATGCAGGGCGCGTTCGCGCAGGGGCTGGCCGGCAGCGATTCGCCGGCGGTGCAGCAGGCGTCGGCGCCGGTGGCGGCAATTCCGGTGATCGATCAGCAGGGCCAGATGTCGGTGCAGCCGCAGGCGGGCGAGTCGACGGGGCCGAGCACGGTCGACGATCTGCAGCGCCAGATTCAGGCGCACTCGCTGACGGAAATGCGCACGAGCTACAACGGCAGCTACGGTGCGAGCCTGCTGTTCAATGTGAAGGACGGTGCGTACTTCGTCGCGCTGTTCCAGCAGAAGGCGTTCTGGCGCGTGATCAAGACGTACGACGAAACGCGCGCGGAAGCGATCTATCGCGATTTCTCGCGTCAGGCGGAGCGGCTGGCCATCAACGAACTGCGGGCGGCGAAGCTGGAATCGCAGAAGGCGCAAATGGACAAGCAGATCGAGGTCACGCAGGATCGTGCACGACGCCTGCAGGCCGACATCTCGATCGCACGCCAGCAGCAGGCGGCGGTCGCGGATCGCCAGAAGAGCGTGCGCAGCGAGACGGCGGCATTGCAGGCGCAACAGGCCGAACTCCAGTCGCAACTGCGCGCGTTGCAGCAGCAGGTGCGTTCGCTGCAGCGTGAGGCCGACGCGGGCCTGCCGGCGACGGCACGCTGAACCTGGCAGCGGTGCGGCGACATGCCGCGCCGGCTGCACAAGCAAAAAGGGCAAGCCGGTTGGCTTGCCCTTTTGTTTTACTGGCCGTCCGGCACGATTCGCCGGCGGCGTGTGACGATCACCGGACCGTTGCCGCCGCGTGCATCCGACGACGACGCGTTACCGGATGCATCGCCGCTGTCGCGCGGCGCGCCATAGCTTTCGCGCGGTTCACGGGGTTCGCGCGGGGCGCCGTAGCCTTCGCGCGGCTCACGCGAGCCGTAACCTTCGCGCGGTTCGCGCGAGCCATAGCCTTCACGCGGTTCGCGGGAGCCGTAGCCGCCACCGTCGCCACGCGATTCGCGCGGGCCGCCGTGCGAGCCGTACGGGCTGTGACCGCCGCCTTCACGGCCGCCGGGGCGACCGCCGGTGCGCGGCCCGCGGGGACCGCCGCCGCCCGGGCGCGAGCCGCCCGTGTCGAGCTGGATAGTGGAAATCGCGCGCTTGTAGATGCCTTGCAGACCCACGGGGGTGCGCAGCATCACCAGGTACTGGTCGAACGACTCGATGCACCCCGTCAGACGAATGCCGTTGACGAGATAGATTTCAACGCGCTTACGTTCCTTGCGCGCCGAATTGATGAAGTCGTTTTGCGGATGGGATTCTGCGGGATTGGCCATTGAGGTGCGGCAGGAGCCTGCGTCAGAGAATATGTTGTGCGTGTGTGTGGCGTGTTCGTCCACAAGGTGTTTGGCGGGATTCTACCCTGTTCAATAGGGAAGCGCGCAGTCGTGATTGTGTCGAACCGTAACCCACTATAGACGTTCCAGCGCATTTTCGCGATTCGGCCGAATAGCTAAAGCCGTTTCGTTACGTCGCGTTACGACTCTCGCAGCGCCGTATCACCTCGCCGCGTGCGGTGCGCTTACATTCGTCGCGTGAGCCGGGCGGGCCGGCGTATCAGGGATGCAGAACATGAACACGAGGCAATGGGCAGGGTGGGTTGGCGGCGTGGCATTGCTGGCTTCCGGCAGTGCAATGGCGCACGTCGACCTGTCGGTCGGCATCGGCGTACCGGTCGCGCCGGTCTATGTCCAGCCGGCGCCGGTCTATGTGGCGCCACAGCCGGCCGTCGTCGCCTATCCGGGCTACGGATACGGCTACTACGGCGATGACGACGACGATCGCTACCGGAAGTGGCGCAAGCACTATTACAAGCATTGGCGCAAGCACCACGGCGACGACGATGACGATTGATCCCGACTTCAACCGCGCCGGTACGAATCAGAACGCGTAGTCCGGGTTTTTCGGGTCGAATGCGGTGTCGTCGAGCGTGGCCGGCGCGATTTTCTCGATGACGATCCGCTCGAAGATCTTGCCGTCGTTGTCATAGGACTCGACGGTCCGGAAATAGGGCGCGTGCAGGTCGAGCCCGAGGACTTCCTTCTTCGCGTAGAACTGCGGCCGGCCGGTCGGCGTCTCGTAGGTGAGCGCGACCACCCGCACGCCGCCGATCGATTTTGCTTCGACCTGGGTCGGCCGCTGCACGCCGGCTTCCAGGTACTTCTTCCCTTCGGTCAGGTACAGGTTCGTGATGAACTCGGTGCCGAGATCCTTCACCTGGTGATTCGACTGGGCACGCGCCAGCGCGCCGTCGAGCGCCGTCCACAGCGGAATCTTGCCGAGCAGGCCGCCGAGATGGCCGTACATCTCGTCCTTGCGCTGCGTCGTGTCGTAGATGGTTTCCTGTCCCGCATGCGCGCCGCCCGGCAGCCATTTCGCATACACGCGCAGCGGTTCGCGGGTGGTCTTCACCAGCATGCGGTCGGGCGTGTCGGACCATTTCCCGCTGATGCGCTCCTGGCGCACCATCGTGAACTGGTACGCCGGATAACCGTTAGGACCATTACGGATATAGAGCGGCACGGCGAGCGGGTCGAGCGCCTTGAAGAGCGCGGTGAGCGTCGCGTCGTCGAGCTGCGCGAGCGTACCGCGCTGTGCGGCCGCGTGCAGCCAGCGTGCCTGTTGCGCGAGCGGTTCGCGCGTGACCTTCGCCAGGTCCGCCGGCAGTGCGACCTCCTGTACCGCACTTGCGGCAGCGGCCGTTTCCTGTGCATGCAGGCCCGCGTGCGCGAGCGACAGCATGCAAGCGACCGCCGCGGCGGCCGCATGCCGCGTACGGCGCTTCATTCCTTCGTTCATCGACAGCGTCTCCCGGAGCGATGGATCGTTCAGCCTTGCTTCGCGGCCTTGAGTTTGGCGAGTTCCTCGTCGCGCAGCGCGCGGCGCAGGATCTTGCCGACGTTCGTCTGCGGCAGTGCGTCGCGGAACTCGACGAATTTCGGCATCTTGTAGCCGGTCAGGTTCTTGCGGCAGTGCGCGAGCACGTCCTCGACCGTCAGCGACGGGTCGCGGCGCACGACGAACACCTTGATCCGTTCGCCCTGTACCTCGTCAGGAATGCCGATCGCCGCGGCTTCGCTGATGCCCGGATGCATCACGAGCACTTCCTCGATCTCGTTCGGATACACGTTGAAGCCCGACACGAGGATCATGTCCTTCTTGCGGTCGATGAGGCGGATGAAACCGCGCTCGTCCATCACGCCGATGTCGCCGGTGCCGAGCCAGCCGTCGGCGTCGATCACCTTGGCCGTCTCGTCCGGGCGCTGCCAGTAGCCGCGCATCACCTGCGGGCCGTGCACGCACAGCTCGCCCGGCTCGCCGACGGGCGCCCAGGTGCCGTCCTCGCGGCGAAAGCGCACGACGGTCGACGGCGCGGGCAGGCCGATCGAGCCGCTGAACGCGGCCATGTCGTTCAGGTCCACGGGGTTCATCGTGACGATCGGCGAGCATTCGGTGAGGCCGTAGCCTTCGACGACCGGCCGCCCCGTCACCTGCTGGAAGCGCTCCGCGACCGCGCGCTGCATCGCCATCCCGCCGGCCATCGCGAGCTTGAGCTTCGAGAAGTCGCGCTTGCGGAATTCCTCGTTGTCGAGGAACGCGTTGTACAGCGTGTTGATGCCGGTGATCCCCGTGAACGTTTCGTTGCGGATGATCTTCATCACCATCTTCATGTCGCGCGGGTTCGCGATCAGGATGTTGCGCCCGCCGAGTCCCATGAAGATGAACGCGTTCACCGTCAGCGAATAGATGTGATACAGCGGCAGCGGTGTGAGCACGGTTTCGACGTCGCCCGACACTTGATCGGCGATCCACGCCTTCGCTTGCAGCAGGTTCGCGATCAGGTTGCCGTGCGTGAGCATCGCGCCTTTCGCGACACCGGTCGTGCCGCCCGTGTATTGCAGGAACGCGAGGTCGTCGCGCGTCGTCTGCACCGGCTGCGGCTTGCCGCGCGCGCCGAGCGCGAGGGCGGAGCGCAGCCGGATGGCCTGCGGCAGGTGGTAGGCCGGCACGAGCTTCTTCACGTGCTTCAGCACGAAATTGATCAGGCGTCCTTTCGCATTGAAGCCGTCGGCGAGCAGGTCGCCGAGCGCGGTGACGACGATGTTCTTCACCTGCGTTTCCGGCAGCGCGTCCTGCAGCGTGCGCGCGAAGTTCTCGAACACGACGATCGTCTGCGCGCCGCTGTCCTTCAGCTGGTGCGCGAGTTCGCGCACGGTGTAGAGCGGATTGACGTTGACGACGATCGCGCCGGCCTTCAGCGTGCCGAACAGCGCGACCGGGTACTGGAACGTGTTGGGCAGCATGATCGCGACGCGGTCGCCCGGCTTCACGCCGAGGCTTTGCAGGTACGACGCGAATGCGTCGACTTTCTGCGCGAGCGTGCGATAGGTCATCGACGCGCCGGCGCTCACGTACGCGACGCGATCGGCGAAGCGGGTCGTGCATTCGTCGAAGAACTGCACGAGCGACGCGTATTGCGCGACGTCGATTTCGTGCGGGACGCCGGGCGGATATGACGCGTACCAGATGCCGTCGGTGTTCGGCGGGATCTGGGCCGCTGTGGTTGCTGCGGAAGATGACATGACGTGTCTCCGGTCTTTGCTCTCGGCGAGGGCGGGCGTTTCGACGCCTGTCCATGCCCCGTGCTTCGCGGTCGATCGGCGCGGGCGCCTCGACGCCCCGCCTGACCGCGCGTATCAATCAAATCGTGAACAGGAAGCCGCGCGTGGCCCCGCGCGCTCAGTTCGTGGAATGCAGCGTCGCCGTATCGGCAGCGGCCGCACTCGACGACGGCAGCCCGAACACTTCGCTGGCGCCCGCGTCGTCAAGCACTGCCGCGAAGATCGACAGCTGCGCGCTGTCGGGCATCGGCGCCTTCAGCGCGGCGACGATCAGCGACGACAGCCGGGCGATCATCTGCACGTCGTTCATCGTGCGGCCCTGCGAGAACTCGTCGATCAGGCTTTCCGTCTCGGCGCCCGCGAGTGCGCCGGACAGCGCGCCGATCGCGAAGTGCAGCCGCCAGCCGAGCTCGGTGCGCGGCAGATGCGGCAACGCGCGCTGGAACGCGTCGAAGAAGCGGCCCGCGACGCTCGCGTAGTGCGCGGTCAGGAAGTTGCGCACGAACGGCGACGGATCGGTGTACGCACGGCCGATCAGCCGCAGGAACCCGGGCCCGCCGCGTTCGGGATTGCGCGACGCCTTCAGCGCGGGAATGAACATCGCGCCGAGCACGTGCTCGCAGGTGATGTGCGTGCCGAGCTGCGCGTCGAAGCGGTCGAGGATGCCGAGGCGCTCCTGGTTGAGCTGGTCGAGCCGGCGCGACAGCATCGCGTGGATCAGCGCTTCCTTGCTGCCGAAGTGGTAGTTGACCGCCGCGAGGTTGACCGCCGCGCGCGATGTGATCTGCCGCATCGACATCGCTTCGAAGCCATGCTCGATGAACAGGTCTTCGGCTGCATCGAGGATGCGCGCCTTCGTCCCGCCGGTCTGCCGAGTGCCGGATGACCGCGCGCCGGACGGCCGTCCCGCGGATGGTCGCCCCTCCTGACTTACTGCCATGTTCCGCCTCCCATGCCGGTTTCCCGGCCGCGAACAGGTGATTTGATTATCTGATTCAAACAGTCGTTTTTATTAAGATAAAAAAACGCGGGCATGGCGGGCAAGCAGGGAATCTGGACAAATTCCTCTAGTTCGATGTGCGAATGCGGAAAGTATGACGCGCGGCCCCGGCCAGGCGGGGCACGCGCGATGGTGCGGTGCGGCAATGGGTGGAATCAGCCGACGCTGCTACGCGTATTGACCGATTGCGTCATGTCGATGCCGCGCCGTTCGCGGCTGAACAGGATCAGCACGGCGATCGCGACGGCGACGGTGCCGGCGACGAGCGCAAGCGCGAGGCCGTAGTTGTTGCCGTGCGAAACGGCGAGCGACGCCTGCATCGTCGCGTTGCCGGACGCGAGCAGGTTGCCGAGCTGATAGACGACACCGGGGAAGGTCGCGCGGATTTCGTCGGGCGAGATCTCGTTCAGGTGGACCGGGATCACCCCCCACGCGCCCTGGACCGAGATCTGCATCAGGAACGCGCCGGCGGCGAGGGCGACCGGGCCGCTCGAGAACGCCCACAGCGGCAGCACGGGCAGAGCGATCAGCGCAGCGATGAAGATCGCGCGGCGCCGGCCGATCCGCTCCGAGATCGAGCCGAACGACAGGCCGCCGACGATCGCGCCGAGATTCAGCACGATCGTGATCCACGACACGGTATGCGGGTCGAAGTGATGCTGTTCGCGCAGGAAGGTCGGATAGAGATCCTGCGTGCCGTGCGAGAAGAAGTTGAACGCGGTCATCAGCACGATCGCGTAGATCGTGAGCTTCCAGTTCTGCTTCATCGTGGCGCCGAGGCTCGGGCGCGGGCGCTTCTCCATCTGTTTCCACGCGGGCGATTCGGGCACGTGCGCCCGGACGTACAGCACGAGCAGCGCGGGCAGCACACCGATCATGAACATTCCGCGCCAGCCGATGTACTGGTAGAACAGACCGAACACGACGGACGCGAGCAGGTAGCCGCTCGGATAACCGGCCTGCAGCAGCCCCGACACGAAGCCGCGCGCATGGGTCGGCACGGTCTCCATCGTCAGCGCGGAGCCGACGCCCCATTCGCCGCCCATCGCGATGCCGAACAGCGCGCGCAGCACGAGCAGCGCAGTGAGGCTCGGCGCGAAACCCGACGCGAGCTCGAGCAGCGAATAGCACGCGATGTTGACCATCAGCGTCGGGCGTCGGCCGAAGCGATCGGCGAGCCGGCCGAAGATCAGCGCGCCGAGCGGGCGCATCGCGAGCGTCAGCGTGAGCGCGAACGCAACGGCGGGGATCGTCGACGCGAATTCCGCGGCGATGTCCTTCAGCACGAAGACCATCAGGAAAAAATCGAACGCATCGAGCGTCCAGCCCAGATAGGCGGCGATCGTGACGTTGCGTTGTTCGCGGGTCCAGCTCATGTCCGAGGTCTCCACGTTGGCTTGCGCGCTCACGATGTGCATGCGGATGCCGGCCCGGCCTGCGCGCGGTGCGGGGGCATGGATCGAGTGTAGGCCGCAGCGCCGCGCGATGTGGGGCGCGATAACGTCGAATCGGGAATAATCCCTACGAAATGAACTGTTTCGGAAACGGAAACGGCGCCGCGCGAGCCAGGCGACAGGCATCTGTATCATTCCGGAAGGCTGTTTGTATTTGTTCTGTAATGCGCTCGATGCGCATCGCCACCGAATCAGGAGTCCCGATGACCGAACGTTCCATCGACGCGCTGCCCGTGCTCGAAACGGCGAGGCTGTGGCTGCGTCCGCGCGTGCTGGCCGATCTCGATGCGTGCCTCGCGATGGATCGCGATCCCGAGGTCACGCGGCATATCGCGGGCCCGTGGCACGACCCGGACGAGCATCGCCGCTTCGTCACGCACCGGATCACGCGCGACTATCCGCCGGGCCTCGGATACTGGTCGATCTTCGAGAAGGCCGCGCCCGGCGCGTTCATCGGCTGGATCCTGCTGATTCCCGACTATGCGGACGGCGCGCGCGACGTCGAGATCGGCTGGCGGCTCGTGCGTGCGACCTGGGGGCGCGGCATCGCGAGCGAGGCCGCGCAAGCCGTCGTGCGTCACGCGTTCGACACCGTGCGCCTGCCGCGTGTGATCGCCGATATCGCGGAAGCCAACAGCGGCTCGTTGAACGTCGCGCGCAAGCTCGGGATGCATCGCGTGAGCGTCGTGGTCGACGGCATTCCTTACATTCGTCATCGACTCGAACGCAACGATCTGCGTGCGTAGCGCAGCGTCGTGCGCAGGCACTGACGGTTGTCAGAGATCGTCAATCCAATGCGTATCGAGGTCATGACGTATTAACGGTTCGCGCGATCAGGAGTATCGTTGCCGGAATTTCGCAACATGGGGTACGACCATGGCACTCGGCAACGATGTTCACCTGATTCCCGTCAAGCTGGAAGAACTGCGTCCCACGCAGATGACGGTCGGCTATCGCGAAGTCAAGGCGAAGCGCAAGCACTGGAAGGCGCTCAGCAAGCGCGCGCGCAAGGCAGCGATCGAATCGCACTGGTTTCCGGCCGTGCTCGGCCCGGACGGCCTGCACTACATCACGGATCATCACCATCTCGGCCTCGCGCTGATCGAGGAAGGCGAGGCGCGCGTGAACGCGATGCTGCTGAAGGATCTGTCCTGGCTCGACGACACGATCTTCTGGCGGATGATGGAACACAATCAGTGGGTGCATCCGTTCGGCGCGGACGGCACGCGGCGCGACTACGAGCATTTGCCGAAGGCGCTGACGGGGCTCGTGGACGATCCGTACCGCAGCCTCGCGGGCGAGCTGCGCACCGCGGGCGGGTATGCGAAGGACGCGACGCCGTTCAGCGAATTCCTGTGGGCCGACTACCTGCGCCAGCACATCTCGCTCGACCAGATTCGCAAGAATTTCGCGAAGGCGCTCGACGTCGCGCTGCACCGCGCACACGAGCAGGATGCGCGTTATCTGCCCGGCTGGTCGGGCGTCATCGCCGTCAAACCCTGACCGGCGCACGGCGCCGACCGCCTCATGACGACCGCCCCGATCCGCCCCGACGCCGGCCCGCAACATGCCGATCATTTCGCTCCGCTCGATGCGGCTTCGCCGCCGCCCAGGCGGCGCATCGGCCTCGATGCGCTGGCCGGCCTGTCGATTGCCGGGCTGCTGATTCCTGAAGCGGTCGCGTATGCGGGGCTCGCCAACTTGCCGCCGCAAGCCGGCCTGATCGCGCTGCTGTCGGGGCTCGTCGTCTACGCGCTCACGGGCAGCAGCCGCTTCGCGATCGTGTCGTCGACGTCGTCGTCGGCCGCGGTGCTCGCGGCAACCGTGCTCGCCGAATCGGGGATGGCGCTGGCCGCGCAGCTCGCGCTCGCGGCCGCGCTCGTCGCGATGACGGGCGTGCTGTTCATCCTCGCGGGCGCCGCGCGGCTCGGCGGCATGTCGGATTTCGTCGCGCGGCCCGTGCTGCGCGGCTTCACGTTCGGCCTCGCGCTGACGATCGTCATCAAGCAGCTGCCGAAGATCCTCGCGATCTCCGTGCAGCACAGCGATGCGCCGCATGTCGCGCTCGACCTGATCACCGGCGCGCCGCATGCGAACCTCGCGAGCGTCGTGCTCGGCGCGACCGCGCTGGCGTTGCTGTTCGCGCTCGGGCGGAGCTCGCGCGTGCCCGCGACGCTCGTCGTGATCGTACTGTCGATCGCGGCCGGCTATGCGATCGACTGGCAGCGATACGGGATCGCGATCGTCGGCCATATCGACTTCCGGCACCTCGAATTCGGCCTGCCGACGCTCGATCGCAATGCGTGGATGCAGACGGTCGAGCTTGCGTTTGCGTTGATGCTGATCCTGTACGCGGAATCGTACGGATCGATCCGAAACTTCGCGCTCAAGCATGGCGACAGCGTGTCGCCGAACCGCGATCTCGTCGCGCTCGGCTGCGCGAATCTCGTGTCGGGCCTGTTGCACGGGATGCCGGTCGGCGCCGGCTATTCGGCGACGTCGGCGAACGAAGCGGCCGGCGCGCAGTCGCGCTTTGCCGGCCTGTGGGCGGCCGGCGTGGTTGCACTGATCGTCTGGCTGCTGCTGCCGCAGCTCGCGCGCACGCCGGAGCCCGTGCTCGCGGCGATCGTGATTTTCGCGGTCAGCCACTCGCTGCATCCGTCCGTGTTCCGGCCGTACTGGGCGTGGCATCGCGACCGGCTCGTCGTGATCGCGGCGCTGCTCGCGGTGCTCGTGCTCGGTGTGCTGCACGGGCTGCTCGCGGCCATCGGCGTGAGCCTGCTGCTGACTTTGCGCAAGCTGTCCGAACCGAACGTGAGCGTGCTCGGCCGGCTGCGCGACAGCCACGATTTCGTCGACGTCGCGAGCCACGCCGACGCGAAGCCGGTACCGGGCGTGCTGATCGTGCGGCCCGAGGCGCAGCTGTTCTTCGCGAACGCAGACCGGATGCTCAATCGCGTGCGTGCGCTGATGAAGGCCGCGCCGGATACGCATACCGTGATGCTGAGCCTCGAGGAAACGCCGGATGTCGACGGCACGACAATCGAATCGTTGCGCACCTTCGCGGCCGAATGCGCGGCGCGCGGGTTGCGGCTCGCGCTGGTGCGGCTGAAGGTGCATGCGCTGCATGCATTGCGCCGCGCGGCGGACGATACGCTTCACGACGATGCGATGTCGGAACTGAGCGTCGACGAAAGCCTGCAACTGCTGAAGGCAGGCCTGCCGCCGGACGGCAGCGACGGCACGACCGCCGCATGACGCGGCGGCACGACGGCGCCGTCTAGAGCGAAAGCGCGGCGCCGGCCGTGCGATCGATCATGTCGGTCACTTCCTCTGCAGTCGGCGCATAGGCGCCTGCATGTGCACAGGCGACCGCCGCGCACGCGGCCGCGTAGCGCAGATGTTCAACGGCCGTTGCATCGGGGCGCGCAAGCTGGCTCGCGAGCCAGCCGCCGATGCTCGCATCGCCGCAACCGACGGTGTCGGCGACTTCGGTCGGGAACGCGGGCTGGAACAGCTCGGTGTCGCGATGCAGGAGCTGCATGCCCGATGCGCCGCGCGTGACGAGCAGCGTCGCGTCGGGCGCCCATTCGCGCAGTTGCGCGAGCGCGGCTGCCTCGTCGAGTTCGGGAAACAGCCCGCGCAGATCCTCGTCGGATACCTTGATCCAGTCCGCGAGCGCGGACAGCCGGCGCAGCGTGTCGCGATACGACGGCGCGGCCATCGGTGCGCGGAAGTTAGGGTCGAACGAAATCCGCTTGCCGGCCGCATGCGCGGCCTGCGCGATGTCGATCAGGCGCGACGCGAGCGGTTCGCGCACGACGCCGAGCGAGCCGACGTGCACGATCTCGGCCGCGTCGAAGGCGCCGGCGGGCAGGTCTGCCGGATCGAAGGCGAGATCGGCGCTGTTTTCACCGATGAAGAAATAGTGGGGCGGTTGCTTCGACACGACCATCGCGAGCAGCGGCGCTCGGTCGACCTGCCGGATGAAGCGCATGTCGAGCCCTGCGGCGGCGCTCTCGCGCATCAGCTCGTCGCCGAAGGTGTCGCGGCTGACCGTGCCGGCGAAGGCCGTCGGCACGCCGAGCCGCGCGCCGACGCGTGCGACGTTCCAGCATGAGCCGCCGGCGACGCTGTGCCAGTGCTGCGCGTCGTCGCGGATGAAGTCGGTCAGCGCTTCGCCGAATACGATCAGGCGGGGGAACGTCGTCGTCATGTCGAAACCTTGTGCCGTGGCGTTGCACACGGCCGTACAGCGGTTGATCCGAAAAGGCGGGCAGTGCGGGGCCGTCGCGCATGGCGATGCGGCCCCCGGCACCGCCCGGTTGCGCGGGCGGACGGGCGGCGCGATCAGCGCGGCGTGCTCCAGCCCTTATAGGTCTTCACGTTGTCGCGCGTGATGAGCGTCGGCTCGATCAGGATCATCGGATTGGCCGGCTTCTGGCCGTTCATGATCCCGTAGCCGACGTTGACCGCCTGCTGCGCCATTGCCCACGGATCCTGGCTCGACGACGCCTGCACGAGCGTGTTGGACTTGAGCGCGACTTCGATGTCGGGTGCGCCGTCGACCGACGTGATCACGATACCCGGACGGTTCAACTGCTTCGCGGCGAGGTCGCTGCCGATCGCCTGCGGGTCGTTGATCGTGAACACCGCATCGAGCTTCGGAAAGCGCGTGAGGTAACCCTGCATCGCGTTCATCCCGCCTTCGCGCGAGCCCTTGCCGTCCTGGTCGCTCGACAGCAGCTTGATGCCGGCGTTTTTCGCGAGCACGGTCTTGCAGCCGTTGACGCGATCGATCACGGCCGATACCTGCGGGCCGTTCTCGATGATCACGTTGCCCTTGCCGTTGAGTTTCTTCGCGATGTAGTCGCACGCGAGTTCGCCGGCCTTCACGTTGTTGGTCTGCACGGTCGCGTTTGCGCCGGCCGCGGCCACGTCGACCGCGACGACCGTGATGCCGGCCGCCTGCGCCTTCTTCACCGCCGGCTCGATCGCCTTCGGATCGGTCGCGTTGAGCAGGATCATGTCGACGTGCGCGGAGATGAAGTTGTCGATCTGCGTGAACTGCTTGTTCAGGTCGTAGTCGGCCGAGACGGCCGTGACCTTCGCGTTCGGGTTGAGCTGCTTCGCGCGTGCTTCGGCACCCTTGACGATCGTGACGAAGTACGGATTGCCGAGCGACCCGACCGTGACGCCGATCGATTTGAGCGGCTTGTCGGCCGCGTGTGCGGCGGAAGCGCCGAAGGCGAGTGCGCAGGCGACGGCGGTCAGGGCGGCGGTGTGCTTGAACATGTCGTTGTGTCTCCGTGAGGTCTGTTGGCGAACGGGCGCAGGTGAACCGGCCTGCGCCGCGAGGTTGAATCGACGGGAAGGGATCAGGTGCGCGCCGAGTCGCGCTGGCGATAGCGATCGAGCGCGACGGCGCCGATGATCACGAGCCCCTTGATGATGTACTGCCAGATGTCGGATACGCCGAGCAGCACGAGGCCGTTCGTCAGGACCGCGATGATCAGCGCACCGATCAGCGTGCCGACGATCGAGCCGACGCCGCCGACGAAGCTCGTGCCGCCGAGGATCACCGCGGCGATCGCATCGAGTTCGTAGGACTGTCCGAGCTGCAGGCCGTTGGCCGCATAGAGCCGCGCGGCCGACATCACCGCACCGAGGCCCGCGAGCAGCCCGGATGCCGCATAGACGAACATCTGGATCGCCCGCACGTTGATGCCCGACAGGCGCGCGGCTTCCGGATTGCCGCCGACCGAATAGATCCGCATCCCGAGCACCGTGCGGCGCAGGATGAACCACGAGATCGCGATTACCGCGCATGCGATCACGACGAGCCACGGCACGCCGAGGATCGTGCCGTTGCCGATGAACGCGAACGGCAGTTGCGGATTGAACACGGTCGTGTCGTTGCCGATCAGGCGCGCGACGCCGCGCACGGCCGTCATCGCGCCGAGCGTGACGATGAACGGCGGCAGGCGCAGGAACGAGATCAGCCCGCCGTTGATCGCGCCGAACGCGAGGCCGACGACGAGTGCGAACGGCACGCCGAGCCAGCCCCACCCGGGGATCGTCGACGCGAGCAGCGCGGCGACGGCCGCGGCGGCGAGCACCGAGCCGACCGACAGGTCGATGCCGCCCGTCAGGATCACGAAGGTCATGCCGGCGGCGAGCACGATGTTGATCGACGCCTGCTGCGTGACGATCGACAGGTTCTGCAGCGTGAAGAAGCCGTCGGTCAGGATGCCGAAGCCGATGCACAGAACCAGCAGCACCGGCAGCATGCCGGCCGTGCGGATCAGCGATTGCATGCGGGCGCGTTGATCGGCGCCGCGCAACAACGGCGTACGGTTGACCACCGGATGGGCCGTCGCGGAAGCGAGGTTTCGCTGCTTGGTCGGGTTGTTCATTTCGGTAACCTGAATGTAAGAGTGAAATGAAAGGGCGGGCTCAGTGCGTCGCGGCGAGTTCGGCCTGCGAGCCGGTGGCGAGCGCGATGATCGCTTCCTGCGTGATCGGCGTGTGCGTGTGGCCGCCGAGTTCGCCGGCGATCTCGCCTTCGCGCATCACGAGCACGCGATCCGCGACGCCGATGATTTCCGGCAACTCGCTCGAGATCACGATCACGCCCGCGCCGGCGCGCGCCAGTTCGTTGATGATCCGGTAGATCTCGGATTTCGCGCCGATGTCGACGCCGCGCGTTGGTTCGTCGAGGATCAGCACGCGCGGCTTCGTCTCGAGCAGGCGCGACAGCAGCACTTTCTGCTGGTTGCCGCCCGACAGCGCGCCGACGTTGACGTTCGCGTGGGGGACGCGGATCGACAACGACGCGATCGCGTCGCGCGCGCGTTCGGCCCCGCGTGCGAGGTCGAGCGCGCCGAGCCGTGCATCGCGGTTGCACACCGAGATGTTGATGTTGTCGCGCACGCTCATGTCGAGGAACAGGCCCTGGCGCTTGCGGTCCTCGGTCAGGTAAACGAGACCTGCGTCGATCGCGTCGCGCGGCGAGTGCGCGCCGAACGTGCGGTCGCCCAGCTTCACGTCGCCGCGCACGCGCGGCTCGGCGCCGAAGATCAGCCGCGCGAGTTCGGTGCGGCCCGCGCCGACGAGGCCGGCGATGCCGAGCACTTCGCCGGCATGCAGGTCGAGGCTGCAGCCGCGCACGCGCGTGCCGTCGGCAATGTCGCGGACCGACAGCAGCAGGTGGCCGGGGTCGTACTGCGCGTGTTCCTTCTTGTAGAAGCCGGAGATGTCGCGGCCGACCATCATCGCGACGAGCCGCTCGGCCGAAAGCGAGGCGCGTTCGAGCGTGCCGACGTATGCGCCGTCGCGCAGCACCGACACGCGATCGGACAGTTCGTAGATCTCCGCCATCCGGTGGCTGATGTAGATGATCGCGAGGCCTTCCTCGCGCAACTGGCGGATCAGGCTGAACAGGTGTTCCGTTTCGCGCGACGACAGCGGCGTCGTCGGCTCGTCCATCACGAGGATGCGGGCACGCGTATGCACGGCGCGCGCGATTTCGACGAGCTGCTGTTCGGCGATCGACAGCGTGTCGACGAGCGTGTCGGGCCCGAACGGTGCGCCCAGGCGCGCGAGCACGTCCTGGCAGCCGCGCGCCATGGCCGCGCGGTCGATCGTGCCCCAGCGCCGGTTGCCGCGCCGCAGTTCGCGGCCGATGTAGATGTTCTCGGCGACGGTCAGGTTCGGCGACAGGCACAGCTCCTGGTAGATCACCGCGACACCCGCATCGCGCGCGGCAAGCGGGCCGTCGATCTCGATGCGTTCGCCGTCGATCAGGATCTCGCCGCCGGCGTCGGCGCGGTACGCGCCCGACAGGATCTTCATCAGCGTCGATTTGCCCGCGCCGTTCTCGCCCATCAGCGAGTGGATCTCGCCGGGATAGACGGTCAGGCTGACTTTGTCGAGCGCGCGTACGGCCGGGAACGTCTTGCTGATCCCGCGCATCTCGAGCAACGGACGGGGCGACTCAGATCGCGACATGGTTGACCTCCTGCGAGTCGGTGCGGGCGCCCTTGAGGATGCCGGCCCGCGGGGAGAAGTTGAAGAACATCGGCAGCGTCGCCGCGCCGATCGCGCCGGCATCGGCACCGAACGTGCCGCGCACGAGCGTCGGCGTGCCGCGCGCTTCGGGCGCGGTGGCCACCAGCGCCGAGCGCAGGCGCGTCGTGACCGCGTCGAGCAGGCCCGCGTCGGTATCGGCATCGAGCACGACCACCGGCGCATCGACCACGCACAGCACCGCGCGCAATGCCGGGGCAAGCGCGTCGACACAGTCGTCGATCCACTCATCCACTGCCGGCAGGCCGCGGGCGATGCACGCTTCGAGATCGGCGCGGTTGTCGACCGTCTCGCCGTGATGGCGCAGATGGCGCACGAGCGCATGCAGCGACGCGCGCGCGAGCAGGATGTCCCACGGGCCGCGCGGCGGCGGCGCGGAGCTGAGCCGGCTCGGCGGCACCGGAATCACGGCGATGTCGCCTGCATTGCCGGTCACGCCGCGCAGGCAGTCGCCGTCGATCGCGATGCCGCCGCCGATCGCCGGCCCGATGAACAGGTAGACGAAGTCGTCGCACTGCCGGCCGTATCCGTAGAACAGTTCGGCGATCGCGGCGGCGTTGCCGTCGTTTTCGCCGAAGACGGGCAGCGACAACGTACGGCCGAGGTCGGCCGCGAAATCGACGTCTTCCCACGCGCGGAATGTGTCGGGCGCAAGGCCGAGTTCGCGCATCCACGCGCCGAGGTTGTACGGCTGCGCGACGCCGATGCCGCTCAGGCGTGCGCGTTCATGGTCGGGGAGCAGGGCCTGCATCGCGTCGATGTCGTGACGCACGATCTCGAGCACGTCGGCAGGGGGCGGCAGCAACGTGTCGTGCGAGCGGCGGCCGAGGACGTCGCCGGCGAAGTTGACGAGTGCGGTCTCGATCCGCATCCGGTCGAGATGGACGCCGATGCCGAACGCGCCGCGCGGGTCGAGGCGGATCAACGAGGCCGGCTGGCCGCGCTGGCCTTCGGTGCGGCCCGCGAATTCGATCAGCTTCGCGTCGGCGAGCGAATCGATGATGCTGCCGACCGCCGTGCCCGTCATGTTCGCGAGACGCGCGAGGTCGGCCTTCGACGCGCTGCCCACGCGGCGCAGCGTCTTCAGCAGCAGGCGCTCGTTGTAACGGCGCACGTTGGCCGAATTGCTTCCCTGGCCGATGTGCGGGCTTCTCATGGCGTCTCCTTCCATGGTGCACCGCTCGGCGGCGCATTAAATAAATCACGTTGATTTATTTAACCGCGTGAGCGCCGGTGTGTCAGCCTAGGGAAATCCCGGTTGGGTGGGGTGACGGGAGTGACGGGGTGAGGGTGCGCAGAATCGGGGATGGATCGTGATGGCCGATGCCACTTGCCATTCTCAAAGAGGACGAAGGATGAAGTCCCACGGGAGTGGGAGATATGGTGATGTCGCAAGCGCGACCGGATCGATTCCGGAGCCGGAAAAGAAAAAGGCCGGCTAAAAGCCGACCTTTTTCAGAAAACAGATGGTGCCCGGGAGAGGGCTCGGTCACACATGCGCGACCCCGGCTGCGCTTGCAAGCGCAGCCTTTCGAGTCCTCACGCAAAGCGCGCAGGCGCTTTGCTTCCTGGGCCAGAAATGAAAAAAGGCCGGCTAGAAGCCGACCTTTTTCAGAAAACAGATGGTGCCCAGGAGAGGACTCGAACCTCCACGATGTTGCCACCGCTAGGACCTGAACCTAGTGCGTCTACCAATTCCGCCACCTGGGCACGTTTCGCTTGC
>NZ_CADFEI010000026.1 GCF_902833225.1 Burkholderia sp. BCC1644
TAACCAAGCGCTCATCGCGCTCGCACGGCGACGCTGCGACGTTCTGTTCGCCATGCTGCGCGACGGCACCATTTACCAACCCAAGTCAGTCCCTAACGCTTGACGAAACACATAGGGGCACCCCCCCACGATCGCGATCGCGACCATCCGGTTTCCGTTGCAGCGACGATCGTTCTGCATCGCCGTCGCTGCCGGCCTCCCCGAAATAAATTCACACGCGAAATACCTTCGCAGCCCGCCGGGTCACGCCCGTCCTGCGCCAGATCCGACTGAAACCAGCATCCCGCCTTGCACACAGGCCGTGCATCGATTCATTCGCGTGTAACCGATTTTCCCGCCGCCGCGCGATCGACGACGGCGCGATCAGGTGACCCACTCAACACACCCGTCGAGTTTGCGCGCGCAACAATGGCGATGCCTCGCGCCCGGCGCCCTGCGGGCAACCCGACTCCTCGCATGGCGCCGAGCGCGGCGGTCTTCAAAAACCACATCTCACGAGGACATACCATGCAACTCCAATCCCATCCGGCGTGCCGCCCGTTTTACGAAGCCGGCGAACTGTCGCAACTGACCGCCTTTTACGAAGAAGGCCGTAATGTCATGTGGATGATGCTGCGATCGGAGCCGCGGCCGTGCTTTAACCAACAACTCGTTACCGACATCATCCATCTCGCGCGCGTCGCTCGCGACTCGGGCCTCACGTTCGACTTCTGGGTGACGGGCTCGCTCGTCCCCGAGCTGTTCAACGTCGGCGGCGACCTGAGCTTCTTCGTCGACGCGATCCGCAGCGGCCGGCGCGACCAGCTGATGGCCTACGCGCGCTCGTGCATCGACGGCGTGTACGAGATCTACACGGGCTTCGGCACCGGGGCGATCTCGATCGCGATGGTCGAGGGCAGCGCGCTCGGCGGCGGCTTCGAGGCCGCGCTCGCGCATCACTACGTGCTCGCGCAGAAGGGCGTGAAGCTCGGGTTTCCGGAGATCGCGTTCAACCTGTTCCCGGGCATGGGCGGCTATTCGCTCGTCGCGCGCAAGGCCGATCGGGGCCTCGCGGAGCAACTGATCGCGACCGGTGAAGCGCACGCATCCGAGTGGTACGAGGATCGCGGCCTGATCGACCAGACGTTCGATGCGGGCGACGCGTATCTCGCGACGCGCACCTTCATCGACGTGACGAAGCCGAAGCTGAACGGCGTGCGTGCGATGCTGCGCGCCCGCGAGCGGGTGTTCCAGCTATCGCGCTCCGAGCTGATGGACATCACCGAAGCATGGGTGCATGCGGCGTTCACGATCGAGCCGAAGGACCTCGCGTACATGGAACGCCTGGTGATGCTGCAGAACCGGCGCGTGTCGAAGCTGCGCACGGTGTAGTGCGACGGGCGCCGCCACTTGCGGGCGGCGCCTCCTCATGAACGAGGCTCAGGCGATCAGCCTGAGCTTCCTCGTCTCCGCGAGCCACGCCTCGAACGCCTGCGCCGGCATCGGCCGCGCGTAGTAGTAGCCCTGCGCGTGATCGACGTCGAGCTGCTTGAGGAAATCGGCTTCCGCATGCGTTTCGACGCCTTCGGCGACCACCGCGAAATTCAGCGCCTTCGCGAGCGACACGACCGAGCGCACCAGCGCCTGCGAGCGCGGGTTGCGGTCGATGCCCGTGATGAAGGTGCGGTCGAGCTTGATCGCGTCGAGCGGCAGGCGCGACAGCTGCGACAGCGATGAATAGCCGGTGCCGAAATCGTCGAGATGGATCTCCGCGCCGAGCTGGCGGAACTGCCGCATCAGCCCGATCGCTGCCTCCTCGTCCTCGATGAAGCAGCTCTCGGTCAGCTCGATGTCGAGCAGGCCCGGCTTCAGGCCCGCGCCGTCGAGAATCGACGCGAACTGGTGCACGATGTTCATGTCCTGCAACTGCCGTGCGGACAGGTTCACCGCGATCCGGATGCCGAGCCCCTTCGCCTTCCACGCGGCGGCCTGCGCGGCCGCGGTGCGCATCACCCAGCGCCCGAGCGGCGCGATCAGCCCCGATTCCTCCGCGAAGCGGATGAACTCGACCGGCGCGACGAGCCCGCGATCGGGCGACTGCCAGCGGATCAGCGCCTCGACGCCGTTCACGTCGCCCGTCGCGATATCGACGACCGGCTGGTAGTGCAGCACGAACTGCTCTTCCTCGAGCGCCTTGCGCAGGTTCGTGTCGAGCCACATGTACTTCGCGACCTTCTGGTTCATCTCCAGCGAGAACACGCGGTACGTATGCTTGCCTTCTTCCTTCGCGACGTACATCGCGGTGTCGGCGCTGCGGATCAGCGTCTCGAGCGAATCGCCGTGCTGCGGATGCATCGCGATGCCGATCGAGCAGCTCGTGTAGACCTCCATCAGCCCGAGGTGGATCGGCGTGCGCAGCCGTTCGAGGATGATCTGCGCGGTCGCTTCGAGCAGCGGCCGCGTGCCGTGCTCGAACAGCACGAGGAACTCGTCGCCGCCGAGCCGCGCGAGCGTCGCGCCGGACGGCAGGCAGCCGCTGATGATCGACGACACATCCTGCAGCAGGCGGTCGCCGGTGATGTGCCCGTAGTGATCGTTGACGCGCTTGAAGTTGTCGAGGTCGAGGAACAGGATGCCGACCTGGCCGCGCGTGTCGGGGCTCTCCGCGTCGATCGCCGCGCGGATCCGCTCGCTGATCGCATGGCGGTTCGGCAGCCCGGTGAGCACGTCGGTATTCGCGAGTTCGGTGAGCCGATGCTGCGCGTTGCGCTCCTCGGTGATGTCGATGCCCGAGCAGATCAGGAACTGCTCTTCGATGCCGCTGCCGCTCTGCACGAACTTGTTGCGGAACTGGAACAGGCGCGGCCCGTTGACCGTGTTGATGTAGCGCTCGACCGCGTACGACTGGTTGCTCGCGAAAAAGCCCGTGATGTTGGTGCGCGACTGCGCGCCCTGCTCGGGGCTCATGAACAGCTCGAACGCGCTGCGGCCGATCACGTCGACCTCGCGCTTGCCCGTCACTTCCTCGCACAGGCGGTTGAAGCGCTGCACCATCCCGTTGCGGTCGAGGATCACGACGAGCGAATTCACTTCGGACACGACCTGCTCGGCGAACGCGAGCCCGTGCGCGAGATCGCCCGCGACGGACACCGTATCGGAATAGGCCGAGGCCGTGCCGGCCCAGTCGGTCGTGTTGAGCTTCTTGCCGACGAGATGGAGGCTGACCGGATTGCCGAACAGCGCGATGTCGAGCACGAGGTGCGACGTGACGCCCGTCAGCGCCCGGATCCGCGCAGCCTGCTCGCCCGTCAATGCAACGGCGACGTTGGTCAGGCCGCGCACGGCGGCCAGCTCGAGCGCATTGCTGTCGCTGCCGAGACGCCAGCAGGGGCTGCGCGTACCGACATGCGCCTCGAGCACCGCGCTATCGTTTTCGTCATCCATGGAGCGCCCCGATCCAGAAAAAACGCACAGTGTAGACGGAGGCGAGTGGGCCGACCGCCTTCCCGGGACGCGCAGTGCGCGTGCCCGGCAAGCCAGCCGTGATTGCGGTAACAGCAGCCCTCGTCCCGTACTTGTTTCCAGCTAATGCGACCCGGCGTTCGCGCGTGATGCGCGCAGGTTCTGCCTAACGAATGATGAGAGCCATCTTATCAAATGACGATGAGTATTGGCACTCACATTTAGAGCAGAGTGTCAAGGAATCGGGACTCGATTGGCAAGCCGGATTTTTCATGATTGGCGGCACGCAAAACACCGGATGCGGCACTGCGGGACGAATCGGGTTGAATCGGCTGAATGCCTTTCTGGTCATGGGTTTGCGGCCGGCTCCGCCAGATCGGGGCAGGGCGGCGGAGACGCCGTTCAGACAGGGTCGGATCGCGTCCAGGCGATCCGGTTTTCCGCCATTTTTGATTCCGTTTGTGCGTGAATTCGTTGTTTTATTCCACAGTCCGTCGCAATCTTTTCCGGGCAACCGGCGCGGGCAGCCGCGCCGGTTGCCCCGGTCAGCCCGCCGCGCCGTAACCGCCGCCGCCCGGCGTTTCGACGACGAACACGTCGCCCGGCGCCATCTGCGCACGGCCGATGTGGTCGAGCGCCTCGACCGTGCCGTCCGCCCGCTCGATCGTGTTGCGGCCGAGCGCGCCGGCGTCGCCGCCCGCCGCGCCGAACGGCGCGTGGATCCGGTTGTTCGACAGGATCGACGCGGTCATCGGCTCCAGGAAGCGGATCCGCCGCACCGCGCCGTCGCCGCCGCGCCAGCGCCCGCCACCGCCCGAGCCGGCGCGGATCCGGTGCGAGTCGAGCCGCACCGGGTAGCGCCATTCGAGCACCTCCGGATCGGTCAGCCGCGAGTTCGTCATGTGCGTCTGCACCGCGCCGACGCCCGCGAAGCCGTTACCGGCGCCGCTGCCGCCCGCGATCGTCTCGTAATACTGGTATTGAGCGTTGCCGAATGTGAAGTTATTCATCGTTCCCTGGCTCGACGCGACGCAGCCGAGCGCGCCGTAGAGCGCGTTGGTGATGGCCGACGATGTCTCCACGTTGCCCGACACGACGGCCGCCGGATACTCGGGGTTCAGCATCGAGCGGGCCGGCACGATCACCGTCAGCGGCTTCAGGCAGCCGGCGTTCAACGGGATATCGTCGCCGACCAGCGTGCGGAACACGTACAGCACGGCGGCCATGCAGACGGCCTTCGGCGCGTTGAAATTGTTGTCCAGCTGCGCGGACGTGCCGGAGAAATCGATTTCAGCACGCCGCGCCGCGCGGTCAACGCGGATCGCGACGCGAATTTCCGCGCCGTTGTCGAGCGGGTAACGGTACGCGCCGTCCTGCAGCGCGCCGATCACGCGCCGCACGGCCTCTTCCGCGTTGTCCTGCACGTGCCCCATGAACGCGAGCACGACGTCGCGGCCGAACTGCGCGACCATCCGGCGCAGTTCGTCGACGCCCTTCTGGTTCGCGGCGACCTGCGCGCGCAGGTCGGCCATGTTCTGCTCGACGTTGCGCGCCGGATAGCGGCCCGATGCGAGCAGCGCGCGGGTTTCGGCATCGCGCAGCACGCCGGCCGACACGAGCTGCCAGTTGTCGATCAGCACGCCTTCCTCGTCGATATGCGTCGAATCGGGCGGCATCGAGCCGGGCGTCGTACCGCCGATGTCCGCGTGGTGGCCGCGCGAGCCGACGTAGAACAGCGGCGTGTCCGAGCCGTCGGCAAATACCGGCGTGATGACCGTCACGTCCGGCAGGTGCGTGCCGCCGTGATACGGGTCGTTCAGCATGAAGACGTCGCCGTCGCGCATCCGGCCGCGATTGCGCTCGATCACCGTGCGGATGCTCTCGCCCATCGAGCCGAGGTGCACGGGCATGTGCGGCGCATTCGCGATCAGGTTGCCGTCGCCGTCGAAGATCGCGCACGAGAAGTCGAGCCGCTCCTTGATGTTCACCGAGTACGCGGTGTTCTGCAGCCGCAGCCCCATCTGCTCGGCGATCGACATGAACAGGTTGTTGAAGATCTCGAGCCGCACCGGATCGGCGTCGGTGCCGAGCGAGCGGCGCGTCGGCAGCGGCGTCGTGCGCGTCAGCACGAGGTTGCCCTGCGCGGTCATCTCCGCACGCCAGCCGGGCTCGACGACGGTCGTGCCGTTCTTCTCCGCGACGATCGCCGGGCCGTCGATCGCGTCGCCGGCAAGCAGCGTGTCGCGCACATACAGCGCCGCGTCGTGCCACTGGCCGCCGGAATGGAAGCGCACCGCGGAATCGGCGCGGGGCGTCGCGCCATCGCCCGCCCCGCGCGGCGCCAGCGACGCGATGTCGACCGGGGCGTCCGAGCGACCGATCGCCTCGACCGACGCAAGCTCGGCGACGAGCGGCGTGCCGGGCATCAGGAACGCGTAGCGCTGCCGGTACGCGGCCTCGAACGCCTGCTGCATCGCGTCGACACTGCCGGCCGGCACGTCGAGCGCCGAATCGGTGCCCTGATAGCGCAGGTGCACGCGCCGCTCGGTCGCGATCCGCTCCGGCGGCACGCCCTGTTCGAGCAGCGTGCCGACGGCCTCGTCGGCCAGCCGGTCGAGCGCCGCGTTCAGCGCCGGCAACGATGCGTCGGACAGCACGGCCTCGACCGCGCGCTCGCGCATCGCCGTCTGGTCGGCGAGGCCCATCCCGTATGCGGACAGCACACCCGCGAGCGGATGCGCGAACACCTGCGTCATCCCGAGCGCGTCGGCCACGCCGCATGCGTGCTGGCCGCCCGCGCCGCCGAACGTCGTCAGCACGTAGCGCGACACGTCGTGGCCGCGCTGCACGGAAATCTTCTTGATCGCGTTCGCCATGCTGCCGATCGCGATCTCCAGGAAGCCTTCGGCCAGCGCCTCGGGCGTCTCGCGCCGCCCCGTCGCCGCGTGGATCTCGTCAGCGAGCGCCGCGAACTTCGCGACCACGCCGTCGCGGTCGAGCGGTTCGTCCGCACGCGGGCCGAACACGCGCGGGAAATGGTCCGGCTGGATCTTGCCGAGCATCACGTTGCAGTCGGTGACCGTCAGCGGGCCGCCGCGCCGGTACGCGGCCGGCCCCGGGTTCGCGCCGGCCGATTCGGGCCCGACGCGCAGCCGCGCGCCGTCGAAGCCGAGCACCGAGCCGCCGCCGGCCGCGACCGTGTGGATGCTCATCATCGGCGCGCGCATCCGCACGCCGGCCACCTGCGTCTCGAACTCGCGCTCGAACTCGCCGTTGTAGTGCGACACGTCGGTCGACGTGCCGCCCATGTCGAAGCCGATCACCTGGCCGAAGCCGGCCGCGCGCGCCGCGCGCACCATCCCGACGATGCCGCCGGCCGGACCCGACAGGATCGCGTCCTTGCCCTGGAACGCATCGGCGCGCGTCAGCCCGCCGCTGCTCTGCATGAACTGCAGGTTCACGCCCGGCATCTCGTGCGCGACCTGCTCGACGTAGCGGCGCAGGATCGGCGACAGGTACGCGTCGACGACGGTCGTATCGCCGCGCGACACCATCTTCATCAGCGGCGACACCTCGTGCGACACCGACACCTGCGTGAAGCCGATGCGGCGCGCGAGTTCCGCCAGCGCGCGTTCGTGCGCGGTGTAGCGGTAGCCGTGGATCAGCACGATCGCGAGCGCACGCACGCCGCTGTCGAACACGCGGCGCAGCGACGCTTCGGCCCCCTGAAGATCGAGCGGCACGACGACGTCGCCATGCGCGCCGACGCGCTCGTCGATCTCGACGACGGTTTCGTACAGTGCATCGGGCAGCACGATGTCGAGGTCGAACAGGCGCGGCCGGTTCTGGTAAGCGATGCGCAGCACGTCGCGAAAACCGTGCGTCGTCGCGAGCGCGGTGCGTTCGCCCTTGCGTTCGAGCAATGCGTTGGTCGCGACCGTCGTGCCCATCTTCACCATGTCGACGTGCGCGGGCGTGATCGGTTCGCCTGCCGCGAGGCCCAGCAGGTGGCGGATGCCGGCCACGGCCGCGTCGCGGTACTGCTCGGGGTTCTCCGACAGCAGCTTGTGCGTGACGAGCGTGCCGTCGGGCCGGCGCGCGACGATGTCGGTGAAGGTGCCGCCGCGGTCGATCCAGAATTGCCAGCGCGCGGCGTCGGAGGGAACGGAAGAAAGGTGTCGATCAGTCATGATGTCGGGTCGATGCGTCGTGGAATCGAGGGACGAGCGCCGCCGCACGGCGCGCGTCGCGCGCCGTGTCACGGTCTCGATGAAAGGGGAAAAAAACGAAGGGCGGGCCGCCCCGCCGCTTACGCGGCGTCGAGTTCGCGGCCGCGGGTCTCGGGCAGCGTCAGCGCGGCGACGATCACCACGCCGTAGGCGGCGACCGCGAAGATGCCGATGCTCGTGCCGAGCCCGTATTGCTTCGACAGCGCGCCGATCAGGAACGGGAACAGCGCACCGATCGCGCGGCCCACGTTGTAGCAGAAGCCCTGGCCGGAACCGCGCACGCGGGTCGGGAACAGCTCGGTGAGGAACGCGCCCATCCCCGAGAAGATGCCCGAAGCGAAGAAGCCGAGCGGGAAGCCGAGCCACAGCATCGACGCGTTGGTCAGGTTCAGCGACGTGTACGCGAATGCGATCACCATCGAGCCGACCGCGAACAGGATGAAGTTCGGCTTGCGGCCGAGGCGGTCGGTCAGGTACGCGCTCGTCAGGTAGCCGACCCACGAACCGAAGATGATCATCGCGAGATAGCCGCCGGTGCCCATCACCGTGAGGTGACGCTCGGTCTTCAGGAAGGTCGGCAGCCACGTCGTGATCGCGTAGTAGCCGCCCTGCGCGCCGGTCGTCAGCAGCGCCGCGCGCAGCGTCGTCGTGATCAGCTTCGGCGCGAAGATCTCGGTCAGGCGCGGCGCATCGGCCACCTTCGCCTGCGCGGCCTTCTCCTTCTCGTAGACGTCCGGTTCCTTCACGTAGCGGCGGATCGCGACGACCAGCAACGCCGGCGCGAGCCCGACCAGGAACAGCGCGCGCCACGCCTGCTCGGCCGGCAGCACCGAGAACAGCAGCGCATACAGCAATGCGCACAGCCCCCAGCCGATCGCCCAGCCCGACTGCACGAGGCCGACCGCCTTGCCGCGATCACGGGCGCGAATCACTTCACCGATCAGCACCGCGCCGGCCGTCCATTCGCCGCCGAAGCCGAAGCCCATCAACGCGCGCGCCGCGAGCAGCTGGTGGTAGCTCTGCGCGAGCCCGCACAACGCGGTGAACACGGCGAACCACAGCACCGTGAGCTGCAGCGTGCGCACGCGGCCGATCCGGTCGGACAGGATGCCGGCGATCCAGCCGCCGAGCGCCGACGCGAGCAGCGTGATCGTGCCGATGAAGCCGGCGTCCGCGAGCGAGATGCCCCACGTCGCGACGAGCGTCGGGATCACGAACGACAGCATCTGCGTGTCCATCCCGTCGAGCATGTAGCCGACCTTGCAGCTCCAGAACGCGCGGCGCTCGCGCGGCTGCGCATCGGCGTACCACGAGAACAGGCCGCTGCGCTCGGGGCTCGCGGGCTCCGCGGCGGGTGCCGCGAGGGTCTTGCTTTCCATGGTGGTGCTCCTGTCGTTATGCGCGTTCGAATGGCGATCGTGCGTGCGGTATGTCGTGCGTGGCCGTCTGCCGGCCCGGAATTCAGAATACGGCGAGCGACGCGTTCGTGATGTCGGTCATCAGCATGTGGCCGGGCGTATGCGCGATCGCGATCGGCAGCTTCGCGTCCATCAGCGCGGTTTGCGGCGTCACGCCGCACGCCCAGAACACCGGCAGCTCGCCGTCGCGGATCGTGACTGCATCGCCGAACTCGGGTGCGTTCAGATCGGCAATGCCGAGTTCCCCCGGATGGCCGATGTGGATCGGCGCGCCGTGCACGCCCGGGAACCGGCTCGTGATCTGCACCGCGCGGATCGCCTCGGCGCCGCGCATCGGCCGCATCGACACGACCAGCTGGCCGCCGAAGATGCCCGCGCGGCGATTCGGAACCGACGTGCGGTACATCGGCACGTTGCGCCCCTCCTCGACGTGGCGCAGCCCGATCCCCTCGCGGGCAAGCATGTCCTCGAACGAGAACGAGCAGCCGATCGCGAACACGACGAAATCGTCGCGCCACAACGCTTCCAGCGACTCGACGCGCTCGGTCAGGCGGCCGTCGCGGTACACGTTGTAGCTCGGCACGTCGGTGCGGATGTCGAGATCCTCGCCGAGCGCGTCGATCCGGAACGCGCCCGGTTCGCCGACACCCAGCAGCGGGCACGCTTTCGGGTTCGCCTGGCAGAAGCGCAGGAAATCGTGCGCATACGCGTCGGGCAGGATCGCGAGGTTCGCTTGCGCAAACGGGCCGCAATGGCCGGCGGTCGGGCCGCGGAACGCGCCGTGGCGCACGGACTGGCGGAATTCGGAAGGCATCATGGTGTCGGGTCGCAGATCGGGATGTCGTCGGGATGACGGTGGCGTGTCATCGGATACGGCGAAGAATAGAAAAGAAAAAATTTTGTCGCCAACGAGTTTTTTTGCGCCTCTTGTATAGAATTTCTTAACACCTCTCGGGGTTTTCCCCTGCTCCGTTCACTTTTCCTCACCGGCAAAGTGCGCCTTCGTCCTCCTCCCGATCGGCCATGAACACGCGTTTTCTCGAAACCTTCGTCACACTCGCGAAGCTGCGCAACTTCCGCACGACGGCCGCCGCGCTGCACGCGACGCCGGCCGCGATCTCGCAGCGCCTGAAGGCGCTGGAGGACGAATTGCAGACGAT
Organism: Burkholderia sp. BCC1644; assembly: GCF_902833225.1. Lineage (GTDB taxonomy): Bacteria > Pseudomonadota > Gammaproteobacteria > Burkholderiales > Burkholderiaceae > Burkholderia. The sequence continues at coordinate 10,249 of NZ_CADFEI010000026.1, forward strand.
ACTCGTCGATCGCGACAGTCGTGAATTCCGGCTCACGCCGAACGGCGAGTACCTGCTCGGCTATGCGAAAGCCGTGGTCGAGGCCACGCAGGAGCTGCAGGCCGCCGCGTCCGGCGAAAGCGCGCTGCGCGGCAAGCTGCGGCTCGGCGTGATCGAGACCGTCGTGCACAGCTGGCTGCCGCACTATATGCGGCGGCTGGCGGCCGACTATCCGCAGCTGGAAATCGACCTGACCGTCGACGTGAGCGTCGTGCTGCAGCGCCGGCTGATGGCCGGTGAGCTCGACCTGATCATCCGCGTGGAAGGCAGCGACGAGGCGTCGGTCGTGTGCGACGCGCTCGCGAACTATCCGGTGCGCTGGATCGCGCGCGCGGGACTGTTGCCGAACACGCGCACGGGCCTCGCGCGGCAGGTGCTGCGCCAGCCGATCCTGACCTACGGGCGCGGCACCGCGCCCCATCGCGCGCTGGAAGACATCGTGCGCGCGCTCGCGCACGCGCATGGCGTGCCGCTGTCGGAGACGCGCATCACCGGGTCGCCGTCGATCTCGGTGATCGTGCAGCTGGTGCGCGACGGTTTCGGCGTCGCCGCGATTCCGGTGCTGTTCGTCGATGCGCTGATCGAAAGCGGTGAGGTTGTCGAGCTGCCGCTGCAGCCGTCGCCGCCGTCGATCGTCGTGTCGATGTCGCGGCGGGCGGATGCGCCAAGGTTCGTGCACGGCGCGTCGATTGCCGCGCGGGCGGCGTGTCATGAGTATTGCGAGAAGAGCAAGCGGTTGCTGGTCGAGGCGCTTTGACTTTGCAGCGGTGGATGACGTGCGTTCGACATCGTTGCGGGAATCACCCACAATCGCCTTCGGCGCGTTTGCACTTCGCGCTACGTATCGTGAATGACGGCACGGCCGTCCGGCATTCACCGCTTCGCATGACCCTGCACGCCAGGAAGGCAACATGCCGATCCGATCCGCTTCCAACCGCCTGAACCTCGCGCGCGCCGTGATCATCGCGCTGTATGTCGCGTCGCTGCTGCTGCCCGTCGCGGCCGAACCGCCGAATGCGGCCGGCGCGGTGAGCTGGTGGCACGGGTACACGGTGCTCGCGCTCGGCGGGCTCGCGATCCTCGACCTGCAGTTCGCGTGGCTTGGCAACCCGCTGCTCGTCGTCGCACTGATCAAGCCGAACCGTACCGTGTCCGCGCTGCTCGCCGTGGTCGTCGTGTTCGCGATCGGGTGGCACACGATCCCGACCGACGCGAACTACGAAAAGATCAGCACGTTCGGCGCCGGGTATTACCTGTGGATTGCGGCAATGGTCAGCGGCGCGGCGTTGCCGTGGATCGATGGGCTCGGGCGGAAAGACCGTGTTGCGGCCGAAACGATTGCCGCTGCCGCACCGGCAAGCACCAGCCGCCCGGTGCAACCGCATGCCGCACCGTCATCGGCCCGCCCGCCGAGCCGGCAAGGCGGCTGGACCGTGGCCGCGACCGACACGCGCATCGAGTCGACCGACCAGACCGGCGCAACTCGCGGGATCGCGCTGTCCGACCTCGGTGCAGTCCTGATCGAAACCAACGACCAGGGGCCGTTCGTGTCGGATGTCTGGTGGATCCTGTTCGACACGAACCAGCAGTTCGCGTGCGGGTTCCCGCAGGACACCGAAGGCGCGAAGGCCGCGATCGACCTGCTGCTCGACCTGCCCGGCATCGATCATCGCAAGGTCATCGACGCGCAGACGTCGATCCAGAACGCGACGTTCCCGATCTGGGAGCGTGCGGCGCACGCCGAGCCGAAGGACGACAAAACGCAACGCACCGGCTGAAAACGCGGGTCGATCATTGCTGAAGGCACGGCCGGCCGCCGCAACGCGTGGCCGTGCCCCGATCCCGGTTTCAGCCGGGCATCACCCGCGTCAGTGCGACCGGCCCGTTTCCGTACCCGGCGCGAACGAGATGCCGCGCAGCACTTCCGCAAACTTCGCCGTACGCAGCACCGCGAACCGCTCCGTGGCGGCCGTCGTCGCGCTCGTGTTGCGCAGCACGTCGCGCACCGCGACGAGCCGGTTCGGATCGGCGCCGACGTCGCCGTTGCCGCTGACCGTCGACGTGATCGCCCAGATCGTCACCGTGCCGTCGCGTTCGACGCGGCCCGTCAGGTTGCGCAGGCCGGCCGTCGCCGGCGCCCACGGCAACCCCGTCGCCGCATTGTTGCCGAGCGGATAGCCCGCCACCGAATACGGCTTGCCGAGGTCCAGCCCGTTCTGCAGCGTGTACGCGAGCTTCCACTGCTTCGTGCCCGCGTCGTACACCCACTTCTGCAGGCCGGCGCCCGTCTGTGCGGCCGCATGCGTGTACAGGTCCGCGCCACCCGTGTAGCCGTCGCCTTCATCCGCGACGTACAGCGTGTTCGCGTCGGCGAACCACATCCCGAACGGGTAGGAGAGCGTCGAAGCGGTCTTGTTCGGCGTGGTCGGGAAGCCCGCCAGCACGCACATGTTGTTCGGCAAACCCGTCGTCTGCAGCGTCGCCGCGTTGTACGCGAGCGGCGCCGTCGGCAGCACGGCCTTCGGCGACGGCACACCGACGCCCGACGGGCACGCGCTGCCGGTCGTATCGACGAAGTACACGGTGTTCACGCCGTTGCCGCCGCTGCCCTTCGTGTAGTACACGACGTTGTCGTGCACCGCGATGCCGCGGAAGTTGTCGTCCTTGCCGATCTTGTCGGCCTTCGCGCCGAGTTCCGTGACCGAGAAGCTCGCGAGCGGCGTCGGCACGCCCGGATCCTGCTGCGCTTCGTGGTGCTTCGCGCCGTCGATCAGTTGCGCACCCGCGCCGAGGATCACGTTGTCCGGTTGCGGATTCGAACCGTTGCCGGCATTGCCCGACGTGTAGTAGATCTCGCGGCCGTCGCGGTTGTTCAGGATCGCCGCGCGGCCGTTGTTGCCGCTGTACGCGTTCGTCTCGGTGAAGCGGAAATGGCCGTGGCGATCGACGCGCGCGATCGCGCGGTAGAAGGTCTGCCCGTCCGGGTTCGTCGTATCGACCGCGAGCGGCGTGTTCGAGTTCGACACGTCGATCGCGTTGACCGGTGCGACGTAACCCATGAACGTCAGGTAATTGCCGTCGGCCGACAGGTGCAAGCCGAGTTCCGACTTCGAGCTGAAGCTCGTCACCATCTGGTCGTGCGCGAAGCCTTTCTGCAGGCTGTTCGGCACTTCGAGCGTGCTGACGTTGCCGCCCGCCGGCGTGATCTGGTCGAGGAAGATGCGCGACGTGATCCCGAAGCTGCCGTCGTAGCGATCGTTGTTCCACACGGTCGGATAGGTGCCGTCGTTCGGCGCGCCGGAAGCCGCACCGCAACCGCCTGTGGTCTTCGCGCAGTTCGGCGGCAGGATCGCGCCGGGTTGCACGTTGGCGGACAGGTTGTCGTACACGCTGCGGCTGAGCACCAGGAAGCCCGGTACGAAACCCGGTGCAAAGCGGCTTTCGCCGCCGTCATTCGGGGCGGCCTGAGCGCAGACGCTCGCGGCGATCAGCGTGAGTGCGACAACGGGAACGGTTCGATCGCGCAGCGCGCGGCGGCGCTTCGCGGACAAGGCGAAATTCGGCATGGACAAGGCTCCGTACGACATCGAGTGGGGATGTTGTTGTGGACAGACTGACGACGTGAAGCCACGCCACCTTAGCCATGCTTGATGAAGAATTGATTGCACACGATGCCGCCGGAACCCGCAGACAAATACGGGCGTGACTCGCGCCTCTTGTTGTTATTTATCCGTAATGCGAAAGAAATGAATCAGACAGCCGGCGACGCGGATTGCCCCGCATGCGGCTGCGCCAGCTTGCCGTCGCCGTACTCGCGGAGCACCTTCGAGATCACGACGCGATAGCCGTCGAGCCAGCGCGCCTGCTTCGCTTTCGCTTCGAGATGCGCCGGATGCTGCATCAACTGCTGCAGCGCCGCCTCGGACTCCCAGTAGTAGACGTTCTGGATCAGCCCCGCTTCGGCGTTCTCCCACGTTTCCTCGCCGAGATAGCCGGGCGTCGCGCGCGCCATGTCGGCGATCTGCCGGTCGAGCCGGTGGAATTCGTCGTCGTATTGCCCGGCACGGAAAATGAAGGTCGACGCGTACATGCACGCTCCATCGAAGTCGGTTGAAAGAGCGCCAAGTGTACGGCACGCACGGCGTGCCACGTTCGTTACGCGGTGAGCGGATCGGTGTCGAGCCATGCGTCGATGCATGACGCGTCTTCACGCGCACCGGCCGCCGGCGCCGGCATCGCCGCAAGCGCATGCCGCGCACGTTCGAGCGCCTGCGCGAAGCCGCGCAACTCGCGCGTCGCTGGCCGGTCGTCGACGCGTCGACGTGCGAGCGCCGCGTCGACGTTCGCGCCGATCAACGCGAGTTGCGCGTCGATGAAGTCGGCGCACAGCGCGCGGCAATGCGCGGAAACCGACGCGACGGTCAGCAGCACGGGAACGATCGACACGCTCAGGTAACCGCCCGGTGCGAGCCGCGACAACGCATGGCGCACGTCCTGCCCGCCGTCGGTCAACGACGCGAACACCGCATCGCGCCACACCGCGCGCTCGAAAGCGAGCGCATCGCGATGCGCGTCGAGCGCCGCGCGATCCGCGACCTGCCCGGCCGTTACCAGCGGAATCGGAAAGGAAGATTCGAGAGAAGGCCGCGCGGCTCCCGCCTCGACGATGCAGTTCGCGCCCAGCCATGCCGTTTCGTCACGCCGTGCGGCAAGCACACGCGACTGCAACCGGTCAGGCAACATCGGATCGAGCGGCACCGCGCCGCAGATCGACGGTTTCTCCGCGTGCACACTGCAGCGGCCGTCGTCGGCGAGCGCCGCACAACGGCCGAGCGACGGATAGTCGTAACCCTGCAGCGTCAGCGCTACCCATTCGCCATTCGCGCCGCCGATGCGATGGAACAGCCGGTCGGCCAGCGCCTCGGATGCCGCGACATCATCCGCATCGAGCGCATGCTCGTGCCCGCCCGCACGCCAGCGTTCGCCGATCCGCCGCTTCGGCACGCGACGGATCGTCAGCGCGCCGACGAAGCGATGCCGATGCCGGAACAGTTCGCGCAACGACAGCGTCGGCGCGCTGTTGCAGCAGCGTCCGCATGCATTGCACGCAAGCACATACGTCTCTACCACGGCCGCCGCACCGAATCCTGGTAGCGCGTGAGGATGAAGCGCGCGACGTCGTCCGAGTGATACGCGGCGACGAGCTGCGCGACCCACGGTTTCGCGCGATCGGCGTCGCGCACCGTCAGCACATTCGCATACGGCGAGCGGGCATCCTCGAGGCTGATGCTGTCGCGCGCGGGTTGCAGCCCCGCGCGGGCGGCATCGTCGCTGTCGATCGCGACGAACGCGGCCGTATCGAGCGCCGCGTAAAGCCGGTCACGGCGCAGCGCGACAAGTTTCAGTCCAAGCCGGTTTCCGGTCACGTCGCGCAGCGTCGCGTGCAACCCGGCCTTCTCGCGCAACGTCACCACCGTGTCGTTCTGCAGCAGCACGAGCGCGCGTGCCATTCCGCGCGGATCGGCGGGAAGCGCGACCGTCGCGCCCGGTTGCAACGCGTTCAGGCTTTTCAGCTTGCGCGAATAAAACGCCATCGGCAGCGTGACGGTCGGCGCGACGTCGGTCAGTGCGTAGCGCTTCTGCGTGCGCGTCGCGGCAAGCTGCTGCGCATCCTCGAAGCTGGCCGCGTCGATCCGGCCATCGGCCAGCGCCGTGTCGATATGTGACCCATCGTCGAATTCGACGACATCGATACCCAATCCTCGCGTGGCGGCAACCCGCCTCACTTCGTCCAGGATCTGCGCATGCACGCCGCGCGTGACGCCGACGCGCACCGCCGGTACAACGGTGTCGGCCGCCACCGCCGCTCCCTGCTGCACGACACCGCACGCGGCCAGCAACCACACGGAAGCGAATCGCACGAAGCCCTTCGTCATGACGCATCCCTCAGAATCGTGCGAAAGCCGATGTGCGACGCACCGAGATCGGCTTCCTGCTGTTCGCGCGACGACGCGCGATAGCGCACGCAGTAATCGCGCGAGCACAGGAACGAGCCGCCCTTGATGACCATCGGCGTATCGTGCCGGCGTGTCGGCGGTGCGACGGCCGCCGTGTCGCCGTTCGTGTGCGACTGATGCGGGCCCGTATACGCGTCCTTCGTCCATTCCCATGCGTTGCCGATCATGTCGTAGAGCCGGAAGCCGTTCGCCGCGTAGCAACCGACGGGCGCGAGCCCCGCATGACCGTCCTCGGCCGTGTCGAGCACCGGGAACGCGCCCTGCCAGTAGTTCGCCGCCGGCTTGCCCTGCGCATCGCGCGGCGCCGCATCGAGCGACGCATCGTCGCGGCCGGCCTTGCCCGCGTATTCCCATTCCGCTTCGGTCGGCAGATCACGGCCGAGCCAGTGCGCATACGCGAACGCGTCGCGCTGCGTGACGAGCGTGACGGGCAGGTTGCCGAGCCCGTCGACGTCGCTGCCCGGCCCGCGCGGATGACGCCACGACGCACCCTTCACCCACGACCACCACGCGAGGTCGCGCGCATTCATCTCGTCGCGCGTCGGCACGTGGAACACCGCCGCGCCGCCCTGCTGCTCGGCCTCGGTCACATAGCCGGTCGCCTGCACGAAGGCGGCGAACTGCGCGATCGTCACGTCGGTCTGGTCGATCCAGAAGCCGCCGACGCGCGCGCGGCCGTCGCCGACCGGCCGCTCGTCCGCATAGCCGCGCGTGCTGCCGAACACGAACGCGCCGCCGCGCAGGTGCACCATCCCGGCCTGCGGGTCGTCGCGCCACTTCGCGGGCAGCCCCGAGTAGCGTTCGCACTGGCGTTCCGAACCGAGCGGCGCAAGCGCGCGGCCGCGATTCAGGTCGTCGAATGCGCCGCCTGCCGGCGCCGCCGAATTCGCATAGCCCACCGCGAACGCGGCGGCGAACAGCGTGGCGGCGAGCGCCGCGCCGGTCGTCCAGAAGCGGAACTGCATCGTGTCGTCCCCGCGATCAGTAGTAGCCGCGCGGACGCAGCGGCTCGACACCGCCGACGTTGCTCATGTAGGTCTTCCACTGGTCGACGAGCGTGCCGATCACCGACGGGTTCTGCGCCGACACGTCGGTCGTCTCGCCGCGATCCGACGCGAGGTCGTACAGTTGCCAATGACCGTCGAGCGGCCCGAGCGGCGGCTCGGTCCACAACGCCTTCCAGCGGCCGTCGGCGCTGCGCAGGTAGGCGCGGCCGTACGCTTCGTCGCCGAACGGCGTCGTGTGCACTTCGCCCGTCGCCGAGCCCGTGAGCACCGGCAGCAGCGACTGGCCCGTGACCGGATACACGTAGCGGTTGTTGTAGATCACCTTGCCCTTGTTCTGGTCGACGCCCGTCAGGGTATTGACGAGCGGTGGCGCCGGCTGCGACGGCGGCGTGACGCCCGCGACCGCGAGGAACGTCGCCGTGTTGTCGGTCACGTGCGTGAATGCGCGCAGCGTCGGCAACTGCTGCGACTGGCCAGGCAACCGCACGATCGTCGGTGTCGACACGCCGCCTTCGGCCGAATAGCCCTTCGTGAGCCGGAACGGCGACGCGCTCACTTCGGCCCAGCGCAGCCCGTACTGCAGGCGCTGCGCGTTCTGCTTGCCGTTGTCGGTGCCGAGCGTCGAATAGGTCGGATCCTGCCCGTTCGCGGTGTCGGTCGCCGTCGGGTCCGCGCCGCCGTCGATGGGCCAGCCTTCCGCACCGTTGTCCGACTGGAACATGATGAACGTGTTGTCGTATTCGCCGATGTCCTTCAGGTGCTGGATCAGCAGGCCGATGTTGTAGTCGAGGTTCTCGACCATCCCCGCGTAGATCTCCATGTAGCGCGCCTGGGCCTTTCGCTCCGCCGGCGACAGGCTCGACCACAGCTTGTCGACCTTGCCTGCACCGTAATCGCTGTAGCCGTCCGCAGCCGAATGCACGGCGCTGATGTATTTCGCGTTCGCGGCGCCGTTGTTCGCGGTCGCGGGCGACGCGACCGTCGTTTCGGGCAGGCCGTCGAACGGCTTGAAGTCGGCGGGAATCAGGCCGAGCGCCTTCTGCCGCGCGATCCGCGCGTTGCGGATCGCGTCGTAACCGGCGTCGTATACGCCCGCGTACTTGTGCAGCCAGGGGTCGGGCACCTGCAGCGGCCAGTGCGGCGACGTGTAGGCCGCGTAGGCGAAGAACGGCTTGCCGTCGCGCTGGTTCGAATCGATGTAGGAGATCAGCTTCTGCGTATAGAAATCGGTCGAATAGAACACGGCCGGGCTGCCGCCCGTACCGCCCGGTTGCCCGGGCTGGCCAGGCTGCACGTAGCGGCCGTCTTCCGTGTAGTTCGATGAGCCGGCCGGTTCGTGCGCGAAGTGATTCGTCGCCGCGCCGCCGAGCAGCACGTAGCTGCGCTCGAAGCCCCACTGGTCAGGCGTCTGCCCGCTGCCCGTCGCGCTGCCGACGATCCCCGAGCCGATGTGCCACTTGCCCGCGATATACGTGTGGTAGCCGGCGTCCTTCAGCAGTTGCGCGAACGACAGCGCGCGATCGTTCAGGTAGCCCTCGTAGCCGGGCAGCCCGCGCCGCTCGTCGGTCGGCACGCCCATCGTGCCTTCGCCGACGAGATGGTGATCGGTGCCGGACACCAGCATCGCGCGCGTGATCGCGCAGACGGTGCCCGTGTGGTGGTTCGACAGGATGCGGCCCGATGCGACGAGCGCGTCGAGGTTCGGCGTGTTGATCTCGCCGCCGAACGCATGGATGTCGGAATAGCCGAGGTCGTCGGCCATGATGTACAGGATGTTCGGACGTTTCGCGGCCTGCGGCGGCGTCGTATTGGCCTGCGGCGGCGGCGAATCGCTGTCGACGCCGCCGCACGAGGCGAGCGACACCGCGCCGGCGATCGCGGCGCAGACGACACGGAAACGGAAAGCATGCAACGGCGAAGCGGACTTTTTCATTATTGTTGACGCTCGATCTACGGGATCGGCGATCTTAGCGTCGCCCGCGCGGCGCCCAAAGTCGGATTCGTCACATGCTAACGGGGTGCGGGAATATGCATCGCGCGCCGCGATGCGATCCGCCATGCAAGCACACCGCCCGCCAGCAATGCGACCGCGACGAGCAGCAGCGCGAGATCGTACGAATGCGTGACGTCCTTGATCCGCCCCATCACCGGCGGCAGCGCGAGCCCGGCGATGTTCGCGACCGCATTGATCAGCGCGATCGATGCGGCGGCCGTGAGGCCCGACACGTATTCGGTCGTGACGGCCCAGAACACCGGTGTCGCGGCCCAGTTGAAACCGACTGCGAGCACGAGCAGCGCATACGCGACCGGCAGCACCGGCGTATGGATCGCCGCGACCAGCAGCGTGCCGGCCAGCAGCATCGGCACGCCGAGATGCAGCGCGCGTTCGCCGCCGAGATCCGAATGGCGGCCGTTCAGATACATCGCGACGCACGCGAACAGGAACGGCAGCGCGGACAGGCTGCCGACCGTGAAGCTCGACTGCCCCGACAGGCTCTTCACGAGCAGCGGCAGGAACAGCGTGAGGCCGATCGTGCCGAACGCCTGCAGCAGCCAGAACGCGGCGAGCGCCCACACCTTGCCGTCGCCGAACGCACGCCGCAGTGCGACGCCGTGCGACAGGTGTTCGCGCGGCGCGCTGTCGCGCAGCGTCGCTTCGAGCCACGCGCGCTCGTCGGCCGGCAGCCAGCGCGCATGCGCGGGCGTGTCCGGCAGGCGGCGCAGCACGACGAACCCGAGCAGCAGCGCGGGCACGCCTTCGAGCAGGAACAGCCAGCGCCAGCCTTCGATGCCGAGCACGCCGTTCAGGTTCAGCAGCGCGCCGGACAGTGGCAGCCCGATCACCGAGGCGAGCGTCGCGCCGATGTAGAAGAATGACATCGCGCGCGCCCGATCGCTCTGCGGGTACCACGCGGACAGGTAGTAGATGATGCCCGGCGTGAAACCCGCTTCGGCCGCACCGAGCAGCAGGCGCATCGCATAGAGCTGCCCTGGCGTATGAACGGCGCTCATCGCGGCCGCGACGATGCCCCACGTGATCATGATCCGCGCGATCCAGCGGCGCGCGCCGACGCGCGCGAGGAACAGGTTGCTCGGCACCTCGAAGAGGATGTACGTCACGTAGAACAGCCCCGCGCCGAGCCCGTACATTTCGGCGCTGAGGCCGAGGTCGGCGTTCATCTGCAGCGCCGCGACCGAGATGTTCGAGCGGTCGATGTACGCGACGAGGTACAGCAGCATCAGGAACGGAATCAGGCGCAGGTTCAGGCGCCGCATCGTCGCGGCGTGCAACTGCGGGGAGGCGGCATTCATCGGCATGTCTCCTGGATCGTCTCGCGCGCGGCGCGGCGTCATGCAAGCCAGTCTAGGAGGCCAGTTAAATTCGCGTCAATTATCGGGATGTCTTCTCGATATGTGAGACGTCGCCGGGTGCGTGCGTTCAGTAGCGCATCACGAGAAACAGCCCGGCCGCCGCGAGCGCCATGCCGGGCCATGCGAGCACGCCGATCGTCTCGCCGAGCGCCACCAGCGCGATCAGCGCGGTCGCGGGAGGAATCAGGAAGAACAGCGCCGACACACGCGACGCCTCGCCGTAGCGCACCATCGCGAGCAGCAGCGAGATCGCGATCAGCGAGTTGCAGATGACGAGGTACGCCAGCGACCCGGCGAGGCCGGCCGTCCATTCAACGTGCATCGGTTCGAGCGCGAACGCGAGCGGCGCGGTGACGGCCAGGCCGACCGCGTACTGCACGAGGTTCGCGGTGACCGGATGAACGTCGGTGCCGAAACGCTTTTCCCACAGCGTGCCGCCGGTGATGCACGCAAGCGCAAGCAACGCAAAGGCCAGCGCCCACGGCGAAGCAACGTCGACCGACGAGCGCGCGAGGATCACGAGCACCGCGCCCGCGGCGCCGAGCGCGAGCCCGAGCCAGCGCAGCGCGCCGACGCGTTCGCCGGCGATCATCGGCGCGAGCAGCCCGACGAGGATCGGCTGCTGCGACGTGACGAGCGCGACCGCGCCGGCCGACATGCCGAGCTTCAGGCTCAGGTACGTGAACGCGAAATAGCCAGCCTGCAGCAGCAGCCCGACGACGACGAGATCGCGCCATGCGCGCCGCGTGCGCGGCAACGGCGGGCGCAACCACAGGAACGGACCGGCGAGCAACGCCACGACGCACGCATAGCGCAATGCAAGGAACGTGAGCGGATCGGCATAGCGCAGGCCGAGCTTCAGGAACACGAAGCCGCTGGCCCACAGCAGCAGGAACAGCGCGGGCGCGAAGCGCAGCCAGCCGGGTTGTCGCGCAGCCGCCGGGGGATCGACCGCTGTCATGCGCGTGCGCCTTGCGTTGCCTGGCGAGCGTCCGCCCCGTTCGCGCCGGGGTCGCGCGCGGGCCGGCGCATCATCGACGGATCAGGTGATACACGACGTTCAGCACGGTCACGACGATGCCGATGACGATCAAGACCTGCAGCTTCCTGTTCATGACAGCGTACCCCCGCCGGTTCGTTGTGCGGGTGATCATACGCCGCGCCAACCGAACGTGCCGTGTCGCTACGAAGCGTGAGCGCCGCGCCGCGGTACGCGCTCGCCATCGGCGTCGCCGGACGCCAGCATGGCCGGAATCTCGTCGACCAGCGCGTCGACGCAAAGCGGATCAAGCCGGTGGTCGATCGCGTGCCCGGTTTCGACGAAGCGCCGCAGGCGTATGCGTACCTGCAGTCGGGGCAACATTTCGGCAAGGTCGTGATTCGCGTCGCGCAGTAATCGAACAAGGCGGCGGGCTGCCGTCCGCCGCCTTCCGGCCCGGGTCCGTCAGAACTTGTGCCGGATCCCCGCATGGACCATCAACTGCTTCCCGTTCGATGACAAGTCGGCCGCGCCGGGGACGTACGCCTGATCCAGCGACGAACCGGTCGCATCGCCGGCGATCCGCTGGTACGCGCCCATCAGGTAGACGTCCGTGCGCTTCGACAGGTTGTAGTCGGCCATCAGGCCGATCGAATGGATCTTCGGCTTCGCCGCGCCCGTCGTCGCGTCGTAACGCACCGTCGTGTACACGTACTGCGCGCCGACGAACAGGGCCGGCGTGAACTGGTACTTCCCGTTCACTTCGAAGTTCTGGTACTTGATCGACGTCACCGTGCCGCCTGCGAGCGGCCCGGTCGACGGTTCGATCGTCTCGTCGCCGAACAGGTACCCGACGTTCGCCGTGGGCCGCGTGACGTTGCTGTTCGTGTAGGCGAACCCGACTGTCGCGGGCCCCGCCGTGTAGTTGACGCCCGCACCGAAGATCCGCAGCCGCGCCGACACGAAGTTCGCATCGGCGCCGACCGATCCGGAACCCGCGATCCCGCCGCCCGATGTCGCGCCCGGGTTGTCCGCGTTCAGGAAGGCCGCGCCGACGAGCAAGCCGCCCCGCTCGTACTGCGCGCCGACGCTCCACTGGCGATTGTTCGCGAAACCCGTGTCATTGCTGAAGCTGTACGTGCCGCCGAACGAGAAGCCCGAGAAATCCGGGCTCGCGTACTTGACCGTATTGTTGACACGAAACGTGTTGCCCGTATTGTCGTTGTCGAGCGGGTGCGAGAACGGATAGACGCCCCAGCTGCCGTTGGCGGTCGTCGGTGCGAGATAGTCGACCACCGAATCGTATTGCCGACCGAGCGTCAGCGTGCCGTAGCGCGTGCTGCCCAGTCCCACGTACGCTTGCCGCCCGAACATGCGTCCGCCCTGTGCGAGCGTGCCGTTGTTCACGTTGAAGCCGCTTTCGATCTGGAACACGGCGTTGTATCCGCCGCCCAGATCTTCGGTACCCTTCAGCCCCCAGCGGCTTCCTTGTGCGAAGCCGCTCGCCATCTGCCATGCGCCGTGGCCGCCGACGTTGTTCGTATAGTCGATGCCCGCATCGACCAGGCCGTAAAGCGTGACACTGCCCTGCGCGAACGCCGGTGCTGCGCACAGCGCCGGAATCGCGACGAAAAACGATCTCCAATTCATTCGGTTTCCTTATTTATATTTTCATTTCTTCGCATACGCCGGTTTCGATCCGGTTACTTCGTGCCGTAGATGTCGAAGTCGAAGTACTTCTGGTTGATCTTCCGGTACGTGCCGTTCGCGAGGATCGTCGCCAGCGCGCGGTTGAAGGCGTCGCGCAGGTCGTTATCCTGCTTGCGCAGGCCGAGCCCGTCGCCCTGCCCGAAATACTTCACGTCGCCGATCGGTGCGCCGACGAACATGTAGTCCTTGCCCTGCGGTTTCTTCAGAAAGCCGTCACTGGCCGCGATCGACGCCTGAAACGCCGCGTCGAGTCGCCCCGACACGAGATCGGCATAGACCTGATCCTGATTCTGGTAAGACACGATCTGTACGCCCGCCGGCTGCCAGTTCGCGATCGCGTAATCGGCTTGCGCGGAACCCTGCTCGACGCCCACGCGCTTGCCTTTCAGCGCATCGGCCGTCGGCAGCAGCGGCGAACCCTTGTGCGCGATCAGCCGAGCCGGCGCATTCGAGATGCGGTTCGTGAAGGCGATCTGCTGCATCCGCTTCGGCGTGATCGTCATCGACGACGCAATCACGTCGAACTTGCGCGCGAGCAGGCCGGGAATCATCCCGTCGAAGCTCGACTCGACCCACACGCAACGTGCATGCAGTTCCGCGCACATGGCATTCGTGATGTCGATCCCGAACCCCGTCAACGTGCCGTCGGGCAGCTTGTATTCGAGCGGCGGGTAGGTCGGATCGACCCCGAGCCGGATCTCCTTGCCGGTCCAGTCGCCGGCGTGCGCCGTCCCTGTCGCCAGCGCCACCGCGAGTACCGCCATCCACTGTTTCATTGCCTGTCTCCTTGTGTGAAGCATGAATCGAAATCGTCCGGCGCGTCAGGCGCCGGTTCGTCGCGTAGCTGACGTCACCCGAGATACCGCTCCGCCAGCGCGACCCAGTAGCTCGCGCCCGTCGCGAGGCAGGCGTCGTTGAAGTCGTAGCCGGGATGGTGCAGCCCGCAACCGGTCGCACCGTCGCCGTTGCCGACGCCATTGCCGATCGACAGGTAGCTGCCGGGGCAGACGTCGAGCATGAACGCGAAATCCTCGCTTGCCGCGATCGGCCGCATGTGCGGAATCAGCGCTGCATCGCCGCCCCATTCGCGGGCCACGTCGCGCGCAAATGCCGTTTCCGCCGCATGATTGACGAGCACCGGATAACCGTACCGATAATCGATTTCGGCCGTTGCGCCGTAGCTCGCAGCCTGCCCGTGCACGATCGCGCGAATGCATCGTTCGAGCAGCGCGCGTACGTCCGGGGACAGCGCACGCACGCTGAGTGCCAGTTCCGCGTACGACGGGATCACGTTCGACGCGGTACCGGCATGAATCGAGCCGGCGGACACGATCGCGAGATCCTGCGGATTCACGTTGCGCGACACGACCGTCTGCAGCGCCATCACGATCGATGCGCACACGACCACCGGATCGACCGCCGTGTGCGGCGCGGCGCCATGCCCGCCGCGCCCGATCACGCGCACGCGCACCTCGTCGGCCGACGCCATCGCCGGGCCGTCGCAGAAGCCGAGAACACCGGCCGGCAAGCCCGGTACGTTGTGCATCGCGAATACCGCATCGCACGGAAATCGCGTGAACAGTCCGTCGTCGATCATCCGCTTCGCGCCGCCGAGCCCTTCTTCCGCCGGCTGAAAAATCAGGTTCAACGTGCCGGTGAAGCGCGCCCGCCCGGCAAGACAGCGGGCCGCCGCAAGCAGCATCGCCGTATGACCGTCGTGGCCGCATGCGTGCATCACGCCGTCGTGTCGGCTGGCATGCGGCAGCGCGGTCGTCTCCTGGATCGGCAGCGCGTCCATGTCGGCACGCAACCCGAGTCGTTTCCCGGCGCCGCGCGTCAACGTGCCGATCACGCCCGTGCCGCCGATTCCTCGTGTGACCTGATAACCCCATGTTGTCAGCAAGCCAGCGACGAGATCGCTCGTCGCATGCTCTTCGAAGCCGAGTTCCGGATGCGCGTGAAGCCGGTGGCGCAGCGCGATCATCTCCGCTTCAATGGCGGCCATTTCCGGCTGGATAGGATTTTGTTCCAACCCCGATTCTCCTTTGCACGTTCCGGTTGCCGATTGCTCCGATGACCAATCGTGGCCGAATCGTATGCAGCGGAAATCCCTTCGAACAGCCGCGCTTTCGTTATGATGACAACCTTTCGTTGTCGGGTATCACGCCATGAGCAGCATGAAACTGCATCAGTTGCAGGCCCTCGTCGCGAGCGCGGAGGCCGGCAGCATTCGCGGCGCGGCGCGTGCGCTCGGGCTGTCGCAGGCAGCCGTCACGCGCGCGCTGCGCGAACTGGAAGCGAGCGAGCGCCTGCCGCTGCTCGTGCGCGCGCCGGAAGGGATCGGCTTCACCGAATACGGAAAGACGCTGCTCACGCACGCGAAACTCGTATTGAAGCAGCTCGAACACGCGCAGAGCGATCTCGAACGGATGCGCGGCCGCATCGAGGGCCGGCTGAGCATCGGCGTCACGCCGTGGCTCGCGACGACGTTTCTCGCGGAGACGGTTCTGCGGTTTCGCGAGCGGATGCCCGACGTGCGACTCGAACTCCACGAAGCGCTGATCGCCGTCGCCCAGCCGCTGCTGCGCGACGGCAGCATGGATTTCGCGCTCGGGCATGTGCCGCCGGGCGGCACGCAGGAATTCGCCTGCGAACCGATGCTGCGCTACGAGACGTCGGTCATGGTGCGTGCCGGCCATCCGCTCGAACGCGCGCGGTCGATTCACGACCTGCTCGACAACGACTGGGTGCTGAATTTCGCGGCCGACGGGCAGGCCGCGCTCGTCGACTATCTGTTCACGCGCCACGGCGCACGGATCGACGAGCGGCGCATCGTTCGCGCACAGTCGGTCGCCATGTTGCAGACGATGCTCGAACAGGCCGACATGTGCACGTGGTGCCCGACGATTCTCGCGGCCGTGCACCCGTTCGGCGAACGGATGCGCGCCTTGCCGTTGAAGGAGACGTTCGAGCCGCGCGACCTCGGGATCGTCACGCGCCGCAGCAGCACGCTGAGCGACGCCGCGCGCTGCTTTATCGAGTGCCTGCTGCAGGTGATCCGCCGGCATGCGAGATCCGCCAGCAAGGAGGATCTCGCGCTGTTCCGCACGGTATCGCTGCTGATCTGACGGCTTGCCGCGCCCATCTTCCGTCCATAGCGCATCCGCGCAAATGCTTTTCCGAATCCGTTATTGGATCGCGCCGCCGCGCATTTTTATACTCGTCAGCACTCTCTGTTAAAGAGTGCCAGCCAATCCGGACCGAACAGCACAGGATGAAAAAATGAGCCTACGCCCCTTGCACGACCGCGTGATCGTGAAGCGACTCGACCAGGAAACCACCACCGCGTCGGGCATCGTGATCCCCGACAGCGCCGCCGAAAAGCCCGACCAGGGCGAAGTAATCGCCGTCGGCCCCGGCCGCAAGGATGCGGACGGCCAGCGCATCGTGCTCGACCTGCAGGTCGGCGAGCGCGTGCTGTTCGGCAAATACGCGGGCCAGGCCGTCAAAGTGGACGGCAACGAGTTTCTCGTGCTGCGCGAGGAAGACATCGTCGCGGTCGTCAATCAATAACGGAGCGCAATCATGGCAGCCAAGGAAATCATTTTCAGTGACATCGCACGGTCGAAGCTGACCGAAGGCGTGAACATTCTCGCGAACGCAGTGAAGGTCACGCTCGGGCCGAAGGGCCGCAACGTCGTGCTCGAACGCAGCTTCGGCGCGCCCGTCGTCACGAAGGACGGCGTGTCGGTCGCGAAGGAAATCGAACTCGCGGACAAGCTGCAGAACATCGGCGCGCAGCTCGTGAAGGAAGTCGCGTCGCGCACCAGCGACGCTGCCGGCGACGGCACGACGACGGCCACCGTGCTCGCGCAGGCGATCGTTCGCGAAGGCCAGAAATACGTGGCGGCCGGGCTCAACCCGCTCGACCTGAAGCGCGGCATCGACAAGGCCGTCGCAGCGGCCGTCGAGGAGCTGAAGAAGATCAGCAAGCCGACCACCACGAGCAAGGAAATCGCGCAGGTCGCGACGATCTCCGCGAACGGCGAGGAATCGATCGGGCAGCGCATCGCCGAAGCGATCGACCGCGTCGGCAAGGAAGGCGTGATCACCGTCGAGGACGGCAAGTCGCTCGCCGACGAGCTCGACGTCGTCGAAGGGCTGCAGTTCGATCGCGGCTACCTGTCGCCGTACTTCATCAACAATCCGGAGAAGCAGGTCGCCGAGATCGAAAGTCCGTACATCCTGCTGCACGACAAGAAGATCTCGAACATCCGCGACCTGCTGCCGGTGCTCGAACAGGTCGCGAAGTCGGGTCGCCCGCTGCTGATCATCGCGGAAGACGTCGAAGGCGAAGCGCTCGCGACGCTCGTCGTGAACAACATCCGCGGGATCCTGAAGACGGTCGCGGTCAAGGCGCCGGGCTTCGGCGATCGCCGCAAGGCGCTGCTCGAGGATATCGCGATCCTCACCGGCGGGCAGGTGATCGCCGAGGAAACGGGACTGACGCTCGAAAAGGCGACGCTCGCCGAGCTTGGCCAGGCGAAGCGCATCGAGGTCGGCAAGGAAAACACGACCGTGATCGACGGCGCGGGCGATGCGAAGAACATCGAGGCACGCGTGAAGCAGATCCGCGTGCAGATCGACGAAGCGACGTCGGATTACGATCGCGAGAAGCTGCAGGAACGCGTCGCGAAGCTCGCGGGCGGCGTCGCGGTGATCAAGGTCGGCGGCGCGACCGAAATCGAAGTGAAGGAGAAAAAGGACCGCGTCGACGACGCGCTGCACGCGACGCGCGCGGCCGTCGAGGAAGGCATCGTGCCGGGCGGCGGCGTTGCGCTCATTCGCGTGCGCCAGGCGATCCGCGAACTGAAAGGCGTGAATGCCGATCAGGATGCCGGCATCAAGATCGTGCTGCGCGCGCTCGAGGAACCGCTGCGCCAGATCGTCACGAATGCGGGCGAGGAAGCGAGCGTCGTCGTCGCGAAGGTCGCGGAAGGCGCGGGCAACTTCGGCTACAACGCGCAGACGGGCGAATATGGCGACCTCGTCGAATCGGGCGTGCTCGATCCGACCAAGGTCACGCGCACGGCGTTGCAGAACGCGGCGTCGGTGGCCGGGCTGCTGCTGACGACCGATGCGACCGTGTTCGAAGCGCCGAAGGATGCAGCGCCGGTCGCCGGCCCGGGCGGCCCGGGTGCGGGCGGGCCGGGGTTCGATTTCTGAGCGGCGCCATGCGCGCGCCGGTTCGCCGGCACGTCACGTGACACACCACGCGCGGCGACACCTGTCGCCGCGCGTTTTTTCATTCTGTCGCCATCTGCGCGGCCGCCGGCGGCTCAGCGACGCTGCACCATCCGGCGGCAGATCGCGAGCCATTCGCGAATCGCGCTCTCGCGTGCCGAGCCTCGGCGCCAGAGTATGCCGAAACGCCGCGGCTCGGTCGGCTTCGGCAACGCGAGCCGGACGATCCTCAGCCGCTCCGCGAGCGGCGACGCGATGTCCGGTACCAGCGACACGCCCAGCCCGCGCTCGACCATCATCGCGATCGCCAGCAGCGAATTGATCTCGAAGCGCTCGTGCGGATCGATCCCGTGATCGCGCAAATAGCGGTCGGCCTGCTTGCCGCCGCCGAGACTCCGGTCATAGCGAATCAGCGGCTCGTTGCGCAGCAGGTCGTGCGCATCGCGCGCGGCGAGATCCTGCGGCGCCAGCACGACGAGCGGCTCGATGCGCAGCAGTTCCCACACCATGCTTTTCGGCAGCGCGAAACTCGGATGCAGGCAGACGGCCGCATCGTGATCGCCCCGCCGCACGGATTCGTACAGCTCCGCCGACGTGCCGGACTGAATCAGCACCTTCAGCCGCGGATGCCGGGTCGCGAACTGCGCCAGCACATCGGGCAGGATGCTGTGCAGCGCGGTATTGATCGCGCCGAGACGCAATTCCCCGGACAGCTGCGCATCGTCGGCCGCGACCGACTTCAGGTCGTCGAACTCGCGGACGAGCCCGCGCGCACGTTCGAGCACGCGGTAGCCGGCCTCGGTCGGCCGCACCGAGCGGCCCGCGCGCGCGAGCAGCGTCGTACCCAGTTCCCGCTCCAGCACCCGCATCTGCAACGCGACCGCGGCAGGCGTGAGGTCGAGCCGGCGGGCGGCTTGCGCCATCGAGCCGGTGTCCGCGACGAGCACGAAGCTCTTGAGGAACACGATATCCATAAAGATAGTTTTTCTATCGTTTGAATGAATCAAACCTGTATTCATCCAGTGTAGCGGGATTTCTATACTGGCCGCATGAAAAGCAAACTGTTCGTTCCGGGCTCCCGCCCCGACCTCTTCGACAAGGCGTTGAACGGCCCGGCCGACGCCGTTTCGTTCGACCTTGAGGATGCGGTCGCCGAAGACCGCAAGGATGCCGCGCGCGCTGCGTTGCGCGCGCGGCTCGACCGGCCGCTGCCGGCCGGAAAAACCATCGTGGTGCGCGTGAACGCACTCGGCACGCGCGGTTTCGATGCCGATCTCGACGCAGTCGCGCGCCCCGGCGTCGCGATCGTCAACCTGCCGAAGCCCCGCGACGCGAACGACGTACGCGCTGCGGCAGCCGCGCTCGCACAGGCCGAGCGCCGCAACGGCGTCACGACGCCGATCGGGCTCCTCATCAACATCGAGACGCCGCGCGCGCTGCGGCTCGCAACTGAACTCGCGACAGCCGATCCGCGCGTGATCGGCTTGCAGCTCGGCCTCGCCGACCTGTTCGAACCGCTCGGCATCGACCGCCGCGAAACCGCCGCCCTCGTGCCCGTGATGCTCGCCGTACGTGTTGCCGCGGGCGAAGCGGGCATCCCCGCGTACGACGCGGCGTTCGCCGATATCGGCGACGCCGACGGTTTCCGCGCCGAGGCCGCGCTGGCGCGTCGGCTCGGCTTCGCGGGCAAGAGCTGCATCCATCCGACACAGATCGGCATCGCCAACGACGTGTTCCGGCCGACCCTCGACGAAATCGGCGCGGCGCTGCGCGTGCTCGACGCGGATCGGCTTGCCGTCGCCGACGGCCGCGGCGCATACGTGGTGGACGGCCGGATGGTCGACGCGCCGTTCGTCGCGCGCGCCCGCGCGATCGTCGACGAGGCGCTCGCGCTCGGCCTGATCCCGCCGCCCGGCATCGCCCCGCAACCCGCACGCATCGCGCCATGACCCGACACTTCATCGACGCTCCCGCCGCACCCGATTCGCACGCACCCGCCCCGCACACGGCCGATCGTGGCCGGGCCGGCGCCGGCCCGCTCGCCGGCATCCGCGTGCTCGACCTGAGCGCGTACATCGCCGGCCCCTACGGCTGCACGTTGCTGGCCGACCAGGGCGCCGACGTGATCAAGATCGAGCCGCCTGCCGGCGACAACCTGCGCAACTATCCATCGACGCTGGATACGCAGAGCCGCGCGTTCCTCGGCGTCAATCGCGGCAAGCGCGGGATCGTGCTCGATCTCAAGCAGCCGGCCGGGCGCGAGGTGCTGCTCGAACTCGTGCGCGACGCCGACGTGCTGGTCCACAATTTCCGGCCAGCCGTCCCCGCGCGGCTCGGCATCGATTACGCGCGGCTCCGCGAACACAATCCGCGCCTCGTTTACTGCGCAGTCACCGGCTACGGCGACTCGGGCCCGCTGAAGGACAAGGCCGGCTACGATCAGGTTCTGCAGGCGATGACCGGCATCTGCGCGCTGCAGGGTGAAGCCGGCGCGCCGCCGTCAATCGTGTACGGCTCGGTCGTCGACTATTACGCGGCGTCCCTCGTCGCGGCCGGCGTCGCGTCCGCGCTGTACGAGCGGACCCGCAGCGGTACCGGGCAATACGTGGGTATCTCGCTGCTGCGCGCCGCGCTCGCGATGCAGTCGGCGCGGCTCGTCTGGGCAGAAGACGAGCCGCGCGACGTCGGGCGCGACATGCGTTCCGGCGGCATCACGGGCCTGCATCCGACCCGCGACGGTTATCTCTACCTGTCCGCGAACACGCCGCATTTCTGGTGCGCGTTGTGCGTGAAGGTCGGCCTGCCCGCGCTCGCCGACGATCCGCGCTACGACACCGTACGCAAGCGTGCCGCCGCCCACGACGAACTCGTCCCGCTGCTGCGCGCCGCGCTGCTGGCCCGCACCGCGCGCGAATGGGAAACCGTGTTCGGCGACGAGGTGCCATGCGCCGCGGTACGCGAGATCGAAGACATGTTCGACGATCCGCAAGTCGACGCGGAACGGCTCGTCGCCGAATTCGACCATCCGGCGGCCGGCCGCTATCGCGGCTTCTGCCGGCCAATCGCGTTCGAGCGCACGCCGGGCCCCGATCCGTTCGGCGCACCGGCGCTCGGCGAGCACTCGGACGACGTGCTCGCCGAGCACGGCTACGATGACGAACGGCGCATCGAGCTGCGGCGTCGCGGCGCCATTCGCTGAAGCGCCTGCCTGCCAGCAGCGCGCCGGCCGAACGACAAGACTCACCCGGAGACGCCATGAGAAGACGTACGTTCCTCGCCTCGCTCGCCGCCGCGAGCACATCGCACACGCATGCATCCGGCGCCGCGGCGGCCGAAGCGACGACCCGGCCGGTGCGCGCCGCGCCACCGCATGCGTGCGACGCGCACCTCCATGTCTTCGACCGCCGCTTCCCGTCCGAACCCGGCGCCCAGGTCTACGCGCATGCGACGGCGGACGACTATCGCCGCGCGATCCAGGCCAGGCTCGGCACCACGCGCGCCGTCGTCGTCACGCCGCGCGCCTACGCAGCCGACAACAGCGTGACGCTCGATGCGATACGGCAGCTCGGTGCGGACCGCACGCGCGGCGTCGGCGTGGTGCGCGCGGACGTGACGGACGCCGAATTGCGCGCGCTCCACAACGGCGGCATCCGCGGCATCCGGTTCACGCTCTATCGCCCCGAGCATGCCCCCACGAGCTTCGACATGGTCGAGGCGTTGTCTGCGCGCGTGCATGCGCTCGGCTGGCATGTGCAGCTCCACTGGACGGCCGACCAGATCGTCGCGCACGAGGCGCTGCTGATGCGCCTGCCGTCGACCATCGTGTTCGACCACATGGCGCGCCTGCCGCAACCGGCCGGCACGTCGCACCCCGCGTTCGCGATCGTGCGCCGTCTCGTCGACCAGGGCAGGACCTGGATCAAGCTTTCCGGGCCATACCTCGATTCGCGCGTCGGCGCGTCAGGACGGTACGCCGACGTCGACGCGGTCGCCCGTGCTTGGGTCGCCGCGGCGCCGGAGCGCCTGGTATGGGGCAGCGACTGGCCGCATGCGACGGAATCCGCCGCGCCGGACGACGCTCGACTGTTCGATCAACTCGCGGACTGGGCGCCCGACGAACGCCTGCGCGAGCGAATCCTCGTCCGCAATCCGGCCCGCCTGTACGACTTCCCCGACTGACCGCCACACCGATGCGACGACGAACCGTCGGCACGCATCGCCGACACGACAAACACCAACAGGAGACATGCATGCGCCTCGCCGATTCCCCGCCTCGTGCGGTCCGCATCCGCCTGACGGACGCAACGATTCGCGCGTTCGAGCGCACGATTCCCGATCCATTCGTACTCGCGCTGCTGATCACCGCATTCGTCGCCGTGTTGGCCGTCGCGATCGCGCCGCGCGCGACGCCTGCCGCAATGATCTCCGGGTGGACCAAGGGATTCTTCGATATCCTCACGTTCACGGCGCAAATGGCGCTCGTGTTCGCAACCGGACATGCGCTGGCCCACGCACCGCTCGTGCAGCGCGCGTTCCGCGCGATCGTCTCGTTCGCGCGTACGCCCGCTCAGGCGGCAACCCTGGTATTTCTGTCGGTGGCCGTCACATCGTTCGTCAACTGGGCATTCGGCCTCGTGATCAGCGCGCTGCTGGCACGCGAGGTGGCGAAACGCCTGCGTGTGGATTTCGCGTGGATCGTCGCGTGCGGATTCTCGGGGTGGGTCGTGTGGGCGAGCGGGCTGTCCAGTTCGATCGCGCTTGCCCAATCGACGCCCGGCAGCGCGATGAACGTCGTCGAGAAACTGACCGGCCACGTGATGCCGTTCAGCGAAACCGTGCTGACGCGCTTCAACCTGGTTCCGACGCTCGCGATGCTCGTGCTGACGCCCGCGCTGCTCGTCTGGCTCATGCCCGACCCGGCGCGCGCCGAAGCGCTGCAGCCGGACGCAACGCCCACCGCGCCCGCATCCGGCGCATCCGGCGCCGGCGAGCGCCGCTCGCCGGCGCAGTGGCTCGAGCAGTCGTGCGCACTCAGCGTCCTCGCCGGACTGTTCGGCCTGTCGGTACTGGCGCTGTCGTACGCGGGCCGCATTCCGCTGGCCGGCGTCAACGTCGTGATTCTCGCGATGCTCACGGCGGGCGTGCTGCTCCATGGCCATCCGCTCGCCTATGCGCGCGCGATCAAGCAGGCGACCGCGCAAACCGGGTCGCTGCTGGTTCAATACCCGCTGTACGGCGGCATCATGGGGCTGATGGATGCAACAGGCCTGCCGGGTGTCATCGCGCACGGCTTCATCGCGATCGCAACCGCCGACACGCTGCCGTTCTGGAGCTATGTCTGCTCGCTCGCGATCACGTTCCTGATCCCGAGCGGCGGCGGACACTGGGCCGTGCAGGGTCCGTTCGTGGTGCCGGCCGCCGTCGCACTGCACGCGTCGCTGCCCGCGACGACGATGGCCGTCGCGATGGGCGAACAGGTGTCGAACATGATGCAGCCGTTCTGGGTCGCACCGGTGGTCGCGATGGCCGGCATCGGTGTGCAGCGGGTGCTCGGCTATACCGCGCTGACGTTCGTGCTGGGTGCGCTCGTCTACGGCTGCGCGCTGCTGTGGCTCGTCTGACGCGCATGGAGGCACGATGAATCGCAGAACGTTTCTCGCCGCGCTCGGCGCAGCCGCCGCTTGCCCCGCCCTCGTCCGTGCCGCGCCCGCGGCCCCCTCCATCGCGCGCCAATTGGCCGACTATGCCGCCTCGCTGACCTGGGACGCACTCGACGCAACGACGATCGAAACCGCGAAGGCGCACCTGATCGATGCACTCGGCTGCGCGATGCTCGCCCGCGATGCCCCGCCGGTCGCAATGTGCCGGCGCATCGCCACGACGGTGACGGGACCCTCGACGCTCATCGGCACGCGACAACGCTCGACACCCGACCTCGCGGCGTTCGCCAACGGCGCGGCCCTCCGCTACGAAGACTTCAACGATCTGTATGTCGGCCTCGAACCGGGCCATCCAAGCGACAACGTCGCGCCATGCCTGGCGGTGGCGGAAGCCGAGCAGGCAAGCGGACGCGACCTGCTGCTCTCGATCGTGCTCGCCTACGAGATCGACTGCCGGCTGCTGGACGCCGCAAACCTCACGAGCCGCGGCTGGGACCATCCCGTCTACAGCCTGCCGGCCGTCGCACTGGCGGCAGGCAGGCTGATGCGGCTCGATCGCGACCGGATGGAGCAGGCGGTCAACCTGTCGCTCGGCGGCCATCTCGCGATGAACCAGACGCGCGTGCAGCAGCTGTCCGACTGGAAAGGCCTCGCGGATGCATCCGCGGCGCGCGACGGCGTGTTCGCCGCGCAACTCGCCCGCGAAGGCGTGAGCGGGCCCGCTCCGATCTTCGAAGGCCGAGCCGGACTGTTCCGGCAGGTGTCGGGCCCGTTCGCGCTCGACGTCACGTCGTTCGGCGGCCGGGGACGCGCCTTCCGGATCGATGCGTGCGCGATCAAGCCCTATCCGGCCCAGGGCTACACGCTGACCGCGATTCCAGCCGCGATCGACCTCGCGACCCGGGTCGGCGACCTCGGACGCATCCGCGCGATCCATATCGACACGACATACATGGGCTACGTGACGGCCGGCCGCGATCCCGAGAAATGGCGGCCCGAGACGCGCGAGACGGCCGATCACAGCCTGCCCTATGTCGTCGCGCGTGCGCTGCTCGACCGCGAGATCACGCGCGACAGCTACACGCCGGCTGCGCTGCGCGACCCGGCCGTCCGCGCGCTGATGGCCGTCACGACGGTCGCCGAGGATGCGCGCCTCACCGCGATGCAACCGCACGCGATTCCGAATCGGCTCACCGTGACGCTCGACGACGGACGCAAGCTCGAACGCGAAGTCGACACGTTGCCCGGCTTCCCCGGCCAACCGACGTCGCGCCCCGATACCGAGCGCAAGTTCCTGCGCAACGTCGGGTCGCTCCTGCCCGAGGAACGGGCGCGGCGCGCACTCGACGCGCTCTGGGCGCTCGAGTTGCGCACCGACGTGAACGGATTGCTGGCACTGCTGGCCGTCGAGCGGGATGCATGAATGGCGCCCTCATGGGCCGGAGGGCGCCGCCGCACGCCACGTGCGAAGCGTGGTGGCGGCGCCTCGCTCGGGTAAGATGAAGCCGGCTCATCCTCCCCGAAGCGCTCCCATGCCGACTCTCCTCGACACCCTGCTCCCGCTCGCCGGCGTCCAGCTGCTGAGCGTCGCCAGCCCCGGCCCGAACTTCGTGATCGTCACGTCGACCGCCGTCGTGTCGCGCCGCGCGGGCGTGATGACGGGGCTCGGCCTCGCCGCCGCGTCCGGCACGTGGGCCGCGATCGCGATTGCCGGGCTGAGCCTGCTCGTGACGCACGTCGCGTGGGTCCACACCGCGCTGCGGCTCGCGGGCGCCGCGTACCTGATCTGGCTTGGCCTGAAAATGATCGTGACCGCGCGCAAGCCGTTGCCCGTTTCCGCGCCTGCTGCTGCGTCCGACTGGAACGCCGCGAAAAAGGGCTACGTCGTCAGCATGACCAACCCGAAATCCGTCGCGTTCTACGGCAGTATCTTCGCGCTGATGGTGCCGGCCCATGCGCCCGCGTGGCTCGATCTCGCAGTCGTCGCACTGTCGGTCGCGATCTCCGCCGCGTGGTATTGCGCGATGGCGCTGCTTGCGTCGCACCCTTCCGTACGCAGGCTGCTGGTCCGGCGCAAGGCCGTGCTCGATACGACGGCCGGGTTGCTGCTGATGGGCGTTGGCGGCCGGATGCTGGCTGGACGCTGATTCGCGGCGCACGTTCCTCTCCTGGTCATGCCGACCGTGCAGGCGCATGGCTGTGGGCCCGCGGCGGCGCACACTACACGTTCCTGGGCACACCTTGCCGCACCGGCACGCATCTCCGGCCGTGCACGTAGCGGGTACTTCACGTCCCTTTACGACCTTTTTACTTGCGCCCGCGAATACGCTCACTAGAATGAGTTCGCCATCCATCACCGAGCACGCAACATGCGCATCCGAAGTCCTCGCCCGCCGAGTTGCTTTTCTGCCTGACAGGCAGGACGCCTGCGTCTCGCTTTCCCGAGCCACCGTCCTGCCGCCTGGCGGACGGTGCGCGCCGTAGTCATTCCCGTGCACGCCTGAACACGACGTCGATGCGATAACCGCGCATCGCGAAGCGTGCGCTCGATCATGTGTGCGCGGCATATCGCGCGCAACGACGCATCATCGCTCCGCCGATCCAGTCCATTTACTTTGCATCCCTGATTTCATGCTGGGAAGTTTCCGTTTCCGGAGCCCGTTCATGTTCGAGATCGACAAGCAGTACACACGCGAATTCATCCACACCGCCTGCGGCGGCAGCAAGCAGGGATTCCTGCCGACGAAGAACGGCAAGGTCGTGGCCGCCTGCCTGCGCACGGACCTCAACCCGCACGCGCCCGACGTCATCCTCTGCGACGGCAGCGCGTCCGCGCGCTCGGCCGGCAGGACGCTCGCCGCGCAACGCGATGCGATTCCGGTGTTCATCAAGATGGCAACCGACGCCTATCGCTTCGTCGGCCGGTACGTCGTCAGCGAATCGCTCACGGCGCCGCTCGACTGTGCGCCTTACGTGCGCAACAGCGGCTTCACGGCCGCGCAGATCTCGCGCGTGCTCAAGCTCGAGCGCAGTTGACACGCTTGCGCGGCGCATCGCGCGCCGCGTCCCGGTCGTCCTTCATACAGGAGCAATCATGCTTGGCCTGACGTTCTGGAAACACGTGATCGGCGCGCGGACCGATGCAATCCGCGACAACAGGACAATCGCGCACGGCCGGCACCGCCGGCTGTCGAGAACGCTCGTGCTGACCAGCGCCGCGGTGGCGTTCGCGGCGATCGCGTTCGGTGCGCCGGTCGTCGGCATTTCGGTCTTTCTGCTGACGACGTTGCCGTTTGTGCTGTCGGGTACCTGAGGCACCGGTATCGGGCACGGTTCCAACCGCGATCGATACGAAATTTTAATACCAGGCCCCTACGTCTCTGACACCGTCTTTACGCGGTTTTGTCTAGGATTTCCGTGTCATCCCGACACGGAGAGATCCGCATGCAAACGCAGCAGGCCGCCGCCGGCGGCCAACCCGACCTTCCCCACCGACGCGGCGGCACGCCGCTCGCGACCCGGCTGGCCGACGCCTGTCCGCCGGAGCGCATCCTGCTCGACGTCCCGGTGGAAAGCGCGATCCAGCTGTTCGACCTCGTCGCGCGCCATATCGAGCGCACGAGCGGCGTGTCCGCCGAACGGATCCGGACCGAACTCATCAGGCGCGAGCGACTCGGCTCGACCGGTCTCGGCCAGGGCGTCGCGATTCCGCATGCGCGCGTCGACGGGCTCGGCTCGGCCGTCGCACTGTTCGTTCGCGCGCTGTACCCGTTCACGTTCAACGCACCGGACCGCAAACCCGTGCGCGAATTCATCGTGCTGGTCCTGCCGCAAGCGGACGACCGCGCGCACCTCGAACTGCTCGCCGACGCGGCGCGGTGTTTCAGCGAGCGCCCGTTCCGGCAGGCGTCGCGCGACGCGCAGACGCCCGGCGAAATTCACCGGCTGATGCAACACACCCACTGATGCCGCACGACGCGGCGACAGGCACTCCCTTCATCCTTTCGGATTCCCATGTTCCCAGACCCTGAAAGTCCCACTCCTGCGTCGCGGCGCGTAGCCGGCCTGGCCCGCTCGCTGCCGTTCATGCAGGCCCTCCACGGGCAGACCGTCGTCATCGTCGACGATGGCGCCGCGAACGACGCGCGCACCCGCGCGGCCTTCGCGCAGGATGTCGCACTGCTCGCACTCACCGGCGTTCGTCCGATCGTCGTCCAGGGCCGGCCGGCCGAGTCCGATACGCATTCGGTCCACACCGCGCACGCCGCGATGGCCGCCATCAATCATGAACTGGTGCGCCTGATCGGCAGTCACGGCGCCAGGGCGATCGGCATCGACGGTCACGACGGCGGCCTGCTGGTCGCCAGCGCGGAACCCGACGGCACCAACACGAGCGAGGTCGCGCGGTTCGACGGCGCCGCGTTGAATGCCTTTCTGGAAAGCGGGTTGGTGCCGGTCGTGATGCCGGTCGCACCGGACGACGCGGGTCACGACCACCTGCTGCGCCCGGAACGCCTCGGCAGCCTGTTCGCGCAACGCACGGGCGCGGTCACGCTGGTGATGATGGTCGGCAACGCGTTGCTGCACGAGCTTGGCGAGCTTGCCGGGCTGTATGGCATCACGGAACTCGAACAATGGCTCGCCGAGCATCCGGCCGCCGATGCGGCGCCTTGCGTGCGGGAGGCACTCGATGCACTCGCGCACGGCGTGCAGAACGTCCACCTCGCCGATATCGGGCAACCCGAATCGCTGATCGACGAACTGCTGACGGAGGAAGGATCGGGCGTGGTGTTCTGTCGGCGCGGCAACACCGACCTGCTGTCGGAGACCCGCCGCTACTTCGCCGATTCCGCATGCGTGCTGCGCGACGGCTTCAGCGTCGAGAAGAAACCGGTCGTACGGTTCTGACCGGGTAACAGGAAAGCGCTTGCGGCGCCCCGAACGGGCCGCCGCAAGCGTGCAACCTCAACGACGCGTCGCCAGTCGCCGCACGACACGCACCAGCGCATCGACCTCGTCGCACGTGTTGTAGAACGCAAGCGACGGGCGCACCGTCGCCTCGAGCCCGAAACGCCGCAGGATCGGCTGGGCGCAGTGATGCCCCGAGCGCACCGCGATGCCCTCTTCGTTCAGCGCCTGCCCGACCTCCTCGGTTTCATAACCCTTCAGCACGAACGACAGCACGCTCGCCTTGTCGCGCGCCGTGCCGACGAGCCGCACGCCCGGCACCGGCGCGAGCACGCTCGTCGCATACGCGAGCAGGTCGTGCTCGTAACGCGCGATGTTCTCGATGCCGACGCGGTTCACGTAGTCGAGCGCCGCGCCGAGCCCCACCGCATCGGCGATGTTGCCGGTGCCGGCCTCGAAACGATTGGGCGGCGGCTGAAACACCGTGCGCTCGAACGTCACGTCCGCGATCATGTTGCCGCCGCCTTGCCACGGCGGCATGTCGTCGAGGATCGCGCGCTTGCCGTACACGACGCCGATCCCGGTCGGCCCGTAGATCTTGTGCCCGGAGAACACGAAGAAATCCGCATCGAGCGCCTGCACGTCCACGCGCATGTGCGAGATCGACTGCGCGCCGTCGACGAGCGCCTTCGCGCCCGCGCGATGCGCAAGCTCGATGATCTCCTTCACCGGCACGACCGTACCCAGCGCGTTCGACACCTGCGTGACGGACACGATCTTCGTGCGGTCGTTGAGCAGCTTCCGGTATTCGTCGAGCAGCACCTGCCCCGAATCGTCGACCGGAATCACGCGCAGCTTCGCGCCTTTCTGCGCGGCAAGCTGCTGCCACGGCACGATGTTCGCGTGATGCTCGAGGTTCGACACGACGATCTCGTCGCCTTCGCCGACGTTCTGCACGCCCCACGACTTCGCGATCAGGTTGATCGCCTCGGTCGTGCCGCGGACGAACACGATCTCGTCGGGCGACGATGCGCCGATGAAGCGCTGCACCGTTTCCCGCGCATGCTCGTAGGCATCCGTCGCGCGGCCGGCCAGCGCATGTGCCGCGCGGTGAATGTTCGAGTTCTCGTGTGCGTAGAAGTAGGCGAGCCGGTCGATCACGGCCTGCGGCTTGTGCGTCGTCGCCGCGTTGTCGAACCAGACGAGCTGCTTGCCGTTCACGCGCTCCTGCAGGATCGGGAAATCGCGGCGGATCGCGTTCACGTCGAACGGCGGATGCGCGCCGCGATGCAACTGACCTTGCGGTTCGGCTGCGTGCGTATCGTCGATGAAGTAACGCGGCACGTCGGCGCCCGATGCACGCGACCCCGGCACGTCGCGATGCACGGCGAGCAACTCGCGCAGCGCGTCGTCGCCCGGCAGCCCGAACGCTTCCGGCGACGCAAGGCCGTTCGACGGCACGACGATATCCTGCGGCGTCGCCTGCCAGCCCTGCAACGAACCGTCGGTGAAGTAGTACGGCGACGCCTTCGCCGCGCCTTCCGGTGCCGGCGCATTCACCTGCGGCACGCCCAGCGCCGCGCCGCCGACACGCGGTTCGAGCGCGGGCGCGATCGACACGGCGTTGTCGGGCAGCCCGTTCTGCGCGGCCGCATGCGGCGCAAGCGCCGGTGCGCGGTTGCCGAGCGACAGCACGTGGGTCGGCGCGGACGGCGCAAGGTTCGCGCCGGGTACCTTGCCCTGCGGCAGCGCGAGCCCCGGCACGCCGGTGCCCGCTCCGCCCGGCCCCGCGAGCGGCGAACCGCCCGGCACCGGGTTGCTGACCGACGCGAGGATCGGCGCGGCGGCCGGCAACGCGGACGGCACGCCGCCGGCCGCACCGCTGCCGGCCGACAACCCGGGCGCGGTGGCCTGCCCGGGCGGCGTCGAGAAGAACTCGGACGCGAGCCGCGCAAGCGTCGCGGGATCGGGCAAGCCGGCCGGCAACGGCGCGTGCGGCAGCGCGTGCGCGTCGCCGCCGGCCAGGCCGGGATTAACGGTAGGTGTCGGGATAGTCATGGAACTTGGCGATTTCGACATCATCGAGGACAGCCAGCGCATCCGGCGAATGGACCGCGAGCGAGCAATACAGCGAGATCAGGTACGACGCGATCGCCTGGTTGTTGATCCCCATGAAGCGCACCGACAGGCCCGGGCCCTGCTCGCCCGCGACGCCCGGCTGATACAGGCCGACCACACCCTGGCGCTTGTCGCCGACACGCAGCAGCAGGATCTTGGTCTTGCCGTCCGCAACGGGCACCTTGTCCGACGGGATCAGCGGAATGCCGCGCCACGTGAGGAACTGCGAGCCGAACAGGCTGACCGTCGGCGGCGGCACGCCGCGCCGCGTGCATTCGCGGCCGAACGCGGCGATCGCGAGCGGGTGCGTGAGGAAGAACGCCGGCTCCTTCCACACCTTCGTCAGCAGCTCGTCGAGATCGTCCGGCGTCGGCGCGCCCGTCAGCGGGAAGATCCGCTGGTCGTCCGTCACGTTCGCGAGCAGCCCGTAGTCGGGGTTGTTGATCAGCTGGCTTTCCTGCAGTTCCTTGATCGTCTCGATCGTCAGGCGCAGCTGTTCCTTGATCTGGTCATGAGGACTGCTGTAAAGATCGGAGATCCGCGTATGCACGTCGAGCACCGTGCTGACCGCATTCAGGAAGTATTCGCGCGGCTGTTCCTCGTACGGCACGAAGGTCTGCGGCAGCACGCTTTCGTCCTCGAGCTGCGTACACGCGGCGCGCACGGCTTCCGGGTTCTTCACCTGGTTCAGGCGATAGATGCCGGCCTCAACCGGCACCCATTGCAGCAGATGGGTCAGCCAGCGCGGCGTGATCGTGGAAAGCTGGGGGACGGTCTTGGTAGCGTTCGCTAGTTGGCGGGCGGCGTGATCGCTCAGCGCGGCCGTGCCGCTTGCAACGGTCGACATGTGGGGCTCCGGGTTCTTAAGATGAAAAACGGGATTGCTTATGACGCTGGGTGATTATCGGAAGCTCGCCCCTGCCGGCTCAACATGCTATAGCCGTCAGGCGGTGCAACCGAACGGGAAACGGTGCGACGCGGCCTCAGGTGACGTACACGCCCGGCAGCAGCATCGAGATCGAAACGTCGAACGCGCGCGCGATCTTGTCGGCCGTGACGATCGACGCGATCGCCTCGCCGCGCTCGATCTCGCCGACATACGAACGGTTCAGCCCCGCGTGCTCGGCCAGTTGCTCCTGCGACCACGTGCGGGCTTCGCGCAGCTTGCGCACGTTGGCGCCGAAGTGATGGATGAGGTCGCTCATCGCGCCTCCTAGGCGACCCGCGCCGCCGCGCGCGGCGCGGCGTTCGCTTCGCTGCGCAGCACGGCCTGCGTGACGTTTTCGCCGGCCGGCACGTCCTGCGTGAGCCAGACGTTGCCGCCGATCACCGCGCCGCGTCCGATCGTCACGCGGCCGAGGATGGTCGCGCCCGCATAGATCACGACGTCGTCCTCGACGATCGGATGGCGTGCGAGCCCTTTCTCCAGATGGCCGGCCGCATCGCGCGGGAAGCGCTTCGCGCCGAGCGTGACGGCCTGGTACACGCGCACGCGCTCGCCGATGATCGCCGTCTCGCCGATCACCACGCCCGTGCCGTGATCGATGAAGAAGCCCGCGCCGATACGCGCGCCCGGATGAATGTCGATGCCCGTTTCCGCATGCGCCTGTTCGGCGATGATCCGCGCAAGCAGCGGCAGGCCGAGCCCGTACAGTTCGTGCGCGAGCCGGTGGTGAATCATCGCGAGGATGCCCGGGTAGCACAGCAGCACCTCGTCGACGCTGCCGGCTGCCGGATCGCCGTGGAACGCGGCCAGCACGTCGCTGTCGAGCAGCCGGCGGATCTCGGGCAATCGCGCGGCAAAGGCCTGCACGGCTTTCGACGCCGCGTCATCGACGCGATCGGGCGGCGGCCCGTCGGCATTGCGCTGGCGCGCCGCGTAACGCAATTCGAGCGTCACCTGCGCGAGCAGCGCATTCAGCGCCGCGTCGAGCGCATGGGCCACGTGGAAGTTCTCGCTTTCCTGCCGAAGATCCGGCGGCCCGAGCCGCATCGGGAACAGCACGCCCTTCAGCGCGCCGATGATCTGCGCAAGCGCCTCGCGCGCCGGCAGGTCGCGCCCGCCCGGTTCGAGCGAGCGCCGCTGCTTCTCGCGCCATGCGCGGCGCACCGTCTGCAGCGATTGAACGATGTCGTCGATGTCGAATGCGGCCATGCTGCTTTCTCCCTGTCCCGGCCGTGAATCAGTCCTGCGCCCACGGCAGCCCGCGCAAGCGCCAACCGTTCTGGCTACCGCGATGCTGCCGCTCGTCGAGGTCGCCCTCGAAGCCTTCGAGCACATTGAATACCTGCGTGAAACCACCCTTCGTCGCGGCCTCGGCCGCCTGCGCCGAGCGGTTTCCGCTGCGGCACAACAACAGCACGACGGCCTCCTTGCCGGTCTTCGCTTCCAGCTCGCGCACGAAGCGCGGGTTGCGCGTCAGGCTCGTGCCGGTCGCCCACGGCACATGCAGCGACTCCGGCACGTGGCCGACGAATTTCCGTTCCTCCGCCGTGCGTACGTCCACCAGCAACGCATCGCCGGCCGAGAACAACGCCCACGCGGCTTCCGGCGCAACGCCGCCCGCATAGGGCGTGCCGGCCGCCACCGCCGCCGCGCGCGCGTCGTCGAGCGCCTGCTGTGCAGCGGTTCGTTCTTCCAGTCCAACCGTCATGACACTTCCTTGTTTTCGTAGATTCGTATGAACAAAAACACCGGGAATTCGGCCGTTGCAGCTTGCGTGCTGTCTATAGCCGTCAGCGCCACTATGCGAGTGCGCTCGGGTAAGCAGAACCAATAAAAATTCATTTCCTAATCAGCGCCGCGGGGAATGCAATAGCAGACGCGCGCTATCGGCGCGGGCTCGCTGGCGGGCTGGAAATGCGGGACGAGGGCCGCTCGATGTCATGCATCGAAGGGTTTGAAAGGAAGAGAGAGACGATCAACGCGGCGCGCGCCGCGTTGTCATGGAATCCGAAATGGAACGACTGGCAGGTGCGAATGGCACATGCATCGCCGATGCATGCGCCCATCAGACCATCACGACAGCGGATCGACCGGCACGATCGGCACGCCACGCGCTTCGATGTCGCGCCCGGCGAGCAGACACAGATCCTCGCGATGATGCGTGGCCACCACCTGCACGCCCACCGGCACGCCGTTCACGAGCGACGTCGTGACGGCCAGCCCCGGCAACCCCATCGCGGGCAGCGCGCGCAACGTGAGTTGCGCTTCCCATACGCGCTCGAAGCCGTCCGGCCCCTGACGGTCAAGATCGTCGGCGAACGGCAGTTCCGACGAAACGGGCAGCAGCAACACCGGATATTCATCGAGAAACAGCCGCCATTGCCGCGTCAGCGTCGTGCGCCGGACCAGCGCCCGGCTGATCACGTCGGCCGGCAGGTCGCGCACCTTGCCGCGCACCGCGGCAATCACCGCTGCCGCGCCCGGATCGCCGTCCTGCTCGACCGAATTCGCCAGCGCATCGAACCCGTCGCCGAGCCATAGCTGCTCCTGCAACAACGCGGCTTCGCGCATCGGCGGCGTGTCGTCGATCTCGTCGACGGTCCAGCCCGCATCGACCAACCGGCGGGCGGCATCGCGCAACGCGGCTTCCACTTCGGGCACGACCTCGAGGCCGCGCGGGCGCACGCACAGCGCCGCTCGTTTCGGCACTTCGCGCCCGTCGAACGGCACGGCCACGTTCCATGGATCGCGCGGGTCCGGCGCGGAGAACGCACGCAGCGCGAGCGACAGATCGTCGATCGTGCGCGCGATCGGCCCCGCCGTCGACATCAGCTGCGCGCCGATCGCACGCTCGGGCGACGACGCATTGAACGCCGGCACGCGGCCGAGCGACGGCCGGATCCCGTGCACGCCACACGCATAAGCCGGGTAGCGCACCGAGCCGCCGATGTCGGTGCCGACCGCCAGCGGGCCGATCCCGGCCGCCACCGCGGCCGCCGCACCGCCGCTCGATCCGCCCGGCGTCAGCGACATGTTGCGCGGATTGCGTGTGTGGCCATGCACGAGATTCGACGTGAACCAGCGCAATGCGAACGTCGGCGAATTGGTGCGGCCCAGCAGGATTCCGCCAGCCTTCCGGATATTGGCGACCACCGGGCTGTCGGCCTGGGCGATCAGGTTTTCCTGCAGGCGCGTGCCGTTGGTCGTCGCAAATCCCGCCTGATCGATGTTGATCTTCACGGTGACGGGCACGCCTGCGAGCGGCCCCGGATCGTCGCCACGCGCGAGCGCGCGATCGACTTCGTCGGCCTGCCGTCGCACGTCGTCGGGGCGGTGTTCGACCACCGCATTGATCGCCGGATTCACTGCATCGAGACGATCGAGCACGGCGTCCGCTACTTCGCGCGCGGACACTTCACGCTGACGCACGCGTTTCGCGAGTTCGGTTGCTGAAAGTTGCCAGAGTTCGGTCATGACTTCTCCTCGTGGAAAGACATCACAAACGCTCACGGCGCCGCGCTTCCTCACGAAAGCACGGCACCGCGTTCACTCACTGCGTATCCTGCTTCGCGCGTTCGGCGGCCGCGATGATCGCGTCGGCCACGGCCTTCGGCTGGCTCAGCATCGCGACATGGCTGCCGTTCACGCGCGCAACCGTCGCACCGATCCGCTTCGCCATCGTTTCCTGCAGCGCCGGATCGATCATCTTGTCCTGCGTCGCGACGACGAACGTCGACGGCTTCGCATGCCACGCGGCCTGCGCGACCTTCTCCGAGATGCAACCGCTATACCACGGCCCCTGGGTCGCGGCAACGATGCGCTGTTGCGCGGGCGGCAGGTCCGGCGCGAAATCCTGCGCGATCGCCTTGTCCGACAGACGGGCGAAACCGCCTGCATCCTTGCGCAGTTCGCCGGCCCAGGCCGGCGCCGGCAGCCCTTGCGTGACATCGGCGATCGACTGGCCGTTGTCGGGCGCGAACGCCGCGACGTACACGAGCGACTTCACCTTGTCGTCGTTGCCCGCATCGCTGATCACGACGCCGGCCCATGAATGGCCGACCAGCACGACCGGCCCCTTCTGCTCGTCGATCGCGCGCTTCGTCGCGGCCGCATCGTCGGCGAGCGAGCTCAGCGGATTCTGCACCGACACCACGTGCAGCCCGCGCGCCTCGAGCAGCGGAATCACGCGGTTCCAGCTCGACCCGTCAGCGAACGCACCGTGCACGAGCACGACGTTCGTGCCCTTCAGGTCTGCCGTCGGCGCAGCCTGCGCCGCGACCGCACCGAACAGTCCGCCGATCACCGCGGCGGACACCAGAACGCGTTTCATCAAACCGGCCATCGTCATGCTCCTTTCTCTGTCGTGTTGTTCAAATGAAGTGCTGCACCGAAGGCCGCGCCTGCATGCAACAGGCGCGGCACTCGATCACGAATGCGCGTACAGGTCGTCGGCCGCGTTCCGTGCGGAGCGCGATTGCGTCGCGTCGCGATGACCGGCGGGCGTCGACGCATCGGCCACGTTGTCGCCTTGCGACTTCGACGGGCCGTTCTGGTCGGAACGCGCAACCTGCAACGCAGCGATGATGTCTTCCGGGTAGTGCGGTTCGCTGCGCGCCGGGTTGTAGCCGGCCTGTTCGAGGCGGACGAGTTCGGCTCGCACGTCGGCACGCGTGAGGCCGTGGCCGGTATCGGCGAACGACAAAACGGGAGCGACGGCGAGGACGGCAACGGCGAGGATTCGAGCGGCTTTCATGAGCGTTCTCCTTGAACGAAGTAGGTCAGTCGATCATTCGGCATTCGATCCAGATCGTCTGGCATCGAACGTTTCCTGCATGTCGACAGTAGAACCCGCCCACGTATCTGCCATGTTTCCGAAGCGTGGTCTCGGTGCAATCCGATGTTTCCGGAGCAGCGCTAGATACAGTGCGATACAAACTCGCCGGATTCGCCACGCAAGTACGGACGATAGCGACTCGATCGCTCCCGGATAAGGACGCGACACCGTGTGCAAGTGCGTCGTACGGCGGCGCCGGCGGATAACGGGCCTGACAACCTCAACGGATTGAGAGACTGCTCGCTTCGGCCGACCTGTTTCGGTGATGGAGTCGCACGCCTGATCTCCGTCACGAAACACATTCTGACAATTTCCGTTCGTCGCCATCGCCCCTGAGCGCATTTTCCCGGCATCGGCATTTCGCACACGCGCCATTTCGTTATGCTCGACGCCGCTCTCCGTTCCAGATTACTTCGGACACTTATCTGTTTGTTTCGTATAAGTCCGATAACGGTTGAGCGTTGAATGTCTGCTCAGGAGTATGGATGACCGATTCACTTCTCGATCCGCGACCGGCGGCGGATGTGCGCACCGACGAACCCGCGGCACCGGCCGCTACGCCGGACGCAACCACATCGCGGCCGGCACCGCCACCCATCGTCGTGGGCCGCGTCAAGGGTGTGACGATGTTCGCAAAAGACACGCGGCTCATCTGTGTCAAGCAGATGCCCCTGCCCGGTATCGTGATCTTCGTGCATGGGGTGAACTCCGAGGGAGAATGGTTCGAAGCATCGGAGGACGGGCTGTGCAAAGGCCTGAATCGCCGGCTCGGTCGCCTTGACGATCAATTGAAGTATCGCGGCATCGACGCGGGACAAATGACGCCCGCGAAGTACACGGAGAGCGTGACGCCCGATGGGTTTCTCAATCCGATGCTTTGGTCCGGCAACTACATCAAGCCCGATCCGTCGTTTTCACCGGTGATTCATTTCCGTTGGGGCTATCGGGCGACCGCGGCGGAACTGAAGGAATACGGCGACAAGATCTTTCTGAACGAGCAGGACTATTGGGGCGGCGGTCCGTTCACGAACGGCTGTTCGAGCCTGCCCGATCTTTGGCACGGTGGCCTCGACGACCGGGCAGCCGGATGGATCACCGTGCAAGGCATCAACCCGACCAATCGGCCGCTGTATCGCGCGCCGCCCCGCTCCTATGGCGTGCTCGCTGCGTTGCGACTGGCCAGGCTGATCGAGTCGATCCGCCGGATGCAGGCCAACGTACCCATTACGGTCGTATGTCACAGCCAGGGCAACATCGTCGGTCTGACGGCGGCGTTCTTCGGCGACGCATTGCCCGATGTCGAGGATCCGTGGGGGCGCAAGGGCCATTGCGTGGCGGACGCCTACGTGCTGGCGAATGCCCCGTACAGTTTCGCGCGTGCAGACGGTCCGAACAGCTCCGATACGTTCATGGACACATGGTCGCAGCGCGCGACGAAAGACGCCGACGGCCGGCGCGGGCGACAGACCTACGCCGCGCGCACGATGACATTCGGCAAGTTTCTGTCGATCGTCGAAGCTCGCAAAGCGCATGAACTGCCGGCAGGCAAGATCGACGAAGACATGGCGAACGAGCGGGTATCGCCGACGAGCAACAGGTCATATGCAGCGCAACAAGATCGCGACCGGCACGGCCTGAATCGATCGACGTATGGCCGCGTCACGGCGTATTGCTGTCCGCACGACCAGGTGATTTCGGCGGTGACGGTTCAAGGCATCGGCTGGCGCGGCATCGGCAAGCACGAACTCGACGATATCGGCGCGTCCGGCATCCTGACGCAGCGCGTGTTCGCATCCGGCTTCGACGTCGGCGTGCAGCAGCCCTATCGGTATTGGGAAGATGACTGGCGGCGTATCCAGAAAGGGAAGACGCCGGGATTCTGGTATCCGCCGTCACCCCCCGCCAAATTCAGTCTCGTCGGCGCGCTCAAGGGGAACGAAAGCGTTTGGGGAATGGCGGCCACGCTTGCCACTGCGCCGTTCATGTTCGTCGTGACCGGGATCAGTTCGGCATTGAACATGCTCCGTGTGAACGCCGACCCGCCGGCAGGCTGGACGGTTGTGGCGGACGCCCCGACCCTCGACGAAACCTTCCCGCCCAAGGCGTTGCGATTCGGCAACCCGATCGAAACGAAAGACGGCGACGCGATAAGCGACTTCAACGAAGGCAACGATCCTCCGGCCGCATGGCGTGACGCGAGCAAGACCGATGCAGACAAGCGGGCCGATGATCCGTACGACCAGTACGAGGCAAAAAACCAGGATAGCGTCGCCCAAGGTACGGCAAAAACCGAGGCCGGGCAGCGTTACGAAGACCGTGCGTTGATGCGGATGGAAGCGCGTCGCACGCTGAACACCGAATGGCTCGATGGCGACGGTCACGTGATAGGCGAGGACGGTAAAAGCGAGATGCCAGACGGCTACAAGGAATGGCGCGACAAGCAAATTGTCGATTGGCTCGATCGCGGGGCCACCAATAACCCGACTAACCA
Organism: Burkholderia sp. BCC1644; assembly: GCF_902833225.1. Taxonomy (GTDB): domain Bacteria; phylum Pseudomonadota; class Gammaproteobacteria; order Burkholderiales; family Burkholderiaceae; genus Burkholderia. Next base: position 49,574 of record NZ_CADFEI010000026.1, read on the forward strand.
CTCTACGACGATGACCAACCCCGATCACGCAGAAAAGGCGCTTGCTTACGATGTGGCTGTGGGCCTCTGCCATCTAACGGAGCAGCAACTCAGATCGTTGCGCATGGAGGCGGATTGGCGGATGAAGGAAGGCATCCCCGACGGCAATCCGAGAGAGAAGTACTTCGACTATTTCTCGCGCGGCAAACTTGACGATCTACCGATACAGGAATGGGTGCATGTGGAAAACGGTGAAGGAAATATACCCGACGCGATTGTCGATGAACGTGAAGGGGAGTTTTATCTGAAGGTCGGAGGTGCGTTTTGAAGGCACTGATCGCAACATGGCCGCGACGTGTCGCCGTCGCCATTTCGGTATGGCCCGTCGTCGCCGTACTCATGGCCTCGCTGATGACGCACGTCGAACAACCCTACCCGGCCCATCTGGACATTGGAGATTGGATGAAACGATTCGTTGTCGTACCCGCCTTGGCTGCGCTGATGGTATTCCTGTTTCTCACGGCCATGACGCGTCCTGCACAAGCCGCGCCTGCCCTGGAGCCTGCAGGGAATACGGCGCTTGAAGATGAAGCATCGGCGAAGCCGTTCGTCGCGCAGGTTGTCGGCCTGATCTGGATGAATCCGTTGCACCGGAAGGACTACCCGACCGAATGGCAATTGTTGTGGACGCAGGGGCTCGCCGCGCCAAACAAGAATGACGATATGGTCCGCACCGAACCGAAGATATTTACCACGCTGCAATCGGTAGCGGGTATCGCGTATGGAAACGAAGGCCAGGAGACGTTCAAGGGCTTCTACCACAAGTACATGTACAGGTTTCCTCTGCTGCTTCTCTCGCGCTATGCCTCAAATCCAAAATACTTCTACACGGTGAATCCCGACAACAAGAAGGATTGGCGGGAATTGGCAGGCATTCGCGTCGAGCTTGCGATCCCGGATCGACTCGAGGCTGACGACTCGCAGAGCTATTTGCAAAACTCGATTCGAAAGACGTTTTCGATCGGCAATCGGTATTTCCCGACGATGTGGAGCCGCGACACGCTGCCTGACGTGCAACTCACGCAAGGCGGCGCGAACGCCGGCTTCACGGCGCTGAACAAGGCGTTGGACTACTTGCGGGACAATCCAGACAAGACCGTGTGGGTGGTGAACTGGGACGCGCCGAATTTTCCGCCGGTCGACGCGCAGATCAACGAGAACCTCGTCGTGCTGTTTCTCGCCGGCCCGAACTTCGATACGCAGCGCGAACCGCTCGCCTGGATCGGCAAGGCCGCCACCGGTAACACGCAAGCGTTTTCGCCGAAGGTCGGCACGACGCGGATCGTGCAGGCGTGGAAAGCCACCATCGGCGAGGCAGCGCGCAATGCCGGCATCGCGGTCCCGGATCTCACGTACATCGTGCACGACGCAGGGAAAGGCAGTGACGCAGCCTCGTCACGTCTCGTCGCACTCACGCAGACCCTGACGGAAACGCTCCCGGAATACGATCACCGGCAACAGACATTCAACACGGCAGCCCTGCTCGGTGACATGGGAACCGGCAGCGCATTGACCGACGTTGCGCTGGCGATCGGCCGGATCAATCACTTCGGCGGTAACGCATTGGTCGCCGGCACGACCGACCCGGCGCATCCCGTCGCGGTCGTCGTCAGGCCGCCGTCGACGCTCACGCCGATCGATCCGGACAAGGATTGGTTCCGCGCGCGTGGCGGGAACAATGCCTACCTGCCGTGGTGGGGACGCCGGCACGACACCAAATACGGAATGCAGGGCTATTCGTGGTGACGCAGATGACTCGGAGGCGCGAGCCGTTCGACCGGGATCGCGTCGCCGCGTCACGCACGGCAATGGTCACAATACGGGAATCGCGCGGGTAGGCGACGTTCCCCACACGGCAGCCGGATCGAATCCGGAGCCGGAGCCGGAGCCGGAGCCGGAGCCGGAGCCGGAGCCGGAGCCGGAGCCGGCACGAGCAAGGTCATGGGGCGCGCAGTCGCGCGCCATTCACCACGGATGATGGGGCGGCAATGAACAGCGTGCCTCGCGGGGCACGCGTCCGCTGGCTTCGCCGCGCCCACGCGCCGTCACGGCGCAAGCCGCGTGAACACGTAGTCGTGGTTCTTCACCAGTGCCTGGTGACACGCAAAGCACGTCTTATGCTGGCCGGTATCGGCCGGCACGCCGTTGATGAAGCGCCCGAAGCCCCAGCCGCCCGTCGATGCATAACGCCGCGAATCCTTCACCATCACCTGCACGGTCGTCGGCTTGCCGGGCACCGTCGCCGACGCGAACTCGTCGGACTGCTTGCGCTTGTACGCGAGCTTCACGAGGATCGTGCCGTCCGGAAACGGCAGCGTCGCCTGTTCGAGCGCGCGGATCGCAACGGGATTGCCGAGCACCACGCGCAGTTCGTCGAGCGGCGCGGCCTCTTCTGCCGGCGCGACCATTTCCCACTTCCGGTAGCCAGGTGGGATCGTCACGCCGTAGATCGGCGATGCTGCCGCGTCCGGCTTCGGTTGCTCCGCGAACGCGACCGGCCCGCTCGCCGACAGCGCGCCGCCCAGCAGCACGCCCGCGACGAGCACGCGGCGCGCGCCGCGCTGCAATACCCCCATGCCAGCAGCCCGCATCAGAGATGCTCCACTTGCAGGATCGCATCGGCAAACGCCTGCGGCGCTTCCTGCGGCAGGTTGTGGCCGATGCCGCCGGTGATCGTCCGGTGCTGGTACTTGCCGGTGAATTTCTTCGCGTACGCGGCCGGTTCCGGATGCGGCGCGCCGTTCGCGTCGCCTTCCATCGTGATGGTCGGCACCGTGATCGCCGGGCCGGCCGCAAGACGCCGCTCGATGTCGTCGTATTGCGCTTCGCCCTTCGCGAGCCCGAGGCGCCAGCGATAGTTGTGGATCACGACGGCCACGTGATCGGGGTTCTGGAACGACGCGGCCGAGCGCGCATAGGTTTCGTCGGAGAACTGCCACTTCGGCGACGCGAGTTGCCAGATCAGCTTGTTGAACGCATCGCGGTTCGCCGCATAGCCGAGTTCGCCGCGCTCGGTCGTGAAGTAGAACTGGTACCACCACTGGAATTCGGCCTGCGGCGGCAGCGGCTTGCGATTCGCCTCCTGGCTGCCGATCAGGTAGCCGCTTACCGACACCAGCGCCTTCACGCGCTGCGGCCACAGCGCCGCGATGATGTCGGCCGTGCGCGCACCCCAGTCGTAGCCGCCGAACACGGCACTGTCGATTTTCAGCGCATCCATCAGCGCGACGATGTCGACGGCCGTCACGGCCTGCTGGCCGTTGCGCACCGTGTCGGCCGAGCGGAACGTCGTCGAGCCGTAGCCGCGCAGGTACGGCACGATCACGCGATAGCCCGCCTTGACGAGCAGCGGCGCGACTTCTGCGTAGCTGTAGATGTCGTACGGCCAGCCGTGCAGCAGGAACACCACGGGGCCCTTCTTCGGCCCGAGATCCGCATATCCGACGCTGAGCACGCCTGCGTCGATCTGGTGGATCGTGCCCAGCGACGCCACGCCGGCTGCACGCTTCCCGGTCGATGCATCGGGGGCGGACTGCGCACGCGCCAGCGCGCTGAACCCGAGGTCGGCGAGGCTCAGGCTCGCCAGCGTCGTGCCCAGGATCAGGCGGCGGCGGGTGTTCACGGTATCAGGCATGACTCGTTCTCCATTGTCGATCGCTAAGGAAAGGGCCCGCGGCACGTGCGGGCAATCAGGTGTCGCCGTTCGCAGCGGCGGCGCATGGCACCGCGCCGCCGTGTGAATCGCTTCACCGGTTTTATATCCGAACCATCCGGAGGCTTTGTATCTCAACGTATCCGTGTGCGAACACGACACACGGCGATTCAAAAATCACGCGAGAGACGACGTTTTCGGGCGGCCGCGCGGCACACGCGGCGCCCGTGCGCCGATATGTCAGAACAGCTTGGCGATCGCGGGCACACTGAGCACCGCGACGTAGTAGCCCATGAACTGCACGCCCGTGTTGAACGCGAACAGGCGCGACAGCATCCCGCCGAACAGGCCGATCGTCACGATCACGGCGAGCCCCAGCAACTGCCCTTCCCAGACGCCGATCACGACGATCAGCCCCGCGAAGGTCGCGATGATCGCCTCGTGGCTCAGCTTGCGCGCGACGAACGACGCCGCACGGTGCGCATGGTGCATCGCGAGCGGATACGCGATCAGCGCGGCCAGCAGGATCGACAGCAGCCCGTAACCGAGGAACTCGGGCCAGCTCATCAACGTATGCAGGTTGTGGATCTGCCCGCTCGCCGCATCGACCGTGAAGCGCGGCGGCGCATTGAACAGCGGCGCGGCCGGGCCGGCCGCCACCGGGCTCAGCGGCAACCCGAACGCAATCAGCGGAATCAGCGCCTCGGCGATGTAGGTCGCCTCCGTCACGCCGTTACGCGCGGCGATCACCGTCGTCAGGCGCTGATAAGCGTGACGCACGCGCGCGCCGACGATCTCGCCCATCAGCACCGTCATCGCGACCGGGCTGAACACGAAGGTCGCGCTCGACACGGCGGCCGTGCCGACCGTCCACGCGACCTGCTCGCGGTCGAGCACCTTCAGCGGATTCGGGAAATAGCCGCGCCAGCTTTTCACGTCGGGGGCGAGCACGAACGTCGACGGCCCGTCGCGGCGCATGCGCCGCCGCTCGGCCGGCGACAGGATCGAGAACAGGTCGGCCACCAGCGGCCCGATCGCGATCCCGAGGAAGTAGCTGACGCTCAGCTTCACGCCGTAGTGGCCCGTCAGCGCCTGCAGCCCGACCACCAGCATCACGAACGGCACGAGCAGCAGCACCGACGCCCAGCGCCCCGCCGAGAAGTACGCAATGCCGACGGCCGCCGCGAGGAACACCCACGGCGCGGCCTTCGCGATCGCTGCGCCAAACGGCGCGAGCAGCGATGCGAACAGCACCGCGAGCGGCAGCGCGACGAACGCGGCGACGATCGCACCCGAGATCATCTTGCGCAGCGCGATGTGCGGCACGCCGAGCGCACGCAGCAGCGTTGCCTGCTGCAGCAGCGGCGCGGCCATCGTGTCGCCGGGAATGCCGAGCAGCGCGGTCGGGATCGAATGCGTGATGTGCTTGGCCACCGCGCCCGCGAGGAAGAACGTGAAGACGCCGGCGGGCGGCACGCCGAGCAGCGCGACGAGCAACGTCAGCGGCGCGATCGTCGTCGTTTCGTCGGTGCCGGAGATCAACCCGATGCCGGAGAACACGATCGCGCCGAGCAGCCCCATCGCGAACGCGGCCGGCAGCGCATGCAGCAGCGCGTCCATCAGCGGCCTCCCGCGCGTGCGCGCCCGGACGATGCGTCGTATGACGCGAACAGGTCGAGCAGCCCGAGCTCCTCCATCTCGGCACGCGCGCTGGCCGACAGGTCGCTCGTCGAGCCCAGCCCGCCCGATGCTTCGGCGAGCTGCCGGAGCGCCTCGTCGCGCTCGGCACCGCCGGCTGCGTGTTCGATCACGGTGCGCTTCGGCTTGAACAGCACCGCGCAGATCGTGCCGGCCAGCAGGCAGCCGCCGAGGCCGATCAGCATTGCGTAGGCACGCGCAATCGCCACGTCGTGGACGAACGATGCGAGCACGACGCGGCCGATCTCGAACGCGCCGAGGCTGATCGCGATGCCGAGCAGCACCGACCACGCAAGATGTTTCGTCGCCACCGTGTCGCCCCACACCTCGACGAGCGTCGAGGCCGCCGCTTCGGCGCCGGCCAACGGCCGCGCGCGATCCGGCGCGGTTGCGACCGCGCTTGAACCGGTCTGTTCCATGTGTCTCCTCCTGGATTGATATGTCGCCGGTCTGGCCGGCGTGGCGCGCTGCACGCCGCACGGTTCGCGCGGCGCGCAGTCCGCGCGTCAGCCGCCGATGCGGCCCGCGAGCAACTCGACCGCGAAGTCGGTGCGCACGTCTTTCGCCGCGACCATCTGCTGCGCGATCCGTTCGATGTCCGCGCCGGTCGCACCCGCCGCGACGGCGATGTTCCGCGCATGCAGCGCCATGTGGCCACGCTGGATGCCCTCGGTCGCGAGCGCACGCAGCGCACCGAGATTTTGCGCAAGCCCGACCGCGACCGCAATTTCGCCGAGTTCCTGCGCGGATGTCACGTTCATGATCTTCAGCGCGAGACGCGCGAGCGGATGCGTCTTCGTCGCGCCGCCGACGAGCCCGACCGGCATCGGCATCTCGATCGTGCCGACGAGATCGCCATTGGCGGCCTTCTCCCACGTGGTCAGCGACGTATAACGACCGCTGCGGCTCGCGTACGCATGCGCGCCGGCCTCGACCGCGCGCCAGTCGTTGCCGGTCGCGACCACGACCGGATCGATGCCGTTCATGATGCCCTTGTTGTGTGTCGCCGCGCGGTACGGGTCGGTGGCCGCGAACACGTACGCGTCGATCACGCGGTCGATCACGTCTTCGCCGGAATAGGCGTCGGTCGCGAGCGTGGCGGCCGAGTACCGTACCTCTGCACGTGCCAACCGGAGATCCGCCAGGTTGGACAGTATCCGCAACCGTACCTGGCCCCCGGTAATCGCTTCGATCCGCGTCGCGACGGTTTCGGCCATCGTGTTGACCGTGTTCGCGCCCATCGCGTCGCGCACGTCGACGATCAGGTGCGCGACGACCATCGCGCCGCGCGGCGTGTCGGGGAACACATGGACCTCGATGTCGCGGCAGCCGCCGCCGAGACCGACGAGCACCTTGTCGCGGCTGTTCGCGAGGGCGATCAGCTCGGCCGCGTGCCGCAGGATCGCGAGCCGCGCGCCGTACGGATCGTCGACGCCGATCACCTGCACCTGCGCGCGCATCAGCGGGCCGCTGCTCGACGTGCGGAAGCCGCCGGCCGCGCGGGACAGTTTCGCCATGTACGAGGCGGCCGCAACGATCGACGGCTCCTCGACGGCCATCGGCACGATCACGTCACGGTCGTTGATCCGGAAGTAACCGGCCACGGCCATCGGCAGCTCGAACGTGCCGATCACGTTCTCGATCATCCCGTTCGCGGTATCGAGCGGCAGCGCGCCGGGTTTCGCGAGCAGCGCATGCTCGGCATCGTCGAGCCCGACGGCGCGGGACAGGTGGGACAGGCGTTGCTCGGGCGTGAGTGAGCGGAAGTTCGGCAAGGCGGAATCGGTCGGCATGATGGGTCTGCTGTTTCGGGGTGGCGGTGTTGCCCGTCGGCGCTTGCGGCGGGCAGCGGATAGCCGAATAATAGTCACGCTGTACCCAATGAAAAGGTACAGAACGCGCAGACAGTCACCCAACCGTACCCATGACAGTGGACCCGCCCGACGGAACATTCCGATGAAACAGCGTGCAAAAGCCAGCCTGTCTGGCGCGATGGCGGACAATCTCGCCAGACAGATCGAGGAAGGCGTGTTGCCGGCCGGCGCGAAGCTGCCTTCCATCAGGGAATACGCTGAGGCGTCCGGCTGCTCGAAGAACACCGTGATCAGCGCGTTCGAGATGCTCGCGGCCGACGGCCTGATCGAGCCGCGCCGCGGCTCCGGCTTCTTCGTCACGCGGCGCGCCGCGGCCGCACCCGAGATCGACGAGCCGAGTTCGCTCGACCGCGCGATGGACATCGTGTGGCTGATGCGCGAGCAGCTGCACGTGAAGCCCGACGTGCTCAATCTCGGCGAAGGTTTCCCGCCGATCGAGTGGCTCGAGGAAACGCGGCTGAACCAGTACCAGCAGCGCATCATGCGCACGAGCGCCGCGTCGCTGTTCCGCTACGGCAGCCGCTTCGGCTACCTGCCGCTGCGCCAGTCGCTGCAGCAGAAGCTCGCCGGCTACGAGATCGAGGCGCCGCCCGCGCAGATCGTGCTCACGCATGGCGCAAACCAGGCGATGGACCTCGTGCTGCGCTACTTCGTGCGCCCCGGCGACACCGTGCTCGTCGACGATCCCGGTTACTACCCGCTGTTCGGCAAGCTGAAGCTGAGCGGCGCGAATATCGTCGGCGTGCCGCGCGAAATCGACGGCCCCGACGTCGCTAAACTGGCCGAACTGATCGCCGAATACCGGCCGAGGCTGTTCTTCACGCAATCGGTCGGGCACAACCCGACCGCGACCGATACGAGCGCGGCCAAGGCGCACCGCATCTTGCAGCTCGCCGACGCGCACGATCTGATCATCGTCGAGGACGACGCACTCGCCGACCTGCGGCCGCGCTCGCTCACGCGCATCGCGACGCTCGACCAGTTGCGCCGGACGATCTATATCGGCAGTTTCTCGAAGTCGGTGTCGGCTGCGCTGCGGGTCGGTTTCCTTGCGTGCAATGCCGCGCTTGCCAGCGATCTCGCCGACGTGAAGATGCTGACGCACGTCAGCAGCTCCGAATACTGCGAACGCACGCTCGACGCGATCGTCAGCGACGGACACTTTCTCAGGCATACGAATCATCTACAGGAGAAACTGCGGCGTGCGACCGGCACCGCGCTCGATGCGCTCGGCCGTCTCGGTGCGGAGGTCTATCGGCCCTGCGACCAGAACCTGTATCTGTGGGCCGCGCTGCCCGGCTGGCCCGATTCGATGCAGCTCGCGCAGGCGATGCTCGAGCGCGGTGTGATCCTCGCGCCGGGTGCGGTGTTTTCGCCGCAGGCGGACCGTCCGTCGAAGTATTGCCGGTTCAACGTCGCGTATCTCGCGGACAAGCGGTTCGCGCAGTCGTTGAGTGCGGTCGCGTAGAAACTAACGCGGGCCGTACAACCACCGGCCCGCATTCACTGCACCTGCCCCGCTTACGCGCGCCGCAACGGCCTGAACCCCGCCCGCACCTCACGCGCAAACAATTCCGGCTCCTCCCACGCCGCGAAGTGCCCGCCCTTGTCGACTTCGTTGAAGTAGATCAGGTTGCGATAACTGCGCTCGGCCCAACTGCGCGGCGCTTGATAGATCTCCCCCGGAAACACCGTGATCGCGGCAGGCAACGCGATATCCACCGCGTTGAAGTTGTTCGAGTGATCCTCCCAGTAGATCTGCGCGGCCGACGTCGCCGTATTCGTCAGCCAGTAGAGCGAAATGTCGTCGAGAATCTCGTCGCGCGGAATCGAGCGCTCCGGCACGCCGCCGCTGTATGTCCACTGCGAGATCTTGTCGTACATCCACGCGGCCTGCCCGGACGGTGAATCGGCGAGCGCATAACCGACCGTCTGCGGACGCGTGACCATCATCGCCGAGTAGCCGCAGTTGTCGCGATAGAACGTCGCGAGCTTCTCGTACGCGGCCTTCTCCTTCGGCGACAGCGAAGCCGGCGCGGGCGAATCCGTCGCGAGCAGCGTCGCGATGTCCGGCGGCACCGTCGCCGGCATGTTCACGTGAATCCCGGCCAGCCCCTGCACGCGCTGCATCGCCATCCGGTGCGAGATCACCGAGCCGCAGTCGCCGCCCTGCGACACGAAGCGCGTATAACCGAGCCGCGCCATCAGCTCGCCCCACGCACGCGCGATGTGGTCGGAGCCCCAGCCGGTTTTCGTCGGCCGGCCCGAGAAGCCGAAGCCCGGCAACGACGGCACGACGACGTGGAACGCATCGTCCGCGCTCGCGCCATGCGCGGTCGGGTCGGTCAGCGGGCCGATCGCCTTCAGCAGCTCGAAGATCGAACCGGGCCAGCCGTGCGTCATGATCATCGGCATCGCGTTCTCGTGCCGCGAACGCACATGGATGAAGTGAATGTCGAGCCCGTCGATTTCCGTGATGAACATCGGGAAACCGTTCAGGCGCGCCTCGCCCTTGCGCCAGTCGTAGTCGGTGCCCCAGTAGCGCAGCAGCGCCTGCATGCGCGCGAGCCGCACGCCTTGCGATTCGTCGGCGACGGTCTCGCGGCCCGGCCAGCGCGTCGCGGCGATGCGGCGGCGCAGGTCGGCGACGGCTTCATCGGGAATGTGTGCGGTGAACGGACGTATGCCGCTCGCGCCGGTTGCGGCATGCAGCGCGGTGGGCAACATCGCCGAGACCCCGGCGGCCACGGAAGTGGCCAGCAGGTGGCGACGCATCGGGGAAAACGGTGTGGAAGACATCGTTCGGCATCTCCTTTCGTGAAGTGGAAAGTGAACATGCCGCGCGCGGGATCGCGCCCAGGCTTTCAATCCGGCGCGCCCTCGTCACGCGGCGTCGCCCATTTGAAAGGTCTGATGTATCCCGGATTTGTCTGATTTGTACGCGTTTGTAGTTGCTGCGCGGCGAGCGGCGCGCACCGCCGCCCGCTCGCCGGTGCCACGCTCAGAGCGCCTTGACGATCGCGCCGTCGACGCGAATGTTCTGCCCGGTGATGTAGCCCGCGCCGTCCGACAGCAGGAACGCGACCGTCTTCGCGATCTCGCCGGTCTTGCCGAAACGGCCGGCTGGAATGCGCGCGACGATCTCCGGGGTTTCCGGCCAGCTGTCGATGAAGCCCGGCAGCACCGCGTTCATCCGGATGTTCTCGGCCGCATAGCGTTCCGCGTACAGGCGCGTCCACGCGCTCAGCGCCGCGCGCAGCGTCGACGACACCGGCATCGGCTGCTCGGGCGCGTCCGCCGCGAAGCTCGAGATGTTGACCACCGCGCCGCCGCCCTGCTTCTGGAAGATCGGCGTCACGCGGCGCATCACGCGCACCACGTTCAGCAGGATCAGGTCGAGCCCCGCGTGCCAGTTGTCGTCGGTGATCGCCAGCAGATCGCCCTTCGGCGGATGGCCGGTGTTGTTCACGACCGCGTCGATCCGGCCGTAGCGCGCGACCGTTTCCTGGACGAGCCTGTCGATATCGGCTTCTTCCGTCACCGAGCCTTCGATGCCGAAGCCGCCCAGTTCCTCGCCGAGCGCCACCGCGCTGCCCGACGGCGACATCAGCGCGACGCGATAGCCCGTCGCCGCCAGTTCGCGCGCGATCGCCGCGCCCATGCCCTTGCCCGCCGCCGTGATCAACGCTACTTTTTCTACAGTCACGATTTGCTCCTCGTTCCGGTTATGCCGCCGCGCAGCCGCCATTCGGCGCGCCATGGTGGTAATGTAGGCGCATCACATCCGACTGTCGAACCAGTATTTCTGCCGCCAGCCGATAGTTTTTCTACAGCCTGACGATGCCGCCACGCCCTTCCCGCCTGCCGCCGCTGAATGCGCTTCGTGCGTTCGAAGTGTCCGCGCGGCACCTGAATTTCCGCGCCGCGGCCGACGAGATCGGCGTCACGCAGGGCGCCGTCGCGCAGCAGGTGCGCCACCTCGAGGACGTGCTCGGCCTGAAGCTGTTCGAGCGCCTGCCGCGCGGCCTTGCGCTCACGCACGACGGCGCCGCGTATTTCTCCGACGTGCAGCGCGCGCTGCACGCGATCGCCGACGCGACCGACAAACTCGTGAAGCGGCGCGCGGCGCTGACGATCAGCACGACACCGTCATTCGCGTCGAAGTGGCTGATCCCGCGGCTCGCGCACTTCACCGAAGCCCATCCCGACTACGACGTGCGCGTGATCGCCGATCCGCAGATCGCGACGTTCCGCCACGACGGCGTCGATCTCGCGATTCGTTACGGCAAACCGCCGTTCGGCAAGCATCTCGTCGCGCATGCGCTGTTTCCGCTCGATGTGTGTGCCGTGTGCAGCCCGACCGTGCTGGCCGCGCCGGCTTCACCGCGTGCGCTGGCCGGTCAGGTGCTGCTGCACGACGCGCACGACCTGTGGCCCGAGTTCCTTGCAGCGATGCCGGAGCCCGTCGATATCGATCCGCACAAGGGGCTGCGCTTCAACCAGACCTCGCTCGCGATCGATGCGGCCGTCGCCGGCCAGGGCATCGCGCTCGCGACCGATCCGCTCGTCGAGCGCGACATCGCCGCCGGCCGGCTGTGCAAGCCGTTCGATTTCGCGTTTCCGCTGTCGATGGGGTTCTATCTCGTGTATCCGGCCGAGCGGCGCGACGACGATGCGATCGCGGTGATGCGCGAGTGGATGACCGGGCAGGCGGTGGCGGACGGACGGCCTTGAACGCCTTGAAAGCCTTGAACGTCCTGCGTCAGCGTCAGGGGGCGATCCAGCGCGCTGCGTAGCCGCTTGCGCCGTTCAGATCGAACACCGCCCGGCGATGCCCTGCACGCGCGAGTTCGAGCCAGTCGATGCGCGTGACCGTCATGTGGATCAGACAGAAGTTTTCGTAGCCGTCGCCGGTTGGCGCGGTGTTGTCGAGATGCGCTTCTTCCGGTGAGTTGATCACCGTGCCGGGCGGCAACGGCGCCCGATACAGCAGCAGCGTATGCGGACGGCTCGATTCCCAGATCGCACGCCGCTGCGCTTCGTCTTCGCAGATCGACGCAACGCCTTCCGCGCGAATCTGCACGAGCGCGTCGAGATCGTTGGCGACGATCGAGATGCGCGGATCGCGGCGCAACTCCGCGACTTTCTCCGAGCGCGCATCGGTATGAAACGACAGCACGCGATCGGCACGGCTCACCTGACGCAATACGATCGTCCGAACCTTCGGCGCGCCGTCGAGGCCGAGCGTAGCCGCCTGCAGCATCGTGAACGGCGAGCGCTTCATGCTCACGCCGGATTCGAGGCAAGACCAGACGCGGTCGTACGTTTGCGCGAGCGATTCGGAGGTCGAGTCGGACATGAGGCGGCGGCGATCGTCAGTGTGTCGATCGCACAAGCTTAACCGTTTGTTCGGGCGACGACTCGCGTGCGACGCGGGCCGCCGCGCTCGAGCCGATCAGTTATAGCCGAGCACGACCGGCGCGGCATCGCCGGCATCGGTCGCCGGCTCCGCGCCGAAGCGGCCGAGCACGTCGGCCACATACTGCGGCCCGGCGCTGATCTGCGACGAGCGATGCTTTGCCGGCCGATTATCGCCTGCGCCCGACACTGCGCCCATCGATGCCGTTTCGTTGACGGTGATATTCACGTTGATGTCTCCTCACGCGGCCAGCGCCGCTCCATACGCGCGCACGAGGCGCGCGACGCCTTCCCGGATCGCATCGACGTCCGGCGCGGCGAACGACAGGCGCAGCGACGCTGCGTCGACGTTGTCCGCGAAGAACGCCTTGCCGGGTACGAACACGATCTTGTTGGCGATCGCCTGTTGCAGCAGCACGTCCGACGACACCGCGCCGATCCGCGCCCACACGAACATCCCGCCTGCGGGACGATGGAATTCGATCGCATCGCCGAACCCGTCGCGCAGCGCGTCGCACATCGCGTCGCATTTGCGCTGGTACGCGGCCGTGATGCGCGGCAGGTGGCGTTCGAGCGCGCCGTCGGCCAGGTATTCGGCGGCGGCGGCCTGCGTCCACGGCGCGCTGCACAAGTCGACCGTCTGCTTCGCGATCACGCAGCGCCGCGCGATCTCGGCCGGCGCGATCGTCCAGCCCACGCGCAGCCCCGGCGCGACGATCTTCGACAGGCTCGCGAAATGCACGATCCAGTCGCGCGCGCCGTCCACTTCACCGGCCAGCGCGAGCATCGACGGCACGGCTTCGCCCGCGAAACGCAGGTCGCCGTACGGATCGTCCTCGATGATCAGGAAACGGTATTGCACCGCGAGACGCAGCAGCTTCAGCCGGCGTTCGCGCGTGAGCGTCGCGCCCGTGGGGTTCGCGAAGGTCGGAACGGTGTAAAGCAGCTTCGGTTGCGCGATCGCGCCGGATGCGAGTTGCTCGGCAAGACGGTCGACGTCGAGCCCTTCTCCGTCGACGGGAATCGTCACGATGCGCGCCTGCTGCAGACGCATCGCCTGCAGCGTGGCCGGGTAGGCCGGCTGTTCGGTCAGCACGACGTCGCCGGGCGACACCATCACGCGCAGCAGCAGGTCGAGGCCCTGCTGCGAGCCCGTCGTGACGAGCAGTTCGGCTGCCGTGCACGCGACGCCGCGACGCGCCATCAGCGCGATCAGTTGCTGCTTCAGTTCGGCGAGGCCGTCGGTCGGGCCGTATTGCAGGCAGCGCACGGGTTGCGCGTACGCGCGTTCGGCGGCCGCGTTCAGGCCGTCGACATCGAACAGGTCGCTGGCCGGGTAGCCGCCCGCGAAGGAAATCATGCCCGGTTCGGACAGGTACTTGAACAACTCGCGAATCGGCGAGCCGGCGGGATTCTGGAATGAGGGAGTGAACGCGTACATGTCGTCGTGAGCTGGAGGGCGCGGACGGCCGGGATAGCCGCCAAATGCCTGCCGCCGGGGTGCTTCTGGCGCCACGGCGGTGAATTCGAGCCACGATTGTCGATAGTCATTAAGGGCTCGGCAAACGATATCTATGCACTAGGTCTTGCGGTTTGGTCATTAAATGGGGGGGCAGGTTACGGGTATGCGCTGTCAATCCAGATCGATGGCAAGCATCCACGGCAGGCAAGGCCAGCCGCGCTTGGGAACAACCCCTGTGCTGCGCAGGGCCCGCTCGAACGTGATACTCCTGTTCACCGGTTCGCGGTTCTTGGGACTGACCAATTATCGGCGTCAGCCATTTCCGACTCCTTGGGTGAGTCGGTCGTAGTCAGCGGGGCGCATGGGTTGCCGCCCCAGCGGCCCACGCTTTTTGTTGCCGTGGACTTCCCTTCTCTCTCCCCCTTTGCCCCGCTTCTCAGGTGCGTTTTCGCGAACGGAGAGATCTGAATATGTCACTTGTCGGCCCATTTGCGGCTACTTAGGATCAATTCGACTAGTCGCGGTGGGACTGCTCGGCATCACCGACGCGGGCCCGATCTTCCCTCTATCGGCAGATGTCCACCATGATCGACCCCAATAAAGGCAGACGTGCCGGCCTTGCGGTATTCGCGCTGCTCTACCTCGGCTTTTGCATCTCCTACATCGATCGCTCGGCGATCGCGCTTTCGCTCGTTGCCATCGGCAAGGAGTTCCAAGTCGGCACTGCGGTCCAGGGTGCCGTCATGAGCACGTTCTATATTGGCTACGCGGCCATGCAGATTCCCGGCGGATGGATAGCGGATCGCTGGGGGAGCAAAAAGGTCATCGTCGCATCTGTCGCGTTCTGGTCCTTGTTCACGTTGATGACCGGTCTCGCATGGTCGCTTGCTTCGCTGATCGCGATCCGCTTCATCTTCGGTCTCGGCGAAGGCGGTTATCCCGGTGCTGCAGTGAAGGGCGTGACCGAATCGTGTGCACGGGAGGATCGCCCGAAGATGTCGGCGTTCCTGATGTCGTCCAACTATGTCGGCAGCTTCATCGCACCACTGATTATCGCGCCGCTCATCCTCTATCTCGGCTGGCGTCATGCATTCGTCGTCGCGGGCGGCGCGGGTCTCGTGTTCGCGCTCCTCTATCTGATCGCGGTAAAGGACACGCACAGGAAACGCGATTCGGCAGGCCGTTCTGCACGCATCGACGGCGCGGCAACGCGCGCACTCCTCAAGATGCCGATCATGTGGAAGATTCTGCTCACATGGTTCTGCATGGGCATCGTCAACAAGGGACTCGATGCATGGATGCCCGCGTATCTTCTGACCGAGCGCCATCTCGACCTCAAGGCGGTCGGCATGCTCACGCCACTGCCCTTCGTCGCAGCGAGCGTATCGACAGCGCTGGGCGGCTGGATTCTCTCACGCTGGTTCGACGGCCGCGAGAAGTGGCTGATGGCCGCGTGCTGCGCGATTTCCGGCTTCTTTCTCTACGAGATGTACACCGCGGAAACGGTGACGGGCGTAATCGCGTATCAGTCGATCGTCTACTTCTTCAAGTCGTTCGTGCTTGCGGGTGTCTTCGCGCTTCCGGTCAAATTCCTGCCTCAAAAGCTCATCGGCACCGGCGCTGGCATGGTCAATTTCGGCGGACAGGTCGCAGGATTTGTCGCGCCCGCCGTCATTGGCCTGCTGGTTTCGATCACGGGCAACTACGACACGGTATTCGGCTTCCTGATCGTGGCGACGGCGTTCGCGGTCCTCATCAGTCTGTCGATACGACTGTCGCCCGAGGGTGGAGCACGCCTTGTCACCGCCGAGGAGGCCTGATCGCTTTGCCAGCCGGATAGGCGCTATCATGGGAAACCCTGCGTCCCGTCGATCCATCATGAGCGCCCGCATTCTTCAGGAAGCCGCCGTCCGTTACTTCCTCGAAGTCGTCAACACCGGCTCCATCGCCGATGCCGCCAACCGGCTGAACGTCGTGCCATCCGCCGTGAGCCGCCAGATCGCCCGGCTCGAAAGCGAACTCGGCGCGCAGCTTTTTGTACGGCAATCGCGCGGCATGGTCCCGAGCAAAGCGGGCGAAATGCTCGCCGCCTACGCGCGTCGCTCGCAACTCGACGCCGAACAGATTTCGCTGGAGATCGACGCGCTTCGCGGTGAAACCGAACGCACGATCCGCATTGCCTGCACGGAAGGATTCGCCTCCACCTTCCTGCCGCGCGCGATGGCGGACTTCCGCCGCACCGTCGCACCCGCATCGTTCGAAGTCGTCGTCGATGCGGCCGCCGACGTCACACAGCGCGTGCGCGAAGCCGAATGCGATGTTGGCCTCACGTTCAGTTTCGGCCCAGCGAAAGATATTCACGTCGCGTTTTCAGCGCCCTCTCCCGTGTTCGCGATCGTTGCGTCATCTCATCCGCTCGCGCAGTCTGCACTGGTTTCGTTTCGTGAGTTGCTTGCGTATCCGCTCGCATTGCCGGGTGTGCATTCGACGCTGCACAAGCTGATCGATATCTATTGCAGCCGCGAAGGAGTCGCATGCACGAGCGTGCTCCGCAGCGCGACGCTCGAAACGCTCCTGGGGTTCGTACTCGCGAGCGACGCCATTACGTTCAGCGGCGAACTGTTCGTTCGCCCGCGCCTGGCGTCCGGGGAACTCGTTGCGTTGCCCGTTCCGGAACTCGCCACCGGCGAACGCGCCATCGAAATTCAAACCCTCGCGCGGCGCGCGCTACCGCCTCTGCTGCAAGCGTTTATCGAGCGGCTCAGCGGCGAACTGTCCCTGCCCTCGCGGGTTGAGCAAAAGTGAACTGACCGTTCGATAAACATCACTGGCGATCGTTTTTCACGTCGTCTACATTGAGCGAACTCTTGCATTGTCGCTTGAAGGACTACCTGGTGGACGACCGTTACGAACTCACACGTCATAGTGCCGTCGCACTGCGCTCGCTATTGCAGGCACGTGAAATCTCCGCCGTCGAATTGCTCGAAGCCTGCATCGCGCGTATCGAAACACTCAATCCGTATGTCAACGCCATCACGGCGACGAGCTTCGAACGTGCGCGCATCGAAGCCAGTGCTGCCGATAGCGCGCTCGCGCGCGGCGATGCCGTAGGTTCTTTGCACGGCTTGCCGATCGGCATCAAGGATCTCGAAGAGACCAAAGATCTTCTGACCACCTATGGCTCGCCGATCTATCGCGCGAACGTACCGGCCCACGACAACACGCTGGTGCGTCGGCTGCGCGCGGCGGGCGCGATTGTCGTCGGCAAGACCAACGTGCCGGAAATGGGCGCGGGGGCGAACAGCTTCAATCCCGTGTGGGGCGCGACGGGCAATCCGTTCGATCCACGCCTGAACGCGGGCGGTTCGTCGGGTGGCTCTGCGGTAGCGCTTGCGCTCGACATGGTGCCGCTGGCCAGCGGTTCCGACACCGGCGGCTCACTGCGCATTCCCGCAGCGAAGTGCGGCGTGGTCGGAATGCGCACGTCGCCGGGACTCGTGCCGAGCGATCGAAAGCCGCTCGGCTGGACGCCGATTGCGGTGGTTGGGCCGATGGGGCGCACCGTCGACGACACGTGGCTGCAACTCGCGGCGACTGTCGGCCTGTCGGGCGGCGATCCGCTCGGCTATCCCTTCGCGATGAATCCGACGATGGACGGCCGCTCGCCCACGGATGTGTCGAAACTGCGCATCGGTTACACGGAAGACTTCGGCGTGTGCGAAGTGGACGACGACATCCGTGCCACGTTCCGACGCAAGATCGAGTTTATCCGTCGCGAGGTGGCCGTATGCGAGCCGATCGAAGTGGGCTTCGAGGGGGCGCATCGCTGCTTCGACGTACTTCGCGCGGAGGCGTTCGTCGCTGGCCTTCAAAAGGCGTATGAGACCAACCCTGATTCGCTTGGCCCGAATCCGCGCGCGAACTATGAAATGGGCATCGGTCTCGGTCTTGCGGATTGCGTGCGTGCACACGGCGACCAGACGCGACTGTTTCGCCACTTCCAGACAC
Source organism: Burkholderia sp. BCC1644 (assembly GCF_902833225.1). Classification (GTDB taxonomy): domain Bacteria; phylum Pseudomonadota; class Gammaproteobacteria; order Burkholderiales; family Burkholderiaceae; genus Burkholderia. The sequence goes on from NZ_CADFEI010000026.1 coordinate 67,725, forward strand.
TGTTCGACCGTTATGACGTGATTCTTTCGCCAACGACGCCTGTTTCGCCGTTCCCGTGGACGCAGCCGTATCTGAAATCGGTGAATGGCGTCGAACTGGAGAACTACTATCGCTGGCTGTCGCTCACGTATGTCGTGACGCTCGCGACGAATCCGGCGTTGTCGCTGCCGTGCGGAGTCGATCATCGGGGCATGCCGTTTGGGCTGCAGATGATCGGCGCTTTCCGTGGCGATCTCGCACTGCTCGATGCCGCCCGCGCGTTCGAATCGCTCTTCGCGTCGTCCGACGAAACACGCCGCCCGATTCCCGATGCCGCGAAACTGCGTGAATCGGACGTCGACCTGAAGTTCATGGTCACGCATCCGCCGGTGCTCGACGCGGTGTTGCCTCACAATGCATCCGCTTCCACCGTCTGACCCAACCACGATCGATTCCATTGACGGCTAGCCGATCGAAACGTGGCAATCGGGCCGTATTGCAGGCAACGGACGGGCTGCGCGTATACGCGTTCGGCGGCCGCGTTCAGGCCGTCGACATCGGACTGGATGCGGGCACGCATGCCATTCTTCAACCAAGCTGTCTGACCCGGCGACTCTCAACGAGCACTGCCCCTCGGCCGACACGACCAATTTGAAGGGTTCACATGGATTACGTCGTCCATCAAGAAGTACCATCCGTATCGACATACATCGAGATCCGCCTTGCCGCCGGGTTAAGCCGAAAGTCGGAGCAAGCCGCAACGATCGGGTTGAAGAACGGACTCTTTAGCGTTGTAGCGTACTCGGGCAGTGCCCCGGTCGGGATCGGCAGGATTATCGGCGACGGGGGTTGCTTCTTCGAGATCGTGGATATTGCGGTATTGCCGGCTCACCAGAAGAAGGGCGTGGGCGGTCTGATCATGCGGGCACTCATGGGCTACATTCACGAGAACGCACCGCCGACCGCGTACGTCAGTCTGATGGCGGATCATGGGACGCCGAAGTTCTACGAACGCTTTGGCTTCCAGCCGTCAGTACTTCCCGAGAAAGCGGGCATGTTCCTTCGCATCAAATAGCACGCTGATCGAGATCACCATAATGAACCGGTCAAAAGCCTCGACCGTTCGCATGCCCAATTTATCGACCAAGGAATGGCGCTGCAATCGACGTCCACATCACGAGGAGCGTCAAGCATTCAACTGCGAACATTGCCTGGTCGTATTTGCTGCGAAGCGCCGCGCGCTTTGCATAGATGACATAGATCAGCGTAAAGAGTGGCGTGACGACCCACGTGGCCACCATGAATCCGAGGAAACCCATCGTACCGGCGACGAAGATTCCGCTGTGATACCCCCCGACCTGCGCATACCAGTATGCGAATCCGATCCATGGAAGCCACAATCCGAAGAAGGTGGTTATCGCGAGTTTGATCGCGCCAGATGACGCGCCGGAATCGGCGCGATCAATATCTGCTGATTGCGGCATGGGTATCACTGACTCGCTATGCGATGATTCGATGGAGATTCACTGTCACTTGTCGAGTGTGATTTCCGAAACCTGGAAATTGGTGGCAGCGCATTGGGTGCCAAGCGATCATACGACAGATCCGTACAGCCGGCGAAAGTGAATTCGCCGTACATAAATCAATCAAAAGTGGCTGGGGCGGCCGTAGCCGCCCTCCCCTAAGAATCAATCAACCACCCACACCCCGATTCGCCTCAATCACCGTCAACGCGGCCATATTCACGATCCGCCGCACGGTCGCACTCGAAGTAAGAATGTTCACGGGAGCATTAACGCCCAACAGGAACGGCCCCACCGCCACATTGCTCCCCGCCTCGGTCTTGAGCAGGTTATAGGCAATATTCCCCGCATCCACATTCGGACACACCAGCAAATTCGCCGCCCCCTTCAACGGCGACATCGGCAGCAGCTTCGCCCGCAGTCCTTCATCCAGCGCGCAGTCGCCATGCATCTCGCCGTCCGCCTCGATATCCGGCGCCTGCTCCCGCACGATCTCCAGCGCCCGACGCATCTTCACGCCCGAAGCCGCACTCCCTGACCCGAAATTCGACCGCGACAGCAGCGCAACCTTCGGCGTCAGATTCAGCCATTCCATCTGCCGCGCGGCAGCGATCGTGAATTCCGCGATCTGCTCCGCATCGGGGTTGTCGTTGACGTGCGTATCCACCAGCGCGACCGTCCGCTGATCGAGCAGCAGGATGTTCATCGCCGCGTAGGTCGACGCTCCCGGCTTCTTGCCGATCACCTCATCCACGAACCGCAGGTGATTGTGATACTCGCCCACCGTCCCGCAGATCATCCCGTCAGCATCGCCGAGCTGCACCATCATCGCGCCGATCAGCGTCAGGCGGCGGCGCATTTCCACGCGTGCCATTTCCTTCGAGATACCGTCGCGGCAGCGCAGTTCCCAATACTTCGTCCAGTACTGCGGGAAGCGCTCGTCGTACTCCGGATTGGTCACTTCGACATCCTGACCAAGTCGCAGGCGCAGGCCGAACCGCTCGATGCGCGCCAGCAGCACTTCCGGACGCCCGACCAGAATCGGGCGAGCGAGCTTCTCGTCGACGATCACCTGCACCGCACGCAGCACACGCTCGTCTTCGCCTTCGGTGAACACGATCCGCGCCTTGCCGCCGTCACGCACGAGCTGACGCGCGGTCGCGAACAGCGGCTTCATGAACGCGCCCGAGTGATAGACGAACTGCTGCAGCTGCTCGACATACGCGTCGAGATTCGCGAGTGGACGCGTCGCCACACCGCCCTCCATCGCCGCCTTGGCGACGGCCGGCGCGATACGCACGATCAGGCGCGGGTCGAACGGCTTCGGAATCAGGTATTGCGCGCCGAACGACACGTCGTACGCACCGTAGGCCGCCGCGACGACTTCGTTCTGCTCTTCCTCGGCCAGCCCCGCGATCGCGTGAACCGCGGCGATTTCCATTTCGCGCGTGATCGTCGTCGCGCCCACATCCAGCGCGCCCCGGAAAATGTACGGGAAGCACAGCACGTTGTTGACCTGGTTCGGGTAGTCCGAGCGGCCCGTCGCGATGACGACGTCGTCGCGCGTCTCGTGCGCCAGTTCCGGGAAGATTTCCGGCGTCGGGTTGGCGAGCGCGAGAATCAGCGGACGCGCCGCCATCGCCTTCAGCATCTCGGCCGTGAGAATGCCGCCGACCGACAGCCCCAGGAACACATCCGCGCCGCCGATCACTTCGGCGAGCTTGCGCGCATCGGTTTCCTGCGCGAAGCGCGACTTGGCCGGGTCCATCAGCGTGGTACGGCCGCGATAGACGACGCCTTCGATGTCGGTCACCCAGACGTTTTCGACCGGCAGCCCGAGGTCGACCAGCAGGTCCAGGCACGCCAGCGCGGCCGCACCGGCGCCCGACGTCACGACCTTCACCTCCTTGATCGACTTCCCGACGACCTTCAGCCCGTTGATGAACGCGGCGGAAACGGTAATGGCCGTGCCGTGCTGATCGTCGTGGAAGACGGGAATCTTCATGCGTTCGCGCAGCTTCTGCTCGACCGCGAAGCATTCCGGCGCCTTGATGTCCTCGAGGTTGATGCCGCCGAACGTGGGTTCGAGGCCGGCGATGATGTCGACCAGCTTGTCCGGGTCGGTCTCGTTGATCTCGATGTCGAACACGTCGATCCCGGCGAACTTCTTGAACAGCACGGCCTTGCCTTCCATGACCGGCTTCGAGGCGAGCGGGCCGATGTTGCCCAGGCCGAGCACCGCGGTGCCGTTCGTGATCACGCCGACCAGGTTGCCGCGGCTCGTGAAGCGGTGCGCCTGCAGCGGATCGGCGGCGATCGCCTCGCACACGCTCGCCACGCCGGGCGTGTAGGCCAGCGCCAGATCGCGCTGGGTCACCAGCGGCTTGCTCGCCACGACCGAGATTTTCCCGGGGGTCGGAAACTCGTGATAGTCGAACGCGGCCTGCTGCTGTGTCTCTGTCTGTTTCATGTTTTGGGTCCCGGCGTGGGCGCCAGGCCAGTCCCGGCGCGATCCATGAAGGTGATTCTAGGGATCCGCCATAACGCGATGATTCTGTTTTAATATCGGCCCATCACTTTTTCATGATGAATACATGACCAGTCAATGAATTTCGACGCGAATGACGTGGTCAGGCGGCTGGGCGCTCGTCTGAAGATTCGGCATCTGGTGCTGTTGCTGCAGATCCAGCAGCACGGGTCGCTGACGCGCGTCGCCGAGCACATGGCCAGCAGCCAGCCGGCCGTGACGAATGCGCTGTCCGAGCTGGAGAGCATGTTCGGCACGCCGCTGTTCGAGCGATCGTCGCGCGGCATGCGGCCCACCGCGCTCGGCGCGGTCGTGCTCGAGCGGGCGAAGGCGATGATCAAGGATCTCGACCACCTCGCCCGCGAGATGGAGGCCGTCGCCGCCGGGCACGCGGCGCATCTGCATATCGGCGTGATTCCGTTCATCTCCGGCCAGATGCTGTCGGCCGCGCTGAAGCGGTTGCAATCCCGGATGGAGCGGCGGCTGACCGTGACGATTCACGAAGGCACCAGCGATCAGCTGCTGCTGCAGCTCAGGGATCACAGCGTCGACATCGTGATCGGGCGCGCGTCGTCGGCGATCGATCTGGGGCAGGTTTCGTTCGAAGTGCTGTACCAGCAGCAGCCGCGCATGATCGCGAGCCGGCGTCTTGCGGCCAAGCTCGCGCGCACGCCGCTGGACTGGCACAAGCTGCACGCGCTCGACTGGATTCTCGGCGCGCCGCATACGCCGATGCGCGAACAGGTGACCGACCTGTTCCTGTCGGCCGGCATCGCGCCGCCCGTGCCGATCGTCGAAAGCTACTCGTCGAAACTGATCGGCGAAATGATCGCGTCGAGCGACGAGGCCGTGTCGATCGTGCCGGCCGATATCGCGGAAGAACTGGTGCGGATCGCCGGCGTGGCGATCGTGCCTTACTCGCTCGTGTGGACACTTCCGCCGATTGCGCTGTTTACGCGCTCCGCCGATTCGCGTTCGCCCGCGCGCGATCTGCTCGTCGAGGCGCTGCGTGCGGTGTGCAAGGAGACGTACGGGGAAATGCAGCGATAAGCGGCTATTTGCTCGCGGCAAGGCGGCGCAGGATTTCCGCGCGCTCGGCGGTCAGCACGTGGTCCGAGCCCTCGCCGCGGTCGTAGCGCTTCGCCGTGCGGTAGGAGAAGCGCTTCGAGTATTGATTGGCGGCGGGATCGAACACCCACGCGTCGACTTCGAAGAAATGCTTGCCGAAATGATCCTCGTCCTTCTCCCAGATATAGTCCGCCCGGACAAACAGCGGATACGGCGACACATCCGGCAGCTTCCACATCGCTCGGTCGGCCATCTCCGTCTGGGTGACTTTCGGCATCAGGTTCTCGATCTTGCCGTTCGCGCCGACACGCAGGACGGCCACGCGCTCCAGCATCCCGCTGCCGCCGCCCGAGAACATCCCCGAGAAGAACACCCACGAGCCGCCCGACGCGATCGGCAACCGCTCGGACTTCGGATCCAGGCCGAACTGGTAAAGCTCCCTGGAAGCATGGGGAAGCGGCGCCGGCGGCATCTCGAAGCACGGTGCATGGTCGGGAAGCACGCAGAGCTTCACACCGGACAGCGGGAGCCCGTCGCTGTCGAGCTTGCCTTCCACTTGCGTGTAGCGCGGGAATGCGGATTCGCCGGGGGCTGCCTGAGCATCAGCGATGCCGACGACTGCAAAGCTCAAGATCACCGCGAGCGTCTTGCCGGTCCTGCGCATACACCACCCTCTCTGATTTATTTGAATGACGCGGATTGACGATGATTCGGCAGGCTTGTGCCGAAAATCATTGCTGGGTTCACTTCGATTGACGAGACGCCTGCGAGCAACCCGTCGATGATCCAGTCGACAGTTGATCGGCCGGCCTCTCGTACAACGACCAGTCACGGCCGTCCGACTTCAATCCAACGCGGACAAAACCAAGCGATTCGTAGTAAGCGCAAAGCTTCGTGTTTTCAGCGTCGCAGTCGAGTCGAACGAAACGCCGGTTCGAGCCGCTCACCTCGCGGGCACACCAGTCGAGCACGAAGCTGCCGATCCCCAGCCCGTTGAAACCTTGCCGCACACATAGCCCATGCACGTACCCGGCGATCGGTGCTTGAGGCCCCCAGTGGTTGTCGTCGTCGAAACCGAGCGCGAACGTTCCGATCAACGTGCCATCCTGTTCGACGACATACACCGCTTTCTCGGCGACATTGTTTCGTACCCACCGCTCGGAGAAGCCGTCGCCCGCGTTGCCCCACACATAATCGCCATGCGCGACTTTCTTTGCGTGTGCATCGTTCCGGATCTGCGTGAGCGCCGGCACGTCGTCTGCCGTGGCCCTGCGGATGATTTTCGAATTCATCGCTCGTCTTTCCGTTGAGTCTTCGCGGCGTGGCACGACAGTTTTCATCTCGCCAAGCCGCATTCGCAATAGCAATCGTGACGCTCTTACGAAGTCGTACCCTGGAACCAACGCGAACACGGGCCAGAATAAATGAGCACGGTCGCAATCGCATTGGCGAAAAAGGACACTTCGATCAGGTTCATCCTGAACGGGAGCGCGACCACGATGAAGGCCAGCGTCGTGACAATCGTGAGTACCAGTTCCAGCGTGCGTGCCAGCTTTTGTCGTTGGCAAAGGCCTATGATCAGGCTGGCGTTCAGGAACAGCCAGAATCCCTGAACCACGGCGATCATGGCGGCACCCTGACGCATAAGCGTTGCCTTTTCCACGGGCACCGCGCCAATTTGACTGACACCCAGCATCTGAAGCCAGACTGCAAATCCGGCTTCGATGAGCCAGACAATCGTGAAGAGTGCGATGGCATGACGGATCTGCGGCGGCGCGTCCGTGTGAAACGCCGGCATGGCCTTCAATTTGCCGATTGGCATCGTATTTTCGGGAGGCCGATGGCCGCCCGCCCCGAAATGTATTGGTATCGTCTCCGCCGCTAGCCGGCGCCGCGTAGCACCGAACGCAGACCGAGTGTAGCGCACCCGCTCTCAAGGCAATTAAAACCCGACAAAGCGACCATAGATCCCAAAGCAGGCTTCGGCGGCGAACAATAGCGAAACGACGATACAGACAACACGCCAACCACCGCGCAAACGGGTCGCCGAGAAATACAATCCGGCCGCGCCGACAAACAGCATCACGGGCCAGTAGTCGGCGCCGATCAAGATCGCGACGATATAAAAAGGCAAATCGATGGCGATGTCACTCATCCCGGTCGCCCCCTGTGCACACCTGACGCAGGCCTTCGAACACATCCGTCCGCCGCCGAAGGATCACCCCTCCGCCTGATGACACACCACCTCGATATTGTGCCCATCCGGCCCGATGACGAACGCCGCGTAGTAGTTCGCGTGATAATGCGGCCGCAGCCCGGGCGCGCCGTTGTCCTTCCCGCCCGCCTCCAGCGCCGCGCGATGGAACGCATCGACTTGCTGCCGATTGTCGGCCACGAACGCGATGTGGAGATGCGCCGGTTTCTCGGCCGTCTGGAACAGACACAACGAAGGCTTGCCGGGCGGACTGATCTCGATCCCGTAAGAAGGCTCGCCCTCGCCCACCGTCACTGCACCGATCGGTGCGAGCGCCTTGAGGTAAAACGCTTTGCTGGCGGCAAAGTCGCTGACTCCGAATTTGACGTGGTCAAACATGAGATCCCCTCGGATAGATGGGCTGGCCTGCACCCGGGTGTGATGTCGAGACCACCGCGATGGTGCCACACACAGCCGGCGACCGTACACCTTCCGCTCGCCAACAAAAAAGGCCCGACAGCGTCGGGCCAACGAGCGAGACACAAGGAGAATCCCGCTCACCCCTCACCGGGTAGACACGCCGTGCGACGTGACGTTGTCGAGATCCGGGCGATACCTGACGATCGCATGTCGATCACCCTGCTTGCCTGAAAGGATTCGGAGCGACGGTGCTATTGCGACACGGGCGCAGCAGACGATCCGTCCGCCGGCATTTGCGGCAGAGGAATGGCCGCCCCGCTGTTCGATCCGCCACTCGTTGCGCCCGCAGCATTCGTGCTGCCCGCTTGCCCGCGACGGCCTCGGTGCGCGCCACGCGCGACCGCAGGCTCACTCGCCGCGACCGGCCGCATCGGCGGATGGGTGATGTACTGGAAATTCTCGTTGATCGCGCTGTTGCCGGTGTCATACGGCGGGTGCACAAACACACTGCTGGTAACGGGCGCACTGGCCTGGGCGAACGCTGCCGGAGCGATGAACATCGCGGCGGCCACCGTCGCGACACGCAACGCGACGAAGCGCGCGAGCGCACCGGCATCCCGGGCAGTCGGGTGTACTGTCACGCTAGGTTTCCTCCAATGCGCGTCCGGCTGGCGATCGTTCGACCGCTGACGACACCCGCTCGAAAAAGTTGGCCCACGCTGAATAGCGCGGGCCGAGCGGAGGTCACACAACACCTTGGGGGGGACAAGGTGAAACCAGTCTAGCCGGAGTCATCGGAAAGAAGATTTCATGCGGGATTACAGCTATTACCTCATATGACGAAGCATCGGCCGGTGTCGTCGGCGCCAGGCTGCGACACGTCGTTCGGGAGCCCGCGTTACCGTGCGACCGGCTTCCGCAGCGCCGAAGGTATGCAGCGCATCGCCGGGTTTGCTATCGTCCAATGGCGTGATGCCCCAACCCTCCGCACCCACATCGAAGAAGGCGGCTCAATGATCGACCACGTCTACCTCTCCGTCACCGACATCGACAAGTCGCTGGCCTTCTACGCCGAAGCCTTGAAACCGCTGGGCTGGCACATCTTCGCCAACTACGACTCCGCGTCAGGCCCCGAGGGCGTCCCCGATCTCTACGGCCTGGGCGACGACGTGTACGGCAAGGGCAACGCGGTCGGATCGAGTATCTGGCTCCGCCAGCGCAAGCCCGGCGAGACGGGGCTATACCTCGGGATCGTCTGCGACACCAACGAACTGGTCGACGCAGCCTATGCAGCCGCCATCAAGGCCGGCGGCATCGACGAGGGGAAACCGGCGGATCGCACCTATTTCGCCCCTGGCTACTATGCGGCCAACGTCGCCGACTTCGACGGCAATCGCCTCGAGTTCGTCCACAAGGCGTGGAACCCGAAGCGGCACGCATAGCGCCAACAAGCGCGGGTTCAGGTCAGCGCACGCCGCCCAGATGCTGCGTAAACCATTCCACTGCCGCCCGACTGGTTGCGTCGAAGTGCTCGATATACGGCGTGAAATGGCCGCCCTTGATCTGGAGCAATCGCTTCGGTTGCAGCGCGTTTTCCCACGCCTTGAGACAAAGGTCGGTCGGTGTCAGCACGTCCTGGTCGGCGACGATCATCAGCAGTGGAGTCGGCGAAATGCGGTCGACGTACTGGCCCGGTTCGTTCTCGCGGGACAGTTCTGCACTGCGTAACGTCACTTCATTGCGCCAGTTCGGCGCAAACTGCGCGGCCGATTCGGTGAAGAACCGGTACGCGTCCACGCCGGCCATCGCACAGGCAACAGAGGAGTCGGCACTGACGGCCGGCAACATGGCCGGCGGGCCACCCGCGAAGCGCTGCCGGCGATCGTCGTCGAAGCGTGCCAGCATCGCCGGTACGAGATCGGAACGCGTGCGGCGCAGGCCCGACTGGTATCCGCTGATCGTCGGCACCTGCGACACCACGCATTTCACGCGCCGGTCGATCGCAGCCACTTCGAGCACGTGGCCGCCGCTGTAGCTGGTGCCCCAGATACCGATGCGATCGCCATCGACATCGGCGCGCGTCTGCAGATAGCTGATCGCATCGCGATAGCCGCGCTTCTGTTGCACGGGGTCGATTTCCTGACGGGGAAATCCGTCGCTTGCGCCGAAGTTCTTGTGATCGTAGAGCAGCACGGCAAAGCCGTTGGCGGCGAACACCTCCGCGTAGCGGTCCAGATACTGCTCTTTCACGGCCGAAAAGCCGTGCGCCATCACGATGGCGGGAGATGCTTTCCCGTCGGTGCTACGCTGCTCCGGCTCATAGAACCAGCCTCGCAGCGTCGTGGATTCGGACGGGAATTCAATGTCATGTCGCGTCATGTCGGGTTGCCTCGTTCGGTCGGTGGGTTCGATGACCGATACGATAAGTGCAACGCGCCAGGTTCCGCGTGTGCTGGAAAGACGTTTGCTACGCGGAATCGGACAGTTTCGCGTAGGCGCTCGGCGTCATGCCGGTGAACCGGCGAAACACGGTCGAGAATGCGCTCGTCGTTTCGTAGCCCAGTTCGGCCGCGACGGCGATCACCGGGCACCCCGATGCCAGCAACGGGCGCGCGGCTGAAATCCGGGCCTGCTGTCGCCACTGACTGAACGACAAGCCGGTTTCCGCGGTGAACAGCCGGGCCAACGTTCGACTCGACGCACCGACTTCACCAGCCCATTCCGTCAGCGTGCGTCGATCGGCCGGATTCGACAGGATGGCATCGCAGACGCGCGCAAGCCGCCGATCCTGGCCGGACGGAAGCCGCAACGGCTGCTCCGGAGACCACTCGATTTCAGCGAGCATGAGCTGGATGACGAGATCGTCGCGCCCGGCGGGATGCGCGTCGATCGGAAGGGACGACGCGCGCACGATCAGTTCGCGCAGCAGCGGTGAAACGTCGACCAGTCTCGGTTGATTCGGGTAGGCCGACGGCGTTGCATGCGGGTCGACGTATGCGGTTCGCATTTCGAGGAGGCCGTGTGCGCGCATCGCATGCGGAAGGTCGGGCGGAATCCAGAGTGCACGATGAGGCGGGATCATCCACATCGACTGGCATGCGAAGACTTCGGCAATGCCCGTGGTCGTGTAGACGAGTTGTGCGCGCGGATGCTGGTGCTCCGCGACGACGAAGCCGTCGGGAAACGCTTTCGGCATGACAGCCGCGATGCCCGGCGCGCGCTGGTAGTCGCGCGGGTCGGTGCTCTTCTGAACGGGGGCGATGCCGGCACGCTTCGGGGTCGCTGTCGTGTTGCGCCCGATCGCGCTACCGTGGCCGCTCCGTTCGCCCTTCATCGCTCGTCCTTTCACTTGTGCGGGATGGCCGGGTCGTGCGATCCCGGCGAATCGGACGAATGATACGGGAATGCCCGGCGCGCACCGGCGAATAATAGCCCGATCGCACGCTTCAGGTCGGAATGCGAGTGCCCGTTCGGACACCTGCATTCCAGTCTCCCGGCGCTCATGGAAAGAGCGTCGTTTATCGACCACCTGCGAAAGAACGCGTCAAAGAATCCGGTTCAACGCATCCGAGAACCGCTTCACCGCGCCATCGACATCATGCAGCTTGTCGAGACCAAACAACCCGAGCCGGAACGTCTTGAAGTCCTCCGGCTCGTCGCATTGCAGCGGCACACCGGCCGCGATCTGCAACCCGACATCCGCAAACTTCTTCCCGGTTCGAATCCCGTCATCGTCCGTGTAACTGACCACGACACCCGGCGCCTCGAACCCTGCCGCCGCCACGCTCCTGAATCCTTTCTCGGTCAGCAACGCACGAATGCGTTCGCCAAGCTCAAGCTGCTCGGCCTTCACCTTGTCGAAGCCGTACGCCTCGGTTTCCTTCATCACGTCGCGCAGCGTCGTGAGGCTGTCGGTAGGCATCGTCGCGTGATACGCAAACCCGCCGCCCTCGTACGCTTCCATGATCTGCAGCCACTTGCGCAGATCGCACGCGAAGCTGGTGCTGGTCGTCGCATCGATGCGTTCGCGCGCAAGCGGGCTCAACATGACCATCGCGCAACACGGTGACGCGCTCCAGCCCTTCTGCGGCGCGCTGATCAGGATATCGACGCCACTCGCCTGCATGTCGACCCAGACGGTACCCGACGCAATGCAATCCAGCACGAACATCCCGCCCACCGCATGTACGGCATCGGCCACCGCACGCAGGTACCCGTCAGGCAGCATCATCCCGGAAGCCGTTTCGACGTGCGGCGCAAACACCAGGTCGGGCTTGTTCTCGCGGATCGCGGCGACCACTTCGTCGATCGGCGCCGGCGCGTACGCGGCCTGCCGGCCCGCTTCGACCGGACGCGCCTTCAGCACCGTCGTCTCGGACGGAATGCTGCCCATGTCGAAAATCTGCGACCAGCGGAAGCTGAACCAGCCGTTGCGGATCACGAGGCACTTCTTGTTCGTCGCGAACTGCCGTGCCACGGCTTCCATGCCGAACGTCCCGCTGCCCGGGACGATCACGACCGATTTCGCGTTGTAGACTTTTTTCAGCGTGGCGGAAATGTCGCGCATGACACCCTGAAAGCGCTGCGACATGTGGTTGACCGAGCGATCGGTGTACACCACCGAATATTCGAGGAGACCCTCGCGGTCAACATCGGGAAGTAAACCTGGCATGCTCGCCTCCGGTGAAAGATGAACGATGGAATCAGGGCGCGCAGCGCCTGCGACTCGATACTGCTCTGCACCAATGCAATTGCGTCATTTCCTCGACGAAAGCAGATTCTAACGAACGCCGCCGGCCGATTGGGGCATATTTTGTCCGCCATCCGGTTCGATGCGCGTCGATGCCGGCGCGTGCCGCGCACGTAGCCCTGTTCCGCGTAAGGGTTAACGACGCGTGCGGCGGGCAGCCCATAACATGTCGACCAGACTCTTCACGACGGAATCCTCGATGACCTCCTCTTCAGCTTCGTCACTGCAGTCGTCACCCGATCCCGCGCTCGCCGAGCGCATCGATGCGGTGCTGTCGCGCCAGCTCGACACGCAGCGCCTCGTCGGCGCGGTGGTCCTGGTCTCACGCGACGGCGAACTCGTCTACCGCCGCGCGGCCGGATTCGCGGACCGCGAATCGCGCACGCCGATGCGCGAGGACACGCTGTTCCGCCTCGCGTCGGTGACGAAGCCGATCGTCTCGGCGGCCGCGATGGCGCTCGTCGCACAACGCAAGCTGTCGCTCGACGACGACGTGACGCGCTGGCTGCCCGAGTTCCGTCCCGCGCTGCCCGACGGCCGCGTGCCCGCGATCACGGTGCGTCAGTTGCTCGTGCATACCGCCGGCCTCGACTATCGCTACCACGAAACCGACGAGAACGGCCCCTATGCGCGCGCGGGCGTGTCCGACGGGCTGGACGGCGCATCGATCACGCTCGCCGAAAACCTGCGCCGGATCGCAAGCGTGCCGCTGCTGTTCGCGCCCGGCACCGACTTCAACTATTCGCTGTCGATCGACGTCATCGGTGCGCTGATCGAAGCCGTCTGCGGCATGCCGCTCGCCGACGCGATCGATGCGCTCGTGCTCCGCCCGCTCGGTGTGCGCGACACGGCTTTCGTCGCACGCGATCCCGCACGACTCGCCACACCCTACGTCAACGACACGCCGCAGCCGCACCGGCTCGCCGAGAACGAAGCCGTACCCATCGACGAAGGGTCCGTCGGCGTCACGTACTCGCCGTCGCGCGCGCTCAATGCGCAGGCGTTCGCATCGGGCGGCGCCGGAATGGTCGGTACGGCCGGCGACGTGCTGACGGTGCTGGACACACTGCGCGCGGGTGGCGGCGCCATCCTGCCTGCCGATCTGGTCGACGAGATGGGCCGCGTGCAGACCGGCGACTTCGAATTGGCGGACCTGCCCGGCGCGGGCTTCGGGATCGGGTTTTCGGTGTTGCACGACCCGCAGGCGGCCGCGTCGCCGGAATCCGTCGGCACATGGCGTTGGGGTGGCGTCTACGGTCATTCGTGGTTCGTCGATCGCGCACGCGGGCTGACCGTCGTGTCGCTGTCGAACACGCTCTACGAAGGGATGAACGGCCAGTACACGCTCGATCTGCGCGATGCCGTCTACGGCGCGCGCTAACACGTCGAACAACATGCGGGCCCACGCCGGAAGGCATGGGTCTGGCGGAGACAACGCGACACCTTGGGGAAACGAGCGGCCGTTAGCGTGATTATTTCGCGCCGGCCGCGTTCGGCAAGACGAACTCGACGCGCCGGTTCAGTTTGCGTCCATCCGGATTGTCCGCACCGTTTTTCAGCGTGTTGGACGCGACCGGGCGGCTGCCGCCGAAGCCCTTGACCGACAGCCGCGATTTTTTCGCGCCGTGTGTCGTGAGCCAGTCGGCCACGGCATTGGCGCGTCGAACGGAGAGATCCCGGTTATAGGAGGCGGAGCCTTTGGAGTCGGTATGCCCCTCGATGACGACCGTGCCGGCGGGAATCGACGTGATGAGCCGCAGAATGTCCTGAAGCGTCGGCTCGGCGGACGGCTGGATGCTGGCCTTGTCGAAATCGAACAGGACATCGCCCAGCATCGACACCCTGACGGCCGTTTTGTCCTGCCGCACGGACAGACCATCGTGCTGTGCGGCGAGCCCGGCAACCTGGGCGTTCAGGTCCAGGCTGGCGCCGTTCGCATCGGACGACAACCCCTTCAGGTCCAGTATCGTCGGCTTGAGATCACGGATGTCGCGAGTGGAGGAAGGCTCCTGCGCGAGAACCCCGCTCGCGGTCGCCATCGACATCACGATCGCGAGCGCCGCTTTGATCGCTCGAGTCATCGTTATCGATCGGTGATCTTGATGCCGTCGAGGGTCTCGACATTGGGGATCGTCAGCGACACCTTGGTGATGTTTTTCGGCGGGGCGGGAAATTTGCCATACCAGGTGCCGGCAATGGCGGAATCCTTCGAGGCGCTGAGGATGACGCGAGGATTGGTCAGCGGCTGGTTATGGCTATCCGTCAGCAACAGGTGTTTCTTGTTGCCGGCAAGAACATAGAAACTGTTTTCGTAATCGCTTTTGCTGATCGAGCCATAAAGCGGTTCTGTCTTGTGATCGACGATTGGCTTGAACCGCACCTTGATGGTCAGAATATCGCCTTCTCGAACCGCCTCGATCACCTGAGCCTCGGCCGCGCCGCCCGACGTGACACCGGTAGCCAGTGGCGTAGCGGCCGCCGTCTGGGCCTGAACCGACGCGATGCCGGCCAGCCCGGTGGCCGCCAGCAGTGCACCCACCATCGTGCAAACGCGTGCTGCGTTTCTGATCGGAGTCACGATCGCCATCCTCTTTTGATCAAGGTGATTGGTCACGCGCATTAATTACCGAATAAATTCCTCAAAGCGCTTATTCGGGAATATTTGCCCGCATTCCGGCATACAGCATTTGGTAAGAAAAATATCAGACTATTGCAAGGGAAGGCAACCCGTGAAATTCATACCCGCTTCGGATGTCGCGCACGACAATGGCGGCCATGCGCACTCCGTCGTCGTCGATCGCGTCAGGGCGACAACGCGATAATTCATTTGCATTGCGAATCAGTTCGGAAGCGGCAAGGAGGAAAGCCGGGCGAAAGATAACCGAAGGGAGGGGGCGCACTCGGGCTCGGCAAGCGACACCCCGCGAGCAATGAAAAAAGGCCCGACACGGTCGGGCCAATGGGTTTGAGACACAAGGAGAATTCCGCCCACCCCACTTCCGGGCGGTTACGCCGCGCTACACGACGTTCTTTTCGACGATCGGCCGGTTTTCCAGCACGCGCGCCCAGCCGAGCGGCGACAGGTCGAGCGTGTCGTAACGCCCGCCCAGAATGAGTTCACTGACGCCACGCCCGGTCGCCGGCCCCTGCTGCAGCCCGTGGCCGCTGTAGCCGTTCGCGAACACGACGTTGTCGAGTTCGGGGTGGTAACCGATGATCGCGTTGTGGTCGAACACGTTGTACTCGTAGTACCCGGACCAGCAATTCTCGACACGCAGCGCCTCGAATTCCGGCACGCGATTCGCGAGCGTCGGCCAGATCACCTCGTCGAACAGGTCGTGGTCGACTTCGTCGAGCGGCAGGTCGTCCGGGTCGCGATCGGGGCTCGGTGACGTGCCGCAGATATACGTGCGCCCTTCCGGCCGGAAATACACGCCGCTCGGATCGATCAGCAGCGGGCAATCGGTGAGCTTCGCCGGCGACGACACGTTGAAGATGCTGCGGCGCCGCGCGAACACGGGAATATCGATACCCATCATCGACGACAGCGTGCGCGTCCACGCACCGGCTGCGTTGACGACCGTGTCGCACGCATAACGCTCGCCGTCGCCCGTCACGACATGCGTGATCCTGCGGCCGTCGCGCACGACGTCCTTCACGTCGGCCGGCACGTAGCGGGCGCCGAGCGCCTGCGCCTTCTTGCGCAGCGCCTGCACGAGCCCGTAGCCGTCGAACCAGCCTTCGCCGCTCACGCCGTACGCACCCGACACGAGATCGTCGACGTTCAGCCACGGAAACTTCGCGCGCAGCGCAGCGCCGTCCATCAGCCGGATATCGGCACCGAGGCTCGTCTGCAGCGCATGATTCTCGCGCAGCGTCGCATCGCCGGCCGGCGTCGCGAGAAACAGGTAACCGCCTTCGTGCAGGTCGATCGACGGCCGGTTGCCGTCCACTTCGAGCCGCTCGCCGATCGTGCGCAGGAAGTCGATGCCGAACAGCGACATCTCGATCGACAGCGGCGTCGAGAACTGCTGGCGAATCGACGCAGCCGACAGCGCCGACGACGATCTTGCGTAGGTGGGGTCGCGTTCGATGACGGTCACGGCGACCGTGGGATCGGTGGCGCGCAGGAAATACGCGATCGAGCTGCCGATCACACCACCGCCGACGATGACGACTTGAGAACTCACGACTGACTCCAGTTGCACGTAAAAGGCACAGCCTGCCGACCGTGCCCGTGGGTTGTTCGTGCCGCGTGGTGCGCGGCGTCGCGTGGGCGGACTGCCCCGGCGATCGCTTCGGCTATTTCAGCACGTCCCGCATCGCCGCGAAAGTCCGCTCGCGCGGATTGCGTTCAGTCCGCCGATTTCGTCGTGACGGGCTGCCACGCGGCGTTCTTCACTTCATAGAGCGTCGAGCTCGGGTTCTTCAGGTCGCCCGTGTTCGTGAACGCGATCGTGCCCGTGATGCCGTCGTAGCGCGTACCCTTCAGCGCGCCGTTGAAATCGGCCGGCTTCGTCGAGTTCGCTTTCTGCATCGCATTGATCGCGATCCACGTCGCGTCGTAGGCGAACGGCGCATACGCGAGCATGTCGACGCCGTACTTCTGCTTGAATTTCGTTTCGAACTGCTTGCCCTTCGCGAGACGCGACAGCGGCTGCCCGTATTCCCACACCGACGCGCCTTCGGCCGCATTGCCGGCGAGCTTGATGAAGTTCGCGTTCATCACGCCGCCGCCCGCGAGGAACTGCGCGCGGATGCCGAGCTGGCGCATGCGCTTCACGAGCATCGCGGCCTGCGCGTCGAGGCCGCCGAAGAACACGAGATCGGCGTTGGTGCTCTTGATCTTCGTGAGCTGCGCGCTGAAGTCGACGGCCTTGTCGTTCGTGAATTCGCGCGCGACGATCGTGCCACCGTTCGCCTTCACGGCCTTCTCGAATTCGTCGGCTTCGCCCTGGCCAAACGCGGTGCGGTCGTCGATGATCGCGATGCGCTTCGCCTTCGTCACGCTCGCCGCGTACGTACCTGCGTTGCCCGCGTTCTGCGTGTCGGTCGCGATCACGCGGTACACGGTGCCGAGCCCGGCGCGCGTGATGTCGGGATTGGTCGCCGACGGCGTGATCATCGGAATGCCGGCCTTCGCGTAGATCTTCGACGCGGGCAGCGTCGTGCCCGAATTGAAGTGGCCGATCACGACGGCCACCTGCGCGTCGGCGAGTTGCTGCGCGGCCTGCACGCCGGTGCGCGGATCGCTCTGGTCGTCCTGCGACGCGATCACGAACTTCACCGGCTTGCCGCCGACCGTCGTGTGCGCGGCATTCGCTTCGTCGACCGCCATGCGCACGCCGTTCTCGATGTCCTTGCCGTATGCGGCGCCGCCGCCCGTCAGCGGGCCGGCCACGCCGACCTTCACGACCGTTTCCTGCGCGTGGGCCGCGCCCGTCTGGAACGCGAGGAGCGCGGCGGTCAATGCAACGCCGGAAAGCGAACGAATGCGGAACGTCATGGCAATCCTTCTTCTGTGGGTCGGGGTGCAACGCGCTTGCCACGCGTCGGCGACCTCTTGCGCGCCGGTGATGTCTTGCGCGGCCGGGGCGCCATTCGCTGCGCCCGACCGGCCGGCCGATCACCGCGATTCCGTCTCCGAAGAACCTTTCATCGCGAAAGAGGTGAATGGATTGTGGGTAGCCAATACCCGTGCAGCAAACGAAATATCGGAACTATGTTGTGAGGATTTGTCATCAAGTTCCGCGTTCGTGGCCGACCCTCGGCCGCGCAGCGGCGAGCCGTGGGTGGAGAACTTCAATGGGGAATGGTGGTAGCGCGCCTGGGTAAAGGCCGGCCGTGGTCATGCCGATCGCGCATCATCGTTGCGGCGACGGCCCGGCCGCCGGCCATCGCGACGCCCGCGGCGGGCGCCGCGTCATCGGTCAGTGCCGATCGGCGCCCGTGTGCTTGCGCATCGCATCGGCCGCCTCGCCGGCCTTTTCCTGGATCTTGCCGGCCTGCTGCTCGGCGATGCCTTCCGCTTCCGTCCTGCGGTCGCCCGTCACCTTGCCGAGTGCTTCCTTGACCGAACCCTTGACCTGCTTGAGCTTGCCTTCGATGCGATTCCTGTCCATGGTCGTCTCCTGCGATGGGTTGGGGAGAGCCGGCGATGTGACGGCCTGCGCCGCACCGCCGAGTGGACAGGATCGCAAGCGAACGCCGCGTACGGCAGATGCGGATGCACCAGTGTGCGGGGTGCATTCGTACCGTCGGCGTCAGTCCTTGCCCTTCGACCCGCCCTTGTCGCCGCGCGCGCCGCTCGCCTCGGCCGCGCCGACGATCCCGCGCTCGCGCGCCCACACGATCGCCTCGCCGCGGCTGTGTACGTCGAGCTTCGCGTAGATCGTCGCAACGTGATTGCGCACGGTGTTCGGCGCGAGTCCGAGGCGACCGGCGATCTCCTTGTCGGCGAGACCGTGGCACAGCAGGTCGAACACGTCGCGTTCGCGCGCGGTCAGGTCCGACAACTGCGCGCCCGCGTCGGGCGCATTCGCGCGCCGCACGTTCGCGAGCTTCTCGATCAGCGTGCGGCTGAACCACGACGCATCCTGCATCGCGGTCTCGATCGCATAAACGAGTTCCATCTCGGTGCGCTTGCGATCGCTGATGTCGAGCAGCGCGACGAGCAGGCAGTCGCGGCCGTGAATCGCGACCGGATCGGCCGACACGACGCAATCGCGCACGTCGCCCTCGCGCGTGCGAATCTGCACGTCGGCGTTGCGTACGTTGCCGTCGCGCGCAAGCCGGCCTTCAATGCGCTGCCACGCGCCGCGCTCGGCCCACAGCCCGATCTCGTCCGCGGACTTGCCGAGCAGGTCGTCCTGCGCATGGCCCGTCATCGCGGCGAATGCGCCGTTCACGTCGAGCAATTCGAAGCGCTCGGCCGTGACGATCGCGGTCGCGACCGGTGCCATCCGGAATGCCGTCGCGAAGCGTTCCTCGCTCTGCTTGAGCGCGCGCTCGGCCTGCTTGCGCGGCTCGAGATCCATGAACGTGAACAGCATGCACGCCTCGTCGTTCATGTCGATCGGCTGCCCGGCGACGACCACCGCCTTGGTGCCGCCGTCCGCGAGTTTCAGCACGGCTTCCATCTGCGGGATCGTCGCGCCTTCGCCGAGCCGCTCGATCGCGAGCTCGCGCCGCTCGGCCTGTTCGAGCACGTCGACTTCGTACACCGAGCGGCCGAGCACGTCGTCGCGCGCGTGGCCCGTCATGTCGAGAAAGCCCTGGTTGACCTTCACGTAGCGCAAATCGTCGAGCCGGCAGATCACGGCCGGCGCCGGGTTCGCGTTGAAGGTGCGCTCGAAGCGCTCCTCGGCGCTCGCCCATTCGGTTGCGTCGTGCAGCACGAGCGCGAGGCAGTCGGGTTCGCCGGCCGCGTTCGTCAGCACGAGGCTGCGGATGCGGTGAACCCAGCTCACGGTTTCGTCGGCGGCCGATTCGACTTCGACCGTCACGTCGCTGAACTCCTCGCCGGCGATCACGCGATCCATCGGATAGTGGCCGTCGCGCACCGGATGGTTGTTCCGGTAGCGCAGCCGGAAGCGCTCGCGGTATTCGGTCACGGTCGCCCCGAGCGCCTTCAGTTCGGTCACGCCGTGCATCGCGAGCGCGGCCTCGTTCGCCCAGACGATCCGCTGGTCGGGCTCGACCAGGATCACGCCCTCGGTGAGGCCCGCGATGATCTGGTGCAGCTGGCGGCGGTCGGTGTGCGACTTGAGCGCCTGTTCGTTTACCTGTTCGTTCATCGAATGGTTCCGCTGGGTCGGCACGCGCCGGCCGGCGCGTGGGGCGATGATCGCTTGCCGCGCATCGGCACGACAGGCGCGAATGCACTAGCCGTCATAGTACATTCGCACGGCGCGCCGCCATCGTGCGACATCCCGCCGACTCCGGAAGCATGCGCTGCGCCCGTTTGCCCCGCCTTGCTGTCGGCGGACACACCTCCCGCCTTCCTCGTCCCCCCGTGCAAACGCACTAGCCGATCAGGTGAATTTGCGCGATGCCCGCTCGCGTTCGCGTCGGTACGCTGGTCCTGCATCGGCGCGCATGCGCTGCCTTCCCAACCGCAGAGGAGAAGCACGATGAAGCAGCATCAGACACCCGATCCGACGCGGCCCGAACCGCCTCCGGGCAGTCCGCCCGAACCGCCGCCCGGCACCGATCCACCGGTGCCGGTGCCGCTGCCGCCCGACGTGCCGCGCCCGGACATCCCGCCGCGCGAGCCCGGCTACGACACGCCGATCGTCCGGTAACGGACGACGCCGTTCGCACGCCCCATTCAACACGCCAATCGACGGAGAACCCATCCATGAAGAAGACCCCGCATCTTTCGACGCTGCTCGCCGTCAGCACGGCTGTCCTGCTCGGCGCGGCACCGCTCACGAACGCGATCGCGCAGGACGCATCGGCCGACAACGGCATGAAAACCGAATCGAGCCAGCCGGTGACCGACACGTGGATCACGACCAAGGTGAAGAGCCAGCTGGCCGCCACCGACGGCATGAAGAGTGTCGACATCAGCGTGAAGACGGTCGACGGCGTCGTCACGCTCACGGGCGTGCTGCCGACGAAGATCGCCGTGAAGAAGGCGATCGCCGTGTCGCGCGCCGTGAAGGGCGTGAAGCACGTCGACGCATCCGGCCTGAAGGCGAAGGCCTGACCTCCCGCGCGGCGGTTGCCGCGCGTTATCTCCGCAGTTTTCCCGTCACGACACAGGAGCACACGATGAACGAGGACAAGATCAAGGGCCAGTGGAAGCAGCTCACCGGCAAGCTGAAGGCCAAGTGGGGCAAGCTGACCGACGACGATCTCGCGGTCGCCGAAGGCAATCGCGACTATCTGGCCGGGAAGATCCAGGAACGTTACGGGATCGCCCGCGACGCGGCCGAGAAGCAGTTGAAGGAATTCGATCGCGAGCTGTAACGCAACCGGCCATCTCTCCCCGCCGCGACGCTGCCGGCGTCGCGGCCACCAGGATCACGACATGGGCAAATACCTGATCGCCTGGCTGCTCGGCGTGCCGTTCGGGCTGCTGGTGCTGTTCTATCTGATCACGCACGTCTTCTGAGCGCGCGGCGCACGGCACGCGCCCGCTGCCTTCGCCCCGTTACTATCTTCACGCCCCGATAATCGGGGCTATGGCCAGCCAGGCCCGGCATGATTCCCGCCCCCAGTCGCAGTCATGATCCGGGGGGTGTTGTCACCGGGCCTGGTGGGTGGCTGGT
>NZ_CADFEI010000027.1 GCF_902833225.1 Burkholderia sp. BCC1644
CCGGCCTCGGCCGTGATCAGCGCCGCGATCTCCGCCGTGCGCGAGCGCACGATGTCGGCCGCGCGGCGCAGGATCGCCGCGCGATCGTGGCGCGTGAGCGTCGGCCGGTAGGCACGCGCGACCGCGAACGCGCGGCGCACGTCGTCCAGCGTCGCCTTCGGCACGGTGCCGACCAGCGAACCGTCGTACGGGTTGCGTACGTCGATCACCGCGTCCCGATGAATCCGTTCGCCGTCGATTCGCAGTGCTTCGCGACGAATCTCGCGGACGTCCGTCGATGCTGCAATGGCGTTCATGAGTGTGTCCCCTTGCGGATGCGTACGCATCACTGCAGATGGTTGAGCGCGATGTCGATGATGTCGAAGTTGCGCAGCCGCGCGCGGCCCGTGACGTCGGTCGCGACCGGCTTGCTGAAGATCAGCGGCACGATCTGCTCGGAGATGCCGCCGTGCGAGCGCAGCGGCACGTCGAGGCCCGACAGGTCGTGCTTGATGCGGCGCGTGCCGAGCACGACGTCCTGCTTCGAGATCACGATCAGGTCGCCCATCCGCGCGGGCGGCAGCTCGAAACGCGCGCAACCTTCCGCGCCCGTCAGCACGACTTCGATGCCGTCGACCGCGGCGAGCCGCGCACGCAACGCATCGACATCGGCCGTCGCCGGCACGTAGACGGTCGCGAACGAACCAAGCGCGCCGTGGTGCACGACGTACGGATCGGTGATCGGCAGGATCACGCGCGCCGCGTCGTGGCCGAGCCACTCGTCGAACAGCTCCTGCAGGTAGATCACGTTCGGTTCGCCGGTTTCGTCGTCGTGCTTCGCGTTCATCCCGTGGTCGGCCGTGATCGCGACGATCGCGCCGAGTTCATCGAGACGCTGCAGGTACTTGTCCATCATCGCGTAGAACGCATTTGCGCCTTCCGTGCCGGGCGCGCACTTGTGCTGCACGTAGTCGGTGGTCGACAGGTACATCAGGTCGATCGGGCGCGTCTCGAGCAGGCGCACGCCGGCCGCGAACACGAATTCCGACAGGTCCGCGCTGTACACGCTCGGCACCGGCTTGCCGACCAGCTCGAGCACGTTGTCGATGCCGTTTTCCTCGACGCTCGCCTCGTCGGCCTTTTCCGACGAGAAGCAGATGCCCTTCAGCCCCTTGCCGAGCAGGCGGCGCAGCTTGTCCTTCGCGGTGACGACCGCGACCTTCGCACCTTGCTCCGCGAAGGTCGCGAGCACGGTCGGCGCGACCAGGTACTTCGGATCGTTCATCAGCACTTCGGCGCCGGTGTCGCGATCGTAGAAGTAGTTGCCGCTTATGCCATGCACCGCCGGCGGCACGCCGGTCACGATCGACAGGTTGTTCGGGTTCGTGAAGCTCGGCACCACGCACTCGCCCTTGAGCGCCGTGCCCGGCTTCAGCAGCGTGCGCAGGAACGGCGCCACGCCGGCCTCGGCCGCTTCTTCCAGATATTCGTATGCGCAGCCATCGACACAGACGACCACCACGGGCCGGCTCATCCAGTTGTAGCGGCGGCCGTTCACTTCCACGGATACAGGCGTTTCAATCATGACGTTCATTCCTTTCAGTTCGAAGGGTAGAGCCGTCGGCGCCCGCGTCGCGCCGAAGGGAGGTGTTTTCCATGCTTGACATTAAAATTGATGATTTGTAGATTGTCAACAACATGCAGAGAACAGAAAGCAAAACAACGTAGCAGCAAGAGGGCTGGTCTCCACTCATCCGCCGTGTGCCGCGGCGCCACAGTCAAGGGGTCTGAAGATGAACGAAGTGCCGGTAAACAAGCGTTTGAATGCATGGGCGGCGGGCACGGCCCGTTTCGCGCTGGCCGCGGCGGTCGCGCTCGGCGCCGCGCAGGCGGCGCACGCGAAGACGTCGCTGCTCGTCTACACCGCGCTGGAAGACGAGGCGATGAAGCCCTACAAGGACGCGTTCGAGAAAGCGAACCCCGATATCGAGATCCGCTGGGTGCGCGACTCGACCGGCTCGGTCACCGCGAAGCTGCTCGCCGAGAAGAACAACCCGCGCGCGGACGTCGTGCTCGGCCTCGCCGCGTCGAGCCTCACGCTGCTCGACCTGCAAGGCATGCTGATGCCGTACACGCCGAAGGGCTTCGACCAGCTCACGCGCAAGTACAGCGACGCGAACACGCCGCCGCACTGGGTCGGCATGGACGTGTGGGGCGCGACGATCTGCTACAACCGCGTCGCCGCGCAGGCGAAGAACATCCCGAAACCGACCTCGTGGGAAGACCTGACGAAGCCCGTCTATAAAGGCGCGATCGTGATGCCGAGCCCCGTGTCGTCGGGCACCGGCTACCTCGACGTGACCGCGTGGCTGCAGACCTTCGGCGACGACAAAGGCTGGAAATTCATGGACGCGCTCGACAAGAACGTCGCGCAGTACGTGCACTCGGGCTCGAAGCCCTGCACGCTCGCCGGCACCGGCGAATTCCCGATCGGCATCTCGTTCGAGTTCCGCGGCCACGAGCTGCAGTCGCAGGGTGCGCCGATCGATCTCGTGTTCCCGAAGGAAGGGCTCGGCTGGGACATGGAAGGCACGGCAATCATGAAGACGACGAAGCAGCCCGATGCGGCGAAGAAGCTCGCCGACTTCATGGCGAGCAAGGACGCGAACGAGATCACCGCGCGCTGGTGGGCGATCGTCGCGTATCCGGGCGTCGCACGAAAGCTGGCCGGCATTCCCGACAACTACTCGGACCTGCTCGTGAAGAACGACTTCGTGTGGTCGGCGAAGAACCGCCAGTCGATCCTCGATACGTGGCAGAAGCGCTACGGGGCGAAGGCGCAGCAATGACGCGGCAATGACGCCGCGACCGGCAGCGGGGCCGCGCAGCGCGCCGCCCCGCGTCACCCTTCCCCTCGTCGAATCCGGCCCCCGGGCCGCCCCAGCATGGAGGCGCGCATGGCACCTTATCTGAGCGTAGAACGCATCGAGAAGCGGTACAACGACACGCAGGTCCTCACCGACATCAACCTGAGCGTGATGAAGGGCGAGATGATCTGCTTCCTGGGGCCGTCCGGCTGCGGGAAAACCACGCTGCTGCGGATCATCGCGGGGCTCGAAACGCAGAACGCCGGCCACATCATGCAGGACGGCCGCGACATCTCGCGGCTGCCGCCGCAACTGCGCGACTACGGCATCGTGTTCCAGTCGTATGCGCTGTTCCCGAACCTCACCGTGTACGACAACGTCGCGTACGGGCTCGTGAACCGGAAGATGAAGCGCGACGCGATCCACGAGCGCGTGCACACGCTGCTCGCGCTGGTCGGCCTGCCCGACAGCCATCGCAAGCACCCGGGCCAGCTTTCCGGCGGCCAGCAGCAGCGCATCGCGCTGGCGCGTGCGCTCGCGACTTCCCCCGGCCTGCTGCTGCTCGACGAGCCGCTGTCGGCGCTCGACGCGCGCGTGCGCGTGCGGCTGCGCCAGGAGATCCGTGCGCTGCAGCAGCGGCTCGGCGTGACGACGATCATGGTCACGCACGACCAGGAAGAAGCGTTGTCGATGGCCGATCACATCGTCGTGATGAACCACGGCGTGATCGAGCAGATCGGTACGCCGCTCGAAATCTACCGGCAGCCGGCGTCGCCGTTCGTCGCGGACTTCATCGGCCGCGTCAACACGATTCCCGCCGAAGTCGCGCAGGACGGCACGCTGCGCGCGGGCGCGGTCGGCCTCGACTGCCGCCACGGCACGGCCCGCCCCGCGCAAGGCGCGGCGGTATCGGTCTACGTGCGGCCGGAAGACCTGCGCATCCGCGTGCCGGGTGAAACGGCCGACAACGTGCTCGCGGGCCGCGTCGAGAAGCTCGAATTCCTCGGTGCGTTCTGCCGCGTGAGCTTCCGCATCGACGGGCTCGACGGCCAGGAAATCGTCGCCGACCTGTCGTATCACGACGTCGACCGTACCGGCGTGCAGGCCGGCGCGCGCATCGACCTCGCGCTCGATCGCGAGCATGTCCGCGTGTTCCCGTGCGCGAAGGAGCGACTGCAATGAGCACCGTCCTGACCGAGCGCCGCCGCGGCGCCTCCGCCCCCGCCGACGTGCGGCAGATCACGCACTGGCACGACCGGCTCGCGCAGCTCGCGCTCGTCGCGATGGCCGCGCTGATGTCGCTGTTCCTGCTGCTGCCGCTCGCGCTCGTCGTGCAGAAATGCTTCGTCGACGCGGATGGGCGCTTCGTCGGCGCGCACAACTTCGTCGACTATCTCGAGGACAGCGGCGTGCTGCGCTCGATGCTGCATTCGCTGACGGTCGGCGCGCTCGTCACGGCGATCGTCGTGCCGATGGCGTTCACGTTCGCGTATGCGCTGACGCGCTCGTGCATGCCGTTCAAGAACGCCGCACGCACCGTCGCGCTGCTGCCGCTGCTCGCGCCGACGCTGCTGTCGGCCGTGTCGTTCATCTACTGGTTCGGCAACGCGGGGCTGCTGAAGCCGCTGCTGCACGGCCATTCGATCTACGGGCTGCCGGGCATCGTGCTGAGCATGGTGTACGCGTCGTTCCCGCACGTGCTGATGATCCTCGTCACCGCGCTGTCGCTCGCGGACGGCCGGCTCTACGAGGCCGCCGACGCGATGGGCACGCGCCGCATCCGCAAGTTCTTCACGATCACGCTGCCGGGCGCGAAGTACGGGCTGATCAGCGCGACGATGGTCGCGTTCACGATGTGCATCAACGATTTCGGCGTGCCGGTCGTGATCGGCGGCTCGTACAACGTGCTGTCGACCGACATCTACAAGCTGATCATCGGGCTGCAGGACTTCAACCGCAGCGCGGTCGTGAGCCTGATGCTGCTGTGTCCGGCACTGGTTGCGTTCGGCGTCGACTTCTTCATCCGCCGCCGCCAGCAGTCGCAGCTCGGCGCGCGCTCGACGCCGTACCAGCCGAAGCCGTCGCGCGGCTTCGACGCCGCGATGCTCGCGTACTGCGCGCTCGTGTGCGCGTTCTTCATCGCGGTGGTCGGCATCTCGGTGTTCGCGTCGTTCGTGAAGTTCTGGCCTTACCAGATGAGCCTCGGGCTGCAGCACTACAAGATGGGGCTGATCGGCGCCGGCATCTTCGACGCGTACAAGAACAGCCTGCGGATGGCCGCGACGGTGGCGCTCGGCGGCACGATCGTCGTGTTCGGCGGCGCCTATCTCATCGAGAAGACGCGCGGCGCGCGCTGGCTGCGCGGCTTCATCGCGCTGTGCGCGATCCTGCCGATGGGCGTGCCGGGGCTCGTGCTCGGCATCAGCTACATCTTCCTGTTCAACGCGCCCGGCAATCCGCTGAACGGGCTGTACGGGTCGCTGTGGCTGCTCGCGATCGTCACGGTCGTCCACTACTACGCATCGAGCCACCTGACCGCCGTCACCGCGCTCCGGCAGATCGACAGCGAGTTCGAGGCCGTATCGGCATCGCTGAAAGTGCCGTTCTACAAGACCTTCCTGCGCGTGACGGTGCCCGTGTGCCTGCCCGCGATCCTGCTGATCGCGCGCTACCTGTTCGTCAACGGGATGACGACGGTCTCGGCCGTCGCGTTCCTCTACTCGCCGGACACGCAACCCGCATCGGTCGCGATCCTGAACCTCGACGACGCGGGCCAGATGGGCCCGGCCGCCGCGATGGCCACGCTCGTGCTCGCGACCTCGTCGTTCGCGTGCGTGCTGTTCGCCTGCATCTCGCACCGTCTGCTGCGTCGTACGCAGGCGTGGCGCAACCCGCATCGCCGTTGATTCCCTGCCGCATTCACGTGACGTCCCGACTTCACCAAGGAGACACCATGACGCTCGCCGCCCAGCCCATCCTGCTCACTCCCGGCCCCCTGACGACCTCCGACACCACGCGCGACGCGATGCTGCGCGACTGGGGGTCGTGGGACAGCGACTTCAACGCGATCACCGCGCGGCTGCGCGAACGCCTGCTGCAGATCGTACATGGCGAAGGCACGCACGAATGCGTACCGCTGCAAGGCAGCGGCACGTTCTCGGTCGAAGCGGCCCTCGGCACGCTCGTGCCGCGCGACGGCCACGTGCTCGTGCCGAACAACGGCGCGTACTGCCAGCGCATCGCGAAGATCTGCCGCGTGCTCGGCCGCAAGCTGACGACGATCGACTACCGCGAGGATCGCCGCGTCGATCCGGCCGACGTCGAGCGCGCGCTCGCCGCCGACGCGACCATCACGCACGTCGCGCTCGTGCACTGCGAAACGGGCGCCGGCGTGCTGAACCCGCTGCACGAGATCGCGCAGGTGGTCGCGAAGCACGGCCGCGCATTGATCGTCGATGCGATGAGCTCGTTCGGCGCGATCGACATCGACGCGCGCACGACGCCGTTCGATGCGGTGATCGCGGCGTCCGGCAAATGCCTCGAAGGCGTGCCGGGGCTCGGCTTCGTGATCGCAAAGCGCAGTACGCTCGAACGCAGCGAAGGCAACAGCCATTCGCTCGCGATGGACCTGTACGACCAGTGGGCCTACATGCAGCGCACGACGCAGTGGCGCTTCACGCCGCCGACGCACGTGGTCGCGGCGCTCGACGCAGCCGTCGCGCAATACGTCGACGAAGGCGGGCTCGCCGCGCGCGGTGGCCGCTACCAGCGCAACTATCGCGCGCTGATCGACGGGATGCTCGCGCTCGGCTTCCGGCCGTTCCTCGATCCGGCGATCCAGGCGCCGATCATCGTCACGTTCCATGCACCGGACGATCCGAACTACGACTTCAAGCGGTTTTATCAGGAGGTCAAAAAGCGCGGCTACATTCTGTATCCGGGCAAGCTGACCGAAGTCGAGACGTTCCGGGTCGGCTGCATCGGCCACTTCGGCGAAGCCGGCATCCCGGGCGCCGTCGCCGCGATCGCCGACACGCTGCGCGCGATGGGCGTGCGCCGCGTATCGGCCGAAGCGGCGGCCTGACGCGACGTGATGCAATGCCCCGGCCGCGTGCCCGTGCGCACGCGGCCGACTCCGCCGCATGCCGCCACGCGGCGGCCAGGTTTTCCGGCCGCGTACGTGCACGGCCCCGACCCTTATTGAAGAACCATCCGATGCGACCCTTCTGGATCGAACAAGCACTGTTCAACGACGGCGATCTCGCCCCCGCGCTGCAGGGCGCAACGCAGGCCGACGTCTGCATCGTCGGCGGCGGCTTCACCGGGCTCTGGACCGCGATCCAGGCGAAGCAGCAGAACCCGGCGCTCGACATCGCGATCGTCGAAGCCGACCTGTGCGGCGCCGGCGCGAGCGGCCGCAACGGCGGCTGCCTGCTCACGTGGTCCGCGAAATTCCTGACGCTGCGGCGCCTGTTCGGCGAAGCCGAGGCGATCCGGCTCGTGAAGGCATCCGAAGCGGCCGTGCAGCACATCGCCGATTTCTGCCGCGCGCACGACATCGACGCCGAACTGCGGCTCGACGGCACGCTGTACACGGCGACGTCGCGCGCGCAGGTCGGCACGCTCGCGCCGGTGCTCGACGCGCTCGCCGCGTGCGGCATCCACAGCTACGAGCCGCTGCCGGCCGCCGAAGTCGCGCGCCGCTCGGGCTCCGCGCGCAATCTCGACGGCGTCTACTCGCCGATCGCCGCGACCGTGCATCCCGGCAAGCTCGTGCGCGGGCTGCGCCGCGTCGCGCTCGCGATGGGCATCCGCATCTACGAGCGCACGCCGATGCTCGACTTCACGCCCGGGCAGCCGGCCGTCGTGCGCACGCCGTCCGGCAGCGTGACGGCGGGCAAGCTCGTGTTCGCGATCAACGCGTGGATGGCGAGCCGCTTTCCGCAGTTCGAGCGCACGATCGCGGTCGTGTCGAGCGACATGGTCATCACCGAGAAATGCCCCGAGTTGCTTGAGCAGACCGGGCTCGTCGACGGCGTGTCGGTGCTCGATTCGCGGATCTTCGTCTACTACTACCGCACCACCGCCGACGGGCGGCTGATGCTCGGCAAAGGCGGCAACACGTTCTCGTGGCGCAGCCGCATCGCACCGGTGTTCGACCAGCGTTCGCCGTACGAGGCGCAGCTCACGCAAAGCCTGCGCGAGTTCTTTCCGTCGCTCGCGGACGTGCCGGTCACCGCGAGCTGGAACGGCCCGTCGGATCGCTCGGTCACGGGCTTCCCGTTCTTCGGCCGCCTCGACGACGCGCCGAACGTGTTCTACGGCTTCGGCTATTCGGGCAACGGCGTCGGGCCGACCTACATGGGCGGGCAGATCCTGTCGTCGCTCGTGCTCGGCCTCGACAACGCGTGGACGCGCAGCCCGATCGTGCGCGGCCCGCTCGGCCATTTCCCGCCGGAGCCGATCCGCTATGTCGGCGCGCATGTCGTGCGCAATGCGATCCGCCGCAAGGAGCGTGCGGAAGACGAGAGCCGGCAGCCGTCGGTTGTCGATAGCTGGCTCGCGAAGTTTGCGAGCGCGGCCGGGAAAGCCGACAAGGCGTGACGATGCGCTGATCCGGCGACGCAACGAAAAAGGGACGCGGCGAAGCGTCCCTTTGCTGTTGCGCGGCTGCCGCGCCGCCGCATTACGCGCGCGCGGTTTTCTCGCGCGCCGCCTTGCCCGTCGCGGGCAGCCCCTGCTCGTGCGTGCGGCGCATGCGCGCGAGGCCGTGCGCGACGTGCTCGCGCACCAGCGCGACGGCCTTCTCCTCGTCGCCGCCCGCGAGCGCCTGCACGATCTTGTCGTGCTCGGCCGCGGACACCGCGATCGCATCTTCCTCGGCCTCGATCGCGGCCTGGCGCAGCAGGCCGAGCTGGCGCACCAGCCGGCGGTAGGTGTCGGTGAGATGCGTATTGCCGACGCCGACGACCATCGCGTCGTGGAACTGCACGTTCAGCTCGGTATAGCGCGTGACATCGTGCGTCTTCGCGGCGTCCTTCATCGACTGGATGATGCCCTTCAGCACCTTCAGCGTGTCGGGCGAGATGCGCTTCGCGAGCGCGCGGGCAACCGACTCGTCGAGCATCGCGCGCACTTCGTAGATCTCCTCGGCTTCGCGCAGCGGCACGACGCGCACGGTCACGCCGCGGTTCTTCTCGTTGCGCAGCAGGCCGGCCTGCTCCAGCGCGCGGAACGCTTCGCGCACGGGGCCGCGCGACACGTTCAGCCTGGTCGCGATTTCAACTTCGTTGAGCTTCTCGCCGGGTGCGTATTCACCGGAGACGATCGCGCGCTCGAGCATGTCCTGGACGATCATCGCGAGCGACTGGCTTTGCAGGAGTTCGATGGCGCTGAGCGCGTTCGGGGAAGTCATGGTCGGACAGGCAGCGGAGCTGCGGTAGAAAACGAGGGCGCCCTATCGGCGAATGATCCTTATATACCCTCGGCCCGACACATTGTCAACAGTTTTCAGTTTCCAAAAACCAATTCCGCCTGCCGGGATGCCCCCCGGCAGGCGGCGGGCGCGCGGCGGGCGAACCTGCCCCGCCCCGCGCGACGTGCGGCCGTCAGGCCGTGTGCTTGACCGGCCCCGGGTCGCTCTGGCTCGGCCGGCCCGTCTCGACGTGGCCCGCGAAGCGGCGCACGACCTTGTCGTCGCCGCCGCGCAGCGTCGTCGCGGTAATCGTCAGATCGTACCAGCCGTGGCTCGACGACAGCTCGAAGTGATCCTCGACGCGCTCGCCCGGCTCCAGCGTGTAGGTACGCGCATGCGCATGGCTGTATGCGTTGTCGACCGTCACGCGGCACGTCGCGCGCCCGCTGTTGCGCAGCTGCAGGTACACGTGGCGGTTGCGCACGTCGTAGCCGATCTTCGCTTCCGGGTTCGCGTGACGGCCGTCCGCGGCGAGGCGCGTGTTGCCCTGGAACTCGCACAGATAGCCGTTCGGGCCGTAGGCGGCGAGATGGTACTCGCCGCGCGCGGCCGACGTGCTCCACGTGTCGGCGAAGCGGTCGTGCGCGGACACCGCGTAACGGCGCGGCGGCGTCGCCGGATTGCGGCGGTCGTACACGTAGAACGCGGCGCCTGCGTCACCGGAGTTCGCGAAGTCGAGCGATACGCTGTCGTCGCGGCCATGCACGTGGGCGTGCACGAACAGCTCGTACGGCAGCGCGCGTGCCGGACGCGTGCCGGGCTCCTGCGCCGGCATCGACTGCTGTGCGGGCACCTGGTATGCCTGGCCGGCCGTCGCGATGTGCTGCGGCACCGTGAAGCTCACCGTGCGCGTATCGGGGCGCGCGGAGAAGTCGAACGCCGACGTGAGGTCGCCGCAGATCGACCGGCGCCATGCGCTGATGTTCGGCTCCTTCACGCCGAAGCGCGCTTCGAGGAAACGCAGCACCGACGTATGGTCGAACGTTTCCGAGCAGACCCAGCCGCCCTTCGTCCACGGCGAGATGATGATCAGCGGCACGCGCGGCCCGAGGCCGATCGGCTGGATGCCGCCCGGGTCGGCGCCCGGCACGAGCGGGCTCATTTCGCCCGGGTACTTGTTCAGGTCGAGCAGCTCGTCGCCGAGGTTCGACAGCAGGTTCGACGACACGATGCCCTGGCCGCCCACGCCGCTCGTGACCGGCGGCACCGGCGGCACGACGTGGTCGAACAGCCCGTCGTTCTCGTCGTAGTTCAGGATGAACACCGTCTTCGCCCACACCTCCGGGTTCGACGTCAGCGCCTCGAGCACCATGTTGATGTAGAACGCGCCATCGGTCGGCGATGCCTGCGGGTGCTCGCTGTACTTGTACGGCGACACGATCCACGACACCTGCGGCAGCCGGTTCGCCTGCACGTCGGCCTTCAGCTCGGCGAGCGTGTGGTCCGACGCGCCCTTGTCGACCAGCGGGCCGCTCGCGCCTTCCTTCACCTGGAACTTCTTGAAGAACATCAGCGAGTTGTCGGTGTAGTTGTCGGTCGGGTCGCCCGGGATGCCCGTGCCGCCCTGGTACACCTTCCAGCTGACCTTCGCGTTTTCGAGACGCTCGGCATAGGTCGTCCACGTGTAGCCGTTCACGTCGTCGCGCTCGCCGATGCCCGGGCCGTTCGGCGGGCTGCCGTAGATGTTGCGCGGGTCGACCGTGCCGGTCCACAGGTAGATGCGGTTCGGCGCGGTGTCGGCGTGCGCGGAGCAGAAGTACGAATCGCAGATCGTGAACGCGTCGGCGAGTGCGTAGTGGTACGTGAGATCCTGGCGCTTCAGGTAGCCCATCGTCAGCACGTCCTGCTTCTGGTTCACCCACTGGTCCCACTGGCCGTTGTTCCAGGACAGGTGGCCGCTGCTCCAGCCGTGGTTGGTGCCCGGCTGGAATTCGGTCGTCTGCTTGGGATCGAGGTAGAACGGCAGCACGTACGGCGCCGACGGATCGAGGCCGCGCGAATGGTAGTTCTTCGTGAACACCGATGCCGGCGGCTGTTGCCACACCGGCGCGCCGCTCGGCAGCAGGTGCGGACGCGGGTCGTTGAAGCCGCGCACGCCGCGCAGCCCGCCGAAGTAATGGTCGAACGAACGGTTTTCCTGCATGAAGATCACGACGTGTTCCACGTCGCGGATCGTGCCCGTGCGATAGGCGGCCGGCATCGCCAGCGCGTTGCGGATCGCGGGCGGGAAGCCCGCGTAAGCGGCCATCGCGCCGGCCGACTGCGCGGCGAGGCGCAGGAAATCGCGTCGATTGTTCGAGGACATGAAGGGAACCCTGTTGTCGGTAGGAGTGAGGTGCCGGTCGAGCGGGGCCGGCGGTCGGTGTGTTACCCGCTATTACCCCGCACCGGCATGTCCCGGCCGTGACCGGTTACCGCAGGTTTCTTTGGGTTACCCACAAGAATTTTTCGAAGCGACGCACGACGCGCCTTTCATGCGGCCGACACACGCGTGCGCTACGCTGACGCGCGACGAAGAAGGGGGGAGAAGCCGAGTCGTGTTCGATCAGCTGAAGGCGTTCCACGCGACCGTCCGGCAGGGCAGCATCACGCGCGCCGCGCGCCATCTGGGCGTGAGCCAGCCGACGATCGCCGCGCAGATCCGGCAGGTCGAGCAGGTGTACGGCGTCGAGCTGTTCTACCGCAGCGGCCGCAAGCTCGAGGTCACCGAAACGGGCATCGAGCTGCTGCCGCTCATCGAGAAGATGATCGCGCTCGAGGCGCAGGCCGACATCATGCTGCGCAACGTCGGCGGCCTGTTCGAAGGCCACCTGCGGATCGGCGCGACGGGCCCGTACTACATCATGGATGCGGTCGGCCGTTTCTCGAACGCGCATCCGTCGATCGCGCTCACGTGCCGGATCGGCAACTCCGAGGAAATCCTGCAGGCGCTGCAGGAATTCCGCATCGACCTTACCGTCTCGTCGCAGCGCAACGACGCCGACGGCCTCGAACGCAAGGTAATCTCGACCGATCCGCTCGTGCTCGTCGTGCACCGCAACCATCCGCTCGCGCGGTTCGACGCGATCGATCCGGCGCAACTCGCCGACGTGCGGCTGCTGATTCGCGAGGAAGGGTCGGTCACGCGCCGCTGCACGGAGACGATCCTCGCGGCGGCCGGTGTCGCGGCCGTGTCGGTTGCCGAGATCGGCAGCCGCGAAGCGATCCGCGAGGCGATCCTGCACGGCGTGGGCGGCAGCCTGTTTCCGCTCGGCGAGGCCGAGCGCCATCCGTATCTGCGTGTGATCGCGCTGCGCGGCGTCGAGACGACGATCGACGAATACGTGTACTACCTGAAGGCGCGCCGCCAGAGCCCCGCGATCGACGCGTTCCTTGCGTGCATCCTGCCGGACGGCGCCGAAGCGGCCGGGACCGCCGACGCAGGACCAACCGCGCGGCGGGCGAACGCGCGCTGAACTGCCGCGCGTTCGCCGGTTCCGCACTTGATCGGCGCTTTTCCCGCGCCTTCCCTCGCTTTTTCCTCGTGCCTTCCTTCTGTCGTTGCGCTCACATCATTTCGGCAGTGCCGGAATCATCCACGTCAGCACGTGCTGCTGCAGGAACACCAGCACGCCGAGCAGCAGCGTGAGGATCACGCTGTGCCAGAAGGTGCGCGCAAACACGACACCTTCCTGCCCTTTCAGGTCCGTCGTCGACACACCCGTCGCGATGTTCTGCGGCGAGATCATCTTGCCCATCACGCCGCCCGACGAGTTGGTCGCGGCCATCAGTACCGGATCGAGGCCGAGCTGCCGCGCGGCCACGACCTGCAGGTTGCCGAACAACGCGTTGCCCGACGTGTCGCTGCCGGACAGGAACACGGCGATCCAGCCGAGCGACGCGGATACCAGCGGGAACAGCGCGCCCGTCGACGCGACGCCGGTGCCGAGCGTGTAGCTGATCCCCGAGTAGTTCAGCAGGTACGCGAGCCCGACGATCATCATCACCGTGACGATCGCGATCCACGTCTGCCGCCACGTCTTCACCACGCATTCGAGGAACGCGCCGGCGCCGGTGCGCGTCAGCGCGGCCGTGATGATCGCCGACAGCAGGATCGCGGTGCCCGTGCCGAGCGGCTGGAAGTCCCAGATCGCCGCATACGGCTTGTGATACAGCGACACGAACACCGCGTTGTGCAGGCCCGGCCACTTGATCTTCACGTCGCCGATCATCGCGACGTTCGCGTGCACCCACACGATCACGACCACCGACACGACGAGCCACGGCAGCCAGCCGCCGAAGCCCGCGCGCGCCGCGCCGGCCGTCGCCGGCACGCTGCGCGCGAGCGCGTATTGCGGATCGGGCTGCGGCCTCCACACCTGCAGGAAGCCGATCGTCACGATCAGCGACGTGAGCGACGACAGCACGTCGGTGAGCTGATAGCCGAGGAAGTTCGACGTGACGAACTGCGCGATCGCGAAGCTGGCGCCCGACACGAGCAGCGCCGGCCACAGCTGCCTGATCGAACGCAGCCCGCCATACGCGCCGACCACGTAGAACGGCAGCAGCAACGCGAAGAACGGCAACTGGCGGCCGACCATCTGCGCGAGCGTCGCGGGCGGCAGCGACGTGACCGCGCCGAGCACGGTGATCGGCACGCCGAGCGCGCCGAACGCGACCGGCGCGGTGTTGAACAGCAGCGTATAGGTGAGCGCTTCGAGCGCGGGGAAGCCGAGCGCGATCAGCAGTGCGCTCGTGATCGCGACCGGCGTGCCGAATCCCGAGATCCCTTCGAGCAGGCACCCGAACGAGAACGCGACGACGAGCAGCACGAGGCGGCGGTCGTCGGGCAGGTTGTCGAGCATCCACTGCCGGAACTGGTCGAAGCGGCCCGACTTCACCGCGATGTTGTACAGCAGCAGCGCGTTGAAGACGATCCACATCACCGGCACGACCGCGAGCGCCATGCCGGCGCCGACCGCATTGAACGCGAGCCCGGCCGGCATGCCCCATGCGCCGATCGCGACCGCGAGGCCGGCGACGAGCCCGGCGAGCGACGCCTGCCACGCGGGGCGGCGCAGCACGCCGAGCGCGATCAGCGCGACGGCAATCGGGATCGCGGCGACGAGGAACGACAGGAGCAGCGAGTTGGCGACGGGCGTCAACGGCTGCGCGAAGACGATGCCTGGCGGTAGGGCGTCGGTAGGGTTCATCGTGTCTCCAGATGTCGACCCGAGTTGGCGCTTCGGCGCTTACTCGGGTCCCATGCCTTGTGCGGTCGACCCGGGTTGGCGCTTCGGCGCGTACTCGGGTCCCATGCCTTGTGCGGTCGACCCGGGTTTGTGCTTCGGCGCGTACTCAGGTCCCATGCCTTGCGCGGCCGCCCCGGGTTGGCATGTCGATGCCCCGGGTTCGGTACAAGGCGATGTCCTGCCGTCACGGCCACGATCAGGCGCTTGCGTACGCAACGACGTTGCACGGCCAACCGATCGGTCGCTTAAAAGAGGTTAGGAGGCGCGCGGCGCTTGTACAAGGGGGGACAAGCCCGATGCGTGACGACCCGATACCGGCCATCCGCCGCACGATGGCAGGCGGATGGCGAGCGGCTGACGCGCTCGACAGGAAGCCCGGCCGTGCCGTCGCCCGCACAATGTTGCGCGCGCGACAAAGGTGACTGACGGCAACGAGGGTGTTTCGTTTGGCATCCGAAGCCTAGACTGGCTGCATCGATTCCGCCCGAGCCAGACGCGGCGCGGCACCGGAACCTCTCGGAGCACACACGATGAAGACGATGAAACACGCGGCATGCGCCGTCCTGCTCGTCGGCGCGGCCTTCGCCGCCCATGCGCAGACGGCATCGACGGTGACGCGCGCGCAGGTCCGCCAGGAACTCGTGGAGTTGCAGGCCGCCGGCTACCGGACGAGCCTCGCAAGCAGTCCCGACTTTCCGGAGAACATGCAGGCGATCATGCAGCGTGCCGCGCAGGCGCGCGGCGACAATGCCGGTTACGGCAGCGACGGCCGGGCGAACGTGGAATCAGGCAAGCCGGCGCTGCCGCACGCGATCGATCGCGGCACGTACGCGCATCACTGATTCGATGACTGAAGGAACCGGATGGATCGCACCGCGGCGCGGCGCACCAGCGCCGGCCGCGTGCGCGATCGTCACACGCTGAAGCGGTTCAGCGTATACGCGCGATAGGCCGCGACGAACGCGTCGAACGATCCGGCCTCCTTCGCTTCGAGCTCGGCCTGCTCGGCCAGCGACTTCGCGGCGAGCGCCTGCTCGGTGCGCAGCGTGTCCGCCGACGGCGGATGGGCGCGGAAATGCGCGGCATGCGCTTCGCTCTGTGCCAGTGCGAACGCGAGGAACGACTGCCCGTTGTCGCGCATCGTGCGCAGCACGCGCGCGGATGGCGTACGCTCCGGATCGGCAAGCTTCTCGCGCTGCGCGGCAATCGCGCGCGCATGCTCGTCGCCGCCGCGGATTTCGTCGAGACGGCGGCCGATGGTTTCGATGTCGGCCATCAGCTCGTCCGCCCACGCCTGCATCGTGACCGACTGGCCGTCGCGCGTGAGCGTGAGCCCCGGCTTGCGGCCTTCCATCGTCACGCTGCCGAAGTTCGCATTCGCTTCCTTGTACGCATCGCAGTCGAGCGGCGCGCTCTCGTCCAGCGCACACGCGAGCAGGAATGCGTCGATGAAGCGCGCGGTTTCCAGCGCGATGCCGGTCGGCTCGAACGGATCGATGTCGAGACAACGTACCTCGATGTACTGCACGCCACGCGACGCGAGCGCATGCAGCGGCCGCTCGCCCGAATACGTGACGCGCTTCGGCCGGATCGTCGAGTAGAACTCGTTCTCGATCTGCAGCACGTTCGTGTTGATCTGGATCCACTCGCCGTCGCGATGCGTGCCGATTGCCTCGTACGCCGGATACGGTTCGCTCACGGCCTTCGACAGCGCGTCGAGGTAGCCGGGCAGCGTGTTGTAGTCGACGTGCAGCGCGGCCTGGGCCGTCGTGTTCGAGTAGCCGAGATCGCTCATCCGCAGGCTCGTCGCATACGGCAGGTACAGCGTATCGGCGTCGAACGTGTCGAGCTTGTGCGGCTTGCCGCGCAGGAACTTCGTGTCGAGCGCGGGCGATGCGCCGAACAGGTACATCAGCAGCCAGCTGCGGCGGCGGAAGTTGCGGATCTGCGCGAGATAGCGTTCCGACTGGTAATCGACGAGCGTGGCCGTCGAGCCTTCGTCCGCATGCAGGCGCCGCCACACTTCTTCATGCAGCGAGTAGTTGTAGTGGATGCCCGCGATGCACTGCATCGTGCGGCCGTAGCGATACGCGAGGCCGCGCCGGTACACCGTCTTCAGGCGGCCGATGTTCGACGAGCCGTAGTCGGCGATCGGAATCTGGTCGTCGGCCGGCAGCAGGCCCGGCATCGAATCGTTCCACAGCATCTCGTCGCCGAGCGACGCATAGACGTAGCGATGCAGATCGTCGAGGCGTTCGAGCGTGATCGCGGCGTCGCCTTCAGCGGGCGTGATCAGCTCGATCAGCGCTTCGGAATAGTCGGTCGTCAGCGCCGGATGCGTGAGCGCCGAACCAAGCGCGCGCGGATGCGGCGTGAACGCGATCATCCCGTCGCGCGTCACGCGCAGGCTTTCCTTTTCGATGCCGCGCAGGCCGTCGGGCAGATGCTGCCGCGTCGGGCCCGAGCTCAGTGCTTCGAGGCGATTCAGCAGCAGTTCGGACTGGCGGTGAGTCATGGTGTTCGACATGGAGACGCAAGTGCGTGACGGCCGCGCGCAGAACGCCGCGCGCGGCCGGCTGGATTGTTGGTCGCTTCGTTGGTAGCGGGCACTTTAACATCTCGCCGAAACACGCGCTTGAGGTGGCTCCGGGCAGGGTGCGCGGGCCGGAGCGGGCCGCCGGACGGGCCGGTCGCGGCGCTCGCGACAGGTGTGACCGGTTCCAGACGGCGCCGGCGGGCGAGTCGATCCTGCGAATTCGTCGGACGGAACGTGAAGCGGGAACGGGTGGCGGAAGGTGCAACCGCGCCGCCGAACCGACCGGGGAAACGGCGCGTGCGGCCGCATCGCACGCGCGGCGTCCGGCAGGCGCCGGATTCGAGGGGTTGCCGCGATGGCCCGCATCTGGCGGACGGCCCTGGGGAGGTATGCACGGCCTGCGCAACGCGTTGCATCGCGAACCGGTCTGGTCGCAGCCGGTCGCACCCGGCCGCATGTCGCCGCGATTATCCGCCGCGCGCGCCGCCCGCCCGGTCGGCCACTTCGTTCCACAAATGAAGCGCCGCATACGCACGCCACGGCCGCCAGCCTTCGGTGCGGCGCTTCTGGCTGGTGAGCCGGTCGAGCGCCGGATCGCGCGCGGCGATCGACTGCATCAGCACGAGATCGGAGGCCGGCCACGCGTCCGGGTCACGCCATGCGCGCATCGCGATGTATTCGACGGTCCACGGGCCGATGCCCGGCAGATCGAGCCACGCGTTGCGCAGCGTCGCGAGATCGGCATGCGCGCGATCGACCGGCACGTCGCCGGCCGCCACCGCGCGCGCCACGCCCGTCAGCGCCGCCACCCGCTTGCCGGGCATCCCGATCTTGTCGAGATCGCACGCGGCCAGCGCGTCGGGAGTCGGGAAACGCCACACCGGGGCGCCGTCGTCTTCATGAATCACCCGCTCGCCGGCCCGTTCGACGAGCCGGCCGACGATCGTCGTCGCGGCCTTCACGCTCACCTGCTGGCCGACGATCGCACGCACGGCCAGCTCGAACCCCGACCACGCGCCGGGCACGCGCAACCCCGGCGCGGCCTCGACGAGCGGCGCGAACCACGGATCGCGCGCGAGCCCGCCGCCGATCGCGGCCGGATCGGCGCCGAGGTCGAACATCGTCGCGACGCGCGCGGCGAACGCATCGTCGACATGGCGTGCAATGGCCCCTTCGACGGTCGCGATCAGGCAATGCTTGCGCGGATGTTTCGTGACGGTGAGCCGGCCGGCATCGCCGTGCAGGTCGACGATGCGGCGATACACGCCGTCCGCGACCTGCTCGACGCCCGGAATCGCGCGCCCGCTGAAGAAGCGCAGCACGCGCGCCCAGTCGTACGGCGCCTTGTAGCGCAGCTCCATCTGCGCGAACGGCGGCACCTGGCCGCCGTTCGCGATGGACGTGATCGTTGCTTTATCGATGCTCAAACCGCACTGCCCTCCGTCATGGCTTCGGCTTCATCGTTGCGGCTATGACGCGCCTCGGACGCGAGCAGCGTCGCCTTGCGGCGCACGCCCCAGCGATATCCGGCGAGCGCGCCGCCCTTTTGCACGACACGGTGGCACGGGATCGCAAGCGCGACCGGATTCGACGCACACGCGGACGCGACCGCCCGCACCGCGCGCGGCGAACCGAGCGCCTCGGCAATCTCCGAATAGCTGCGTGTTTCGCCGTACGGAATATGCGTCAACGCTTCCCACACACGCTGCTGGAACGCGGTCGGCGCGATGTCGAGC
Source organism: Burkholderia sp. BCC1644 (assembly GCF_902833225.1). GTDB lineage: Bacteria > Pseudomonadota > Gammaproteobacteria > Burkholderiales > Burkholderiaceae > Burkholderia. The sequence goes on from NZ_CADFEI010000027.1 coordinate 18,825, forward strand.
GGCAGGTCGAACGCGTGTCGCGTGCCGTCGAGATACGCACGAATCTGCGTGATGAACGGCGCGAGCCGCGCAGACGCTTCGACCAGCTCGGCCCGCGCGAACGCGTCCTTCAGCTCGCCGACGAGCGCCGCCGGTTCATCGCCGAACGCGATCCGGCAGATGCCCTGTTCGGTTGCGGCGACGAGCACCGTACCGAGCGACGTCGACGCGGTCGCATAGTCGATCCGGAGGCCCGCGCCCTGGCGACGGAACGCGGACGGCGCCATCCCGAGCTCGCGCGGCACCGATGCATAGAGCCGCGACGGCGAGTTGAAACCGGCGTCGACGGCCGCCTGCGTGACCGGCTGCCCGCTTTGCAGCGCCTGCCGCAGCGCGGCGCCGCGCTGCGCGGCCTGGTACTGGCGCGGCGACACGCCGACCACGCGCTTGAAGAGCCGCTGCAGATGGAACGGACTCACGTGCACGGCGTCGCTCAGCTGCTGCAGCGTGAGCCGTTCGGCATGCGCGTCGAGCACCGCGCATGCGCGGTTGACGATCTCGAGCTCGCGCGGCAGCCCTTCCGGCTGGCAGCGCTTGCAGGGGCGGAAGCCGGCCGCACGCGCGGCCGCCGGATCGGCGAAGAAGGACACATTCTCGCGACGCGGCAGCCGCGACGCGCAGGTCGGACGGCAGAACACGCCGGTCGTGCTCACGGCATAGAAGAACGCGCCGTCCGCATGCGGATCGCGCTCGGTCACGGCGCCCCAGCGGGCATCGTCGGTCGGATAGGCGGTTTTCATCTGAACCTCGCACTCTCTAGTGTAGATGGTGCCTACTCTAGACATCGGCGCATGCCGTCGCGCCCTGAATCTTGCTCTGTGATTCGCGGCGGCGAACCGGGGACACATCGATCGACGATAAATCCGACAAAACGTCCGAAGTGCCTGCTCCGGCGCGGTTTTCGTCATCGCCCCGTCACCCTTTTGCTGCAGTGCGGATGCGACAAATCGCCGTCCTGACGTTTTTTTGCATTCGGAATATTGCGTCGCACCATCGCCGTGTGTATAGTTGGAACTGTCTCCTCCATGTCTCCTCCTGATATGGATTAAGCCCGTTCCGCACTGCGTGAACGGGCTTTTTTTCGTCTGTCGATTGTGCCGTGTTCCGGCCGGCGGCGCAGGCGCGATGCGTCTACACTCGATGCTCGTCGACAGCGAAGGAGTATCCGTTCATGAAGCCCACCATCCGCGGAATCGATCACATCGTGCTGCGCGTGACCGACATGGCGGCGATGACGCGCTTTTACTGCGACGCCGTCGGCTGCCATGTGGAGAAGGAGCAGCCCGATCTGGGCCTCGTGCAGCTGCGCGCCGGCGATGCGCTGATCGACCTGCTGACCGTCGGCGGCCCGATCGACCGCGCCGACAGCGGGCCGCCCGGCACCGGGCGCAACCTCGATCACCTGTGCCTGCGCGTCGAGCCGTTCGATCCCGACGCATTGATCGCCCATTTCGCCGCGCATGGCGCGAACCCAGGCGCCCCGGCGGAACGCTACGGCGCCGGCGGCTACGGGCCGTCGATCTACCTGTTCGACCCGGAAGGCAACATGGTCGAATTCAAGGGGCCGCCGGCCGCGATCGGCTGAACGCGGCCGGCACACGGGCCGTTACGCGTCCGCGCGCGCCTTCAACACCGTCCATTCGACCGCGACCGGATCGTGGTCCGCGCTCGAGATCCACGCCGCGCCATCCTGCACCGTGCACTGCAGGCGCATCGTGCGCTCCGCAAGCCGCCCGAGCGCGGTCGCGACGCCGTCGGCGAGCGACAGCACCTGCACGTTGCGCAGCCGCTCGACCTTGCTGCGCACGCCCTGCCACCAGATATCCGACGTCTTGCCGCCATACGCGATCACCGTGACCTGCCCGGCGCGGCCGGCCGCCTTCGAGATGCGCCGTTCGTCGGGCTGGCCGGCCTCGATCCACACGTCGATCGCACCCGTCAGGTCCTTCTGCCACAGATCGGGCTCGTCGACGTCCGACAGCCCCTTGCAGAATTCGAGCCGCTCGTGCGCGAACAGCGCGAACGCGACGATACGCACCATCATCCGGTCGTCGGTTTCCGACGGATGGCGCGCTACCGTCAGCGCGTGATCGGCGTAGTAATGCCGATCCATGTCGGCGATTTGGAGTTCGGCTTTGTAGATCGTGGATTTCAGCGCCATGCGGAGTCGGCCCGGGCGGGCATTCGGTTCGGTCGGGCCGTGATGATACCGAATGCGCGCCGCCCGGCGCGTGTCATGCGCGCCCCACAGCACAACGGCCCGACATCAGCCGGGCCGTGTTCGGTTCGCGCCGCCGGCACAACGGGCCGGTGCGCTCGCGCGTCGTGCGACTGCGCGGGGATCGATCGGTTACTGTTTCACGAAGCGCGAATCGGTCCAGAGACCTTGCTGGTCGCTGTTGTCGGCGCTGACGAACTGCACGTCGCCCTGATCGACCGACACCACGCGGAAGCGCTGGCCTTCCGGCACCGACAGGCAGCGGTAGTCGTCGAAGTATTGCTGCTTCGCTTGCGACTTGCCGTCACGCTCGTGACTCAGTACGGAATCCAGATTGTCTTTCGACAGGCAGCCCCAGGCATTCTTCGTCAACTGGATTTCCTGCGTCGGCTTGACGGCCGAATCGCCGCCGGCCTGAGCAATCGACACCGCGCAAAATGCGCCGACGAGGGCAAAAAGGATACCGGTACGCTTCATCATGTTCTGTCTCCAGGCTGCGGGCACCAGGCTTGGGTTAGCTATGTGTTTAAAGATGATCGTGAACCCGCGTTTTTCACTTTAGAAGACCGGTAAACGATAGCAAGCACATTTGTTGTGCGATCGCAATAGCGGCGGATTGTCGCACCCCGTGCGCAGCCTGTTTTTCGCGCGGCGCGCGCGGCAGGCAAAACCTGTTGCGTGGCGGACAGGCCCGTCATGCCGGGCGGAAAGCGTTATCCGGCAAGGCTTTCATCCAAGTTACATCGCGGCGATTGAACGGTTTGGATAATCCATTTCGTCATCCGGATCATTTTGATGCACCGCACATAAAGTCATTCGAAACGATTCAACTTTACCGCAGCGCGGAATCGCAAATACCTGATACAAGAAAAATGCCAGGTATAAGCGAATCCGTATTTATCCGTAGTTCCCCGAATGTATTCGACGCCCGCGAAAGCCCCGCCGCAAGCGCCTTGCGCCAGCGTGTTTACCCTGCCTTATTCGGAGTGGATTGCTGACGCTCGAAATAATCGCGCTGGAAAATACACATGCGATAAGCGTTGTGATACGCGCCGTTTCCGAAAAATTCTTCCTTCAATTCGGCCTCGTGCTGGAATCCGCATTTCTCGTACACGTGAATCGCCGCCGCATTCGACGTGTCGACGATCAGGTACAGCTTGCGCATGTTCAGCACCTTGAATGCGTACTCGATCGCGAGGCGCGTCGCCTGGCCCGCATAGCCGCGCCCCTGGCATTGCGGCGCGATGATGATCTGGAACTCGCCGCGGCGGTGGATGTAGTCGAGTTCGATCAGCTCGACGAGGCCGACCAGTTCGTTTTGCGAATCGACCGCGACGAATCGGCGTTCGCGCTGGTCGTGCACGTGGCGGTCGTACAGCTGGGACAGTTCCGAGAAGGTTTCGTACGGCTCCTCGAACCAGTAGCGCATGATCTTCGCGTCATTGTTCAGCTCGTGGACGAAGCGCAGGTCCTGGCGCTCCAGCGGCCGCAGCGCGAGCGTGTTGGTATCGTTCTGGAGTTGCATGTTCATGTCCTTTTTGATGCCGGCGCTCGTGCGAAACGCCCGCGCGGCGCGGCCGCATCCGGGCCCGTTTCGCACTGTAAGAAAATGAACGCGGGCGAGGTTCAGAGCCTAGAATGGGAGCAAGGGTTCCTGCCACCGCACGGAGGCTATCGTGATCGAGCAAGTCATACTCGGAATATTTCTCGTGCTGCCGCTCGTCATCGTCGCGGCGCTGTTTTCCGACGAACTGTGGCAGGAACACCGGCGCCAGCATCCGCGCGACGAAAACGCACCGCATATCGACTGGAAACATCCGTGGCGCCGCGTGCGACGCAGTCACTGAGCCGGTTCATCATCGATCCGCATCCCGCGCCGGCCGAGTCATCCCGGGCCGGATAACGCGCGGTGCGCCGCCTTTCCGCTTCGATCCGATTCCCGCCCAACCCGCGAGACGCCGACGTGAACGACAAGCCCGCTGCCCCTGCTCACGATATCCCTCACGAAACGATCGACCTGCAGATCGCCGACGTGCTGGCGGCCGTCCGCTACCCGGCGAACAAGGATGCAATCGTCGACGCCGCACGCGACGCCGGCGCCAGCAACGAGGTGCTGTCGATGCTCGACGGCCTGCCCGAACAGGACTACGCGGACGTCAATGCCGTCACGCAGTGGGTCGCCGGCAACTTCGGCCCGGGGCTCGGCATTTGAGCGGATGCCAATAACGCGATAGGATCGGGCCGCACCGGTCGCGCCGCGATCGGGAGGCGTGCCGCCCGGCGCAAGAACGGGTGTTTGAGCACGCGTGTCCGGGGGACTCCATGGAAGGCATCCTGATCCAGCACACGACGCCACGGCAGCTCTGGTTCGGCGCGCTGACGGCGTTCGTCATCCTGCTAGCGCTCGGGATCGCCGCGCCGCACGCGAACGTCACGCTCCCGGCCGTCGAGCCGTTCATGCCGATGTGTGCGCTCACCGTGTTCACCACCGCGAGCATCGCCGCGTTCTTCCTCGGCGCGCAGTTCACCGTGACGCGCCAGCCTGTGCTCGGCGCGCTCAGCGGCGCCTATGCGTTCACCGCGCTCGCCGTCGCGCTCCAGTTGCTCACCTTTCCCGGCGTGTTCGCGCCGCATGGCCTGCTCGGCGCGCGCCCGCAAAGCGCCGCGTGGATGTGGGTCTTCTGGCATGCCGGCTTCCCGTGCTTCGTGATGGCCGCGCTGTTCGCCCGCGAGCGGTTGACGCGCGCACCGGTCGGCGCGAAAGAGACGCGCCGCTGGACGGTCGCGCTCGTCGGCGGGCCGGCCGTCGCGGCCGCGCTCCTGTGCGCGCTCGCGCTGAACGTGTCGCTGCCGCCCGCGTTCCATCCGCCCGGCGACGCGGCCGTGCTGCCCGTCAACGGCATCGCGCTCGTCGTGTGGATCCTCAATGCGCTCGCGCTCGTCGCGGTGCTCGCCACGGGCCGGCTGCGCACGACGCTCGATCTGTGGCTTGCGATCGCGGTGCTCGCATGCCTCACCGACACGACGCTGAACCTTCTGACGACGAACCGCTTCACGGTCGGCTGGTATGTCGCGCGCGTGTTCAGCATGTTCACGCCCGGCGTGCTCGTGTGCGTGCTCGCGTGGGAAGTGACGATGCTGTACCAGCAGCTGTTCGAGGCGCACGCGACGCTGATCCGTTCTTCCGCGCGCGACGGGCTGACCGGTGCATTCAACCGCAGCCACTTCAACGACCATTTCCACACGCTGTTCCTGCAGGCGCGGCGGCAAGGCGAACCGCTGTCGCTGCTGATGGTCGACGTCGATCACTTCAAGGCCTACAACGACACGTTCGGTCACGTGAAAGGCGACGCGTGCCTGATCGCGGTTGCGAATGCGCTTGCCGGCGCGGTGCGTCGGCCATCGGATATCGTCGCGCGTTACGGTGGCGAGGAGTTCGCGATCGTGTTGCCGAACACGGGTGCGCGCGGTGCGCGGGTGGTGGCCGACGAAGCGCGCGAAGCCGTGCTGCGGCTCGACCTCGAGATGCCTGACTCGCCGGCCGGGCGCGTGAGCGTCAGCGTCGGTTGCGCGACCGTGTCGGCCGACGATCTGTCGACGCCCGATGCATTGATCGAGGCCGCCGACGCCGCGCTGTATCGCGCGAAGGATACGGGGCGAAACCGGGTCGTCGCCACCTGAAAACGTCTGCTGTTTGGCTATTTGTTACGGTCATTGTGACCGGAATAATCCGCCGTTACGGATTGCGCAACAGGGAAACGATCGCTTACAGCCGGTGTTGGAAGCGCTCGCTATGCTGGGTTTCATATCGAACCCGAGCAGGTGAGTGCCATGAAAAAAACCCTTTTGCTGATTGCCGGCGTCGCCGTGTTGCTGAGCGGCTGTATCGTGGTGCCTGACGGTGGCGGATATTACGGTGGTGGCGGGTATTACCATCACCGGCATTGGGATTGAGGCATCCAGTCGGGTGTTACTTCATCCCGCGAGACCGCGGATGACGGCGGAGTGCGCCGTCCATTGTCATGATACTTGCGGCGCACGATTCGAACCGGACGTAGCGATTTGCATCGTCGCCGGAACTCCACCTCCGAATTCCGGGCCGTCGTGTACGGCCCGCCAATCTTCGAGCATGATGCCTGCCTAACCGATCGTGCCAGCGAAGCCGCCGCATCGAAACGCCGCGGCAACTTGCCCGCCCCCATCTCCCGTCGGCACATTTCTGCGATCTTTGCCGAACAATAGTGACGATGTGCCATTCAGTTCTTTCTACCGTGGCCGATATTCTTTGTTTACGGCTGCATGCGCCTCTTGCATCCTCCCTCTCCGCAGCATCCGTCCATCATTAAAACAATGAACCCGCTGGAAGATGAAACTGTTCGACCAACAGAAGTGGCGTCATAACGCCTCGATCGCGAGCACTCGCTATCTCCGTATTCCGCTCCCAAAAATGGAAGCGGGGCGTTTCGGTTGGATCAAGCGCTGGGCCGTGGACTGGTTCGTGCCGACAGGTCTATCGGCATGGACAACCTATCACCTGACGGACGCATTCGTTGGACGCTACCGCGCGCTCCTCCCGAAAGGCGATGGTGGCGACGTTCCCCTCGAGGTCATGTCCGACTTGTGGACCCGCCCCTCGTCGCAATATTTCCTCACTGGCTTCGTCATGCTGGCCGCGCTGATCGTTGTCATGTTGATCTATCAACAGTTGGCGCGCCCAACCTGGAGAAACATACTCAATCGTCGCAAACGGCCGTTTGTCGGCCCCAAGCCATTCGTGCTCGTGTCCGTCCTTGGCAAACTGCTGGCGACCATCATTCCGGCATGCGCCGTTGCGATCGCGGCTTACGCGCCGGAAAGCATGACGTGGGGCGGGATTGGTTTTCTCATCGGACTAATCGCCATGATCACCGCCGGCTACTACCACATGGTCTACGGTGAAATGCGGCCCCCGTGCGTAATCTCGATCTCGTTTCACCGGCCACGACAATCTCCATCGATCAACACAGGCGAGACTGAATCGACGACAAGCTTGACCCAATGGCGCGACGCGCATACAGCGCTTCAAGACGACGCAAACGCAATCTCGGATGCGGCAGGCGGCGCATTCGCACAAAATGTGACTGCCTCGTTCGATCTCGATGACGTTGCCCTCTCTGTCGCGTTGAGCATCGACATCGAAGATTTGCCGCAAGATCGCCAACGCACGCTCGATGCACAAATCAACCGCGTGCTGAGCAAATGGCGCAGCGAAGGTTACACGAGCGGCTCGCTTTATGACGGAAGGACGTTGCCTGCGCCGATTACCCCATCGCCCCTCGGCGATTTCGCGCTGCCCTCGTACCCTCCCGGTGCCGCACCGGCCGACTTGGTACGCGTAGCGGCTCGTTCGGGCAGCCGCGTCATGATCGTTGGCGACGCCATCGTTCAGCGACAGGTGGATACCCGCTGCAATCGCGTTCTGCAGCGTAGAGAACGGGTATTTGAATTCGTTTCGGAATCCGGCAATGACGATGCCGGGGCACCGATGCCGTTCCCACTCGATGGCACACCATTGGCGGTAACGACGTACGGTTCGGCGCTCACTTCCCGATACAAAACCTGCTGAAAATCACCCCCAGCAGATCATCCGACGTGAACTCCCCGGTAATCGAATTGAGCTGCTCCTGCGCGAGGCGCAACTCCTCGGCAAACAGATCGAGCGACTGAGCACGTTGCTCCGCATGATCCGCCGCCTGCGCGAGATGTTCCTGCGCGGCCCGCAGCGCGATCAGATGCCGCTCGCGCGCGAGATACACGCCTTCCGCCCCCGCCTGCCACCCCGCAATCCGCAGCAGTTCGGCACGCAGCATGTCGATCCCGTCGCCGCGCTTCGCCGACAGATGCACCTCGGTCAGGTCGCCCTCCGCCGCCGGATGCTCGACACACGCCGGCACACCGGTCAGGTCCGTCTTGTTCAGCACGCGCACCACCGGCACGCCGCCCGGAAACCGCGCGGCGATCGTCTCGTCATCCGCCGTCATCCCGCTGCGCGAATCGAGCAGATGCAGCACGACATCCGCGCGCTCGATCTCGCTCCACGTGCGCGCAATGCCGATCCGCTCGACCTCGTCCTCGGTCTCACGCAGCCCGGCCGTATCGATGATGTGCAGCGGTATCCCTTCGACCTGGATCGTCTGTGCGACCTTGTCGCGCGTCGTCCCCGCGATCGGCGTGACGATCGCCAGTTCCGCGCCGGCCAGCGCATTCAGCAGCGACGACTTGCCGACGTTCGGCTGCCCCGCGAGCACGACCGACAGCCCTTCGCGCAACAGCGCACCCTGCCGCGCATCGCCGAGCACGTGCGCGAGCTGCGCGCGGATCTTCGCGAGCTTGCCGCGCGCGTCTGCCGCCTCGAGGAAATCGATCTCCTCTTCCGGAAAATCGAGCGTCGCCTCGACCAGCATCCGCAGCGTGATCACGTCGTCGACGAGCACATGGATCTGCCGCGAGAACGCGCCGTCGAGCGAGCGCCCGGCCGAGCGTGCCGCAGCCTCGGTGCTCGCCTCGATCAGGTCGGCGACGGCCTCGGCCTGTGCGAGATCGAGCTTGTCGTTCAGGAACGCGCGCCGCGTGAACTCGCCCGGCTCCGCGAGCCGCAGCCCGAAACCGCGCCCCGCATCCAGGCAGCGCTGCAGCAGCAGCTGCATCACGATCGGCCCGCCGTGCCCCTGCAGCTCGAGCACGTGCTCGCCGGTGTACGAATGCGGCGCCGGGAAATACAGCGCGATCCCGCGGTCGAGCGGCGCGCCGTGCTCGTCTAGGAACGGCACGTAGCTCGCATGGCGCGGTGCAAGCTTCTGCCCGCACAACGCGTCGATCAACGGCAGCGCGGCCGCCTCGCCGCCGCGCCCGAACGACACCCGGACGACGCCGATGCCACCCCGGCCGGCAGCAGTGGCAATAGCGACAATCGGATCGGAATCGGTAGCAAGCATGGGAATCGGATGAATCGGGTAATCAGTGAATATGGTGCGCCCGCGCAACAGTTCGAGCATCGGAACGCCGGCATTGTAGCGTGCCGGCACACACGCCATCGGTCGCCATGCCAGATTCGGACTCGCCCGAATTTATCCCGCCGTGGATAAGCCAAGTATCAGTCCGGCGCGATGTCACAACTATCGTTTCGGACGAGTATGTTTGCTGGAGCGGCTCAACGCTGCGGCCCTCAATTTCGCTCCCCACTCCGATCGAGATTGGGATTCATCCGAACGAGATACGTTTATCCCGAATGGTTGTCTGAAACATGTCGGTGGAATTGCACAATCTCTCCCATGCCGACATCCGAAGAAAAAGCCGCGTTCTCGGAACGCCTGAAATTCGCCCTGCGGCGCAGCCCGGAGAAGGTCACTGGTGCGACTGAGCTGGCGAACCGATTCAATCTGCGCCACCGCGGAGCGCAACCCGTTTCGCCGCAGACCGCGCATAAATGGCTGACGGGCCGCACGATTCCGACGTCGGACAAACTCGCAACGCTTGCCGAATGGCTGCGCGTCGAACTCCACTGGCTGCATTACGGCCCGTCGCCGAGCGTGATCGAACACCCGACGCCGCAACCGCTGCCGCGCGACGAGCGCTATCCGCCGACGCCCGAGACGATCGAACTCGCGTCGAAGATCGAAGCGTTGTCGCCGCATCATCGCTACCTCGTGCAGGAACTGGTCGAGCAGTTCTACGGCGACTCGGGCGAATCGAAAAAGGGCTGAACCCGCACCGGAACCGCAAAAACAAAAAGCCGCATGGTCACGAACCATGCGGCTTTTTTTTCGTGCGTCGCGGGCGGCTGGCCGCCCACGCGTGCAACGGGTGTCAGGCAGGCTTCTTCTTGACGCCGCCCAGCTTGCGCGTGATGTAGTACTGCTGCGCGATCGACAGCACGTTGTTCACGACGTAGTACAGCACGAGGCCGGCCGGGAAGAAGAAGAACATCACCGAGAATGCGATCGGCATGAACTTCATCATCTTCGCCTGGACGGGGTCCGGCGGCGTCGGGTTCAGGCTCGTCTGCACGAACATCGACACGGCCATCAGCACCGGCAGGATGAAGAACGGATCGCGCTGCGACAGGTCGTGAATCCACAGAATCCACGGCGCGCCGCGCATTTCGACCGAAGCGAGCAGCACCCAGTACAGCGAGATGAACACCGGGATCTGGATCACGACCGGCAGGCAGCCGCCGAACGGATTGACCTTCTCGGTCTTGTACAGCTCCATCAGCGCGGCGTTCATCTTCTGCGGATCGCTCTTGAAGCGTTCGCGCAGCGCCTGCATGCGCGGCGTGATTTCCTTCATCCGCGCCATCGACTTGTAGCTTGCAGCCGACAGCGGGAAGAACACGGCCTTGATCAGGACCGTCAGCAGCACGATCGCCCAGCCCCAGTTACCGACGACGCCGTGGATCTTCTCGAGCAGCCAGAACAGCGGCTTCGCGATGATCGTCACCCAGCCGTAGTCCTTCACGAGCTCCAGGCCCGGCGCGATGCCTTCGAGCATGCGCTCTTCTTCCGGACCGGCGAACAGGCGTGCCTGCACGTCGGCCGACTGGCCCGGCGCAATCGCGGCGACCGGCTGCTTCACGCCGACGCGGTACAGCGTCGGATCGATCTTCTCGGCGTAGATGTCGCGCTTCACGCCCTGCTGCGGAATCCAGGCCGACGCGAAGTAGTGCTGCACCATCGCGACCCAGCCGTTGTCGGCGGAATTCACGAAGTCGGCCTTGTTCTTGTCGAGGTCGCTGAAGTTGATCTTCTGGAAGTGCTTCGCGTCCGTGTAGACCGCCGGCCCGAGGAACGTGTGCGAGAACATCGGCGTTTCGACGGCCGTGTTGTCGCGGACGAGCTCCATGTAGACCGTCGGCGTGACAGGCGCCGTGCCGACGTTGTCGATCTTGGTATCGACGCCGATCACGTAGCTGCCGCGCGTGAACGTGTAGGTCTTCACGACCTTCACGCCGCCCTTCACCGGCGACTCGAACGACAGCTTCAGCGCGTTCTGGTCACCCGTCAGCGACGTCGAGCCGGGGTTCAGCTGCGTGTAGACGTCGTTGTGGTTCGGGAAATCGCCGCCGAGCAGGCCCGTGCGTGCGAGATACGTGTGGCCGGCCGTGTGGTCGAACAGCGTGATGTACAGGTCGGGCTGCTTGCCGTCGCCCTGCTTCTTCAGCGTCAGCTTCGCGAGCGTGCCGCCGCGCGTGTCGATTTCGCCGTCGTACACGTCGGTCGAGAACTTCACGAGCTGCGCCTGGGCGGCCGGAGCAGTGGTCGACGGTGCGGTGCCTGCTGCGGCAGCAGGCACTTCACCTGCGGTCGTCGTCGCGCCCGTGCCCGATGCGCCGCCGGCAGCGGCCGCGGGGGTCGTCTGCGTGGCGCTCGGGAAGAACATCGACGGGCGTCCATGGGACCGCTGCCAGTTGTCGTACAGCATGACAGCTGACATGAAGAAGATCACCCATAGGACGGTGCGTTTGATATCCATGCGTTGTCTCAGAGTCGATGGGACCGCGCGTCGGCTTCGCCGCTAGCGCGAGTGTCGGAGTTGGGCGGCGGGACGAGGTCGATGCCGCCCGCGGAAAACGGATGGCATCGGCACACGCGCCTGACGGCGAGATACGTGCCGCGCGCGGCGCCATGATACTGGATTGCCTCGCGCGCGTAATCCGAACAGGAAGGATAAAAACGGCAACGGTTGCCGAGCATCGGGCTCACGGCAACCTTGTAGAAGCGCAGCAAGGCGATCAATACCGTTTCCATACCTTGGGCGGCGCCGAAAGACGCCGCGTCAAAACCGGCCGGGCAGGCGCGAACGCCGCACCGGGCACGGATGCGTCACTCGGACGCGGGCTTCGACGCACGGCGGGCAATTTCCCGGACTGCCCTGTCGAGCAGTTCGCGGATCTCGGCCGCGCACATCGCCGCGAGCGGGGCGGAAGCCGCGCTCGGCAGCGCTTTCTTGTCGAAGCGCGTGTGCTGCCGCAGCAGCAGGTCGTAACCGGCGAACTCGGTCCGGCGCAGGCGAAACGCATCGCGCGCCAGCCGCTTCACGAGGTTACGTGTTACTGCACGCGGCGCATACTTCTTGCCGACGACGAGCCCCAGACGCGCGGGCTGGCCGGTCGGCTTGCCGTAGATCACGAAGTGCGCGGAGCGCCGCCAGGGGCGCAAACGAAAAACGGATGAAAATTCATCCGTTTTCAGAAGTCGCGCAGCTTTCGGGAAGGCGGCTTTCGTCTGCGACGGATTCGCACCCGGCTCGACGGTACCTTCCGCAGGACTGCGGACGGCGGACACAGCGCGCAACCTGCCTTAGATGGCGAGGCGCTTGCGGCCCTTCGCGCGGCGAGCGTTGATGACCTTGCGGCCACCTGCCGTCTTCATGCGGACACGGAAGCCATGGGTGCGCTTGCGGCGCGTCACGGACGGTTGGTAAGTACGTTTCATGATGTTCTCACTTGTTCGAGAATGTCGAAATTCAGGGGACCGCGTGCCCTTAACCGGAGGCATTCGGGCGAACGCAATCGCCGGGAATACAGGATTGGTTTTCGCGGAACCCGTTATTTAAACCGTTTTTCCGTTGACGGTCAATACTTTAGGAGTCGATCGCCCGTGCAAGCCCCGAGCGATCCGGCCCCGCGCCCCACAATCCCGGCCTGTGGATAACTCGCGCTGTGGCCGCGTTTGGCGGTAGAATCTCGCCTTATCTCCAAGAATCCCGCACGCCGCTTCGGCCCGCGCCTGCCGCTCCAACACTGTGATGCAGGCGTCCGAGGCACGCTCGCACGACCGCTTCGGGCCTTGTTGCGCGACCGCGACAAGGGCGCCGGCGAGCCGCGCTGTGCACGCAAAAAACGACAGTTACTTGATGAACGATTTCTGGCAACACTGTTCCGCACTGCTGGAGCGCGAGTTGACGCCCCAACAGTACGTGACGTGGATCAAACCCCTGGCCCCGGTGGCCTTCGATGCGTCGGCGAACACGCTGTCCATCGCCGCGCCGAACCGTTTCAAGCTGGACTGGGTCAAGAGCCAGTTTTCGGGCCGGATCTCCGATCTGGCCCGCGATTTCTGGAATGCGCCGATCGAAGTCCAGTTCGTCCTCGATCCGAAAGCAGGCATGCGCAGCGCCGCACCCGCGCCCGGCGCCTCGCCGGCTGCCCCGCGCGCGCCGCTGGCCCCGAGCGGCCCGGCCGCGACGGTCGCCGCAATCGCCGCCAACCTCGCCGCGAATGCCGCTGCTGCGCCCGCCGCGCCGGCCAATGTGCCGATGACGCCGTCGGCGGCCGCCGCGCACCACCTGAACGCCGACGACGCCGACATCGACCTGCCGAGCCTGCCCGCGCACGAAGCAGCCGCCGGCCGCCGTACGTGGCGACCGGGCTCGGGCGCCGCGCCCGCCGCCGGCGGTGAAGCCGATTCGATGTACGAACGCTCGAAGCTGAACCCCGTGCTCACGTTCGACAACTTCGTGACCGGCAAGGCGAACCAGCTCGCGCGCGCCGCCGCGATCCAGGTCGCGGACAACCCGGGCATTTCGTACAACCCGCTGTTCCTGTACGGCGGCGTCGGCCTCGGCAAGACCCACCTGATCCACGCGATTGGCAACCAGTTGCTGCTCGACAAGGCCGGCGCGCGGATCCGCTACATCCATGCGGAACAGTACGTGTCGGACGTGGTGAAGGCGTACCAGCGCAAGGCGTTCGACGACTTCAAGCGCTACTACCACTCGCTCGACCTGCTGCTGATCGACGATATTCAGTTCTTCTCCGGCAAGTCGCGCACGCAAGAGGAATTCTTCTACGCGTTCGAGGCACTGGTCGCGAACAAGGCGCAGGTGATCATCACCAGCGACACGTATCCGAAGGAAATCTCGGGCATCGACGATCGCCTGATCTCGCGCTTCGACTCCGGCCTCACCGTCGCAATCGAGCCGCCCGAGCTGGAAATGCGCGTCGCGATCCTGATGCGCAAGGCGCAGTCGGAAGGCGTGAACCTGTCGGAAGACGTCGCGTTCTTCGTCGCGAAGCACCTGCGCTCCAACGTCCGCGAACTCGAAGGCGCGCTGCGCAAGATCCTCGCGTATTCGAAGTTCCACGGCCGCGAGATCTCGATCGAGCTGACCAAGGAAGCGCTGAAGGACCTGCTGACCGTGCAGAACCGGCAGATTTCGGTCGAGAACATCCAGAAGACCGTCGCCGACTTCTACAACATCAAGGTCGCCGACATGTATTCGAAGAAGCGCCCCGCGAACATCGCGCGGCCGCGGCAGATCGCGATGTATCTCGCGAAGGAACTCACGCAGAAGAGCCTGCCGGAAATCGGCGAGCTGTTCGGCGGGCGCGATCACACCACTGTGCTGCACGCGGTGCGCAAGATCGCCGACGAACGCAGCAAGGACGCGCAGCTCAACCACGAGCTGCACGTGCTGGAACAGACGCTGAAGGGCTGAGCGCGCGGCGCGCTTGATAATTCGGCCTCCGCCCCAATTTAAGGGGGGCGGTTCGGTTTTGAGGCACAATACTGGTTTGACCGCCCCGGTGGTGGCGGGCCAAGAGCCCGGCCGGCGGGGCGCTGCGAGGCTGCTGCGCTGCAGGCCGTTACTCAACGAAGGAACTCTATGCAACTGGTCAAGACCGAACGAGACACCCTCCTCAGGCCGCTGCAAACGGTCAGCGGCATCGTCGAACGCCGCCATACGTTGCCGATCCTCGCCAACCTGCTGATCACCAAGAACGGCCCGGACGTTTCGTTCCTGTCGACCGACCTGGAGCTGCAGATCACCACGCGCGCCGATTTCGGCGTCGGCGGCGACCAGGTCGCGACCACCGTCGCGGCGCGCAAGCTGCTCGACATCCTGCGCGCGATGCCTGACGGCCAGGTCACGCTGTCGCTCGCCGACAAGCGCCTCACCGTTCAATCGGGCAAGAGCCGTTTCGCACTCCAGACGCTGGCGGCCGACGAGTTCCCGACCGTCGCGCAGGCGAAGGATTTCGGCGCGACCCTGACCGTCCCGCAGAAGTCGTTCCGCCAGCTGCTCGGCATGGTCCACTTCGCGATGGCGCAGCAGGACATCCGCTACTACCTGAACGGCATGCTGCTCGTCGTCGACGGCGACCAGCTGATGGCCGTGGCCACCGACGGCCACCGCCTCGCGTTCTCGTCGATGAAGCTCGAAGGCGGCACGTTCGGCCGCCAGGAAGTCATCGTGCCGCGCAAGACGATTCTCGAGCTGCAACGCCTGCTCGAAGACATCGACGACACCGTCACCATCGACATCGCGCAAACCCAGGCCAAGTTCACGTTCGGCCAGGTCGAGCTCGTGTCGAAACTCGTCGAGGGCAAGTTCCCCGACTTCCAGCGCGTGATCCCGAAGGCGCACAAGAACACGTTCGAGATCGGCCGTGAAGAACTGCAGCGTTCGCTGCAGCGCGCGGCCATCCTGACCTCGGACAAGTTCAAGGGCGTGCGCTGCATCATCGCGCCGGGCCAGCTGAAGATCATGTCGACCAACGCCGATCAGGAAGAGGCGCAGGAAGAACTGGAAATCGCCTACCAGGGCGATACCGTCGACATCGGCTTCAACGTCACGTATCTGCTCGACGTGCTCGCGAACCTGAAGGTCGACACCGTGCAGGTGAGCCTCGGCGACGCCAGCTCGAGCGCGCTGATCACCGTGCCCGAGAACGAAGAGTTCAAGTATGTCGTGATGCCGATGCGCATCTGACGCGCACGACATCAAGACACACACCAGGGGGCGGCAAGCCCCTTTGGCGTTTTTATGGCGAACCGACAACCCGTCCTTTCGGTGCCTGACCGGCACCGTGGACGAGCCAGGAAACTGGAGCGGCCCGGCGATTTCTCTCGCTGAAACGCACCGCGCCGCCACTAGAGTGGCCTCGCAGAACCGGAAGATATCCATGAGTGAACAGCACAATTCGCAACCCGATAACAGCAGCTACGGCGCCTCGTCGATCCAGATCCTCGAAGGTCTGGAAGCGGTGCGCAAGCGCCCCGGGATGTACATCGGCGACACGTCGGACGGCACCGGTCTGCATCACCTCGTGTTCGAGGTGCTCGACAACTCGATCGACGAAGCGCTGGCCGGGTACTGCAACGACATCCACGTGACGATTCACGCCGACAACTCGATTTCCGTGACCGACAACGGCCGCGGGATTCCGACCGACGTGAAGATGAACGACAAGCACGAGCCGAAGCGCAGCGCGGCTGAAATCGTGATGACCGAGCTGCACGCCGGCGGCAAGTTCGACCAGAACAGCTACAAGGTGTCGGGCGGCCTGCACGGCGTGGGCGTGTCGTGCGTGAACGCGCTGTCGAGCTGGCTGCGCCTCACCGTGCGCCGCGACGGCAAGAAGCGGTTCATGGAGTTCCACCGCGGCGTCGCGCAGGATCGCGTGCTCGAGACGGTGGACGGCGTGGAAGTGTCGCCGATGCTCGTGACGGGTGACACCGAGAACCGCGGCACCGAAGTGCACTTCATGGCCGATCCGACCATTTTCGGCACGGTCGAGTATCACTACGACATCCTCGCGAAGCGGATGCGTGAACTCTCGTTCCTGAACAACGGTGTGCGGATTCGTTTGACCGACCTGCGCTCGGGCAAGGAAGACGATTTCGCGTTCGCCGGCGGTGTGAAGGGCTTCGTCGAATACATCAACAAGACGAAGACCAACCTGCACCCGACGATTTTCTTCGCCACCGGCGAGAAGGACGGCGTGGGCGTCGAAGTCGCGATGCAGTGGAACGACAGCTACAACGAAAACGTGCTGTGCTTCACGAACAACATTCCGCAGCGCGACGGCGGCACGCACCTGACCGGCCTGCGGGCCGCGATGACGCGCGTCATCAACAAGTACATCACCGACAACGAAATCGCGAAGAAGGCGAAGGTCGAGACGACCGGCGACGACATGCGCGAAGGGCTGTCGTGCGTGCTTTCCGTGAAGGTGCCGGAGCCGAAGTTCAGCTCGCAGACGAAGGACAAGCTGGTTTCGTCGGAAGTGCGCGCGCCGGTTGAAGAAGTCGTGGCGAAGGCGCTGGAAGAGTTCCTGCTCGAAACGCCGATCGACGCGAAGATCATCTGCGGGAAGATTGTTGAAGCCGCTCGCGCGCGGGATGCTGCGCGGAAGGCGCGTGAGATGACGCGCCGTAAGGGCGTGCTCGACGGCGTCGGCCTGCCGGGCAAGCTCGCGGACTGCCAGGAGAAAGACCCGGCGAAGTGCGAAATCTACATCGTCGAGGGTGACTCGGCAGGTGGGTCGGCCAAGCAAGGGCGTGATCGGAAGTTCCAGGCGATCCTGCCGCTGCGCGGCAAGGTGCTGAACGTCGAGAAGGCGCGCTACGACAAGCTGCTGTCGTCGGAGCAGATCGTCACGCTCGTGACCGCGCTTGGGTGCGGCATCGGCAAGGAAGACTACAACCTCGACAAGCTGCGCTATCACCGCATCATCATCATGACCGACGCGGACGTCGACGGTGCGCACATCCGGACGCTGCTGCTCACGTTCCTGTATCGCCAGATGCCGGACATGATCGAGCGCGGGTACGTGTATATCGCGCAGCCGCCGCTTTACAAGATCAAGGCGGGCAAGGACGAGCGGTATCTGAAGGATGACGTGGAGCTCAACGCGCACATGCTGCGGTTGGCGCTGCAAGGGTCGGAGCTGGTGCCGGGTGAGAATGCGGCGGCGATTTCGGGCGATGCGCTTGGAGAGCTGGCGCGGTCGTATCTGCTGTCGAAGAGCGTGATCGAGCGGTTGAGCCGGTTGTATGACCCGGCAGCGCTGGAAGCGGTCATGGACGGCGTGGTGATCGACCTCTCCAATGAGGCTTCGACCGAGGCTTCGGCGAAGGCGCTGCACGCTGCGTTGCATGACGAAGCGCTCAAGAACGAAGTGCGTGTTGTGCCTTCGTATGACCCGGTTCGCGAACAGCGGTCGCTGCATGTCGAACGTACCCATCACGGCAACGTGCGGGTTTCGGTCATCGACCAGGAGTTCCAGCACACGGCCGATTATCAGCAGCTCGTGACCACCGCGAATACGTTCAAGGGGCTCATCGGGGAAGGCGCGGTCATCAAGCGCGGTGAGCGCAACATGGTCGTGGCGGACTTCAAGAGCGCGATGAAGTGGCTGCTGGCGGATGCGGAGCGGAACGTTTCGAAGCAGCGGTATAAGGGGCTGGGGGAAATGAACCCCGGGCAGCTGTGGGAAACGACGATGGATCCGACGGTGCGGCGGTTGCTGCGTGTGCAGATCGAGGATGCTATTGCCGCGGACGGGATCTTTACTACCCTCATGGGGGATGATGTCGAGCCGCGGCGGGCGTTTATTGAGTCGAATGCGTTGCGGGCGGGGAATATTGACGTTTGATCCGGGCAACTACCGTAGGGCGCCAGAGTACGTGCGACTGGCGCCACAGTTTTGCGACTGGGTGACCAGGTTGATGCGTTTGGCCTACCACCGCCAAGCAGTCGTCATCCGGGACCTTGGCGAGCTCACCTAACCGGCAGCAAGCGACTTGCGACGCCAATGGTTAATAGGGGTATTTCCGTAGGGACGGAATCGAAATGTGTCACGATTACCGACAAGTCGCTTAGCAAATTGGAAGCCGAGTAACTCTCATAGTTGCTCGGCTTTTTTTGTGCAGAAACTCGCCTCAATGGAGCACCTGACCACTGTGCTATTGCGGACCAAACTCCCCTGAGGGCTTAAACAGTCTATTACTGAGGACC
The DNA here is from genome assembly GCF_902833225.1 of Burkholderia sp. BCC1644. GTDB lineage: Bacteria > Pseudomonadota > Gammaproteobacteria > Burkholderiales > Burkholderiaceae > Burkholderia. Next base: position 37,864 of record NZ_CADFEI010000027.1, read on the forward strand.
AGGCAGATGTCCCGTGCACCGACTGTCCACGGGATTTTGGTTTGATCCGATCTAAAACACTGAGTGATCCGATCATGACGATTCTTAACTTGCGACAAGCGCTGAGCGTGTTGGCAAAGTCCTCCCCATACGCAGTATGTACCCGAGTTGAATCCACCAAAGGAAACGAACTCGACACGCTCAAAGAATATTTGTTCGTTGAGCAACAGATCGAGCGCGATTTCGAAGAAATGCTCAAATCCGCGCAGACCTCTGACGTCGTTTTCTTATGCGGAAGCAGCGGCGACGGGAAGTCTGAAATTCTGACGCGGCACGCGAAAAAGTACTCAGCGAAGTGTCGGTTTCATCTAGATGCGACGCACAGTTTCGCTCCCTCTCAATCAGCTATCGATGCACTCGATAGACTCTTTGACGAACGAGACGTCGACTGCCGCCCACTCATAGTGGGTATCAATGTTGGGATGCTCGCAAACTATGCAAAGGAAGGAGCAGACCGACATGAAGAAGTCCGCAACGCTATCGAATCATTTTTGAATCAACAACCAGACAGAAAACCATATAACTTTCTGGACTTCGAGAAGTACCCGAAGCTCGACTTCAACAACTACGGTGAAGCGCGCTCCGATTTCGCAAAAGAGGTTATGCGTCGCCTGACTACCGCGTCCGACGCCAACCCTTTCTATCGCCTCGCATTAAAGGAACGGCAGTTCGGGCACGAAAAGCGTTTGCTAGCGAACCTAAACCTTTTGGCTCGCGAAACCGTCCAAGATGTCATCGTTACCAACCTGCTTAAAATTCGGCTTGCCAAGGATCAGTTCATCACTACCCGTGCTTTTCTAGATTTTTTGCACCACCTCCTCACAGGCGAAAAATATCTTTTCGACAATCTCTTCCATGGCGTTGAGAACGAATTGGCGCAACGCACGTCAAGCTTTGATCCTGCCATTAAGCGGACACAAAAACTAGATCAATTTATTCTTCGATATGAGCTACAACTGCCTGATAACGAGTTGCAATCATTTTTGCTGGAGCTTGAACAGCTGTCCATCTACTTTCCGGATACAAATATTGAAAGAGGGCAAGCAGGCTCGCTAGTCAGACTTTTTTATTTACTCCGCAACGAAAACATAGGAAACAATTATCATCATCAATACGCCGAAGAATTCTCAGACTCTCTTTTGGCGCAATATGCAAAGCTTTGGACACTACACGAAAACTACAACGAAACGATAACCGAAAAAACACAGCTGAGGCAATTCTATTCGAATGAACTAATAAATGCCATCCACTTATACGCAAACCGCAACGCCCCAAATATAGAAAAAGGGGAGCTTTTCCTCGGGCAATTTGGGCCAGTTAAATTGGCAGTACCCGCGGAAATCAAGGCTGACTACGCCAGAATTAAATCACACAAAAACCTATCACGATCGTATTTTTACGCATATTTGAAATTAGCAGATACGCCCTTGCAGCCAATTTCAGTCAGCCTCAATTTACTAGAATTGGTAGTTAGATTGAATCGCGGCTACCGGCCGAACAGATATGAAAAAAGCGCGGTTGTTATACTAGACGAAATTGTCGAACAGATCACCGATATAGCCAAATCGAGCGAAAAACTTCGATTCTATGATGGTGACCGCTCATATTCTGCATTATTTGACGACGACATGATAACAGTATCCGGGGTTTAACATGTTCCCAATCTCCGAAAAATTAGCACCAACCGAGAAAAACCATCTAAATAGCTATCTCCCCATCAGAAAAAAAGGTAATGATTTTTCATGGGATACAATTACAGGAATTGTTTTGAGTGAAGCACTAAAGCGTCAAATTCTAAAATATGAGTTTGACTCTTTTAGAGATGATTGCAAGTGCGCCGTTATTGAAAAGCTTGATCAACCGATATTTTGGGAGATACTGGAGCGGATGTATTTTTCGTCCGACGCCATATTTAATATTTCACCGCTATTCCTGCTGTTCAAGGCACAGCGCAAAGGAACGGGAAAATTCGAACTCGGAACTGCCAATCAAAGAATGGGAGACCTCTTCACCAGCTTGATGGGCGGAAAATTTCAATTGCCTGATGTCACGCAGCGTTTGAATTTCATCGAAGATGAATTCATGACTGTCTTAAAAGAGCGCCTGGAGCCATTGAAAGCGAGCGAGACAATAGACGAGGCGTATCTACCGTACCTGGCCAAAGCATTCCGCGAAGACATAACATTCCTAAGCGAGCATCCAAAATACTTGGTTCAAGAGTTCACCAACACTCTTAAATTGTATGCGTTCGCTTACTGCTCACAATTAGCATTAAATATAAAAAGCTGGCGCATCGGCGAACCAGAACCAAAGCCGCTGTATTTTATTCTCGATACCGAACGAGCGAGCTCAGAGCGTACCTGGGTGCGAAATTATGGTTACAAATTCCTCCTAGAGTGCGCCGGAGACCTCTTCCCGCTTCTATCTGCTTCCGAGCCCTTGCAACACAAAGGTCCGCGACGCCCACTATGGAAGATTTATCACGATGCCGTTACATATAAAGATCAGGAATCACTGCTTGCTTCGCTGAATTTATATATAAAGGCGTTCGCAAACACAGAGAGTCGAAAGCTACAAGTCGATACAACGGCTCAAACGATAGACGCCGCGTTCGCCCAGTTAGCTGATCTCTCATTATGCCAATTCGCCGACGAGAACTCTGAACGGGCAGGTGTCAATAGACTCTATGTCAGAGAACTTGAACGACATATTTGCGTGAACTTTATGCAATCAAGAGGGCGCGCTGGAAGAATACTTGTACTCAACCAGGACTACCTTCTTCTCCTAACAAATCTCTCCATAGGAAAACGAGAAAAACTACGCCTACACGAACTCGTGAGCGAGTTCCAGCGCCGCGGATTTTACTTGGATACCCAGTCGCAACAAGTTCTGGTTGGTTTTTATGAACGCATGGGTAATGTTGAAAGAATGAGCGATAGTGGAGACGCCGTCTATGTCCGGAAAACTGTTTGAAGAATTTCTCGCCGAATGCTTTTTAGGCTGGATTGCGAATGATATTCAACCCGGTTATCGATATCAATTTAAATCACCTGATTCTGAAAATAGCAAACACCTATACGACGCATTTTGCCGAATCTCGGATGGCGAAAAGATCGAAATTGATGGAATAACTTTGCCATGTGTGATGGTGAATCAAACATGTCTGATTCCCGTACTACACGGCAATATTGAAAGCGGGTTCACGGAGAACTACATTTCACGACTCCGCGATCTTGTCGCTGGGCGAAATGGTGTATTTGAGCGAAGCGCGTTGCTTATAATACACAATAGTATGTTAGATACGCTCATTAATAGCGCACAAGATCTCGCCGCACCTGGCGCAATATGGCATGCAGCCGCGCTGGAAAGAGAGTTGAATAAATTGATCCATCCCGGATCAAACGCGCGAGAACTGACAAAATATCTCCTGGAGGATCAGTTAGGGTTGGTCCTGGAAGAAGGGGCGACCGTATTTGGCTTTGCACCACTATTTCGCGCACTGGATGATGGAAAATTGGATTTTGCCGAATTGGGGCTATTTAACGACGATCTGCTTCTAGCTATGTCAGGGCAACCGGCACAGATCAGGCGTCGGCTAGACGAAAACCGCGCGATGCGCCGAAAAATCGAGTATGCGGTCGAGCATTACCCTGATCAGCTCGAAACTGCGCTTAACGAGTACGGTCGAAAATTTATTCAAGATCATTTTGAAGAACAGAAAGATTGGCGAAGTATCCAATATCAGCGATTTCTAGATGAGCGAGATGCAAACAAGTCGCAACGCTTGTTATTAGAAAGCGTTGACGTCGAGGGCGCAGAGGTCTATCAGCGCTCAAAAAGCTTAACGAAAGCGGGGCAACAAGACATCAGTTTGTTGATGCAAATTCCCCGTGAAAGAAATGAAGCTACAATCGAGCTAACGTTTGAAGGAAACGATCTCGATCCTGCACAAATAAAAGTCTCACACAACCGGCTTCTTTCCAAGACGATTGCTGCGTCTGTCAACCGAGCTGGCGGGAAACGCAGCCGAGCGCGGCTGACCGTGCCTTTTTCCGGGCAGCCAACATTCTTTAGCCTAGAAATAAAGCGCGAAAGTCGCTCAGAAGAGTACAAGTTTCGATGCTTGATGGTAGAGCACGGGCGCTTCTACTTGGAGGAAGTCAAAAATTGCTTTCGAATCGAACCTTCTCACGAATGGGTCACCCTCCTGCTTGAAGAAAACAAGCTGCGAATCAATACAGTCAACGAATCGGTTTATATTCTAGATGAAGACGAGCAGGAAATTGATTGTTCGTGTCATGGGACCGTTGATTTCGAGTCACTAGCGAATCAGACCGAGATGATTCAATTCTCGCTTCGCTCAGGTGATCAATCCCTTCGATTTAATATCGAGGGCCCCGCGGCAGAAGACAGCGTGATTGTTCCGTTATTATTTGATCAAGAGCGATTTTCAAAGCTATTTCGGGATGACTACAACGCAGAGTTTAATCGAGCTAAGAATAAGATTGTCATCGATAACACCGAAAGTACGGTCGTCGGTACGAGGCTACAACTCTTGGGCTACGAAGCGTCTATGATCGACGGTCGGATCCTCTACATGTCGGAGGTTTCCTCTCTGCTGCTTTCTTCCTTGCCGGACATTCAGCCGAAACTATACGCTGCATATCGCGACCTCCTCGACTATCTCGATCGCCACAAGACGCTTCCAAGTTTAGTGGCGTGGGGGCCCGAATATTGTTTATTGGTTGCGGCTGTTGTGAGTGCGTATGAGGACGCATTGCTCTTGATTCCTCGCAATGAGGTAATGTCAACCGCCCACACTGATCTGCTTATGATCGGGCTTTACAAGCAAGATGGCAGAGAGCGGATCACACCGCTTCACCCCCTTGTCCTGGCCTACCATTTAGAACTCGTTCGGTTTATCAAAGCGGAAATCACGAATTCCGATAGTGGATCGTTTGCTGAACTCCCACCAGTGACGAAGGAACGACTTGTTGCATCCGGATTGTTGCCTTTCGTCTATGACGCACAGTCTGACTTTGCGCACGTGGTACCGGCAAAGGAAAATAGCTTTTGGCTCGAAATCGTCCCCCAGAAGCAGATGAGTCACGGATACGTACGACGACTAGTTCTCGACAAGCTGGAAGAGTTCACTCAAGCATACGCTCGCTTGTTTAACGCTGGACCTAGAAGCTCGCTAATACTTAATGCCATCAACCAGTCTGAAGCATCTGAGTTATTCCTCGGGTTGGCAGATTATTTCAAACGCCATAAGGACGAGGCTTGCGCAGTTCACGTTAACTTTTACGATGATGCTCTACGCTATAACGAATTTGACAGATTTGCTGAAACATCCGCACACGAAGATCTTAAAATTCAACTTGGCTTGGGCAACTCCTTTGATCGTGGAGATGCGGACACGTTGGTCGACCTAGTTCGAAGTCGCTTAACGTATAGCAAGTTTGCAACACCGAAAAGTGGTGAAAAACTCGGATATGCTCATCTAGCTTTTTTTCGCAACAACGCCTCCGTCGATTGTCGAGCCGTAGACATAGAAAACGCATTGAGCGGCGTACTTTGTGACGGGCTGATCGCCGGTGAAGCAGCTGAAACAAAAGGTAACTCGTACTTTACTGCCTTCGGTTTGCGCGGAGTTGACGCGGAGAAATGGGTTGCGCTGCGACTCGCGAAACTTATAGGCACGTTGTGGCAACCCGCTCGCCAAAGCAATACGCAGTATTTGGGTACCGGCATCGGTATTGCCGTTAGCGCAGATTTTAAAGAGCTTCTGTCCCGCTCATGTGATAGCGCACTCTGGACAACTTTAATCGACCCCAAAGTGACCTTGGATTTCTTTGCTACACAGACGGACGTTGTTCTAATACATTATTCAGATCAATATACCAGCTCTGCTGGATATGATGCGATTACTGTCACGCGGCAGGTTGATATGTTTGAGCGATTACTGTGGAAGGAAGGAGGAGGGCGAGGCCAGCATTTGCTATCGGAATTCAACGCCTTTAATGGCGAATGGCTTTTGAAGATGCTGACCTCGAATAGCAAGGAACGCAAGGAAAAATACGGAATTATTGGCGCATATAAATTCGTACGCGCGATGTTGCATCGTTCAGATATTAGTTGGGTACCACTTTCCGTGGCAGAAATGATACGCGTTTCGGGGAATGTGGGACTCAAGATGAGCGACAGTGAATTTTCCAGAAAAGTTCAGGGATACAAGCGAGGCGCTGTTTCGGACGACGTTTTGTTTGTGGGTTTCAAGGGAAATAATCTATATTTACTTCCTTTGGAGGTTAAGACAGGAGCGCGGCCAGATTTCGCACACGCGGGCGAGCAAGCGAAAGAGCTGAAACGCTATCTATGTGAAGAAGTGCTAGGCAAACGGACACTGGCCTCGCGCCTTTATCGCGCATTGTTTGTTCGTCAAGTATTGATGCAGGTGGAGAAATTTCGCCTTTATGATGTACTCGACGAGTCTGCGCTATCGACCTTGATGGGTCGGCGCGAGTGGTGGCTTAAAGGTGACTTTGAGTTGAGCACGCTGCCCGAATATGTCGATGGTTTTGTTGTTGCGCATATCGAAGACTCAAACTGCTTCGAGCCTACCTATAAAATCACTAAAGATAATATTCTTCAAATTGAGCTACCGTACTCGCTGCTCGATTCGCTGATTTCAGCAAAGAGTGGACCGGAGCTTGATCGACTCGTCCAAATTTGCAAGGTGGGCAGAGAGTACCTACTTTTGCCTGAGGCTAAGCAAGACAGCCATTTTTCGAATAACGACTCGCTCGTTCAGGATGATGGCGCTTTGGGTGAAGGACAGGGCACCGACGCCATTACGGGTGAGTGGTCGGTTAAAAAGCCAGCTGTTACGGATCAAGGCAGCTTCGAAGAAGCTCAAGATTCGAACAAAATCCCGCCTCTAAGTACTGGCTCACCTCTGCGCGTACTCTTTGGCCATGACACGCTCCATGAAAACCCGCTTTATTGGGAGCCAACAAACACTACGCGGTTTATGAATACCAACACCGGCATCGTCGGCACCATGGGAACCGGAAAAACTCAGTTTACGAAATCTCTTATAACTCAGATTTTTCGCGAGCAACGAAATAACGTCAACTCCGCCTCAATCGGGGTACTAATATTCGACTATAAATCTGATTATGTCGATGATGAATTTATTCGAGAAACATCTGCGAGCAAGTATAAACTGTTTAATTTGCCTTATAACCCATTAAGCCTATACGGAGACACCCCCATGCTGCCGGTGCACACGGCAGCAGGCTTTGCCGAAACTATGAGTCGCGCATATAGTTTGGGCAAAAAGCAGCAGCTTAAATTAGAAAATCTTATCCTCGAGTGCTATGGCGCTGCGGGAATTCTTCCTGAGGACCCATCCACTTGGCGCCGTGCCGCGCCGACAATTGAGGACATTTGGCAGCGATTTTTAAATCAAGAGAAGGTTGAGGAAGATTCGCTGTATGCAGCTCTCTCAAAACTAGCACGATTCAAGATTTTTGAAGCACAAGCAGAAAATGTGCGCAGCCTTTACGATTTGGCGGCCGGAGTAACAATCATTGAATTGGCAGGCTATCCACCTGAAATACAAAATTTGATTGTTGGACTCACGTTGGACCTATTTTATGCACAAATGCAAAAAACAGGAAAACCTCACGTGTCCGGGGACTTTAGACAGATAACAAAGATGATCTTGGTTGATGAGGCTGACAATTTTATGTCACAGGATTTTCCCGCGCTGAGAAAAATTTTGAAGGAAGGGCGAGAATATGGTGTTGGCGTCATTCTTTCGACGCAAGATATAACACATTTCAAAACAGCAGAGAACAACTACGCCAGTTACGTACTTTCCTGGGTGATTCATAGGGTTTCCGAGATTAAAAATTCGGATATTAAGTCGATCTTTAATAAGGACGACAAGTCTGAGCAAGACCACCTGATGGAGACGATCCGGAAATTGGAAAAACACCAGAGCCTCTATATCGATGGTGACAAAGGCGTAAGAAAGATGCGAGATTTGGCTTTCTGGGAGCTCTTGTAGAGGCTGATGAATAATGGTCGCGCTGCACCAGCGCGGCAAGACCATCCATGCCACGGCGCATAACGGCGTCCAGAGGGCATGTGTTCTTCGACAGTGTTAACGTGTCCACCTATTCTTATGTGGACACGATACTCCCAAGCCTCTTAGCTCAACTCAAGATGGGATCCTCGGACGGTTAGACTCGCATCTGTAACGTCCTCAAACTGTGGCGAGCGAACGTGCAAGTTCGCTCAACAGATCATCTTCACGCCGGCTCGCCAGATAAGAAAGCCCCCGATGAAGGTGAAGAAGGAGCGCCTGCCTGATCGAATTGGGTGCGGGTTGTATCTGGTCACGCAATAGCCGTACAACGAGTAGATTGTGATAAACACCTTCGTTGCCACCGGTGAATGTACGCCAATCTATTTCGAGCCCGCCTGCAAAATTAAAGCTTTCCTCGGGAGGGATAGACGGGTTCGCAAGCGACAGACAAAGCGCGTGCCGACACAGCACATTGTTATGCTCAATTCCCGTCTTGCGTTTAAGTGCGATCAGTTGATTTTTCGCAATAGCAGTCAGTTTGACCCGTTCAATGACGCTCATGCAGCCTCCAGCGAGTTCGCGTAAGTGTCAGTTCCCGAAACGTTCGTGCAGCCCATCTCATCATCGAAATGCAGGATGAACTCTCGATTCATATGCGGCCGCAACGCGTCATATGCCGCTCCCTCCACTTCTTCGTCCGTCGAGAGAACCAGTACCTGATGCGATACGGTTGCAAAGAATCGCTTGATCAATGATGTTCGATGCTGCCCATCGAGGCGCGCAAGCGGGGTGTCAACAACAACAGGGAAACGCCCCTTTCGCTCTTTGATCAATGCGCTCAGCACCGAGATGGCAAGCATCTGTCGCTCACCAGCAGACATGCGATCCATGGGAAGCTCCTGCCCCTTCCCATCCTCGATCTTGACCTGGTAGGTCACGGGATCAACGACCACATTCGATACAAGCTTCCGCTTCCGTAGCAGATTTCGAAATTCAGCCGTGATCACATCAGACAACCACTGAGCCTTGGACGCAAGTAACCTCTCTTTGAACACAACAAGGGCCTGTCTTGCTCGCGCAGCGGCTTCCAATCCCTTCGTTTCGAGCGCTCGATCCTTGAATTCAGTATTCATTCGCGACCTTAGCGCGCTCAAGCGAATTTGTACGTGATTATGGCTAGTGCACGTATCTGCCAGCGCTGCCGTGATCCTCTCCAGATTTTGTTCGGCGGTTGCAACCGCTTGAGACTTTTCCTTCATGGTGAGGAGTACATCGGCCAATTGTTCATCGGCCGGAATTTCCCCAAGAGCACGTTCGGCAACATCCAAAGCCCGCTGAATGCCATCCAGCTCCTTGAGCGTAGTGCGAACACGCCCGCGCGCATTTTCAACATGAGCGCTGACATCCGCAGGATTACCGTCAGCAACGAGAACAGGCTTCCGACGCTGAGAGCTCTTTGCATGAACTAAGTCTTGCTTCAGCAGATTCTTTACAATATCGAGTGACTTCGTCGAAACTTCCGTCGTCAGGGCCGCTAGTATGCGACGGTCGCGCTTCCTGAATTCTTCGCCCAACAAAGTGGCATGCCGACTCTGTTCGTCGTGCCCCCACTCCGCCTCATACTGCCGCCACAGATCCCCAAGCCAGGCAATAGGAAGCAATGGGTCGGCCATCCCGTCAACCAGCGTGTGATGAATAGACTTCGCCTGCATCCGTGCGCCAGTTACGTCGCTCCGAATTCGCGCAGCCTGCTCGTATGCAGATAGTCCATTACGCTTGGCTTCTACTACATAACGCTCCAATACCAAACTAGCTTGATCCAGAGTATTTCGTGCGGCTGCCTGCTCCTGGAGTTGATCCGCGTGAGCGCGCTCCAGCGATTCAAACTGGGCCTCCAGCTCCAGCAGACTAGCCTTGGCAGATTCGTACTGGGACGAACCTTCTTTCCCTCGCAGAACAGCCCTCCGCTCAACAGCCTTGAGATCGTTGCCCAACACGTCAATGCCGCCGATCCCGAGAAATACCTCTGTCGCGCGGCGCAGCAGATCCGGAAGTCTCTCAGGATTTGCAAGTGCTTCAATCTTTTCGCCGTCGAACAAGAACAACTGAACCAACTCAGCAGGAAGGATATCGCCGATAAAGCGCTCCCACCCGGCCGTAAATTCCATATCCTCCGTGCCATCAATAAGCACAGAGAATCGCTCGGTAAACGTACTGCGTCGCTGCCACTCCCGGGAGACCATGACTTTCTGACGGGTGCCGCCGATGTCGATGAGTAGCTCGATAGCGATAGCGGCATTTCCCACGGCATCAGCCCGCTGCAGCGACTGAACTAACTGTTCATATTCTGATCGTCGCCCAGAGCTAACGGCTCCGGCGCCGTAGAGACCGATCTGCAACGCTGTCAGCAAGGTGGTTTTCCCGCTGCCATTGAGGGCCTTAACGAGAATCACCGGACGCGATGAGGAAACGGAGAGCTCAAGCGTCTGTCGATCTCGGAACGGGCCGAAATTTTGGATCGAGATGCTTGAAAAAGTGATTTTAGCCATGAACAGATAAATTACGGGCGACGAGGAGCCTGCTCGACGGGTTCATCCATCAACTCAGGGACGTCAGCGTCGATAGATGCGATCTCTGGTTCGACGCCTCCTAGCGACACATCACTTTCCGCCAGGCGAACATCCGCCTCCCTATCTGAAAGGGCGAACTCAAGAGCCTCATCTTCATTTCGAAACGCATGAAACTGCAAGACGCTCTCTAGCCGGTCAAGATGCTTCGATCGCTTTTGGGTTTGCATTGCCTGGAACTGCTCACCAAGCAGCGAGCGGGTAAGCTTGTAAAGTTCATCCGACGCATCGGGATCCAGCTCGCTGGCGACCTGCTTGAGGATCGACAAATCCGAGCGCTCGAGGGGCAACGGCTCAACTTCCCTGCCCGGGTATCGTTCGCCATAAACCTCCTCGAAGATGCAAGGCACAAGATCTTCGATTTCGCGCTTCTCCTCTAGCCAGATTCGGCGAATCTCATCGAGTTCCTCCATTGAGATAAGCTCAATTGCGCCGCTCCCCTGACTACGTGCCGCGTCTTGCACGACTCTCTGCGTATTCAACAGCTCTCGCAGCAACTTCGCCCGATATTCCTGCCTGTACGGACCGTGGACAAGCTCCTCTTTGAAGACCGTCAAACGACCGTTCATTCGACGGAAATCACGTTGCTCGCGATCCTTTACAGTCAGATAACGATTCCGATAGTCCAGGATCGGCTGCATCCACCGCTTCTGGTCGTCATTCTGGATCATGGCCTGCATCGACTTATCTTGCGTGACCATCGTACAGACATAACATCCGAATCGACTGTCTCCGCAACTGGGAGTAGTTTTGTCCACTACGACCGGACACTCAGCATCGGCGGTAGCACCACGATACATGCTGAACAACTCCTGGTTGTCGACACCCCATGGATTCGGCTCCGTGATGATGTATTCCCAGACATCGTCACTACTCCACGTTTCAATCGGCAGATAAACCCAAACGCGCGCCAACTTCGGATCTTTGTTGCGGCTTAACCGATCGCGCGTACTACCGCTGTAGTGGTCGATAACCTTGTCACGTGCAGCGCTCTCTCCACGACGTTGACCAAGCACAAGAATTGCCTCTCCGCTTGATTCGGAAAGATCATGGATGAATTGCGTCGATGCACTAATTTTCAGGCGATCCGTGCACCAACGGAACTTCGGACGTGGAGCCGGGTAACCTCTACCAATAAGGTTGACCCAGAACCGGTTTTCCAATGCGGGGGTAAGGCGGTGTGCCTTGAATGGAAGATCCTGATTGGCGGCAGCCAATTTGATACAAAGGAGCGAATTCTCGACCCATGCAGCGATGATCGGATTTTCGACCAACGTGTCCGTACTAATCACATGGACCGTCTTGTGCCGACGCTCTTTCGGGAGCGCAGCGACCGCATTCCAGATCAATTGGAGAGACGCGGTCGAGTCCTTGCCACCGCTGTACCCAATAATCCAGGGTACCGGATCCGACAGATAGAGATCCTGGATCTCTTTGATGATGTCAGATGCTGGAGTTGTCACGTTGTACCTTTCGCTGTACGTCTTTTGCGTTGGGGCCCTTGCCGGGCCGCCATCAATGCCTGCTCCGCCGCGGCCTCGTCCTCAGAGAGCTGAAGACCCAGTACACGTTTGAGCTCGTTTGTCGTCAGGGTGATATTTTGTCCAGACTTTGCCATTGCACCGCCGATCATGGCACGTCCTTCCCAGGTAGCCGCGTTCTTCCGGGACCAGTCAACCGTACGGAGCCTTTTGATCCGTCTTGCCAGATCAGACTTGGGTAGCTCGAAGAGTGCCTTTCCTGCTCTCCCTATGGCTTGCAGCACAATCGCATGAGAATGGATGAAATCGCGACGGACCTCACCTGCGGTCATCTTCGATTCTCGGACGTAGATCCACTCGGGTATCTGCTGCCCGACAAGCTCCCAAAAGTCGAGGCACTTCTTTGTCGCCGACGAGAAATCTTCAAGCTCGTGCTCTGTCAGCAGCTCTACGATCGAATAATGCAGCGCGCTTAGAGTGAATAGCTTACGGGACCGCTCCGATAGGGATGAGCGCTCTGTCTCGATGAGATTCTTGAATACATCAGAGGTCCTACTGAGGTGCCGCGCCACACTCGCAGCAGCGCTCCGATGATCATAGAGAATGCCTAGCGACGCTGATGGCTTGACCGCGTAGCGATTCAGGTCAGCAAACATCTGCTGGCACCGCTCAAGCCCCCGATCCAAGAAGAACACCACAGCAATCGTTTCATCGCCGAGCTCGGGAGCAGTTTCGAGCGCCTGCTTTATCGCGGCGTGCCTATGCTGCCCATCGTTCACGATGATTTTGGCTTCCATGGAAACCGACAAGTTTCCCATTCGAAACGATGTTGAGGAGTCCGCCCCCATCGGGGTGAACGTCACCCCCCCGTCCACTGAGGCAGTGATCGCCGAGAATGTGTAGCTATCCTTGTTCTCAACGATGTACCGAACAATTTCCGGAAGACGGGTTTTGTTGAGGGTACGCTGAGCCCTGAGCTCCGGAACGAGCTCTTCGTTGTCAAATTGGAAAAGGCGAGGCAATAGCCGCATGGGGCACATGGAAACGTAGTATTCACGTCCCGCCTGCACCCCTCTGATCGCCGGGAAAACATATGTGAAACCGTCTGCCATAGTGCGGGGGATTCTAGCAGTTTGTGTATGAACACACAAACGTTTGTTGACATGACCTCGGAGACTTTGACCGTCAACCACGCCTCTCGTACGTCCCAGGCGACGGCACTCGTCGCCAGCGGTCACACTTAGCCTAAGGTCATAGTCCGAGGGATCCTCCGCCCGTTAGTTGCCTCTCGCATCTCATACGCCGCGCCTTGAGGCTTCTCTGAATAGCTGACGTGAACGGGGCGAGCCTTCCCGTAGAAGTACAGTCGATCGAATGGCAAGTTTTCCATGATCCATCGACTGACCTCTTCCATATCCTCATCCGGAACAATGAAGTCGCACGCAGCGCCTCCCCTGTCGCAAATCCGTCTCCCACGCGAGTTATATTCATAGGAGGCGTGCTGGTCCAGATCCGGCGCGATGCGCCCCCTAATATTCTTGCTTAACGTGTGCGAACAGAATCCATACGTCAGCCTGATACCGCCGAAGTAGTCGATCACGGGGTCCAAGATCTTGGTTACCAAATCGTGCAACGCGTTGAACGACTCTGGTTGCCGTGGAACATTCTCGACGCCAGAGCGCAGCTGCGTTTCACCACATTCGATGAGATCACGATAGCGGAAATACTTCCCGCACCGTTGCTCCACTGGTGGAATGGTATCGCTTCGTCCTATTGAGAAACCACGGATCGATCGACGATTCAACTCGAGCAAGTCGGCAAGCTCGCTCGCGGGAACGCCATGCCCGCCTGAGTCAAACAGCGCCAGTCGCTCCAGCTCGTTATCGAACTTCAACTGATCGGCATATCCTGGGTACTCTTCGGTCACGTAGCGCGACTTGTAATGCAGATGTGGCTTTTCGTATCTTCCACCGTACTCGAAGAGCTCATAGTCTTGCTTCCGTATGTTGATTTTTATGCGTTTGACCAAAAGCGGCAAAGGAGATGTATCGAAGTCCTCATACTCGAGCAATGTGAGCTTTCCAGATGACGGATGGACTTTGATCAACTGGGCAACGCTGGCTTCCTCGTAGATCAAGAGGCCGCATCCGACATATGCGCGGAGAACGACAGGGAGCCGATCTATCGCAACGGCGTGTAGGTACAAAGCACCTTCGCTATCGAGCCATCCAATGCCCTGCTCCGCAGCCCCCTGACAAGCTAACCGAATTGCATCCGCGTTAGCTGCTTCTATGAGCAACCGCAAGCCCTCCGCCTGCGCCGACCGGTAATCGCCAAAGAATGTCTTGATGTCCCTCTGCAACCTTGCCTCGAGGCTCTTGTATGGTGCTCGCTTTGCGAAATGCCCCATCGCAAAGAAGAGACGGAGGTCGTCGGCACGAGCTGCTGCTGCCGCGGTCAACTGGCTTCGTTCGAACTCGGCTTCCATAGCGCGTAGCGCCCGCCTGTAAGACCCTGCATGGCGCTCAAGGTCCGACAAAAATGGAATTTCGTCATGCTCAGGCACTCGCCCTAGATCAAGCGCTAGCCTCCACAAACTCTCAAGCACAACGCGAGCGTCTTGCGAGAACGGCTCTCGAATACTCGGCGATTTTCGAGTGCGCGTGCGAGCTTCCTGCTGCGGCCGCTTGAGGATCCGATTTGCCAAGTCTCGGCGTCGATAACGATTTGCGATGAATCGTTGTTCAACGTCTTTGTCCTTAAACACGAAGCATACGCCCGGTCCAACTAGGAAGGCCTCTTGATCAAGCTCTCGCTGAACGTACTGCTTCAGTTCTTCTTGAGAGAAGTACTTCTGAAAGGTATTCCGAGAAGTACGTACGCCGTCGCGGTACGGAACCCCAGGTGTCGCCCCTCCCCCCAACATAACTGAAATAGCCAAAACTTCATCGGTGATATGAAACGCCCGGTGTAGCGCGTCGCGGCGCTCGTCAGAATCCTCAATGACATTCAACACGAATCCGAGGTTGACTACATGCGCACGGGTGATCTCGCTATCGGCGGCATAGAAGGGATCCCAACCTCGCGCTGAATACCCGTCCGCACCCAAGGCAGCGATATCGTCACCTCTGCCGCAACCGTAGTCGAACAGCTCCTTACCGAGCGATAGCAAAGCATGTCGCAGCAAAAGCTGAACAGGCGCCGATAGGCGCACACGACTGAGGGCCGTGAGGTGCCGGCGTACCGGCGCGTCTTCCGAATAATCAGAAGGAGATGAATCTAGCTCCTGTTCCGCATTTCCGACCGGAATGAAGTCGGACCCGACGATCTTGTACCCCTTGCTTGCGACCAGCCGAAACCAATCTTCCCGAAATCCGATCGTTGCCGTTTCGTCGAATAAGCCAAGCGCCTCTGCTTGACGGGTGACCTCCTCAAATTTCGGCCGCAGCGGATGCGTAGGCGAAAGCAGCAGTTCTTTGCGGTGCAGTATCGGAAGGTTTAGTGAGTCAAGATAGGAGCGGTATGTAACCGTACTATCGCTTGACACGGGGAGACTCCACGACTCCAACAGCATGGGAAACGGGGCCTCGAAAAAGTCATCGTATCGTAGCAGCGAGAATCGGGACGATGAGACGTTCAGTTTGACCACGTTAGCTCGCTCGAACGCAGACGTAGGAGCGGATTCAAGCGCCGCTACTATCGCCATCCTGAGCCCGGCATCTAGGAGCTCGATTGCAGTTCGATGGACGTACCAATCGTCCACGACCCGCTTGCCGAGCCCAGCGATAGAAAGTGAATGCTCGAATTTTTTCGCCATCGGACCATCTCCTGAGTGCGCTTGTCTGAGCAATGCCGAAAAACATCCTACGCCGACGCCGGTTTCCGCACTGCGGTCGGCACTATTCAAGTGTTCGAGCCCTCACCGCCGCGGGGAACAAGGCCTCGGTGGTCCTGACGACCAATGAATGTACACTCGCGCTCCGGGCGTCTCGCGGCTCAACACGTCAATGGATTTTTTCTCTCGACGACCAATCTCAATAGCCCCCACCCCATACCTCACATCGATACAAGTCTACCTAGCGGTACGCATAGCTGGGAAATTCAACTTCTGAAGGATTCCGAATCGAAGAAAAACATATCTTAATTCGCGCCCACCACAGATCAAAAAAATATGTGACTTTCGTTCCTCGGTTCTTCGACGAGATTCTTCGTTGACCTTCGCCCTTGCCGATCTTATTCTGCAAAAATTCGAGGAAACCTTGTCGTTGAACTTCACGTGACAGATTTTGGAAGATTCGTCCGCACTCGCCGCAAGGCGCTAAAGCTGACGCAGACCGAACTCGCTCGGCGCCTCGGCGTGGATGACGCATACATCAGCGCGATCGAGCGCGGCGTTCGCACGCCCGGCGATGTCGTTTTTATTGATCAGTTGGGACGGGCCCTAGCGCTAGATACGGATGGCCGGCTTGAACTCGAGGCGGTCGCTGAAAGCTCCAAGCGACTACTGCGCCTGTCTGACCCGCTACCGCTATTCAAATATCAAGTAATTGCAGCTCTGGTCAGGGACCAATCTCTGACGGAGGCAGACATGGACACGATCGCGAAGGTACATGCGGCGATCGTCCAGATTCGAAACGCCACGGCAGGCGCCGTTAGCATTGACAATGGAGGGATTATGTAAACGAAAAGCGCCACAAACCCGAATAGAAGGCCTGTAGCGCTTTGCGGTCACAGAAACGGTAAAACTTGTCTTGGCGGACTGAGTTTCCACCGATCTGACCGCAGCGTCAAGCCCTTCCGTTCTCTACGATTTGCGCCCCCTTTAGGATTCGATCAGTTTTGATCGAGTCCCCGGTTTCGCACACCCGTTCTCCGGGCAGATATTCGACAACACATCGTCGTCGAAGGGGGACGTATTCCTTAAACGTGAGCGTCTTCTTAAGACGTGACGGAGAGAACTCGTGCCTGAAATTATCGAAACCCTAGTCATTCACTCCTCCCCACGCCGTACGCGCCGTGTTGTGACGGTCTCCGGCCGCGGGGTGCGGGGAAAGTTTCCAAGCAGGAAGTCGGATAAGCCCTTGGAGTTCGAAAGCCTCGTGGAGGTAATGGTGCTGCACGTTCTGGAGGTGGCGCCGTCGGTTACGTCTATCGCAACCCAGCCACAAGTGTTTGAGTATTCAGACGGTGCGCGCCGGCGGCGCTATACGCCGGACGTAAAGATTGGAACGACCGTTGAAACCGTATTTCTCGAAGTGAAGGATGACGCGTCGCTGACATCATCGTCAAAAGCCACCAGTCGAGTTTCAGTTGCGGCCCATCTGCTCCGACAACACGGCCACCGCCTCCACCTCATCTTGCGAAGCGATCTCGTAGCGACCGATCTTCAGGACAAGCTCGCACTTCTACTCAGAATGCGTCCGCTACGCACGAGGTATCGACCAGACATCGACCCAACCCTCTGGGATCCGGAACACGGAACACAGCCGCAAGCGGAGGTACAGCAGCAATGGGAAAACGCAAAGCAAGAATGTGACGCCTTGCTTCATCGGATCATGAAGCGGGATCCGGATGACCTCCTACCCGTCTCTCCTCGCTAACAGGGGTGTCCACCATGGCCAGTTTCGTCAAGGATCAAATCATCTTCCGGGGTGAAGGCAAGTTTCGACTCGTTCGCGTGCAAGCCAATGTCGCCACACTGGAAAACCTGACGACGGCGGAGTACTCGAACCACACTGAAGCGGACCTCCTGGAGGAATACGTCCGTGGGTATCTCCGAACAGTTAATAGCAAGCAATATCAGCGCCCTCCCGGATCGAGCACGACGGGGACCGCACAGAAAACTGCTTCAGCGCAACACGAACAAGCTCGCCTCGAATCGCGTCGGCGAATGGACTATCTCGAGAGACTTGATCGAGTGGGCGCATTCGAGGGTCGACGATCTGCACTGCGGAAAGCGATTCATGAAGTTGCAGCTGATCTGACCGATCCCAAGCCCCCCCATGAAACGACCGTCTATCGCTGGCGTCGACGATTTCGAATCGCACTACGTGATATACGAGCCCTGCTGAGCGATACGTGGCACCGAGGCGGCGCAGGCCAGTCGCGACTCGATCCAGTCGTGGAAGGAGTCATCCAGGAAAAAATTGAATCCGTATACCTTAGCAACAAGCGAGGGTCGACCGAAGAGGTTCACAACGCAGTGTTCCTCGAGATTCAACGGCTGAACGTAACTCGCGTCCAATCCGAGTGGTTCAAAGTTCCTGCACTGCGTACGATCCAACGCCGAGTCCGGGGACTCGACGCATATGAACGTATGGTCGCTCGTTGTGGCGAACGAGAGGCCCAACGGCAGTTTGCCGATCAGTTTTGCGCCCGCAAAACGTCCAGAATCCTTGAGATCGTCGAGATCGATCATACCCCGCTCGACATCATGTATACGGACGCGACGGGCACCGTCATCGATCGCCCCTACATCACTGTCGTATTGGATCGATATTCCCGATGCGTTCTCGGTTTTTGCATCAGTTCCGCCGGGCATGGCGTACACGCGGTGTTCGAGGCGCTACGGCACGCGATGATGCCCAAATGCTACTTGCCCGAGCGATTTCCTGAGTTAGCCCTGGAATGGCTGTGTTACGGCTGGCCAGAGAGGGTGCTTATGGATAACGGGCGAGAACTACATGCTGCGGCCGTCGTCGACGCCCTGATGAACCTCGGCGTGATCTGCGAATACGCGGCATCCCGCAGTCCGAACGACAAACCTCACATTGAGCGCTTTCTCAAATCACTCAACTACGGCCTCATTCATAAGCTCCCGGGAACGACGCTCGCCAAGATACATCAACGAATAGGCTTCAAGGCTGAAGACGAAGCGTGCATCACGTTCGAACAACTCAACGAGATCATCCACATTTGGATCATATCCGTGTATCACCTGCGTCCGCATCGCGGCCTGAATGGACGCGCTCCACTCGATGTATGGAAGGAAAGCGCCTCGATCTTCCCCCCGATGCTCAAATGCAACGCTGAGGATCTTAGCATCGAATTCGGCGATTACCGCGAGTGCGCAGTGCAGCACTACGGCATCGACCTCAATACCTTCCAGTACTCGTCACCGGAACTTTTTGCGCTCCGTAGGATGATGCCGGCTAAACAAAGAGTACACGTCAAAGCCCCCTTCGAGAATGCAGGCCTAATTTGGGTATGGCATCCCATCGAACACAAATACTTCCCGGCTTACAACAAGGACGACCGATTCAACAACTTGACGATCGAACAAGCTCACACGCTGAAGCACGTGTTCGCACACTCCGACGCTCACCAACGCACTCGGGCAAGTGGTGAAGAGACGATTCGCGAGAAGAGTAACAAGGCCATGCAATCGAAGAAGTATCAGACCCGAAGACAGGGGGCACGCCAGGCACACATCACGTCCAAAACGTCCAATCGCCCTCAACTTCCTCCCCCGGAGCAACAACCCGACATTGCGTCGGAGCCGCTTCCTTCGGATGGAGACGAGCTTTACGACTTTGAATTCGATACCTTTGAAGTCGAGGTGAACCATGACAATTGATTCTTCCTTATCCTTAATTGTTAAGGATATCAGATCAAATTTCGTTTACTTTAACCACGTCAAACGTGTGCTTGCCAGGTTGGAACGTATGTACGATTACCAATGTACGAATGAAGAGGCTGAGCACCTGATGCTGATAGGTGAATCCGGCGTCGGCAAGTCAACCCTGCTCAAAAATTACACTCGAAAGCACCCTATCATCCAGCATGAGGAACTCACGGAAATACCAGTGCTTTACGTACCACTCGGGCAAGCACCTACCCCGAAAATGATGGCGAGCACGATGCTTTGCGCGCTCGGCGACCCAAAGTGGAACCTGGGGAAGGAATCGGATCTGACCGCTAGACTCATTTTCCTGATCAAAACGTGTCGTGTCAGAATCGTCATCGTCGACGAGGTCAATCATCTTGTCGATCGAGGCGGCGAAAAAACATTACATACGTCGGCCGATTGGCTCAAGCGTCTAGTCGATGCAACTAGGGTGTCGTTTGTCCTTGCCGGCATCCCCCGCACAAAACGCTTGCTTGCGACCAATGATCAATTGCGCGGGCGCTTCAGAGAGGTCATCGAGATCGATCGCTTCTCAGTCGCAACTGCACCGGCAGAACGCGAGTTCCGAAGCGTGCTGAACGTTTTCAAGGGATATCTGAGGGATCTCCCCACACTGGACATTTCAAGCGAGACCATCGTGCGGCTGTTCGCATTTGCGACTGATGGACGTCTTCGCGACATTCGAAGACTCTTGGTGCGCGCCGTCGAATTAGCTTATGCCAAACCTCACCCGAAGCTGACTGACTCGGTGCTTGCCGAAGCTTTCCGAACAGTCGTCTATCCAAGCTCTCCGAACAAGCGAAATCCTTTCCACAAGACCTTCAACAGGATGCCCCTTGTGAAAGACGATGAGCCATTTTCGCCTGTGGAGCGTTGATATGAATTTCGGGATTCCGTATGGCCAGCCATTGTATCGTCCGGCTCCTCAACCGGATGAGTGGTCCGAGACGTACTTATTCAGAGTTGCCAGAGCAAACGGTACATACCGCCCTCGACTGGGCGATATCGAGAGGATTCGCCCCACACTCGCGGCAACAGCTGCGACCAATTCAACGGGCTATCCTGTTTGGGGCGATTTAGCGTTACCGCGTTGGAGCGTTGTCACCCGCGCCAACAAGATTCGGTATTGCCCCGAGTGCATGCTGGAGTCACGGCACATCCGATCACGCTGGCGCCTAACGCGGCTCGAGATGTGCACTATCCATAGTGTTCGCCTCAAAGATGATCTAGCCGAACCGGTGATGACACTCGGCTACAAGCAATCCGACAAACATTTCCTCACCGAGGTGACGAATGAACAGCTATGTGAAGGCGCGGTATGCCCCATGCCAGTCGAACGGCATCACTATCAGCGACTATGGTCTGGTTTCGAACGCTTGATCATCGACGGCCAAGTTCCGCAGGCGTATGCTCAACTCACTTGCATACTGTTCTTGGAAGCGCTATTCGACGCAGTTGCGGCAACTGTAGACGAAATCGGATATCGACAAATTGATGTCCCACGATCGATCCGAATCGCCGAGATAATCGAAAAAAAACAGCTTTCGTTCGAGCCGAACTTGGACGGCATACGCGCATTTTTGCAGGAGGCTACGGGCGCGCCAAGGCTCACAATACTTTCCCGTCTTCGTCGCATGCTGCTTGAGGAGCCTCATCGACCAACCTGCTTGTCGAAGCTACCTATCGAGGAACTGCGACAAAGATATTTTATGAGCGACTGGTCGGACAGTACTGCGGCGGCCCACCAGTATCGCCCCAATTGTCACGGTGTACCACACGACTATGTCAGGCTCCATGAAGCTGTGTCTTCCATCGGATGCCCGCGTAGTGTTCTGAAGCACCTTGCACTGAACAGGCTTGGTTCAGATGCTCGCATCGTCGCATATGGCATGACGTATCAGACCTATCTTCCGCAGCGGACCGTCGAGGCGTGCCGGCGATGGTTCGCATCACTGGTTCCCTTACGGCACGTACACAGCAGATCGCACACTGAGCACCGAGGATACGCTGCGCTTTCAGCTATGGGATTGCTTCGTCCAGTCACTGTTGGTAAGTACACTTTCGTTCGGAAATCGGATGTGGCTGATGTCTGCAGAACCTTAGACAGCGTATCGCGGCCTTTTGCTGCTGGCGGCCCTCTACTCTATCCACTCTTCGGCCAATGGATGTCCTGGCATCAGCGCCCAATGACTGCCTCGCTCGCTTTGGTGAACGAGGCACTTAGTGGAAAGCTACCGGTTTTCAAGAAACCCGACGATGCCAGTCTATCCGCCTATTTCATTGATCAATATGCAGTCGAACTCCTCCGGAAGCTCAGACGCATAGAAACTGCGCGGCGCAAGTACGAAGAGCACATGCCGGGCCAGCTTTCATTGTTACCGTCATGAATCGCGAGCCGGTCAATGGCAAACACTGGCGCACCATTGGAATGGCCCTGTTCTCGGGCCATTTCTTGGTGCGCCCCTCCGCACATTCCAACGAGAGTTTTCTAGGCTATCGCTTACGCGTCGCATTCGCGAACGGTCTTTCCAGACCTAGTTGGCTCACCTACTCCGGGCCAGACCTACCGAAGACTCACGGCGTTGCGCGCTGGTGCCCCTACTGCCTCGCAACATCTGATAGCTACTGGCGTGATGATTGGTACGCGGGGAACACCGGATGCTTCGTTCACAAATGCTGGCTCACTTCGCAATGCGCGATGTGCAGACGAACGTTGCGCTGGAAACACGTTCGCTTCGAGACTTGTAGTTGCGGCGCATCGCTCCAAAGCGCGGAGGTTGAAGCATTTTCGGATGATGTCCTGCAGTTGCTGAACGACCAGTTCGAGACCGGGGCTGGTCTGCTATCTGCTTCCGATCGTTGGGGCCTCGCCCGCTTTCTTGGGGCATTGTCAATGTTCGGACTAGACGGCAAACCGTTGAAGAAGTCCTCGCGGCAATCACAGAATATCGAGCGAATCGTCGTGACGGCTGGTGCGCCATTGATGGGCGATCGTTGTGATTGCTTCGAACTGCTGAGTCGCCTCCGCGCTCCTCGAACCGAGGGACAGAACGTCCCGCTACTATCAGAAGCGTTCCCGCAGTTGCTCGTCATGTTGCGCAAGCATTTGAACGGCGCTCAGCGTCGCTGGATGCTCGACCTATTAGACCAATACGTAGGGCATACGTCAGGCAATGAGCCTATGGTCGCGTGGAGACGAAGAATTGTTAAGGCTGCGGCAGACACTGATCAGCACGGTCGTCGGCCAATCGGGAGCCGAACGATTGCCAATATGCTCGCCCAGACAGGCGAAGTGGTGCCGATTCGACGAACTCGGACAGGACGAAAGAAGTTTGTGATCAATGAGACCGATGTTCAGCGTCTCATGGAGATCCAGAAGTCGCTCGTCGCGCCGAAGGCTGCTGCCCGCTACATTAAGATGTCGGTCAAACGTGTCGAGGCACTGGCTCAGGCCGGCATAATTGACACGAATGGAAAACGGATCAATACGAAGTCACTCGATCGTCTACTCGATAGCATTGTGGCTGCCGGCGGCCAAGGCATTCGGCCCCTTGAAGACCCGATTAGCATCGCCGAGGCTTTGCGGCTGTATGTCTCTATTGACGCATCCGCCGCGTTCGTCCGTCGACTCACCGACGGCACAGTACACCTTGCTGTCGCGCGTGACAAAACGCCGACATTGCGAACAATCTACATCGACAAGGGCGACGCAATTTCGGCCAGTCGAACTCCATCGAAATCGGAAACGTTGATGTCCATCGTTGAGGCTGCTCAGCGGCTCGGCATCAAACAGGAAGTGATGTACCACCTCGTCAACGCCGGACTCGTTAGGACACGGATCACTAGACGGCGGAATCGCACAATACGAGCCGTCAACATAGACGACCTGCGGGACTTCACCGCAACATTTCTACCATTGGCCGTGTTCGCACGGTCAGCCGGAATCTCCGTACGCAATGCCCCAGATTGGGCAGTACAGCACGGCATAGAGATCATCACGGGTCCGTCAGTTGATGGCGGGCGACAGTATTGGATCCGCAAACCAGTCGACTGGGACAAACCCGCCAGCATAGAACCGGATGTGTGACGAACCGCCGTTCAACGACGGTCCGGTCCACGCTACGATGGCACGTGACGACCACCATGCAACTTGTTTGCATGATGCGGAGGTGTCAGACCTTGATCAACTGAGTGCGCAAAGCAAGCGAGCCAACGATGCGAGTTTACGTCGACACTGAATTCACCGATTTCATCGATTGCGAACTGATCAGCATTGCATTGGTCGCCGAAGACGGCCGTGAATTTTACGGGGAACGCGACGATTTCGATCGACGCACCTGCAGCCCGTTCGTCCATGAAGCGGTGTTGCCACAGCTAGGTCAATATCCTGATCGTGTGTTCTCTCGAGAGAACCTTCGGTCGGCACTGCTCGAGTGGCTCCGACCGTTCGAGAGCGGCATCTTCTGTATGGATTTCCCCGGAGACTGGGATCTTCTTGTAGACACCCTCGATGGTGTACCGAATGGCTGGCAAGGGCTGCTTGTACGTGATCAGGCCGACCAGGTCCGGTTGGAGTCTTACTACAAGCAATTTGGTGGCCGACACCACGCACTACACGACGCCCGTGCCCTGCGTTACGCGACGCAAGGTGGAACGTAGTCCACGCATGCTACCGAACCGTGTTCCGACTGATATCGATTGTGATCGCCTAGCATACGAACTCATCGATCCGTTGAAGTACCGCGGGATCGTCTATCCCGCGCGCTGGATCGCATACGACGAGGCGGGATTGCAGTTCCGGCGTGGACGCAAATTCCTTGGGGGCGTCGTCCAGAATTAAGACATCGGCTAAAGTCAGTCGGCGCCTTCGCATGTAGTCCATTATCCGTAGCGAGCGGCTCTCGATACGCCGGTTCGTGAGATAAATTTTGGTAGCCGCGCTCAGCTCGCGCAGATACTCATCTTGCAAGCGTTTGAGGTCGAACATATAGATCCAGGTGCTATGGATTGCGATGTCGACCGCTTTCCCGCTGACCCGTTCGGCAAGCTTAGTCTGCAGTGAACAAACTCCCTGTCCGACGACCACCGGTCCGTTGGGCCCGTATTCGAGTTCCCCAACAGAATTTGGATGTAGGACTCCATCAATGTCGAGGAATATCGTTGCCCTTTTGCTCATTGCGGAACTCACCCATAGGGAACAATATGAGCCGCCAGATCAGCAACAGCGCTGGCGGAAGCGTGCTCCTTCCAGCGCTATTCTATGCTAAGTAATTGCTCTCGTAGGTAGGTAGTTCAACAGCGACAACAACGATGATGATTGTTTAAAAGATTGGTGCGAGCTGTCGGCCGAACATGTTTTCATCGCACCTCGACCTTAAGTTTGTCGTCAACGCGCCGTTATGCAATCACCTCGCACGACACAACTCTACGTCACGCCAGACGGCATGATCGACGACTATTGATAATCACCCGGAGAAAGGGAACGGCGAGTAGCATTGGTGCGTCAAAGCAAGGGGTTTTTGACGCATCGGGCTTATACGACGGATCCTCACGGCTGCTCTCAGCATTCATACGCCACACACCACATGCAAAACTTCACGCACCAGCTATCTAGAGTTCGTTCGTACGTCAAGGTTCAATTGTCCCCATTCAATCGCGCTTTTTTTTGGTCCGCAATCGTGCCAATAGAAGGGTTGAGGGTTGCATTTTGGTGGGCGGCACCGGCTACTGTCGCCGTGTTGTTTATCACGCACTTCAGAAACCAACTACCCGCTAGTTATCTGGAGGCCGCTATTTCTGACGGAATAGGGCCACACATATGGAACGTGGTTGGTATGCTCGGCTTAGTACTTTTCGGCCTGGCAGTACTGTTCCCAAAGATCAAATTTATTGCTACCGGAGCATATCAAGTTTTGATCAATACTTATGGGATGGGCGGTTTGGCCATCGGCCTGCTGATTGGAAAAATTGGGGCTCAGTTGCCGTCTTCACTGTCAAAAATCGAGTTGTGGAAGGCTTGGCTCGCTGGCACTGGCATCGCTCTACTTATGCTCGAACTGTTCGTGCTGAATTTTTCACTTTGGTGCCTCGCAAGCTTGATGCGATCACCAAAGGAGGATGACGGATTTCTACGCCGTGTAGCAAGCATCGACCTGCGGCTACGCCTATTCGCCTTCATCTTGCTGTCTATATTGCCTCCCGTAGTGTTTGTTACTCGTGGACACTAGATCTCGGTGCATCCAGCATGATCGCCGCGTCAGCACAGCGCTCGTTCGACAAGCACCTCGGAGTAGTCGGACAAAGATAGTGTCGCACCATTGACGTAGACCGCCTCGACTTCAACGCTGCGAGCAGAACACCGATAGCCGACGGCAGCCGTTGCACGCTGTACAGCTCAGTGAACTTTCGAGCGTCGTCGGGCGGCGTATAGGTCACGACCCCTGGTATGCCTGCTTGCCGAGGTTGCGCGTGTCAACGAGAAAGAAAATACGCTTGACTCATCTATTCCGGCTCGAGTTAATGAGGATGTCCCGAGCAAACGGTAGGCCAATTGCATCCATGGACGTCTTCATTCAGTTTTCACGATAGCAGATTGCACCAAAGACGAACATAAAAGCGGCGATTATCACTAACCAGGGAAAGACCTCGGTTTCATGCATAGCCGGCCACTTACCAATCAAGAGAATCAACGTTGCTGCCGAACAGTGAGTCAAGATCGAAGACACTTCGTCGGAGATCTTGCCCGAGAAGCGGGCGGCCCATTGCTCCATCTTCATTGGACGTCCTCTGCCCAAACGACGACTTAACTTAATGCACACATAGAGGACTATGATGAAAATCGTATCGATCAGGATTGCTGCGAAGCCGATCAAAAAGACGGCCGTTATATCGACCGGTTGGTCGGCATCAATGCTTCCCACTACGAGGAAGGGGGAGGTAAAGCTGCGTCCGAACTCGTTGAACGCACTGATGAACGGTGGGGTTCTCAACAGGACTGCGACGGCGGCCCATATTACAAAAACCTGCGGCACCCTCCTCTTCATGAACTGACTGACTCTCGAGAGCGTAACGAAACTCTTCACCATCTGCCGCCCGTCGATTATCTGCCACTCGTCTTTTTTGGGCTTTGTGCTGTTCATTTAGGTTGATCCCCGATTTGTATGGATTTCTGCATCGCGCACCCAGCAAGAACTTTATTGTCCGTGTTCTGGACGTAAGTCGAACGGACATCACATACCTTTGTGCGTTCTCAAGGCGTAAATTCTCAGGACATCGAGCGTCATGACTGTTGGTACTCGTTGATCGAACACGCCGCGGCGAGCGATGACACGTCGGTCCTGCTCCGCTCAATTTGCATGCGGGTGCAGCGAAGTTTCCTGTCGCCGTCTGGTACTTTCATTCAAGTCCTTGGACCTATCCGCCGTTAAACGGAAAAACAACTTCAGAAGAGTTCCATGAGTTCTGCCCTCACGTCGCCCCGCACAGCCCGATACTTCCTCGCTGGCCTGATAGCGCTTTTCCTCTTTTGTACGGTGCTGCTCGTACTGCACAACAAGCTGGACTGGTTTGGACCTGTCGTGGCCCAGATCGCCGCCATTGGATTCCTGATTCTGGCACTACCGTGTCTGGTGGCAGGAAAGCACGTCTTGAACAGTATCGAGGCCTCAACCGGAAACGTCACCTTGAAGCCGGACGACTCACTTCTCGATGTCGTGCGTCCCCTCGTCGCGGACCTTCCCTATGACGTGAGGGTCTGCCAGTACGAATTGAACCAGGTGAACGCTTTCGCTATTTCATCGGTATTCGGGCGCAAGGCGCTTATCGCTTTTTCTTCGCGCATGGTGAAAGAGTCCTCATCAAAGCAGCTTACGGCTTTCGCCGCTCACGAAGTCGCCCATCTGAAGCACGGCGACTCGCGCGACAAGGCCCTCCTGATCGCGTATTACGAAGCGCTCCAGATCTATCCGCGACTTTTTTCCGAATTCGGCAAGATCGTCCTCAAGCAAGTTCTTCCTGCAATCGCTTTGCTGTTCGTCCTGGCCATCGCGCTCGTTGCGTTTTTTGCCGGGCCATTGCAGGCTGCGCACGCAGCTGCGCCGCTTCTGCTTCAGCTTACCCGCTACGTAATCATCGCGGCGGCGTTCATCGTTGGATTCGTCTATCTGGAGCGCACGCTGATGAAAAAATATTTCGAATACAGTCGTGCCCGGGAATACGAGGCTGACGCCGCTGCCGCGGCCATGACTTCGGCGGAGGACATGGTATCCGCGCTGAAACTGCTCCACGCACCGGCCGCTGCTGTCGGCGTGTTTGACACCCATCCTCCCCTCAACGAACGGATCGCCCGTCTGTCCAACTGATCATGTCGCTCACCGTGTAGATGCCAGAAGACTACAAACGTTTGGAACCCGCCATCATCTCGGCAAGCGAAATGGATTCAATTCCCCCTTGGCCTTATCAGGGATTGTGCGCGGCGGCATAGCCGCCGCGCACTTCGCTGCAAACAGGCACGGGGGCGCGTTACAAGCTAGTCGCAACCGTTTAGGTTCCCGAAATCTGGAGCCGCCCCGCGACGTACGATGGACGGGTCGCGCGAATCCATTGCTCTGGCGCAAAGTCAGTCGCGGGCAGCTCTTGCGCAGACCCTCCAATTGCAACCGCTAGCTGCGGATAGACCGAACGCATTTCCTCGGCATCCTGGCTAATCCATTCCGGCATGGCGTCTACAGACATCCGCTGAATTTTACGCCCACGGACTTCAACATACCCATCGCACAACGCCGCCAGCATCGGCAAGCCCGAGCTACCACCAGTCAGAATAACCTGCAGGCGCACGGGATCCTTGGCAAGATAATCGAGGTAAGTGTCGTCAACCGCTTCAAGTGCCTCGCAAAAACCCTGTTCTAGACGCTCGGCAAACTTGCACACTGCCCCCCAATTGCAAAACTCGTCGCGAGTCATGTGGCCGATGGTGCTATCGGACAACGTATACTGGAGCTCGCCTCCACGAAAAAGCAATTCCTTGAGCACACGGATCCGGCGGCGCAGGTCAAGCGCGACAATTCTTCCTTGCATCGTGCTCGGATCAATCGACTCCCTGTCCATGATGAACTTCTGAAGCAACTGGTCAATTCGGTCCCCAGCGTAGTTCAGGCCGCGAACCGATGCCGGAACCTGAAACACCTTTGGCTCGTCGAGGCTCTGGTTACGCATCGCGAAGAACAGGCCAAAGTCGGTCGTACCAGCACCGGCGTCCACCACCATGTAGGCATCGATACGGTTTTCACTGACCTCGACTGGAGTCGCGGCAACGGCGACAGGCTCGGGCACGCCTTCGGCCACCAGATAATCAGGCCGTCTTCCGCTCCCCCTCAATACATCGATCGCAGCCTTCAGACTCGTGACGGGTATGCCACCGGCCCACTGCCCCGAAAACGTATCAGCGAGCACCTGTGCCTCTGCGAGGAGCCCCTTCATCAGATCATCGACCCATTGCGCTTGCTGTTCGTCCTTACCGCACGGACGGGCAAATCTCCGCCGGATATAACGGCTCGCCGCCTTGTCGTCGTTCATCTTCGCCGCGAGGCTGACACCGGTCATGTCAGTCAGGAATGCGAGATAGGAACGGAGCAGGTCGCCCTCCGTGAGCTTCACATCAGTCGGGTTTTCGGCCGGTAAAAGAAATTGGTCATCCAGATTGCCCTCGCTCCGAAGACTCAGGCGGCTCTTGATTGAATCGAGCCGTTCTCGCCCCGTCTCCTTCGCGTTCTCACTCTTCTCGATAGATTCAAAGCCAAAATATGCGCGGCCGTTGTCACCTATGAAGACTGACGAAGGCAGGGTATAGCCGTCTCGTCCCGCGGCCTTACCCAGTTCCAGGTCCATATGGACACCACTGCTGGTCGTGGCAAATGCCTTGGACATCGCTGTGCCGAAATCCAGACACAGCAACAGTTCGCCGTGGCTAGGCACATCCTGCTCCAGGGAATCGAGCACCAACTCCATCGTTGCCGTGGGCGACGCGCCGACCGTCGCCTGCTGTTCAGACTCACTCGCCAGTTCCGACGCCCCGCCCGGGTCAAGTGTTCCGGTGCCCTGCGACTCAACCGCAGGGACTGCCGGCGCATCCGACGCGGCAGCCGCAGACTCCCCCGAAAGATAACGAACCGCAAAATCGAGCGCTTGACGCTCCGGACCGGAAATGGTCCCGACCTGCTGTTCTTTCGCCCGGTCTAGCAAACTCGCCAGCAGATAGCTGGCAATTTTCTTATCCATTTGGTCCCCTGCTTATTGTGAAACAACGATTTACTCAACGATGCCTCTGAGCAGTACGTCTCCAACCGTACCATCCGCACGCGTTCTAACGACAGCCGGCTGCCGGACCACCATGCGCGCTCTTGGATCGTCGCTGGCCACTTCAAAGAACTTGGGTGACACGTCCATCTCCTCCCCTGGCGTTCCGTGTAGTTGGACGCCTCGCAGCGAGGCAACCTGCTCTACCTGTACAGCCACCTGTTTGACGCGGTCCAGCAAGTCCTGCGTCGGGGAGACGAGTGACGGTTCGAAAATCTCTAGGCTGGAAAGCAGCCGCTCACGCATCCCGTCACCACCTTGACGCGCCAGCCTGGCTGCCTGAAGAGTGAGCCCGACGGCAGCGTCGGCGCTGCGGGCCTCCATCTCGACAGCCGCGGTGCGAAAGTCGCGCTCCGGCCGAACACGACCGGTCTCAAGCCAAACCCGCACCTCTTCATCGAGCTCCGGATGACGCACTGCCAATTCCCGAGCGATGACGCGGGCACGTTCCGGATATTTGCAAAGTACATCGAGCTGCTCACGCAGAGGCTGATTCCGCTTGCCCTGGCGCGCCAGGAGCAGGAGCGCCTCGGTAACATCCTTAACCAGTCGGTCAAGCGGCTTTGCCAGGTCATCTGGCCAGCCGCTTCCACCGAACAGTCGTCGGCAGTAGCTGACAACCTGATACATCGTCGGCTCAGCCACGACTGAAATGCGGGTTCTTACGATGTCGTGGACTGTCAGTAGCACCTCACGGGTTAGCTCCGTCTTCGCCTTGCCATCCTGCGGCTTGCCGGTGGCGTTCAATGGCCCCGTCACCAGCGACGCGAGAGCCTGTCCGGGGTCTACTCCCGCATCCCGGTCGGACTCAATCAGCACGGCGCGAAGGCCAGAGAGCGTACGAGTTAGCCGTCTCGCCAGCGAGTCGCCTGGGGATTCTGTCGCTGGCTTCACCCGCACAAACGCCCGCGCCAGAGCAATTAACGCGTCTGATAGCGTGTCCGAGCGAGACAATAAGGCTTCAACGAGCTCCGTCCGCGCCTTTTCGCCCTGCTCCTCATCAGCGACAGAGCGGGCCAGATAATCTTGCAACCATTCCCGTTCAAACAGTGCACAGGCGCGGGCCACATTGAGCCGATCGTCCGCGTCCTGCAGGAGCGAGAGCGCGGGCAGCTCCACTGCGAAGGCCGGTTCGAGCGCCTTGGTAATGTCGGGCAGCCATCGCTTGACGACCTGTACGAGTCGTATCGCCTCGGCGATCGCAACGAGGCGCAGCCTGTCATCCGGATGACGGCAGGCATCGTGAAGTAGTCTATCCCGCCCGGCGAGGACCGCCGGATGCGCCGCCCCCTTCGGTAAAAACTTGAGCGCAATCAGCCCTGTCAGGGCTTCACGCCGTCGTTCCGGGGAAACGTCTCCGGCGAACGTAGCGAGCAGTTCGTCGCTTTTGGCGTTGCTTGATGGAGCATCAGACATCGGTTTTTCCGTATGGATCTTGGAAGGCTGAATTGTAAGGTTCCGGTCGCCCCCCAACTCGGTGACATTACCTTACCCGCTATCTCTGCAGACGAGCTAACTGAAGGAGATATGTCTCTGTGTTCCGGTAAACATGAGCAATTGCGCAAGAAATTCACAATCGCGGATGGTGGTTGCCGTAACCCTCCGCTCGCAGTTGATGTACTCGCAACACGGCCCAGGTCATCGACCTGAGCGGCCCTGAAAATATCGCCGAAGCGCGCCCCATCGTAGGCGCGAGCGCGGACGTAGCCGTTCATGCCAGGTAATCGATATCTAGGATGGCGACGTGCGGGCAGAAATTCTAGATGACAATGAAACCGGTCGTGCCGTCGTACGCGACGGCCAGAGTGTGCCCGCTTTCCTTGGGTAGCATAGCGCCGCGAACCGGTATACGATCGCGGGCAACGCAAGAGTTCGGAGAACGGTACACAAAATAAACCGTTAGCCTGCCGCGCCCGCGGCAGCCATCATCCTCCCCAGACACACCGCCGGATGGGCCAGCGGGTGCTTCGCCTGAGGAGTTCATGATGCTTTTCTTTGCTATCCCCCCGCTTGCCGCCCTGGTCGAGGTGGTCATCACGACCGCCGTAGGCACCCTGGTGACCCTGGCCACCAAGGATGCCTACGACAAGATGACTCAGTCCGACGACGACCAGCAATAAGCCGGGGACGCGACCATGTTCAATTTCCTGATGAAGAAAACCGCGCAGCCTCTGCGCCT
Source organism: Burkholderia sp. BCC1644 (assembly GCF_902833225.1). GTDB lineage: Bacteria > Pseudomonadota > Gammaproteobacteria > Burkholderiales > Burkholderiaceae > Burkholderia. The sequence continues at coordinate 70,268 of NZ_CADFEI010000027.1, forward strand.
GGGCGTCATCCCGTATGGCCGCAGCAAGAAGGACGGCAGTCACGACCATCGCACCAACCGCGGCGGCGACCGCACCGCCGCTCAGCGCGAGGGCGATTTGAAGCGCACCCGCAATGACAGCGGCAAGTAGCTTGCCGCGACGATGGAAAAGCCATGATGCCCCGGATTTCTCCCAAAAGGCGCGCTGCGTTCGACATCCTCGACTGGTTGTTCTTCAATCAGACCTGGTTCCTGCGCCTGTCCGAAGACGATGAAACGCTCTATGAAGGCTCCCCGCGGGCCGGGGAACTCATCGCCCTGTACAAAATCAGTCGGCTCGTCAACGAGGAAGTCGCTAGCACCGGGGCTACCGGCATCGCCGCTCAGGCTTTGAAGCACACCGTCTACTGCATCCTGGAAGCGGGCTTCACCGACAATCTGCTGCAAAAAGGCCGCAGCGGCCATGCGGGCCGCTTCGCCCTAACCGACGAGCGGGGCATGCCGATATCGAAGCTGGCTGAGACGATCGACCCGGCCCTGGCCACACGCGTTCACGAGTTCGAGCAGCAGACCTTCATGGCCCTCATCGCCGCCTTCGGCGACAAGGCCCACGGCATCTGTACGAACACGGCGTTTACCATCGCCGCCACAGTCGGCGCGGCGTTCAATGAAGCGCCCGCTGCGGTCAAGTATCGCCTCACCGAGCGCGTCTTCATCCTGGAATTCATGAATGCCCCGGTTAAGTTCCTGTCGTGGATGTACCGCATCGGCATACTCACCAGCAAAAAATTTATCGCCGGGCGCGCCACGCGCGACATTACCGAGGACTTCAAGGCCCGTGTCGGCTTGCTTTGCGAATTCACGCTAATGCGCGATTTCATCGCGCGCTTGCCCGGGAAAAACACGGCCCGCCAAACGGGTATCCGCCGCCTGCAGGAAGAACTGGGCGACAAGTTGTCGGATGCCGCGTGGATACAGTTGCAGGAAGAGAACGATTTCTACATGCGCCTGGACCGACACAAGGCACGTCAGCCAGGCACGCTGATTTTCGACCTGACGCGCCTGGCAGACGAGGCCTACCTGCACGAATTCCTGGAACGCTTCGCCGAGAACCATTGGCGCAGCCGCTTTTGGACCGGCCCGCAGCAATCCTGGACCGGTGTGGTCGGCGCCGGCATGATGTGGGCCTACCACTCGCTGGTGGACTCGCAACGCAAGATCACGCGCAACGGCAACAACTACAGCAAGTCCGGCGAGCCTGTCGCGCAGGAACAGACCGTCGCACAGCATATCTGCAAGAACCTCAACGAGCACGGTCTGGACTGCAGACCCGGCCCGCTTTATGAGACCTTCCGCGAGTGTTATATGCACGAACCAGCCGGGCTGTATCACCGAGTGACCGTCTACCACGCACTGCAGCAGGAACTCGATGTGGTCTATCCCATGCAGATTTATGACGCTGCCTATCTCGGGGTCATCACGACCTCCACCCCTTGAAGGGCGGGGAAGGGCACCCATCTGGGCCATCGGCGCTTACCATGCCGGGCAAGTAGAGTGCATGCCCCAGTGTGACAACAGGTAACAGGGGCTTACCTCGGGCGGGCAACAACAACATTCATAACAAGGCATCATCGGGGATCGGGATCGTGCGCATCTTAGTTGCCGGCGGGGCGGGGTTCATCGGGGCCGCCTTGTGCGAAAAATTACTCGGGCTGGGGCACACCGTGGTGTGTGTCGATTCGTTGCAGACGGGCAGCGCGCAAGCGGTCGACCGGCTGCGCGCGTCCGCGTGCTTTACCTTCCTCCACCAGGACATCGCGCAGCCGCTGGATGCCGGCCAGGTGGGCCCATTCGAGCGGGTCTACAACCTGGCCTCCCCGGCATCGCCGCGGCAATACCAGCAAGACCCGGTCAAGACCATCGAAACCAATGTCATCGGCACGCGCAACCTGCTTGACCTAGCTCGACTTACCGGCGCCCGTTTTCTCCTGGCGTCGACCAGTGAGGTCTATGGCAGCCCCCAGCAGAAACCCCAGCGCGAAGACTACTGGGGCAACGTCAACACCACCGGCCCACGCGCCTGCTATGACGAAGGCAAGCGATGCGCCGAGGCATTGGTCCAGGCCTATCACACGCAGTACCAGGTGGATACGCGCATCGCGCGCATCTTCAATACCTACGGGCCAGGCATGCAGCGCGATGATGGCCGCGTGGTTAGCAATTTCGTCACCCGCGCCCTCGATGGCTCGCCTATCGAGATCTACGGCGATGGCCGCCAGACGCGTTGCTTCTGTTACGTGGACGACATGGTCGAGGCATTGATCGCCCTCATGGCCAGCGACTGCTCTACGCCCATTAACCTGGGGGCGGACCGCGAAGTGTCAGTCGCCGAACTGGCGCATCTGGTCGGCCAGGTGCTGGAAAAACCGGTCACCTTGCACCATATCCCGGCCTTGGTCGACGACCCGCGGGAGCGCCAGCCCGACCTGGAAAAGTGCCGCCATGTGCTGGGCTGGCAAGCCACCACGCCGCTGGAGGCGGGTTTGTTGAAGACAGCCGCATTCTTCGCGCAAACGCAGGAGCATAACCATGCCTGACTATGTGGTGGCGGGCGCCTCCTCGATTGAGGACATCCCGAAGTTCGCGGCGGCGGCCAGGCAAGCCGGCATAGCCGTGCTGCTCCTGGAAAACGCGGCGATGTCGGAGCACATTCCAACGCAGCACCGCGCGCAGGTGACCTGCAGCGAGGACATCCCGCACACCCGTGCGCCCGTGATCCCGCTCAACGAATTCTGGGTGAGCCGGGCGATTCGGGCTGGCGTGGCCAATATTGCGCCGCACGCGCTGCGCGCCAGTCGTTCAAAGCACTACCTCTCCGCTCGGCTCGCCGCATGCGGGCTGTATACCTTGCCGCGTCGCTACCTGGAAGATGTCGCCGCGCCTTATCCCGATCTCTATCTGGCCCGGCTGGATGCGGCCTATTCCGGCTACGGCATCGTGCGCCATGTCGAAGCGGGGCGCTTCGACCCAATGGCGATCGCCCGGGTGGTGCAAGCCGACGCCAGCCGCATCATGCGCGCCGTGCTCGACGAGGATGCCGCCCGGGTGGTGGTGGAGGACTACCTGGACGGCGAGGAATACAGCGCCGACGTGTTCATGCACCGGGGCCGGCCGGTCGTGCTGCGCCTGTTTCGCAAGATCGTCGCCTGGATCGGCGGACGGCCGGCGTGCGACAGTTACATCGCCGTGCCGCACGACCCTGCCTTGTGCGCGGCCATCCACGACTGGTGCGCGGCGTTGTATAGCGCCGGCTGCACGAGCTTCGGCCAGTTCGATTTCATCGTTGTCGACGGGCGCGCCATCGCGGTGGATTTTTCCTGCCGCATCGGCGGCGGCCTGGGCGCGATCAAGCGCTTCGCAGGCATTGCCAGCTATGCCGCCCAGGCGCTGGCCGGGGGCACTCCGTCTTTCGCGCCGTTCACGGTGCAGAAGAATGTTCTGGCGCGCCGACCCGGCCGCCTAGCGAACTTTGCCTACCGGTTGCCGCATGCGTACCAGGTGACGGTCCACAAACAAGCCGGCGACTTGCTGCCGGAAAACATCTGCAGCGCCAACGCCAGGATCGCCGAGATCTGCTTCGCGGCCCGCGACCTGGACGATGCAACGGCCATGACGCAAGCACTGGATAACAAAGTGAGCATCGATGTCCATGACTGGTAATGAAGAACTGACCCATCTGCTATCAGGCTATTTCGCCCTGCTGGGCGGCGGCCCGACGGCAGCCGAACTGGCGCGCCACCTGCGCGCCATCGACAATCTGGACGACCTGGCCGCCATCGACGCCGACTTGGACGATCCGCTGTGGCGCGTGGTACCGCAAATCATCATGCATCGCTTCGGGCTCGCGGCTTTCCAGGCGTTCGAAACCCGGCACGCGGCCGGCAAATCCTTCGTCTTCGTACATCCCGCCCATGGCCATATTGTCCCGCAGCTGCAGGAGGCATTGCGCCAGCGCTGGACGGTGAGCGAGCCCATCACGCGCGAACTGACGCCCCGGCTGATCTGCGGCCTGTATGGCGGCTACCCCTGGCATGCGGCCTACGCCGCGGCTTGCCAATACCGGGGTGACATCGGCCGGCCGGCCACGATCCTGCCGCTGGCGCCCTGCACCCGTGCGGCGCTGCAAGACCTGATCGCCTACAAAAACGACAACCGGGCCCGCCTGTCGGAAAAGATTGTCATTCCCTGCGAGCGCCTGGGCCAGGCGATGAACGGGGTGATCCAGGCCTTCCATTGCCCCGATGTGATTGAAAACACCCGCCAGTTGTTGAATCTCGGCCTGGCGGATTCGAGCGAGATTTCGGATGAGCACACGCATCATCGGCGTGCATAGCGGCCACGACGCCTCTGCCTGTCTGCTGGTGGACAATGTCTTGGTCGGGGCCATCGCTCGCGAGCGGCTGACCCGCAGGAAGCACGACCATGGCGACCCGGTCGAGTGCGTCGATTACCTGCTGGCGCATTTCGGGCTGGCACCGGCCGACATCGACCTGCTGGTGCGCAGTGACTGGCACGATGCCACCGGCTTGCGCGAGGATCGCTATTGCCGGTTTGCCCGAGTGGAAAAGACGCGGCGCCATCATCTGCTGCACGCCTACGCGGCCAGTGTGGCGGCGCCGGCCGAACCGTCCCTGGTGCTGGTCGCCGACGGCCGCGGATGTCGCCCCGAAGACAACGGCGTGGCTGGAATGGACCCAGGTTTGTTTGAGATCGAGTCCGTCTACCGCCATGAAGACGGCAGGCTCACCGCGCTGGAAAAAACCTACCGCCCCTATTACAACAAGCGCTACGCCTGGGGCAGCCACATCGACAGCCTGGGTTATGCCTACGCCGCGGTCAGCAAGAAGATCTTCGGCTCCTCTCATGCGGCCGGCAAGGTCATGGCGCTGGCCGCGCTGGCCACACGCGCGCACGACATTCCCGCGCCGCTGCGCTTCGGCCGGGACCAGTCGTTCGGCGTCAACCCAGACTGGCTGGCTTTCCTGCAAGCCTGTCCCGACCATATCAACTGGGACACGCCACTGGCGGCCGACCTAGCGGACGCGATCCAGCAGGGCCTGGAAGCTTATCTGGCCTTTCGCACGCAGCAACTGGCGCAGGCCCACCAGTGCCGGGATCTGCTGCTGGGCGGCGGAGTGGCGCTGAACTGCAGAAACAACGGCTTGCTGGCCAACGCCGCCTGGCTGCGCTCAGTGGACATCTTCCCCGCCGCAGGCGACGACGGCCTGTCGGTGGGGGCTGCCGTGATGGCCCTGCGCGAGACTTTCGGCGACTACCGCCCCATCGTTTACCGGGTGAGCCAGGGTGCCTCTTATGCAGCGCCGATGGCGCAAGAGGGGCAGGCCGCACAGGCGCTCGCCCGCCTGCTGGCCGACGGCCACGCCGTGGGTGTGTTCCAAGGCGGCTCGGAATTCGGCCCGCGAGCGCTGGGTTACCGCTCCATCCTGTCGTCGGCGGCCGACCTGGCCTTGAAGACCCGGCTCAATGCCCGGATCAAGCGCCGCGAATCCTTCCGTCCCTTCGGTGGCATCGTGCTGCGCTCCAACCTGGACCAGCTCACCGGCGATGCCCTGGCCGGGCCCAACATGCTGTCAGCGGCGCAGATGACCGATGCGTCTCGCGCCCGGTATCCGGCGCTCGCCCACGTCGATGGCTCCGTCCGGCTGCAAGTGGTGGAAGAAGATGGCTGCCTGTTGCACCAGGTCCTGGTCGCCTATGAGGACCTAACCGGTCGCGTGGCGCTGATCAATACCTCCTTCAATGGGCGTGACGAGCCAATCGTGGAAACGTTGGCCCAGGCCCGCGCCTGCGCCGCAGCCATCGGCCTGGGTCATCTCTATGCGCACGGCGCGGTGGAGGACGTGCATGCCTGAATTGGCCATCGTCACCTACCTGCGCGGCCAGGAACGGTTGACGCCGGAACTGATCGACATCGGCAACCAGTTGCACCGGCGCTATCCCGGCCTGGTCATGGAACTGTATGTGGAATCGACGGAGACGGTGCCTGCGCCAGGCGCTGACTTCCCCATCCGCGTCACCCATGTCCAGGGAACCAAGTACCGCAAGCTGCTGCATGCGTTGCACGGTACCGCACATCGCTACCTGCTGAGCCTGGACAACGACATCGCCGCCGACATCCCCGGCCTTCTGCGCCTGGTTGCACAGACCGTGGACGGCAATTTTGACCTGGGTTGGGGCCGGATCCATTCGCGCAGGGTGTCAAGCTTCATCTCGCGCCTGGTGGAAGTGGACAAACTGCTTTCCCACACCGTGCTGCGGCCCACGTTGTGGCGCCTGCACCTCGGGGTGACGATTCCCGGCCAATGTTTCCTGCTCAAAGCGGCCAGCTTCCAGGTCAGCCTGCCGGGCACGGATACCTTCCTTGATGACCTCTCCATTGGCCTGCACGCGGCCAAGCATCGCCTGCGCTATCACTATGCGCAGGAAGTGGTGGCCTTCGAGTTGCCGTCCTACTCCTTCGCGGCTCTGTGGAAGCAGCGCTCGCGCTGGGCCACGGGCTTTCGCCAGTCCTTGTCCTGCGCCACCCTGACCCGCCAAGACCGCCGGCTTCTGTGGATCCACGCCTTTTGTTATCACCTGCTGCCCATCCTCCACGTGGCGGCGCTAGCGGTACTGGCGCCACAAGCACCGCAGGCCTGCGCCGGCTGGCTGGGCATACTCGCGCTAGCCATGGCTCGGCACCGCCCACAAGCGCTAGGCGCGGCACTCGCTTACCCGGTCCTGTTCCCGCTATTCCATGTGGGATGGTGGCTCCATTTCTTTCACGTCAAATCATGATCCTGTCACCTGAAACCGATTTGAAGGCCGAGATCCTCACGCGCGGGGTGGTCTTTACTCCCGCCGCGATCGACTGCGCCGCGCGCATGGGCGCCAAAGGCCAGAACCTCGTCTACAACGCTCCGAAGGGCTTTGCCCGGGAGCGGCCGCAGGAATTGTTCCTGGAGGGCGAGGACGGTTATCGCACTGTGGTCTCCTGCGTGTCGGCCCACGGCAAGCGTGAACCCGTCACCGTGGACGTGGCGGCTTCGGGCGAACTGGTGTGCCGCATCGGCGAACAGGCTGCCAGCGACCAAGTCAAGGTCAGCTTCGTCAAGCAGCCGGAGTATTACGCGCAGCGCCTGGCCAGCGGCGACCTGGCCCAGAAGTACATTTCGGCCTGCGGCTATGACGAACTCAACATCATTCCCTGGAAAGGCTGCCTCATTTCCAGCGTCTGCCGGTTTTGCGGCGTCAACAGCGTGGCCGTGAAAAATCCCAGCGACGCCTTGCACGCAGCGCACTTGCGGCCCGGCGCCCTAGGCTGGGAAGCGGCGCGGGCATCCTACCTGAGCAACCTGTCGGAATCGATCGACCTAGCGCTGCAGGCCGAATGTTATTCAGAGCACATGCACGTAATCCTGATCTCGGGCAACCTGCCCGACGACCAACTCGACGACCAGGCCGACATCTATTGCGACATCGCCGCCCACATCAAGGACCAGGTCGCGCCAAAGAGCACTGAGGGCATCGTCGCCGTGATCACGCCGCCGCACGATTTAGGTCGGTTGGACAAGCTCAAGCAGGCCGGCGTGGCCATCGTAGTATTTAACCTGGAGGTGGGCAACGACCCCTGGTTCAGCAAGTACTGCCCCGGCAAGAGTGCACTGGGCCGTGATTTCTTCATCGATCGGCTCAAGCACGCCGCTACCGTGTTCGGCCGCGGCAAGTCCTGGACCAATTTCGTGCTGGGCCTGGAACCAGTGGACGGATTGCTAGCGCTCTGCGAGGAACTGGCAGGGCACGGCATCGTCTCCAGTGCCAATGTGCTGCACGTGGACGAGGGCAGCCAGCTCGACTGCGACCCGCCGACCAAGGAAACCGTCATCCGCTTCTTCCACGGGCTGGCCCAAATCAACCATCGCAATGGCTTCGAAGCCTTCTATTGCGCCAAGGCCTTGCGCACCAGCCTGTCCAACGAATTCCAGGACGGGCGCTGGGCATAGGAAATTCAAACCTTGTTTTGTCGTGTTGGCTTGCGTGGACGGCTGACGTTAACACCGGAGTGAAGAGGAGTATTTGAGATGACCTGGGTAATCGGCGGACGCCACGCATTTTGCGCCCGCGCCCTTGCTGACATTCAAGTGACGGTGACGTGGGACGACAAAAGTCACCCCACGCAATACGTCGATGCAGTCAAGAAGATCTACGTTCTGCACGACGGATTGGTGATTGCATTTTCGGGCACGATCCGCATCGCATTCGAAGTGATTGAATGGTTGAAGCAAGAGTGCATTCCGGCGCTAGCCGATAATCTCTTTTCGGAGCCTGACGAAATTGCACGGCGTGTGATACGGCATGTCAAGTACGCGTTCCAGAAGGCCAGAAAAAAGGAAAGTGAACGTGTTAATTTCCTCTTATTCGTGCTCAATAAGGCAAGCATGTATCGGGACGTCGGTATCTATAAATTGTGTGCCCCGGATTTTACTATTCAGAAACCACGAAAACCATTCGAGTTGCTTGAGATCGGAACCGGATCCGAGGTAGAGGAATACCGCAACATTGTGGTTCGGCATTCGGTTCCCGGCTACCTTGTGGATGACCCTGATAGCGATTTGCCAGCGATGGTCATCCCCACTGGCCGAGTCGCATTAAAATACTTGCAAGCGGAGGCAGCGGAATTTCAAAAGGCGGGAATCAGCCGGGCTATGAATCTCATGTTAATGTATTCCGGTGGGACCACAATTATCGAGCGTCCCTCGGATCCGGAGATTCCATTCCCACGGGTGGCTGAGTCCTGGGATGAATTGGTCCGCTTCTTGGCGTTGCGGGGGATCGAGTTGGAGGCCTGTAATGCCGACGCCTAGTGATGAATCGTCGCTGACGGGGACTTAACCACCAATTATCCCTATACCGACGCTTCGAGCACAGGCTGGTCCAATGCGATTGTATCTACGATAGCCTGGAACTCGGGAAGCAGGTCCGCCTGCTGCGCTTGCAAGTAGTGATGCACTGATTCGTTCTCGAGCAGCCTCGCCAGATAGCCCTTCGCGAGCACCAGGTTGAGCACGTCCTGCCCGTACGTCTGCTCAACCAGCTTGTACTGCCCCTGCAGATTGCTCATCTCGCGCTCCATCTTTGCCATCTGCTCGGGACTCACACCGGTCAGCTTCCTGGGTTTCTTTCCGTCGATCAATCGAGAGGCCGGTGTGGCTACGAGCAACGCTTCGGCGTATGACACGGACAGGTTGTTTGCTGCCACCATGAGCTCGACGCATTCGACTTGCCGCGTCGGCTTCATCTTCCGCAGAGCTCGCGCGATCTCCGGCGAAAACTGCCGATCCTTCAGGAGCTCAGTCGCTTCAGCACAGATCCCGTCCAGCAATGCCATCCTCTTGATGATCTGCGACACATCTACCGACAGCGCTTTCGCGAGCCGCTCGGGAGACACACCTCGTTCAACGGCCCGACGAATCATGAAATGCTCCTGGATAGTCGATAGTCGATTGACGCGGTTGTTGTACGTGTAGCTCTCATCGTCCGTAGCAACGAGGCACGACACGGTGTTGTACTGGAGCTCCTGCAACGCGATCAGTCGCAGATGCCCATCGAGCAGGACGTGGTTGCCCGACGCCTGGTCGACCGGCGTCACCGAAAGCGGCTCGATTAAGCCCACCTCTTCGATGGAGCTTCTGATCTGCTTGAACTTTCGCGAGTTCATCATGCCGGCAGGCGTGCGCCGTGATGGCAGGATGCTCGCGATCGGAACAGAGAGTGGTTCCGGAATGAACCCAAGTGCTACGCCGGTCATGCTGGGCTCCCGCTCGGCCATACACGTTCCGCCAAGTACTTCGGCAACGTCGCCAGTTCCTCAGCGCGCAGCAGGTTAACGAAGTTCTCATCCCCAAATAGCTGCCTGAGGGCGCCAACGATGAACAGCAACCGCTGCTGCGTAAACTCGGCCTTCCGCACCATCGTTTTCTGCCGCTCAACTTCATGCTGATACGTTCGGACGAGGCTCGATGTGGTCACGTCCATCACCTTGCGCGTCATGTTTCGATTCGCCGTGCGGCCGAGCGCCTTCCTCCGTTCGATGACGCGCCGAGCGTCCATCAACTGGCGCCCACGCAATCTCCCCGATTCATATGCCTCCTGGAGTGCCGCCTGGATCGCCTCGTCGTCGTCGCCTGCACCGACGATCGATAGCGCCGCGTTCAGCGGAATACGACCTTTCTCCACAGCGATCACGAGGCGCTCTTCACCCTGATGCAGTAGCGTCAGGATCCCCTGCACATAGTGCTGCGTGAGACCCGTCTTCTCGGCGATCGCCTTCGGTGCGTAGCCGCGCTCCTGCAGTTCGCGTATGCCGGCGAGCAGCTCGAGCGGTCGGCACTGCCGTCTCGCGATGTTCTCCGTCAGGCTCATGATGAACGCGTCTTCGTCGCTCACGCTCACCACCAGCGCTGGTATCGTCGTTTCGCCGAGCGATCGGAACGCCTTCAGCCGCCCCTCGCCACACACGAGCAGATACTTCTCCACGCCACTTGCCGTTGCCCGTGGCGTGACCAGGATCGGTTTCTTCAGGCCAATCGTCTTGATGTTGCTGACGATTTCGTCGAAGACACGACCATTGCGCTCGCGAGGATTGATCACCTCGATCTGGCTGATGGGGATCATCCGAACCTCACCGGGCTGTTCGCGCTGAGTCATGCTCGTCTCCTGAGCCGAGCACGCTGTGCCATACCGTATAAGTAGTCCAGCGTGTCAAAGCGATAGCTCTCGAACTCGATCGGATTCCAGTCCGCAAGGCTGATGCGAGGCTGCCAAAAATCGATGTGCGGCAGCAGGTAGTAGTCGAGCGCCGTCGAGTTGCTCTGGTCCAACCTAACTGCGACGGTGATATCCGGCAGCAGGCTCGTGTCGAACCGGACCTTCCAGCGGTTACGGCCGCTGCTGCGCACCTGACACCGTGACAGCACGATGCAGGCAGTGAACTCCCGATTCACGGTCAGCAGGTCCGTCGCCGGATCACGCGATACCGATCCGCCGAGATCCGCGATCTTCTTTTCCGTCTCGGCAACGATCTCTGGATGCAGTTGCCGAATGAAGCGATTCGTTTCGATATAACGATAGTCACGGCCGGGCGTGAAGCCAACCGTCTGGTACGCACGAATCAAGCTACCGAAGCGATACACATACACCGAGGTGGACGGCATGCCCTCCGTTTCGTCGATCACGACGCCCGATAGAAAGCCTCGGCTTCGGTACAGGTTTCGCAGACGCTCGATAAGCTCCTCGCTCGAGTAGCGCCGGGCGCGCGCCCGCATGATGCCCTGCGCGGTATAGAACGTTTCACTCGGCACGATGGATTCGAACGCACCCTCCTTGCGGATCCACATCTCCGACGGATTCGTGACTCGCGATTTCTTCAGCTTGAACGACACACGGTTGTAGACGTTGTTGCCAATGTACTTTTCGTTAGTGAGCACCTCCCGAATGGTTGCCCGAGTCCAGGGTCGTCCAAGGTCCGTATGAACGTTCATACCGTTCAGGCGAGCGGCGATCTCGTGCTCGTTAAGTGACTCGTCGATGAACCAGTTGTAGATGAGGTTGACGATCCGAACCTCGCTTTCCGGGCCGGGCATCAGAATGACGCGGTCCGTCTGCAGGCACTTGTGCTGACCGCGTTGCAACTCCCCCTTCATGAGGCCATGCTCGTCCACCAGGATCCGGCGCAACGCATAGCCTGCCGGCCCGCCTTGCCGGAAACCCAGCTCGATTAACCGACACTGGCCAGCGAAGACCTTCGCTGACAACTCGCGGCTGTACTCACCGGCCATCGCGCGCTTCACACCTTTGACGATCGTCGAAACTGGCGAGCCATCGTTCTCGAACTGTTCGGCGCAATAGGCGACCTGGATGCCTGCGCGCCGGCAGATGTACTCGTAATAGGCACTTTCGTCTGCATCCTGGAATCGTCCCCAACGGCTCACGTCGTAGACGAGGATCACCTGGAAATCGGCCATGCCGGTTTCCACGTCCCGGATCAGTTGCTGCAGCGCTTGGCGCCCATCGATACGCAAACCGCTTTTACCCTCGTCGGCGTAGGTCCGCACGATCTCGAGATCGCGACGAGCAGCGTAGTCGCGAATGCGATCACGCTGATTCTCCGTCGAGTATTGCTGGTGCTCCGTCGACATCCGAACGTATTCAGCAGCCCGCATCCTGCAGGCCTGCTCGTCAACGGATTCGCATGTGCAATCGAGGTCCACGATCCAGCTCCCACCGGCAACCGCTCCTCGCTGCGCCATCCCCGACATCAACTAGGGGACTTGTATCGGCGAACGCGTCGCGCCTTGCAATGACGCCGAATGCGAGCGAGTACACAGGCAAGGTAGCAGGCCATAGACCATTGTCGAACACGTCATCTCTTTGCAATCACGCCGGAACTGGCCTCGGCTCAGACAGCACGGCGATGTGCACTGTCCACGCGTTCATCTTTGCAACGCCGGACTCAACCGCGTTGCGCAGGATGTAGAACCCAGATGCCAGCGGGCGACGGGCCGGCCACACGTCCATGTTTGCAACAGCACTAGCAGTGCGCCGCGCATTTCGTCGTCGCTGCATCGAGCAATTGCGATCGCGATAGGCCGGGTGCGTCTCGCGGTAGTGCCGCCAGTAGTTAGGATGTCGGGCCCGCCAGTTGGCCTGAGCGCGGATCTGATTCTCCCGATAGTCAGGATCGACTCGAAGGCGCTCGTGCTGCCATGCGCGCCGGCGAGCACGCTGGCACGCCTTGGCTGAGCAGAAGCGTTGATGCGGGATATGTAAGAACGGAGTGAAGGGTGTGCCGCAGGCGGCACAGATCCGATCCGATTTCATGGCCGTGCTCCACAGAGGAATCGCAGTGGGGCCGGCCGTGTTCGGGGCCAGGGTCAGTTGAAGCCAGCTCGCGGGACGCGGCGTCCCACCCTCGCAGATTTTCCCGCTCTAGGAGCCGCTCTTGAGCTTTTTCTAGGCCTGGACCTTCCGAGGATCGCACGAGCCGCTCAGAGAGCTCACGTGTTATTGGGGTCGCACCCAAACGCTACTACTTCGGCGCGGAAGTAGACCAGTCGCAACAACTCCGTCGTCGCGACAAAGTGCTTGTGGCGGGGTTCTTCGTAAGTCTTTGATTTTTAGTGTGCGGCGTCTCATCAACTAAGTCGCCCTACGACTACCCGTAGGGTGCCGGAGTAAGTGCGACTGGCCCCGCAGTTTTGCGACTGTATGACTAAGTTGTCGCGATCACCCTACTTGTTGAGGCCGCAATACTCCTATCTCGACGTACAGACTTTTACTCCGTACGTCGAGTGTTCGAGTGACTCACTCCCCACCACCCGATTGTTATTTAAAATCAACGAATTACTTCGCCCTAGCCAGCGGAATTTTTCTTTCCGCTCCCTGGAACTTAACCCAAAAGTGGCTAGCAACGGGGCGGGCGTACTCTTCTGCACTATCTCGACGGATCCCCTTCTCCAAACTCTTTTAACCATTCGCAGCGTCCCGCGCTGGACGTGCCAGTTTTGCCCATGTATGGCGCAAGTCGTGCCAACGGAATTCCTCAATGCCAATCGCCTGGGAGGAGCGTGCCCGGCCCCGCGTGTCGATTTGCTGGATGCGAGTCGATCCTCCTGTACACGGGAGCGCGAGCGATTGGGGACGGCGCCCTCGTCGACGTAAGCCAAGTTGCCCACAAAGCCGGGTTTCGTCTGCTGGTGCAAAGATCATGGGGGGCCGTAAAGCATCACCCATACGACCCGCTGGCATTACAAGCCTCAGTGCGCGCAGCACGACATGCAGCCCTGCCGAATACTCCACGTACATTTCCGCGGCTCAAATGCAAAAACCCCCGCCTTTTCGGGCAGGGGTTTCTGGCTTAGGGAGCCTGACGATTACCTACTTTCACACGGGAATCCGCACTATCATCGGCGTAGAGTCGTTTCACGGTCCTGTTCGGGATGGGAAGGGGTGGGACCGACTCGCTATGGTCATCAGGC
>NZ_CADFEI010000028.1 GCF_902833225.1 Burkholderia sp. BCC1644
ACCCGGAGATGAACGCACTGGCGACGCTGTTCATCACGGCCGTGACGATCGGCGTGATCGTCGTGAACCGGATGATGATCGCGCGCGAGCGGCGCCGGATGGCCGACTTGAAGGCGGCGTTCGCGATGGCGTGAGCAGGTGTGACGCAACACGCCGGTTGCGTCACGCCCGCGCTTTGCTGGCATCATGTCGAACCATTCCACGACACGGGGCCGCACCATGTTCCGCTTCTCGCTTCGACGAATGTTGCCGCCGGCGTTCGGCGTTGCCGCCGCGGTCGCGCTGGCGGGCCACGGACTGCCGGCCGGTGCCGCACCGGCCGCGACCACGGCGGCGCATCGAACGCTGCCGGCTGCCGGTACGACGTGGTGCTACAGCGTCGGCGCGGGCCACGTGTCGGCGATGACGCTCAAGGCCGTGCATGCAGGCGTCGCGCGCTACGACATCGGCCCGGCCGGCGGCACGCCGCTGGCGCTCGACGAGCACGTCGATACCTACACGCCGCTGAATCCGGGCCGGAACGGCGAGCGCCGGCTGATCGCGTTCCCGTTGAAGCAGGGCAAGCAGTGGGAAGACCGCTTCGACGAGACCGTGGCGACGACCCTCGGCGGCGGGCACGCGTGGCACTACCGCTACAAGGCCGTCGCGTCGAGCGAGGTGATCGGCACGGAGAAGCGGCAGGTCGGCGGCGGCACGTTCGATACGTTCGTGATCGCGCGCACGACGTCGTGGACCAAGAGCGCGCCGGGCACGTCCGATGCGGCGCTCGGCGACATGCATTGCGACGATCCCGAATGCACGGTGTCGGGGTACAGCAAGGAAGTGTTCTGGTATGCGCCATCGATCGGCCGTGCCGTGCTGCGCGCGTATTCGCAAAGCGGGTTCCCGCCGTCGACGTTCGTCGATACGAGTGCCGAGCTGCTGAAGAACGCGAGCTCGCTCGTGACCGAGCTGGTCGGCTACGGCGACGATGCGACATGCAAGGCGGCGCAACCGACGCGGCTGGCGGCGGTGCCGTCGGCGCCGTGGTTCGGCTTCGCACTGTGGCCGAACAATGCGTGGGAATTCCAGATGGTGCGCGATATCGCACGCGAGTAACGCGAGTAACGCGAGTAACGCGAGTAACGCGATCGCGGCGCGGCGGCTGACGCGCTATAGTCGTGCGATGCCCGCCGCGGGTGGTGTGCGCGCGGCGGCCTTTTCACGCACACGTTCGCCCGATGACAGCCCATCCCGACGTTACCCTTCGACTGACCGACACCGAGCAGCCGGCCGCGCGAGACTTCATCAGCCGCAAGCTCGGCGAATTCAACCATGCGATGACGGGGCGTTCGGATGCGGCCGCGCTCGACGTCTACGTGACCGACCCGGCCACCGGAGAGATTCTGGGCGGACTGACCGGCCGGACGTCGCTCGGCCTCTTCTTCATCGACCTGTTCTACCTGCCCGAATCGCTGCGCGGCGGCGGCTTCGGCAGTCGGCTGCTGCGCGAGGCCGAAGCAGAGGCGAAACGGCGCGGATGCGCACGGGCGGTGCTGTACACGATTTCGTTCCAGGCGCCGGATTTCTACCGGAAACAGGGCTACGAGACGTTCGGCGAAGTGCCGTGCGAGCCGGAAGGGGCTGCGCGGGTGTTCATGGTGAAGGTGCTTTGATCCGGAGCCGGGCCGGCGCTTCGGTTCACGGTGCCGGATGCGCCGCGCGTTGCAGGCATTCGATGAAGGACGTCATGCTTGCGCCCGGCACGAGATCCTTGCGGTGCATCAGCCCGAGCGTCAGCGGCGACAGGTTCGCATCCGTCTGCAGCCGCACCAGCCGGCCGCCGTGCACCGGGTCGTCGAGCAGGAAATCCGGCCATATGCTGACGACGCCCGGTTCCCGTGCCAGTTCGCCGTAGAGTCGCTGTGACGTGCAGACCGTCACACGCGGCGTCGGCGCATGCACGCCGTCGCCGCAGAGCGCGCGCCAGAACGCGGGCCAGCTGTCGCGAGTGTGATTGTAGAGCCAGTGTGCGCCGGCGAGCCGGGCGAGGCGCGTTTCGCCGGCGAGCGGATCGCCGTGCGCGACACCAAGCGATTGCGCGGACGTGCCGAGCGGCACGACGCGGGATTCGGCCGTGCGGTCGCTGTCGGCGACGAATGCGACGCACAGGTCGAACGAACCGTCGCGCAGCCCGTCGATGATCTGCGTCGGCGCGCATTCGTAGACGTTCAGCAACACGTCGGGGCGCGCGGCGCGGAACGCGCGCAACGCGTCGGGCACGACGATCGACGCGGCCAGCAGCGACACCCCCACCGACAGCATGCGTCCGGCCCCGGAGCGCATCGCTTCCAGCTCGCGTTCGGCGAGTGCGATTTCCGCGACCACCGTGCGCGCATGGCGCAGCAGTGCCTCGCCGTAGCGCGTGAGCCGCACGCCGGCGCCGCTGCGTTCGAGCAACTGCACGCCGACGCGCGCTTCGAGTTCCTTGATGCTTTTCGTGACGGCCGGCTGCGACACGCTCAGTGCTTCGGCCGCGGCCATCAGCGTGCCGTGCTCGGCGATCGCGACGAACATCTGCAACTGTGCTGTCTTCAGGGTGCCGCGTTCCATAAGCGTTCGCTATACGCATGAGAAATTGGAAATCGGCCGGCCGCCCGGCGCGCTTATCTTGTGGGCACCGGCCGGCAAGACGGCACGAGTATACAAGGAGGCAGGTTTGACAACGAACGGTATCGACGTCGATCTCGACGAGCTCGTCGCATTGCGCCGCGACATCCACGCCAACCCTGAAACCGCGTTCGACGAGCATCGCACCGGCGAACTGGTCGCCGCGAAGCTGCGCGCTTGGGACATCGAAACATATACGGGAATCGGCGGGACGGGCGTTGTCGGCGTCGTGCGCGGGCAGCGCGGCGCGGGTCGCACGATCGCGCTGCGCGCCGACATGGACGCGCTGCCGATGGAAGAGGAGGGCCGGCCGCTGCACCGGTCGCTGCGCAACGGCGTGTTTCATGGCTGCGGGCATGACGGCCACACGGCGATGCTGCTGGGCGCGGCCTGCCACTTCGGCAAGCATCGCGATTTCGCCGGCACGATCGTGCTGGTGTTTCAGCCGGCCGAAGAGACGGGCGGCGGCGCGAACGCGATGCTCGCGGACGGCCTCGAGGAACGCTTCGGTTACGACGAGATCTACGCGCTGCACAACGCGCCCCATTTCGAGCCCGGTACGTTCGGCGTGCGCGACGGTGCGATGATGGCGTCGTGCGACGAGATCGTGTTCTCGATCGTGGGCGTCGGCGGCCACGGGTCGGCGCCGGAGAAGACCAAGGACCCGGTGATGGCCGCCGCGCAGCTGATCTGCGCGTTGCAGACCGTCGTGAGCCGCACGGTCGAGCCGAGTGCCGCGGCCGTGTTGAGCATCGGCAGCATCCATGCGGGCAGCGCGCCGAACGTGATCCCCAGTCACGCGGCGTTGACCGGCACGCTGCGCACGTTCGACGAGCGCGTGCGCACGCTGGCGAAGGCGCGGATTCGCGGCATCTGCGAGGGCATCGCGCTGGCGAGCGAGTGCGCGATCTCGGTCGACTTCGCGAACAGCTCGCCGGCGATGGTCAATCATCGCGAGCAGGCGGAGGCGGCCGCCGCGGCCGCCGCCGACGTGTTCGGCGCACAGAACGTGCTGCGCGATTTCTTGCCGCTCAACGGCTCGGAGGATTTCTCCGAATTCCTGCTGCGCCGGCCGGGCGCGTACGCATTGATCGGGCAGGGTGGCGTGTACTGCCACCACCCCGAGTTCGATTTCAACGACGACGTGCTGCCGCTCGGCGTGCGCTATTTCGTGACGCTCGCGCATGCGCGGCTCGCGCGTCGGCAGGAAGGTTCGGGAGGCGATTGCAATGACCTGTGAAGCACGACGGTACCGCGGAGTCGTCCGCGCGCTGGCAGCGATGCTGGCCATCGCCGCATCGGCGGCCTCGGGCGAGGCGGCAGCCGCCGGCGCGACGCTGCGTTTCGGCACCGACCCGACCTATCCGCCCTACGAATACAAGACGCCTGACGGCCGGCTCGCGGGCCTCGACATCGACATCGGCAACGCGGTGTGTGCGGCGGCGCAGGTGCGCTGCGTGTGGGTCGAGAGCAGTTTCGACGGCCTGGTCGCGGGGCTCGCCGCGCGCAAGTTCGATGCGATCGACGCGTCGATGGCGCCGACTGCCGCACGGCGGCGCGTGATGGATTTCACGCAGCCGCTCTACGCGGCCGACATCCGGCTCGTGGCCGCGCGCGACCGCCGGCTGATGCCCGAGCCGGCATCGCTGGCCGGCAAGCGGATCGGCGTGCTGCAGGGTTCGACGCAAGCCGCGTTCGTGAAGGCGAACTGGGAACCGCGCGGCGTCGTCATGCACGAATACGCGGACCAGAACAGCATCTATGCGGATCTCGCGAACGGCCGTCTCGACGGCACGCTGGTGCTCGGTACGGCCGCCCGGCTCGGTTTCCTCGACAAGCCGCAAGGCGCGCGCTTCATGCTGTCGGGGCCGCGCATCGACGATCCCGCGATCGCCGGCGCCGCGATCGTGATCGGCGTGCGCAAGGGCGACACGCAAACGCTGCGGCTGCTCGACGCGGCGCTGGCGCGGTTGAAGGCGGACGGCACGATCGCACGCCTCGAGCGGCAGCATCTCGGCGCGGGCGGCGGCGCCGAGTGAGGGCCATGGCCTGCCGCTATCGTGCCGGCGCCGCGCGCTCGACGATCATGTCGTAAAGCGCGCGCGCGGCCGGCGACAGTTGCGCGCTTTTGCGTGTGACGAGGACGAGCGTGCGCGACACCGACGGCTCGACGAGTTCGATCGTGCGGATCATCGGATACGCGTTCTTCTGGAGCGCGAGCTTCGGCACGACGGCTGCGCCGAGTCCTTCCGCAACGAGCCCGAGCGCCGTGGAGCTGCGCTGCACCTCGTAGAACGAATGCAGCGATACGCCGTTCGTCTTCAGCGCGCCTTCGAGCAGCCCGCGATTGCCGCTCACTTCGCCGGCGAAGATCAGCGGGTGCGGCTGCAGTGCCGCCCAGCGGATGCGCCGCCGTTTCGCGAGCGGATGATCGTCGCGGCACACGAGCACGTAGGGATCGTGCGTGAGCGGCACGCTGACGAGTTCGGGATGCCGATCGCCGGCGATGCCGATGCCGAATTCGGCTTCGCGCCGCAGCACGGCCTGCAGCACCGACGCCGACGCGTGATCGAGGATCTTCACGCGATCGTGCGGACGGTGCCCGGAGAACGCGCGCAGGATGCGCGGCAGGTATTGCACGCCGACCGTCGGCACGCACGCGATCGTGACGTCGCCGCGCTGGCTCAGGCCCGTCTCGCGGATTTCGGTCAGCGCGTCGGACAATTCGTTCAGCAGCCGGCGCGCTTGCGGCAGGAAGCGCTGGCCGATCTCGGTCAGCGTGGTGCGGCGCGTCGTGCGCTCGACCAGCGCGACGCCGAGATAGGATTCGAGCTTGCGCAGCCGCTGCGTGATCGCCGTTTGCGTGACGTGCAGCGTGTCGGCTGCCTGCCTGAAGCTGCCGCCGTCGGCGATCGCGACGAAAGCCTGGACACCGAGCGTATCGATCTTCATCAGAATTTTGAATCAATAACGATATTAAATTCATTTTACTGAAGGTCGCGAGCGGTCGCAGAATGCGCTGCATCGACGGCTGCCCGGATCCCGGCGCGCATGCCGCCCGTGCCGACAAGGAGAACCATCGTGATGCCCCCCATCGATCAATACGCGACCCAGTACGTGCAGTTCGAGGACGAACGCACGCGGCCGGTGCGCGACCTCCTGGCCGCCGTGCCGAAGACGCCGATCCATACCGCGATCGACATCGGCTGCGGGCCCGGCAATTCGACCGAGGCGCTGATTGCACGCGCGCCGGACGCGACGATCCACGGGATCGACGCGTCGGCGGACATGATCGCGGCCGCGCGCAAGCGACTGCCGGCGTTGCGTTTCGATCTCGCCGATGTCGCCACGTGGGACGATCTGGGCGGCTATGACCTGATCCTGTCGAACGCGGTGCTGCAATGGGTGCCGGCGCACGACACGCTGTTCCCGATGCTCGTCGGCAGGCTCGCGCCGGGCGGCCATCTCGCGGTGCAGATGCCGGACAATCTCGACGAGCCCGCGCACCGGCTGATGCGCGACGTCGCCGCGGGCGGGCCGTGGGCCGGCAAGCTGAAAGACGCGGCGCGCACCGAGCGGTTCGATGCGCGGTACTACTATGCGTTGCTGTCGCCGCTGTGTTCGCGCGTGGACGTGTGGCGCACGACCTACTACCACCCGCTGCGCGGCGGCGCGGACGCGGTCGTGGAATGGTTCAAGGGCAGTGCGCTGCGGCCGTTCCTTGCGGCGCTCGACGACGCCGAACAGCGCGCCTTCCTCGCGCGTTATCGCGACGCGATCGCCGGGCCGCACGGTTACCCGGCACTCGACGACGGCACCGTGCTGCTGCCGTTCCCGCGCCTGTTCGTCGTCGCGACGCGCAAGTGACACGGCAATGACGTGCCGGGCGGCGGGGCGTCAGCGCACCGGCCGCACCGATGCGGGGTCGACCGTGCGGCTGCGTGCGGTCTGCCCGTCGCGCAGGTCCTTGTACCAGAACAGCGCGACCTCCCCGGCGTTCTCGCCATCCGCGTACAGGAAGCGGTCGTGGCCGCCGAGCGCGAAGCCCGCGCGCGCATAGGTGGAGCAGGCCGCGACGTTGTTCGCCTGCGTTTCCAGCCGCATGAAGCCGAACCCGTGATTGCGCGCCCAGGCTTCCGCTGCCGCCAGCAGGAATTGCCCGATACCGAGGCGTCGATGCGCCCGGTCGACGGCCAGTTCGGCGATTTCGGCCATCCCGTTCCAGTTCTCGGCGACCGCGACGAACCCGGCGAACTGCCCGCCGGCGGTCGCGCGAAAGAGCGCTGTCTTGCCCGGCGCTTCGTCCGCCCAGCCGGCCGGATCGAACCCGTAGTCCTTGCGGCGCGCGGGCAGTGCGCGAAGGTCGAGCAAATCCTGATACGGCGCATTCAGCTCCCATGCGATGTCGAACGAGAAGTCGCATTGGTCCAGTTCGTCGGCGGCAAGCGAGATCGCCGGTTCGATGCTGATGTGCTCGGCTCGGTCCATATGTCGGTGTCCTGTCTTCGGCGGAGGGTGTGGTCTCGTCGGTGACGCGATCGCCGGCGCACTGATGTGCGTCGAATCGCGTCCGTTTCCGTTCTTCGTTTTCTGCATCTGCACAATTCGCCGCGCGCGAAACCGGCACAGACCGGCTGCGTGTCCGGCTGCCGGCCCGGGGCCAGCCGTGCGCCGGGCGGCGTCGCACACGTTTGCGGCCTGCGTGCGCCGGCAGAGGCGTTCGTTCAACCGCCTGATTATGCTGGATTTCGGCGTCGCCACGGTGCTGCTGCCGGTGCGATGAGGGCCGGCCGCACGTCGTGTCTCCGATCCGGTTCGGCAGCCGATCGCCTGTGGATGAAAGACGACAGGAACCCGAATAATTGTTTACCGTTTGGTGACAACTCGATATATTCCGAAAAACATATCGAAAGTCGTGGCGCCGTCAGGCGTCACGTCGTCCATCTGCTCCACGAAAGCCGGAAGAGATTCTGACCTGCATCGCCGGAGCAACGCGTCGTCATGGCATGCGCAACCGGTGCGCGCGCTTCCCGACGCTGCAACACGAGCGGCCGCCCCGCGGCATGCCGCTTCAGCAAGCCCACACTGGCATCGAAACGGAACATCGTGCGCGCGCATGAGGGTTTGGCGTGTCCGGCGTTCCTTCGGTTCGGAGGCTTGCGCTCGTCCGTCAACCATTTTTTCGTCGATACGCCGCGCGTCTCGCTGCGACGCAGGCGCGCGCGTCAACAACAAGAGGAAGCAGCATGAAGAAGACCATCGTGGCCGCGGCCGCACTCGGGATGTTCGGCACCGCCGCGCACGCGCAAAGCAGCGTCACGCTCTACGGGCTGATCGATGCGGGTATCACGTATTCGAACAAGGTCGCGACGGCGGGCGGGCACGACAAGCTCGTCAAGTACGGCGACGGCGTGGCATCGGGCAGCCGCTGGGGCATCCGCGGCACCGAGGATCTCGGCGGCGGGCTCAAGGCGCTGTTCGTGCTGGAGAACGGCTTCAGCAGCGGCGACGGCACGATCGGCCAGGGCGGCGCGCTGTTCGGCCGGCAGGCGTTCGTCGGCCTGTCGAAGAACGGGATCGGCTCGCTGACGTTCGGCCGCCAGTACTCGTTCTCGACCGACTACATCGGCGCGAACTACACGATGGGCAGCCAGACGCCGGCCGGCAACTACGCGTATCACATCAACGATCTCGACCAGCTGACGTCGAGCCGCATCAACAACGCGGTGAAGTTCCAGAGCGCGAACTTCGCGGGTCTGACGTTCGGCGCGATGTACGGCTTCTCGAATTCGACGCAGTTCGCCGGCACGCCGACCACGACCGGCGCGAACGGCTCGCAGGGCTCGTCGAGTGCGTACAGCTTCGGTGCGAACTACGCGCAAGGTCCGTTCGGCATCGGCGCCGCGTACACGAACATCCGCTTCCCGAACGGCGCGACGCCCGCATTCGGCGTGAGCATCGCGAACATCAACACACTGGGGCTGCGCGACCTCGAGACGGTCGGCGTCGGCGCACGCTATGCGATCGCGGCGGCGCTCGTGTGGGCGAACTGGACGCATACGAAGTTCACGCCGTTGTCGGGCGAATCGTCGAAGCTGAACAACTACGAAGTCGGCGGTCGTTATGCGTTCACGCCTGCGTTGAGCGGCGGCCTCGGCTACACGTTCTCGAAGCTCGACGGCCGCTTTGACGGCAAGTGGCACCAGGTCAACGCCGCGGTCGACTACGCGCTGTCGAAGCGCACGGACGTGTACGTGAGCGCGGCCTACCAGAAGGCGTCGGGCAGCAACACGATCAATGGCCGTGCGGTGCCGGTGCAGGCCGAGATCGGCTCGTCGGGATCGTTCATCGGCAACGCGGGCGCGAACACGCAGTTCGTCACGCGGATCGGCCTGCGTCACAAGTTCTGATCGACGCAGGAAGGCGGGCGTTGCCGATGCCGGCTGCACCCGTCGCGACGTCCGGAACCTGAGCCGGCACGACAACGGGCGCTCCCATCGGAGCGCCCGTTTTGCTTTGGGCAACACGATGACCCGGAAACGCGTCGGCCCGGAAAGCGATATATTCCATCATGCATATCGAAGCGACGGTCGATCGTGTCACCCCACCTTCACCCTTACGGGAGCCCCATCTTGAACTCGACGCAACGCGAAGCCGTCGGCGCAGCCTTTTCGCTCGACGCGATGCAGCACGCAAGAACCATGACCTGGCAGGCCGTCGACGCCATCGCCGAGGGCATCCGGCCGGGCATGCTGGAATCGGAGGCCAACGCACTTGGGCTGAGCGTGCTGAAAGCGCTCGGGATGGACCGGATCTGGCATCCGGTGCTCGTCCGCTTCGGGGAAAACACGCTGCGTACGTTCAAGGAGCGCTCGGTGGCGGACCCGGTGCTCGCCGACGACGACATCTTCTTCATCGACCTGGGCGCGGTGTGGGCGAAGCATGAGGGCGATGCGGGCGCGACGTTCGTGTGCGGCGACGATCCCGACATGCATGCATGTGCGCACGCGGCGCGCGTGATCTACGACGAAGTCGAGCATCACTGGCGCACCACTGGCTGCGCGGGCATCGCGCTGTACGAATTCGCCGCGCAACGCGCCGACGCGCACGGCTTCCGGTTGAATGTCGACATCAAGGGCCATCGCGTCAGCGATTTTCCGCACGCGATCTACAAGGCCGGCAACCTCGGAGATTTCGATGCCGCGCCGGCCGCCGGCTTGTGGATCCTCGAAATCCAGATCGCACACCCGACGCGGCCGTTCGGCGCATTCTACGAAGACCTGCTCGTCTGAGCCCGACGCCCGGCGCCCGACGCCCGGCGCCCGACGCCCGGCGCCGCGCGTCATGCCTGCGCACCGCCGGGACGCTGGAGAGACGATGCAGGCACCGCGATCATCAGATGCTGATCGCGATGGGGCCCGCGAGCGGCGTATAGCCGTCGTCGAACAGCAGCCACGCATCGTACTGGCCCGGCGCGAGCGTGCTGTTCGCGCTCGACGAGAACAGCAGCGAGCCGGTGCTCTTGGGCACGTACGCCCACGACTTGTAGCCGCCCTTGGTCGGCTGCGCGCCGCGCGGATAGATGGCCACCCAGTTCTTCGGGCTGTGCCGCCACGGCGGCACGACGTAGTCGAACCGCAGCGTGGCGTACGACGACCCCTGCGACGCCAGCGCCGCGACGAATTTCCCGTTCGTATTGCCGATCGCCGAATCCGTCAGCAACGTGCCCGATTGCGCCTGCACGCAGCCGGCGATACGGCGCAGGAAATTCGGGTCGCTCGCGTCGCGGATGCTCGCGTCGTACCAGCCGGCGTCGCCGTACCACGTGACGGCCTGCGTCGCGCCGGCCGGTACGCTGACCGATTGCGCGCTGTTTATCCCGTACGCGTTGTCGACGAGCTGGAAGGTCGTCGCGCTCGAACCGGCCGAGTTGTCGAGCGTGATCTGCACGTTGCCGTTCTGCACGTCGTAGCAAAGGCTCACTTCGGCGGTCGATCCCGTGTTCCCCGATGCACCGATGCTGCCACGCAACGTCTGCAGGAAGCCGTTGGGGCCGTAGATCGAGTAGTCGTAGCCGCCGCCCGAATTCAGCGCAAGCGAATCCGTGAGACACTCGCCCGTGCCGCCGCCGATCGTGTATTGCCGCGGCGTCGTGCTCGTGCCGTCGACCCATGCCTGCAGGTGCACGCCGGCCGCGCCGGTGTTGGTCATCGTCAGCGCGAGCGTCTTGCCGGAGCGGTTGACGCGGCCCTGGACGAAGAACTCGTACGGCAGCCGGGACGCGGTATTGCGGCCGCTCGCCTGGGCCGGCACGGCGGTGGTGGTCGGGTACGGGATGAGGACCGCCGGACCGTTCGGGTCCATGTTGCTGGCGGGACGCTGGATCGCCGGAACCGTCTGGTCGGGGCTGGAGAAATCGAATGCCGACGTCAGGTCGCCGCAGACCGCGCGCCGCCACGGCGAGATGTTGGTTTCCTGGAAGCCGAAGCGTGCCTCCAGGAAGCGGATGACCGACGTGTGATCGAAGACCTGCGAATTGACCTTGCCGCCCTTCGACCACGGCGAGATCACGAACATCGGCACGCGCGGCCCGAGCCCGATCGGCACGTCGCCGCTCGCCGAGCCGTCCGATGCGCCGCCGCCGCTCGCGACGAACTCCGCGGCCGTCGACACGGTCGACTGCCCGGTACCCGCGGCGGAACTCGACGGAACGGCGGGCGGGACGTGATCGAACAGGCCGTCGTTCTCGTCGTACATCACCAGCAGGACCGTGCTGGCCCACACCTTCGGATTCGACGTCAGCACGTTCAGGACATTGCTGACGTACCACTCGCCGCCGCTCGCGGCCCACGACGGATGCTCGCAATACGCGTATGGCGCCGCGATCCACGACACCTGCGGCAGCGTGTCGTTCGTGACGTCGGCCTGCAGCTGGCTGAACAGGTTCGTGTCGTATTCCTTGCCGCCGCCTGACGGATCGACCTGCGTGCCGTTGAGCGCCGGCGCGAGCGGATCATTGGCGCCGAGGTTCTGGTACTGCCTGAAGTTCAGGATGACGTTGTCGCCGTAGTTGCCGTTCCACCAGAGATCCTTGCTCGAACCGTTGTACTCGCCGTAGCCGTGGGCGGCGTCCAGCCCGTTGCCCTTGTCCTGGTAGAACTTCCACGTGACGCCGGCCGCGTTCAGGCGCTCCGGCACGGTCGTCCAGCCGGTGCCGGTCATCGTGTTGGTCGTATAGGGCGAATACCCCGGCACGTTGCCGCAGCAACCGGTCCACAGATACAGGCGGTTCGGGTCGGTCGGGCCGAGCATCGAGCAGTGGTAGTCGTCGCACACCGTGAATGCGCTCGCCAGTGCGTAATAGAACGGAATGTCGTTCTGCGTGAAGTAGTACATCGTGCCGCTGCCCTTCGCATCGGCCCAGTTGTCGTACTTGCCGTTGTTCCAGGCGCTGTGCGTGCCGCTCCACGAGTGATCGAGGTCGCCGTAATAGGTGTCGCCGTTCGCCACGCCCGACGTCGGCGGCGTCGGGTTGAACGGGAACACATAGGACAGCATCCAGGGCTGGCGCCAGACCGGGTAGCCGCTGGAAATCACGACCGGCCGCGGATCGCCGAAGCCGCGCGCGCCGGCGAGCGTGCCGAGATAGTGGTCGAACGACCGGTTTTCCTGCATCAGGATGACGACGTGCTTGACGTCCTGGAGGGTGCCGGTGACGGTGGCGGCCGGAATGGATTGTGCGCGCAGGATGCTTTCGGGCAGCATGCCCGTCACTGCGGTGGCGCCGGCGAGCTTCAGCGCATCGGCGAGGAACTGACGTCGGGTCGTGGGTTTGTTTTGCATGATCGCTCTCTGTCCTGGGTGGCGGGTCGGGCCTGGGCCGGTCAGTGGCACGCGCTTGCGCAGTGCAGGACCGGCGCGGACGCCGTGCCCGGTGCCGATGCGCGGGCCGCGGCGACATTGCCGGCCGCGCCCGAGTCGCCGTCGCCGCACGCTGCCAGCGTGCACAGGAGCGCGATCATGAGAACGCCGCGCCAGTGCGGAATACGGCTTTCCGCATGGCCAGGCGGCATGACATGCTTTCGATCCGATTCAAATCGGATTCCTGATTGATCATGATGATTGCTGCGTGCTCCGAATTTCATTACCCCTCCAGACATGAAAATGGACAGCAGAGAATATCGCTCGAATCAGAACAACTTCATGACAGGCCAGCCGCGTTTGCCGGCGACCTGGGAAAGCTTCGAGTCGGGATTGGTCGCGACCGGATGCGTGACGTAGTCGAGCAGCGGCACGTCGTTGATCGAATCGCTGTAGAAGTAGGTTCGTTCGAAATCGGACGGCAGGTAGCCGAGCGATCTCAGCCATGCGGCCGTGCGCACGATCTTGCCTTCGCGGAAGCTCGGCACGCCGATGCTGCGCCCGGTGAACTGCCCGGCCGGCGTGCCGTCGTCGGTATCGAGCTCGATGCCGAGCAGGTGCTCTATGCCGAATTCGGCCGCGATCGGTCGCGTGACGAAGACGTTGGTCGCCGTCACGATGCAGCAGAGATCACCGTTCTCGCGATGCCGGTCGACCAGCGCGCGGGCCTCCGGTGTAATCGCCGGCCGGATCACCTCGTCCATGAACTGCGCATGCCAGCGTGCGAGCTGCTCGCGCGAGTAGCGCGTGAGCGGCGCGAGCGTCACGGCGAGATACGCGTCCATGTCGAGCGTGCCGGCCGCATAGTGGCCGTAGTGCTCGTCGATCAGCGCCGTATGCGCGTCGTCCTCCTGCCAGCCGACCCGCGTGATGAAGCGGCTCCAGGCCTGGTCGCTGTCGAGCGGCAGCAGCGTGTGATCGAGGTCGAACAGCGCGAGATTCTTGTGCATGGGTCATTCCCTGGATTGCGTGCTTACGCGCCGATGAGCTTCTCGATCGCGTCCCTGGCGTTTTTCCCGTCGATGGTCGTGACGCCGTCGAGCCACTTCGACAGCACGCCGGGATTCTTCTTCGCCCATTCCTTCGCGACGGCGACCGGATCGGCGTGATTCATGATCGGCACCATCAGCTGGTTTTCTTCGTCGGTCGTGAATTTCAGGTTGGTCAGCAGCCGGCCGACGTTCGGACAGCGCTCGAGATAGCCGGGCGTGACGAGCGTGTAGACCTTCGCCGAGCCGTAGTTCGGGCCGAACACGGTGTCGCCGCCGTCGAGATACGCGATCTTGTAGTTGAGGTTCATCGGATGCGGCTCCCAGGCGAGGAACACGATCATCCGGTGCTCCTGCACCGCGCGCGTGACCTGGACGAGCATCCCGGCCTCGCTCGATTCGACCAGCTTGAAGCCGCCGAGTCCGAACTCGTTCTTGTCGATCATCCGCTGGATCAGCGCGTTACCGTTGTTGCCGGCGCCGATCCCGTAGATCTTGCCGTCGAGCTGGTCGCGGAATTTGGCGATATCGGCAAAGCTCCTGAGGCCCTTGTCCGACGCATACTGCGGCACGGCCAGCGTGTAGCGCGCGCCGACCAGGTTCGGTTGCGGCAGCAGGTGCACGGCGCCGGCATCGACGAACGGCTTCACGGTCGGCGTCATGCTCGGATCCCAGTAGCCGAGGAACGCATCGATCTGCGCCTTCTTCACGCCGGCCAGCACGATCGGCGGCGACGCGATCGTCTTGGCCGCCTCGTAGCCGAGCCCGTCGAGCAGCATCATCGCGACGCCGGTGGTGGCCGCGATGTCGCTCCAGCCGACATCGCCGAGCGTCACCTTCTTGCAGACGTCGCCTTCGGATGCGTGAACGGGGGCCGTAGCCAGCGCCGCCACCAACGTGGCTGCCAGCATCCATGCCTTCTTGATCATGATGGTCTCCTAAGCAAGTGTTTCGGATCGTGTTGCCTGATTGGTCTGACGATTGATCGCGCGGATCGGATGAAACAAACGAACCTGGGTCTGGCTTTGTCGTTTTGCGTACCGTATATTAGAAAGCACAAAATCGCAAGATTGCACAAAAATACAACCCGTCGCACGCGAAGGCGGGCGAGCGAAGCCGGGAAAAGCCGGGATGCGGTCCGCACGGTCCGTGCGTCATCAAGTGAATCCGTAAGGAGACCTCGAATGATCAGTCAGCTGGAAATCGTTTCCCGCCTGTTGCTGGCGGCCTTGCTCGGCAGCATCGTCGGCATCGAGCGCGAGCGCCTGTCATGGGCGGCGGGGCTGCGCACGCACATGCTGGTGGCCGTGGGCGCCGCGCTCGTGATGATCGTGTCGGCATTCGGTTTCGCGGATATCCAGGAGGCGAAGAACGTGTCGCTCGATCCGTCGCGGGTCGCCGCGCAGGTCGTGTCGGGTATCGGCTTTCTCGGCGCGGGGTCGATCATGTTGCGTGGCGAGATCATCCGCGGGCTGACGACCGCGGCGAGCCTGTGGGTCGTCGCGGCGGTCGGACTGGCCGTGGGCGGCGGCATGTACGTGGCCGCGATCGCCGCGACGGCGATCGTGCTCGCGATCCTGGCCGGCCTGAAGCCGATCGAGAAACGCTTTTTCGCCGAGCGGCAGCGCCGGGGCGTGCGCATCCTCGCGAGCCGCGGCGCGGTGAAGCTGACGTCGCTGCAGTCGATGCCCGGCATCGACCAGGCGCGCATCGTCCAGTTCATCATCGAGCAGGACGACGCGACACCCGATGACGACCACATCCACGTGGTGTTTTCGAAGATGACGAGCCGTGAATTCCAGGTGGTCCGTCAATCCCTGCAGACCCTCGTCGGCATCAAAAAAATGGAGGAGAGCGCTGCGTAGTTCGTCGTTCGAATAACATTGACGTTCACTCCGAGGACATTCCATGTGGCAAGAAGAGCGATACCAGAGGATCCGGCTTCTGTTATCGAAGATGCAGCGCGTTTCCACCGACCGGATCATGGCCGACCTGAACGTGTCGCGGGAAACCGTGCGCCGCGATCTCGTCGACCTCGAGGCGCTCGGTGAACTGAAGCGCGTACATGGCGGCGCGGTGCAGGTCGGCGATGAAGCGCCGATCGCCGAGCGCGCGCAGACGCACGTGAAGGCGAAGCTGGCGATCGCGCGCGCGGCGGCCAGGCTGGTCACGGGCTCGCAGACGCTGTTCATCGACGCCGGCACGACCACCACGCTGCTGGCCGAGGAACTGGCGAAGCTGTCGGGCCTTACGATCGTCACGAACTCGATCGACGTCGCGCTGAAGATGCGCTCGAGCGACCCGGCGCAAGGGAAGAACGAAACGATCCTGCTCGGCGGGATGATCGGCAGCCGCGCGGCCGCGACGGTCGGCGACGGCACGGTCGCCGAGATCTTCCGCTACCGCGCCGATCTCGCGCTGCTGTCGCCGGTGGGCGTCGATGCCGTCCGCGGCGCGACCAACTACGACCGGATGGAAACCGAGGTGGCGCGCGCGATGGTGAGCAACGCGGCGGAGGTCGCGATCCTGGCCGATTTCAGCAAGCTCGGCACGAACAGCCGGATCAGCTTCTGCGAGCCGGCGCGGATCGGCACGCTGGTGACCGACCAGAAGGCGGAATCGGTCGACAGCTACAAGAGCATCAGGAAGGCCGTCGGGAGCGTCGTGCTTTCATAGCGCTTGCGGGAAGGGGCGCGATCGGCTGCCGTATACCGCCCATGCGGCGCGCATTCTGCCGGCCGGACCGTTCCCGGCGTAATATATTCGCCGATACAACGCAGGCCCGCCGACCGGCGAGCCGTCATGGAGGCGGGCGATGGAGATGGCAGGAACGGCGGCGCCTTCGGCGCATCAAGCGGCGGCAGGCTCGATCACGCTGACCGGTGCATTCGTGCGGCCGATGACGGTGACGCTCGACGAACTGCGCCGGCACGCGAGCGCGACGGCCGAGCCGTTCGACCTGCGCTGCTTCACGACGAACCGTTTCATCCGCTCGGTCGCGCCGTATCGCGGCGCGCGGCTGAAGGACCTGCTCGACGCGGCCGGGCTGCGCAACGACGAACCCGGCGACTTCAAGCGGATGGTGTTCATCGCGCATGCGCACGACGGTTATGCGGTCACGTTTTCGTGGCACGAACTGTTCAACACGCCCGTCGGCGAGCACGTGATCGTCGCGTTCGAATGCGGCGATGCGCCGCTGTCGATCGACGACGGCGCGCCGCTGCTGTTTTCGGGCGCGGACCTGCTGCCCGCGCCGCGCCACGTGAAGCGGCTGGCCGGCATCGTCGCGCGCGTGCTGGAGGTTTGAGCGCGGCGTTCGCCGTACCGGCCATCGTGTATGCTTGCCCGCATCGATCACTCGGCGGACAACATGAAGACTTCGGCACACCCCAAGCCTGAGGTGCGGTTCAGGATGCGTATCCAGCAGGCCGACACGATCGCGCTCGGCCCGGGCAAGGTCGCGCTGCTCGAAGCGGTGCGCGAGCACGGTTCGATTTCGGCGGCGGCGCGCAGCCTGAAGATGTCGTACCGGCGCGCGTGGCTGCTGATGGACGAACTGAACCGGTCGCTGAAATCGCCTGCGACGGTGTCGGAACATGGCGGGCAGAGCGGCGGCGGCAGCGTGCTGACGCCGGTCGGTGAGGAGATCATCCGTCTTTATCGCGGGATCGAGGAGCGCGCGTACGCGGCTTGCGCGGACGACATCGCCGCGCTCACGAAAATGGTGCGTCGCTGAAAGGCGCGTTGCGCCGGCGCCTGCCTACCCGTGCCGCAGGCAGAAGCGTGACGGGTCGCTCGCGGCGCCGTCCGGCACGATGACATCGCGCGCCTGCGCATCGAGCCGCCCGATCAGTTCGACGAAGCTCGCGACGCTGGCGGTCCGCAGCGGGTAGTACGCGATGTGGTGGCGTTCGCAGATGCGCTTGAGCAGGTTCATCGAATCGTGATCGATGCAGTCGACCGGGAACACGACCATCTGCGCGCCCGGCAGCGCAGCGGCCAGCAGGCCCTTGCGATCCTCGATGCCACCGTCGTGCAGCGTCACTTCACCGCCTGACGCCTCGACGATCCGCCGGATCGCCCGGTTCGAACCGGGCCGCCCGCCGACGTAGACAACGCGCGTGCCCTGCAGCATCGACAGCGAATTCGCCGCCCGGTCGACCGGATCGTCCGCCGACGCCTGCACGGCCTGTTCGATCGCGCTCGCTTCGGCGCGCAGCGTCTTCACCATCGCCATCAGGTCGTCGAGCCGTGCGCGCATCGCACGGGCGCTCGCCTGTTCCGCGGCGATCCGCTGCTCGGCGGCTTCGCGGCGGCTGGTGTGCAGCGCGAGCCGTTCGTCGCGCGCGGCTAGCGCCTCGCGCAGTTCATGCACTTCGTCGCGCAACGCGCTTTCGGCGGCCAGCGGCTGCGCGTGGTGGCGCGCGTGGAGCGCATCCCGTTCCTGTAGCGCCGCGTCGCGCTGCGTGCTCATCTCGTGCAGGCGCGCCTGCTGCCGTTCGACCTTCGCGTGCAGTTCCGCATTCTCTTCCTCCAGCGCGACCAGCCGCCGGATATCGGCGCGATTGGCCGCGCCGACCAGATGCGACAGCATGTGCAGGTCGCCGAATGCGGCCTGGCGCACGCCCATCGTCGTGCGCGGATGCGTCATCAGCGCCCAGTACGCGGGCGGAATGTCGCCGCTCTTGAGCGCTTCCTGCCAGCGCGCGAGCAGTTCATCCGCGTCCTTTGCCTGGTCGAACGCGCGTATCGCGCCCGCATAGCGTTCGTCGAGCGCCTTGTGCAATGCCTTCGCGCCGGCCGTGCCGTCGATCGCGAGCTCGACGGCCGCGTGATGGATTTCGAGGTCGGTCGCACGTTGCCGGTCGAGGTCGGTGAACTTCGGCACGAGCTTGCGCAGTTCGTGCGTGGTCAGGCAGGTGCCGATGATCGAGCAGTGCAGGTTCGCATCGAGTTCGGACAGGCGCGTGCGGCGCTTCAACTCGACCTGTTGCGCGCGGGACGGCGCGCAGCACGCGTCGATCCGCGCGCCGGCGGCCGCGGACGGATGGCCGCCCGGCGACGAGAGATCCGCCGTGCGGGCAAGGCGAAAGGGCGGAGCGTGCATGTTGACCTCTATCCGGCACGATCGGACCGGAGACGGATGCGCGAAAGATCTGCGAAATATACCACGGAATATAACGGGGTAAATTCCGGGGAAACCACCGGGTGGCGCCGGGCGGCGCCGGGTGGCGCGGTCAGCAGAGCGCCGTCGAACGGTCGGTTTGCGGCAGCGCGGCCGGTGCCGCGGGCGAAACGGGGAGCGATGGCGGCGCGTGGCGCGCCATCACGGATTCGACGCACAGCCCGACGAACAGCACGTCGACGCGCTCCAGCGCAGCGACCGCGTCGCGCATGGCGGCCGGGTCGTTGCTGAACGAATCGGAAAACACGTCGTCGCGCGTGCGTTCGAGGCCGCGCGCTTGACCGATCGCGCGTTCGAGGTCGGGCAGACGCGTGAAGCGGGCGGCGCGTGCTTCGTGTTCGAGCGTCGCCAGCAGTTCACGAAAGCCCAGCGCCGACAATGCTTCGTCCGGCATCGCGTCGGCGTGTGCGGACGAGAGCATCCGGATGAAACGCACGATGCTGCCGCGCAGGCGCCGGAACGCATCGACGACATCCGTGACCTGCTGCGCCCGCGCGTCGCTCGACAACGGCTTGAGTGCGCGGATCTTGCGCGCAATCGGCTGTTCCCGAGCGGTACGCGGCGGGGCGCGATCCGTCGACGTGCGGGCCATGCAGTTTCTCCGGGTGGGCAGGTATCGATATATTCTACGGAATATATCGGGTACGCAAAAAAAAAGACGACACCGTGCCGCGCGGCAGGGTGTCGTCAACGGCCTGAAAGGCCGCGCTCGTCAGTTGATCGTTGCCGGGTGCTGCCGCGCGAGCGCGACCGGCGGGACGGCTGGCCGGATGCCGGGTGTCTCGTCGACGGTCGTGCGTCCACCGTCGCGAAAGAACGCCTGTTCGGCGGCATTGTTCATGACGAGGATGCTGATGCGGCGATTGGTCGGCTCGTCCGCCACGTTCCGGTCGAGCGGCAGCACATCCGCGAGCCCGCGCACCTGCAGCAGCTTTGCTTCCCGCAACCCGCCGGCGACCAGCGCGCGCCGCGCGGCGTTCGCGCGATCGCTGGACAGTTCCCAGTTCGAATAGCCGTTCGGGCCGTCGGGATACGGTGTCGAATCGGTATGCCCGGCGATCGACACGCGGTTTTCGACGTCGTCGAGCGCCGCGCCGACCTGCGTGAGAATCGCGGTCGCATAGCTTTCCGGTTGCGAACTGCCTGATGCAAACATCGGGCGCTTGAGCGAATCGACGATCTCGATGCGCAGGCCCTCGTGGGTGATCGCGATCCGGATCTGGTCCTGGTAGGCGCGCAACGACGGACTCTGTGCGATCGCCGCGGTCAGCTTCGCCTTCAGGCGTTCGAGCTTTTGCGTATCGACGATGCTCGCGAGCGCCGTGGGCGAGCTGGCCGGCACCGGTTGCGCTTTCGCGTTGATTGCCGGCGCGGGGTCCGACAGGTCGCGGCCGCCGCCTTGCACGACACTCGGACGCGGTGCCTGCGCATCTTTCCCGCCCGACAGGAGCGTCGACAGCGGCGTGTTGAAGTAGTCCTCGATCCCCTGCTTGTCGTACTTCGAGACCGAGCCGAGCAGCCACATCAGCAGGAAGAACGCCATCATCGCCGTGACGAAATCGGCGTAGGCGATTTTCCATGCGCCGCCGTGGTGGGCGTCGTGGTCCTCGCCTTTCTTGCGGCGCACGACGACGAGCGACGGCGATGCGGACTGTTTCGACGAACTGGAGCGATGGTCGGCCATGGCGTGTTCCGTATCCTCGCGTATCCGTTACGCGGCCTTGGGCGACTTCGTCGCGCGGACGGCGTCGTCGAGTTCCTTGAAGCTCGGGCGATCGGCGGTGAACAGCACCTTGCGGCCGAACTCCACCGCCACCGATGGCGCGTAGCCGCTCATCGACGCGAGCAGCACGGCCTTCACGCACTGGAACGGCTTGGCCGCGGCGCGGCCCTTCGCGTTGAGCAGATCCGCGAGCGGCCCGACGAAGCCATACGCGAGCAGGATGCCGAGGAACGTGCCGACGAGCGCGCCGGCGATCATCTTGCCGAGCACGGCGGGCGGCGCGCCGACGGAGCCCATCGTGTGCACGACGCCCATCACCGCGGCGACGATGCCGAACGCCGGCAGGCCGTCGGCCATCTTCTGGATCGCATTGGCCGCGACCGACGCTTCCGCATGGTGCGTGTGCA
Organism: Burkholderia sp. BCC1644; assembly: GCF_902833225.1. GTDB lineage: Bacteria > Pseudomonadota > Gammaproteobacteria > Burkholderiales > Burkholderiaceae > Burkholderia. The sequence continues at coordinate 20,875 of NZ_CADFEI010000028.1, forward strand.
GTTCCTCATCCATCAGGTCCTGCATCTCCAGCACGTTCACGTTGCCGCTCGACATCATCCGCAGGTAGTCGACGATGAAGTCGAGCAGGTGATGGTCTTCGAGCACATGCGAATACTTCTGGAACAGCGGGCTTTGTTCGGGGGCATCGACGTCGGCCTCGAGCGCCATCATGCCGTCCTTGCGCGCCTTCTGCAGCAGTTCGTACAGCAGCGCGATCAGTTCGACGTATTGCTGCTTCGTATAGCCGCCGCCCTTGAAGCAGGTCGGCAGGCTCTTGATGGTCTTCTTCAGTGTCGTGACCGGATTGCTGACGACGAACGCACCCAGCGCGGCGCCGAAAATGCACAGCAGTTCGAACGGTTGCAGCAAGGCCGGCAAATGGCCGCCCACGCCGACAAAGCTGCCGATCACCGACGCGATCACGACGATCCACCCGATGGCTACAAACATGATTACCTCATCCGCGACTAGCGCTGCTGCATCTGTTTTGGAAAAGCGAGCGGGATGCCTGGCGGTCTCGCTCACTACCCGCAACGGCGCCGGATCGCTGCGTGTCGGGTGCGATCCGGGCGGTCGTCCCGATGCGTCGCAACGCGATGCCCGTCGGCGGGTGTTGATGCAATAACGGCGATCGTCGGGACGACTGAACCCGTGATTCCACGTATCGCGCGTGATTCACGCCCCGGCACACGTTTGCGGGCGGCGATGTGCGCGACTTTCTTGATCGAGGTCAAAAAGTGCGCGGCCTTCGCGTGGAGTTCCGTATCGATGCGGCCCGGAAGGGGGGGCGACAGTCGTAACGCTCCCCGTGAAAGCTTCATCGCGGGATGCCGGGGAACGCGGCGCGCATCGTCGGCCGGACGGCGGGGCCGCGCGCCGGCAGGGTTTTCATCAGGACATCCGGAGCGCCGCGCGATCCATCATGGCGAAGGTACTGTCTTGGCAAACCGCAGGAGGGCACCCCGTGACTCCCGATCCCACTCCCTCGACCGCCTTCGTGTTCGCCGGCGGCGGCAGCCTTGGCGCGATCGAGGTCGGCATGCTCCGCGAGCTGGTCGCGAGCGGCGAACGGCCCAATTGCGTCGTCGGCGCGTCGGCGGGCGCGATCAATGCGGCCTATTTCGCCGGCCGGCCGGACGCGGACGGCGTCGCGATGCTCGCCGCGCTGTGGTGCCGGATCCGCCGCCAGGACGTCATGCCGTTCTCGATGCGCAGCATCGTCGCGATGCTGCTGCGCAACCGGCCGCATCTGGTCGAGGCCGATGCGCTGCGCTTCCTGCTGGAACAGAACCTGCCGTACCAGCGGATCGAGCAGGCCGCGCTGCCGCTCCACATCGTCGCGACCGACGTGCTGAGCGGCCGCGAAGTCGTGCTGTCCGCCGGCCCGGTCGTGGATGCCGTGCAGGCCAGCGCGGCGATTCCCGGCGTGTTTCCGTCGGTCAGCATCGGCGGCGTGGAACTCGTCGACGGCGGCGTCGCGAACAATACGCCGATCTCCGTGGCGATCGCGCTCGGCGTCAAGCGGATCGTCGTGCTGCCGGCCGGGTTCGCCTGTGCGTTGCGCGCACCGCCGCGCAGCGCGATCGCGCATGCGACGCACGCGCTGACGCTCGTGATCGCGCGGCAACTGGTGCGCGATCTGGAACTGTATGCGGCGCGCGCGCAAATCCACGTCGTGCCGCCGCTCTGTCCGCTCGACGTGTCGTCATACGATTACTCGCAGTGCGCGCACCTGATCGACAAGGCCGCGGAACGCACGCGCGCGTGGATCGATGGGGGCGGGCTCGCGCAGTGCGAGATTCCCGGCCCGCTGCACGAGCACGATCACGCCGCGGCGCTGTCGCATTGAAGGTTGCCCGCGCGTCGTGGCAACTCACGGCCGACGAACGTGGATTGCCGGGCCGCCGGGCGCTCTCCGCGGAATTCCGCGAAGCACGCAAAAAAAAAGCGGCACCGTGCGATTCGCCACGGTGCCGCCAACGGCCTGAACGGCCGCACTGGTCAGTCGATCGCGCGCATCGCGTGGCGCAGTTCCTGATAGCTGCGCAGCCCCGCGACGCCGAGTTCGCGGCCGATCCCGCTGAGCCCGAAGCCGCCCCAGCACACGTGCGGATAGATGAGCTGCGGTGCATTGATCCACACGAGCCCCGCGCGCACGCGCTGCTGGAATTGCCTCGCGATACCTGCATCGCGCGTCACGACGGTCGCGACGAGCCCGTAGCGCGTGTCGTTCGCGAGCGCGATGGCCTCGTCGTCGGTGCGGAACGATTTCACGCACGCGACGGGGCCGAACACTTCGTCGGTCCACAGCGGGTTGTCGGCCGCCGGCTCGGCGATCACGGCGGGTGCCATGAAGAAGCCGGCACCGCAGGCCTCCGTCACCCGGCCGCTGAAGGCGACGCGTGCGCCCGCATCGATGCCCTGCTGAAGCATCGCTTCGACGCGCGTACGCTGCGCGGCCGAGATCAGCGGCCCCATCGCGACCTGTTCCGCGGCGGGCGGCGCGACGACGAGCGCACGCACGGCCGTCTCGAACGCGGCCATGAAGCTGCGGTACACGCTGTCGTGCACGAGGATGCGCGCGGTGGCCGAGCACATCTGGCCCGCGTTCGTGAACGCGCCCGCGACCGCGAGCGACACCGCGACGTCGAGATCGGCGTCGTCGCGCACGATCAGCGACGACTTGCCGCCGAGTTCGAGCGTCACGCGCTTCATGTCGACAGCGGCGGCCTGCATGACCTTGCGTCCGGCCGCCGTGCTGCCCGTAAACGAAATCTTGTCGATCAGCGGATGCGCGGTCAGCGCCGCGCCGACCTCGGCGCCGCCGTTCACCACGTTGACGACGCCGGCCGGCACACCGGCTTCGGCAACGATCTCGAGCAGCGCGTGCTCGGTCGGCGATGTGAGTTCGGACGGCTTCAGCACGACCGCGCAGCCGGCCGCGAGCGCGGGCGCGAGCTTCCACGCGGTCGTGACCATCGGGAAGTTCCACGGCATGACGAGCGCCGCGACGCCGACCGCGTCGTAAAAGCGTTCGGCCGTGACGGCGTCGCTCGGCAGCGCGACCGGTTCGGCCGCGAACAGCGCCGGGTCTTCGCACAGCTTTGCGTAGTACGCGAACGTGGCGGCGACGTCGCCGACGTCGGCCTCGGCCTCGAACGGCGGCTTGCCGCTGACCTGCATCTGCAGCGCGGCCAGGCGATCGCGCGACGCTTCGACGCGCGCGGCGATTGTCGCGAGCACGCGGCCGCGTTCGGCCGGCGGCGTGTCGCGCCAGCGGGCGAATGCGTCGCGCGCGGCGCGCACCGCGGCGTCGACGTGCGCGGCCGTCGCGAATTCCTGCCAGCCGATCGCGTTGCCGGTCGACGCGTCGAAGATCGGCGCGCCAGCCGTGTCGGAATGCGTATGCACGGGCTGGCCGGCGATGTGCGCGGCGGGCAGCACGAACGTCGCGGCGGAAGGGGAAAGCTCGGCGGTAGACATGAGGTTCATCCTGTCGAGATCGGTCGGGTTAGCGGTAGGCGACGCCCGGCATCACGCAGAGCATCTCGAACGCGAGGTTCGCGCCCGTGAGCGCGGTGGTGCCGGCCGGATCGTACGGCGGCGACACTTCGACGAGGTCCGCACCGACGATGTTCAGGCCCTTCATCCCGCGGATGATTTCCAGGCCCTGCTGCACGGTGAGGCCGCCGATTTCCGGCGTGCCGGTGCCGGGCGCGAACGACGGGTCGAGGCCGTCGATGTCGAAGCTCAGGTAGACCGGCGTGTCGCCGACGCGTTCGCGCACCTGCGCCATCAGCGGCACGAGCGACTTGTTCCAGCATTCCTCGGCCTGCACGACGGTGAAGCCCTGCTGGCGGCACCAGTCGAAATCGTCCGCGTGGTAGCCGGTGCCGCGCAGGCCGATCTGCGTGACCTTGTCGCATTGCAGCAGCCCGTCTTCCACCGCGCGGCGGAACGGCGTGCCGTGCGCGATCTTCTCGCCGAACATCGTGTCGTTCACGTCCGCATGCGCGTCGATGTGGACGACGGCGACCTTGCCGTACTTCTTGTGCAGCGCGCGCAGGATCGGCCACGCGATCGTGTGATCGCCGCCGAGCGTGATCGGCCGGCAGCCGTTCGCGACGATCTCGTCGTACGCCTCTTCGATGCGGCGCACCGAGTCCTTCAGGTCGTACGGGTTGGTCGCGACGTCGCCGATGTCGGCCACCTGCAGCGAATCGAAGGGTGCTGCGCGCGTGGCCATGTTGTACGGGCGCAGCAGCACGGATTCGGTACGGATCTGGCGCGGGCCGAAGCGCGAGCCCGAGCGGTTCGAGGTGCCGAGGTCGAGCGGCACGCCGACGAAGCACACGTCGAGGCCGTCGGTCGTCGCGGCCTGCGGCAGCCGCATCATCGTGGCGATGCCGCCAAAGCGCGGCATTTCGTTGCCGCCCATCGGTTGATTGAGTTCGCGGGGCATGGGGCCGTCTCCTTTTTCTGAGGTAAAGCGATCGGCCGATGGTAGAGGAGAACGCCCGCGCGAAGATTTTGAAGTCGCAACGTTTACATCGACGGGTCTCGATGCGAGTGGCGCCGCCGCATCGACGCCGTGCAACCGGAGCCGGCCGCGCCGCCGGGGTGGCTCAACCCGCGATGGCCGGCGGCGTGGTGCCGTCGTGCGATCCGGCGGAAGGGAATGCGGTGGTTGCCGAACCCCACGCGGCGAGTTCGCGTTTGGTCCGCACGCCGAGCTTCGCGAACGCGCGCTTCACGTACGACTCGGCCGACGCGACGCGCACGCCGAGAATCTCGGCGGTTTCGGGCACGGTCTTGCCGGAGATCAGGTGCTTGCAGGTTTCGTATTCGCGTTTCGACAGTTTCACGCCGTCGGCCGCGATGCGCGCGTCGAACTGCGCGAGCGGATGGACTTCCGGTGTCGGATGCGCGACGCGCCGCACGGCGGTCGTCGACGCGTGCAGTTCGAGCAGCGGGAACAGCACGTCGCTGATGCTGCGGAAGCGGTTCATCTCGGCGAGCGTGAACGGCGGCCGGTCGCGGCCGCGCTCCAGCGCGATCGAGTGCTGCGAATAGCGCGTGCCGCGCGCGAGCACGCATTCGTGCCCGATCTGCACGTCGTCGAAGATCCGCTGGCGGAATTCGCCGGGCGGGATCGCCGCGATGTCGCGCACGACGAGCATCGTGCCCGTCTTGCCGCGCAGCCCCGCGAACAGCGGGTCGCTGTCGAGAAAGCGCTCGTAGTAGAGCGTCATCACGTCGGAGATTTCGTTGGATTCGGTGCCGATGCCGCTGCTGCCGATCCATTCGCATCGGTAGCCGGTGGGCATCGAGCCGTCGACGCGCGAGCGTTCGACATGCGCGACGTCGAGCGGTACCACTTCGTTGAGCAGTTGCGTGAGGCGCGGCACGAAGTGCGGCGTGCCGACCGTCTCGATCAGCTCGCCCAGCGCCTTGAACGACACGTTGAAGCGGTCGTTGTCGCGGTGGAAGGGGTTCACGTTGAGCAGCATGCGGTTCCCCGGTGAAAAGCGGGCGGATTGTAGCGTCGGCAACGAAAAACGTCATTAGGGGGAAATACCGGCAGGTGTCCTTGCGACCTGCCTTGCCCTGGAAAACACCGCTTGTCCCCCCCGGAGGGGGGCATACCGGGGCAGTGTAAATGAGTAACTTTGTCTCTGCTTTTTTCAATCAAGAGACGAAAGATTCTGATGACCAAACTGATCAAGGACATCCTGCCGCTGGGCGCAGGTATCGGCGAATTCACGAAGCTCGACTTCGGAATGGACGAAAGCGACTGGCGCGCGGCGGAAGGCAAGAGCGGCAACTACATCATCGGCTGGTGGGAAGGCAAGGTCGGCTCGGTGGAGTTTCCGGAAACGGCGGCCGACGAAGCGGTATGGCTCGTCGAGGGCCGGATCGCGCTGACCGACGTCGAAGGCAACCGCAAGGAATTCACGCCGGGCCAGGGCTACCTGCTGCCGGCCGGCTTCGCGGGCCGCTGGGAGACGATCGAGGACGCGAAGAAGTTCTACGTGCTGCTCGAGAAGTCGTGATGTCCGAAGCCGCCGCCGTGGTGTCGTCGTCCGTGTGACGCGAGCCCGGCGGCGGTTTCGTTTTTCGCGTGTGATGGCTGGGATCATGGAAATGGAAGTCAACGAAGCAAAACAGACCGCGCCGATGCAGGCGCACGCGCTGCGTGGCGCGCCGGTCGCGCTGGGCGTCGAGGCGGCGCTCGCGAATACGAAGCTGTTCCCGTACTGGCTCGACAACCCGGCCGCGCCGGCCACCGAGCCGGAACTCGTCGGTGACGTGAGCGCCGACCTGCTGATCGTCGGCGGCGGCTTCACGGGGCTGTGGTCGGCCGTGCAGGCGAAGGAACAGATGCCGCACCTGAACGTGGTGCTGATCGAGGCCGGCAAGGTGGCGCACGGCGCATCGGGCCGCGCGGGCGGGATCATCTCGACGTCGGTGATGCACGGGCTGCCGAACGCGGTACGCGTGTTCCCGAACGACATCGCGCAGCTCGAGACGTTCGGCCATCACAACCTCGACGGCTTCGAGGAAACGCTGAAGCGCTACGACATCGACGCCGACATCGAGTGGAACGGCGAGATGACGGTCGCGGTCGATCCCGAGCACATCGCGCACCTGAAGGGCGATTACGACCTGCATCGCGAATACGGCCACAACGTCGTGCTGCTGAATCGCGAGGAAACGCTCGAACAACTGAATTCGCCGATGTTCGCCGGCGCGCTGTGGTCGCGCAACCGCAGCGGCATCGTGCATCCGGCCAAGCTCGCGTGGGGGCTGAAGCGCGCGGCGCTGTCGCTCGGCGTGAAGCTGTACGAGCACACGCCGCTCGTGACCGTGACCGACGAAGGCAGCACGGTGTTCGTGACGACGCCGAAGGGCAGCGTGCGCGCGCCGCGCGTCGTGTTCGGCAGCGGTACCGCGAAAGTCGGGATTCCCGACATCAACCGCCGCGTGATGCAGGTGCGCGACCACGTGCTCGCGACCGAGCCGCTGACCGACGAGCAGCTCGCGCGGATCGGCTGGAAGAATCGCCAGGGCGTGTACGACACGCGCACGCAGCTCAACTATTTCCGGCTGACGAAGAACAACAACATCATCTTCGGCGGCCTCGTCAGCTATCACTTCGACGGCGATCCGGAGCCGCATCAGGACGGCCAGCGCGAGACCTACTACCGGCTCGCGGAAGCGTTCTACCGCACCTTCCCGCAACTGTGCGACGTGCGTTTCTCGCATGCGTGGGGCGGCCCGATCGACTATTGCTCGCGCGGTTCGGTATTCGCGAAGCGCTATCTCGGCGACAAGGCCGTGTTCGTCGCCGGCTATACGGGCTTCGGCGTCGCGGCGAGCCGGTTCGGCGCGTTCATGGGGCTGAACATCCTGTTCGACCGCGACAGCCCCGAGCGCAAGCTCGACATCGCGAACCAGAGCCCGAGCTACATTCCGCCGGAGCCGATGCGCTGGGTCGCCGCGAAGATCACGTTCCACGCATTCGACGGCGCGGACGCCGAAGGCGGCTGGAAGCGCGCGTGGATCAGCGGCCTCAAGGCGATGGGCTTCCCGATGTAAGCGACACGGCGGCCCGGGCCGGGCCGCCGCCATACCAAACTCCCCCGAGGAGACGGTCCGCGCCGCGGACACGGAGAGAGACACCAGATGAATGTAGTCAACCTGCAGGATGAAGCGCGACAGGAAAGCGCGCTGTTCGTCGTCGTGATGCTGCTGCTCGGCATCCTCGGGCCGACGGTCTTTCTCGGCCTGCCCGCGATCGTCGGGCAGGTCGAACGCCATTGGGGCTTCGGCGAAGCGGCGCTCGGGCTGTCGAGTTTCGTCGAGGTGCTCGGCGAATCGACGGGCACGCTGCTCGTCGCGTTCGTGCTCGGCCGCCAGCCGGTGCGGTGGGTGCTCGCGGGTGCGGTGACGCTCGCGGCCGGCGCGAACCTCGGCACGCTCGCGACGCACGGGCTCGTCGCGTATTCCGCGTTGCAGTTCATCGCGGGCGTCGGCTCGGGCGGGCTGAACGGCATCGCGCTGCGCTACCTGTCGTATTCGCGCGCGCCGGAACGCAATCTCGGGATCATGCTGATGGGGCAGGTGACGTGGAGCATGGTGCTGCTTGCCTACATTTTCCCGATGCTGAGCGGAACATGGGGCGCGCACGGCGTGTTCGGCTTCGTCGCATGCGTGCTCGGCGTGTTCGTGCTCGCGGCGCCGCTGTTTCGCCGCGGCGAGACGCTGGCCGTACCGACGCCGGCCGGCGTCGCCGGCAGCATCGACCGGAAGGGCGCGATGCTCGTGCTGTGCGCGCAGCTTGCGTTGTATGGCGGTGTCGGCGTCGTGTGGACCTTCCTCGAGAAGATCGGCACCGATGCGGGCCTGAGCGGCAAGTCGGTATCGCTCGTGCTCGGTATCGCGAACGTCGCGAGTCTCGTGATCTGCGCGGCGATGCCGAAACTCGGCGCCGGCAAGGGCCTGCGCCGCTGGACGCTCGTGAACCTCGGCGGCTGCGCGGTCGCGGCCGTGCTGCTCGCGATGCCGGCCTCGGTCGCGACCTTCACGCTCGGCGCGATCGTGTTCATCGGCTGCTGGACGGGCGGCGCGCTGCTGATCTACGCGACGATTCCGCAGTACGACCTGATCGGCAAGTCGGCCGCGCTGTCGCCGGGTTGCGTCGCGCTCGGCTATGGCGTCGGTTCGGTCGCGGGCGGCTCGCTGATCGAGAGCGCGGGCACGCAGTCGGCGCTGATCGCGGCGATCGTGCTGTGCGCGGTGGCGTTCCTTTGCTACAGGCGGCTGCGGCCGGCCGTGTTCGGCATGGAACGCGCGTTCGCGGTGGCATCTGAATGACGGTTGCGACGCGCGCCGTTGCCGATGGCGGCGCGCGTCCGGTTCGGTTCATCGGCGCAGGCGGCCGGCGTGGCGCGCGATGCGCGTCGTGCGGGCCGGCCGGGCAACGCGCACACGCGCAGCGGCTTGAAGCATGTTCTCGAATACTTCCGATCTCGATCTCCGGCTCATCCGGGTCTTTCTGGCCGTCGTCGACGCACGCGGCATCACGGCCGCCGAGGCGTCGCTCGGCGTGCGGCAGTCGACCATCAGCACGCAGCTGTCGGCGCTCGAAGCGCGCGTCGGCTTCAAGCTGTGCGATCGCGGGCGCGGCGGCTTTCGCCTGACGTCGAAGGGCGAACGCTTCGCGGCCACCGCACGCACGCTCGTCGCGGCAACGTCCGAATTCGTCGCGCGCGTGCGCGACATCGACCGCAAGCTGGTCGGCACGCTGTCGATCGGGTTGATCGGCCAGGCGCCGCTCGTCGAGAACGCGCGCGTGGCCGACGCGATCGGTGCGTTCCGCAAGCGCGACCAGGCCGTGACGTTCTCGATGAAGGTCGCGTCGCCGCAGGAGCTTGAGGAAAGCCTCGTCAACAACCAGCTCGATCTCGCGATCGGCTATTTCTGGCATCGCGTGCCGGGCCTGCTCTACACGCCGCTCTTCACCGAGCAGCAGGTGATCTACTGCGGGCGCGGGCATCCGCTGTTCCATGCGTCGCGGCCCGTGACGGCCGACGACCTGCAGCTTCACGACTGGGTGTGGCGCACCTATCCGGTGCCGGAGGAGCAGTATCCGCTGCCGGAGCGGCGCGTGACCGCGAGCGCGGACAGCATCGAGGCCGCGACGATCCTGATCCTGTCGGGCGGTCATCTCGGCTACCTGCCCGCACATTACGCGGAGCCGTTCGAGCAGCGCGGGCTCGTGAAGGCCGTCGGCCGCACGACGTTCAGCTTCGACGTGCCGCTGCATCTCGCGATGAAGCGCAGCACGAGCGACAAGCCGATCGTCGATGCATTCTGCGAGGACTTGCTGCGCGCCTTCAACATCAAGGCGGCCGCACTGGCCGCGTAAATACGGGCGCGCGCTCAGCAGTCGACCAGCACCCAGTCGAACAGCTCGCGGCGCGTGCGCACGCCGAGCTTCGCGAACGCGCGCTTCACGTACGACTCGGCCGTCGACAGTTTCACGTCGAGCTGCTGCGCGGCCTCGGGCACCGAGCGCCCGCACAGCATCAGCCGGCAGATCTCGTGTTCGCGGCGCGACAACTGCACGTCCTGCCGCTCGAGGCGTGCGTCGAAGCTCGCCTGCGATTCGACATTCACCGACACCGCCGCCACGCGCCGCGCCGCGCAGGTGCGCGCATGCAGCTCGAACATCGGGAACAGCAGGTCGACCATCTGGCGGAAGTGGAACAGCTCGTCCGTCGTGAACGCGGCGCGCCCGACGGTGCGCGCGAGCCCGAGCGCGTACTGCAGGTGCGCGTTGCCGTGCACGAGCAGGCATTCCTGCCCGATGCCGGGTTCGTCGAAGATCCGCCGGCGGAACTCGCCTTGCGCGATGCCGTCGACATGGCGCTGCACGAGCAGCGTGCCGGCCTTGCCGCGCAGCGGCGCGACCAGCGGGTCGGCCTGGCAATAGTCCTGGTAGTAGACGTCCATCACGCGCAGCGTATCGGCCGCGAAGCGCAGGCTGCCGCTGCCGAGCCATTCGACCACGAAGCCCGACGTGCTGCCCGTGTCCGCGCGCCAGCGTTCGAGGTGCACGGCGTCGGCGTCGATGCTGTCGTTGACGAACTCCGTCACCGCGCCGACGAAATCCGGCGTGCCGACCGCGCGTAACGTCGCGCCGAGCGAATCGGGGCGCACGCCGATCAGGTAGTGGCCGCGGGCGGCAGGGTCGGGCTGGAGAAGTCGCATGGTCGGGCCGGAGCGGTCAAGGGACAGCGCGACGTTACGCGAACGCCGTGCACGCGTCAGCCGGGAATTCACCGGATCCACCCCGCGGATTTCGCGCGTTGTCCCCAAAACGATGACAAGACCGTGCGCGCGGCCGCGGGAATTCGCCCAAGCCCCGGCGGCGGGGGGGCATACCGGCGCGAATCGTCTGCCTATAGTGAAAGCACTTCGAAAACCTGATGACCAGAAAGGACAGGCCATGCAGATGCAACCGACGCCCGCCGCCACGACGCCGGCGGATTTCGTTCTGACCAACGCGAAGGTTTATACCGTCGATCCGCACAAGCCGTGGGCGCAGGCCGTCGCCGTGCGCGACGGCCGGATCGTGCACGTCGGCGACACGGCGGCCGTGCAGGCGTACGTCGGTGCGCAGACGAAGGTGGTCGACGCAGCAGGCCGGCTCGTGCTGCCGGGCTTCGTCGAATCGCACTGGCACTTCGAGACGACCGCGTTCGCGTTCCAGGCATTCGTGAACTACGAGGATCCGCAGAAGGTGCTTGGTGCGCTGCGCGCCTACGTCGAAGCGCATCCGGACGAGCCGGCGATCACCGGGATGGGCTGGGTGCAGGCGACGATTCCGCCGGCGATGTTGCGCAAGGAGACGCTCGACGCGATTTGCGCGGATCGTCCCGTGTGCCTGCTGTCGACCGATTTCCATTCGATGTGGGTGAACTCGAAGGCGCTGGAGATCGCCGGCATCGACGCGTCGACGCCGCCCGTTCAGGAAGGCGCGAGCTGGTTCGAGAAGGATGCGGTGACGGGCGAGCCGACCGGCCTGATCGTCGACGGCGCCGCGTATTCGCTGCTGATGCAGCGGATCAGCGCGGCCGGCCTGCTGCCGACCGGCATCGACCTGTACCTGAAATCGATTCCGCCCTGGCAGAAGAAGCTGTGCGCGGCAGGCGTGACGACCGTGTTCGACGCGGGCTTCTTCGATCCGAGCGGCGACCAGTCGCTGCTGTACGAGACGCTGCAGACGATGGAGCGCGCGGGCGACCTGAAGCTGCGGGTGGTCGGCAGCGTCGCGGTGATCGGCGAGATCGACGATCCGGTCGGCACGCTCGTCAAATACCGCGAGCAGTACGATTCGCCGCTCGTGAAGGCGCGCGCGCTGAAGCTGTTCCTCGACGGCACCGAGGCGAACCACACCGCCTACCTGCTCGAACCGTACGCGGACCGACCCGACACCTGCGGCGCGCCGACGATGCCGGCCGACACGTTCAACCGCTATCTGGTCGAAGCCGATCGCGCGAACGCGAACGTGATGGTCCATTGCGTCGGCGACGCGGCCGTGCGGATGGCGCTCGACGGCTTCGACGAGGTGAACCGCTCGAACCCGCCACGCGACCGCCGCCACGTGATCACGCACGCGTTCCTCACGCATCCGGACGACATCCCGCGCTTCCGCCGCGCGGGCGTGATGGCGAACACGCAGCTGCAGTGGGGCGTGGTCGACGCGTACACCGAGCAGCTGCGCGACCACTACGGCCACGAGCGCTGGAGCAACATGTACAAGTTCCGCACGTTCCTCGACGAAGGCGTGACGGTGTCGATCGGCATGGACGGCCTCGCATGCCAGTGCCGCTGCCAGCACAAGCCGCTCGAACACATCGAGTCGGGCCATACGCGCCAGCTCGCGGGCGAGCCCGATGCGCCGGTGTTCCCGGATATCGCCGAGCGCCTGAGCATTCCGCAGCTGATCGCCGCGTATACGATCCACGGCGCGTACCAGCTCGGGATGGAGCACGAGGTCGGCTCGCTCACGCCCGGCAAGCGCGCGGATCTCGTCGTGCTCGAGAACGACCTGTTCGAGGTCGGCCAGTACGACATCGGCCGTATCGACGTCGGGCTGACGATGATGGGCGGCCGTGTCACGCACGTGGGCGAGGAATTCGGCGTGCGCACGGGCGTGCAGGCATCCTGAGCGGTTTTGCGCCGGCGAAGCGGCACGGAAGCTTTCAAATCGCTTCCGTGTCGTGCCGATCGGCGCATCCGTCCGGAACCGGATGCCCCGATTGTGCAGCGTGTCCCCCTATTGGCAGGGCAGACCGGCCAATTTCCTCTGGCTACATTTTTCCGGACCGAAGCACACCCCGTTCATCGCGAGCGGATCATGATATCGACGGAGGAAACCATGGCAGGGGATTGGAGCAAGCATCTGGGAACGGCATGCGCGGCGCTCGCGCTGGGCGGCGTCCTGTGGGCCGGCGTGCCGGTTGCGCACGCGGCGGACGTCGTCAACGTATACAACTGGGGCAACTCGATCGGCAAGGCGACGATCGCGAACTTCGAGAAGGCGACCGGCATCAAGGTCGTCTACCAGGAGTTCGATTCGAACGAGACGCTGCAGGCGAAGCTGCTGTCGGGCACGTCGGGCTACGACGTCGTCGTGCCGTCCGACATCTTCTGGGCGCGGCAGCTGCAGGCCGGCATCTACCGCAAGATCGACAAGAGCCAGGTGCCGAACTACGGGCTGCTCGATCCGGAAATCATGAAGGTGCTGTCGAAGGACGATCCGGGCAACCAGTTCGGCATTCCGTGGACATGGGGCACCGACGGGCTCGGGATGAACGTCGAGAAGGTGAAGGCCGCGCTCGGCAACGACGCGCCGCTCGACAGCTGGGCGCTGCTGTTCGACCCGAAGTACGCGCAGAAGCTGAAGCACTGCGGCGTGTCGGTGCTCGATTCGCCGGTCGATGCGTTCGGGATGGCGCTGGTCTACCTGAAGAAGGATGCGAACACGACGAACCCGGCCGACTACCAGGCCGCGTACGAGCTGCTGAAGTCGGTGCGGCCGTACATCACGCAGTTCAATTCGAGCAGCTACATCAACGATCTCGCGGGTGGCGACATCTGCCTCGCGCTCGGCTGGTCGGGCGACGTGAACTCCGCGCGGATCGCGGCCGCTTCCGCGAAGAAGCCGTATCACATCAAGTACGTGATCCCGACCGAGGGCAGCGCGCTGTGGTTCGACATGATGGCGGTGCCGAAGGATGCGCCGCACCCGGACGCCGCGCTGAAGTTCGTCAACTTCGTGCTGTCGGAGAAGGAGAGCGCGAACCTGACCAACGACACGTCGTACCCGTCGGCCGTGCCGTCGTCGAAGCACCTCGTGCGCGCTGAAGTGACGAGCGATCCGGCCGTGTTCCCGCCCGCCGACGTGATCCGCAAGCTGAGTCTCAGCAAGCCGGTTCCGCCCGAGCTGATGCGTCTGCAGAACCGTCTCTGGACGAAGCTGAAGACCGAGTAAGCCGGCCGCCGTTCCCCGCACTCCCGCATACCTTACGCGCGCCCCGCCGCTCATCGCGGCGGGCGGGGGCGCGCTCGTCCCGACGACCACCCAGAACATGAAAATCAAACACATGACGGCGCTGTGCCTGCTCGCATTCGAAGCGGCCTCGGCGTTCGCACACACATCACCGCAAGCGACCGATGCCGGCAAGATGAAGGCGCTGCAGGCGCAGGTCACCGCGTTGCAGCAGCAGGTGAACGAGCTGCGCGCGAGCATGCTGGCGGCGAAGCCGGCCGGCGCCGCCAAGACGGCCACTGCCGCATCGGGCAGCGCGAAGATCGGCACGATCAACACGGCGGCGGCCGCCGCGCCGGCAGCCGATTCCGTACCGGCGTTCACCAACGACGACCTGCAGCAGATGCGCGAACAGATCGCGAACGCGTCGCTGAAGGTCGACTCGCTGCAGGAAGCCGCGACGACCGGCCCGCTCGCGGGCCTGAGCATCACCGGCTACGTCGATCCCGTGTACCTGTTCAACCGTGCGCAGCGCACGTCCGGCTTCCAGTTCCTGAATCACGACCCGGGTGCGTACGACTACTACAACAGCACGATCGGCGACGTCTACCTCGACATCAAGAAGACCTTCGGCGTCGGCCCGATGGCGCCGGCAGCGGAGATCGTGATCCAGCCGAACCGCGGCTTCGGCAACGTGTTCAGCAATTCGCACGGCGGCGTCGGCAACAACATCGTCACGCAGGCGGTGGTCACCGTGCCGCTCAGCACGACGCGCACCTTCGAGATCGGGATGATGCCGAGCCTCGCGGGCTACGAGGTGCAGCCGTCGAACCAGATGCTCACGCTCACGCACGGGATGCTGTACGACTTCAGCGAGCCGGGCAACCTGATCGGCATCGGGCTGAAGGGTTCCAACGCGGCGATGACGCGCTTCTGGCAGGTCGTGATCGGCAACGAGGTGCTGCGCACCGCCGGCGCGATCGCGAACGCGGCCAACAACACGACGAAGACCAACTGGACGCCGACGATCACCGCGCGCTTCGACAACGCGACGTCGACGGCCTTCGACTTCGGCATCTCCGGGATGCTCGGCCGGCAGTCGCTGTTCTCGCCGTGCGCGGTGGCGGGCGGCTACGGCTACCAGTGCAACGGCTCGTCGCCGACCGGCCTCTACAAGTACGTGGAAGCCGACATGACCTATACGCACGACAAAACGCAGGTCAACGCGCAGGTCGACTACGGCGAGCTGCAGAAGGGCGCATGGAACGGCGGCACCGCGCGCTGGTACGGGATGTCGCTGCTGGGCCATACGAAGTGGACGCAGGCGTGGGTCGGCCGCATGGGCGCGACGCTGCGCTTCGACTACCTGAACAACACGTCGAACGGCGGCGGCGGCACGAACATCCAGTACGGGCTCGCGGGCGGCAACCCGTCGGTGAACGGCACGAGCGGCTTCGGCATCGATCCGGCGTGCTTCCAGGGTTCGGCGACAAACGGCACCGAGTGCAAGGGCGCGCAGCGCTATGCGATCACGGCCGACCTGTTGTTCTATCCGACGCAGCAGATCACCGTGAAGCTCGAATACCGCCACGACGCGGCGAACCATCCGGTGTTCCTGAAGAGCAACGGCACGTACGCGCGCAGCAACGACCTCGCCGGGATGCAGTTCATCTACTCGTTCTGACGATTGGCGTGGGCCGATTTTTTCGTACAACGCAACATGTTCCGGGCCGCGCGGGCCCGGATCCAGTTCAACACAGGAGGTTTGATCTTGAAGCTGCACACATTCGCGACCGACATTACCGATCCGCGCGAGCGGGGCCGCCTGATCGGCGCGCGTTTCGCGCCGGCGATCCGCGAAACGGTCGCGCTTTATCTCGCGTTTTTCCCGAAGCTCGGCATCGATCCGCAGCGCGCGCGGGAGATCGGCGAAGCGAGCCTGGCCGCGCTCGACGCATGGTGCCCGCGCCTGGCCGCCGAAGTCGAGGCGATCGCCGACGGCGTCGAGCTGCCGCGCTGGCAGCTCGCGTGCCTGAACGCGCGCACCGAGATTCTCGCGACCGCGCCCGCGTCGGCCGAGGGCGAATGCTCGACGACCGTCTACGCGCCGGCCGGCCCGCAGGCGCCACGCACGCTGCAGACGTGGGACTGGCACGACAGCCTCGCGCCGCAGGGGCTGCTGATGCAGTTCTCGACGTCGCAGGGCGGCACCGTCAAGCTGTTCACCGAATTCGGGATGCTCGCGAAACTCGGCGTGAACAGCGCGGGGCTCGGGCTGCATTTCAACATCCTGCATCACGCGAGCGACAACGACAGCGCGGGCGTGCCCGTGCACGCGATCGCGCGGCGCCTGCTGGAGGATGCGACGACGGTGCAGGAGGCGATCGAGATCGCGCGCACCGCGCGCGTGAGCGCATCGACGGTGCTGACCGTGTTTACGCGGCACGACGCGAACCCGCGCGCCGCGAGCATTGAATTGAGCCCGTCGGGTGTTGGTGTGGTCGTGCCGCGTCCGGACGGCTGGCTGCTGCATACGAACCACTTCCTCGATCGCGCGTTGAGCGGCGGCGAATGCATGCCCGACAGCTCGACCACGCGCGAGCGCTTCGCGCACCTGAACCAAGTCGTGACCGGGATGACGAGCGCCGATGTGCGCGAGCGCGCGGCGGCGATGTGCGGTGCGGCCGGCGACGCGGCCGTCGTGTGTTTCCACCCGGACCTGTCAATGCCCGACACCGAGCGCTGGGAAACGCTGCTGACCGTCGGCATCGATACCGATGCGTGCGCGCTCGACTACGTGGCCGGCAATCCGCACGCTCTCGCGCGCGACGGGTTCATGCGGTTCTGACGCCGCACGCGGGCGGCGGCAAGGCAGGGCGGCACGCGTGTGCCGCCCTCGTGATGCTCATGCGTCGATGCGCTCGACCTTGCCGACGAGCAACCCGTACGACAGGCTGCCTGCGAGCGCCATCGCGGCGATGTAGGTGATCGCGCGCGAGAAGTCCGCGCCGTCGACCAGCAACCCGATGACGATCGGCGTCGCGATCGCAGACAGGTTGCCGATCAGGTTGAACATGCCACCCGTGAGGCCGAGCAGCCGCGCCGGCGCGAGCCCCGACACCAGCGACCACGTGATCGATGCGAAGCCGTTGCCGAAGAACGCGATCGTCATGAACGCGATCACCCAGCCCGTCGACGTGACGTAGTTCGCGCCGATGATGCAGGTCGAGATCAGCAGCCCCGAGATGATCGGCAGCTTGCGTGCGAAGCCTTGCGATGCGCCGCGGCGCATCAGCCAGTCCGACAGCACGCCCGAACACAGCACGCCGACGAATGCGGCGAGGAACGGCAGCGACGCAAGGAAGCCCGACTTGATGAAGTCCATTCCGCGATACTTGACGAGGTAGGTCGGGAACCACGTGAGGAAGAACCACAGCGTCGAGTTCAGCGCGAACTGGCCGAGGTAGATGCCCCACAGCTTGCGCCGGCCGAGCACGACGCCCAGGTCGCGCCACGTCGACGGCGCGCGTTCGCTGCGCGCCGCGATGCGGTCCTCGAGATCGACGAGACCGCCGCCATCGCGAATCAGTGCGATCTCGGCCGCGTTGACGCCGCGAAACGCGCGCGGCTCGCGATACACCGCATACCAGATCGCAGCCCATGCGATGCCGGCGAGGCCCGTCGCGACGAACACCATGTGCCAGCCGAGATGCACCTGCAGCCACGCGAGCACCGGCGTCAGGAACGCGAGGCCGACGAACTGGCCCGACGTGTAGCCGCCGATCGCGCTGGCGCGTTCGCGGGTCGGGAACCACGTCGTGACCACGCGGTTGTTGATCGGGTAGGCCGGCGCCTCCAGTGCGCCGACCGCGAGACGCAGCACGATCAGCCCGACGAACGAGCCCGCGAAACCGAGCAGCAGCGTCGCGGCCGACCACAATGCAAGCGCGCCTGCATACAGCACGCGCGGCGACACCTTGTCGACGAGCCAGCCGCCCGGAATCTGCATCAGCGCGTAGGTCCAGCCGAATGCCGAGAACACCAGGCCCGCGCGGACGGGATCGATGTTCAGTTCCTTGAACAGGGCGGGTGCGGCGATCGACAGGTTGCTGCGGTCGAGATAGTTGATCACGACCGTGATGAACAGCAGCGCGAGGATCAGCAGGCGCTTGCGGCTGGGTGGCGCGGCTTGTGCCGCGGCCACACGGGCGGCGGAATCGGATGCAATGCCGGCGTGTGCGTGCAACTGATCCGTCGGGTTCGCGTGAGTGCGCGACGCGGATTGGGCCACGGTTGTCTCCTGTGTTCTGTGCCCGGCCGGCGCCCGCGAACGGGGCGGCCGAATCGAATGGCGTTGGGGCGAACGTTAGAGCCGTGGAGCGAAGCGCGTCAACATTTGAGCAGGCATCCCTATTAATGGGATGTTGGGCGTTCAATATGTGGGAAATGAGGTGTCCCGTCGCGCATCATCCTGAGAAAGGAAGCATATTTTCGAACTAGTCGTAATGACACGTCGGCTCAGCAGGCAACGCCAATCTCCGATCCGAAAAGAGACAGCAAATTCGCTTTCCGCGCGTATCGCTCGGGATGAGCGCTTTTTCGTGGATGCTGTCGTTACCACGGAGCGATTTCGCCATTTCAGACGATTGAAATCCGCATGTTTTTATTAGGTATGCATATTGATATCGGGGCGCATGTCAATCGGACGAATCTGAAATTAGAAATTTGTCGTTTCCCGTCAACAGCTTGGTAATTTTTGACAGTTGCCTTTCAGTCGTCTCGGTAAGATCGCATCCAATAAACCAACGAATGGACGCGGGCCGCGTCGACGAGAATGAACAAGAATACGCATCGCTTGGTGTATTCCAGGCGTCGGGGAATGGTGGTCGCCGTCGCGGAGACGGCGACGGCCGAGGGGAAATCGGCAACGGGCGAGGCGCGCGCGCGGCGGCGTTCATCGGTGTCCGGCGCGCGTGCCGTTGCGGCGGGCGTCGCCGTGCTCGGCATGCTACCTGTCCTGTCCGGTGCGCAGATCGTCCCGACGCCTGGTACCAGTACGCACGTAATCCAGACGCCGAACGGCTTGCCTCAAGTCAATGTGGCGCGTCCGTCGAGCGCAGGCGTCTCGGTCAATACCTACAACCAGTTCGATGTACAGAAGGCTGGCGCGATCCTGAACAACTCGGCCACGATGGTTCAGACCCAGCAGGCGGGCTGGATCAACGGCAACCCGAATTACGGAGCCGGACAGGCTGCGCGGATCATCGTCAACCAGGTCAACAGCCCGAACCCGTCCCAAATCCGCGGCACAGTCGAGATCGCAGGCGCCCGTGCGGAACTCGTCCTGGCTAACCCGTCCGGGATTTTTGTCGATGGCGGCGGCTTTCTCAACACCAGTCGCGCGACCCTGACAACCGGCGTACCGTTCTACGGTGCCGATGGGTCGCTTGCCGGCTACAACGTCAATCGCGGCCTCGTGACCGTCGCTGGCGCGGGCCTGAATGCAGCCAATACCGATCAAGTCGATCTGATTGCACGCGCGGTGCAGGTGAACGCGGCGGTCTACGCGAAGAATCTGAATGTGGTCGCCGGTGCGAGCCAGGTCAACCACGATACGCTTGCCGCGACGCCGATCGCCGGCGACGGCCCGGCTCCGGCGGTTGCAATCGACGTGAGTCAGTTGGGCGGCATGTATAGCAATCGGATCTTCCTCGCCTCGAATGAGAACGGCGTGGGGGTGGCCAACGCAGGTACGATCGCGGCTCAGGCAGGCGATTTGACGCTGCAGTCGAACGGCCGGCTCGTGCTCACGGGCAAGACGACCGCGAGCGGCAACCTTGCGCTGTCGGCCGCGGGCGGCATCCAGAACAGCGGTACGACGTACGCGCAGCAATCGCTGTCGGCCGCCACAAGCGCTGATCTCACGAACAGCGGGACGCTCGCGGCGCAGCAGAATACGACAGTGAATGCCGGCAGCGTCAATTCGACCGGCACGTTCGGCGCGGGCGTGAACGACGACGGCTCCGTTGCACATGGTGGCGACCTGAACCTGACGGTCTCGGGTCAGTTGAGCGCGACCGGCCAGAATGTCGCGGGCGGCAGCGCATCGTTGACGGGCTCCGGCGTGAATCTCGCCGGCAGCCAGACGGCGGCGAACGGCAATCTGTTGTTGAACGCGACGGCCGGCGACGTGAATCTCGCGAACGCGACGACGAGCGCGCAAGGCGCAATTCAGGCGAATGCTTCCGGCACGGTAATCAACGATCACGGCAGCCTGTCGAGTGGCGGAGGCACGACGCTGACCGGGGGCGCCCTCTCGAATCAGAGCGGCAAGGTCTCGTCGCAGGGTCCGCTGTCGGTCAACGTGGCTGGCCAGATCGCTAACCAGTCGGGCGAACTGATCTCCGAAAGCACGGCGGACATACACGGCGGCGCCATCGCGAACAACCAGGGCACCATCCAAAGCGCGGCCGGCATGACGATGGCCGGCGCGTCGCTGGATAACACGGCAGGGCGGATCACGTCGCTCAACGGCGATGGCTTGTCGGTGACGACGAGCGGTCAGTTGACCAACGCCGCGGGTACGACAGCGAACGGTGCTCAAGGCGGTGTCATCGGCGGCAACGGTGATGTTTCGGTTCAAGGCGCAAACGTTGTCAACCGCGGCGCGATCACATCCAACACGAATCTCCACGTTGCGGGCCAATCGGTCGACAACGGTGGCGGCACGTTGCAGGCTGCGCAGAACGTCGTAGTCGATGCCGGCGCACATTTGACGAACAGCGGTGGCTCGATTGTCGGCCAGACAGCAACGGTCAGCGCAACGACGATCGACAACAGCGCCGGCACCGTGCAGGCCGGCCAGGTGTCGTTGAATGCGACGGACCTCGTGAATCACGGTGGCACGATCACGCAGACCGGTACCGGAGCGATGGCCGTCAATGTGTCGCGCACGCTCGACAACTCCAACGGCGGCACGCTGCAATCCAACAGTACCAACCTGACGCTCGCCCCGACGTCCATCGTCAACGACAGCGGCACGATCACCCATGCCGGCAACGGCACACTGACGCTCGGAAACGGTTCGGGCTCGGTATCGAACGTGGGCGGCTCCATCGCGAGCAACGGACGCATGGTCGCGCAAGCCGGTGCACTGAACAACGCGTCGGGCTCGATCAACGCGCAGACCGGATTGACGGCGGCCGTCGCCGGCACGCTGAACAATGCGAGCGGCAAGCTGCTGTCGAACACGGACGTGAGTGTCACCAGCGGTACGCTGGCGAACGATGGAGGCCAGATCGGTGCCAGCACGAATGCGACGGTCCACATGGGCTCGATGACGAACCAAGGCGGTTCGATCGTCGCGCCGAACCTGTCGGTCACGGCAGACTCGACGCTGGATAACAGCGGCGGCGAGCTCGAGGCCAATCAGCTTGCGCTCACGGCCGCCAACCTCGTCAACCACGGTGGCACGATCACGCAGTATGGGTCGTCAGCGATGGGCATGAATGTCAGCGGCACGCTCGACAACTCGACTGGTGGCGTGATCCAGACCAACAGCACTGATCTGACGCTCAAGCCCGCCGGGCTGAACAACGCAGGCGGCACCATCACGCACGCCGGCACGGGCACGCTGACGATTGCACCGGGTAATGGCGCCAGCGCGTTGAACAACGCATCAGGCACCATCGTGACGAAGGGGCAAGCGGTCGTCGATGCGAGCAGCTGGAACAACGCGAACGGTATTCTCGCGGCACAGCGCGGCATCAATGCCACGATTGCGGGCGACGTGAACAACGCGCAGGGTCTGCTGCGATCGGACCCGTCGCTGTCGTTGACGAACGGCGGCGCTCTGTCGAACCGAGGCGGCCACGTCCAGGCCGGGCAATCGGCTGCGGGCGACACCAGCACGCTCGACATTCAATCTGCTTCGATCGACAACGCGGACGGCGCCATAGTCGATCTCGGTACGGGCAAGATGACGGTGCAAGGCGGCAGCCAGATCGCGAACAGTCATGCTGGCGGTGTGTCGGGTATGGGGGCCATCACCGGTAACGGAGACGTGACGGTCAACGCAGCGTCGATCAGCAACACGCAGGGCGGTCAGCTCAGTGGTGCATCGCTGAAGGTCCAGGGGAACTCGCTCGACAACAGCGGTGGCACCATCGGGAACGTCACGAATTCGAACGGCGACGTGAACGTCACGACGACCGGCGCGATTACGAACACGAACGGCCAGATCAGCTCGACGCACGACCTGTCGGTGGCAGCGGCCACGCTGCAAGGCGGCGGCACATATAGCGCGACGCATGACGCCAACGTGAACCTGCAGGGCGATTACACGGCGGCATCCGACACGCAGTTCAACGTCGGTCACGATCTCGCCTTCACGTTGCCCGGCACCTTTACGAACAACGCGAACCTGCAGTCGGTCAACAACCTGAGCGTCAACGCGAGCAACATCGTCAACGCGGGTGCCTTGACGGCCGGCGGCCTGCTGCGCACGCAGTCGACCAATTTGACCAACACGGGCGCGCTGGTCGGCGCCAGCGTATCACTCAACGCGACGAATACGATCTCGAACCTTGGGCCGACCGCGTTGATCGGCGGTTCCGACAGCAATGGCACGCTCGAGATTCTCGCGCATGACATCGAAAACCGCGACGACACGACGGCCACTGACTCGATGGCGACGACGGCCATCTTCGGTATGGGCAAGGTTGTGCTGGCAGGCGGCAAGGACGCGGGCGGTAACTATACGAACGCGGCGCTGATCAATAACGTGTCTGCCCTGATCCAGTCCGGCGGCGACATGGAATTGCACGCGGACAAGGTGACGAGTACGCGCCGCGTGATGAAGACTTCCACCAGCCAGATCGATCCGGCGTCGCTCGCGCAGTTCGGCATTCCGATCAGCGGTCGCACGGGCCAGGTCGGCGTGAAGGATTCGGAGAGCATCGGCGGCGTCTACACCGAGCCACCTCATGGCGGTCAGTGGAACAGCACGTATCAGTTCACGACTTATTACGCGGACAGCGCGACGGCGACGACCGTGACGGACATCAGCCCGGCCGCCCAGATCGTGTCGGGCGGCAAGATCGATGCATCGTCGGTCGGCACGCTGCAAAACTACTGGAGCAACATCGCGGCGGTCGGCGATATCAAGATGCCGGCGCGCTACGATGCGGATGGCTGGGCGGCATCCGGCCAGAAACTGCCGGGCGTGTCAGTTTCCTACTCGGGGCAATATCACTACAACAACTACGATAATTCCGAATATGACTGGAAGCTGCCGTTTGGCAATGCGCCGTTTGTCGGCTCTCGGCCGGGTGGCTACACGCAGGCGGCGCCGGCGTCGATCAAGGACTACAAGCTACCGCGTTATGATCCGACGCTGAATTCGAACGACACGATTTCGGGCACTGGAGTAAGTGTCAACAACACGGCCGGCAACGCATCGATTCCGTCGCTCGGCTTGCTGCCGGGTCAGTCGGTGCCGGGTCTTACGCCTACCAATCTGAGCGGTAACGCGAGCGGTGCGAAATCTGGGGCGTCGTCCGTGCACGGTGGTGCGCCCGCGCCGGTCGACCCGATCATCGCCAGCGCGACCGCGCTGAACGTGCTGACCAACCTGACGATTCCGCAGGGTGGACTGTTCAAGCCGACCACCGCGCCGAACGCGAGCTACGTGATCGAGACGAACCCGGCGTTCACGAACCAGAAGAATTTCATTTCGAGCGACTACTTCTTCGGGCAGCTCGGCGTCGATCTTACGCATATTCCGAAGCGCCTCGGCGACGGTTTCTACGAACAGCAGCTCGTGCGCAACGAAGTCACCGCGCTGACCGGCAAGGCTGTGCTGGGACCATATGCGGACCTGCAGACGATGTATCAATCGCTGATGGCTGCCGGCGCGGATCTGTCGAAGTCGCTCGATTTGCCGATCGGCGCGAGCCTGTCGGCCGATCAGGTGTCGAAGCTGACCAGCAACGTGATCATGATGGAAACACGTGTGGTCGACGGTCAGTCGGTGCTTGTGCCGGTCGTGTATCTCGCGAAGGCGAGCCAGCAGAACATCGACGGGCCGTTGATCAGCGCGACGAACATTGATTTCCAGAACGCGCAGTCCTTCGCGAATAGCGGCACGATC
This sequence comes from Burkholderia sp. BCC1644, assembly GCF_902833225.1. Classification (GTDB taxonomy): domain Bacteria; phylum Pseudomonadota; class Gammaproteobacteria; order Burkholderiales; family Burkholderiaceae; genus Burkholderia. Next base: position 45,088 of record NZ_CADFEI010000028.1, read on the forward strand.
AAGGCGGACAACACCCTGGCAATCCAGGGCAAGCAGATCGACAACGCATTCGGCGCGCTGCAAAGCGGTGGGCTGATGTCGCTGAAAACCGAGAACAATATCGACCTGACGTCGGCGAATGTGAAGGCTGGCAGCTTGCAACTGGACGCTGGGAAAGACCTGATTCTCGATACGGCGACGAAGACGAACACGCGGGTGAGTCGCGACGGTGCGACGAGCGTGGTGACGACGCTCGGGCCGACAGCGAAGCTGGATGTCGCGGGTGATGCGTTGATCGTCACCGGCGGCAACTTCCAGCAGAACGCGGGCAACCTGTCGGTTGGCGGCAACCTTGGCATGAACGTCGGCGGCAACTGGGATCTCGGTGCGGTCCAGACGGGTGAGCACAAGATCGTGCAGCGCGCGAACGGTATATCGAACACCGACATCAACAAGGTTACCGGCAGCTCGGTGACGGTCGGCGGGCAATCGAATGTCGTCGTGGGTGGTGATCTAACGGCGAAGGGCGCGCAGATCGACCTTGGGCAAGGTGGGACGCTTGCCGCCAAGGGCAACGTGACGCTCGGCGCGGCGAGCGCGACGTCTACGGTGAACAGCAATAGCTCGGGCAGCGACAGCCACGGCAGTTACGCGGAAACGCTGCACACGTCGGATCAGGCGCTGACCGGCACGACACTCAAGGGCGGCGACACGGTAAATATTGTGTCGGGCAAGGATATAACGCTCTCCGGTAGCACGATCAGCCTCGACAAGGGTAACGCGAACCTGTTGGCGGCCGGCGACGTGAATGTCGGCGCGGCAACCGAGACGCACGAGCTGAATTCGCACGAAACGCACAGCCACAGCAATGTCGTAAGCGGCGTGAAGGTCGCAAGCGGGATCGACCAGACGATGACGCTCAATCGCGGCAGTCTGGTATCTGCGGACGGCGTGAACATTGTCAGCGGAAAGGACGTCAATGTTCAGGGCAGCACCATCGTCGGAACGAACGACGTGACGCTCACTGCAGCGCGTAACGTGACGGTGACGACGTCGCAGGACACCTTGCAGTCGTCGAGCTACTACAACAAGAAGGAGTCCGGGCTGATGTCCGGCGGCGGACTGTCGGTGTCGGTGGGCAGCAGTTCGCTGAAGACGACCAGCCAGACGACCGAGGTGTCGAACAATGGCAGTACGATCGGTTCGCTGAACGGTAACGTCAGCGTTACTGCTGGAAACGACCTGCACGTAACGGGAAGCGACCTGATCGCAGCGAAGAATCTTAGCGGTACAGGCGCGAACGTGACGATCGACTCGGCGCAGGACAAGAACCACCGCGGCGAAACGCAGGAAGTCTCCAAGAGCGGCCTGACGCTGGCACTGAAGGCACCAGTGATCGACGCGGTATCGAATGCCGTTGGTCAATCGCGTGCGTCCGGAAACAGCCAGGACGGTCGGGCAGCGGCGCTGCACGGGATGGCTGCGGCTAGCGCGGCATGGGACGCGAACGTTGCCGCGGGCGATGTGGTCCGGGCGCTGGGGGCGGGCGAGACGCCTCAGTTCAAGGTCGAAGTCAGCGTCGGCAGCAGTCACAGCAAGAGCGCATTCTCCGAAGACAGCGTGACGAATCGCGGCTCGAATGTGAATGCAGGCGGGACGGTGGCGTTTGCGGCGACCGGCAACGGTCAGACTGGCAGCGGCAATGTGACGATAGCCGGTTCGAACGTGAACGCGAACGATGTAATCCTGGCGGCGAAAAATCAGGTCAATATCGTTAATACGACGGACACCGACTCGACGCGCAGCACGAACGAGTCGAAGAGCGCGAGCGTGGGCGTGTCGGTCGGCACGGGCGGGTTTGGTGTTTCCGCAGCGATGTCGAAGGCCAACGGCGACGGCAACAGCGATCTGGCCACGCAGAACAATAGCCATGTAAACGCAGCAAACAATGTGACGATCATTTCGGGCGGCGATACGAGCATCATCGGCTCGAACGTGAAGGGCAATCAGGTGAACGCCGACGTGGGTGGGAATCTGAACATCGTCAGCGCGCAGGACACATTGTCGAGCGCGGCGCATCAGTCGAGTTCGGGCGGCGGCTTCAGCATCAGTCAGGGCGGCGCCAGTGCGAGCTTCAGCCAGAGCAAGGGCAACGCGTCGGGCAGCTATGCGGGCGTCAATGAACAGGCCGGGATTCACGCGGGCGATGGCGGCTTCAATATCAACGTCACCGGTAATACCAATCTGAAGGGTGGGCTGATCGCAAGTCAAGCGGATGCGTCGAAGAATTCGCTGACGACAGGTTCGCTGTCCTTCTCCGACATCCAGAACCGGTCGCACTACGACGCGAGCTCGAGCGGCTTCAGTGCGGGCGCGACGACCGGCGACGGCGGGATGAACTACAGCACGCACGGCAGTACCTCGGGCAAGAACGCGGGCGGTGCCGCGCCGATGCTCGGCCAGAACGACAGCGGCAGCGATAGCGCGACGACGAAGAGCGGCGTGAGTGCGGGAACGGTCACGGTTACGGATTCGGCGAACCAGAAGCAGGATGTGGCTAGCTTGAACCGCGATACGACGAACACGAACGGTACGGTCGCCAAACTTCCGGACATGCAGAACCTGCTGGCCAACCAGTCGGACATGATGGCTGCGGCCAGCGCGGCTGGTGAAGCGGTGTCGCGCCGGATCGGGGACTATGCCGACGAGATGAAACGGCAAGCCGAGAAGAATGGTGACCAGGCAGGTGTCGATGCCTGGAAGGAAGGCGGAGCGAATCGCGCGCTGATGCAAGGTGCCGGTGCAGCGCTGGTGACCGGGCTGGCGGGCGGCAATGCAGTAGGCGGCGCCGCAGGTGCGGCGATTGCGTCGATCGCGTCCGGCAAGCTGAACGAACTGAGTAGCGCGATCGCGGGCAGCGATCCGACCGGCAATGCCAATATGAATCAGGCACTGGGCAACATCGTGGCGAACGCGCTTGCGACGGGGGCCGGTGCGGCCGTGGGTGGGGAATCGGGGGCGTTCTCGGGGTACAACGTGGATCGGTTCAACCGGCAGTTGCACCCGGACGAAAAGAAGGCGATCGGCGACAAGGCGAACGGCGACAAGGATGAGGAAAAGCGCCTTACGCGTGCCGCGTGTTATGCCGTCAAATGCTGGGCGGAATATCCCGCTGGCAGCGACGAGCGCAACAAGAATTTTGTGAGCGAAGTGGAGGTGGCATCGCTCACAAAGGAGCTCGACTGGGTGAACCAACAGAAGAGTTCTGGTCTGTTCGAATATACCGCTTTGCAGAAAGGCGGCGACGCCATTAAGACCGACCCGGTGGGAGTTGCAAAAGATGTAACCAAAATGACGCTCGGTGGAATGACGGCAAAAACTGGAGCCGCGCTTTGTACAAGTGGCATCGGATGTGCTGTTGGTGGCTGGATGACGACCTTTGGGATCAGCGAGTTCGTGGAAGGTGGCAGTGGCCTGTATAACCGTTACAATGGAATCAATGTGCCGGGGGATAATCCACTCCGCTGGGGTTTCAGTCAACTTTCTCCGCAATGGGGAAATACCATATATGATGGAATCAATTTTGGAATGGCCATTCTCGCCCTGAAAGCTCCCGTTCCATTGAATATGGGTGTCGCTGATGGATTAAACCGACCGGTTTCGATTTTTGGTGTGACTGTCCCACGCATTGATAACGTAAATTTGCTCCCTTTCATTAAACAGCCTTGGCCATACGGCACGACGCAGGGATTCTTGCTTTATGGAGTTGGCTCGAAAGGGGCAGCCGTTGTCAATGACGTTAGGGATGGCGGAGGTAAAAAATGAACTGGCGTAGATTATATGCGACGCTCCAAATCTGCTTCACAGTGTGCCTTGCATCGGCGGTTGGTGCAGGCTGCTGGGCCTTTCTTATATCGGGGATATGCCGTATAGCATTAAAAATGAATGACACTATCGCGCTTCTGTCAATCGGATTGCCGTTGTTCATTATTTTTTTCTTCGTGTTTGTGAAGTATTTACCAAAGCCGCTGCGCAGAGCTGGAATGTTGAGTGACAACCCGGAAAAGTTCGGCCCTTGGTTCAAGTGATGACCGCTCTGCAGATCTGAGTGTCAAAGCCGCGACCACCGTTCCATCCCGTATTGAATGAAATATGAAAACTATTCGCCGGGGGAATTCGGCTGCCGCAGCGCTGCTGTTTATCGTGACCAGTGTGTCGGCGCAAAAATGCCGTTGCTGGGGATAAATCAGCCTTTGATGTCGTTTGGCGTGGGGTCGAGAGGGGTTGCTGTCTACAATGACGTGTCAAAGGAAACCAGGGCAGGCCATCAATGAATAGGGGATTTTATGCTAAAGCCCGTCTTTTTGTAGCTGTTGCCTCAATATCATTTGGGACAGGTGTTTTCTGGGCGTTTCTTGCGTCAGAGTTGGTGTGCCATTTATTTGGATTCGGCGAGGGTAAGACATTAATTTTTATCGGCGGGCCATTTTTCATAATTTACTTTATTTGGTGCAGCAAGGTGCTACCCGAAATTCTGACGAGGAATTCTCGCGTATAAGAGCCATCGAGTACAGAGATGCTCGAAGTGTTGGGCTGCACTGCAGGCCGCTGCAGATCTATTTCAATCGTGCATAAAATTTCTGCCCCCTTCGGAAAACAATAAATGAGAATTACTAGAGGGCTTGTCGTGTTGCCGTTGGCGGTCGCTTCGTTCGCTGTATATGCGCAGCAGGCTCCAGCGCCCGAAGATCGTGCGGCGGCCGCCCGTGCGAACGCTGAGCAGGACCGGCAGGCCCGGCAACAACGCGAAGCTGAGCAACGAACCGCGGTCGTACAAGCACCTTCGGTTCGGTCTGACGTGCCGCGCGCTGAAACATATCCGGCCCTGCCTGCGGAAACACCTTGCTTCCGTGTCGGTCGTTTCACACTCGACGTACCCGATGCGCTGCCCGCTTCCCTTAAATCGCAAGGCGCGTCGGCATTGCCGATGGATCGTTTCGCCTTTGCGCGCGAATGGCTCGAGCACTACTCCGGCCAGTGCGTCGGCAAACGGGGCCTCGACATCCTCGCCAGGGGCCTGTCGCAAGCGATCCTGGCGCGCGGGTACGTCACGACGCGCGTGCTGCTGCCTGAGCAGGACCTGTCGACCGGCACCCTCAAGTTTTCGCTGATCCCTGGCGTGATCCGCCACGTGCGCTTCGCCGACGAAAAACTCCGCGGCACTTGGAAAACTGCTTTTCCGACTCGCGACGGCGAGCTGCTGAACCTGCGTGACCTCGAACAGGGCCTCGAGCAAATGAAGCGCGTGACGAGCCAGGACGTATCGATGCAGATCGTGCCGGCCGACGTGCCCGGCGAAAGCGACGTGGTGCTCGACGTGAAGCGCAGCAAACCGTGGACGGTCGTCGCTTCAATCGACAACTCGGGTACGCGCGCGACAGGCCGCCTCCAGGGCAATTTGTCTCTCGGTATCGACAATCCCCTAGGCCTAAACGATATCTTCAACATCGGCGTGAGCCAGGATCTCGAATTTGGAGACAAGCGGCTCGGCTCGCATGGCTGGAACGGCTTCTATTCGATCCCGTGGGGCTACTGGACCGCGACGCTGTCTGCGTACACAAATACGTACTACCAGCAGATCGCCGGAGTGAACCAAACGTTCATCGCGAGCGGAAATTCGAAGACGGTAGATTTCAAGCTGAACCGCGTGCTGTCGCGTAGCCAGAACGACGTGTTTGGTGCGCAGGTCCGATTGTCGCGTCGGTTTGGCCAGAGCTTTATCGAAGACACCGAGATTCCTCAGCAGCGCCGCAACAACACGTTCGTTGAATTCGGCCTGACCGATCGCCACTACTTTGGTAACGCGCAATTCGACGGCACGCTCGCGTACCGGCAGGGGATCGGCGCGTTCGGTGCGCAGGACGACGCGCTGTCGGCCGACGGCGGTCCGACTTACCGCTACAAGATGGCCGTGCTCGATGCGAACCTGTCGGTGCCGTTCGCAATCGCGCAGCAGCCGTTCCGCTATGTGACGACGTTCCACGGTCAGTACACGGGCAATACGCTGTACTACATCGACGACCTGACGATCGGCAGCCGCTATACGGTGCGCGGATTCGACGGCGAGACGATGCTCGCGGCGTCGCGCGGCTTCTACTGGCGCAACGAACTGCAGGCGCCAATCGGCCAAACCGGGCAGGCTGTATATGTCGGCATCGACTACGGCCACGTGTGGGGTCCGCAGCCGGTTACCCTCGTTGGCACACAACTGGCGGGTGCCGTAATCGGCGTGAAGGGCAGCGTTGCGACTCGATTGGGCGCCTATGGTTACGATCTGTTTGCCGGCACACCGATCTACAAACCGCCCGGGTTCCCGACGGCGCGAGTAACGGTTGGTTTTCAGGTCACGGCACAGTTCTGATGAAGGAGGGGCGATCCCAGACTCGGTCCGCTGTCGTCGGCGACGATGTCGGTGAGGATCGGGAGCTGACGGTCCCTCTGGCCGCGCAGATCGCCACATTGCTGTCGAAGAGCCACGAGCCGCGGCCTCGATGTCCACGATGCGGCGGCCGACATATCGCGACGCGGGATTCAGAACACGCTCGATCGGCAGATTGCCGTTGTTCGAATGCCAGGCGTGCCCGCGCTATTTCTGCCGCACTGTCGACACGCCGCTGGGCGAAAACCCCCTCAACAGCAGATCGACCTGTTCGTTTCTCTGCTGTCGCGACCGATCTATCGGAGTCCTTGAAATGCCGTCGCTGAAGAGCTAGGAAAGGGTTCCCGCTGGGTACAACAAATTGCCCCTTGTCAGCCGCCCATCGCCTCCTTCGCACTGACCCAACCCTGCACCGCACCCGCGTGCGGATTGCGATACCGCACCTTCAGCCACTGAAAATCGTTGCTCGCGTCGATCACCTCCACCGTGTCGCCCGCGACGACATAGCGGCGCGCGGGCGCATCGGTCATCGCATCGTGCAGCGGCAGGCGTGCCGCGCGCACCTTGAACGTGACGGCGCCGCCGCCATAGGCGTCGGGGCGGCGCGAGACGCGCTTGCCTTGCGCGTCGTAGGTCAGCAGCATCGACGACGGGCCGTTGTCGGTATCGAGCAGGTCGCGCAAGTCGTCCGGTATCGCTTCGCTGGACTGGTACAGGTACATCTTTCCGCCGGCATCGAAGCGATACGCATCGGTGTACCAGATCGGGCCGCCGCGGCACGAGCTGTACAGCGTGCGCTCCTTCGGCTTGGCCACCACGTTGACCAAGTCGTCGCAGTTGCCGGGCGGCAGGTTGCTCGCCGGCATGTGCAGCGGCTCGAACTGCTGGCGCGCGGCGTCATACAGGTAGATGCCGTAGCTGTCGTTGACCATGCCGAGCGTCGCGTGCATCGCGAGATCGCGGTGGCCGTCGAAGTTGTAGTCGTCCGATGCGAGGTGATAGTGGCCTTCCTCGTCGGTGGCGGTCACGTCGAGCGTTTGGGTCTTGCCGCTCGGCAGGAAGCGCACGGTGATGTGCTCGCTGTCCGCGCGCTCGACGCGGGCCGTGACGGTGTCGTCGACCTTGAACGTGAGCAGCGGTTTGGCCGCATGCGCGGCGGAGGCCAGCGTTGCGCACGCGGAGAGCAGCAGCGCGGCAACGCGCGGAAACGGTCGGAGTGGCGAGGTGCGCGTCATGAGCGGTTGTCAGCGTGAACGGAGGGAGTGCGCGGCCAATCGGTCAGCCGCGCGTGCTGTCGTCCTGAAAGCCGTCCTTGCCGACGAAGATCTCCTTCAGCGCGGCGCGCAGCGTGACCGGATCGTACTGGCCGGGTGCGAGATGGATGACGTAACGCGTTTGACCGTCGAGACGCGCGGCGATGCCGGGCTCGATCTCGACGTCGATCGTGTCGTCCGTCAGGCGCACCGACAGATCCTTGACGCGCCAGTTGATCTGGTCGCGCACCATCACTTCGATCAGCGCGTCGTCCGGAAAGCGCGACAGCGCGAAGCAATAGTCCTGCTCCGCGTCGTGACAGTAGATGTTGGCGAAGCTTTCGTCGTCGTCGAGGTCGGACGTCGCCGCGCCGACGGTAGCGTGAAGTTCCATGAACGTAGGTTCCTGCGTATGGGTTATCTGGGGTTATCTCGGGTTACCGGGGCAATCGGGTTGCGTTTCGATCGCCGCTGCGGGCGTCGCGCCGGTATCGCACGTCGCATCGACATCGCGTGCCTTCAGCCACAGCCCGAATTCGCGCATGACGTCGACGACGGGCCGCAGCCGGTCGCCGTCCGCGGTCAGATCGTACTCGACCCGCACCGGCACTTCCGGATAGACGGTTCGCCGCACGAGCCCCGCGTCTTCAAGTGCGCGCAGGTCGAGCGTCAGCATCCGCTGCGAGATGCCGGGCATGTCGCGGCGCAGGTCGCTGAAGCGTCGCGGCCCGTCGAGCAGGTACGACACCAGCAGCAGCCGCCAGCGGCCGCCGAGCAGGCGCATCGCTTCTTCAACGGAACATCCTGTCGCACTCGTTTTCATCGTGCCGAACCCTGGTCGGTAAATTTTTTGTGACTACGGCACAAACGACTGCCGTCTTCCCGGCGCTGCGCCGATGCGAGATATTAGCGCCCGCGTCGCGGCGAATCGATACATGGACAACCCACGAAGGAAACGCATGAAGCTCTATCACGCTCCCGGAAGCTGTTCGCAGGCCATTTGCATCGTGCTGTGCGAAGCCGGCATCGATGCGGAGGTCATCAAGGTCGACGCGCGCAAACACGTCATTGAAGACGGTCGCAACTACTACGACGTGACCGAACTCGGCTACGTGCCGCTGCTCGAACTCGACGACGGCACGCTGCTGCGCGAAGGGCCCGTAATCGCGCAGTATCTCGCGGATCGGCGTCCGGAAGCCGCGCTCGCGCCTGCGTACGGCACGCTCGGTCGTTATCGGCTGATGGAGTGGCTGAACTTTCTCTCCACGGAAATCCACAAGGGTTTCATTCCGCTGCTGTACGCGGTGCAGGCGGGGAAATACGTCGATCCGGCGAGAACGAAGCTCGACAGCCGGTTTGCGTGGATCGACCGTCAACTCGACGGCAACGCGTTCTTGATAGGCGACACGTTCACGGTCGCCGATGCTTATCTGTTCGCGTTGACGGGGTGGGGGAAGGCCGACTGGATGCGGTCGGTGTACAACGCGGATATCGACCTGAGCGGGTATGGGCATCTGCGCGCGTGGTACGAGCGGGTGCGCGCACGTCCGGCGGTGCAGGCCGTGCTGGAGGCCGAGGCGTTGGCGCGGTAGCGTGCGGTGGCGGCCGCGGATACGGCGCGTCGCTTCGCCGTATCGATGCGCCGCCACAGAGCAAAACCCCGCGCTATAATCGCCGGCATGAAATTCCTCCGGACCATCATCCTGCTGCTGCTCTGCGCGGTGCTGCCCATCAGCGGGCTGGCAGCCAGCGGCCTGGCCGGGGAATGCCCGATGATGCAGCAGGGCATGTCGATGGACATGGACGCCGGCATGTCCGCGGACATGCCGGGTTGCGATTCGATGAAGTCGTCGTCCACCGGCAACGCCCACGCGAAAGCGAAGGGCATGTCCTGCAAGCTGACGGCCCAATGCCAGTTCGGCAGTCTCTATCACCCGGCCGCTCGCGCCGAAGTCAGTCGTCCCGCTGCATTCGCCAGCACCGTCGCTTTCCACTACGCGCAAATCCTCCCGGTCCGCGACCCGAGCGGGTTGTGGCGCCCTCCACGCATCAGCTGATCCCGATCCGATAGGTTCGCCGCATTCGCGGTGAGGTTCGTCCTGTATCAGGACGTGGAATCCCTATGGGGTTCCGCCGTTGGGGTTAAACCATGTCATTCCATTTCGGCACGCCGCTTGCGCGGCGTGCGCGCCGGCGCGCGCCCATGCTTTGGGCGGCGCTGCTGGTTGCGGGCGCGGTTCACGCGCAGCAACCGCCATTAACGCTGGACGCCGCGCTGCAGTCCGCCACCGATCATTCCGCGTCGATGCAGGCCGCCCAGGCTTCGGTGCGCGCCAGTTCGGAGGCGGCCGTGAAGGCCGGCCAGCTGCCCGACCCGATGCTCAAGGCCGGCATCGACAACTTGCCGGTCAACGGCGGCCAGCGCTTCACCGTCGGCCAGGACTTCATGACGATGCGCCGCATCGGCATCGAGCAGGAGTGGGTGTCCGGCGACAAGCGGCACCTGCGCACGGCACTGGCCAACGAGCAGGTCGGGCGCGAGCGAGCAGGGTATCTGGCGCAGCTCGCGAGCGTACGTCAGCAAACCGCAACGGCGTGGCTGAACGCCGTCTACGCGAAGCAGGCGCTCGCGTTGCAGCAGGCGCTGCTCGATCACATGAACCATGAATTCGACGCGACGAAGGCGTCGTATCGCGGCGCGAAGGCGAGTGCATCCGACGTCGTCCAGGCGCGGGCGATGCTCGCGCAGACGCAGGATCAATTGCTGAAAGCGCAGCAGGTCTACCAGACGGCGCTCATCGCGTTGTCGCGCTGGACCGCCGTGCCGGCGTCGGACGTCACGGGCACGCCGCCCGCGCCGGAATCGTTCGTGTCTTCATTGCCGCCGGACGAGCTGCGCCTGTCGCAGCCGGCGCTGATCACGGCCGCCGACGATATCGCCGTCGCCGAAGCCGATACCGCCGTCGCGAACAGCGAGCTCAACCCGAACTGGACGTGGGAAGTCGCGTACCAGCAGCGTGGCGGCGCGTATTCGAACATGGTGTCCGTCGGCGTCACCATCCCGCTACCGATCAACCGCAAGAACCGCCAGAACCGCGACGTCGCCGAGAAGGCCGCGCTCGCGACCAAGGCGCGCCTGATGTACGAGGACACGCTGCGCCAGGTGCAGGCCGATATCCGCACGCAGTCCGAAACGCTTGCGAGCGGCCGCGAACGCATCGCGAACCTCGGCGCGGCATTGCTGCCCGCCGCCGACCAGCGCGTGCAGCTGGCCAATGCCGCGTACCGGGCCGGCACGGGCTCGCTCGCCGACACGTTCGCCGCGCGGCGCGCACAGCTGGACGCGCAGTTGCAGGTGCTCGATCTCAGGCGCGACGTGTCGCAGATCTGGGCGCAGCTCGAATATCAGGTCGTGCCGTCGACGATGGCCACCGCGCAGTGAAGGAGATCCTCATGAACAAGCAATCACTGGCGCGCGCGGTGCTGTTGACGTTCGCTGCCGCGGCGCTGCTCGGCGCCGGTTATTTCGCGGGTACGCGCCATGCGGCGGGCGGCGCGGCGACGGCCGCATCGGCCGCCGTGCCTGGTACCGCACCAGCCGGCAACACCGACCCGGCCACGGGCCGCAAGGTGCTGTACTGGCACGACCCGATGGTGCCGAACCAGCATTTCGACAAACCCGGAAAGTCGCCGTTCATGGACATGCAGTTGCAGCCCGTCTACGCGGACGAAGGCGGCGGCACCACCGGCATCCGGATCGATCCGGGCCTGCAGCAGAACCTCGGCATCCGCTTTGCGACTGTCCGGCGCCAGCAGACGGCGGCCGGATTCGATGCGGTGGGCACCACGCAGTTCGACGAATCGCGCGCGGACGTCGTCCAGTCGCGCGTCACCGGCTACATCGACCGTCTCTATGCACGCGCACCGATGCAGCGCATCGCGAAGGGCGCGCCGGTGGCGTCGCTGTTCGTGCCTGACTGGCTTGCACCGCAGGAGGAATATCTCGCGCTCAAGCGCGGCGGGATGGACGGCAGCCTGCTCGATGCATCGCGCGCACGGATGCGCGCGCTGTCGATTCCCGACGGCATGATCGCGAGCCTCGATCGCACCGGCCGCGCGCAGACGCACGTCGTGCTGAGCGCGCCGGAAACCGGCGTCGTCAGCGAGCTGAACGTGCGCGACGGCGCGATGGTCGCACCCGGTCAGACGCTCGCGAAGATCGCCGGGTTGTCGACGCTGTGGCTCATCGTCGAGGTGCCGGAAGCGCTTGCGCTGAACGTGCAGCCGGGGATGGCCATCGACGCGACGTTCGCCGGCGACCCGGCGCAGCACTTCACCGGACGCATCCGCGAAGTGCTGCCGGGCATCAGCACGAGCAGCCGCACGCTGCAGGCGCGCGTGGAAATCGACAACGCCGCGCAGAAGCTCACGCCCGGCATGCTGATGCGCGTGCGGGTCGCCGGGAAGGCGAACGTGTCGCGCCTGCTCGTACCGTCCGAAGCGGTGATTGCGACCGGCAAGCGCACGATCGTCATCGTGAAGAACGGCGACGGCAGGCTCCAGCCGGTGCAGGTGACGACGGGCAACGACATCGGCGGCGACACGGAAGTGCTCGACGGGTTGAACGAAGGCGACACGGTCGTTGCATCGGGGCAGTTCCTGATCGATTCCGAGGCGAGCCTGAAAAGCGTGCTGCCGCGGCTGGAGCACGACGCCGGCGCAAGCGGGGCGGCGGCGATGTCCGCTTCGGCGCCGAAAGCGGCGGCGCCGGTCTATGAAACCACCGGCAAGGTCGAGAAGGTCACGGCCGACGACATCACGTTCTCGCATCAACCGGTGCCGGCGCTCGGCTGGGGGGCGATGACGATGGCGTTCGGCAAGCCGGCGGCCCACGCGTTCCCGGACGTGAAGCCGGGCCAGACCGTGCGTTTCGCGTTCACGCAGACCGACGACGGCTACCGGCTGACGAAGGTCGAGCCGCAGGGAGGCGAACGATGATCGCGCGCATCATTCTCTGGTCGGTCCGGAACCGCTTCCTCGTGCTGCTGGCCACCGTGCTGATCGCGGCATGGGGCGTTCATTCGCTGCGCCAGACGCCGCTCGACGCATTGCCCGACCTGTCGGACACGCAGGTGATCGTGAAGGCGTCGTATCCGGGCAAGGCGCCGCAGGTCGTCGAGGATCAGGTCACCTATCCGCTGACGACGACGCTGCTCGGCGTACCGGGCGCGAAAACCGTGCGCGCGTACTCGTCGTTCGGCGATGCGTTCGTCTATGTGCTGTTCGACGACCACACCGATCCGTACTGGGCGCGCTCGCGCGTGCTCGAATACCTGAGCCAGGTGCAGAGCCGGCTGCCGGCCGGCGCGACCGTGTCGCTCGGGCCGGATGCGACCGGCGTCGGCTGGGTGTACGAATACGCGCTCGTCGATCGCACCGGTCATCACGATCTCGGGCAACTGCGCGCGCTCAACGACTGGTTCCTGAAGTTCGAGCTGAAGGCGGTGCCGGACGTCTCGGAAGTCGCGAGCATCGGCGGCATGGTGCGCCAGTACCAGGTCGTGCTCGATCCCGACAAGCTGCGCGCCTACGGCATCACGCAGGCTGCGGTCGCGGAGGCGCTGCGTCAGGCCAACCAGGAATCCGGCGGTTCGGTCGTCGAGCTGGCCGAGTCGGAGTACATGGTGCGTTCGTCCGGCTACCTGCGCACGCTCGACGACTTCCGCCATGTCGTGCTGCGCACCGACGACGCGGGCACGCCCGTGCTGCTCGGCGACGTCGCGCGCATCCAGGTCGGCCCGGCGATGCGACGCGGGATCGCCGAGTTGAACGGGCAGGGCGAGGTGGCGGGCGGCGTCGTCGTGATGCGCTCGGGCAAGAACGCACTGACGACGATCGATGCGGTGAAGGCGAAGCTCGCCGGCCTGAAGCGTTCGCTGCCGCCCGGCGTCGAGATCGTCACGACCTACGACCGTTCGCAACTGATCGAGCGCGCGGTCGGCAACCTGAAGGACAAGCTGATCGAGGAATTCGTCATCGTCGGGATCGTCTGCGCGGTGTTCCTGTTCCATCTGCGCAGCGCGTTCGTCGCGATCCTGTCGCTGCCGCTCGGCGTGCTGGCCGCGTTCATCGTGATGCGCTACCAGGGCGTGAACGCGAACCTGATGTCGCTCGGCGGGATCGCGATCGCGATCGGCGCGATGATCGACGCGGCGATCGTGATGATCGAGAACGCACACAAGCATCTGGAGGCGTACGACCACGCGCATCCGGGCGAGCCGCTCACGGTCGCGCGCCGCTGGGAGCTCGTCGCGGCGTCGGCGGCGGAAGTCGGGCCCGCGCTGTTCTTCTCGCTGCTGATCATCACGCTGTCGTTCATTCCGGTGTTTTCGCTGGAAGGGCAGGAAGGCAAGCTGTTCGCGCCGCTGGCGTTCACGAAGACCTACACGATCGCCGCGGCCGCCGGATTGTCGGTGACGCTGGTGCCGGTGCTGATGGGCTATCTCGTGCGCGGCCGCATTCCGCACGAGCACGCGAACCCGATCAACCGCGTGCTGATCCGCCTGTACCGTCCGCTGCTCGAAGCGACGCTGCGGCGCCCGTGGTTCGCGATCGGCGTCGCGGTCGTCGCGCTCGTGCTGACGGCCGTGCCGTTGTCGCGGCTCGGCGGCGAATTCATGCCGCCGCTCGACGAAGGCGACCTGCTGTACATGCCGACCGCGCTGCCGGGCATTTCGGCGGACAAGGCGAGCGAGCTGCTGCAGCAGACCGACCGGCTGATCAAGACCGTGCCCGAGGTCGACACGGTGTTCGGCAAATCGGGCCGCGCCGATACCGCGACCGATCCCGCGCCGCTCGAGATGTTCGAGACGACGATTCGCTTCAAGCCGCGCAGCGCGTGGCGGCCCGGCATGACGCCGGAGAAGCTCGTCGACGAACTCGACCGGACGGTGAAGGTGCCGGGCCTGTCGAACGTGTGGGTGCCGCCGATCCGCAACCGGCTCGACATGCTGTCCACCGGGATCAAGACGCCGGTCGGCGTGAAGATTTCCGGGCCTGACCTGGCCGGCATCGACGCGATCGCGAAGCAGGTCGAGGCCGCGGTGAAGCCCGTGCCGGGTGTCACGTCCGCGCTCGCGGAGCGTCTGAACGGCGGCCGCTACATCGACGTCGACATCGACCGGCTCGCCGCCGCGCGCTACGGGCTGTCGGTGGCCGACATCCAGTCGGTCGTGGCGTCGGCGGTCGGCGGCGACGATGTCGGTGAAGTGATCGCGGGGCGCGAGCGCTTTCCGATCAACATCCGCTATCCGCGCGAGATCCGCGATTCGCTCGAGAACCTGCGGCAACTGCCGGTCGTCACCGCGCGCGGCGCGCAGATCCGCCTCGGCGACGTCGCGCGCATCGACATCGCCGACGGACCGCCGATGATTCGCAGCGAGAACGCGCGGCTGTCCGGCTATGTGTACGTCGATCTCCGCGGCGTCGACCTGAGCACGGCGGTTCGTGCGATGCAGCAGGCCGTCGCGCAGCAGGTCGCGTTGCCGCCCGGCTATTCGATCGCGTGGTCGGGGCAGTTCGAGTATCTCGAACGCGCGGCGGCGACGTTGCGCACCGTCGTGCCCGTCACGCTCGTCGTGATCTTCGTGCTGCTGTTCCTCACGTTCGACTCGGCGGCCGACGCGCTGCTGCTGATGTCGACGGTGCCGTTCGCGCTGGTCGGCGGCTTCTGGCTCGTGTGGGCGCTCGGCCATGCGGTGTCGGTCGCGACGTCGGTCGGCTTCATCGCGCTCGCGGGCGTTGCCGCCGAGTTCGGCGTCGTGATGCTGCTGTACCTGAAGGGCGCGCTGCAGCGCCGGCTCGATGCCGGCGAACCGCTGACCGATGCGGTGCTGCTCGACGCGATCCGCGAAGGCGCGGTGCTGCGCGTGCGGCCGAAGGCGATGACGGTCGCCGTCGTGCTCGCCGGGTTCGTGCCGATCATGGTCGGCCACGGCGCCGGTTCCGAAGTCATGCAGCGCATCGCCGCGCCGATGGTCGGCGGCATGGTCACGGCGCCGCTGCTGTCGATGTTCGTCATTCCCGCCGCGTGGCTCCTGCTTCAGCGCCGTCGTGCGCGAAGCGCGGGCCGGGCGCGGCATTCCGATGCAGTTCCTTCCGGCACGAACGTGCCATCCATCCCAACCGGAGAATCACGATGAAAATGAATCAATTGATCGCCACCGCAACCGCCGTCGTCGCGCTCGGCGTTGCCGCCGTACCGGCGTTTGCCGCCGGCGAGATGTCGGGCATGGACATGTCCGGCATGAAGATGTCATCGGACGGCGCGGCCGATTCGACTGCCGCGCTGACCGATGCCGAAGTGAAGAAGGTCGATGCCGCGAGCGGCAAGATCACGCTGAAGCACGGCGCCCTCGACAACGTCGGGATGCCGGCGATGACGATGGCGTTCAAGGCGAAGGACGCGGCGATGCTCGCGCACGCGCACGCGGGCGACAAGGTGAAGGTGCGGATCGAGAAGGTCGACGGCACGCTGACGATCGTCAAGCTCGTCAAGGGTTCCTGATCGTCCGGGGCGGGCGCAACCGTCGCCCGCTTCCTGCACCTTGAAGCGCGCCGCGCCGACGTGTCCGTCGGCCGGCGCGCCCGGCCCAGGCGCCGGTGCGTCAGCGCGCCAGCGTCAGGACCAGATACCCCGCATAACCGGCGCCGTTCGCGAGCAACGCCCAGATCGCGAGCCCGCGCGTGCGCGCGTTGAAGCGCAGCCAGGCGGCCGCCGCGAGCGTGATGATCACGCCGGTCAGCACTTCGGGGCGCGGCTCCCACGGCGTCAGCATGATGCCGATCGCGGGCAGCAGCGTACCCTGGAACACCATCGCGCCGGTGATGTTGCCGAACGCGAGCGTGTCCTTCTTGCGGCGGATCCACAGCACGCTGTTGACCTTCTCCGGCAGTTCCGTCGCGATCGGCACGATGATCAGCGACAGCAGCAGCGCCGAGATGCCGAGCACCTGCGACACGCCTTCCACGCCGTGAATGAAGCCCTTCGCGCCGCCGATCAGCAGCGCGAGGCCGATCAGCAACTGCAGCGCGATCGTCGCGAGATTGGTCGGCAGGCCCACGCGCGACAGGAACATCGTGTGCGGCGCCTCGGTGCCGTGGCCGGCATCGACGAGCCGGGTCGACGCGCGGAACGTCATCACGACGTACATCACGTAGATGCCGACCAGCATCGCGGCGAGCAGCGCGCGCACGGCCCAGTTGTGATGCGGGACGAACATCGCCGCGGTGGCCAGCGAGAACGCGGCGAGGAAGTAGTTCATGTCGCGCACGAAGCCCGTGCGTTCCGGTGCGATCGTGCCGCGCAGCCCGCGCGAGCGGATCACGGCGAGTGTCATCAGGAACGTGGTGAGCGTCGCGAGCATCAGCGGCGCGCCGAGAATCGCGCCGACGCCGATTTCCTCGTTCACGGCCTGGTTCGCCGTGCCGCCGGCCAGTGCGAGCAGCGGCACCATCGTTTCGGGCAGCGCCGTGCCGACGGCCGCGAACAGCGAGCCGGTCACGCCTTCGGAAATCTTCAGGCGTTCGCCGAGATGTTCGAGCGCATTGGTGAAGACCTCGGCCGCGACGAGGATGACGATCAGCATGAACGCCAGTTCGAGGAGCATGAAGGTCATGCGGCACCTCCGCAGGCACGTGGACGGCGGGCGGGGGAGCGCGGGGACAAGACGGCGGGGAACATGGGGACTCCGTGGTCGGACGCTGACGAACCATGGCGCATCCGCCGACGTCCGACCAGGAACGACGCGATGCGCCCATGGTCTCGCCAGGCCGATCAGGCTGAACGCGCCACGGCCGCAGGCCGAGTGTGTTGACGCGTTCGCTTTCCGGGGACGGAAAGCAGGCTACTCCCCAAAGACGAAGGGCAGTCTAGCCGAGCGGAATTCTTTCGACAAGCCTTCATCACAAAAAAATATACCCCTCTCCCCTATAGGGGAAGCCTTCCGGATATATACTCCCCCTCCCTATTCAGGAGCCCGTCATCGATGAGCCATACCGTTCGTGAAAAACAGAAGCTGCTGAACCGCGTGCGTCGTATCAAGGGCCAGGTCGAGGCGATCGAGCGCGCGCTCGGGGACGAGCGCGGCTGCAACGAGGTCCTGCAATTGATCACGAGTTGCCGCGGCGCGATGAACGGGTTGCTGGCCGTCGTGCTGGAAGACCACATTCGCGAGCATCTGGTCGATGCGCACGAACCTGACGCACACGAAGGCAGCGCGACCGAGCAGCTGATCGACGTGGTGCATAGCTATTTCAAGTAATCGGGGCAGAGCATGAATACTTTCCGGGATGACGCGTTCGGCGCGGGGCATGACCATATCTTCCTCGGCGATGCGCACGAGCAGAACGAACGGAAGACGTGGATGGTCATCGGCCTGTGCTCGGCGATGATGGTGGCCGAGATCGTCGGCGGCACGCTGTTCGGATCACTCGCGCTCGTCGCCGACGGGTTGCACATGTCGACGCACGCAGGCGCGATGCTGATCGCCGCGCTGGCCTATACCTATGCGCGCAAGCATGCGGACGATCCGCGCTTCGTGTTCGGCACGGGCAAGCTGGGCGACCTGGCCGGCTTCACGAGCGCGATCGTGCTCGCGATGATCGCGATCCTGATCGGCTACGAGGCGATTGCGCGTCTGCTGGCGCCCGTTCCCATTCATTTCGGCGAAGCGATTCCGATTGCCGTGCTGGGGCTCGCGGTGAACCTCGCGAGCGTGTGGCTGCTGAGCGGCGGCCATCATCACGGGCATGGCCACGGGCACGGTCATCATCATGGGCACGACCACGGTCACGACCACGATCATGACCACGACGACGATGACCATCACGCGCATCACGATCACGGTTCGCAAACGGCAGCCCATCGCGACCACAACATCCGCTCGGCCTACGTTCACGTGATCGCCGACGCGGCCGTATCGGTGCTGGCCATCGTCGGCCTGCTGCTCGCCCGCGCTTTCGGCTGGGTCTGGATGGATCCGGTCGCGGGCATTATCGGCGCACTCGTCATCGCGAACTGGTCGTACGGGCTGATGCGCGATACGGGCGGCATCCTGCTCGACGTCAACGTCGATCGCAAGCTGGCGGCGCGCGTACGTCATGCGATCGAGGCGCTTGGCGACAAGGTCAACGATCTTCACGTGTGGCGTGTCGGCCCCGGCCACATGAGCGCGATCGTGTCGGTCGAGACCGCCGATACGGTGCGCGACGCGCGTTTCTACCATGCGCTGATCGAGGGTTTCGACGGCGTGTCGCACGTGACCGTCGAAGTGATGACGCCTGCGAAGGCGGCCTGACCGTGGCCGTGAAATCACCCTGTATCGAACTGTGCGCGTTTGACGGCCGGACGGGCTTTTGTGTCGGCTGCCTGCGCACGCGCGACGAGGCGCGTGACTGGAGGAAGATGACCGACCATCGCCGGCACCAGATACTGAACGACCGCAATCGCCGCCAGGCGAAGATCCGGCGCGAGCCGGGGGAGTGAAGGCGTCTGGCGTCGGTGGTCGTGGTGCTGAGTTTGGCGTCGCACCGGCCGTCATGCCGATGCGACCCGCGCGACAAGCGGCTTACCCTTCTGCGCCGCGCGGAAAATAAAGCGCGAACGTCGTGCGCCCGTCGCGGCTCGCGACCTCGACCTTGCCGCGATGCAGCTCCATGATCGACTTCACGATCGCGAGCCCGAGGCCCGCATTGCGCGCCGCGCCGTGCCGCGACGAATCGATGCGGTAGAAGCGCTCGAAGATCCGTTCGACCTGCTCGGGCGGAATCGCGGCGCCGCGATTCGTGACCTCGACGACCGCGTAACTTCCTTGTGCCGAAACGGCCAGCTCGATCGTCGACGCGGCTTCCGCGTGTTCGAGCGCATTCGACGCGAGGTTGCTCACCGCGCGCCGGAACAGCGTCGCGTCCGCGACGACCGGCGCTTCGCCGCGCACGTCGATGCGCACGCCGGCTTCGTCGGCCAGTGCCTGGAAATACGACGCGAGCCGGCGCAACTCGCTGCCCGCGTCGAGTTCGGCGGTTTTCAGGTGCTGACGCGCATTGTCGGTGCGCGCGAGAAACAGCATGTTCTCGATCATCCGCTGCAGCCGTTCGCATTCCTCGATGTTCGAATCGATCAGCGCTTCGTATTCCTCGGTCGTGCGCGCACGCGACAGCGTGACCTGCGACGAGCTGATCACGTTCGCGAGCGGCGTGCGCATGTCGTGCGCGAGATCGGACGAGAACTGCGACAGCCGCACGAACGCGCGTTCGAGGCGGTCGAGCATCCGGTTGACCGACGTCGCGAGCTCGCGCAGCTCGACGGGGCCGCCGCGCGCATCGAGGCGCGCGTTCAGGTTGTGCGCCTCGATGCGCGAGGTCTGCCGGCCGAGGCTCTCGACCGGGCGCAGGCCGCGCGATGCAACCGCGTAGCCGAGCGCGCCGACCAGCAGCGCGCCGACGGCCGCCGCGAGCCAGATGTCGACGCGATAGCTTTCGAGCAGCGACTGGCGATCGGTCGCCGTGCGCGCGAGCGCGACCTGGATCGCTTCGCCGGATGGCAGCGTCGTGCGTGCATACACGCAGCGCGACGTGCCGATGCCGGGCGGTGAGCAGGTGAACGGGCTGCTGCTTCCGCCTGCGTTGCCTGCCGGATGCGGTGCGGTGATGACCGATACGAGCGTGTTGCCGGCCTCGTCGGAATGTTCGACCAGTGGCCGGTTCTGCGCATCGTAGATGCCGAGATAGACGCCCGGATGCGACAGCAGCACTTCATGAAACACGGCCGGATCGGCGCGCAGCGCGGCGGTCGATCCGCTGGCGTGCGCCAGCTGCAGGAACTGGTTGAGCTTGCCGGAGATCTCGATGTCGTCGCGCCGCGTGAGCTCGGCGGACAGCGAGCGGTACAGGTACGCGCCGGTCAGCGCGAACACGAGCGCGGCGACCACCGCGAACGCGACGGTCAGGCGCCGCAGCAGCGAATACGAAGCCGGGCTCGCGATCACGAACGATCCTCGAGCACGTAGCCCATCCCGCGGATCGTGTGGATCAGCTTCTTCTCGTAGGCATTGTCGATCTTCGCGCGCAGGCGCTTGATCGCCGCATCGACGACGTTCGTGTCGCTGTCGAAATTCATGTCCCAGATCTGCGACGTGATGAACGTGCGCGTCAGCACTTCGCCTTCGCGTTCGGCGAGCAGTTGCAGCAGTGCGAATTCCTGCGCGGTCAGGTCGATGCGGGTGTCGGCGCGCCGCACACGGCGCTTGAGCAGGTCGACTTCGAGATCGGCAACGTGCAGGATGTCGCACACGTTGCGCGGCGCACGCCGCAGCAGCGAGCGGATGCGCGCGAGAAATTCGGCATACGCGAACGGCTTGAGCAGGTAGTCGTCGGCGCCGAGTTCGAGCCCGGTCACCTTGTCCTCGATCGCCTCGCGCGCCGTGAGCAGCAGCACGGGCGTCTGCTTCTGCGCGCGCAGCCGCCTGAGCACCTCGAAGCCGTCCAGCTCCGGCAGCATCACGTCGAGCACGACGAGATCGAAATCCTCGTGCAGCGCGAGGAACAGCCCGTCCTTGCCGGTTTCCGCGATGTCGACCGTGTAGCTCGCCTCCATCAGCCCCTTCCGGAGGTACGACGCCATCTTGGGTTCGTCTTCGACTATCAGTATCCGCATGGTGAGGCAGGCTGTCCGTGATTCCAGCCGGTCAGTGTAACGCCTGAGCTTAAGGCGCCGCGCGTGCGCGAAGAATGACCGCCGGATGACGGGATTGTCATGAAGCGTCCATGCGTCGCGTCACCCGCCTTTCATGACAATCCGGTCATCTTTCGACCATGTCGTCGTCACCGCGGTGGCGATAAGCTGCGGCCGTCTTGTCCCCCGGCACGCGTCGTCACGGCGCCGCGCCGGCCCAACCGGTCGTTGCCTGCCTGATTCCGCATCCATGTCGTACTGGCGCAAATTCCTCCTCGTCGTGCTGCTGGCGCTGAGCCTGCCGATCCAGTCGTTCGCGACTGATTCGATGCAGTGCGAACGCGTTGCCGTCGCGCCGATGGAAGCGCCGTCGCACGCGATGCCGGCCGCGCAGGCCGGCCATCACGATCACGACGACCACGCACGGCATGCGTCGGCATGTTCGGCGTGTGTGTCGTGCTGCCTCGGCACGGGCATGTCGGGTGCGCCCGCGGTGCCCGTCGCGGCGGACGCCGGCGTCGCGATCGCCGCGCCGCCGCTTTCGGCCGTCGTCGTGTCGTTCCTGACCGGCGGCATCGACCGGCCGCCTCGCCGGATCTCCGTCTAGTCCCTGCCCGTGGCCGACAGGCCGCGACCTGCAATCCACGCTGGCGGCCGCACGCGGTCCGCCGGACGACTCACGACGAGACATTTTCATGCGACTGATCACTGCGGCGCTGTTGAGCGCGGCGGCCTTCGTGCCGTCGCTCGCGCCTGCGCAAACCCCGTTACCCGATCCGGCGGACGCCGCCGCGTCGGTGCCGGACGTCACCGTGACGTCCGCGTTCGACGGCTACCGGCCGTATCGCGACGACGCAGGCCCGGGCTGGAAACAACTGAACCGGGACGTGATGGAGCGCCCCGCGAAGCCCGGCAACGCGACGCGCAATGGCGGAGCACATTCGATGCACGGAGGGGCCGCGCAATGACGAACCTGGCGATATCGCCGAGGATCGGCGCGGCGGCGGTCGCGCTGGCGTTCCTCGCAGGCTGTACGACGTTTTCGAAGGACGGCGGGTTCGACGCCGTGTCGTCCGCCGCATCGGAACGTATCGGCAAGGACGCGGTGATCGTCAAGACCGACGCCGACCGCGCAGCCGTCGACACGCGCACGAAGGAACTGCTTGCGAAACCGCTGTCGATGGACGACGCGGTGCAGGTCGCGCTGCTGAACAACCGCGGCCTGCAGGCGTCGTACGCCGAACTCGGGCTGTCGGAGGCCGATCTCGTCCAGGCCGGCCGGCTGCCGAACCCGCGCTTCGCGTTCAGCCGCACCCGCGCCGGCGACGGCGAGCTGACACTCGGCCGCACGTTCTCGGCGAACGTGTTCGCGCTGCTGACGATGCCGCTCGCGACGAACATCGAACGCCGCCGCTTCGAGCAGACCAAGCTCGAAACGGCCGACGCGATGCTGAAGGTGGCGGCCGACGCACGCCGCGCCTACGTGGAAGCCGTCGCCGCCGAGCAGGCCGCGAACTATGCGCAACAGGTGCGCGACGCCGCGAGCGCGGCTGCCGAACTCGCGCAGCGCATGCGGCAGGCCGGCAACTTCAGCCGCCTCGACTACGCGCGCGAACAGGCGTTTCATGCCGACGCGGTCGCGCAGCATGCGAAGGCGCGCCAGCAGGCCGTGGCCGCACGCGAGAAGCTCACGCGCGCGATGGGGCTGTGGGGCGGGCGCACGCAGTACGCGCTGCCCGAGCGCTTGCCCGACCTGCCGAAAGCGCGGCCGAACCTGCCCGATCTCGAACGCTTCGCGATGAGCAACCGCTTCGACATCCAGGCCGCGAAGCTGCAGACGCAGGGCGTCGCGTCTTCGCTCGGCCTCAGCAAGGCGACACGCTTCGTCAACGCGGTCGATCTCGGCTACGTGAACAACTACGAAACCGGCAAGGGCCACGAGCACGGCTACGAGATCAGCGTCGAGATTCCGCTGTTCGACTGGGGCGGCGCGAAGGTCGCGCGCGCCGAGGCCATCTACATGCAGTCGGCGAACCGGCTCGCGAAGACGGCGATCGACGCACGCTCCGAAGTGCGCGAATCGTACGCGGCGTACGTGACGAGCTACGACGTCGCGACGCACTACCGCGACGAAGTCGTGCCGCTGCGCAAGACGATCTCGGACGAACTGCTGCTGCGCTACAACGGGATGCTCGCGAGCGTGTTCGAACTGCTGAGCGATGCGCGCGAACAGGTCGGTGCAGTGAACGGCTACATCGACGCGCTGAAGGACTACTGGCTCGCCGAGACCGATCTGCAGATGGCCGTCGGCGGCCGGTTGCCGTCGTCGGGTGCTGCGCCGCGCGCGACGCATTCCGCCGAACCGGAACCCGAATCCACTCCCAACGCCGACGCTGCCCCGCAGCCGGCTTCCACCCCCGCGGCGCAACCGGCGCCCGCGACGCAAACGCATCCGGAAGGTCATTGACATGGTGTCCCGTCGACAATTTCTCAGCGGCTCGGGCGCCGCGCTGCTCGGTGCGGCGATGGTCAGCAAGGCCGGCGCCGCCTCGCTGCCCGAAGCGCCCACGATGGCGAAAACCGGCACGCAGCCGCCGCTCGCGCCGCCGAACGGCCGCCCGTACACGCCCGTCGCGACGCTGAACGGCTGGTCGCTGCCGTGGCGGATGAAGAACGGCTGGAAGGAATTCCACCTGACGGCCGAGCCCGTCGTGCGCGAGATGGCGCCCGGCATGAACGCGAACCTGTGGGGCTACAACGGCCAGTCGCCGGGCCCGACGATCGAGGCCGTCGAGGGCGACAAGGTCCGCATCTTCGTGACCAACCGGCTGCCCGAACACACGACGATCCACTGGCACGGGCTGCGGCTGCCGAACGGGATGGACGGCGTCGGCGGTCTCACGCAGCCGCACATCCCGCCCGGCAAGACCTTCGTCTA
Source organism: Burkholderia sp. BCC1644 (assembly GCF_902833225.1). Taxonomy (GTDB): domain Bacteria; phylum Pseudomonadota; class Gammaproteobacteria; order Burkholderiales; family Burkholderiaceae; genus Burkholderia. Next base: position 69,429 of record NZ_CADFEI010000028.1, read on the forward strand.
CGAGTTCCAGCTCGAATCGCACGGCACGTTCATGTATCACCCGCACGCCGACGAGATGGTGCAGATGGCGATGGGCATGATGGGCATGTTCATCGTGCACCCGAAGGATCGCGGCACGATGCCGGTCGACCGCGATTTCGTGTTCCTGCTCGCCGCGTACGACATCGATCCGGGCAGCTACACGCCGCGCGTGAACGAGATGACCGACTTCAACATGTGGACGTTCAATTCCCGCGTGTTCCCGGGCATCGATCCGCTGCCGGTGCGTGCCGGCGACCGCGTGCGGATTCGTTTCGGCAACCTGACGATGACCAACCATCCGATCCACCTGCACGGCTACAGCTTCGAAGTCGCGGGCACCGACGGCGGCTGGATTCCGCCGGCGGCGCGCTGGCCGGAAGTGACGGCCGATGTCGCGGTGGGGCAGATGCGCGCGATCGAGTTCACCGCCGATCGTCCGGGCGACTGGGCGTTTCATTGCCACAAGTCGCACCACACGATGAATGCGATGGGCCACCAGGTGCCGAACCTGATCGGCGTGCCGCAGAAGGATCTCGCGAAAAAGATCGGCAAGCTCGTGCCCGACTACATGGCGATGGGCAGCACGGGCGGCGCGATGGGCGGCATGGAAATGCCGTTGCCCGACAACACGCTGCCGATGATGACGGGCACGGGCCCGTTCGGGCCGCTGGAGATGGGCGGCATGTTCACGGTCTGCAAGGTGCGGCAGGGGCTTGGCCGCAACGACTATCGCGATCCGGGCTGGTTCCGGCATCCGAAGGGCACCGTCGCGTACGAATACACCGGCGAATTGCCGGACGGTTGAGGCCGAGCAGCAGCACGCGGCGGCCGCGCCGATGCGGCCGCCGGTTTCATTTCACTCACACGGGAGTCGACACGATGAAGAAGGGACTGGTTTTGATGGCAACGGGTTGCGCGCTGGCGTTTTCCGCCGCGACGTACGCGGCCGGCGACATGGCCGGCATGGACATGGGCGGCGGCGCGAAGCAGGGCGCCGACGCGGCGCAGCGCATGTCGCACGGTGAAATCCGCAAGGTCGATACGGCCGCCGGCAAGCTGACGATCAAGCACGGCCCGCTGGAGAACCTCGGGATGGAGGCGATGACGATGGTGTTCAAGGTGAAGGACCCGGCGATGCTGTCGCAGGTCAGGACCGGCGACAAGATCGACTTCGTCGCGGAAGAAGTGAACGGCGCGCTGACCGTCGTCGAACTGAAGAAGCCGTGACGCGGAGCGTGAACATGACGATTACGACGCTCAAGCGGCTGGCCGGCTTCGCCGCGGCCGGCGCGATCCTCGCGGCGGCGCCGGTCGCGGCCTCCGCGCACGGCAAGCTGGAAAGCGCCGCACCGGCGACGGGCAGCACGCTCGACGTGGCGCCCGACACGGTGCGGCTCACGTTCAACGAAGACCTCGAACCGGCATTCAGCTCGGTGAAGGTGTCGGATGCGAACGGCAACGCCGTCACGCAGGACAAGGCGAAGGTCGATGCGTCGAACCCGCGCGTGATGACGGTCGCGATGCCGAAGCTCGCGCCCGGCGCATACACGGTGCAATGGGCGGCGATGACGGCCGACGCCCATCGCACGAAGGGCACCTATACGTTTCGGGTGAAGGGATGAACGACGGCATCGTCGGCCTGCTGCGGCTCGTGGCGGTGGCGATCCAGAACGCCGGGTTCGCCGTCGTCGTCGGTGCGTTGCTCGGCAGCCACTGGCTCGCGCGCGGCGCGTCGGCATGGCGGCACGGCGTCTTGCAGCGGCTCGTGGCGACACTGCGCATCGCGTCCGTCGTGTCGCTGCTCGCGAGCATCACCGCGTTCTGGGCGCACTGCGCGCTGATGAGCGAAGTGTCGTTGCTCGACGCGGGGCCGGCCGTCTGCGCGATGCTCGCGGGCACGGGGTTCGGTCATGCATGGCTGGCCGGCGCCGTATTCATGCTCGTCGTCGTGCTGCTGTCGTTCGTCAGGCGTGCGCACGCTACGCGCTTTCCGTTCGCGATCTGGGCCGCGCTCGCCTGTGTCGCGCTCGCGCGCAGCAACGGCGGGCATCCGGTGGACGCCGGGCTGTTCAGCTTGCCGGTGTGGGTCGACTGGCTGCATCTGCTGGCGATCAGCGCGTGGGTCGGGCTCGTGCTCGTGACGGCGTTCGGCGTGATGCCGCGGCTCACCGGCATGCCCGCGAGCGAACGCGCGACGGGCGCGTCGTTCGTGCAGTCGCTGTCCGATGCATCGACGTATGCGCTGGTCGTGCTGTTCGCGACCGGCGCGTACAACGGCTGGCGCGGCGTCGATACGCCCATGAACCTGCTCGCGTCGGCGTACGGACAGATCCTGCTGCTGAAGCTCGCGCTGGTGCTGATCGCGGCGGCGCTCGGCGGGCATAACCGCTTCTTCGGGATGCCGAAGCTGTTGGCCGCGCTGCAGGATCCGGCTGCCGCGATGCCGGCTGTTTCACTGAAACGGTTCGGCACAGTGTTGCGGGTCGAGGCGGTCGTGCTCGGCGGCGTGCTGATGGTGGCGGCCGTGCTCGTGTCGAGCGCGTTGCCGGGGACGGTGTAGCGCGACGCCTCGGCGCTGAAGGCACGCGGGGCAATCGTCACGGGCACGGCGGCTTCTTGTCAGACGATTGCCCCGCTTTTTCAGGCATGAACGCGCGCTTGATGGCGATCGCAGCGCGATAACGACAATTACATCAGCCTGTCTTTCGATTACCAAAAACTGTCATTGAGCGCCGCTAAGCTTTCGCCACCCTCACAACCGGGATTCCCCGTCATGCGCTCGACAATCCGCCTCATCACCCCGCTATTGCTGCTCCCGACGCTCGCCGCGCCGGTTTTCGCCGCCACCGCCGCGCCCGTCAGCCCGAACTGCGGCGGCAGCACGACGCCCATCGCCGATATCCAGGGGCCGGGCGCGCCGTCGCCGCTCGCCGGGCAGAACGTGTCGATCGAAGCCGTCGTCACCGCCGATTTCGGCGGCACGGACGGCTTCGGCGGTTTCTTCGTCCAGCAGGCCGACGCGCAGCGCCGCAACCAGCCGGGCGTGTCCGAAGGCCTGTTCGTCTATGCGCCGAAAGTGCGCGCGAAAGCGGGCGACCTCGTGCACGTGACGGGCAAGGTCGAGGAGAAGTACGGGCAGACGCAGCTCACGCAGTCGGGTGCGATCGCGGTGTGCGCGAACGGCCAGACCGTCACGCCCGCGACGCTCACGCTGCCGGTCGACAGCCCGAACGCGTTCGCCGCGTATGAAGGGATGCTGGTGCGCCTGCCGCAGACGCTGAACGTCACCGACAACTACGAGCTTGGCCGCTACGGCAGCGTGATGCTCAGCAACGGCCGCCTGCGCACGCCGACGAGCGTCGTGCCGCCCGCGCAGGCGCAGACGCAGATCGATGCGAACGCGCGCAACCGCCTCGTCCTCGACGACGGCTCGAACAAGCAGAACCCCGCGACCGTGCCGTACCCGGCGCCGGGCCTGTCGGCCGCGAACACGCTGCGTGCGGGCTACACCGTGCGCGACGTCGAGGGCGTGCTCGAAGTGCGTTACGGCGCATGGCGCGTGCAGCCGCTGCCGGGCGCGGCCGTGCCGGCATTCGAAGCGCGCACGAACCCGCGCACCAACGCACCCGCGCGCGATCCGAAGTCGAACCTGCGCGTCGCGTCGTTCAACGTGCTGAACTACTTCAACGGCAACGGGCTTGGCGGCGGCTTCGACGATCCGAACAACCGCGGCGCGAAGACCTTCCAGGAATTCCAGCGTCAGGAAGCGAAGATCGTCAGCGCGCTGAAGGCGATCGATGCCGACGTGATCGGCCTGATGGAAATCCAGAACAACGGCTACGGCGAACTGAGCGCGGTGCGCCAGCTCGCGGCGAAACTCGGCAACAACTGGCGCGTCGTCGATCCGGGCGTGTCGCGCCTCGGCGGCGATGCGATCACCGTCGCGATGATCTACGACAGCCGCAAGGTCGAACCGGTCGGCCGCGCGGCGACGCTCGCGATCGACGACAAGAACCGCCAGCCGCTCGCGCAATCGTTCCGGCTGATCAACGGCAACAAGCAGGCGCTGACGGTGGCCGTGAACCACCTGAAGTCGAAGAACTGCCCGGACGCCGCGAACGACGATCTCGACCAGGGCGACGGCCAGGGCTGCTGGAACCCGACGCGCACGCGCGCGGCGGCGAAGGTCGCCGACTGGCTGGCCGGCAACCCGACGGGTGTCGCGGGCCAGGGCGTGCTGCTGATCGGCGACTTCAACAGCTACACGTATGAAGACCCGATCCGCACGCTCGAAGCGCGCGGCTACCGCAACCTCGTCGCACGCTGGATCGGCGCGAATGCGTACAGCTACGTGTACAACGGCGAAGCCGGCTATCTCGATCACGCGCTCGCGACGCTGCCGCTCGCCTCGCACGTGAAGGCCGTGCACGAATGGCACATCAACGCGGACGAGCCGCTCGCGCTGCAGTACACGCTCGCGTACAAGTCGGCCGAGCAGCAGAAGACGTTCTACGCGCCGGATGCATATCGTTCGTCGGATCACGATCCGGTACTGATCGATATCGCGCTGCCGGGCGGCGGGAAGTAATCGCCGACTGAAGTGCCGTCACGGACGACGTGTGGCGATGCCGCACGTCGTCATTCGCCCGGAAATGCCGGCCGGATATCGGGTAAATAATTCCGCAAAATCCGCTTCGAATTAACGAAATCGGTATTTTGCGGATGATGCGGTGCACGGCGGCATGGCGATTAAGGAAAGGTTGAAGCTAATCGAATCCTGGCGTGATGAGTGAGTGTCGCCGCGCAGTATTAATCGATCACGTATAATAAAAATGAAAGAAAAATCCTGTCGATTTGAAGGATTTGTCGTCGCGGCGTCAATGCAGGCAAGGCTTCGGTGTTATGAGAAAAAAGTAAAATATTTCGCGCAGCATTGCCGATAAAGAGCGCCTTCTGCGAATAATCCCGTTTTCTTTCAAATGCCAGACACTGGCGGCCCTTCGCATCATTACGGGATTTTTAATATCGGAATGATCTTTGACAACGCGGCGCAGCACCGCCTATTTTGTCGATGTCGTAAATTTTGGTAATCAGAAAAGAAGTCCAAACTGCAGGGGGCGGTTCAAGCACGATTCTCGCCAGCAGTTTGCTGCGTCTGTATCACGTTCAGTCTCTTGAAGCAGTCCGATCCCAACCGCTTTTGCGCGAGTGGCGGGTGTTGCTGCGCGTCTCGCCAGTGAAGGCGGCCTTTGTGAAGTGGTATCCGAACCAGGCACAAGGAACGAGATGAAACCAGACAGGAGCTGTACCGGCAGCCACCGCGCCCGTCGCGGCAGGATGGCCGGGCTAGGCGCATTGACCGCCATGACGCTGGCGCTCGCGGCGTGCGGCGGCGACGATTCGTCGTCCGTCGGCGCGTCGAGCCTCGCGCAGGCCACGGCCAGCCAGCAGGCCAGTGCGCAAGCGGCCGGCAGCCAGACGCCGGCGGCCAACCAGCCTTACGTCGACCAGGTCGCGTACTCGATGAATGCGACCGACGGCCTCGCCGCGTCGCAGGTGTCCGAGAAAGCGGCCGTCATGCATTACCAGTGGAAGGGCGGCGGCACGACGGTCAACTACACGACGACGACCGGCCACCTGACCGCGCAGGACGCAAACGGCAACGCGGAAGCGTCGATGTCGTATGTCGCGTACACCGCGCCGAGCAAGAACGGCAAGCCGCGCCCCGTCACGTTCGTCTATAACGGCGGCCCCGGCTCGTCGTCGATCTGGCTGCGGCTCGGCTCGTTCGCGCCGACGCGGGTGGCCACGCCCGATCCGGGGTTCGGCAGCAACTGGCCGAACTATCCGATCGTCGACAACGCGGAGAGCCTGATCGACACCACCGACCTTGTGTTCATCGACCCGCCCGGAACGGGGCTGTCGGAAGCCGTGTTGCCGAACACCAACCAGAAGTACTGGGGTTCCGATGCGGACGTGAACATCATGCGCGACTTCATCCAGCGCTACCTGAACGTCAACAGCCGCAGCACGTCGCCGATCTACCTGTACGGCGAATCGTACGGCACGCCGCGTACCGACATGCTGGCGCTCGCGCTCGAATCGGCCGGCGTGCACCTGACGGGCATCGTGTTGCAGTCGGCGATCCTGAACTACTTCGCGGATGCGGTGGAAGCGGTGGCGATCACGCAGTCGACGGAAGGGCTGCTGCTCGAAACCGATACGGTGGCCGGCTATCTGCCCGGCTATGCGGCGGTCGCGGCGTACTTCAACCAGGTGTCGCCGGCGCCGGTGAACCAGGGGCTTTACGCACTGCAGACGGAACTGTTCACGACGCTGATCTACAACCAGCTGCAGAAGTATTCGCAGTCGTGGGTGTTGAGCCAGCTCGGCATTCCGGATGCGCTCGGCACGCCGGTGTTCCCGAGCGATGCGACGCTCAAGCTGTGGGGGATACCGTCGGGCCTGACGCTGCAGGCGCTGCAGGGCTACTTCAACGCGAACCCGTTCGGCACGAGCCTGCTGCCTGGGACGACGATCGGCCGGTATGACGGGCGCGTGTCGTTGCCGAACTCCGATCCGCGGCTGCAGAACGACGGCGATCCGTCCGACATCCTGATCTCGCAGCCGTTCACGAACGCGCTCGCGACGCAGATGCCGGACTACCTCGGCTACACCGCACCGAACGCGACGTACCTGCCGCTGAACGACAACATCATCGGCGTCTGGGACTTCTCGCACGACGGCCAGCCGATGCCCGACACGATCCCCGATCTGCTCGGTGCGCTGCAGCTCAACCCGAAGCTTCGCGTGCTCGCGGAGAATGGCTATCACGATCTCGCGACGCCGTTCTTCAACACCGAGAAGCAACTCGCGCGGCTGCAGACGGTGAAGGGCCTGAATCCGAAGCTGCAGGTGAACTTCTTCCAGGGCGGCCACATGATCTACCTGGACGACGTCGCCCGCCCGCAGATGAAGCGGGACCTGAAGACGTTCTACAAGGGCGCGCGGATTCCGACGGCACTGACGCTGCACACGCTGCCGCCGCCGTGGCCGGATGAAAACCCGCCCAGCGTACCGACCGGCAGCGTCCCGGGCGCGACGGCCGCGACGACGCTGGCGGCGGCTCCTTGAGCGGGACTCCTTGTCAAAGGAACCCTCTGTTCATCCATTGAATGCGAGTGATCATGTCCCTAATCAAATTGATGCGGCGTATGTTTCCGTTGATCGTCCTCGGTGCCGTGACGAGCAGTGCCTACGCGTTGCCGCCGCAAGCGGTGGCGCCGGTGAAGCTGCCGCACGGCGGGCGCGGTGTCGACGGTCCGTTCTTTCCTGCCACGCGCGCGGCGCCGGTGTTGCCGTCGACCGGCTCGGTGCTGCAGCAGCAGGCGCAGCAGCGTGTCGACGCACGGCTCGGCGGCAATACCGTGCTGAGCAACGGCGCGGCCGTGACGAAGGCGCAGGCGCAGAGCAGCGGGCTCGGTTTCGTGTCGAAGCACTTCGACGAGATCGATGCGAAGCACACCGGCCGCGTGACGATGAGCGATGTGCGGCAGTTCATCCAGCAGCGGCAGGTGCAGGCGCAGCAGGAACAGCAGGACGAGTGACGTAGCAGGCAGCACGGCGGCCGGTGCGATCATCGTCGCACCGGCCGCCGGATCGTGAAGGATGCCTAGATAGCCCGGTGCGCGGCGTAGCGTTTCGCCGTGGCCGACGGCAGTTCGCCGAACATCGCGCGATAGTCCTGCGCGAAGCTGCTCAGGTGCCAGAAGCCCCACTTGGTGGCGGCGGACGTGACGGAATCGCCGAGCCGCAGCTCGCGGCGCACGTGATTCAGGCGCACGGCCCGCAGATAGGCAATCGGGTTCAGGTTCAGCGTGTCGTGGAACGCGTACTGCGCGGTACGCCGGCTGATGCCGAGCGCTACGCACAGTTCGGCGATCGACAGCGGGCAGGTCGATGCGTCCTGGAGCCGTTCCTGCACCGCGTTGACCAGCGCCCAGTACTTCGTCGGGCGCGCGGCCTGCACGCCGGCCTCGGGCGCGGCGGCCGTCATCACTTCCGAGATCGCGTACAGCACGGTGCGCTCCAGCAGTTCGATCCGGTCCTGGGTCGCCACGTCGTCGATGCGCGGGCTTCTGGCCGCGGCGGCCAGCGTCTGGCGCAGCAGGTCGCGCAGATGGTCGGCCACATAGGTCGCCATCGGAATCACCGGTGAATGGGGTTGCGCGCGCAGCGACGCGGCCACCGTGCGCATCGCCTCCGTCGACAGCTTCTCGGGCTCGATCTCGACATTCACGAGCACGTGCCGGTCGGGCGAATAGAACTCGAATTGCGGCTGGCTCGAGAACACGTGCAGGCTGTCGCGCCCGCTTTTCTCGCCGCACAGGCGCGCATGGCCTTCCAGTTCCAGCGGCACGGCCACGGCGATCCGCTCGGACGGCACCGCACCTTGTTGCAGGATGATCTTGTCGAGATCCTCGACCAGCAGCTTGATGCCGCCCAGCGACACGATCGACGACGAGCCGTGAAACAGCCCGCCCGAGATCTGCGTGTAGTTCATGTTCCAGCCGTCGAACGATCGCGCCTGTTCTTCCACGTCGGTGAACGCGCAGAACGCGACCGTGCGCGCGAACAGCGGGTCGCGGGAGAAATCGCTCGGATGGGCAGGTGGCGTCATCGGGGGCGGGAAGGCGCGGGAAGGGGGCGGACCGGACCGATCGATTGTAGCCGCTCGCCCGGCCGGTCAAAAAGGCCGCAACCGGCACATGCTCGTCAAAAACCCTAACTTGCCGAAATCCGATAGTGAAAAGCCTGCCGACGCCCTACCTTTGGCACGACACCAATACTGGAGCGACGTCGATGGAACTTCCCCGTGGCGGATTCTGGAGAAACTGGGTCGGCAACCAGTCGTGCGTGGCCGCGCATCTGGCCGCGCCGACCAGCGAGGCCGAGATCGCGGAGCTGGTGCGCACCGCGACGCACCAGGGCAAGCATGTCCGCTGCTCGGGATCGGGGCACTCGTTCACGCCCGTCGTCGCGACGAGCGGGCTGCTGCTGTCGCTGCAGGATTACCAGGGCATCGTCGACGTCGATCAGGGCCGCAAGCGCGTGACGGTGAAGGCCGGCACCAAGCTGAATGCGGTGACGCGCCACCTGAAGGAGGTCGGCCTGTCGCTCGTCAACCAGGGCGACATCGATTCGCAGGCGATCGCCGGCGCGCTCGCCACCGGCACGCACGGCACGGGGACGACGCTGGGCAACCTGTCGTCGCAGGTCGTCGGGATGCGCATCGTGCGCCCGGACGGTTCGATCCTGGACGTGAGCGACCGGAAGGATCCCGACCTGCTGCACGCGACGCAGGTAAATATCGGCATGTTCGGCGTGGTGTCGGAGCTGACGCTGCAGGTGACCGATGCGTTCTGGCTGCACGACCGCGTGTGGCGCGAGGACTTCGACGCGTTGATGGAGCAGTACGACGAGCTGGCGGCGAAGCACCGGCATTTCGGCTTCTTCTGGTGCCCGACCTCCGCAAGCCGCGACCTGTACTGCCTGCCCGACACCACGAAGGTGTCGAACTCGAAGAAGGACTACGACGTGTGCGAGATCAAGGTGATGGATGTCACCGACGAACGCACGTTCCACGAAGGCGAGCACGAGAAGATCGCCTACAGCTCCGAGGTGTACGCGATCCACTACGTGCCGAACTTCCACGAGCTCGAATACGCGGTGCCCGCGCAACACGGCAAGGAAGCGCTGCGCCGCGTGCGCGAGCTCGTTCTCACGAAACACCGCGACTGCATCTTCCCGGTCGAATACCGTTTCACCAAGGGCGATCCGGCGTGGATCAGCCCGTTCCATCAACAGGACAGCGTCACGATTTCATGCTCGGGCGGCCCGAACGGCGTCGACTACTGGCCGTTCCTGAAGGACGTCGACGACATCCTTCGCGACTACGCGTCACGCCCGCACTGGGGCAAATTGCATTTCACGAACCGCGACGACGTCGATCGCTGGTTCCCCAAGGCCGAAGCGTTCCGGGCGCTGCGCCGCAGCGTGGATCCCGAAGGCTACTTCCTCAACGATCACCTGCGGACCCTGTTCAGCTAAGCAGACCGAATGAACCAGACTGGAGAACCACACATGAATGTCAAGATTGACGGCCGCCTGGCCGGCAAGGTCGCCATCGTCAGCGGCGGCGCCGGCGGATGCGGCGGTGCGGCGTCCGAACTGTTCGCCGCGCAGGGCGCGAAGGTGGCGATCGTCGACCGCGACGGCGACGCGGCCGAAACGCTCGCCGCGCGGCTGCGCGACGCCGGCCTGCAGGCGATCGGCCTCGGCGCGGACGTGTCGAAGCAGGCGGAGGTCCGGAACGCGGTCGATGCGGCGCGCAAGCAGTACGGCAATGCGGACATCCTCTTCAATCACGCGGGCACGCTGATCGTCAAACCGTTCCTCGACATCGAGGAGTCGGAATGGGACTGGCTGATGGGCGTGAACGTCAAGAGCATGTTCCTGATGACGCAAGCCGTGCTGCCGCAAATGCTGGAGAAAGGGCGCGGCAGCATCGTCTGCACGTCGTCGATTTCGGCCGTCTGCGCGACGCCGGGCGAAGTGCTGTACGACGCGACCAAGGGCGCGTGCCACATGTTCGCGCGGGCCATTGCCGTCGAGTATCGCGATCGCGGGATTCGTTGCAACGCGCTGGCGCCCGGGTTCATCCGCACGCCGCACGGGATGCGCGAACTGAAGGACCTGCAGGCGATGGGCGTCGATGCGACCGAAGCGGCGATCGCGGTTCAGCAGGGCCGGTTGTGCGAGCCGTCGGAAGTCGCGGCGGCCGCGCTGTTCCTCGCGTCCGACGAGTCGAGTTTCGTCAACGGCACCCACCTGTTCGTCGACAACTGCTTTTCGGCGGTCTGATTACGGATGTTCGCAGGAAGCCGGCGGCAGGCGTCCTGCCTGCAGCATGCTCGGCACGATTCGTCGAAGGTTCCGCAGCGATGCGGACCTTCGATTTTTTTTGTCTGCCCGTCGCGCGGCGTGTTCTGGCGGAATGTCGCAATCCTTCTATCTGAACGGTTGCGCGTCTGCTGGAATGCGAAGGCCGAATCACCCCGTAGCCGGCATCCCGCGGTCAGCCATTCATTCTCTTTGGGTCAATCAGCATGTTCAATCGCACCACCAGCACCGTTGCCAACGTCGATCCGGAACTTTTTGCCGCGATCGAGCAGGAAAACCGCCGCCAGGAAGATCACATCGAGCTGATCGCGTCGGAAAACTACACGAGCCCGGCCGTGATGGCCGCACAGGGCTCGCAGCTCACGAACAAGTACGCGGA
>NZ_CADFEI010000029.1 GCF_902833225.1 Burkholderia sp. BCC1644
AACCCGCGAATATCAGTGTGATCCACCGTCGAGTTTTACTGCTACGTCGCCCTCAGGAAATTCGTATGACATGTACTTGAGAAGCTGAAAACCGATCCCCATTGACACGCGAAGTCATATCAGTGTTCGTGGCGTGGGGTAGGCTCTGCTTAGGATGCGCGAGCCGACCTGATGACGCAAGCAAAGGAGGGTGATCATGGGTGCACTGACGGTCAGGCAAATCGAAGCTGCGAGGGCGACTGGAAAGCGGTATTTCCTGTCGGATGGGCGTGGACTGTTCCTGCGCGTCGGTCCGGCCGGCGGGAAGACCTGGTTTGTTCGCGTCAGCATCAATGGCAGGCAGTTCGACAAGCCGCTCGGCAAGGCGTGGGCACGCTCGACGACGGACGCGCAGTTGTCCCTCGAGGATGCACGCGTCGCAGCGGCGACGATTCGTTCACAAGCGCGTGACGGTGTGGACTATCTCGAAGTGAAGAAGCGTGAACGCCAGGCCAAGGTTGAAAAAGCGGCGATGGCGGACCTCACGTTCGGCGACTTATTCGATGCGTGGTTCGCGACCATCAACAAGAAGCGTGGCAAGAAAGGCCGAAAGGATGGCGGAAAGTCGCTTCGAGGGGCGATGGAAAAACATGTGCTGCCGTCTCTCCGTGCACACAGGATCGCAGGCGTGTTTGCGTCGAACGTTCTGCCGCTGCTTACCGCGATTTCCGATGTGGGACACAACCGCCAAGCGGTCGAGATGTTGATAACGATCAAGCAAATGATTCGATGGGGTGAACGTAACCAGCCGTGGAAGCGCTTGCTTATCGATTGTGATGTGCTCGCGCTTGCGAAAGAGGATGTCGTTTCAGGTGATTACGACCCGGTGCGCGGCAATGAGCGCAACCGGACGCTCACGGACGACGAAATCCGGTTACTCGGTGAACTGATTCCGGCCGCGCGGCTTCCACGTTCTATTGTGTCGGCGGTATGGGTGATGCTCGCGTGTGGAACACGCGTCGGCGAAACGCTCCTGACGCGTTGGACCGACCTTGACTTCAAAGCACGGACATGGACGATTCCAAAGGAACAGACGAAGTCGAGCGCGGCGATCACGATTCAACTGTCCGATTTCGTTCTCGCACAGTTTGCAGCGCAGCAGATCGTGCGCGCCGGCATACCCGAAGGCGATGCACGCTGCGAATACGTGTTTCCGTCGGAAAAGGGCAAGCTGCCCCACGTCAGTATTCATACGGCCTGCGGGGCGATCCGTGACCGGCAACGCCCAAAGGATGCACCGACAGAAGGCCGTACAAGGGCAACCGATGCGCTCACTGTCCCGGGAGGCCAATGGAAATGTCATGACCTGCGCCGGACGTGCGGGACCATGATGCAGTCGCTCGGTATCCCGGAAAGCATCGTGCATCGATGCCTGAACCACGCGCGCAACGATCCGCTTGATCGGATTTATCTGCAGTTCGACTATGATGTGCAGATGCGCGACGCATGGCGGCGATGGGGCGCCCGTCTGTCAGAATTGCTTGGCACGAGTACGGAAAACGTACGGTTTCTGTTCGCGCCGTAATTTGGGAGCGTTTCCCCGCAGAGAGAAGAGGGAATACGTAACCTTAACAATAAGAATTATCAGGGTTACATTGACCTGCTCCCCGCGTGTGGAAAACTCTGCAACTGCGGGGGTTACCTGGTGGGTCTCTGCGAGCGATGGTTGTAGTCTGCTACCTTGGTGCACATCATTACTTCGAAGAAAACGAATAGCGGAAATTTCGGACTTGTCCCCGCTCGTCCGAACTGATCCGCCTGCATCCATAAGTCATTGAATTTTAATGACTATTCCGCGTCGCGTGGTGCCTCGGTTAGCGCATCGGCGCTTGCCTACGCGTGCCTAAACTTGTCGCATCGGCGTAGGTTTATGTGATGTAGCGCAGAAAACCTACGCCGAGTATGCTTCTCTCGAGAAAACCTACGCCGAGGGAAGAATGCGGTTCGATGCACGTGTCGCGGCCAAGCTGCCGAGTGGCGAGCACCTGACCTTTGAGGGGTTTCCGGGGTTACGCCTCCAGGCGTCGACGAGCCGCAAGTCGTGGACGTATCGTTACAAGTCGCCGGTCGACGGCCACATGCGACAGGTAAAGCTCGGCGAATGGCCGGCGATGGCGTTTGCCGCCGCAATCGCAGCGTGGGAAAAGAGTCGTGTCGAACGCGATTCTGGCACTGAGCTTTCAGCGCTTCGCCGAAAGCGAGATAAAGCGATTGCTCGCCCGTCACCGGCCGACTACTCAGTCGGACAGGTGTGTCGCGACTATCTCGAAGGGTATGTAGAAGTAAATCGGAAGACCAAGGGAGCGGTTGAGGTCGCACGTATATTCAAGGCGATGTTGGGGCCTATTGCAGATGTGAGCGCAGCGGCTATCACACGCGCCCAGGCATTCGACTTACTCGACTCGTATCGGTCAACGCCTATGCTTGCGGCGCGCCTTCGTATGGAGCTTGGCTGTGCCTGGCACTACGCGCTTGATGCCGGGCGCCTTCCCGAAAATACGCCGAACTGGTGGCGGGAAGTGCTGCGGGGGCGATTGAAGAGCAAAGGGCGCAAGGTCGAGGGGAAATACACGGGGACACAGAAGCGGGTGCTCTCGCCGGACGAACTCGGCACATTGATCCGATGGATGCCGAACTTCAGTTTGACTGTCGCTGATGCGTTGACGCTCTATCTTTGGACCGGTACGCGGGGCGGCGAAATTGTCGCTATGGAGCGTACCGAGATAACAGAGGAAGACGACGGTTTCTGGTGGACCATTCCGAAGGAAAAGACCAAGGGATTGCATAACGAGAGAGCGACAGATCTACGCGTGCCGCTCATTGGGCGTGCTGAGGTCGTTGTGCGACGACGTCTCGATCAGGCCAAGGGAGCCTTTCTGTTTGAATCGTCGCGCGGATCATCGATGGACCAAACCGTGGTCCAGCACGGCGTCTACTATCATCAGCCATATTGCAAGATCGCGCCGAAGCATGAGCGGCTGCGTTTACCCGTCACGCATTGGTCAGCTCATGACCTTCGACGCACAACGCGGACGTTGCTTGCGACGCTGGGATGCCCAAATGATATCGCCGAGGTCGTCCTCGGGCATGTACAGCCTGGAATTATCGGCATCTATAACCGTCATACCTATGACAAGGAACGGCGCGAATGGCTCACGCAGCTATCACATCGTCTCGAAGCGATCGCGGCGACGTATCCTGCGAAGAAGCAAATCGCCGGTGCTGCTTGATCGAACTTCATTGAGCTTCAAATAAGAAAGATCGACCGCAGAGGACAGCTCGGTAAGGATTTTTGATTCAACTTCTTTTGGGAAAGGATTGCTTTGGAACTTCGAGGAAATCCGTCTTCCGATCGGTGCACCGCCAAACGGAATGTTGTTCCTAGTAGTGCGCTTGCCCCGTTCGGCAAATTCCTACTAAATTCGAATGTACGTGTTCGATCGCAAGTACGAAGTGCTCTCGAAATTTCATTGACTCCCCGGTTGTTCATGTTCGCAATGCCTCTCTGCGGAAAAGGAGTCGACGGGAACAGATGAAAGGTGAAGTCGAGATGAAGATCTGTTTCTCTTTGAAGGAAGTAGCCGCGGCGCTCTCGCTATCACCGGCGACTGTACAGAAACTCGTACGCGAGAATGCCTTCCCTAAGCCACGATTACTATCAGGCCGGAGGGTAGGATGGCTCACACATGAAGTTCAGAAGTGGGCTGACGCTCGTCCGGTTGCCGACCTGCTGCCGCCTGAGAATTCCGGTGTTAGGAAGCGGCCAGCTCCTTAAGCCGATCGCCTGGCTGCGTGAGCCATTCTGTGCCAGCCCTCACCTCCATCAGTGGTGCTGGCCTTCGCCTCAAGGCTTCTCATCGGTCGAGTCACTGATATTGCTTTGGCTGGGTACAAACATGAAAAAATGGAGGTCTCGTCTGCACGATAGCCGTTGATTTGCTAGGCTCCGGCGTTCCACATCGCGATGGTTCCTTGGTGGTCGAGCATGTATATAGCGTAATCGGTGATCGGTTTGACGGCCGCCTGAAATTCCATCTCGGCAAGGTTTGGGGGCCACGCGATGACAACTGAATACCTTGGCTCAATGCTTGTGCTTGATGCGGGCGGCAACATCATTCTGGATTCTGCCAACGACGTGCCGCGTCAAGACAATTTCTCGGATCGCAAGTACTTCACCGTGCATCGTGACAACCCAAGCGTAGGACTCTATATCAGCAACCCGTTTGCGTTGCACTGCGTGGCGGATCGCTCAGCATCGCGCTCACGCGAAGAGTTTCAAACCCAGACGGCTCGTTTGCCTGAATCGCGCTCATTGCGATCAACCTCGAGTATTTCCGTCAGCTGTTTGCCGGTCTGTCGCTCGGGCAGTATGGCTCGATGTCGCTGATCGGAAATGACGACATCATTGAGATGCGTCATCCATACTACGTGCGCATCATCGGCCGCAACATTAGTAAAGCTGCGACTTACCAGTTGAATGCGAACCCGGTCCCGACGTGTGGGCGGCGGCAGGTGCCGGGCATTGACACGCGTGGCATCGCTAGCGCAAACGGCAGTCGCTATCCACTGCCAAGCCACGCGCGCCGCCGAGTTGCTGGAAGAAGCGTTCGCCCGCTACGGACTGCCGGACATCGTGAACACCGATCAGGGTAGCCAGTTCACGGCGGGCGCGTTCACCGAGGCGATGCTGAGCCGGGGCGTGCGGCTGTCGATGGACGGCAAGGGAAGCTGGCGCGACAACGTGTTCGTCGAGCGAGTCTGGCGCAGCATCAAGTACGAGGAGGTCCATCTGAAGGCATACGAGTCGGTCACCCATGCCCGGCATTCCATCGGCGATTACATTGACCTGTACAACCGGAAACGGCCCCATTCAAGCCTGGCTGATCAAACGCCGGATGAAGCATACTTCGCGACGCTGCCTGCGATTAAATCGGCAGCATGACTGCCGCGGATGTTCCACTTAAAAATCTCAGAAACCTGTCCGAACGAGCGAGGCCACCATCTCGATGGGATGCGCAGCAACGTCCGGCGTACAGGATCCCGAATTTGATCCAGGAGACGGAAACACCACCTCCAGTGTTTCAAATTACAGAAGTCCGCCGCTCATTTGAACCATGAAACGATCATCATAGCTGCAGCTAGTGAATTCAATGCTGCTTGCAGCAGGTTTCCGGTATTCAATCTTCGGCGTTGCTCTCGTAAGTGAACTTCATCGTCACGTTCGGCTGCCCTTATGCTTTTGTAAATCGGGAGCTTGACGAGTTTTGATATGAGTCCACCTGCCAGCCATAGCGCGAGTCCTGCGCTGATCCAGCGATTTCCAAATCCATAAAAGTAGTAATAGGGAATAGCGCCGATCAGCGGGACGTTCAGGGCAATGATCATGAACGGCGATTTGGTTGAGTGTCGTACCAGGGATCCTACGAAGTCTTTGAAGGTCGCTGCGTCCATGTCGTTCATGACATGCCGAAGCACGCCAGCAATGAAAATCAAGAGCGTCGCGTTCACGACCATGGACGCTAGTAGCAGGACCTCAGCCAGCGCTTGGTTCATTTTTGATCCTCTAAGCGGATAGTTCGAACGGGGCGCTCGCCGAGCAGGCCACGTATCGGGTTGATCAGCGCGATTCGGTGGCGCGGTAGAAAAGCGTGCATGCAGTGTACCGCCTGGATGGCCTGTTGCTCGACCGATTTCCGGCATGAAGCGCATCGTGGGTCGGCTGGCAGCTTCGACTACCGCCTCTGCATCGTTGCGATCGTTCTTATTTGTCTTGACGAACGGTACAGCATATTGCGGACTGATTTGCCGAACTTCGGTCCGATCGACTGCAAACACCTCGCCCAGTGATGGGCAGTCGTGCATGCTTCCATGACAACCATTTTGGAGTTCAATGTGCGCGCGGTTTCGGAGAAGAAGCTCCGTGAGACCTTCGATCGATGCACGACACGGCCTCAACAATCCGCGCCGTGGAGCTGGAAGGTCTGCTTTGCAAGATCGATGCCGAGAACGTCGATTTCCATGATGAACTTCCGCACGTCTGGGTGAGTGCGTCAGTGTCCCCCGAAGGGAGGCGCCGGGTCCATACATGCACGAAAAGGACGATTACCCCTCGCGGCAAAGGCCACTCACCCTGGATTCGAAGGCACGGCAAATAGCCATCTGAAATGGCCGACTGTCGAGTTGCCCGTGCCCCTCGACCGCATTTTCGATGTTGACGCCGTGATCGTTACTCATACTCATCTCGATCGCTGGAATGATGCGGCCAAGTCCCTGATCCCAAAAAGGGTCTTCCGGTATTTGTGCAGCATGATCAAGATGCCGACATCGTGAAGGCTTCGGGATTCACGGATGTCCGCGTGCTCACGGACAACACGTCGTTCAGCGGACTCACGCCCATTAAGACACCCGGTCAGCACGGGTCGGACGAAGCGATTCACGCTATTGGCGATCTGCTGGGTCAGGCGAGTGCTGTTGTCTTCAAGCATCCCGCAGAAAAGACGCTGTATCTGGCGGGAGACACTGTCTGCAATCAATACGTTGAAAGCTGCCTGTGAACCTATCAGCCCGATGCCATCATCCAGATGGTGACCTCACTCGTTCGGATAGGTTTCTGAGATTTTTAAGTGGAACGTCCGAGGCAGTCATGCTGCCGACTTAATCGCAGGCAGCATCGCGAAGTATGCCTCATCCGGCGTCTGATCCGCCAGGCTCGAATGGGGCCGTTTCCGATGGTACAACTCGATGTAATCACCGATGGAGCGCCGGGCATGGCTGACCGACTCGTAGGCCTTCAGGTAGCCCGCGCTTGGCATTGCCGTGTGCTCGAACGCCATACATGTGCCCGTGCGTCCAGTTTCTATGCGCGCGATACGGATCCATCGGGGTCTATCGAGCGGGTTATTGCACTGGCATCAACTTGCATCACATCGGTGGATTCGCCCAACCGGCCGGCCGCGGTGTCGCAGAGCCGTCGGTCACGGTCGCCAGCAGGTCCACGTCCTGCGGCGAGAAGATGCAGTACGTGGCGACGCCCTCGGGCGCGTAGCCGAGCGCCTCGCCCGCGCTCACGCGCATCCCGTGCCACGCGTCGCAGTCAGGCCGTGGGCCGAACCGGTGCGAATACGCGAAGCGTGCGCCCGTTTCGCCGAGATCCTTCGTCTGATAGCAGATGCGGCGCGTGGCGCGCGCCAGAGCCGAAATGATCGCGCTCGTGTAGGCGCCGTGCAGGTCGATCACCGCATCGTAGCGGTGCCTCCGCCGTGCGCCTATCGACGCCGAGATCGCCTTCAGGTTGCCGCGATTGCGCAGCTTCTTGAAACGGCGCAGCGGCGCGCAGAGCACGTGGCTCACGCCCAGGTGCCAGCGCACGACCTCCGCGCACGACTCGCCCACTGCCCAATCGACCGTCACGCCCGGAAAAGCACGATGGAGGTCCGCGACGACTGGCGACGTCACTTTCACGATCAAAATGCGCTTCATTGCAATCATAATTTTTGCGGGCTGTGTCACATAATGGATACATTGAACTCGCCGTCCGCGAGGTCAGAACGCCGCCGATGATGTTGTCGCTCGCTGGGCCGGGCGAGCGCAGGGCGATTCCGACCCCGACGGGACCGTTTGACGTCGGGACAGGTTTCGCGCGTTAGTGTAGCTGGCACGATGTTGTTGGCCCCATCGGTCGGCTCTGGCCCGGTTTAACGAGTTCGTGTCTACGCGAAGCTGCGTTCTTCCAGCGCGAAGTTCAGTGTTTGCGGCGTCCACGCAGTCAAAATGATCGCTAGCACACTGATTTCACCGTCAGCGAGGTGTCCGTCCGCTGACGCGACGGCTAGGCACATCTCGATGATCCTCACCCGCAGATCGGGATCGTGGATTTCCGCGAGCAGCGTCTCGAGCGTAGCTTGATTGAGATGGCCGGACATCGTGCTCGACGAAACATGGCCGACCTCCCGGTTCTCACATACGGTCTGGATAATTTGTGCAAATTCGGTCGACTCGATCCCGAGTCTGCAATTGATCTCGAGCTCCTCTAGAAGCCGTTCATCGCTGGGATCGATGTGTCCGTCCGCAATTAGCACCAGCGCAACGATGCGTACGGCCGTCTGGGCGCTGTCGCGGGGGCGGGTTCTCATTCTGTCGTTCCTTTGCGGAATCATTCCGCGTAGTTGAAGAATTGACAGTTTCGAGGGTCTGGACGATCGGAAAAATTAGTTAATTTTGTACGAAAGCTTCGTGAAAACTGAAGTGATACGGTTGGCTTCGAGAAGGATTCGAGCCCAAGCCTTGATGGCGAACCCCACGCGGAAACAAGGCGGACCAGAAGTGACTGGTAGCGTTACAGGGCCAGCTGCAGCGACAACCTCCGCTCATCGATGTCCGTGGGGAATGGAGCGGGCGAAAGGCGGAACGAGCGCGGAAGTTGGACGTGCATCCCTCGTAAGATGCGTCGCTTGGAGTGACTTGGCGTTGTCCAAATTCTCCTGTCACGCCCGAATCCCTGAGGTTCTTGGTAATCAGGAACTAAGCGCCGCAGGCCTCTTGCTGCAGGTTTGAATCGTGGCTCGCGAACAGCGCTGTGTTGCGCCACATACGTTCGATGAGCGCATCGCCCACTGCAAGGATCGCTCAGACATATCCTAGCGGGCTCATCTTCCACGGCGCGGTCTACCAGTCTAGAAACAATTCGTCGAGACCGCTTGGGAGAAGTGCCAGTGGAGTGGGCCACGCCTCTGGTTAGCCAGGCGCGAGCAGCACTCGAGTCACCAAGCCTTCTCCGTGTTCGTCGTTGTCGAAATGGCTGGTTGCCCGATACGGCGCTATTGGGGCGTTGACATAGGCCTTCGCGATGTCGCGCCTGGTGACGACTCTAGTGCGCGGCAAGTGACCCCATGATTCTTCCAAAGTTTCCCCACTTGCGGACAATGCCGCCCCGTGACGTGGCAATTTACCTTCGCAAACGGTGAAAACTTTATTTTGATCTACGGGTGCCGGGGTTGCGGCAGCGAGCTGTTGCGCGATGAGCGTCGGAGCGGAATTGCTAAAAGATTCCGAATTGTGGGATATGTGCATCATGCTGAATGCAAGTTGGAAGTTGTTGTGGGCAGGAGATGATTGAAAATTCGGCATAAATAAAGGGTAAACGTTAGTCTATCTGGGATGGGGGTTGCGGTTTGATGGATTTGACAAATCCCGTATGACGGGATTAAAGTCAACTTCACTTCATTAAAACCGTCGAGCGGCCGCATGAACATCCCACAGTTGGACACCGATACCGGAACACGAAGCGGCGCGAGCGTCGTGCTCGAGACGGCGCGCGACGCCGGCGTCGACGTCTGTTTCGCCAATCCCGGCACCACCGAGATGCCGTTCGTCGGCGCGCTCGACACCGTGGCGGGCGTGCGCTCGATCCTCGGGCTGTTCGAGGGCGTCTGCACGGGCGCGGCGGACGGCTACGGCCGCATGGCCGGCAAACCGGCGATGACGCTGCTGCATCTCGGGCCCGGCCACGCGAACGGCGTCGCCAACCTGCACAACGCGCGTCGCGCCCGCACGCCGATCCTGAACATCGTCGGCGATCACACCCGCGACCACCTGAAGTACGACGCGCCGCTCACGTCCGATATCGAGTCACTCGCGCGCCCGGTGTCGGTGTGGTACCGCAGCGTGGCGCGCGACATGGATCTCGCAACCGATACGGCCGACGCGATCTCTGCCGCGATGGGCGCGCAGCGCGGCGTCGCGACGCTCGTGCTGCCGGTCGATCTGCAGTCGGCGAAGGTGCACGACGCGGCGTCGCCCGCCGTCGTTCGCCCGGCCGCGGTGTCGTTCGATCGCGCACGGGTCGAGCGGGTCGCCGATCTGCTGCTCAGTGTCCATCGCGCGGTGCTGTTGATGGGCGGCCGCGCGCTGTCGGCGCGCGGGCAGCGCGCGGCGGCGCGCATCGCGGCGGCGACCGGCGCGACCTGCTTCAGCGAAACCTTCCCGGCGCACGCGGAGCGCGGCGGCGGCCTGCCGGACATCGACCGCCTGCCTTATTTCCCCGAGCCGGCGCTGGCCGCGCTGGCCGACCGGCGCGTGGTGCTGGCGGGCGCGCTCGCACCCGTCACCTACTTCGGCTACGAAGGCATTCCGGGCGAACTCGCGCGTCCCGAGGACATCGTCACACTGGCCGAACCGGGCGACGCGGCGGACGAAGCACTGGAAGCGCTGGCCGATCGTATCGGCGCGCCGGGCAACGCAGGCGGCGTGCGGGTCGAGCGTTGGGATGTGGAGGAAGGGCCGTTGACACCGCAGGCCGTCGGCCGCGTGCTGGCGAATGCATTGCCCGACGACGCGATCGTGTCGATCGAGGGCGGCACGTGCGGTTATCCGTTCGTGACCGCGTCGGCGCGCGCGCGCCGTCACACGATCCTCACGAATACGGGCGGCGCGATCGGCCAGGGCTTGCCGGTGGCGCTCGGCGCCGCGGTCGCGTGCCCGGAACGCCGCGTATTCGCGCTGCAGTCCGACGGCAGCGCGCAGTACACGATCCAGGCGCTGTGGACGATGGCGCGCGAGCGTTTGCCGATCGTCATGCTGATCGCATCGAACCGGCGCTACGGCATCCTGCAGACCGAACTCGCGCGCAGCGGCCTGCCGGCCGACACGCCGCATGCCAGCCGCCTGACGCTGCTGGACGATCCGCCGATCGACTGGCTCGCGCTGTCGCGCGGCTACGGCGTGCCAGCCGAGCGCGCGAGCACCGTGCAAGCGTTGTCGCAAGCGCTCGATGCCGCGCTCGCCCACGCCGACGGGCCGAGGCTCATCGAAATGTGCCTGTCCTGATCGCGCAACCCGCTGTTCCCTTCAATCCCGACTCTCACCTTTCATCGCTATGGATCTGCAACTCCACGGAAAAGCCGCGTTCATCACCGGCGGCAGCATGGGCATCGGCAAGGCGGTCGCGCTCGAGCTGGCCCGCGAAGGCGTCAACGTCACGATTGCCGCGCGACGCATGGAACACCTCGAAGCGGCCGCCGCCGAGATTCGCGCGGCGCTCGCGCCGCTGGGCAACGCGGCCGGGGCCATTCTGCCCGTCACGGTGGACACGACCGACATGGCGCCCGTCGAAGCGGCGATGGCCGCGAGCGTCGAGCGCTTCGGCCGGCTCGACATCCTGCTGAACGGCGCCGCGCATCCGGGCGGCCTCGTGCGGGCGGAGCTAGAACACGCCGACCCGCAGGGGCTGCTGCAGGACATCGATATCAAGGTGGTCGGCTACCTGCGTTGCGCGAAGGCGGCCGCGCCCTACATGCGGCGCCACGGCTTCGGCCGGATCGTCAATATCGGCGGCCTGACGGGCCGCGGCAGCAAGCAGCTGTCCGGCATGCGCAACGTGGCGATCGTGCACCTGACCAAGACGCTGTCCGACCAGCTCGGCCCGTTCGGCATCACGGTCAACACGATTCACCCGGGCGTCGTCGAGACGCCGCACATCCACGAACTCTACGAGAAAGAGGCGCAGAAGCAGGGGCTCACGGCCGCGGAGGTCGAGGCCAACTACGTGAAGGTCACGCCGATCCGGCGCGTGCTGCAGCCCGAGGAAATGGGGTGGATCGTCGCGTTTCTCGCGTCGCCGAAGTCCGGCTCGATCACCGGCGAGTCGATCGGCTGCGACGGCGGGCTCACGCGCGGCATTTTTCTCTGACACAAGGAGCATTTCATGACCGCAACCGTACTGGTCGCCACGGCCGGGCAAGGCATCCTGCGCTCGAACGACGACGGCAAGACCTGGCATCGTCTCGGGCTCGCCGAACCGATCGAGTTCGACGGCATCGTGCGCGCGCTTGCGGTGGACCCCGCGACACCGTCGCGCGTCTATGCCGGCGCCGATTCGGGGCTGTCCATCAGCGAGGACGGCGGCGCGCACTGGTTTAGGCCCGAGAACCTGCTGAACGGGCAGACGGTCTGGTCCATCGCGATCGATCCGGCGAACCCGGCGGTGCTCTATGCGGGCACCGGTGCACCGTCGCGCGCCGCGCTGTACAAGTCGAGCGACGCGGGCGTGACCTGGGAGAGAACGGCGCCCGAATTCCCCGAGTTCTGCTCGGGCGTCAATCGGCCGCGGCTGCTGACGATCTGCGTGGATCCGGACGACAGCCGCAACGTCTGGTACGGCGTGGAGGAGGGCGGCGCGTGGCGCAGCCGCGATGCCGGTGCGAGCTGGACGCGCGTGGACGGCCCCGGCACGCCGATCCGCAACAGCGACATTCATGCGATCGCCGTGCTGTCCGCCACGCCGGACCAGCCGAAGACCACGGTGCTGCTGACGGTGAACGCGGTGCACGTGAGCGACGACGACGGCCGGACGTGGGACGGCAAGCTGTCGCGCGATCGCTTCGACGGGCTGTACTACACACGTACGGTCGTGCAGTTGCCGACGCCGGAGGGCGACCTGCTGATGGCGATCGGCGACGGCACGCCGGGCACCCGCAGCCGCATCTACCGCTCGACCGATCGCGGTTACGCGTGGCACGAGACGGACCTGCAGACGCCGCCGAATTCCACGTTCTGGGCATTTGGCGTCCATGCGGCCCGGCCGGAGCTCGTCTATGCGGGCACCAAGTACGGGCACCTGTTCTGTTCGCGCGACGGCGGCCGGAACTGGAGCAAGGAATGGCGCGATTTCAGCGAGATCACGGCCGTCGCGTGGACGCCGTTCGAAGCGCCGCTCGTCGCCCATGCGCAGTCGACCAACTGAGCGGAGCGAGCGATGACCCCGTCCGACATCCAGCAACACGCGGAGCGCGCGAACGCGAGCGGGCTGCCGCTGCCGACGCCGCGCGTCCAGCGCACCCACCTGTCGCTGTTCGTGCGCGACCCCGTGCGCTCGAGCACCTGGTACGCCGAGGTGCTCGGCATGACGGAAACCGCGCGCGGCGAGCAGTGGGTGTTCATGTCCTTCGGCCAGAAGCACCATGACATCGCGCTGATTCGCGCGGCGTCCGACGCGGAGCTCGGCACGATCGGCCTGCAGCACTACGGCCTCGAGATCGCCGGCGGCCTGACCGAATTGCGCCGCCTGTACGGCATGCTGATCCGCCGCGACGTGCCGATCGTCAAGATCACCGATCACAAGGTCGGGATCGGCGTGTATTTCCCGGACCCGGACGGTAACCGCCTCGAATTCTTCTGCGAAACCGTCACGGACGACGAAGAGGGCAAGCGCGTGCTGCACCGGTACAACGCGCCCAGCGATCCCGTGCAGCTCGAGCCGCTGTTCGACTGAGGCGCCGTGTTTCATTCCCGTACAACCGATACTTCATAGAGGATTCCTGATGAGCAAGATCGCCAATTTCGAAGGCTTTCATATCCGCAAGTGGTACACGCAGATCGAGGATTCGCTCGCGAACGAATCCGGCCAGCTCGCGGACGGCGAGCCGTTGCGCAAGATCGTGATCGCCGCGGCCGTTCATAACCCGTACGCGGGGCGGTTCAGCGAAAACCTCGACGAACTCGTGCGGCCGTCGCCGGCGCTCGGCAAGGAGTTCGCGCGGCGCATCGAGGAACTCGCTGCGGGCCGCGCGATCGAGAGCTACGGCAAGGCGTGCCTGGTCGGCTCGGCCGGCGAGTACGAACACGGCAACGCGTTCCTCACGTCGATCTTCGCGGAGCCGATCCGTGCGGCGCTGGGTGGCGGCAAGTCGTGGGTGCCGTCGAGCGGCAAGCGCGGCCCGGTCAACACGGTGATCGACGTGCCGCTCGCGCACAAGGACGCGCTCTACGTGCGCTCGCACTACGACACGGTGACGTGCCTGTTCCCCGATGCGCCCAACGACGACGAAGTGCTGGTGATCTTCGCGTTCGCGACGCGCGGCCGCCTGCATGCGCGGCTCGGCGGCCTGAAGGCGAGCGAGATCGTCGGCCGCGACGGTCTGGTCTGAGCGCGGATGCGGGCCGGGGAGCACATGATGAATACGGCGTCCGTCAAGGATGGATGGGTCGACAGCGACGGGCTGCGGCTGCACTACGTGAGCTGGGGGCGCGACGATGCACCGGTCGTGGTGATGCTGCACGGCTTGCGCAGTTATGCGCGGACGTGGGAGCCCGTGGCCGACGCGCTGGTCGACCGCTACCGGGTCGTCGCGCTCGACCAGCGCGGGCGCGGCTGGAGCGACTGGGATCCGCGGCGCGACTATTACGCGGCGGCCTACGTGCGCGATCTCGACGCGCTGGTGCGCACGCTCGGCCTGCAGCGATTCGTGCTGGTCGGGCACTCGATGGGCGGCGCCAATGCGTTCGTCTACGCGGCGGCGCAACCGGAACGGCTCGCTGGCCTCGTGATCGAGGACATGGGCCCCGGCGCGTCGGCCGGTTCGCGGGGTTCGGAGCGCATCAAGCGCGAGCTGAAGGAAACGCCGGACGCGTTCGCGTCGTGGGACGACGCGCGCGCGTTCTGGCGACACCAGCGGCCGAATATCGCGGAATCCGCGCTCGATTCACGCCTCGCGCACTCGCTGAAAGAGGCGGCGCAGGGGCGGATCGTGTGGCGGCACGACGCCGACGGGATCGCGGCGGCGCGGCTGGCCGCGACGCCGGAGCAACTCGTCCATCTGTGGCCGCTGGTCCTCAACCTGCAGGTGCCGACGCTGCTGTTGCGCGGCGGCGAATCGGATTTCCTGGCCGCGGAAGTGGCGGCCGAAATGGCGGCCAGCGCCGGCATCGACTGGCTCGATATTCCGGGCGCGACGCACTACGTGCATGACGATCAGCCCGCCGCGTTCAACCACGCATTGCGCACCTGGCTCGATCGTCTCGACGATCCGGCGTGGCGGAGGGGAGGCTGACGCATGAAAGCGAACAATCCGGAACGTACATCAGTCGCGATCGTCGGCGCGGGGCCGAACGGTGTGGCGATGGCGAACCTGCTCGGCCTCTATGGCGTCGCGACGACGATCATCGAGAAGGCGCCGCAGATCGTCGAGTTTCCGCGCGCGGTCGGCATCGACGACGAAGCATTGCGGATGTTCCAGACTGCCGGGCTGGCCGACGAACTGAGCCGCGACATCATCCAGAACGTGCCGCTGCGCATGTACAAGGCGAACGGCGAATGCTTCGCCGACATCCGCCCGTCGATGCGCGAATTCGGCTGGTGGCGGCGCAACATCTTCATGCAGCAACTGGCCGAGCGCACGCTGCGCGACGGGCTGGCCCGTTATCCGCACGTGTCGCTGCGGACCAGCGAAGAAGTGGTCGGCGTCGAACAGGACGACGAACGCGTCACGTTGCAGGTGCGCCGCGCCGACGGGCAGTGCTACTTGCTCGAGGCCGACTACGTGGTGGCGGCCGACGGCGGGCGCAGCCCGATGCGCGAGCTGCTGAGTGTCAAGCTGGCGGGCACGACGCATCCGATCAAATGGGTCGTGGTCGACGTGAAGAACGCCGGGCTCGAGCAGCCGTGCACGGCGCTGAACTGCGACCCGCGCCGCCCGAACGTCTGCATTTACTTGCCGTTCAATTTCCGGCGCTGGGAGTTTCTCGTGTTTCCGCACGAGGACGAAGAGGCGATCGCGCGACCGGAATCGATCCGTGCGCTGATCGCGCCGTACGTCGACGACGTCGAGCGCATCGAGATCGTGCGCGCCCGGACCTATACGCACCATTCGCGCGTCGCCGAACGTTTCGTCGTCGGCCGCGTGGCGCTCGTCGGCGACGCCGCGCATCTGAGCCCGCCGTGGATCGGCCAGGGCCTGAACGCAGGCTTGCGCGACGTGGGCAATCTCGCGTGGAAGCTGGCGGGCGTCGTCAAAGGCGTGCTGCACCCCGGCGTGATCTCGACGTACGAATCGGAGCGGCGCGATCACGCGAGGGCGATGATCGACCTCGCGGACACGTTCGGCGCGATGCTGATGCCGACCAACCGGCTCGTCGCGTTCCTGCGCGATTGTTTCCTCGGGCTCGCACGGTATGCGCCGGGCCTGAAGGACTACATCCTGCAGATGCGCTTCAAGCCGATGCCGAGCTACACGCGGGGCGTCGTGTTGCCGGGGGCGCCGGACGACGCAGCCGGCAGGATGATCGCGCAGCCCGACGTCGAAACGGCCGACGGCGTGCGCCGCAAGCTCGATGACGTGCTTGGCCCGTGGTTCTCGATCGTCGGCTGGCAATGCGATCCGCAGGCGTGCCTGAGCGACGACGATCGCGCGTACTGGGTGTCGCTGGGCGCGACGTTCGTTCAGGTCAGCCGCTCGCGCAGCGGGACGGGCCGCGAACGGCGAATGGCCAGCGCCCACGGCAGCACGTGCGTCGAGGACGTCGACAACGCGCTGGCGGACTGGTTCGACCGGCATGCCGGCCCGCTCGTGGTGGTGCGCCCCGATCGCTACGTGGCGGCGCAGACGGATGCGGTGGGCATGGCCCGCGTGACCGCGGCCTTTCAGGCGTTCGCGCCGCGGCAACCGGAGGAAGCGCATGTTTGTTGAGCAACGCACCTATACGCTGGTGCCCGGCGGCGTCGCCGAATATCTGCGACTGTATGCGGAATGCGGACGCGCCGCGCAGGAGCAGGCGCTCGGCACGATGGTCGGCTGTTTCGCGACGGAAGTCGGGCCGCTGAACCAACTCGTCTATCTGTGGGCGTTCGATTCGCTGGACGATCGCGCGCGGCGCCGTGCCGTATTGATGGCCGACCCCGGGTTCAAGGCGTTTCGCGGCCAGGTCCGGCATCTGCTCGTCCGGCAGGAAAACCAGATTCTCCGGCAGGAAATCGGCGGCCTGTTGCGTGCGCCGAGCCAGGCCGCGTGATGCGATCGTCGCACCGTCCGCGCCCATCGTGCAGTCTCTACCGAGGTATCCGTCTTGATTCCGTTCACGCCGCTGACTTCCCGCATGGCACCTGATGCGCAACGCGATTACGCGCCGCTCCACCTGTATATCGATGGCCGGTTCCTGCAGGCCGACGGCCGGCGCACGCAGCCCGTTCTCGATCCGGGAACCGGCGCCGTGCTCGGCGAATTGCCGCATGCGACACCGGACGATATCGACGCCGCGGTGAACGCTGCGCATCGCGCATTCGCGGCATGGCGGCGCGAGTCGCCGCTCGCGCGCTCGGACATCCTGCGTCGTGCCGCAGCGCTCGTGCGCGAGTGTGCCGAAGCCATCGGCCGCCACATCACGATGGACCAGGGCAAGCCGCTGCGCGAGGCGATCGCCGAGGTCGTGTCGTCCGCCGAACAGCTCGAATGGCATGCGGAGGAGGGGCGTCGCACTTACGGCCGCGTCATTCCGGCGCGCTCCCCGGACGTCGCGCAGACGGTGCTGCGGGAACCGATTGGCGTGTGCGCGGCGTTCTCGCCGTGGAATTTCCCGTTCAGCCAGGCGATGCACAAGATCGCGGCCGCGTTGGCGTCGGGGTGCACGCTGGTGCTGAAAGGGCCCGAGGAATCGCCGAGCGCGATAGTTGCGCTCGCGCACATCTTCCACGATGCCGGGTTGCCCGCGGGCTGCCTGAATATCGTCTGGGGCGTGCCGGGCGAAGTGTCGACGCGGCTGATCGAGTCGCCGCTGGTGCGCAAGATCTCGTTCACCGGTTCGGTGCCGGTCGGCAAGCAATTGGCGGCACTTGCCGCGTCGCACATGAAGCGCATGACCATGGAGCTGGGCGGGCATGCGCCGGTGCTCGTCTGCGCGGACGCGGACATCGAACGCGCCGCGACGATGCTGGCCGCGTACAAGTTTCGCAATGCCGGGCAGGTGTGTGTATCGCCGACGCGGTTCTTCGTGCAGCTCCCGGTGTTCGAACGGTTCGTCGCCGCGTATCTCGACGCGGTCGGTACGATCCGCGTCGGCTACGGTCTGGAAGACGGGACCACGATGGGGCCGCTCGCGCATGCGCGACGCGTGTCCGAGATCGACGCATTCGTCGCCGATGCAAAGGCAAAAGGCGCGGAGATCGCCGCGGGCGGAACGCGCTTGCCGGGGCCGGGGCACTTTTTCGCGCCGACGGTCGTGCTGGACCCGGCGCGCGAGTCGCGCCTGATGAACGACGAGCCGTTCGGCCCGATCGTCGGGATCGTGCCATTCGACGAACTCGACGATGCGATCGCCGAGGCCAACCGCTTGCCGTTCGGCCTCGCGTCTTACGCGTTCACCGCTTCGGCGCGCAACGCGCACCGGATCGGCCGCACGCTCGAAGCCGGCATGGTCAACATCAATCACTTCGGGATGGGTCCGGCGGAGATCCCGTTCGGCGGCGTGAAGGACAGCGGTTTCGGCAGCGAGGGAGGCACGGAGACGTTCGACGGTTACCTGGTCACCAAATTCATCACGCAGATGAATTGACGGTGTGCGCGGCGTCGTTTGCGACGCCGCGCGAATGCTCAGGTGGCTGCGCCGATCTGGGCGGTGGCGTCGATCAGGAGCTTGCCGAGCACGTGCTCGTCGAACAGCGCGAAGTGTTCGGCGCGAAAGACCAGCGACAGGCTGCTGTTGATTTCGCCGCTGCTGGCGGTGCGAATCGGTGCGGCGATGCCGACGAAGCCTTCGTCGAGCTCGCCGCGCGAGATCCAGTATCCCGCGTCGGCGATCTGCTGGCAGGCGCGCCAGAACTGCGTCCAGTCGGACGCGAACTCGCCGAGTTCTGTGTTGTGCCGGTCGTGCAGGCGTTTCAGGCGCGCGCGCGACATCGCGGCCACGATCACTTTCGACGACGCGCCCTGGAACAGCGGCATGATGCGGCCGCGGCCGAAGCCCAGTTGCAGGTTCTCGGCGCCGCTTTCGTGCATCACGTTGATGATCTGCTCGTCGAACAGCGTCGACACGAGCGCATCGCCGCCGGTGACCTGAACCAGTTTCTGGATCACGGGTTTCGCGGCGGTGAGCGTCGGGTCCGACTGCCGCATGTTGTAGTCGAGATGGATGATGCGCGGGCCCAGCGTATAGCGGCCGTTGCTGCTGACGAGCAGGCCGACGGAGGCCAGTTCCTTCACGTAGCGGTAGCACGTGGTCCGCGAAAAGCCCATGAGCTCGGCGATCTCCTCGGCCGTCATCGACGTCGCGGACGAAGAGAAGACGTCGAGGATGGACAGCATTTTGGTGAGGCTCGACATGGCGTGATCCGGGATTCAGGCGGCTTGCGGCAATGGAACGAGAAGATCGGCAGCGGTTCGGGCAGCCGGGCTGCGGCACGAATGCGGCAGCGGCGACGACAGGGCCGTAGTCTAACTTAAGTCGCGCACGCGGCTACCGGATTCGCGTCAACGAAAGTGCGGGACGCAGGTCGGCAGCGGAACGGCGAATCCTGCCGCCTTCAATCGATATGGAATCCTATGTTGATGCGGCGAATCATGCCGAATCGATGCCACCTGCATGCCGGTCGGTTCGCAAGCGCATCGGCCGGAAAAATTTGATGAGGAGAAGCAGATGAAAGTGTGGTTCCGAATGTTGGCATTGTGCGGTTGCGGTGCCGTTGCACCGACGTTCGCGCAATCGAGCGTGACGCTCTACGGTTCGCTGGACACCGGCGTGACCTATACGAGCGACGTGGCGTCCGCGCCGCGCGGCGGCCGTCAGCTCGCGCTGCAGGCGGGCGTGGCGCGCAACGACGTGTGGGGCTTGACGGGCAGGGAGGATCTCGGCGGCGCCAACTTCGCCGTGTTCCGGCTCGAAAGCCAGTTCCAGACGTCGGACGGCGCGCTGACCGTGCCGGGCTCCGCATTCAGTTCGCAAGCGTACGTCGGCCTCGGCGGCGACTGGGGCACCGTGACGCTCGGGCGCCAGTTCGATTTCGTCGGCGATCTGATGCCGGCCTTCGCGGTCGGCGCGAACACGCCGGCCGGCCTGCTCGCATGGGGGCTGCCGGCGAATGCGTCGGCAGGCGGCGCGCTCGACAACCGCGTGTGGGGCGTCCAGGTGAACAATGCGGTGAAGTACGTGAGTCCGATCTTCGGCGGCGTGTCGTTCGGCGGCGTGTGGGGGTTCGGCAACGTGCCCGGCACGGTCGCGCGCAGCAGCGTGCAGAGCGCGATGCTGTCCTACACGCAGGGCGCGTTCAGCGCCGCGCTCGCTTATTTCGGCCAGCACGACGTGACCGCCGGCGGCAATCTTCGCAACTTCTCGGGCGGGGCCGGCTACAACTTCGGCCGGTTCCGCGTCTTCGGCATGGTGTCGGACGTACGGATCGGCGCCGCCGCACCGCTGCGGGCAACCACCTACGACGGCGGGCTGACCTATGCGCTCACGCCGTCGTTGCAGCTGGGCGGCGGTTTCCAGTTCCAGCAGCGCGGCGGCGACGTCGGCTCGGCCAACCAGGTCACGCTGAGCGCCGACTATTCGCTGTCGAAGCGTACCGGCCTGTACGCGGTGTTCGCACGCGGGCACGACAGCGCTTACGACGCCCAGGTGGAAGCCGCGCTCGGCGGGGCGGCGGCCGGCTCGACGCAGACCGCGGTTCGCGTCGGGGTGCGGCATCAGTTCTGACGGTACGGGAAAACACGAGCTGCCGCGCATGCCGCGCGCCGGCCCGTGTGCCGCCGCCATCAGAACCGATGCATCATCCCGACGCGCAACGCCAGCTGATTGCGGCCCGACGATTGCCCGGCGGTGCCGAGCACGTGCGCGTAGTCGAAGTCGGTGCCGGTGTTGCCGGTCGCATGCTGGTACGCACCCTGGATGTAGGTCGAGGTCCGCTTGCTGAGGTCGTAGTCGAGCATCATCGACACCTGGTGCCAGCTCGGCGACGCATCGCCCGCCGCGGTCGCGACATGCGCGCGCGTGTACGTATAGGCGGCGCCGAACCAGCAGTCAGGCCGGAAGAAATACTGGCCGTTGACCTCGAAGTTGTCGAATTTCCACGCGTTCTGCGAGCCCGCCGACGGCTGGTTCGCGAAGTAGATATTCGATTCGGGGCTGTACACGTCGACGTGCGAATACGCGGCGGACAGCGTCAGCTTGTCGCTGAACTTGTAGGACGCGCCGGCATCGATGGTCTGCTGCGAGCGGCCGCTGAAGACCGTATCGTCGCTCGACAATGCGCCGCTCGCGGTCGCGCCGCCGTTGTTCGCCTTCAGGTACGCGACGGCGGCGGAGAACGCGCCCATCTGGTACTGCAGCGCGGCGCTGTACACCCGGTTCCGCGCAAAGCCGCCCGCCTGGTTCGACAGGCCGTAGAGCACTTCGCCCTTGAAGCCGGCGTACGTGGGCGACACGTACTTGACGCTGTTCTGGATGCGGTAGTCCCAGTCGGCATTGTCGTTGTCGTACGGGTGCGCGCCGAAGTCGCCAAGCCAGTTTCCGGTGGCCGTGAAGGTGCTCCACATGTCGAGCGTGGGATCGTACTGGCGGCCGAACGTGAGCGTGCCGAACCGGTCGGAATCGAGCCCGACATACGCCTGCCTGCCGAACATCCGCGACGTCACGCCGAGCGCGCCCGTGCTCGCGTTGAAGCCGTTTTCGAGCTGGAACAGCGCCCTCAGCCCGCCGCCGAGGTCTTCCGTGCCTTTCAGCCCCCAGTTGCTGCCGACGGTGTCGCCGCTGACCATCTGGTAGGCCTTGCTGCCGCCCGCGTTGCTCGTGAAATTGATGCCTTCGTCGATCAACCCGTAAAGCGTCACGGTACTCTGCGCGTGCGCCGTCAGGCTGAAGCCCATCGCGCCGGCGGCCGATACGGCCGCAATCATCTTCTTCATCGTCGATCTCCAGGTGAGGGCCGGTAGGGCCGTGCGGTGCCGCTTTCGATGGCGTGCGGGAACACCGGACGCTCGAAACGGCCCGTCTGTAGTTAGTAAAACGAAATATTGGAAATGAAAGAAACCGGGCCGCCGTGGTCGAGCGCCCCGAACGCGGAGCGTCGCCGGGACCGCGGCCCTGTATTGGCGCAGCGTTACAGCATGCGCCGCAACACGTCGTTTTCGCGGTTCGAGTCGAAGAACCGGTGTTTCAGCGCGGCGAGGATATGCAGGACGACGAGCGCAAGCAGCGTGTAGGCCAGCGTCTTGTGCAGCCACTGGAATGCCTCGAACCAGTGGTCGTTCTTCGGCAGCAGCTCGGGCACGCGGAAAAAGAAGAACGGCACGCCGTCGCTTTGCGTATACGTGCTGGACATCGAATAACCCATCAGCGGCACGATGATCGCCAGCGCATACAGCAGGTAGTGCGCGATCTTGGCGAGCTTCCGGTCCAGCCTCGGCAGGCTCGACGGCAGCGGCGGCAGCGGCTTCATCGAGCGAATCGCCAGCTGCGTCAGCACCACCAGCAGCGTGAGCACGCCGAACTCCTTGTGGGTCGGGTAGTACCAGTCGAACTTGGCCGGCAGGTTGTCGTCGAGCCGGACCATGGTCCATCCGGTCCACAGCTGCGCGCCGATCAGGATCGCCCTGACCCAGTGAAGCAGCCGAAGCGCGAGCGGGTATTTCTCGATCGTGAATGCAATGGCCTGGTTTTCCATTTGGCTTGTGTTCCTTGAAAGCGAAATTGCGACAGGCGGGATGCCGATCGTCGACTTCGACGTCCCGCGGCGATCTTCGTCGAACCGAGGCCGGATCGCGGCGCACGAACCTTCGACGAAAAGTCCGTGCGCCCGTCTGTCCGTGCGCTCAGGCGATCGATTGCGAATCCGCGCAGCACTCCTGCAGCGCCTCGCGCAGCGTTACCGCGATGAAGTCGGCCTCGTCCTGCTTGAGCGTCAGCGGCGGCGACATCACGACCTTGTTGGCGATCGCGCGGACCAGGACGCCGCGCTTGCGCGCGGCATCGGCCACGCGCGCGGCGAAGCCCTTGCCCGGATCGAGCGGCGTGCGGCTGGCCTTGTCGGTCACGAGATCGAGCGCCAGCATCAGCCCCTTGCCGCGGACGTCGCCGACGGTCTCGAAATCGGCCTTCAGCGGCAGCAGATGCTCGAGCAGGCGCTGGCCCACCCGTGCCGCATTGCCCGGCAGATCCTCGGCTTCGACGATGTCGAGCACCGCGAGCGACGCGGCGCACGCGAGCGGATGGCCGCTGTACGTATAGCCGTGCATGACCATGTGCGAGAAGCCCGCGCCATGTTCGATCGCCTGCGCGATGCGGCCGTTGTACAGCGTCGCGCCGAGCGGCACGTAGCCGGCGGAAATGCCCTTGGCGACGCACAGGATGTCGGCGGTGACGCCCCAGCCGCGGCTGCCGAGCAGGCTGCCGGTGCGGCCGAAACCGGTGACCACCTCGTCGGCGATCAGCAGGATGCCGTTGCGGTCGCACACGGCGCGCACGCGCGCCCAGTAGTCGGCGGGCGGGACGATCAGGCCGCCCGCGCCCTGCACCGGTTCGGCGACGAACGCGGCGATGGTCTGCGGGCCATGGAACGCGATCGTTTCCTCGAGCTGCCGGATGCAATGCTCGACGAGTTGCAGCGGATCGTCGCAGTTCCACGGGTTGCGATAGAGCCACGGGGTGTCGAGCAGCACGCAGCCGGGCAGCAGCGGGCCGTGATTGTAATGGTAGACACCGTTGCCGCCGATCGACGTGCCGCCGACGTGCACGCCGTGATAACCGTTGCGCAGCGACAGGAATTTCGTGCGCGACGGCTCGCCCGCGGCGACCCAGTACTGGCGCGCCATCTTGAGCGCGGTCTCGACCGCGTCGGAACCGCCGCTGCCGAACATCACCCGCTGCATGTCCTCCTGCGCGAACATCGCGCACAGGCGGTCGGCCAGGTCGTACACGCGCGGATGGGCGACGCCGTCGAAGGTCTGGTAGTAGGAAAGCTCGTCCATCTGGCGGGCGATCGCGGCCTTCACTTCCGGCCGGTTGTGGCCGACGTTGACGTTCCACAGCCCGCCGACGCCGTCGAGCATGCGGTGGCCCTCGACGTCGTACACGTAGTTGCCGTCGCCGCGCTCGATGATCACGGTGGGGGTTGTATGGCCGGCGGCCGCCGAGCTCATCGGGTGCCAGAATCGCTTTTGTCGCTTTTGGTAGTCCATGGTAGTTCTCTCACGAAGTGCTTGAACACAGTGCGGCGCGACGTGCGCCGCGGGATCACAGGGCTGCGGTGATGATCTTTTCCTCGAGGTACGAATCGAGCGCGGCCTTCGACAGGTCGCGGCCGATCCCGCTCTGCTTGGTGCCGCCCCACGGCAGGCGTGCGTCGATCGGGCTCCATGCATTGATCGCGACGGCGCCGACGTCGAGCCGCTCGGCGACGCGGTGCGCGGTGCCGACGTCCTGCGTCCAGACCGACGCGGACAGGCCGAACGGCGTGTCGTTGGCGATGCGGACCGCGTCGTCCTCGGTGTCGAACGGCATGACCATGCCGACCGGGCCGAACACTTCTTCACGGGCGATCCGCATGTCCGGATGCACGCCGCCGAGAATCGTCGGGCGCATGAAGCAGCCGCGCGGCGGCACCTGTTCGTCGCCGGCGAGCAGGATCGCGCCTTCGGCGAGCGCGCCTTCGACGTGCGCACGCACGCGCGCGAGGTGGCGCGGGTTGATGAGCGCGCCCATTTGCACGCCGGGCTCCGACGGCGGGCCGACGCGGATCGCGCGGGTGGCGTCGGCGAGGCGCTCTTCGAGTGCACCGGCGATCGAGCGGTGCGCGAGCACGCGCGAGCCGGCCGCGCATGTCTGCCCCTGGTTCGCGAACATGCCGGCCATCAGCGACGGGATCGCGCGGTCGAGATCGGCATCCGCGAACACGATCTGCGCGGCCTTGCCGCCGAGTTCGAGCGTGACGCGCTTGAAGGTCTTGGCTGCTGCGCCCGCGATCGCACGGCCGACTTCGGTGCTGCCGGTGAAGCTGATCTTGCTCACGAGCGGGTGCGTGACCAGCGCGGCGCCGACTTCCGAACCGATGCCGTGGACGATGTTCACGACCCCGGCGGGCAGGCCGGCTTCGCAGACGAGTTCGCCGAGCCGCGACAGCGCCAGCGGCGTGTCCTCCGACGGCTTGATGACCACCGGGCAGCCGGCCGCGAGCGCCGGTGCAAGTTTCCACACGGCGATCATCAGCGGCGCGTTCCACGGGATGATCTGAGCGGCGACACCCACCGGCGCCCGGCGCGTGTAGCTGAGCGTCGGGCGGCCCATGAAGCCGTCGGTCGGAATCGTGCGGCCCTCGAGCTTGTCGGCCCAGCCGGCGAAGTAGCGCAGCGTGTCGATGCTCATCGGGAGGTCCATCATGCGCATCTCGGCAAGCGGACGGCCTTGTTCGGCGGCCAGGAGTTCGGCCAGCGCATCGCTGTCGCGCTCGACCAGGTCCGCCAGCCGAAGCAGCCAGCGGGCCCGGGCCGATCCGCCCGCGCGCGCCCATGCGTCGTCGTGCAGTGCGCCGTGTGCGGCGCGCACCGCGCGATCGACGTCTTCGGCGCTCGACGCGGGCACGGCGGCGACATAGTCGCCGGTCGCCGGCGCCAGCTTTTCGAAGGTGCGGCCGGCAGACGCATCGCAATGCCGGCCGCCGATCAGGTTCTGAATTTTCATCATGGTGTCCGTAATTCCCAAGGGCGAATCGTCGGGCCGGGCCGGTCGAGGCGATGGTGGCTGTCACGGCCCGGCTTCAACGTCGGATCCACTGTATGTCGATGAAATGGCGGGCCTTGTCCGCTATCGGCAATCGTTGCCGCGCGATCGGGATAGGGAATACCCGTGCAAAGGCGCGCCGGCAGCGGCAAAGCGTCAGGGGCGGAGCAAGGCGATGGCGGTGCCGCGCGCGGCACCGGCCGGGTGGCGGCTACTGGACGGCGCGTCCGAGTTCGCGGTACAGGTCGGGATCGCTGCGCTTCAAACGCAGCGCGGCGCGGATGCCGAGCACGCCGATGGCAAGCAGGAAGTACGGAAACATCGCGACGAAGGTCGAATCCGATCCGCTCAGCACGGACAGGTTGCGCACGACCAGCACGAGGCATGCGCCGAGCGCGATCACGCTGACGAGCGGCGCGATCAGGCGGTGCACGAGGCTGGCGTCGCGGTGATCTCGCGCGAAGAACGCGATGACCGAGGCAGCGACGAGGATCTGCACCGCGATGATGCCGATCGTGGCCAGCGCGCTCATCCACGAGAACACGACCGCGAACGGATCGAGGCGGAAGGCGGCGGAGCCGGCGATCGCCGCGAGCGCGATCAGCGTCTGCACTTTCCCGGCGACGTCGGGGCAGCGATGCACGGGGCACGTATGGCCGAGCTTGCGCCACAGCACGCGTTCGCGGCCCATCGCGTAGAAATAGCGCGTGATCGTATTGTGGAACGACAGGATGGCCGCGAACAGGCTCGTGACGAGCAGCACGTTCATCGCGTCCGTCGCGATGCCGCCGAGCAGCCGGCCGCTGACGGCAAACCACAGATTGGCCGGATCGCGAGTCGCTTGTGCGGTGATCTGCCCTTCGCCCCACGCCTCGACGATCGCCCACGACGACAGCGCATAGAACACCATGATCAGGATCACGGCCAGGTATGTGGCGCGCGGGATCGTGCGTTTCGGGTCGCGGGCTTCCTCGGAGAAGATCGCCGTCGCCTCGAAGCCCATGTACGAGCCGAGGACGAACACGAGCGCGGTGCCGAGCCCGGGCGTGAACACCATCGCGGGGCTGAACGGCTTCGCGCTGAAGCCGCCGGCGCTCGCGCCGTGCACGACGATCGCGAGATCGAGCAGCATCACGATCGCGATCTCGCCGATCATCAGCATGCCGAGCAGCCGCCCGCTGAACTCGATGTGCCGCGCGCCGCAGAAGTGCACGGCGACGACGCAGGCCAGCGCGAACGCCCACCACGGAACGTCGATGCCGTAGTGCTGCTGGACGCCATTGTTCAGGAAGAAGCCGAACATGCAGTAGATCGCGATCTGCACGGCGTTGTACGCGACGATCGCGACGAACGCGCCGCCCACGCCGACCGGGCGCCCGAGCCCGTTCGCGATATACGCATAGAACGCGCCCGCGTTGGAGATGTGCCGGCTCATCGCTGCGTAGCCGATGCTGAAGATCAGGTACATCACGCCCGCCAGCACGAATACGCCGGGCACGCCGGGGCCGTTGCCGAGCGAGAATGCCGCGGGCGTCGCGCCGACCATCGCGGTGAGCGGCGCGGCCGCGGCGACGACGAAGAAGACGATATGTGAAAGTCCGACGGCGTTTTTGCTGAGCCCTGCTTCGGACCGGGATGACAGTTCGTTCATGGGTAGTCCTGCTGACCGGATCGTCCGTCAGGAGTCGATACCGGCATGCCTGATCAATGTCCCTGCGTCGCGGGCCGATCCTGACGATCCGGCAGCGAAGGCTGCCGTCCGCCGACGACACAGGTATGCGCTTCGACGGCCGCCCGGTGTCGCGCACGGAGCGCTCGAGCGGGTCGACGACAAAATTTACGGTGCCGAAAAAGCGGACGTTGTCCGTTATCGGCAATCCGCGCGCGCCGGGCGGCAGGGGATTACCCGGATGCGACGCAGCGGCACACCGCGCCGCGGATGCGCGGCCTCAGCTCAAGCGCGGCGTGTGCGACGGCAGCTCGTGGAAATGTTGCTGGTAGTACGCGGAGAAGCGCCCGAAGTGGCAAAAGCCGAATTGCGCCGCCGCGTCGCCGATCCGCATCGTCTCGGGTGTCGTCATCAGGAAGCGTCGCACCGCGTTCAGCCGGATCGAGCGGAGGTAGGCCGTCGGCGTGGTGCCGACGACGTTCTGGAAGCTGTATTGCAGCGTACGGCGGCTGATTCGAAGGTGATAACAGAGATCGATGACCGTCGGCACGTCGTCGCTTTCCAGCGCGATTTCCTGGCTGCGGCGAACGATGTAGCTTTGCGTTGATGCCGACGGCAGCGCACCGGCATCCGATTCATCGGACTGCACGAGGTCGAGCAGGATGCCGACGACGCTGTGCGCGAGCACGCGTTCGTCGAACGCATCGCGCGCCGTGAGCGAACCGCTGTCGAGCGCCTGGCAGAGCACGCGCTCGAGGCCATCCAACGCATGGCCGTAACGCGCGGGCGAGATGGGCAGCACCGGCTGCTTCAGCACGCGCGCGGGTAGGTTCGCGAGTTCGTCGAGTGCGCGATCGGCCGTGAGCGTGCGATCGATCGTGAACGCGAGCACTTCGGTATCGCAAGGAAGATGGGCGACGAACTCCTCGCCGCCGCGCAAGGTTAGCAGGCTCGGGCGCTCGACGGTGCGCCCCTGGACCACCGGCGCGACCGAGCTGGCGATCGGCAGCGCGAAGCAGAGGCGGTCGCGCGGCGCCATCCCGTGTTGCATGACGCGCTGGTTGATGCGTTCGCGAAAGACGTGAAAGCGCTGGCCGGCAACCTGGCGCAGCGACGTCGTGGCGGTGCCGGGACTGATCTGATCGTAGTGCTGCGACCAGTTCACGATCGCCTGGGAATGGAGGAACACATCCGAGAAGCACCGTGTTTCAGCGTGCAGGTTCATGATCTAACCAATATGTCCGTTCAAGAATCCGAACCCGGCTGCAGCCAAAGCAAACTTGCTGCTGGCAGGACTAGAGGCGGCGTTGGCTACCGTGCGCAACCAAGAACGTCTCGGACACTGTTGCATACTCCAATTGAATCTGGCGAAGATGATAACCAGAAAAAATTCAGCACGAGGCATTGACTAAGCCCCGGCGCTGTTCGTCGTGCCACCTGCACATGGGGGCGCAGTGGCATCAGCTGGAAGCAGGGAATTGGAAGAAAAGTCCAAAAAATGTGGGATTAATGAGTATAAAAATGATGTTTTATGTCAAAAATTGCAAGAAAACTCCAACATTAAGGATTTTGTAAATATCCTTATCAGTGTGTTCAAAGCGGGGCGCACAATGGCTCGCCCCAAGGCAAGGGGGACGCCAGTGTGCGTGATTGTCAACGGGGTGGCGGCTTTCAGGCTAGCGTTCTTCTCTAGCTCGTCGAGGTGCCCCTATGTCTCTCGTCAAGCGTTAGGTGCTGACTTGGGTTGGTAAATGGTGCCATCACGAAGCACGGCGAATAGGACGTCGCTGCATCGCCCTGCCAGTGCGATGAGGGTCTGCTGTGGCGCCGGCCTTACCGGATCTTGCGCGAGCAATAAGTGGGTGTGTGCTGGACCTTACTTTCCTTAGTACTTCGTACAGTAGATGACGGTGACCGACGCGGTGCAGGTCGCCGACCGCGGCGAGGATAGTCATGGCGATTACCGAGCCAATGCCAGGTAGTGTCTTCAGATGGGCGAAGTTGGCATTACCGTGAAGTTTCCCTCGCCTATTCAGGTCAGAACGTTAAGCATGAGGCGACTGCCAATCCCATCACGTTTGTGTTTAGCGCCCATACACGGTTTGTCGGCGAGTGGTCAACCCAGTTGATGCAGATCCTCGTCCTCACTAGCGTCTTTGCTGTATTGCCCTCGTTGCATAACGCGCTCTGCCGTTATCTGTTTGGAGCAGCCCCCTGAAACACCGGACGTAGCCTCTCGCTTAAACTA
This sequence comes from Burkholderia sp. BCC1644, assembly GCF_902833225.1. Lineage (GTDB taxonomy): Bacteria > Pseudomonadota > Gammaproteobacteria > Burkholderiales > Burkholderiaceae > Burkholderia. The sequence goes on from NZ_CADFEI010000029.1 coordinate 29,427, forward strand.
GCGGGTAGGCATAAGACTGTGTTTTTGACTAACACCAGGCAGGAAGTGATGGAAGTGTTGACGGGCCCAGAGCGTCGGCGGCGCTGGACGGCGGAGCAGAAGCTGGCGATGGTGCGCGAGAACTTCGAGCCGGGGAAGTCGGTTTCGATAGTCGCGCGCCAGCACGGCGTGAACCCGAACCAGCTGTTCCATCGGCGCAAGCTGTACCAGGACGGGAGCCTGTCAGCAGTCAAGGCTGGCGAGGAAGTGGTTCCGGCATCGGAGCGGGCCGATGTGCTCAAGCAGATTCGCGAGCTGCAACGGATGCTCGGCAAGAAGACTATGGAGAACGAGATTCTCCGAGAAGCAGTCGAGTACGGCCGGGCAAAAATGTATGGTCCGCCCCGGTTTTGCAAGCGGGTTCTGTGTGACGAAGCAGTTTGCGTAAATGTATCCGGCCTCTCGCCAGTCAGCCGCTTTTGGCGGCAAGGCCATGTTGGGATATGCGCGCTCGGTTCCCAATAAATGGACTGACCTCAAGGACCGCTTTTTTGTCCCGGGTTTACCGAACGCCGTAGCACAGTTTCGTCATCAGGTATCAGCCTGCAAACTTGGAAGGGTGTTCATTACCTCCTACTGCTGTTTCGGTTGCCTAAGATAGAACGCACCTTGGCGGGTCAGCACGGCCCACGAAATTCTTGCGAGCTTGTTGGCCAAAGCGACGATGATCTGGTTGCGATGTATGCCCCGTGCTTCCATTCGGGCTATCCAGGCGCCGAGATGATCTTTTGTTCGATCGAGATGCAGCACGCAGGAACGAGCGCCGTGCACAAGCAGCTTGCGCAAATAGGGATTGCCGCGCTTACTGATTCCGAGCAAGCACTGTTTGCCACCCGTCGAGAATTTCTTCGGCACAAGCCCAAGCCAGGCAGCCAGATGCCGACCGGATTTGAATTGAGTGCCTGTCCCGGCGAAAGCAGTAATGGCCGTCGCTGTGAGTTGGCCGATACCCGGCACTGATGTCAGTCGGGTAGCAGCATCGTCGGCGCTGGCAATAGATTCGATTTGCTGCCGAAGTTGCAGCAGACGTGCCTCGATGGAACGATATTCCTGCCATAGCTCCTCGAGCAGGCGGCGCATCGACGGAGTCAGTCCGTTTTGGTCATCTGAGAGAATCGATGGCATGTCACGGACGAAGTATGCGGCGCCGACACTGATGGTGAGACCATATTCGAGTAGAAAAGCACGGGCCTGATTGATGACGGGCGTCTTGTTGGAAACGAGCCGTTGCCGGACACGGTGTAGCGCTTGTAAATCGAGCTGGGCCTCTGTCTTCGGCTGTGCGAAGCGCATGGTAGGACGGGAGATTGCTTCGGCGATCGTCTCTGCGTCGATCATGTCCGTCTTGTTGGACTTGACGAACGGTTTGTCGAACTGCGCGGGGACTATCCGGACCTCGTGACCGGAGAGGGCGGCCTTACGAGCAAGCCAGTTACTGCCAGGGCAGGCCTCCATCCCGACAACTGTTGGTGACGCACGGGCGAGAAATTCGATGAGGCTTTCGCGAGTGAAGCGGTTTCTGAACACCGGCTTGCCAGCGAAATCGAGTCCGACGACGTGAAACGCTGATTTGCCGATGTCGATGCCCATGCGAACCACGACAGGTTTGACAGGCTGACTCATGACACACCTCGTCGGAAGTTGTACGTGTCACCGCCGATTATGCGACTGCGGGAGGGGCGGACCATCCTATTAATGGATAGCGCACTCGCCCTCGCTGCCGGAGGAATGAAATGAACGTCTCCCACCCTCGCGATCCACGAGCGTGGGAGGCTCAGGAAGGTGGATCCTCACGGGCCGACGGCATCAGAGTGTCCAAGAGGAAGATCATTGAGGTCTTCACAGGCAAACCGGAGGATCCTCATGAAGCTTACGCCAGTTGGGATTGACATCGCAAAGTCTCTGTTTCAGGTCCACCACGTGAATATGGAAACGGGTGAGGTTGTGAATAAGGCAATCAAGCGCGCCGGATTCCTCGAGTATTTTGCAAACCGGACGCCATGTCTGATCGGCATGGAGGCATGTGGCGGCTCACAGCACTGGGCACGCGAGTTGGAGAAGATGGGGCATCAGGTTAAGTTGATGCCGGCGCGCTTCGTCAAGGCGTTCAACATCGGCAACAAGAACGACGCAGCGGATGCGAGAGCAATATGGCTCGCAGTGCAGCAGCCATGCAAAGCAGTCGCGGTAAAGACCGAGGATCAACAAGCCGTACTGGCGATGCACCGAATGCGCCAGCAACTGGTGAAGGTCCGGACCATGCAGATCAACGCGCTGCGCGGTTTGTTGACCGAATACGGTGAAGTAATGGGCACGAGCCGTGCGGCGCTCGATAAAGGGATATCTGGAGTGCTGGAGCGGCTCGCTGAGCGCCTACCGGCGATGCTGATCGACACGCTACGTGAGCAGTGGAATGGTCTGGCGAAGCTGGACGAACAGATCGCGACAATCGAGAGGCGGCTGAGAACATGGATGAAGCAAGATCGGGCGTGCGCGACTATCGCTGCGATACCAGGAATCGGATTGCTCACGGCCACCGCGGCGGTGGCAACGATGGGAGACGCGAAGGTGTTTAGATCTGGGCGGGAATTCGCGGCATACATCGGATTGGTACCGAAGCAGTCAGGGTCGGGAGGCAAGGTCAATCTGCAGGGCATCAGCAAGCGCGGCGACACGTATCTGCGCACGTTGCTGATTCACGGTGCGCGCAGTGTGTTGGCAAACGCAAAAGATCCCGGACCATGGATTGAGCAAATCAGAAAGCGTCGGCCACCGAATGTGGTGATCGTTGCGTTGGCTAACAAGATGGCACGAACGATTTGGGCCGTTCTTGCACACGAAAAGCCGTACGAGAAGACCTACGTGAGTGCAAAGCCGGCATGATGGGCTTTGCCGCGTAGAAGATCAACGTTCTGCAGAGGGGAGAACTGTCGAAAGGTTGCGCAGGCGTTTTGCGTGTGATGACGAACCAGGTAAGACCGTGACTCGCCAAGCCTGAACTGGTCGTAGAGTCTCGAGCTCGCCGGAGGAATGAGGCACGAGTCAGCGGATTTCATCGGGGCCCGCAGCGGGAGTACCGGCTGCAAGAAGGCCGGATATAGAGCTGCAACCCATCCTGTCCGTCAACGCACAAGAAAACCTGCACAAACGGGAGACGTTCATATAGACGACCAGTGAAACTGGGTTGTGAAGTTCTCGGCGTGTCGCGCTCGAACGTATCGGCACGACTGTCGCGTCCGACGACGTGGCGCGATGGCCGTCAATCGAGGCAGACCGACGATGCGGTCGTGGTCGAGGAAATCCGCCGGGTCGTCGGCGATTTGCCCAGCTATGGCTATCGGCGGGTTTGGGGCACGTTGCGTAACGAGCGCGTTGCGCTTGGACTGGTCCCGTTCAACGCTAAGCGCATCCATCGCGTCATGCGCACGCACGGGCTGCTGATGCAGCGCCGACCGAATCCGCCTCGGCCGCAACGTCGACATGACGGCAAGGTGGCCGTGGCGCGCAGCAATCAGCGATGGTGCTCGGACGGCTTCGAGTTCCGCTGCGACAACGGAGAACCGCTGCGCGTGACGATTGCGCTGGATTGCTGCGACCGTGGAGCGATGAGTTGGGCGGTCACGAGGGCAGGCCATAGCGGCGACATCGTTCGCGACGTGATGCTGGCTGCAGTGGAAAACCGGTTTGGCAACGGACCGCATACACCGTCCGAAATCGAGTGGCTGAGCGACAACGGTTCGGGCTACACGGCCGACGATACGCGCCGGTTCGCAGCAGCCATCGGCCTGAAGCCATTGACCACGCCGGTGTGCAGCCCGCAAAGTAACGGGATGGCTGGGAGCTTCGTGAAAACGATGAAGCGCGACTACGTCGCCTTCATGCCGAAGTCGGATGCGGCGACTGCTGCACGCAACCTGGCCATCGCGTTCGAGCATTACAACGAGAAGCATCCCCATAGCGCGCTGAAATATCGCCCGCCTCGCGAGTTCCGGCGCTCGCTGGATTCAGCAACCTTAGTGTGACGCCGTGCCCGGAACTACAGGGTCAACTCCAGTTCGTGTTGCTGCGCGATATCAGGTCAGCGTTCCAATGCTCTGGGAAATGAGCGAGCAGGACGGTACGTTAGCAGAATAAGCGGACACGATTGGCGCCATTGGCAGAATTTACGAACTTCAACCGCGACGAAAGAGCAAACGATTACCTAGGTTTGCGCTTGACCGTCTTGGTTTGCCAGCTTTCTTCGTTCAGCAGGCGAGTGAATAGTCGATTTCGCATGGCCCCTGTTAGCGGTGTCACGCCAAGCAGCACATTGAACGCGATGCCACTCGCCGCGAAGTAACGCAGAAGCGAGAGTTCGAAATCGTCAGCCTCCTTGTCCATTGTTTTCAGCTTGTCGGCATCAACGTTGTTTCGGCCCTCTAGCAATTCCGGACTTTCGATGATTGCCGCCAGCACCGCGCGTGCGACCGAATTCGGTTGATTGATGGCTTCCCGAAAAATCGCGATCTGGGCCGCGAGCGTCGGCTCGACCTTCGACGCTCCTTCCTTGACGAGGTAATCGCGCCCGAACTGTTCGAATTGCTGCTGCTGGAATTCGAGTAACGCCTGGAGCACACCCTGCTTGGTACGAAACTGATGCAACAACCCCCCCTTGCTGATGCCGCTCTCGCGCGAGAGCGCGTCGAACGTCAAGCCTCCCACGCCGTCGCGAGTGAGGATGCTGAGTGCTGCATCGATTGCCTTCTTGCGGGATATTTCCGAGCGAGTCTGGTTGTCCATTTAATATTCGCGATGGTGTCGCGCTTGTGCGCGGTGATGTGGCGGTAGGTCCAGGCGAACTCGAGATGATGCTCTCGGCCGCAACCCCCCATTGTACCTTGGCGATTTCTTTTCAAAAAACAAACCGGGCAGACGGTTTACATATGGCAAGGACGATGCTACGCTTCCCTTGCGTCAACCCTTTCGCAATTTCACCTCTAGTGCCGGCCGAGCGCCTTCCATGGAATCCGACATGCTCACACCTAAATTTGGCTCTTTCATCTTTTCCGGCGTCACGATGGTGACGTTGGCCGCATGCGCCGGTGTGCAGCCCGTTGCCTATTCGGGCATTGCCTCCTCGCTACAGCTGACACAGAACCGCGGCGGTGACGCCGCAAAGGTGCCGTACCGATACGCGGCACGCGTGGACTGGTCGCAATACCGGCAGGTGATCGTGGATCCGGTCGTCGTATATGCCGGTCAGGACAATCAGTTCGGCGACTTGAACGGCGAGGACAAGACGGCGCTTGCCGATTACATGGGGAGGGTGTTCGCCGACAAACTCGCAAAGCGCTTCCAAGTCGCGTCGAAGCCATCCCCTGCGACACTGCGCGTAAGGCTCACTCTGACTGGCGCGGAGAAAACCACGGCGATTGTCGGACAAGCCATGCATTTCGATATCGCCGGCAATCTCTATAACGGCGCGCAGGCAATTCGGGGTGGCAAGGGAGCGTTCAGCGGTTCGGTTTCATACGCCGTCGAAGTCTACGACAGCTTGAGCGGTCGACTGCTAAGTGCATATGTGACAAAGCAATATCCGAACGCCATGAACCTGCCGGCTGCATTCGGTTCGCTCAGTGCCGCTCGGACTGGCATCGACAAGGGCGCAGACGCGCTCGTTGCCCAACTCCGGTGAAGACGGTGATGTCGCACTCGCTGCGACGCGGCGGGTCGATGTCGAGACATCCGAGATGAACTGACCGATATTGACGAGAAGCCAGGAATATGCGCGAAATTGCCTATCTCATTCTTGAGATGCCACCACCGCTTATGATCGCGATCGTGTTCCTGGTCGCTTATATGGCGATCGGGATTCCCGCTTACTTGATGCGTGGCGCCCTTGCCCGGGACATTTTCGGTACGATGGCCGGCGTCTTCGCATCGCTCGTCTATCTGACACTCGTGCTGGTCTTCCAGGCCGACATCCAAGACCTGTCTCGATGATCGTGCACGTACCTATGTCGACTGCAGGCGACGCAGTGAACCTGCCAGAGTTGCATGGTTTGTTCAATGGACGCGCAGCAGCGAACATTAGAAAAATCAAACGTCGTTGCGGAAAGGGCGGTTGGTGTGGCGACTTGCCGGCCGCCAGCGAAGCATCTTCATGGGCGGGCATGGATTCCCGCCGGTAACACGAGCGTCGTTCAGTGACGCTTCCTCAGTATCGACTTTCCGCAATTTCATTGATCCGAGGCTGAACGATGGAGATTGCTCTGTCCATCTCTGGCATGATGGTGGTTCGACCTTTGCGAAGCCATGCTTGCCCGGCTGCGCTCATATAAAAATCGTTAACGCCATGGAGTTCGCTGATCGTGAAATTGCTTGCGCAGCTATCTGTCAACTGCTTGAGCACAGGATCCCTGAGATCGTTGACGGAGTCTTCGAGCATCTCACGATAGGTGCTGGCATCCGGCGATCCGGCCGGCCCGCGCTTGCGGCCGACGCTGTCGTACGATTTCCTGACAAGATCGCGGATACGTTGATCCATATCATCCTCCATGCCTGATGACCGGAGCGCTTGACGGCACATGGTGCGCTTCTCGCCAAATCGATTCAAATCGTCGAGGCCGCGAAACTGAGCATGTGTTGTCGAAGTGAAACTGATCGCAGCCATGCACGATACGATCGGTATGAAGTATGAGATTTTCATCTGGAGCCGTTTCAGAAGCCGTTCGTCAGGTAAGGAACGTCGGTCGAAAATACCGTCACGATGACGAGGACGCTCACGAGCGATGCAGCAAGTGGTGCTGCAAGCAAAAGCAACGTTCTGATTGAAAATCTTGGGACTCGGTTGGGGGCGGTTAGGTGGCGCATGATTGCCGTTTGATGAGTGAAAGAAGGGAGTACGGTCTGCTGCGCTCGCATCGATGGATGTCGTCATTTGCTCGTTGATTGTGCCGAGACAACGACACACCGGGCTCCGGAGTGTTCGTTACGCGTTGAGCGATCAATCGAGCTGCGCAAGTTGTCACGTCGGCGAATTCGATTTACAAGTCATGGTAGCATACAAACCGTCTAGACGGTTTGTATGCTACCATGACTTGTCTGAACGCAGGCTGATCAAGTCACGGCGGGTTCGGATTGTGTGCTGATCGCTATCAGGAGGCGTATATGAAGTGGTTCATTCGTGCTGCGTGTGTTGCTGGCTGTATCGTCCTTGGCGGATGCGGTCTGGCTGCAGCGCCGTGTCGTATCGCGTCGGCAGGAATAAAGATCGTGCCGGTCGTGGGGCACGTGGCTGCGGCGCCGACGGACGCGTGTGCAACAGTAATCGATCCGTGAATTTCGACTCGACTTGCGAAGCCCAGCAATAATCGGTTGGAAGCTGGACTGTCGACCGGGTACTTTTGGTCGCACGCGATTGCCACGTCGATTTTGGATCGACGCTGGCTTGCGAAAAGCTCCGGGCAGGTCGCGTCATTCGGCTGGCCAAGAACATAGTCGGGACGCTGACGTCGAAGGCCGAATTGTGGATTCCGCGTCTGCAACGGTGCCGTAGGGTTTCAGCCTCGAGCGTGCGTGGCAAACCTGTCCAGGCGTCCCTGCGCGAATCTGAGTGGTTACCGATGCCATTCGTGACGGCGTGCGGGTGATAGCTTTAGTGTGCGGCGAACAACCTCGTGAGTTCACGAGAATTCCGCAGCTCTTTGTTGGTCATAACCGACGCGTGACGTCTCCACTTCCCAAACGGTGACGATTATTGGGATCCTACGTCGATGATGGGTGAATTTCTTGAATGTCCGCGCGGATGGCTTTGATGAGCTAAAGTGACGATTTTGCGTAGTTGTCTAATGGATGCGTTGAGCCAATTGCTGTCGTTGGGCTGCAGCCGAGTTGAATTGGAGATGCGTTGCCTGCTCGACGGTACGTTTACGATTGCGTATGACGCGCCGCCGCCCAGTGAGGTGGCGTTTCATCTCATGCTTTCGGGACAGTGCCGACTACGCGTTGCAGGCGGCCGCACTCAGCAGCTCGGGGAGGGTGATCTCTTGCTGTTGCCTGGTGGCGGCGCGTACGAAATCCTGGATGCGATTGGCGCGCGCGGCGCTGTAACCGTGCCAGTACGTGAACTGGCTGCGACGAACGTCACGGTGCTGCCGGTTCAATCGAACATCGGTGACGTAGACAGCGCGAACGTGGACATGCTGTGCGGCCGGCTTGTCTTTGGTCGCGGCGCCGGTGACTTGATGTTGCGTGCCCTGCCGAGGGTGATGCACATAGGGTTGTGTGAGTCGTCGGGGCTCGAGCCGCTGCAAATGCTCATGGGCTTGCTGCGCTCCGAGATGTCGAGAGAGCAGCCGGGCGCCCGTGCGATTGTCGATGCGCTTGGGCAGGCTCTGCTCACGTATGCGCTGCGCGCATATGGCCAGGATACGCAGATGCTATCAGGGTGGCTCGCAGTCGCGGTCGACGCGCGGCTCGGGCCGTCGATTCGAGCTATGTTGCAGGCACCGGCGCATCCGTGGACCGTTGCGTCGCTTGGCAATGTCGCAGCGATGTCGCGCGCAACGTATGCGCGGCATTTTCGCGAGAAGGCTGGGATGAGCGTCGGTGCGTTCGTCGCGCAGATCCGAATGATGCACGCATGCGCACTGTTGAGGGACTCGGGGAGCGGGCAGGCCGCGATCGGAGAGGCCGTTGGCTATCGGTCGGAAGCGGCATTCGGCAAAGCGTTTCGTGACGTGCTCGGCATGACGCCAGGGCGATGGCGTCGTACTCATCGCTGCGTGTGATACACGTGTCTGTCGGCGCAATTTCTCGGCTCGACGCTGGCGGAAACATCATCCTGGATTCCGCCAACGACGTGCCGCGCCAGGGGAATTTTTCGGATCGCTCAACATGGTGCTGTCACGGCGAGTCTCGAACCCCGATGGCTCGTTTGGCGGCATCGCACTGATCGCGATCGACTTTGAGTACTTCCGCCAGGTGTTTGCCGGGCTGTCGCTCGGGCAGCACGGCTCGATGTCCCTGATCGGCAACGACGGCATAATGGTGATGCGTCACCCGTACGACGTACACATCATCGGCCGCAACATCAGCAAGGCCGCGACATTCCGGCGCTTCCAGACGGCAGGAGGGTTCTTTTTCGGGAACGGCGTCGATCGATGGGGGCGTCGTCTCTACTACTTCAAGCACTTGCCGAAGCTGCCGCTGATCATCATGGTCGCGGAGGCGGAACAGGACATCCTAGCACCGTGCCGTAATGATCGGCGCGCTGGTGGCCACGTTCGGCGTCGCCATTATCGTCGTGTCGATCATGCTCGGTACGCAACTGGGGCCTCGTATGCGGGCAGAGTCCGAACGGGTTCTCCTGGCACACACGGACGGGTTCACTGGTTTGAACAATCGGCGCAGCTTCGGGGGAAGTGCTGGACCGCGAATGGCGCCGCGTCCGACGGGCCAATTCCGTTTTCTCCCTACTGTTTGTCGACGTCGACCGCTTCAAGGCGTACAAACGACACGTACGGCCATCAAGGCGGGCGACGACGAGCTGGCGGCTGTTGCTCGCTGCATCGGCGGGAATATCCGACGCCCGGCAGATACCGCGGCTCGCTACGGTGGGGAAGAATTCGTTGTGCTGTTGCCCGATACGCCGGAAACGGGTGCTGCGCAGATCGCCGAGCGCATTCGTGCGGCATCGATGAACTGGCGCTCAAGCATGCTGGCAGCGAATACAGGCGCGTCACAGCCAGTATTGGCCTGGCAAGCTGGACGCCGGAGCAGGAAGAGGATGCTGGCGCCGTGATCAAGGCAGCGGACGAGGCGCCGTACTACGCGAAGGCAACCGGCCGGAACAAGGTCGCCGCGTTTCAGTCCCGGTCTGATCGAGGTCATCTTGACCTGCCCCTATTTTTTTGCTCGAGTCGGCACTAGAGTCCGAGGTTAAAACCTGCTGCTTTGTATTGTGCGCCCGGGCGAACTGCATGGGCCCTAGGTTGCCGATCGAATCGGACTCGGACACGTGTGTCGTGTAACTGCGGTGGAGAATCCCACCGAATGTAGGATCTGCCTTAGTAGGCGGATTAGTTCGCAAGCTAGCGCGCAATGAAGTGTGGTTGCGTATGTGGGCGCCGAGGTCTGACAGTTTCTACGTAGAAACTTTAAGAGACGAGTTTGGGCCGGTGTGTCGTTGTTCCGTAAAAAGGCCCCGCGATGCGCTCCACCGATGTGCTCAATTCGTGCCGCAGGCGCATTACAAAATAGGGTCATATTAAAAAGGTCGCTCGATCGCCCCAATCTGAGGGGGAGTCGTCGAGGGGGGGCGCGAGAATGTTGCTGTGGCGACAACGTGGCGCTGAATCAAGCGTTCCAGCGCGTCGGTTTAGGCAACGAGATCCTGTTGTCCAGGTCCATGATTTAGGCGTCGGCCCGCAAGGCATGCAAACGTAAGGTAGGCGAGCGGCCTCCGTTTCGAATCGCGGGTGGGCGCTATGGGCCGTTGCGACGAATACGGATTTGCCATCCCGCTCGGCGATCGTAGTTGCATAACAATGTTTCGATCGCCTCATGTGAAAACAGCGCGAACGGGGTTGACGGTCAAGGTGGGCGCTGTCCTGCTTCTGAACACTTTCGCCGCCTTCGTCGTTCATCCATGGGGCTCCGAGCCGCGCGGAAAAGTCCCAATGGCATACCCTTGGGCTGCATTTATATCTTCGGCGTATGTCGCTATTGGCGAACTTGTCCCGAACGAATCAGGAGTCTGTATGAGCACCACATCTTCCTCACTGTTGCAAGAGCGCGAAATTTGGCAGGCTCGCCTGTTCACCGGGCAGTGGCAAGCCGGTGTTCGGGAGATGGATGTAGTGGAGCCGGCGACCGGCGACGCACTTGGACGCGTAGGACTTGCCGACGAGAGCCTTGTTGCTGCTTCCGCGGCAGCGGCGAGCATTGCGCAGGTTTCATGGGCGGCGTTGCCGTACGACGAGCGAGCGGTTGTGATGCGACAAGCCGCACGCACTGCGGAAACGCACTTCGACGAGATTGTTGACTGGGTTGTTCGAGAAAGTGGGTCGACACGAGCCAAGGCCTCTTTTGAAGTCTCGATTTCGATCAAGGCTTTGCATGAGGCGGCTGCCTTGCCCTCTCGGGCGGCAGGCGAAGTTCTCCCGTCGGTGCCGGGTCGCCTGTCCATCGCTCGGCGGCGCCCGTTGGGTGTGGTCGGCGTGATTTCGCCGTTCAATTTTCCCTTGTACCTTGCCATGCGTGCGGTAGCCCCTGCTCTCGCGCTCGGCAACGCCGTCGTGCTCAAACCTGATCCGCGCACTTCGGTCTGTGGTGGCTTCACGATCGCGCGCCTGTTCGAGCTGGCTGGCCTGCCCGCAGGCGTCCTCCACGTGCTGCCCGGCGACGGTGCGGCCGGTGCGGCGCTAACGAGCGACCCGAACATCGCGATGATTCAGTTCACGGGTTCGACGGCGGCTGGGCGCAAGGTCGGTGAGGCCGCTGGCCGGTTCCTGAAGAAGGTGTCTTTGGAACTCGGCGGAAAGAATTCACTTATTGTCCTCGACGATGCAGATTTGGATCTTGCCGTTGCCAACGCAGCATGGGGTACCTATCTCCATCAAGGCCAGATTTGCATGGCCTCGGGCCGCTTGCTTGTGCAGCGCGGCATCTATGAACGCTTTGTTGAAAAATTGGCGGCGAAGGCGGCCAGTCTTTCCGTGGGGGATCCGGCTCAGTCCAATGTCGCTCTAGGGCCGTTGATTAACGCCACCCAGCGTGATCATGTTGCCAGCATCGTAGAGGATGCAAAGCACGCAGGAGCAAAGATCGAAACCGGTGGCGGCTATAAAGACCTGTTCTTCGAAGCAACTGTACTGAGCGGCGTTACTCCGACTAACCCCGCCTTTAACGAAGAAATCTTTGGACCAGTTGCGGTCGTTGTGCCTTTTGATACCGACGGCGAGGCCGTGGCGCTCGCCAATCGCACCGAGTACGGCTTGTCAACTGGAATCGTCACCGCAAATGTCGGACGTGCACTACACATGGGCGAACGGCTTCGTACGGGCCTGCTTCACATCAACGATCAGACCGTCAACGACGAGGTCATCAATCCATTCGGTGGTGTGGGCGCATCGGGGAACGGTACGAGCATCGGCGGGCCGGCCAATTGGGAAGAGTTCACTCAATGGCAATGGCTCACTATCAAAGGAGAGGCGCCGCTCTATCCGATTTGACGCTCTTCAGCCTGGGTGGCGGCTTGCGGAATCTTCGCTTGTGGCGGAGATATCGAGTACACGCCATTTGTCGTAATAATGGACTCCCTTCGAGTAGTTGATGGAAGGAAGCATAGTGGTGCGCTTTGCCGCAAGAACTGGCGCGGTGCACCACTTTGCATAAAACCTGTGCACCGCAGAAATCTGAGGCGCGGCGCCTCATTCCCTCCGGCTAGAGTCTGACGGGGCAAACGAACATGCACCTGAGTCGCATAGGCATCGCTTGAAAGTTGCTTGATCGAAATCAGGCGTTGGCGAGCAATTGCTTACGGTGTTGCTTCCGGCATTCGTTGCTCTCACTCGAGCAGTCTCACATAACGCAGATGCAGTGCCGTTGCAAGCTCACACAATGTGAACTTCTGACTCACGCACTAAGCGCGCGAATTCTTTGGTTGATCTGCAGCCACATAGATGTTTCGTCGATGACGACGAGCGCTTACCAGAGGCGCTTGGCGATGACCATTGGGTATCCTCCGCGTCAATGTGCAGGGTGCCGTCGTGCAGGCACTCTGGAGCTTATTGCGCGAAGATGAGATTCTACTGCCGATTGCCGCTGGTCGGAGGGTATCTGAATCACACATTTAAACGACCGCATCGATTTGTATGTTGCACGGCGATAGGGAATTGGTTTTATCTGGATTGGATGCAATATTTAAACGAATTTAAACTACGTCCTGCAAGGTCGGACCACTCTGTTGCTTGTATAGGGGCGGCTAATTTGATAAGTGTTGCCGGTAGTGGTCGAAGTAATCCATTCTATTATCGATTGGTGATGCTGTTCGCGGAATTTTGCGTGGCGCAATGATGTTTTTTAGCGTCTCGTAGATGCTGTCGAGTGGGCGCGTAAGTATTGTGGTCACGAATCGATAATGCAAATAAGCGGACATTTATGTGGGGTCTGTGGGCGCTATTTAGACGTGCGATTGCTCTATCGGGAAGTCTTTATATTTCACATATTTTTTAATCAATCGCGAATCATGATTGATTAATCACGAGGTCTGGGTTGACGTGTGGTTGATTGTGAAAATAATATGAACCACCCTTCCTCGTGGAGCGTTTTTGTCAATCGTCGGTGCGTAACGAGAAGGGCCTTGGTGAGAATCAAAACTAACCTTTCTTCGAATTGAGGTCGCGCATACTATCGCGGGAAGGTGCATGGCGAGACATCGCTGGACATATAATCCGATGAAAGCCCGCTGCTTCCTTGGCTGATTTCTCATATCCTATTAACACTTCCGGATCACTGGAATCATGAATCTTAGCTACCAGCAGTCACTCGACAATTTTTCCAACGCCTTTTATCTATCAAAAATAAAGACGCAGCAGGGTAAAGATCATATTCCCGGAGGATTCAGTCGGCGCACGTTTGGATATGGACCGCACGCGATCTTTGTCGAAAAGGGCGAGGCGCAATATATTCATACGATCGAGGGAAGGAAGCTTCTCGATCTAAATAATAATTTTTCCACCAATGTATTGGGGCACAATCATCCTGGAGTTTTGGTGGCCATTCAGGAGACGCTGCAAAATGGGTTCTCGTTTGGCAACCCTGCCGACTCCGAATTGGAACTCGCCAAGCTTATTTGCGAGCGCATCGACTCGGTCGACCAGGTTAAATTCTTTTGTTCAGCAAGCGAGGCTTGCTTGGGGGCAATCCGTATTGCCAGGGGATATACGGGTAGAAGAAAAATAGCAAAATTCGAGGGCGGATACCACGGCTTTACTGACGATCTCGCGGTCTCGGCTCACCCCAGCCCTGAAAACTTTCCCGGCCCGAGTTCCAACCCCAAGTCCTTGCCCGACTCTGATGGAATTCCATCTTACAAGAGCGACCATGTTGTCGTACTCACTCAAAATGATTTCGAGTCCTGCGAGAAGATACTTAGGGCTAATGCGAAGGATATCGCATGTCTCATCATGGAGTTGCAATCGTGCGCAGGAGGCATAGTTGAGCTTGAGAAAGACTTTGTGTCAAAACTCCGGGTTCTGACAGAAGAGCTGGATATTCTGCTCATTTTTGACGAAACAATTACGTTGCGCGCGGCCTACGGCGGACTGCAGAGCGTGTACCAAGTGAAGCCTGACATGACCGTGCTTGGGAAAATGATTGGAGGCGGTCTGCCGATCGGTGCTATCGGAGGAAGTCGAAAAATTTTCCGCGTGGTAGAGGAGAATCAGGTCATGATCTCAGGTACGCACCACGGGCACCCGCTCGCATGTGCGGCGGGAAGTGCGTGCCTGGAGGTGATGGATGCTGAAGCCTATCAAAGGCTAAATGCGATGGCGGAAAAGGTTAAGCGCGAACTCAACTCTTGGGCAGAGGCGTGTGGATTTCCGTTTACCGTGTTTGGTTCGTTCTCTGTCTTAGGTTATGCTTTTACAAAAACCGTCGGGCAGCAGGTTACTACGCACCGAGATTATTGGCACAAGATCGATGAAAACAGCATGAATATTTATGCTCTCGAAATGGCAACTAGAGGTTATTTTCCGGTGCATCGCGGTCAATTGGGGTTGACGCTTCCGATGACGGACGAAGATATCAATGGCTACATCGAGACCACCAAGGATATTATTATTCTGATTTATTCAAATGGCAATTAATTAATCTAAGTTGACATCCAAAATAGTAATTCGATAATCCATAAAATGGAATTTTTAAAGTGCTGGGCGCCAACTAACTCCTGCTTGAGTATAAACGCGAGCTGCTATCGGGCACCACCTGTCCGCGTTCGCACTTGCAGGCGCGGATGAGTGTTCGGAATTTGTCGCACACGTGCGGCGTTCTCGCGCATCGCCACGGCACCAGCTATGCGGCCGTTTGACTACAGCCACATTGCGACGTGTGGTGTAAGGGACTTCGTCAACGGGGCAACGTTCACGAAACTAGTTGCGGCGTCTCGGCGCTTCGGCTGCGCTTTGCGCGAAGCATCGGCCGACATCGCAACACTCTCAGTGGATTGAGGCTGTACGTAATGACCTAGTAATCAAGCACGGGTTAAGCAACATCGGGCGGGACTAACGCGTCTTGTGGTAATCGCGTCGCGCTTACGGAACTCGCGCGACCGAGCATCTTTTCGCAGAGAGGGCTCAGCTCGGGACCGGTAGCAAACTTGCCGCCAGCGTGCCTGCCTTGGTTGTCGTCTCGAAAAGAGCCGCTTGTGGCATCAGTTATTCGATGTCCCTGCGCGCTTCGGGTAACTGAGCAAGCGATGTGTCCAGCGTTCGCGAAATGCACTCACGTAGTGAGCGAACTGCGGGATTTCGATTTCCCTTCACGCTGACAAGTGCGAGTGCGCTGCGCGGCGCATCTTTCAGTGGTACGTATCGAACACCAGGATGCGAGAATAGCCTCGTTGCACTCAAGGGAAACGTGTCACATGCACCGCTATATGCAACGGCGGCGAGACTCTCTGGTATGGACTGAACAAACGCGCCAACGCGAGTTTGTTCATGCCATTCCGGTTCCAGGCACCAGTACGAGGCCCATTCGGACGGTGCCCCGGCCGCTGCTACGGCAAATGGTTGCCCGAAGAGATCGGAAACCTCCAAAAGAGACGCGCGCGCCATCGGGTGATCTGCTGGTACGACCGCGACCCGGGGCTCGTTGTACATCACGTTGAATTCCAGCCGGTCGTCATTGATCGGCAATCGCAAGAGTGCTGCATCAACGCGTCCGCTGATTAGTGCCTGAACTTGATTCGTCATTGTAAGTTCGGTGCAGACCAGCCGAACTGTAGGATTGGTATGTCTAAACATGTCCAAGATCAGGTGCGTAAGCTCGCCGGCCGCCTCGCCGAAGAAACCAAGCTTTAAGACACTCCGGCTTCGTTCCGCGATCGCCCGGCACTCGATAATCGTGTTCGACATGTCGCCAAGAATCTCGCGGGCGCGCTCGATGAAGCTTTTCCCTGCGTCAGTAAGCTCAACTCTGCGGTTTGTTCGCTCGAAGATCGCGAATCCGAGTTCCGACTCGAGCTTCGCGATTTGTGCGCTCAGTCCCGACTGAGCCACGTTTTCAATCTCCGCCGCCTTGCCAAAGTGCAAGGTCTCGGCGAGGCGTATTGCCAACAAAAGCTGTCGCGTATCCATGGAGCACGCCCTGCCATTCACCGCAGGCTCTCTAAAGTTAGGGTGCGAACACTGTCAGTGCACCATACAACAATGGTACCAAAGGTCTGCGCAGTCCCACACGCTGATCGCAACGATCTTGGAAGTGGCTTCCGAAGGCGGCTGCGGAGCGCGGTGCCCCTGATGCTCGCGGATTCGATCACCAAACGCGATTGAATGATCAGTAAGGACTCGTTGCTGGACACAATGTGCAGGCCAATAATCACCGAACGCTATTTGCACAAGAACTAATCTGACTGGAGTGGGATCATGGATCGAGAGAAGTCGACAGGGCAGTTAAAGGCGTCTTCGTTGGGTATCGCGGACATCGTGTTCTTCGTTGTGGCCGCTGCCGCTCCCCTCGGGGCGACATTGGGAGCCGGTCCAGCTGTATTTTCTATGGGCGGAAATGCTGCCCCGGGGCTGTACTTCATCGCATCTTGCATTCTTCTGCTTTTTGCTGTTGGGTTTGCCGCAATGAGTAGATACGTGGTTAGTGCCGGGGGGTTTGCTGAACTCGTCAGTCGCGGGCTAGGCAAGCACGCGGGCAACGCGGCCGCCGGCGTAGCGCTACTGGCGTACGTGTGTATGTTGATCGGTATTTACGCCCAGTTTGCCGCGTTTGGTGCCGACACGATCAAGTCGTTTACTGGCCTCGAACTCGACTGGCGAATGCTTGCGTTCGTAGCTGTCGCTATGACCGGCGTGCTTGGCTACATGGACATCAACCTCTCTGCACGGGTCCTCGGAGTGTTGATGATCCTCGAGGTCCTGATCCTCGTCATTTTCGATGGCGCTGTCCTCGTAAAGACGGGGGGACACGCGAATGATCTACAAATTTTCTCGGCAACGACACTCAAGTCTTCCGGCATAGGTACCGCTCTCATGTTCGCGTTTTCCTGCTTCGTAGGCTTTGAGTCAACCACGATTTATGGTGAGGAAGCGCGGAATCCTCAGCGAACGATTCCGGGTGCGACTTATATTGCGATCGGCTTGATTGGCGTCTTTTACACACTGACGATGTGGTGTCTCGCACTTGCATACTCTGGACAAAATATCCAGCACGAGGCTACCGCTAATCCCATCACTTTCGTCTTTACGGCAAATACGCGATTTGTTGGTGAATGGTCGACTCAGGCAATGCAAGTACTCGTCCTTACGAGCGTGTTCGCGGTGCTGCTGTCGTTCCACAACGCGCTTTGCCGGTACTTCTTTGCGCTCGCGCGTGTAAATTTCCTACCTGCGCCTCTAACCAAGATCCATCGGCGTCACGGCAGCCCGCATGCTGCAAGCGTCGTGTTGACGATATCCTGTACAGCGGTCCTTGCCGCTTTCATGTTTGGCAAAGCTGACCCCGTGCAAGTCATTTACATGTGGATGGTTGCACTTGGCACGCTGGGTGTTTTGGTCTTGCAAACGCTCGGTGCTGCCGGCGTCATTGGATACTTCGCCCGCACTGGGAAACGCATGCTCTGGCAAGGCTTCATCGCCCCAGCATTCGGCGGTCTTGGGCTGCTTGTTGTCGTAATTATCGCAGTCACTAATTTTGGATCTCTAAGTGGAACGACGGAAGGTCTTTCAACTCAGCTGCCGTGGTTAGTGCTTGTCGCCGCTGTCGTTGGCATTGCAAATGGTTTTTTCAAGAGATATGGGAATGAACAAAACGATGAAATATTGAGCCAGTCTCAATCTCACTGAAGCAGTAGAGGGCGATGAAAATCAAAGGCCCACTGAGCGAGTTCGATCGCCGTCACATCGTACTAAAGACGGCCTCGTCGAGCGGATCTGGAGCGGCCCTACGTATCTGACGACACGAAGACTCTCTCAAAATAAGGGATAGTCTTGTGCCTATCAGTAAGCCTGGTCATTACGTGGAAAGCATCGAAATTCTGACCGAGCCGGAGCGCCGCCGTCGGCGCACGGCGCAGGAAAAAATCGACATCGTGCAAGAGACACTGGAGCCGGGAGTATCGGTGTCGGCCGTAGCGTGTCGGCACGGCGTCAACGCCAACCAGGTGTTCGGCTGGCGCAAGCAATACCGGGAAGGCAGTCTGGCGGTGGTGAAGGCAGGTGAATCTGTTGTACCCGCATCTGAACTGGCCGCCGCCATCAAGGAAATCAAGGAACTCTAACGGCTACGCGGGAAGAAGACGCTGGAGGTGGAAATCCTAAAAGAAGCCGTGGATTGGGGGCGATCAAAAGACCCGATTGCGTGCTCGCCCTTGCTGCCAGGGGCGACCGATGAAGACGGTCTGCGAAGTTCTCGGCGTGGCGCGCTCTGCTGTGGTGGTGAAGCGGGTTCGCTCATCTGACTGGCGCGATGGTCGCCGTACCCGCGAGACTGATGACACTGGGCTGGTCGACGAAATTCTGGGGCATGTGGCGCATCTGCCGACCTACGGCTATCGGCGTGTCTGGGCGCTGCTGCGCAGTAGTCGAGAACAGACCGGCGCACCGCGCATCAACGCGAAGCGGGTGTGTCGGGTGATGCACGAGCACAAGTTGCTGCTGTGCCGCTCCGGCGTGCGGCGAGACAAGCGGCGCCATGACGGTAGCGTTGCGGTAGAGCGCAGTAACACCCGCTGGTGCTCCGATGGCTTCGAGTTCCGGTGCGACGACGGCACGCCGCTGGGCGTCACGTTCGCGCTGGACTGCTGCGACCGGGAGGCAATTAGCTGGGCGGCGACCACCGGCGGACATAACGGTGACGTTGTGCGCAACGTAATGCTGGCCGCCGTCGAACAGCGCTTCGGCACCACGCAGGCCGCGCAACCCATTGAATGGCTGTCGGACAACGGCTCGGCCTACATCGACCATCACACGCGCAGCTTCGCTCGCGAACTGGGCCTTGAGCCGCTGACCACACCGATACGTTCATCGCAGAGCGATGGCATGGCCGAATCGTTCGTGAAGACCATGAAGCACAATTACGTCGCCTATATGGATAAGCCTGACGCACCGACGGCGCTCTCGCGTCTGGCTATCGCGTTTGAACATTACAATGAGCGCCATCCACATAAAGCCCTGAAATACCGCCGGCCTCGCGAGTTTAGGCGTGCTGCGGTATCATCAACGTAACGATGTCTGCGTGTCCTGAGTTACAGGGGCAACTCCAGGCCCGCCGATGTGGGCTGATATATCGCAGAGCAACTGACATCTGTGGTCGCGCATCCTCGCGTCGGTGAAAATTGCAAAGTGGGGCTCGGCATCGCTCTTGAACTCGTGACCGACAAGGAAGCACGCTATCTGTTGCCGGCTATGGCATCGGCCGAACCCGACACTGTTGGCGACGAGACCGCTCACGCGAAGCGAGTTGCGCGCCTTTGTAGTCGAGAAAGGTATGGGTGGCAGTTTTGCGGTGCTGGAGCATGGCGACATCTGCGGGCTTTAAGCGTATTGCCGCTTTATGAACTCTGTCACGATTGGTTAAATGACATGTTATGCTCGTCTGAGAGGCGCAAATCGACAACGCTACTGAAGATTGCGCGCATCATGTCACGCTCAAGCAGATCCTGCGTTTCTTACGGTATGTGCAATGGCGCATACAGGGTGCATCCCACCACCGCCCGAGCGCTGCCGAGCCGAGGTATCCTAGCTTGTGTCCGGCAAGCTCAGCATCCAGCGCACGTCGATCGACTCGAAATGATGGAGTCGGACCCACAAAAGACGTGGTGTCGCTTGTCTTCTTGCGTTGACTTAGCCTTGCTGCCAATCTTCCGCTTTTAGCGCAATGCATCAACGGGAGCCTGAATGAATCGAACGTCCGCACCCGAGTCGATGAGCGGTAACGTACTCACACAACTGCAACTGGCCCGTGAGCATTTTGGTGACGGTGGGCAACTGCCCGATGAGTTGACACCGAATTTGCTACCTGAGTCCGTGGCGCGCTCGTGGGTGCGTTCCCGGGACGCGGGTTTGGTGCCAGGTCAGGCGCCTGAATACGAATTGCTCAGCGGCACACGCAGTACACTTGAAACGCCTGATGATCGACGTCTGTATAGCTGTATCGTTGATGAAATCGAGCAGCTTTGGGACGCGTTTGGCGGCGATAGCTGGACGATCTTCTGCGCGAATGCACACGGTACGGTGATCCATGCGCGCCGTAGCCCGGGATGTGATGACGCTTTGATCCGGCCGATTGTCGCTGGCCGACGTATTCTCGAATCCCATCTCGGCACGACGGCACCGAGCTGCGTGCTCCACGAGGGGGCTGAAGCGACGATAACCTGCGGTCAGCACTACCTCAACGATTTCGAGCATGTGTCGTGTCTTGCCGTGCCCCTTTTTGGGCTGCATGGCGAGGTGGTAGGCGCGCTGGATATCACAGGCACTGGCCAGCGCGATTTGGCGCAAATACGTGAACAATTCCGGCTCGCGGCATTAGCCGCTGAGCAGCGCCTATTCGCAACATTGCGCGGTTGCCATCTTCTGCGTGTGCATCATGATTCTCGTTGGCTCGCAACTCCCCTCTCGGGGGTGCTCGCGGTCGAGGAGGATGGTTGTCTGCGCGCTGCGAGCCGTATGGCGCGTCGCATGCTCTCGTTGCCGCAAAACGTATCTGTTGGTCGGCTCACGCTGCGCGACCTGTTCAGCGATGCGCCGACCACTCTCCTAAGCCGAGTGCTGAGGCCGCAACGCGGTCCTCAACGCATTTGTTGCGCAGACGGTACTCACTTGTGGGTCCTTTATGCGCGTGGGCCGCTTAATCGCAGCACAGCGCGTCGCATGAATTCGGATTTCACGGTGGAAGATCTGGAGGCCGAATCCGTGCTTTCCGGCAACGCCGAGCCCAGCTTGCAGAGAGGCGGAGAAAGCCTCGAGGAAAAAATGCTCGGAGCTGTTCAGCAAGCTATGCGTGACCATAACGGCAACGTTGCCGCGGTGGCGCGGCAATTGCGAATCTCTCGTACAACTGTCTATGCGCGGTTGCACCGCTTACGCGAGCTTGGCATGCTGGCGGTGGAAGGCGGAGTGGTGGCAGAACTTCAATCTGGCGACAAAAGCTCATCGAAACTACGCTTGTAGAGAAATGTACCTACTAGATCCGGTATTGTTGGTTATTGAGCAATGCCGTCTGTCCAGTCATTGCGGAGTGGGGGCAAGGAACGTCAACGTTTGGGTTCGATAGGACAGTTGTACAAGTGCTCCGAGGCGCCCCACTCGCTGGCTCAGTCGGTGCGAGGCAGAGTTGAATGACTGGCTCCGAACCTCCGCGTGCAACCGATGGTTTCCCGGCCCCCGGTGTTGACTACGACGGCAGGGTTGCTTCGGGCCGAGCATTGAAGGTGGATCACCTATCAGATCGCCCTTGGCGCGAGCACCACCCAGGCCTTGCGCGAGGGCGGCTCTGTGCCGATTTTAGCGGGTATGCTCGAAGTGGCGTTCGAAACTCAATATCCTAATTCATCGGATATACGGCGATGACGGTGGCGCAGATTCCCAACCTACTTGGGTTCTCCGAAGTAGCATACTTCTCGCGCTTTTTCCGCCGCCAGGAAGGCGTGAGTCCCAGGGAATTCCGACAGCGGCGGGGAAACTATCAATGAGGCACTGTCCGAATCGCCCAGCATTATTCGTAGCGTGCCGTCGCTAGCGATTGACGCACACATGCATGGATGCCCAGTTTGGCTTTAAAAGCGGTAGCCAATCCCGACGAAAACTGCGATTGGGTCACCGGTGATCTTGCTCGAGTTTGTCAGTGTCGTCTGACCCGTTTGTGATACTGCATTGAAGTGCGCATGCGTTACAAGCGGGAGATAGGTCGCGGATGCAGTCATATACCAGCGATCCGAAATCCGATATGACGCACCAACGGAAAATACGGGATTCCAAGAGTTGCTAAGCGACGCCTCGGCATGGCCGCCTGGGCCACCAAACTGCGTCAGCACGCCAGCAATGTTCGGGTTTAACTGGACCGCGGAGAACCATGTGTAGTTTAAGCCTGCTGCGACGAACGGGCGAAACCGGTTGTTTGCTGGGCCGAAAAAGTATTTCGCAAGAAGCATCGGTGCCCATGCGCGAGTCGTCGCGAACGGATGTAGATCACCCATTGGAAGCACCGGACCGCCAGAACCCAGTGGGGTTACGTTGCCTTGCGCATAGAGATTCAGTTTTGGAGGCACGCCCAGAACCGCTTCTAGCGCGACGTTGTCGGTGACGAAGTAGGAGAGGGTGAGTTCGGGAGTAACGACGTTATGTACTTGAGCATCTGTCCCTGCTGACGTGAAGGTTCCGTAAGGCGACTGACTTTGAAGTTCCGTGGAATGCGATCGTCCAAAATCGATCCAAGTTGGACCCAATGATGCGATAAAACTGCCCGAGCTTTGGGCGAACGCCATCGATGAAACCGACATTGCGAGCGCCATTGCCGGAATAGTTGCTCTGAAACGCTTTGCCATACTTGCCTCCAATACTTCTTGATTGACGTGGATTTTTGCTCTTTTTGGCCTTGTACTTGTTTTGCTTATATTTTCGTGCGTGCTGCGCCGACGAGTTAATCCACATCGACCTCTGACTCGGTAATGCGATTTCACCGAAGGCTGCCTAACTCCGTCTCAGTACTGTCTGTGCCGCCGTACCTCGGTTGGGAATTTGCTATCGCTATCGGAGGCGTGGCGCGGTTAGATCAGTTGCTGGGCTGGCGGCTGCCGCTCGCGAGCATCTGAAGTTGACCGCGATGTGCGTCACCGTGATTGCAGTGTCGACAGCCAATTTCAAACCGTCTTGTCTGTCGGGGAACAGATCGTTGACGGTTCGTGCCATTGAGTTAGCGAGCCTGATTTGTGCGCGACATCAGAGCGATGTGTTCAGAGGCGCTCAAGCAAAGCGATCAGCAATCTGGCTGCCGTGAGCAACGTACTCTACGGATCAATTTCCGCAAGACAGTTGCGTATTTGGCTGGTAAGCGAAATGTGGGAGTCTCGTGCTGCGGGGTCAATGCAAGAGTGCCGGGGGCTACGTGTTTCGTCAGGCGTTAGGGGTTGACTTGGGTTGGTAAATGGTGCCGTCGCGCCGCACGGCAAACAGGACGTCGCAGCGTCGCCGTGCCAGTGCGATGAGCGCTTGGTTGTGGCGCTTGCCTTGCTGGATCTTGCGCGAGTTATAGACCCGTGAGACTGCGTCCCGTAAGACCGCGAAGGAGGAAAGGAACAAGGCGCGCTCGATCACCTTGTTGCCCCGTCTGGAGGGGTGTTCGCCATGGATCGACGAGTCTGAGCGCCGGGAGACCGGCGCGAGGTCAGCGTAGGCGGCCAGATGAGCAGCCGAAGCGAACGCTTTGTGTACGACTTCGGTCAGGAGTCTGGCGGCGGTCCTGACGCCGACTCCCGGCATGCTGGTCACGACCGGCCAAAGAGGGTGAGCAAGCACCAGCCGCTCGACTTCGGCGGCGATTTCGTCACGCTGCTTGCGCAAGGCCTCGAGTTGCTGGGTCAAGCGGGGCATGACGATGGTGGCAGCCTGCGTGCCGGGCATGATCACGGCTTGCTCGTTCAGCGCTTGAACGATTTCGGTCGCCAAGTTCTTACCCATGCGCGGTGCGAGCTTGGTCAGGCGGTTGGCGAGCGTCTTCTCGCTGGCAGCGGCGAGCGCGCTTGGGGATGGGTAGCGCTCAAGCAGATCGAGTACTGCCGGATGGTCGAGGCGCGGTCCGAGAACGCGTTCGAGCGCTGGATGGATCTGGGTGAGCAGGCCGCGAATGCGGTTACTGGTTTGAGTGGCTTGGGCTGCAAAATCATTGTCGAAGCCGCACAGCATGGTGAACTCGGCTAGCTGCTCGCCGGCCAGCCGAAGCGAGCGCAGCGTATGTGGCATCGAGCGGGCGGCTTCGACAATGATCGCGGCATCGCGGGCGTCGGTCTTGGCTTCACCTGCCTGCAGATCGGCGATGCGACGCATGGCCAGTCCAGGCAGATTGGCGACGAGTACGCCTTCGCCGTGGGCAACGGCTAATGGAAGGGCGCCAATGGTGGAGGGCTGATAGACGACGAATAGGAGTCGACCGTGAGTTTTGAGTTCGGCGATGAGGGCACGCAGCTTGGCCTCGTCGCTGGCTAGTGCCTTGTTGTACAGACGCTTGCCGTTTCGATCAAGCGCGACGGCGGCCGTTCTTGAATTGCCGCGCGTCGACCACCGTTGCTACTGCAGCCGATGCTGTGAGCCGGCCGACGCCGCATACGCCATGCATCGTTGGGCTTGTGGGTCGTGAGCGGCTTTGCGTGCCGGCTGTTACTCAGTCTCACACTATTGGATCTCGAGATCGGCATTTCTCGATTCCGTTTGCAAGGATGCGACACCGCCGATTGAGTCGGAATATTGTGTACGGTACTCGCGTGCGGATACGCCGAAGTGATGTCGAAAGACTCGACTAAAGTGTGCGGTATTGTTAAATCCCCAACTCAAGGCGATTTCAGTAATTGAGCGATGTTGCCAAGCCGGTTGAGCAAGCCACTTTGCACATCTTTTGAGCCTTTCATGAAGGATCATATCGCTGATGGATTCGCTGCTGGTAGAGAAGATTCGGTACAGATAGCGTCGAGAGATGCCGAGAGCTGATGCGACTTGGGAAGGGCACAAACTAGGGTCGCGAAGATTCTCGCAGATAAAGGTACGAGCGTGGCGGAGATGCATTTCCCTGACATCCGACATGAGTACCGGAGAGGTGTTGAAATGTTCGGAAAGTGCTGTCGCGACGAGGTCAGCAGTAACACCGGAAAGATGCTCGATGATCGATGAGGAATGGTGAATGCCGATTGCCTCTCGATGCATCGCGCTGATGTGTTCAACTGCGACGCGCCCGAGGCCGCTCTGTGCGGGCACGCTGATGGCAGTATGTTGCCGGTCGCAAGGGCCGCGTGACGACAAGAGTGTCCTGCGAAAACGCACCGTGAATTGCTGACCAGAGTATTGCCATACGAACGGCCGAGAGGCGTCAAATAGCACCATGTCATTCGGTCGGAGCTGCGCAGTCCGACCATCTTGTGACACCACACTGATCCCGCTCAATTGCACTGACAAGAGAACATGATCGCCATCTTTAACTTCTGAAAGACCGTATCGGTGATTCGCGATGTGGTCGGACGCCTGGAGATGTGCCATGCATATCTGACCGTTATCGATCATGTCAACCTGTGCTTCGAAGGGGGATCGTGGTGCGCTCGCTATCGACATCGACATGGGTACGCAGTGTTCCGCGATCCACTTCTCCCAAGCGGCGAGCCGATCGCACGGCTCGAACTCTGATGTGGTAAAGGAACGCCTCATGATTGCTGTACCTCATTCGTCAGAATTCGTAATTCTCTGCAGACTTGAAAGTGATCCAGAAAGGCTATCAAGTCACTCTGGCTTTCCGAGCCTGAACGCTCCTCGAGCGAGGCTCGCACGGAAAGCGTTGATGCAATGAGTCCGTCGGCAGTAACATATTTGAACAATCATATGATCGACGACGGTACGATAAATCTCTACTTTGGTGAGTCAACAAACTTGAGTGCCCGTTCGAAATCTTCGATCAAGTCTTCCGCATCTTCGATTCCGACTGAAACTCGAATCATCCCGTCGGGAATTCCCATCGACAAACGAATCGCCGCTCCAGCTTCCCAGAATATGGTCGACGCAACCGGAATGACGAGTGTCCTGGTGTCGCCAAGACCTGTTGCCTTGATTGGAATGCGAAGGTAGTTGAGAAAATCGACGGTCGCGTCAGCACGGGTGAGCTCAAAAGACAGCAACCAGGAGTTCGCCCTGAATAACGTCTTGGCGATGTGGTGTTGCGGGTGATCGGCGAGACCTGGATAGCTCACTTGCCTGACAGCGGCATGGCCTTGAAGATACTCGGCCAGAAGCAGTGCAGTCTCGCTGCATTTTTGCACGCGGAGCTCCAACGTCTCCATGCCGAGCGAGATCTGGTGCGCTTGCTCCGAGGAGAGTGACGCCCCCATGTCCCGAAGGCCCTTCTTGCGAATTTGGAGCAGGCCCTGTTGCGCCGCAGGCGCTCGACGGTATTCTTCGGCTATGTTGGGGTAGAGCTGCCAATCAAATATACCGGTATCAGTGACTGCACCTCCCAGCGCCGCGCCATGACCAGCAATCGTTTTGCTTAGCGAATTGATGACCAAACTCGCTCCGACTGCCTTGGGGGTGAAGAGTGCCGGCGAAGTGATCGTGTTGTCGACGACATATGGAATGCCACGTTCGCGACAAAGTTCGCCAATTTGCCTAAGATCTGGAATCTGCGTGCCAGGATTGGCGATCGTTTCGAGGAACACCATCCGGGTTCTTTCGGTCATTGCATCTGCGACCGATTGCGCCGATGAGGTGTCCACCATCGTCACCTCAACCCCCAATCCGCGCAGGGTTCCAAGCAGACTGTTGGTGTTCCCGAAGATGAAGCGGCTAGAGATTAGATGATCGCCCGCACGCAGAAGCGTATAGAACACTGCGGAGAGTGCCCCCATTCCGGTACCGAAACACACCGTCCCAATGCCCTGTTCCAGTTCCGTGATCTTTGTTTCCAGGGCAGCAGTGGTGGGCGTGCCTTGGCGCGCGTAGTTGAAACTACCCTTCTTCGTCCCCTGAAAGACACCGATGAGGTCCTCGACCCGATCAAACCCGTATTGAACC
This sequence comes from Burkholderia sp. BCC1644, assembly GCF_902833225.1. Lineage (GTDB taxonomy): Bacteria > Pseudomonadota > Gammaproteobacteria > Burkholderiales > Burkholderiaceae > Burkholderia. The sequence goes on from NZ_CADFEI010000029.1 coordinate 56,444, forward strand.
GAGGTGTGAATAGGCGCTCTCAGCCCACCGTATTCGATACCAGTCAGTCGGTCTTTGTGCACTAAGCTTGTCGTCAGTCCAAGCTTCTTGTTCGTATTCCCACTCATATATCTTCCGTCGGCTGAAATTGAACGACTTCGACTGCGATGTCTCCATGCAGCCGCTTGTCGAGCGCGGCTGCATGCTAGCTCCAAACGATCATGGCTCCCACAATTCACGACGGGAACTCAGGGCTCTCTCGGGTAAGCCCTCGGCGTCAATTTACGAGAACTATGCCAGAGCACCCAATTGTCGACGAATGTCCAGTCGATCGAAGTGTGCTCGCTTCTCGATGATCTTTCCGTCTGCAATCCTAAGAAGCATCATCAACGAGAAGCGTAGCGTCTTGCCGGTCGGCTCCACTCCTTCGATCGGACCTGATTGTTTTCCTTCGAAGGTCAAATAGGCTGCAACTTGGTCACCCTCGGCGAGCAGCGCTTCGAGCGGGAATCGGAAACCTTTGAAAGCGTCGAAGTTCTTCTTTTCTGAGTCGACGAACCCTTCCGCGCCTTGAATCGGGGTATCGACCTGCAAGTAAAAAACGAAGTCCGGATGACACAAGGCTGCGGCCGCTGAATAGTCCTCTCGCTGCAGGGCGGCGTAGAACTGCCGGACAATGTCCTTGTTCGCTTCAACTTGAAGAGCCGCTTGGAGTGCGCGGCCCATTTCTTGGTTTGTGTCGGCTGACATGATTTTGTACCTTTCGTGCGAAATGAATCGAGTTGCGTCGACAAGCCTTTAGAGAGTGCAGGTCTCGCCGTCTTCCGGGATGAGCAGAAACCCGGTCATGCCTTTTTCGGCGGAGAATTCACGCAGTTCCTTTCGGGTCAAGGTCGCATGATTGACCGCTTCCATGTGCGTTGCGAACAGCATAGCTTGGGGCGCGGCCTGATGGACTTTATAGACGTCCTCCTTGCCCATGATGATCGAACCCAAGCCGGGAACTTGCGCATCGCCGCTGTTCAGGATGATGGCCTCCGGCTTGTAGGCTTTCAGGTTGTCTTCCACATACTTGTTCCAAATCGTGTCGCCAGCCAGGTACAGAGTTTTTTCTTCCGGATGCTTGAAAACGACACCGCTCACTTGTCCGAGCAAATGGCCGATGGCGTGAATCGCTTCGTCCGATCCATGTTGGCCAGGCGTCTTGATGAGCGTCAATCCGTTGAATTCGGTGCTCTCAGTCATCAGACGAACGTCGGTGAAGCCCGATTCCTTCACGATGTTGGCATCCTCTTCATGCTGGACGAAGATCGGCATGTCCTTCGGGATCAAGGATTTGGCGCCGTCATCCCAGTGATCCAGATGGGTGTGGGTAACGATGATGGCGTCCACGTCGAGAATCTGATCGACAGGGAGGGGCAGTTCGACGGTCGGCCAATTCAGGTGGCTATTCGCCGTACCTTCGAATCCGGGGTAGGTGTCCTTGGGGGACAGCACGGGATCGACGAGGAACCTCGTGCCGGCGATTTCGACGATGACTGTCGCATTGCGGATTTGCTGGATCTTCATGGGGACGCTCCTTCTGCGTGGGGGGGTTAAGTACCAATCGTTACATAATGAAGTAAAAAAAGTGCGTGCGAGACGCACGCACACGTTCAGTCGAGATTCGAGAATAGCAGCCGCAAGGCGTCATCAAGTCGCTCAGAATCGTAACCGGCGCGAACCATCACCTGGAGTCCTGGGAACGCTACGACCAACAGCCTCGCTGTGTCACGTGCCGGCTTGGCACTCTTCACTGATCCTTCTGCTTGACCGCGTTCGATCGCGCGTGTCAGAGCGTCTTCAATACACTGGAAATCCTGTTGAACCCGCACTCGAACTTCAGAATCGTGCGGAGCCATCTCGACAGCTTGATTTATGCTCATGCATCCGCGTGTGAACTCCGGTGCGCGGGCATCAGCGACGATCATTCGAAAAAAAACTTCGATGGCGTGGCGAGCCGGCCCATGCTCCAAAATACGACGCATGTCGTGAGCGCGCTCACCCCGGTATGCGTCGAACGCAGCCAGAAACAGTTCGCGCTTTCCGCCAAATGCCCCGTACAAGCTGCTCTTGCCCAGTCCTGTCGCTGCTACCAAATCAGTAACCGAGGTGCCTTCATAGCCTTTACGCCAGAACACGCCCATTGCTTGGTGCAAAACCTCTGCGGCGTCGAATTCTCGCGGCCGCGCCATAGACTACCTCCACTTCAACTGCGATTTACCTATCACCTTGCGAGGCATTATGGAACGAGCGGTACGAAATGTCAACCATGTTCGTCGCGTCGCTCATCGGTGGCGACGGCAGACCGTCCAAATACAAAATAGGGAGCGATTATCGTGGGTGGCACCGATGACTCTCGGGCTCAGTGTGGTCGTGCTTCGGTGAGCGCGTGTCTCGTACCGAACGCTACCATTGGCTGCTTGGAGACAAAGCATCAATGTACGTTGCGAGGCCGGCCTTCATGGAAACGTCCTCGGCGTGGACTGGATGCGCGTCAATTTTGAACAAGTTGACGTCGCCAATCGCGTGGCGATATTGTGCAATCGGCTTGAAGGGGGTTCCCCTAGTTGTCGAGGCTAGCCGATCGTGGCAGATTTTGCTTGTTAAGTGGTGGTGGAATTTCAATTGGCTGCTCAGCTCCTAAGAGCCGTGGGAGGTGTCCGCGGTCTTACCCATACCGAAACCTCGGTCTCGTACCAGTTGCAAGTCGCGAATCTGGTGCGCGATCAGTTGCGCTCAGACGGAGTGCTGCCCGAAGGCGTGCTGCGGGAGGATATTGAGGCGTCTTGGCGACGAAGCATCGACCAGGGTGTTCGCTGGTATGACCATTCATTGCTGGATCTTCCGGATGCGAAGTGCCAGGAAGAGATGCGTGAGATGAACCGCGCTTTGCTGGATGCAGCGACACCTGAACTCCGCTTTCTTGCGGAGCGTTGCTCCCCACAAGAAGTTGTCATTCTGACCGACGCCGATGCGGCGATCCTGAAAATTGATGGTCACGTGGTTCGATTCAAGGAGCAAATTGGAATCCGCGACATGCGTCCTGGCGCTTGCTGGAGCGAATCCCTGCGAGGAACGAACGCTCTCGGGATGGCGCTCATCGAAGGCCGATCCGTACTTGTGGATAGCGGCGAGCACTTTCTGGACAGTTTGAACCGCGTTTCATGCAGATCGATGCCTATCGCGGACGCGTATGGCAAGATTCTCGGTGTGCTGGATGTGACTCGTGACGGGCCGCTTCCGTTCCAAGACACGACCTTTATGCTGATGAATACGGTGGCACGACATATCGAGCGCCGGGTGTTCGCTGCTACGTTCCCCGAGCATGTTCTGGTTGCTATACACCCATACGAGCAATATCTCGATTCGGCATGGTCCGGTCTATTGGCCATCACAGATGACGGTACGATCGTGGCTGCCAATTTCCAGGCATGTGAGCTGTTGAATCTTAAGAGGTCGGAAATCGTCGGTCGCCAATGCGGCGACCCGTTGCAGCTGCGTGGCACGACATTTATGACTGTCCTAGAACAAGCTCACGGACTGCAGATCTCTGGCATGCAGCATGATTTTCGGTTCAAGGTTCTTGCATTGCCTCGGTATTCTGTCCCTGGAATTGTGCGCGCCAACGCACATACGGGAGCGGCGGAGGACGAATCTCCTTTGGCCGCGCTTGCCGGTGGAGAACGCCAGTTGCTGCGCTCATTGCAGATGGCGCGCCAGGGCTTGAACAACGGTGTGCCGGTCTTGCTACAAGGAGAGACGGGTACGGGTAAGGAGGTGGTTGCGAGGGGGTTGCACGATGCCAGCACGCGTGCTGGAAAGTCGTTCGTCGCAGTGAACTGCGCTGCTATTCCCGAAGGGCTAATCGAGTCGGAACTGTTCGGCTACCGGGAGGGGGCTTTCACCGGGGCTAGAAAGGGAGGAGCCGTTGGGCGCCTGATGCAAGCGAATGGAGGGACGCTCTTTTTAGACGAAATCGGAGACATGCCCACTGCTCTGCAGGCTCGCCTATTGCGGGTTCTACAGGAACGCAAAGTTGCTCCATTGGGCCCCGGCGGCGAACAGGATATCGACGTGGCAGTGATCTGCGCGACCCACCGAGACTTGAGAACGCTTGTGCGCGACAAGATATTTCGGGAGGACCTTTACTATCGGGTCAATGGCTTCTCGATTCGTCTCCCTGCGTTGCGTGAGAGGCACGACATCGATTTGCTTGTACTGTCGATATTGAAGAGGCTCGGGGCGCCGGAGGTGCGTATCAGTGACGAGCTAGCGAGAGTTTTTCGGAAGCACCAGTGGCCAGGCAATATTCGCCAACTCGAAATGGTGTTGCGGACTGCGTTGGCGGTTCGGTGCGACGGCGAGATCGAGCTTGGGCTGGATCATATGTGCGTTGGGTTTGTTGACGCCGATGCCTGCCTGGCTCCAGCAAATTCGGTTGGATTGATTCGCAAGCAAGAAGCTCATTTGATTCGCGATGCACTGGAAAAGCACGACGGAAATGTGGCTGAAGCTGCAAAGACTCTGGGCATTGGCCGGTCTACGCTTTATCGAAAAATTAAGGAAATTCAGGGTTAACGACGTCTCAATTGGCCACTTTTGCACGATCCTGATACGCGTAGCTCACGAATACGGTTACTCGTTGGAATTCCATCTGATTCGCGAGAAACCACAGTTCTGCCGATGAGACGGATGTGTCGACGACCTGCGGATTGACGACGTTTGGGCACGCCTTCCGTATTGAATCGTGTGTACGTCTGCCCGCGGAATACTTAGCGTAACGATGGCTAAATGAGCAATCGTTCCGAAACGATCGTCGATCGACTTGAGTGCAAGCAACCTGCATTGAGTTCCCCTCAGCTTCACCGCAAAGATCCAGTGGCGAGGGTCGGCATCAAGCCAATCTTCGGTATGGAGTTCGCAGGATTTCGTGGAGAGTCTATAACCAACTGACGGATGATGGCTCAGGTGGCGAAAATGACGAAGTCGCCACGGTATCCGAATACACGACTAGCGTACAAGTTCACCAAGACATACCGCAGGAAATTTTCTGTAGAAGCGATGTGCGAAGTGCTCGGTGTATGGCGTGCGTTCACGCGTTCTGCGGCCTCGCGGAAAAACTCCACACGTATCTGCCTTAGGCGTGCCGCTGATGCCAGCGCTGGTACGGCTTCTTGAACGATGCTCCTCCGTGAGGGCTGCCACCGACGGTGCGGCCGGATGCCAGCGGGCGCGCAAGTGGTGGCAGTGCCACGCGCTCGGACTTCGACCCCTTGCCGGTCACCGCGAGGCATAACGCACCCGCGGGCATGTGTCGTGATGTCACCCACCGTCGCCGTCACCAGTTCCTGTGCACGCAGATCGGTCGCGTAACCGAAATCCAGCACGAAACGCAGACGTTCCGCAGCAGGTGCTGTCGAGTCAGTGTGCTCGAGCCGGTCGCCAGGGCCCGCAGGATCCTGGTGGATGGTCACGTGCCAGCTATCGAGCTCGGCGAAATCCATTTCGCGATGCTCAAAATCACCCAACACACTCGTTTCCCGTCAGGCAAACACATTCACATCGACAAAGGCGATCCGGCTTCGGTCAACATGCCGACCACTGAAGGTGAGCTTCAAGGGGCAGACATCTAACCTTTCTAACGTGCAGCTACGAGTTTGGATGGTAACGAGGTTTGCAGCGTCGTTAATGCTTGCTCATGTGGACAGGTTCGCCTAGTGATAGACCTATCGTGGCAGACAGCTGGAGCTGTTCTGTCTTGTAGCCGAAGGTGAGGTCGTGTTGCGAGCGGCGCAACAAGTCATCGCGATGCATGTACGCAAAAGTGTAATTGGCGGCGTCGGAAAGGCGATAAGGATGAGTCTTCCCGCGGGGAAGACTCATCCTGTGGACTGGAAGATTGACCAGCCCGGGAGAGCTAGAACGAGATCCTCAGAAGCGGTGCCTAATGCCGAGCATCACGAGTGTCTGGGTACTTGTGCCTCCGGCGGTGTACGTATCAGCAATTACGGCTTGAGCAGGGCCGAGGCCATTTGAGCCAGAGGCATGGCCGTATCCGGCCGAAGCATAGAGGTCTGTTCGTTTTGACAGTGCGTAGTCGGCCGCAGCGGTTACCTGATGATAGGTGGCGGACGAATCACCGTGCGACTTCATGTAGTCGTAGCCGACTTCAAGCAAAGTCGCCGGCGACACCTGCCACGCGGTAAAGACCGATACATTGTTGAATCGCTCGGCCCCTCTAAAGGTTGAATCTGCGTCGGCAAGATACTCGGCGTAGCTGTAGTACCCACCAATCGTCACTGGGCCAACCACGTATGCTGCCCCTGCTCGTGCAACGTTATATTTGCTTGCACTGGCATAAGCGGAGTTGACTGGGCTAAAGAAGTTGCCAGACGCGCTTGATGCTCCGCGACTCGCGGAACGAGCGTTGCCGTTGTCTGCATGGAAGTAACCGCTGGCCAGCGTCAAAGACCCGATTGAATAGTTCAACGCGGCACTGTATGAGTGCCCGGAACCGACGCTGCCCGCAACGTTGCCGAACCCGTATTGGAGGGCGAGCTGCAGTCCTCCCCAAGTGGGACTTACCCATTTAACAGCATTGTCGATCTTCGTCGTTCCGTCTGCCAGATCTATGTCGCCGGGCGCCGTAAAGTATTCCAAAAGAGAGTTACCTTGAACTGGAATAACTAGATCTATAAGGCCGTCAAATTGCCGGCCAAATGTCAATGCCCCATATTTATCGTTTTTCAATCCAACATATGATTGACGTGTAAACAGACGGTGCGAATCTGAGGATGCTCCATTGTTTATGTCAAATTGATTCTCAAGAGTGAAAAGGGCCGACCAACCGCCACCCAAGTCCTCATTGCCACGCATGCCCCAAACAGTAGGTGACATCTGGCCACTTTGCATAGAGATTCCGTTGTTGGATCCTCCGTTATTGTGGATATACTGAATGGAGTTGTCTAAAACGCCGTACAAGGTAACTGAGGACTGCGCGAATGCATGACCGTAAATGCAGGTGGAAAATCCGCAAATAAGGTTGAAAACCTTCTTTTTCATAAGAATCTCCGAACGATAAATTTTGTGTTGTTTTTAACGGGAATTGGTGGCATTTCCTCCGTTGATATGGGGTTGGGTTATATTTTCGTAGATTCGTTGAGTTGATGTTATTGAGCCATGTCGACAGTCAATGGATTGGATTTTCTCATACGTGAATATAAGCATTCCAAATCAAATATCATGGACATCGGCGAAGTGGTTTGACTTGTTGGCAAAGTCAACTGAATTCGTGGGCAGTACGCGGATCCGCAGTGAGGTTGTAGGAGATGTTGTTATGGTTGTTCGCGGCGATAGCCATGTGATTCAAGCCAGTTTTGAACGAGTATTGCTTGCCGTGGATCGAGGGATGCGAGCACTTCGCAGGTCGGCTGGAGCTGCAGTGCAGCGACGATTGGCGCAAGTGGGATGCCTTGCAGATGCCAGATCCCGAGCGGCTGGTCGGGGCTCGTGACGACGTCGGCCTCGGCGATCGTGTCGCCGTCGATCACGGGCGCCCGCTCGATCGCGAGCGAGTTGAAATCGGGCGCGCGATGCGATGGCGCGTTGTCGGGCCACGCGCGGCGCGCCTGCCAGAACGGTCGGTCCGCCCACTGCGTGTCGAGCGTGTAGAAGTCGCGGCCGATCCGCGCGAAGCGCATGAACAGCGCGGTAATCCGCCGCTCGTGAAAGCGCAGCGCGAGCGCCGCGCGCTCGGGGTGCGCGAGCAGCGTGTGGATGACGGCCGGCGCCTGCAGCGCGGACGACAGCGACTGAAAGATACCGTTGCCGGACAGCGGATCGACGGCCATCGCCGCGTCGCCGACGCGCAGCCAGTTCGTGCCGCCGGTGTCGCCGCACAGCGTCGCGCTGCTGGTCCGACCGAACACGCGCGCCTCGGCGCGGGCGTCCAGGTCGAAGAAGTCACGTGCGAACGGCGTTTGCCGCAGCGTCGCGCACCACCCGGGCAGGGCGTTGCGCGGCGGTAGCGTCGTGGTCGCGACGTCGAGCGTTGCCTGCCAGTAGCAGCGGCCGTCGGGCAGGCGCGCCATCCAAGCCCAGCCGTCCGGCATACTCTCGATCCCGGATGCTGCGTCGCCCGGCGTGCCTTGCCACACGTTCAGCAGGCTCAGCGTCTGCGGCCCGCGGCTCGCATCGCGCGCGAGCGGCGCGAGCCGGCCGCGCGCCTCGACGACGAACGCCGCGTACAGCGTTTCCTCGCCGGTCGGCGTGTCGATGCGGATCGCATGCCCGTCGCCGTCGGCGTGCACCACGCGAACCGTTGCTTCACGCACCGCAATGCCCGCACCGGCTAGATCGCGGCGCAGCGCCGCGTCGAAACGACTGCGGTCGATCAGGTGTTCGTGATTGAGCGTGCGCGTGTCGCCGTTCCAGCGCGTTGTGCGCGCACACGGCGGCAATGCGCATGCGGCGGCCTGCACGAGTCCGGCATGATGCAGCCCCTGCAGCACACGATCGGACACGCCTTCAACCGCATCGAAGTGCCGCCATTCGCTGACGACCGTGACCGGATAGCCGAGCCGCGCGAGGCCGAGCGCGGCGGCGGCGCCCGCCGGTCCCGCGCCGAGCACGACGATCGACGGGCGGCTCATGAGGCGTGGGTGCGCCGTTCGACGCCAAGGTAGGCAGCGTTCGCGCGCAAATGGTCGAGCAGTGCCGTCGTATCGCCATCGGGATGATGCGCGAACCAGCGCGCCGCGTAGCCGCTTAGCGCCGCGCACGCGATGCTCGAGCCGGCCAGCGCACGCGGTGCGCCGCTCGACACGACCGCACCGAAATCGGCCTGCGGGCTGTCGAGCCACGACCATTGGCCTGGTGTGCAGCGCGCATCACCGGTGACGCGCACGATCCCCGGATAGCTGGCCGGAAACACCGGCGTTCCTTGCGCGGGGCTCGATGCGAACACGATCACGCGTTGCGCGACGGCCGCCGCGCAAGCGTCACGCAGCGTGTCGCGATCGGCGCGCACGCCGAGGCTCAGGTTGATCACGCGAATGTGTTGCGTGAGCAACCAGTCGATTCCGTGCGCGATCTGCGCGGCGCTCGTCACGCCGCGCGCCTCGAACACCTGCGCGACGACCAGCGCCGCTTCGGGCGCGGCAGCCGCGATTGTCATGCAGATCGCGCTGCCGTGGCCGATCCGGTCCGGCTCGACGGCGCTGGCATGTAGCACCGACGCAGCGTCGAACGCGAAGCGCCGCGCGTCGGTGACGCGTGCGCTCAGCGACGGCGGATAGCCGCTGTCGACGACGCCCACGCGCACGGCGCGATCCACGGCGCGATCGTCACGCATGTGCGACATCCCGGTGCACGCGTCGCGTAAGTTGGCCGTCCGCGAGCTCGAAATGCAGGTCGACGCCGGCGAGCGTCGACGCGCGGTGGCTGACGAGGATGCGCGTGCGATCGCCGAACAGCGTGTCGATCTGCGCGATGACCTGCCGCTCGGTCGTTTCGTCGACGGCCGACGTCGCTTCGTCGAGCACCAGGATCGCCGGTGCCTGCAGCAGTGCGCGTGCGATCGCGATGCGCTGCTTCTGGCCGCCGGACAACTGCTGGCCGCGTTCGCCGACCGGCCCGTCGAGTCCGCCCGGTAGCGTCGCGATCAGTTCGTCGAGCTGCGCGGCGCGTGCGGCATGTACGATGTCGTCGTGTGTCGCGAGCGGTGCCGCGTAGCGGATGTTGTCGGCGAGGCTGCCGCGAAACAGCACGGTGTCCTGGCTGACGACAGCGACGTGGCGGCGCAGCGCGTCGAGATCGATGTCGCGCAGGTCGATGCCGTCGATCCGGACGCTGCCGCGCTGCGGGTCGTAGAAGCGCTGCATCAAATCGATCAGCGTCGATTTTCCGCTGCCCGACATTCCCGACAGCGCGACCTTGCTGCCGGCCGGTACGCGCGCGCCGGCGCCGCGCAGCACGGGCTGCGCGCGCTCGTCGTGCCCGAACCACACATCGACGAATTCGAGATCGCCACGCGGAGGCAGCTCGCGCGCGGCGGCAGGCGGCTGCACGGCCACCGGCGCGCGCTGCAGCTCCATCACGCGGCCGAGGCTGACCGTCATCCGCTGCAGCGCGACGTAGAGCCCGAGCAGACTCTTCACTGGGCCGATCGCCATCCCGAGATAGCTGGAGAACGCGATCAGCGAACCGAGCGGCCAGTCGCCGCGAATCACCCAGTAGCCGCCGACAATGAACGCACCCGCGCGCGACAGCGAGGTCAGCGTGCCGGGCACCGATTGCGTGACGAATTCGGTCACCTGCAGCTTCAGCAGGCGCTCCATGTAGCGGTCGCCGAGACCGTCGAGCCGCGCCTGTTCCGCGCGCTGCCGGCCGGCGGCCTGGATGAACTTCATCGCGGGCAGCGTTTCGACGAGGAACGACGACACGTCGGCCGCGCCTTCGCGTACCGAGCGCGCATCGCGCTCGACCTTGCGGCGCATCGTGCGCAGCCACAGGATCTCGAACGGAACAAGCAGCAGCGCGAGCAGCGACAGTTTCCACGACAGCGTGACGAGCAGTGCGAGCGTGCCGACTAGCCCGATCACGTTCGACACGGCGGAGAACAGCGCGTCGAGCGCGAAGCGCTGGATCTCGGCGATGTCGCCGTCGAGGCGCGACAGCAGGTCGCCGAGACGGCGCTGCCCGTAGAACGACGGCGACAGCTGCTGCAGGTGCGCATAGACGGCGCTGCGCAGCGAGAACAGCACGCGGCCGGACAGTCGTGTGTGCAGGTAACGGTTGATGCCGCCGAGCAGCGTGCCGACGAAGCCCGCGAACACCATCGCAAACGCGACCGCGACGAGCATCCGGAAGTCCTTGCCGACCAGCCCGCGGTCGATCAGCTCCTTCGTGAGCCACGGCTGCGAGAGCGCCAGCAGCGACGCGCAGGCCGACAGCGCGAGCAGGCCGGCGATCGCGAGCCGGTGCGGCCGCACGAAGCCGTACAGCCAGCCAAGCGAACGCGCGAGTTGTGCTCGATCATCGATTTGCACGAAGCGCAGAATGAACCTCATCAACATGGGACCTTGGCTCGGAGGATTGCTCGTTGGTCAAATGCGGAACAGTTTGACGGTCGACGTTGCCTTCTCCGAATTCGACATCCGCGGTCGACTTCGGAATGAGTATTGGCCGTCAGCCGCTGGTCTCCACGGCGCAATTGGCGGTTGATGCCGTGGTTTGGCGCGACGCGCGTGGTGGCGCGTCGCGCACATGATCAGGCGCGTTTGTTGTACGCGCTGCACCAGCCCTTCCCGGACACTCGCTTGACGGCGAAGAGGGGGCAAGCAGCTTCCGTGTCCGTTTGCTTTCCTTGATAGAAGCTGCAGTTCCCGCAGTCTTGCCCAGCCTGGTAACGCGGGTATTTGACCCTTTCAACGTTCGTAGCGTTGGCGCGATATCCCAGTCCTTTTGCCGCCGGGTCGTTCTCGTCCAGCATTGGCGCCTCCGCTCGTGCTGTGCTGGCGAGGGCTAGTGCGGATACGGTGCCGGCAACTGCGATGACAAAGCTGCGTCGGGAGCGATTCAGTTGATGCTTCATAGGGATTGCTAGTCTCAAAATTATCGATGAATGAATCAGGTCGCGCTATCTGTCCGATCGGAGGGATTCGCATTGGCCGTTCCGACACTCGTCGCCCGACCACCAACCCCACACGATGATGGATCGGAAACTTCAACCACTCTTAATGGCGACGCCCGATCAAGCGCATGACATGCCTGCGTGGCACGCCGCCACACAAAGCGGTTAATCGTCTGCAGGAGCCACCAGCAGAGCCTGCCGCCACGGTAGGCATTACATATAAACCGTGCGAGCGCAGCAGCGCAACTTGCAGATGGTTGATTAAGCACATTGCATGCCAGCTTCAGGGCTGTTGCCTCTTCAACTTGTGCGAGGTTTCCCATCCTTTTGCGAGCGAGCCCGCCGACGCATTATCGAGCGATGCCGGTGTCGCTCAAGGTCGACCCTTTGTCCCATTTTGGGAATTCTCGTGGGACGGGAGTGGGACGCGGGAACAGGGGCCTGCGCCAACCTGGAGAGATGCGGTGTCGATGTATTTTTAAGAAAAAATTGAATAGGTATTTTCCCGCGGTATTTGAAATGCGGGCCAGCGTTTTTAGGACGTTTTTTAGGGTGCCCGACGTGTGGATTATCGTTGGCATGGAACCTGCTTATAACGGTAATCCCACGCCAGTTCCCTTCGATCCTAGGCGAATCAAGACCCCTCTCAAAGGAGCAGCGCTTTGTTAAAAACGTTCATTCGACGCAGCAGGTTGATGGGCATCATGGCGGCGGCCATGCCGGTCGCGCTGGTTTCGGGTGCGGCTCATGCACAAGTGCAAGCGCCCCGCGATGCGCGAGCGATTCTGAGTCAGACATGCGCGGCCTGTCACGCCGCGGAATCAAAGGATTCGTGGAGTCGTATCAGCCATCAGCGTAAAACCCCGGAGGGTTGGTTGCTGACGATCGGCCGGATGCAGACGATGCATGGCTTGACTATTAGCGACGAAGAACGGCGAATTCTCGTTAAATATTTATCGGATACGCAAGGGCTTGCGCCTTCGGAAACAAAAGACCTGCGCTACGCGCCCGAACAACGCTTGAACACTCAGGAGACCGCTGGCTCGGATGAGTTCAAACAGATGTGTGCGCGTTGTCACTCCGCCGCACGACCATTGCTGCAGCGCCGTCCAGTGCAGGAGTGGGAGCGGCTTGTGAACTTCCACGTTGGACAATTCCCATCGATCGAATATTCGTCGTTGGGGCGCGACCGCGATTGGTTCAAGATCGCGTTGACCGACATTGCGCCGTACCTCGCAAAGAACTTTCCGTATGACAGCAAGGCGTGGGACGACTGGAAGAAAAACCAGCCGCCGGCGACGTCGCTGGCCGGTACATGGAGCTTCAGCGGACACATGCCGGGGAAAGGCGACGCATTCGGTTTGATGACCGTGACGGGCGGCGACAAGGATGGCTTCAAGGTGAAGTTGAAGGGACAGTTTGCGGACGGCAGCCCGTTAGTTGGTACTGGTACCGCTACGCTTTATACCGGCTACGAATGGCGTGCCAATGTCAAGGTTGGTGGCGTGCTGATGCACCAGGTATTGATGGCCGCTGAAGGTCAATTGAGCGGCCGCATGTACGAAGACGAGCACAGCGAACGAGGTCTCGATTTTAGTGCGGCAAAACTGGGCAAGGCGCGCATCCTTGCTGTTCAGCCGGCGTATGTGAAGGCTGGTAGTGAGTCGACTGTGACGATTGTCGGTCCGAATCTCGAAGGAACCCCGGCATTGGGCTCGGGTGTAACGGTTACATCTGTGCTCGAGCGCACGCCTGAGTATCTTCGAGTGCGAGTGAAGTCCAGCAGCGATAGCGTCGCTGGTCCGCGACAGATTTCTGTCGGCACAGCGCAATCTGATGGTTTCGCAGTCTATCAAGAGGTCAAGGAAGTCAAGGTTCTGCCTAACTACGCAATTGCTCGGATCGGAGGCAATGGCGGTCCAATGCCGAAGGTGCAAGGGCGCTTTGATGCGGAGGCTTGGGGGGTGGATGCGGCTGGCAAGCCGTTCCGAATCGGCTATATGCCGGCGCAATGGTCGGTCGCACCATTCGACGATCAGGCGAAGAACGACAACGACGTCAAGTACGCAGGCGTGATGCAGAGCGCGACCGGTATTTTCACGCCGGCCAACGCTGGGCCGAACCCTCAGCGGCGCAGGTCCAACAACAACACGGGCAATCTGAAGGTCATCGCATCGGTCACCAACGGTAATCGCACCGTTACTGGCACGGGGCAGATGGTCGTTTCGGTTCAGCGCTGGAATAATCCGCCGCTGCCATGATTTGTGCTGTCTCTTTGTCGTCGGGCCGCGCAGGCGGTCCGAGCGGCATTCTCCAGGGCTTCGGTCCGATCAAAACTTAGAGATTGCTAGGAGATTCCCATGGGCGCGCTGTTGAATGTAGTCGAGCGCAATGTGCATGAAGTGCGCGTCGACGATGAGCGTCTGATGTTCCACGTGCCGAGTAGCTCACTGTTCGCTGCCGACGAGCTCACTGCGGCCATCATCGACTCATTACGTGCTAGTACTTGCACTGCCGAAGAACTATTCGCCCGGCTAGGTGCGTCCCAGCGTGGTGACGTATCCGAAACGCTTAATGAGCTGATGGCGCTTGAAGTTGTTAGTGATGGCTCTCCGTTGACGCCGGAATTCGCTACGAAGCGCATCGAGCGAACCGCGATCAATACCGTCGTGCTCAACGTCAACACAGGCTGCAATCTGAGTTGTACATATTGCTACAAGGAGGATCTCGACACGCCGTCTGCTGGGCGTCGGATGGACGTCGAGACTGCGAAGGCTTCGGTCGAGATGTTGCTCAAAGAGTCGCCGGATGAACCGCGCTACACGGTTGTGTTCTTCGGCGGTGAGCCACTCAGCAACCGAAAATTGATCGAGCACATGGTCGAATACTGCGAGGTTCGCTTCGGCGCGCTCGGAAAGCAGGTTGATTTTGTAATGACGACCAACGCCACGCTTCTGACTGAAGAGGTCATCGATTGGCTCGACGCGCATCGCTTCGGTTTGTCGATCAGCATTGATGGGCCGAGAAAGATTCATGATTTGAATCGTCGAACGGTTGGTGGTTCGGGCACGTATGACGTTGTGCGCCGCAAGGTCGATATGCTGCTTAAGCGCTACCGCAGCCGCCCTGTCGGCGCGCGCGTGACGTTGACAAGCGGAGTGACCGACATCGAAGGGATCTGGAATCACTTGTTCAACGAGCTTGGTTTTGCGGAAGTCGGCTTTGCGCCCGTCACATCGGGTCAACTTGACTCGTTCAATTTAGGCCCAGACGAACTTGCGCAGGTATTCGCGAACATGAAGGCGCTCGGCCGCCGCTATCTGACGGCGGCGCTCGAAAACCGCAACATCGGCTTCTCGAACTTGCATCAACTAATCACCGACCTGCACGAAGGGAACAAGAAGTCGTTGCCGTGCGGCGCGGGGCTCAAGATGCTCGCAGTCGATCACAAGGGCGACCTGAACCTGTGCCACCGCTTCACGGGCTCAACACTGCCGACGTTCGGCAACGTACGCGATGGTGTCGCGCAGGATCAGCTCAATGACTTCCTGTCGCAGCGCCTCGACCGCAGCGGCACAGGCTGCGACAGCTGCCGAATCCGCAATCTGTGCTCGGGCGGTTGCTATCACGAGAGCTATGCACGCTATGGCGACCCGGCGCACCCGACCTATCACTACTGTGAGTTGATGCGTGACTGGATCGATTTCGGCATTGAGGTCTACAGCCGCATCATTGCAGGAAACCCGGCATTCATCGACAACTACATTACTCCGCGGAAGGCGCACTGACATGAAACACCTAAAGCCGCTTAACAACAAGGCAAAGCAGCTTGAGCAAGCCGCGAAGGAAGACCGGCTCGAAGAAGTCGTCGCGATGACGTCTGTTGCAGGCTGTACTGCTACAACCGACCCAGGCTGGGAAACCGATGCATTCGGAGGCATTGCGTCATTGTGCCAGCCAATGGAGGCGGATCTTTATGGCTGCTCTGATCCGTGTTGGTGGCCCGCTCAGGTGCCGGACACGATGATCACTTACCCGAACTGGAACAAATCCGATTCCGTAGCTAGCACCGACTGGCGCAAGCTTGGCAGCGTGTTTCCGAAGGATAAGTAATCGACACCGCACACACTGGGGAATAAATATGTCAATGAAGAAGTTTTTGGGTATGACTATCGTGTCAGCGATTCTGTCGACTGGCCCGATGGTGAGTGTAGCTGCGACGAATGGCGCGCTAAAGACAGGGCGCGAGTATCTCGCGATTGTTGGTTATCCTAATACTCTGACTGTTGTGGACACATCCAGCGATGAGATATATAAGACATGCTCGTTGCCAGATGCGTTTAATCCGGGGACGGTGACGATTAGTCCAGATAAAACGCGCGCGTATGTACTGAACAATCGATACGGCGATCTTTACGGTGTAGAGCTTGATACATGCAAGGTTGTATTCCATGCGGATCTCTCGGACCGACCCGGTGAACGCGTGAAATCGATGTTCTCCATTGCGGTGAGCCCTGATGGCAAGGAGGTATACAGCGTCGTCAACCCAACCAAGCTCAATCGCGACACCTATGAAGTTCAGACTCCGCGTCTACAAGTGTACTCGACCAGTGGTGGCATGGATGCAAAGCCGATCCGAACGTTTCCTGTCCCGCGTCAACTCGGGGTTATGATGGCTGCGAACGACGGATCTTTGTATATTTCAGGTGCGGATGTCTACCGCATGGACGTGAAATCCGGGAAACTCGACGTCGCTGTTGCGGTTCGGAACTGGAAAAGGCCGCTTTATGGGCAGCCAGACGTTTTGAATGCGTGGCCGCAGCAACTTCCACAGAATTCGTTCGATTCGATTTACACTGCCGATCGCTTCAAAGACGAGAAGAAGACTCCCGGTACAAATGAAACGATGTATGGTTACATTGACATCGACCTTGCGACCGGCAAGGTGTCGCTGAAGGACTTCGCTCCTGTTGCGGAAGTGTTTTTCAGTGGTGTACGTTCTCCAACAAATCCGGATATTGTGTATGTCGTCGGAAATCGACTCGCGAAATTCAATTCGAAGACCGAAAAGCTTGTTGGCGAGGCACCGCTTGATCACACTTACTACGTGTTGGCGCTGAATAAAGTCGGCAAGAAGGTATATGTAGCAGGAGCGGCTAATTCAATTAGCGTAATCGATGCGGACACAATGAAGAAAATCAAGGAGATTCGCTTGAGCGGTGATACCGCACAAGCTACTCCTCAAATCTTCATGCGATGACTTGCTAGGTGCGCTGGACTCACCGAAAGCGTATTCCGCGTCCAGCTCTATTGCTGGCGCGGACGCTGGACTACAGTGCCCTCGGTACCTCCGCGAGCAATGTGGTGCAGGTTGCAGACGTCATGCCAATGCGCTTACCAGCTGTTTTCGGTGCGGTGTTGTGGTCTATCGCGGGCCGCAGCAAACGGGCGCTCGCATTGGCGTGGTGACGTCGCTGTCGCACGCCCGCAAGATATTCGATTTCGAGAAGGGGCTCGCGCAGACATTCACAATGTCGTCGATATCACGATACGCCTCATGTCACCTGAAACATGAAGCGCAGCGGCAACAGCTCACCTGAGAAACGCTCGGATCGGCACGTGAGCACGTACCTGGCCAACGCGAGCGCGAATACATCAAGCAGTTCTTAAACCGTGGCTGATGGAAAGAAGCCGTGGAACGGTACGCGCTATCAGTCTGGCGCAAGCTCATTTGAGTTGAAACGAGGTCATTCGATCGAGACCGACCATTGCGTGGGAAATTATGAGATGCGAGAAGGTGAAATATGACGGTACTCTGAGAGATTTAGCGGCCAGTTGATTTTAGTAGTTGTCTATAAGAAAAGGAATATTTGTATGGCGGTACTTGGCATGTATCCGACTTTCTACGTTCCAGGCATTGGCACAGCCTGGGTAATGGGCATCATCGGCGTGATTCACGTCGTTGCGTCCCATACGTCGGTCGGTGCATCGTTTCTGTTCGCCCTGCTCGAAACACGCGCCTATCGTGAAAACAAACCGCAGTTGATGGAATTCATCAAGAAGTACGGGATGTTTCTACTCGTTTTCTCGTACATTATCGGCTCGATCACGGGTCCAGGTATTTGGTATGCGATAACCGTCGCGAGCCCGCGCGGTGTTAGCGGCCTAATCCACAACTTCGTGTGGGTCTGGGCGAGCGAATGGGTCTACTTCACTGTCGAGGTGATTGGCGTATACGCGCTCGTCTACCTGATCGGCAAGGTCGATCCAAAGACCCACCTGAAGCTCACCTGGTCGTTCGCGCTCGCGTCGTGGGCGACGATGCTTCTGATTGTTGGAATCTTGTCGTTCATGATGTGGCCTGGAAGCGATCGCTGGTACCAGACCGGCTCGACGAGCGATGCATTCTTCAATGTCAATTTCTTCGCCCAACTCGGCACGCGCACCGGCGCGATGCTGGTGATGGCCGCGGTCGTCGGCCTGCTAATAGCAAGCCGAGTGAGTGACCTTGACCAGCGCCGAGACGTCGTGCGCTTGCTAGCCCCCCTTGGGCTCGTCGGAGGTCTCGTCGCGGTGCTGATGTTCCTGTACTACCTGCGTACGCTGCCGAATAACGCGATTGTTATGCTCAACGCGAATCTTCTTCCAGTCTACGGCAAGGAGATGGTTTGCGTGTTCGTCGTCGCGACGCTGTGGCTGCTCTTCGCGTGGTGGCGCCCGCAGCAGGTCTCCACATCGCTAGCGGTGGCGATGTTCCTCTTTATCGCGGTGTTTGGAGTCTGGCCGGAGGAGCGGATGCGCGAATCGATGCGTAAGCCTTACGTCGCCGGCCAGTACATTTACGGCAACCAGGTTATCGCGCGTGACGTGCCGGCAAAGGGGATCGAGTCCGAGGTCGACACGATCGCCGCATACGGTCTGCTGAAGCTGAACCCATTCGTGCCAGACCGGCTGCGCGCCGTGACGGATGCGAACGAACTCGAGGTAGGCCGGCTGCTGGCAAAGATGGCCTGTGCGAATTGCCACTCGTTAGAGCCGGGCGGGCCGCTGCGAAACCTGCCCGGCAAGTTTCACTATGCGCCCGACGCGGACATGATCGCCGCCTTCATGAAGGGCCCGCTCAAGCATGGCACACAGCCATACATGCCACGCATCGATTTGCCCGACGACGAGATCCGCGCAATCTCCAGCTACCTCGCGACGGTGAACGCCGGAAAAAACGTGAACCGAATGATTGCACAGCAACAAGCGTCGATCGTACCCGCATCGACAAGGAAGTAAGGCCATGGATATCGGAACTGTGATGAACACGATGCGCGATCCAGCTGGACTGCCCGCCCAGCCGATCGTGTTTCAGGTGCTGATGGTGATTACCTGGGTCCTGCATATCGCATTCGTGCATCTAGCGCTCGGCAGCGCTGGGCTCGCTATTGTCGCGTTTCACCGGCGTGGCGTGGGCCCGTACTGGGAGCGGCTGTCGTTCGCGTTGACCAAGGTTGCGAAGGTCGCAGTGTCGCTACTGATAGTGCTCGGCGTCGGCCCCTTGCTATTTACGCAAGTGATCTACGACCCGCAGTGGTACACGTCGAACGTGCTGTCTGGGCGCTGGGCGATTGCATTCATCTTTACGCTAATCGTCGGCTATTGCTGCTGGTTCGCCTTCTACCACGGCAATCACTCGGGTTCTAAGGCGCGTATCGGCCTTTACGCATGGAGTGCGCTCGCGCTGTTCTGCCTAGACGGTCTCATCATGCACGCACTGTCCTATCAGGAACTTCTGCCGCAGCAGTGGATTCAGTGGTACGCGCAGGGCGGCGCTGTTGATACGCGCGGAGCGGCGCTACACGCGATTGAATGGGCGCGCTACTTGTTCATCATGGGCTTGTCTGTGCCGGGTGTCGGCGTGTTCCTGCTCGTCTACGCGCAATACTTCGCCGGTCGCGCCGATCGTGAACCGGGATATCTCTCATTCGTGTGTGGACTCGGGCAGCGTATCGCTCGATGGGGATTTACGCTGTCTGTCGTGACATCACTCGCATGGCAAGCCGATTTGCCGCACGCGAGCGGGCTCACGCAGCACCCGGTTGGCTGGTTGCTCGTCGCTGGCCTGGTCGTGATGGCGTGGTGGATGCATCGGTTCGCGCCGGAAACGCATGGCTACCTGCCGGCTGTCGCGAGCGTTGCGTTGCTTGCAATTCTCTCGCTGTGGCGGGAAGTCATTCGCATTGCCTACCTGCGACCATTCGGCTATGACGTGCATAGCTACCCTGTCCACTTCGACTGGCCGTCAACGTTCCTATTCTTTACAACGCTCACGGGAATCGGTGGGTTTGTCGGCGGTTTCTATCTGATGCTGCTGTACCGTGCGGGCAGGGTCCAGAACTGCTACACCGCCGAGCGCCCGGTCGGGCGCCTTGGTACTGGAGCGCTGGCGGTGCTTGGGCTCTGGATAGCCGTGTTCCTCGCCTACGGGATTGCGATCTCGTATCGCAACAGCTTCATTTGATCTGCGGTAAATGCTTCAGAAATCGTTCACATGAAATCGACTCTTTTTGCTGGTCTCACGCTGCTGATTATTAATAACGCTGCCCACGCGCAGGCGATCGACACGGTTCCCGATGTAGGTGCCGGTGCGCGCCGCGCCGCGGTCTGCTTCGCCTGTCATAACACAAACGGAATCGCGAGGATTCCTGGTGTGCCGGATCTCGCGGGTCAGAATTCTGACTATCTGGAGGCTGCGCTGCACGCGTACCGCGACGGGCAAACGCGCCAGAACCCGACGATGAATGCGATGGCAAAACCGCTGTCAGACCGCGACATCGTCAACATCGCCACGTATTTCGGGAGCTTGCCGCGCGTCGCCGACTGAGTTGTTCCATTAGGGGGTGTACGTTTCATTCGTTCGGGCAGTCTGAGCGATATTACGCCAATGGCGTACGCGCGATACCTGGCTGATATAGAAGTCTGTTATCCAAAGTATTGGACGCTGTGACTGGGTGGGGCGTATAAATAGACTAAACGAACTTCACTCTTGCAGTTTGCGCCACGATTTGAGATCGATTGAATGAATAGAAGAATTCGTTCGAGATTCTCCAGAAGTTTTCAGGAACATGATTCCGAGTAGGTGGGCGTGACTTCAGTCAATTATTCTGAGGATTGAGAACTGGAGATGGTAGCTATGAATTCCAAAGTATTCGACACGAAAGAAGTACGGGACCTTCTGAAAGCCGCGGCCAATATTGAAGCCACGAGCGGCAATCTTCGCGCCAAGGAGATAGTTCATCGCCTGCTGGGTGATCTTTTCAAGGCCATCGCTGATCTCGATATTACGCCCGACGAAGTTTGGGCCGGCGTGAACTACCTGAACAAGCTCGGCCAGGACGGAGAAGCTGCGCTTCTTGCTGCCGGCTTGGGACTCGAAAAGTACCTCGACATCCGCATGGACGCCGAGGATAAGGCTATCGGCATTAACGACGGTACACCGCGAACCATTGAGGGACCTCTTTATGTGGCTGGGGCGCCGCTGCGCGATGGTGTATCCAGGATCGACATCAATCCTGATGCGGATTCAGGCCCGCTTGTCATCCGCGGTACTGTCACCGGACCAGATGGAGAGCCCGTTGCCGGGGCGGTCGTCGAATGCTGGCATGCCAATTCGAAGGGCTTTTACTCGCATTTCGATCCGACGGGCGCTCAAAGCGAATTTAACTTGCGCGGCGCGGTCAGGACTGGTGCCGACGGCAGGTACGAATTCCGCACGCTGATGCCGGTTGGTTACGGCTGCCCGCCACTCGGTGCGACGCAGCAGCTGTTGAATGAACTTGCCCGCCATGGCAATCGTCCTGCGCATGTGCACTTCTTTGTCACCAGTCGCAATCACCGCAAGCTGACGACCCAGTTCAACATCGAAGGCGATCCGCTTATCTGGGACGACTTCGCGTACGCCACACGCGAGGAACTGATTCCTCATGTTGCGGACATGACCGGTGGTACGGCGTTGGGCCTGAAGGCCGACACATATCAGGACATCGAGTTCAACTTCGTGCTGACCCCGCTGGTTCAGGGCGTTGATAACCAGATTGTCCATCGCCGGCGCGCTTCGGCCACGGCGTAACTGCCCGGTATGGCAGCGGTGCGCTAGCACTGCCGCCAATCGGGGAAATGTGGAGTCATTCGACATAGATGCGCGAACTCTGTGCACGATCAGATTCGCGTTCTGGAGAGCAAACATGTCCATCATTATTGACAGAGCTAACGAATTGGATCATCTGCTGTCGACCGCAGTGCAAGATGACAGGCAGGCCGGTGTTTTTCGTTGCCGCCGCGATATCTTCACTAACGCCGATTTGTTCGAACTGGAGATGAAGCATATCTTCGAGAACAACTGGGTGTACTTGGCCCACGAGAGCCAGATCCCGAACAACAACGATTACTACACGACGTGGATCGGCCGCCAGCCGATCGTGATCACGCGCGACAAGACCGGCGAGCTGCACGCGGTGATCAATGCCTGCGCGCACAAGGGTGCGATGCTGTGCCGGCGCAAGCACGGCAACAAGGGCAGCTTCACGTGCCCGTTCCACGGCTGGACCTTCTCGAACACCGGCAAGCTGCTGAAGGTGAAGGACGAGAAGACCACCGAGTATCCGGTGCAGTTCAACACCCACGGGTCGCACGACCTGAAGAAGGTTGCGCGCTTCGCGAACTATCGCGGCTTCCTGTTCGGCAGCCTCAGCGCCGACGTGCTGCCGCTCGAGGACTACCTCGGCGAGACGCGCGTCATCATCGACCAGATCGTCGCCCAGGCGCCGAACGGGCTCGAAGTGCTGCGCGGCAACTCCTCCTACATTTACGAAGGCAACTGGAAGATGCAGATGGAGAACGGTTGCGACGGCTATCACGTCAGCACCGTGCACTGGAACTACGCGGCCACGATGGGCCGCCGGAAGGAAGCCGGAACCAAGGCGGTCGATGCGAACAGCTGGAGCAAGTCGGTCGCGGGCGTGTACGGATTCGACAACGGCCACATCCTGCTGTGGACCAAGACGATGAACCCGGAAGTGCGCCCGGTGTACCAGCACCGCGACGAGATCAAGGCACGCGTCGGCGAAGTGCAGGCCGATTTCATCGTGAACCAGACGCGCAACCTGTGCGTGTACCCGAACGTGTTCCTGATGGACCAGTTCAGCACGCAGATCCGCGTAGTGCGTCCGCTCGGCGTCGACAAGACCGAAGTCACCATTTTCTGCTTCGCGCCGAAGGGTGAGAGCGAAGCGGACCGCGCGACTCGGATCCGCCAGTACGAGGACTTCTTCAACGTGACTGGGATGGGCACGGCCGACGACCTTGAGGAATTCCGCGCGTGCCAGGCTGGCTATGCGGGCATCACGGCGATGTGGAACGACCTGTCGCGCGGCGCACCGCTGTGGGTCGACGGGCCGGACGACAACGCGAGGAAAATGGGACTGAACCCGCGCATTTCGGGCGAGCGCAGCGAGGACGAAGGGCTGTTCGTGTGCCAGCACGAACACTGGGTGCACGTGATGCGCGATGCGCTGAAGAAGGAACGCGGGGAGGTGGCGGCATGAACATCGATTATCGGACCATTTGCGCGACGCTGTATCGCGAAGCGCGCCTGCTCGACGAACGCGAGTGGGACGAGTGGCTGACCTGCTACGCGGAGGACGTCACATACTGGATGCCTGCGTGGGACGACGAGGACCGGTTGACCGACGATCCGCACAGCCAGATCTCGCTGATGTACTACGCGGATCGCGGCGGCCTCGAGGATCGCGTGTTCCGGATCAAGACCGAGCGCAGCGGCGCGTCGACGCCCGAGCCGCGCACGAGCCACAACGTGACGAACGTCGAGGTGCTGGCCGAGCGCGATGACGAAGTGGACGTGCGCTACAACTTTCACACGCTGAACCACCGCTACCGCGTAACCGATCACTTCTTCGGCACGATGTTCGTCACGTTGCGCCGCGCAGGCGATGCGCTGCTGATTTCGCACAAGAAGATCGTGCTGAAGAACGACTACATCCGGCAGGTGCTCGACGTCTATCACGT
>NZ_CADFEI010000030.1 GCF_902833225.1 Burkholderia sp. BCC1644
CAGAACTTCGCGGACTCGTCGAGCACGGCCTGCGCCGTGTCGTAACCGGCATCCTCGAAACCCGGCAACTGCGCAACGGCGTCGATGCCCGCGAGTTCCTTCAGCACGAACAGCATGTCCTTGACGGGGGCGTTATAGCTCATGGTCGATGTTCCAATCAGGCGGTGAATGAGGCGCGCCAGGGGGTGGATTCGGCAGAACCGGCCCGACCCGGGGCGACGTGATGACCCATCGTAATGCCGCGGTCGCCGATTCCCATTGTCATATCCGGCCCACATAGTGACAAAATCGGCCACGGAATTTTCAGCCTTTGCCGGGAACGGCCGGCCAGACGGGGGTTCGGCCGGATCGGGTTTGGCGGATTCAACGCGCAATCGACGTGCCCGCGTCCGGCCCCGATGCCGCGGAGCCGGCCCGGGCGGCAATGGGAGCCGGTTATGGGAACCGCTGGCGGGCGCCGGCAACGGGAACGCGTCGACACCGGCAGCCACGCCACGCGCCGCGCCGCGCACATGTGCATCGGCCCGCCATGCATCACCGATGCGTGGCGGGCCGACGGTATGCCGGGGCCATGTGCTTGCGGAACGGACCTGCGGCCCGCTCCGGTCGCGTGGCCGCGCTCAGGAGGCTTTCAGCATGCCGAAGACCTCGCTCAGCATCGACTTCGCGTCGCCGAACAACATGCGGTTGTTGTCCTTGTAGAACAGCGGATTGTCGACGCCCGCATAGCCCGAAGCCATGCTGCGCTTCATCACGATCGACGTCTTCGCCTTCCACACCTCCAGCACCGGCATGCCGGCGATCGGGCTCGTCGGGTCGTCCTGCGCCGCCGGGTTCACGATGTCGTTCGCGCCGATCACCATCGACACGTCGGCCTCGGGGAAGTCGCCGTTGATCTCGTCCATTTCGAGCACGATGTCGTACGGCACCTTCGCTTCGGCCAGCAGCACGTTCATGTGGCCCGGCATGCGGCCCGCGACCGGGTGAATCGCGAAACGCACGTCGACGCCCTTTTCGCGCAGCAGCTTCGTCAGCTCGAACACCGTGTGCTGGGCCTGCGCCACCGCCATCCCATAGCCGGGTACGATGATCACGCGCTTCGCCTCGCGCAGCAGCTCGGCCGTTTCCGCCGCGCTCACCGCGACCGCCTCGCCGGCCGGCTGCGCGCCGCCGCCGGCGGCCGCCGGCGCGCCTGCGCCGCTGCCGAAGCCGCCCGCGATCACGCTGATGAAGTTGCGGTTCATCGCGCGGCACATGATGTACGACAGGATCGCACCGGACGAGCCGACCAGCGCGCCGATCACGATCAGCAGGTCGTTGCCGAGCATGAAGCCGGTGGCCGCCGCCGCCCAGCCCGAGTAGCTGTTGAGCATCGACACCACGACCGGCATGTCCGCCCCGCCGATCGCCATCACCATGTGCACGCCGAACAGCAGCGAGATCACCGTCATCACGACGAGCGGCAGCATGCCGTCCTGGATGCTTTCCGCGTGCAGGAACGCGCGGCCGAAGTAGATCACGATCAGCAGCGCGGCCAGGTTCATCCAGTGCCGCGCCGGCAGCAGCAGCGGCTTGCCGCCGATCTTGCCCGACAGCTTGCCGAACGCGATGATCGAGCCCGCGAAGGTAATCGCGCCGATCAGGATGCCGACGTAGATTTCCACTTCGTGGATGGCCTTCTCGGCGCCCGTGAGCTGCAGCGACGTGTCGATGTAGCTCGCGAAGCCGACCAGGCAGGCTGCGAGACCGACCAGGCTGTGCATCAGCGCGACCAGTTCCGGCATCTGCGTCATCTGCACCTTCTTCGCGGCGTACAGGCCGACGGCGCCGCCGACGACCAGCGCGGCGACCACGTACGGAATGCCCGCGGCCGACACGCGCGGCCCGGCCACGGTGGCCAGCACCGCGATCAGCATGCCGATCATGCCGAGCAGGTTGCCGCGGCGTGCCGTTTCAGGGTTGGCCAGCCCGCCGAGGCTGAGGATGAAGAGGATCGCGGCGCCGATATAGGAGACGGTAGTCAGGTTTGAAGTCATTGTTGTCGTCCCCTTATTTGCGGAACATCGCCAGCATGCGTCGCGTGACCGCGAAGCCGCCGAACATGTTGACGGCCGTGAGCGTCAGCGCGCCCACCGCCAGGCCGAGGATCAGCCCGGACGGGCGATCGCCCGCGTTGGCCAGTTCGCCGAGGGGCGGCGCGACCTGCACGAGCGCGCCGATCGCGATGATCGACGAGATCGCGTTGGTCACGCTCATCAGCGGCGTATGCAGCGACGGCGTGACGTTCCAGATCACCATGTAGCCGACGAAGCACGCGAGCACGAACACCGTGAAGTGCGACAGGAAGCTCGCCGGCGCGAATTGGCCGACGAACAGGAAAGCCAGCGCGCCGACCGCGAACACGATCGCGAGCGCCTTGGCCGACATCGGCTCGCCGCTATGGCCGTGGCCCTTGGACTTCGCGGGCGCGGCCGCGGCGGGCGCCGCCTGGGGCTTGGGCGCGACGACCGCCTGCTTGACCGGCGGCGGCGGCCACGTGACGTTGCCTTCCTTGATGACGGTCAGGCCGCGGATCGCGTCGTCGTCGAAGTCGACGTTGATCGTGCCGTCCTTGCCCTTGCACAGCTCCTCGACCACGCGCAGCAGGTTCGTCGCATAGAGCGTGGACGACTGCCGCGACAGGCGCGACGCGAGATCCGTGTAGCCGACGATCGTCACGCCGTGGCGCACGACGGCCTCGCCGGGCACCGTGAGTTCGCAGTTGCCGCCCTGTTCGGCGGCCATGTCGACGATCACGCTGCCGGGCTTCATCGACTGCACCATCTCGGCCGTGATCAGCTTCGGCGCGGGCTTGCCGGGGATCAGCGCGGTCGTGATGATGATGTCGGCATCCTTGGCCTGCTGCGCGTACATCGCGCGCTGCGCCTGCTGGAAGCCTTCGCTCATCACCTTCGCGTAGCCGCCGCCGCCCGAGCCTTCCTCCTCGTAGTCGACCTTGACGAACTCGCCGCCCAGCGACTTGACCTGATCGGCCACTTCCGCACGCGTGTCGTTCGCACGCACGATCGCGCCGAGGCTGGCGGCCGTGCCGATCGCGGCGAGGCCGGCCACGCCGGCACCGGCGATGAAGACCTTGGCCGGCGGAATCTTGCCGGCCGCCGTGACCTGGCCGTTCAGGAAACGCCCGAATGCGTGCGCGGCCTCGATTACCGCACGGTAGCCGCTGATGCTGGCCATCGACGTGAGCGCGTCCATCTTCTGCGCGCGCGACAGCGTGCGCGGCAGCGAATCGATCGCCAGCACGGTGGCCCGCCTGGCGGCCAGCTGCTCCATCAGTTCGGGGTTCTGCGCCGGCCAGACGAAGCCGATCAGCGTGCCGCCCTCGCGCATCAACGCGACTTCGTCGCCGGTCGGCGGGCGCACCTTGAACACGATGTCGCTGCCGGACCAGAGGTCGGCCGCCGATGCGGCAACGGTTGCGCCGGCCGCACGGTAGGCGTCGTCATCAAAGTTCGCGCCGGCACCGGCGCCGCTTTGGACGGCGACCGAAAACCCCAGCTTGATCAGCTTCTCGACCACTTCGGGGACGGTCGCTACGCGCCGTTCGCCGGTGGCTGTCTCCAGAGGAATCCCAATCTGTAATGTCATATTATGAAAGATGGGTGATGGCCATCGCAAAGCGCTCGGGCCGGTGCGTCAAGTTACCAGAATCATGTGGATGTTTCGAAATCAGCGTGCGACCCGCGCCGGAATTCCCGACGCGAGCCGGATACGGGAACGGGCCGCGCACGCCGGCCTCCCCGCGTACTACACCTGCCGCCGGTAAGTCCCCGGCGTACTCCCCGTCCAGTGCCGGAACGCGCGATGAAACGCGCTCGGGTCATCGAAGCCGATATCGGCGCCGATCGCCGCGATCGTGTCGGGCGTGTCCGTCAGCCGCTGGATCGCGATGTCGCGCCGCAGCTCGTCCTTCAGTACCTGGAACGTCGTTCCTTCGGCCGCAAGGTGCCGGCTCAGCGTGCGTACCGAACAATGCAGGTGCTCGGCCGCCTGGTCGATCACGGGCAGGTCGGGCAGCGCCGCCGACAGGTACTGCCGCACGCGATGGCACACGAGCTGCTCGCTGAACGATTCGAAGATCCAGTCGCCCGGCGCGCGCGCGAGAAACTTGCGCAGGTTGCGCTTGCTCTGCCGGATCGGCGCGTCGAGGTAGTCGGCGCTGAAGCGCATCAGCGTGCGCTCGCAGTCGAACTTCACCGAGCCGGTGAAGAAGTACAGGTGCTCGACCGCATGGCGCGGCCGCGGGCACGCGAACTCGATCTGCAACAGCGGGATCTTTTGCCCGATCAGCCAGGAACACACGCCGTGCACGAGCTTGAGCATCAGCTCCTGGCCGAGCGCGCCGATCGGGCCGATCGCGTCGTTCGGGCGCAGCAGCACCTGCGCGACGAGACCGTCGCGCTTCGATTCGACGAAGAAATCGTCGAGCAGGATATGGAAGAATTGCCCGAAACGATGCAGCGTCGTTTCGAGGTTGCGCGCATCGAGCAGGCTCAGGCACAGATACTTCAGCGTGCCGCCACGCAACGGGCGCGAGAAGATGCCGGGCATCTCGTCGTCGAGATCGATCGCGAGCGTGCGGTACAGCGTCGAGAACTGCTCCTCCGTCACGCGCGCATGCGGCTCGCCGAGCAGCTCGATCGGGATGCCCGCGCCGCGCAGGTAGCGTTCGACCACATCGCGCTGCGCGCCCGCACTCGCGAGAAAACCGTTGACGAGCGAAATCGGCACCGTCGCGCTCGGCGACGGCAGCGCATGCCCTGCCCGGGCGGCAAGTGAGTCTGAACCGGTCATCGCGTCCCCGTCGGTCGAACCGCTCGCATTGTACTTGAGCGGCCCGCGCGGCCCTTTCGGCACGTTCGGGGCCTTCGCCATGCCGGGCCGCGCCCGCGGCCGTGCGGAACGTCGCGGCCATCAGTCGGTGCGGCTCAGTTCCCGCCGCAGGATCTTGCCGACCGTCGACTTCGGCAGCCGGTCGACGAAGCGGACGATCTTCGGCACCTTGTACGCCGCCAGGCTCGCGCGGCAATGCTCGACGAGTTGTTCCTCGTTCACGCCGGCATCCGGCGCGAGCACCACGAACAGCTTGACGGCCTCGCCCGTGCGCGGATCCGGCACGCCGATGCACGCGCATTCGGCGACGCCCGGCAGCGCGGTCGCGACGGCTTCCACCTCGTTCGGATACACGTTGAAGCCCGACACGATGATCATGTCCTTCTTGCGGTCGACGATCCGCAGGAAGCCGGCCGCGTCGAACACGCCGACGTCGCCGGTACGGAAATAACCGTCCGCCGTGAACGCGGCCGCGTTCGCGTCCGGCTTCTGCCAGTAACCGCCCATCACCTGCGGCCCCTTCACGCAGATCTCGCCCGCCTCGCCGATCGCCGCCTCGCGATCCTGGTCGTCGAGCAGCTTCACGTCGGTCGACGGCAGCGGCAGGCCCGTGGTGCCCGTGAACGCGTCGATCGACTGCGGGTTGAACGATACGACCGGCGACGTTTCCGACAACCCGTAGCCCTCGCGGATGAAATTGCCCGTCACGGCCTTCCAGCGCGACGAGATCACGTCGATCACCGCCGCGCCGCCGCCCGCCGACAGCTTCAGCCGCGACCAGTCGACTTCCTTCAGGCGCGGATGGCCGGCGAGCCCTGCGTACAGCGTGTTCACGCCGACGAACACCGTCGGCCGCGCAGCCTTCAGCACGTCGATGAACCCGTCCATGTCGCGCGGGTTCGCGACGAGCCAGTTCTGCGCGCCGATCGCGAAGTAGGACAGGAAGTTCACCGTCAGCGCGAAGATGTGATACAGCGGGATCGCCGTGACGACGACCTCCTCGCCCGGCTCGCGAGCCGCCGGCACGATCGCCGCGAACTGTTCGATGTTCGCGACGAGGTTGCGGTGCGACAGCGCCGCGCCCTTCGACAGGCCGGTCGTGCCGCCCGTGTATTGCAGCAGCAGCAGGTCCGCGCCGCCGAGCGCGACCGGCTCGCACGCGAGCGATTCGCCCGCGGCAAGCGCGTCCGCGAGCGGGATCGAGCCGGGCGGCAGTGCGTCGCACGTGCCGGCCGGCGCATCGACGACGCCGAGATCGCCGCGCCCCACGCTCAGCACGGTGCGCACGCGCGTGCCGCCAACCACGTCGGCGAACGTGCCCATCGAGCCGCCGCAGACGACGGCCACCTCGACGCCCGCGTCGTTGAGCTGATGCTCGAGCTCGCGCGCGGTGTAGTGCGGGTTGACGTTGACCTGGATGGCGCCGATCTTCGCAACGGCGACGAACACGACCGGAAACGCGAGCACGTTGGGCAGCATCACGGCCACGCGATCGCCCTTGCGCACGCCGACGACCTGCTGCAGATACGCGGCCAGCGTGGTCGACAGGCGGTCGACATCGGCATAGGTGAGCGTACGTCCGTACGCATGGAACGCCGGGCGATCGGCGAAGCGGCGCATCGCGTCGTCCAGCAGCGCGCTTACGGATGGATGGCGATCGGCATCGATCTCGGCGGGGATCGAGCCATACGACCCGGTCCAGTGTCTCTTCGTCATGTCTCGCTCCTAGGCTCGGGGGACGGTGCGCGCGCAGCGCACCGTTCGCACGGCGGCCTGCACGCCGGAAGGACGCGGGCCGTCGCCTGATCGGCGACTATCGCCCGCGCGACGCGCTTTGCAAATGATCCGGGCGGCCGAAAAGATGATCGAAACGGACACGCGGGCGGGCGCGCTTGTCCAGACAACTTCATTTGCAACGGCGGGCAGCCGCATATTCCGCAGCGCGGATTGCAAAGCATCAAGCGGCATGGCACGGCCCGCCGCCCTTCTTCATAATCGACGATCGTCATTCATTCGTCGAGAAGATGCAGCCCCTTTCCCTGGCCCCCGCCGACACCTTCTCGTCCGTTCGATTCGTGCTGACCGACATGGACGAGACGCTGACCCATCGGGGCCGCCTGGCCGCGCAAACCTATGCGGCACTCGAGCGGCTGCAGGCGCACGGCATCCGCGTGATTCCCGTGACTGCCGCACCGGCCGGCTGGTGCGACCAGATGGCGCGCATGTGGCCGGTCGACGGCGTGATCGCGGAGAACGGCGGACTCTTCATCCGGCGCAGCCCGGACGGGCACGGCGCCGAACGCCGATACTGGCATGCGGACGACGCGCTCGACGGCGCGCGCGACGCACGCCGGCGTATCGCGCAGCATGTGGCGAAGGCCGTACCTGCCGCACGCCACGCGGACGACCAGGACTTCAGGCTGACGTCGCTCGCATACGCTCGCACCGGCTCCGGCCAGGACGACCGGATACGCGACGCGCTGGTCGCGGCCGGCGCAGATGCGACCATCAATAACCTGTGGATCATCGGCTGGGTCGGCGGATACGACAAGCTGTCGATGTCGCTGCGCGTGCTGTCGGACGCCTACGGCGTCGACGCCGACGAAGCGCCGGCGTGCGTCGCGTATTCCGGCGATTCCACGAACGACGCGCCGATGTTCGGCTATTTCACGCACACGGCCGGCGTGAGCACCGTGGTCGACTATCTGCAGCAGTTGCCCGTGCTGCCGAGATGGATCACGCAAGGCCCCGGCGGCAGCGGATTCGTCGAGTTCGCCGACGCGATCCTGCGTGCTCGCGCGGACGACCAGGGCTGACCGGCCCGGCGGTCCGACTATCGCGATATCGGCATGGACAACATACGGGATCGGGCGATTCCTGCCGCCGGTCGCGCCTGATACGATCGCTTCGCTTCCGGTTCGCCACGGCCGAGCGCACCGCGCCACGCCGCCGATGAAGCCGGCACATACGCATCCGCACAACGGCTTCTGCGTACGCCATAGCCTGCCCCGGCCGGTCGATCCCGCAGCCTTTTGATCAGGATGACTTCACACCTGCCGCCGACCGCGGCGACGTGCGATGCCGGAGCAAGAGACACGACACATCCAACCAACGATCCTATCCCGCTCCATCAAGAGGCCTGCCGCCATGCCAGAACGCATCTCGTTTGGACAACTTCCCGCCCGGCTGCTCGACGTCGTGCTCAACGTCGAGGAATACGCGAACCACACCGGACACGACTTCAAGCTCGTCGAACTGGTGCGTGCACGCGTGTCGCAACTGAACGGCTGCGCGTATTGTCTCGACCGTCACATCAAGGAAGGCATCCACGCAGGCGAGAATCCGCTGCGCTACAACCTGCTGCCCGTGTGGCACGAGACACCCGACCTGTACAGCCCGAAGGAACAGGCCGCGCTGCGCTGGGCCGAAGCGCTCACGCTGATCAGCGAGAACACGATCGACGACGCGCTCGTCGCCGCGACGCGCGAACACTTCGATCGCGACGAACTGGCGACGCTCACGCTGATCGTCGCGCAGATCAACACGTGGAACCGGCTCGCCAAGCCATTCGCGTGGCAGGCCGGCGTGTTTCAGGCTGGTTGACGCAGGACGGGGCCGGGCGCGCCGGGTAGCACCGGCGCGTGCATCAGGGTGAACCCTGTAGCGCACGGGACCGTTCCCGCGCAGAATTGCGTGCCGTAAACGATATCGAATCGGACGCAGGATCCCGTCATGCCGCGCAGTGCGCTCTTGAACCCGACGGCCGCCCGCGCAGCCCGCCTGCCGGACGCCGCCCCCACCCACGCGTTGCGCGAGCAGCGCTTCACGCCGGCCAAGCTGGCCGTGCTGCTCGACGTCGCGGCGCAGGCCGGCCTCGACCCGGCCACGGTGCTCGACGGCACCGGCCTCACGCCGGCCGACGTCGCGGATCCGTTCACGCTCACGTCGCCGCTGCAGTTCCTGACAGCCGCGCGCCAGGCAATCGGCCAGTACGACGGCACCGATCTCGGCGTGCGCGTCGGCCGCCGGCTGCACGCGTCGAGCTACGGAATGTACGGCTACGCGATGCTGTGCTCGGAATCGCTCGCGCACGCGTTCGATTCGGCCGTCAAGTATCACCGGCTCGCGAACGGCATGCTCGCGATCCGCTGGGTCGAACAGGGCGACACCGCTTCGTGGCTGTTTCCGGACCGGCACGAAGTCGGGCTGCCCGATCTCGACGAGCCGCTGTACCGTTTCCTGATCGACATGCAGTTCGCGCTGCACGTGACGATCATCAAGGACGTGATGGGCGCGTGGTGCGTGCCGGCGCGCGCGCAGTTCGCCCAGCCGGAGCCGCCGCACGCGGCATCGCTGGCCGACGCGCTCGAATGCCCGATCGCGTTCGACCAGCCGCATCATGTGCTCAGCTATCCGGCCGCGTGGCTCACGCGCGCGCCGCAGCTCGCGAACCCGATCACCGCCGCGCAGGTGTCGTCACACTGCGCGAGCCTGCTCGAGGAGTTGCGCAGCCAGGCCGGCGTCACGCGGCGCGTGTACCAGGAACTCACGCGCACGCCCGGCCAGTTTCCCGACATCGATGCGATCGCGGACAGCCTGTGCATCACGTCGCGCACGCTGCGCCGCAAGCTCGAAGCCGAAGGCACGTCGTACAGCGAGCTGCTGACGAGCGTGCGCAAGGCGCTCGCGATCGACTACCTCAGCACGACCACGCTCAGCACCGAGGACATCGCGCTGACACTCGGCTTCAGCGATGCCGTCGGCTTCCGTCACGCGTTCAAGCGCTGGACCGGCACGACGCCGAGCGACGTGCGGCGCAAGCGCGGCGGATAAGCGCGGCGGATAAGCGCGGCGGATGCCTCCACCGACGGCGGTCAGCGCGCGTCGCCGGCCGGCGGCGACGCGACCGCCAGCGCAAACTCGAACACCGCGCCGCGCCCGGCCCGATCGACGAGCCGGATGCCGCTGCCGTTGAGCGCGAGCATCCGGTGCACGATCAGCAGGCCGAGACCGCCGCTCGTCACCGTGCCGCCGCTCATCGGCCGCTGCGGCCGCTGGAACAGCCCTTCGCGCCGCGCGGCCGGAATCCCTTCGCCGGTATCGGCCACGGTCACGACCACGCGGTCGCCCTGCGGCTCCAGCGCAACCTCGATCTCGCCGTGCGACGGCGTGTGCCGCAGCGCGTTGTCGAGCAGGTTGGTCAGCACGCGCTCGATCATCCCGAGATCGGCCGACACGACCGGCACGCGCGGCGGAATCCGTGCATGCAGCGCGACGCCGCGCGCCTGCGCGGTCAGCTCGAATTTCTGGAACACGTCCTGCACGAGATCGACGAGCGAGAACGGCTCGCGCTCGGCCTGCACGCCGCCCGATTCGAGCCGCGCAAGCTCGAACAGCGCCTGCGCGAGCCGGCCGACCTTCGCGCTCTGCGCGAGCGCGATCGACAGGTAG
Source organism: Burkholderia sp. BCC1644 (assembly GCF_902833225.1). Taxonomy (GTDB): domain Bacteria; phylum Pseudomonadota; class Gammaproteobacteria; order Burkholderiales; family Burkholderiaceae; genus Burkholderia. Next base: position 10,345 of record NZ_CADFEI010000030.1, read on the forward strand.
CGCCGCCGCTCGGGTTCGGCGAGCGTATCGGCCTTCAGCGACAGCGTTTCCAGATAGCCGTGCAGCGAGGTCAGTGGCGTGCGCAGGTCGTGCGAGATGTTCGTGATCAGTTCGCGCCGCTGCTGGTCCTGGCGCGTCAGCGCGCGCCACTGGTCGCCGATCCGGTCGGCCATCTGCGCGAACGCGGATTCGAGCACCACGATGTCGTCGCCGCGCGGGCCCGGCGAGCGCGGCACCGGCGGCTGCGTGTCGGGCGCGCCGTTCGCGTCGAAACCGCGCATCGCGTCGGTCAGCCGGCGCAACGGACGCGTGATGAAGCTGAACGCGGTGAGGCCCGCGAGCAGGCCGAGCAGCGCGACGAGCGCCATCGACCACAGCGTCGTGCGCAGTACGTTGCCGGCATCGACGCGTGCGGCGAGCCGGTCGTGCGCCTCGCCGAGCAGCACCACGTAGATGTAGCCCGACGGCGGCTGCCCCGCGCGCTGCAGCGGCGCGGCGCTGAACACCTTGCGTGCGTCCGGGCTGCGCGGGTCGTCGCCGAGGATCGGCAGCGGCCGGCCCCCGATGAATTGCTGCACGGGCGCGAGGTCGATGCGGTCGCGCTTCACGTGGCCGGGCGGCGCATCGTCGCCCTTGATGCGACCGGCATTGTCGAGCAGGTACACCTCGACGCTCGGGTTCACGCCCATCAGCTGGCTGAACAGCGTGCGCACGGCGTCCGGGCGCAGCCCGTTCGCGTCCATCAGCGGCGCGCTGTTGGCGATGTTGGCGGCCAGGTCGCGCGACAACGCCTGCACGACTTCCTTTTCACGCATGTCGTTCGCGCGGATCTGCAGCCATGCGGATGCGCCGGAGCACGCGAGCAACAGGATCGAGAATACGATCGACAGCCGCTGGGTGAGCGTGAGCTTCATCATGCGTCCCGCTGGCCCGGCGCGGCGAGCTTGTAGCCGCGTCCCCATACGGTGAGGATCCGTACGGGCTCGGCGGGATCGACCTCGATCTTCGCGCGCAGCCGGTTGATGTGGGTGTTGACCGTGTGCTCGTAGCCTTCGTGCTGGTAGCCCCACACCGCATTGAGCAGGTCCATCCGCGAGAACACCTTGCCCGGGTGCCGCGCGAAGAAATACAGCAGGTCGAATTCGCGCGGCGTGAGGTCGATGCGCGCGCCGTCGACGCTTGCCTCGCGCGCGATCGGATCGATCGCGAGCCCCTCGACGTCGAGCGTGCCTGCGTCGATCCGCGAATCGCGTGCGAGCGCATCGACGCGCCGCAGCAGCGCCTTCACGCGCGCGACGAGTTCGAGCACCGAGAACGGCTTCGCCAGGTAGTCGTCGGCGCCGAGTTCGAGACCGAGGATCCGGTGTACCTCGCTCGAGCGCGCGCTCGTGATGATGATCGGCGTGTAGCGCGTCATCGCGCGGGCGCGCCGGCAGATTTCGAGGCCGTCGACACCCGGCAGCATCAGGTCGAGGATCAGCGCATCCCAGCCGCCCTGTTCGAGCAGGCGCAGCCCTTCGGCGCCGTCCGCGCTGTGCACGACTTCATAGCGCTCGTCGCGCAGGTGCAGGCTCAGCACGTCGGCGATGTCGGCGTCGTCCTCGACGATCAGGATGCGTTTCGGTTGGTCCATGGCGGTGGGCGGCGGCACGTCGAAGCCGGGTTCGATAACGGTTGTCGGCGGGCGATCGGTCGCCCGGGTCGAATCGCGGCGGAAAGCCGCGCTGCCGTCATTGTGCAAAATTTTGCGGCGGGGAGTGATCACATTTCGTTTATCTTTGGATCACGATCGCGCTGCAAGCCCATGCCCGCAAGGGTTTACGCTCTGGCCCCTTAAACTCCTCCCGTCGTCCGGACGCCCTCTCAAGCGCACGCCGCGCCACGCGCCGGCAAGTCGACGACCGATTGCATGAATCGTTGATCGACCGTCGCGGCGATGCGCTGGGCCGTTTCGTACAACGCCGCGCCGATCTGCCTGACCGACATCCCGCCCGCTTCTCCCGACAGCGCCAGGTACGGACACGCGAGGATCGCGATGGCCGAACCCGACTTGTCGATGATCGGCGTCGCGATATCCGTGATGCCGGGAATGCGCTCGTTGGGGCGGCAGAGATAACCGTCGACCAGATGGGATGGCAACGCGTCGTCGCGAGGCGACGGATTGCGCAACCCGACATCCTGTCCGCTGGCCCGCGACAAACCGGCTCGTACTTCCTCGTCCTGAAAAGTCAGGTACATCTCGCCAGCCGCGCTGCCTTGCAGCGGCACACGCGTCCCGACGCGAACCGCGATGTTCCATTCCGTTTCGGCGCCGGCCGTTGCGATGACGATCATCGTGTCGCCGTCGAATACCGTCAGGTAACACGACTGGACAGTCTGCAATGCGAACTGTTGCAGCAGCGGCGTGACGAGCGCACCCAGCGATCGCGTCGGCGCATGATGCTGCCCGAGAAAATAGAGCTTCATGGTCAACGCGTACCGGTCGTAGCGATCCACCCGGTAGATGTAGCCACGCTCCTCGAGCACCTGCATCATTCGGTACAGCTCGCTTCGGCTGCGCTTCAACGCGCGGCAGATGTCCGCCTGCGCCATGCCGTACTGGCGATCGATGAGCAGTTCGAGAATATCGAGGCCTTTCTCGAGCGCCGGGGCGCGATAGCTGGTCTTTCTCTTGGGTCCCGGGCTGTCGGGAGGATCCACCGGGTCCGTATCGGGATTCCGCATATGCCACATTGCCTCTGGAATTCAGCTCATTCTCGCCACGCCGGCATGACCTGCGTCGCATCCGGACGCCTGCGCCGACCGGCCATCAACTTGCCTCCGGCCACCATGGCCGAGGTGTTTCCCGAATCAGGTAGTCGTCGAGGTTCTTGCCGGCCAGCCACCGGGGCCGTGCGCCCTTCCCCGACCATGAGCGGCCCGTGTTCGGGTCGTAGTATTTCGCCGGCGCCTTTTGTGGCCGCGCCTTGATGAAGCCGGCCGCGCGCAGCAGTTCGATTTCGGTGATGCTGAATTGCCGGACGTACTCGGCAATCTCCTTGAGCCGGGCCTGCTTCTCCTTATGCCGGACTTCTTCGACGATCAGGTTCAGTTGACCCAGTTGCTGTTGCAGTTCGCGAATGGTGGGGCTTTTCATTTGACACATTCAGGGGAGACTCGACAGGTTACCGTTCGACCGCGCGACACCGCGCGGCGTCGAATTCGGGAAAAAGGGCGGAACGCCCGCTCACGAAGGCTGGATCGCATGGATCACGCCGCGCAGGTTCCTGCACGACGCCTCCCTGACGCGCGGCAGCGCGGCATGCACCTGGTCGCGCAGTTGCGGAAGCTCCGCCACGAAACGGTCGAGCACCACCGCCAGGCGCGTCGCGCGCATCGCATCATCGGGTTTCATCAGGAAGGTGTCCGGCAGCCCGAAATGACTGAAAAGCCCCTGGAACTTGTCCTGATAGGTCAGCGCCGCGACAGGCACGCCCATGCCGAGACTGGCGATCGCGAGATGCATGCGTCCGGTCACCACGCCGTCGACCTGCCCCGAAATGGCCTTCAGCTCGGCCGCCGACATTCGGGCGCGCGGGTACCACAGCCGGTCGCCCATCGTCGCGGTCAATGCGTCGTGCAGCGGCTCGAGACAGGTATCGTCGCCGTCGCGACCGCGATAGTCGTGAGACAGCAGGACGACACTGACGCGATGCTGCCCAGCGAGCCCACGAAGCGCCTCCTGCGCCGACGCGACGAGCGCGGCGATATCCGCGTCGCTGGCCTGGCGGATCAGCATCGGGTGCAGGTTGAATGCGATCACGATGTCGCCGGCCGCACGTCGCGATTCGACCCACGACGCCGTACGCCTCACGCAATCCGACGCGTCGTCCGGCTGCAGCATGAATGCGGCATCCGCCACGAGCTCGGCGGGCGTTGAACTGAAACGCCTGAATCGGTCGAGCGACACGCCGTCGCGCACATTGACCAGCAACCGCGCATCGATTTGATCGAATGCATGCCTCAGTTGCCGGTACGGCCGGCGGTTGAAGCTGAAGCCGAGAATCGTGCCGGCCACGCCGCGCCTGACCAGCAGGTCCGCCGTCGCCAGCAGCCGCAGCGACGTCATTGGCGAGTAGTAACCGTCCATCACGTCGGCGCCGATGACGACCACCGCGCTGGGCCGCAATGCGGCAAGTCGTTCGACGGTATCCATCAGGCGCCACGGCTCGCGCCATGCGTCGACCGCCTGAAAGCCGAGCCGGGTCGCGGCGTCCGCCGCCTCAGGCGTGGCCGTGACGACCGACACCTTCAACGCGCCGTTGGCAAGGCGCAACCGCTCGACGACCGCGCGCAGCATCGCCTCGTCGCCTTTCGAGCCGACCAGCGTCCACGGATCGCACGGCAAGACCAGCAGATGGCCGCCGGGCTCGGCAGCGTTGTCCGCGGCACGCCCGGCGGCCTCGCGTCGCCATTGCCTGGTCAGTCGCGTGACATACAGCCACACGCGCAGCCGCTGCTTTAGATCGGCCAGTTTCGACATGTTCGATTCCCCAGTGTGGTTCGATGATTTCGGTGGATGCATCCGTCACGCGTGCGCCGCGACCGGCCGCCGCCGAAGCGTCTCGCGCAGGACGCCCAGTTGCGTTTCGTGCCAGGCCAGCGCGGCATCGCGCGCCGCCGCCCCCTGCGCGACACGCTGCGCGCGGTCCGTCGCGAGCCGGACGACCGCATCCGAAAAGCCTCGTGGATCACCATCCCGCACGACGGTCACACCGCGCAGGTCGTGTTCGCCGAGGCCGCGCGCGCCGGTCCGCGTGCTGACAATCGGCACGCCGAGCGCCATGCTCTCGAGCAGCTTGATGTTGATGCCGGTACCGAGCAGCATCGGATTGATCGAGATCGGCGCGATCGCGAACGCGTCACCCAGCTCGGCGACGATGCCGCGCTTGACGATGTGCGGCCCGTCGGGCACGGCCGCCGCGATCGTGCCGGCGAGATGCAGGCGAAACGCCGGCAACCGGGCCACGACGTGCGGCAGGATCTCGTCGACGAAGTACTTCACGGCATCGCGATTCGGCTGGTTGTCGCTGCCGAGAAAGGTCGCATCGGCATGCCCGGCGCAGTCCACCTGCGGCGGAAACGCGAGCAGGTGACTCAGGACCGCGACCGACGGTGTGTCGCCGCCACCAAGGCGCGCCGCCAGTACGTCGCCTTCCTCGGCCTGGATGGCCAGCGCGACGTGCGCACGACGCAATCCGTCGCATTCCCGCTCCGGCGGAATCGAGAACATGTAGCGCTTCGCACCGGGGCGGCCGATAAACGGCACGTGCCGGTCCGCGAAGATGTCGTGCGTGTCGATGACCTTCACGACCGTATCGGGAAACGCATCGAGCGCACGCGAATAGAACACGTACTCGACGAACACGGCATCGAATGCATGGCGGTGCTGCAGCGCGCGCAACTGCCCGGAGAAGCTGTCGCTGAACAGCTCGTCGAGCCCGGTGTAATACGCATGCCGGCTGCCGGCCGCTTTCGCGGCGAGTCGGCGCACGAGCCACGCGACTCGCTTGAGTCGATAGCGCGCCAGCGCCGGTCCCGCACGACGCAATACCGACACGCGGTCGGCGCCGAACTCCTCGCGATGCGCATCGAGATCCATGCCGCCCGTCTGGCGCGACTCGAGATAGACGAAATGCACGTCGCAGCCGAGCGATCTCACCGCTCGCGCGAGATTCAGGACGCGACTGCGGTTGCCGGCATTGACGGGAAACAGCGGAATGGGCGAAACGATGGCGACTTTCATGAGGCGTTTCCTTTGGGCGGAACGGGCGCCGGCATGCCGTCCGGCGCACGGTGACGAATGGCGACGAAAGCACCCACGCGCACGGACTGTCCGCGCGCGAAGCCGACACCGTGGACATAGATGCCTTTCTCGTGATCGGCGTCGTATGCGAACGGGCCTCCCGGCACGGGCAGCCACTGGAATTGCGCGTCGCCGAGCGTGCGCGCCGGCGTATCAGTGTGCAGCGTCATCGGCGGGTAGGCGCCGACCCGCACAGCGGCCGCACCCGCCCCGCCGCCTTCCGGCATGCGCACCGATGCGTAGAGGTCCCAGCGCCCGTCGCGCGGCAGCTTGTCGAGCTTGAGCTGGATCGCCCACGCACCCGAATCGCCGCGAATCGCGATCGCCGCGCCGTCGAGCGAACCCGGGTCGGCCACCATGCGCGCGCTGTCGTAGAGGTTCACGCGCGACGCATCGATCGCGCGCCAGTCACCGTCGGCAAGACCCGCCACGAGCGGCGGAGCAACGACGGGATGCCGGTCGATATCGAGCAACGCGCCGAGTGCCGCGAGATTGCCGCTTTGCCGATACAGGCGGATGCCCGCGGCCGCGATCGCCGCGTCGAGACGGACGCGGCGCGCGCCGACATCGAGATCCCAGCCGTCCTTCGCGGCGCGCGCCGCGTAGCGGTCGCGCAGTGCGAGGATCACGAAATCGAGCGGCACGCGCGCCTGGCGCACACGCGCGCTGCGCACGGCATCCCCGTCGACGGCACGGGCAGCCGCGTCGAAATCGCGTTCCGACTCGCGAACGAAGTCGTACGTGTACATCGACATGCCGACCGGCGTCTGCTCGGCAAGCACTTCGCCGCTCGCGCGCAGCGCCGCGTGCATGCGGTCGATGTAGCGCATGACGGCCGGGGCAGCCGCGCCGTAATAGGCGTCGCAATATTCGCGGACGAGCGTGCGCGGGTCCGCCGTCGGCGTCCAGAGCATCCGTGCGATCAGCCACACGCGCAGGCTCGAGAATTCGCCGCCATGCGACTGCCAGTCGCCTTCCGCGAAGTAGCCGTCGACGTTCGGCAACGTGGCGAGCCACGCGATGCTGCGGCCGACCGGATAAAGATTCGGTGTCGGCTGCAGGTAGCCGCCGAAGTTCACGACGTGATCCCATACGGTGATGTGTCGCGCGATCACGTTCCATCGCTTCAGGCCGTCGCGCAGCCGTGCGTTGCGGTCCTCGTTCAGCGCAACGCTGTAGTCGACCTGGATCGTCATCGGGTACACGCGAACGTGATCCGGAACCCGCATGCCGTCTGGCGGCATGAAACCCCAGTGATAGGCCGGCATCGCGAAACGCGCGCCGGGCACCGCGTCCCGGACCTGCGCCGACACGTCCCGCACCATGTCGAGAAACGCCGCCGACAGCGCCCCGCCGTGCGCATCGGCAAACGCGCGGCTGGCCGCGTCCGGGTCCCAGCCCCAGTCCATGTCGCGGATGCCGAACCAGATGCGGTCCGGATCGGGGAGACGCTTCAGGCGCTTCACGATCTCGGCGGCCATGGTAGCGCGGACGTCGGCCGACATCATCGCGAGTTGCCCGCCCGCATACCAGGACGGGTGGGCGGCCGAGTAGCGGTCGTGTGGCACGAGCGTCCAGAAGTCGGCGTCGCCGTCCCGCGCGAGCCAGCTGCGATCCCACATATCGATCCCGGGCGGGGACGCGCGATACGACGTGCCGTGCGACTCGCCGTTCAGCAGGTTGTGCGCGCGGAATACCTTGTCCTCGCCTTCCGCACTCAGCACCTCGCGGTATGCAAAGCGCGGAACCTGCCGGACAGATGTCGCGTCGACGCGCAGCTCGGCCTGCCGGGGCACTTCGGTCGCATCGGGCGCGAGCCACTTCACGCCGAGCTTGCGGTCGAGCCACCAGTACGCGCCGAACAGCGTGCCGCGCGGCGTTTCGCCGGCGATGACGAGGTCGGTACCGGCGTGGCAGATGACGAAGCCGTCGCTGCCGAGCCCCGCCGCGCTCACCGACCCGCATCGCTGCGCCGCGTGTTCGCCACCGACGACGATGGCCGGCGCGTGGCCCTGGCCGTCGTCCGACACGGCGAACGACGCGCCGCTGATCCGTGACAGGTAGTCGACAATCTCGTCCGCCGCATGGCGCGTGACGGCGTCCGCCGCACCGGCGCGCACGCCGAAGCGCGCGACGCCGCCCTGCGCGAGCAGCACGCTCGATGCCGATACCGGCACGCGCCCGCTGCCCGCATGCGCGTCGCGCGCCGGCGGCACGGGCTGCGCGCCGTTCGCGCCATGTGCGACCAGCGCGCACAGTACTGCGGCCACGGCACGCAGGACAAAGCGATACGGCGGAATCTGCGTCATTGCCGGGCGATCCGCGAAACGCCGGGCGGCAACGACAGCGGCACGTGGAACTTGCGGTAGAACCGCCACAGGCTGCGCAGATGATGCCGTCCCGCACGCGAGACGGGGCTCGCTGCCGACTGTCGCTGATGCTCGTGCACGAGCGTGACGCCCGGCATGCCGAGCACGCGATAGCCGGCCAGCCAGGTCCGCGCGCACAGATCGACGTCCTCCATGTAGAGGAAATACGATTCGTCCATGCCGCCGAGCGACTCGAACAGGTCGCGTCGCACCACGAACCCCGTTCCCATCACCCATTCGGCATCGAACGGATTGCCGCACGACCATGCATCGATCATCAGGTGTTGGTCCATCCGCGCGCGAAAGCGGTTCGAGCGGCCGAGCGCGGTGCGGCGCGCAAGGATGTCGAGCCAGCTGTAGAACCGTCGTGCCGAATACTGCCGCCGGCCGTCGGGATACTGCAGGTCAAGCCCGACGAGCCCGGCCTCCGGGCGCGTGTCGAACAATTCCAGCACCCTGGCCAGCCCGTTCTCGCTGAAAAGCGTATCGGGATTGACTACCAGCACGTAGTCGCGCCGGCAGGCGGCCATGCCGAAATTCACACCCGAGCCAAAGCCGCGATTGCATGCGGCATGCAACAGCCTCACGCCGCGCGGCAGTTCACGTCGCAACCGTGCATACGAGTCGTCCGGCGACGCATTCTCGACGACGACGATATCGTCGGCGAGCGCGACGCGTAACGACGTCAATGACGCCACGCATCGTATCGTCAGGTCGGGCGTGCCGTAATTGACGACGATGACGCTGATTCTTCCTTCGGTTTCCATCGTGATACCCCGCGCCGTGGTTGATTGTGTCGGCCGGTTTTCCCGGCTCTGCTGATTGACGTGCGCGTCATGCCGACGCGCCGACCTGCTCGACGAGCTGCCAGAACTTGCTCGCCGATGTGTTCCAGTCGAACCGGCGGATCTGCTCACGGCCCCGCGCGACGAGCGCGTCCCGCGATGCGGCCTCCGTGCCGAGCCGGCGCATCGCGACCGCGATGTCAACGACCGACAGCGGATCGACGAGCATCGCGGCGGCGCCCGCCACTTCCGGCATCGCCGACACGATCGACGTCAGCACGGGTACGTCGGACGCCATCGCTTCGAGGATCGGCAGGCCAAATCCTTCGTACTGCGACACGAATGCGACAAATAGTGCGCCCCGGTATAGCTTCGGCATCGCGTCGTTCGGCAGTACCCCCGCGAACACGAGCCCGTCGGCGCATCGGTGCTGCGCGGCATGCGCAAGCAGCGCCGGGTCGGGTTCGCCGGTCAGCATCAGGCGCACGCCGAGCGGCAACAGGCCGCTCGCGCCGAACGCCTCGATCAGCCGGTGCAGGTTCTTGTAGTTGCGCCGGTTGCCCGGATACAGCACGTACGGAAACGGATAGCCGAGCGTGTCGCGGTTGCGCCGGTACGCATCGTCGGTACCGTTGTGGATCACGTGAACGCGCTCCGGCGGCATGCCCGACCAGCGCAGGAACTCGTCGCGCGTGAACTCGGACACGCAGACGATCGCCGTGCACCGCCGGTACAACGGCCGGAGGACCGTGTCGTAGTAGAAGCGATGCGCGCGCGTGTAGAAGTGGCGATGCGTGAGGTCGTGCACGACGACGACCGACGGGAAGTCAGGCAACGTGGCCGGTACGAACCCGGGATTCCAGAACACCGCGTTGCGGGCCGGCAGCCGCCGCAGCGCCCGGCTCAATGCCAGCGGCGACAACGGGTGCGCAACACCGCCGCCGACCGTCAGCGGGGCGATGCGAACGCTCGACGGCGCACGCTCGGCGTAGGCCGCCATCACGTTGTAGATGCCGGTGCCGACCGGCCAGCGCGTGTCGGTGTAGACCGTCAGGGGTGCGCGCCCGGCGCGACCGGCGCGTGCGTCGATATCCGTCGACGGGGAGAGGATCGTGCTCATCGTTCAGTCCATCCAGCCGAGCAACCGATGCGACGCGGCGATCCAGTAGTACTTCGCACGCCGGGGATTGCGGCGCGCGCACGACAGCACGCAGCCGGCCACAGGCCGCGCGATCATGTAAAGGACGTACGCGAGCGGATAGCGATTGATGCGCAATACATGCCCGAACCCGCGGTTGTAGCGCCGTCCGCGCGCATAGGCGTGCTCGTCGAGCACGGCGAGCGGCTCGGGATGATGGACGCGCAGGTGCGGGTCGTAGTCGATCCGGCAGCCGGCCCGCAACGCGCGGACCAGAAAGTCCACCTCCTCCCCCGCGCCCCAGCGCGAGGTCGCACCGACGCCCAGGTCGACGTCGAACTGCCCTGCCGCGGTCACGGCAGTCCGGCGCAGGAAGATCGTGTACGACGTCGCGCACACCCACACGTTGAAACGGTTCACGGTCTGCGCCGACGTCGCCCATCGTCCTTGAGACGGCCGACCTGCGGCGTCGACGCTCATGCCCGTCACGCCGTCGATCATCCTGTCGGCCGACAGGCGCGCCGCGACCGCATGGAGCATTCCCGGCCGATACCAGCAGTCGTCGTCGGGAAAGCCGATCACGTCGCCCGTCACGGCTTTCAACCCGACGTTCGTCGCACGCGACTTGCCCTTCTCCGACCGCAGGTGGACGATCGTCAGCCGGTCGCGATACCGGTCGACGATCCGCTCGACGCGGTCGTCCGGATTCTGGTCGACGACGATGACTTCGAGGTCGGCATAGGCCTGCTGCAGCAGCGAGTCGAACATGCGCTCGATCTCGTCGCTACGGCCGAGCGTCGCCATGATGAGGGAGAATTTCATCGAATATGCCCGGACGGGAAAAAGGATCGGGGCCGCAAGATACGCGGCGCAGTGCGGGCTTTCCGGCGTGCCGCCCGGGGAGCGAAGGCGAACGACGCGAGAAAGCCGATGAACAGGTATGACGTTTCGCTCTGGTGCATCGGGTTGATCAGCGACCAGGCGGCGACCGGCGCCAGCATGACCATCGCGCGCCGGCCCTGGCCGAGACCGCCGAAGAACACCGCCCACGCGAGCAGTCCGATCGGGCCGGCGACCAGCATCAGGTCAAGCGGCGCGCAGAAGACGGCGCTCGTGCCCTCGCCGAGCCCGCGGACGGCGACAGCCGAGTGCGAGAAGTAGTGTTCGACGAAGCCGAAGCCGTGACCGATCCAGTCGCGGCCGACCAGCTTGATCGATTCCGTGAAGGCCAGCCCGCGCTCCTGCTGCAACCGGACCTGCAACTGGTCGCCGGTCAGTTCGCGCGTGAACATGTACAGATAGAACCCGGCCCCGGCGGCCATCGTCAGCACTTTCGCGAAGAAGTAGCCGCGCACCTGGAACAGGATCACGATCGCGCATGCGATCAGCACCGTCTTCGATTCGCTCAGCAGCGTCACGACCAGCGCAAGCACCACGAACTTCACGACGTCGGGAATGCGGCGCGGCGACTGCAGGAAACATGCGTACGCAGTCAGGAAGAAGAACGCGGCAAACCAGTTCCGCTCCTTGAACGACCCGTGAATCGCGTTCTGCATGAAATCGACTTTCTCGTACAGCACCGGGACGTCGAAGTACTGCAGCGCATATTGGAACGCCAGGAATCCCGCGATCGCGACATAGCCGAACGGCAGCGGCCGCTGGCGCGCCCGAGCGCCGTAGTAGCGGCCAATCAGATAGAACGTCGGCATCACGAACACGAATTTCACGATCTGCTCGGCCGCCTTGAAGTGCGGATAGCCGGACAGGAACGTCGTCGACAGCGCGGCGCCGACGAACAGCGTGAAGGTCCAGATTTCCCATGCGCCGACGGGGATCCGGCGCCGCACCAGCAGCACCGGCAGCACGAGCACCGCGAACAGCTGGCCGAGCTGCGCGCCGCCGATCTTCAGGAACTGGATCGAGCTCAGCAGCAGCAGTACTAGCAGCACGGCGTCCGCGAGATCGAAGCGGGCATGCGGCCCGATCGCCGCCGCACCCGACGACGACGCGCGCGGCCGCGGAACCTGCCGGACGAGGCCGTTCATGCCGCGTTCCTCGCATCGCGCAACGCGACCAGCATCGACACGGTCTGCCGCGCGGCCTGACGACGCAGCATCCAGGTCGCGCCGGCATACGCGGCGACGAAACAGACGATCAGCAACGGCAACCGGACCATGACCGGCATGCCGCCGAGGTGCGCGCCGAGTTGCGAGACAAGCAGCGCGCAGCCGAGCGCGATCAGATAAGGCGGCACGAGCCGGCCCAGCAGGCGGCCGGGATCGACCGACAGCTCGACGACGATGGCGCCGAAGCTGAGCGGCGTGATGAACAGCACGGCACCGACGTACAGCCACGCCAGCCCGGCGACGTCGTGCGACGGCAGGCACAGCATCGCGCCCAACACCAGCACGAGCTTGACGACCGTCAGCCACATCGTGACGTTGGGGCGGCCGCGTGCCGACAGGAAGGCGCCATTGACGAACTGGACCGTCTGGATCGCGCCGAGCGCCATCAGCGGCGTCATGATCGCGGCGCTGTCGGCCCAGCGCGCGCCGAACAGCACAACGGTGATGTCGCGGCTCAACACGGCCATCAGCACGAACAGCGGCGCCGCGGCCATCGCAGCCAGCCCCGTGACGTCGAGGTAGGTGGCCGCCATTTTCCCGGCGTCGTGCGCGACGCGCGACAGCACTGCGAGCGCGACGTCAGTCGCGGCGCGGCACAGCAGTTCCAGCGCCGTCTGGTAGAGCCGCGCGCCGATCGCGTAGATGCCCAGCCCGGCCGCGCCGTACAGCGCGACGACGATCAGGTCCACGGTGCGCGTCGCCCACCAGTCGATCAGCCGCGACGCGACGACGTGGCCGCCGAAGCGCGCGATGGGCCAGAAGGTCGACGCGTCGCGCCGGCCGCGCGGACGCCAGACCGGTCTGCGCCAGAGCCAGAGCGCGGACATTGTCATGAAAGTCGCCGCCTGCGCGATCAGGCTCCACGCACCGGCGCCCGAAACCGCCAGTGCGATCGCCACGGCGCCGGCAACGCTCACCGAAACGAGTTGACGCATCGCCAGCGTGCGGAAGTCCAGTCGCCGCTTGTACAGCCCTTCCTGGAACGAACTCGCCGAACCGATCGGGACGAACACGCAGGCGACCCGCAAATACGGTGCGAGGCCCGGTACGCCCAGCCAGGTCTCGACGTGCCCGGCCAGCGCGAACAGCACGGCCGCGAGCACGACGGCCATCGCGATCGAAAACACGAACGGCCATTCGAGATCGTCGTCGTGGAGCGTCGCGCGCTGCACCACCGCGTCGCCCAGACCACCCTCGGCGATCATCAGGACCAGCGACAGCGACAGCGTGACGGCCGCCGCGAGCCCGACGTCGGAGGGGCCGAGCCAGCGCGCGACCAGCAGGTACGTGACGAGCGTGACGAGCTTGCCGCCCCATGCCTGCACCAGCGCCCACGCCAGGCTGCGCACGGTGCGCGCACCGAGTCGCTCGCCGCCGGACGACGCACGGTCGTTCGCGGCGCGCAGCGCGAGGTCGCGGATCGCGGGCTCAGTGCTCGGTTTCATACGCGTATTTCCCTTCGCCATACGCGCCGTAGACGGCCTGGCGCCGCGGCACGTCGTTCAGCACGACGCCGCTGATCGCGATGCCAGCGTTGCGCAGGCGGCGCTCCGCCTCACGGATCTCCGGCATCGAACTGCGGCCGTGCCGCACGCACAGCAGGGTCGTCGCGCCATGGCGGCCGATGGTCGCCGCGTCGTGCAGCGCGAGGATCGGTGCCGTATCGACGATGACGATGTCGTAGAGCCGCGACGCCGTGTCGAGCAGCACCTTGAAACGGCCGTCGTTGAACAGCTCCGACGTGCGTGCAACCGCACCGCGCGCCAGCACGTCGACGCCGGCGATCGCCGAGCGCTGGACGCCGCGCTCAAGCGCTCCGCTCGCGATCGCGTCGGGCAGGCCCGGCGCCGGCTGCAACCCGAAGTGACGGTGTGCCTGGCCGCGGCGGATATCCGCGTCGATCAGCAGCACGCGCTTGCCGCCCGACGCGAACAGCGAGGCCAGGTTCGCGCAGAGGAACGATTTGCCCGCATTGGGCTGCGGGCTCGTGACCATGATCACGTGGTGCCCCGACTCGGACATCGTGAACTGCAGCGTCGTGCGCAGGCTTCGGATCGCGTCGACGGTCACATCCTCGGGAATTTCCGATGCGAGCACGTGCGCGCCCTGCATCGCACGTTGCTGGCTTCGCACGAGACGCCGCTGCTCGCGGCTGTGCGGGACCACCGCATACACCGGCACGCCCAGCGCCTGCTCGAGATGCTCGGAATGTTCGACACGCCCCCACACCGCCCGCTGTGCGAACGGGGCGGCCACGCCAAGGGCGATCCCGAGACACAGCGACAGCGCGACCAGCAGCAGGCGCTTGGGCTTGACCGGCTTCACCGGCAGGACCGGCTCGTCGACGGCCCGCACGTTGCCGATCTCGCTTTGCTTGGCGATCTTGAGCTGCTGTGCGGTGTTCAACAGGTTGGTGTAGAGCTCGGTGTTGACGCGCACGTCGCGCAACACCGCGAGCCCTTCCCGCTCCGTGCTCGGCAATCTCGCTTCGAGCGCCTTCAGTTCCTGCGCCTTGCCCGCCAGTTCCGCCAGGTTGGCGTCGAGGGCCTGCACGGCCGGATGGCCGTCGGCGAATCGCGCGATCAGGTCGACGCGCTTCTGCTTGAGTTCGAGCGTGCGCGTCTCGATGTCCACTTCCTGGCCGAGCAGCAGCTTGCCCTGTTCGTCGAGATCGACCGTTCGCGTACGCGAACGAAACTCCGCGTACCGCTCCTCGGCATCCTTCAGCGTCTTCTCGACCGTCGGCATGCTGGCCTCGAGCGATTTCAGCGTCGCGGCGGCTTCCTCGCTGCGGTAATCCCGGTTCTGCGCGACATAGCCGTCGACCACGGCTTTCAGGATCTCGCGAATGCGCTCCTTGTCGTCGCCCTCGAGCGTGACGGACAGGATGCCCGATTGCTTGGCCTTTTCCTCGACGGTCAGATCGTCCTGGAGCTGCGACACCGCCTCGAGCTGCGGGATGCGCTTGAGCCGAAGTACCGTACCCGGGCGCGCCTGGAGATCGGCGACCAGCAGCGTCAGCGGCTGCCCCTTGAACTCCCCGTGCGCCGGCACGCCGACCGCGCCCTTCAGCACGACGTCGTCATCCTCATTCCGGAGCACGTAGCGACCGCCGCCTTCGGCGGTCACGGTGAACCAGAGCCCGTCCAGCACGTCGATGCCGTCGTGGCTCTTCTTGCCGACCGTTTCGAACGTGACGACGTTGAACCGCTCGCCGCCCCATGCAAATCGCGACAACCCCCACAGCGGCGGCGCCACGCCGTCGTCGCGGTAGCGACGTGCGACCCAGCGGCCGATCAGCGGGAAATAGCGCGGTTCGGCGATGACGTTGAGATGCTGCTTCGACACCACCTGGTCGATCACCATGCGCGCGCGCACGAGTTCGAGTTCGGCGGCGGTCGTACTGCCGTTGTCGAGCAACGCCGCGATGTCGTGCAGCGGCGAATTGCCAGCCGCCGTCGATTCGTTGACCTGGATCGTCGCGTCGACGCGGTAGATCGGCGTCGCGAACACGACATACAGCAGCCCCAGCAGGAACACGCCGGCCGCGATGCCCAGCACCAACCGCCACCGCGCCAGCACGATGTCGACGTAGGACGAAAGGGGCGCCTCGTCGTACAACGCCGCGTCGTACAGCCGTGCTTCGGAAAGGTCTGTCATGGCAAATCCAGTGTCTATCGGGTTCCGGCGGGTCATTTCGCGACCAGCGCGCCGGTCATGCCGGCATTGATGGCGGGCAGCAGCAGCGACAGCACGCGGCTGAGCCGGACGAGGCCGTTGCCGTCGACATAGACGACGTCCTTCGGCGCGAGCCTGAAGTCGTTCGCGAGCACCATCGCAACCGGCGACTTGGCGTCGAGATGGAACACGTCGGGCGCGCTCGAGCCGCGACCTCGAATCACGTAGACCTGCGCAGTGTCGGCCGTGCCGCTGTTGAAGCTGCCGGCCTGCTGCAATGCGTCGCCAAGCGTCAACGAACCGTCGCGCAGCGGCAGCGCGAGCGTCGGCTTCGTGACCTCGCCCATCACGAATGCACCGCTGTCCTCGCGCGACTGCACGCGCAGCACGTCCCGGTTGCGCAACAGGATGCGGGCCGGGTCGATCCGTCGGGCGACAAGCTGGGACAGGTTCAGCACGTAATGCTCATCGCCGCGCATCAGCTCGATGCGGCTTCGGTCGGCCGTCGGCTGAAGGCCGCCTGCGCGATCGAGCGCCTCGACCAGCGTCATCGGCACGTCGTTGATCGGCTGGCCGCCCGGATTGCGCACCTCGCCCTCGACGTAGACCTGCTGGCTGCGGTACGACGTCACGCGCACGGTGACCTGCGGATCGCGGAACGTCTTCGTCAGCGCGACGCGGAATGCATCGCGGACCTCAGTCGTCGTCCGGCCCGCGACCGCGAGCGTGCCGACATACGGAAACTGCACGCTGCCGGATTCATCGACGACAAAGCCGCTGACGGGGTCGCTCGGTCGTTGCGTCGACGACGACTGGCTCGTCGGCGCCGCGGCGGACAGCTCGGGGTGGTCCCACACCGTGATCTGCAGCACGTCGCCGGCACCGATCCGATAGCCGCCCTTCGCGCGCTCACGCAGCAGCGTGTCGACGTTCGCGGCCGCGTCGCTGTCGTCGCGCATCGATTTCAGCAGATTGACGTCGATTTCCCGGATCGGCACATCGAGCGACTGAGCCGTCTCGCCGTTGCGCGTGCTGGCCACCGGCAGCTCCTGCGAACCGGTCATACGCATGCCGGGCGCGACAGCGCATCCCGTCAGGAACATGGACAGCATGAGCGGCGCCAACGCACGCCCCCGCCTGCTTCCTGTCGATACCACGTCAAATGATTTACCCATTGCTGCCTCGTATGTCGCGCTGTCGTTCATTCCGTCCGTGGCGCGTTGCTCACGGCTGTTTTCGTTGCGTTGCGTGATGGCGCGAGTCGTCTCGCCCCCATCCCGTGGTGTCCGGCCAATCACCATGGCGGGCGGGACCAGGGCGGCGCCATGCCCGGCCAGTCGTCCGCCGTGCTGTCGGTCCCGCCGGGTGACCGAAGCGGGACGCGTTGCACATTGCGCGTGCGATGCACGGTCGGCATGCCCAGCGCGTCGATCGACAACGCACGCATCTGCCGCTCGATCGGCAGTGGCGCATAGTTGCCGGCCAACGGCACGGCGACGCCGGACGCGACCGCCGGCTTCGCGATCGAACCGCGCCAGGGATTCGACGTTTGTGATGCGGGATCCGCGAGGCCCGTGATCCACCGCGGCGGATTCGGCACTGCGTTCGGCGCGGGGCGCGCCACCGGCGCGCTACCGTGCGCAGCCGACGCACACGCGAGGCCGACGAGCAGCGCGAAGTGTCGGGTGTGGTGTCGCATCAGCAGCCTCCCCTTGCGATGGCCGCGGGAATCCGCGCGATCCAGTGCGCAACTGCGTGCTCGATATGACGCGCCACCGCATCGAACACGTCCGCCGACTTGCCGACGGGGTCCGCGATATCGCGCTTCGTCGCATGGTCGAGCTGGAATACACGGCCACGCGCGAACGGATAGCGGCGCTCGATCTCGCGGCATTGCACGAGCGTCATCGCGAGAATCAGCTGCGATTCGCGCACGTGGCCGAGATGTACCGGTTGCGCGATATGGGACGTAATGTCGAAGCCGCGCTCGTGCATGACGTCGATTGCGGCCTGCGCGGCCGGCCGCCCGGCCAGCGCGATCAGCCCCGCGCAACGCACCTGCACGGACGGCAGTGCGCGCGCCAGCATCGCGCTCGCCATCGGGCTGCGGCATGCATTGCCGTCGCAGACGACCAGAATGCGTTCGATCATGGCCGGGCTCAGTAGGCGTTCGGATGAACGAAGCCCTTCAGCACCGTGGCGGCGACAATCTTCATGTCGAGCCCGAAGGACCAGTTGCGCAGGTAATAGAGGTCGTGCTGCACGCGGCCGACCATCTTGTCGAGGTGATCCGTTTCGCCGCGATAGCCGTTGACCTGCGCCCATCCGGTAATGCCGGGCTTGATCCGGTAACGATGGATGTAGCCCTCGACGAGCGGCCGGTACAGATCGTCGTGCTCGATCGCGTGCGGTCTCGGCCCGACGACCGACATGTCGCCGCGCAGCACGTTGAAGAACTGCGGCAGCTCATCGAGGCTCGTGCGACGCAGGAACGCGCCGATGCGCGTGATGCGCGTGTCGCCGCGCGTGGCCTGGTGCACGACGCCTGCCTGCTCGGCGTGCACGCGCATCGTGCGGAACTTGTAGATCCGGAACACCCGGCCATCGGCGCCTTTCCGGTACTGCGTAAACAACGCGGGGCCCGGCGACGACAGCTTGACCGCCAGCGCGATCACGCCGAGCAGCGGCGTCAGCGCGACGAGCGCCGCAGCCGCGAACACGCGGTCGAACAGCGCCTTCTGCATCAACGCGCGGTGCGACATCGGCGACGCCACGAGGTTGATCGCCGGCATGCCGACGAGATCCATCATCGTGCCGCCGAGCAGCGCGATACTGCACATGTCCGGCATGAAGCGGATGTTGATCAGATCGTCGCCGAACGTCTTCAGTACGCGCCGAATCGTCCGTTCCTCGGAGATCGGCAAGGCGAGCCAGATTTCCGTCGCGGCTTCGGCACGCACGGCCGCGGCGAACTCGGCGAAATCCGCGATCGCCGGGATGATCCCGTTGGACCGTCCCGCGGGATCGTGAAGCACGACCGGGCGGAACCCGCTTGCTGGGGACAGCGCAAGCGTTTCGATCACCCGCACCGCATGCGCGCCGTTACCGACGATCGCCACCTTGCGAAGATTCAGGCCGGCATGCCGGACGCGTGCGAGCATCGTGTAGGCGACCAGGCGGATGGCGATGAATCCGCATCCCGCGATCGCCGTCCAGTAGACGAACCACAGCCGCGACACGTGATCGACACGATGCATCGCGAACAGAAGCACGAGGTTGCAAGCCTGCACGGCGACCCATGCGGCACTGATGCGGCTGATCATCGCGATCCAGGACCGCCCGCGCCACGACTGGTACACCTGGAATGCCGGGAAGACGGCAAGCGTCAGCATCGCGACGAACGGGACGACCATCGCGTCCGGCCGGCCGAGCGTATCGTCGTCGAACCGCACATGCGACGCGGCGGCCGCCGCCAGCACCACGACGAGTGCATCGAGCAGGCGCGCGACAATCGACTGAACTCCGAACATGACTCTTCTCCAGGCGGCGCACGACGGCGCCGCATTTGCCGTCAAACGCGCCCGTATGCGTCGTCGAAGCGCACGATGTCGTCTTCGCCGAGATAGCTGCCGGTCTGCACTTCGATGATTTCCAGCGGCAACCGCCCCGGGTTTTCAAGCCGGTGCCGCACGCCGATCGGGATATAGGTCGATTCGTTTTCGCCGAGCAGGAATTGCTCGTCGCCGCGCGTGACGGTCGCCGTGCCTTTCACGACGGTCCAGTGCTCGGCGCGGTGGTGGTGCATCTGCAAGGACAGCCGCGCGCCGGGATCCACCACGATCCGCTTGACCTGGAAGCGCTCACCGCGATCGACCGAGTCGTACCAGCCCCACGGGCGCCGCACGAGCCGGTGCGTCTCGGCTTCCGCACCCTGCTCGGCCTTGATCCGGGAGACGAGCGACCTGACGCCCTGAACGTGCTGCCGGTCCACGACCAGCACGGCGTCGGGCGTCTCCACCACCGCCACGTTGCTGACGCCGACACACGCGACGAGCCGGCCTTCCGAATGCGCATAGCACGCAGCGGCATCCTCGAACATCACGCGTCCACGTCCCGCGTTGCCGTCCTGGTCCTTGTCGAGCGCCGCCCAGACGGCGTCCCACGACCCGAGATCGGACCAGCCTGCGTCCAGCGGAACGGCAACGGCTACCGGCGGCTCGACCATCATCGACAGCCGCTCCATCACCGCGTAGTCGATTGAATCGGACGGGCTCGCGGCGAACGGTTCCGGCGCCGGGTGAAAGCAGCCGTCATCCGCATGGCCGTCGCGAATCGCGGCGACGCACGCTGCATGAATGTTCGGCGCCAGCGCCTCGATGGCACGCAGCCAGACACTCGCCCGGACCACGTAAATGCCGCTGTTCCACCAGTGCGAACCCGACGCGACGTACTGCGCCGCGATCTCCGGCGCGGGCTTTTCGACGAACGCATCGAGCTTGCAGCCGCCGGCGGCACCGTCCAGCGCGACCGGAACACCGGTACGCAGATAGCCGAACCCGGAATCGGCATGCGTCGGCCGGACACCGAGCGTCGCGATGCACCCGAGCTGCGCGTAGCGCAATGCGGTTTCCATCGCGCGCTCGAAGCTTGACGTGTCGTGGATCGCGTGATCGGCCGGCATGACGACCAGCACGGGATCCCCGTGCTCGGCCGCCGCGAGTGCTGCCGCGAGCGTCATCGCGGGCGCCGTATCGCGGCGCGCCGGCTCGACGATCACGCGTGCGCGAAGGTCGCTGGCCGCAAGCTGCCGCACGGTGATGTGCCGATGCGCGCCGCCGCATACGACCTGCGCGTCGACCAGCTCGAATGTCGAACCGAGCCCACTCACCCTGCGCAGCGTCGCTTCGAGCAGCGTTTCCTCGCCGACCAGATGCGTGAGTTGTTTCGGGTGCTGCTCGCGGGACATCGGCCACAGCCGCGTTCCCGCCCCGCCTGCCAGGATCACCGGCACCACCGCGCCTGCGGCGACATGACGCCGATCCTGCGCCCCCGGACCAGCATGGCACGCATTGTCGACAAACTCGATTGCGCTCATTTCATGTACTCCTCAATATCCGGTTCTTCAGCACGCGACGACCCCACGACACTGCCCGGCCATCCGGACTTCGCGCCCATGTCCGCGCTGACGCCGGACAAGCTCCGCCCTCGGTATCCCGATGCATCGACAACATTCATCCAGGACGTCACTCGTCCATCGATGAATTAATCAATAAATTCGTATTCCTATATGAAATCGAATGCGCCGTTATCGGGCGAGCGGTTCGATTCCCGCCAGGAATCCAGACGATGAACGGACTGCGAGCTGCTTAGCCGCACGCCTCCGGACCGATGCGCTGACGCCGCGATGGCGTGTCGGCACGGTTCGGCATGGCAATGGAAATGCCGCGTCCGAGCCATCCCGAATGGATTGGCGCAGGAGCGCGATTGATCAAGTGAAGGCCCGGAATCGACCGCTTCGCCCCCGCGTCGCGTCCGGATATCGGAATATGGATGTGATTCATGATTGGTCTGGCGTTATGGTATTAACTACTTCGGCACGTGCCATTTAATGCACGATCCATGCCATCGAGTCCCATTCTTTTGCTGCAACGCAGAAAAACCTCGATAAACCAATGACCTATGTGCGAAATTGTAAAGGTATGAATAAATCAAAATAATCGAGTGCAACGTTTGCGCAACCGAAACGCTCGCACCCGTTACGTAACGGCACGCCGTAACGCACGCCGGACGGGAACATGATCCGGAGCACCCTGATCGTTGCCATTGCGGAATGGTTGTGTTCGAAAAAGCACGCTTAATGGATCGTCAAACGCCTTTGCGCGTGTCGGTACCCACCGTCGCAATATCGACACGTCAACAGTTTCTCGGCACTTTGTCGCGCGTATGGGAAACCGGTGAATATCGGCGGCCAGCAAACCGCAATCCACCCAAAAAAATCTGTCAACCGATTCAAATACCGGCAAGGTGCGCTGGAAATTGCGGACAGCCCCGCTGTCGTGTTGCATGGCAGTCCCGATAGCGGCGGCCAGCCCGGCATCGTCAGTGGATTCGACCTGACACGGTGGCGCGTCGTTCTCGTCTATCAGTGCCGCGAAGCTGTATTCGTCACGACGGCACAACGAAATTGGTCGGCGACTTCGAATCGTTACGCAAGCGACTCGGAATCGAAGGTGGGAGCGTGGCGGCAGACCATGGGGAGGCGCCTGTGCCGGCCTACGCAGGCAGTGTCTCGAGTGCCGCTCGGGCGTCGTACTGCACAGGACGGGCGGGAGATATGCCGCACCTGGGCCGCGCTGACCAACACTCAGGCATCCTGCCGGCGCAGACAGTCGTCAGCGAGTTGAAGCAGCTGCTGGCAATCGCACCACCGGCAGGGTCGCCCGTGCCGGCGCCAGCGCCGAACGCACAAGCGCTGCTGGATGCGTGATATCGACGGGATCAGATGTTCTTGAGCGCACTGCCTTGCGTGGTCATTTCGATGAAATGATCCGCCGGCATCGGGCGCCCGAGCAGAAAGCCCTGCAGCGAGTTGCAACCGAGCCGGGTCAGGAACTGCTGCTGCGCCGTCGTTTCAACGCCCTCCGCGACGATCTTCAGGTCGAGTGCCCGACCGAGCGCGACGATCGCGGAAATGATCGCGGCATCTTCGGTATCGTGTTCGAGATCCCGGATGAACCCCCGGTCGATCTTGAGCTCGCTGGCCGGCAAGCGCTTGAGATAGAGCAGGCTCGAATAACCGGTTCCAAAATCGTCGATGGAAATGCGCACGCCCATGTCGTGAAGCTGCTGCAGGATTCTCAGGCTGGCGTCGGCATCGCGCATCGCGGTGGATTCGGTGATCTCCAGCGTCAGGCAGTGCGGTTCCAGCGCGTGCCGTTGCAATGCCGCCTGCACGACCTGGATCAGGCTCGCATGACCGAACTGCAACGGCGACAGGTTGACGGCCATCGTCCAGTCGGTTCGACCTGCATCGCACCACGCGCGCATCTGCCGGCAGGCCTCGTCCAGCACCCATTCGCCAATCGGCACGATCAAGCCGGTCTTTTCCGCGATCGAGATGAACTGATCGGGTGAAATGAGGCCGCGCGTCGGGTGCATCCACCGCAACAGCGCCTCGACGCCGATGATCGGTCCATGGGGCACTTCGAACTTCGGCTGGTAATGCAGCACCAGTTCACGCCGCTCCAGCGCGAGACGGAGTTCCTGCACGATTTTCAAATGCTCGCGAACATTCGCGTTCATCGATGCTTCGAAGAAGCAATACGCGTTTCGGCCGAGCGCCTTCGCGTGATACATCGCTGCATCGGCGTTGGTCATCAGGTCCCGGAAATCGCTGCCGTTGCCCGGATAGAGCGCAATGCCGATACTGGCCGACACGCGCAATTCGTGCTCGGACACGCGGAACGGTCTCCGAATCACCGCCAATACCTTGTCCGCCACGTCGGCCGCATCTGCAGGCTCGTCCACCGCCACGACCAGCACGAACTCGTCGCCACCCAGACGGGCAATCGTGTCCTGCGAGCGCAGGTTCGCGCCGATGCGCCGCGCCACGTCAACCAGCAACAGATCGCCGACATGATGACCATAGGCGTCGTTGACCGCCTTGAATCCATCGAGATCCATGAACATCAACGCGAAACGCCCTTTCTCGCGGTCGGTGCCCTGGATCGCCTGATCGATCCGGTCTTCGAGCAGCACGCGATTGGGGAGCTTGGTGAGGTTGTCGTGCAGCGCCAGATACGTCAATTCCTGATTGGCTTCGGCGAGCGACGTCGCCAGTACCGCCGTGCGCGATTCCAGACGCAGATCAAGGATGGAGACGACCAGCGCGATCGAGAGGATGGCCAACGTGGCGACGATGATGACCAGTGCAAGCCAGCCGGCGTCCATGCGGGAGCCGGCCGCCCCGCAGATGCTGCCCAGCGGGAATCGGGCGGCGGCCATCCCGGTGTAGTGCATGCCGGCGATGGCGGCCCCCATCAGCACGGCGGATCCCAGATTGAGCAGGCGCACGCGCGACGAGTTGGCACGGCGGATGAACACGATCCACAGCACGGCGCCCGATGCGGCCACCGCAATCGCGACCGACAGGCAAACGAGCAACGGGTCGTACCGGATGCCCGGCGACATGCGCATGGAGGCCATGCCCGTGTAATGCATGCCCGCTACGCCGGCCCCCATCAGCATCGCCCCGCCACAAAGCCGGTACCACTTCAGCGTGTCCCGGCAGACGAGCCACAGCGCACACGTCGAGCAGACGATGGCGATCAGCAACGACAGCAATGTAATGGCCGGATCGTACCCGACCGGAATCGGCAACGCGAAGGCAAGCATGCCGACGAAATGCATCGACCAGATGCCCGTACCCATCACGCAAGCCCCGCCGACCAGCCACCCATGTGCGGCGTGCCCCCGAGCGGTCTTGATACGCCCGGCCATGTCCAGCACGGTGTAGGACGCCAATATGGCGATCAGGAGCGAAAGAAGAACGAGCAACGCGTTATAACTTGTCGGCAGCATTGTTATTTACAGATCGCTTTCGGTTCGGCATTGACGGGACCACACGCTACATGGGGTCTTCGTGAATTCGCGTGAAGGTCGGGCACAAAAGGAAAGCGGTGCCCGAAGGAACGGACTGGTCGTGCGACCAATCAGGCGATTCCAGCGACCACCGCTTGCATGGGCGGATCATAAACGCGACCTCCCGTTCAGGGAAGGATTTACCGCTGCGGGATCGGTGACGGACGCCGTCGGGATTTTACGGGCATCCGCAGGCGCACCGTCGGGAGGCCGAGCGCCATGCAGGCTTCGGCATCCTTTTGAAGCGGGTGTCGGCAATGAAGCGCGGCCAACGGACCGCAAGGTGCGTTGGCCGCGCTGTCATGCGGTGATGCCGCTCATTCGAACCGGCATGCGGCGCGCGGCAACGCCGCAAGCGTGTCGCTCGACCATTTCAGGATGCCGTCGAAGTTGGCACGGTTGTCCGCCGGACAGAAATCGGCGAGCGTCATGCCGTCCGGGCGCGTGTACTCGACGTTGAACACGGCCTTGTTCAGCGCGATGAAACTCGCGTAGCCGTCGCACTCGTGGAAGTTGTTGCACTCCTCGTTGAGCGCCCAGTCGGCAATCTTCGCCATCGCGACGGCGATCCCCGAGCCGTTCTTGAGGCCCATCGACATCCCGCGATCGTGCGCGGCGGCGATCAGCGCCGTGTTGTAGCGCAACTGGTCATCGCGTGTCAGCGGAAAGCCCGTTTCCTGCCGATAGCCGTCGTCCAGATCCGGTTCGACGCCGTCGCAGCCCTTTTTCTTCGCCTGGTCGAGACGCGCCAGCATGATCGGCATCAGGATCTTCGTCTGGCGGATGTCCAGCCAGCGCTCGTGATCTTCGTATCCTTCGACGGGGTAGCCGAGCACGCTGTCGGGAAACTGGCCTGCATCGCCGCGGCCGTCTTCCCGGCCGCCGGTCTCCATGTAGCAGACGACGTAGATGCCGTTCGCCTTCAAGCGCTGGATCGTCGCCGCATCGGTCCGCTCCATGTCGACGTCGAACATCTTGCGAGGATTGTTCACGCGGTCGAGCACGGTCTCGTTGATCGTATTGCCGTCGATCTGCCATTGCCAGCTCGTGCCGGGCACGAGCGGTTTCCAGGCCACGGGCGGCGACGCGCGCGTCGCGGCTGAGGCGACGGAGGTGCCCGGTGCGGACGAATCCGCATCGCCGCCGCACGCGGCAAGCAGCAGCATCAGCGCGACTGAAGCGAATGATCTGGCAGACATGGCGAATCCTTTGCTTTTTTTGGCGGCTTGTGAGGATGCGAGACAAAGACGGACAGCGGGATGCGACGGTGCATCCGCCGATACCAGGGTGGTACGGGAATCCGGGAGGCGCGTCGGAATGGTAGGCAGGAACGCCGCGCCGCGCTGTTCCGATTTGTCGACTTTTGTGGGGGTGGCGGCGCGAATCGCCATTGATATCGCCCACGCACTCGTCGGCTGTTCCGCAGTCGGTATCGAGCTGGAGCTCGATGCGCCCTGCTGTCCGGTCGCGATCGCACCGCACGTCCGGTGCGCCAGGCAGCGGCCGGGCCACAACACGCCCCGGGCCGCTTCACCTGACGGGATCGAACCGGCCGGCCATCCTCACATGGCGAGCTCGAAGAACGACCGCGCGACGACCTGGCCGTTGACGATCAGCTCGACCTCGTGCCGGCCCGCATAGTGCCGGCGCGTCGTGAAATCGCGGATCGCCCGGCTGTGCCGCAGCGCGATGCGCGCGCCGGGTTCGAGCGTCAGCCCCTTCAGCTTGAACACCTTCGGCGAGGTCTCGCCATTTTGCTTCACGTACGCAATCCGGTAATCGACGACGAGCCGCTGCGCGGTGTCGGCCGTGGAATGCAGCTCGCAGTCGAGCGTGACCGACTCGCCGAGCACCACCCGCGCGGGCGTCACGCCGAACGGGCCGACGGCGAGACGCGGCGCGCTTTCGGCACCGAGTATCGCGAGCGCGCGCGCATCGCCCTGCTTCACGAGCGTGCGCAGCGCATGCCGGACGATCCAGCGCGTATGCGGATGGTCGCCGCCCCATCGTTCGGCGCGCTCGAGCACCCAGGCCGGATGCGACTTCGCCACATCGTTCAGGTGATTCGCGACCGAGCGGCGCACGTAGGCGCTCGGGTCCGCGCGAAGCGTGTCGAGAATCCGCGCCGCGAGCGCCGGGTCGGCCTCGATGTCGCGCAGGCGGAACGACCATGGCAGGCGCGGACGGCTTCCCTCGCTCGCCAGCCGGCGCACGGCATCGTCCGCATCGTGCGACCAGGCTTCCATGGTTGCGAGCGCACGCGCCGTATCAATGCGCAGGTATTCGCGCACCGCGAATTCCGACGTGCCGAACCGCGTGAAGCATTTCAGCGCGTCCATCGAACGATCGAACGCGTGCCGCCCGTACTGCCCGACGTAATCGGGCGCGATGAGCGACACGAAGCCGCGGCCCAAGCGCGGCGCCGCCTCCTGCAGCAACGCCAGCACGGCGTCGTATCCGCCGGCCAATGAATGCGCCGCCGCGTCGATCGCCACGCTGGCGCGCCTGACGCGTTCCATCAGCGTCAGGTCGTCGAGGCCGTCGAGCGCCGTCGCCAGAAATGCCGCCCGGTCGAAACCGGGTTCGATCGCATGCAGCGCATCGGACAGCGTTCGGAATTGCTGCTCGCCCAACGAATCTTTCAGCGGGGCGGAAACCTGAGTGGTGGTCATGAAGGAAGGGAGTCGACGTGCGCCGCGGATCGATGAATACGAAAGCGCACAGTATCGCCGAAGCCCATGCCAATTCCTGTCAGTAGACCGTGCCCGGCCGCCACGCGCCCGCTCGGCACGCAGCCCAACGGTGCGGATCGTCTCCCCGGCGCGGGCACCACGGTGCGCGCGCCGCCGTTCACGGCTGCTCGCGCGAAACGCCACCCGCGAACCGGTTTCGCCACTGCCCGCCGGCAAACGCGACGACGATCAGCGACAGGTAGCCGGCGACGAGCAGATGGCGCCAGCTGTCGAGCGCGGCGCGATGGGCAACCAGCGCGGCGTCGGGGGCCGGCGCGGCGAGACTGCCCGGCACGACCGCGCGCGTCATCTGCACGAATCCGGCCGCCGACAGCACGGGCAGCAGGACGAGCACCCCGAGCAGCACGAACCTCGCGCGATGGAAAAACGCACGCCGGCGCAAATGAAACCACAACCCGAGGCTGCCGTGTACCCACCCCGGCGCGAGCAGCGCGATCTGCAGGCCCTGCGTGCCGCTCGTCAGCAACGCCACGACGACCCGTGCATAGTTCGGTTCGAAGCCGTAGAACGACGTCGCGATGCGTGTGCCGACGACGTGGCGAATCAACAGCAGCGGCAGGCTGAGTCCGGCCCACAGACGCAGCCATTCGGCAGGCGGCAGCGTCCAGTGCCGGCGGCCGTAGATGGTGCGGATCGCCAGCGCGAAATGCAGGCTGGCCGCGCCGTACAGCAGGATCGTTCCGGGCAGGCTTTGCCAGACGCCGATCGCCAGGTGCAGGGCGCGCTCGGCGACGTCGATCGACCAGATGCCGAGCGCGTGATTGACCATGTGTATGGAAATATAGATCCACAACATGATGCCGGAGCCGAGCTGCAGCCTTCGCGCGGCACCGCGCATCCGGTCCCGAAACCCCGGCGGCCGTGGCTCGTCGTTCGCGCTCGAGGCGGATTCGCGATCGCACCGCGACCGGTCAGGAACGTCCCCGAGTTGCTTCTCCCCGTCGCTCATTGGCCCCTCCCTGTCGATGCGTCCGGCACTTGATCCACATACCGCGGCGCGGGCCCGTTTATTCCGGCGACGTGCGACATCCTGCGCATGAAGCGCATCGCGCGGCGGCTGGAATAGAAGCCGTATGCGCAGGGTATACCGAGTGCGGGC
This sequence comes from Burkholderia sp. BCC1644, assembly GCF_902833225.1. Taxonomy (GTDB): domain Bacteria; phylum Pseudomonadota; class Gammaproteobacteria; order Burkholderiales; family Burkholderiaceae; genus Burkholderia. The sequence goes on from NZ_CADFEI010000030.1 coordinate 38,778, forward strand.
ACGACGGATCGCGATCGTGACGCGCCGCCCCGCTTCACTTCGAAGCGAGCGGGATCAAGGAGACCGTCATGTCAAACGTTCTGTCGCACTGGATCCTGGTCGGTTGCGACGCATACGACGAGTATGTGTTCGTGCCGTGGCTCGACAAATCGGTGTATCTGAGGACGGTCGCGCTGCGTCGCGTGTGCCTGCTGTGACGGATGCGGGCGTGATGCCCGCTGTGACTCGCCCGGCAAGTTGCGGGTAAGCACCGGGGCGTTCAGCGAGCATATTCGCGACCTGGTTGCCGGCTGCTTCTACGTCAGGCGCGCGATCACGGCGATCGCCTGAAGTAATGCTGAGCCAAGGCAACCCAATACCGGACGCCCGCCGGAATGATGTCGTCGTTGAAGTCGTATTTCGGGTGATGCAGCGACGGTGCAGCCGTTCCGGCCGGTGCATTGCCGATCAGCACATAAGCGCCGGGGCGCTCCTCCAGCATGAAACCGAAGTCTTCGGACGTCATGTTCGGCGGCACGTCGCGGTACAGGCGTTCGTCGCCGAACGCGTCGCGAACGACTGCTTCGCACAGCGACGTCTCGGCCGGCGTGTTGACGGTCGCCGGATAGTACTGAAAGAACTCGACGTCGACCCGGGCGCCATAAGCCGCGGCCAGCCCTTCACATACGAGCCTGACATCGCGCTGCAGCTGTTGCTGCAATTCCGACGACAGCGTGCGAATCGTCCCGCGCAGCTCGGCGCTGTCCGGAATGACGTTGTCCGTCGTGCCCGCATGAAACATGCAGACGGAAATGACGGCAGGATCGACGGGGTCCTTGTGTCGCGCGGCGATGGTCTGGCATTGCAGCACCATCGCGCACGCGAGCGGCACGGGATCGATACCCCGATGCGGTTGAGCCGCGTGCGCACCCTTGCCGGTCACCGTGATCCGGAAGCGGGACCCCGCCGCCATGATCGGGCCGGTGCGCAACCCGAAATGCCCGGCCGGCAAGCCGGGCCAGTTGTGCATGCCGAATACGGCCTCCGTCGGATATCGATCGAACAGCCCGTCGTCGATCATCTTGCGCGCGCCCGCGCCGCCCTCTTCCCCGGGCTGAAAGACGAAATGCACGGCGCCCGGCAACTGCGGCAATTCCTTCAGGATGCGCGCGGCCCCGAGCAGCATGACGGTATGCCCGTCGTGCCCGCACGCGTGCATGATGCCGTGCGCACACGACGCATGCGCGAAGTCGTTCGCTTCGTGGATCGGCAATGCATCCAGATCCGCGCGCAGCACGATGCCGCGGCCCGGGTCCGCACCGGGCAGGCTCGCGACGACACCCGTGCCGCCCAGCCCGCGCGACACCGCATAGCCGAGATCCTCGAGCTCACGGGCGACGACGTCGGCCGTCCGGTGCTCCTCGAATCGCAATTCGGGATGCGCATGCAGATCGCGGCGCAATGTCGCCCAGTGCGCGTGATGCGCTTTCAACGACGTCTCGGGGATGATGGCTTTTTCCAATTTCGACACTCTGGCAAGGCAATTCGATTCGAATCGAGACTGCTGACGCTTCGCGTGCAGCGGCTGCGTCAATCGTGAAACCCCACGATCGACTTGACCTCCATGTACTCCTCCATCCCTTCGATCCCGTACTCGCGGCCGTTGCCCGACTGCTTGTATCCGCCGAACGGCGCCTGAGGATCCCAGGCCGGGTAGTTCAGATGCACCTGGCCGGCCCGGATGCGTGCGGCCACCGCGCGCACGCGCGCCTTGTCGGTGCCCTGCACATGGGCGCCCAGCCCGTAGATCGTGTCGTTCGCAATGGCGATCGCTTCGTCCACGGTGTCGTATGGAAGGATCGCGAGCACCGGACCGAAAATCTCCTGCTGCGCGATCGTCATGTCGGTGCGGACGTCGGAGAAAATCGTCGGCCGCGCATAAAAGCCCTGGTCGAAACCGGCGGGCCGCCCGGGGCCGCCGGCGATCAGCTTCGCCCGTTCGTCGATGCCCGCGTCGATCATCTGCGCCACCCGGCCGAATTGCGCTCGATTGGCAAGCGGCCCGTGCGTCGTCGTTTCGGCGAACGGATCGCCGACAACCAGCTTTTGCGTGGCGGCGACGGCCAGTTCCTCGACCGCGCCGAGCACATCGCGCGGCACGATCATGCGAGTCGGCGCGCTGCACGACTGGCCCATGTTGCGGAATGCGGCGGCCACGCCGGGTGCGATGGCCTGCTGCAGGTCCGCATCCGGCAACACGATGTTCGGCGACTTGCCGCCCAGCTCCTGTGCGACGCGCTTGACGGTCGGTGCCGCCGCCTGCGCCACCAGCACACCGGCACGCGTCGAGCCGGTGATCGACACCATGTCGACCTCCGGGTGCGACGACAGCGCGGTGCCCACCTCCGCGCCGCTGCCGCTCACCAGGTTGAATACGCCCGCGGGCACGCCCGCATCGGCGATCACTTCCGCGAACAGCAGCGCGCTGAGCGGCGACAGTTCGCTGGGTTTCAACACGACCGTACAGCCGGCCGCGAGCGCCGGCCCGACCTTCGCCGTGATCTGATAGATCGGCCAGTTCCACGGCGTGATCAGCGCGCATACGCCGATCGGCTCGCGTACGATCGCGGTCGTTCCCCGCCGCGAGACGAACGGATAGCTCGCGAGATTGTCGCGCGCGACCCGGATATGCTCGACCGCGAGCGGCACGTGCGCGGCGCGCGCGTAGCTGACGGGCGCGCCCATTTCCGTGGCCAGCGCCGTGGCGAACAGCTCCGCGCGCTCCAGCATCAGCGCATGCACGCGATCGAGCAGCGCGGCGCGCGCCTGCGGCGAAGTGGCCGACCACCGTTCGAAGGCCCTGCGTGCGGCGGTGACGGCCCGGTCCGCGTCGCGCGCGTTGCCGAACGGGATTTCGCACAGCGTGTCTTCGGTGGACGGGCTGACGACCGCGAACCGGTCGCTGCCATCGGGCAACACCCAGTCGCCGTCGATGAAGAGGCGATCGAGCCTTCCGGTTTGCATCAGGTGACGAACGGGTGAACGGGTGGATGAATTCATGACAGGGTGTCCTTGAGTCGGCACCACGCGCCCGCAAACGGCACGAACCATGGTTTGCCGATGTGGCCGGACATGGCGGGCCGGCCGAAGCCTTTCGACGAGGTTGGATCGGCGCGTCCGTCGATGATCCGCGCCACCGGCATGGCGATGCTGCGTGTCGCGGCAGTCATCACGCGGGTACTAGAAATCGGCGACCTTGCCCCATGCCGAATCGCTGAACCGGCCCGGCTGATACGGCACCGGATCGACCAGCGGCTGCGCGCCCGTCGCAAGATCCGCGATCAGGTGCCCGGCGCCCGGCCCGATCCCGAAGCCGTGGCCGGAAAAGCCCGCTGCGAGGATCAGCCCCGGCACACCCGGCACTTCGCCGATGCCCGGCACGCCGTCCGGCGTGCTGTCGACGAACCCGGCCCACGCGTGCGTGATCGTCGCGTCGCGAAGTTCGGGCAGCAGTTCGACGGCGCGGCGGTAGGTTTCGTGGACCGTCGGCATGTCCGGCTTCGGATCCAGAATGCGGACCGCCTCCATCGGCGTCGGCGCATCGAGGCGCCAGCGCTTCAGCGTTTCATGGCCGCCACGCAGCCCCTCGAGCCCGCCCGGCAGAAGATTTCGCCAGCGCTTCGCGAACATCGGCACGAACTGCGGCGCGAATCGCAGGAACTGCGGCGTCAGGTCCACGCGTGCGCGGCCGCTGATCGCCAGCGCGTAGCGTCCGTCGCTGCGGCGTGTCACGGACACGCCTGACGTGTACATCGCATCCGGCAGCGGATGCTCGACCGGCGACACGCTCAGGATCGACTGACGGATCGACGCCTGCGGAAAACGGATGCCGAGCTGGCGGCAGAACGACGACGCCCATGCACCGCCCGCAAGCACGACCGTCCTGGTCTTGATGACGCCGGCTTCCGTGACGACGGCGCTGACGCGCCCGCCCTCGAGTTCGATGCCGCGCGCCGCGCAGTGCTGGTGGACACTGCCGCCGAGCTTCATCAACGCGGCAGCCACAGCCGGCGCGGCCTTTCCCGGGTCGGCCGTACCGTCGGTCGGCGAAAACACGCCGCCTTTCCACGGCCGCCCGGTCGCGTGCCCGCGCTCGGTGGCCTGCTTGCCGTCGAGCATGGTCGTCGTCACGCCCGCCGTCTTCGCAAACTCGCCCCAGCTGGCCCAACGTGACAGCTCGGCCTCGTCATTGCTCAGGTACAACAGGCCGCAGCGATGAAAACCCGTGTCCTCGCCCGATTCGACGCCGAATCGTTCCCACAGATCGATGCTCTTGGTTGCCATCGGCAATTCGCGCGCATCGCGGTTCTGCTGCCGGCACCAGCCCCAGTTGCGGCTCGACTGCTCGGCGCCGATTCGGCCCTTCTCGACGAGCGCGACCGATACCCCGCGCCGGGCGAGGTAATAGGCGGTAAAGACGCCGATGATGCCGCCGCCGATCACGACGACATCGGCCGAAGCCGGCGGCGTGGCCAGGGTTTCGATATGGCGTAGCGGTGGGGTCATGCTCAGGCTCGCTCGGTGGATGCGTTGACGTTCTGCACGACGTAGAACTTCGCGACGCGTTCGCTGCTCTCCCACCCGATCGATGTGCCGTGCGGCACGAACAGCGCATCGCCGGCGCCAAGCGACAGCACGCTGCCGTCCGGCGCGGCGAACCGTACGTCGCCGTCCAGCAGGAACATGAATTCGTTCACGCGATGCGGCCGGACGATCCGGTGATAGGGCGTCGAATCCCACGTGCCCGCGCAACATGCGGCGCCGTCGTCGACGAACACGTTGTCGCTGCGGCATTGCGGCGCGGGGCCGAGCAGCACCTCCGCCGGCAGCGTGGCCGACGGCTTGAAGTCGGCATCGGCTCGCAGCGCAAATACGCCGCGCTTGGTCGGTGTCGCGCACGCGGCGGCGCAGAACATGAACAGCACGCGCGATGCAGCGATGACGCGCAGCGCCGTGCCGCCGCCGATCACGGCCCCGTCTCCCGGGCCCAGCACCAGCGGCGCGGCGCCGGCCGCTTCGAGCGTCAGCTCGCCCTCGATGATTGCAATGGTTTCGATGTGCGGAAAGCTGGCCACGTCGAGTTCGCCCGTGAAGGCGATGCGTCCGGCGGCCATCGCGTCGTGCCCTTCCCAGGCGATCTCCCGCGTTTGCGCAAAAGGATCGTTCGCGCCGAATGCCTGCTTGCGAAACGCGGTCGACAAAGGTGCGCCGTCGGCACGGTGCAATACGAAAACTGCGGTCATTTCTGCTCCTGTGCGGCGCGTGACGGTCCGGTCGAACACCGTCGCGCGATATCGGAAATCGTCGTTCTCCGGCTCTGCTGCCGAGATCCTCCGGCGTGCAAACCGTGCCTGTTTTCGCCTACGCCGCGTGACACGGCGCTTCGCGGCGTTCGGCGTGCGCGCGCGCCGAAGAGGTTCGCGCCGTCGCACCGCCTGCCCGCGCGACCACGTAATCGCGCGGCGTGATGCCAAGCACCCGCCGGAAATGCCGGCACAGATGGCTCTGATCGAAGAACCCGACGTCGGTCGCGACGACCGACGGCGCGAGACCGGCGCGCAACAGGTCCTGCGCACGCCGTACCCGCACCAGGCACAGATACCGGTGCGGCGACAAGCCGGTTTCGCTGCGGAACCGCGCGGTGAAACGCGACACGCTCAATCCGGCCACCGCGGCGAGCGTGTCGAGGTTCAGCGGCTGCGCGAACGACGCGTCGATCGCTCGCAGCACGTCGCCGATCGCCGGAGACACGGGCTGCGCGACACGAGGCGAGCCAACGAGTTGCACTGTCATTTCGAATCCTCCCGGGCGCCCGCTTCAGTGCAGGAAATCCTGAATCCGGTAATACGCGCCGACGATCGGCAGGAACCAGGCATGCCCGAAATGGCCGGGCATCGCCGGCCACTCGAGCTCGCGCCACGGATTCGACGCGGCCGCGCCGTACAGCACGTCGGCCATCACGCGGCCCATGTGCACGGACATCTGCACGCCGTGACCGCTGTAGCCCATCGAGTAATAAAGCCCGTCGTGCTGGCCCGCGCGCGGCAGCCGGTCGGCGGTGATGTCGACCAGCCCGCCCCAGCAGTAATCGAGCCGCACGTTGGCCAGCTCGGGGAAATAGCCGGCCATGCCGGCGCGCAGGATGTCGCCGCTTTTCGCGTCGGAGTGCGGGCTCGACATCGCGAAACGCGCGCGTCCGCCGAACAGCAGCCGGTTGTCGGGCGTCACGCGGAAGTAGTTGCCGATCTGGCGCGACGTCACATACGCACGGCGGTGCGGAAACAGCCGGTTCAGCTGCGCGTCGGGCAGCGGCTCGGTCACGACGATGAAACTGCCGACCGGCGCGATGCGCCGCCGGAACCACGCGAACGGGCCGTGCTGCGACGCGCCGGTCGCGACCAGCACGCGGTCGGCGACGATCGTGCCGCGCGTGCAGGTGATCACGTGGCGCTCGCCCTCCAGCCGGTCCAGCTGCGTGACGGCTGCCTGCTCGTAGAGGCGTGCGCCGGCGTGCACGGCCGCCTGCGCAAGCCCGACGCCGAACTTGCCCATGTGCATCTGCGCGCCATTGCGCTGCAGGAGCCCGCCGTAGAAACCGTCGGAGGCGACCTCGTCGCGGATCCGCGACGGTTCGATCAGTTCGATATCCGGATCGACATCGCGCCGTAACGCATCGAACGTCTTCGCGAGTCCCGCGAAATGCTGCGGTTTCGCAGCAAGCTTCAGCTTGCCCGCCCGCCGGAAGTCGCAATCGATCGCCTGCTCCGTGACGATCGCCTCGACGCTCTTCACCGCACTTTCGTAGGCGCGATAGAACTGCTTCGCCGGCTCGGCGCCGATTCGGGCGGCAAGCGACGCGTAGTCCTGAGCAACACCCGTATTGCACTGGCCTCCGTTGCGGCCGGACGCTTCGCCTGCAACCTGCGCGGCTTCGAGCACGACCACCGATACGCCGCGCTGCGCGAGCGCGAGCGCCGCCGACAACCCGGTGAAGCCGCCACCGATCACGACCACGTCGGCACGCCCTTCCACAGGGCCTTCGCAGCCGGCGCCAAACACGGGGCGGGTATCCAGCCAGTACGATGCGAATTTCATCGGATCCTTCTCTTGCCTTCTGGAGACGACGATCGGAGACCGTTCAATGGCAATCATTTAAGCACCGTCAAAAAGCGCAGTTGCCGCGTATTCGCGCACGGCACGCGCACAAATCGCCGTTTTGCGGGAGCGCCGCAGCAGACTCTGCGGCACACCGGCCATCGGCTCGCGCGACGAACGGCCGGCGTGCCGCACGCTACAGCCGCACCGGCGTGACGCCGGCCTGCACCGGTTCCGCCTGGAAGCGAACGAGATCCTCCTCGCTGCGATGGCACAGCACCTGCGCGCCGCTCTCGAGCGTGCGCAGCACGGGCGCCGTCCGGTTGCAGACGCCGTCCACCCGCATCGCGCAGCGCGACAGGAACGGACACAGCTCGGCATCATCCGCACGGGTGCCGATCGGCACCAGCGGCCGATGGCAACGCTCGGCCGCATCGTCGAGCCAGCCGGCGCGCAGTTCCGGCGCGGACGACACCAGCAGGTGCGAATACGGGTGATAAGGCGGCGCGCACAGCGCGTCGCGGCTGCCCGTCTCCACGCGGCGGCCCGCGTACAGCACGACGATGTCGTCGCTGATCGCGCGCACCTTCGCGATGTCGTGCGTGATGAACACGTACGACACCCCGAGCTTTGCCTGCAGGTCGCGCAACAGATCGATGATCGCCGCGCCGACCACGGTGTCGAGCGCCGACGTGACCTCGTCGCACAGGATCAGGTCCGGCTCGGCCGCGAGTGCACGCGCGAGGTTCACACGCTGCTTCTGTCCGCCCGACAGCTCGCCGGTGCGCCGCGCGGCGACCGCTTGCGGCAGCCGCACCAGCTCGAGCAGCTCCGCGACGCGCTGACGCGCACGCGCGCCCCTGATCCCGTGATAAAACGCGAGCGGCCGAGCGAGCGTGCGCTCGACGGTATGCACCGGATTGAGTGCGGTATCGGCGTTCTGGAACACGATCTGCACGCGGCGGTGCTGCTCCTTGGTGCGCTTGGCCGTGTCGCGCGCGAGCGGCTCGCCGTCGAGCAGGATCTCGCCGCCCGTCGCCGGCACGAGGCCCGCGATCACCTTCGCGAGCGTCGTCTTGCCGGAGCCCGATTCGCCGATCACGCCGACGGTCTGCCCGCGCCCGATGCACAGGTCCACCTCGTGCAGGATCACCTTCGCGGGCCAGCCTTTCGCGGTACGGCCGCCGTACCCGGCGATCGCGCCGCGCACGTCGAGCAGCGGCGTCGGTGCGGCGCTCGCCGCCTTCGCATCGCGTCCGGCATCCCCCGGCGTGACCGCCGCGATCAGGCTCTGCGTGTACGGGTGCGTCGGTGCATGCAGGATCTGTTCGGTCGCGCCGGCCTCGCGGATCACGCCGTCGCTCAGCACGACGATCTGGTCGGCCATCTGCGCGACCACGGCCAGGTCGTGCGACACGTACACCGCGCTCATCCCGTAGCGCCGGATCACGCGCTTGAACGCCTGCAGCACGTCGATCTGCGTGGTCACGTCGAGCGCGGTGGTCGGCTCGTCGAGGATCACCAGCTCGGGATCGGTGATCAGCGCCATCGCAGCCATCAGCCGCTGCAGCTGGCCGCCGGAGACCTGGTGCGGATAGCGCTTGCCGATCGTCTCCGGCTCCGGCAGCGCGAGCGCACGGAACAGCTCGATCGCCTTCGCCTGCGCATCGCGCTTCGTCATCGTCTTGTGAATCAGTGCACTCTCGATCACCTGGTCGAGAATCGTGCGCGACGGGTTGAACGCAGCGGCGGCACTCTGCGCGATATAGGCGACCTTGCGGCCGCGCAGCGCGGCCAGCGCCGGCGCGGACAGCGTGCAGAGGTCCGTGCCGCCGAGCTTCACCGAGCCGCCGGCGATCCGGCATCCGGTACGCGCGTGGCCCATCAGCGACAGCGCGATCGTCGTCTTGCCGGAGCCCGATTCGCCGATCAGGGCGAGCACCTCGCCACGCGCGATATCGAAGTCGACACCGTGGACGATCGTCGTTTCCTCGCCGCCCGGCCGGCCGCCGACCACGCGCAGCCCGCGCACCTCGACGAGCGGGTTCGATTCGTGTCGCATCAGTGCCCTCCGGCGGCGCCGGCCGCGCCCTTGCGGCGGCCGCGATGCGGCAGGCCGTCGATCATCAGGTTGACGCCCACCGTCAGGATCGCGATCGCGACCGCGGGCATGATCGCGACGGCCGAGCCGTCGCCGAGGCTCGCGATGTTCTCGCGCACGAGCGAGCCGAGATCCGCATACGGCGGCTGCACGCCGAGCCCGAGAAAGCTCAGGCCGCTCAGCAGCAGCACGACGAACGTGAAGCGCAGCCCGGTATCGGCGAGCATCGGATGGATCATGTTCGGCAGCATCTCGACGCATGCGATGTACAACGCGCTCTCGCCGCGCGCCTTCGCGACCTGCACGAATTCGAGCGTGCTGATGTTGACCGCCAGCGCGCGTGCGATCCGGTACGAGCCCGGCATGTAGCTGACCGCGGCGGTGAGGATCAGGAGCGGCAGCGACGAGCCGAACGCGGCGACGAACATCAGCGCGAACATCTTCGACGGAATCGACGTGAGTGCATCGAGCAGCCGGCTCATCGTCTCGTCGACCGCGCGCCCCGACACGGTGGCAAGCAGTCCGAGCGTGGTGCCGGTCAGCGCGGCGAGCAGCACCGCCGCGAGCGCCAGCAGCACGGTCAGCCGCGTGCCGTACAGGATCCGGCTCAGCATGTCGCGGCCGAGAAAGTCCGCGCCGAACGGCAGCTTCGCGCTGAACGGCGCGAATACGTCCGGCGTGACGATCGCGCCGACGTCGTGCGGCGCCAGCAGCGGCGCGAACACCGCGATGAACAGCATCAGGCCGACCATCGACAGGCCGACGCGGCCGCCGGCCGTCAGTTTCATGCGTGCGGCGCGGCGTTTGCGCGGCTGGTCGGGGGCGGGCGCGGCCGGCGGCGTCGCGCCGCCCCACGGTGGTCGCGGTTCGCCGGACGGCGGCAGCGCGCTGCTGCGATGAACGGGTTCGGTCGGGTGCATGGGCGGCATCTCGGAAGAAGGACGGGACACTCAGGTCCGCAGTCGCGGGTTCGACACGATCGAGCACAGGTCGGCGAACAGCACGAGCGTCAGGTAGGCGACGCAGAAGATCAGCGTGCACGCCTGGACCAACGGGAAATCGCGATTGCCGACCGCATCGACCATCAGGCTCGCGAGGCCCGGATAGTTGAAGATCGTTTCGACGACGATCACGCCGCCGAGCAGGTACGACAGGCTCAACGCGACCGCATTGGCGATCGGACCGATCGCGTTCGGCAGCGCATGGCGCAGTACGACGCGTGCGGGGCTCGCGCCCTTGAGCACGGCCATCTCGACATACGACGCGCTCAGTTGCTCGATCACCGCGGCCCGCGTCATCCGCGCCATCTGCGCGATCACGACCGCGCACAGCGTCAGCACCGGCATCGCGTACGCGCGCAGGAAATCGTGCAGGCTTTCGATGGGACCGCTGTACGACAGCGCCGACAGCCAGTGCAGCTTCACCGCGAGCACGAGCACGGCGACCGTCGCGATCAGGAACTCCGGCGTCGCGACGAGCGACAGCGTGCCGAGGCTGATCACGCGGTCGACGACCGACTCGCGCTTGACCGCCGCGAGAATCCCGAGCAGCAGCGCGATCGGCACCGACACGGCGGTCGTGATCGCCGCGAGCGCGAGCGACTTCGGCAGGCGTCCGCCGATCATCTCCGACACCGGCAGGTCGCCCGACAGCGAGCGGCCGAAATCGCCATGCAGCAGCCCCACGAGCCAGTGCAGGTAGCGCACGTGGGCCGGCATGTCGAGGCCGAACTGCTGGCGCAGCGCGGCGACCGTCTCCGGCGTCGCGGACTGGCCGAGCGCGGCCTGCGCGGCGTCGCCCGGCAGCAGGTTCGTGATCGTGAAGATGATCGCCGACACGATCAGCAGCGTCAGCGCGGTGACCGCAATGCGCCGGGCGATCAGCCCGAGCAGGATTCGATTCATGAAGCGGCACTCCGGAAAAGATCGCGCACGACCGGGGCGGTGGCCCGCACCGGCCGCGCGACGGCGGCACGCATCGGCGTCAGGCGTTCCACCACACGTGCTCGGCGAACATGAAACCCATCATCCCGCCGGTCGGGATCGAGCCGAGGCCCGCGAGCCGCTTGTCGTAGCCGTCGAGGAAGCTGATGAAGGCCGGGATGCCGATCCGGCACTGCTGCGACACGAGCACCTGCATGTCGCCGTACATCTGCTTGCGCTTCGCATCGTCGGTTTCCGAGCGCGCGGCGAGCAGCAACTGGTCGAACTTCGGGTTCTTCCAGCCCGACTCGTTCCACGGCGCATCCGACTTGAAGAACTGCGTGAACAGCACGTCGGCGCTCGAGCGCGGGTTGATGTTGCCGAAGCCGAGCGGATGCTTCATCCAGTGGTTCGACCAGTAGCCGTCGGCCGCGACGCGGTTCACCTGCAGGTTCAGCCCGATCTTCTGGCCGGCCTGCTGCAGCAGCACGGCCATCTCGATCGACCCGTTCGCATCGGACGTCGCATAGATCGGCGGCAGCGTGGCACCCAGTGCGCCGGCCTTCTGGAACAGGAACTTCGCCTTGTCCGGATCGTGCGGACGCTGCGGCAGCGACGCGTTGAAGTAGCGATGTCCCGGCGGAATCGGCTGGTCGTTGCCGATCACCGCGTAGCCGCGGAACACCGCCGAGCGAATCTGCTCGCGATCGAACAGGTACTTCATCCCTTCGACGAAATCGGGGTTCGCGGTGATCGGATTGTCGCTGCGCACGATCAGGTCGGTATAGAGCCCCGACTTGGTTTCCTTCAGCGCATAGCCCGGCGTCGACGCGACCCGCTGCGTCGAGCGCGGATCGATCGCGTTGATCAGGTGCACGTCGCCGGACAGCAGCGCATTCAGGCGCGCGGCGCTGTCGGTGATGCCGATCAGCTCGATCTCGTCGAGATACGGCATCCCCGGCTTGAAGTAGCTGTCGTTGCGCACGCCGACCGTCGATACGCCCGGCTTGAACGACTTCAGCTTGTACGGCCCGCAGCCGATGCCGGTGCTGAAGTCGGTCGTGCCGTCCTTGGTGATCACGAGCTGCGGCGTCGCGAGGATCACCGGCAGATCCGCATTCGCGCTGGCGAGCACGAGCGTGACTTCGTCGGGCCCCGTCGCCTTCGCATCGGCGAACTGGTCGGCGATCGTCTTGACCTTCGACGCGGTGGCCGCGTTCTTGTGCCGCATCAGCGAGTACACGACGTCGGCCGGCGCGACGGGCTTGCCGTCGTGGAACGTGACGCCCTTGCGCAACTTGATGATCCAGGTCTTCGCGTCGGTCGTGTGCAGCGACTCGGCGAGGTTCATCTGCGGGGTGAGGCTTTGATCCAGCTGCGTCAGGCCGCTGTAGAACATGAAGAAGCGGATGTAGTCGGCGCCCGTCGAGCCCTTGGCCGGATCGAGCGTGTCGGCCGTCGAACTCGATTCGTTCGCGACCCGGATCTTGCCGCCGCGCTTCGGCGCGGGCGCCGCAAAGGCAGCCCCGGGATTCACCAGCAGTCCGCCGGCGCCGGCGGCCATCATGCCGCCCGCCGCCATGATCCGCATCATGTCGCGGCGCGTGAAGCCACCCTTGCCGCCGTTGTCGATATCGTCGCTCATCCGAACTGCTCCTGACTGTGGAAAGTGGGTCCTGGGGTCCAGCGTGGTTCGAGAAACCCGCCGCTTTCGCCTGCTGGTGGCGAATGCGACGTCGTACGCATTGAGTTCATTTAAGCATCACCAAAATGCGGGTTGTCGCGATTCGGGGCGGCCGCACGACACGATTCGACCGTTTTGGGCCGCCTGCGCAGCATGATTTGCTGCGCGCCCCGGCGCACCGCCGTTTGCCCGATGCGGTGTCGCGGGCAGCGGCCGCTGGGTTCGTCGGAGGATTGCCCGTTCCATTGAGGTCGACCGGCCCGGCCACCGGCGCACGGCTGGCGGCATGCCCGATATCGAACCCGCGCGCAGGCCCGGCCGCCAGATCGCGATCCCTGGCAGCGACGCGTTCGCAACCGGCATGTTCGAGGGCGCGCCAGGCACTTGCCGGCGCAACGTGAAGGAGCGGGAAGCGATGCCCGCCCTGCCTGCGCCGGCACGCTTGCACCGGAGGCCGAGGATGGGGCCGCATTCGGCACGGACGATGCGCGGTCGTTCGCGGTGAATGCCGAAAGGGCGTGACCGCTGCGCGAGACGATGCGCAAGGTCTGCGTGATGTTCCGACGCCGGCGCCCGGCCGCGTGCGCGGGGTGTTCCCGGGCAGCGCGGCGAGCCGGCAGCGCGCCGCACGACGGAACGCCGTGCGGCCGACAGGTCGCTTACAGGCCGAGCTGCGTCGCGAGATGGCCGATATCCGACACTTCGTAATAGTTGTAGAACGGCGTGCCCGGCTCGTGGCCGCGGTTCACGAACGCCTTGTGCCGGATCCCGAGATCCTCGGCCGTCATCAGGTCGTAGCGCAGGCTCGACGACACGTGCAGCACGTCCTCGGGCTTGCAGCCGAGCTTGCCGAACATGTATTCGAAGCCCTGCATGCGCGGCTTGTACGACTGCGCCTGCTGCGCGGTGAACACCGCATGGAACGGCGCGCCGAGCTTGTCGACGTTGCTCATGATCTGGTCGTCCGATGCATTCGACAGGATCACGAGCTTGTACTTCGTGGCCAGCCGCGAAAGCCCGGCCGGCACGTCCGGATGCGGGCCCCACGTCGGCACCGCATGATAGAAACGCTCGGCCTCGGCTTCGTCGAACGGCACACCGATGCGCGCACAGGTGCGCCGGATCGCGTTGACGACGACGTCGCGGTACGGCTTCCAGGCCCCGAGCACCTCGTCGAGCCGATAGGCGGCGAACGCGCGCACGAATTCCTCCATCGCGACCGGCGACAGCCGGTCCGCGTAGATCTCGCGCGCCAGGTCCGCCATCCGGAAGCGGGTCAGCGTGCCGTAGCAGTCGAAGGTGATGAACTTCGGTTCAAACTGGATCATGGTGCGTCCTGTCGGTGTGAAGCCCCGGCAGGGCCGGGGACGGGCTGGGTTGTACGAAATTGAATCAGGGCAAAAAACCCGGCGCGCGTCGTTCGGCGCAGCCCAAAACGCACATTCGCCGCGTGTTGCCCGGCGCGGGCAGCACGATCTGCGGCGCCTGCCGGCGTGGCGCGGCCGCAGGCAGGCGGCAACGGCACCGTCGCTTTCATCGTAGTGCCGTTCCCACAGCAGGCGCTGTCGGATTGACGAGCCCCGGCGGCATGCTGCGCGCGTTCGTGCGCGCCGATCGAGCGGGTTTGCATCGATCTCGCGCGAGCGGCCGTCGTCGCGGGGAAACAGGCGAATCGTCCTATCCGTGCCGCTGTGTCGCTGGCAGAGTGGACAGGTCATTCCCACCCATCCGGAGTCCGGCGTGTCCGACCTCAATCCTTCCAGCGCGCTTACCTATCGTCCACTCGCCGAAACCGACCTGCCCGCCGCACATCGGCTGTCGGAGGCGGTCAAGTGGCCGCACCGGCTCGACGACTGGCGCTTCGTTTTCCAACTCGGCAGCGGCTTCGTCGCCGAAGACGACAGCGGCATCGTCGGTACCGCGCTTGGCTGGCGCTTCGGCGAATCGCACGCGTCGCTCGGCATGGTCATCGTGTCTCCCGAGCGCCAGGGCCGCGGCATCGGGCGCGAACTGCTCACCCGCGTGGTCGACAGCTTCGGTACGCGAACCATTTTTCTGCATGCGACGCCGGCAGGCGAACCGCTGTACGCGAAATTCGGATTCGACGTGATCGATACGATCGATCAACACCAGGGCGCGGCCTTCCAGCCGCCGCTGATCTCGCTGCCGCCGGGCGAGCGCCTGCGGCCCATCGGCGCAAACGACGGGCCACGGCTCGCCGCGCTCGCGTCGCGCGCCGCCGGCTATCGACGCGACGAAGTCATCGATGCGCTGCTCGGCGTCGCGAACGGCATCGCGCTCGATCGTGACGGCGAATTGCTCGGCTTCGCGCTGTTTCGCCGCTTCGGCCGCGGTCATGCGATCGGCCCGGTGGTGGCACCGGACGCGTTGCGCGCGCAAGCGCTGATCAGTCACTGGCTCGCGCTGCACGAGGGCATGTTCGTGCGGCTGGACGTGCCGGGCGACAGCGGGCTATCCGACTGGCTGCAGGGCCTCGGGCTGCCGCGGGTCGATACCGTCGTCGCGATGGCGCGCGGAGCGACGCCGGCGCGCGACCCGGCGTTGCGCGCGTTCTCGATCGTGAACCAGGCGCTCGGCTGAGCGGCACGGCGATGAGCTTCCTGTACAAGGCCGACCCGGTGCGCGGGGCGCAATGGGCGCAGCGCTTCGCACAACTGGCGCCCGATCTTGCGTTCCGGATCTGGCCGGACATCGGCGACCCCGAAGCGGTCCGCTATCTCGCCGCGTGGCAGCCGCCGGACGAGCCGGCCGCGCTGCTCCCGAATCTCGAGGTCGTGTTTTCCGTCGGCGCCGGCATCGATCAGTTCGACCTGCTGCGCGTTCCGGCACACATTCCTGTCGTGCGGATGATCGAGCCGGGCATCGTCGACGGGATGGTCGAATACGTGACGCAGGCCGTGCTGACGATCCATCGCGACCTGTTCGACTATGCGGCGCAGCAGCGCGAGCACGTGTGGCGCGAGAAACCGGTGCGTGCAGCCGCGTCGCGGCGCGTCGGCGTACTCGGCCTCGGCACGCTCGGCCAGGCCGTGCTCGACATGCTGCGGCGCTTCGGTTTCCCGTGTGCGGGCTGGAGCCGCACGCCGCGCACGCTCGACGGCATCGACTGCTACGCGGGCGACGCCGCGCTCGAAGCGTTCCTGGCCCGCACCGATATCCTGATCTGCCTGCTGCCGCTCACCGACGGCACGCGCGGCCTGCTCGGCGCGCGCGTGTTCGACGCGCTGCCGGCCGGCGCATCGCTCGTGCAGGTCGGGCGCGGCCCGCAGCTCGATGCGGCCGCGCTGCTCGCCGCGCTCGACGGCGGCCGCCTCGACAGCGCGATCCTCGACGTGACGGACCCCGAACCATTGCCGGCCGGCCACCCGTTCTGGACGCACCCGCGCATCCGCATTACCCCCCACATTGCCAGTGCGACACGGCCCAACACCGCGGTCGACGCCGTGCTCGCGAACCTCGCGCGCCATCGCGCGGGACAACCGATGATCGGCGTCGTCGATCGTGCGCGCGGCTACTGACGCGCGCATCCGGCCCGGCGGGGCGCGCAGCAGAAAATGCCGAAGCACCCCGTGCAAACACCGCTTTCGTACGTTTCAGCGCGCAAATTGAAGACGCGTGCGAATTTCTCGCCCGGTAGCATGAACTCACGCTGACACCCGACGAGAGTCCCGCCCTGCCATGAACCAAGCCGCGCTGATCGAAGCCGATCGTCAACACCTGATCCACCCCGTCATCAACTACCGTACGCACGAGGCGCGCGGCGTGACCGTGCTCGAAGCCGCGAACGGCGTGTTCCTGCGCGACGCCGACGGCCATACCCTGCTCGACGCGTTCTCGGGCCTGTGGTGCGTGAACGTCGGCTATGGCCGCGACAGCATCGTGAAGGCCGCGGCCGACCAGATGGCGAAGCTGCCCTACGCGACCGGCTATTTCCATTTCGGCTCGCAGCCCGCGATCGAGCTGGCCGAACGGCTCGCGGCGCTCGCTCCGCCGTCGCTGAACCGCGTGTACTTCACGCTCGGTGGATCGGACGCGGTCGACTCCGCGGTGCGCTTCATCACGCACTATTTCAACGCGACCGGCCGCCCGTCGAAGAAACACATGATCGCGCTCGAACGCGGCTATCACGGTTCGTCGTCGATCGGCGCCGGCCTGACCGCGCTGCCGGCGTTCCACCGCCATTTCGATCTGCCGCGCGCGGACCAGCACCACATTCCGTCTCCCTACCCGTATCGCCACGCACTCGGCGACGACCCGCAGGCGCTGATCGCCGCGTCGGTCGCCGCGCTCGAGGCGAAAGTCGCGGAACTCGGCGCGGACCACGTCGCGGCGTTCTTCTGCGAGCCCGTACAGGGTTCCGGCGGCGTGATCGTGCCGCCCACCGGCTGGCTGAAGGCGATGCGCGACGCGTGCCGGCGCCTCGGCATCCTGTTCGTCGCCGACGAGGTGATCACCGGCTTCGGCCGCACGGGCCCGCTGTTCGCATGCGAGACGGAACAGGTCGATCCGGACCTGATGACCGTCGCGAAGGGACTGACCGCCGGTTATGCGCCGATGGGCGCCGTGCTGATGTCCGACGAAATCTACGAGGGCATCGCGGGCAGTCGCACGGAGTCGGCTGCGGTCGGCCACGGCTACACGTATTCCGCGCATCCGGTCAGCGCGGCGATCGGCCTCGAGGTGCTGAAGCTCTATCACGAAGGCGGCCTGCTCGCGAACGGTCAGGCGATGGCGCCGCGCTTCGCCGCGGGCCTCGATGCGCTGCGCGCGCATCCGCTCGTCGGCGACGCGCGTTCGGCCGGCCTGCTCGGCGCGCTCGAACTGGTGGCCGACAAGGCGCGCAAGACACGCTTCGACGCGGCGCTGAACGTGCCGGACAGGATCGCGGCGGCCGCGTACGCGAACGGCGTGGTGTTTCGCGCGTTCGGCGACGGCGTGCTCGGCTTCGCGCCGGCGCTGAGCTTCACCGCGGGCGAGTTCGACCTGATGTTCGAACGCGTGCGCAAGACGCTCGACGACGTGCTGGCCGACGCGGGCGTCCAGCGCGCGCTGGACGCCGCGCACGCGCAGCCGGCCTGACGGGCCAAGGGAAAGCCGGGCTTGTGGCGGCCATCGTTCGACTCTAAAGTAACCGGACATTCCATTTTTTCCCTCTCACGTGAACATGACGGACAGCAAGCTGGATCGCATCGACCTGCGCATCCTCTCCCAGTTGCAGAAGCGCGGCCGCATGACCAACGTCGAGCTGGCCGATGCCGTCGGGCTGTCGCCCAGTCCATGCCTGATCCGCGTGAAGCGGCTCGAAAAGGCCGGCTACATCGGCGGTTACGGCGCGCACATCCAGCTCGAGAAACTCGGCGACGTGCAGGTCGTGTTCACCGAGGTCACGCTGGCCGACCACCGCCGCGAGGATTTCGACCGCTTCGTCGCGGCAATCCGCAATGTCGACGAAATCGTCGAGTGCCACCTCGCGAGCGGCGGCTACGACTATCTGCTGAAGTTCATCACGCGCAGCGTGAGCCACTACCAGACGATCGTCGAAGGGCTGCTCGAGCAGAACATCGGCATCGAGAAATATTTCAGTTACGTGATCATCAAGTCGCCGTTCGTCAAACGGCACTACCCGCTCGAATCGCTGTTCGGCGAACGGCACTGACCGCAGCGTGCGATCCCCCTGAACGCGGCAGCCCGCGGTCCGCACGGGGTCGTCGCGCGGCCGCTGTCGCCGAACCGCTCCATCCAAGGACCTGTCATGCCGCTTACGCTGTCCCGCACCGAACTCGTTCGCACCGCCAACCTGATCGACGGCACGTGGCGCGACGCGCTCGACGGCCGTCGCTTCGATGTCATCGATCCGGCGACGCTCGAAACCGTTGCCCCCGCACCCGACAGCGGCGCCGCCGACGCGCGCACCGCGACCGATGCGGCCGCACGCGCGCTGCCGGCGTGGCGCGCGACCCCGGCCCGCGATCGCGCCGCGATCCTGCGTGCGTGGCATGCGGCGATCGTCGCGCACACCGACGATCTCGCGAAGCTGATGTCGCGCGAACAGGGCAAGCCGCTAGCGGAAGCGCGCGGCGAGGTCGCGTACGGCGCGTCGTACGTGCTGTGGTTCGCCGAGGAAGCGACGCGCACGTACGGCGACCTGATTCCGCAGCAGCAGCGCGGCAAGCGGCTCAGTGCGGTGAAGGAACCGATCGGCATCGTCGCCGCGATCACGCCGTGGAATTTCCCGCTCGCGATGATCGCGCGCAAGATCGCGCCCGCACTCGCGGCCGGCTGTACGGTCGTCGCGAAGCCGGCGGAGGACACGCCGCTGACCGCGCTCGCACTCGCCTTCCTCGCGCAGGAAGCCGGCGTGCCGCCCGGCGTGCTGAACATGATCGCCGCGTCGCGCGAACGCGGCATCGATGCGGTAGGCGACTGGCTCGCCGACGGCCGCGTGCGCAAGATCACGTTCACCGGATCGACGCCCGTCGGCAAGCTGCTCGCGCGCGAATCGGCGACGACGCTGAAGAAGCTGTCGCTGGAGCTCGGCGGCAATGCGCCGTTCATCGTGTTCGACGATGCCGAACTCGACGCCGCGGTCGACGGCCTGATGGCCTCGAAGTTCCGCAACGGCGGCCAGACCTGCGTGTCGCCGAATCGCGTGTACGTGCAGGCCGGCGTCTACGACGCCTTCGCCGCGAAACTCGCCACGCGTGTCGCCGCGCTGAAGGTCGCGCCGGCCACCGACCCCGCCGCACAAATCGGCCCGATGATCAACGCGCGTGCGGTGGACAAGATTGCGCGCCACGTCGACGACGCCATCGAGCGTGGTGCACGCGTGCTCGCCGGCGGCAAGCGTCTGGCCGAACTCGGCCCGAACTTTTATGCGCCGACGGTGCTCGCCGACGCCACCGCCGACATGCAGCTGACCTGCGAGGAAACCTTCGGCCCGGTCGCGGCGCTGTTTCGCTTCGATACCGAGGACGAAGCCGTCGGCGCCGCGAACGACACGCCGTTCGGGCTTGCCGCGTATTTCTATACGCAGGACGTGCGGCGCATCGCGCGCGTGTCGGCGCGGCTCGAGACCGGTATCGTCGGGATCAACGAAGGCGCGCTCGCGAGCGAGGCCGCACCGTTCGGCGGCGTGAAGGAATCGGGCTACGGCCGCGAAGGCTCGCGCTACGGTCTCGACGATTACCTGTCGATCAAGTACCTGTGCCAGGGCGGGCTTGATTGAATCCGGGCCGGGCCGGAACGAACCGGATGTACAGGAACCCCGGCCTCGTGCCCGCCGCCCGTGCCGGCCCGGCAGCGGGCACGTGTCGCTCGACGCATCAGCGCGCGACGGCTTCCGGATTCCGGACGCTGCCCAGAAACCGCGTCAACTCCACGGTCTGCGGCTGCTCGAAGATCGCCTCGGCCGTCCCGGTTTCCCACACTCTGCCCTGGTGCATGAACACGATCCTGTCGCTCACCGCCCGCGCGAAGTTCATCTCGTGCGTGACCATGATCAGCGTCATGTCCTCGCGTGCGAGTTGCTCGACGACACCCAGCACCTCGCCGACCAGTTCGGGATCGAGCGCCGACGTGATTTCGTCGCACAGCAGCACGCTCGGCTTCATCGCGAGCGCACGCGCGATCGCGACACGCTGCTGCTGGCCGCCCGACAGCTCATCCGGAAACGCATCGAACTTGTCGCCGAGCCCGACGCGCTCGAGCATCAGTTCCGCGATCGCGCGCGCCTGCTGACTGTGCGCCTTCTTCACGACCGACTGCGCGAGCATCACGTTCTGTCCGGCGCTCAGATGCGGAAACAGGTTGTATTGCTGGAACACCATCCCGACCTTCAGCCGCAGCGCACGCAGGTCCGCTTGCCGTGCGTCGACGCGTTCGCCGTCGATCGAGATCGTCCCCGCGTCGATACGCTCGAGCCCGTTGAGCGTGCGCAGCAACGTGCTCTTGCCCGAGCCGCTGCGGCCGATGATCGAGACGACCTGACCGCGCTCGACGGAGAAATCGATGCCCTTGAGCACATGATGGGAGCCGAAGTTCTTTTCGAGACCCCGGGTTTCAACGAGCGGCATGCCATCTCCTTTGCAACGTGCGCGCATATCGGGTGAGCGGATAACAGAGCGCGAAATAGATCAGCGCGACGAGCCCGTACACGACGAACGGACGGAACGTCGCGTTCGAGATCGCGATGCCGGCTTTCGTCAGCTCGGTGAAGCCGATGATCGACACCAGCGCCGTATCCTTCACGGCCTGCACGCCGAAGCCGACCGTCGGCCCGATCGCGATGCGCGCGGCCTGCGGCAGGATCACGTGACGCAGTTGCTCGACATAGCTCATCGCCAGGCTCGCCGACGCCTCCCATTGCCCTTTCGGCACCGCCTCGACGCAGCCGCGCCAGATTTCGGCGAGATACGCGCTGGTGAAGAACGTGAGCCCTGCCGTGGCCGCGACCCACGGCGGAACGTCGAACCCGACGAGCGGCAAGCCGAAGAACACGATGAACAGCTGCATCAGCAACGGGGTGCCCTGAAACACCTCGATGTAGAGCTTCGCGCCGCCGCGCAACACCGTCGAGTTCGACACGCGCATCACGAGCAGCCCCAAGCCGACGATGCCGCCGGATACGAACGACACGATCGACAGCACGATCGTCCAGCGCGCGGCCAGCAGCAGGTTCGCGAGTATCTGCCCGAATGTGAAGTCGGTCATCGCGCACCTCGCATGCGACGGGAGAACAGGCGGCGGCCCATCGCGCCAAGCGTGGCGCGCAACAGCAGCGCCATCGCCAGATACGCGAGCGTGATCACGAAATACGTCTCGAATGCGCGAAAGTTGCGCGATTGAATATAGCCCGCCGCATAGGTCAGGTCGGCCACCGAGATTTGCGACACGACCGCCGACCCGAGCATCGTGATCACGATCTGGCTCGAGAGCGCCGGAAACACCTTGGCGAGCGCCTGCGGCAGAACGACGTGGCGCAGCATCTGCGCGCGCGACATCGCAAGTGCGGATGCCGCTTCAAGATGCCCGTTCGGCACGGCGGCGACGCCCGCGCGCACGATCTCGACCGCGTACGCGCCGAGATTGAGCGTCATCGCGAGAATCGCGGCCGTGTATTCGTCGATGCGCACGCCGAGCGCGGGCAAGCCGAAAAAGATGAAGAACAGCTGGACGACGAATGGGGTATTGCGGATCGCCTCGACGTACGCGCCGATCAACGGGCGCAGCCGCACGGCAGCGGGCGCGTCTGCACTGTATGCGGCCGCGCCGAGCACGCCGATCGCCACGCCGAGCACGGTCGCGACCGCGGTCAGTGCCAGCGTGATCGCCGCGCCGCCCGCGAACACGCCCGCGTAATCGGCCAGTTCACCGAATTGAAGCTGGTAACTCATGACAAGGGAATAAATTCAGGTGCGGACAACGACATCCGCCGTGCCGGGCATGCCGGCCGCGGCGGCGCTTCAGGCGCGGCCGGGAACGCTCACAGGCCGGCCGGCAACGGCTGGCCGAGCCACTTCTTCGACATCGTGCCCAACGTGCCGTCCAGCTTCGCATGTGCGATCGTGTCGTCGATCTTCGCGAGCAGGCGCGGTTCGTTCTTGTTGATCCCGACGAAGCACGGCGAATTCTTGATCACGAACTTGACCTCGGGCCGACGCGGCGGATTCTTCGCGAGAATGGCCGCCGCGACGATGTTGCCCGCGGCGATCAGCTGCACTTGCCCCGACAGGAACGCCTGGATCGTCGCGTTGTTGTCCTCGAAGCGCTTGATCGTCGCGTTCGGCGCGAGCTGCGACAGCGCGATTTCCTCGAGCGCGCCGCGCGTGGCGCCGACCGTCTTGCCGGTCAGGTCGGCCGGCGCGCTCACTTTCACGTCGGCCGGCCCGAACACGCCCTGGAAATACGGCGCGTATGCGGTCGAAAAGTCGATGACCTTCTCCCGCTCCGGCGTCTTGCCGAGCGACGAGATCACCATGTCGACCTTGTTGGTCGTCAGGTACGGAATGCGGTTCGCGCTGTTGACGGGCACCAGCTTCAGCTTCACGCCGAGCGACTTGGCGAGCAGTTCGGCCATGTCGATGTCGTAGCCCTGCGGCTGCATGTCGGTACCGACCGATCCGAACGGCGGATAGTCCTCCGGCACCGCAACGCGCAGCGCGCCGCTTTTCGCGATGGTGTCGATCGCGTCGGCATGCGCCGGGGCGGCAGCGAACAACGCCATCGCGGGTGCTGCGATCAGCGCAGCCAGCCAGGTGCGTCGGGGAAACAGTCGAGTCGTCGGGCTCACGGTGGTTCTTCCTTGTCTGGTTTGTCGCCGGGCAGCGCGCAACCGTTGCGCGGCCCGAGCCACTTCAGCAAGAACCGGGCCATCGCCGCGCGAAGCCGGCCGCGCCGGCACCGGACGGAATGCCTGGCGAACCGCATTCCTCATTTCGGTGCACGAGCCGGCACCGGCCGCGGCGGTTGCCCATTCGCGGCGCGCACCGGCGCACCAAATTAACCAGCCTGTTCACGCGCCGGCCGGCAACCGGCTCGCCGTGCGCGTGATGGCCAGTCCCGTATGCACGGATTCGAACAGGCCCAGTCGAAATTTGCATTCCGTTTGTGATCCGAATTACGGCTGAATACGTTCACGACGTACCGTACCTCGCCGCGCCCGGCGAAGCACGATCAGGACGGCCAGGCTGGATTCCGCGCCCCTGTTTCTCCGGTACCGGTGGTTCCGGTCGTCTCGCGACCGGGATGAATCCAATCACATTCGTGCACGAGGATGCAGCCATGGCATCGATTCCCGACCCGTCGACCACCCGCGAGACCGACAAACGCAACTGGCTCGAATCGCACGAAGCCGGTTATCACAAGACCCTCGGCAATCGACAGGTGCAGATGATCGCGATCGGCGGGGCCATCGGCACCGGGCTGTTTCTCGGGGCCGGCGCCCGGCTGCAGGCAGCCGGACCCGCGCTCGCGATCGTCTATCTGGTGTGCGGCGCGTTTTCGTTCCTGATCCTGCGCGCACTGGGCGAACTCGTGATGCATCGCCCCAGCAGCGGCAGCTTCGTGTCGTACGCGCGCGAATTCCTCGGCGAGAAGGCATCGTTCGTCGCAGGCTGGATGTACTTCCTGAACTGGGCGATGACCGGCATCGTCGACATCACCGCGGTCGCGCTCTACATGCATTACTGGGCGCCGTTCGCTGGCGTGCCGCAATGGATCTTCGCGCTCGTCGCGCTTTGCATCGTCGCGACGATGAACCTGATCGGCGTGAAGTGGTTCGCCGAAATGGAGTTCTGGTTCGCGCTGATCAAGGTTGCCGCGATCGTGCTGTTCCTCGGAATCGGTTCGCTGATCCTCGGCACCGGCATGCCGGTCGCCGGCCATGACACCGGGCTGCATCTGATCACCGACCACGGCGGGTTCTTTCCGCACGGATTGATGCCGGCGCTGGTGCTCGTGCAAGGCGTGGTGTTCGCGTTCGCGGGCGTCGAGCTGGTGGGCACGGCCGCCGGCGAATGCAAGGATGCGCGCAAGGTGCTGCCGCGCGCGATCAACAACGTGATCTGGCGCATCGCGATCTTCTACGTCGCGTCGGTCGTCCTGCTCGTCTGCCTGCTGCCATGGAGCGCGTACAAGGCGGGCCAGAGCCCGTTCGTCACGTTCTTCGGAGCGCTCGGCGTACCCGGCATCGGTTCGGTGATGAACCTGGTCGTGCTGACGGCCGCGCTGTCGAGCCTCAACTCCGGCCTGTATTCGACCGGGCGCGTGTTGCGTTCGCTGTCGATGGGCGGCTCGGCCCCGGCGTTCCTCGCCAGGATGAGCGCGCAATCCGTGCCGTACGCCGGCATTCTCGTGACAGTCGCGATCTACGTGGTGGGCGTGCTGCTCAACTATCTCGTGCCGTCGAGCGTGTTCGAGATCGTGCTGAACATCGCGTCGCTCGGCATCATCAGCACATGGGGGTTCATCGTCGTATGCCAGATGAAGTTCCGCGCCGCGGTCGGGCGCGGCGAGGTCGAGGACGTGTCGTTCAGGATGCCCGGCGCGCCCGTGACGTCGTGGCTGACGCTGCTGTTCCTGCTCGGCGTGCTGGTCCTGATGGCGTTCGACTACCCGAACGGAACGTGGACGATCGCATCGATTCCGCTGGTCGCACTGCTGCTCGCGGCCGGCTGGAAGTGGCTGAGCAGCCGCGCTCGCCGCGCGTTGCTCAAGCCGACGATACCGTCGGTCACGCTGACGCAGAACGTGCTCGAAAAGGGCGGCGACTGACGCCACGCCCGACGCGAGCCCGCAACCGTTGCCGGCCCTCGGGATCGCGCGTGCCGCGACCCGTTCAGCCGGCCGGCGACGGTCCTACATGTTCCCCGCCAGGTGAAACCGTGACGCCGGATGCCACAGCCTGACCGACGTGGCAACATGCTCGCCGACCCACGTGCGGCGCCTCAACAGCAGACACGGTTCGCCGATTTCCATCACGAGATGCCGACGCACCTGCGCATTGGGCTTCTCCGCGTAGATCCTGAACTCGGCACGCTGAATCGGCGCCAGGCGCACCATGTAATGATTCGGCGTCTCGATCGTGAAGTCCTGCTCCAGATACGCAGGAAACAAGGCCGGATTGACGTAGCGATCCTCGAACTGGATCGGCTCGTCTTCCTCGAAATGCACGATGCGTGAATGAAACACGGGCCCGGAACGCAGCCCGAGCGCATCGATCGCTTCCGGGTCGACGCTGCGCTCGATCAGCAGGACCCGCGCACTGTGCCGATGACCGCGCTCCGCAATCTCGTCCGCGATGTTGCGGATCTCCAGCACCGTCGATTCGTAATGCCGGCGCTCGACGAACGTGCCGGCCCCCTGGATGCGGGTCAGCACGCGCTCGGCCGTCAGTTCGCGCAGCGCGCGCGATACCGTCATCCGGGCCACGCCAAATTCCTTGACCAGCTCGGCCTCGGTTGGAATCGCGCCACCGGGCTTCCAGTCGCCCTGCGCGATCCGATCGACGACGTAGCGCTTGATCTGCTGATAAGCCGGCAGTGCGCGCGCCGGCACGGCGTCGCCCGATGCCCTCGCCGGCCGTGCCGAAAGTTCGCGTTCCGTTTCGTTCATGCGCCCTCGACCGAATGAATGATGGATGCCTCGCCGTCGTCGCCCGTCGTCACTGCAACGAAGGCGGCACGCCCGCGACGATGCCGGCCGCGATCGCGATGTCGTCCGCAAGCGGCCGGTCGTCGTGATACGCCGGCACGCGTTCGCGCACGTGGCGCCACAACGCATCGGTCGACGCGGCGCGCCCGGTTTCGTCCCGCTGCAGATCGTATGCCTGCGCGGCGGCCAATAGCTCGATCGCGAGCACGCGCGTCGTATTCTCGATGATGTCGAGCGCCTTCAGGGCAGCCGGCGTCGCGTGACACAGGTGATCTTCCTGCAGCCCCGACGTGATGCCGCCGTCGAGGCTCGCCGGCGCCGCGAGCCGCTGGTTCTGCGCGACCAGCGCGACCGCCGTGTACTGCGCGATCATGAAACCCGAACAGCTGCCGCCCGGCGTCGCAAGAAACGCCGGCAGCCCGCTGACGAGCGGATTCACCAGCCGGTCGAGACGCCGCTCGGCGATCGCCGCGACCTGGGCCATCGCGGCGGCGAGGCTGTCCATCGCAAGCGCGATGCCCGCGCCGACGGCATGTGCCTGCGAATGCGCGACCGGCGCCTCTCGCGTGCCGGCAACGATCGGATTGTCGGTGACGGACGCAAGTTCGCGATCGACCACCTCCGCCGTGACGACGAACACGTCGCGCGCCGCGCCATGCACGTGCGGAATCGTGCGCAGGCTGAGCGGATCCTGCGTATGCCGGCCGCTCGCCGCGGACAGCATTCCGCTGCCCGCCAGCAGCGCGCGCAGACGGACACCGACCTGCCCGATGCCGGGCGAAATCCGCAGTGCCAGTGACTCCGGATCGAATGCGGCGAGTTGCCCGCCGAGGTTCTCGAAGCTCATCGCCGCGATCCAGTCGGCCCAGTCGAGCAAGCGTTCCGCGCGGGCGAGTGCGAGCGCAGCCAGGCCCGTGACGCACGGCGTCCCGTTGACGAGGCTCAACCCCTCCTTCGCGCCGAGTACGAGCGGTTCGCGGCCGATACGGCGAAGCGCCTCGTCGCCGCGCATGCGCTCGCCGCGATAGCGCGCATGACCGTGGCCGATGCAGACGAGCGCGACGTGCGCCATGTGCGTCAGGTAGCCGACCGAGCCGTGCGCCGGCACTTCGGGCAGGCAATCGTGCTCGAGCAGCGCGACCAGCTGCTCGACGACGTCCGCACGCACGCCCGAATACCCGTGCACGTAATTGTTGATCGCCGCTGCAATGATCGCGCGCGTCTCCGCCGCGCCGAGCGGCACGCCGACACCCACCGCGTGGCTCATCAGGATATTGCGCGACAGCTCGCTCTGCTGAGCGGGCGATACGATCACATTGCACAGCGCACCGACACCCGTGTTGACGCCGTACGCGCGAATGCCGCGTGCGACGATTTCGTCGACGAGTTCGCGAGCGGCGACGACTCGCGCGCGCGCGTCGTCGGTCAATGCAAGCGGCGCGCCTGCCGCCACCGCTGCAACTTGTCGCCAGTCAAGCGGCTGTGCCGCACGGAATACGGTCATGGCAGCCTCAGTTCGTGGTGCGGTCGTGGTGGCTCGACACGAATTGCCGGAAGCGTTCCGAGCACTGGCCGCCGAACAGCGCATCGGGCGCGCCGTCCGAATCGACTTCGCCCTGATGCAGGAACATCACGCGATTCGACACGTGCCGCGCAAAGCCCATTTCATGCGTGACGACCAGCATCGTGCGGCCTTCTTCGGCGAGCGAGCGCATCACGCGCAGCACCTCGCCGACCAGCTCGGGATCGAGTGCCGACGTAGGTTCGTCGAACAGCATCACTTTCGGATGCATCGCGAGCGCGCGGGCGATCGCGACGCGCTGCTGCTGCCCGCCCGACAAGTGGGCAGGATAGTAGCCGCGCTTGTCCGCGAGGCCGACGCGCGCCAGCAGCGCCTCGGCCTCCTCGACCGCTTCGGCGCGACTGCGCTTTTGCACGCGCAGCGGCCCTTCGACGAGATTGTCGAGCACGGTCATGTGCGACCACAGGTTGAAGTTCTGGAACACCATCCCGAGCTGGGAACGGATCCGGTCGACCTGGCGCCGGTCGCTCGGGTGCAGCTTGCCGTCGCGCGCGCGCTTCATCGCCAGTTCCTCGCCCGCGAGCGCGACGGAACCGTCGTCGGGGGTCTCGAGCAGGTTCAGGCAGCGCAGGAACGTGCTCTTGCCCGAGCCGCTCGCGCCGAGGATCGAGATGACGTCGCCCTCATGCGCGTCGAGCGAAATGCCCTTCAGCACATGATGATCGCCGAACGACTTGTGGATGTTCTTGACCGACAACGCAACGGGAGCAGCGGTGTTCATCGAATTCTCCAGGAAGGAATGGCGCGCTCAGGATGCGACGCGCTGGGCATTGCGGGCCGCGGCGGCTGGCGCACCGGACGACTTCGGCGCGCGCAGGTGCCCCGAGAGCCGCCATTCGAGCGCGCCGAGCAGGCGCACGACGATGAAGTTCAGGCCCAGATAGATGAGGGCGGCGCAAACAAACACTTCGGTCGTCCGGTAGGTTTGCTGGATGATCTGCTGCGCGACGCCCGTCACCTCCCACACCGTGACGAGGCTGGCGAGCGCGGTGGACTTGACGAGCAGCACGGCTTCGGTCGAATACGCGGGCAGGCACTGGCGCAGCGCGATCGGGCCGATCACGCGCCGCAGCAGCGCGAAACCCGACAGGCCGATGGAATAACCGGCTTCGATCTGCCCGATCGGCACGGCCATCAGCCCGCCGCGCAGGATCTCGGCCGTGTAGCCTGCCGTGCACAGCGCGAGCGACAGCACCGCACACACGTACGGCTCGCGCAACAACGGCCACATGAAGCTTTCGCGGATCACGCCGAACTGGCCGAGCCCGTAGTACACGAGGAACATCTGGATCAGCAGCGGCGAACCGCGAAATACCAGGATGTAGGCGCGCGCAAAACGGTTCGGCAGCCAGCGCGGCGACACGCGCATCGTGACGATCACGAGCGACAGCAGGCCGCCGAGCACGAGCGATGCGAAGAACAGCCCGAGCGTGGTCGGCACGGCCGCGAGCAGCTGGCGCAGCGTATCGAAGAGAAAGTCGAAATCGATGGACATGCACGTTCTCCGTCAGTTGCGCGCGAAATTGCGGCGGAACGACCGGCCGACGATCGCTTCCGCCCGGTTGAACACGCGGTTCGACAAGCCCGTCATCAGCAGGTACAACGCACCGCCCGCGACGAAGAACACGAAATACTGGTGGGTCGAATTGGCGGCGATCTGGCTCGTGCGCAGCAGCTCGGCGAGGCCGGTGACCGAGATCAGCGCCGAGTCCTTCAGGCTCAGTTGCCACACGTTGCCGATACCGGGCAGCGCGAAGCGCAGCACCTGCGGAACCAGGATGCGGCGCAGCACCATGCTGCTCGGCATGCCGATCGAGCGCGCCGCTTCGAGCTCGCCCTTCGACACCGCGAGCACCGCCGCGCGATACACCTCCGCCTGGTAGGCGCCCGAAATCATCCCGACCGCGAGCGCGCCGATCACGAACGGCGGCACGCCGATGAACCCTTCCGCGCCGAACCACTGGCCGACGGCCGTGACCAGCGTCGAGCCGCCGAAGTAGAACAGATAGATGACGAGCAGTTCGGGCACGCCGCGAAATACCGTCGTGTACAGGTCGCCGAGCAGGCGGGCGCTGCGGTAGCGCGACAGCTTTGCCGCCGCGATCGCCGCGCCGATCACGGCGCCGACCGCGAGCGCGGCGAGCGTCAGCGCCACCGTCATCAGTGCGGCGAGCAGCAGCACGCCGCCCCAGCCTTCGGTTCCGAAGCCGAGCATTTCAAGGATCGCCATGCGTGCCTCCCGGCAAACGTTGAGTGGATCTGCAGGATGCCTGCCGCCGCGCGTCGCGCGTGTCGCGCACGTCGGTTACGCGGCGGCGGCGGAATGCGCGGTTACGGCGTGACGTCGGTCTTGAACCACTTGTCGGCCAGCTTCTTCACCGTGCCGTCCGCGAGCGCCGCGCCGATCGCCGTATCGAACTTCGTCTTCAGATCGGCATCCTGCTTGCGGAACGCCAGCCCTTCGCCCGGCCCCCAGATCGGCCCGCCGAGCTTCGGACCCGCGAGCACGATCGACGCGTTGTCCTTCTTCGCGTTGTTCGCCGCGTAGTACGTGACGTCGTCGAACGATGCATCGATGCGCCCCGCGACGAGGTCGAGATCGCGCTCGGGGGACGTCTTGTACACGCGAATCGACGCGATGTCCTTGAAGCTGTCGTTGATGAATTTCGTATAGACGGTGCCCGACTGGATACCGATCGTCTTGCCCTTCAGCTGTTTGCGCAGCGCGTCGACGGTCGGCTTGTCCGCATTCGCGTCGCCCGTCAGCTTGACGATCGGCGCACCGGGTGCGGCCTTCGGCAGGATCTTCGTATCGGTGACGGCGAACGTCGCCGGCGTCGCCGCATAGGGGCGCGAGAACAGCAGGATCTTTTCACGATCCGGCGTAATGGAAATCGCATCCATCAGGATGTCGAACTTGCCGGCCTGCAGGCCGGGAATCATCCCGTCCCAGTCCTGCGCGACCATGTTGCACTGCACCTTGATCCGCTCGCACACGTTGGCGAGCAGTTCCGGCTCGAAACCGCCCAGCTTGCCGCCCGGCAGCGTGAGGTTCCACGGTGCGTATCCGCCTTCGAGCGCGACCGTCACCGTTTTCCATTCCTTTGCCTGCACGGGAGCCGCGAGCGTTGCCGTTGCAGCCGCGATGACGCCGATCGTCCTGAGTGCCCACTTGATGCGCTTGCCGTTCACGAGATTTCTCCTTGCGTTGAAGTTCGCCATCCCTTCGGTGCAGCAAGCCGCCTCAGGAATTTGTCTATACAAGCATGCAAGAAGAAAAACAGCGAGACAAGCAGCGTTCAAAAAAAACCGCGGAAACGCGGGAAATCCCCTAATTTACGGCCTCCGGCATGCCTCGTCTCGGTGAATTCAGGCACGCACTTGGTGCAGTCCGGACGATCCAATCGCAAGGATGACTAGACAAATTCCGGATTCGATCACGAGGGTCGCGCGATTCGGCGCGCGACGTCCGGCATGCCGGGCGGGTTTGCATGAAGACCGGCACGCTGCGCGCCGCGAATCGACGCCGCCATGCACGGCGCTCATGCGGCGCATGAAAACTAATCGATTGTTGGCGCCCCGGATCGACGCCGACAATCCGCTTCATGCCCCTCGCTTGCGGTACGGGCCACTCACCCTCCCAACCGACTCCCCACGATCCATGAACCATCCAGCCACCGTCTCCCGCATCGCCGAGGCCCGCACGGCCACGGCGGCATCGTTCACTGCCCGCCCCCGCACCTGTGGCGAAGCGCTCGTCGACCTGCTCGAGCGCCAGGGCGTCGAATGCGTGTTCGGCATTCCCGGCGTGCATACCGTCGAGCTCTATCGCGGCCTCGCCGCCTCGTCGATCCGTCATGTGACGCCGCGCCACGAACAGGGGGCCGGCTTCATGGCCGACGGCTACGCACGCGTCACGGGCCGGTCGGGGGTCTGCTTCATCATCACCGGGCCGGGGATGACCAATATCGCGACCGCGATGGCACAGGCCTACGCGGATTCGATTCCGATGCTGGTGATCTCGAGCGTCAACGCGCGCCGCGAGCTCGGCAGCGGCGACGGCCGCCTGCACGAACTGCCGTCGCAGCGCGACGTGTTCGCGGGACTCACCGCGTTCTCGCACACGCTGCTCGACGCGGCCGATCTGCCACAGGTACTCGCACGCGCATTCGCGGTTTTCGAAAGTGCGCGGCCGCGGCCCGTGCACATCGAGATTCCGCTCGACGTGATCGTGATGCCGGCGCCCGCGCTGCCCGCCGCGCCGCTCATGCTACCCGCGCGCCCCGCGCCGGATGCGAACGCCCTCGCGGCGGCCGCCGACCTGCTCGCGCACGCGCGCCGGCCGCTGATCCTCGCAGGCGGCGGCGCCATCCGCGCGGCGGCGGAACTGCGCGAGCTCGCCGAACGCCTGCACGCGCCCGTCGCGCTGACCATCAACGCCAAAGGCCTGCTGCCGCCCGGCCACCCGTTGCTGATCGGCTCCACCCAGTCGCTGCCGGCCACCCGCGCGGCGATCCGCGACGCCGACGTGGTGCTCGCCGTCGGCACCGAGCTGGGCGAAACCGACTACGACGTCACGTTCGACGGCGGCTTCGCGATCGACGGCCGGCTGATCCGCATCGACATCGACGCGCAACAGCTGATGCGCAATGCCCGCGCGGAAATCGCCATCGCCGGCGATTCCCGGCTGGCGCTCGGCGCGCTGTCGACCCGCCTGCACGAGCGGCCCGCCCCAACCCCCGAGGCCGGCTGGGGCGCACAGCGGGTGGCTGCCGTACGCGCCGCGATCGCATCCGGCCACGACGGCCCCGCGCGCGCGCAGGCGCGGCTGATCGACACGATCGTCGCGGCGCTGCCCGGCGCGATCGTCGCGGGCGATTCGACCAGCCCCGTCTACGTCGGCAATTTCACGCACGATGCGCCGGCGCCACGCAGCTGGTTCAACTCGTCGACCGGCTACGGCACGCTCGGCTACGGGCTGCCCGCCGCGATCGGCGCAAAGCTTGCCGCGCCTGCGCGGCCGGTCGTATGCCTGATCGGTGATGGCGGCCTGCAGTTCACGCTGCCGGAGCTCGCGAGCGCGGTCGAGGCGCGCCTGCCGGTGATCGTGATCGTCTGGAACAACCGCGGCTATGGGGAGATCCGTAAATACATGGTCGCGCGCGACATTACGCCGGTCGGCGTCGATCCGTATACGCCCGATTTCCAGGCACTCGCACGCGGTTTCGGCTGCGCGGCGCAGACGGCCGCGACGCCCGATGCGCTGTCCAAAGCGCTGCGCGACGCCGCAGCACGCGCGATTCCGACCGTGATCGAAATCGACGAGGCAACCTGGTTCGGTCAGGTGCAGCAATGAGCGCGACACCCGATCTCGCGTTCGATCCGCCGCTGCACACGCGCCATTTCATCGACGGTACGTGGCGCACGAGCTTCAGCGGCGCGACGCTGCCCGTCGTCGATCCGTCGACGGAAACGGTCCTCGCCGACGTCAGCGCGGGCGGCGAGGCAGACGTCGAGCGTGCCGTGCAAGCCGCATCGCGCGCGTTTCCCGGCTGGAAACGCACGACCGGCGCCATGCGCGCGGCCCTGCTCCGCGCGATCGCACGCGGCGTCGCAGCGCGCCGCGTGCGGCTCGCGACACTGCAGTCGCTCAACAACGGCAAGCCATTCGCGGAAGCCGAGATCGACGTCGCGGACGTGATCGCCACCTTCGACTACTACGCAGGCCTCGCGGACCGCCTCGACATGGACGGCGAAACCGAGGTGTCGCTGCCCGGCGGCGAGCATCGTGCGTGGATCCGGCGTGAACCGGCCGGCGTCGCCGCGCTGATCGTGCCGTGGAATTTCCCGATGGTGACGACCGCGTGGAAGCTCGCGCCCGCGCTCGCGGCCGGTTGCACCGTCGTGCTGAAGCCGTCCGAGATCACACCGCTGCCCGAACTCGAACTCGCCGCGATCGTCGCCGAGGCCGGCCTGCCGCCCGGCGTGCTGAACGTCGTGACGGGCACCGGCCACGATGTCGGCGCGCGGCTGTGCGCGCATCCGCTCGTCGCGAAGGTGTCGTTTACCGGCAGCACGGCGGTCGGCGCACAGGTCATGAAGACGGCCGCGGACACGATCAAGGGTGTCGGCCTCGAACTCGGCGGAAAGTCGTCGATCGTCGTGTTCGACGATGCCGATCTCGAACATGCGGTCGAACTGATCGCGGGCGGCGGCCTCTTCAACGCCGGGCAGATGTGTTCGGCGACCTCGCGCGTGCTCGTCGCCGCCCCGCTCGCCGACGACCTGATCGCGCGCCTCGCGCGGCGGATCGACGCGACCGTCGTCGGCCCGCCGTTCGCGCCCGGCGTGCAGATGGGCCCGCTGACGAATCGCGCGCAATACGAACGCGTGAAACGCCACATCGCGCAAGGCCAGGCCGACGGCGCGCGGCTCGTGACGGGCGGCGACGTGCCCGACGGCCCCGGCTACTTCATCCGGCCCGCGCTGTTCGCCGACGTGCCGGCCGACAGCACGCTATGGTCTGAGGAAATCTTCGGCCCGGTGCTGTGCGTGCGTGCGTTCGACACCGAAGACGACGCGATCGCGGCGGCCAACGATACCGAGTACGGGCTCGTCGCCACCGTCGTCACGCGCGACACGGCACGCGGCAAGCGGGTCGCCGACGCGCTCGAGGCAGGCGTCGTGTGGATCAACACGCCGCAGCTGATCTATCCGCAAACCTCATGGGGCGGCTACAAGCGCAGCAGCATCGGACGCGAGCTCGGTCCGTTCGGGCTGGCCGCGTTCCAGGAGATCAAGCAGGTCATGATGCCGGCCCGCTGAGGCCACGCAGCCCATGCGTTTATGTCATGCCGCGCATGCGGATATTTCGTTTGTTGCGGAAATTTGACCTCCCTACAGTTCATCCACACCCCGCGCCGCCGTTCGGCGAGCGGCATCGAACCACACGGCATCGTTCATCAGGAGACGGCCATGCAACACTTCAAGGCGGGCAGAAGGCAGGTGATCAAAACCCTCGGCACGGCACTCGCCGCATCCGCCCTTCCGATGCCGTTCATCAGGACTGCGAAGGCACAGTCGAGCAACTTCGCCGGCAAGACGCTGCGCCTGCTCACCTGGTCGGACGATACCGGCGCGGCCGCGCTGCGCAACATCGCGGAAACCTTCAGCAAGCAGACCGGCGCACGCGTGATCGCTGATCGCGCGGACGGCACGTCGGGCATGGTCGCGAAGGTCAAGGCCGCGGGTGAACGGCCGACCTACGATGTCATCACGCTCGCCGGCGTGGGCGCGGCGGGTCTCGCCGATGCGGGCCTGCTCGCCAAGCCGGACCTGAACCGGCTGCCGAACCTGAAGGACGTCGCGCCGCAATACCGCACCGGCGCGAACGGCTTCGGCATCGGCTACCTGCTGTGGTCGGACGGGCTGATCTACAACACGGCAACCGTGAAGAGCGCGCCGTCGAGCTATGAGGCACTGTGGGATCCGAAGTATGCGGGGCGCCTGTTCCTGCCGCCGCCCGAGTGGGCCGAAGCCGTCGATCTCGCGATCATCGCCGCGAAGCTGGCCGGCGGTTCGCAGCAGAACATCGATCCGGGATTCCGCAAGCTCGCGCAGTTGAAGGATCGCGTGATGACGCTCGGCGAAAACCCGAACCAGGTTGCCGACCTGTTCCGCACCGGCTCGCTCGACATCGGCGGCATCTATTCGCCCGCGTTCTTCCCGGACCAGATCCGCAAGCCCGACTACAAGATGGGCGTGACATACGGGATGAAGGAAGGCTTCGCGACGCAACTGATGTTCACCGTGATCCCGAAGGCACACCCGGGCGACCTCGACCTGATCCATGCGTTCATCAACCATTCGCTCGACGCGGGCGTGCAGGGCCGGATGGCGGCCGATGTGCTGAATGGCCCGGTGAACGGCAAGGCCGTGATTCCCGCGGAAAGCCGCGCGTTCGTGCCGTCGCCGCAGCAGATCGCGGAGAAGGCCGTGCTGCACGACGACAAGGCGCTCGCGGCCGTCCAGCCCGCGTGGATCAAGCGCTATACGGGCCTCTTCTCGGCATAACGACATGGCCTCCCTGTCCTCCCCCCGCGATGCAGGGTCGGCCGGTGCCGGAACGGCCGGTGCCGGCCCCGACACGGCCCCCGCGCTGGCCGGCGTGCCGCCGTGGCTGCTGCTCGCACCGATCCTCGCGTTTCTCGCGGTCCTTGCCGCCGCCACGCTCACGGTGTTGCGGATGAGCGTCGGCGTGTCCGGCGACGAATGGCGGACCTTCACGCTGCAGAACTACGCCGATCTCGCGGATCCGTACTTCACGACGTCGCTGTGGCTCACGCTGCGTCTCGCGTTCCAGAGCATGGTATGCGCGGTGCTGCTCGCGATCCCGGTTGCGCTCGCGATGGCACGCACCGAATCGCGGCTCGCGCGCCGGCTGCTGCTCGCCGGCGTACTGCTGCCGCTGCTCGTGAACCTGCTGCTGCAAGGGTATGGCTGGCTCGTGATGCTCGGCCCGGCCGGGTTGCTCAACCGCGCGCTGCTCGCCACCGGCTTGATCGGGCGGCCGCTGCAATTGCTGTACCGCGAGCACGGCGTGCTGCTCGGCCTGATCCAGACCGCGTTCCCGCTCGCGGTGCTGCCGCTGTCGAGCGCGCTGCGCGCGGTGTCCCGCGCGTACGACGAAGCCGCCGCGACGCTCGGCGCGAGCCGCTGGCAGACGCTGCGGCACGTGACGCTGCCGCTCGCGATGCCCGGCCTCGTCTCGGGTGCGCTGCTCGTGTTCGCGTACAACGCCAGCGCATTCGCGGTGCCGCTGCTGCTCGGCGGCCGGCGCGTGCCGATGCTCGCGGTGCTCGTGCACGACCAGGTCGCACCGCTGCTCAATTGGCCGGCCGCATCGGCATCGGGCATCGTGCTGATGGGCGCGACGCTCGTCGTCATGGCGGTTTCCCAGCGCCTCGTGCGCACCCTGCAACGTGCCGGCGAGGTGAACCGATGAACGTCCTGCTCCTGCGCACGCCCATGCCCGGCCGCCTCGGACGCGTGACGGGCGCGCTCGCGACACTCGTGCTGTTCCTCGCCGCGCTGCCGATCCTGACGATGATCACGATGTCGTTCGGCGCGTCGGGCACGCTCGAATTCCCGCCGCGCGAATTCAGCCTGCACTGGTATCGCGCCGCCTGGCAGACGTTCGTGTCGTCCGATGCCGGCAGCGCGCAGTCGATGGGCGCCGCGTTGACGACGA
The DNA here is from genome assembly GCF_902833225.1 of Burkholderia sp. BCC1644. GTDB lineage: Bacteria > Pseudomonadota > Gammaproteobacteria > Burkholderiales > Burkholderiaceae > Burkholderia. The sequence goes on from NZ_CADFEI010000030.1 coordinate 75,621, forward strand.
GCCTCGTCGTCGCGGTCGCGACGATGCTGATCGCGACCGCCGTGTCGGTACCCGCGGCTTACGCACTGTCGCGCTACCGCTTCCGCGGCAAGACGCTCGTCGAGCAGTTCGTCGCACTGCCGATCGTCTATCCGCTCGTGATGCTCGGCCTCGCGCTGCTGATCGTGTTCAACGCGCTGCCGGTCGAACTCGGCATCGCGCGGCTCGTCGTCGCCCACGTGATCCTGACACTGCCGTTCACCGTGAAGAACTGCGCGGCCTCGGTCGCATCGATCGGCCCCGACTTCGAGGAAGCGGCGTGCCTGATGGGCGCGAGCCCGCGCCGCGCGCTCGTCGACGTCGTGTTGCCACTGATGCGGCCCGGCATTCTCGCCGGGATGCTGTTCGCGTTCATCGTGTCGTTCAACGAATTCACGGTGACGTTCTTCCTGTACAGCATCGACACGATGACCCTGCCGGTCTGGCTCTACAGCCGCACCGTGTCGTCGCTCGACCCGACCGTGTTCTGCTTCGCCGTGTTCACGGTCGCGATCGACTTCGCACTGATCTGGATGCTCGAAAAACTCGTCGGCGACAAGGGCGTCGCGCTCTGACGCGCGCCCTGCCCCGCTCCCGCCCGTGCAAGGAACACACATGACCCAGCTCATCCTCCAGAACGTGACGAAGCGCTTCCATCAGGCGTATGCGGTCGATCACGTCGACCTGTCGGTGCCGGACGGCAAGCTCGTCTGCTTCCTCGGCCCGTCCGGCTGCGGCAAGACCACGCTGATGCGGATCATCGCCGGCCTCGAAACGCCGACCTCGGGCACCCTGTCGTTTGCCGGCCGCGACCTCACGCACGTGCCCGCCAACCGGCGCGACTTCGGCATGGTGTTCCAGTCGCTCGCGCTGTTTCCGCACATGACCGTCGCGCAGAACATCGCGTACCCGCTGCGGCTGCGCAAGACGGCCAAGGCCGCGCAGGCGCGGCGCGTCGCCGAGCTGCTGGAGCTGATCCAGCTTCCGCACATGGCCGACCGGCTCGTCACGCAACTGTCGGGCGGGCAGCGCCAGCGCGTCGCGATCGCACGCGCGATCGCGTCGTCGCCGCGCCTGCTGCTGCTCGACGAACCGTTGTCGGCACTCGACGCGAAGCTGCGCGAAGCGATGCAGGTCGAGATCCGGCTACTGCAGCAACGGCTCGGCATCACGACGATCATGGTCACGCACGACCAGCGCGAAGCGATGACGATGGCCGACGAGATCGTCGTGATGGAGAAAGGCCGGATACAGCAGGTGGGCCGGCCGCTCGACATCTACCGCGATCCGGTCAACGAATTCGTCGCCGACTTCATCGGCCTCGGCAACATCCTGCAGGTCGCGCGTGACGGCGACGACGCGATCGTGCTGCCCGGCGGTCAGCGACTCGCGATCCGGCAAGCACCGCGCACCGCGGACGCCGTGCGCCTGCTGATCCGTCCCGAGGACGTGTGCGTGCGCACGGCCCCGGCAGCACACCAGCCCGGACCGAACACGCTCGCCGGCACGATCACGTTCGTCCGTGACGTCGGCGCGTCGATCGAGGCAACGATCGATTGCCGCGGCTTCACGCTGACGGCCGCGACGACGCCGCGCGAAACGCCCGATCTCCAGGTCGGCATGCCGGTGCTCGCCGAACTGCCCGCCCATGCATGCAAGCTCATCGCCGCACGCGGCGCCTGATCTCCTTTCCCTTTCTCCAGCGCAACAACGAGGATCTCGCCATGAACGCAACGACCCACGCAATCCGCCACGTGCAGCGCCTGCTCGCCCGCTCCGCCCTTCTCTGCGCCTGCGCCGGCGCAGCGGGCCTCGCCGCCTTCGCGCCGCTCGCGCATGCCGACGCGCTCGACACGATCGCGAAATCGGGAGTCGTGCGCATCGGCGTGTTCGAGGACTATCCGCCGTTCGGTTCGATCGGGCCCGACATGAAGCCGCAAGGCTACGACATCGACATGGCAAACCTGATCGGCAAGGCGCTGAATGCGAAAGTCGAACTCGTGCAGGTCACCGGCGACAACCGGATGGCGTATCTCGCCGACCGCAAGACCGACATGCTGTTGTCGGTCGGACAGACGCCGGAGCGCGCGAAGGTGATCGACTTCTCGAACGCATACGCGCCGTACTACCTCGCGGTATTCGGCCCGAAGTCGCTCGCCGTGAAGGGCACCGCCGATCTCGCCGGCAAATCGGTCGCGGTCGCGCGCGGCACGCTCGAAGACCTGAGCGTCAGCAAGGTCGCGCCGCCGAACGCGACGATCAAGCGCTTCGACGATCCGAACGGCGCGATCGCGGCGTTCCTGTCGGGACAGGCGCAGCTGCTGGTGGTCGGCAACGACGTGGGCGCGACGATCATCGCGCGTCATCCGTCGATCGATCCGGAACAGAAATTCTCGCTGTTCAGCTCGCCCGATCACGTCGGCCTGAACAAGAACGAAGCGCGCCTGATGCAGAAGGTCAACGACGCGATCGCCGGCGCGAAGAAGAGCGGCACGCTGAACACGTTGTCGCAGAAGTGGCTGCACGCGGCGCTGCCGGCCGACCTGTGATGCGCGCCGCCCCCGCCCCGTATTCACGACGAAAGGCATCGCGATGACCTACGTGTTCGACTTCAGCGATTTCGGCCTCTACGCCGGCATGCTTGCGCGCGGCATCGGCGTGACGCTCGGCCTCACCGCGGCCGCCACCGCGCTCGGCGGCCTGATCGGCACCGCCGGCGCATGGACCGCACTCGCCGGCCCGCGCTGGGCGCGTGCGCTCGTCGCGGCCTACGTCGAGCTGATCCGCAATACGCCGTTTCTGGTCCAGTTGTTCTTCATCTTCTTCGGGCTGCCGGCGATCGGCGTACACATCGACGAAGCGCAGGCGGCCGTGCTGGCCATGACGGTCAACCTGGGCGCGTATGCAGTCGAGATCCTGCGCGCCGGCATCGAATCGGTGCCGCACGGGCAAGTGCAGGCCGCGCGGGCGCTCGGGCTGCACGGCCGGCAGGTGTTCGGTCACGTCGTGTTGCCGCAGGCGCTCGCGAATGTGTACCCCGCGCTGCTCGGCCAGGTGCTGATCGTGATGCTCGGCTCGGCCGTCGTGTCGCAGATCTCGGTGCCCGACCTGACCTACGCGGCGAACTTCATCCAGTCGCGCAATTTCCGTGCGTTCGAGATCTACATCGTCGTGACCGCAATCTACCTGCTGCTGTCGATCGCGCTGCGCATGTTGCTCAATCGCGTCGGCCGGCGATTGTTCTCGGGCCGCACGGCGCGCGGCGCGGCCGCCGCACCGCGGCGCACCTGCATGGCCCGCCTCGCGTGGCGCGCCCGCCCCCCTGAAAGCGGCCTGTCGACGGAGCGTGCCCGATGATCGAATTCACCTTCCAGGACATTGCGTGGAACCTGCTGCTCGCCGCACGCTGGACCTTGCTGCTGTCGCTGATCACGTTCGTCGGCGGCAGCATCGCCGGCTTCGCGCTGCTCGCAATGCGCATTTCGCCGGCGCCGGCGCTGCGCCGCTTCGTGATCCTGTACGTCGAGGTGTTCCAGGGCACGCCGTTGCTGATGCAACTGTTCCTCGGCTTCTTCGGCTTGCCGCTCGTCGGCATCGACGTGACGCCATGGGTCGCCGCGTCGGTCGTGCTGACGCTGAACGCCAGCGCCTATCTGGCCGACATCTGGCGCGGCTGTGTCGACGCGGTACCGCGCGGCCAATGGAGTGCGGCGGCAAGCCTTGGCATGACGTGGACTCAGCAGCTGCGCTACGTGGTGTGGCCGCAGGCGTGGAAGATCGCGCTGCCGCCGACCGTCGGTTTCCTCGTGCAGGCGGTGAAGAGCACCGCACTCACGTCGATCATCGGGCTGACCGAACTGACCAAGACCGGCAACATCATCACCAACGCGGTATTCAAGCCGTTTCCGATCTATGCGATGGTCGCGCTGCTGTACTTCGCGATGTGCTTCCCGCTGACGTGGTACGCCCGCGTGCTCGAACGTCGCTATCGCGTCGCGAAGGCGCGTTGAACCGGCGCCGCGCGCGCCTCATTACGATGCAGGTACTTCCATGATTTCCATCAGCAACGTTTCGAAGTGGTACGGCCAGTTTCAGGTCCTCACCGACTGCACGACCGAGGTCAGGAAAGGCGAAGTGGTCGTCGTGTGCGGCCCGTCGGGCTCGGGCAAGTCGACGCTGATCAAGACCGTGAACGGCCTCGAGCCGTTTCAGCAGGGCGAGATCCTCGTGAACGACCAGTCGGTCGGCGACAAGAA
>NZ_CADFEI010000031.1 GCF_902833225.1 Burkholderia sp. BCC1644
AAGAAGTGATCAAGAAGGTGATGCTCGGCAACACGGTCGACGGCGTGTTCACGACGGTGCAGGACGTCGCGCAGACGGTGCTGTTCCTGTCGGCGTTCCCGAGCGCCGCGCTCACGGGCCAGTCGGTCGTCGTCAGCCACGGCTGGTTCATGCAGTAACGCGGGCACGGGCGGCGTAGCTGCCCGCCGGCGAACGGCAATAAAAAACGCGCTCCACGGAGCGCGTTTTTCATGTCGGCAGGGCGCAGCCGGTCGCGGCCGCCACCCGACGCCGTATTACTTCAGGACGGCTGCGACTGCATTGGCGACGGCATCGAGGTTGCGCATGTTCAGCGCGGCAACGCAGATCCGGCCCGTGCCGACCGCATAGATGCCGAACTCGTCGCGCAGGCGATCGACTTGTGCCGAGGTCAGGCCCGAATACGAGAACATCCCGCGTTGCGCGTTGATGAAGCTGAAGTCGCGATCGACGCCGCTTGCCTTCAGGCGCTCGACGAGACCATTACGCATTGCGCGGATGCGATCGCGCATCTCGCCGAGTTCCTGCACCCACGAAGCGTGCAGTTCCGGCGATGCGAGCACGGCTGCGACGACGGCGCCACCGTGGGTCGGCGGGTTCGAGTAGTTCGTGCGGATCACGCGCTTCAGTTGCGACAGCACGCGCGTCGCTTCTTCCTTGCTCGACGTGATGATCGACAGCGCGCCGACGCGTTCGCCGTACAGCGAGAACGACTTCGAGAACGACGACGACACGAATGCGTTCAGGTCGGCCGCGGCAAACAGACGCACGGCAGCGGCATCGGCCTCGATGTTCTCGCCGAAGCCCTGGTACGCCATGTCGAGGAACGGCACGAGGTTGCGCGCCTTCACGACGTCGACGACCTGTTGCCATTGCGCTTCGGTGAGATCCACGCCGGTCGGGTTGTGGCAGCACGCGTGCAGCACGACGACCGTGCCGGCTTCGTAGCTGTTCAGCGCCGACAGCATGCCTTCGAAGTTCACGCCGTTGGTGGCCGCGTCGTAGTACGGGTACGCGACCACTTCGAAACCGGCCGCTTCGAACAGCGCGCGGTGGTTTTCCCAGCTCGGATCGCTGATCGCGACCTTCACGTTCGGGTTCACGGTGCGCAGGAAATCGGCGCCGATCTTCAGCGCGCCCGTGCCGCCCAGTGCCTGGGCCGTGACCACGCGGCCCGCCGCGATCAGCGGCGAATCGTTGCCGAGCAGCAGCTTCTGCACGGCCGCATCGTAGGCGGCGATCCCGTCGATCGGCAGGTAGCCGCGCGGCAGGCCTGCCTCGACACGCACCTTCTCGGCTTCGCGCACCGCGCGCAGCAGCGGAATCTTGCCTTCTTCGTTCGTGTACACACCGACGCCGAGGTTGACCTTGGTCGGACGCGCATCGGCGTTGAAGGCTTCGTTCAGGCCCAGGATCGGGTCGCGGGGAGCAAGCTGGACAGCGGAGAAGAGCGACATGATGATTCGGCAGTAGTGAAAAGAGGGTCAGGCTTTCAGCCGGCGGGGCGGGCGCAGCGGACCGCGCGCCAACGGCGCGACGCCGGAAAGCGCAGCAGCCTGATATTGTAGCGAATTCGCGCTGGCGGGGGCGGGCGATTCGGCGGCGAATCGCGATTTCGGCCGGCCGCCGGGCGTCAGGAGCCGACAGCAGTTCGAGACGCCGCGAAGCGCTAGAATGCTTTCTTTGCCCTTGCTCCGGCCGTATTCCATGTCCGAACATCATGCCGAAGTCGGCGACGCGCTCGACGAATCCAGATTCGTCACCTTCGAAGGGTCGCCGTTCCAGCTGTATCAGCCGTACCTGCCTGCGGGCGACCAGCCGACCGCGATCGAGACGCTCGTCGAAGGCGTCGGCGATGGCCTTGCCTTCCAGACGCTGCTCGGCGTGACGGGGTCGGGCAAGACCTTCACGATGGCCAACACGATCGCGCGGCTCGGCCGCCCGGCCATCGTGTTCGCGCCGAACAAGACGCTCGCGGCGCAGCTCTATGCGGAGTTCCGCGAGTTCTTCCCGCGCAACGCGGTCGAGTACTTCGTCTCGTACTACGACTACTACCAGCCTGAGGCCTATGTGCCGCAGCGCGACCTGTTCATCGAGAAGGATTCGTCGATCAACGAGCACATCGAGCAGATGCGGCTGTCGGCGACGAAGAGCCTGATGGAGCGCCGCGACGTGGTGATCGTCGCGACGGTGTCGGCGATCTACGGTATCGGCAACCCGTCCGAATACCACCGGATGATCCTGACGCTGCGCACCGGCGACAAGCTCGGCCAGCGCGACGTGATCGCGCGGCTGATCGCGATGCAGTACACACGCAACGAGCAGGATTTCCAGCGCGGCACGTTCCGCGTACGCGGCGACACGATCGACATCTTCCCGGCCGAACACGCGGAAATGGCCGTGCGCGTCGAACTGTTCGACGACGAGGTCGAGACGCTGCAGCTGTTCGACCCGCTGACGGGGCGCGTGCGGCAGAAGATTCCGCGCTTCACCGTGTATCCGTCGTCGCACTACGTGACGCCGCGCGACACCGTGATGCGGGCGGTCGAGACGATCAAGGACGAATTGCGCGAACGCCTCGAGTTTTTCCATCGCGACGGCAAGCTCGTCGAGGCGCAGCGCCTCGAACAGCGCACGCGTTTCGATCTCGAGATGCTGCAGGAGCTCGGCTTCTGCAAGGGCATCGAGAACTACTCGCGGCATTTCTCGGGGGCGGAGCCCGGCGATCCGCCGCCGACGCTCGTCGACTACCTGCCGCCCGATGCGCTGATGCTGCTCGACGAATCGCACGTGTTGATCGGCCAGCTGAACGGCATGTACAACGGCGACCGCGCGCGCAAGGAAAACCTCGTCAATTACGGGTTCCGCCTGCCGTCGGCGCTCGACAACCGGCCGCTGAAGTTCCCCGAGTTCGAGCGCAAGATGCGCCAGGTCGTGTTCGTGTCGGCCACGCCGGCCGACTACGAGAAGCGCGTGACGGGGCAGATCGCCGAGCAGGTCGTGCGGCCGACGGGCCTCGTCGATCCGGAAATCGAGGTGCGGCCGGCGAGCTCGCAGGTCGACGACGTGCTGACCGAGATCAACGAGCGCGTGAAGGCCGGCGAGCGCGTGCTGATCACCGTGCTGACCAAGCGCATGGCCGAACAGCTCACCGAGTTCCTGGCCGACCACGGCGTCAAGGTGCGTTACCTGCACAGCGACATCGACACGGTCGAGCGCGTCGAGATCATCCGGGACCTGCGGCTCGGCACGTTCGACGTGCTGGTCGGGATCAACCTGCTGCGTGAAGGTCTCGACATTCCGGAAGTGTCGCTCGTCGCGATCCTCGACGCGGACAAGGAAGGCTTCCTGCGCGCCGAGCGCTCGCTGATCCAGACGATCGGCCGCGCCGCGCGGAACGTGAACGGCAAGGCGATCCTCTACGCCGACAACATGACCGATTCGATGACGCGCGCGATCGGCGAAACCGAGCGCCGCCGCGCGAAGCAGATGGCCTACAACGAAAAGATGGGCATCACGCCGCGCGGTGTCGTGAAGCGCATCAAGGACATCATCGACGGCGTCTACAACGCGGACGAGGCGCGCGCGGAGCTGAAGGAAGCGCAGCAGCGCGCGAAATTCGAGGACATGTCGGAAAAGCAGCTCGCGAAGGAAATCAAGCGTCTCGAGAAGCAGATGGCCGACTACGCGAAGAACCTCGAGTTCGAGAAGGCCGCCGCGACGCGCGACCAGCTTGCCGTGCTGCGCGAGCGCGTGTTCGGCGCGAATGTCGGCGATCACATCAGCGGCGGCCGGTAAATCTTTCCAAGCGTCACCGAATCGGGTTGGTAACGAGCCTGTAAGCCTTGTCGGATCAGGGGTTTACACGGCTCTTCGTTTGTTCCGAAACGGGTTCGGTGCTAAACTTCGCAATTATTGAGAATTGTTCGCATTAACGTTCTTCGTCGCGTTAGTGTTTCCAGCGGGCGGCCCCGGCGGCGGCCCGCGTGTCGTCAAGATAGTCAGACAAATAACAAGGAGTGTCCATGTTGGGTTCTTCGTTCATCCGCACGACGGTTGCGGTAGCGGCGGCGCTTGCCGCGATGTCGGCCTCGGCTGCCGAATATCCGATCGGCAAGCAGCAGATCCAGGGCGGCATGGAAATCGGCGCGGTGTACCTGCAGCCGATCACGATGGATCCGGAAGGGATGATGCGCAAGGCGTCGGATTCCGACATCCACCTCGAGGCCGACATTCATGCGGTCAAGAACAACCCGACGGGTTTCGCGGAAGGCGACTGGATGCCGTACCTGCAGGTCACGTACAAGCTGACGAAGCAGGGCGACACGAAGTGGAAGGCTGAAGGCGACCTGATGGGCATGGTCGCGAGCGACGGCCCGCACTATGGCGACAACGTGAAGCTGAACGGCCCGGGCAAGTATCACCTGACGATGGTCGTCAAGCCGCCGATGCAGTCGGGTCACATGGCATTCGGCCGCCACATCGACAAGGAAACGGGCGTGGGCGCGTGGTTCAAGCCCGTTACGCTCGAGTACGACTTCCCGTTCGCCGGTATCGGCAAGAAGGGCGGTTACTGATCGGTGGCATCACGAACGGCGCGCTTCGGCGCGCCGTCGGCGTAGAGAACCCAGAATGAAAATTCCCCAGAAAATCGTTGCCGCAGCCGCTGCGTTGTGGCTCGCCGGCGCAGCGCATGCTGCCGACCTGCCGACGTTCAAGCTCGAGATGACGGACGGCAAGCTGAATCCCGCCCGCATCGAAGTGCCGGCCGGCCAGCGTTTCAAGATCGAGATCAAGAACACCGGCAAGGGCGCCGCCGAATTCGAGAGCGTGCAGCTGCGCAAGGAGAAGGTGCTCGCACCGGGCGCCGATTCGTTCGTGGTCGTCGCTCCGCTGTCGCCGGGCGAATACAAGTTTTTCGACGATTTCCACCAGCAGGCACAGGGCGTGATCGTCGCGAAGTAACGCGTTTTATCTGCGTGCGGGCGCACAAATCCCTTGCCCCGCGCGTCAGGAGGTATCGATGGGTCAGATCTTGTTCATCGTCTGGCGGGAGAGCGTCGAAGCGCTGCTCGTCGTCGGCATTCTCTATGCATGGCTGAAAAACGGCGACGACGACGCGCGCCGCGGCCTGCCTTTCCTGTGGGCCGGCGTCGGTGTCGGCTTGCTGATGGCCGTGGGCCTCGGCGCCGCGCTGGTCGGTTTCACCGAAGTGCTGTCCGGCGACGCGCAGGACTACTTCCAGACCGCGATGGTGCTGATCGCATGCGTGCTGATCGTGCAGATGGTGCTGTGGATGCGCCGGCACGGCCGTACGCTGAAGCGTGACATGGAGCAATCGCTGCAGCAGAGTACGCGCGATTCGAACTGGTGGGGTGTCGCCGTGCTGGTTGCGCTTGCAATCGCGCGCGAAGGCAGCGAGACGGTGATCTTCCTGTACGGCCTCGGTTTCGGCCAGTCGGGTCACGTCGACGGCAGCCAGATGCTCGCGGTCCTGATCGGTCTCGGCCTGGCGTTCTTCACGTTCTATCTGCTGCAGCTCGGCGGCAAGTACTTCTCGTGGCGGCACTTCTTCCGTGTCACCGAAGTGATGCTGCTGTTCCTCGGCGCGGGATTGTTCCAGACCGGCGTCGACAAGCTGATCGACAAGGAAATCCTGCCGCTCGGCATCTCGCAGGTGTGGGATACGTCCGCGATCCTCGATGATTCGGGCACGTTCGGCTCGCTCGTCGCAACGCTGACCGGCTATCGTGCGCACCCGGCGCTGACCAACCTGGTCGCCTATGCGGTGTACTGGGCCGTCGTGTGGCTGCTGATGAAGCGCGCGAGCCGTCGTCCGGCCGTCGCCGCAGGCCGCGCGGCATGAGCGTGGTCGCCGCAGCCAAGCCGGGCTGGCTCGCACAGGCCGGCCAGTGGATGCAGCGCCACGGCGCGCTGATCCGCGGCATCCAGTGGATCGTCGTCGCGGTCTACGCATTCCTGATCATCGTCCCGGCGGTGTTGCCGCTGCCGGACGATTCCGCGCATCTGTGGAACAACCTCACGCTGATCGCACAGTTCGCGTTCTGGGGCATCTGGTGGCCGTTCGTGCTGCTGTCGATGGTGATGCTCGGCCGCGTGTGGTGCGGCGTGCTGTGCCCGGAAGGCGCACTCACCGAATACGCGAGCAAGTTTGGTCGCGGCGGTCCGATTCCGCGCTGGATCCGGTGGGGCGGCTGGCCGTTCGTCGCGTTCGGGATCACGACGATCTACGGGCAGATGGTGAGCGTGTACCAGTACCCGCTCGCGGTGCTGTTCGTGCTCGGCGGCTCGACCGTCGGCGCGATCGTGATCGGCGTGCTGTACGGCCGCGAGAAGCGCGTGTGGTGCAAGTACCTGTGCCCGGTCAACGGCGTGTTCGGGCTGCTCGCGCGGCTCGCGCCGATGCGCTACAAGGTCGACGAGGATGCATGGCGCCGTTCGTACAGGAACGGCGAGCATGGCCATCGCGTGATTCCGATCAACTGCGCGCCGCTCGTGCCGTTGCGCAACATGAAGGGCGCGGCGGACTGCCATATGTGCGGCCGCTGCAGCGGGCACCGCGATGCGATCTCGCTGTCGTTGCGCTCGCCGTCCGACGAAGTCGTGAACCTCGGCGCGCAAAAGGCGAACCCGTGGGACACCGCGCTGATCCTGTACGGCCTGCTCGGCGTTGCGATCGGTGCGTTTCACTGGACCGTCAGCCCGTGGTTCGTGCAGATCAAGCAATGGCTCGCGGGCTGGCTGATCGACCGCGACATCACGTGGCCGCTCGAAACGAATGCGCCGTGGTTCCTGCTCACGCACTATCCGGATCGCAACGACGTGTTTTCGTGGCTCGACGGCGGGCTGATCGTCAGCTACATCGTCGGCACGGGGCTCGTGTACGGCACGGCGCTGCTGGTGCTGCTGGCCGGCGCCACGCTGATGCTCGGCCGCTTCGATCGCGTGCGGCTGCATCATCTTGCGCAGGCGCTGATCCCGATCGCGGGCGCGGGCGTGTTCCTCGGCCTGTCGGCCACGACGCTGTCGCTGCTGCGCGCGGAGCATGTGCCGCTCGGCTGGGCGACCGACGTGCGTATCGCAATCCTGGTCGGTGCCAATGCATGGAGCGCGTGGCTCGCGTGGAAGGTGACGGGGCGCTATGCGGCGTGGCCGCGCCGGCTCGCGGCATTCGCATTGTTTGCCGCTGGGTTGGCCGTCGTCGACAGCGCATGGTGGCTGATGTTCTGGGGTTTCTGAAGCCTCTTGCAGGCGGCTTCGGCCGCATGCGACAGCACGCCAACGTACGTGAGCGGCATGCCTCCTGCGTTGACCGCGCAAACAAAAAAGCGGCACGTCCTTCGACGTGCCGCTTTTTTTCTACCTTGTGCGAGAACCAAAAAAGTGGCTTGGCTTGCTGCAACGGCTGCTTGAGTGTGTTTGCACGAAGGGGTCTAGATCTCGCGTGCAAGCCGTTACGCTGGCTACTGCCCAACACCTCTCAGGGAGGTGGTCCCCACAATACTCTGTCTTACTTCGTCAGGATCAGTTTGCCGAGTCGCGTGGCGCGCAACTGATACGTCTCTCCGTTGTGCGCGATGCTGATGTGGCTGTGGCCTTGCAACAGCGCGTCGCTGTTGACGACCCGCGTGCCTGCATCGCGGTTGCCGGCGGGCTTCGCCGGCGTGGTGACCGCTGCCGTCTTCTGACGGCTGCTGGCTGCGGTGCCGGTCGTGCGGTGCAGGGTCAGCGTGGTCGGGCGCATGGTGTCGGTCATTCGGTTTGATCGGTGACTGTCGATACGATGGAATGAATTCTAAATGATAACTATTCCCATTTACAAAAACTCTTTATCGATCGAAACACCAGACCTGATAGCTTGAGTCAAATGGCGGCCTGCGGGCCGCCGTCGGGGTCAGTGCAGCGGATCGGGGTCCTTGCGGCCCTGTGTGTATTCGCGGATCAGGCGGACCGTGTCGATGTCCGACGTGCGGTAGGCCTCCTTGACGATCCCGTGCGTCTGCCGCGCATCTTCGCTGTCGTCGGTAACGGTCAGCGTGGTGCGGTACTCGAAACGCAGGAACAGCTCGTGGTCGTCGCGTTCCTCGATCGTCATCGTCAGCGAACCGCCGATCTCGCCATCGGCCGCGCGGATGTCGTAGCGAACCTGATGGTTCGGCGTGAACGTGACGTGATCGCGCACGGTCGCATGGCCGTAGTGCAGTTCACGCTCGAGCGTCGTGTCCGTCCGTTCGAGGACGACGCAGCTGTCGAGGCCGAGCACGAACAGTTGCGGCTGTTCGGCGCGCAGGACGAGACCCTCCCAGAGCTGGTCGCGGGTGAGGGTCGGTACTGACGGATCGTCGGCGTTGATCTGGATCAGATGTTCGAAGTTCAAGGGGACGGGTTCCTTCTGGTGGCGGGTGGCCACATGGTTCAAGAAGTCATTGTGACGCAAAACCACTCGTTTCGCGGCACCTGCCGCCCCCGATCGGGCGTCATGCTTCGATGCGGCCCATGCGGCCCGTCTGGTAGTCGACGACGGCCTGCCGGATCTCTTCCTCGGTATTCATCACGAACGGGCCGTAGCGGACGATCGGCTCGTTGAGCGGCACGCCGCCGATCAGCAGCAGGTCGAGCGGCGAGTCGCCGGCGGCGAACGTGACCGTGTCGCCGTCGTCGCCGTAGACGATCATGTGTCGGGCGTCGACAGCCTGCCTGTCGGGCCCGTAGAGGCCCGTGCCGTCGATCGGATAGGCAAACACGCGATAACCGGCCGGCACGGGCTGCGTGACCGTTGCGCCGGGTTCCAGCGTGAAATGCTGGTAGAGGATCGGTGTGCGCGTCTCGATCGCGGCCTGGACGCCGAACGCTTCGCCGGCGATCACGCGGACGCGCGCGCGGCCGTCCGGCGACGTCGCGGTCGGGATGCGGTCGGCCGGAATCTCCTGGTAGCGCGGTGCGATCATCTTGTCGCGGCGCGGCAGGTTGACCCACAGCTGAAAGCCGTGCGAGCGGCCGCCCGCCTGCGCAAACGCGGGATCGGGCATCTCGCTGTGCACGACGCCGGCGCCGGCCGTCATCCACTGCACGTCGCCCGGGCCGAGCGTGCCTGCATGGCCGGACGAGTCGCGATGGCGGAAGCGGCCGTCGAGCGCATACGTCACGGTCTCGAAGCCGCGATGCGGATGGTCGGGCGCGCCCACGGCTTCGCCGGGCGCGTAGTCGACGGGGCCCATTTCGTCGAGCAGCAGGAACGGATCGAAGTCCATCAGCAGCCGGGTCGGGAACGGACGGTGAACCACAAAGCCGCCGCCTTCGGTCGTGCGAAGTGCGGGGTAGGTACGGTCAAGCGAGCGAGCGGTCGTCATGGGGAAGCCCTCGAAATCGTCGGAATAGCGTTATTTTTGAAACATAGCGCTATTATATTGGGCGTTTTACCGTTCGATTTGCGGCGGTTCGCAATGGATTGTTCTGAAATTGGAACGATGAGATGAATATCGATGCACATAACCTGAACGACCTGATGTACTTTTCGCAGGTCGTCGAACATGGCGGTTTCTCGGCCGCGGAGCGCGTGCTGGGCATCTCGAAATCGCGCCTGTCGCGGCGCCTGACCGAGCTCGAGGCGGCGCTTGGCGTGCGCCTGCTGCAGCGCTCGACGCGCAAGCTCGCGCTGACCGAGGCGGGGGAACTGTTCTACCAGCATTGCCAGGCGATGCTGGCCGAGGCGCAGGCCGCGATGAACGCGGTGCAGCAGTTGCGTGCGTCGCCGCGCGGCTCCGTGCGGGTCAGCGTGCCCGTCACGCTGTCGCAGACGATGCTGTCGCGCATCCTGCCCGAATTCCTGCGTCGTTATCCCGAGGTGAAGGTGCACGTCCGCGTGACGAATCGCGTGATCGACCTGTTCGAGGATTCGATCGACGTCGCGCTGCGCGTGCGCTCGGAGCCGCCACAGAACGCCAACATCGTCGTACGGCCGCTATGGCGTACCGAGCAGATGCTGGTCGGCGCGCCGAGCCTGCTGAGCCAGAATGCGCCGCCGCTGGTGCCGGACGACCTGACCGGCTTCGAGACGCTCGATACGCCGAGCGTCGACGGGCGGCATGTATTCAACCTGATCGCGCCGGACGGGACGCGCCATGTGCACGATCACGACCCGCGGCTCGTGACGGCCGACCTGATGACGATCCGCGAGGCCGTGCTCGACGGTCTCGGCATCGCGGCGCTGCCGGAGATGATGTACGGCAACGCGCTGCGTGCGGGGCAACTGTCGCCCGTGATGCCGGGCTGGACGCTGCCGGTGCCGCAGCTGTATGCGGTGTTCGTGTCGCGGCAGGGGATGCCGCCTGCGGTGCGTGCGTTCGTCGACTACCTGGTCGAGAAGCTCGATCACGGCGCGTACAAGGAGCCCGGTTGTCCCGAGCGCGCGAAGAAGGAAGCCGCGGCCGATGTTTCGGCGACCTGAACACGGCGCGCGCGACGACGCAAATTTGTTTTGTCATTGAAGCGTCGTCTGCAATCGCAAGTTTCAATCGCCGGAACCTTGAATGCGCGCGCGTGCGGGCCTATATTGAAATCCCATTTCGTGAAGGAAGTTCTGAGCGAAATCAGGTGGCCGCATATATTGCGAGCCAGATAGGGCAGAACGCGCAGTCCGTGCAGACCACGGCAGAGTCGCATTTGCGTTGCTCGAGGCGCAACCGATACCGCCAAAGAGCCCGCCGCCCGAAGGCGCCCGCGTGCGCATGAAAAAAGGCCTTCATCTGGCGATGAAGGCCTTTTACTTTGTGCGGCCGGCGAGGTGCCGGCGATGCGTTACCGCAAGACGTGCGCGCGTTACTTCGCTTTCGCGCCCGGCTCGGTCACGAAACCGAGCTTCGTCAGGCCGCCTGCCTGTGCATCCGACATCACTTCTGCGACGTGCTCGTACGCAACCTTGCGATCCGCACGCAGGTGCAACTCGGGCTGCGGCGTGCGTTTCGCGGCTTCCGCGATGCGAGCCTGCAACTGTTCGCGCGTGACCGTATGGTCGTCCCACAGAATCGTGCCGTCGCCCTGGATCGCGACGTCGACCGTCTGCGGTTTTTCGTCGACGGGCTGGCTGCTGGCGTGCGGCAGGTCGATCTTCACCGCATGCTGCATCGCCGGGATCGTCACGAGGAAAATGATCAGGAGTACGAGCATGACGTCGACGAGCGGCGTCATGTTGATCTCGCTCATCACTGCATCGTCGTCATCGTCGCTGAAACCGGTATTCATGGCCATGGTTCACCCCGTCTCAGCTGGCGCGCGCGGCGAGACGCAGGCCGTCGCGCGTCGACGACGATGCGAGGCTCGCGCCCGTCACGAAGTACGCGTGCAGGCCGTGCGCGAAGCGGCGCAGCTTGCTGACGATGCCCTTGTTCGCACGCGTCAGTGCGTTGTAGCCGAGCACGGCCGGAATCGCGACGAACAGGCCGAAGGCCGTCATGATCAGCGATTCGCCGACCGGGCCTGCGACCTGGTCGATCGACGTCTGGCCGGTTGCGCCGATGGCGAGCAGTGCGTGGTAGATCCCCCAGACCGTGCCGAACAGGCCGACGAACGGCGCCGTGCTGCCGATCGATGCGAGGATCGCGAGGCCGCTCTGCATGCGCGAGATGCCTTCGTCCATCGTGTCCTTCAGGCAGCGCGTGACCCAGTCCGATACGTCCATGCGGTCGTGCAGGTGCGGTTGCGTCTGATGGTGGTGGTCGGCGGCTTCCTTGCCCGACAGCGCGAGCGCGAGGAACGGGTTGTCGTTCGGCGTCGATGCGGCAAGGCCGAGCTTCTTGATACCGTCGTCGAAATCGTCCGAATGCCAGAATGCCTGTTCGGCATTCTTCGTGAGGCGGTTCAGGCGGATCACGTTCCAGCCCTTGATGACGATCACCATCCACGACAGGACCGACATCACGAGCAGCGTGATCGCGATGGCGCGCGTGACGAAATCACCTTGCGCCCAGACGTGCGCGATACCGTAGCTTTGCATTTTCTTGTTTCCTTTGAATCTTCCGGATGAGGCAGGTTAGTCGGTGAGCCCGAAGCTGTAGGGCTGTGTGCGGGCGGCGCGGATCGCCTGGCCGTTCTCGAGGTACGGACGGCAGGTGGTCGAGCGCATCGCGTCGAGTGCGGCATCGTCGAGGCGCGGGTAGCCGCTGCTCTTTTGCAGATCGATGCTTTCGATCTTGCCGGTCACGCCGACGACGAAGTGGACATAGGCCGTGCCCGATTCGCCGCGGCGGCGCGACATCGACGGGTAGTCGGGCTTCACGAAGTTGCATTGGAGCGTCGGCACGTTCTTCGGCGCGCTGACCTGCATCGTTTCGCGCGCCGGGCCGGGTGTGGCGGCCGGTGCTGCGGGGGCGGGCGCGGCAGGCGCGGGCGTCGGATCGGCGGCAGGCGCGGGTGTCGGCGACGGGGCCGGCGATTGCGCAACCGGCTGGGGCGTCGGCTTCGCCGCTTTCTGCACCGGCTTCGGCTCGACCTTCGGCTTCACGCGCGGCACGGGCTTCGGCGGCGCGGGTTGCGGGATCGATTCGGCCGCAACCTGCTGCGCGATCGGTGCAGGCGTGATGAGCTGCGCGGTGATCGTCTGGACCTCGACCGATTTCGGCGGCGGCGCGTTGCGATGGAGCCAGGCGGCCGTCAGCATGATCGCGTGTGCGGCAAGCACACCGACCGCGACGACGATCACTCGGGGATTCATACGTGGTGCAGCCGGCATGGCGCCGGCAGGAGCGAGATGCGAAGCCTGCATGTTAGCTTGAAAGAACGATGTCGCACCCGGGGCGCGGCGGGTGAATCGGCATCACTTGCGGAAGATCAGCAGCGAGATGCAAACGGTGGTCACAAATCCGATCAGCAATTCCATGACAGGCTCCTTGGCAGGTAAGCCGCTGGCTCGCGCGGACGATGGCTTGCTGACGGTCAAAACAAAAAATGCGGCCTGGGCCGCATGCGCACACTCGGCGCCGGTCAGGCTGCCTTGCGTTCGTAGAACGTGACCGGGATCGGGTGAGCGTGATGCTCGACACCGCACCGGCTCGCGCAGACGCCTTGCTCGGCCATGAGGTCGCGTACGGACTCCTCGCACTTGCCGCAGCACGTGGCCACGCCGAGTTCGAACTGGAGTTCATCGAAAGAGTTGACGCCCTCGGCGAGGGACGCGCGAATCTTGCGATCGGAAACAGACTTGCACACGCAGACGATCATGATGAGTTGCGATAGCTAACGTTAATGCGAATTATTATCATTAATTTTGCGGGCGTTGACAAGCCTGGGTCGGGCTTTTTTTAAGGTCATCAGACCCTTGAAGCGGCTGGGGCGGCGGAGCCGCGGCGGGAGCGGGCCTGCAGGCCCGTGTCAGGCGGTCGCGCAGGCGCGTGCGTTCGGCGAGGAAATGGTGACGGACTCGACCGGCGCGTCGAGGCCGAGCAGCGTCGATGCGAGGGCGCGCAGTTGCACGCCGTCGCTCGTCGAGCAGAAGCGGGGCGGCGCGGCAGGCATGCCGGCCGGCGCGCGCAGGCCGCGTTCGTCGAGCACCCGCGCGAGCTGGCGGGCGATCGCATCGCTCGTGTCGACGATCGTCAGGCGGTCGCCAACAAGGTCACGAATCGTGTCCGTGAAGAACGGGTAATGCGTGCAGCCGAGCACCAGCGTATCGGCGCCTTCGTCGAGCATCGGCTGCAGGTAACGCTCGAGCAACGCACGCAGGGCGGGCGAGTTCGTGTCGCCGCGTTCGATCGCTTCGACGAGCCCGTGGCCGGGCTGGCAGATGAAGCGGCGGCCGGCGCCGTAGCGGTCGAGCAACGCCTGGAAGCGCGGGCTGTTCAGCGTCGATTGGGTGGCGAGGACACCCGCGACGCCGGTCGCGGACAGTGCGGCGGCCGGCTTGATGCCTGGCTCGACGCCGACGAGCGGAATCGCCAGGCGTTCGCGAATGGCCGCGATCGCCCGCGCCGTGGCGGTGTTGCACGCGATGACCAGCGCTTTCGCACCTTCGCGGGCGAGCCACTCGCCGATGGCCAGCGTGCGTTCGGTAATGAACGCCTCGTCGCGCGGACCATACGGCGCGTGCTGCGAATCGGCTGCGTAGACGAACGACTCGCCGGGCAGGTGCGCGCGCACGGCGCGCAGCACCGACAGGCCGCCGAGCCCCGAGTCGAAGATTCCGACAGGGGCGGCAGGGCGGACCGCGGAAGCGGCTGGCTGGTTCGTCATCGTCGTGCAGACGTCAAGGTGGCAGGGCGACCGGTTACTCGGGCGAACCCATCATCGTTTGCTGGTAGTTCTGCAGGCCGACCTTGCCGATCAGGTCGATCTGCGTTTCCAGCCAGTCGATGTGCTCTTCGGTGTCGTCGAGGATCTTCTCGAAGATCTCGCGCGACACGTAGTCGCGAACCGTTTCGCAGTAGGCGATCGCTTCCTTGCAGGTGGATTGCGAGATCTGCTCGAGCTTCAGGTCGCACTTCAGGATCTCTTCGGTTTCCTCGCCGACGAGCAGCTTGTGCAGATCCTGCAGGTTCGGCAGGCCGTCGAGCATGAACACGCGCTCGATCAGCCAGTCGGCGTGCTTCATCTCGCCGATCGACTCGTCGTACTCGTGCTTGCCGAGCTTGTCGAGGCCCCAGTGCTTGTACATGCGGGCATGCAGGAAGTACTGGTTGATCGCCGTGAGTTCGTTCTTCAGTTGGGCGTTCAGGTATTCGATGACTTTCTTGTCGCCTTGCATGGCTGTTCCTTGTTCAGTGGGGCTTCAGAAACCGAACGATAATCGCTCGAACGAGAAAAGCCAAGCCTCAAAGCCTTGTCTGGCCTGCCTTTTGCGTGTAATGAGAATCAGCCTCGGATAACCGGCCGTACACAATAATGAGAATGAGAAGTAAAAAGGCCGGACTTCCGTCCGGCCTTTCGTGCGATCGCGCTTAAGCGGTTGCGACCGGGATCTTGCCGATCTTCGCTTGCCACTCCTTCGGACCGGTCTGGTGCACCGACGTGCCCGACGAATCGACGGCAACCGTCACCGGCATGTCCTGCACGTCGAACTCGTAGATCGCTTCCATGCCGAGGTCTTCGAACGCGAGCACCTTCGCGCCGCGGATCGCCTTCGACACCAGGTAAGCCGCGCCGCCGACGGCCATCAGGTAGGCCGCCTTGTGCTTCTTGATCGCGTCGATCGCGACCGGGCCGCGCTCGGCCTTGCCGACCATCGAGATCAGGCCCGTCTGTGCGAGCATCGTCTCGGTGAACTTGTCCATGCGCGTGGCCGTCGTCGGGCCGGCCGGGCCGACCACTTCGTCGCGCACCGGATCGACCGGGCCGACGTAGTAGATCACGCGGTTGGTGAAGTCGACCGGCAGCTTCTCGCCCTTGGCGAGCATGTCGGCGATGCGCTTGTGCGCGGCGTCGCGGCCGGTGAGCATCTTGCCCGACAGCAGCAGCGTCTGGCCCGGCGCCCAGCTGGCGACTTCTTCCGGCGTCAGCGTGTTCAGGTCGACGCGCTTGCTCGTTTCCGTGTTCGGTTCCCACTGGACCTTCGGCCAGGCGTCGAGCGACGGCGCTTCAAGCTTGGCCGGGCCCGAGCCGTCGAGCACGAAGTGCGCGTGGCGCGTGGCCGCGCAGTTCGGGATCAGCGCAACCGGCTTCGATGCCGCATGCGTCGGTGCCGCCATGATCTTCACGTCGAGCACGGTCGCCAGGCCGCCGAGGCCCTGCGCGCCGATACCGAGTGCGTTGACCTTCTCGTGCAGCTCGACGCGCAGCTCCTCGACCCAGTCCTTCGGGCCGCGCGCGATGATTTCCTGGATGTCGATCGGCTCCATCAGCGATTCCTTCGCCATCAGCATCGCCTTCTCGGCGGTGCCGCCGATGCCGATCCCGAGCATGCCGGGCGGGCACCAGCCCGCGCCCATCGTCGGGACCGTCTTCAGTACCCAGTCGACGATCGAGTCAGACGGGTTCAGCATCACGAACTTCGACTTGTTCTCCGAGCCGCCGCCCTTCGCCGCGACCTGCACGTCGACCTTGTCGCCCGACACGATCTCGTAGTGGATCACGGCCGGCGTGTTGTCCTTCGTGTTCTTGCGGGCGCCTTCGGGCGGGTTGACGATCGATGCGCGCAGCACGTTGTCCGGGTGCGTGTAACCGCGGCGCACGCCTTCGTTGATCATGTCGGTGAGGCCCATCGTCGCGCCGTCCCAGCGCACGTCCATGCCGACCTTCACGAAGATCGTGACGATGCCGGTGTCCTGGCAGATCGGGCGCTTGCCTTCCGCGCACATGCGGCTGTTCGTGAGGATCTGCGCGATCGCGTCCTTCGCGGCCGGGCTCTCTTCCAGCTCGTACGCGCGGCCGAGGGCCTGGATGTAGTCGAGCGGGTGGTAGTAGCTGATGTACTGCAGCGAATCCGCGATGCTCTGGATCAGGTCTTCCTGTTTGATGACGGTCATGGCTGAGACTCTGTGGGGACAGTGGGGAATGCGTTTATGCGTTGACGGCTGCTTCGGCCGGCTTGCGGGGCTCGTTCGCTGCAGGCGCGTGCCCGTCGTGGGCGTGCGGCTCGTGGAAATGGGCCGGGTGCGTGTGCGTCGTCAGGCGGTCGACCCACGCCATCACGAGCGCCGACACGAGGAACGACACGTGGATGATCACCTGCCACATGATCGCGTGCATCGTGTGCTGGTCGGGGTTGATGAACGTCTTCAGCAGGTGGATCGACGAAATGCTGATCAGCGCCATCGACAGCTTGACCTTCAGCACGCCCGCGTTCACGTGGTCGAGCCATTCGGGCTCGTCGGGGTGGCCCTCGATGCCGAGGCGCGACACGAACGTTTCATACCCGCCGACGATCACCATGATCAGCAGGTTCGAGATCATCACCACGTCGATCAGGCCGAGCACCGCGAGCATCACGCTGATCTCGTCGAGGCTGGTCGCATGCGACAGCAGGTGCCAGACTTCCTTCAGGAACAGGAACACGTAGACGGCCTGCGCGACGATCAGGCCGAGGTAAAGCGGAACCTGGAGCCAGCGGCTCATGAAAATCAGCGCGGGAAGCGGGCGAAGCGGGCGACGCGTGGGGCGGCCGGGCGAATGCGGGGCAGACATGGTGGAGAGTCGGGCGCGGTGCGCAGGTATCGGGGGTAATCTTGAAAAGGCGCGCTATTGTAACGCGTCGGCCGGCGCGACTGCAGTGACGCGCCGGCACTGCCAGGGACGGATCAGGAGGCGGCAGCGGGCACGCGCTTCACGCGCAGGCTCGCGAGCACGATGCCGGTGACGACGCACGCGAGCGCGATGCCGTGCGCGAGCGTCGGGCGCTCGCCGAGGAACGCGATGCCATACGCGGCCGCGGCGACCGGCAGCACCGCGCTGAACACACCGGCGAGGCTGCCCGGCACGTGCCGGATGCCTTTCATCCACAGCCAGAACGAGAAGATGCTGGCCGACAGGCCGTACCAGACGACGAGCGCCCAGGTGCCGGCCGGCACGCTCGCGTAATCGAAATGCCACATGGCCGTCGCGCCGAGCGGCAGCATCAGGCACAGGCCGAACAGGTGGGTGTATGCGCAGATGTCGATCGGCGCGAGCGTCTGCGTGAGGCGGCGCGACAGGATCACGTAGATCGATTCGCAGCACACCGCGCCAAGGATCAGCAGGTTGCCGGTGAGCGACGACTCGCCATGCCCGGCGGCGCTGCCGTTCGCGAGATTGATCGTCACGACGCCGGCGATCGCGAGCGCGATCGACACGAGCGCACGGCCGTTCGGTTTTTCACGCAGGATCAGCCACGCGAACAGCGCGACGATCGCCGGGATCGTGCTGGTGATCACGCCGGCCGCGACCGCGCTCGTGCGCTGCACGCCGTTCAGCATCAGCAGCGTGAACATGAAGGTGCCGAAGAATGCCTGCAGGAACAGGTTCAGCCATTCGCCGCGTTTGACGGTGCGCATCTTCACCGGGCTGAACAGCGGCCACAGCACGGCGATCGCGATCACGAAGCGCAGCGTGGCGAGAATGGCGACGGGAACGAAGGCGACGATCGATTTGCCGATACCGACATTGCTGCCGACGAACAGCATCGACAGAACGAGAAAGAAAGCGTAGCGATTCAAGCTGGAATCCGGAAGGCGAGTTCAGTTAGGATTGTAGGGTCGCGCTCGTTACAGCGTAAAGCTGCAAGCGCCGCCGCCCGCTGGGCGAAACGGCCGTGCCGCGTAAGTGACGGGTAAGTTGGAGCGCTTATTGTGGACACTGTCGGGTCGCCCGGTCGCCATCGTGCGATGTGGTGCGGCGCAGCATCGCGCGGTGGCCTCCGGGCCGTGTGCGGGTGGTGGGTAGGAGACAGCGGCGCGCATGCGCCGGCCAAGACGCGCGGCGCGCACGATCGCGCCGCCATGCAGAGGATTCATGTTCACCAAGGGGTAGTCGATGTCTGCGATTGAATCGGTTCTTCACGAAACCCGTCAGTTTGCGCCGCCCGCGGCGCTCGAGAAGGCGGCAACCATTTCCGGCATGCCGGCCTATCGTGCGCTCGCCGCCGAGGCCGAAAACGATTACGAAGGATTCTGGGCGCGTCTCGCGCGCGAGGGTCTTGCGTGGCACAAGCCGTTCACGAAAGTGCTCGACGAGTCCAACGCGCCGTTCTACAAGTGGTTCGACGACGGCGAGCTGAACGCGTCGTACAACTGCCTCGACCGTCACGTCGAAGCCGGCAACGGCGAGCGCGTCGCGGTGATCTTC
Organism: Burkholderia sp. BCC1644; assembly: GCF_902833225.1. Taxonomy (GTDB): domain Bacteria; phylum Pseudomonadota; class Gammaproteobacteria; order Burkholderiales; family Burkholderiaceae; genus Burkholderia. The sequence continues at coordinate 18,784 of NZ_CADFEI010000031.1, forward strand.
GAGGCCGACGACGGCACGGTCACGCGCGTCACCTATGCGGATCTGCTGGCGCGCGTGTCGCGCTTCGCGAATGCGCTGAAGAAACGCGGGATCGGCAAGGGCGATCGCGTCGTCATCTATATTCCGATGTCGATCGAAGGCATCGTCGCGATGCAGGCCTGCGCGCGCATCGGCGCGACGCACTCGGTCGTGTTCGGCGGCTTCTCCGCGAAATCGCTGAACGAGCGGCTCGTCGACGTCGGCGCGGTCGCGCTGATCACGGCCGACGAACAGGCTCGCGGCGGCAAGACGCTGCCGCTCAAGAGCATCGCCGACGAAGCGATCGCGATGGGCGGCTGCGAAGCGGTGAAGAGCGTGATCGTCTATCGCCGCACCGGCGGCAAGGTCGACTGGCACGCCGACCGCGACCTGTGGATGCACGAGATCGCCGACGGCGAGTCCGACACGTGCGCGCCGGAATGGGTTGGCGCCGAGCATCCGCTGTTCATCCTGTATACGTCGGGCTCGACCGGCAAGCCGAAGGGCGTGCAGCACAGCACGGGCGGCTACCTGCTGTGGGCCGCGCAGACGATGAAGTGGACCTTCGACTGGAAACCCGACGACGTGTTCTGGTGCACGGCCGACATCGGCTGGGTCACGGGCCACACGTACATCACGTACGGCCCGCTCGCGTGCGGCGGCACGCAGGTCGTGTTCGAAGGCGTGCCGACCTATCCGGACGCAGGCCGCTTCTGGAAGATGATCGGCGACCACAAGGTCACCGTGTTCTACACCGCGCCGACCGCGATCCGTTCGCTGATCAAGGCGGCCGAAGCCGACGACAAGGTGCATCCGAAGAGCCATGACCTGTCGAGCCTGCGCATCATCGGCACGGTCGGCGAACCGATCAATCCGGAAGCATGGATGTGGTATCACAAGCACGTCGGCCAGGAGCGCTGCCCGATCGTCGATACGTGGTGGCAGACCGAGACGGGCGGCCACATGATCACGCCGCTGCCGGGCGCCACGCCGACCGTGCCCGGTTCGTGCACGCTGCCGCTGCCGGGCATCATGGCCGCGGTGGTCGACGAGACGGGCCAGGATGTGCCGAACGGGCAGGGCGGCATCCTCGTCGTCAAGCGCCCGTGGCCGGCGATGATCCGCACGATCTGGGGCGACCCGGAACGCTTCAAGAAGAGCTACTACCCGGAAGAACTCGGTGGCACGCTGTATCTCGCCGGCGACGGCACCGTGCGTGACAAGGACACCGGCTACTTCACGATCATGGGCCGGATCGACGACGTGCTGAACGTGTCGGGCCACCGGCTCGGCACGATGGAAATCGAATCGGCGCTGGTCTCGCACGAACTCGTGGCCGAAGCGGCCGTGGTCGGCCGTCCGGACGATACGACGGGCGAGGCGGTCGTTGCGTTTGTCGTGCTGAAGCGTTCGCGTCCGGAAGGCGAGGAAGCCGCGGCGCTCGCGAAGACGCTGCGCGACTGGGTCGGCAAGCAGATCGGGCCGATCGCGAAGCCGAAGGACATCCGCTTCGGCGACAACCTCCCGAAGACACGTTCCGGCAAGATCATGCGGCGCCTGCTGCGCTCGCTCGCGAAGGGCGAGGCGATCACGCAGGATACGTCCACGCTCGAGAATCCGGCCATCCTCGAACAGCTCACGGAAGTGCGCTGATCGTAGCGGTCGCGCATCTCGCGCACGAGCCCCTGCGCGGCAATCCCGATTGCCCGCGCAGGGGCTTTTTGCTACATAACGGCATGATCGTTCCGACCCGTTCGGCGCCTGCTGCGCCACCGCCCGTTCCCGAGCCGCTCGCGCGTGCCCACGCGCGCTACTGGCGCTTCAACGTCGCGCTGATCGCGGTGCTGATGGTGATCGGTTTTTCGGTATCGTTCATCGTGCCGTTCTTCGGGCCCGCGCTCGCGGGCATCCGCTTCGCCGGGTTCAGCCTGCCGTTCTATGTCGGCGCGCAGGGTGCGATTCTGGTGTATCTCGTGCTGATCGTCGTCTACATCGGGCTGATGCAGCGCGCGGACCGCACGCTGCGCCGCGCGTACGACGATCATGCGGCGCAGGCCGGTAACGTGAACGGCGGGCGCTGATTCATGCTGACGCATCGACTGATCCGCGCGTACGCGCTCTACACGCTGGGGTTTCTCGGGTTCGTGCTGCTGATGTGGCGGATCGAGCGCGCGACCGGCTCCGGCGTCTGGATCGGCTACGTGTTCCTGTTCGTACCGATCGCCGTGTATGCGGTGATCGGGCTGCTGTCGCGCACGTCCGATCTCGTCGAATACTACGTGGCCGGGCGGCGCGTGCCGTCCGCGTTCAACGGGATGGCGACGGCGGCCGACTGGCTGTCGGCCGCGTCGTTCATCGGTCTGGCGGGATCGCTGTACTCGACCGGCTACGACGCGCTCGCGTACGTGATGGGCTGGACCGGCGGGTTCTGCCTCGTCGCGTTCCTGCTCGCACCGTATGTGCGCAAGCTCGCGCGCTACACGATTCCCGATTTTCTCGGCACGCGTTTTTCGAGCACGGCCGTGCGCGCGCTCGCGGCGGGCGCGGCGATCCTGTGTTCGTTCGTGTATCTGGTCGCGCAGATCCAGGGGATCGGCCTGATCGCGACGCGCTTCATCGGCGTCGATTTCGCGATCGGGATCTTCTGCGGGCTCGCGGGCATTCTCGTGTGCTCGTTTCTCGGCGGGATGCGCGCGGTCACGTGGACGCAGGTCGCGCAGTACATCATCCTGATCAGCGCGATCCTGATTCCGGTGTCGCTGATCGCGATGAAGAACGGACTTGGCCCGGTGCCGCAGTTCAATTACGGCAAGCTGATGGAGCGTGTCGCGGCGCGCGAGGCGCAGGTGCGCGATGCGTCCGACGAGCAGCAGGTGCGCGACGCGTACCGCCGGCAGGCCTCGGATATCCAGACGCGGCTCGACCGGCTGCCGGCATCCTATGCGGACGCACGCCGGCATCTCACCGATCAGCTTGCCGACCTGCGGCGCCACAACGGGCCGCTGCGCGAGATCAGCCAGCGCGAGCGCGAACTGGCCGATTTCCCGCGCGACCCGGCGGCGGCGCGCGTCGCGTGGACGCAGGCGCGTGACGACCTGCTGGCGCGCGCCGAGCCGCCCGTGCCGATGCACGAGCCGTTTCCCGCCGCGAGCGAAGACGAACGCAAGCCGCGCGAGCGCAATTTCCTCGCGTTGCTGCTGTGCCTTTCACTCGGCACCGCGAGCCTGCCGCACATCCTGACGCGCTACAACACGACCACGTCGGTCGCGTCGGCGCGACGCTCGGTCGGCTGGACGCTGTTCTTCATTGCGCTGTTCTATTTGAGCGTGCCGGTGCTCGCGGTGCTGATCAAGTACGAGATCCTCGCGAACCTCGTCGGGCGGCCGTTCGCCGAATTGCCGGCGTGGGTCACGCAATGGCATCACTTCGAACCGGACCTGATCAGCGTCGTCGAGGTGATTCGCGACGGCATCGTGCACTGGTCGGAAATCCAGATGCAGCCGGACATGGTCGTGCTGGCCGCGCCGGAAATCGCGGGACTGCCGTATGTCGTGTCGGGGCTGATCGCGGCCGGTGCGCTTGCCGCGGCGCTGTCGACCGCGGACGGGCTGCTGCTGACGATCGCGAACGCGCTGTCGCACGATGTCTATTACTGCATGGTCGCGCCTGACGCGTCGAGCCAGCGGCGCGTGACGATCTCGAAGGTATTGCTGCTCGGCGTCGCGCTGTTCGCGTCGTATGTCGCGTCGCTCAATACCGGGAAGATCCTGTTTCTCGTCGGTGCCGCGTTTTCGCTGGCGGCCTCGAGCTTCTTTCCGGTGCTGGTGCTCGGCGTGTTCTGGAAGCGCACGACGACGCGTGGTGCCATCGCCGGGATGGTGACGGGGTTGACGGTGTGCGTGTACTACATCGTGTCGACGTATCCGTTCTTCACGCAATGGACCGGGTTCGCGGGGCGCACGTGGTTCGGGATCGAGCCGATCAGCTCGGGGGTGTTCGGGGTGCCGGCGGGGTTTGCGGTGGCGATCGTCGTGAGTCTGTTCGATCGAAAGCCGGATGAATACACGCGGGCATTGGTGGATTACATCAGGCATCCGTGATGCGGGTGTCGTCCGGCATGCTCACGTGCCGGAACCCGCCCGTACCGGCGGCGCGACGGGTGGGTCAGAGCGCGGAAATGCCGAGCTCGGCCCCCTTGGTCGTCTGCACCCGACTGAAGTCGCAGCTTCCGTCCGTCATGCCATTGGCGTTCGGTATCGCGACGCAGACATAGGCACGGATGCCGTGCGGCAGTGCCACGTGCCGAAACTCGCCGACCTTGATCGTCGCGACCCGGTCAACGGCAAATCGATCGTTGATCGGTGTCGCGCTCGACGGGATCGACATCGTCACTTCCGACGCGGCGTTCCCGGTTTGCGACTTCAGCGTCTGGCTGCTGCCGATATCACCGTTGACCGAGAAGCGTATTGCCGCCTGTCCTTCGGACACGCGTTGAACCGTGACCGCGAGCGTCGGCATGGCGATTCCCGCCGCGCATTTGCCGGCAGCGCACTCGCGTATGGAAAGAAGCGTGCGAAATTGGGAGGCGGACTGACCGATGACCGACACGTCGGTCGACGATCCGCCGTCGCGCAACGATTTCTCGAACGGCGGGGGAGACGTTACCGCGACGGTGGTACTGATCGACGGCGGCGAAAATGCCGTTGCGCAAGCTGACAGCATCGTCGCAGCGACAACCGTCAAGGCGAACCCTGGACTGAATCGCATGGATCTGACTCGCGGAGCTGAAACCTCGGATATCGTCAGAAGAATACACATCTTTAGCGTGTGGTGTTCGGGATTCGATGCGCGACGTGCGCTCGGCCCGAACGACAAAGCGGACCGGCCGCGCAGGGTGCCGATCCGCTTCCTGGCGATCAGTTTGAACCGAATTTGTCGGTCGGCAGATTGATTCCGCTCAGTTTCCAGGACCAGAGGCCGTCACGCTTGAAGACAAACGTCACCTCGTCGTCCGTTCCTTTTCGCGCCGTTGCGGTGACAGTCGACCAGCTCTTGTAGCCTACCGAATAGTCGGCCTTCGGCGTGCTGGCGGATGTTTGCGGTGCGGCGGCGGCGGACCCCGCATGAGCCCTTTCCGACGGTTCGGAAGAGGATGCCGGTACGCTGGAGCGCACCGGTTTGGCCGCTCCCTGAGCCATCATGGTCATGACGCCCGCCGGTGTAACCATGGTGTCGATGACCTGATTCGCAATGCCCATTGCCATCATCATTCCCAGACCAGCGAATGAATTTCCATTCAGGTCGGGCGAATTCGCGATTTTCGCCTGCATCACGGTCATGAGTTGCGCACGCAGGCTTTCGCGCAGCGATGGAAAGTCGACGTGCGAGGAAAACGAATCGGGATCCTTGTCGGCGATGGCCGATCGCAACTGATACATCGTGATGTACGGGCTCGCATAACTGGATGCCACGCCCGCGGCGATAGCGATCCCGGCGATCGCTATCCGTGTTTTCTTTTTCATGGTCTCTACGCGCGTTTATATCGTTTATCGGGAAGTCAGTTTAACGGCCGCATACCGGAAAATTTGAGTTGCCGACGATCTGCGATTCCGATATGCGGTCGTCATTCAATTTCGACGGACGGATTGAGTGAGGCTTCGTCGGGTCGAGAAAGACAATGAAGCAATCGGGAGCGCATTGAATTGCATGGCCTGCGCCATGCGTTCGATGCATGGCGGCGAAAAGCGATGCGAAGCGCGTGATGGCGGGTGTGTCGGCGCAGCGCGCGCGTCCGGGGCAGGCGGGGGGCGAATCGACGATGCAAGAAGAACGCATCAGGGGTGCCGCCAACAGTCGACACGCCGACGATTGGCGGGCGCTTTGGCGTGCTGAAACGAAAAACGGGCCGAGCGGCCCGTTTTTGCTGATGTCCTGGCGGAGAGAGGGGGATTCGAACCCCCGATAGGCGATTAACCTATACACGCTTTCCAGGCGTGCGACTTAAACCACTCATCCATCTCTCCGGAAGACCGAGAGTATAGCAAACTCTGGCGGCAGCTCGCCACTTCCTTCCGCAATCGTCAAAAATCCGTCGTCATCGACAGCCACACCGACCGCGGATCGCCCTGCGTCAGATACCCGCCGATCGTCGACGACCAGTACGACTTGTTCGCGACGTTGCGTACGGTCGCGCGGAACGTCGTCTTCTTGCCGAACACGTCCGTCGCGTAGCGCGCACCGAGGTCGAAGCGGTCCCACGCCTGGATCGACATCGTGTTCGCGACGTCCAGGTACTGCGGCCCCGTGTGGATCCAGCGCGCAGTCAGCGTGAGCCCGTTCAGCATCGGCACGTCGTATTCCGCGCCCGCGTTGAACAGGAACGACGGCACGCCGATCGGCCGGTTGCCGTCGTTCGCACCACCTGCCGTGTTCTGCAGCGTCGCATTGAGGTACGTCGCGCCTGCGATCAGCCGCACGCCTTTCCACGGTTCGCCGTACACGGCCGTTTCGATGCCGCGGTGCCGCTGCGTGCCGTCGGCGCCGAACAGGTTCGACGCCGGGTCGGTGTACGCCATCGGCTTCTCGATCTGGAACAGCGCAAGCGACGCACCGTACTTGTCGGTGTCGTAGCGGATCCCGGCTTCGACCTGCTTCGACCGGTACGGCGACAGCGCTTGACCCGCGTTGCGCGCGGTGCTCGGCGCGATCTCACCCTGCGCGAGCGCCTCGCTGCGGTTCGCGAAGATCGACACGTTGCGCCACGGTTTCACGACGAGGCCGAACACCGGCGTCGTGATCGCGTCGCTGTAGGCGGCCGTGACCGCGCCCGTGTAGTCGAAGTTGTCGACCGAGATCGACTGGCGGCGCGCGCCGATCGTGAACAGCACGCGGTCGTCGAGGAAGCCGAGCGTATCGGACACCGCGAAGCTGCGCAGCCAGGTCTTCGTCACCGTACCGGGATCGCTCATGTCGCCGCCCGTGTAGGCCGTCGCCGGGAATCCGACCGGCGACGGATCGTAGAGCGTCGTCGGGAACGCATTCGACATCGTGTATGCGGACTGGCTGTCGATGCGGATGAACGACGCGCCGGCCGTCACGAAGTGCGACACGGGGCCGGTCGTGAAGCGGCCGCGCACGCCGGCTTCGGCGGATTGCGCATCTTCCTTGTGCGGCACGCTCAGGCGCGAGCCGGTCGTGCCGGACGACGAGTAGGTCGGCGTGTAGTAGTCGCCGTGCTCGTTCGTATGGCGCGCGCCGGCCGATACGTAGGCAGTCCACGCGGGCAGGAAATCGTATTCGGCGCGCACGATGCCGACCGTGTCCTCGAGCTCGCTGAAGCTCCACGGCTGCGCATAGTTGTGCGTCGCGGACGGCACGGCCGGCAACTGGTTGCCGCTGATCAGCACGACGGGGCGGCCGTTGTCGATCCGCGCCCGCTGATACAGGAAGTCGCCGGACAGGCGCAGCTTGTCGCCGCGCCAGTCGAGCGATACGGCCGTCACGTTGTTGCGGTGGCGCTCGCCGTCGACGGCCGTGTCGCCGCCGCCGATCGACTGGTTCACGCGTACGCCGAACTGGCCTTCGCTGCCGAAGCGGCGGCCGATGTCCACGTGCGTGCCGAGCGAACCGGACGTGGCGCCGTCGACGGTGACGCGCGTGAGCGGCTTGTCGTCCGCGCGCTTCAACTGCAGGTTCACGCCGCCGCCAACCGCCGAATCGTTCGGCGATGCACCGCTCAGGAACGCATTCGCCCCCTTGAACACGTCGACGCGTTCGACCGCTTCGGTTTCGACGAGCTGTCGCGGCGTGACGCCGTACAGGCCGTTCAACGACACGTCGTCGCCGGCGAGTTCGAAACCGCGGATGACGAACACCTGCGAGAAGTTGCCGTAACCGGACGCGCTGCGCACGGCCGGATCGTTGTCGAGCACGTCGGCGAGCGTGCGTGCCTGCTGGTCCTCGATCAGTTTCGACGTGTAGGTGGTCATGCTGAACGGCACGTCGCTGGCCTTTTGCCGGCCGAGCACGCCGTAATCCGCACCACGCGCGACCTGGCCGCCCACGTAGGTCGGTGCGAGGTCGCCGGGCAGCGGCTCGGCGGCGCCGGTCACGGTGATCGACGGCAACACGGTTGCGTCGGGCGTCGCATTGGCGGCGGGAGCGGCCTGCTGGGCCCGCGCGGAGGCGGGAAGGGTACAGGCGAGCGCAATGCCGAAGGCAATCGGCGTGAGACGCCGGACAGGTAACGAAAGTGTCGACATGGGACGCAAATCGGGTGTGGTCGGTGATCCATCCCAGGGCGGCAAATCGGAATCCGGGCGGCGTGACGCGTCCGTACTGTCGCGGACGTGTTTTTATCAAGCGGCGGAGTCTAACGTAAACGAGAATGATTGTCGTTTACAGAATAATCGGCTCACTATTCGGGAAAGCGGGTGGTCGCCGGGCAGGATCGCCGGTGCACAGTCGCCGAGCGAGGATCGCGATGAACATGCGATCATTGGCCGACGGCATTCGTCGTATCAAATGGCGCGCGTTGCTTTCTGTCCGCGCGGCCGATGGACGACGATGCCATCCGCTTCGACCGCTCTCTTCAGAAGGAACGCCACGCCATGTCGCTCTCCGCCTTGCTTGCATTCGCCCTGATCCTGTCCGTCGGCGTCGCGACGCCCGGCCCGACGGTGCTGCTCGCGATGAGCAACGGCTCGCGGTACGGATTGCGTCACGCGATGGTCGGGATGCTCGGCGCCGTCACGGCCGACGTCGTGCTTGTCGCGCTGGTCGGTCTCGGCCTCGGCGTGCTGCTCGACGCGTCGGAAACGGCGTTCGTGACGCTGAAGCTGCTCGGCGCGGCGTGGCTTGCGTACGTCGGCGTCAGGATGCTGATGTCGAGCGGTAGCGCCGCGGTCGAGCAGGCAGACGTACCCGCGACGCCCGATCGCCGGACCGCCTTCCTGAAGAGCTTTTTCGTCGCGATGAGCAACCCGAAGTACTACCTGTTCATGTCCGCGCTGCTGCCGCAGTTCGTCGACCGGTCGCACGCGATCGCGCCGCAGTACGCGATCCTCGCGGCGACGATCGTCGCGATCGATGTGATCGGGATGACCGGTTACGCGCTGCTCGGCGTGCATTCGGTCCGCGTGTGGAAAGCGGCCGGGGAGAAGTGGCTGAACCGGGTCAGCGGGTCGCTGCTGCTGATGCTCGCGGGGTACGTCGCGTTGTATCGCAAGGCCGCTCACTGACGCGGCGCTGCAGCGGGGAAGCGGCGCGCCGACACCGATGCGACGATGACGCCGGTCGATCGCTTTGCGCTCGAGACGCACGACGGTCCGTATGAGAAGTGGCCGTCGCGCACGCATGTGCTTGTCGATGGCGTGCGTTCCGCGCTTGCCGTTTCCGGCTACGTGCTGCTGCGCCAGTTCGAGACGCCGGCCGCGTATCTGCTCGTCACCGACTACGACTGCCCGTTCGAGGAAGCCGTTACGTTCACGCTCGTGTCGAAGGATTCGCTGAAGGTGCTCGCGCGGCGTACGGTCGGCGCGATGTATGCGTCGTGCCATCTGGACGACCTGACCTGGGCCGACGACCGGCATTTCAGCGCGACCTTCGTCGGGTTCGACGGACGATGGGATTTCACGATTCGTGACCTGGTGGTGCCGTTCGTCCTGCCTCGGCTCGGCATGAATCGCATGCAGGATCGCTGACGCGCGATCGGCGGCCGCGAGCGTTTTATCCGCACATTCGAGCCGTCCGAAATTCCCGAATACTGGTGATTTCAATTTTCTTTCACATTGATCAGACGTGTAAGTTTTTATCTGTCCTGATCCGGTGCGACCAAGGCGCATCGCGGCATACGTGGCGCCGAGCAGACATCGCCTCCGTCCGCATCATTACAAAATGAATGGAAATTGAAAGAATTCCTTCCCTTGACGCGATGCACTCGTGCCATTTATTGTCCGTCTGCCGCCCGTGAGAGAGCACGACGGCAATCGCGGATGCGCGCCTTGCGCGCACGACGACAACACGTAGCAAAAAGCAGAAAAGGAAACGTGGTAGCCACATGAAGCCGCTATTCGATGACAAGAAATCCGATGCGGTAAGCGTCCGTCCTTCCACCCCGTCTTCGTCACCCGTCGCCGTGCCAGCCGCCGTCGCCAGCGTCGTGGCGCCGGCCGCACAGCCGACGGAGCACGCGCGCCTGATCACCGTCGACGAGATCGATCAGCTCGGCGCGACGCAGGGTACGCGGATCGCGGCCTTCTCCCAGCAGATTCTCGCGAGCGTTCGCGCGTCGGATGCCGACCAGTTCGGCGACAAGCTCAACGAACTGATCGCCACCGCGAAGGGGCTCGACCCGCGCGGCGCCGACAAGGGCGGGCTGCTGACGCAGGTCACGCGGCTGTTCCGCTCGACCAAGGAGAAGCTGCTGTCGCAATACGAGTCGGTGAGCAAGCGGATGGATACGCTCGTCGTCGAGCTCGAAAATCATGCGCAGCGGCAGAAGGCCGGCATCGACGAGCTCGAGCGGATGTACAACGACAACTACGCGCTGCACCAGGAGCTCGCGCAGTCGAAGGCGCACGGCGAAACGGCGCTCGCGACGTTGCGCGCGCATCTTGCGGCCGGCCAGCAGCCGGCGGACGATGCGTTCGCCGCGCAGCGCCTGCTCGACGTGAAGCGCAAGGTCGACGCGCTCGAAAGCAAGCTCGACGACCTCGATCGCGCAATGCTGATGTCGAAGCAGCTCGCGCCGCAGATCCGGATGGAGCAGGACCAGAAACGCACGCTGACGTCGAAGTTCATGACGATCAAGACCGTGCTGATCCCCGCGTGGACCAACGCGTTCGCGCTCTACCTCGATCAGCTCAGCACGAAGCGCGCGGCGGCGCTCGCGAACGCGACGTACGACGCGGCCGACGAGGCGATCCGCGCGCAGGCCGACCTGAACCGCCAGAACGCGCAGGAAGTCGCGAAGCTCGGCCAGCGTCCGGTGATCTCGACCGATACGTTCGAATACGCGCAGCAGCAGCTGTTCGGCGCGTTCGACGACATCACGCAGATCATCGCCGACGGCAAGCGCCAGCGCGAGCAGGACGCGCCGCGCCTGCGCCAGCTCGAACAGGACCTGATCACCCGATTCGCTCCGAAGCACAACTGAGAGAACTGAGAGAACACCGCATGATTACGCTTGAGAAACGCGCGGCGAAGGTCGCGATCGTCCTCGAAAAACGCCAGATCCTGAAGCCGCCCGTCGTGCGTGTCGGCGCGGCGCTCGACATCTCGGGTTCCGCGAAGCCGCTGTACCAGTCGGGCGTGATCCAGGAGACGCACGACCGGATCCTCGGCATCGCGTTGAAGTTCGACGACAACGGCGAAGTCGACACCTGGACCTTCACCGAAGGCTACGACCGCCTGCCGACCGCGACGCCGGACAACTACGGCTCGTACATCTCCGATCACGTGCTCGAAGCACGGATCGAGAAGTGGGGCGGCACGCAGTACGCGCCGGTGATGAACGACATCGTCGATTTCTTCTTCCGCGCGCCGGAGCCGAAGCGCGAAGCAAAGCGCGGTTTCCTGAGCCGGCTGTTCGGCAGTGCGGACGACACGTCCTCGCCGGCCGCCTCCGCGCCGGTGAACGGCCATCTGCCTGCGTGGGTGCTGTTCGTCACCGACGGCCAGAACCCGAAGAACGACCGCAAGCGCGTGCGTCAGCTGCTGGCCGAGTCGCAGCACTTCCCGTTGTACTGGTCGCTCGTCGGCGTCGGCGATCCGAGCGAATTCGGCTTCCTCGCGGAAATCGCGGACGAAATGCCGAACGTCGGCTTCCTGCATCTCGAATCGCTGAATATCAGCGACGAACAGATCTACGAACAGCTGATCACGCAGGAATTCTGCGACTGGGTGCGCGCGAAGTAAGCGCGGCCCGCACGCCCATTTTTCTGAACTCGATTACCCCATCATGTTGAAAGACTTCAAGATCCCGTTGTCGCTCACGGTGCTCGCGCTGGTCGCGGCCTATCTCCTCGGCGGCGTGAAGGACATGCTGATCGTCGCGGTCCTGTGTGTGCTCGAAATTTCGCTGTCGCTCGACAACGCGGTCGTCAATGCATCGGTGCTCAAGAACTGGTCGGAGAAGTGGCGCAACCGCTTCATGGTGTTCGGCCTGCCGGTCGCGGTGTTCGGCATGCGGCTCGTGTTCCCGCTGCTGATCGTCGCGGTGATCGGCCACATCGGCCTGTGGGATGCGCTGACGCTCGCGATCGAATCGCCGGAGAAGTACGCGGCCGTGCTGACGTCCGCGCATCACGAGGTGTCGGCGTTCGGCGGCGCGTTCCTGCTGATGGTGTTCTTCAAGTTCATGCTCGACACCGAGAAGGACGAGCACTGGATCGGCTTTCTCGAAGGCCCGATGCGCCACCTCGGCCGCATCACCGCGCTCGAAGTGGCGCTGACGCTCGCGATCGTGATCGTCGCGTCGTTCTACGTGCCGGCAGCCGAGCAGGTCAGCTTCCTGCTCGCGGGCGCGTTCGGCGTGATCGGCTTCGTGATCGCGCACGGCGTGGGCGACCTGGTCGGCGGCGGCGAGACGGGCACACGCGTGGTGCGCGAAGGCGTCGCGGGCTTCATGTATCTCGAAGTGCTCGATTCGTCGTTCAGCTTCGACGGCGTGATCGGCGCGTTCGCCCTGTCGAACAACATCTTCCTGATCGCGCTCGGCCTCGGCGTCGGCGCGGCCTACATCCGGGAGATGACGCTCGTGCTGCTGAAGAAGGGCACGCTCGCGCAGTACCGCTTTCTCGAGCACGGCGCGTTCTGGGCGATCGGTGCGCTCGCAACGATCATGTTCCTCGGCGTGAAGTTCGAGGTACCCGAGGTCGTCACCGGCCTGATCGGCGCGGCGATGATCGCCGCGGCCGTGTGGTCGTCGATCGTCGTGCAGCGCAGGGAAGACCGCACCGCGGTGGCGGGCGAATAAGCGCGCGTCACGCGCGTCACGAAAACCATCAACGAAGGGCCGCACCGTGCGGCCCGGCATTGCCGCCGGCGCAACGGCGGTTCCAGCAGAAGAGGTTCAGATGATCAATTTGTCGAAAGGCGGTCGCGTCAACCTGTCGAAGGAAGCGCCCGGCACGCAGAAATTCCGCATCGGTCTCGGTTGGGACGCGAACGCAACGGACACGGGCACGGACTTCGATCTCGACGTGTCGGTGTTCCTGTGCAAGTACGACGCGCAGAGCAATCCGAGGCTGATCTCGGATCAGCACTTCGTGTTCTACAACAGCGAAGTGCGCACGATGGAGCGCAAGGACACCTTCACCCAGCCGGGCGACGATTTTCCGAAGCGCGGAATGCCCGCGTCGAAGTGCCTGGGCGTCGTGCATAGCGGCGACAACCGCACGGGCAGCGGCGACGGCGACGACGAAGTGATCTTCATCGACGTGACGAAGCTCGCGGCCGACATCGAGGAAATCTCGGTGGTCGTGACGATCGACCAGGCCGAAGCGCGTCGCCAGAATTTCGGGCAGGTGCGCAACAGCTACATCCAGATCGCCGACGAGGTGACGGGCGCGGTGATCGCGAAGTACGCGCTCGAAGAGGACTTCTCGATGGAGACGTCGGTGCAGGTCGGCAGCTTCTATCGCCGCGACGGCCATTTCATGTTCAAGGCGGTCGGCGCCGGCTACAACCGTGGCCTCGGCGATTTCGTGCGCGCGTACGGCGGCGCGGTCTGACTGGCGGCAGCCCGGCGTGCGGAACACCGCCGCGCCGGGCAGGAAGCGGCAATGACGAATCCGTCCGACGAGCCGAAGCGGCTCGAGTTCGATACGACGCCCGAGCGCACGCCCGGGCGTCTTGCGTTCGACGCGCCGCCCGCGGCCGGTGCGCCGGCCGCGCGTGCGCCCGAGCGGCCCGCGCCGCAGGCGCTCGACTTCGGGCCGGCGCCGGCGTCCGATCAAGCCGTGCGCGCGGCGCCGGCCGAAGCGGTCGGCCGCGCGCTGTTTGGCGAATCGAACCACCCGCAGCTCGAAGCCTGCTTCCGCGCCGCGCAGGCCAGCTTCCCGAATCTCTATCCCGACTACGCGCCGCGCATCGAGCGGCACATCCGGCAACTGGTGCCGTTGAAGCTCGCGACGGTCGCGACGATCGGCGACGGCGCACTGGAGACGGCCGGCAATCTCGTCGAGGCCGTCGCGGCGACGACGCGCGAGTTCAACGAACTCGGCGCGGCCGACATGATGGCCGGGATGCTCTCGCAGGCGACGCGCAAGGCCGGCATGTTCGAACGCTGGTTCGGCGCGGCATCGGGGCAGGTCGACTACCGCGCGGCGATCGGTGCGCTCAAGCAGTCGCTCGGCTTCTTCCCGCGCCGCACCGAGGAACTCGCCGCGAAGGTCCGCCATGCGGAAGAAAACCTCGTGGTCGTGCTTGCGGCGCTGAGCGCGGTGTCGGACGTCGTGCGCGCGCCGGATGACGCCGGCGTCGAGCGCACGCTGTTCGACCGCCGCAACATCGTCGGGCAGGCCGTTCAGCAGATCCGGATGCAGCCGGCGCAACTGCGCGGGCTCGACGAGCGCGTGACCGATCTGCTGTCGCGCGCCGATCACCTGATGAACGTCGTGCTGCCGGCGGCATTCGCCGCGCGGCCGCCGCGCTGAGCAAACGGCACGGCCACGCGCGCTGCGGCGGGTGTGGCCGCTGCCCGGGCCATGCCGCATCACGGCGTTTCGCGCGTGGCGTCGCGAGTCTGCTATCTTCCCGGGCATTCCATCGCTTTCCCGCCGATTCTCCATGACTGACCGCATCGTCGCCGCATTCGATTTCGACGGCACCATCACGACTACCGACAGCTTTCGTCATTTCGTCCGCTACGCGGTCGGCACGCCGCGCTTCGCATGGGCCGGGCTGCGCGCGTTGCCGTGGATCATCGCGATGAAGGCCGGGCTGCTGTCGCGCGGCGACGCGAAGGCGAAGTTCGCGTCGTTCGCATTCGGGCCGATCCGCGAGGACGCACTCGATGCGCAGGCGCGCACGTTCGTCGACAGCTATCTGCCGGGCCTCGTGCGTCCGGAAATGCTCGACCGCATTCGCGAGCATCGGGCGCGCGGGCACGAAGTCGTGCTGGTCAGCGCGTCGCCGTCGCTGTATCTGGAGAAGTGGGCGAAGACGGCCGGCTTCGATGCGGTGCTCGCGACGCAGCTTGCATTCGAGGGCGGCAGGTTCGCCGGCCGGCTCGACGGCGAGAACTGCTGGGGGCCGCAGAAGGTCGTGCGGCTGCGCGGATGGTGGGGCAACCGGCCGCCGAAGCAACTGTTCGCGTACGGCGACAGTCGCGGCGACAAGGAAATGGCCGAACTCGCGAACTGGTCGTGGATCCGCGGGCAGGGCCCGATGCCGCCGATCGGCGATTGATTCGGCGCGTTACGCGTCGGCCTGCGCCTGACGCGTACCGCGCGACGGACGATAACCGCCCCAGCGATTCGCACGCGCGAACGTGCCGACGTCGTTGAAGCGCACGCCGACTTCACGCAGCGCCGCATGCGCGGTGCGCACGGTCAGTTGCCGGATGTAGAACGGATCGCGCACCACGAAGTGATGGATCGCGTGCGTGCTGCCGAAATTGAAGCAGAACAGCTGGAACGGCACCATCCACCACGGGTTCAGCACCTGCGTCTGCTGGATCACGTTGCGCGAATCGATGTCGCCGAAGTAGTGCATGTTCGAGCTGACGAAGTTGATGCAGAAGCTGCGCACGAAGTTCGGCCCGAGCCACACCACCGCGAGGAAGTCGACGACATTCATCACGCGCGCGACGACGGCCGGTACCGTCACCGTGTAGCCGAATGCATGCAGCGCGAACAGGCCGACGTGATAGACGATGAACGCATGCCACAGCGCGTAATACAGGTGGCCGACCGGCATGTACGACGACACCTGCTCGACGCGCAGCTGCAGGCGTTCCGACGGATCCTGCACCGGTTGCGCGGCCACATACTGCTTCACCTTGCGGCGCATCGCGGCCGGCCGCAGCACGACGGCGAGCATGCCGTCGGCGATCATCAGCAGGCGCTTCACGCCCCAGCGTTCGCCGTTCGTGATGCCGAATTCCTCGAGATCCGATTCGCCGCCCGACACCTTGTGGTGATGCAGGTGCATGCGCCGCCGCGTCCACGGGTTGATCGTGCCGGGCCGCGTGAGCCAGCACAGCGCCATCATCAGGTGATAGGCCCACGGCGTCTTCTTGAAGTACATCAGGTGGATCAGGTCGTGCTCGAGCTCGTGGATCAGCGACGTGACGAACGCGGCGAGCGGCAGCGCAACGTACCACGCGATCGCGCCGCGCGCATACAGCCACGCGATCGCGAGCATCGCGCTCACCGACACGGCCATCACGGTCGCGCCGACGAGGTTCTGGTTGTCGAGCAGCGGAAAGCGCGCGCGGATCGCATCGCTCGCGGCGTTGACCTCGCGGCGGACGTACGCGACCTTGTCTGCGTCGTGGCGAAAGACGGTTCGTGCGGGTTGGCTCATCGACCGGAATCCGTGCGGAAAGAGTAGGGCGCAATGCCGATGTGACAAGCATAGGCGCCCACCGGACCGCATGCGAGGGCCGCCGGTGCCAATGACGGTGTCATTTCGGGCCACGTTGGCCGCCGGGGTAGAGGGCCGCCATGGTGTCATTGCGGGCCAGCGACGCTACAATCCGCCGAAACCGTTCCGGAGTCCGCCGCATGGTCCTGTCCGTCCCGGATGCCGCGCGCCAGTTGAACAAGGCGACGGTGTCGTCCGCGTATGCGCTGTTCATGCTGATGCTGGCCGAGGAGCGCGGCATCGACGGCGGCCGCATTCTTGCCGGCTCGGGCGTCGAGCGCGACCGGCTCGCGCAGCCCGATGCGCGCATCACGCCGCTGCAGCAGGCGGCGATCGTGTTCAACCTGCTCGACGCGACGGACGATCCGTCGATCGCGATCGAGATCGGCCTGCGCAGCAGCCTGACGAAAGCGGGGCTGATCGGTTTCGGGCTGATGAGCTGCGCGACGCTCGGCGAGGCGATCGCGCTCGGCATCCGCTACCTGCCGACGCGCGTGCCGTTTTTCTCGGTGCGGCTCGCGCAGCTCGACGGCATCGTCGACATCGACGTGCTCGAAGCGTTTCCGCTCGGCCGGCTGCGCCAGTTCGCGGTCGAGAACTTCCTGGTCGAGACCGCGATCCTGTTCAATTCGCTGCTGTATCCGGCGCCGGGCCGCACGCTGCAGTCGCGCGCCGAACTCCATTTCGAATGGCCCGAGCCGCCGTGGTTCGAGCGTTATCGCGCGCGGCTGCCGCGCTGCCATTTCGACGCGAGCGCGAACCGCATCCGTTGCGACGCCGCGCTGCTCGACGAGCCGATCGGCACCGCGAACGCGCAGACCGCGCAGATGATCGTGCAGCAGTGCGAGGCCGAACTCGCGCGGCTCGGTTATGCGGAGAGCATCGTCGAGCGCGTGCGCAACCTGCTGATCTGCGGCGACGACGGTTATCCGTCGGTCGACGACGTCGCGCGCGAACTCCATGTGTCGGCGCGCACGCTCAAGCGCAAGCTCGCCGATTACGGTGCGACCTATTCGGCGCTGCTCGACGAGATCCGGTTGCGCGACGCGCTGCGGCTGCTCGAAGGCACGCGCCTGCCGGTCGACGAGATCGCGGCGCGCGTCGGCTATACGGACCGCGCCAATTTCACGCGCGCATTCAAGCGCTGGACGGGCGTCGCGCCGAGCGAGCGGCGCTGAACGCGGGCGTGCACCGGCCAGCGTGGCGGGCCTGCCGAGTCAAGCCCCGCGTTTCCCTTTCTCAGACGATCGCGATCCAGTTCGCGCCGCGTCCGCCCGGCACGCGCGCGTGCGGCGTCAGCGCACCGTCGTCCGGCGCGATCGCGTACACCGCCACGTGTTCCGACTGTTCGCCGCAGGCGACGAGCCAGCGTCCCGACGGATCGATCGCGAACCCGCGCGGCTGCGTCTCGGTCGCCGTCGCGTGTGCGGGTTCGAACGCCCCGTTTTCGTTGCGGCGATAGCAGAGCAGGCGGCTCGACGTCCGCTCGCTGACATACGCGAAGCGTTCGTCGGGCGTCAGGTGCAGGTCGGCGGCCCAGACGGAAGGCTCGGCGGGCGCGGGCGGCCGCGCATGGCCCTGCGCGAGTTCGGCGACGGCCGGATGGCGCGGGCTCACGTGCGCATCGCCGAGCCGGCCGGTGCCGGGGTCGCGTGCAAAGGTCGCGAGCGTGGCCTGGAATTCGCTGACGACGATGAGCGTTCGGCCGTCATCCGCGAACTGCAGGTGACGCGGGCCGAAACCGGTCGGCACGCGCGTTTCGCCGTGCTCGACCGCACGCAGGCCGGCCGCATCCTCGACGAGCGCGAAGCCGAACACGCGGTCCGAGCCGAGCGAGCTGACGTACGCGAAACGGTTGTCCGGCGACACGATCACCGAGTGGGCGTTCGCGATGCCGCCCGCGACCTGCAGCGGCGTACCGTCGCCGTCGCGGATGCGCGCGGCGTCGTAGAGGCTCAGCGAATTCCCGCCGTACGACGCGCCGAGCAGCCAGCGGCCGCTGCGGTCGAGCGACAGGTACGCGTGGCTCGCGTCGATCGCGGTCGTGCCGATCCGTGCGAGCGCACCCGTGACGGCGATGCGGAAGGCGACGATCGTCGGCTGTTCGCCGCGGGTCGCGACGTAAAGCCGTGCGCGGTCGGCCTGCACGGCGATCGGCATCGCGACGTCGGCGGCCGGGTAGCGGGCGAGCGGCGCGAGCGTGCCGTCGCCGGCGAGGGAGAACGTGGCGAGGTCGCCGTCGGCGGCATTCGAGACGACGACGGTCAGGCGGTCAGTGTTCGGCATGGCGGAGCATCGAGGCGTTCGTGAAGGATTCGTCGGCCGGCAGGCCGCGCGGCGGATCGCTGCGCCGGTGCGTGCGCGCGAACAGCGCGGCGGCCGCGGCGACGAGCGAAGCGATCGCGAGCGCATACAGGCCGCCCGTGATCGAACCCGTATGTTGCTTCAGATAGCCGAACGCCGTCGGCGCGACGAAGCCGCCGAGGTTGCCGACCGAGTTGATCAGCGCGATCACGGCCGCGGCCACGCGCGTGTCGAGATAGCCTTGCGGGATCGGCCAGAACAGCGACGACGCGGCCTTGAAGCCGAGCGCGGCGAAGCAGATCGACGCGAACGACCACACCGGATCGTGCGACGTCGACGCGAACAACCCGCACGCAGCGAGCACGAGCGCGCACGCCAGCCAGCGCTGCGGATGCTTCCACTTCGACGACAGCAACGCGAAGCCGTACATCGCGCCGATCGCGATCATCCACGGAATCGTGTTGTACAGGCCGACCTGGAAATCGGTGAGGCCGCCCATCTTGCGGATGATCGTCGGCAGCCAGAACGTGGCCGCGTAGATCGTCAGCTGGATCGAGAAGTACAGGAAGCAGAACAGCACGATCTGCGGATCGCGCAGCAGCGCGGTGGCGCGCACCGGCACGTTCGAGCGCATGTCGCGCGCCGCGCGTTCCTCGTCGAGCGCGTTCTGCAGCGCCGTGCGTTCTTCGGCCGTGAGCCACGTCGCGTCGCGGATGTGCGATTTCAGCAGCAGCCAGCTCGCGCCGCACAGCGCGACCGAGAACAGCCCTTCGATCAGGAACATCCACTGCCAGCCTTCGAGGCCGAAGCCGCGGATCGACAGCAGCGCGCCCGTCACGGGCCCGGACAGCACCGACGCGAACGCCGAGCCGCCGAGGAAGATCGCCATCGCCTTGCCGCGCTCCTGCGGCGGCAGCCATTGCGACAGGTACAGCACGACGCCGGGGAAGAAACCGGCCTCGGCCACGCCGAGCAGGAAGCGCAGCGTGTAGAACGACGTGTCGTTCCACACGAACGCCATCGCGGCCGCGACGATGCCCCACGTCGCCATGATGCGGGCGAGCCACACGCGTGCGCCATAGCGCTGCATCAACAGGTTCGACGGCACTTCGAACAACGCATAGCCGACGAAGAACAGCCCGGCGCCGAGCCCGTACGCGGCTGCGCCGATGCCGATCGACGCTTCGAGGTGGCGATCGACGAAGCCGACGTTCACGCGGTCGATGTAGTTCGCGATGAACATGATCAGCACGAGCGGCAGCACGTGCCACTTCACTTTCGAGACGGCGGACGCGAGCGGGTCGCGGCCGGGGAGGGCGGACGAGGGCGGGTTCAAGGGTGTCTCCGATCGGGCGGCGGACGGGGCGGCGGCCCGCGTCGGCGTCTGGGTAGCAATCTATGTAGTATGTCGTCGTATGACATGGTACGCCTGAGTGCGGATGAAGACGTCGCGGGTTTACCCGAAAATAGTTCAAATATTGGGGAATTTCACGCAACCGGTGTGACGATCGTCAATGTCTGATGACGTATGACATGAGCCGAGATAGCGCCGGCCAACCGGCGCCTGGCCGCTGGTCGCTACGCCATCGACACGACGCTGTTGAGCAGCGTCTTCACGAGCACGGCCTGCCGCGTCGCGCCCGTTTTCGCGAAGATGCCGCGCAGGTGCGCGCGGGCGGTGTTCTTCGTGATGCCAGTCGCGGCGGCCGCTTCGTCGAGCGTCAGCCCGTCGACGAGCAGCAGCGCGATCTCGGTCTCCATCGGCGTGAGCCGGAACAGCCGGTGCAGCATGTCGCGCGACGTCTGCGGCGACGACGCGGGATCGCGCACGAACACCGCGACGGCCGGCCGGTGCTGGCGGTCCTCGGCGCCGCGGTAGGGCGCGAGCGGGCGCAGCAGCACGCTCAGCGGCATTGCGCCGCCGGGGCGCGACAGCGTGGTGGCCTCGATGCGCGTGAGCGCGCCTGCGCGGAAATGCTCGAGCGCGGCCTGCAGCGCCTTCTGCAGCCGGCGCTCGTCGAGCGGGCACGATGCGTGGAGCCGCTCCTGGCGCACGCACAGCCCGTCCTGCTGCTCGATCAGCCGTTCGGCGATGCGGTTGCGCTTGATCACGCGGCCGTCCTCGTCGACGATCGCGGTGCCGACATCGAGCCGGTCGACGGTGCCCGCGTACAGCGCGCGTTCGGCATCGAGCACGTCGAATGCCGCATGGAGTTCGACCGCGCGCTGCAGGTGCGGCAGCAGCGTCGCGACCTGCGCGCGCTCGGCGGCGTCGAAATCGCGGCTGCCGTGTGCGCGGCTCACGAAGAACGCGCACTCGACGCCGCGTTCGCCGCGCAGGTTCGCGCCGAGGATGTAGCGCAGGTCGAGCGGCTGCAGATACTGCCGGTAGAAGTCGTGCGCGCGCCATGCGGTTTCGCCGAACAGCCGGTCGGCCGTGAAGACCTGGCCAGGCGGTTGGTCGAGAAACGGGCACAGCGCATAGAACTGCTCGCTGTACGACGGCTCGCCGGGCAGCAGCGGGCCGTGCGTCGACGCGTTGATGATGAGCCCGTGCCGTGCGCCGCCCGGATTGCGCAGCACGAGCGTCGTGAAGCTTGCGTCGAGCCGCACGCGAGCCGCTTCGAGAAAGCCGGCCCACGGCGTCGCTTCCGACGGCCCCTGATAGACGAGCCCGAGCCACGCGCTGAGTTCGCGTGCCGTCCAGGCCGCGTCGTCGAAGCCGTCGTGCGTGGCCGTATCGCCGGGCGCCAGCGCGATCCGCATGCTCGTGTTCTCCTTGGTCGGGATGAAGGGTTCCCGGACCAGCATACCGGCCGGCTGGCGGCCCGCGTCATCCGAACGGAGTAGGCGACGCGGGCAGGCGGGCAACCATCGGGCCGCCCGCCTGCGGCGCTCACGCCGCGCGCTCGCGCAGCAGGTACGCGACGATGCGGTCGGCGGCTTCCTCCGGCGACTCGGCCACCGTGTCGACGCGCAGTTCGGGCTGCGCGGGCGGCTCGTACGGCGAGTCGATGCCCGTGAAGTGCTTCAGCTCGCCGCGCCGCGCCTTCTTGTACAGGCCCTTTGGATCGCGCTCCTCGGCGACCGAGAGCGGCGTGTCGACGAACACTTCGACGAACTCGTCGGGACCGACGAGCGCACGCGCCATCTCGCGTTCCGCGCGGAACGGCGAGATGAACGACACGAGCGTGATGAGCCCCGCGTCGAGCATCAGCCGCGCGACTTCGGCAACGCGCCGGATGTTCTCCACGCGATCGGCCTCGGTGAAGCCGAGATCGCGATTGAGTCCGTGCCGCACGTTGTCGCCGTCGAGCAGGTACGTGTGCTTGCCGAGCGCGTGCAGCCGCTTCTCGACGAGGTTCGCGATCGTCGACTTGCCGGCGCCCGACAGCCCCGTCAGCCACACGATGCGCGGCGTCTGGGCCTTCTGTACCGCGCGCGCGTCGCGATCGACGTCGACGGCCTGCCAGTGCACGTTGTGCGCACGGCGCAGCGCGAAGTGCAGCATCCCGGCGCCGACCGTGTCGTTGGTGAAGCGGTCGATCACGATGAAGCCGCCCGTATGACGGTTGCGGTCGTACGGATCGAACGCGACGGGCCGGTCGAAGCTCAGGTTGCACACGCCGATCTCGTTGAGCGAGAGCGTGCGCGCGGCGAGATGCTCGCGCGTGTTCACGTCGATCTTGTACTTCGGCGTCGCGCCGGTCGCGCCGACCGTCTGCGTGCCGAGCTTCACGAGATACGGGCGGCCGGGCAGCATCGGCTCGTCGTGCATCCACACGAGTGTCGCCTCGAACTGGTCGGCGACTTCCGGCGGGGCATCGGCGCGCGCGATCATGTCGCCGCGGCTGATGTCGATCTCGTCGGCGAGCGTGAGCGTCACTGCGTCGCCGGCGTGCGCGATGTCGCTGTCGCCGCTTTGCGTGATCACCGATGCGACACGGCTCTCCTTGCCGGACGGCAGCACGCGCACGCGCTCGCCGACGCGGATCTCGCCCGACGCGATGCTGCCCGCATAACCACGGAAGTTCAGGTGCGGGCGGTTGACCCACTGCACGGGCAGCCGGAACGGTTCGTCGCGCGTCACGCGCGCGGCGAGCGGCAGGTGGTCGAGATGCTGCATCAGCGACGCTCCGGCGTACCACGGCATGCGTGCGCTGGGCGCGATCACGTTGTCGCCGCGCAGCGCCGACATCGGGATGCTGACGATGTCCGCGAGCCCGAGTTCGGCCGCGAACGCGCGATAGTCGGCGTCGATGCGGTCGAACACGGCCTGGTCGTAGTCGACGAGATCCATCTTGTTGATCGCGAGCACGACGCGCTTGATGCCGATCAGCGCGACGAGATGGCTGTGGCGGCGCGTCTGCGTGAGCACGCCCTTGCGCGCATCGATCAGGATCACCGCGAGATCGGCGGTCGACGCGCCGGTGATCATGTTGCGCGTGTATTGCTCGTGGCCCGGCGTATCGGCGACGATGAACTTGCGTCGTGCGGTCGCGAAGAAGCGGTACGCGACGTCGATCGTGATCCCTTGCTCGCGTTCGGCCGACAGGCCGTCGACGAGCAGCGCGAAATCGAGTTCGCCGCCTTGCGTGCCGACCTTCTTCGAATCGGCTTCGAGCTGCGTGAGCTGGTCGTCGAACAGCATGTTCGACTCGTACAGCAGGCGGCCGATCAGCGTGCTCTTGCCGTCGTCGACGCTGCCGCAGGTGATGAACCGCAGCAGGTCCTGGGTTTGCGTGGGCGCGTCGCCGGTCGCGGGCGCTTCGGGGGTGTGGCGCGCGAGCTCGTCGGGCGCAATGAGTACGTGTGCCATCAGAAATATCCCTCCTGTTTCTTCTTTTCCATCGAACCGGCCGAATCGCTGTCGATCAGTCGTCCTTGACGCTCGGATGTGCGCGTCTCGCGCATCTCCTGCAGGATGTCGTCGAGCGACGTCGCATCGCTGTCGATCGCGCCCGTCAGCGGATAGCAGCCGAGCGTGCGAAAGCGCACCTTGCGCATCTGCGGCTGCTCGCCGTCGCCCAGCGGCAATCGTTCATCGTCGACCATGATCAGCGCGCCGTCGCGTTCGACGACGGGCCGCTCCTTCGCGTAGTAGAGCGGCACGATCGGAATGTCGTGAAGCTGGATGTACTGCCAGATGTCGAGCTCGGTCCAGTTCGAGATCGGAAACACGCGCAGGCTTTCGCCCTTGCGCTTGCGCGCGTTGTACAGCGACCAGAGTTCGGGGCGCTGGCGCTTCGGGTCCCAGCGGTGCTGTTCCGAGCGCAGCGACACGATGCGTTCCTTCGCGCGCGATTTCTCCTCGTCGCGGCGCGCGCCGCCGAATGCGGCGTCGAAGCCGTAGTGATCGAGCGCCTGCTTGAGCCCCTGGGTCTTCCACACGTCGGTGTGCACGGCCGAGCCGTGCGTGAACGGGTTGATGTCGTTCGCGACGCCCTCGGGGTTGATGTGTACGCGCAGGTCGAGGCCGAGGCGCGCGGCCGTCTCGTCGCGAAACGCGATCATCTCGCGGAATTTCCACGTCGTATCGACGTGCAGCAGCGGAAAGGGCGGCTTCGCCGGGTAGAACGCCTTCATCGCGAGATGCAGCATGACCGAGCTGTCCTTGCCGATCGAATACAGCATCACCGGGTTCTCGCTCTCGGCCACCACCTCGCGCATGATGTGGATGCTTTCGGCCTCCAGCCGCTCCAAGTGGGTCAACATCGTTCGTCTCCTTGTTTCATGCCGGTGCCGCGCGACATGTGCGGCGTTTCGTGCATGACGCCAACGGTATCGAGCGAGCGGCATGCCGCTCTTCGTCCGGGTGGACTAAACCGGCCTGCGGCGGCGGAGCGGATCTTTCCTTAGTCCACCCGGACGAAGTGGCGCGCGGCGGCGGCGCTTAAGGTGAGCGCTCGACCATCGGCGGAGACGACACATGACGGACGACACACGTGCCACGCAATTGCTTTCGGGCCAGACCTGGGCCGATTTCTGCGACACCCTGAAACGCAGCGGACAACAGATCCTGCGCGCCGAAGCGCCGGACGATCCGCTGACACGCGCGGAAGGCTTCCGCTACCTGAGCCGGCTGATGCGCATCGCGCTCGAAATGCACGTCGAGTTCGCGGACGGCGCGTGGCCCGGCTTTTTCTCGCCGTCGCACGAGACCGCGAAGATCGGCGCGGACAATCCCGACAACCTGTACCAGTACGCGCGGCTCGACGGACGCTGCGAATATCGCGTGACGGGGCGGCGCGGCACGGTCGCGTACCTGAGCTTCGGCACGCAGAAGGGCGGCTACGAAACCGACGGCAAGATGCTGCAGACGGGCTTTCTCGACGCGAAGCAGCTCGAGATCGCACCGGACGGCAGCTTCGAGATCATGCTGGGCGAGACGCCGCGCGCGGGCAACTGGGTGCGCATGGAGCCGGGCACGAACGCGCTGCTCGTGCGCCAGACCTTCCTCGACCGGCGCACGGAAACGCCTGCGCAACTGAAGATCGAGCGCATCGGCGCCGGCGACCGGCCGGCGCCGCTCGATCCGCTCGTGCTGCAGGGCGGCCTCACGCGCGCCGCGCAATTCGTCGAGCAGACGTCGAAGCTGTTCGCGGACTGGGCGGCGAGCTACCAGTCGCACGTGAACGCGCTGCCGCCCGCCGACCAGGCGCTGTGCCAGTCGGTTGGCGGCGACCCGAACATCTACTACTACCACTCGTGCTGGGCGCTGGCCGACGACGAGGCGCTCGTGATCGACGTCGACACGGTGCCCGACTGCGACTTCTGGAACGTACAGCTCAACAACTACTGGATGGAGTCGCTCGACTACCGGCACTTCGACATCTGCGTGAACAAGCACAGCGCACGGTTGAACGCCGACGGCGGCGTGACGGTCGTCGTCGCGGCCGCGCGGCCGCACGACGCGAACTGGCTCGATACGGCCGGACATCGCACCGGCACGATCTGCTGGCGCTGGGTCGGCGCGGCGCAACCGGTGCATCCGCGCACGCGCGTCGTGAAGCTCGCCACGCTGAAGGAGGCCGCATGAACGCGCCGCTCGACCAGATTCGCACGCTGCTGGCTCCCGACGGACTGATCGCCGAGGCCGTGTCGCGCACGGGCGGGCTCGCCGCGTTCGGCGACGGGCCGTATCGCGAGGCGCTCGACGTGATGTGCGAATCGCTGATCGACGAAGCGAAGCTGTCCGCACGCGGCGCGCAGATGATGCGCGAGAAACTCGTCGGCCAGCTCGTGAACCGGCTCGTCGTCGAGGATTACTTCGGGCGTCATCCGGAGATTGCGGACATCGCGATCGACGATCCGCTCGTGATCGTCGGCCTGCCGCGCACGGGTACGACGCTGCTGCAGCGGCTGCTGGCCGTCGATCCACGCTTTCATTCGGCCGCATGGTGGGAGACACGCTACCCGGCGCCGCTCGCGGGCGAGACGCTCGACGCGCCGGCCGTGCGCATCGCGCGCGCGCAGGCCGAGGTCGCGATGATGGTCGACTGCATTCCGCAGATCCTGACGATCCATCCGCTCGATGCGATGCTCGCCGACGAGGAGTTCATGCTGATGGAGCATTCGTTCGTGTGCGCGATGGATTCGTACGCGAACGTTCCGCGCTACACGGCGTGGCTCGCGCGGCAGGATCTCACGCCGGTCTACACGTACCTGAAGCGGATGCTGCAGTTCCTGCAGTGGCAGAAGGCGCGGCGCGGCGTTGCGCCGGCGCAGCGCTGGCTGCTGAAGACGCCGCAGCACCTGCATGCGATCGACGTGCTGTGCCGCGTGTTTCCGCGCGCGCAGGTCGTGCTCACGCACCGCGATCCCGCGCAGACGATTCCGTCGATGGCGAGCATGGCGCACACGCTGTGGCAGATGTATGCCGACGATCCCGATCCGCTCGCCGTCGGCGCGCAGTGGAACGCGGGAATGGCGCGCGCGATCGGCGCGGCGATGGTGGCGCGCGACGCGCTGCCGGCCGACCGGTTCCTCGACGTGCGATTCGAGGACACGGTGTCGAATCCGCTCGGCGTTGCCGAGGCCGTGTATGCGTTTGCCGGCATGCCGCTCGACGCCGCGCAGCGCGCGGCGATGACCGACTGGATGGCGCGTAACGGCCGCGACAAGCGCGCCGCGCACGACTATTCGATCGCGCGCTTCGGCTTCACCGACGCGCAGCTCGCGCACGACTTCGCCGCGTATCGCGCGCGGCACCTGCGGGCGGCCGGCTGACGGCCGCGCCCGCGAGACGAACGACAACCAGGAGACAACCCATGTTGCTGAAAGACAAGATCGTCGTGATTTCCGGGATCGGGCCGGGGCTCGGTGTGAAGCTCGCGGTCGAGGCCGCACGCGAAGGCGCGCGCGGCGTGGTCGTTGCCGCGCGCACGATGGAAAAGCTCGACGACGCGCAAGCGCGGATCCGCGCGCTCGGCGTCGATTGCGACGTGCTGAAAGTGAAGACCGACATCACCGACCGCGCGCAATGCCGGCAGCTTGCGACGCGGGCCGTCGAGCGCTTCGGCCGGATCGACGCGCTCGTGAACAGCGCGTTCGTGCACGGCACGTTTCCGGAGCCGATGGAAGAAGCCGACCTCGACGGCTGGCGCGCGGTGTTCGACACCAACGTGTTCGGTACGATGGCGCTGACGCAGGAAGTCGTGCCGCACATGAAGCGGCAGCAGCGCGGCGCGATCGTGATGATCAACACGCAGGCGACCCGCAAGCCGTTTGCAGGGGAGGGCGGCTACGCTGTATCGAAGGGGGCGCTGTCGGTTGCGGCAAAATACCTGGCACGCGAGCTCGGCGTGCACGGCATTCGCGCGAACAGCATCCACATGGGCTGGATGTGGGGCGTGCCGACGCAGACGTATTTCCGGCAGGCGGCCGCCGAATACGGAATGACGGAAGAGCAGATCATTGCGCCGATCGCGTCTAATATTGCGCTCGCGAAGCTGCCGACCGACGACGATTGCGCGCGCGCGGCGCTGTTTCTCGCGTCCGACTACGCGAACGCGGTGACGGGCGCGACGCTCGACGCGAACGGCGGCGATTTCATGCCTTGACGATGGAGCAACGGATCATGCAGGACAACCAACACGCGCGGCATTTTTTCGCGTTCAACGGCGACGCCGACGGCCTGTGCGCGCTTCAGCAGCTGCGGCTCGCGGAGCGCGTCCACGGCACGCTCGTGACCGGCGTGAAGCGCGACATCAAGCTGCTCGAGCGGATCGACGCACACGCGGGCGACATCGTCACCGTGCTCGACGTGTCGCACGACCAGAACCGCGACGCATGTGCACGGCTGCTGCGCGACGGCGCGACGGTCCGCTATTTCGACCATCACTTCGCGGGCGAGCTGCCCGACGATCCGCGTTTCGACGCGCATATCGATACGGCGGCCGATGTTTGCACGAGTGTGATCGTGAACCGCCATCTCGGCGGCCGGCATGTGCGCTGGGCGATCGCTGCAGCATTCGGCGACGAGCTGCCGGCGCTCGGCGACGCGCTCGCGCGCGAGCACGGGATCGACGAGGCCGAGCGCTGCACGCTCGCCGAACTCGGGCTCTACCTGAACTACAACGCGTACGGCGAGTGCGTCGGCGATCTGCACTTCGATCCGGCGGCGCTCGCCGACGCGATGCTGCCCTGCGCCGAGCCGCTCGATTTCGTGCGCGGGACCGACGTGTTTGCCGCGCTGCGCGACGGTTACCGTGACGACATGGCGCGCGCGTGCGCGCTCGCGCCGCTGCGCGAGGTGCCGGGCGCGACGCTGGTCCGGATGCCGGACCATCCATGGGCGCGACGCGCGACGGGCATGCTTGCGAACGAACGGATGCGCAATGCGCCGCATGCGGCGCTCGCGGTGCTGTCGCCGCGCGCGGACGGCGGGCTCGTCGTCAGTGTGCGCGTGCCCGACGGCCGGCCGCTCGGCGCCGACGAGTTCTGCCGCGGCTTTGCGACCGGCGGCGGGCGCAAGCGCGCGGGCGGTATCAACCATCTGCCGGAAGCCGAGTTCGACGCGTTCGCCGAGCGTTTCGAGGCGGCGTTCCGGCTCGATTGACGCAGCGGCCGGCCATGCGCGCACCGTGCGGCCATCGCACGATGCGCGCGTCCTGACTGGTTCAGCCGGTCGCGCCCGCGAGCGCGGCCGGCACGTTGTAGCCATAGCAACGCTCCTCGACGCGTTCGGCGATGCGCCAGCCGCGCGCGGTACGGACGAACCGGTCGACGTACCACAGCCCCAGAAACATCACCTGCGTCCCGCCGTCCGGCAGCACCACTTCCATCGGATTGAAGCAGATCGTGCGGCCGCGCGCGGTGTCGCCATCAAGCCGGATCGACAGGTTGCCGACCATGTGCTGGTACTGCGGAAACTGCGGCAGCACGGTGCGCAGCCACGCCTTCACGTCCGGGTAGCGGCCGGCAATGCCGCCCATCGCGCGGTAGTCGATCGCCGCGTCGGGCGTGAACACGGCGTCGAGCGCGTCGAAGTCGCGCGCATCGATCGCGCTCGAATACGCGACGACCAGCTCGCGGATGTCGTGGTGGTCTGACAGCGTTTGCAGATCGGGCATCGGCCGCTCCCGGTCACGCGCTTTTGCGCTTGCGTGCCGCATGCAGTGCTTCGGCGCGCTGTTTCACGTCACGTGCGCACTGGTCGAATCCCTGTTTCACCCAGGCGCCGTGTTGCTGCATGATCGTGTCCGCGTTGACGCCGAGGAACTGGTCGGTCGTGAAATAGCGGCAGCGCTGCTCGCCGATCGCGTCGATGTACTGGTCGCGGCGCGCGGCGTCCTTGTTGTCGTCGGTCGGGCGCTGCTCCCACGACAGCAGCCGCTCGGGCTCGCAGGCGACGAGGATTTCGCTGACGGGAATCACGGTCTCCGTGCCCGGAATGCGAATCTGCATGTGCACGAAATCGCCGAGCTTGCCGGTCGTTTCGAAGCCGACGCAAAACGTATTCCATTCGCCATAGCGCGGGAAGTCGGTCAGCACTTCCCACACGACGGAGGCCGGTGCGTCGATGTCGACGGTGATCGAGGTGACGAGATTCGAGGGTTTGGTCATGGCGGCGTATCGGATGAGGCTGCGCGCGCGGGTGGCCTGAGGCGGCGCAGCGGTCGGAAGGAGTCGCGCCGGTATCGGCCGGCGCGCGCGACGGGTGCAGGTCGGGCCGCGCAGCGCAGCGCGGGGCACCCGACATCGAGCGTAGGCCGGCGCACGCGGCGGAGAATCGTCGGAATGGACTAAGGCGTTTCACCGGGCAAGGCGGTGCGATTGCCGCGACCGTCGGCGCGTCGAACGTCGACACCGCGCGGCGCAGCCGCGACAATACGCGTCTTCCTCCGCTTTCGTCATCGAGGTGCCCGTGCCCGCCAAGTCGTCCGTTGCTCCCGCGATCGTCTGGTTCCGCGACGATCTGCGCGTGACCGACCAGCCCGCGCTGACGCGCGCGGTCGAGTCGGGCCGGCCGCTCGTCTGTGTATTCGTCGACGACACCGGCGACGGCGCAGGGCGCCCGCTCGGCGGCGCGGCACGCTGGTGGCTGCACGGTTCGCTCGCCGGACTCGATGCCGCACTCGCGCGCCATGGCGGACGCCTGTTGCTGCTGTGCGGCGACGCGCAGCGCGAGATCGAGCGCGTCGCGCACGATACGGGCGCGCAAGCCGTGTACTGGAACCGCCGCTATGCACAGCCGCAGCGCGATGCCGACGCGGCGCTGAAGGCGTCGCTCAAGGCGCGCGGCGTCACGGTCGAGAGCTGCAACGGCAGCCTGCTGAACGAGCCGTGGGAGGTGCTGACGGGCAGCGGCGGGCCGTACCAGGTGTTCACGGCGTACTGGCGGGCGGCGCGCCGCGATCGCACTGTCACCGCGCCGCTGCCGGAACCCGAGCGGATCGCGTTTCATTCGTGGCCCAAAGCCGTGCGCGACCGTGCGCTGGCGCTCGACGCGCTCGCGCTGCTGCCGCATGCGCCGGACTGGGCAGGCGGCCTGCGCGACGCTTGGCCCGCGCCTGACGAAACCGGCGCGCACGCGCAACTCGACGTATTCCTGACGACCGCGCTTGCTGGCTATGCGGACGCGCGCGACCATCCCGACCGCCCCGCGACGAGCCGGCTGTCGCCGTTCCTGCGCTTCGGCAACGTGTCGCCGCGACAGGTATGGCACGCGGTGCAGGCCGCCGCGCATGCAGGTGGCGCGGCGTATGCCGCGGACGCCGACAAATTCCTGAGCGAGCTCGGCTGGCGCGAATTCAGCTACACGCTGCTGTATCACTTCCCGGCGCTCGCGACCGACAACTTCCGCGCGCAGTTCGATGCGATGCCGTGGCGTGACGATCCCGCCGCGCTGCGCGCATGGCAGCGCGGGCTGACCGGCTATCCGCTCGTCGATGCGGGCCTGCGCGAGCTGTGGGCGACCGGCTGGATGCACAACCGCGTGCGGATGGTCGTCGCATCGTTCCTGATCAAGCATCTGCTGCTCGACTGGCGCGCGGGCGAAGCGTGGTTCTGGGACACGCTGGTCGATGCGGACCCGGCGAACAATGCGGCGAGCTGGCAGTGGGTGGCCGGCTGCGGTGCCGATGCCGCGCCGTACTTCCGCATCTTCAATCCGGTCGCGCAGGGGCAGAAGTTCGACCCGGACGGCGCATACGTGCGGCGCTGGGTGCCTGAACTCGCGGGCCTCGACAACGCGTCGATCCATGCGCCGTGGGAAGCGTCGCCGCTGGAACGCGAGGCTGCCGGCGTGCGGCTCGGCATCGACTATCCGGAGCCGCTCGTCGAGCATGCGGCCGCGCGTGCCCGCGCGCTCGATGCGCTGGCCGCGTTGCCGAAGCGCCGCTGACGGTCAACCCTGGCGGCACGATTTGCCGCGTCAGTTGCAGAACGCGACGTGTTCGAGCAGCGCATACGCGATGTCCGGATCGAAGTAGGCCGCGCCGCACCATGTGACGAACGCGAGCATGCCGGCCGTCAGCGCCGCGCGGATCAGGCCCATGCCGTGTTGCCCGATGCGGGTCGCGCGACGCGCGCGTCGTCGATCGGCAGATGCAGCAGCGCCGCGAGCACGCCGAGCGCGATCGAGCCGATCCACAGCGGCATGTACGAGTGCGTCGCGTCGTAGACGACCGCCCCGAGCCAGACGCCGAAGAAGCTGCCGAGCTGGTGTCCGAAGAACACGAAGCCGAACAGCGTCGCGATGTAGCGCACGCCGAACACCTGCGAGATCACGCCGTTCGTCAGCGGCACCGTGCCGAGCCACGTGAACCCCATCACGGCCGCGAAGACGTACACGCTCGCGGGCGACAGCGGCACGGCGACGAATGCGGTCATCGCGAGCGCACGCACGAGGTACAACACCGACAGCACGTACTTGCGCCGCAGCAGCCCGCCGAGGTGGCCGCATGCATAGGTGCCGGCCACGTTGGCCAGCGCGATCAGCGCGAGCGCGATGC
The DNA here is from genome assembly GCF_902833225.1 of Burkholderia sp. BCC1644. Lineage (GTDB taxonomy): Bacteria > Pseudomonadota > Gammaproteobacteria > Burkholderiales > Burkholderiaceae > Burkholderia. Next base: position 51,153 of record NZ_CADFEI010000031.1, read on the forward strand.
TCGCGTGGCGCGCCGGCAGCCCGTGGTCGAGCAGGTACGCGGGCAGGTGGGTCGCGATGAACGCGAGCTGGAAGCCGCACGCGAAGAAGCCCGCGTTCAGCAGCCAGAAGCCGCGATGCGCGAAGGCCTCGCGCACGGCTTCGCCGATCGACTGGTCGGGGCCGGCGGCGGCGACCGCCTGCGCGGGGCGATCGCGCAGCAGCACGGCGAGCGGTGCGAGCAGCGCCGCGACGAGCGCCAGCGCGATGAACGCAAGCCGCCAGCCGATGCCGCCGATCAGTTCCTGCGCGACGGGCACCATGCAGAACTGGCCGAGCCCGCCGATCGCGCCCGCGACGCCGAGCGCCCAGCCGCGCCGGTCGGGCGGAAACAGGCGGCTCAGCGCGCCGTAGATCGACGCGAACGCCGAGCCCGACAGCGCGATGCCGATCACGAGCCCGGCGCCGACGGTGAACAGGCCGGTCGTGGCTGCCTGCGCCATCGTGACGAGCCCGACCGCATACAGCAGCATCCCGGCGACGATCACGCGCACCGAGCCGAAGCGGTCGGCGATCATTCCCGTGAACGGCTGCGCGACGCCCCAGATCAGGTTCTGCAGCGCCAGTGCGAGCCCGAACGCTTCGCGCGACCAGCCGTGGTCGAGCGAGACGGGCGCGAGGAACAGGCCCTGCACATGGCGGATCCCGAGCGCGACGCCCATGATCAGGCCGCCGGCCAGGACGGGCAGCCAGCGTCGTCGGACTTCCTGCTCGATCGGGGTCATGCGTGTCTCCGGATGAAGGTACGCGGCGAAACGGCCGCGCTCGATCCGATTAGACGATCGCGCCCGGTGCCGCTCAAGCGATCATTCGGTCAGGTTGGCATGCGTGCGGGGAATGCGATGGAGCGGCAGGCGCCGCACGCGGCCGGGGTGCGGCCGGATAACCTGCACCGGCTTACGCCGCCGACGTCGTGTCGTGCGCGCGCATGGCCGCATCGCATTCGGCTGCTTCGGCGAGCATCCAGTCGCGCACATCGGCGACTTCGCGGCGCGGGGCCGGATCGTGCTGGAACAGCCAGTAGCCGTACGTATCCGACAGCGCCTGCGTGTGCGGCCCGAGCACCGCGAGCCGACCGTCCGCGAGCATCGGCGCGACGAGCGCGAGCCGGCCGAGCGCGACGCCCTGGCCCGCGATCGCAGCCTGGATCACCTGGTCGTACTGGTTGAAGCGCAGCACGCCTTTCGGCCGCGCGTCGCCGAGCCCGGCCGCATGCAGGTGCGCGTGCCACTGGAGCTGCGGTTGCGGTGGCCCGTCGAATTCGAGCAGCACGTGGTCGGCGATCGCGGCCGCGCTCGTGACCGGCCGCGTGGCGAGCGCGGGATGCGCGACCGGGACGACGATCTCGTCGAACAGGCGCAGCGCGCCGGCCGGCGCGCGATCGCGCGGACAATAGCGGATGCCCAGGTCGATGCCTTCGGCGCGCAAATCGAGTACCTTGTCGTTCGCGGCGACGCGCAGGTCGATGGCGGGCAGGCGTGCCTGCAACCGGCCGAGCCGCGGCAACAGCCACAGCGCGGTGACGCCGATGCTCGCGGTGATCGTGACGGGCTGGCGCTCGCGCGCGGCAGCGAGCGACGCGACGGTGTCCTGCAGGCCGTGCAGTGCCGCATCCGCGACGCGGAACAGCCGCTCGCCTTCCGGCGTGAACGCGATCTTCCGGTAGCCGCGCTGCAGCAACGCGACGCCGAGGTGCGCTTCGAGCGCATGGATCTGGCGGCTGACCGCCGACTGCGTGACGCACAGATCCTGTGCGGCGAGCGTGATGCTCATGCGGCGGCCGACCGCGACGAAACCGCGGACGAGATCGAGCGACGGAAGACGGACAAGAGGCGTTGACATGCGCGTGACTCATGCGAACGGAGCAGCAAGATTGGTTGAGAACGCGGCACGCGTCAAGTTCAATGGAGGCTTGGCGATGGGCGCGGACCGACCGCGAAGCATGGGGTCCGGGTAAGCGCTGAAGCGCCAACTCGGGCCGACCGCGAAGCATGGGGCCCGGGTAAGCGCTAAAGCGCCAACTCGGACCGACCGCGAAGCATGGGGTCCGCGTAAGCGCTAAAGCGCTAACTCGGACCGACCGCGAAGCATGGGGTCCGAGTAAGCGCTAAAGCGCTAACTCGGACCGACAGGAGACAGGATGACGATTTCGAACGAAGGAAGCGGGGCAGCGCAGCGCGGTCGCGCGGCGGGCGCATTGCCGCCGGAGCCCGTGACGCTGCGCGCGGCCGACGGTTACGAATTGCGTGGCCATGTGTGGCGCCATCGCGGCGGCGGCGCCGTGCGGCCCGTGACGGTCATCAATTGCGCGACGTCGGTGCGCTGCGACTACTACTTCCGTTTCGCGGCCTGGCTGTTCGCGCAGGGGCGCGACGTGCTCGTCTACGACTATCGCGGCATCGGCGGTTCGCGCCCCGCGCACCTCGCGAAGCTGCACGCAAACTGGCTCGACTGGGGGCGGCTCGATTGCGAAGCCGCGTTGCAGTATGCGCGCGACGCGTTTCCCGGCCAGCCGCTCGATGTCGTCGCGCACAGCATCGGCGGCTGCCTGCTCGGGCTCGCACCATCGAACGTGCACGTGCGGCATGCGGTGACCGTCGGCGCGCAGTATGCGTACTGGCGCGATTACCTGCCGGCCGAGCGGCGCCGCATGTGGTGGAAGTGGCATGTCGCGATGCCCGCGCTCGCGGCCGTGTTCGGCTATGTGCCCGCGAAGCGGCTCGGCTGGATGGAGGACACGCCGCGCGGGGTCGCGCTGTCGTGGGCGCGCGCGCAGCCGCGTTTCGAAGACGGCTACATCGGCGGCATGCTCGATGCCGGTAACGTCAGCCGCGCGGCATTGCCCGCGCGCTTCGCAGGGCTGTCTGCGCCGATGCTCGCGATCGGCATCGACGACGACGCGTTCGGCACGGTCGACGCGATCGAGCGGCTGGTCGGCTACTACACGGGCAGCAACGTCACGCACCTGCGGATCGCGCCGGCCGACATCGGTGTCGACGCGATCGGGCATTTCGCGTTTTTCCACAGCCGCTTCACCGACACGCTGTGGCCCGTCGCGCTGTACTGGCTGCAACACGGCGTGCTGCCGGCCGATGCGCCGGGCGCGGTGCATGCGCTTCATCCGGCGTCGCGCGGGCCGGTAACGGCCAGCAGCGTGGCGGGCGTGGTCGCGAACGGGTGACGGGGCGCGCGCCACGCGTCGCGCTGTCGCGATCCGCTTCCTGATCCCGCTGCGCCGGTCGCTGGCCGGTGCGATCGATTAACATCGGACGTTTCCCCTCACAGCACAGGCTGCGCGTGCCGATGTCCATTCCGTCCGAATCCGCTTCCCCGCCAGAAACGCCCCGTGCGTGGCGCGTGCACGCGCTCGACGTGCCGGCTGCCGCGTCCGGTGCCGGCGTGCGGGTCGTGCGGATCGATTTCGACTGGCGCGTGCCGCTGATGTCGCCAGCCTATGCGGCGCTCGGCGACGACGAGCGTGCGCGGGCCGCGCGCTTCCTGCGCCACGAGGATGCGGTGCGCAGCGCCGCGACGCGCGCCGCGTTGCGCGACGTGCTCGGCGCGGCGCTCGGTATCGCGCCGCACACGGTCGCGATCGTCGTCGACGAATCGGAGCGGCCGTCGCTGGACCGCGTGCATCGCGTATCGCTCGACTTCAACGTGTCTCACGCAGGCGATCATGCGTTGATCGCGTGGGCACCGGCGGGGCGCGTCGGCGTCGATATCGAGGGCTGCAGCCGCGCAGCCGACTGGCGCGCGCTGACGCGTGAAGTCTGCGCACCCGCCGAGGTCGCGTATCTCGACGGCATGCCGCTCGCGGTGCGCGCGAGCGAATTCATGCGCGTGTGGTCCGCGAAGGAGGCGTTGCTCAAGGCGCTCGGCACGGGCATCGTCGGCGGCCTGCGCGCGTTCGCGGTCGTGCCGCCGCGCGATGCCGCGACACCCGGGACGACGATCGTCGAGCCGGCCGCGCCTGCCGCCGGCGTCGCGGCGTTCGACGCGGCGTGGCTCGACGCGGCGCCCGGCTATGCGGCGTGCGTTGCGTGGACGCGCGCGTGAGCGCACGTCCACACGCGGCGCTCACTCGAGCGGCGCATCGTTCGGCGCCGCATAGCGCGCCTTGATCACGTCGCTCATCGGGAAGTCGAACGACAGCCCCTTCGGCGGCACCGGCTTCATGAACCATTTGTCGTACAGCGCATTGATCTCGCCGCGCTTCATCAACTGCACGAGCACGCCGTCGACGAGCGCCTTGAACTGCGGGTCGTCCTTGCGCAGCATGAACCCGTAGGCTTCCGACGACTGCGGCGTGCCGACGATCTGCCAGTCGGCCGGTTTCGCGGCAAGCTGGCGCACGCCCGCGAGCAGCACGTCGTCCATCATGTACGCGGCCGCGCGGCCCGATTCGAGCGTGAGGCGTCCTTCGCCATAGTCCTTCGCGCTGATGATCTGCATGTTCATCTTCTTTTCCTCGTTCATCTTGCGCAGCAGGCGTTCCGACGTCGTGCCCTGGTTGGTCACGACCGTCTTGCCGGCGAGGTCGGGGAAGTCGCGGATGCCCGACGTCGTGCGCGTGAGCAGCCTCGTCGTCGCGACGAAGAAGGTGGTTGAGAACGCGACCTGCGCGTGGCGCGCGGCGAGGTTGGTGGTCACGCCGCATTCGAGGTCGACGGTGCCGTTCTGCACGAGCGGGATGCGGTTCTGCGACGTGACGGGGATGAACCGCACCTGGAGGTCGGGCTTGCCGGTGCGCGCCTTCACCGCGGCGATCACGCGGTCGCAGAGGTCCTGCGAGAAGCCGGTCACCTTGCCGCCTGCATCGACATAGGAGAACGGCACCGACGTTTCGCGATGGCCGATCGAGATCAGGTTGCTCTGCCGGATCTTGTCGAGCGTGCCGGACAGCGGCTCGGCGGCGAGCGCGGTGCCGCACGCGAGCGTGCACGCGGCGACGAGCAGGCGGCGGCCGAACCGGGCGGCGAATCGTGACGGGAAGGGCATGGCGGGTCTCCGTGGCGAATGGTGGCGAATGGCGATCCGTATGTTGCCAAAGACAAAATTATTGCAACATATGTTAAGAGCTGGATCCCGCCGGCCGATCCGGCGGGCCGCGCCGGACATCAGGGAAACTCCCAAGTCGAAATCAGTGAAAAACGGGTTGTCTAGACAAGTTGACGTGGCTACACTTCAATCCATTCCGAACTTGTCTAGACAGGATTGCTCACATGATTACGTTGACCCCCGGCCACCTGACCCTCCCGCAACTGCGCCAGATCGCACGCGAATCCGTGCAACTGACGCTCGACCCGGCCAGCTTCGCGAAGATCGACGCCGGCGCGAAAGCCGTCGCCGACATCGCCGCGAAGGGCGAGCCGGCCTACGGCATCAACACGGGCTTCGGCCGCCTGGCCAGCACGCACATCCCGCACGACCAGCTCGAGCTGCTGCAGAAGAACCTGGTGCTGTCGCACGCGGTCGGCGTCGGCGAGCCGATGGCACGTTCGTCGGTGCGCCTGCTGATGGCGCTGAAGCTGTCGAGCCTCGGCCGCGGCCACTCGGGCATCCGCCGCGAAGTGATGGACGCGCTGATCAAGCTGTTCAACGCGGACGTGCTGCCGCTGATCCCGGTGAAGGGCTCGGTCGGCGCATCGGGCGACCTCGCGCCGCTCGCGCACATGTCGGCCGTGCTGCTCGGCGTCGGCGAAGTGTTCATCCGCGGCGAGCGTGCGAGCGCGATCGACGGTCTGCGCGTCGCGGGCCTCGCGCCGCTGACGCTGCAGGCGAAGGAAGGCCTCGCGCTGCTGAACGGCACGCAGGCATCGACCGCGCTGGCGCTCGACAACATGTTCTCGATCGAAGACCTGTACCGCACGGCGCTCGTCGCCGGCGCGCTGTCGGTCGACGCGGCAGCCGGTTCGGTGAAGCCGTTCGACGCCCGCATCCATGAACTGCGCGGCCATCAAGGCCAGATCGACGCGGCGGCGTCGTATCGCGACCTGCTCGAAGGCTCGCCGATCAACCAGTCGCACCGCGATTGCGACAAGGTGCAGGACCCGTACAGCCTGCGCTGCCAGCCGCAGGTGATGGGCGCGTGTCTGGACCAGATGCGCCATGCCGCCGACGTGCTGCTGATCGAAGCGAACGCCGTGTCGGACAACCCGCTGATCTTCCCGGACACCGGCGAAGTGCTGTCGGGCGGCAACTTCCACGCCGAGCCGGTCGCGTTCGCAGCCGACAACCTCGCGCTGGCCGCAGCGGAAATCGGCGCGCTGGCCGAACGCCGCATCGCACTGCTGATCGACGCGACGCTGTCGGGCCTGCCCCCGTTCCTCGTGCGGGACGGCGGCGTGAACTCGGGCTTCATGATCGCGCACGTGACGGCTGCCGCACTCGCATCGGAAAACAAGACGCTCGCACACCCGGCGTCGGTCGACTCGCTGCCGACTTCCGCGAACCAGGAAGACCACGTGTCGATGGCGACGTTCGCCGCGCGCAAGCTCGCCGACATCGCGGACAACACGAAGCACATCCTCGCGATCGAACTGCTGGCTGCCGCACAGGGCGTCGACCTGCGCGCGCCGTACCACACGAGCCCGAAGCTGGCGCCGGTGATGGAAACGATCCGCGGCAAGGTTGCGCACTACGAACTCGACCACTACTTCGCACCGGACATCGCCGTGATCGCGAAGCTCGTCGGCGAGCGTGCGTTCGCGAAGGTCGCACCGTTCTCGTTCGCATCGGAACAGTAAGCCGATGAGCGCGCCGGTCTACCAGGAAATCAAGGATTTCATCCTGGGCCGCATCCACGCCGGTGAGTGGGAAGAGGGCGACCAGGTGCCGTCCGAGAACGAGCTGGCGCGCGAATTCAAGGTGGCGCGCATGACCGTCAACCGCGCGCTGCGCGAGTTGACGGCCGAGCAGGTGCTCACGCGCATGAAGGGCGCGGGCACCTACGTCGCGCGGCCGAAGTACGAGTCGACGCTGGTGGCGATCCGCAGCATCTCCGAGGAAGTCGGCGCGCGTGGGCACGCGTATCACGCCAGCGTGCTCGGTCTCGATACGATCCGCGCCGACGAGGCGCTCGCCGACGAGATGCAGGTGGCCGTGCGCGCAAAGCTGTTTCATTCGCAGGTGCTGCACTTCGAGAACGACGAGCCCGTGCAGCTCGAAGAACGGTGGGTGAATCCGGCGGTCGCGCCGGATTACGCCGAGCAGGATTTCACGAACACGACGCCGAACCTGTACCTGATGCGCGCAGCCCCGCTGCAGCGCGTCGAGTACCGGATCGAAGCGGCGGCCCCGGCGCCGGAGCGGCGCGAGCAGCTGCGGATGGACGACGTCGAGCCGTGTCTGGTTTTACATCGGCGCACCTGGTCGCAGGGCGTCGTCGCCTCGGTGGCGAATCTGTGGCATCCCGGCAGCCGTTATCGCTTCACCGGGCATTTCTGATTCCTATTTGATAGTCATTTTCCTTCGGGAGCAGTCGTCATGAACCATCCGAAACACATCGATCCCCGTCTCGATCCGACGCGCACGATCCGCGCGCCGCGCGGCAGCGAGAAAGTCTGCAAGACCTGGCTGGCCGAAGCGGCCTACCGGATGATCCAGAACAACCTCGACCCGGAAGTCGCCGAGCATCCGCATGCGCTCGTCGTGTACGGCGGCATCGGCCGCGCGGCGCGCAACTGGGAATGCTACGACCAGATCCTCGCGTCGCTGAAGGATCTCGAGGAGAACGAGACGCTGCTGATCCAGTCGGGCAAGCCGGTCGGTGTGTTCCGCACGCACAAGGATGCGCCGCGCGTGCTGCTGGCGAACTCGAACCTCGTGCCGCACTGGGCGAACTGGGACCACTTCCACGAGCTCGACCGCAAGGGCCTGATGATGTACGGCCAGATGACGGCCGGCAGCTGGATCTACATCGGCAGCCAGGGCATCGTGCAGGGCACCTATGAAACGTTCTTCTCGGTCGCGAACCAGCACTTCAACGGCGATCCGTCGGGCCGCTGGATCCTGACGGGCGGCCTCGGCGGCATGGGCGGCGCGCAGCCGCTGGCCGCAACGATGGCCGGCTTCTCGATGATCGCGGTCGAATGCGACGAGACGCGTATCGACTTCCGCCTGAAGACGCGTTACGTCGACAAGAAGGCGACGACGCTCGACGAAGCGCTCGGCATGATCGAGGAAGCGAAGCGCGACGGCAAGCCGGTGTCGATCGGCCTGCTCGGCAACGCGGCCGACGTGTTCCCGGAACTCGTCAAGCGCGGCATCACGCCGGACTGCGTGACCGACCAGACGAGCGCGCACGATCCGATCAACGGCTACCTGCCGCAAGGCTGGACCGTCGCACAATGGCGCGAAGCGCAGAAGGTCGATCCGCAGAGCATCGTGAAGGTCGCGAAGCAGTCGATGGCCGTCCAGGTGCAGGCGATGCTGGATCTGCAGGAACGCGGCGCAGCGACGCTCGACTACGGCAACAACATCCGCCAGATGGCGCTGGAAATGGGCGTCGAGAACGCGTTCGACTTCCCGGGCTTCGTGCCGGCGTACATCCGTCCGCTGTTCTGCGAAGGCAAGGGCCCGTTCCGCTGGGTTGCGCTGTCGGGCGATCCGGAAGACATCTACAAGACCGACCAGAAGGTGAAGGAGCTGATCCCCGACGATCCGCACCTGCACAACTGGCTCGACATGGCACGTGAGCGCATCGCGTTCCAGGGCCTGCCGGCACGGATCTGCTGGGTTGGCGTGAAGGATCGCTATCGCCTCGGCCAGGCGTTCAACGAGATGGTCAAGAACGGCGAGCTGAAGGCGCCGATCGTGATCGGCCGCGACCACCTCGACACGGGTTCGGTCGCGAGCCCGAACCGCGAGACGGAATCGATGAAGGACGGTTCGGACGCCGTGAGCGACTGGCCGCTGCTGAACGCACTGCTGAACACGGCAGGCGGCGCATCGTGGGTGTCGCTGCACCATGGCGGCGGTGTCGGCATGGGCTTCTCGCAGCACTCGGGCGTCGTGATCGTCGCCGACGGTACGGCTGAAGCGCACGAGCGTCTCGGTCGCGTGCTGCTGAACGATCCGGCGACGGGCGTGATGCGCCATGCGGATGCCGGCTACGAACTCGCGCAGCAGACGGCCCGCGAAGCCGGCCTGAAGCTGCCGATGCTCGGCCGCTGAGCATGACGGCGCTCGACCAGGCGCCGGTGAACGCGACGATGACCCGCGCAGCGGATCTCGTCGCGTCGCCGTGGAAGAACGGCGGCGGCGTGACGCGCGAGATCGGTGCGTTCCCGCCGGGCGCCGCGCTCGATTCATTCGCGTGGCGCGTGAGCGTCGCGGACGTCGGCACGGCCGGGCCGTTCTCGCGTTTCGACGGGATCGACCGCACGCTCGTGCTGCTGTCCGGCGCGGGCATGACGCTCGCCGAAGCGGGCGGTGCGCAGCACGTGCTCGACGCGCCGCTGGCCCGTGCGGATTTCGCAGGCGAAGCGGCGATCGACGCGACGCTGCATGACGGTGCGACGCGCGACTTCAACCTGATGACGCGCCGCTCGGCCGCGCGCGGCGCGCTCGACGTATGGCTCGAAGGCATGCATCGCATCGAGCACGCCGATACCGTGCTGCTGTTTTGCGCGACCGGCGCCGTCGGTGTCGACATCGACGGCACGCACTACGCATTGGAAGAAATGGACACGTTGCGGCTCGACGGGCCGCGGCGTGCGTTTGACGTCGTCGTGAGCGGTAGCGGCGCGCTGCTCGCCGTATCGCTCGCCATCGGCGAACGAGACTGAACGCATGAAACCGACTGTCTGGCATCACCTGAGGCTGTGTCCGCACGGCCATCCCGACGAGACAATCGACGACGCGGCGATCGCCGTCGACGAAACCGGCACGATCGTCTGGCTCGGCGCGTTGTCCGCGCTGCCGCACGGTTATGCGCACTGGCAGCGCGAAGACCTGCACGGCGCGTGGGTGACGCCGGGTCTCGTCGATTGCCATACGCACCTCGTGTACGGCGGCACGCGTGCGGACGAATTCGCGCAGCGCCTCGCGGGCGTCAGCTACGAGGAAATCGCGCGGCAGGGTGGCGGGATCGTCTCGACGGTGCGCGCGACGCGTGCGGCCGACGAGACGACGCTGTTCGTGCAGGCCGCCGCGCGCCTGCAGCCGCTGCTCGCCGAAGGCGTGACCGCGATCGAGATCAAGTCGGGCTACGGGCTCGACCTCGCAAGCGAACGCAAGATGCTGCGCGTCGCGCGCCAGCTCGGCGAGCGCTTCCCGGTCACGGTCTACACGACCTTCCTCGGCGCGCATGCGCTGCCGCCCGAATACGCAGGCCGTGCCGACGCGTACATCGACGAAGTGTGCGACCGGATGCTGCCGGCGCTGGCCGATGAAGGCCTCGTCGACGCGGTCGACGTGTTCTGCGAACGCATCGGCTTCTCGCTCGCGCAGACCGAACGCGTGTTCGAGGCCGCGACGCGGCGCGGGTTGCCCGTGAAGCTGCATGCGGAGCAACTGTCGAACGCCGGCGGCACGGCGCTCGCCGCGCGTTACCGCGCGCTGTCCGCCGACCACCTCGAGTTTCTGGACGAAGCCGGCATCGAGGCGATGAAGGGGGCCGGCACGGTCGCCGTCCTGCTGCCCGGCGCGTATTACTTCATCCGCGAAACGCAACTGCCGCCGATCGAGCTGCTGCGCAAGCACGGCGTGCCGATCGCGCTCGCGACCGATCACAACCCCGGCACGTCGCCGCTCGAATCGCTGCTGCTGACCTTGAACCTGGGCTGCACGCTGTTCCGCATGACGGTGCCCGAAGTGCTGCAGGGCGTGACGCGCCATGCAGCCGCGGCGCTCGGCCGCGCGGATCGCCACGGCGCGCTCGAAGTCGGCCGCCAGGCCGATTTCGCCGCATGGTCGGTCGGCTCGCTGTCGGAGCTCGCGTACTGGATCGGCCGGCCGCTGTGCGAGCAGGTCGTTCGCGGCGGCTCGACCGTGTTTCGCCGGATGAACGGATAGTTTTGCAGGGGGCCGGGCACGTTCGCGTGCGATCCGGCTGCTCGACAAGGAATCAGAATGACCGACACCATGTTGTTCGCGGACCATGCATACCTGCCCGACGGCTGGCGCCGCAACGTGCTGCTGCGCTGGGACGCGGCCGGCACGCTGACCGGCGTGACGCCCGATACCGATGCGCTGGCAGGCGTCGCGCGTGCGGCCGGGCCGGTGATGCCCGGCATGCCGAACCTGCATTCGCACGCGTTCCAGCGTGCGATGGCGGGGCTCACCGAGTACCGCGCGAATCCCGCCGACAGCTTCTGGAGCTGGCGCGACCTGATGTACCGATTCGCGCTGAAGATCACGCCCGACGCGCTTGCGGCGATCGCGCGCTGGCTGTATGTCGAGATGCTCAAGTGCGGTTACACGTCGGTGTGCGAATTCCACTACGTGCATCACGCACAGGATGGCTCGCGCTATCCGCAGATCGCGGAGCTGGGCACGCGCGTGATCGATGCCGCACGCTCGGCCGGCATCGGCATCACGATGCTGCCCGTGTCGTACCAGTTCGCCGGCTTCGGCAACAAACCGCCGCGCGACGACCAGCGCCGCTTCATCAACACGCCCGACGGCCTGCTCGAACTGCTCGACACGATGCGTCGCGCGGCGCCCGAGCACGGCGGGCTGCGCTATGGCGTGGCGCCGCACTCGCTGCGCGCGGTGTCGGAGAACGGCTTGCGCACGCTGATCGACGGGCTGCCCGACGACGCGCCTGTCCACATCCATATCGCCGAGCAGACGGCCGAGGTCGACGACTGCGTGCGCGCATACGGCGCGCGTCCCGTCCAGTGGCTGCTCGACCGCTTCGACGTCGATGCGCGCTGGTGCCTCGTGCACGCAACGCACGTCGATGCGGCCGAAACGGCCGCGCTCGCAAAGCGTCGTGCGGTCGCCGGCCTGTGCCTGACGACCGAAGCGAACCTGGGCGACGGTGTGTTCCCGGCCGTCGACTATCTCGCGCAGGGCGGCGTGATCGGCGTCGGCTCGGACAGCCACGCATCGGTCGACTGGCGCTCGGAGCTGCGCCTGCTCGAATACGGGCAGCGGCTCGTGCATCGCGCGCGCAACGTGCTGGCGAGCGAGTCGCAGGCGCACGTCGCCGATCGTTTGTTCGACGCAGCGCTCGCGGGCGGTGCACAGGCGAGCGGGCGGCGCGTCGGCGCACTGCGCGAAGGCTGCCGTGCCGACTGGCTCGTGCTCGATCGCGATCATCCGGCGATCGCCGAACACGACAGCACGTCGTGGCTGTCGGGGATCGTGTTCGCCGAGCATGGCGACACACCCGTGCTCGACGTCTACACGGGCGGCGAGCGCGTCGTGAGCGGCCGCCGCCATCGCGACGAAGCCGCTGCGTATGCGGACTACCGCGCCGCGCTGGCGCAACTGCTGCGCTGACGCGCGGCAACCGGCGCACGCCGCGCGCGTGCGCCGGCAGACTCTTACGGTGATGCGACATGACTGAACAACCGGCTGTATTCACGCTGAAGCAGGGCACGCTGCCGCTGCTGATCTCGATTCCGCACGCAGGCACGCACATCCCCGACGACATCGCCGCGACGATGACGCCCGACGCGCGGTTCGTCGACGATTGCGACTGGCATCTCGAGCGGCTGTACGGCTTCGCGGCCGATCTCGGCGCATCGATCCTCGTGCCGTCGCACGCGCGTTACGTCGTCGACCTGAACCGTCCGCCCGACAACGAGAACCTGTATCCGGGCCAGGACACCACCGGGCTCGTGCCGGTCGATACGTTCGACAAGGCGCCGCTCTATCCGGCGAACGCGCTGCCCGGCAACGACGAGATCATGCGCCGCCGCGACCGCTACTGGCTGCCGTATCACGACGCGCTGCAGGGCGAGATTGCACGCCTGAAGCGCGAGCACGGCCGCGTGCTCGTGTGGGAAGCGCATTCGATCCGCTCGCATGTGCCGCGCTTCTTCGAAGGCCGCCTGCCGGACTTCAATTTCGGCACGTCGAGCGGTGTGACGGCCACGCCGGGTCTCGCGGAGGCACTGGCTGCGCGCGTGCTCGCGCATGGCGGTTATACGGCCATCGCGAACGGGCGCTTCAAGGGCGGCTACATCACGCGTCACTACGGCGTGCCCGACACGGGTGTCGAGGCCGTGCAGCTCGAGCTGTCGCAGATCACCTACATGGAAGAGACGCGTCCGTACGCATACGACGAAGCGCGTGCGGCACGGATTGCGCCGCTGCTGCAGACGCTCGTCGAGACTGCGCTCGCGCATCGCTGAACGCTGGCCGCACACATGCGGCAGCGCGGCGGAGCAGGGCGTTGCGGCCCGTCGGCACGTAGCGTGCGCGCCGACGCAACGCACAACACGGCATCGATCGCGGAGATCGATGCCGTTTTTTTTCGTCTGACCGATGTCGTCATCGGCACCTGAAAATTTGACGCAATTTTTAGGTGATATAAGCTGAATGTCAGGAAGTCGTCACGCGCGCACCGGCGGCGTGGGCATCGACGATGCCCGTACCGCGCCGGAATCCGCTGCGAGACACCTTGCCGACGTGTCGCCGCGCGGCTTTGCCGCATGCGCTTCATCGCGACGCGTGTCCTGCATCCTTCAGTCAGTCGAGTACGATCGTGAAAGCCGCCAGCCCTTCGATACGCCGGACGCGAAGTCCGTCGGCGGGCGCGCCGCCTCAGGCCGGGCCGAACCGGCATGCTGATTGCGGCACGCGTGCCGCCCCTTTACGCGAGCCTCGTTTCTTCGCCATTTCCCATCGCGGCCTGCGCCGCTTCAACCTCGTGACCGCGCACGTGTTCAGCGCGGTGCAGTGCGACGGCAGCGCATCCTTGTTTCCCTAGCGTCCTTTTCCGCATCCGTCCCGGGCCGCACCACCGCTTGCCGCATCGTCCGCGCGGCAGGATCGCGCATGCGCATGTGCGGCGTGGCTGCGCATGCGTGCGGCGCAACCGCAGGCCGTCATCGTCCCGTGCGCACACGCGTGGCGCGCGATTACCGGAGAAGGAGGGACGCCCATGCGTGCGCGCCCGATCGTAGCCGTCACCGCCGACCGCATCCTGCGCGGTGCGCATCCGAATCACACGGCCGGCGAGAAGTACCTGGCCGCGCTCGTCGACGGCGCCGACGCGCTGGCGTTCGTGCTGCCCGCGCTCGGCGCGCGCCAGCCGGCCGAAGCCATCGTCGCGGCGGTCGACGGGCTGCTGTTTACCGGCAGCTACTCGAACGTCGAACCGCATCATTACGGCGGTGCCGCGAGCGCGCCCGACACATTGCACGACCCTGCGCGCGATGCGACCGCGCTGCCGCTGATCCGCGCGGCGATCGATGCGGGCGTGCCCGTGCTCGCGATCTGCCGCGGCATGCAGGAGCTGAACGTCGCATACGGCGGCACGCTGCATCAGCGGCTGCACGCGACGAACGGCTTCGACGATCATCGCGAACGGCCGGCCGATCCGCTCGAACGGCAGTACGGCCCTGCACACGCCGTGCAACTCGCGCCGGACGGCCTGCTGCAGCGGATCGCGCGCGGCGCCCACGAGGCGACGGTCAATTCGCTGCACGACCAGGGCATCGCCCGCCTCGGCGCGGGGCTCGCCGTCGAGGCGAGTGCGCCCGACGGGCTCGTCGAGGCCGTCAGCGTGCGCGGCGCGCGTGCGTTCGCGCTCGGCGTGCAGTGGCATCCCGAATGGCGCTACGCGGAACAGCCGCTGTCGCGCGACATCTTCGCGGCATTCGGCGCGGCGTGCCGCGCGCGCATGACGCACCGCATTCATGCAGCCGGCGGCACGATGGCGTCGCCGGCCGCATCCGACGTCGACTGAACGAGGCCGATCATGCAACCCGAACTGAGCGAATTCCTGCGGCAGCACCGCATCACCGAGGTCGAGGCGATCATCCCCGACATGGCCGGCATCGCACGCGGCAAGATCATTCCGCGCAACAAGTTCGAATCCGGCGAATCGATGCGGTTGCCGCAGGCCGTGATGGTGCAGACCGTCACCGGCGACTATCCGGAGGACGGTACGCTGACCGGCGTGACCGATCCCGACATGGTGTGCGTGCCCGATCCGTCGACGATCTGCCTGATCCCGTGGGCCGTCGATCCGACCGCGCAGGTGATTCACGACTGCGTGCATTTCGACGGCTCGCCGGTCGAGATCTCGCCGCGCTACGTGCTGCGCCGCGTGCTCGACCTGTACAAGGAAAAGGGCTGGAAACCCGTCGTCGCGCCGGAGCTCGAGTTCTACCTCGTCGACATGAATGCCGATCCCGACCTGCCGCTGCGTCCGCCGATCGGTCGCACGGGGCGCGCGGAAACCGGCCGCCAGTCGTATTCGATCGAGGCCGTCAACGAGTTCGATCCGCTGTTCGAGGACATCTACGAGTACTGCGAGATGCAGGGCCTCGATATCGAGACGCTGATCCATGAAGTCGGTGCCGCGCAGATGGAGATCAACTTCGTGCACGGCGACGCGCTGCCGTTGGCCGACCAGGTGTTCCTGTTCAAGCGCACGGTGCGCGAGGCCGCGCTGCGTCACAACATGTACGCGACCTTCATGGCCAAGCCGATGGAAAACGAACCGGGATCCGCGATGCACATTCACCAGAGCCTGGCGGACATGCGCACCGGGCGGAACCTGTTCGCAAACGAGGACGGTTCGGTGTCGCCGCTGTTCCACAGCTACCTCGCGGGGCTGCAGAGATACACGCCGGCGCTGATGCCGATCTTCGCGCCGTACATCAATTCGTACCGCCGGTTGTCGCGTTTCATGGCTGCGCCGATCAACGTGCAGTGGGGCTACGACAACCGCACGGTCGGTTTCCGCATCCCGCAGTCGAGCCCTGTCGCGCGCCGCATCGAGAACCGGATTCCGGGCGTCGACTGCAACCCGTACCTCGTGTTCGCGGCAACGCTCGCCGCCGGTTATCTCGGGATGACGCAGCAGCTCGCCCCGACCGAGCCGATCGCATCGGACGGTTACGACCTGCCTTACCAGCTGCCGCGCAACCTCGAAGAGGGCATCTCGCTGATGGCCGCATGCGAGCCGCTCGCCGGCATCCTGGGCGACAAGTTCGTGAAGGCTTACCTGGCGTTGAAGGAAACCGAATACGAAGCGTTCTTCCGCGTGATCAGCTCGTGGGAACGCAGGCATCTGCTGCTGCACGTCTGAACGTGCGGCGCTGTTTTACGGAGGAAACATGACCGATCGAAACGAAGCGCTCTCGCCGCACTCGACCGCCGAATACCGCGCGCTCGACGCCGCGCACCACATCCACCCGTTCTCGGACATGGGCGCGCTGAACCGCGCCGGCAGCCGCGTGATCGTGAAGGCCGACGGCGTCTACCTGTGGGATTCGGAAGGCAACAAGGTGATCGACGGGATGGCCGGCCTGTGGTGCGTGAACGTCGGCTACGGCCGCAAGGAGCT
>NZ_CADFEI010000032.1 GCF_902833225.1 Burkholderia sp. BCC1644
ATCTTCGAAGGCGGCCAGAACATCGCGAACCTGAACCTCGCGCATGTGCAGAAGCGCATCGAGATCGCCAACTACGAGAAGGCGATCCAGTCGGCATTCCGCGAAGTGTCGGACGGCCTGGCCGCGCGCGGCACGTACGACCAGCAGATCGCGGCGCTGGAGCGCAACGAGCACGCGCAGCAGCGACGTTTCGACCTGTCGGACCTGCGCTACAAGAACGGCGTCGACAGCTACCTGTCGGTGCTGACCGCGCAGACGGATCTGTACTCCGCGCAGCAGACGCTGATCAGCGCGCGTCTGGCACGCTGGACGAACCTGGTCGACCTGTACCGCGCACTGGGTGGCGGCTGGATCCAGCGCGCCGGCGAAACGCCGCGCGCGCCGGATGCGCCGGTCGACTACGACAAGGCGGCCGCTCCGGCGGCTGCGTCGGCAGTGGCGACGAACGGGTAAGCGCAAGGACGGGCACACGCGGGAAACCGTGCTTGTCCGTCGAACCTGCCGTACGCATAAACGAAACGCCACGGATGCAAATCCGTGGCGTTTTCTTTTTGAGGGGCAATTCGAGCGGAAAGCCGCGCTACGTCAGCCCTGCTTCGCCCACAGCGTGCGGCCGAAGAACGTGAGTGTGCGGCATCGTTCAACGCGCGCAGGTACACTCGCTGCATGAAAACGACCCGGATCATCCTGCTCAACGGCGTGGGCAGTTCAGGCAAGACGTCGCTCGCGCATGCGCTCCAGGCCCTGCTGGACAGCCCGTACCTGCACGTCCAGATGGATGCGTTTCTCGGCATGCTGCCCGCGCGTTACCTGAATGACGCGGCGGGATTCACGTTTTCGTCGTTCGTCGAGGACGGCAGGAACGTGGTGTCGATAAGCAGCGGGCCCGTTGCCCGGCAAGCGATGCAGGGGATGCGCCACGCGATCGTCGCGCTGGCGGAGCAGGGCAACAACCTGATCGTCGACGAGGTGCTGCTGGGCGACGAGAAGGCCGAGTATGCCCGTTTGCTGGCGCCGTTTACGGTCAGCATGGTCGGCGTCCACTGTCCGCTGGACGTTCTCGAGGAGCGGGAGCGGCAACGGGGCGATCGTCTCGCGGGGCTCGCGCGCTGGCAGTACGACAGGGTGCATGCGGGCGTCACCTACGATGTGAGCGTCGATACCAGCACGGCCACGCCGGAGGCCTGCGCGCGAAAGATCGTGCGGGCGCTGGCGTTGCACGCAAGCTGACGCGCGGCGTCTCCCGGGAGCTCGTGCGTGGCGTCCGCCGCGTCATGACCGTGTTGGTCGAGCCAGGAAAAAAGCAAAACGCCACGGCATGCCGTGGCGTTTTGCGTTACCGCTGCGCGCCGTCGTCCGGAGCGGGGCGATCAGTGGTGCACGTCGGCGGGACGCCCGTCGAAGTCGTGTCCGGCGCGGCGGATGTCGCAGCGCGCATCCTTTTCGCCTTTCACGCCGTTGAACACGATGTTCAGGATCACGGCCGTGGCCGATGCCAGCAGGATGCCGCTGTGCAGGATCGGGGCGAGCGCGGGCGGCAGCTTCGAGAAGAAGTGCGGCGACACGACCGGCACGAGGCCCATGCCGACACTCACGGCGACGATGAACAGGTTGTGCGAGTTGTTCACGAAATCGACCTTCGACAGCACCTTGATGCCGTTCGCGGCCACCATCCCGAACATCACGATGCCTGCACCGCCGAGCACGAACGGCGGCACCGATGCGACGACCTGTGCCATCTTCGGGAACAGGCCGAGCAGCACGAGGATCACGCCGCCCGTCGCACACACGAAGCGGCTCTTCACGCCCGTCACGCCGATCAGGCCGACGTTCTGCGAGAACGACGTATGCGGGAACGAGTTGAAGATGCCGCCGATCAGCGTACCGAGGCCGTCGACGCGCAGGCCGCGCACCAGGCGCTCCTGGTTGACCGGGCGATCGACCATGTCGCCCACCGCGAGAAACATGCCGGTCGATTCGATGAACGTGACGAACATCACCGTGACCATCGTCACGATCGACAGCGGGTCGAAGTGCGGCAGGCCGAAGTGGAACGGCATCACGATGCCGACCCACGGTGCGTGTGCGACGCCGTCGGTATTCACGCGGCCGATCGCGAACGCGATCGCGAAGCCGGCGACGATGCCGAGCAGCACCGAGATGTTCGCGATGAAGCCGCGGCCGAACTTGTTGATCAGCAGGATCAGCGTCAGCACGAGCAGCGACAGGCCGAGATAGACGGGGCTGCCGTACTCGGGGTTGCCGACGCCGCCGGCCGCCCAGTTGATGCCGACTTCCATCAGCGACAGCCCGATCACCGCGATCACGGTGCCGACGACCACCGGCGGGAAGAACCGCAACAGCTTGCCGATCATCGGCGCGAGCACGATGCCGATGATGCCGGCCGCGATCGTCGATCCGAAGATGTCGAGAATGCCGAGGCCGGGGTTCGTGCCGATCGCGATCATCGGGCCGACTGCCGCGAACGTGCAGCCCATGATGACGGGCAGGCGGATCCCGAAGATCCACAGGCCCAGCGTCTGAATCAGCGTGGCGATGCCGCACGAAAACAGATCGGCGCTGATCAGGAACGCGATCTGGTCTTTCGGCAGCTTGAGTGCGGCGCCAACGATAAGCGGCACGGCGACAGCGCCGGCGTACATGACGAGGACGTGTTGCAGGCCAAGCGTTACCAGCTTGCCGGTCGGCAGCACCTCATCGCACGGATGGACCGTGTTCGATTGCATCTGTCTCACTCCATGATCTTGTTTTCGGGGTGATACGAAGTTATGCGGAATGAATCCACGCAACAAGAGCGCTGGGTACTATTCCGTTCTTTGCTGGTTCGATATGCCAATTCGGCATGGAACAGGGTGTCGATCATCGGGAAACGGCCGCGGGAGTGAGGTTCCCCGGTTTTATAGCCCTTCAAAAAAGCGCGGGCCCCCATGTCAAATATAGGCCGCTTTATGGTGTGTATCGGACGACGCGCATAGTGGCAAAAAGGACCGGTGAAAATTCGTGCCGGGTTAACCCGCGAGCGGCCGCTTTTGCGCGCAAGGTGCAGCCGGGTGAAACCGGGGCGCCGGTCGCGGTTCCGCTGCGTCGTTTTGCATCGTCCAGACCGCAAAAGCCGGGGCGTACATCGCTATCCCGTTATCATCGGCATCCGTTCATACGAATTCATCGCCCCGTCATGCGCCTGCTCGGAATCGACCTCGGCACCGGCTCCGTCAAACTCGTCACGCTCGATGCCGATGGCGTCGAGCGGGCAGTCGCGAGCGAACCTTATGCGTTGTCGTCGCCGCACCCCGGCTGGGCCGAGATCGCGCCCGATACGTGGTGGCAGGCGCTCGTGCGCGCGGCGGCGCGGCTGCCGGCCGGCGAGCGCGCGCAGGTCGCCGCGATCGGTTTCTCGGGCCAGATGCACGGCGTCGTGCTGATCGACGCGGCCGGGCAGCCGGTGCGGCCCGCGCTGCTGTGGCCCGACACGCGCGCCGTGCGCGAAGCGGATGCGGTCAGCTGGACCGCCGCCGGATCGCCCGTTGCCGGATCGCCCGTTGCCGGATTACCCGTCGCCCCGAACCCCGTCGCGCCGGGCATGGCCGGCCCGCTGCTGCGCTGGCTGGCCGCGCACGAACCCGATGCGCTGCGCGCCGCGCGCTGGGCCGTGCAGCCGAAGGACTGGCTGCGCATCGCGCTCGGCGGCGACGTCGCGGCCGATCCGAGCGACGCGTGCGCGACCGCGCTGGCGACGCCCGACGGCGCGTGGGATGTCGCGTTGATCGACGCGTTTGGCTTGCCTGCCGACTGCTTTGCGCCGGTGCTTGCGTCGACCGCGCGCTGCGGCACGCTCGGCGCGCAGGCCGCCACGGCGCTCGGGCTGCCGGCCGGCGTGCCGCTCGCGACGGGTGCGGCCGACACGGCATGCGCGGCGCTCGGCAGCGGGCTGGTTGCCGCAGGCGACGCACTGCTGACGACCGGCAGCGGCGGCCAGATCGTCGTGCTCGCGGATGCGCTGCCGCCCGCGCGGCGCGGACTGCATCGCTATCGCACGGCGGCCGGCGGCGGCTACTACACGATGGCCGCGATGCAGAACGTCGGGCTCGCGCTCGAAGCCGTACGCGGCTGGCTTGGCTATGCGGGATGGGCCGATGCGTATGACGATGCGTTCGCGCAGCCGGCGTCCGACCGGCTGTGCTTCCTGCCGTACCTGACGGGCGAGCGTTCGCCGTGGATGAACCCCGATGCGCGCGGCGGCTGGCTCGGCCTCGGGCTCGGCGATACGCGCGGCGCGATGATGCGCGCGGCGTTCGAAGGCGTCGCGTTCGCGCTGCGCGCGGGGCTCGATGCGATCCGCGATGCCGATCGTCGCGACCCGGTGACGACGCTGCGTCTCGCCGGCGGCGGCTCGGTCGATCCGCGCTGGCGCCAGTTGCTCGCCGACGCGCTCGGCGCGTCGCTGCACGCGATCGACTGCCCGAATGCCGCGACGCGCGGTGCCGCGCTGCTCGCGGGCGTCGCGATCGGGCACTGGCGGGAAGACGCATTGCGCGCGCTGGCGCCGGCCGCGTCGCCGGTCGCCGCGCCGCGCGACGACCGCCTGCTGGCCGCGCGCCATGCGCGCTTCATCGATCTGTACGCACGCACGGATGCATGGTTCACGACGGGCGTTTAAACTCGAACACTTGTTCTTTTGCGTCAGCGATGACGCATCGTGGCAAGCCGGCGACCGTTTCCCGCACGCGGTGCGTGACGGGAGCGGCCATCATGGCGAGCACGGGATTCTTTCTTCGTGTCGCGCGATGCCGCGCGGCACGGCTTCGACAGCTTTGCATGGAACCCGGCGGGCGCTGACGCGTTCGCCGGCCGACCTCACAGACACACAGGAGTGACACGATGAAAACGAAAGCCGCGATTGCATGGAAGGCGGGTGCGCCGCTGACGATCGAGGAAGTCGATCTCGAAGGGCCGCGCGCAGGCGAAGTGCTGATCGAAGTGAAGGCGACGGGCATCTGCCACACTGACTACTACACGCTGTCGGGCGCCGATCCGGAAGGGATCTTCCCGGCGATCCTCGGCCATGAAGGCGCGGGCGTGGTGGTCGACGTCGGCCCCGGCGTCGGCACCTTGCGCAAGGGCGATCACGTGATTCCGCTCTACACGCCCGAGTGCCGCGAGTGCAAGTTCTGCCTGTCGCGCAAGACCAACCTGTGCCAGAAGATCCGCGCGACGCAGGGCAAGGGCCTGATGCCCGATGCAACGTCGCGCTTCTCGCTCGACGGCAAGCCGCTGTTCCACTACATGGGTACGTCGACGTTCTCGAACTACATCGTCGTGCCGGAAATCGCGGTGGCGAAGGTGCGCGAGGACGCGCCGTTCGACAAGATCTGCTACATCGGCTGCGGCGTGACGACGGGCGTCGGCGCGGTCGTGTACTCGGCGAAGGTCGAGGCGGGCGCGAACGTCGTCGTGTTCGGTCTCGGCGGGATCGGCCTGAACGTGATCCAGGGCGCGAAGATGGTCGGCGCGGACAAGATCATCGGCGTCGACATCAACCCGAAGCGCGTCGAGCTCGCGAAGAAGTTCGGGATGACGCACTTCATCAACCCGAACGAAGTCGAGAACGTCGTCGACCACATCGTGCAGCTGACCGACGGCGGCGCCGACTACTCGTTCGAATGCGTCGGCAACGTGAAGCTGATGCGCCAGGCGCTCGAGTGCACGCACAAGGGCTGGGGCCAGTCGTTCATCATCGGCGTGGCGGCAGCGGGCGAGGAAATCAGCACGCGTCCGTTCCAGCTGGTGACGGGCCGCGAGTGGAAGGGCTCGGCATTCGGCGGCGCACGCGGCCGCACCGACGTGCCGAAGATCGTCGACTGGTACATGGAAGGCAAGATCAACATCGACGACCTGATCACGCACACGCTGCCGCTCGAGCGGATCAACGAAGGCTTCGACCTGATGAAGGCCGGCGAGTCGATCCGCTCGGTCGTGCTGTACTGACCGGGAGCGCACCGTCATGCTCGAACTCGTTTCCTCGCATGCGTGCCACGGCGGCGAGCAGCGTTTCTACCGTCACGATTCGGCGGCCATCGGCCTGCCGATGAAGTTCTCGGTGTACCTGCCGCCGCAGGCGGCGCACGGCCGCGTGCCGGCGCTGTTCTATCTTGCCGGGCTCACGTGTACCGACGAGACGTTCGCGATCAAGGGCGGCGCGCAGCAATACGCGGCGCAGCACGGCATCGCGCTCGTGATGCCCGACACGAGCCCGCGCGGCGCGGGCGTGCCGGGCGAGACCGATGCGTGGGATTTCGGCGTCGGTGCGGGCTTCTACGTCGACGCGACCGAGGCGCCGTGGTCCGCGCATTACCGGATGGAGTCGTACGTGACGGGCGAGCTGCGCGAGCTCGTCGCGGCCGAGCTGCCGATCGACGGGGCGCGGCTCGGGATCTTCGGTCACTCGATGGGCGGGCATGGCGCGCTGACGCTCGCGCTGCGCCATCCGGGCCTGTACCGGTCGGTGTCGGCGTTCGCGCCGATCGCCGCGCCCACGCGCTGCCCGTGGGGCGAGAAGGCGTTCTCGGGCTACCTCGGCGACGATCGCGACGCGTGGAAGGCGCACGACGCGAGCGAGCTCGTCGCGCGCGCCGACGCGCCGAAGTTCGCGGACGGCATCCTCGTCGACCAGGGGCTGGCCGATCAATTCCTCGCGAACCAGCTGAACCCCGACGTGTTCGAGGCCGCATGCGCGAAGGCCGGCCAGCCGCTGACGCTGCGCCGCCATTCCGGCTACGACCACGGTTATTACTTCATCTCGACGTTCATCGCCGACCACCTCGCGCATCACGCGCGCGTGCTCGCACGATGAGCGGGAAGGGAAGCACGTAACGCACACGGCGCGCCGCACGATCGCGGGCGCATAAAAAAACGCCGGCGCTGCCCTCGGGCACGCCGGCGTTTTTCATTGGCATCGATCGTCGAGACGGGCGGCCGCGATGCGGGCCGCGCGCAGCGGCGATCAGTTGCGCCGCAACAGGCTTGCGCCGTACACGAGCGCCGACAGCGCGGTGATCCAGAAGCTCGTCGGCCAGTCGGTGTGATACGCGAGCACGATACCGGCCCACGCCTCGAACAGCGCGAACAGCGCGGCGAGCAGCACGCCGGTCGACAGCCGCGTCGTCACGTTCTGCGCGGCCGCAGCCGGCCCGACCAGCAGCGTGAACACGAGCAGCACGCCGACGATCTGCGTCGCCGCGGCCACCGCGAGCGCGCACACCGCGAGGAACAGCATCGACACCGCGCGCAGCGACACGCCCTTGGCTTCGGCCAGCTCGGGCTGCAGCGACGCGAACAGCAGCGGCCGCGCGATCAGCGCGAGCGCGGCGAGGCTCACCGCGCCGATGCCCGCGAGCACCGCGAGCGTGTCGTGACTCACCGCGAGCACGTTGCCGAACAGCAGCGCGGTGACCTGCGTCGCGAACGACGTATAGAAATGCAGGAACAGCAGGCCGAAGCCGAGCGCACCCGACAGGATCACGCCGATCGCGACGTCGCGGCCCGCGAGCTTTTCGCCGAGCGCGCCCATCCCGATCCCGGCCGCGAGCGTGAAGCCGACCATGCCCCAGATCGGCGAGATGCCGAGCAGCACCGCACCCGTCGCGCCGGTGAAGCCGACGTGCGACAGCGCGTGGCCGGCGAAGGTCTGCCCGCGCAGCACCAGGAAGTAGCCGACGATGCCCGCGAGCACCGCGACGATCCCCGACGCCGCGAAGGCGTTGATCATGAAGTCGTATTCAAACATCGTGCGAATGCCCGGGATGAGCGTGTCCGTGGTGGTGATGGCCGTGGCCGCCGCCACCGCCGTGCGAGTGACCGTCGTCGTCCTCGTGTTCGTGGTCGTGCTTCTCGATCTCGACGTCGCCCGACATCACGAAGATCTTGCCGTTCACGCGCATCACGTCGATCGGCGATCCGTAGAGCCGCGACAGCACGGGCTTCGTGATCACTTCGTCGACGGTGCCGAGCGCCGCGACGCCGTTGCCGAGATACAGCACGCGGTCGAGTGCGTTCAGCAGCGGATTCAGTTCGTGCGCGGAGAACAGCACGGTGATGCCGAGCTCGCGCTGCACGTTGCGCACGAGTTCGACGACGCCGCGCTGGTGGTTCGGGTCGAGGCTGATCAGCGGCTCGTCGAGCAGCAGCAGCTTCGGATTGCCGAGCAGGCATTGCGCGAGCAGCAGGCGCTGGCGTTCGCCGCCCGACAGTTCGGACAGCGGCCGGCGCGCGAGGGTCGGGCCGCCGACGAGATCGAGCACGCGGTCGACGTCGCGGCGCGTGGCCGCGTTCGTGTGCGGCAGCCCCCAGCGGTGGCCGTCGGCGGCCATCGCGACGAAATCGTAGCCGCGCATCCGGCGGTTCGCGAGGCCGCTGCGAATCTGCGGCATGTAGCCGATCGACGGGTTGCCGCGCACGACCGGCACGCCGCCGACGGACAGCGAGCCGGCCGACACGGGCACGAGGCCGAGCACCGCGCGCATCAGTGTCGTCTTGCCCGCGCCGTTCGGCCCGAGCACGCCGACGAATTCGCCGGGTTCGATCGAGAAGCTGACATCGCGCAGGATCGTGCGTCCGCCCAGTTCGAGCGTGACGCGATCGACGGCGAGTGCGTGGGGAGTGGCGGTCATGTCGTTACGGTTGTCTATTGCTTGCCGGCTGAAAGCGCGTTGCCGAGCGCGTCGAGCTGGCCGGCCATCCATTGCTGGAAGGTCTTGCCGGCCGGCTGCGTCTCGGTGACGCTGACGGTCGGCACGCCGCCGTCGCGCGCGATCTTCAGCATGCGCTTGGTCATCGGTTCTTCGGCCTGGCTGTTGTAGATCAGCACGCGCACCTGCTTCTTGCGCAGGTCGTTCTCGAATGCGGCGACATCCTGCGCGCTGGCTTCGGTGTCGTTCATCGTCGCGAGCTGGAAGCGCTGGTTGCGCATGTCGAGGCCGATCGCGTCCGACATGTAGCCGAATACGGGCTCGGTGGCCGTCACCGGCACGCCCTTGTACATCGCGCGCAGCGCGGCGACCTTGTCGTCGACGGGCTTCAGCGATGCGACGAACTTCTGCAGGTTCGCATCGTACTCGGCCTTGTTCGCCGGGTCGGCGCGGCCGAGCGCGGCCGCGATCGCGCGCGCGGCGGCCGGCATCGTCGCCGGGTCGTACCACAGGTGCGGGTTGTCGCCGGCCTTCTTGCCGACCAGATCGGCGACGACGATCGTCGCGCGCTTCGCCTGCTTCGACGCGCCGAGCAGCTTGCCCATCCACGGATCGTAGTCGGCGCCGTTGTAGATCACGACCTGCGCGTGCTGGAGCGCGCGGGCCGTCTTCGGGCTCGCTTCGAACAGGTGCGGATCCTGGTCGGGATTGCTGAGGATGCTCGTGACCGCAACGTGGCTGCCGCCGATCTGCGTCGCGACATCGCCGTAGAAATTCTCGGCGGCGACGACGTTGACGGTCGCGGCCTGCGCGAACGCGGGCGCCGCGAGCGACAGCGCGGCAACGGCGGCGGCGAGCCAGCGGACAGGCGACAGGGCACGCCGCGGCGCGCGCTTCAGGGCAATGGACATGGAACTCCTCGTTGGAAGGGGCGGCGCGTGGCCGCGCGATTCGGCGTCAGCGTTGCGCGGGCTTGCGCTTGCAGTGCCCGCACAGGCCGCTCAGCTCGACGACCTGGTGGTGGACTTCGAAGCCGTGCGCGGGCTCGCTCGCGGACAGCTGCTTCGCGAGGTCGCCGCCGGGAATCTCGACGGTGTCGCCGCACGAATCGCAGATCAGGAACTGGCCTTCGTGCGGCACGCCGATCTCGCAGCACGCGAAGAACGCGTTCTTCGATTCGATCCGGTGGATGAAGCCGTGCTCGACGAGGAAATCCAGCGCGCGATAGACGGTCGTCGGCGGCACGCGGCCGCGCTGCGGTTCGAGTTCGGCGAGCAGGTCGTACGCGCCGATCGGGCGCTGCGCGGCCAGCACGCGTTCGTAGACCTGACGGCGCAGCGGCGTCCACGCGAGCCCGTGCTCGGCGGCGAATGCGTCGGCCCGGGACAGCCGGGCGTCAATGGACGATGAGGTAGCCATGGCGTGAAGCAGGGCGATGAAACAAAGTATGGCGATGATATAACGTATCGTCGCGCCGTGCAGCGCGAATTCCCCTTTCCTGCTTCGCTCCGTCCCCTTCACCGTCCGTCCCACTGCGCCGCACCGCGCGCCGCGCGCCTTGCCGGGCCTGCGCGACGGGCCGTCGTCATGCGCCGTTGTGCCGCAGCGCGTCATAGAAAGCCGTCGCGTCGCCTTGACAGCGCGAATCGCGTATCCGATCATTCGATCACTAACAGAGCAATTGATCGGTTGGCGAGCGTTCGCTCACCTCGCAACCGTCGTACAGCAGAACGAACCGGAGACAGCCAGTGAGACTGGAAGACAAGGTCGCGATCCTGACGGGCGCCGCAAGCGGCATCGGCGAGGCGGTCGCACAACGCTATCTGGACGAGGGCGCACGCTGCGTCCTCGTCGACCTGAAGCCCGCCAGCGGCTCGCTCGCGCGGCTGATCGAGGCGAACCCCGGCCGCGCGGTGGCCGTCACGGCGGACGTCACGCGCCGCGACGACATCGAGCGGATCGTCGCCACGGCGGTCGAGCGCTTCGGCGGCGTCGACATCCTGTTCAACAATGCAGCGCTGTTCGACATGCGCCCGATCCTCGACGAATCGTGGGACGTGTTCGACCGGCTGTTCGCGGTCAACGTGAAGGGGTTGTTCTTCCTGATGCAGGCCGTCGCGCAGCGGATGGTCGAGCAGGGGCGCGGCGGCAAGATCGTCAACATGTCGTCGCAGGCCGGCCGTCGTGGCGAGGCGCTCGTTTCGCACTACTGCGCGACCAAGGCCGCGGTGATCAGCTATACGCAGTCGGCCGCGCTCGCGCTCGCGCCGCACCGGATCAACGTGAACGGCATCGCGCCGGGCGTCGTCGACACGCCGATGTGGGAGCAGGTCGATGCCCTCTTCGCGCGCTACGAGAACCGGCCGCTCGGCGAGAAGAAGCGGCTCGTCGGCGAAGCCGTGCCGCTCGGCCGCATGGGCGTGCCGGGCGACCTGACGGGCGCCGCGCTGTTCCTCTCGTCGGCCGACGCCGACTACATCACCGCCCAGACGCTGAACGTCGACGGCGGCAACTGGATGAGCTGAAATGGGGCTGCTCGCACGCGCAACCAGCCGGCCGGTCCGCGACGAGGCGGCCGCCCCGCACGCCGCGGCCGCCGTCGAACGGGGAGGGCACGCCTGATGGCCGAGATCGTCGTCGCCGGCGAGCTGCTCGCCGAATTCGTCGCCGCCGAGCGCGGCCAGGGTTTCGAGACGCCGGGCCTGTTCGCGGGACCGTTCCCGAGCGGTGCGCCGGCGATCTTCGCCGACCAGGCCGCACGGCTCGGCGCGCGCGTCGCGTATGCGGGCTGCGTCGGCCGCGACGCGTTCGGCGACGCGATCGTCGCGCGGCTCGAACGCGACGGCGTCGAGGTGGCGCGCATCCGCCGCGTCGCACGCCCGACCGGCACCGCGTTCGTCGCGTATCGCGACGACGGTTCGCGCAGCTTCGTCTTCACGCTGTCCACCAGCGCGGCCGCGTGCGTCGATGCCTCGGACGTCGATCCCGCGATGTTCGACGGCTGCCGCTATTTCCACGTGATGGGCTCGTCGCTGACGAGCGAATCGGCGATCGCGGCCGTGCAGCGCGGCGTGATCGAGGCCGCGCGCGCCGGCGCGAAGGTGTCGTTCGATCCGAACGTGCGCCCCGAGATGCTGAGCTTTCGCCCGATGCGCGCGGCGCTCGACGAGATGCTCGCCGCGTGCCACCTGTTCATGCCGAGCGAGGCCGACCTGCCGTTCTTCTGCGGGCCGCAGCCGGCCGAGCGCGCGATCGCGGGCCTGCTCGCGACGCATCCGCTGCTGGAGCGTGTCGTGCTGAAGCGCGGCGCGCAAGGCAGCGTCGCGTTCGACCGTGCGAACCGCGTCGACGCGTCGGCCTTTCCGGTCGACGAAGTCGACCCGACCGGCGCCGGCGACTGCTTCGGCGGCACGCTCGTTGCGAGCCTGGTCGCGGGCGCGCCGATCGATGCCGCCTTGCGCCGCGCGAACGCGGCCGGCGCGATCGCGGTCACGCGGCGCGGCCCGATGGAAGGCAACAGCAGCGCGGCCGAGATCGACCGCTTCCTGACCGAACGAGGTATCGCATGTCCGGCCTGACGACCTTCGCCGAACGCCCGCGCACCGCCCATGCGGACGCGGTGCTGCGGATGATCTTCGACGCGAACCGCGCCGACGCGCAGCGCGGCATCTATTCGATCTGCAGTGCGCACCGGCTCGTGCTGGAAGCCGCGTGCGAAGCCGCGCGCGCGGACGGCTCGCCGCTCTTGGTCGAGGCGACCTGCAACCAGGTGAACCATCTCGGCGGCTATACGGGCATGACGCCCGCCGATTTCCGCCGCGACGTCGATGCGATCGCCGCGCGATGCGGGCTCGCGCCGTCGGCGCTCGTGCTCGGCGGCGACCATCTCGGCCCGAACCCGTGGCGGCACCGTCGCGCGGCCGACGCGATGCGCGAGGCCGTCGCGATGGTCGCCGCGTACGTCGAGGCCGGCTTCGAGAAGATCCATCTCGATGCGAGCATGGCGTGCGCGGACGATCCGGTGCGGCTCGACGATCGCACGATCGCCGCACGCGCGGCCGAGCTGTGCCGCGCGGCGGAAGACGCGGCCCGGCGCGCCGGTATCGCGCCCGTCTACGTGATCGGAACCGAGGTGCCGACACCGGGCGGCGAAGTGAGCGGCGGCGCGAACGAAGGGGACGATGCGGCGATCGCGCAGATCGCGGTCACGCGCAGCGACAGCATCGCGGCGACGCTCGACGCACACCGTCGTGCGTTCGCGGCTGCCGGGCTCGACGACGCATGGACGCGCGTCGTCGCGATCGTCGCGCAGCCGGGCGTCGACTTCGACGATCGCCACGTGCTCGACTACGACAGTGCGAAGGCGGCGTCGCTCGGCGCGAGTATCCTGCAGACACCGCGCCTCGTGTTCGAGGCGCACTCGACCGATTACCAGACCGAAGACGCGCTCGCCGCGCTCGTGCGCGACCACTTCGCGGTGCTGAAGGTCGGCCCCGCGCTGACGTTCGCGCTGCGCGAGGCGCTGTTCGCGCTGACCTTCATCGAAGAGGCGCTGATCGGCGACGTCGCGCAGCGCTCGCGGCTGCGCGATGTCGTCGACACGGCGATGCGCGCGCAGCCCGAACACTGGGCGCCGTACTACCGAGGCGACGAGACCGAGCAGCGGCTCGCGCGCCAGTTCAGCTACAGCGACCGGATCCGCTACTACTGGCTGCAGCCGGCCGTCGCGGCCGCGGTCGAGCAGCTGTTCGACAACCTCGCGCGGCAGCCGGTGCCGGAGACGCTCGTCGCGCAGTGGCTGCCGGATGTCTACGCGGCGTGCCGCGCGGGCGGCCTCGCGAAGGAGCCGCGCGCGTGGGTGCGCCACCGGATACGCGACGTGATTGCGCACTATGCGCGCGCGTGCGGAATGCAGCGGCCGGCGTGACGGGCCGCGAAGTAATCGCAATACCGACGACACTTCGAACAAACACAGGAGACATGCCATGCAACGAAAGATGCTCGACGCCGCCGCACGCTGCTTCGCCGGAGCCGCGCTCGCGACTGCGGCCTGCGCCGCGTCAGCCGGCACGCTGACGATCGCGACGCTGAACAACCCCGACATGATCGAGCTGAAGAAGCTGTCGCCGGCGTTCGAGAAGGCGAACCCCGACATCAAGCTGAACTGGGTGATCCTCGAGGAAAACGTGCTGCGCCAGCGCGCGACGACCGACATCACGACCGGCAGCGGCCAGTTCGACGTGATGGCGATCGGCACCTACGAGACGCCGCAGTGGGGCAAGCGCGGCTGGCTCGCGCCGATGACGGGCCTGCCGGCCGACTACGACCTGAACGACATCGTGAAGACCGCGCGCGACAGCCTGTCGTACAACGGCCAGCTCTACGCGCTGCCGTTCTACGTCGAAAGCTCGATGACGTTCTACCGCAAGGACCTGTTCGCGGCGAAGGGGCTGAAGATGCCCGACCAGCCGACCTACGACCAGATCGCCGAATTCGCGGACAAGCTCACCGACAAGTCGAAGGGCACCTACGGGATCTGCCTGCGCGGCAAGGCCGGTTGGGGCGAGAACATGGCGTTCGTGTCGACGGTCGTGAACACGTTCGGCGGGCGCTGGTTCGACGAGAACTGGAACGCGCAGCTCACGTCGCCCGAATGGAAGAAGGCGATCACGTTCTACGTGAACCTGCTGAAGAAAAACGGCCCGCCGGGAGCGAGCTCGAACGGCTTCAACGAGAACCTGACGCTCACCGCATCGGGCAAGTGCGCGATGTGGATCGACGCGACGGTCGCGGCCGGCATGCTCTACAACAAGCAGCAGTCGCAGGTGGCCGACAAGATCGGCTTCGCGGCCGCGCCGGTCGCCGTCACGCCGAAGGGCTCGCACTGGCTGTGGGCGTGGGCGCTGGCCGTGCCGAAGACGTCGAAGCAGCAGGACGCCGCGCGCAAGTTCATCGCGTGGGCGACGTCGAAGCAGTACATCGAGATGGCCGGCAAGGACGAAGGCTGGGCGTCGGTGCCGCCGGGCACGCGCACGTCGACCTATCAGCGCCCCGAGTACAAGGCCGCCGCGCCGTTCTCGGACTTCGTGCTGAAGGCGATCGAGACGGCCGACCCGAACGACCCGTCGCTGAAGAAGGTGCCGTACACGGGCGTGCAGTACGTCGGGATTCCTGAATTCCAGTCGTTCGGCACGGTGGTCGGCCAGTCGATCGCCGGTGCGGTCGCGGGCCAGATGACGGTCGACCAGGCGCTCGCTGCCGGGCAGGCCGCCGCCGACCGCGCGGTGCGGCAGGCCGGCTACAAGAAGTAACGCGCCAGCAGTCGCGTGGCCCGCAACGTGCGCCGTTGCACACGCTGCGGGCCGGCGAAGCTGAAAGGCGGGCAGGCCGTTCGCGCCCGCGCATCAACCGGAGGGACTCCGATCATGCGTCACCTGCGTCTTCCCCTGAGTCACGCCCACGCGCCGTCGGTCGGCGACGCGTCGTTGCCGCCGGGCGCGCCGCGCCGCGCGCGCGGCGGCGCGAGCTGGCTCGTGTCGCCGTCCGTCGCGGTGCTGCTGCTGTGGATGTCGATTCCGCTCGCGATGACGATCTGGTATTCGTTCTCGCGCTACAACCTGCTGAACCCGGACGTGAAGGGTTTCGCGGGCTTCGACAACTACCGCTTCCTCGCGACCGATCCGTCGTTCCTGCCCGCGATCTGGCACACGCTCGTGCTGATCGGCGCGGTGCTCGCGATCACGGTGGTCGGCGGCGTGCTGATGGCCGTGCTGTTCGACCGCAAGTTCTACGGGCAGGGCGTCGCGCGCCTGCTCGCGATCGCGCCGTTCTTCGTGATGCCGACGGTGTCCGCGCTGATCTGGAAGAACATGATCCTGCACCCGGTATACGGCCTCGTCGCGAACGCGATGCGCGCGCTCGGCATGACGCCGATCGACTGGTTCGCCGATTACCCGCTCACCGCGGTGATCATCATCGTCGCGTGGCAGTGGCTGCCGTTCGCGTTCCTGATCCTGTTCACCGCGATCCAGTCGCTCGACCAGGAGCAGAAGGAAGCCGCACGCATCGACGGCGCGGGCCCGATCGCGATGTTCTTCTACATCACGCTGCCGCACCTGAAGCGCGCGATCGCCGTGGTCGTGATGATGGAGACGATCTTCCTGCTGTCGATCTTCGCGGAGATCTACACGACGACCGGCGGCGGCCCCGGCGACGCGACGACCAACCTGTCCTACCTGATCTACGCGCTCGGCCTGCAGCAGTTCGACGTCGGCCTCGCGTCCGCGGGCGGCATCATCGCCGTGGTGGTCGCGAACGTCGTGTCGTTCTTCCTCGTGCGGATGCTCGCGCGCAACCTGAAGGGAGAGTACGAGAAATGAGCGACCTGACCTTCGAAGGCCGGCGCGTGCCGGCCGTGTTCGACCTCGTGCGGCGCGCGCTGCCCGGCACGCTCGCATGGCTGATCGCGCTGCTGCTGTTCTTCCCGATCTTCTGGATGGCGATCACCGCGTTCAAGACCGAGCAGCAGGCGTATGCGTCGACGCTGTTCTTCATGCCGACGCTCGACAGCTTCCGCGAGGTGTTCGCGCGCAGCAACTACTTCGCGTTCGCGTGGAACTCGGTGCTGATCTCGGCCGGCGTCACGGTGATCTCGCTGCTGTTCGCGGTGCCGGCCGCGTACGCGATGGCGTTCTTCCCGAACCACCGCACGCAGAAGGTGCTGCTGTGGATGCTGTCGACGAAGATGATGCCGTCGGTCGGCGTGCTCGTGCCGATCTACCTGCTGTGGAAGAACGCCGGGCTGCTCGACACGGTTTCGGGGCTCGTGATCGTCTACACGCTGATCAACCTGCCGATCGCGGTGTGGATGACCTTCACGTACTTCAACGAAATTCCGAAGGACATCCTCGAAGCCGGGCGCATCGACGGCGCGTCGACGTGGCAGGAGATCGTCTACCTGCTGATGCCGATGGCGCTGCCGGGGCTCGCGTCCACCGCGCTGCTGCTCGTCATCCTGTCGTGGAACGAGGCGTTCTGGAGCATCAACCTGTCGAGTTCGAACGCCGCGCCGCTGACCGTGTTCATCGCGTCGTACTCGAGCCCCGAAGGGTTGTTCTGGGCGAAGCTGTCCGCCGCCTCCCTGCTGGCCGTCGCGCCGATCCTGATCGTCGGCTGGCTGTCGCAGAAGCAGCTCGTGCGCGGGCTCACGTTCGGGGCCGTCAAATGACAGCGAACGTCCTGATCTGCGATTGCGACGGCGTGCTGATCGACAGCGAGGCCGTGGCCGCCGACGTGATCGTGCGCGAACTCGATGCGCGCTGGCCGGGCGTCGACGCGCGGCCGGCCGTGATGCCGCTGCTCGGGCTGCGCATCGAGCGCGTGCTCGCCGGCGCCGGCGAGGCCGTCGGCCGTACGCTGTCGGCCGCCGACGTCGAGGCGATCCGCCGCGCGGTCGAAGCGGCGGCCGTCAATGCGCCGATGGTCGACGGTATCGATACGGCGCTGGCCGCGATTCAACTGACGACGGCCTGCGCGAGCAACAGCTACCGCGCGTACGTCGAGGCGGCGCTCGCCCGCACCGGTCTCGCACGCTTCTTCGGCGACCGGCTGTTCTGCGCGGATGCCGTCGCGCGGCCGAAGCCGGCGCCCGACGTGTATCTCGCGGCCGCGCGCACGCTCGGCGCGGCGCCTGCCCACTGCCTCGTCGTCGAGGACAGCGTGACGGGCATCACCGCGGCGGCGGCGGCCGGCATGACCGTGCTCGGCTTCGTCGGCGGTGGGCACGCGTCGGCCGCGCAAATCGACGCGCTGCGCGGGATCGGCGCGCGTCACGTATTCGACGACATGCACGAGCTGCCCGGCTACGTCGCGCGCTGGCAGGCGACGGGCGCGGTGCTGCCGAACTAGCAACGATTGCGCGCCGCCCGAAGGCGGCGCATCACGAACGAACGGAGACAGATCATGGCAAGCGTGCTCCTGCGCAACATCGCGAAGCGCTACGACGAAACGGAAGTGCTGCGCAACGTGAACCTCGACATCGCCGACGGCGAATTCGTCGTGTTCGTCGGGCCGAGCGGCTGCGGCAAATCCACGCTGATGCGGATGATCGCGGGCCTCGAGGATATTTCGCACGGCGACCTGCTGATCGACGGCGCGAAGGTCAACGACGTGCCGAGCGCGAAGCGCGGCATCGCGATGGTGTTCCAGTCGTATGCGCTGTACCCGCACATGACGCTGTACGACAACATGGCGTTCGGCCTGAAGCTCGCGGGCGCGAAGAAACCAGAGATCGACCAGGCCGTGAAGCAGGCCGCGAAGATCCTGCACATCGATCACCTGCTCGACCGCAAGCCGAAGCAGCTGTCGGGCGGCCAGCGGCAGCGCGTCGCGATCGGCCGCGCGATCACGCGCAAGCCGAAGGTGTTCCTGTTCGACGAACCGTTGTCGAACCTCGACGCCGCGCTGCGCGTGAAGATGCGGCTGGAATTCGCACGGCTGCACGACGAGCTGAAGACGACGATGATCTACGTGACGCACGACCAGGTCGAAGCGATGACGCTCGCGGACAAGATCGTCGTGCTGTCGGGCGGCGCGGTGCAGCAGGTCGGCACGCCGAACGAGCTGTATCACGCGCCGGCGAACCAGTTCGTCGCGGGCTTCATCGGCTCGCCGAAGATGAACTTCCTGAAGGGTACGGTCGAATCGGTCGATGCGCTCGGCGTGCTCGTGCGTTTCGACAGCGGCGAGACGCAGCGTGTCGCGGTGGACGCGACCGGGCTGCAACGCGGCGCCGCGGTCACGGTCGGCGTGCGTCCCGAACACCTGCTGGTCGACGCGGCGGCGACGGGGGTTGCCGCACGGACGATGGCCGTCGAGTCGCTCGGCGATTCGGCTTATCTGTATGCGGAGTCGGCGGCGGCGCCCGACGGGTTGATCGCGCGGATTCCGCCGCTCGACACGTACCGCACCGGCGAGGCGCTGCGCGTGCATGCGCAGGCCGAGCACTGCCATCTGTTCGACGAGCACGGCCAGGCGTGCCGCCGGCTGAGCGCGCAGGCGAAGGCTGCGTGACGGCCGGCGCCTGCGCCGCTCAGATGCGCAAGTGTTCGGCCATGTAGTCGACGAACGCGCGCAGCTTCGGCGTCGGGTGCCGGCCCGACGGCCACAGCACGTAGAACGGCGTGCGGCTCGCGACGTGTTCGTCGAGCACCGTGCGCAGCGTGCCGTCGGCCAGCGCGCCGTGCACGAAGAACTCGGGCAGGCACGCAATGCCGCGCCCGCGCAGTACGAAGCACAGGCGCGCTTCCGCGCTGTTGCTGACCATCGCGACCGGCACCTCGGGCGGCGGGCCGTTACGCGGCACACGCAGCGGCCAGGTCTGGAGCCTGCCGCTGCTCGGGAAGCGGTAGTGCAGGCAGCGGTGCTGTGCGAGATCGGCCGGCGTGCGTGGTATGCCGTGCCGGTCGAGATAGGCGGGCGACGCGACGAGATGCTGGCGGAAATGGCCGAGCAGCCGCGACGACAGCCGTGAATCCGACGGCTGGCCGGTGCGCAGCACCGCGTCGAACCCTTCGTCGACGACGTCGACGAGCCGGTCGCTGAAATCGATGTCGAGTTCGATCTCCGGATACGCGGCCATGAAATCGGCGAGCACCGGCAGCAGCAGCGTGCCGATCGTCGGCAGGCTCACGCGCAGCCGCCCGCGCGGCGCTTCGGCGCTGTGCGTCAGTTCCCGTTCGGCCGCTTCGATCTCGGCGATCACGCGCCGGCATCGTTCGAGAAAGCGCGTGCCTTCGGCCGTCAGCGTGATGCTGCGCGTGCTGCGGTGAAAGAGGCGCACGTTCAGGCGTGCCTCGAGCCGTGCGATGCGCTTGCCGATCGCCGAAGCCGACAGCCCGAGCGCGCGGCCGGCCGCGACGAAGCTGCGCGTTTCAGCGACCTGAACGAACACGACGAAGCCGCCCAGATTTTCCATGCGAGATCCCGATTGCGGACACCGGCGTCCGGATTGTCCGGAACTCTACCCCGGTTTTTCTTCTCGCGCCGGCTCCCTACGATGGGCGTTCCTTCATTGTTCGAGGCCACGCCATGTCATTCCTGCCCGTCACCATCCGTTGCGTCGATGCCGGGAGCGCATCATGAGCGATTGCCCGTCGATGGACGGCCGCGTTGCCGGCCAGCCGGCGCAGGCGGCCGAACGCCTGCCGGTCGCGAACCTGCTGGCGCTCGCGACGGCCGCCTTCATCACGATCCTCACCGAAGCGTTGCCGGCCGGCCTGCTGCCGTTGATGAGCGTCGACCTGCGCGTGCCCGAGGCGCTGATCGGCCAGCTCGTGACCGTGTATGCGCTCGGCTCGATCGTCGCGGCGATTCCGCTCGTCGCCGCGACGCGGGCGATGCGCCGGCGCCGCCTGCTGCTCGCGGCGCTCGCCGGTTTCGTCGTGTCGAACGCGCTGACGGCCGTATCGCCGTACTACGCGCTCACGCTCGTCGCGCGCTTCGTCGCCGGCATGGCGGCCGGGCTGCTGTGGGCGCTGCTGGCCGGCTATGCGAGCCGGATGGTCGACGCTTCGCTGCGCGGCCGGGCGATCGCGGTTGCGATGCTCGGTGCGCCGGTCGCGATGTCGATCGGCATTCCGGCCGGCACCGCGCTCGGTGCCGCGCTTGGCTGGCGCGTCGCGTTCGCGCTGATCACGCTGGCGGCGCTCGCGCTGATCGGCTGGATCCGCCTGCGCGTGCCCGATTACGCAGGGCAGTCCGCCGGCACGCGCGAGCCGGTGCTCGGCGTGATGACGCTGCCCGGCGTGCGGCCGGTGCTGACCGTGATGTTCGCGTACGTGCTCGCGCACAACATGCTGTACACGTATGTCGCGCCGTTCCTGGCTGGCGTGCGGATGGGCACGCAGGTCGATGTGGTGCTGTTCGTGTTCGGGATCGCGTCGCTGGCCGGCATCGCGCTGACGGGCGCATGGATCGGCGCCGCGCAACGGCGGCTGACGCTCGCCAGCATCGCGCTGTTCGCGCTCGCGGCGCTGATGCTCGGCGCCGGTTCCGGGATGGCGATCGTCTACGCGGGCGTCGCGCTGTGGGGGCTCGCGTTTGGCGGCGCGCCGACGCTGTTCCAGACGGCTGCCGCGAACGCGGCGGGCGAGTCGGCCGACGTAGCGCAGTCGATGCTCGTGACGGTGTGGAATCTGGCGATCGCCGGTGGCGGCATCGCGGGCGGGATGCTGCTCGATGCGACGGGCGCCGGCGCGATTCCGTGGGTGCTGGTCGCGCTGCTGGCGGCCGCGTGGGTCGGCGCGTGGCGCGCGCGCCGGCATGCGTTCCCGGCGCCGCGCGCGGCCTGAGCGGGCGTGCCCGTCGGCGGGGTCAGGCCGCCTTCGCGGCGAGCGCGGCGCGTGCGCAGGTCTCGTCGGTGACGAGCCCCGACAGCCAGCCGCCGCGCAGCGCGGCGATCACCGCGTCGTGTTTCTTCGGGCCGCCGGCGAACGCGATCGTCGGCAGCTTCGGCGGCGTCGCGAGCGCCACGCTCGTCACGCGTGCGCTGGTCGATACGGCGATCTGCGTGCCTTGCGCGTCGATCGGCACGCCGAGCAGTTCGGCCACCGCGCCGAGCGCGGTCATCTCGTCGCGCTCCTGTTCGGTGATGAAGCCGTCTTCGTAGAGCGGGCAGTGCGGGCCGATGTTGCCGATCCCGACGAACGCGACGTCGGCCTTGCCCGACAGCGCCTCGACGATCCGGTACAGCCGGTGATTGCACCACTGCGCGCGCTCGGCGTTGCTGTCGGCGAACAGCGGCGCGGGCAGCAGGAAGTGCTTGCTGCCGGTTTTCTCGGAGATGTACTGCGCGACGTCGTAGCGGTTCGACGACCCGTCGGCCGCGATCGCGCCGACCATCGACACGAGCCGGTGCTGCGGGCGCTCGATCTGCGCGATCTGCGCGACCGCGGCCTTCAGCGTCCGGCCGCTGCTGACCGCGATCACCATCGGCCGCGTTTCGTTCAGATAGCGCTCCATCACCTGCGCGCCGGCGACCGCGAGCTTGCGGTCGATCGCGTCGGGCGCATCGGCATCGACGGGCACGACTTCGCACATCGCGAGGCCGTAGCGTTTCGACAGCTGCGCGCCGAGATCGAGGCAGTCGGCGAGCCGGTGATCGACGCGCACGCGGATCAGGTTCTTCTCGACCGCGAACGCGACGAGGCGCTGCGCGACCGGGCGCGAGACCTGCAGCTTCTCGGCGATTTCGTTCTGCGTGTCGCCCGCGACGTAGTAGAGCCACGCGGCGCGCGTGGCGAGATCGAGTTTTTCTGAGGACTTGGACACGATAGCGATTCGGTTCGGATCAGGGGGCCGCCCCGCGGGCTGGCCGGCAGCCCGCACGACGGCGTCCACTGTAACGCATGTCGTGCGCGCTGCCCCGCAGTCACGCCTACGCGAGCCGCGTGCGCGACGGTTCGTACAGCGGCTGGACGTGACGGTACAGCGAGCGGAACGCGTCGAGGCGTTCGCGCAGCCGCGCATGGCGGGCGGCGTCCGGCGCGTATTCGGCGCGTACCGGCGGCTTGGTCAGCACCGCGTGCGGATCGCCGCCGACGGCCAGCCAGCCGAGCCGTGCCGCGCCGAGCGCCGCGCCCGTCTCGCCGCCGCCGATCTGGCGCGTGCGCACGTTCAGCGCGTCGGCGATCAGTTGCGCCCAGAACGCGCTGCGCGCGCCGCCGCCGATCAGCGACAACTGGTCGGTTTCGACGCCGGCCGCATGCAGCGCGTCGAGGCCGTCGGCGAGGCCGAGCGTCACGCCTTCGAGTACAGCGTAGCCGAGATGCGCGCGCTCGGTCGCATGCGTCATCCCGAAGAACACGCCCTGCGCGTACGGATCGTTGTGCGGCGTGCGCTCGCCGGACAGGTAGGGCAGGAACAGCGGCGCCGTCGCGAGCGCGTCGGCGTCGAGCGCTTCGACTTCGGCGAGCAGTGCGGGCTCGTCGGTGCCCGTCAGCTTGCAGACCCAGCGCAGGCAGCTCGCGGCCGACAGCACGACGCTCATCAGTTGCCAGCGATCGGGGATGGCGTGGCAGAACGCATGCACGGCCGATGCGGGGTTCGGCATGAAGCGGTCGCCGACCACGCTCAGCACGCCCGACGTGCCGAGCGACACGAAACCGTCGCCCGCGTGGATCGCGCCGATGCCGAGCGCGCTCGTCGCATTGTCGCCGCCGCCGCCCGCGACCACGACGGCCTCCGACAGCCCGAGCTCGCGCGCGACGTCCGCGCGCAGCGTGCCGGACGGCGCGTTGCCCTCGACGATGCGGGGCATCTGGTCGCGGGTCATGTCGCACGCGGCGAGCAGCGCGTCGGACCAGTCGCGGCGCGCGACGTCGAGCCACAGCGTGCCGGCCGCGTCCGACGGGTCGGAGACTTTCGCGCCGGTCAGCCGGAATCGCAGGTAGTCCTTCGGCATCAGCACGCAGGCGGTGGCGGCGAACACGTCGGGTTCGTGCTTCGCGACCCACAGCAGTTTCGGCGCGGTGAAGCCCGGCATCGCGAGATTGCCGGCCAGCGCATGGAGATCGGGCGCGCGTTCGGTGAGCAGCGCGCATTCGTCGGCGCTGCGCATGTCGTTCCACAGGATCGCGGGGCGCAGCACGCGGTCGTCGCGACCGAGCAGCACGGCGCCGTGCATCTGTCCCGACAGGCCGATGCCGCGCACCTGCGCGAACGCGTGCGGATGCCGCTCGCGCAACGTGGCGAGCGCGGCGAGCGTGCCTCGCCACCAGTCGTCCGGATGCTGTTCGGCCCAGCGCGGATGCGGCCGCGACACGGTGAACGGCGTGCCGGCCGTGCCGACGACCGTGCCGTCGGGGGCCAGCAGCAATACCTTCACTTCCGAGGTGCCGAGGTCGATGCCGAGATACATGAGCGATTCGTTCCGTCAGTGGGGAGTCGCTACTTTAGCCGCGCGGCAGCGCACATGCCAAGGCAGGTTCGCCCGGATGCGCGTCAGCGCTGCGCCAGCCATGCGTCGACCCGCGCGAGCGCGCCGCGCAGCGCCTCGAACAGCGCCGCGTTGCCGGCGAGCGAGCCCCACAGCGCGCGGCTCGCGCACAGCGCGACGACCGGGTCGTCGGCGCCGACGATCGCCCGCGCGGCGCTGTCGTCCATCACGCCGTCCTGGTACGCATACGGCAGCAGGCCGCGCGCCCAGCGTTCGAGAAAGCGCAGGAACAACGCGGGCAGCACGGCGGTGGCGACCGGCGCCGCGCCGCGCGCGAACGATTCGACGAGCGTCGGTGCGATGAAGCCGGGGATCTTCGAGAAGCCGTCGGCCGCCACGCGCTGGTTCGTGTCGAGCACATACGGGTTGCCGAAGCGTTCGAGCACGACGTCGCGATACCGCGCGAGATCGAGCGGGCTCGGCGTCAGGCACGGGATCACGTCCTGCGTCACGTAATCGTGCGCGAAGCGCCGGATCGCCGCGTCGTGCGTGCCTTCGTGGATGTAGGTATGGCCCGCGAGCGTGCCGGCCCACGCGATGCAGCTGTGCGTCGCGTTGAGAATGCGGATCTTCGCTTCCTCGTACGGGTGCACGTCGTCGACGAGTTCGGCGCCGGCCAGCTCCCAGCGCGGCCGGCCGGCAGCGAAGCGGTCCTCGATCACCCACTGGATGAACGATTCGCCCATCACCGGGCACGCGTCGTCGATACCGGTGGCCGCGAGTACGCGCTCGCGCACGTCGGCGGTCGGGCGCGGCGTGATGCGGTCGACCATCGCGCTCGGCGTCGCGACGTTCGCGTCGAACCATGCGAGGAGGGCGGTTTCACCGCGCCGTTCGAGGAATTCGCGCATCCCCGCGCGAAAGCGTGCGCCGTTGTTGCGCAGGTTGTCGCAGCTCTGCAGCGTGAGCGGGCCCGCACCACGCTTCATGCGTTCGGCGAGCAGCGCCGCGAGCGCGCCGTACAGCGTCGTGCGCGCACCCTGCAGGTCGGCGGCGAGATCGGCGTTCGCGATGTCGAGCCGGTTGTGTTCGTCGAGGTAGTAGCCGCCTTCGGTGACGGTGAACGACACGATCCGGCAGGCCGGATCGGCGCCGGCGTCGATCAGCGCGGCGAGGTCGATCGACCACGGCAGCACGCGCGTGATCGCGCGGATCGTCTCGTACGCGCGCTCGCCTTGCGGCGTGACGGTTTCGAGCGTGTAGGCGCCGTGCTGCGCGGCGAGCGCGTCCATCGTCGCGCGCATGTCGTCGCGGATGTTGCCGACGGTCAGCGACCAGCGTTCGTCGGCCGGTACGGCCATGTTCACGCGATGCAGATACCACGCCTGGTGCGCGCGGTGAAACGAGCCCGCGCCGATGTGCAGCAGCACGGGCGCGCGGGCGGAGGGCGATGCGCTCATCCGGTGTCTCCTGTTCGTGCCAGTCTTTCCAGTCGAATACGATCATTTGCTCTTTGTGTGAGCGAATGATCGTATTCGGGCGAGCGAAAGTCAAGGCGGGGAAACGGCATTTCGATGGTGCGCTGCGGCGGGAAGGAAGGCCGGAAGGGCTAGATGGGCAGGAAGGGCAGGAAGGGCAGGAAGGGCAGGAGGAACCGAAGAGATGGATCGGCCGGATGGGCCGTCGGCCGGGTAGCGCCGTCAGCGCCCCTCGCGCGTCAACGTGACGAGTTCCTCGAGCAGCTTGCCGGCCGGCCCCGGCAGGATGCCGTGGCGGCGCCGGAACGCGGTGAGCGTGCGTACCGCGACGACTTCGCGCACCGGCAGCGTGTCGATCGTGCCGGCGCGCTGCTCGGCGCCGTACATCGGCTCGGCCATCCAGCTCAGGAAGCCGGCATGCGCGACGAGGCTCTTCAGCGTCGTGACCGAACGCGTCGCGACCGCGATATCGGGCAGTGCGAGCCCGTGCGCGTCGAAGGTCGCGCGCATGTGGTCGAACGGCGCGGTGCCGCGCGGCGGGACCGCCCAGCGCGCGTGCAGCGTGTCGGCGAGCGTCGGTGCGCGGCCGAGCGCACGCAGCGGATGGTGCGGCGCCGCAACGATATGGCTGCGGTCTTCCCAGCGGCATTCGGGAATCGCGATGATTTCGTCGGTGTCGGGCGCATGCGCGGACAGGGCGAGATCGATCTCGTGCTTGTGCAAGCCTTCGGCGAGCCGGTCCCACACGCCTTCGAGGATCTCGACGCGCAGGTTCGGCCAGCGGTCGAGCACGCGACCGACCGCGACCGGCAGCACGAGGCTCGCGATGCTGCCCACCGCGCCGACCTTGATCGTGCCCTTCGCCAATCCGCGCATCGCGTCGAGCTCCTCGCGCGCGTGCTCGGCCTCGTGCTGCAGCAGCGTCGCGTGCGGCAGCAGCGCCTCGCCGAACGCGGTGAGCTGCACGCCCTTCGAGTGGCGCTCGAACAAGGGCGCGCCGACCTGATCCTCGAGCCGCTTCAGGATCCGGCTCAGCGCCGGCTGCGTCACGTGCAGCGCGTCGGCGGCGCGGCCGAGGCTGCCGCACGCGACGATCGTCGTGAAGGCGCGCAATTGTCGGAGATCGAAAGTCATGCCGGAATGTAATGGCTTATCGCAAAAAATACAGTATCTGAGAATGGCTTGCGCTTCGATACTGTGGAAATCGCCAAGCCATCGAGGAGCGCAGAGCATGTCCGGCCACCCGCCCCCATCCGCCCCACCGGTCACCGTTCGTGACGCCGTGATCGACCTGTTCCGCCAGTTCGGCATCGACCGCGTGTTCGGCAATCCCGGCTCGACCGAGCTGCCGATGTTCCGCGATTTCCCGGACGATTTTCGTTATGTGCTCGGCCTGCAAGAGGCCGTCGTGGTCGGGATGGCCGATGGCCATGCGCAGGCCACCGGCAACGCGGCGGTCGTCAACCTGCATTCGGCGGCGGGCGTCGGCAACGCGATGGGCAACCTCTTCACCGCATTCAAGAACCGCACGCCGCTGATCGTCACCGCGGGCCAGCAGGCACGCGCGATCCTGCCGTACGATCCGTTCCTCGGCGCGACGCAGGCCGCCGAGCTGCCGAAGCCGTACGTGAAATGGAGCATCGAGCCCGCTCGCGCGCAGGACGTGCCGGCCGCGATTGCGCGTGCGTACCGCATCGCGATGCAGGAGCCGCGCGGCCCCGTGTTCGTGTCGATTCCGGTCGACGACTGGGACCAGCCGGCCGAACTGCTGCCGCGGCGCGCGGTCAGCAGCGTCGTGCGGCCCGATCCCGATGCGCTCGCGCGGCTCGGCGACGCGCTCGACGCCGCGCGGCGTCCCGCGTTCGTGGTCGGCGCGGCCGTCGATCGAGCGGGCGCGTGGGACGACGTCGTGCGGCTCGCCGAGCGGCACCGTGCGCGCGTATTCGTCGCGCCGATGTCGGGGCGCTGCAGCTTCCCCGAAGACCATCCGCTGTTCGCGGGCTTCCTGCCCGCGATCCGGGAGAAGATCGTCGCGCGGCTCGACGGGCACGACCTTGTCTTCGCGCTCGGCGCGCCCGCGTTCACGTATCACATCGAGGGCTTCGGCCCGCACGTGCCGCCCGGTGCGACGCTCGTGCAGCTCGTCGACGATCCGGGCATCGCCGCGTGGACGCCGTCCGGCGACGCGGTCGTCGGCAACCTGAGACTTGCTGCGCGCGACCTGCTGGCGCGCCCGGCGCCGCCCGAGCGGCCGATGCCCGCGCCGCGGCCGCCGCGCTCGCGCGTCGATGCGCCGCCCGCCGGCGAGCGCATGTCGGTCGCGTTCGCGCTGCAGACGCTCGCCGACGTGCGCGACGCGCGCGACATCGTCGTCGAGGAGGCGCCGAGCGCGCGGCCGGTGATGCAGGAACACCTGCCGTTCACGCGCAGCGGCACGTTCTACACGATGGACAGCGGCGGGCTCGGTTACGGGATGCCGGCCGCCGTCGGCGTCGCGCTCGCGCAGCCGGGCCGGCGCGTGATCGCGCTGATCGGCGACGGCTCGAGCCTGTATTCGATCCAGGCACTGTGGAGCGCCGCGCAGCTGAAGCTGCCGCTCACCTTCGTGATCCTGAACAACCGGCGCTACGCGGCGCTGCAGGACTTCGCGCCCGTATTCGGCTTCGGCCCCGGCGATCCCGTGCAGGGCACCGATCTGCCCGACCTCGATTTCGTCGCGCTGGCGCAGGGGATGGGCTGCCGCGGTGTAC
Source organism: Burkholderia sp. BCC1644 (assembly GCF_902833225.1). Taxonomy (GTDB): domain Bacteria; phylum Pseudomonadota; class Gammaproteobacteria; order Burkholderiales; family Burkholderiaceae; genus Burkholderia. The sequence goes on from NZ_CADFEI010000032.1 coordinate 27,869, forward strand.
GCGTTGCCGATGCGGCGCGCCTGCGCGACACACTGACCGACGCGCTGCATGCCGCGACGCCGGTCGTCGTCGAGGTCGAGATTGCCTGACGCGCGGTGCGCGTCTATTGCGGAGAATCCATGCAAACCGTATCGATGCTGATCGGCGGCGAACGCCGCCATTCGTCCAGCGGCGCGACCTTCGTGCGCCGTAACCCGCTCGACGGCGAAATCGCGTCCGAAGCGCCCGCGTGTACCGTCGACGATGCGCGCGCCGCAGCCGATGCGGCCGCCCGCGCGTTCCCCGGTTGGGCCGCGCTCGGTCCCGGCGCGCGCCGCGCGCTGCTGCTGAAGGCGGCCGCCGCGCTCGAAGCCAAGCACGACCAGTTCGTCGTCGCGATGGCGGCCGAGACGGGCGCGTCCGCGCTATGGGCCGGCTTCAACGTGCATCTTGCCGCGAGCGGGCTCGTCGAGGCCGCGTCGCTGACCACGCAGATCGGTGGCGAACTGATTCCTTCCGACGTGCCCGGTTCGCTCGCGATGGGCGTGCGGCAGCCGGCCGGCGTCGTGCTCGGCATCGCGCCGTGGAATGCGCCGGTGATCCTCGCGACGCGCGCGCTCGCGCTGCCGCTCGCGTGCGGCAACACGGTCGTGCTGAAAGGGTCGGAGCTGTGCCCGGTCACGCACGGGCTGATCGTCGAGGCGCTGCAGGAGGCCGGGCTGCCGCCGGGCGTCGTCAACTTCGTGACGAACGCGCCCGACGATGCAGGCGCCGTCGTCGATGCGCTGATCGCGCATCCGGCCGTGCGCCGCGTGAATTTCACGGGCTCGACGCGTGTCGGGCGGATCGTCGCCGAAGCGTGCGCGCGCCACCTGAAGCCGTCGGTGCTGGAGCTGGGCGGCAAGGCGCCGTTCGTCGTGCTCGACGATGCCGATCTCGACGCCGCGGTCGCGGCCGCCGCGTTCGGTGCGTTCGCGAATTCCGGGCAGATCTGCATGTCGACCGAGCGCATCGTCGTCGATGCGTCGATCGCCGATGCGTTCGTCGCGAAGCTCGCCGACAAGGCCGCATCGCTGCCGCTCGGCGATCCGCGCAACGGGCCCGTCGTGCTCGGCTCGCTGATCGACATGAAGGCCGTCGAGCGCTGCAACGCGCTGATCGACGATGCGCTCGCGCACGGCGCGACGCTGCTGTGCGGCGGCGAGGCCGACAGCACGTTGTTCCCGGCGACGCTGCTGGACCATGTGACGCCGGCGATGCGCATTTACGCGGAAGAATCGTTCGGCCCGGTGAAGGGCATCGTGCGCGTCGACGGCGAGGAGGCCGCGATCCGCTGCGCGAACGACAACGCGTTCGGGCTGTCGTCGGCCGTGTTCAGCCGCGACGTCGCGCGCGCGATGCGCGTCGCGGCGCGGATCGAATCGGGCATCTGCCACGTGAACGGCCCGACCGTGCACGATGAGGCACAGATGCCGTTCGGCGGCGTGAAGGACAGCGGCTTCGGCCATTTCGGCGGCCAGGCCGGCATCGCGGCGTTCACGGACCTGCGCTGGATCACCGTGCAGACCGCACCGCGCCACTATCCGTTCTGACGAGGCCGACGACGATGAAGATCGCGATTCTGGGCGCGGGCGCGATGGGCTCGCTATTCGGCGGGTTGCTCGCCGAGCGCGGCGAGGCCGTCACGCTGATCGACGTCAACGATGCGCATCTCGACGCGATCCGCCGCGACGGGCTGCGCATCGACGACGATCGCGGCGAACGGCACATTCGCGCGTTGCAGGCCGTGCGGCCGGAAGCCGCGAATGCGGCCGCGACCGCGTCGACCGACACACCGTTCGACCTGCTGATCGTTTTCACCAAATCACTGCATACGCGCGCCGCGCTCGACGGCGTGCGCGCGCTGCTGAGCCCGCACACGTTCGTGCTGACGCTGCAGAACGGACTCGGCAACGTCGAGACGCTGAACGCGTTCGTGCCGCTCGAGCGCATCCTGGTCGGCGTGACGACCTGGCCGGCCGACGCCGCGGGTCCTGCGCACGTGCGCTCGCACGGCGCGGGCACGATCCGCATGATGACGGCCGACGGCGCGGCGCGCCCGTTCGCGAGCGCCGTGGCCGACGCGCTGTCGCACGCGGGACTCGCGTGCACGCTCGATGCCGACGTGTGGGCCGCGATATGGGAGAAGGTCGCGTTCAACGCGGCGCTCAACACGGTATGCGCGGCGACCGGCTGCTCGGTCGACCAGCTCGGCAATCATCACGACGGGCCGCGGCTCGCGCTCGCAATTGCCGCCGAGACGGCCGCCGTCGCGCGTGCGAAGGGCATCGCGGTCGATGGAGAACGCATCGCGCGCAACGTCGAGCATGCGATCCGCGAACATCGCGGCCATCGTCCGTCGATGCTGCAGGACGTGCTCGCGGGCCGCCGCACGGAAATCGACGCGATCGGCGGCAAGGTCGTGGCGGCCGCGCGCGAAACGGGCGTCGCGGTGCCGCATACCGAGACGATGCTCGCGCTCGTCCGGCTGATCGACGCGCGCACGGACTGAGCATCAGGCCGGCGGCCGGCTTGCGCCGCATCACGACACGAAAAGCGCCGCGCACAGGCGCAGGATCGAGACGAACCGGGCAGGATGCCGGCGCCGCTACGTCGACGCCGGCCGACCGCGCGGCACGAGATCCGGGCACGCGCCGCTGCGCCAGCCCGAGCAACTGGAGACGCCATGAAAGTCATCGAATGCCGTTGTCTTGCCGCGCGCGGTTCGCGCACGTTGCCGCCGCCGCGCGGTGCACGGGAGGCCGCATGAGCACGCGCGACGGATTGCCGCCGCCGTCGATCGACATCGGCGCGACGCTCGACGACGGGCCGTTCACGACGATGCAGCGCTGCGTGGTGCTGCTCGCCGCGCTCGCGATCGTGCTCGACGGCTTCGACGGCCAGTTGATCGGTTTCGCGATTCCGGTGCTGATCCGCGAATGGGGCATCACGCGCGGCGCGTTCGCGCCGGCCGTCGCGGCCGGGCTGATCGGGATGGGTATCGGCAGCGCGTGCGCGGGGATCGTCGCGGACCGCTTCGGCCGCCGCCAGGCGGTGATCGGCAGCGTGTTCCTGTTCGGTATCGCGACCTGCGCGATCGGCTTCGCGCCCGACGTCGCGGCGATCGCGATATTGCGCTTCTTCGCGGGACTCGGGATCGGCGGCGCGCTGCCGACGGCCACGACGATGACGGCCGAATACACGCCGGCGCGGCGCCGCACGATGATGGTGACGGCGACGATCGTCTGCGTGCCGCTCGGCGGGATGCTGGCCGGCCTGTTCGCGCACGAGGTGCTGCCGCGTTATGGCTGGCGCGGGCTGTTCTTCGCGGGCGGTGCGCTGCCGCTCGTGCTCGGCTTCTTGCTCGTGCGCGCGCTGCCGGAATCGCCGCGCTATCTCGCGCGGCGCCCCGCGCGCTGGCCGGAACTCGGCGCGCTGCTCGCCAGGATGCAGCGGCCGGTCGCGCCGGGCACCGTGTTCACCGACATGAAGGACGCACGCGCGGCCGGCGGCCGCGGCGGCTTCGGCGCGCTGTTCGAGCGCGGTCAGGCACGCGACACGATCGCGTTGTGGTGCGCGTTCTTCATGTGCCTGCTCGCCGTGTATGCGGCGTTCAGCTGGCTGCCCACGATGCTCGCGGCGAGCGGGTTGAGCGTGTCGGTCGCGGGGGCGGGGCTTACCGCGTACAACCTCGGCGGCGTGATCGGCGCGCTGCTGTGCGCATGGGCGATCGCGCATGCCGGGTCGCGCTGGCCGCTCGCGCTGTGCAGCATCGGCGGTGCGGTGAGCGCGGTGTGGCTGATGGGCGTCGATGCGAGCCGCCATACGAGCTGGCTGATCGTCGGGCTCGGCCTGCACGGGCTGTTCGTCAACGCGGTGCAGTCGACGATGTATGCGCTCTGCGCGTACATCTATCCGACCGCCGTGCGCGCGACGGGCACCGCGAGCGCGCTCGCGTTCGGCCGGCTCGGCGCGATCCTCAGCGCGTTCGCGGGCGCGATCGTGATCACGACGGGCGGCGCCACGGCCTATCTGACGATGCTGGCGATCGCGATGGGAATTGTCTGCGTCGCGCTGCTCGTCGTGCGACGGCATATCCCGCGACTGTCACGTGCGGCAGCGCAGCCGCGCGAAGGGGAGGAGCTGGCCCGCACGTCGTCGTGACGGCGGGCGCATGACGTGCGTTACAGCGTGGTGCGCACGTGCCAGAGCTCGGGGAACAGCACGACGTCGAGCATCTTGCGCAGGTACGGCGCGCCGCTCGTGCCGCCGGTGCCCTGCTTGAAGCCGATGATGCGCTCGACGGTCGTCACGTGACGGAAGCGCCACTGGCGGAACGCGTCTTCGAGGTCGACGAGTTCCTCGGCCATCTCGTACAGCTCCCAGTGCTGCTGCGGGTGGCGATAGACCTCGAGCCACGCGGCTTCGACCGTTTCGTCGTGGCGCGTCGGCTGCGTCCAGTCGCGATCGAGCCGTTCCGGCGCGATCGGGAACCCGCGCCGCGCGAGCAGACGCACGACTTCGTCGTAGAACGACGGCGCTTCGAGCGTCGCGCGCACCTGTTCGAGGATGTCGGGCCGGTGCGCGTGCGGCTGCAGCATCTGCACGTTCTTGTTGCCGAGCAGGAATTCGAGCTGGCGATACTGGTACGACTGGAAGCCCGACGACTGGCCGAGATACGGGCGCATCGCCGAGTATTCGGACGGCGTCATCGTCGACAGCACGCTCCACGCCTGCACCAGCTGCTCGAGGATGCGCGACACGCGCGCGAGCATCTTGAATGCGGGCGGCAGCGCGTCGGTGCGCACCGCGTCGAGTGCGCCGCGCAGTTCGAACAGCGCGAGCTTCATCCACAGCTCGCTCGTCTGATGCTGGATGATGAACAGCATCTCGTTGTGATCGGGCGACAGCGGATGCTGTGCATCGAGGATCGAATTCAGCGACAGGTAGTCGCCGTAGCTCATCGACTTCGAGAAATCGAGTTGCGCGTTGTGCCAGCCGGCATCGCCGGGCACGTGCGGCGCTTCGTGCGCGGCCTGTGCCGGTTGTGCGGCGCGTGCGCCCGAGAACGGGCAACCCGCCGGCGCGTCGCCGCCGCCGGGTGGCTGCATATGACCAGAATTCACGACTATCTCCAGATTTGAATGACGGGGCGCGGCGCGCGATCCGCGTGACTGCGGCGCGCGCCGGGCAAAACCGGTCAGGTCACCGCGCCGCGTTCGGCGAACTCGGGTGCCTTCCACGCGTCGGTGGCGAGGATGTCGCGCAGCGTTTCGACGGCATCCCACACGTCGGCGAAGCGCGTATAAAGCGGCGTGAAGCCGAAGCGCAGCACGTACGGCTCGCGGTAGTCGCCGATCACGCCGCGCGCGATCAGCGCCTGCATCACTTCGTAGCCGTGCGGATGCTCGAAGCTCGCCTGCGAGCCGCGCTGGTGATGCGCGCGCGGCGTGACGAGCTTCAGCGACAAGCCTGCGCAGCGCGCTTCGACGAGCGCGATGAACGCATCGGTCAGCGCGAGCGACTTGCGGCGGATCGCGTGCATGTCGGTCTGCAGGAACACGTCGAGCCCGCATTCGACCATCGACATCGACACGATCGGCTGCGTGCCGCACAGGAAGCGCGCGATGCCCGGATCGGGTGCGAAGGCCGGCTGCATCGCGAACGGCGCGCGGTGGCCCCACCAGCCGGACAGCGGCTGCGAGAAATGTGCGAGATGGCGCTGCGGCACCCACACGAACGCGGGCGAGCCGGGGCCGCCGTTCAGGTACTTGTACGTGCAGCCGACCGCGCCGTCGGCGCGCGCGCCGTTCAGGTCGACCGGCACTGCGCCGGCCGAGTGCGCGAGATCCCACAGCATCAGCGCGCCCGAGTCGTGCACGAGTTGCGTGACGGCCGGCATGTCGTGCATGTAGCCGGTACGGTAGTTCACGTGCGTGATCATCGCGACGGCCGTGTCCGCGCCGAGCGCGGCCGGCAGGTCGGCCGGATCGTCGATCAGGCGCAGCTCGTAGTCGCCGCCGAGCTGTTCGATCAACCCTTGCGCGATATACAGGTCGGTCGGGAAATTCGAGCGTTCCGACACGATCACGCGGCGCTCCGGTGCGCGCTCGGCCTGGTGGCGCAGCATCGCCGACAGCAGCTTGAACAGGTTGATCGAGATGGTATCGGTGACGACCGTTTCGCCGGGCGCGCCGCCGATCAGCGTCGCGAGCTTGTCGCCGAGACGGCGCGGCAATGCGAACCAGCCGGCCGTGTTCCAGCTGCGGATCAGGCCTTCGCCCCATTCGGCGCCGATCACCTGCTGCGCGCGGGCGGCCGACGCGCTCGGCTGCGCGCCGAGCGAGTTGCCGTCGAGGTAGATCACGCCGTCGGGCAGCGAGAACTGGTCGCGCAGCGGGGCAAGCGGGTCGTCGCGGTCGAGTGCGAGCGCGTCTTCACGGGTCTTGATCATGATGTGGGGTCGTTAGTCGGGGTAATCAGGAAGCACGCGCGGGCAGCGCGCGCAGCACCGCGCGCACGGGACTCGCGTCGAGCGTCGCGAACTTCAGCGGCAGTGCGATCAGTTCGTAGTCGCCGGGCGGCACGTCGTCGAGCACGATGCCTTCGAGGATCGCCATCCGGTGCGCGCGCACGCGGTGATGCGCATCCATCGTCTTCGATTCCTGCGGGTCGAGCGACGGCGTATCGATGCCGATCAGCTTCACGCCGCGGGCGGCGAGCAGGTCGACGGTCTCGGGCGCGACCGCGCAGAAATGGCTGTCCCACTGCTCGACGCTGGCGCGCGCGTAGGTGCGCAGCAGCACGCGCGGCGGCACTTCGTCGAGCGCGGCCGCGATGTCGGCCGGCTGCACGACGGGCGATGCGCCGATGCAATGGATCACGCGGCACGGGCCGAGATAGGTATCGAGCGGCACGGCGCCGATCGGCGCACCGTCGGCGTCGTAATGCAGCGGCGCGTCGCAGTGCGCGCCGGTGTGCGGCGACAGCGTCAGGCGCGCGACGTTGACCGGCGAGCCGGCCTCCATCCGCCACACGCGTTCGACGGAAACCGGCGTATCGCCCGGCCACACGGGGGTGGCGGGGCTGACAGGCGGCGAGATGTCCCAGAGTGTGTCCATGGCATGACGAATCGGTGAGTCGATCCTTCGAATGATAGGTGGACGCTCGCAGAAAGTGCTTGCGAAATAAACATGGACAATCCACCAGATTGGCAGATAATTCGACTCAGAGGGAAAACGGGGACCATAAATGCACGCGATCACGCTCGATGCCACCGACTGCCGGATTCTGGCGGTACTGCAGGAGGAGGGCAGAATCAGCAATCTCGACCTGGCGGAACGGATTTCGCTTTCGCCATCCGCTTGCCTGCGCCGCATGCGCCTGCTCGAGGAGCAGGGTGTGATCGAGCACTATCGCGCGTGCCTGAGCCGCGAGAAGCTCGGCTTCGAGCTCGAGGCATTCGTGCAGGTGTCGATGCGCAACGAAGAGAATCAATGGCACGAGCGCTTCGCGGAAGCGCTGCGCGAATGGCCGGAGGTGGTCGGCGCGTTCGTCGTGACGGGCGAGAGCCACTATCTGCTGCGCGTGCTCGCGCACAACCTCAAGCACTATTCGGATTTCGTGCTGAACCGGCTCTACAAGGCGCCGGGCGTGATGGACATCCGTTCGAACATCGTGCTGCAGACGCTGAAGGATGAAGCCGGCGCGCCGGTCGGGCTGGCGCGCACGGGAGCGATCAAAGCGGTGTAAGGCCGTGGAAGCCGCCGCCGTGGAAGACGAGCGGCGGGGCCGTGTCCGATACCGCGCGCACGCCGCAGCGTTCGACTTCGCCGACGAAGATCACGTGGTCGCCTTCATCGTAGCGGCTGCGGTTGTGGCATTCGAACCACGCGAGCGCACCGTCGAGCACGGGCATCCCCGAGTTGCCGGCCGCATGCGCGATCCCTTCGAAGCGGTCGCCCTTGTAGGTCGAGAAGCGCTTGCACAGGTCGAGCTGCGAGGCCGCGAGCACGTTCACCACGTAATGGCTGTTGCCGCGGAACACGGGCGTCGACGCCGATTTGTGCGCAAGGCTCCACAGCACGAGCGGCGGGTTGAGCGAAACCGAGTTGAACGAGCTGGCGGTGATGCCGATCAGCTGCCCGGACGGCGCGCGCGTCGTGATCACCGTCACGCCCGTCGCGAACTGGCCGAGTGCTTGCCGGAAGGCGGCCGCGTCGAAATCCGGCGGGTTGGCGCGGCTCATCGGGCCACCATCGGGAACGAGACGGGCAGGCGCGGCGCGACGCGGGTGGGGCGGGCACGGCGGACGAAAGGCGACAAGGCGGTCGATTGGGAAGGGGTGCGCATGGCCCGATTTTAGCGGAATCGGGGCGGTCGAGCCCGGCCGGACGGTGCATTGCGGGGGCAGGGTGGCGTAGCGAACACTGCGGCGCGCTGCCGGATGTGCCACTTGGCCTGGCCGGCCCGGCCGTTCTGTCGCGTTTTTTGTGCGGCGCCGCCGCGCTTCCCTGCGCCGCCACCCCCCCCATCTGCCGTCGATCCCCGCGCTATCGCGCCGCCGCCAGCCCGAGCGACAGCGCGCCCGTCACGATCAGGCTCGAGGCCCACACCGCATCGAGATTGAACCAGCTCCGCGACACGAACTTCAGCCCGAGATAGCGGTACACGAGCCACGCGAGCCCGCCGCCAGCGGCGATCATCGCGGCCGCGTGCACGGCCGCGACGACGAGCGCCATCCCGAGATGCGCATCGACGAGCATGGCCGCCGCGCGGTGGCCGGCATCGCGGTCGAGCCCGCACAGCCCGAGGTAGACCGGCACCAGCATCAGTCCCGCGCCGTGCGCGATCGCGACCGCGAACGACCACAAGCCGAGCCGCGCCGGCGGGATCCGCGCGAGCGCACGCGGATGCCGGCGCCGGATCAGCAGCACGGCGCCGAAGCCGATCACGAGCGCGCTCGCGCCGATCCGGATCGCCGACTGCCACGCGAGCAGCGCGGCGAGCAGCCCGAACGGCAGCATCACGGCGAACACCGCGAGCGCATGGCCGAGCGCGAGATAGCCGAGCGCCGCGACGAGCGCCGCGCCGCGGCGCGTCATCAGCGCGTTCGACACCGCCAGCGGCCAGCCCATCGCGGGATTGAGCCCGTGATAGACGCCACTCGCGAGCACGGCCGCCCACAGGGCGGCCTGCGCGTGCAGGCCGGTGCTCAACGCCTGACCGACGGATAGCAGAACGAGTCGGTCGAGCAGTCGCCGCCTTCGAGCCGGATCTGGTGCGCACGATAGCCGTCGGGGAACTCGACCCAGTAATCGTCGGCGAGCGTCAGCCCGCCTTCCGGCCCTGCATGCGCGAGCACCTGCGCGCCCGGCACGCCGTCCGGATAGAACTGGTCGTCCCACGTCGAATACAGCGAGTTGGTCCAGTACACGCGCCGGCCGTCGCGGCTGATCTCGACCATCTGCGGGCCGCCTGCGAATGCGCGGCCGTTCGAGTGCGGCGCACGGCGCACGATGCCGCCGATGCGGACCGACCCCGCGAGCACCGGATTCATCGGATCCGATACGTTGTACTGGCGCATCTCGCCGGTGCCCCAGCACGACACGTAGAGGAAGCGGTCGTCGAGCGACAGGTCGATGTCGGTCACGAGCGGCGGCACCGCGCCGAACCCTTTCAGCAGCGGCGGCAGCTCGTCGGCCGCGGCCGGTTCGGGCGGGATCGTCGCGGTCTTCTTCACATGGAACTTGCCGTCTTCGCGCCACCAGGTCCAGATCGAGCCTTCGAGATTCGTCGTATCGACGACGACACCGACGAACCCGTATTCGCGCGCCGGGTCATGCGCGGGCCGCACCTCGAGCGCCATCTGGTGTTGCGCGCCGAGATCGATCGTCTGCACGTTGCGCCGCGCGCGCAGGTCCCAGAAATGCAGCCGGTGCCCGTACTTGTTCGCGAGCAGGTCCTCGGGGACGATGCCGTTCTCGAATTGCGGCGGCAGCGCCCATTCGCTCGACACCATGTAGTCGCGCGGCAGGTTCCACCAGAAGTCGTAGTGCTTGTCCTGCGAGCCGCGGTCGATCTCCCAGCGGCCGAGCACGTCGAACGTCTCGCAATCCATGATGAAGATGCCGGGCGCGCCGTCGGTGCCGTCCTTGCCCGCGCCGCCGAGCGTGCTCACGTAGATGCCCTCGGGGCCGCAGTGCACGGTGTGCGGGCGCGAATAGCCGGTCTTCGCGAAGATCTCGTCGGGTTCGATGATCTTGTGGATGCGCGCCTGCGTCGGGTGCGGCTTCGTGTCGATCACGTAGATGCGCGACGAGCGCAGGCCGGGGATGATCAGGAAGCGGCGTTCGAGGAACGCATGGCCGGTCAGCGGCGACAGCGACGACGAGCACGCATTCCAGCCGAAGTGGTGAAACTCGTCGCCGGTGTTCGGCATCGTCACCGTATGCACGATTTTTCCGTAGGTCGGCGAGCCGGGCTTGACGTCGATCACGGCGAGCGCGTCGGGTCTGGAAAAATCGGGGCTCAGCAACAACGTATAGGCAAATTCTTCCGCCGGCGCCTGCATCGCAAGCTCGGGTGAAGCGTGAAACGTCGGGTCAGGCCGCATGCTCATGGTGATGCCCTCTCGATGGGTTCGGATCGTGAACGCACGGCCGTTCGTTGCGGGCGTGCGGGTCGGGATGGCCGCGCGGCGCGCATCGTGCCGGCGGGTGCGATCGGCAGGCGGACGCACGTGTCGGTGCCACGCGCGGCGTCGTGCATCAGATCGTGAAAACGCGGGAAGCCGGTAAGGGCGATGGGCCGGATCGCCGCGCCGGGGGCGGGACGGATGCGCGGCAACGTGATGAAGCAGCTGAAGCGGCGAGCCGCGAGGCCGCAGCGGCCGGGCAGGTGACGCGGGCGAATTCTGTCAAGGCATGCATAGCGATGTTCCGGCAGATGATGTTTGCATCAGGGTCGGGCATGCATCGGACGCTGTGCGCACGGCGACGGGTTTGCCGCCGCTTGCGCGTGCCTAAGTGTAGACGAGAAACGTGCGGCGAGTCGCGCGCGGCACCTGTGCAATCTGCCAGGTTCGCGCGCGAGTGAGATACTTGCCGGAGTGCCGCTGCGTCCCGCATCGCGGGCGCGCAGCGGCGGGATGGAACGATGTCAGCCGGCACCGGCGTGCGGCTGCCGTCATCAACGAGGGGTTGAATTCATGGGGAACGAGATGCTTGAAACCGCGACTTTGGGAGGCGGGTGTTTCTGGTGCACGGAGGCCGTGTTTCTCGACGTCGACGGCGTGACGGCCGTCCAGTCGGGTTACGCGGGCGGCCATACGCGCAATCCCGGCTACCGCGACATTTGCGAAGGCGACACCGGCCACGCGGAAGTCGTCAACGTGACGTTCGATCCGGCGCGTATCGGCTATCGCGAGATCCTCGAGATCTTCTTCGCGACGCACGATCCGACCCAGCTCAACCGGCAGGGCAACGACGTCGGCACGCAGTACCGGTCGGTCGTGTTCACGCATTCGGATGCGCAGCGCGACACGGCGCTCGACGTGATCCGCGAGCTTGAGCGCGAGCAGGTGTTCGGGCAGCCGATCGTCACGCAGGTCGTGCCGCTCGACGGCAACTACTGGCCGGCCGAGGACTATCACCAGAACTATTACGCGCGAAACCCCGGGCAGGGCTACTGCTCGGTCGTGATCGGGCCGAAGCTCGCGAAATTCCGGCAGAAGTTCTCGCACCGGCTGAAGTCGCTGCGCGGCGCGTAAGCGTGCGCCCGGCGCAAGCCGGCGGAAACAGGCGTCAGGCCGCCTCGTTGCGCCATTGCGCGCACGCGGCGGCGATCTCGCGCGCGAGCGCGATGCACGACAGCGGCGCGGAGCCTTCCGCCTTGTTGTTGATCGTGATGATCACCGGCTGTCCGGCGAGCGCGTAGCGCGCGGCCAGTTCGGCGAGCGCCGAGCGGGTGGCCGGATCCTCGTCGACGAGCTTGTCGAACGGCTCGTATTTCGCTTTCGCCTGTTCGTACTTGAAGCCGCCGTGCAGGCTCCAGCGGACGATCAGCGGGCCCGGTGCGTCGCCGTCGAGCAGCGCGAGCGCGGCGGCCTGGCGCAGCGGGTCGGGCATTCGCGCATGCAGGCCGACGCAGTAGCGTACGCCGAGCGCCGCGAGCGCGCGGATGAAGCGCGGCGTGAGCAGGCTCGCATCGCGGATCTCGATCGCGTAGCGCGTGCCGTCGGCGTCGGGCGCGAGCGGCGGCAGTGCCGCGAAGAACGCGGTCAGCCGGTCGATCAGCGCGGCCGGCTCGGCAAGCAACGGGTCGGGCAGCGGCGAGAACTGGAACACGAGCACGCCGGCTTTCCGGCCGAGCCCTTCGAGGCACGGCTGCACGAATTCACGGGTCGCGAGCTGCGCGTCGAGGAAGGTCGGGTTCGGCCCGGACGGCTCGCCGCGCCGGCCGCGGATCACCGCATCGGTCACCGATGCCGGTGCCTTCACGACGAAGCGGAAGTCGTCCGGCACCTGCTGCGCGTAGCGCAGGTAGTCGGCAACCGACAGCGGGCCGTAGAACGACCGGTCGAGGCTCACGCTCTTCAGGAGCGGATGCGCGCCGTACGCTTCGAGCCCTTCGCGCGACAGCTTCGTCTGCGCGAAATCGCCGTCGTAGACGATGCCGTTCCAGCCGGGGAAATACCACGACGACGTGCCGAGCCGGACGTTCGGCGGCAGGCCGGCCGCGGCGTCGGCGACGTCGGCTGCAATCGGCGCAGGCAGCACGCCGCGCTTGCGCCGGCCTTTCTTCGGCGGCGTGACAGGCGGCGACGGTTCGTCCCACAGCAGGCCCGAGGAAGGCGCAGGATCGTCGTCGGCAGCGCGGGAGGGGACAGGGGCGGGCGGTGTTCCGTCCGGCGCGTGCGGTGTCAGGTATTCATCGGGACTGGCGGGGCGGCCGTCGTCCGCCGGAGCAGGCGACACGCGTGCAGCGTCCGCCGGCACGCCGAACAGGTCGAATTGCCCGTCGGCGTGCGACGGGTCCGCGTCGTCGCGCTGCTGTCGTTCCGGCGGCGCCTTGCGCCGCGTCCTGCCGTCACCCATGCATGCCCAGCGTGATGCGCCGCCTAGCGCGGCAGCGCGTGTTCGTACATATAGCGCCGCGACCACGGCAGCGTTTTCGCGCTGCGTCCGGCCTTGCGGCACACGATCTGGAAGATCGACACGTCGTCGTGCTCGAATGCATACGCGCAGCCGGCAAGATACACGCGCCAGATGCGGAATTTTTCGTCGTCGACGAGGGCTTTCGCCTGGTCGGCCTTCGCCTCGAAGTTTTCCGTCCAGATCTCGAGCGTGCGCGCATAGTGCCGCCGCAGGCTTTCGACGTCAACCGCCTCGAGTCCGCCGCGCTGCGCCGCTTCGAGCGCGAGGCTGATGTGCGGCAGCTCGCCGTCCGGGAACACGTAGCGGTCGATGAATTCGCCGCCGCCGAGCGCCGTCTCGCCGCTTTCGGCGTCGGTCGACGTGATCCCGTGATTCATCGCGATGCCGTCGTCGGCGAGCAGCTCACGCACGCGCGAGAAGTAGAGCGGCAGGTTCTTGCGGCCGACGTGCTCGAACATCCCGACGCTCGTGATGCGGTCGAACTGGCCGTCGATCTCGCGGTAGTCCTGCAGGCGGATCTCGATCTTGTCCTCGAGCCCCGCGGCTTTCACGCGCGCGGTCGCGAGGTCGAACTGGTTCTGCGACAGCGTCACGCCGAGACATGTCGCGCCGAACTTCTGCGCGGCGCGCAGCACGAGCGCACCCCAGCCGCAGCCGATGTCGAGCAGGCGCTGGCCGGGCTCGAGCTGGATCTTCGTCAGGATGTGATCGATCTTCTTGATCTGCGCGGTGGCGAGATCCTCGTCGCCGTTCTCGAAGTACGCACACGAGTACACCATGTTCTCGTCGAGCCACAGCCGGTAGAACTCGTTCGAGACATCGTAGTGATACTGGATCGCCTTCTTGTCGGTGCTCTTCGAGTGATTGAAGTAGCGCTTCACGCGCGCGAGCTTGCTCGCGCTCGTCACGGTGCTGCGGGCGAGCGAGTAGCCGATGTTGATGATGTCCGACAGCTTGCCCTCGATGTCGATCTTGCCCTTCACGTACGCCTCGCCGAGATTGTCGAGGCTCGGTTCGAGCAAAAGCGGCAGCGCCGACGCGCTGTTCACCTTCAGCGTGACCTGCGGTGCGCTGAAGGTGCCGAAATCGAGTTGATCGCCGTTCCACAGAACGAGGCGCGCCGGTATGTTCGCTTTCGCCCGTACTTCGTCCGCCCACTGTGCCAGCTTCTTTTCCCAGAACATTTGGATTCTCCGTTTGTTCGTTGAATCGAATACAGCCAAGTATCTTGACCGGCGCCCGCCGCTTGCGAGGCGGGCGCCCGGATGCAACACGAGACACGACCGGCGTGCGCCGGCGCCGCGCTTACGGCGACAGGCGCGAGATCGTCCAGCCCGGCGACGCTGTGGCGTCGCGTGTGTAGAGCAGGCGGTCGTGCAGTCGCGACGGGCGCCCTTGCCAGAACTCGATCGAGTCGGGCACGAGGCGGTAGCCGCCCCAGTGCGGCGGGCGCGGCGGGTTGTCGCCGTAGCGTTCGCTGATGGCCTTTTCGCGCGCTTCGAGCGTCGCGCGGCTGTCGATCACGGCGCTCTGGTCCGACGCCCACGCGCCGATGCGCGAGCCGAGCGGGCGCGACGCGAAATAGCGGTCGCTTTCCTCGGCGCTGGTTTTCTCGATCCGGCCTTCGATGCGCACCTGGCGCTCGAGCTCGATCCAGTAGAACAGCAGCGCGGCTTGCGGATGCACGGCGAGATCGTGCCCCTTGCGGCTTTCGTAATTGGTGAAGAAGACGAACCCGCGTTCGTCGACGCCCTTGATCAGTACGATGCGCGCCGACGGCCGGCCGTCGTCGCCGACGGTCGCGAGCGTCATCGTGTTCGGCTCGGGCAGTTTGGCGGCGAGCGCCTCCTTGAACCAGCGATCGAACTGGGCGAGGGGGTCGTGCGCGACATCGGCTTCGTCGAGCGAAGCACGTGAATAGTTGATGCGGAGATCGGCGAGAGTCGTCATGTTATGCAAACGCTTCAATCTGGAACCATTGTAGCCAACGCGTGAGAAACGTGTATGCACAGTGGCGCGTGCGAGCGGGGAGTTCAGGCAAAATAGAGGGCTGCACGACTTACGATTTCCTTGCTGCCATGTCCGCCGCCGACACTGCCCCGCCCAGTTCCTCTGATCTTACCCCGACCCCGGAAATCCAGCTTGACGTGGATCGAGCGCGGCGTTTCGGCGGCGTCGCGCGCCTGTATGGCGCGCCGGCCGCCGCCGCGTTCGAGCGTGCGCACGTCGCGGTGATCGGGATCGGCGGCGTCGGGTCGTGGGTGGCCGAGGCGCTTGCGCGCAACGCGGTCGGCACGCTGACGCTGATCGATCTCGACAACGTCGCGGAAAGCAATACGAACCGGCAGATCCATGCGCTCGACGGCAATTACGGCAAGCCGAAGGTCGACGCGATGGCCGAGCGGATCGCGCTGATCGATCCCGCGTGCCGGGTGAACCGGATCGAGGATTTCGTCGAGCCCGACAACTTCGACGCGCTGCTCGGCGGCGGCTTCGACTACGTGATCGACGCGATCGACAGCGTGCGCACGAAGGTCGCGCTGATCGCGTGGTGCGTCGCGAAGCGGCAGCCATTGATCGTCGTCGGCGGCGCGGGCGGGCAGCTCGATCCGACGCGCATCCGCATCGACGATCTCGCGCTGACGATCCAGGATCCGCTGCTGTCGAAGGTGCGCGCGCAGTTGCGCAAGCAGCACGGCTTTCCGCGCGGGCCGAAGGCGCGTTTCAAGGTCAGCGCCGTGTATTCGGACGAGCCGCTGATCTATCCGGAAGCCGCCGCGTGCGACATCGAGGACGGTGCGGAGCCGTCCGCGGCCGCGCATGTCGCGGGGCTCAACTGTGCGGGATTCGGTTCGAGCGTGTGTGTGACCGCGAGCTTCGGGTTCGCGGCCGCCGCGCATGCGCTGCGCGCGATCGCGGCGCAGGCTGCCGGCTGAGCCCGCGACGCGCGGGCGTGAAGGGATGATGCTGCGGCGCGGATAGTGCGCCGCGAGCGAGACGGCGATCCGGCCGGGCCGTAGCGGCCCGGCATGCCGTGCGTCAGTTGAGCGCCATGCTCAGCTTGCGTCGCCACCCGGCGACGAGGTCCGGGCGATCGCCCGCCAGCTCGAACACCGAGATCAACGTGCGGCGGCCGAGATCATCGCCGTACGCGCGGTCGCGCGTGACGATTTCCAGCAACTGTTCCACCGCGCCTTCGTACGCGCGCCGCGCGATCAGGCTTTGCGCGAGGTCGAAGCGCGCGTCGAGATCGGCCGGGTTCGCCGCGATGCGTGCTTCGAGCGCGTCGGTCGGCGGCAGGTCGGCCGTGGCTTCGAGTGCGTCGAAACGGGTCTTGATCGCCTGGTAGCGCGGGTCGCCGTTCTGCACGGTCTGCGGCGACAGGCGTTCGGTCTCGGCGCGCGCGGCGTCGACCTGGTTGCTCGCGAGCAGCAGTTCGATCAGGTCGAGGCGTGCGTCGTCGAAGCCCGGGTTCAGCGCGAGCGCCGCTTCGAGGTGCGTGAGCGCATCGTCGTAGCGCTGTTCGGCCATCGCGTATTGCGCGGCGCGGCGCTCGGCTTCCTCGGGTGCCGGCAGCAGCCGGTCGAGGAACGCGCGCAACTGGCCTTCGGGCAGCACGCCGACGAACTGGTCGACCGGGCGGCCGTCGGCGAACGCGATCACGTGCGGAATGCTGCGCGTCTGGAAGTGCGCGGCCAGTTCCTGGTTCTCGTCGACGTTGACCTTCACGAGCTTCCAGCGGCCTTCGTAGTCGGCCTCGAGCTTTTCCAGCAACGGGCCGAGCGTCTTGCAGGGGCCGCACCACGGCGCCCAGAAGTCGACCAGCACGGGCGTGTCCAGCGACGCCTCGATGACGTCGTTCTCGAAAGTGGCAAGCGTGGTGTCCATGTCGTTCTCTTCGGTTCGAATATCGTCAGGATGAGGGCGGCGCGCCCCTTTTTCAACGCGGCTTCGACTCGGGCAGCGGAATCCACTCGGTCTCGCCCGGCACCTTGCCCATTTCCTGGCGCGTCCAGGCCGCTTTCGCGCGCTCGATCGCGTCGCGGCTGCTGGCGACGAAATTCCACTCGATGAAGCGTTCGCCGTCGATCTTGTCGCCGCCGAGCAGCATCGCGCGCGCGCCGCTGCCGCTCGTCAGCGTGACCGCTGCGCCCGGCGCGAGCACGGCCATCCGTTCGGCCGGCACCGGCGTGCCGTCGATCGCGAGCTCGCCGTCGACCACGTAGACCGCGCGCTCCTCGTGCGATGAGTCGAGTTCGATCCGGCCGCCGGCCGCGAATTCGGCCGCGACGTACAGCGTGCGCGAGAACGTCGTGACGGGGGAGCGCAGCCCGAACGCGTCGCCGGCGATCACCGTCAGCGATACGCCGTCTTCGTTGCGCTTCGGCAGCGTGTCGGCCGGATGGTGCTCGAACGACGGCTCGATGGTCTCGTGCGTTTGCGGCAGCGCGACCCAGGTCTGGATCCCGTGCACGGTGTGACCGTTGGCGCGCTGCGCGTCGGGCGTGCGTTCCGAGTGGACGATCCCGCGGCCGGCCGTCATCCAGTTCACGTCGCCCGGCACGATTGCCTGCAGCGAGCCGAGGCTGTCGCGGTGCAGGATCGCGCCGTCGAACAGGTAGGTGACGGTCGCGAGCCCGATGTGCGGATGCGGGCGCACGTCGAGCCCCGTGCCGGCCGGCAGCGTGGCGGGACCCATGTGATCGAAGAAGATGAACGGGCCGACGAGGCGCGCGGCGAGTGCGGGCAGCGTCCGGCGCACCTGCAGGTTGCCGATGTCGCGCACGTGCGGCTTCAGCAGGGCTTTGATCGAGTCGGTCATGGCGGCTCCAGTGGGGCGGCGGGGGATGCCGGTCATTGTACTGGCCGCCCGCTGCCGATTCCATGCGCGCCGCGCGGGTATCGGGGCGCACGGCGAAACCCGGTAGACTGACCCGCTTCTCAGGAAAACGCCGGGCCACCCCGGAGTTTTCCGCCCCGCAGGACGTCCCCGCGGGGGCCTGGCGCGAAGCGACAGGGTGAGGGGCTTTGCAACAAACGATTCGAATCGAGGAGACACCGATGATGGCCCCGAAGGACTTGCTGCTCGCGCTGGTCGTGATCCTGGCGTGGGGCGTGAACTTCGTCGTGATCAAGGTCGGCCTGCACGGGATGCCGCCGATGCTGCTCGGCGCGCTGCGCTTCACGCTCGCAGCCGTACCCGCGGTGTTCTTCGTGCGCAGGCCGCAGATTCCGTGGCGCCTGCTGGTGCTGTACGGCGCGACGATCCAGCTCGGCCAGTTCATGTTCCTGTTCACCGGGATGTACGTCGGCATGCCGGCCGGTCTCGCGTCGCTCGTGCTGCAGTCGCAGGCGTTCTTCACGCTCGTGTTCGCGATGCTGTTCCTCGGCGAGCGGCTGCGCGTGCAGAACCTGATCGGGCTCGCGATCGCCGCGGGCGGCCTCGTCGTGATCGCCGCGCAGGGCGGTCGCGCGATGACGCTCGCGGGCTTCCTGCTGACGATCTGCTCGGCCGCGATGTGGGCGTTCGGCAATATCGTCACGAAGAAGGTCGGGAAAGCGAACCTCGTGTCGCTCGTCGTGTGGGCGAGCCTCGTGCCGCCCGTGCCGTTCTTCCTGCTGTCGCTGTGGTTCGAAGGGCCGCAGCGGATCGCGACCGCGCTCGCCGGGCTCAACGGCGCGTCGATCTTCGCGGTCGTCTATCTCGCGTTCGTCGCGACGCTGCTCGGCTACGGGCTGTGGAGCCGCCTGCTGTCGCGCTACCCGGCCGCGCAGGTCGCGCAGTTCTCGCTGCTGGTGCCGGTCGTCGGGCTCGCGTCGTCGGCGCTGCTGCTCGACGAACACCTGACGCAATCGCAACTGATCGGCACCGCGCTCGTGATGGGCGGGCTCGCGGTGAACGTGTTCGGCGCGAAGGTGCTGAGCCGCTTCGCGGCATCGTGACGCGCCGGCACGCGGTGCGTGCCGGCGGCGGGGCAGGGCGGGCCGTCAGGCCATCCGGTTCTTCGCGAGCGGCGGATTCGCGGCGAAGTAGCGCTTGATGCCGCGGAAGATCGCGTCGGCCATCTGGTCGCGATAGCTGTCGTCGTTCAGCCGGCTCTCTTCTTCCGGGTTGCTGATGAACGCGGTCTCGACGAGGATCGACGGAATGTCGGGCGCCTTCAGCACCGCGAACCCGGCCTGCTCGACCGAGCCCTTGTGCAGCTTGTTGATGCCGCCGACTTCCTTCAGCACGTAGTTGCCGTAGCGCAGCGAATCGCGGATCTGCGCGGTCGTCGACATGTCGAACAGCGCGCGGTTCACGGCCGCGTCCGCCGTCTTGATGTTGATGCCGCCGATCAGGTCCGACGAATTCTCCTTGTTCGCCATCCAGCGCGCCGCGGCGCTTGTCGCGCCGTGGTCGGACAGCGCGAACACCGACGAGCCGCGCGCGGACGGCGTCGTGAACGCGTCCGCGTGGATCGACACGAAGAGATCCGCGCCCACGCGGCGCGCCTTCTGCACGCGCACGTTCAGCGGCACGAAGAAGTCCGCGTCGCGCGTCATCATCGCGCGCATGTTCGGCGCGCCGTCGATCTTCGCGCGCAGCTTCTTCGCGATGTCGAGCGCGATGTGCTTCTCGTATGTGCCGCCGCCGCCGATCGCGCCCGGATCCTCGCCGCCGTGGCCCGGATCGATCGCGACCGTCAGCAGGCGTACCGTGCCGCCCTTGCCGGATTTCGGCGCGGTGAACTTGTAGGTGTCGCCGTCGTCGTCGCTGTCGTCGCGGCGCGCGATGACGGGCGGCGGCTTGACGGCCGGCTTCGCGGGCGTCGAAGGCGTGCCGGCAACCGGTGGCGTGTGCGGCGTGGCCGGCGTGTTCTGCGCGAAGCGCTGGAAGAACGCGTCGCTGTTGTCGCCGCCGGCGGGCGGCGGGGTACCGGGGCCGGCCAGCGTGGTCGGCGGATGCATCTGCTGCGCGCGCGCCGTATCGTTGAGCGCCTGTTCCTTGCGTTCCGTCTGCGCGATCAGGTCGGACAGCGGATCGGGCGCGACGGCCGGATACAGGTCGAACACGAGCCGGTACTTGTAGGTGCCGACCGGCGGCAGCGTGAACACCTGCGGCTTCACCGAGCCTTTCAGGTCGAACACCATCCGCACGACGTGCGGCTGATACTGGCCGACGCGCACCGACTGGATCTGCGGGTCGTTCGGCGCGATCTTCGACACGAGGTCGCGCAGCGCCTGGTCGAGATCGAGGCCGGTCAGGTCGACGACGAGACGGTCGGGACCCTGCAGCAGCTGTTGGCTATTCTGCAGCGGCTGGTCGGATTCGATCGTGACGCGCGTGTAATCGCGCGCGGGCCACACGCGTACGCCGAGCACCGACGACGCGTGCGCGAGCCGCGGTGCGACGAGACCGAGCACCAGCGTCGACGCACCCGCGCACAGGATCTGGCGGCGCCGCCAGTTGTGCGTCGCGGTGGCCGCCGATTCGATCGAGCGGAACGGTTTGATCAACATCTTTCGAGACATGCCTTTCCTGAAGCGCTATACGCCCGGACGGTGAGGGCGCGGCCGTCGCCATCCACGTCGAGCGAGAAAACCAGATCGGGCACGCCGAGCAGGGCGCCCGCCTGTTGCGGCCATTCGACGAGGCAGATCGCGCTGGAATTGAAATATTCGCGAAAGCCTGCATCGGACCATTCGGCCGGATCGTTGAATCGATACAGATCGAAGTGATAGACCTCGAGTTCCCCATCGCTGCGTTCGAGCGCATACGGCTCGACGAGCGTGTAGGTCGGGCTGCGCACGCGGCCCTGGTGGCCGAGGCCGCGCAGGATCGCGCGCACGAGGGACGTCTTGCCCGCGCCGAGATCGCCGACCAGCTGGATCTGCAGCCCGTCGAACGCATGCGCGCGGGTGAGTTCGATGCGCGCCGCGTCGAGCGCGTGCGCGAAGCGGGTGCCGAAGGCCTCGGTCGCCGCTTCGTCGGCGAGCGCGATCACGCGCTCCGCGGACGGAGCGGGCAGCATGGCGGCATGAGGCGATTGGCTGGACGTGGCTGGCATTCTCGTAAAATAGTGCGATGAACCGATTACCGGAACTCGCCGCATCCGACAGACCTTCGACTCAGGCCGAAGGCGCGGCGCCGTGCGCGCTCGATGATGCGGCATTGACTGCGCTCGCCGCTCGCATCAGGGCGTGGGGGCGCG
This sequence comes from Burkholderia sp. BCC1644, assembly GCF_902833225.1. Taxonomy (GTDB): domain Bacteria; phylum Pseudomonadota; class Gammaproteobacteria; order Burkholderiales; family Burkholderiaceae; genus Burkholderia. The sequence continues at coordinate 49,239 of NZ_CADFEI010000032.1, forward strand.
AATTGGGTTTCGGGGCGATCGGGATCAGCGATACCGATCTCTCGGATGCCGAAGCAGGCCTCGCCGCCTGGCTGGAAGCCGGATACCACGGCGAAATGGATTATATGGCGAAACATGGGATGAAACGCGCGCGCCCGGCCGAACTTGTGGCCGGTACGCGACGTGTGATTTCCGTGCGGCTCGCCTATTTGCCGGCCCGGACGCTCGCTGGCGACGCGCCCGGCGGCGAGCCCGGCGCGCTCGTGCCGCATGACTGGCGCGCGCGCGAACGGGCGCGGCTCGACGATCCGCAGGCGGCCGTCGTGTCGATCTATGCACGCGGCCGCGACTATCACAAGGTGCTTCGCAACCGGCTGCAGACGCTCGCGGAGCGCATCGAGCGCGAGATCGGAGCGTTCGGCTACCGCGTGTTCACCGATTCGGCGCCGGTGCTCGAGGTCGAGCTCGCGCAGAAGGCCGGCGTCGGCTGGCGCGGCAAGCACACGTTGCTGCTGCAGCGCGATGCCGGCTCGCTGTTCTTCCTCGGCGAGATCTACGTCGATCTGCCGCTGCCGGCCGACGCGCACACGTCGCCCGATACCGCACCCGAGACGCCGGGCGCGCACTGCGGCAGTTGCACGCGCTGCATCGACGCGTGCCCGACCGGCGCGATCGTCGAGCCGTACCGCGTCGATGCGCGGCGCTGCATCTCGTACCTCACGATCGAACTGAAAGGCAGCATTCCCGAAGCGTTGCGGCCGATGATCGGCAATCGCATGTACGGCTGCGACGACTGCCAGCTCGTGTGCCCGTGGAACAAGTTCGCGCAGGCCGCACCCGTCGCCGATTTCGACGTGCGGCATGGCCTCGACCGCGCGACGCTCGTCGAGCTGTTCGCGTGGGACGCCGACACGTTCGATACGCGGATGCAGGGCAGCGCGATCCGGCGCATCGGCTATGAAAGCTGGCTGCGCAATCTCGCGGTCGGGCTCGGCAATGCGCTGCGTGCGGACGCGGACCGGCTCGCGCCGCCGGCGCGCGACGCGATCGTCGCCGCGTTGCGCGCGCGGGCCGACGATCCGTCGCCGGTCGTGCGCGAGCATGTCGAATGGGCGCTGCGTGCCGCGTGAAGGCGGCGTAAAGTGTCGTCGGCGCGCGGCAGTGAACGCGCATACATCGGTCAGGAGAAGACAATGTTCAACGCAGTCATCGACGCGCCGTTCGGCAAGGTCGGCGTCCGCACGGACGCCGCGGTGGTGCGCGAGATCGTCTATCTGCCCGAATCGGTGAAGTCGGTCGATCCGGATTCGCCGCTCGCGAAGCGCGCGGTCAAGCAGATCGAACGTTATTTCGAGCGCGCGTCGGCGCGCTTCGACCTGCCGCTCGCCGAAGTCGGCAGCGCGTTCCAGCACCGCGTGTGGGACGTGATCAGCGATATCCCGCCCGGCACCGTGCTGACCTACGGACAGGTCGCGAAGCGGATCGGCAGCGCGCCGCGCGCGGTCGGCCAGGCATGCGGCGCGAACTATTTCCCGCTCGTGATTCCATGCCATCGCGTCGTCGCGGCGGGCGGCCTCGGCGGCTTCGCGAACCACGACGACAACGGCTATTACCAGAAAGTGAAGCGCTGGCTGCTGGCGCACGAAGGCGTGCCGTACTGATGAGTGAACCAATGATGACCCCCGAAGCCGACGGCGATGCCGCCGCGGCCTCGCCCGCGCTGCTCGCGAGCCGCGCGTCGATCGACGTGTTCTGCGATGCGCTGTGGCTGGAGCACGGGCTTGCGCGCAACACGCTCGACGCATACCGCCGCGATCTGGTGCTGTTTTCACAATGGCTGGCCGAGACGCACGACGCGCCGCTCGATGTGGCCGACGAGGCGATGGTGACGGGCTACATCGCCGCGCGCAGCGACGGCAAGGCGACGTCGTCGAACCGGCGGCTGTCGGTGTTCCGTCGCTATTACGGCTGGGCCGTGCGCGAGCATCGCGCGAGCGCCGACCCGACGCTGCGGATCACATCCGCGAAACAGGCGGCGCGGTTTCCGTCGACGTTGTCCGAGGCGCAGGTCGAGGCGCTGCTCGGCGCACCCGACGTCGGTACGCCGCTCGGCCTGCGTGATCGCACGATGCTCGAGCTGATGTATGCGAGCGGGCTGCGCGTGAGCGAGCTCGTGACGCTGAAGACGGTCGAGGTCGGCCTGAACGAAGGCGTCGTGCGCGTGATGGGCAAGGGCTCGAAGGAGCGGCTCGTGCCGTTCGGCGAAGTCGCGCACGGCTGGATCGAGCGCTACCTGCGCGACGCGCGGCCGGCGCTGCTCGGTGCGCGCGCGGCCGATGCACTGTTCGTGACCGCGCGCGGCGACGGGATGACGCGCCAGCAGTTCTGGAACATCATCAAGCGCCACGCGCAGCAGGCCGACGTGCGCGCGCACCTGTCGCCGCACACGCTGCGGCACGCGTTCGCGACGCACCTGCTGAACCACGGCGCCGACCTGCGCGTCGTGCAGATGCTGCTCGGCCACAGCGACATCTCGACTACGCAGATCTACACGCACGTCGCGCGCGAGCGGCTGAAGACGCTGCACGCGCAGCACCATCCGCGCGGCTAGCCCGCCCGGTGCGTGCCGCCGTGCGCGCCGGCCGGTGTCAGACCAGGTCGCGCAGCTTGTGTTTCAGCACCTTGCCGGTCGATGCGGCCGGCAGCGCGTCGAGCACGCGGATGTGCGCAGGGCGCTTGTAAGGCGTGAGCCGTTCCGCGCACCACGCGTGCAGTGCGGCTTCGTCCGCCGTCGCGCCGGGCACCAACTCGACGAACGCGAGCACTTCCTCGTTGCCGTCGACCGCGCGGCCGATCACGGCCGCCTGCACGACGTCCGGATGCGCGTTCAGCACCTGCTCGACTTCGACCGGATACACGTTGAAGCCCGACCGGATGATCAGCTCCTTGCTGCGGCCCGCGATCGTCACCGCGCCATCGGCCTCCTGCCGCGCGAGATCGCCGGTGCTCAGCCAGCCGTCCGGCGACACGGCCGCGCGCGTCGCGTCCGCGTTGCGGTAGTAGCCGAGCATCACGTTCGGCCCGCGCACGCGGATCTCGCCGACTTCGCCTGGCGGCACGTCGGTGCCGTCCGGCGCGACGAGCCGCATCTCGACGCCCGGAATCGGCACGCCGACCGAACTGTCGGCACGCGGCGCGTCGAGCGGCGTCTGCGTGATCGTCGGGCTGCTTTCGGTCATCCCGTAGCCGTTGTGCAGCGGCACGCCGTACCGGCGCTCGACGCGCGCCTTCAGGTCCGCGTCGAGCGGCGAGCCGCCCGAATACGCGAAGCGCAGGCGCGGCGCGTGCCATGCGTGGCCGTGCGTGTGCAGGTGTTCGAGCAGCTTCGCGTGCATCGCGGGCACGCCCTGGAAGATCGTGACATCTTCGTCGGCGAGCGCGACGCGCACGGCTTCCGGCGAGAAGCGCGGCGCGAGCCGCAGCGTCGCGCCGGCGTACAGGCTGCCGAGGCAGACCGACGCGAGCCCGTACACGTGCGACACGGGCAGCACCGTGTAGACGACGTCGTCGGGCGACACGCGGCGCAGCGTGCTCGACGTTGCGGCGATGAACAGCAGGTTGCGGTGCGACAGCATCACGCCTTTCGGCGTACCCGTCGTGCCGGTCGTGTAGATCAGCGCCGCACATTGCGCGGCGCTGTCGGCTGCAACCGGTTCGGTGGGCGCGCTCGCGTCGACGCGATACGACCACGCGCCGATGTCGACCGGCAGCGCGCCGGCGGGCGTCGCGCCGAGCCGCGCGGCATGCGCCCGTGCGTCGGGTGATGCGTCCGTCGCGAATGCGACCAGCCTCGGGCGCGCATGCGCGGCGATCGCATCGAGTTCGCCGGCCGACAGCCGTGCGTTCGACACGAGCGCCCACGCGTCGAGACGGGCGACCGCGAACAGCAGCACGATCTGAGCGACGCAGTTTTCCGCGACGATCATCACGCGGTCGCCGCCCTGCACGCCGAGGCTCGCGAGCCGTGCGGCCGCCGCATCGACGGCCTGCGCCAGCTCGCCGTACGACAGGCGGCGCGCATCTTCGATCAGCGCCGGATGCGCGGGCGCCTGCGCGGCCCAACGCGCGGGCACGTCGGCGATACGGCGCGGCAGCGCGGCGAGCAGGGCGTCGACGTCGAGCGACTCGGATGAACGGATGGGCGAGGGCATGGCGTCTCCAGAAAGGGGGCCGGGCGGCGGCTTGACGATGTTTGCGAACGATCGTGCCACGACGGCGCACGCGCCACAATCGGCCAATCGGGCAATAGCACTTCGCGATGCCCGCAATGATGACGGGCGGAATCGTGGCGGCGGCGCAGGCGGCCGTCCGGCGGAAAACGGGCCGCGAGTATAACGCCGGCCCGCGCACGCCGCCGCCCGCCCGCCGGTCGTTCGCCATTAAAATGCCGCCATGAGCAAATCCAGACACGTGTCCGAAACCCCCGCGACCCAGCTGTTGCGCCGCCATGGCGTGACGTTCGGCGAACATCCGTACGACTACGTCGAGCACGGCGGCACCGGCGAATCGGCGCGCCAGCTCGGCGCGGACGAGCATTGCGTCGTGAAGACGCTCGTGATGGAAGACGAGCACGCGAAGCCGCTGATCGTGCTGATGCACGGCGACCGTACCGTGTCGACGAAGAACCTCGCGCGGCAGATCGGCGCGAAGCGCGTCGAGCCGTGCAAGCCCGAGGTCGCGAACCGCCATTCGGGCTATCTCGTCGGCGGCACGTCGCCGTTCGGCACGCGCAAGACGATGCCCGTCTACGTCGAGGCGACGATCCTCGAATTGCCGACGATCTACCTGAACGGCGGCCGCCGCGGCTACCTCGTCAGCCTCGCGCCGGCGGTACTCGTGTCATTGCTCGGCGCGCAGCCGGTGCAGTGCGCGAGTGTCGACTGAGGGTTTCACCTTCGTGGCACCCCGCGCCCGTTCGGTAGAATGGGCGCCGTTTCGGCCTGCCGGCTTGCCGTGCACGGCCGTCCCTTTACCGATACGTTGAAAGAAGAGTCCTCCGCATGCAGATCCTGCTCGCCGCCCTCGTTGCCTACCTGATCGGTTCGGTGTCGTTCGCCGTCGTCGTCAGTTCCGCGATGGGCCTGGCCGACCCGCGTTCGTACGGGTCGAAGAATCCCGGCGCGACCAATGTGCTGCGCAGCGGCAACAAGAAGGCCGCGATCCTGACGCTCGTCGGCGACGCGTTCAAGGGCTGGATTGCCGTCTGGCTCGCACGACGCCTGGGCCTGCCCGACGTCGCGGTCGCGTGGGTCGCGATTGCCGTGTTCCTCGGCCACCTGTATCCGGTGTTCTTCCGCTTCCAGGGCGGCAAGGGCGTCGCGACGGCGGCCGGCGTGCTGCTCGCCGTGCACCCGGTGCTCGGGCTCGCGACGGCGCTGACCTGGCTGATCGTCGCGTTCTTCTTCCGCTACTCGTCGCTCGCGGCGCTGGTGGCGGCCGTATTCGCGCCGGTGTTCGACGTGTTCCTGTTCGGCACGGGCCACAACCCGGTCGCGTGGGCCGTGCTCGCGATGAGCGTGCTGCTCGTGTGGCGTCACCGCGGCAACATTTCGAAGCTGCTGGCGGGGCAGGAAAGCCGGATCGGCGACAAGAAGAAGGCGGCCGCGGACGGCGGCGCGCAGGACGGCGGGAAAGCCTGAGACAGCGCGGTGCCTGCCGCGCGCCGGGCGCGCCGCGTGTGCGGGGCCCGGCGGGATGACGTGACGGATCGGCTGGCGATCAGTCGCGGAAGTTGTTGAAGTCGAGCGGCGTGTCGGTCACGTCCTTGCGCAGCATCGCGATCGTGCTCTGCAGGTCGTCGCGCTTGGTGCCCGAGATGCGCACCGCGTCGCCCTGGATGCTCGCCTGCACCTTGATCTTGCTGTCCTTCACGAGGCGCACGATCTTCTTCGCGAGATCGCCGGTCACACCTTTCTTCACGGTGACGATCTGCTTGACCTTGTCGCCGCCGATTTTCTCGACCTTGCCGTAGTCGAGGAAGCGCACGTCGACATTGCGCTTGGCCAGCTTGCCGATCAGTACGTCCTTGACCTGGCCCAGCTTGAAATCGTCGTCGGCGAACAGCGTCAGCTCGCGTTCCTTCTGCTCGACGCGGGCGTCGGAGCCCTTGAAGTCGAAGCGCGTCGAAATTTCCTTGTTCGACTGCTCGATGGCGTTCTTCACTTCGATCATGTTCGCTTCGGAAACGACGTCGAACGATGGCATGGTTTTCTCCCTTGAGATGCGGGCACCCGGCTCGCGCGCGGGCACTCGCTATAATTGCGGACTGTCTGCCATTTTACCGATGCCCCTCCGTTTGCCCAAGGCCGGCCATGCGCCGCCCGGGCTGACGTGACCGCGAATGCCGATGCCTCCTGACGATTCCGCCCTGTCGCTGCTCCCCGACCATCCGCTCGCCGCGCACAACACGTTCGGCATCGCCGCGACCGCGCGCTTTGCCGCGCGCATCACGCATGCGTCGCAGTTCGAGGCGCTGCACCGCGACCCGCGCGTCGCGAACCTGCCGCAGTTCGTGCTCGGCGGCGGCAGCAACGTCGTGTTCACGCGCGATTTCGACGGCGTCGTGCTGCTCGACGAGATCACCGGCCGCCGCGTCGTGCGCGAGGACGACGACGCGTGGTACGTCGAGGCAGGCGGCGGCGAGAACTGGCACGCATTCGTCGCATGGACGCTCGAGCACGGGATGCCGGGCCTCGAGAACCTCGCACTGATTCCCGGCACCGTCGGCGCCGCGCCGATCCAGAACATCGGCGCGTACGGCCTCGAGATGAAGGCATATTTCGACTCGCTGGTCGCGGTCGAGTTGGCGACGGGGCGCAGCGAGCGCTTCGATGCCGTGCGCTGCGCGTTCGGCTACCGCGACAGCTTCTTCAAGCGGGAAGGGCGCGGCCGGTTCGCGATCGTGTCGGTGACGTTCCGGCTGCCGAAGCAATGGGCGCCGCGGCTCGGCTACGCGGACGTCACGCGTGAGCTCGACGCGCGCGGCATCGCGACTGATGCGACGACGCCGCGCGACGTGTTCGACGCGGTCGTCGCGATCCGCCGCGCGAAGCTGCCCGATCCGCTCGTGCTCGGCAACGCGGGCAGTTTTTTCAAGAACCCGGTGATCGACACCGCCCAGTTCGAGGCGCTGCGCGCCCGCGCACCCGAGGTCGTGTCGTATCCGCAGCCGGACGGGCACGTGAAGCTGGCGGCCGGCTGGCTGATCGACCGCTGCGGCTGGAAGGGCCGGGCACTCGGTGCGGCGGCCGTGCACGACCGCCAGGCGCTCGTGCTCGTCAATCGCGGCGGTGCGACGGGCGCCGACGTGCTCGCGCTGGCGCGGGCGATCCAGGCCGACGTGCGTGCGCAGTTCGGGGTCGAGCTGGAGGCCGAACCGGTCTGCCTGTAACGCGGGTTCCGCGCCGCTTTCCGCGCGCCCAAACAAAAAGCGCCGATCGTCGATCGGCGCTTTTTTTACGCGTGTGCGTTCCGGCGCGTCAGTGCTTGAGGCGGCCGAGCAGCAGGAACTCCATCAGTGCCTTCTGCACGTGCAGACGGTTTTCCGCCTCGTCCCAGACGACGCTCTGCGGGCCATCGATCACGCCGGCCGTCACTTCCTCGCCGCGGTGCGCGGGCAGGCAGTGCATGAAGAGCGCATCCGGGTTCGCATGGCCCATCATTTCCTCGTCGACGCACCAGTCGGCAAACGCCTGCTTGCGCGCCTCGTTCTCGGCTTCGAAGCCCATGCTCGTCCACACGTCGGTGGTGACGAGATCGGCGCCCTTGCACGCTTCGTTCGGATCGTCGAACACCTCGTAGAACGGCGCGCTGCCGGGCGACACGAGCTTCATGTCGAGCGCATAGCCGGGCGGCGTGGACAGGCGCAGCTTGAAACCGAGGATCTGCGCGGCTTCGATCCACGTGTAGAGCATGTTGTTCGCGTCGCCGACCCATGCGACGGTCTTGCCGGCGATCGGGCCGCGGTGCTCGTAGTACGTGAAGATGTCGGCGAGCACCTGGCACGGGTGGTAGTCGTTCGTCAGGCCGTTGATCACCGGTACGCGCGAGTTTTCCGCGAAGCGTGTGATGACCTCTTGCTCGAACGTGCGGATCATGATGATGTCGACCATCCGCGAGATGACCTGCGCGGAATCCTCGACGGGTTCGCCGCGGCCGAGCTGCGTGTCGCGCGTGCTCATGAAGACGGCGTGGCCGCCGAGCTGGAAGATCCCGGCCTCGAACGACAGGCGCGTACGCGTCGAGCTCTTCTCGAAGATCATCGCGAGCGTGCGGTCGTGCAGCGGGTGATAGGTCTCGTAGTTCTTGAACTTGCGCTTCAGGATACCCGTGCGTTCGAGCACGTACTCGTAGTCTTCCAGCGAGAAATCCTTGAACTGCAGGTAGTGACGAATGGTTTTGGCGGTCATGAAGCGAAATACGGCGGGTTTTGCCCGGCAGCGAGGCCGGACGGCGCCGCCGTCGGGTGTGGATAACTCAAAGCAGCATAAAGGATTTTCTGTGCTTTGACGAGCCGCGGAGCGAAGCGGGGCACGATCGCGACAGGCAGTGGATGGGGCGGGAAGGCGGCCGTCGGGACGACGCGCGATGGCGCGCTGCGGTATAATCCGAAAGTTTTCTCCAGCCCGGCAGGCAAGGCTTTTCGCGCTCTGCCGGACACAAGCCGTGCGCTGCACAAATCCGGTGCAGTCCACCGGCGGCGCGCATCGACGTCCCGTTTTCGGGATACCGGAATGCTTGTGCCGCCGTCCATTCCAGCTTTGTGTTCGCGTTTCCAGGCGCCGTTGCCTGGGCATCGCCGGGCCGTCACTTGGGTAACCACATGGCTGAAACCCCTCCGACCGAATTCTTCATCCAGGGCATCACGAAAGACGGGAAAAAGTTTCGCCCGAGCGACTGGTCGGAACGTCTGGCCGGTGTGATGGCCTGCTTCGGGCCGGGGGCGAGCGGGCCGAATGCGCGTCTCAAGTATTCGCTGTACGTGCGTCCGACGATGCTCGGCGACCTGAAATGCGTGATCCTCGATTCGCGGTTGCGCGACATCGAACCGATGGCTTTCGATTTCGTGCTGAATTTCGCGAAGGACAACAACCTCGTCGTCACCGAGGCGTGCGAACTGCCGGATTACAACGCGAAGAAGTGATGCCGACGGGCGAGGGCGCGTGCAGCGCCCGCCCCGGCCCGTCGCCGCCCCGCATGATGCGCGGGCGACAGACGACAAAAAAGCCCGCCTAGGCGGGCTTTTTTGCGATCGCAGGAAACAGGAACGCCCGCGCGAGCGGGCGCACCGGAGTTACGCTGCTGCCTGCAGGCCCTTGACGGCTGCGGCCAGGCGGCTCTTGCTGCGAGCGGCCTTGTTCTTGTGAACGATCTTCTTGTCGGCGATCGTGTCGATCGTCTTCACGGCAGCCTTGAACAGCTCGGCAGCCTTTGCTTGGTCGCCGGCGTCAACAGCCTTGCGAACCGACTTGATCGCGGTACGGAATTTCGAGCGCAGCGCCGAGTTGTGCGAGTTTGCCTTCGCGGCCTGGCGGGCGCGCTTGCGTGCTTGTGCGGAGTTAGCCATGACGGTTCCTTATCCTGTCCTGTTTCCAGAGCTTGGAGCCTGACGGCCAAGCGCTGCTTTTCGATCCGTCCCCTGAGAACGATTGCCCAGGGGCGCATAAAAAAACGGTGATTTTAACCGAGGCTAGGACATGAAAACGGCAGTTGCCGTGCATGTACGAGCCCAGAAACCGGAGATTATAGCAACAAAATCAAGCGTGTGGCAAGTTCGAAGTGACATTCGCCGGACGGGGCGCCGGCGGCGTGCGCGCTTTTCGGCATCGGCCGCTGGCCGGGTCGCGCAACGTCCGTATAATAAGCGCCCCATGAATCTATTCAGAGCCCTGCTGACGGTCAGCGGCTTCACGCTGCTGTCGCGCGTGACCGGACTGGCCCGCGAGACGCTGATCGCCCGTGCGTTCGGTGCCAGTCAATATACCGACGCGTTCTACGTCGCCTTCCGCATTCCGAACCTGCTGCGCCGCCTGTCTGCCGAAGGTGCGTTCTCGCAGGCGTTCGTGCCGATCCTCGCCGAGTTCAAGAACCAGCAGGGGCACGATGCGACGAAGGCGCTCGTCGACGCGATGTCCACCGTGCTCGCGTGGGCGCTTGCCGTGCTGTCGGTCCTCGGGATCGCCGGCGCGTCGTGGGTCGTGTTCGCGGTCGCGTCCGGCCTGCACACCGATGGCCAGGCGTTCCCGCTCGCGGTCACGATGACGCAGATCATGTTCCCGTACATCGTGTTCATCTCGCTGACGACGCTCGCGTCCGGCGTGCTCAACACGTACAAGAGCTTCTCGCTGCCCGCGTTCGCGCCGGTGCTGCTCAACGTCGCGTTCATTGCTGCAGCCGTGTTCGTTGCGCCGCACCTGAAGGTGCCGGTCTACGCGCTCGCGTGGGCCGTCATCGTCGGCGGCGTACTGCAGTTCCTCGTGCAGATGCCGGGGCTGAAGAAGATCGACATGGTGCCGCTGATCGGCCTGAACCCGCTGCGCGCACTGCGCCACCCGGGCGTGAAGCGCGTGCTCGCGAAGATGGTGCCCGCGACGTTCGCGGTGTCGGTCGCGCAGCTGTCGCTGATCATCAACACCAACATCGCGTCGCGGCTCGGGCAGGGCGCCGTGTCGTGGATCAACTACGCCGACCGCCTGATGGAGTTCCCGACGGCGCTGCTCGGCGTCGCGCTCGGCACGATCCTGCTGCCGAGCCTGTCGAAGGCGCACGTCGACGCCGATTCGCATGAGTATTCGGCGTTGCTCGACTGGGGGCTGCGCGTCACGTTCCTGCTCGCGGCGCCGAGCGCGCTCGCGCTGTTCTTCTTCGCGACGCCGCTCACCGCGACGCTGTTCAACTACGGCAAGTTCGACGCGCATACCGTCACGATGGTCGCGCGCGCGCTTGCCACCTACGGGATCGGCCTCGTCGGCATCATCCTGATCAAGATCCTTGCGCCGGGCTTCTATGCGAAGCAGGACATCAAGACGCCCGTGAAGATCGCGATCGGCGTGCTGATCGTCACGCAGATCTCGAACTACGTGTTCGTGCCGCTGATCGGCCACGCGGGCCTGACGCTGAGCATCGGCGTGGGCGCGTGTCTGAATTCGCTGCTGCTGTTCCTCGGGCTGCGCAAGCGCGGCATCTACCAGCCGTCGCCGGGCTGGCTGCGCTTTTTCGTGCAGCTCGTCGGCGCGACGCTCGTGCTCGCGGGCCTGATGCACTGGTGCGCGATCAGCTTCGACTGGACGGGGATGCGCACGCAGCCGCTCGACCGCATCGCGTTGATGGCGGCGTGCCTCGTGCTGTTCGCTGCACTATATTTCGGTATGTTGTGGGTGATGGGCTTCAAATACGCTTACTTCAGAAGGCGCGCCAAGTGATGACCGCAATGACCCGCGTCCTCGACTACTTCAGCACGCTCGTGGCGGACGACGACAGCCTGCCCGTCACGGAAACCGCGCTGTCGCTGGCGCAGGACGCGTATCCGGACCTCGACCTGCAGGGTACGCTGGCCGAACTCGACATGCTGGCGGCGCGGTTGCGTCGGCGGTTCACCGACGATGCGGACCTGAAGGGCCGCGTCGCCGCGCTGAACGATTTCTTCTTCCGCGAACTCGGCTTCTCGTGCAATCACAACGATTACTACGACCCCGATAACAGCCACCTGAACGCCGTGCTGAAGCGGCGGCGCGGGATCCCGATCTCGCTGTCGGTGCTGTACCTGGAACTCGCCGAGCAGATTGGCGTGCCGGCGCGCGGCGTGTCGTTCCCCGGCCATTTCCTGCTGCGCGTCACGCTGCCGGACGGCGACTTGATCATCGATCCGACCAACGGCCATTCGCTGTCCGAGGCCGAGATGGTCGAGATGCTCGAGCCGTACGTCGCGCGCGCGGCCGGTGCGGTCGACAGTGCGTTGCGCGCACTGCTGCAACCGGCGACGAGCCGCGAGATCATCGCGCGGATGCTGCGCAACCTGAAGACGATCTATCTGCAGACGGAACGCTGGCAGCGGCTGCTCGCGGTGCAGCAGCGGCTCGTGATCCTGCTGCCCGAGCAGCTCGACGAGGTGCGCGATCGCGGCTTTGCGTATGCGCGGCTCGACTACCTGCGTCCCGCGCTCGAGGATCTCGAGCAGTATCTCGGCGAGCGGCCCGAGGCGGACGACGCGACCGTCGTCGAATCGCAGGTCACCGAATTGCGGCAGCGGATGCAGCGCGACGGCGAGGACTGAGCCGCCATCGCGCCGTTTCCGGAACAAGAAAAACGCCCGCATCGCGGGCGTTTTTCATGGGTGCTTATTTCGGCTGCATCCGGATCGCGCCGTCGAGGCGGATCACTTCGCCGTTGAGCATCGGATTCTCGACGATCTGGCGCACCAGCATCGCGTATTCGGCCGGTTTGCCGAGCCGCGGCGGGAACGGCACCATCGCGCCGAGCGCGTCCTGCACGTCCTGCGGCATGCCGAGCAGCATCGGCGTTTCGAACAGGCCGGGCGCGATCGTCATCACGCGGATGCCGCTGCGCGACAGGTCGCGCGCGATCGGCAGCGTCATGCCCGCGACACCGGCCTTCGATGCCGCATAGGCGGCCTGGCCGATCTGTCCGTCGAAGGCGGCGACCGACGCGGTGCTGACGATCACGCCGCGCTCGCCTTCCGCGGTCGGCGCGGTTGTGGCCATCGCGGCGGCCGCGAGCCGGATCATGTTGAACGTGCCGACCAGGTTCACGTTGATCGTCTTCGCGAACACGTCGAGCGGGTGCGCGCCGTCCTTGCCGACGGTTTTCACGGCTGGCGCGATGCCCGCGCAGTTCACGAGGCCACGCAGCGTGCCCGCGTGCGTCGCCGCGTCGACGGCCGCCTGTGCGTCGGTTGCGCTCGACACGTCGCAGCGCACGAATACGCCGCCCAGTTCGGTCGCGAGCGCAGTGCCTGCCGCTTCGTTCAGGTCGGCGAGCACGACCGTACCGCCGGCCTGGGCAAGCATCCGCGCGGTGCCGGCGCCGAGGCCCGATGCGCCGCCCGTGATCAGAAACACGTTGCCGCGAATTTCCATGTCAGTCTCCTGTCGACCGCCCTTGGCGCTTCAGCGCCTAGGGAGGTCCCATGCAAAGCGTCGACCGCCCTTGGCGCTTTAGGCAGTATGACTTCGCGTGAGGTAGAGGGCTGGCCTGCGGCGAGGAAGCAAACGCGGGTTAGCATTGCAGCCAGAGCCGCACGGTGTGGACGGTGCCACACCCGGCACTTTCTCGCACGGAG
>NZ_CADFEI010000033.1 GCF_902833225.1 Burkholderia sp. BCC1644
ACTCGCGCAGGAAGGGATGACGATGATGGTCGTCACGCACGAGATGGGCTTCGCGAAGAAGGTCGCGCATCGCGTGATCTTCATGGACAAGGGCGCGATCGTCGAGGACGACCGCAAGGACGATTCCTTCTCGAATCCGAAATCGGACCGCGCGAAGGACTTCCTCGCGAAGATCCTGCACTGAGCGATACCGTGGCGCGCCGTCACGCGCCCGTTCCACCCCGACTCTCCCGATGAAACGACTTCCTTCCCTCAACGCGCTGCAGGTGTTCGACATCGTCGCCCGCCACGGCAGCTTCACGCGCGCCGCCGAACAGCTGTGCCTGACGCAGGGTGCCGTGAGCCGGCAGATCCTCGCGCTCGAGGGCTTCTACCAGTTCCCGCTGTTCAAGCGCACGCCGAAAGGCCTGACGCTGACGGTGGAAGGCGAACTGCTGCTGCCGACGGTACGCGAAAGTTTCGCGCGCATCGAAGAGGTGTCGATGCGCCTGTCGCGCAGGCGCACCGAGCTCGCGCTGAAAGTGCCGACCTGCATGATGCAATGGATGCTGCCGCGCATCATGCGGTTCCAGGTCGAGCACCCCGAACTCCAGGTACAGATCACGACGACCTGGGGCCATCACGTCGATTTCCGCATGGAGCCGTTCGATGCCGCGGTGATCTACGCGTCCGGCGCGGGCCCCGACATGCGTGCGATCCCGCTGTTCGACGAGCAGCTTACGCCCGTATGCGCGCCGGGCCTGCTCGAGCAGCAGCCACTGGCCAATCTCGACGACCTGACCGGTCATACGCTGCTGCATCCGACCCGCGATCATCGCGACTGGAAGCGGTGGCTCGACCACGCTGGCGCGCCTCACGTCGATTCCACGCGCGGGTTGAGCTTCGAAACGCTGGACCTCGCGACGCAAGCGTCGATCGACGGTTACGGCATCGCGATCGGCGACCGGACGCTGGTGCACGAAAACGTGGCGGCGCACCGGCTCGTGATGCCGTTCGACATCTCGCTGCCAACGGGGATGGGTTATTACTTCGTGTACCCGGGCGGGAGCGAGCAGCAACAGAAGATCCAGCTGTTCGGCGACTGGATCGCGGACGAACGCAAGGGCGCCACGCGCGTCGCACCGGCCTGAGCGGATGCCGCATCTCGCGCATGCGGCACGCCCCACGATATGAACGACCGGCTATCACACGGTCGCTCATGACTTGTCCGTGTCGGCGGATCACCTTGAAAACCCGACAAGTCACATTGCCCGACACATCGCGCCCCAGCGGGGCAAAAACTGCACCCGGCGGCAAAACGTCCCCTGAAACAGCTCGGTAAAGTGGCAAGCGGCCATTTGCAATGCGTCACGGCCGCGCCTAAAAAATCCGGTTCAGGAGACAAGCATGCAACGCTTCACGAGATCAGCCATTCACCGGTCGGCATGGGCCGCGTCGGGCACCGCGCTCAGCCTGGGGCTGTTTGCCTGCGGCGGCGTCGACTCATCTTCCACGCCTGTCACGCAGCAGGACTTCGGCTACACGACTTTGAACCTGATCACCCAAGACGGCCTGAAGTTCAAGGACATGGACAAGAGTGGCCAGCTCGAACCCTACGAAGACTGGCGGCTGAGTGCCGAGGTGCGTGCGCGGGACCTGGTCGGCCGCCTCACGCTGGCCGAGAAAGCAGGCCTGATGATGCACGGTACCGCACCGGTGCTGAACGACACGACCGGTTCAGGCACCGGCTCCGCTTACGATCTGGCGGCGCTCAAGACGCTCATCAATCAACGGAACGTCAGCACCTATATCACGCGCATGAGTGCCGACGCGCACACCATGGCCGGCCAGTACAACCAGATTCAGACGCTGGCGGAACAGTCCCGGCTCGGCATCCCGGTGTCGATCAGCTCCGATCCGCGCAACCATTTCCAGTACACGCTCGGCGCAAGCGCCGGAGGCAGCGGTTTCTCGCAGTGGCCGGAAACGCTCGGTTTCGCCGCGATCGGCGACGCGGCACTCACGCGAACATTCGGCGATATCGCGCGGCAGGAGTATCGCGCGGTCGGCATTACCGAAGCGCTTTCGCCTCAAGCCGACCTGGCGACCGAGCCGCGCTGGCCGCGCATCAACGGCACCTTCGGCGAAGACGCCGATCTCGCACGCACGCAGGTTCAGGCCTATATCGAAGGCTTCCAGGGCGGCAGCAACGGCATTCAGGCCAATAGCGTCATCGCTGTCGTCAAGCACTGGGCCGGATATGGCGCGCAGAAACTCGGGTTCGACAGCCACAACTACTACGGTCGCTATGCGACCTACCCGGGCAACAATTTTGCCTATCACCTGAAGCCGTTCGAAGGCGCCTTCGCCGCCAACGTCGGCTCGGTCATGCCGACCTATTCCGAACCGGACATGACGGTAACGGTCGACGGCATCACGCTGGAGCCCGTCGGCGGGGCTTACGACAAGGCGTTGCTGACCGACCTGCTGCGCGGGAAATACGGCTTCAAGGGCGTGATCGTGTCCGACTGGCTGATCGCCGACGACTGCGACGCGAATTGCATCAACGGCGTGTCGTCAGGATCACCGTCGTTTGCCGGACTGGGCATGCCCTGGGGGATGGAAGGCGCCACCCGCGTGCAGCGTTTCGTGCGAGCGGTGAATGCCGGCATCGACCAGTTCGGCGGAGACGACGATCCAAGCGACCTCATCGACGCCGTCAATCGCGGGCAATTGCCGGAAGACCGTCTGTCGGAATCGGCCTATCGCGTCCTGCTGCAGAAATTCCAGCAGGGCCTGTTCGACCATCCGTATGTCGATGCGGACGCAGCCGGCAAGATCGTCGGAAATGCCGATTTCCAGGCCCAGGCGCTCGATGCGCAGCGTCGCTCGATGGTTCTGCTGCAGAACAACGACAAGCTGCTGCCGATGACCCCGTCGGGCAAGAAAGTCTGGCTGTACGGCATCGATCCGGCGGTCGCACGGCAATACGGTTATCAGGTCGTCGATACGCCGCAAGCCGCGGACGTGGCGATTCTCCGCGTGAGCACGCCCTATCAAACGCTGCACCCGAACTACATGTTCGGCTCGATGCAGCATGAAGGCAGTCTCGCGTTCGTCGACGGTGGTGCGGACTACGAGGCAATCAAGCAGGCCGCGCTTGCCCCGAAGTCGATCGTCTCGGTGTACCTGGATCGCCCCGCGATCCTGACCAACGTTCAGGACAAGGCTACCGCGATCCTCGCCAATTTCGGCGTGACCGATGCCGCGCTGTTCGACGTGCTGACGGGGAAAGGCCAACCGCAAGGCAAGCTGCCGTTCGAGCTGCCGTCGTCGATGGCGGAAGTCGCGGCGCAGCGGGAAGACGTGCCGCACGATACCGCGCATCCGTTGTATCCGTTCGGATTCGGTCTCACGTATTGATGCGTTGTCGATGCCGGCTCGCTGGTCGGGGCCGGCATCGACATACTCGTCTGTTGGCCGGTAATTCGGCGCTTCGTGGACTTAACCAAAAATAAAGTAGTCACCGTGCGTGGCGTGGCGAAGACCGTGTCAACTCCCCGCCATCACGACTCCCGCTTTTCGTCGAGCCGAGCGCGTGCCGCGGCAATCGATTGGTGCAGCTTCGCCTGCAGCGTCTCACGCGGTGGCAGCACGGTTAGGTACTCTGCCACGTGGATCCCGCTTTTTCCGAGTTCGAGCAATTCGATTTGCTCTTGCTTTTTCCCTGCACACAGGATGATGCCGATCGGCGGCGCTTCATCCGGTTCCTGCTCGTGCTTTGCGAGCCAGCGCAAGTACAACTCCATCTGACTCTTGTACTCGGCCTTGAAGGAACCGAGCTTCAGTTCGATTGCGACAAGGCGTTTGAGCTTGCGGTTGTAGAACAGCAGATCAAGATAGAAGTCGTCGTCGTCGATCGGCAGCCGCTTCTGGCGCGCGACGAATGTAAAGCCGGCGCCGAGCTCCAAGAGAAACTGTTCCATCTCGCGCAGAATCGCATCTTCGAGATCGCGCTCGAGGTAGTGATCGTTGAGGCCAAGAAAGTCGAGGATGTACGGATCTTTCAGCACGAGATCGGGCGTCATCTGCTGCGCGTCACGCAGGTGCGCCACTTCGCGCCGGATCACTTCGTCGGGTTGGCGCGACAGCGCACTGCGCTCGAACAACATCGACTGCATCCGCTCCTGCAACTGCCGCGACGACCAGCGCTCCAGGCGACAGAGTTCAATGTAGAAGTCGCGCTTGAGCGGGTCGTCGACGTACATCAACATCTTCAGATGGGTCCAGCTCAATTCTCTCCGCAGTGCGGAGAGAATTGTCTCGTCCGGAAACACCTCGGCCGCGCGGATGCAGTGGCGCAATTGCTGCTCGCTCCAACCCCGGCCGTACTCGCCTCGCAGTTGTCGTGCGAGCGCGGGGAGGATTTGTTGTCCGTAGCCCGCGCGCTCCCCGCCCAGCACATCATCTCGAATGCGACGACCCACCTGCCAATAAAGCAGGGTCAGTTCCGCGTTGACGGCCGCCGCCGCCCGGGCCCGCGCCGAATCGATCATGCGGCGGATGTCGGTCAATAGGGATGCGGTGACTAATTCGCTCATGTGGTAATGAATGGAGGGAGTCGGCGGGCCGGTGCGTGCCAATAGGGGCCACATTACCGGAATCTCGGCAGCGGCGGAACCCTGCCGGACGCTCTCGCCAATTCTCTCCGCACCGCGGAGAGAATTCAGCCATCGGTCCGCCGAGGCCCTCGCCTTTCACCACGTCAAATGTAGGCGCCCGCAATGAAGCTACAGTATCGACTGAGACGAAGCCGCCTCAACAGTCACCCCACCCCGATCGAAGAATCTCCAGGGCCGCGTCTGCCGCAATACCCACTGAACCTGCCGACGGCACGTCGTTGCCAGCATCAGAAATACCAGGGCGCCGAAACGGTGACTGCACCGTTTTTTACTCGCTCAATGCCCCTCGGAAAAGGTGCCTCGCAAGCGGAGGCTTCGCTAATATCCCGAAATGAAGGGGTGACATAGCCCTTTATATGAACGCCTCCCGTTTGCGAAGGGTTTTCGTGTGCTCTGACTGCGACAGGATGGGTTGCAGCTTTATATCCGGGCTTGTTGCAGCCTGATACGCTGCGGCCCACCATGAAATCCGCTGACCCGCACCTCATTTACTTAGCGAGCTAGAAGCTCGACGGGCTATTCAGGTTTGGCGGGTCCCGGTCCGACCTGTCTTGTCATTACTTACGATTGCCAGCGCAACCTTTCGACGTATCACCCTGTAAAAGTTGACCTTCCTGCTACGCAACGCCGTTCGGTCAAACCGGTTTCACGCTCACGTAGCCCTTTTCGTACGGCCTGTCATGCGCCAGAATCGCCCAGATCGTGCGGGCTGTCCTGTTCGCCTGTGCCACGACCGCCACATTCAGCGGTCGCCGCTTCCTAATCCCTTCAGCCCACGGCCCCGGTTCCTTCGTGAGGCACAGCACAGCCCGGGCACCATGAACCAGCAGCTTGCGCAGATACGTGTCGCCGCGCTTGCTGATTCCCAGCAACTGGACTTTGCCGCCCGAGCCCGTTTGCTTGGGCACCAGTCCGATCCAGGCTGCGAATTCGCGCCCGGACCGAAACGTCTTCGCATCGCCCATCATCGCGACGGCCGCTGTCGCCGTCAGGAGACCTACGCCAGGTATCGCCGCAATCGCCTTGCATGCCTTGCCGCTATCCCTTTGCAAAGTACGCGGCGGCTTTTTTTAGAATGTCGCGCTCCTCGGTCACCCGCTTGAGTTCGGCCTTCAGCCGCCGAACCTCGGCGCTCTGATCCAGCTCCGCCTGCCGCACGACGTCGGGCCTGCCGAACTTCAGTTTCCATGCGTAAAGGCTGTGGGTCGTGATGCCCAAACGCTGGGCCACCTCTGCCACCGAATGACCCCGTTCGGTTACCTGTTTGACTGCCTCGATCTTGAACTCATCCGTGTACCGCTTGCCGCTCATCCTGACCTCCTCGGTTGCCATAAATTATGGCTCGAAGATGTCTACGAAAGGCTGGCCGGTCCAGTGGTTGCGCACGCCTGATGCCAACTACCGCCCCGTACCTGCTCCGAGAACTACTTCCTCGATCGTCGAACCTCGATTTTCCGTCGTCACCCACCGTATGGGAGCTATCGCGGTTCGCCGGCTCGGGCATGCAACTGTTTCCCTATGTCATGGCAGTCGCGGTATCCCTCGGCGCGACCCGCATCATTGGTGTCGTCACCCAGGCCATCGCACGACTGTATCGCCGCTTTGGCCTCTCTCTTCAGTATGCGGGACCTCATCCGGAGACCGCCAGCTCTCAGTTCGTCGTCTGTGCCATTGATCTCACGCCCGCCGCGTTCGCCAAACTTGGATCCGATCTCAATAGTCTCCGATCTTCAATCACGTGGTATCGGCCGCTCACGCCGAATGTTCCCGGCTCGCTGGGGACGGCACCACGCGCTGCGCGTTGCGCGGCAGACGTGTAATAGATCCCGTCCCGACGGGAATCGTCGCGCTCCGCCGGAATTCGCGAGTTCGACATCCAAAACCACAGCTAGGATGTGGATCGCCGCCGGTGATGCCGGTTATCCGCATCCTTCACCCAATCCGGCCGGATGGCGGACGCGTAGGCCTGACCGGTGCGCGAACCCTCGCCGCTTGCCTGTGCGCGCAGTCCGAGACGTTCATCAATCGCATGAGCGACAGTCGAAGATTTTGGCAGACGACCGCCATCGCAGTCCGTCCAGAACATATGCATCGCGTCGAACAAAACTGAGAGGATCGTGGTCAGGTAAGGCAGGCAAACGACTACACCGCCTCCCATCGAATTGCCATCAACAGGACCGTAGTGATCGCTCGGTACGTCGGCCTGCAGATCTATCCGCAACGCGTCAAGTTCACGCTGCAATCGCTCTTCAACGCAGTAGTGCGCGGTCGCCGAGTTCGCCAGGACCTTGCTGAGCTCGCACAGCTTCTCGTCTTTCAGTTGAACGCATCTTGTGAGACGCCGAATCTGCGTTTCGGCCCTTCGCAAACGAATCTGTAAGGTCGCGCAATCGCAGGCCGGTGCCGAGCATGCGCTTGTATCACTCGATCGCCAAACATTATCGCGTTGCTCCATAACAGGCCTCGCCTCGAACGTGGCGATGTGTACTCCACACGCCGCGAGAAATCGGACCGATGATGCACCGACCTGGTCGGACTCATCGCGCTGGCGCAAATCGGTTCATCTTTTTTCGTTCCTCCTCGCAACAGAGTCAACTGTAAAGATTTGGGGGTACCGATCAGCGCGTCTGCGAAGTTGAACGAGGTCACGCACGTACGAAAAAATAACGTGGCTTGTCTGACGTTTTACGCTTTGACACGGTCTGACGAACACAAAAATAGCTCTCCTCATTGTGCCTACGACGTAATTCAATAGAGAGGGCCGCCGCCCCTGCTGGATCGGAGCGCTTGACCGTACATCGGTGGGCGACGTACGGTCGCACGACTATTTGCTGATGATCGTCAGGAATTTGCATACCCAACCGCAATAATCCAATGTACGGCTTCGATGTCCCACCAAATTCGCGGCCTCGGAGACGATAAATGATCGACTCCTGGTCAAAACGATGAGAAAATCGCGTAATCGTTCCAATTTCGCCTCCGACAATGACATGTCGCAGACCCGATGCGCCGCGCCGAATTGGACTCTTCGAAGCGACGATTTCAATACTGTTTCTTTTAACCACGTGGAGTGAAGAATGGCCACCTATCAAGAGTTGAAAGCCAAGGCTGAAGCACTGCTCGTGCAAGCGGAAGAAGCTCGGCAGGCCGAACTAGAGACTGTGCTTGAAGAAGTTCGCGCGCGGGTTCAGGAGTACGGACTCACGCCGGACCAGATCTTCGGCCGTAAGCGCGTACGTAGCGCGAATGGCAGCCAACCCGCAACGCCGAAGTATCAGGATCCGAAAACGGGCAAAACGTGGAGCGGACGTGGCCGCGAACCGTCATGGATCAAGGGTAAGAAACGTGACCGCTTCTTGATCGCCGAATGATCACCGCAGCGTAGCGATCGGGCGCCCGACGGGCGCACTCTGGGCCTGTAGCTTCATGCTGCAGGCCCCGTGAATGTGTATCAAGCCGTGCCGACCCAAGTGATTCAGATCCGCCTTGGCGGGCCCGACGTTGAAGACACCCCACGGTCCTTCAGAATCCATGCAGTTCGTTTCAGCGGCGACTCTATTTCACACTTGGCAGCGGTACCACCAGATGTCGATGAATTTGGCCCGCATTGCATCAGGATCAGGCGACATACTGACGACACAGCCTCGCACTCGCGATACTGGGCGAGTGCGAACCCGCCCGACCCGCAGCACCGTTCCCCGAACAGAAGCAGCGTCGATTTAGGCAGCGAACGTTTGCGGCATGACCGGTGCCATTGACGCTTCAAGCATGTGTCCGCTTGAACAATACGCCCCCCAGTCCTCCATCATGAGCCGCCGTCTTTCGAGTTGATCGCGACGCCGATAAGCCGCGATCGTCTGCGAAGTAATGATGTGCGCCAACGCTTCCTCTGCCAAAGAATCCGGATAGTCGGTGCATTCGGCGACCCAGTCACGAAATGTCGACCGGAAACCGTGCACGGTGATGCCGGAGTACGACATGCGTTTCAGCAGTGACAGCATCGCCATGTTCGACAGTGGGCGCCCTTCCGTGCAACCGGGAAACAGATATCCATACTTCGCCTTCGGTAGCGCACTGCGTACGATCTCGACGGCACGCTTGCAAAGTGGCACGCGCAGCGGCCGACCGCTCTTCGTGCGATCTCCCGGGATACTCCAGACACGATTATCGAGATCAAATTCCTCAACCCGCGCAAACCGCGCCTCATTCGTGCGAGTCGCCGTGAGAATAAGCAGGCGCAGCACCCGTGCCGCGCGTCGGGGACGAAGCTCCAGTTCCCGGATAAACGTCGGAAGGTCTTCCCAAGGCAACGCCGGATGATGCTTTACCTGCGAGCGTTTCTTTGACCGTGGTAACACCAGTTGGAGATGGTCTACGTAACGAGCAGGGTTACCACCGGCGCGGTGGCCCATCACGGTCTCCGCGTCCAGGATCGCCTTGATGCGCCCCCGCACACGGCGCGCCGTCCCTGCCTTTTTGGTCCAAATCGGCTGCAGAATGCGGACAATCATCGCTGTGTCGATGTCGCGCACACGCACATCGCCGATGATGGGATAGGCGTAGGTCTTCAGCGTAGTGTCCCATTGCTGACTGTGCTTCCGGTTTCGCCACTCCGATTCGTGCGCTCGAATGAACGCGTCAGCTGCCTCACGGAACGTCACGTTGGCATCGACGGAGATGTCGAGCAAT
Source organism: Burkholderia sp. BCC1644 (assembly GCF_902833225.1). Taxonomy (GTDB): domain Bacteria; phylum Pseudomonadota; class Gammaproteobacteria; order Burkholderiales; family Burkholderiaceae; genus Burkholderia. The sequence goes on from NZ_CADFEI010000033.1 coordinate 9,351, forward strand.
CGACGACGCTGCTCTTCGCGCCGTGCCAGGATGGGATCGACCTGATCCCGGACCATCTCGCGGTACCTAGTGGCCAGCTTTCGCGCTTCACCAAGCGAGACTCGCGAAAGCGGTCCGAGGCCCATTTCGCGCACTCGCCTGTCGAGCGTGAAGCGAAACACCCATGAGCGTGCGCCACTGCCGGCGATCTGCATGAAGAGGCCACCGCCGTCGGCATAATGTCCTGGATCCACCGCCTTCGCGACCCGCAGCGCGCTAAGCCGATGCAACTGTCGTCCCGCCATGCCGCCCTCCTTTCCTACCCACAAAACCCATGTTGCTACCCATGTTTCGTGAGGAAATTGTGGAGGACGCGGCTGGACGTCGCAAGCACATCGTTACCCACAAAACTCCGCAAAATCATGGGCTTGCGGACTTTCAGAGGAAGTTCAAGGAACGCCGCGGAAGCCCGGCATGGCGGAAGGCAACCGACTACAACTACCGCTCGCACCGCCCCGCCAGGTAAGACTCCCTCAATCACAGATGGCACCCTACCCACGATCCTACCCATACTTGGCTCGACGCCAATCTAGTATCGTCCGCAATGCGTTGCTGGCAGAGGGGCGCCGAGCAAATTCCCGACAAGATCTCACCAAAGTCCCGTCATGGACTCTGTTACGTATGCGGTCCCCCTACCGTCGCCACGGTCTTGCGAATACGTCCTGCGTGTCGGGGGTGCGGCGGCAAACGCAAGATCGGAGGCAACAGCGGCTTCCACTACCCCGCAAACAACACCTATTGAGCATGTGTTTGCCAAACGAGAATGATAACTATTTCGAATAAAATCGCAATCTTGTGATGACTTTACTACCAGAGCCTGTATCTCGCAGTCTGCAAAGCTTCGCGCTAGAGGGATCACGCCCATCAGCTAGAGAAACGCGATCGCCGGTCGCAATCGAATCGTCGGGCTGTACCGACCATTTTGATCACGTCATGTCGGAAGCGGAAAAATCCGCGCGTAGGTTGGTACGCCTGCCCTAATCGCCATACTGCTCGACGTAACGCAACGACATGAACAAAAGCTGCACTGCCGTTGAGGCAGCGGTGATCGAATGGAATCCGAATACAGCACTGTCGTCCAACCGCAGCAAGGCATCGGCATCCCGCGCGAGCGGTGACAGGCGACTGTCGGTCATCAGGACCAGCTGAGCACCATTGAGCTTCGCGAGTTTGGCAATACGGCACGTCTCGTCGCTGTAAGGGGGTAATTCAAGCGCCACGAAAACGTCGCCCGCCCTCACCAAGCGCACTTGGCCGACATCCATCTCACCGACCGTCAAGAAGAGGGAGACCGTCTTCTCTGTCTGGTGCAAGGCCTGCGCCAAATGAGATGCAACCGGAAACGCCTGACGCGCTCCCATTACCCAGATCGTAGCGGCATCGCGCAGCATGACCAGCGCGCGCGTCCAGTCTTCGGATGCCAGCAATTCGCGCAGACGTGCGACCGCTGCCACGCTGGACGCCAACACCGATTCAGTCATTCCTTCTAGTCCATTGGTCGGGGCCTCATCATGTACGTCCTTAGCGTCCCACCGCATCGGCCGCGGCAACCCGATCCGATGACGAAACCGCCGCCTCAGGTCCGCGTAGCCGGACAGACCGAAGTACTGAGCAAAGCGCACAACTGCCGACGGATGCACACCGCATTGCTCGGCGACGCTACGAATATCCAGTATGCCGACCTGATCGGCATGGGTATCGATGAAGTGGGCAATCGCTTTAAGCCGTGGACTCAGCGCGTCGTACTCGGAGCGAATTTGCGACAATAGCTGGTCGGCACCGTCGAGCCGCGACTCGTCCGGATTACCCGCCAGTCCGGTGCGGGACATGCAATCGGGACGCATAGTCTCAGGCGCGGGCCGGTTCGAGTGGTTCATGGCTCAGGCAATCTTGGAACTGCAGCCACATTGGCTCCGGTCGCTCCATCCGGGTTTCAAGTGGATAGGTCACGTTGTTAGCCGCCGACTCGAGCATGCCATGCATTATCTCAAGGATATGCAGGGCCATCTCGGCGCTAGCACGGGGCGCACGCCCCTCGGCAATCGACATGGCCATGTCGACAAGTCCGATGCCACGGCTGTTTTCGCGATGGCTCGTCTCGATGAATGGCCGCTCGATCGGTACCTTTTTCCATGGGCGCCGTGCAGCTTCGCCGCGAGGCAGCTCGACCCACCGGTAGTCGTCGCGCGTGCGCAGCAGCAGATCACCGCCGAACAGATTCGGCCCGTCACAGGGATCGATGTCGTTCAGGCACAAGGTGCCGGCCGTACCATACAGTTCCATCCTCGGCAACTCGGAATCCCATACGTCATAGCTTACGATCAGGGTGACGAGTGCACCCGACACGAACACTAGGTTGGCGGCCACGTGAGTCGGCTCGTCGACCGGAATGCGCATGCCGCAAAGCGGCCCGCTTTCGACGACACGCTCCGAACATGCCCGGCCTGCGACCGCCGAGCATTGCCGCACCGGCCCCAACAGGGACACCAGCGCGCTCAGATAATATGGTCCGATATCGTGTAAGGGCCCGCCTCCGCGCCGATACAAGAAAGCGGGATTCGGGTGGAACCACTCCGGGCCTCGGCTCACCGCAAATGCCGTCGCGCCGTGCACAATCCCGATCACACCTTCGTCGATCAATTGACGGCAGGTCTGCAGGCGCCCTCCCAATACCGTGTCGGGTGCGCAACCGAGCGTCAGACCGCGCCGGCGCGCATCCTCGCACAGCGCCTTTCCTTCGGCAAACGTCGTGGCGAGCGGCTTCTCACTATAGACGTGCTTGCCGGCGCGCAGCGCAGCCAGCGTCAGTTCCGCATGCACGTCAGGCGTGGTCAGGTTCAGGACGATATCGATCCCGACATCGTCAATCAGCGAGGCAGCATCCGGATACGCTTTCGGGACGCCGTGTGCCGCCGCCTTCGCACGCGCCTTCTCGAGATCGCGACCGGCCACTGCGGCAAGCTCGACGATCGGGTATTTCGCAAGATTGTGCAGATAGACGTCGCTTATGTCGCCCACGCCCAGTACACCGACTTTAAGCGGTTTCATCGTGCCTCTCATACGGAAGGCCGCCAACGCGCGGCGGCGGCGGGATATTGCTTGGATCTCCTGCGCGCGCCGCGTCGCATGCCGTTTCGGCCGACGTGTACGGCCCGCACAAGAGGGTTCCTGCACCGGACAGTGCGTCAGAACTGCGTGGCAATTCCCGCGAACACGCCGAACTGGCTGCGTCCATAGCCTGGATTCAGGTTCGATGCGCTGCCGTTGACCGGATCGTTCACGTTGTTGGCCCCGTAGGTCCCGCCGTTCAGCCCGAGATTCGACGTCGCGCTGTTGCGCAGATAGCCGAGCTCCGTATAAAGCCGCGTCTGCTTCGACAGCGAGTAGATGCCGGACAGCGTATACAGCGTGCCGTTGCCATTACCGTGATTGGCGTTGGCGTGATACACGGCACCCATGACGGCTGTCGCCGGCGTCACGGCCCATTGCGCGCCGAACCACTCCTGGTCGACCGCGGTCGGCAAGGAAACGCCGGCGGGCTGTGCCGACGGCGTGCCCGTTCCGTAATACCCGGCATTCGATGCGTCCGGCGCGCTCAGGTGGACGTAGCCCGCATACAGCGTCACTGGTCCGATTCCGTACGACGCCCCGGCGAAGATCGAGCGCGAGGCCAGATAGACGTTGCTGAACTTGCCGTTGCCATCGCGAATCTCATCATAGATCAGCTGCGCTTCGACGTTCGACGCCTTGTACTGCAACTTCAGGCCATCCGCCCGGCCTTGCGAGCTACCCAAGCCAGTGGCCGTGCCCAGTTGCCCCGGCGCCGTGCCCGGCGTACCCGCATTCCATTTGGTCGAATTGGTGAGGTTGTACTGGCCTTTCACCGTGAAACCACCGAAATCGGGCGACGTATATTCGATGCCGTTCGAGGCCTGCGGGAACATGCGGCCGCGTACCAGCGTGCCGAACGAATATTTCTTGGTCTGCTGCGGATCGAGCTCACCGGTATCCTGCAACAGCTCGCTCGCCCCGAAATTGCCGAGACGAATCGCACCATACGCGTCGTGTCGCAAACCCACGGTCGCCTGCCCCTCGAAGAACGAACCGTTCGCCACCGAGCCGTTCAGCGTGTTCAGGCGCGCTTCCAGGCGGAACGTGGCCTGCAGGCCGCCGCCCAGGTTCTCGTTACCGAGCATGCCGAAGCGCGATTCACCCCAGCCGCCGGATTCGGCCGACAGCCGGTTGCCGCCGGGCAGACCCGTTTCGTATTGCAGGCCGTTATCCACGATTCCATACAACGTAACACTGCTCTGCGCATGCGCGAATGCCGTGGCGCCGCACAGCGCCGTACCGGCCATGAATCTGAGTAATTTCGTCTCCATCGAAAATCTCCTTTGCATACCTAATCTATTGATGTTTTTTTAGTTCCTCATACGCCGACGCATATCGGGCTATACACCGGCTCGCCTGCCCTACTTCAGGTAATTTCCTACGTTGCTGCGGGTCACGGATTCGAACGGGACGATCACTTCGGCGGGAGCCGGCTTGCCGCTCTTGAGCGTTTCGACAACCTGGTATGCGGCCTGCGCCTGTCCCTTCGCGTTCTGGAAGATGGTCTGGGACATCTCGCCGGCCTTGATCGCCCGCATCGCGTCCGCGGTCCCGTCAACGCCAGAGATCGCGACACCCTTGAGCCGCCCTGCCGTCTTCAGCGCTTCCAGCGCGCCAAGCGCCATCTGGTCGTTCGCGGCGACGATCGCATCGAATCTCGGATATCGCTGAACCCAGTCCTCGGTGACCTTCATGCCCTGTGCGCGATCGTAGTCGGCCGGCAGGTTCGACAGGATCTTGACGTCGGGACGCTTGGCCAGCGTCTGCACGAAGCCGGCCAGGCGTTCCTTGGAGTGGTAAAGGCCCGGCGTACCCTGCAGGTAGAGGATCTGCGCATTCTTCGGCAAAACCGAGTCGAAGTACTCGCCCTGCAGGCGGCCGGCATCGTAGTTCTTCGAACCGACGAACGTATACTTGCCGCTAGCGGACTGGATGCCGAGCGCGATCACCGGGATGCCGGCCTTGTTGGCCCGCTCGACACCGGGAACGATGCCGCGATAGTCGACCGGCACGATCATGATCACGTTGACCTTCTGCGCGATGAAGTTGTCGATCTGGTCGAGCTGGCGGCTCACGTCGCCGTTTGCGTCCGTATAGACCACGCTCAGGCCCGGGTCCGCCTTGACCGCGTCGGCAAAGGCAGTCTTCCGGCTCATCGTGAACACGTCGGTGTCTGCCAGATTCGTATAGCCGATCACAAACTTCTTGTCGGCCGCACTGGCCGATGTCGCCAGCGCGGCCAGCCCGAATACCGCTACCGCCGCTTGTTTCCAAACCTTCATATGCTCCTCCGTTGTTGTCTGACCTGCTGCGGGTTGAACATCGACTTGCTTTAAGTGCTGCTCTTACTGCTTCACTGCACGCCGGAGACCCGGCTCGTCCGGTTCCGATCTCAGGCCGGACGCCGTACGCGCTTGCCGCGACCGTTCTTGGTCTTGACGTCCAGAATCACTGCGACCGCGATGATCAGCCCCTTGGCGATCTGCTGCCAGTAGGAGCTGACGTTCAGAAGGTTGAGGATGTTGTTGATCACGCCGATGATCAACGATCCGATCATCGAGCCCATGATCGTGCCGGTCCCGCCCATCAGGCTGGTCCCGCCTACCACCACGGCCGTGATCGCATCGAACTCGTAGCCGACACCGCCAGCCGGCTGGCCCGAGTTGATCCGCGACATCAGCACGATGCCGGCGATCGCGGTCAGCACACCGCTGTAGACGAAGGCCATCGTCGTCACGCGTCGCGTATTGATGCCGGAGGCCAGCGCGGCGCGCGTGTTGCCGCCGGTTGCATAGACATAGCGGCCGAAGCGCGTGCGATTCAGCAGCACCCACGACACCGCGAGCACGGCGATCAGGATCAGTACCGAGATCGGCACCGGCCCGACCGAACCCTGGCCTATCACGGCGAAGTCGCCCAGGTCACTGATGGGTGCGCCGCCGGTATAGAGCAGGATGCCGCCACGCGCCACTGTCGTCATCGCGAGCGTGGTGATGAACGAGGGAATGCCGAAGGTCGTGACGATGAAGCCGTTGACGAACCCGACCACCACGCCCATCGCCAGCCCGGCCGCCACTGCCAGTGGGATGCTGCCGGTAAGCGACATTACGCTCGCCGCAATCGTGCCGGTCAGGGCCACGACCGCGCCCAGCGACACGTCGATCTGCCCAAGAATGATGATGAAGGTTACGCCGCACGCGAGCAGGCTGACGACCACCACCTGCCGCAACACGTTGGTCAGGTTCGGAACGGTCAGGAACGCATCGCTGACCAGCGAAGCGAGCACCACGATGCCGATGAAGATCAGCATCGTGCCGTATTTGCGGTAAATCTCGGCCGGGCTCGCGCCCTTCAGCCAGGCCATGATGCCAGCGCGCGGCTGCATCGAATTTTCCTGCATGCTGTTCAACATCATTGACCTCCGGTTGCCAGTTTCATGATTCGTTCCTGCGAGGCCTCACCCCGGCTCAGTTCGCCGGCCACCCTGCCCTCGCGCATCACGATCACGCGGTCGCTCATGCCGAGAATCTCCGGCAGTTCGGACGAGATCATGACGATGGCCAGCCCCTGCTGCGCGAATTGCGACATCAGGCGGTGAATTTCGGATTTCGCGCCGACGTCGATGCCGCGCGTCGGTTCATCGAGGATGAGTACCTTCAGGTCGCGCAGCAGCCATTTCGCAATCGCGATCTTCTGCTGGTTGCCGCCGCTGAGATTGCCGGTGACGGTCTGCAGGTCGGCGGTCTTGATCTTCAGCATCTCGCGCATGCGCGTCGCTTCGTTACGCTCGCGGCGCGTGTCGAGCAGGCCGCGCCGCGAGAAACCCTTCAGGTTCGCGAGCGAGATGTTTTCCATCACCGATCGACACAACACGAGCCCTTCGCCCTTGCGGTCCTCGGACACCATCGCAATGCCACAGCGGATCGCGGCATCGCTGCCCCTCATCCGCAACGGCACGCCTTCGAGCACGATCTCGCCCTCGTCGAGCGCATCGAGCCCGAAAATCGCGCGTACCACTTCCGTGCGCCCCGCGCCGATCAGTCCGGCCAGCCCGACGATCTCGCCACGTCGCACGCTGAAGCCGATATCCGAGAACACGCCGTGGCGCGTGGCGTTACGGACCTCGAGCACGGTCTCGCCGATCGTCGCGTCGAGTTTCGGGAAAATGCTCGAGATCGGCCGACCGACCATCGCCGCGATGAGCCGGCTCTCGTCGTATTCGTCGGCCGGGCCCGACTCGACATAGCGGCCGTCGCGGATGATCGTGATGTCGTCCGCGATCTGGAATATCTCGTCCATCTTGTGGCTGATGTAGATGATCGCGACCCCGCGCGCCTTCAGGTCGCGGATCTGCTCGAACAGCATGCCGACCTCGGTATCGCTGATTGCCGACGTCGGCTCGTCCATGATGACGACCGATGCGCCACGCGAGATCGCCTTGGCGATTTCGATCAGCTGCATGCCGGCCACGCTGAGCTCGCGCATCTTCTGACGGGGCGCATAGTCGAGCCCGAGCCGGTCGAGCAACGCCTGAGTATCGCGTTCCATGCTCCTGAAATCGATCATCTGCCGCGACAGCGCACCGAACGCCGCATAGGTCGGCTCACGCCCGAGAAAGATGTTCTCGGCGATCGACATGTCGAGCACCGGGCTCAATTCCTGGTGGATCATCGCGACGCCGGTTTCGAGCGCGGCCTTGGTGCCGGTGGGACGATACGGCGCACCTTTGAAGCGGACTTCGCCCGAATCGACGCGATGCTCGCCGGACAGGATCTTCATCAGCGTCGATTTGCCGGCGCCGTTTTCGCCGACCAGCACGTGAGTAGTGCCCGCGCGCACCCTGAGGCTGACCCGGTCGAGTGCGAGCACGCCCGGGAATGCCTTAGAAACGTCCTGCATCTCCAGCACGTATTGCGATTCTTCGCTATCCATGTGCTTGCTCCTCGTGGGCCGGCCTGGGCCGACCCGATGGCACGCCGGCGATACGCCCGTGCAGCGCCGCGGCAGGGGCGATCCCGCCGCGGCGCGCCGGTGGCGCCGTGCATGCCTGTCTCCGTTGTGTTTCTTGATCTCGCCGCGTGAGTCGGCCCGGCTAGGCCGGATCGCGTCGACCTAGCGGCTGATGGTCTGCTTCAATGCGTCGATCGAGGTGGCAATGCCAGCCTCGACCGACATCGTCAGGTCCTCCATCTCGAGCGACACCCAGTCGTTGTAGCCGGTCATGCGCACCACCGAGAAGAACTCCTTCCACCACTGGAGATCCTTGCCGCAACCGACGGCCACATAATTCCAGGCACGCCGGCCGACATCCTCCACCGGCTTGGTTTCGAGCAGACCGTTGACGTCCACCAGCCCGCGTTCGAGACGCGCGTCCTTGCCGTGGACGTGATGGATTGCGTCGCCGAGCGCGCGTGCCGCCGCTATCGGGTCGGCACCCATCCACATCAGGTGGCTCGGATCGAGATTGAGACCAATCATCGGGCCAACGGCGTCGCGCAACCGGAACAGCGTTTCCGGATTCCACACCAGCATTGCGCTGAAGTTTTCGAGCGCGAACCTTTCGACACCCGACTCGCGCGCCTGCGCGACCAGCGATTTCCAGTACGGAATCGCAACGTCGTTCCATTGATAGTCGAGACAACCCTTGAGCGTCGCCGGCCAGCTCACGGTATAGGTGATCCAGTTCGGTACGCGATCCTCGGGGCTGGCCGGCGGCAGGCCGCTCATCGCGACGATCTTGCGAATACCGAGTTCACCGGCAAGACGGATTGCCTTCTCCATGTCTGCCTTGTGCTTGGCGCCGAGCTCGCCCGGATCGAGCGGATTGCCCGACACGTTCAGCGCGGCGATCTCCATGCCCCGGCTTTCCAGCGCGGCAAGCAGCGCGCGGCGCTTGCTCGCGTCGGCGAGCAGTTCGTCAGTGCGGAGATGGGGCGCGGACGACCATCCGCCCGAGGTCATTTCCACGCCGAAGACGCTCATTTCACACAGCTTGTCGAGCATCGCTTCGAATGGCAGGTGGCCGAGGCTGTCCGTGCAGAACGAAAGTTTCATGGTGTTTTCCGACTGTATTGATGATGTGCTCAGGCGCGCCCGAACTTGCCGGCACGCGCGGTGTGAGAGGAACCCGCTCGACGTCAGGCCTCGCGGTAGAGGGCCGGCTTGTCGTTCAGCACCACGGCGACTTTCTCACCACTGCGCTGGGCCGCCACGCCTGCCTCGCAGCAGGCCGCTGTCGCATAGCCGTCCCACGCGGACGGGCCATCGATCGTGCCGTTGTGCGCCGCGTCGACCCAGGTCTGCACTTCGAGATCGAACGCCGCCTCGAAACGCTCGACGAAGGTCGGGGTGACCGAACCGCCCCACTGCCCGGCACTGCGCACATACGGGCCGCCGTCGTTGCCGATGTTGACGATGCCGTCCTCGAACACCGCTTGCGTCGCGACCTGATAGCCGAATCGCGCGTTGACGAAGATCTCGACGTCGGCCAGCACGCCGCTCGCCGTTTCGATCAGAACCTGCTGCGGATCGTGTTGACCCGGATGCGCGTGTCGCGTAGGCCGGCCCAGGCGAACCTGCACTGAAGCGATTTCCTCGCCGGTCAGGAAACGGATGCCGTCGAACTCGTGCACCACGGAATCGTTCACCAGCATCTGGCTCGTAAAGCTCGCCGGCGTGGCAGCGTTGCGATGCGAGAAATGCAGCATCAGCGTTTCGCCGAGCCGACGCGTGGCGATCAGCTCGCGCAACTGCCGGTACTCGGCATCGAAACGACGCATGAAGCCAACCTGAATCAACTTCCGACCGAGCTTCACTTCGGCTTCGACGACCCGCCAGGACGATTGCGCATCGGGCGTCAGCGGCTTCTCGCACAGGATCGGAAGCCCCTCGGACAGCACCTGAAGCAGCGTGGCTTCATGCAGGAAGCCGGGTGTGGCAATGACGACCGCATCGGCCAGGCGATCGGCCAGGACCTGCTCGATCCCCGGCACCGCCACGGCACCTGGCGCCTTGTCGGCGACAGTGCGGGCGCGGGCGGCATCGATATCGACCACGGCCGAGACTTCGGCACCGACTATGCGGCGCGCAATGCGCTCGACATGATCGGATCCCATCAGGCCGGCCCCGACTACAGCGATACGAAGCTTCTTGCTCATATATCGAATTCCTAAGTATTTTCAATTGACCTGTCGGTCGAATTGACTGCATGCGCTGCCAGACCGGCAGAGGTTCAAACGAACGAGGCGAGTATGGGAGAGATGTTCAGGGCCAGCGGCGCGCTTGCCTGGCAAGCGGACGGGTGGGTTGCATGTCTCCGGTGGCTCGATCGGCTCTCTCACGGCCGTTTCGGACCGTAAGCCTCAAGACCTCATTCGATAGTTCGGTATCGAAGTTTAGAGACGCGCAATGCCGCCGCAACAACATTCGTGACCATAAATGGTCAGAACGAGCGGCATCGAATCGGCAACCACGCGATGACCATAAATGGTCAATCTTTCTGTTGATGGGCACGCGCCTGACCTCTTAATTTATGGACGAACGCGACGCAGTCCATGCAACGAACCGAGCCAGTCCGCCCTTGCCTGCGTCGCGAAAACAATGCTGGAGACACGTCCCCGCCCGCTACGCATTTGCGCTCGCAGGCGAGGCGATGAGGCGAGCAAATCGCGCCGACATCGCTTCGCGTCGCCTCCTTGCATTCATCCCTTTCCACCGCACGGATCATTCATGGGTCATATCAGGCTAACGATGGCGCAGGCACTCGTACGCTTTCTCGACAATCAGTATGTCGAGATCGACGGCGAGCGCATCAAGTTCGTCAAGGGCATCTTCACGATCTTCGGACACGGCAACGTATTGGGCCTTGGCCAGGCGCTCGAACAGGATCCCGGCCGGCTCGTCGTGCATCAGGGCCGCAACGAACAGGGCATGGCGCACGCGGCGATCGGCTTCGCCAAGCAACGGCGCCGCCGGCAGATCTATGCATGTACTTCTTCGGTCGGCCCGGGCGCGGCCAACATGGTGACGGCTGCCGCGACCGCCAGCGCCAACCGCATTCCGCTGTTGTTACTGCCGGGCGATGTGCATGCTGGACGCCAACCTGACCCGGTGCTTCAGCAGATCGAGCAGACGCACGACCTGTCGATCAGCACCAACGATGCGTTCCATCCGGTCAGCAAATATTGGGATCGCATCGCACGCCCCGAGCAACTGATGAGCGCGTGTCTCAACGCGATGCGCGTGCTGACCGATCCTGCCGAAACCGGCGCGGTGGTTCTGGCGCTGCCGCAGGACGTGCAGGCCCAGGCCTACGACTACCCGGAAACCTTCCTCGCCGAGCGCGTGCACTACGTCGACCGCCGCCCCGCCGCGCCGGCATCGATCGCGCGCGCCGCCGCCCTTATCGCGCCGTCCACGCGCCCGCTGCTGATCTGCGGCGGCGGCGTACGCTACGCCGGCGCGGCCGCCGAGCTGCGCCGCTTCGCCGAGCGCTTCGACATCCCGGTCGCGCATACGCAGGCCGGCAAGGGCGCGCTGCCCTGGGACCATCCGCTCAATCTCGGTGGCATCGGCGAAACGGGCTCGCTGGCCGCCAACGAGATCGCGCGCCGCGCGGATCTCGTGATCGGCATCGGCACGCGCTACACCGATTTCACGACCGCGTCGAAATGGTTGTTCCAGGATCCCGAGGTGCGGTTCGTCAACATCAACGTCAACGGCTTCGACGCGGGCAAGCTCGACGGTCTGTCGATTCAGGCCGATGCGAAGGCCGGCCTGAGCGCGCTCGGGACCTCGCTGGACGAGGCAGGCTACCCGACCGGCCGCCGGCATGGTTATCGCGAGGAGATCGCGCAGGCGGTCGCACGCCTGCGCACCGAAGAGGAACGCCTGTTTGCCGTGACCTATGGCACCGACCACTTCGTGCCGGAAATCGACGACCACCTCGACCGCGCGGTACTCGATGAATTCGTACGCATGACCGGCTCGTCGCTGACCCAATCACGCGTGCTCGGCGTGCTCGATCGCAAGCTGACCGAACACGACGTGGTGGTCGCCGCCGCGGGCAGCCTTCCCGGCGACCTGCAGCGCATCTGGCGCGCGAAAGGCGAGGACAGCTACCACGTCGAGTACGGCTATTCCTGCATGGGCTACGAAGTCAACGCCGCACTCGGCGTCAAGCTCGCACAGCCCGACAAGGACGTGTTTGCATTCGTCGGCGACGGCTCCTACATGATGCTGCACTCGGAACTCGTCACCTCGATACAGGAAGGCCGCAAGATCAACGTCCTGCTGTTCGACAACATGACCTTCGGCTGTATCAACAACCTGCAGATGGAACACGGAATGGGCAGTTTCGGCACCGAATTCCGGCACCGCAACGCCGACACGGGCCGGCTCGACGGCGCCTTCGTGCCCGTCGATTTCGCCGCCAATGCGGCGGCCTACGGCTGCAAGACCTACACGGCACGCAGCATCGAGGAACTGGAGGCCGCGCTCGATGACGCCCGCACGCAGCGCGTTTCCACCCTTATCGACATCAAGGTCTTGCCGAAGACGATGGTGCACAAGTACGCCTCCTGGTGGCACGTAGGCGTGCCGGAAGTCTCGACCAGCGAGCGTATCGAACGCGCCGCCGAACGCATGAAGGCCGCACTCGCCACCGCCCGCCGCTACTGACCCAACCGAATCGACCCGACGCGGAGCGCGCGCCCTGCCGCCCGCATTCCGTCTCACTCACCAGGAACCGACATGCGTATCGCACTTGACCCCTACATGTACCGCCATCTGCCGCTGCCCAAGATGGTCGAGAAAGTCGCCGAGCTCGGCTACAGCCACATCGAGCTTTCGCCCCGCGAAGACTTCCTGCCGTTCTACAAATACCCGCGGGTCGACAAGGCACGCATTCGCGAATTCAAGGCTGCGCTGCTCGATACCGGCGTGCAGTTGTCGTCGCTGCTGCCGCTGTATCACTGGGCCAGTCCGGACGAATCGCTGCGCGAGGCGGCGGTGCGCAACTGGAAGCGCGCGATCCAGGTAGCGGTCGAGATGGAGTGTCCGTTGATGAACACCGAATTCAGCGGCCAGTCCAATCATGCGCTCGCCAGCGAGAACCAGTTCATGCGCTCGATGGAGGAGCTGATGCCCGTGTTCGAACGCGAGCACATCAGCCTCGACATCCAGGCGCATCCCTACGATTTCTGCGAGCGCAACAACGAATCGGTCGACATCATCCGCGGCCTCGACAAACCCTGGCTCAACTATCTGTACGCGGTCCCGCACACCTACTTCTACGACGACGGCGTGGGCGACATCGCCGCGATGCTCGAGTATGCGAAGCCTAAGCTCACGCACCTGATCATCGCCGACACCTACAACCACCGCGCATCGTCGAACCTGCGCTACATCGTCAATCCCCCCGGCGTAACAGCCACCGTGCACCAGCATCTCGACATCGGCCAAGGTGAAATCGACTGGGACACGTTCTTTTCGAAGGTTCGCGAGATCGGCTTCGACGGCATCGCGACCGTAGCCGTGTTCGCGTGGGAAGACCGGGCCGACGAATCGAGCCGGATGATGCTGGAGACCGTCAAGCGCGGCCTCGGCCTCGCCTGACATCCGGCACCGCCCAACCGCTCATCCGCTCAGACTCAAGACGACAGGAAACCATCGTGCATACACCGACGCTCATGTCCGAACGCCAGTTCGACCTGATCTGCCTGGGACGGCTCGCCGTCGATCTCTACGGCCAACAGGTCGGCGCCCGCCTCGAGGACGTCACCAGCTTCGCCCGCTACCTCGGCGGTTCGTCCGCCAACATCGCCTTCGGCACGGCCCGGCTCGGGCTGAAATCGGCGATGCTTTCGCGGGTCGGCAACGACCACATGGGCCGCTTTCTCCTCGACGCGCTCAAGCAGGAAGGCTGCGACGTCAGCCAAGTCCGCCTCGACCCCGAACGCCTGACCGCGCTGGTCCTGCTCGGTCTCAAGGATCGCGACACGTTTCCGCTGGTGTTCTATCGCGAGAATTGCGCCGACATGGCGATCGACGAGCAGGACATCGACGAGTCGTTCATCGCGTCGAGCCGGGCGCTGCTGATCACTGGTACGCATTTCTCGACCGAGCGCGTACATCGCGCCAGCATGAAGGCGCTCGAATACGCACGACGTCACGACGTGCGAACGGTGCTCGACATCGACTACCGGCCCGTGCTGTGGGGCCTCACCGGCAAGGCGGACGGCGAAACGCGCTTCATCGCGGACGGCAGCGTCAGCCACCACCTGGGCGGCATCCTGCCGATGTTCGACCTGATCGTCGGCACAGAAGAGGAGTTCCGCATCGCCGGCGGCCATGACGACCTGATGGCTGCACTGCGTGTCGTTCGCGAGGCGACGCCCGCCACCCTTGTGGTCAAGCGCGGTCCGCTCGGATGCACGATACTCGACGGCGCGATTCCGGCGAGCATCGACGACGGCCGCCTGCACGTCGGCGTGCAGGTCGAGGTGCTAAACGTGCTCGGCGCCGGCGACGCCTTCATCTCCGGCTTTCTCAAAGGCTGGCTGACCGGCGCGGACGAAACCACCTGCTGCGCGTACGCCAACGCTTGCGGCGCGCTGGTGGTCTCGCGCCATGCGTGCGCGCCGGCCATGCCGACGCCGGCCGAGCTTGACTATTTCCTCACGAATTCGGCCCGCATGAGCCGCCCCGACCGTGATCCCGCGCTGAACCGCCTGCATCGTGTCAGCCCAAACCGCAAGTCGTGGGACGAGGTGCTCGGCTTTGCGTTCGACCACCGCGACCAGCTCGCGGAACTGGCGCGGCAAGCCGGTGCTGATGAAAAGCGGATCGGCACGCTCAAGCAGCTCTTCGTCGAAGCCGTCGCCGAGACCGAGGCCCAAATCGGCGGCCAAGGCAAGATGGCCGTGCTGATCGACGATCGCTTCGGACAGGATGCACTCAATACCGCCACCGGCCGCAACTGGTGGATCGGCCGACCCGTCGAACTGCCGGGCTCGAACCCGCTGCGCTTCGAACACGGACGGTCGACAGGATCAGCGCTCATTTCCTGGCCGCGCGAGCATATCGTGAAGTGCCTCGTTCAATATCATCCCGACGATGCTCTCGAGCATCGACTCGAACAGGAAGCGCAACTGCAGGCGCTCCAGCAGGCGGTATCAGTCAGCGGCCACGAACTGCTGCTTGAAGTGATCCCGCCCAAGGATCGCCCCGCATCGCCGGACGCCGTGGTGCGCGCGCTGGAACGCCTCTACGACCTGGGCATCCAGCCCGACTGGTGGAAGCTCGAATCGATGCCGACCGAGACCTGGCGCCGCATCGACGCACTGATCGAGGCGCGTGACCCGTATTGCCGCGGCGTCGTACTGCTCGGCCTGAACGCTCCGCTTGAAACGCTTGCGCAAGGCTTAATCGATGCTGCCGCCAGCCGAACCTGCCGCGGTTTCACGGTCGGCCGCTCGATCTTTTACGAATCGAGCCGTGCGTGGTTTGACGGCGAGATCGACGACGGCGAACTGATCCGCCGCGTGCGCGCGTCGTTCGAGACCCTGATTCGCATCTGGCGCCAGGCTCGCCCGCAACAGGAGGCAGCATGAGCAAACTGCTGATCAAGGGACGCGCAAGCGGACGCGATATCGTCACCGTCACGCCGGCCAGCGCCGGCTGGCGCCACGTCGGCTTCGCCGCCAAGCGGCTCGCCGCCGGCGAGCGACTCGCGATCGACACCGTCAACGACGAACTCTGCATCGTGGTGCTGACCGGCACCGTGACGATCACGACCGGCGATCGGGTCTGGCGCGACGTCGGCGGACGACGCAGTGTGTTCGAGGACCGCTCGCCCCATGCGGCCTACGTGCCGCCGGGCCGCAGCGTGTCGATCGATGCCGTCGACGCAGCCGAAATCGCGCTCTGCACGGCGCCAGCGACCGGCCGATACGAAGCCCGCCTGATCGAGCCCGCGTCGATCGCGCGATCGGTGCGCGGCAGCGGCACCAATACTCGCTACGTCTGCGATATCCTTCCGCAAACGGAACCAGCGGAAGGGCTGCTGGTGGTCGAGGTGGTGACGCCGGCCGGGCACGCGTCCAGCTATCCACCGCATAAGCACGACGTCGACGCAATCCCGGTCGAAAGCGTGCTGGAAGAGACCTACTACCATCGGCTCGACCCCGAGCAGGGGTTCGCGTTCCAGCGCGTCTATACCGATTCGCGCGACATCGACGAAGCCTATGCGGTCGAGAACCACGACGTGGTGATGGTGCCGCGAGGCTATCATCCGGTGGTCGCGCCGCACGGCTATCGCAGCTACTACCTCAACGTGATGGCGGGACCGAAGCGCGTCTGGCACTTCCGCAACGATCCGGCGCATGAATGGATGCTGGCGAAATAGTCGCCCAGGAAGTAGCGCCGGCCCCGCAAGGGGCCGGCTGGAATGCTTCACGGACAACGGCCGGCAGTGACAGGCAAAGCGATTCGGCCGCGCGCAGATCCATGCCCACTTGCCGCCGCCATTCAATCGTCGGGGGAAAGATAGGGGCTGCGTCGAACGTTCGCTGCGCAGAAAACGCCGAACTCGACTGGCCCGATCGGTGGCGTGGTCTCAAGCACCCCGCAACCGTACAGCAGGTGCTGCAACGCGGAAATCACCTGCGCGTCGGGATTCTGGTCGATCACGATATCCATCGTGCCTTCGTCGATATAGGCGCGGTGCTCGTCCAGCATCTCGTGACCGATCCACACCACCTTGCCGGCCACGTCGAATTCCCTGAGCGCCGCGGCGATGCCCGCCGAACCATAACCGCTGTTGTAGATGCCGACCAAATCGCCCTGCTTCAGCGCCGGCAACACCGCGCGATAACACGCATCGGCGTTGTCGAGCGTCTCGATCTCGACGCCCTGATACTCGAGCTCGGTTTCGGCCCCCTCGAGCGCCGCGCGAAAACCGGCGATCCGGTCGCGGTGCGCGCCAAAACTGCGGCTTCCGCAAAGCTTGAGCACACGCCCGGCCCGCTTGGCGAGCCGCCCGATGAAGTAGCCTGCGGTGCGGCCAGCGCCCACGTTGTCGATCCCGGCGAAGTGGGCACGCGAAATCTCGCTGATATCGGTCATCAAGGTGACGACCGTTTCGCCTCGATCGATCGCCTCACTCAGCGCCGCGCGCACCGGCGCCGTGTCACGCGTCGTGATGATCATCCCGGCGCGGCGGTACCGGCAGTTGCTGATCGCGTCGACCACCGCCCGGTCCGACTCGGGAAGAATCAGCCGATGCAGGACGATGCGCTTGTCGAGGATCTGGGCCGAACGTTGCAGCGCCGCATTCAGGCGGCGGAAAAACGGCGTGTCGCCGTGCGAAAGCAGCACGTCGATATGAATCAGGCCATGCCGGCTGTCCGGCAGCACGCGGCGCACGCCCAGCCGGCGCGCCGCCGCGATTACGCGCTCGCGCGCCGACTCCGAAACACTGCCCCGTTCGTTGAGGACGCGATTGACCGTGGCCTCGCTGACGCCCGCCTCGGCCGCTATTTCGACAAACCGTGCATCGCGCTTACGCCTCGTGCCAGCCGGGGGCACGACAGGATCCTCGCTCATCGTGCCTGCTCCGCGCCGCCGTACAGGCTGCGGAAATGCGCCTCGATCTCCTCGAGGCTGCGCCCCCTCGTTTCGGGCAGGTTGCGCCAGATGAACGCAATCGACACCATGCCGATGACAAAGAATACGAAGAACGTGCTTGAAATGCCGACATAGGCGACCAGCGACGGGAAGCTCAGCCCGAGCACGAAATTGACCATCCACAGCACGCAACCGGCTACGCCCACTGCGAAGCCGCGAATATGCAGCGGAAACAGTTCGGCCAGCAACACCCAGCATACCGGTGCGATCAGCGCCTGCATGAAGCCGAGGAAACACGCCATGGCGACCAGAATCAGGCACGCACGCAGGAACGATACCGGCAGGAACTGGGAGAACAGGCCGATCATCAGCAAGGATAGCGTCGTACCGCTCAGTCCGAGCAGGAACATCGGTCGGCGACCGATCTTGCCGAGCACCTGGATGCCGACCAAGGTCGCCACGACCGAGATCACCCCGTTCGCCACATTGCCGATCAGTGCCGTCTCCCGTCCAAAGCCGGAATTCGTCAGGATCTGCGTACCGTAGAACATGATCGAATTTACTCCGGTCGCCTGCATGACGATGGCAATCCCGATCCCGACCCAGAAGACATGGCGGACCCAGGGCGCCGACAAGCCCGGCCCGGTGCGAAGGGCCGGATGGGCGTGGCGGTGCTCGGCGTTGCGAATCGAATCGAACTCCTGCTGAGCTGACTGGAAGTCGCGCACCTGCTGCAATACTTTCCAAGCCGCGTGCAGTTTGCCCTTCGAGGCTAGCCAGCGCGGGCTTTCCGGCATCACCAGCATGCCGAACCACAGCCCGACCGCCGGCAACGTCGCGACGGCCAGCATCCAGCGCCAGATGCCATGGTCGCTACCCCACAGGCTGCCCATCGTCGCATTGACGATGAATGCGATCATTTGGCCGGAGACGATCATCAGCTCGTTTTGCGTGATGATCTGCCCACGACGATGCACGGGCGCCAGTTCGGCCAGGTAGGTCGGTACGCAGATCGATGCCCCCCCCACCGCGATGCCCAGCACGAATCGCGCGGCAATCAGCATCGAAACGGTCGGGGCGAAGGTACATGACAACGCGCCCCCAAGGAACAGGACCGCCAGGATCATGATGCTCATCCGGCGCCCGTAGCGGTCCGCTACCAGGCCCGAAGCCACCGAGCCGATCACGGCGCCGAGCAGCAGAGAACTGGTCACGAGCCCCTCGGTCAGCGGCGTGAGCCCGAGATCCTGGGTCATGTACGCCAGCGCGCCATTGATGACCCCAGTGTCATAGCCGAACAGCAGGCCACCGAGAGTCGCGATCATTGCGATGAACCGCATCGACCGGCGCGCCTGAAGGGGCTGAGCCGCCGCGGACTGAGTGGGTTCGCCGGACGTGAGCGGCTCACAGACTTCCTGCATCAGTGTCTCCATCATTTATATGATTCATCGACTCGGCTTGCCTGCGATCACTGCCTGCGCCGCAGGTCGAGGGGGCCGTAATACACCGCAAGAATGCGACAACATCCGCGTCGATCCGATCGTTCGCGCGGATCACTGCCGGGCATCGCGCCGGAAGCTAATTGTGTGCTCGATCGATACTCGGGCGGCAGGCTCGATGTCGCGAATTGACGCGCGCACAATCTCTATCCTATGCGTTGCCGGGTAAAATCATCCAATGTTTGGCCATGCGATGCAAATGCTGCACGATCACTGCTTGACTGGCTCAAAAGTAGACAAAGCGGGATGAGTGTGCAACGCGAACGTTGACCATTTTTGGTCAAGTCTCCGGCGACCGATCTATCTGTTAGCTGGACCATGCCGCAACGTGTAGCATACGGTTTGCTTCGCGCTGCCCCCCCAATTCCACCAATCAGAACCCAAACACGCGCGGGACCACCGTCGCGTAAGTGAAAATAGGGGATTGATCGAGGATGTCGCTCCGCTTGGAAAGCCCATCTAAAGTCCAAGCAATCTCTTATAATTGAATTGAATTGAATTGAATTGCAATGCAATGCAATGCATCGCAATGCACCAAACATTATTGTCTACGCAATTTTAATACTCATCCCGTATATTCCGATTATTTCTTATAACCTCTTCGCAACCACAAGTTGCCACTGCGACACACGGCTTGCAAGTTGGCCAATGAACTGCCGCGAGATTCGATTCTGCCTGGCGCTCCACAATGCTTTTATCTGGGTACTATCGTCGCTAGAATTGAGCGCAGCCTGCGAGATTCTTGACGGAATACGATGGACCGAAAAGCCGCCTTGTCAAAGCGGCGGCAAGCTTGATCTGGCTACGACCCTGCACATTAAAGCACTGTGCGTCTCGGATGTGCTCTACCACTCCCGAGCATTATCAAACTGTTTTCCAGTACTATGGCCAAATCAGTTCCAACATCGCGACGACCACGCTGCCCTAAGTCGCTGGGTAACGCTTCGCGAATATCGGGCATCCGGCGGCCTTTTCCTCAAAGTTTCTAACGCTCCAGTCGCGCTTAAACGAACCCGTGTATCTCGAGTGACTATGCTCGATGCGGGGAAATAATACGGCTACTTCATCGGGAAACGCCGTTCATTGCGCGACGCTGCGTCCGAGTGTTGACGCCTTCTTGAAGAGTAGGAAACTCATTGTCAATAGCGCACTGCCCATGCCGACAGCAAGCGGGAAACGCCAGTCGACTTGAGGCATGACTTGCGGTAGGAGCCCTACGGCAAGTGCGGGGATTGCATGGAGGCGGGTCATACGTAGCATTACAATGCCGAATAGTGTAGCCAGCAACGTCGAGATGACGCCCGGACCAAAAGTCGCCAGCGCTGCGACGCCGACTACCGCTGCGAGCGTACACACCGCCGGCAACAATGCGGGCCGCTGCGCCCAGGGACAGACGTTCGCATGCGCGAACATTTCGAAGGCGATGACGACGAGCGGCGGGAAGAGCAACATCTTCATTCCGGTCGCTTTTGAAAGAAGGTATGTTGTGCTGAGGAATAGTGCGAAGAACGGTGCCCACACAAATTGGTCGGGTAATGCTTCAAGTTCGTTTTTGAGCTGATCGTCGACGCTCGGCGCCAAATGTGATGCTGCGGTGTCGAAGACGATCCGATAGACTGCAGCCAGCACGGCGAGCATCCCAGTGCCGATCAGGATCGAGATCGGATACCACCAGCTTCTCTCGCCGAGCGACAGCGCGAGAATGCAGGACGAGATTGCAGGTGCAACGGGCGAGCGCATAACCCTCAGGATTGCGATCGCTCCCACGATGCAAATCGCAATCGATGCCGCAGAATACGGCAAATGACGGCTGACAAACACACCCAGCATGGCAGTCACCGCCGGAGTGAGCGTAAGCATCAAGGGGGCGCGGGCCCAAGTGCCATGCGGCCGAACGAATACGTCATAGGACAGCGCGGCAAGCTCGGGAAAAAGGAGAGAAGCCATACCGGCCGCCGAGGCAACTTCGGCGACTCCGCCCATGAAACAGAGCGTGATGAGCACGGCTGAGATTGCGAGGCGTGATTCGGAATTTCTCATAAGCAGGACCTATATGCAGTGGACAGCGGACGCAGCGTCGAAACACACTAAACCTTCCCACCGTGGGAAGGTCAACCGAATTGGTCAAGTTTCGCGGCGGCGCGACCCGCATTGGTCACCTGTGAGCGTGGAGCCCATTCAGTCTTGACGTTGTGAGTTTCCGGTTTCGCCAACGATCGGAAGGCATGCAGTGCATGTGTATCATTGCCAGCGTGCAGTGGAGTTGTCCCATTAACTCAGGACACGCGGACGCCGTTAGATTGATGGCACCGCAGCCCGCCTGAACTCGCGAGGCGAGCGGTATTTCCCATTCACCACCTGAGTACGCGCCGGCGAACAGATAGTTTCGGCGCATATGCCAACGTTGGCATAATCGCAAAAATTGGCTGTTCGCAGGATAGCCGCGTGTGGGTCAGCGCGCGGCCACCATCATGAGTTTGAACAGTTCCACGCAACTGAACGGACTCGATCCAGGGGCCCATCGGAAGGACGTCTTGACAAGCTTGCCGCCACACAAGGTCAGCGACATCGACGCGTAACTGCCACATCGCTGCGCGCCTCTCCCGACCACCGCTTAAACTCGCTCGGCCAGACGAGTTGGCTGCCCGCCTCCGTTCGACATACGCGTGAACACTGCCAACTCGCTTCTTGTCAGTGTCCTCTTGGGAAGCACAGCGTAGTCATGGGTGGCATCGTGTCGTCCTTCAAATATGACGATAGCGTACTCGCAATGACATCGTGCCACCGCCGCGGTCTGTTGGATCCGCCAATTCGACCCGGAGCACACAAATAGCAATGCGAGCGCCGAATATAGAAGTTCGCGTGCCCGATGATCAATTAAGGTCTTGCCGAATGCCAGGCGTTGTTGAGAAGGCCGTCTCCTGTCATATCACCGGGCCTGGCGTCCTTTGCCCAGTAGTACAGCGGACGTCCCATATAAGCCCATTGCTTGCCACCATCGTCGCGGACGATCACACTCCAGGGACCAAATGGCGCATCACTAGTGGACACGATCAGCGGCGGCCAGTTCTTGGAACACAGGCCATTGCACATGCTCTTGCCCGAACCAGCCGAGTCTTTGTCGAAGACGTAGAGCGTCATACGGTTCGGGCCGACCAGAACGCCGTTCATGCTAGTGGCAGGTTCAGAAGTAACTGACGCTGTCGTACAAGCTGCCAGCAGTACGATGGAAAGAAGTACGAGGGAAGCGGTGCGGGTCATGTTGTCTCTCCTTAGGCGGTCGGATGCAGAATAGCTCTGAGGTTGATTCCATTGCTTGCGGATCAATGCACATTTTCGCGCACCATCAGCTTGCTCGTCACCGACTTGACTCCCGGCACCTTTTCCGCCGCCATCATTGCCTGATTCTCCTGCTGTTGATCATCAATGAAACCGGCGAGTGTAACCTGACCCGTCGCAGCAATACCAAACACAACGATTTCAGTACCCGCCAGTCCCTTTGTCTTAAAGATCGCCTGACGCACTTTCTTTGAGAACTGCCGGTTCGCTGCGCGCTCGATCTTCTTCGACGCGTGCGACCATGACGCAGCCGTTGCCGACATGCCGCTGACCTTCGTGGCCGGTTCGGCTGTCTGACTTTGCGCGTGCGCGCCCAGTGAAAATACCGCAGCCACGACGTACATCATCATTCTGTAACTCGTCTTCATGGATTCCCTCTCATTGGCAATGAATGCTCGAATGTTGCTGGATATGTCAGCGCGACGTCCACCGTCCCCTATTAGCTGGATTGCGATTTCAGTTACACTAACTTCTTCTCAGCGGTCGCCGTTCCCGGCGACCATCAATAGAAACTTCTTACTTCCGACAACGATGCGTGTACCTGCATTCAACAATCGTCGGCAACTCAACCGGCTCGCCACGATCAATCGACAAAGCTAGTCTTACATACTGCGCTTCCGACCACGCAAGCGGCGTAGCGGAAGTGCTGCCAGTCCCAGGCACAAATCCAGGCTGGCCAGACGGAGCATTGAAATCCCATACCTGTTCAGGAATCATCAGGCCGTCATTCGCCGCAGCCCCCATCGCAGCAAGTTGCAAGCGCGCACCATTGGCGTCATTTGCGAGGAGATCATATTCGCCACGCTCACCGGCGAATATGGGCCAGATCCGACCGATTGTCATCTGACTCCCCGCAGCAAAGGCCATACCGTTAAATTCGCTTCCATCCCGTTGTTCTCCATAACCATCAAAGTTATAGCGATGCCAGAACTTGCCGTTCGGCGTCTCCACACCGAGCTGGCCATCAACGACCGTCAGCGTATTCCTGATAATCGGATCGTCTGCGCGCTTCACACCAAGCCGTACCAGCTCGAGAAAGCTCGGATCGACAACTGCCCGTTGGTCGACATTACTAGGCCCACTGTTTCTGACGTCATATGCCGTGCTGGCGTCAGGCTTTCCGTCCTTGGTCAAGCGCAAGTAGTACGGTCGAACGGAATACGGGCCGGAATGTGTGACCGTCCACGACTCGACACTCCGCTGCCATGTGTCGGCCAGCGTCGCATAGGTGTTCGTCGATGCTGCGTCGCCATTTTTTCGCGCGATATCGGAAGCACAAGTAAGCGCCGCGATCTCGGCTGCGATCGTTGCCGGCGAATACCCGCTCTGCTCCTCCCAGCGTTCCTGTTGGGTGGTAGGCCCATATGCGACAATGAAGTCGGCAGCCTTCTTTACGTGATTGAGATATGTCGCGTTGTCGAATCGGCCAAGTTGCCAAGCAAGGATGATCGGGAACGCGACCTGGTCAACTTGCAGGCCGGTCCAGCGCGGCGTTCCATCAACCTGAGAATTTTGTGGAAATGAACCGTCTGCCTTTTGTTGCGAATTGAACAGCCACGTCATCGCACGCTCGGCTGCCCCCCGGTCGCCAGCAGCGAGCAACGAAGTAGCCATCTGGTAGAGATCGCGAGCCCAGACTAGGTGATATGCGCCCGACTGATCTCGATGACCGAATACCCACGGCATAGAGGGCGAAGCGACGAAGGCGCCTCTGTAGGTCTTATCCTCGTGTGCAGCCAAGGCCATCAACGCTGAATTGTATACCTCGGGTTTATCTCGTACGCTTTCGGGAGTCGGTCTGAGCGATCGGAGGTAAGCGTCCCAGCCCTCAGCATAGGCCGCCGCGATCGGCGTAAAACCAACTGTGAGCGACTTCTGCGCATTCATTTCAGCCTGTGACGAAGTTTCGCCGAAACCGATCGCCAGTGTGATGTGCCTGTGCTTCACACCGTCGAGTACGGTCTGTCCGGTTTGTACGACGTTGCCCTGCGCGGCCGATGCGTAGGTCCAATCCATACGTAGATGGCCGCTCACATCCTGCCAGCCGTCACTCGTTCCTAGGTAACCATTCGAAGTACGCGTGAATCGCGGGCTCGCCGAGAAAGCGGTCGCAACATTGCCGTTGTTTGCCACGAGCACGCCATCGAACGTTCCGCCGGCTGTGTTGGCCAGACTGTTACCCGGCCCCGGATTGAGCAACGCATACACTTGATAGGGGCGGCCGTCTAGTGACTCAAAATCTACGTCTACAAGCAATGTCGATCGGGACGGGTCCGTGGTGAACGTTTTCGTGAGGCGATACCGTCCGCTACTTGACAGCCCGATCTGGCGATAAGTGAGGCTATGCTGATTGACCAGTTCCGTCCGGTGCTGCGCACCAGTACTTTCGCGCTCCGCGAAGGTCCGACCGTCCGACACGACGAACTGCAGGTCGCGAATGCTGGGAGTATCGAGGCGGGGGTAGTAGACTTCGTTGAGGCCGTCGCTTCCGATAGTGAACCAGACCTTGCTCTCAGTCGTAGTTGAGGTACCAAACCCGTGCTTGTTGGCGGGAGTCCATGCACCGACTACACCCGGTGCGCCAGGCGCAGCACTTTGAGCATGAGCTGCGTTCAATCCGAACAGCGCCCCGATTAAAGCGGCCGTAAAAATATGAACTCGCATAACCACTCCATGTTTCCAAGTTAAATGATTCGTGCAATACAACTCCCACAAAATCACCAAACAAACATTAGTAGTCCAAATTAAATACGTGCAACCAAATTTTGTTTTCCATAAATAAATGACTGATTGACCACCTCAAAAGATATTCAACACGCTGTCCCCTATGGTCAGCCATCTGGCGGCGACGTGTTTCCTAGAATAGCCGCCGCGCACAGCACCGCGATCATGACAACAGCTTCCACAGTTAAGATCCTGTTGAAGTTCCTCTGAGCGCATCGGAACGATTCACTACCACTGGCAGCAGCCTTCAGGCGTGGTAGATATTTCGTTCTATTGAGGAATCCCAGTAACACTGAAAACGCGACCAAAGCGAGCTTGAATATCAGTACGCGACCATACCAAGAATCTCGCGATGGCAAACAGGACAAGCTTGAATTGCTTGCAGTGCAGTACGCCCCCGTCAGAACGACCACACCTAGCGCAATTGTCGCCAACTGTGACAGCCGCACGCAGAACATGCGACGGACGGCCACTGCTGACAATGAATTTCCCACTCCGTGCACAATGCGGGTCGCGAACGTCACACTGCCAGCCCACAACGCTGTTGCGAAAAGATGCGTCGCGTAAACCGCCTCACCTCGCGTGAAGTCACCAGCGTCAGCCGCATGGCTTGCGGCTGACTTGCCGGACGAGTAGATAATTGCCCCAGCAAGCGCGCCTAGCCACGCCAATCCCGTTGTTCGTGTGCCAGCGAGGATTGCAAGGATTACGCCGGAAAAGCATACGGCCCACGCGATACCATAATGAGATTGCGCCATCACAATAGCTATTTCCGGGCCCGCCTCACTAATTGGTTTGCCGCGCATCGCCGCGGACTGAAACCACAAGTTCAGAACGAGCGCCACTGCAAGGCTGCATAACGCCCCCATGCGCCATCGAGCCGGCTCCGTCTGCAACAACCGTCCCCATTGCCCAAGTAGCGCTTCGCAAGCAAGTGCTCCCAAAACAACCGCGAACAGCAGGTCTTGCACTACTGCGAAACCAATCTGTACGATGAGGTGCATAGCATTTACTTGACAGTGAACGTATATTGGCCTTGCCTATGGTGCCCATCAGCGGCTACTGCCACCCACATCACTGTGTACCTGCCCATTGCCAGAGGCTTCAGTTGTGCGGAGATGCGCTTCGGATTCGCAGAATCAACAACCGCTTGTCCGCTATTCATAGAAACCCCGTGGGCGTCCATCACCGTGACTGAACTAAAGGCCGGCTCAAGGCGCTCATCAAAATCAATAGTCACATCCTTGGTTCCCACGCTCACTGCTGCAGATCCAGACGGAAACTGATGGACTGGGTGGGTGTGCGCGTGGGCCAGGTGCGCACAAACAAGTGCGACTACCCCAACGAGGATGCGAACGACTAGAACGTTCATAATGGAATTCTTCACGATCATAAATGGTCTACGGTAAGTTCGGAATTCAGCAAGCTGTCTCGGACCGCAACGCAATCGCGCCGGCGGCCAGTCTATGGTTGCATTTGTCAACTGGATTTCGTACTCGGGGAATAGAGACTTATCCAGTTTCGTTGGCGTGACATCGTTGAGAAATAGGTGCGCGTTCTGATCAATCGAGCCAATCAGCACCCTCATCAGGCCTTGCCGCTGACAACATACGCAGCATGTAACTCGTTTAGCCTGAATACCCCGTGATCGCGCCTTCATCCTCCGACGTGGGCACCCAAACACCCAAATAGCCGTGGATTTGCGGCGTCGACGATCCAACGACGTGTACGGTCAGCACCCCACGTGAATCGGACTGAATGCGTTCGGGCCACTGGCCGAACAAGTTCGAGAAGATCTGGTTCGCGTGCAGCATGCCCATGTTGATCTGGATCGTCGTACTTGTGGCCGGATTGTCGCCTACCACTGTTGCAACGCCCGTATGTCGGTCAGTACCGATACGTACGCTCGCCACTAGATCCTGCCCCGCCACGTTGGGAGATGTGTTGGTCTGGTAGTAGGTAACAATCTGCGCACCCGATACGTACTTTTGCCGAATCATTAGCAAGCGAACGATTGCATCGTAGTATGGCGTCTTCACCGACGTGTACCCCTTGTCGCTCTCATACATGTCGCCATAGAAAACCGTCGGTACAGTATCTTTGTTGGTCAGCATCACAGCGTATGCAGCAGGAACGTTATAAGGTGCGTACTGCTTAGCGCTCAGCCTGCGATCGTTGTCGTAGATCCTCATCTGCGCAACTTGTTGTGCTGCGTCGACCGTTAAACCATTAATCTCAGTCGGTGGTACAGGAATACTTGAGATAACGGTATGTTCCAGATCGTGATTCGTGACGAACGACCAGTTGGGAATCGCTTCACCGACACCCAAGCGCGCCTGACCGACAATCGACTTTGTGAACACGTCGCTAAGCGGCTCACTTGGATTTGCTTGCCCCAACGTGTTGTACATCGCATCGTACAGCGTTGTATCGTATGCTAGTTGCCCATTTCGATTGCTGTTCTCCAAGGCAATCTGAGGATTCCCGAAACGGAGGTTCTGGTACGACTCGATTACGCTGAGATGTTTGTCCATCTCCTGGCTGTACCGCGCCGACATCATCTCCGCCGACTGTCTCATGATTTCGGTACTGTAGTGATCCGCAGCATCGAACCGGAATCCGTCGAAGTGGTACTTGTCGAGCAAGAAGCGTTGCCAGTTAAGCGTTTCCGCCTGTACGACGCTGTTGCTGTTGTCGATATCCGTACCGAGGAGAAACTCGAAGCGCATCACGTTCTTGCCAACATCTCCATTGTCGGACTTGTTGAAGCGAAACGCCCAGATACCTCCCTCCGAAGTCGCCGAGTATCCTGGCTGCAACGCAAGGTAAGCCTTTGTCGCAGCGGATACTGCACCGGTGTCGCCATTGACGATACTCTGGCGCACCGCATCATCGGTGCCTCCAGGAAAGCCATGCGTTCGCATGTACTCGAGATAGCGTTGGGTCGTCGAATTCCGGTGGGGATCGACGTAGTATAGTAGATACGATCGATAAGCCGGAATCGCCGTGGTCGTACCTTTCACTGCATAGCCGCCGTCTACAGATAGATACGAGTCGATCGTATTGAGTTCGCCGAGCTTCGCAGCGTCAGTGCTGGCCAGCCAGGTTGGCAGATGATTGCGTGCGTCGCCCGGGCCGTAGTACCGATAGGGCGCTCCGGCACCGTCGATCATGATTCGATCGAGGCCAATCCCCTGCGGCGAGGTACCGTTTTCATACATCGCGCTCCACTGCTTGATTAACCCATACTTCCTCTGCCCAAGGCCGCCCCCTTTTGTATATCCGGGATAGAAAATGTTAGCTACCGTAGGACTGCTCGGAATCCCGAATCGGTCCACGGCACTGGCACTAACCACCTCGCGTTCCGACAGGAATATCTGGTTCGGAACGATGTCCACGATCGCATTAATATGTTGCCGATGCATGCTCTCGATGGCCTCATGCAATTCAGAGCTCGTACCATACTTCGTCGCGATTGCATTGTTACGCCCCTGTGGAAACTCTCCAAGATCATAGCGGTCAATCACAGCGTATCCTTCGCCGAATCGTCCGTCGTCGAGTGCGTGGTATGGTGGAGCAAACCATACATCGGTAATACCAAGCCTGCGGAGCTCCGGCGCTTGATGTGCGAGCGTTCGATACGCCGTCCCATCGTACGGCTGATAGAACGCGAAATCTTGGTAGATGACGTGCCTGTCAAGGGCCGGGCTCGACACGAAGATCGGACCATTGCTCGCGCCAAGAGCAAGGGCGGTGAACGATACCAACAATCCAGCAACCAACGGCGCCGTCATATTTGTAGTATGACTCATCTTCAACTCCGAAAACTAGAACATCGTCTTGTGACGATCGTTAACTCGAACCAACATAGAGGAACGGCATTCCGTCGAGACCGCCGAGACTTTTGTTGTGTACCTCACGCAGCAGGCTTTTTACCTACCCGCTCAAACGGTCGGCAACGTGCCTCCCAGAATGGTCACGACGCAAATCACTGCCATTTCAGTCAATTAATCTCCCACTCCGCTCAACACTCGGGCAGTAATCTGTATGTTAGACGCTTCTAACAACGTCGCCGAATAATCAGAGTGGTGAACTTGCACTATATTTAATATATACAATAGAGGAAAGTTCACCGCTCACTCAATAAAATTTCTACAAGTCACCATTCACGTGAAATCGACGGATGTCAATTTCTGGCAACTCCGTTTGAGGCATGCTCCTTTTCAGGGCTGCCCCACGCTTAATTCAACATCTTTTGTCAACGCAGACGCATCTCGAGACCCCCCTCCCACATTGAGCTTGTAGATGCCTGGGTTGACCTGCCATGCGTGATCGTCGACATTCCACGTGGCAAAACGTGCGACTGGAATCGCCAAGGTAATTTCCTTCGTCTGCCCCGGCGCTAGGAATACTTTCGCCCATCCAACCAGTCGCTGCGGTGGTTCCCCCAACCCCGAAGGCAACTGCGCGTAGACCTGCGCCACTTCCGCACCCGCACGTGCACCTGTGTTCTTCAATGTGAATTTCACAGTGACATTATTCGATAAATCGGCTCGAATTTTGAGTTTTGAATAAGAAAAATTCGTGTATGAAAGTCCGAATCCGAACGGGAAAAGTGGCTTGATATCATTGGCGTCATACCATCGGTATCCCATCAACAGGTCTTCGCGATATTTTACGTCCAACTCGGTACGACTAACCGCCTTTTGGGGGAGATCCGAGTCTTGCTGCGGGAACGTTATCGGCAATTTTCCCGACGGGTTTACATCGCCAAATATCACATCTGCGATCGCTTGCCCGCCCTGTACGCCAGGGAACCAGGCTTCCAAGACACCATGTACGTTGGGGAGCCATGGCATCAACACCGGACTTCCGTTTTGCAGAACCACAATCACTCGTTTGGCCTTCGCAGCGACAGCGGTGATAAGAGCGTTCTGATCATACTCAGCGCTGATCGGAGTCGACTTGCTGTCGGGCAATGCAAGACTTCTGAGATCCCGCGCCTCAGCTTCCCACTGTGTTGCAAATACGATCGCCACATCAGCACGCGCAGCCGCGTTGGCGGCAGACATCGCATCAATTCCGTCGTAGTAGGTAACTTTCGCGTTTGGTACCTTCGCCTTGATTGCGTCAAGGGGCGGCGACTTATACCAGATCGCACATCCCCCCATAGGCGTGTTTACGTAATACTGGCAATTCGCGACCGCGTTGCCATTCGACGCTGGAACATTGGCAGAACCGCCGCCGGAGAGAACACCCGAATCAGCACGTCCGCCAATGACAACGATAGATGATAGTTCGCGAGAATTCAGTGGAAGTACCGGCTGCCGAGCACTGGAAGGTACCGCATTTTTCAACAGCACAAGTGATTGCCGTGCAAACGATAGCGCGTCGGCGTTTCCGGCAGCGGTGTCTACTTTGCCGTTCGGCTTCGGGGGATCGTCCATCACGCCAGTACCGATTAGCACAGCCAACTTTCGTCGAACCATGTCGTCTAGACGGGATGTCGGTACCGTTCCGGAAGAAACCGCCTCCTTCAGTTTTGAACTGAAACGCGATACGAAGATAGGAACCTTCTTCTCTACGTCTACACCCACCTCCCCAGGCTGCTCCTCGTCAAGTCCGGCATTGGCAGCAGCAACGGTGCTATGTGTCGCCCCCCAATCTGATTGAACGACGCCTTTGAAACCCCACTCGTTCTTTAGAACCGTATTGAGCAAGTACGGATTCTCGCAAGCATAAATTCCATTTACGAGATTGTATGAACACATTACGTTTCCTGGGTGTCCCTCCTTCACCGCAATTTCGAACGCAAGCAATTCTGTCTCGCGCATCGTACGTTCGTCACCAATGGAGTTGCTCTTCATCCGGTTCGTTTCCTGGCCGTTCAACGCGAAATGCTTGATCGTTGCGATAACCTTCTGAGACTGAACCCCTCTCGTCATCGCCGCGCCCATCGTTCCCGCGAGGACGGGATCTTCCCCCATGTATTCGAACGTTCTGCCGCTACGCGGTTCGCGTGCAAGATTGATACCGCCATTGAGCGCTTCTGCATACCCGAGTGCCCGAAGTTCCTTCGCGACCCTGGCACCGTAGGCTGCCGCAACTGCTTCGTCCCACGTCGCAGCTAATGCTATGGGTGCTGGCAGCGCAGTTGCCCCTGATCCTTTCACACTAACGCCAGCGGCCGCGTCAGCACTTGCGATCGACGGAATGCCAAGCCGCGGGATACCGGGAATATAACCGGCACCTTTCGCCCATACCGGGAATGGTCCGCCCATACCCAGATTCGGTATCCCAATACCATGAACAAGTTGAATCTTTTCGTCGAGTGTCATTTTTGAGACAAGAGCCGACGCTCTTGCATCACCCGCGGCACCGAACGGAGACGAGTCGACCCGGCTTCCTAAGGCACTTGACGCAAGGAATGCCGTGAGCGGACAAATCCCTGCGAGCGCCAGATATCGAACTGCTTTTTTCAAGTTACTTCCCCATAGCCAAACACACCCAGACTGTCGAAAACGTCGGTCAACTTCAATTCTGATTTCTATCCAATCCGAAGCCAGCGTTGACCCAATTCGACATCCTTGTTCAGTCACCGAACTTTGATCAGAATCGATGCTGAATACCCAGCGCCACGACTAGTTGCCGACGAGTGCTAGATTGCCCAGTGTTGAGAATCTGGGCCTTCGCGTTCCTACCTTGTTGACCGATCGCAATGAGATAAATCAACGTACGCTTAGACAGCAGATACTGTGCTCCGACATTTAACTGATCCCAGCCAGGATCGGGAGTCGCTGAAGTCACACCTGAATATGCGCCATTCGTACGGATATATGCCACCTGCGCGATCCAAGCCGGCGTTACTTGCCATGCGACATTAGCCTCATAGTTGTCGAGCGAAAGCCCGGTCCCGTCGAGATAGCGATACTGAACTTTCGAATACAGACCATTGAGCGTGACTGGTCCGATCTGATATGAAGCGCCGGCGAGCCAAATCCGCTCACGCTCAACATTCGCGCCGCTAGTTACGCTTTTTGTGAACATACTCACATAATCGTCGGCTGTCCCACCTCCGGAAGTTCCCACAGCACCTCCTGGCTGGGAGTCCGGATGATTGAGTTGAATGAAGCCTAATGCTGAGGAAAAGGGCCCATGGCTGTACGTAGCGCCAAATGCAATTGCCCGATTGTTCGCGAATCCCGACGAAGGTCCGGATCCCCCCCCCTGATTACTGAATCCGTACGTAGTGCCGAGAGTCAATCCGTACCACGTCGGACTCACATATTTGGCAGCATTGCTCGTTTTGAACGACCCATTTGTATTATCTGAGTCGCCGATATGGGCCCACGTCCCATTAGTCGCGAATCCAGAAACGAAGTCGATTGTGGTGTCATACTGTCGCCCTAGCGTCAAAGTACCGAATCGATCGTTACTCAGACCAACGTAGGCAACATTAAACCCACGTCCCGGATCGCGACCGTTCTGAACGCTGAACGGATGTATCAGACGAAATACCGTCCGATTTCCGCCCCCTATATCTTCAACACCTGACAAGATCCAGCGGCTTGGTGTAAGCGCCCCATTCATCGTTGACCAACTCGCATGGCCACCATTGTTATTCGTATAAAGAAATCCAGTGTCAATAGTACCGGACAGCGTAACACTCCCCTGAGCGCTCGCACCAATCGGGATTGCTCCGGCGACACAAGCCAGCATCACGCCAGATGCGAAGTTTCGTGACTTCATTTTACCTCCAACCCTGTTCACAGTGTAATAATCGGCGCCGAGTGATGCGCCACATAAATTTTTTGTTATTTAAATAAATCTCTAAAATAAATTGCAAAGCAAAATCTACCGCGAACCCTCGCGTTACCCAGAGAAATCCAAATCAATAAATATTCATATAGTAGTTTTATTTTTTATCTGACCACAGGTATTTCATTTGCGTGACCGATGAACTGGTCACGCACAGCCGTCCCACTCTTCACATGAGATCAACGCTTGATATTTATAGTTACCTGATCGAATCCTCCAACTGTTTTGAGTATGTCGTTGCTGCCTTCGTATCGCCAGCCTTCTCAGCACTCTGTATCGCTCCGACAAGAGAGCGGTGACGATTCGGATCGACTTCAAGAACTCTCTTGAAGTTCATTAACGCTTCATCAGCATGCCCGGTTTGAAGCAGCATCGTTGCGAGCATCTCGCGAGCTGTCACAATCGGGCCAGCAGTGACGGCACTTTTCTCTGTTGCATCTTCCCGCTCGGCCGCGTCTCTCAACACCATGATTCCATCATCGTGTTTTCCATCAGCAAAGACCGCGAGACCACGTACAATTTGTGCCTCAATATCAATCTGTTCCGCCCAGTAACTCATCTTCATCGCCAATGCCACATCACGAAGCGAGATAAGTCGCGCTGATTCAAAATGCGCCTTTTCCGGATCCCCGCTCATCGCCGCGCCAACTCCTCGGGCAAAGGCGTTAACCGCTTCTGATTGCGGGTATTTCTTCCAGGGATATGAATCAGCCGGCGGAGAAAGCTCCAGGTTTGCAGCATCCTTCCACGAATCAGTCTCGATCGCGATGCGGGCAGGCATTGCAGCGTATGGGTAGGACGCCCCCAGGTCGTCGAGCACCTTTCTAGCTCGAGCCTGATCCATTATCTGACGAGCAGCATTGACATCACCTAACTGAAGATATGCATAAACCATAAAATCTGAGAAGTGGAATGCCTGAAGCGTCCCCTCTCTCGCGGCCGCGTAGGCTGCGCGATTCGACGCGATCGATTCCTTCCAAAGACCAAGTCTCGAGAAAATGTGCGATGGCATATGAAGTGCATGTGGTGCACTCGGTGCGATTTTTGCGTAAAGTCTGGCAACATCCAATCCACGCTTTGCAAGAAATGGATAGTCATAGCTATGAATTAGAAAATGGGCGGTTCCTGGGTGATTCGGTTGTTTTTGAAATATTGGCTCGAGAATCGATACCGCCTTTAGTTGCCTAACATATTTTTTATCCGCCGGATCTGAATTCGCAGACAAAATAAGTGCATACAAAACAGAAGCTTCCGAATCATTCGGATATTTCTCTGCCAACCTTCCAAACGCAGACTCTAACGCCACCGCCCTCGTTCGGTGATCAATTTTATCTGCATCTTTGAAATATACCGAAAGCGCATCAACATAGTCACGCTCACGCTGAGAGCCAAGCCCCGTCTTTCGCGCGGCATCAAGAGCTGCAGATCCGTCGCCAACAGCAGATGCCGGAAGACTACTCGGCCAAGCAAAAGGATTGTTAAGCGACGACAATGCTTTCAACCAATATGCCATTCCACATTTTTGGTCATCCTGCAGAACGCGGTTCGTCGCCGAGTTGATCTTACTCCAATCGAACGAGTAGTAATAAGCCATCGCAACATTGAAGTCACTCTGTGCTTCAGAGTTGCACGCTACAGCGAAATTTACCTTCCCGAGATTTTCTCCACCACTGTGCTCATGCTGAGCATGCGCGGACGGTGCTGTTCCGAATATCAGCATTGCGAGCGCGATAAACAGATATTTTCGATTAACTTTCATTGAGGCCTTCACCGATCCATATTTATGACAACTTTCGCAACCACGTGTACTGCAGATGTTCAGTCCGCTGCACGAGTAGGCGTAACAACTTCAGAAGTATGTTCCGGCTGATCGCCACACTCACGAACCGAGGCTTCCGGAAACACGCGCTGCGTATACACGACGCGACGTCCTGGCGTACGGTCCAGAAGCAACCGCGTTACGTCCGGACGCGCATAGTGGCCGGCCGGATCTGCGGCCGCCTTTGCCAAAGAAATCACGCCAAGGTCGATCTCGGCATAAACAATGCCCTCTTCCTTTTCAGGCAGTCGGTCATGCAGCAGTGTGCCGTCCGGACCGAAGATTGACGCAGATCCTCCACCTTGTTCAAGCAAGCTACGCTTGACCGGATCTTCACCGCACAGCATGTCGATCATTTCTTCGCTTACAAGCGAAGTCGGGGCAATAACAAAGCATTGACCTTCAACCGCATAGACTTGTGACGCCGCCATGTTCACATCGGCCTGCAGCGCATTGGCTATTCCTCGATATGCCGAGAAACTCGGCCATGCGGCGATGTGCAATTGCTCGTCTTGCGCATACATCGCATATTTCGACAACGGCTGGAGATGCTCCCAGCAGCACAAGGCCCCGACGCGGCCCAAAGATGTTTGCCAGACAGCCAAGTCCGTGCCATCCCCCTCACCAAATACTGTGCGCTCAACGTGTGTCGGCTTGAGTTTCCGGCGTTGCGCAACGGTCTGTCCCTCAGCGTCGATAATCCACTGACCTAGATAGAGGCTGCCGCCCTGCTTCTCGCTGTGCCCCATTACGACGGTGATTGAGTGCTTTTTTGCGGCCTGCACAATCCGGTCCGCTTGCGGCGAGCCGTAGACCAGAGAATTGTCGTGGTAACGCTGAACGAACTGCATACCCCACGCCGGGGAATCCAGCCAGATGAACCACGGGTATCCGGGCAGCCAAGCTTCTCCGAAGGCAACCAGCTTTGCACCATTGGAAGCAGCCTCGGCAATCAGCATGATCGCCTTCTCGATGGACCCTTCGAGATCAAGAAACACGGGCGCCGCCTGGATGGCTGCAACACGAAATTTTGGATGCGTGACGTTCATTTGAAACCTCAGTAGCATGTTGTGAGGTCTCATAGTAAGAAGACGATTTTGTTACGGCTTGACCCTGCGTCTCGCCTCTCTTGACTGAATCAGTCACCCTCGACGGAAGACCATCCAGGTTTGCTTGGCGTACTCAATTTGTGATAGGTACAGATATGTTTAGCGTACATTCCACGACACAGGTCGATCCCAGCCGTCGCCTAGCGTATTGGTCTGACATTGTCTGCGACGCTTACGTGCAACTTGAGTGCGAGATAGCGGATAGGCAAAGCACTATTGAGGGCAGCATTGCCGTTGCTCAGTTGGCCACCCTTTGTCTGACGAAAGTGACGTCGAGTGCGCAGAGGGTCCATCGAACACCTTCCAAGATTGCACAATCAGGTGAGGACTATTTCCTGATAAGCATTCAGACGCGAGGGAATGGAGTTGTAGTGCAGGATGGACGCGAGGCGTCTCTCATGCCGGGTGATTTCACAATGTATGACAGCACTCGCCCGTATACGTTGGCTTTCGATGGCGACTTCCAACAGTACGTGCTTATGCTCCCGGGGCGCTTGCTGCGGACAGAATTTCCGTGTGCGGAACAATTAACTGCCAACACCGTGAGCGGCGATCGCGGTGCTGGGCACCTGATGCTAAATATGATTCATACGTTAGCCGGCAGCATCGATACGCTCGCTCCCGAATCTGCGGGTGCGATCGCCGACAGCGTCAGACAAATTCTTATCGCAGGACTGTCGACCCTTCCTGCGGCCAAACAGGCACCCATGTCGCAGCTCCGTCTATTTAACCTGGAGCGCATCAGGTCCTGCGTACGCGACAGGCTTCGGGAGCCTGGCCTCACAATTTCGTCAATCGCAGCTGAACTGAAAGTGTCGCCTAGTACTCTGCATCGTACGTGGGGCACCGAGACATGCTCATTGGGAGACTGGATCTGGACACAACGTCTTGACGCCGCCTATCGGGATATCCGCGACCCGGGCCTTGTCGGGCGCAGCATCAGCGAGATTGCTTTTTCGTGGGGCTTCAACGATGCCGCGCATTTCAGTAGAGCTTTCCGAGCAAGATTTGGATGCACTCCTCGAGAGTTGCGACCACGTTCCATGACGGGCTAAAGCGCATTCTCCACACGGGTACATGCGAAGTCGCTCGAATTATCGACAGTGTTTGAATCTGCCCTCAATTCTCGAGAATTGCTCACGCTGCAAAAAGGCGCTGGCCGGCTCCATCCGTAAGCGTGCCATGTGCGCTCGAAACTGGCGTGTATGCGTTGCGACAACATCGCGCGAGCTGCTGCTCCGATCCGCCCGGTTGAGTATGGACTGGCTGGTCCGGGCTTACTGGCGCTGATTTCGAAGTTTGTGGATCACCAGCCGCTTTATCGCCAGTCGGTGATCAATGCTCCCGATAGTGTTGTTCTCGATCGCTCGCTACGGGGACAATCGGTGGGCCATGGCGCAGACCTACGACGACCGCTGGTCGACGCCCGAGCCGGCACGTCATTGCGGCCACGAAGCCGCATGCCGTCGATACAACAGTACCAGTGCTCACTCCGGGTAACGGCAGGACCAAGATTGAATGGCAGCGGCGCTATGTGCGCGACGGCCGGAACCCAAGAGCTTACATCTCATAGAAGCAACCACTCACCTTGTAATAGTCAAGGTTACTTTCGTACATACAGCACGCCATGCGTCACATCCCGTCCCGTCGACTTTTGCTCAAAAGTATGGCGTGCCATAGCCATCTCATCTTGGTGCTCCAACGCCCACTGGTATAGCGCCCGCAACGGCCCCATCAAGCTGCGGCCGAGATCCGTCAGATCATAATCGACACGCGGCGGAATGGTTGGGTACATAGTCCGGCTAACTAACCCATCTCGCTCCAGACCCTTGAGGGTCAGCGTCAGCATGCGTTGCGAAATACCGCCCACCTGCCGCTGCAACTCGTTGTATCGCAGCGGACCTTCGCACAACGTGCCTACTACCATAACTGTCCATTTGTCGCCAATGCGGGCAAGGACATCAACGACTGAGGCACATCCCGCGTGTTCGTGGCCACGAACATCCGTGTTCGTATCGCTCATAAAAGTACCTCCTTGCGCAATTCCTACTGGACTCTAACATGTCGGGACGATCAATCTTTCTTTACATACAGGATTCACTATGAACCTTCTGCATGTCGATTCCAGCATCACCGGTCAGAATTCGGTCACTCGCAAATTGACCGCTGCCATTACCCACCGCCTGCGAGAAGCAAATCCGAGCGCAGTCGTGACGTATCGCGATTTGGCTGCGGAGCCAGTTAGACACCTGTCCAGTGCCCCTGCCGGCGACAGCGAAATGCTTGATGAATTCCTATCCGCCGAGGTCGTCGTAATTGGGGCTCCGATGCACAACCTCGGGGTACCCAGTCAATTGAAAGCTTGGCTGGACTGGCTAACCGTTGCCGGCAAGACCTTCCGCTACAGTGAGGCCGGTCCGCTGGGCCTGTGCGGCGGGAAACGCATCATTGTCGCCTCTTCACGTGGGGGCGTTTATAGTGCGCCTTCTCCAATGGCATCGATGGACCATCAGGAGAGTCACCTGCAAAGCTTCTTCAGTTTCCTTGGGATCACGCATTTGGAGATCATCCGCGCAGAAGGTACCGCAATTGGTGAAGCGGATCGCCAACTTGCACTGGAGAATGCGCTCGCGGCCGTATCAGCCCTAGAGACCGCATGAGTTCAAACGAGTTTTAGATCTGCCACCAGCATCGCCCTCGCCAACGTCGTTATCCTCATTGTTCGCCAAGCTGTCACAGGGCGGT
This sequence comes from Burkholderia sp. BCC1644, assembly GCF_902833225.1. Lineage (GTDB taxonomy): Bacteria > Pseudomonadota > Gammaproteobacteria > Burkholderiales > Burkholderiaceae > Burkholderia. The sequence continues at coordinate 48,179 of NZ_CADFEI010000033.1, forward strand.
GCTATTGAGCCAATGCGGGGTCGGCATAAAGGAGCCACCTGAGGGGCGGCATATAAGCTCCAGTAGCATTGAGGCGAGGACGCGGTTCGAACTTTCCGAGTCGGTACGCTCCGTTCTTTTTGAACGGAGCATCTATGACCAACAGGAAGTTCGAATTGTTTGAGTACCGCCAAGTCCTTGTCCGCATGCGGCAAGGCGACTCCGATCTCGACGTAGCACGCGCGGTTTGATGGGACGCAAGAAGCTGACGTCCGTGCGCCGCGAGGCGGACGCACGTAGTTGGCTGGATTCAGCGCAGCCGTTGCCGGACGACGCCACGATCGCAGGTGTCAGTACCTCGATGACCGCGAACTTCGTTCTGGACGCACTTGAGCAGGCGCTTTACGTCCGTCGGCCCGGCGACGATGGATCTCTTATCCGTCACTCTGATCTCGGGGCCCATTACGTCAGCATTCGCTATAGCGAGCGATTGGCCGAGGCTGGCTTCAAACCGTCGGTAGGCAACCGGGGCGACAGTTACGACAACGCGCTGGCGGAAACGATCAACGGTCTGTACAAAGCTGAACTGAATCACCGCCGCACCGCCTGGAAAACGTGTGAGTCCGTCGAATTGGCTACGCTGGAACGGGTGGTCTAGTTCAATAACCATCGGCTGATGAAACCACTCGGCTATATTCCGCCCGCCGAGGCTAAGGCAAACTTCTATCGACAACGAAAACAGATTACCGGTGAACCGCTATTAACTTAAGCCAACCAGCCTCCATGATTCCCGGTACGGTTCATACTCCTGACCAGCTTAGAAAACAAGGGTATCGATCAACGTTCTTTCCACGGTCATGGCGATAGCCTTCTGAAACACAGATGACTGTGAATTGGCGACGACCCCGGTATTCGCACCTGCTCGTGCACCAGCCGATCGACGACGAGTTCGTCGCGCACGCACGCGTCGCATTCCGGTAATCTGCTCGCTTCCGCCAGCGGGATGAGCAAGATCGGCGATCGTAGGCAGTTCAAGCGCGGCCGCACCACCGCGACGACGCCCAGCGCAGCGACCGCGGCTGCAAAGCGCGAGATCGGCGGCGCCCCGAAGAAGGCGCCAGAAATAGCACGGCCAGCACTCCGGTGCCATCCGTCAGGCCGAGAACAACGCCAGTTACGGCACCGCAAATCACACGCCGGAACAGGTCGTCACGCGTCAGTAACTCTTGTACGGCAGGAACTTGCCAGACAGCACAACGTTGACGCGATCACCCCTCGGATCGGCCTCGCGCTGGATGTCCATCGAGAAATCGATGGCGCTCATGATGCCGTCGCCGAATTCCTCGTGGATCAATTCCTTGATCGTCGTGCCATAGACGCTCACCACTTCATACCAACGGTAGATCAGCGGATCGGTCGGCACCGGCGTCGGCAGCGATCCCTTGTACGGCACGATCTGCAGCCACGCGACGGCTTCGTCGGAAAGGTCAAAAATCTTGCCGATGGTTTCCGCCTGGGCCTTGTCGAGCGTCATCTGACCGAGACATGCAGCGGTTGCCCATTCTTTCGAAAGACCGACGCGGCGTGCCACATCTACCCATTTGATGCCCTTTCGAACTTTGGCTGACACGATCATCTCTGTCACTTGCGAGCGGCTAGTAATCACGAAACTCTCCTGGAAAAAGGTGTAACAACATAAGTGCAAATACCCGACTACGCTAAACGCGCGGCGCGACTTTGCTCGAGATTGACGACGGCGGTCGGATTCGCGTCCAGCCTGACGACGCGCGTCGACTTGTGATGACTCTTGCCGCCTTCTATTTCCTGCTGAATTAGTGCCGATCGCCGTACAAGGAAATCGATCAAATAATTTCGTATTACGTAGAATTGTGGCTCGTTGACAAGCGTTTCGCGTGTCCGGCTTCTCGGTAGCGGATTGACAACAATCTCCGCCAAGCGTGCACGGGGACCATTACTCATCAAAAAAATTCTGTCGGCCAGCAATATGGCTTCATCGACATCGTGCGTGATCATAAAAACGGTCTGATTGGTCGCCGCACAAATCCTCAGCAGCTCGTCCTGAATGACACCTCGCGTGAGCGCATCGAGTGCGCCAAACGGTTCGTCCATCATCAACATTCTCGGCTCGACCGAAAACGCACGTGCGATACCGACTCGCTGCTTCATGCCACCCGACAACTCGGACGGCTTCTTGTCTACCGCGTGCGACAGCCCGACCATGTCGAGAAATCGCAGCGTGTGCTCGGTGATTGCTGCTCTGCTCCAGTCCGGATGACGCGAACGTACGGCGAACTCCACATTTTGCTTCGCGGTCAGCCACGGCAACAGTGCATGCCCTTGAAATACCACACCACGATCGAGACTCGGGCCCGCGATTTCTCGCCCCGCCATCACCGCCACCCCGGACGATGCTTCCTCGAGTCCGGCAAGCACATTAAGGATCGTACTCTTGCCGCACCCAGAATGCCCGATAACGCAGATGAACTCACCCTGGTCCATGCGAAACGTCACGTCTTCGAAGACGGGGGGTATGTCCTCACGATACTGCTTCGAGAGTTCGTCGACTTCGACGAAAGCTTGCCGCGAACTGGCACGACCATCATTACTCGGCATAGGTCACCTTCCTTTGCAGACGCGCAAACATCAGATCGAGAACCATGCCTACGACACCGATGACCAGCACGGCGAAGATCACGTTCGGCAGTGAGAAGTTGTTCCACTGGTTCCAGACGAAATACCCGATCCCGGTCCCACCGACCAGCATCTCTGCTGCGACGATCACGAGCCATGCAATACCCATCGATATCCGCATTCCCGTGACGATCGTAGGCGCAGCAGCCGGCAGAACGATCTGGAATGCTTTGCGCATCGGCTGGACCTCGAGTGTCCGCGCGACATTCAGCCAGTCCTTGCGCACGTTCGCGACGCCGAACGCGGTGTTGATCAGCATCGGCCAGATCGAGCAGATGCTGATCACGAAGATGGCGGAAAGCGACGCATCCTTGATCGTATAGAGCGCAATAGGCATCCATGCCAGTGGAGAGATCGGCTTGAGCAACTGGATGAACGGGTCGAACGCGCGGTACAGAACCGGTGACATACCGATGGCAAATCCAAACGGAACAGCGACGACGACCGCGAGCAGATAGCCTCCCGCAACCCTCATCAACGACCATGCCAGCTGTATACCGATGCCCTTGTCGTTGGGGCCATGATCGTAGAACGGATGGGCGAGATTACTCATTCCGACTGCGAGAAACTGCGCCGGCGTCGGAAAGCCGTCGTGCCGCGTCGCGCCGGCGTCATCTCCTGGCACCGGTTGGCCCATCAACTTCGCATATTCGATCTGCTCGGGTGTCACATGCAGTTGCGGCGTCTGTCCTTGCTGCGTCGTGGCAATCTGCCAGACCAAAGCGGCCAGACACAGCACGAACAGCGAAATCAGCGCAGCGCGCATGCGAAGTGTCGCTTTCATGGGGGATTTCACTTCACGCTCTCCTGATCGAAAAACTGGAGACATAGCCCTTGGGATCAGCCGGATTGAACTCGCGTCCCATGATCGTGTACGTCTGGAAACCGCTCGCAGGATCCATCGTGCTCGAGAACGGGTCGGAAAGTTCCTTCATGCGTGCCCGCGCGTCTGTAAGCAGGAAAACCTTTCGCGCGAGCGAGGCATAATCGACATCGCTCTTGATGTACCCCCAACGACGCATCTGCGTGAGCATCCAGGTTGCCATCGAGTACCATGGTATCGGGTTGAAGTCCGCCCGGTCCGGTTCGTTACGTACGTTGCCGAGACCGTCCGCGTAGTGCCCACTCAAAGCTTGTAGAACAACCGTTTCTGGCTGGTTCAGATAGTTCGGCGTCGAAATCGCTCTGGCGATCGCGGGCCGGTTTTCGGCCTTGTGTGCGCTCGCCGACGCTTTGAAAAGCGCACGGAACAGCGCCGCAAAAGTATTCGGATTCTGCGTGATGAATTCCTGTGACACGCCGAACGCGCAACACGGGTGGCCATTCCAGATGTCCTTCGACAAGATGTGGATGAAGCCGATTTGGTCGTACACCGCACGTTGATTGAATGGATCTGGCCCCAGGAACCCGTCGATATTGCCCGCGCGCAGGTTAGCGATCATTTCGGCCGGCGGTGTCACTCGCAGTTGCACGTCGCGATCGGGATCGATACCGTACTCCGCGAGGTAGTAGCGCAATAGGAAATTGTGCATCGAGTACTCGAACGGGATTGCGAACTTGAAACCCTTCCAGTTGCGCGGGTCACGATTGTCCTTGTGCCGCAGCGCAAGCGTAATCGCCTGACCATTGATGTTCTCGATTGCCGCCACACGCATCGGCTGCGGCGACGACCCCAGCCCGACGGAAATAGCCAGAGGCATCGGCGCGAGAAAATGCGACGCGTCGAGCTGACGGTTGAGCATCTGATCGCGCACAAGCGCCCATCCGGCGGTCTTACTGAGTGTGACGTTGAGCCCCTGTTCCTTATAGAATCCCAGTGGATCCGCCATGATGAGCGGCGTCGCGCAGTTGATCGGGATGAAGCCGATTTTCAGATCCTTCTTTTCTATCGCGCCGGGCCGCTCGCCAGCCATCGCCTGAAGGGCAGCCAGCGGCAACACGCTCGCGATCGCCGCGCGCGCTACGCTGCTTCCGACGGCCTTCAAAAACCTGCGGCGAATCAGGTCGTTGGGAAAGAGAGCGCGCACGACTGCAGCCTCGACGAAGTCCTGCGATAGTGCATCCGCATCCTCGCGACGGACAGCCAGCCGCGCGTTCGCCGCCGACTCGTGTTCGGATTGGTTCAGGTGCTTACCGCACGAGCAACCATCGAGCGATCGATCGGCGCTGTAGGGTTGGTACAGGTTGTCATTCATGCTCACGGGACCCTATGTATCGGACAGTTGAAAGGCGATTCACAGAAAGACGGGCGCTTTGCATATCACACAACCTGTTGCGGCGTCGCACGCCCCGCTACGAGGCGTGCGACTCGCTCCGCGCCAAGCCACTGCTCGGCGACGATACTGTCGTCGCAAGTCGTCGCTTCGCGCCATATGCCATTCGCGCGAGGCAAACCGTGAACCACAATTGGGAACGCGCGCGTCTTCAAACGAATGACAGGTGTTCCGTGCTGGTAACCTTGGTGCGTCAGTCCCAAGACATGATGCGCGAGCGCATTCGCCTGCCGTGCGATGGGTTCGATGAAACGGCACGGCACTCCATCGATGCTGATGCAATCGCCTACGGCATAGATGTCCGCATGACTCGTCTGCATGGTCCGTGCGTCAACGACAATTCCGTTGTCGAATGCGAGTCCTGCGTCGCGCGCGAGCCGCGATTCCGTCTCAAGTCCGGTCGCCGCCACCACCTCGTCGACGAACAGGGCGTCGCCGTCACGTGTCACGACGCGCTTGCAGCCATCGGCGGCAATCTCGATTTGAGCGATACGGGTCGAACCGAGGAAACGGCAACCCAGCAAGTCCAGCTCAGCGCGCAAGCGCTTCGCGACGAAGTCCGGTACGAGTCCACGCAGCGGCTCCGCGTTGATGTCGATTAGCGTGACCGCATGACCGGCCTTCGTGAAGTCCTCGGCAAGCTCGACGCCGACCATGCCCGCACCGACTACGGCTACGCGACGCGCCCCGTTGCTCAATCGCGCATGCAAACCTTGCCAGCCGACAAAGTCATTCACGCGCCAGCACAGCTCTGCCGGAAGCGACGCGGGAAGCGCGGGCCGCGATCCTTGTGCGAGCACCAATTTCGTGTATCGAAAACTGCCGCGCGTCGTGCGTAACTGACGCGTACGCGACGAAATGCCAACGACGAATGTGTCTGCGATCACGCGAACGCCGAGCCGGCGGGCCGCATCGGCGGCCGGATCGCGGATCATGTCGCCCGGCGCCAAACCGCGGCTCAACGCGACCGAAATTTCCGGCTTGTGGTAGCGGTCCCCCTTGCAAGCGGTCACGAGGGTGATAGGGACTTCGCGATCGAGTGCGCGCACGGCCTCGGCCGTGCTCCATCCCGCGATGCCCGCGCCGACGATCACAACGCCGGCGATCTTGGCGTTCGTCACTGCACCAGCCTCGTGCGCCCGCGGCAGTTCCTGTTCGAGAATTGCGTCGCACGGCTCGAAATCGGCTTTGGTCACACCGCAAAGAGGGCATTCCCAATCGTCCGGAATGTCTTCGAATCGCGTGCCGGGCACGAGACCGCTGTCCTCGTCGCCCAATTCTTCGTCATAAATGAGACCGCAGGCGCGACACAGAAATCGTCGCCACGGCGGCACATCGAGGGCATTCATACAGGCATCTCCTCACGGGACAAACGGTCCATCTCCCAGCGCAGGTGCTTGATCGCCGGGGTCACAATCGCAACAAAGTGCGCTTCGCGCACACGGCGCTGGGGAGCAGCGCTGGAGAGATACCCTCGAGCCCCCTGATGCAGCAGTGCAGACTGCGATGCGCGTAGTGCGAGTTCGGCACCCTGCGCGCGCGCATCTAGCACGCTCATAAAATAGTCCTTGCTTCCGTCGTAAGGCGTTTGCGCAAGCATTGCGACTTGCTCCGCCAGTTCCGCGTATTCGGCCTCGAGGTCATTCGGGCGGTCATGTAGAAAGCGGTTCACGTGACCGAGGACCGGTTCGACCTCGCGCATCGAATCGATGCTTCCCTGCGACACGCCCAACGCCATGCCCACTTGCAGCAAAACGAACACCGCGCGGATGCGGGCGATGAAAGGACGTGCAGGATCTGCGATCAGCATGTCGTCGCCGACGAATAGTTCGTCGACCCGCACGCCCCACGTGCTGGTTCCTTCCATCCCAGAGAACTCTGGGCACTGACGCAAGTGCACCTGATCTGTGCAACGGACCAAAAACATGATTTCGTGCGACAGCGAACCGTCATCGCGATACACGCCGGCCATCGCGCCGAAGTGGTGTCCCGGTGCGATATGGCTGACCCAAGGCAGTGCGCCGCTCACGCGATACCCACCGGGCACAGCCACCGCACGCAACGACATCTTCTCGATACCGGCCAGTGCCTTCATCGGATTCGACAGTGCAGTGCCGCCAAAACTGCGGCCCATCATGTGCTCTCTAAGTAACTCACCGGTGAGCGCCGGATTGCCCGACTGCTCCATATACAGTCCGCAGACGTCATGACACCACGTCATGAAGCCTGTCGATCCGCATCGGCGGCTGATCGCGCGCATCGCGTCGATCGACAGCGCGATCCGATCGCCGCCGCACGTCAAATGCGCACCAAAGGCACCCACCGCTCCCAGCGACGCCATGATGTGTAATGGGTAAAACCCGTCATGGTCGATACGATGGGCAACTTCGGCCAATTGCTTGTCAGCAATAGCAGTGACATCCGCGATGATCCTGTCCGTAGGCCAGGATGAGTCGAGCAGGCTGCCCGAATAATCACTAACGTTCATGGTGCGTCTTCCAGAGGGCGGTGGGCATGCAATGCTCGATCAGTCCGCCAGCGAAATGCTGAACTGAACGGGATTGCGCATCGTGTTGGCGACCGGCGAAAAGAAGTTCGCGTGCTCGACAATCTCCTTCAATTCTTCGCGACTCGCGTCGCCCTCGATCTGCACCCTGACGCGGATCTCCTGAAATCCCATCTGCGCTGGTACACGATCCGCGCCGCCCGCCCCCCATGCCGCCGTGTTGCCGATATCACCCTCGAGCGAAATCTCGAGACGTGACAAGCGGACCTGGCGGAACGTCGCGACTGCAGTGATGCCGACGCCGAGGCAACCTCCGAGCGCGGACAGCGCAATCTCTCCGGGCGCCGGAACGGTGTTTTCGCCGAACAGATGAAGCGGCTCATCGACAACGACGGGGTTGTGGTCGCCCACATAGCTCCACGAGCGAAATTGCCCCTTCATCACAGTGCGCACCTTGTTGGTGCCGCGACGCTCCGGGTTGTCGCGTCCTGATGCCGCGAAATTTAGAAGCCCGTCGCGATCGATCGGACGAAGGAAAGTTTCGATGGTTTCAGTCGTGGCAGTAGTCAAGATAATCTCCTGTTCGGTGCGGCACCAACGGTGTCCACGTTTCATCTCAAACGACCATCAAGCGGTCACAGACACTAATACAAGAGTTATGCCAGGCGATTTTTTTTCGATCTACGTGCTTGTTTTAATGAATAAAATAAATTTTTAAGCACTGCCGTGGCAACAATTAGAAGAGTGACAATCACGTCGACATTGTTAACAATGTCGATAATGTCAATTGTCAGATCTGGCTTCGCCCGCGGCCACCAACGCACAGCGGCTGATATAACTCCTGCTGTCAATCAGGATCGGCTTTTCGGTCTTCAAATGCATGTTGTCCGATTTTCCTGAGGGCGACGCAGCAGTATGTCTCGACGGTGAATCACGCTGATATCCACGGGCTGGTTATCGCATTACAGAGGTCCGCCCTATGAGCCTGCCGCAATCTAGGACCGCAAGTCGAATCAGACTCGTTGCGTAGCCGCGTCGCGGGCTACTCGCGTGCCAGGCTACGCCGCCTTCAGGAAACTCCTTCTCGAGTGGTTGGGGTGATTCAAGCGTTGTTCAAGTGTCGCGCTACGCCATGCACACCTCGGACCGGACTGCGAGTGACATCACGTGTCGGCTGATGTCCCAGATGACGCCACTGAGTTCGCGCGCGGCCGCAATCACCGCGATATTCTTTTGCTTGCCGCGTGCGACGAGCTTCCGATAGCGCCGACACAGGTGCATCTGCGCATACCGCGCGGTCGACGACGGACTTGGGGATGCCTTCGCGGCTAGGCTGGTTCCGGGACTCACGCGGGCCGGGCACTGGTAGCTTCAGGTGGCTTCGACGAGCAGCTTTCTCTCATCGCTGTTGCCATTCTTGGGGATGCTGCCGTGACGACGCTTCTCGCGTGACGAGTGTTCGCCCGGCGTCACCTCAGCCAGGTCATCAACTTGCGTGGGTGCACGAAGCGTGACAGCTAGCCCAGCTCGGCGCGCACGCCCACTGCTTGGTGCACTGCACGCCGCGCATCGTCTGCAGACACAACATCGCCGGATACAGGCGCCAGTGGACAACCGCCTCGCGCAAGGCTGCCTCCAGCCGGTACATTGCGCGAGGCGGTCCTCAATCGTGCGCCAATGCCCCTCCAACGCCAGTTTCTGCCATACGCTGTCGCACGCAGTCTTGCTCAGCCAAAGCACCGGTGCGCCGGCCCCTAGTCGGCTCGACGCGATATAGCGCACACCACGCTAGGGTAGAAAGGCTTTCAGCCGCTGCCGTGTCGGCTTCCGATCGTCCTTGGCGCTAACCGAGGTACGGACCACATCGTGAAACGCTTCGTCTTCGACGCTGGGCACGTAGACCACTGAAAGGTCGCGGCAGGTAGCAATCGCACCAGCATGATCCCGTCGCGACGATCAGCCTTCCTCCATTCTCCCGGCTTCGCAGGAATCAAGGACGGCGCGCACACCATGCAGACGCAACCCTTCTGCGCGAGTTGTCGGTAAAGCTCATAGCCGAACGGGCCAGCCTCGTATACGCACGCTGATGCATCGGGCGTTCGACTGCAGGGGCTTTCATAACCGATCGATAGCCATCCAGATCGTATAGATCTCGCCAAGCAGTTCGACCAAGCTCGCGCCGAACGCATAGGCGATTGTGATCAAGTCCTTATGGGCATCGAGACCGACAGACAGCGTGCCATCGTCCTCCATGCTGACTGCCACGGTGCAAATCGCCGCGTGCGGTCCTGACCACACCATGCGGCTCTGGCAGCGATGCCAACCCGTCTTTGTCGCCTTGCGACAGGCAAGCCCGACCTCACGGGAGTCGTACCGACTAGGACTTCACGACTTTCTTCCAGCGGTAATTGAATTGCCTCGGCGTGAGTCCGAGTATCTGAGCTGCGCGCGACTTGTTTCCGCTCGTGCGCAACGCTTCCTTAAGTTGCTCCGCCGTATGCGAATTGTTCGTCAGATAAGGCCGCGCGACGGAGGCGTGATGATGTCCCGGCAGCGACCGTTCCACCGAAGCCTTCTTATCCATGAGTTCCGCAGCGGGCATGAAGCGATCGATATCGTCAGCCTCCAGAATAGCTTTTTCCGCAAGTAGCACGACTCGCTCGATGAAGTTCGACAGTTCGCGAATGTTTCCTGGCCATGTATGCTCTTCCAGACGCCGATAGGCGTCGGCCGATAGGCTGACATTACGCTGGTTCGCCTGATTCGTCCGGTTGAGGAAATGCAGCGCCAACGCACGAATATCGCTTTTTCGCTCGGCAAGCGACGGGAGTGTGATCGGAATGACATTCAACCGATAAAACAGATCCTGCCTGAAGCGCCCTTCGCTCACTTCTTTTTCGAGCGTTCGATTCGTCGCCGCGACAAGCCGGATATCAACGCGAATCTCGTGCTTCCCACCGAGTCGTGTGATCATCCCCTCCTGAAGTGCGCGCAATAACTTGCCTTGCATCGACAAGGGTAACTCACCGATTTCATCGAGAAAAATGGTCCCCGACGACGCCTGCTCGAATAGGCCCTGTCGGCCTGTGTTCGCTCCAGTGAATGCACCACGCTCATACCCGAACAGCTCCGACTCGAATAGTGAGTCGGGAATTGCCGCGCAATTCACCTTGATGAATGGCTTGTCGCGTCGCCGGCTCGCGAGGTGGAGCGCCCTCGCGAATAGTTCCTTACCAGTGCCCGATTCCCCAAGCAACAGGACGCTAGCCGTCGCATCCGATACTCGTTCGAGCTCGGATATCGCCTTGAGCAATGGCGCCGATGTCCCGACGATCCCATAGCGAGCGCTTTCGTGTTCCAGCGCATGCAAAAGGATGCGATTTTGTTCTTCGAGTGCGCGTGTCTTTGCTTCGAGAATCGTCTGTAGTTGCAGCAACTGTCCAATCAATGTTGCGAGGATGCGTAGCATCGACACATCGTTCGCGATCGCGCGATGACGTGTGCGAATGCGATGGCAGGCGAGTACGCCGACCGTCTGATCGTCGATGCGAACGGGCAACGCGATAAACGAAACAGGACCCGGCGGTAGATCTTTGCGCGCGACAGCACGTGCAAGGAAAACATCGTCGCGATCGATATTTTGCACGATCACCAATTGTCCATGGGCGAGCACGTGGCCTGTCACGCCTTCGTCGAGACGGTAGCGGCCACGGTCGATTTCGGACCGCGTTAAGCCGTATGCATGCCTGATCCGGCAGGTCTCGCCATCGGGATCTTTGAGAACCACACGGCCACGATTCAAACCGAGCAGTTCCGACATCAAATGCAAGATCTCCCTCAGGACGATATCCGGAGTAAGGCTCTTCCCTACCAGATTCATGACATTCTGGAAGAGCAACATCTCCTGCTCGCGCCAAAACGCAGGAGAATCACTTTCACGACTCAATTGCTTGTCAGGAAGTTTCATACGGGACCACACACCAGAGCGATGCATCGAGTCTACTCGCGCCAATTTTCCCCGCACAATTCCGATCGCACCGATCGGTTCAAGGTTCGGGCTGGTTCACTCCGGGCAGCGACCGAAGCGGAATCAGCGGACTCAACACACAACTCATCAAGTGCACTGACCCCAACAGCAGCTTCTCGGCGCCTCTCGATTCTGCCTCCACATCGGTGACAATCAGGAGTGCCAGCGCCATCAGTCACTTCCAAAGGCTTCATGGCACTGCCGTTGTGAGGTCGGGCAACAGTCACAGCACAATTCTTCGATCCGGTCAGTGGAACAGCGGTGCATGCGAACTCGAAGCACGGCCGTGCCTCTGCGTCGCCTGGCAATTATCGGTGTAGCCCTCACACGCAACGTTTCAGAAAGCCACTCCTCGCCCTCTCAATCCGGCACTCGTTGGTCGACCGACGAGAATTGCCTGAAGGTAAGAAAAGACAATGTCAACAATGCGCTTCCGATACCAACGGCCAGCGGAAAAATCCAGTTGGCATGGGGCATGACCTGTGGCAAAAGACCGACCGCAAGCGCAGGAGTAACGTACACGCGACTGAGACGCAACGTCACGACCCCGGCCAGCATAGCAAGGATCGTTGATTCGAAGCCTGGTCCAAAGAGAGCGAGCGCAGCTACACCAGCCGCTGCTGTGATCATGCAAACACATGGCAATATAATAGGACGTTGCGCCCATGGCCATATGTCTGCGTGCGCAAACATCTCGAAAGCAATGACGACGAGGGGTGGGAAGAAGATCATCCTGATCCCCACCCACGTCGAAACAAGATATGCAAGCAGCAAGAATGCTGTAAAGAACGGCACCCATGTGAATTGCCGAGGTACACGCTCCAGTTCGTCATCGAGAACGTCAACCGGGCTAGACCGTGTTGAAAGTTCGCTGGCGGCAAAAAGCCCCTGGTGCGCCATCGACAGACCAGCGAGTAAGCAGGTTCCGACTAGTATCGAAGCAGGATACTACCAACTCGTCTCGCCTAGCGCCAACGCCAGAAAGCAGGCTGAAATTGCTGGCGCCACGGGTGATCGCAGTACCTTGATGATCGCGATCGACCCGAGGACGCATGCTGCGATCGACCAAGGTCCATATGGCATGTAGTGGGTAACAGCTACGCCCAACAGAGCTGCAATTACGGGCGTGATCGTGAGCATCAATGGCGCGCGCGCCCATACCCGCACGGCCGGACGAAGACGTCGTAAGAAAGCGCCGCAAGTTCAGGAAATAGGATCGACGCAATACCAATCACCGACGCAGCCTTGGCGATACCGCCCATGAAGCAAAGAGAGGCAAAGATGCCCAACAGGAGGATTCGGGAGTCTGGCTTGAACATGGAGCGGACTTCTCTGGAGCGCAGTAGGATTGAGACTTGTTGGACTTTCACCGCCAGGTCGCCTGAAAACCACGACACCATTGCGACTTGATCGTAGTTTTGCGTAGAGTCGACCGAACGGGCCACACAATGACTTTCATTGAACCCGGGGACTCAGCGGCGGAGTCTGAAGGAAATTGCAAAAGCGGGCGAGAGCCTCAGGGGACTGACCCGACCGTCAGCACGACGGTTTCCTCTAGTGGGAATGTCAAGCAAAAAATGTTCTTTTGAACACCGTGACTCGCACGCAAGAGTTCAATCTCAGCGAGAAATTCCAGCGGCTTTCAACGAGAGTCAGCGCATGATTGACGTTGTAGCTGCCGGTGGGAAGATAAACGAAAGGCTTGATGCCAAGATGGCGATTGCTGCCCGGATCGTTGAGCAACCACACTGTTCGGCGTCTTCGCGCGGGCCGTCTGACTGTCGATGAACAAAGGCAAGCGGCGTACTGCTCAACCCGTATCGCCGCCCGCGACCGGCAGCACCGTGCCGGTGATGTAGCTGGCCTCGTCGGACGCGAGGAACAGGATCGGCGCGATCTGCTCGTCGAGGCTGCCGTAACGCTTGAAGTACGT
>NZ_CADFEI010000034.1 GCF_902833225.1 Burkholderia sp. BCC1644
CACATCACGGGCAAGGCAGCGGAAGCGGCGCTCGGTGCGGCGCACATCACGGTGAACAAGAACGCGATCCCGAACGATCCGGAAAAGCCGTTCGTGACGAGCGGCGTGCGCCTGGGTTCGCCGGCAATGACGACGCGCGGGTTCGGCGTGAAGGAGGCCGAGATCGTCGGCAACCTGATCGCCGATGTGCTGGAAGCGCCGGAAGACGCGGCCACGCTCGAGCGTGTGCGCGGGCAGGTCGCCGAGCTGACCAAGCGGTTCCCGGTCTACGGCTGAGCGTCGTGAGGTTCGACCGCCTCCGGGCGGTCGAACCTTGCCGTTTCGCGGCGGCATGAAAAAACCGACTCGCGGCATCGAGCCTGCGAGTCGGTTTTTTTGGGGGTTGCCTGAAGCGGCTTCAGACGGACGGATCGACGTTCGCCTCGAGTTCGCGAATGCGGTCGAGATTGCGCGTGTCCTTCAGCACCGGCGGCCCCGCGAACGTGTTGCGCACACCGAAGCCGTACCAGATCACCATCAGCACCACGACGAAGCCGACCAGCACGTACAGCACCTTTTCGTTCGGCGGCTGGATGCCGACATACGCGAGCACGCAGGCGCCGACCAGTGCGAGCAGCGCGCACGGCTTCGACCAGATCCCCAGTTGAAACGGACCCTTGTCGGTCCACGAGCGGCCTTCGGCCAGCATCCCGGAGCCGATCGGCATCGCGTACGAGATGAACAGGAACACCGCGCTGCCGGCGCTCAGGACCGAGAACGCGTCGCCGTACAGCGTGACGACGATCGCGAGCACCGCACACGTCCAGATCGCGGGCCCGGGCGTCCGGTGGGTCGGGCTGACGCTACGCAGCAGCTTCGACGCCGGCAGGCCGCCGTCGCGTGCGAATGCGTACACCATCCGCGACGTCGACATGATCGCCGCGAGCCCGCACACGTAGTTGATGAAGAACATCGCGATTTCGAGGGTCACGCGCAGCGTCTTCGGAATCGGCGCGAGGATCGCTTCGAAGAAGCCCGTGCCCTGCTTCATGCTGGCGGTCAGGTCGGGCATCACCAGCACGAACGCGCACACCATCACGTAGCCGAACACCGCGGACCAGAACACCGAGCCGATGATGCCGCGCGGCACGTTCCTGGCCGCGTCATGCGTCTCTTCGGACGTATGGGCGGACGCATCGAAGCCGGTGATCGTGTAGGTCACGAGCAGCAGGCCGGACAGGAACGCGAGCGGCGTGGTCTGTTTCGGCCATGCGCCGCCGTCGACGCCGGTGAAGTTGGTGAAGGTGACCAGCCGGTGCGCATCGAACGCGACGGGCGAGTAGTAGAGCAGCGACACCACCAGCGCGATCGTCACCACGAAGATCAGGTAGCCCGACAGGTCGGTGATCTTGCTCGCGATCTTGATGCCGCGCGCGTTCAGGATCGCCTGCGAGATCGTGATGACCGCGATGAACGCCGTTTGATGCCACCACGTCAGGCTGTCCGGGCTGACGCCGAACATCGGCGCGATCAGCGTCTTGAAAAACGGATCGTAGGTGCCGAAATTGATCGCGGCGATCACGAAGATCAGGCCGATCAGGTTGAGCCACGCCGTCATCCACCCCCATTTCTTCCCGCCGAGGATCGCGCCCCAGTGATAGAGGCCGCCGGCCGTCGGAAACGCGGAGGCGATTTGAGACATCGACACGGCGACGATCAGCGCGAACAGCGAGCCGAGTGGCCAGCCGAGGCCGATCGATGCGCCGCCGGCCGCGGAAAACGCGAGCTGGAACGCGGTGATGCCGCCGGACAGGATGCAGATCACCGAAAACGACACGGCGAAGTTCGAGAAACCGCTCATACGTCTCGACAGTTCCTGCGCATAGCCCATCTTGTGCAGCAGGCTTACGTCACTGTCGGTGCCTGAATCAGGCTGGAATTTTGCATCCATAGTCGCTCCGTCACGAATGTCCTGCGTGGCAGGACCGTCATCGCCGCCCGGGCCGTGCGATACGGCCCGCTCCTGGGATTCGTCGGCGGCACGCGATGCCGTGGGGAAATCGGCAATCGCTTTCCAGTCCGATGCGTGAACGGTATGAAATCAAATCTCCCGGCTCTATCAGATTTCGGCAACGTAGTGAAAATCCGGATGCGTGCACCGGATGAGGGCAGCGTGCACGCGCTCGCCCCAGGTGGTCGACAGGCGAGCGCCGGGGCCGTCAGGCGCGCATGATTACGCGTTGCCGGCTGCAAACAGCGCTTCCCAGCCGAGAAACGCGCCGAGCGGAATGATCTCCCAGTCGATCAGCCCGGCCTTGGCCAGCGGAAACTCGCACAGTGCGTCGCGGGCGCCGTCGATCGAATCGCACTCCGCAATGATCGCGACGCCAGGGCGATCCTGGCGGAAATAGATGTCGCGGACGATCCCGCGCTTGAGCAAGTGCCAGCCGTAGCGCACTTCGTCGAGCAGGTGCGGCTGATACGCTTCCGGGCTGGCGCCGGGCAGCGGTACGTCGAGACACAGCAGTTTCATGTCGATTACCTTTCAAACGGTGCGCCGCTTACGCGCCGGCCGCGAACCGCGACGCCAGTTCGGCGACACGCTGCCCGAGATGCGCGGCGGTTTCGAGGTCGCTGGCGATCGGCGACAGCTCCGGTGACACGTCGTCGGACTGCGCCATCGCGCCGAGCCAGCCGCCGATCCGGTTGCGTTCGTTCGCCGCGGTGCCGGCGAAGAGGTCGAGCCCGACCCAGATCATCCCGTGCTGCGCTGCGAACAGCGTCATCGTCATCAGCGAATTCAGCTTGTCGCCGTGCTGCGCGCCGGAGTTCGTGAAGCCGGCCGCGACCTTGTTGCGCCAGGTTTGCGGAATCCACGCGGGTCGCGTCGAGTCTTCCATGAACTTCTTGAGCCGCGAACTGATCGAGCCGTTGTACGTCGGCGAACCGAAGATGATCGCGTCGCTGGCGGCGAGCGTATCCCACGGAATCGCGCCGTCGGCGACCGCGACGAGCCGGACTTCCGCGCCCGGTACGCGCTGCACGCCTTCCGCGACGGCTTGCGCCTGTCGCTCGGTATGTCCGTGGCCGCTGTCGAAAACGATGGTGGCAAGCATGAAAGCCCCTTTGCAGTACGTTGAACGATGGCCGCATTGTGGGCGGTGCGGGCCGCAACCAGAAGCTGGGTCCGGGTTGAGTCGCTCTCAACTTCAGGTTGATAATCGGCGGCAGGCGAAGGTGTACCGTGCGACGTGTCGATCGAAGGAGGCTGCTTTGGATTTGTCGCAACGAACGCGGGCGATTCTGTCGTTCGTGCATGCGGCCGACGGCGGCAGCTTTGCGGCGGCCGGCCGCATGCTCGGCATCACGTCCGCCGCCGTCAGCAAGAACGTCGCGGGCCTCGAGCAGGCGCTCGGTGTGCGGCTGATGAACCGCACCACGCGCACGCTGAAGCTCACCGACGAAGGCGCCGTGTTCCTGCGCCAGGCGCGCGTCGCGCTGGAGGCGCTCGATGCGGCGGTCGACAGCATCGTCGCGCAGCGGCTCGGCCCGCAGGGGCGCGTACGCATTTCGACCAGCGCCGCGTTCGGGCGCGATCACCTGCAACCGGTGTTGCCCGGGTTGCTCGCGCGTTACCCCGGCTTGTCGGTGGAAGTCGATTTCGACGACCGGATCGTCGACGTCGTGCGCGATGGCTACGACATCGTGATACGCGGCGGCGACATTCGCGATTCGGCGCTGGTGTCGCGGCCGATCTTTCGCATGCATGCCGCGCTGGTTGCGTCACCGGCGTATCTGGTCCGCCACGGGATTCCGAGAGCGCCGGACGAACTCGGCGCGCACCGGCTGATCGCCCGCCGCTTTCTCGACGGCGGGATCGCGACGTGGGGTTTCAGGATGCGTGACGGGAGCGTCGTCGAGTTCGATCCGGGCGAGTCGGCACTGCTGACGTTCTCGGCGCCGGAAGCGGGCGTGCAGGCCGCCGTCGACGGGTTGGGGATCGCACGGGTCGGCGTGCATCTCGCGTGGGCGCATTTGCGCGCCGGCACGCTGAAGGTGCTGCTGCGCCGCCATTTTTTGCCGGGCACCTACGAGATGGCGATCCAGTACCCGCATCGCGCATTGAAGGCGTCGCGCGTGCAGGCCACGGTCGACTATCTGCTCGACGCGTTTGCCGCGAACGAACGCCTGCATGTGCCGTTGAAGGCGCTGGATGCGTATGGGGCGTGAATGAAGTCACCGCCGTTCACGCAACGAAGCATCGGCTTCGTGCGTGAACGCGGGTGGTGCGGTGTAACGGGGGAGGTGTGCCGGCTCAGGCCGAGCGTCGTGCGGACAGGCGATTCCACAGCATGCCGGCCCGGTTGCCGCTGCCGCAATACGCGAGCACCGGCTTCTGCAGCGAATCGACCAGCGCGCCGAACGCGTCGACTTCCGCGTCGCCGATGTGGTCGCGCTCGACCGGCAGGTAGCGTGCTTCGAGGCCCAGGTCGCGGGCGGCGGCGGCGATCTCGTCGAAGGCCGGCTGGTCGACGCCTTCGCCGTCGGGCCGGTTGCAGATGACCGAGCGGAAGCCCGCATTGCGGATCGCCTTCAGGTCGGCCGGCGTGATCTGGCGCGATGCGGAGAACCCGTTCGCGGCGGTCGCGCGGCATTGCTCGATCGCCTGGCGGAAACACGCGATCGCGAAGTCGACGTCCTGCTCCGTCGTGAAGCGGCCGAAGCTGACGCGCACGGTGCGGCCGGCCGTTTGCGCATCGAGGCCGATCGCGGTCAGCACGTGCGACGGTGCGCCGCTGGTCGAGTTGCACGCGGAAGTCGACGACACGGCGAGCGCTTCGCCGAGCATGAACGGGAAGAAGCCCGGTGCGTTTACCGTCAAGCTCAGCGTGTGCGGGATGCGGCGCGCGGCGGCCGCGTTCTGCGTGACGTCGCCGAGCGCGAACAGTGCATCGGTCAGGCGTGCGCCGAGCGCGGCGATCCGCGCGGTTTCGCCGTCGAGCTTTTCAGCGGCGAGTTCGCACGCGACGCCCATCCCGACGATCTGATGCGTCGCGAGCGTGCCCGAGCGCAACCCGCGCTCGTGGCCGCCGCCGTGAATCTGCGGTGCGATGCGATCGGCGATATCGCGGCGGACGAACAGCGCGCCGATACCCTTGGGCCCGTAAACCTTGTGCGCCGACATCGACATCATGTCGATGCCGAGCGCGCGCACGTCGATCGGCGTCTTGCCGAGCGCCTGCGCGGCATCGACGTGGAGCAGCGCGCCGGCGGCATGCACGACGCGGGAAATGGCGGCGATGTCGGTCAGCGTGCCGATCTCGTTGTTCACGAGCATCAGCGACACGAGGCCCGTCTCGGGGCCGATCGCGGCCGCCACGGCGTCGGCGGTGATCTCGCCGTCGCGCGTGGGCGTCAGGAACGTGACCGACGCGCCGTGCTTCGCCAGGTTGGCCATCGTGTCGAGAATGGCCTTGTGCTCGATGCGGCTCGTGATCAGTTGGCGCTTGTCGGTCGCGTTTTCCGCATAGCCCTTCAGCGCGAGGTTGTTCGATTCGGTGGCGCCCGACGTCCAGACGATCTCGTCGGCATCCGCGCCGATCAGCGCGGCGACCTGCGCGCGCGCGTGTTCGACCTTGTCTTTCGCCAGCCGGCCGGCGGCGTGCGAGCTCGATGCGGGATTGCCGAAGATGCCGTCGAAGCCGAGGCAGGCCGTCATCGCTTCGATCACGCGCGGATCGGCGGGCGTCGTGGCGGCGTAGTCGAGGTAGTGCAGCGTGGGGGTGGTGTCGCTCATGTCCGGCTCTTGCTCTGTTCTTTCAGAATGAGAGAAATGATACGGGGGACAGGAGGGAAAAAGGATCCAAAGTTGGTCGGTGTTTGGCCTTGGTGTGGAATTTTGTTTTGTATTGGTGGTTGAGGGGGGAATTTATTTCTTGTTGAGTGGGGCCGCGCAACATGGCTCCATCTTTGGGGCGCCGTGGAAACGATGGATGCGCGGCATCCGTACTGCGGCGATTGCGATTCGGGGAAGTGGTCGTCGCGCTTCCCCGGCTCGACCAAGTGGTCACAACGGATCGAATGATGCGGGCAGTCGGTGTGTGTCACGCACCCATGCAAGCAATGTGCTTTCATACCTGGCAGGGATCGTGATCGTCAGGGTGGTCAGGTGTGTGTCGTTGTCCGGCAAGGCCAGATATCTTTGCCACGCTTTCCGTACCAACTGCGACATGGCGGAATTCGTGATGCCGAGTTCGGCGGCGAGCTTCCGCTGCGACCGGCCGTTGACGAAGATTTCAAACAAGGCCCAATGGTTCACCGGTTTGATCCGGGTATCGTGCAGCCTCAACAACTGAAACTGTTCGGCCGTCATGCGTCGAATCGGTGCCATTCAGATGCGCCCGGAAGTTTGCAGGGTAGATATCAAGGCCGCGCCGCAGGACGTCTTGTGATCGTGGAATGCGGCGGGGCGGCCTTCGACATTGAACGCCTCGTCTCCTTCAGTAATCACGCAGGCGCCGTGAAGCGGGCACGAACATGCATCGCCGACGCGGGCGACCGCGCGTCCCATCACCTTGCTCGTCGTCGCTCCGGACTCGACCTGGCCGCCGTGCGTGTGCTGGTCGCCTACTCGAATGATTCCTCGCATATGACCCATCCCGTGTGTGATTCGGTGTGGCGGTCGCGGTCGCACGCAACGCGCCGCGTGTCGGCTTGCATCACCACGAATAGCCCTGCATTCCGTAGTTGACGTCGTGACGACGCCCCCACCAAGGCAGGTAAGCGTTGTTCCCGCCACGCGCTCGGAACCAGTCGCTGTTCGGATCGATCGGCGTGAGCTTTGACGGTGGCATGACCACGACGGCCGCGGGGTGCTTCGGGTCGGTCGTGCCTGCGACTAGAGCGTTTCCGCCGAAGTGATTGATCCGGCCGATCGCCAGCGCAACGTCGGTCAATGCGCTACCGGTTCCCATGTCGCCGAGCAATGCCGACGTGTTGAACGTCTGATTCTTGTGGTCGTATTCAGGCAGGACCTCGGTGAGTGTTTGTGACAGCCCGACAAGTCGTGCCGAAGCGGCATCGCTACCGGCACCGGCATCGTGAACGATGTACTTGATGTCCGGAACGGCGATCCCTGCGTTGCGTGCTGCCTGGTCGATGGTCGCCTTCCACGCTTGCACCGTTCGCGTCGTACCGACCTTTTTCGAGAATGCGTCGGTGTTGCCGGTCGCGGCCTTGCCGATCCACGCGAGTGGTTCGCGCTCGGTGTTGAAGGTGGGGCCGGCGAGGAACAGCACGACGAGGTTCTCGTTGATCTGGGCGTCGGTGGGCGGGAAACTGGGCGCGTCCCAATTCATCACCCATACGCTCTTGTCGGGGTTCGCCTGCAAGTAGTCCAGCGCGTTGTTCAGCGACGTGAAGCCTGCGTTTGCGCCGCCTTGCGTGATCTGCACATCAGGCGGTGTGTCGCGGCTCCACAGAGTTTTGGAGGACGGCGGGCCGATTTCAAAGAATGTCATCATTCGATCGACCAGGCGCGATCGAGCGTACGTTGCATCGAGACGGAAAGGAATCGCGATATCGACACGTATGCCGGCGAGTTCGCGCCAGTCCTTCTGATTCTTGGGGCCCACTGTGTAGAAGTACTTTGAATTCATCCCATAGCGCGTTCGAAGCAGCAGAATGGCTTTATCAACGTACTTCGCATAGAAGCCCTTGAACGTCTCTGTCCCACGATTGCCATACACCAGTGCGCCAATTGACCGCAGTGAAGAGAATTTTTCAGGCTTCGTTCGCACCATATCGTCGTTCATGTTCGGGGTAACAAGTCCTTGCGCCCACAACAACTGCCACTCTGTCGGGTAGTCCATACGTTGCAATGGATTCAACCAGATCAGACCGACGACCTGCGCAACGAACGGCTTGGCAGGTTCGTCCGTATGGGCGGCTACGCGAGTGACCAGATCGGGAGGCGTCTCGGCTTGCACCGGCCGCGACATGGCCGTGGTGAATAAAAAAATCATGAGCGCCAGTAAGCTGGGCACAACTACGAATCGTTTCATCCAATCTCCTATTTCCAGGTGTGCCGGGTCCGGTTGTTCTACATGTGCCATTAACGTGGCCATCAGGGGGATCGTGATTAACCAGACCATAAGAGCGATGGCAACGCGTCGGGATCGAGTAGCGATCAGAGCCTTCATAGCGGCCCTCCAGCCATCAGGTAGAACTGGCCTTCGCGCTCGTCTACGATTTTGCCGGGCATATTGCCCTCACAATTGTCTGCATGCACCCATTCATGCATCGCCATTCGATCGAGTAGCCCGGACGCAAAGTAGTCGTAGTACTTTCGGTTCGAATTTTCTTCAGGAATACCGTCACCCATCCGCCAATCTGCTTCAATTCGCAAGTCGTACATCTGATCAGGCGTCAGGTAACACGGGCCGATCGCCACATCGTACGCAAGCGCCTTTTCCGCATGCTCCGGGTTGGTCATCGTCGTCGAGTGGTTCGTCGGGCTGTTCGTCGTACCGCGATCAAGCCAGTCCACGATCTGCTTGTCTCGCCATTCCTTGTAGCCGTCAGGTAGAGCGCTTTTGCCGTCTTCGCCGATGACGTGACCATCGCTGTCGACCCACTCCGTGTTCAACGTGCGGCGCGCCTCCATCCGCATCAGGGCGCGGTCTTCGTAACGCTGCCCGGCTTCACTCGCGGCCGTACCGTGCGCGTCACCGTCCTTGTGCTTCGCCTTGTACTGGTCGTAAGGATCATCGGCCCGTTTGGCCGCATCGATCTTGCCGGCATCGCGCCATGCGGATGGCGGATCGTTGCCTTCGTTGAAGGTGCTGGTTGCTTCGCCATCCTCGGTCAGAATCGGCTTGTCGAACCTCAACGTCTGTGGCGGAAACGTCTCGTCCAGCGTCGGTGCGTCCGCCCATATCTCCCAACCCTTCGGCGGATCGGCATTCACGCGAAACATGTTCATTGCCGAACTGAACCCGGTCGCGACGAACATGATCGGCGCCGAGAACAGCGTTGCCGCCATCCCCCAGACCGACTCATTCCCCTTGAGCGCCCCGACCAGATTGAACTTCGCCGGCGGCGAAGGCGGATACCAGAAGCCTCGCGTCGTTCCTTTCTTGCCATGCCGCCAGTCGTCTTCCCAGTAGCGATAGCGCACCTGCGCCCCTACATCGAAGCCGGACGCGAACACGCGTTGCGTCAGGACGCCGTGTACGCCGATATCCGTTAGTTCGTGCTTGCCGATGCCGCGCCAACCGATGCCCTGCACCGTGATCGCCGAAATCACCTGATCGTGCGGACAGCAATACGCCGTGACGCGCCCATACGTCGATCCGTTCAGGCCGTGGCGCGCACGGTCGGCCTGTGCGGTAAACGACTTGTCGCTCGTCGGCGATACCCGGTTGTTCGCCATGTCGGCATCGACTGTGTCGGGCGACGGCTCATGGTCGGCGCGATCGCCAATCATCGACAAGAAAGTACGGAGCGTTTGAGTGCGCGACGCGTAGGTCTGCCGGCCGCGATGGCCCGTGACATCCTTCGTCAGACGTTGCGACCACGTATCCATGAACGTGTCGGATTTGTGCGGCCCTTCACTGTTCGCCAGGCTGTACGGTGCATTGGCCAGCACATAGGCATCCGCGACGCATCGCCCCTTGCGCCCCCACGGATCTTCCACTTCCGGTAACGCGTCACCGAAGAACGCGCCCGTGAGGCCGACGATATTCCCCTGGCTATGACACACGACGGTGATCGGCACGTCGGCGCGCATCTTCCGGATCGACTCGATCAGTTTGGCAAGCCGCAACGCGGCAAGCACGCCATACGCACGCGGTGGCGCGCGATACAGGGGCCGGTTGGTCGGGTTGATGCCCTGCACGGTTATCCACCCCATTGCCCGGTCGTCGAGGCCACCGTGCCAAAGATCGGGCAAGCTCGAGCAGCCATTGGTGAACGGCCCGCCTCCCCAATAATCTTTCTCGTTGAGAAAGATCTTGTCGCCGTATTCCTTCAGTTCTTCGAGTGTCGCGCGGTAGCCCCACCGAAAATGGATGACAGGCGAGAACGACGGATCGGGCATGACGTAATTGTCCGGAAGCAAGTCCGGATTCAGAAACCCCTCCGGAGTCACGCTCTCGGTGTACTTCGCCGGCGTCAACTGCCCGGCGTCGATACCGTGATACTTCATCTGATCGTCCAGTCGTCCCAGCCGACGATTCAGGCCCTTGCACAATCCCGCTTCGGACGCCTGGAACCATTCGCCCTCGGAGTTGACGCCGTGGACGAAGATGACGACGCCGGGCAACGGCAGTTGCTTGACGCAGATGAGCCGCTTGTCCTTGTCGAACAACACCGGCCCTTGGGTTCGGCCAACGACGATAGGCGGTGGGGTGGAGCGCGATGCCGTAGCGTCGGGAGCATCAGTCGTCGTGGCCGGTGCATGGACGTGCGCACCCGCTACCGGCCGAGGATCGAGAATCGAATCGGTCATGGTCTCAACCATTCTTCTTGATGAACTGCACCGACAGCGTTTCGAACTGGTCGGCATGGACTGCCGGCAGCTCGCCGGCCGTGTCGGTGGTCAGGTTCGACAGCGCCCCGGACGCCCTCTGCATTTGCCCGTCGAAACCCGCCACCGCATCGCCATCGGTCGCACGAACGAGTTTCGTCACACGGCCGAGCGGGGCGTGGTCGAACGTCGGCATATCGGTGCTCATGCTGGCCGGACCATCCCACGCATGGCCTGCCGATTTCACCGTGAACGTGCCGGGGCAACCGAGTTCGATGTCGCCGCCGTTCAGCTTCAGATACGCACCGCCCGTCGTGACGAACACGACCTGATCGTTCGCCATGCCGGCAAGCTTGCCGCCGGCCGCGGTCAACTGGATGTTCTTCGCGGAATCCACCTGCGTGTCGTCGTCCTGCGACTGGATCGTCACCTTTCCCTGATTCGCGACGGCCGACACGCCGCCGCTATGCGCGAACATCGCGACGCCATGGCCAGCGTGCAGATTGATGCGCTCGCCGCTGGTGACCTGCACGTGCCGCTGGGCAATCTGGTCGATGTTTTCGCCCGCATACATGACATGCGTCCTGGGCGTGACGTGCAGCGATCCTGCCTGTGCGCCGAACGCCATCAAGGCGGACGCGTCGCCGGCTGAACCGGCATTCGCAAGGTCGGGCTTCCAGTTGCGGAACGCATCGACGATCTTGTCCTGCCCGGCGGTATCCGCGGCCCGTCCGCCATGCTGGCCGGCATAGTCGCCGAGCGATTTGAACAGCGCCACGCACTCGTCGAGCAAGTGAACCAGCTCATCGCGATCAAGCTGATCACCGGTCGCACGGGTGCGCGCATAGGTCGAGAACAAGATGCCCTGGGCCGCCCGCAACGCCGCCGCGGCATCGGTGCGCAACTCGGCACCTTCGCCCCGATCGGCGCCGTGTCCATCCTTGCGGGGTTGCGTCAGATAACCGAGGTTCAACTGGGTATGCGCGTGTTCGCTCGCCAACTGCGCGGATATCTGCGACGGCGTATCGTCCAGGCGAAGCTGGTTGTACCGGTCACCCTTGATTTCCTTCGTCTTGATCCCGGACACGTAACGGTTGCCGGGCAGCGCGCCGGTATGCGTGAACGTCGCGGGTGGGTTCGCGCCATTGCTTAGCACTCCGATGATGATCAGACGATCCGGATCGCCCGACAGGCAACCCAGCAAGACCTCCATCCCGACGCGGGGCAGAAACAGCGTGCCGAAGTTTCCGCCCGCCAGATTCGCCCCGACGCGTATCGGTGCGCTGTCGCCGGCCGATCCGTTCGTTCCGGCGCCTTGCGCGTGCTCGTGATCGACCGGATCGAAGCCATGAATCCGTACGCGCACGCGGCCGGCTGCATCGCAGAATACTTCCTCACCCTGCGTGCCGACGATCGTGCCGGTCAGCAGGTGAGCCGGTGGCAGGTCGATTGCCGGATCGTAGGACGGCGTGAGCGGCACGCCGCGACGCACGCACGTGAACTGGTTCTCATAGCGCGTGTCCGCCTGTTCCGACGCATCGCCCGGCGTGGTTGGGGCGGCTTGCGTGAGGTTCCGGCTGGCCGCGTACAGCGTGGTCACGCGGCTCGTCAGGTCTTTCGGAAGGTTGTTCCGGACATCGTGCCGTACCGACGTCACGACGAACTGCCGCTGCTCGGCCGGCTTCATGTCGAGTTCGGGGTCGCCTGTCAGCGTGAACCAGTAGCCGACCGGCATGTCGCGGACGCTGCCGATACCGTCGTAGCGCTCCGCCGCGAACTGGTGGGCGAGTATGCGGTCGTGCGTGATGCGGTCGTGATCGTTCCAGGAATCGCCGACGTGCGGAATGTCGATCGCGACATCGGTCAGCAATCCAGCCAGGTCGTTGCCGGCGTCGCCTTGATCGATGCTCGTCGCGATCGCGGAATCGTCCATGCGCGCCTTCTTGTAGTCCCACGACGGACGGCTGGCTTTGCCGGGGGACAGGCTTTGACGATGTGCGAACAACGTCACCGTATCGCGTTGCGCGGTTCCCGAATTGCGCGGATCGAGACGCACGGTACCGGCAGGCGATTCCGGCAATCGAAGCGGGTCGTCGCAGAACACGAGCGTGTGGATCGGCCGCTCGTCGGTCGAGCCGCGCGCGTTGTCGACCGCCCACGCCTTGGCAAAAACGGTGATGCCTTCGCGCCGCAACAGTCGGCGCACGAAACGGGCATCCGACTCGTTGACCTGCCGCGTCAGTTCGCGTGCCGGATAACGTTCCGATCGCAATCCCGACAAGTCGAAATCGAACGCGCGCGCAAGTGCGGGGCTGCGTTGCCGCCATTCGTTCAGCAGCGTGCCGAGGATGTCGATGACGTTGCGCGACCGGAAGACGCGGGAATTGATGCGGCGGTCCATCAGCGACAGCGCATCGCAAATGCGCAACTGATACACGGTCAATTCGCCGTCGGATCGACCGGCCTGCACGTCGTACACGATCGCATTGATCGCCCGCACGTCGCCCCGGTCGGTCGTCAGCCTGACCGACACCGGCAGACCGAGAAACAGCGTGGGCGCCAGATGATCGTGGGTGGATATGCAGGTCAGCTGCCCGTCGATTCCCGACATCAATCCTTCGCGAATATCGGCGTGATGAAGCGCCAGCAGATGACCGATTGCGTGTTGCGCCTGCCCGAAATGCAGCGCGACGGGCCGGTTGTTCCAGTCGACAAGACCGGACGCAAAGTTTCGCAATGCTGTTGCTATCGACATAACGGCAATCTCGTTACTTTTCCGACGTCCGCGCCGTTTTTTCGAATCGGACTTTCAGTGAAGTAAATCGGTGGTGGTCGTGATTTCGGTGCGCAGAATAACAAACTATGGGGATTTATAAGGTTTATTTAAATTTTGAGATGAAAAATAATTCACCCGGAAACGGTTTTATACATTTTGTGATTTTTGTGAGGTATTTGGTTTTAATTGGAAAAATCCTATGTCGAGCCGTCGGGGCTAGTATTTGTCGCTGTTCCTTGCTGGGTGGTGCCAAGGCGGTATTCGTGGCCGGTGCTGTCGAATCGAATTGGATGCCAGTAATTAGAGATTCGACTTGTCCTAATTTTGAAATGAATAAAGCGGAATTGAGGTGCGTAAAGCGGTGCATGCAGGGTCGTGTTCCTGCGCCGGGTATGTATATCTGCTTGACAGCGATTTTGCCGTTTTCGGTTTGGTAATGCAGGAGGCAGTTTCTGTCACGGCTGGCGATGGCTAACTGCATAAGCGCGAAGATTCTGGAGCGCGAGTCAAAGTCCGCCGTGATCGAAGATCGAAAGCGCATCTTCTGTCATACGAAATACGTCGCCCGCGCGTATCAGGGTCGACCATTCGACCATGCGCGCACCGCCCTCGCCGAAACGTGTGCATGTCGGACGTGAGCGGGCCGGTACCCGGTCACCCGGATGTCCATGAGGGATTCCCCCCGTGACGCACAATTGCGCTTCGCGTCGCCCCCACGACCGTTCTCTCCGCGCCGTCCCACCGTCACTTCCCGTCCGCCGCTGCCGATTGTTTGCATATCGCGAATGGCGCGTTCGCCGGTTGTTCGATACCCGATCCGTCGCCTTGCACCTATCGTTGTGCCGTCGGCTGGCCGGATTCGATGCGTCGAACCGGTGCGGAAGCCGGCGCTTCCCGGCGATTCACATCGCACACAAAAACCATCGGACCTGGCTCATGCGCAGGCGCTCCGGCGCGCGCAGGCGACCCTGTGTCCACGGAGACGGACATGAAAGCAAACGAGTGGGATACCTCATACGAGTGGAAAGCGGTCACGCTGCTGGCGCTCGGTTTCGGGCTGGTCGGCCTCGACCGCTGGCTCATCGCGCCGCTGTTCCCTTCGATCATGAAGGACCTGAACCTGACCGCGCAGGACGTCGGCAATTGCATCGGCGTGCTCGGCCTGTCGTGGGGCATCTTCGCGGCGCTGATGGGCGGCATCTCCGACAAGGTCGGCCGCCGGAAGGTGCTGATTCCGGCGATCCTCGCGTTCTCGCTGCTGTCGGGTTTCTCGGGGCTCGCGGGCGGGCTGCTCGGCCTGATGGCGATTCGCGGGTTGATGGGCGTCGCGGAGGGCTCGTTCTGCCCGACGAGTTTCGCGGCGACGGCCGATGCGTCGCATCCGCGGCGGCGCGGCCTGAACCTCGGTCTGCAGCAAAGCGGCTTCGCGCTGTTCGGCCTCGCGCTGTCGCCGATCATCGCCACGCAGCTGCTCGGCTTCGTGTCGTGGCGCTGGGTCTTTGCGCTGGTGGCCGTGCCCGGCCTGATCCTCGGCGCGATCATGTTCTTCGTGATCCGCGAGCCGAAGGTCGCGCAGGAAGTCGCGTCGGAACATGCGCCGGCATCGCTCGGCCATGTGCTCAAGAGCCGCAACATCCTCGTGGCGATGGCCGCGCTGTGCTGCGCGATGACCGGCGTGTTCGTGCTCGGTGCACTGCTGCCGCTGTACCTGACCGATTACCTGTCGCTCGGCACGCAGAAGATGGGCCTCGTCGTGTCGGCGATCGGCTTCGGCGGTTTTCTCGGGCAGTTCGGGTTGCCGGGGCTGTCCGACCTGGTCGGGCGCCGCATCGCGAGCATCGTCGGCTTTGCCGGAACGGCCGTGATGCTCTACCTCTTCCGCGGCCTCGGCCCGCAGCCGCTGGCGCTGTTCGGCGTGCTGTTCGTCGCATCGTTCTTCACGCTCGGGCTCGTGTCGCTGCTGTCCGGCCCGGTGGCGACCGAGGCCGCACCCGTCGGCCTCGTGTCGACGTCCATCGGCGTGGTGGTCGGCGTCGGCGAGATCTTCGGCGGCGGCATCGCGCCGGCGATGGGCGGCTATGTCGCCGCACACTTTGGCATCCAGAACATTCTGTGGCTGCCGATGTGCGCGGTCGTGCTGGGCATCGTGGTCAGTCTGTTGCTGAAGGAAACCGCACCGGCCGTGTTGCAGCGCCGCGCGGTCGTGCGGCCGGAACTGGCAACCGGAGAGCAATCGCGGTAATGCCGGTGCGTCCTGCGATTGACATCGATTTGGCGACACTGTGACGCCTTTCGCATGACACAACCCGATACCCGCACAGGTAGACTGCCGTTTTCGCTGTCGAAAAAGGGCGGGGCATGGACCGGTTCCTGAGCATCGAAGCATTCGTGAGAGTGGCCGAGGCGAGCAGCTTCGCCGAGGCTGCGCGGCAACTGGGTGTGACGAGTTCGGTCGTGACGAACCGTATCCAGCAGCTCGAGAAGTTCGTCAACGCGCCACTGTTCCATCGCAGCACGCGCCACGTGCGCCTGTCCGAAGTGGGTGAGGCGTTCTATCGCGAATGCGCGGAGGTGGTCGGGCGCGTCAACGAGCTGACGGACCAGATGCGCGAGCTTCGCGCGACGCCGACCGGGCGGCTGCGCATCCAGATGCTGCCCGGCTTCGCGCTCGATCACTTCGGCGTGCCGCTGGCCGCATTCAATCAGCGCTACCCGGGCATCCAGCTCGACATCATCGTCAATGACCGTGTCGTGGACCCTGTCGAAGAAGGGTTCGACATCGCGTTCCAGATCTTCCCGCCGATTTCCGAATCGCTGATCGAGCGGCGGCTGTTCACGGTCCGGCGTCTCTTTTGTGCGGCGCCCGCGTACGTCGACGCGCATGGTGCACCACAACATCCACGCGATCTGCTGCAGCACACCACGGCGCTGTACTCGGGCTATCCGTCGCGCAACCGCTGGACGATGACGCGCGGCGACGAGGTCGTCGAAATGGAGCTGCCGGGCATGATTCGCTCGAACTCCGTTCACCTGTTGCGCGAATACGCGCTGACGGGAGGCGGCGTGGTCTGCTTGCCCACGCTCGTGGCGAGCGACGCGCTCGTCGCGGGCAGTCTGGTGCCGATCCTCACCGACTATCAGCTCGCGCCGCTGAGCTTCGCCGCCGTTTATCCCGCAACGCAGCGACAGGCGTTGAAGGTGAAGGCGCTGGTCGAATTCCTCGCCGAATACATCGGCGACGAGCCCCTGTGGGATCTCCCGCTGCTGGAGCGCGGCTGGGTGCGTTGAACCCGGCGGATTATTCGCGAAACGCAAATGCCGTAATCGCCGTCCGTTGCCTTGTTGCTGCTGTCCCTTGCCCCTAGAGTGGAATCCAACAAGCGGTTCAACTCAGGAGACAGAAATGACCAGCACGGCATTCCACACCGTCTTCGGCTCGCTCGATGGTTACCGGAAGGGCGAGATCGAAATCACCAGCGGCAGCGCGCAGCACTACGCCTTCTCGAATGTCTTCGAGGTGGCGTCGAAGTCGGCCCCTTATGAAAAGGTCGTCGCCGGCAAGAATCTCGAATACGTGATCGAAGTGTTGAGGACCGACGGCCAGTCGCCGTGGTTCGCGTGTGCTCACGACGAGTTCACGATCCAGATGGACGGCGAAGTCCGGATCGAATTCATCAAGCTCGACAACCCGCCGGCATCGGGTCGCGGCACCGTGAGCGCAGGCGAGCAACCGGCCGGCCGGAACATGGGGTACGTCGTTTTGCGCCAGGGCCATCAGGCGCTGCTGCCGGCCGGCTGCGCCTATCGCTTCACCGCGAGCCGGCCGGGCGTCGCGCTCGTGCAGACCATCCTCGGCGAGCTGTCCGTCGAGAAGTGGGCCGAGATCTGCCTGCACTGACCACCTCATTCGACTATCCCAGGAGACACGTTATGGCCACCCTCGAAACCCTCGACCCGTCCACGGGCTTTGCCGCCGATCTGGTGCGATCGACCGAAGCCGATGCCGTGACCGGCTACCGCCGCTTCCAGCTCGGCGCATTCGAATTCCAGCGCGACGAATACTTCGTGAAGATCAGCTGGCCCGCGAAAGGCCAGACCCGCACGCACGCGATGCCGGCGGACGCGTTCCTGCGCGCGATGATGCGCGACGTCGCATGGGGCTTCTTCTACGGCTGGGTGAACTTCGATCACGTGTTCGGCACGCGCAATCACTACGGCAAGGTCGACATGTATGCGGGCACGTTCAACGGCATCCTGAAGGACGCCGGTGTCGATTACACCGAGACCTTCGAAACGCCGACGATCATGGCGACCTTCAAGGCGATGCTGCACGACTGGACGAACGAAGGCTTCGACCCGTTCGCGGCGCCGGAGGAAACGGGCACCGCATTCGGGCGCAAGCACGGTGAAAACGGCGCGGCGATCGAGCGCACGCGCATCGCGACGCGCCGCATGCCGGGCCTCGAAGGCGATTCGCCGCTGCGCGACGAGCTGCCGGTCAACCGTGCGTTCCTCGACGTCGCGCAGGACGAGCCGGAAGTGCATGTCGAGCCGGGCTTCGAAGGCGAACTGCACGCATTCAACCTGTTCAAGTACCTGTCGCGCTCGGACGTCACGTGGAATCCGTCGGTCACGTCGGTGTGCGGGCGCAGCCTGTTCTGCCCGACCACCGAGGAATTCATCCTGCCGGTGTTCCATGGCAACGACCGCGTCGAATGGTTCCTGCAACTGTCCGACGAAATCGTGTGGGACATCGGCGACAAGAACACCGGCGCGCCGCGCGCACGCGTCACGATGCGCGCCGGCGACATCTGCGCGATGCCGGCCGACATCCGGCACCAGGGCTACTCGACGAAGCGATCGATGCTGCTGGTCTGGGAAAACGCGACGCCGAACCTGCCGCAACGCTACGAGAGCGGCGAGCTCGCGCCGTATCCGATCGCATTCTGAGCCGCGCGTCAGCGACTGCTTTAGCCATACACCGAGGACGATTCATGCAAACCCAACTCTTCATCGACGGGCGCTTCGTTGACGCCGTCGACCGCGGCACGATCGACGTGCTGAACCCGCACGACGGCTCCGTCATCGCGAAGATCGCGGCAGCCACCGCGGCGGACGTCGATCTGGCCGTCGACGCCGCGACGCGCGCGTTTCCCAAATGGTCGGCGCTGCCGGCGGCCGAACGTGGCCGTCTGCTGCTGCGCCTGGCCGACGCGATCGAAGCCAACGCGGAGGAGCTGGCGCAGCTCGAATCGCTGGACACCGGCCACCCGATTCGCGATTCGCGTTCGCTCGACGTGCCGCGCACGGCCGCCTGCTTCCGTTATTTCGGCGGCATGGCCGACAAGCTGCAGGGCTCGGTGATTCCGGTCGAGACCGGCTTCCTGAACTACGTGCAGCGCGCGCCGATCGGCGTCGTCGGCCAGATCGTGCCGTGGAATTTCCCCCTGATGTTCACGAGCTGGAAGATGGGCCCGGCGCTGGCCGCCGGCAACACGGTGGTGCTCAAGCCGTCGGAAATCACGCCGCTGTCGACGTTGCGCATCGTCGAGCTGATGGCCGAAGTCGGGTTCCCCGCGGGTGTCGTCAATATCGTCCCCGGTTACGGCCATACGGCCGGCCAGCGGCTCGCCGAACATCCGGGCGTCGGCAAGATCGCGTTCACGGGGTCGACGGCCACCGGCCGGCGGATCGTCGAAGCGTCGCAGGGCAACCTGAAGCGCGTTCAGCTGGAGCTGGGCGGCAAGGGCGCGAACATCGTGTTCGACGATGCCAACCTCGACGCGGCGATCAACGGCGCTGCGTGGGCGATCTTTCACAACCAGGGGCAGGCGTGCATCGCGGGTTCGCGCCTCGTGCTGCACGAACGGATCGCGGACGCGTTCCTCGAGCGATTCGTCGCGCTCGCGTCGTCGATCCGGATCGGCAATCCGCTCGATCCGGATACGGAAATGGGCCCGCTGACGTCGAAGCAGCACCTCGATCGCGTGCTGTCGTATGTCGACGCCGCGCGCGAGCAGGGTGGCCGCGTGCTGACGGGCGGCAGCGCACCGCAGGATCCGGCGCTCGCCAACGGCTACTACGTGCGTCCGACGATCATCGAGGCGAAGAGCGCGAGCGACCGCGTCGCGCAGGAGGAGGTGTTCGGCCCGTTCGTCACGGTGCTGCGTTTCGGCAGCGACGAAGAAGCGCTCGCCATCGCCAATGCAACGGAATACGGGCTCGGCAGCGGCCTCTGGACCCAGAATCTCTCGCGTGCGCACAAGATGGCGTCGCAGATCAATGCGGGCATGTGCTGGATCAACTGCTACAAGCGCGTCAATCCGGGCAGCCCGTTCGGCGGCGTCGGCAAGTCGGGCTATGGCCGCGAGATGGGTTTCGAGGCCATGCACGACTACACGGAGGCGCGCTCGGTGTGGGTCAACGTCGACGGCAACGTGCCGCCGCACTTCAAGCGCTGAGGCTTTCATGGAGCGCTTCGTCTATCAAGGCACACCTTCCCGCGTGGTGTTCGAATGGGGCGCGCTCGACCGGCTGCCGGACGAGCTGTCGACGCTCGGCGCCAGCCGCGCGCTCATTCTGTCGACGCCCGAGCAGCGGCATCTCGCCGACCGGGTGAAAGCGGTACTCGGCGAGCGCGCGGCCGGCGTGTGTGCGCAGGCCGTCATGCACGTGCCGGTCGAAGTCGCGCGCGCGGCGCGCGAGATGGCCGCGGAGCTGGGCGCGGACTGTTGCATCGCGATCGGCGGCGGGTCGACGATCGGGCTTGGCAAGGCCATTGCGCTCGAATCGTCGCTGCCGATCCTGGCCGTGCCGACGACGTACGCGGGCTCGGAGATGACGCCGATCTACGGGCTCACGGAAGGCCGGCTGAAGCGCACCGGGCGCGACGTGCGCGTGCTGCCGCGTACCGTGCTGTACGACCCGTCGCTGACGTTGTCGCTGCCGCCGGGCATTTCGGCGGCGTCGGGCGTCAATGCGATGGCGCATGCGGTCGAGGCGCTCTATGCGGAAGACGCGAACCCGGTGATCAGCTTGATGGCCGAAGAATCGATTCGCGCGCTGGGCGAAGCGTTGCCCGTGGTGGTGCGCGATCCGGAAGATCGAACGATGCGCAGTCGTGCGTTGTATGGCGCGTGGCTTGCCGGAACCTGCCTCGGTGCGGTCGGCATGGCGTTGCACCACAAGCTTTGTCACACGCTCGGCGGCACGTTCAACCTGCCGCACGCGCAGACGCACGCGGCGATGTTGCCGCATACCGCGCACTACAACCATGCTGCGGCGCCCGATGCGCTGCGCCGCGTTGCGCGGGCACTGGGCGGGAACGACGCGGCCGATGCCGGCCCGCTGCTGTTCAGGCTGAACGAGCAGCTCGGTATCGCGCCGGCGCTCGCCGACATCGGGATGCCGGAGGCAGGCCTGGACGAAGCCGCCGATCTCGCGTGCAAGAACCCGTATGCGAATCCGCGGCCGATCGAGCGCGCGGCGATTCGTGCGTTGCTTCAGGATGCATGGGAAGGGCGTGCGCCGCGTTGAGCGGCCCGATGCGCCAACGGAGAAAGACGTGATGAATGACCCCATCGACCGGAGCTGATCGTCATGGCTCGATTTTTCGCGGTATTTGCGACGGACCAGCCCGGCATGCGCCACGTGCGCGACCGCATGCGGCCGATTCACCGGACCTATCTGCGTTCGGCTGCCGAGCACGGCGTGGTGGTGCGGCTCGGCGGGCCGACGCTCGACCCTCAAGGGGACGCGATGAACGGCACGCTGCTCGTCGTCGAGGCCGACGACATCCAGGCGGTGATGCAGTTCGTCGGGAACGATCCGTATGTGAAGGAAGGACTGTTTTCGCGCGTGGAAGTGCGTCCGTGGGACTGGAGCCTCGGCAACCCCGAGCAGAGGGTGTGAGCAATGGAAGCGAGACAACTCTGCCGCGTGTCCGAGGTGCCCGACGGCGGCGCGCGGGTCGTCGACGAAGCGTGCATCGGGCGTCCCGTCATCGTGGTGCGGCGGGGTGAGCAGGTATGGGCGTATGTGAATCGTTGCCCGCATTTCTCCGTACCGCTCGATTTCGTGCCGGGCAATGTTTCCTGCTATCGGTCGCAGGTGCTGATGTGCGCGCATCACAGCGCGCTGTTTCGCTTCGACGATGGGGTTTGCATCGACGGACCGTGCACGGGGGCTGGACTGGAAGCCGTGGCGGTCGAAGTGGATGCCGCTGCGCGGGTCATTTTTCGAGGCAATTGACTCGCGGGTTCGCATCATCAAGTTCGTGTTTATAAATCAGTAAAGCTAATCATATTTCCGGTGTTGATGTAACTGCCTGAATCAAGGCGAATTTCCACGAAGCAATGAGCGATCACCCGCGATCCGGCGCGGTGACGGACTCGTATTTCCATAAAAAAGACGGAGACAACATGAAACTCAGGTTTGGAGCAGTGGCGATTCTCGCCGTCGCGCAAGGCGCATGGGCGCAGAGCAGTGTGACGATGTTCGGTCTGATCGACTCCGGCATCTCGTATGTCAGCAACGAGGGCGGCGGAAAGAACGTCAAGTTCGACGACGGTATCTACGCGCCCAACCTCTTCGGCTTTCGCGGCACCGAAGATCTCGGCGGCGGGTATCACGCGACGTTCGCGCTCGTGAACCAGTTCTCGATGGCGAACGGCAGCATCGTCGGAACCGGGATTTTCGGGCGGAACGCCTACGTGGGCATCGACAGCGACCGGTTCGGCAGCATCACGCTGGGCAATCAATACGACTTCATGGTCGATGCGCTCTTCAACAAGGGGAATGCGATCGGAAGGGACATCTCGGGACTGTACGGTTTCCGGAACGGCCCGTTCCAGCGGCTCGCGCTTCCTGACAACCCGACCGGTGCGTTCGACTGGGACCGCACCGCAGGCAGCAAGCCGATCGCGAATTCGGTCAAATACAGTTTGCCGACGGTCGCGGGTTTCTCGGGCGGCGTGATGTATGCGTTCGGCGGCGTGGCCGGCTCGGTCGGCGCGGACAACGCCGTCAGCGCCGGGGTGAACTATGAAATGGGGCCGTTCGGCGTGGGCGCGGCCTACACGAACGAGAAGTACGGCCCGGCGCCGGGCGTGCCGTCGACCAGCGTGCGCAACTGGGGCGTCGGCATGCACTACGACTTCGGTGTCGTGAAGGCGACTGCATTGATGACCACCGTGCGGAATTCGTTCAACGATGCCGCCGTGTGGATGGCCGAAGCCGGCGGCCTGTGGCGGATCAGGCCGGATGTCGTCCTCGGCGCGAAGTACATGTACATGAAGGGGAATGAAGCGGTGAACGACAACCACGCGCATCAGGTCAGCGTGGCGCTTCAGTACCTGTTGTCGAAGCGGACGATGGTGTACGTGTCGGCCGATTATCAGCGGGCAAACAGCGGCGCGAACGCGCAGGTGAATGGCGTGCTGGATCCGAATGGCGCATCGAGTTCGGCGAGTCAGGCCGTGGCGCGGCTCGGGTTGCATACGGTGTTTTGAGGAAGGTGGCGGGCGGATCCGATGTCAAGGTCAGCCCGCCAACGGACTTCCTGGTCGCTGCGGCCGCCTCAGGTGCGGCGCGCACTGCCGTCCGCGCGTGAATGGGGTGTTCGATCGGCGGCAGACGGGGATCTTCGGGTGGGGTGTCGAGGGTATTCGAGACGAGGCTCGCGGGCGCGTGCAGCGAATCGTCAGGAGGACGGCGGGGATCCGTTTGCGGATTCCCGATGGGCGCCGCTGCTCGCTTCCCGTCGGTTGTTGTCGTCCGGGCAACACGGTAGTGTTGCCCATTGACCTGCCGCCTCGCCGACGATGATCCTATGATGGGGCGCCCGCCATCGGTGAATTTCACGCGGCGGGTGCGCTGCCGATCATTCCACTCTATAGTGCTCGTCGTTGATCGATCTGCAAGCACATCAGGAGTTCGTCGTGTTTCACCGGAAATCCAAATTGGGTCGCTCGAGCGTCGCGTGCATCGTTGCCCTGACGACGATGCTGGCGACAGTCGCGGCGCATGCTGAGGCGGAGGCTGCCGACGGCACGACGCGCATCGCGTCGGCTGTCAATCACGACACGTCGCCGGCGCGACCGATTGTCGGCGACGACCCGGTTGTAATCCGGGATGCGTTGAAGAAACTGCACGTCAGCACGCTCGCGCCTTCGTTGCGCGACCGGGTTCGTGGCCTGGTCTCCGACGCGGCCGACCGGCATGCGCCGAATCCCGACCTGGCGGCCGTCAATCTGGATCGTGACGTAACGTTCGTGGTGCCGGTGCGGTACGGCGTGAGGTACCGGTCACGGCGGCACCTGTTGACGCTGGACGTCGACCTGTTCGATGGGGAGCGCGACGACCGGACGGGCATCCTGCTCAGCAAGGTCACGACGGGGCCACGAGGGCGCGGGCTCGTGATTGCGCCCGAAGCGAAGGCAAAAGGGTACATCCAGCACGTCGAGATCATCGAACTCGATTCCGGGCAAGGCAAAAAGACCACGGTTCGTAGCCGCATGCGGCTTTCACCCGCCGAGTACGCCAAAACGCAGGGCAACTTCGCGCTCGTTTTTTCCGGACGCCTGGTTCGGCCTTACCTGACCGAACAAACCGAACATGCCGATCCGAGTATCGACGAGCCGACGGACATTACGACGCGGATCTCCACGTTGCACGTGGATCTCCATGACATCCAGCTGGTGAGTCCGTCGAGCGGCGTCGTGGTGTCGAAGAAGCTGGGTTTGTCGAAGTAGCGGGTTTCGGCGAGTGGTTGATGCAGGCACGTGGTTAGCCTGTTGTTCAACCGTCTCGTCCATGAAAACGCGGACAGGCTCGGTACGACTGCTACGGCGCTTGCCGTCGATTCGCCGATAAGGGCCGGATCGGTGAAGCCATATCCGCTCGAAGCGCCACTTTCTTGCGGCTTCTTGCCCGACGCCCGTTTTTCAGTATAATGAACCCACGTTCGGAATGTCGAACGTAAGAAATCAAGCATCCAGAGTCGGGTTTTCCGACGCCAACCTGCCCTCCCGGGCAAGGTGGACGCCTTTGAGGCGATGCGGCCGATTCACGGCAACGAAACGGGAGCAGCATGGCTGGCACCGGTTCGATCACCACTCATCCGGAGCAACCATGAGCCAAGTTTCCTCCGCTTCCCGCCCGACCGTCTGTGAAGACTGGTCGCAGTTCCTTCCCGGTTTCACGTTGACGCACACGGTTCATCTCGTATCGAGACGGAATCCGGGCATCGTTTCGACCGCGGCTGCTGTGCTCGAAGGCGAAACGGCGACCGTCGATCGATGGGCCATCACCCGCTGTGGCGACGTTCTCGAGCAAAAGATCGTGCTCGGCGAAATGACGGAAGGGCAGGCGGTGCGGCTGCGCGAACGGCTTGCCGCGCTGGATGGCGTGCTCCGCACGAGGGTGGAGCATCATTTCGTGCGGGCGGGTTGAGTTGTCTGCGGAATTGAAGCGGAGAGCGGCTGTTGGATGAGGCGTTTGTGGTGGTGCCGTATCTACTGACGAGTGGCAGGTTCTAACAGTGTTCCCCAAAGGCGCTGGTTTTCCCTAGGGCTTTGCAAAATCCCCATCTACATGTCGTCATCTACTAGGCTTGCTCCTAGCACAGCAAGCCAGCGCCACGACCGTGCTCGAGTCACGCAATTTCAAAAGTATCGGCTTTGACTCTCGTCAGTACTCGGTCACGCATGTGGCGATGGGGGCAGTCGGCGAAACGTGTATAGGTCGCGGCACCTCTCGTCCGAGTCGCGACTGACGACAGCATCCGCACGCCTAGTAATCACATTCCAGGCAGCGATTGCTGGCGCGATGTCGGCAACGCAGCGTCATTCCAAAGTTTCGTAGCAAGCGGATGACGGGCAAGATGGATGAGGCGATATAGTGGTCCCTTGTTCATGTTGACGAATAGCGGCTTGGATTGGGCAACCTGCATCTTTGTCAGGTCCGTGACGAGCGATTCCCAATACTCCAAATACACACCGACTTGTTCGCGCTTGGGAACCTCTTTCAGCCGCAAATTGTTGCGCCACCCCGGCGCAGCTGCATCCAATCTTGAGCTGGCCAGATTGAAGTCGACACCGATGTTTCGCTGAACGTCCATTACGCTGAAATGAATCAGGAGATCGATGTTCGGCCGAGCCGCAAGCTTGCGGATAATTTCGAAATCCAAGTGCTCGATGTTGAATGGGTCGAGGAAGGCGAAATGTAATCCCCTCGGAAGCATCTCGAGCACCCAGTCAACGGTTTTGG
Source organism: Burkholderia sp. BCC1644 (assembly GCF_902833225.1). Taxonomy (GTDB): domain Bacteria; phylum Pseudomonadota; class Gammaproteobacteria; order Burkholderiales; family Burkholderiaceae; genus Burkholderia. The sequence goes on from NZ_CADFEI010000034.1 coordinate 25,551, forward strand.
ATGCGTTGCCCACGCGTGCCTGCACTTTGGCGCCTGCGGTGCGAAGTCGCGAGCTACAAGCTTCCACGCTTACAGCATCGGCATCGGCGATGTATATCTCGTCGAACGGCGCTCCACCGCGTTCCGATATACGCCAAGCAGATAGCGCACCGCCATCAGAGATAACCCCCGATTCACGGTTCATGACTCGCCCTGGCCCCGAAAAAAGGTCGATAAACGAGGCATATGGCCATTTTGCGCGAGCTTTTCGGGCTGCGTCGACATAACGGGACAGCGCCACGTGTTTGTCTTCGGACCAAGGACCAACCTTCATGACCGGCAGGCCATCAACCGGGTCGATGACTGTCTCGTCGTCATTTTTTTTGGACACGCTTTTGTCCCGTATTTTGGAGGAGCTTAATGGGGGTGTCGGATAGTATGCCGTTTTTTAGAAATATTTACTAAAACCTGATAATCTTTCGAGAGACCAAGAGCCCCGCATTACACCAAGAATGGCAAAGACAGAAGACAAGTATTTCTGGCAGGTCGGACATCCGCCGCCGCTTCTTGACCAGCACAGTGCTGTTAAGCATTCGATCGTCGAAGAGTATGTTCAGCAATACATCGAAACCCTGATGAGTTTGCCGACGATGCCCAAACTAACTTTGACGTTGGTTGACGGGTTTGCCGGCGGTGGGGAATACCTCAATGAAGAGGCCAAATCGGTTGATGGTACGCCTCTGCTTATGATGCGGGGGGCGCATCTGGCGCGAGCCGCTCTCAATGTTGGTCGACGCACACTGCGCGAAGTGGACACGGAGTTTTTCTTCGTGGAGAAAAAGCGGGAATCTGCGGAGTATCTCTGTCAACATTTGGAAAGGCGGCGAGCTGAGGGCGCCATCGCACAGCAGGACTTCGAGCGGTCGAAAGTGCTGAACGGTGGATTTCTCGATGAACTGCCGAGAATCGTCGAGCGCATCAAAGCACGACGAGGCGGCGGTCGGGCGATTTTTCTGCTCGACCAGTACAGCTACAACGCCGTTCCGATGAACAAGCTTCGGTGGCTGATGACCGAGCTGCCGAACGCCGAAGTCATCATGACCTTTAATGTCGACTCACTCCTCACCTACATTAGCGACAGAGAGGCAAATCGGAAGGCCGTTCGCAGTATCGGCATTGAGCAGTACATCCCTTGGGGGCAACTGGGGCAAATCAAGGCGGAGTCTGGACGAGCGGCACTCCAACGTTACGTCGCGCATGGCATTAAAGCTGAGACAGGCGCGCCGTACATGACGCTGTTCTTTGTTCGGCCAGACTCGGCAAATCCGTGGAGCTATTGGCTCGTACACTTGTCGCAGCAGTACAAGGCCCACGATGTAATGAAGTCGCTGCACTGGGCGCACTCGAGCGAGTTTGGACACGAACTCGAGCCAGGGCTCTTCATGCTTGGCTACGACCCGAAACGAGACGAGCAATATACCGGTCAGTCTATCCTCTTCGATGCTGGTGGGGCAGAGCTCTGCATCGAGACATTGAAGGAAGACCTCGGCCGCGTTCTGTCAGGCCGGCAGCAGCCACTCACCGTTCGACAACTCCTCACCGACCACATTTCCAACACTATTGCAGACGAAACTCGGCTGCAAATGGTTATCCGGGGTTTGCACACGTCAGGGAGTATCGTGGTGTCGAATAAAGACGACAGAGTGCGGCGGCCGTCAAAGCACTACAAACCCTCCGACATCATCGAATACTCGCCGCAGCGAAACATCTTCACGTAAGCCGCGCGTGGTCGGGCATATCGTCCCAAGTGCGTCCTTCGAGGAGCCGCCCATTCGCGCCCTTGGAGCGACGTACGCCATCGCTGCCCCATGTACCCCATTGCTTGAAGAAGAACTTCACGTCTTGCTCCTCGCACTGGATCTTGACGTTCTGCACCCACTCTTCGAGCATCGGGCGCGCCTTCGCACCGGATTCTCCGCCGACGATGACCCAGTCAATGTTCTCGAGATTCAGTGTTCCGAGGTCCTCGAGGAGCGGTTCGACGGACAGAAAGCGCACACCGCCTTGCACCGCGCGCAGCTCATCGATGCGAGGTACCCCATACCGACGGTCCTCTACGGTCACACCGAGCCAGGCGTTTGCCGGAATATCACGACGGCTGCAGTAGCTCGCGAGACGCTCAGCGCGCTTCGTGAGAATCTGAAACGTGTGCTGCGGGCACGCGCGAATCGCGTCAAATACCTGCGTGATGTACGCATCGGGAACCGAGCGGTGGAACAGGTCGGACATCGAATTGACGAAATACACCGTCGGACTCTTGCGTTTCAACGGCTCGTCCAAGCGATTCGGCAGAATGGTCAGTTTGAATCCGTTCTCGTAGCCAGGAGTGCCCATGGCGTGCAATCGCTTCGCCATGCCTTCGGCGTAGCAGTTCTTGCAGCCCTTAGAAATTTTCGTGCACCCAACCGTTGGGTTCCACGTGCGCTCGGTCCACTCAATCTTGCTTTGCCCACCGCTCATTATTCGACCTCTCAATTTGGCTGCGATTTTATCGGGCTTCCAGTGGTTGCTGCGAAATAGCCATGCTCCTGTCATGTGCTCGCGCTTTCTCGATGCTCGAAAGTGGCGGCACACAATCCCCGCAGTTCAACCCTCGTAGTATAGAGTTTTTGCTGTATATTTATACAGTTAATGGAGGTGATTATCTATTTCCAGCGCGGGCCATGCTCCGTGACGCATGCGCAACCAGGTTACTAATAACCCAGACCGTGAGCAGCCCCGGCCATTGCGCGACGTTCGAGCAAGTGGATGGTGACGACACGCGACAACTTAGACAGGGTCATGTTCGGCTCGCCAGAGCCGACGCACGTTCAATAGGAACACGAAAACGCCCCTCTCACTCCACCGTCACCGACTTCGCCAGATTCCGCGGCTTATCGATATCCGTCCCCCGCGCGAGCGCCGCGTGATACGCCAGCAACTGCATCGGCACCGTATGCAAAATCGGCGACAGCGGCCCGTAGTACTCATTGAGCCGAATCACCTCGATCCCCTCACTCGGCACGAGTCCGCAGTCCACATCCGCGAACACGAACAGCCGGCCATTCCGCGCGCTGACCTCGTGCATGTTCGACCGCAGCTTTTCGAGCAGCATGTCGTTCGGCGCAACCGCGATCACCGGCATCTCGTTGCTGACGAGCGCCAGCGGCCCATGCTTCAGCTCGCCGGCCGGATAAGCCTCCGCGTGAATATAGGAAATCTCCTTCATCTTCAGCGCGCCTTCGAGTGCAATCGGATAATGCATGCCGCGCCCGAGAAACAGCATGTTGTCGCGTCGTGCGAGCAATTCCGACCACGCCATGATCTGCGGTTCCAGCGCGAGCACTTTCGACATCGCATCGGGCAGGTGCCGCAGCGCGCGCAGATGGGCCTTCTCCTCGTCGTCGCTCAAGCGCCCGCGCACTTGCGCGAGTGACAACGTCAGCAGGAACAACGCAACCAGCTGCGTCGTGAACGCTTTCGTCGAAGCCACCCCGATCTCGATCCCCGCACGCGTGACGAACTGCAGCGCACATTCACGCATCAGCGCACTCGTCGCGACGTTGCAGATCGCGAGCGTATGCGTCATCCCGCTTTTCTTCGCGACATGCACGGCACCGAGCACATCGGCCGTTTCGCCGCTCTGCGACACCGCGACAACCAGTGTGCGCGGATTCGGCACGCTGTCGCGATAACGAAACTCGCTGGCAATTTCCACGCTCGCGGGCAGCTTCGCGATGCTCTCGATCCAGTACTTCGCGGTCAGTGCCGCGTGATAACTGCCGCCGCACGCGAGCAGCAGCACCGAATCGACGTCGTTGAACACACGCCACGCGCCGTCGCCGAACAGCTCGGGCATGATCGACGAAACATCGAGCAGCGTATCGGCCACGGCCTGCGGCTGCTCGAAGATCTCCTTCTGCATGTAGTAGCGGTACGACCCGAGATCGGCCGCGCCGCTATGCGCGGCGACGCGTTGCACCGCGCGCTCGACGCGCTGGCCGTTCGCATCGACGATCCAGTAGCGATGCAGTTGAATGTCGGCGACATCGCCGTTCTCCAGATACGCGATGCGATCGGTGATGCCCGACAGCGCGATCGCATCGGACGCCAGAAAATTCTCGCCTTCGCCGACACCGACGACGAGCGGCATCCCGTCGCGCGCGCCGACGATCCGGTGCGGCTCGTCGCGGCACATCACCGCGATCGCATAACTGCCGCGCAGGCGTGCAACCGCACGCCGGACCGCGTCGAACAGATCGCCGTCGTACAGGTGGTCGATGAGATGCGCGATCGCTTCGCTATCGGTCTGGCTGGCGAACACGTAGCCATGTGCCTGCAGCTCCGCACGCAGCTGATCGCAGTTCTCGATGATCCCGTTATGCGACAGCGCGATGCGTGCATTGGCGTCACTCGGCGAGAAGTGGGGATGTGCGTTGAGCGTAACGGGCGCGCCGTGCGTGGCCCAGCGCGTATGCGCGATGCCCGTGTAACCCGACAACGCATGCTCGGCGATCTCGCGCTGCAGGTTGGCCACCCGATCGACGCTGCGGGCGCGCGCCAGCGCCCGGTCGCGGTAGACCACGACGCCGCACGAATCGTAGCCGCGGTATTCGAGCCGCTTCAGGCCGTCGACCAGGTTCGGCAGGATGTCCCGTTGGGCGACCGCCCCGACAATTCCACACATATCGCGCTCCGTAAATGTCCCGTCTGGACCAGTGAGAGCGATGGTAGAACCAGTGGAATGGAATTAAATTTCAAAAAATTAACGGAAGTGAAATGAACGGTGGATCGTCTATCATATTGAAATTAAATTTCACATCCTGACCGGAAGGAGCCGCCGATGGCCGGCATCACCCTCGACGATCTCGACCTGCGCATCCTCGCGATCCTGCAGGACGACGCGTCGGTGTCGAACCTGCAACTGGCCGAGCGCGCGCTGTCGTCGCCGCCCACCTGCATGCGCCGCGTGCGGCGGCTGACGGAAGCCGGCGTGATTCGCCGGCAGGTCGCGGTGCTCGACCCGGTCGCGATCGGCACGGCCGTCACCGCGCTGATCGAGATCAGCCTCGATCGCCAGACGGCCGAGGACTACGATGCGTTCGAAACCTACGTCTGTGCGGAGCCGGCCGTCACGCAGTGCTACCGCGTGTCGCCGGGGCCCGATTTCGTGGTGGTGGCCGATCTGGCCGACGTCGCCGAATACGACGAATTCGCGCGTCGGCTCTTCACGGGCGCATCGAACGTCCGCAACGTGCGGACGTTCTTCTCGACGCATCGCGCGAAATTCGAAGCGAATGCGCGGGTCGCGCATGCGATGCGCAAGCGCACGTGACGTGACCGCATCGTTCGCCACGCATCAAGCGTCACGCATCACACATCACACATCACGCAGCCGCAGGCGCGGCTGCATCCGCGAGTTGCAGCGGCTTGCCGTACCCGAAGCAATGCGCGGGCTCCGGAAACACGCGCTGCCGCACGTCGTGCGCGTACTGGCGGATCGCATCGCGCATCACTGCGTTCGCATCGGCGTAGCGCTTCACGAAGCGTGGCGTGTACGCATCGAATGCGCCGATCATGTCCTCGGTCACGAGCACTTGCCCGTCGCATGCCGGCGACGCGCCGATGCCGATCGTCGGGATCGTCAGCGTTTCGGTCAGATGGCGCGCGAGCGCTTCCGCGGTGCCTTCGATCACGACGCTGAACGCACCGGCCCGCTCGGCCGCGCACGCGGCGTCGAACACCTGCGCGGCCGAACGCGGGTCCATCCCCTGCGCGCGGAAGCCGCCCGTCGCGTTGGCCTGCTGCGGCATGAGGCCGACGTGCGCCATCACCGGAATGCCGCGCCCGGTCAGGAAGCGGATCGTGTCGGCCATCTCGCTGCCGCCTTCGAGCTTCACGGCCTGCGCGCCGGTTTCGGCGAGCAGCCGCGCGGCGGAGCGATAGGCCTGCGCGGGCGATTCCTGGTAGGTCGAGAACGGCAGGTCGACGACGACGCACGCCTGCGCGGCGCCGCGCACGACGGCCGCACCGTGTGCAATCATCATGTCGAGCGTGACGCGCAACGTATCGGGCATCCCGTACAGCACCATGCCGACGGAGTCGCCGACGATGATCACGTCGGCCACTTCGTCGACGAGCTTCGCCATCGGCGCGGAATACGCGGTCAGCGACACGAGGCTGCCGATGCCTTTGGTCGAGCGGATCGCGGTGACGGTCTTGCGGGTGGTGCGGGTGTGAGCGCTCATGAACGGAAGCCGTGTGAAAGAAGAGCCGCCACGGTAGCATCGCGCTCGTTCGTGCAATGACCTTCGGAGGACGTCTTATGTTGCTGGCGGGACAATCGGGTGATCCTTATGCGGTGCCGCCGATGGCGCGCCTGCCGAGGCCGCTGTACGTGCGCGCGTTCGGGATCCCCGGCAACGTGAGCGTCGACGCGCACAGTCATCCGTGGGCCCAGCTGATGTACGCGACGAGCGGCGTGCTGGAGGTGTCGACGCCGTCGGGCCGGCAGCTGCTGCCGCCGCACTATGCGATGTGGATTCCGCCGCACGTGCCGCATGCGGTGTCGACGCGCGATTGCGTCGCGTTCCACAGCCTGTATCTCGACGCGGCGATCGCACGCGACGACGTGAACGACGACTGCACGATCCTCTGCATGACGCCGCTGCTGCGCGAACTGGTGATCGCGACCGGCGAGTTGCCGGTGAACTACGACGAGACGGGGCCGGACGGTGCGCTCGTGTGCCTGATCGCCGACCGGATCGCACGCATGCAGCCGGCGCCGCTGACGGTGCCGCTGCCGCGCGATCCGCGTCTGCTGAAAATCGCGCGTGCGTTGCATGCCGCGCCGGGCGATACGCGCAGTCTCGACGATTGGGGCCATCAGGTCGGCGCGACGCGGCGCACGCTGTCGCGGCTGTTCCGGCAGGACACGGGGCTGTCGTTCACCGAATGGCGGCAGGCCGTGCGGTTGCTGGCGGCGTTGCCGCTGCTCGATGCGGGCGAGCCGATCGGCACGGTGGCCGCGCAACTGGGCTACGACTCGACGTCGTCGTTCATCGCGCTGTTCCAGGCGAAGTTCCACGTGACGCCTGGCGCGTATGCAAAGCGTGAAGCGCGCCGGCCCGTGTTGAGCGCGTGACGCGCGCCGTCGATCAGAACGCGAGCGCCTGCTGCACCGGGTGGCGGGTGCCGCGCGAGAACCCGGCGCCTTCGAGCGACAGCAGCGCGCGCTTGCGGTCGATGCCGCCCGCATAGCCGGTCAGGCTGCCCGACGCGCCGACCACGCGATGGCACGGCACGATGATCGATACCGGATTGCGGCCGACCGCACCGCCGACGGCGCGTGCGCCGCTCATCGGCAGCCCGACGCGTTCCGTGATGTCGCCGTACGACACGAGTTCGCCGAACGGAATCGCGAGCAGTTCCTTCCACACGCGTTGCTGAAACGCCGTGCCGCGCAGGTGGAGCGGCACGGAAAACGTCTCGCGCGTGCCGGTGAAGTACTCGGCGATTTCTTCCGCGACCTTGCGTGCGATCGGCGACATCGCGTGCGCGTCCGCTTCGGTCACGATCGCCACCGCCGGAAAGTATTTCTGGCCGACGAAGTACAGGCCCGTCAGCGCATCGTCCTCGATGCGCACGGCGATGTCGCCCAGCGGGCTCGGAATCAGGTGAGCGGGAGTCATCGCGCTACATCTCCATGAAGGCGCCACACATGCAGTGCGGCATACGCGCGCCACGGCGCCCAGCGCGCCGCATGCGGCGCAGATGATGGCATGGCCGCGCGTTTGGCGGCTTCGCCGGGCAGACGGGGCGGCAATACGCGCCCGTCGTAACCCGCCGTCGAGCGGCGGTTCCGGGAATGCAGGGCGTCGTAGCAGGTGTCGGGATCGAGGCGCATGCGACGACTGTAAACCATCCCCGTGATCGATTCTGGCTGGAATCGGACATGTGTATCGGTGGCCGCCCTCCCGCGCGCGCGTCGGGAAAATCCGGGAAAAACGGTTAATGCCAATCTGCGAAACAGTCGTCTCTTTTGCCGCGATCAATTTGAGATGACTCATCGAAATCCCCGAATGACAGGGCGCCGGCAGACGCCCTATCCTTTGAAAAACGTTTTCCAGATTGGTTGGTGAAAGGGCCAGTGCGTCAGCGCGCGGGCCGTCCGCCCCGGCGCCGGTCGCCGGTCAACGAACACAGTGCGGCGCGACGGGCGCGGCCGCGCATCGGAGACATTCATGCAATCTGCCGTCGTCGGCGCCGTGCGCGCAGCCGCCAGCCGCTACCGCTGGACCGTGTGTGCGCTGCTGTTTTTCGCGACCGTGATCAACTACATGGACCGGCAGATCCTCGGCCTGCTCGCGCCGATGCTTCAGCACGACATCGGCTGGAGCCAGGTGCAGTACGGCCGCATCGTGATGGCGTTTTCCGCGTTCTATGCGCTCGGCCTGCTGGGCTTCGGGCGGATCGTCGACTGGCTCGGCACGCGCGTGTCGTACGCGGTGGCGATGCTGGTGTGGAGCATCGCCGCGATGCTGCATGCGGCGGTCGGCTCGGTGACGGGCTTCGCGTTCGTGCGCGCGCTGCTCGGGATCGGCGAGGGCGGCAACTTCCCGGCCGCGATCAAGACGACGGCCGAATGGTTCCCGCGCCGCGAACGCGCGCTGGCCACCGGCATCTTCAACTCGGGCGCGAACATCGGCGCGGTGTTCGCCCCGGCGATCATCCCGGCGATCGCGGTGGCCTACGGCTGGCGCGCGGCGTTCGTGATCATCGGCGCGATCGGCATCGTGTGGCTCGTGGTGTGGCTCGTGCTCTATCGCCAGGCCGACACGCGTGCGCTCGCCGCGGAGTACGACGAGCCGCGCGACGAAGCCGAAGCGCTCGATGCCGCGAATGCGAACGCCGGTGCGCCGCGCTGGGGCGAGCTGATCCGCAAGCGCGAAACGTGGGCGTTCCTGATCGGCAAGTTCCTGACCGATCCGGTGTGGTGGTTCTACCTGTTCTGGCTGCCGAAGTGGCTCAACGAGTCGCGCGGGATGGACATGCAGCACATCGGCCTGCCGCTCGTCTGCATCTACGCGCTGACGACGGTCGGCAGCATCGGTGGCGGCTGGCTGTCGTCGGTGCTGCTGCGCGCGGGCTGGAGCGTGAACGGCGCGCGCAAGACGGCGATGCTGATCTGCGCATGCTGCGTGCTGCCGATCGCGTTCGTGTCGCAGGTGCAGAGCCTGTGGCCCGCGGTGCTGATCGTCGGCCTCGCCGCCGCCGCGCACCAGGGCTGGTCGGCGAACCTGTTCACGACGGCGTCCGACTTGTTCCCGCGCCGTGCGGTCGCGTCGGTGGTCGGCATCGGCGGGATGGCCGGCTCGATCGGCGGCGTGCTGTTCTCGGAAGTGATCGGCCAGGTGCTGCAGCGCACGGGCCACTACTGGGTGCTGTTCGCGATCGGCGCGTCGGCGTACCTGATCGCGCTGGCCGTGATGCACGTGCTCACGCCGAAGATGAAGCCCGCGAAACTCGACGCCTGATTGCGTCCCCGCAAACGAACGCGCCGCCCGAGGGCGGCGCGTTTTCTTTTGGCGCTCGGGAAGGGCGTGTGGTCAGCCGGCCGATGCCGTCGACGCGCGCATGATCAAGCGCGGCTCGAACGTCGAATAACTCGCATCGGTGCGTCCCGCGAGCGCGTCGATCAGCTTCTGCATCGCAAGCTCGCCCATGTTCTCGCTCTGGATGTCGACGGTCGTCAGCGCGGGCGCCGCGTATGCGCCGTACGGCACGTTGTCGATGCCCGCGACCGACACGTCCTGCGGCAGCCGGAAGCCGAGCGACGCGGCTTCCTTCATGAAGCCGAGCGCGATCAGGTCGTTGTAGCAGATCACGGCCTGCGGGCGCTGCGGCCCGAGCATCACGCGCGAGCATGCGCGTTCGCCCGCTTCGGCGGTCGGCGCATGCGCGTCGTGCACGTCGAGCGTGAGCCCCGCTTCGGCGAGGCAGTCGCGCGCGCCCTGGATCCGCTCGTCGTTCACGCGCGCGGTGCCGAAGCCGAGATAAGCGATGCGCGTATGGCCGAGATTGAGCAGGTGACGCGCGAGCATGTAGGTCGACAGCCGGTTGTCGATGCCGACGCTCGGAATCGGCAGGCCGGGGCTGCGACGCAGCAGCACGAGCGGCTTGTTGAGATCGAGCATCCAGCCGGCTTCGTCGTCGGGCATCCGCGTGCTGACGATCAGCCCGTCGACGCGCTGCGCGAGCGCTTCGATCAGCGAGCGTTCGCGTGCCTGGCTCTCTTCCGTATCGACGAGCAGCAGCGTGTAGTCGTGCTGCAGCGCGACGCGGTTCGCGCCTTTCACCACGTTCGTGAAGTGCGGGTTGCTGATGTCGAGGATCACGAGGCCGATCGTGCGCGTGCGGCCGGTGATCATCGAGCGCGCGAGCGGGTTCGAACGGTAGCCGAGCCGGTCGATGGCCTCCTTGAGCCGCGCCTCGACGGTCGGCGAGAAGCGCTGCGTGCCGTTCACGTACTTCGATACCGTCGCGACCGACACGCCGGCTTCCGCGGCCACGTCGCGGATCGTCGGGGAAACTTTTTTCATCGGCAGGGTAACGTTTTCGTTCGATAACGCCGGATTGTGGCAGAAAAAGCCGGGCCGCGGCCACCGGTCGATATCGGGAAAGTGCGGATGGCTGCGAACAGGTTCGACCATTGACGTTCGACCGCGCCACCGCGTATAGTTGGAAAACGTTTTCCGATTTTGGTCAGATTCAAGGAGATTCGATGAACGCCTCATCCACCGCCGCGCGCAAACCGTTCGGGCGCCTGCTGCTGACGGGCGCGGCCGGCAACCTCGGCCGCCAGTTGCGCGGCGCGCTCGCCGACTGGGCCGACGTCGTGCGCGTCAGCGATATCGCGGCGCTGGACGACGCGGCCGCGCATGAAGAAATCCGCGTGGTCGACCTGGCCGATCGCCCGGCCGTGATGGCGCTCGTCGAAGGCGTGGACGCGATCGTCCACCTCGGCGGCATTTCGGTCGACGCGCCGTTCGACGATCTGGTCGGCGCGAACATCACCGGCACGTACAACCTGTACGAAGCCGCGCGCAAGCATGGCGTGAAGCGCGTCGTGTTCGCGAGCTCGAACCATGCGATCGGTTTCCATCCGGTCACGGAAGTGCTCGACGCCGATTCGCCGTTGCGCCCCGACAGCCTGTACGGCGTGACGAAGTGCTTTGGCGAATCGCTGTCGCGCTATTACTTCGACCGCTTCGGGATCGAGACGGTGTGCCTGCGGATCGGCTCGTCGTTCGAAGTGCCGAAGAATCCGCGCATGCTCGTCACGTTCCTCAGCTATCGCGACTTCATCGAGCTCGTGCGTTGCTCGCTGCTGACGAACCGCGTCGGGCACGCGATCGTCTACGGCGCGTCGGACAACCCGGTGAAGTGGTGGGACAACACGAAGGCCGGCTTCCTCGGCTTCCGCCCGCGCGACAGCTCCGAGCAGTTCGCCGAGTTGTTCCCGGTGACGGCGCCGACCGCCGAGTACGACGATCCCGCGCAGCGGTTCCAGGGCGGCGGCTTCGTCGTCGGCGAGCCGATGGAGCGGAAGGCGTCGTAAGCGTTGCCGGCCGCGCCGGCGTCGCGTTTCAGCGCAGGATGTCGGTGGCCTTGTGCCGTTCGTCGACGCCGTCGATCAGGATCAGCGGGCCGCTCGCGTGTCGTGCGCGCAGCGGCTGGATCTGCCGGTACGCATCCGATTCGTACCACGCGCGCGCCGTGTCGAGATCGGGAAACGCGATCGCGATCAGGTCGCCGCGCCACACGCCTTCGCGCACCTCCGGCCGCGCGCCGTGAATCACGAAATGGCCGTCATACGGCGCGAGCGTGCCGTCGATGCGTTCGAGGTATTCGACGATGTCGTCGCACAGGTCGACGTCGTGCAGGTGGGCGATGGCATAGGCGGTCATGGCGGGCTCCGTGGCGTTGCGGTTCGTGAGTCGATGGAGCCATGATCGCGGCGTGGGCGGCGCGCGTCGATTACCTGCGACGTAAGCAAATCCCGACAGCCGCGCCGCATTGCTGCCGGGCCGCCGCCGTCAATGCTTGTTGCGGCACGCCGGATCGCTTTCGCGCCGCTCGCTCGATTCGCACCAGTAGCTCGGCCGCCACGCTTCGAACGAAACGGTCTTTGCCGCATTGGCGCGCGTGACGCGTACCGGGTCGGCCTTCAGCGCATCACCGTCCTGCTCGTAGTTGAATTGCCAGTTCCGGAACACTTCGCGATGGAACACCCACGTGCGGTGCGCGACGTCATAGCGAAACGTCACGCGGTCGCGCCAGTGGTTGTGGCCCGCGAATACGCCCTGCTCGACGGTGAACGTGCGAGGCTCGACCGTGAGCGCGTTCTCGGCGACGCCGTCGAGATACGGATCGCCCATGCCGCCTTCGTCGGCTTTCATGATCACGGTGTCGTTGCGCGCGGCCAGCCGGTAGCGTCCGTTCGCGCTCTGCAGGAAGATCAGCAGCGGGCGCAGCGACGGCGTGCTGATCGAATCGCCGGGCTGATGTGCGACGACGACATAACCGTTGCGGGTGCCGTCGGTCAGGCGCCCCGACGCGGCATCCAGCGCTTCGTAGCCGGCGGGCAGCTGCGCGACGATGTCGTCCGGCAGGGCGGACGTGTCCGGGCAACGGATCGACGAATGCGTGTCGTCGCAGGTCGAGGCGAAGGCATTGCCGATGCCGAACGTCAACAGCGCGGCGACGAGAAATCCTCTGATACGGGGGATCGTCATGCGGATAAGGTCTTGAGGGTGCGCGGCGGAAGCCGACGCGCTTGCATCGGCTCGTGTCGCCACGGCTCGGGTTGATCGATGGGGGACGCAGTGCAATCCGTCACGCGCGCTTGCGCGCCGGCCGTACGACGGGCGCGGGTTCGAGCGGCTGGCTGGCCTGCTCGCAGAGGCGGTCGAGCATCCGTTGCGCGGCGCCCGCGCAATCCTCGCCTGCGGGCTTGTTCTCGATCTCGTCGATCAGCGTCTCCAGTTGCTGCCGGTTCTGCACGAGCCGCTGTTCGAGCAGCGCGATCTCGTCGACCTTGTGCCGCAGCGCGACCAGCAGTTCGTCGCGCGGCCACGCGCCGAGATCGGGCGGCAGCACCGCGCGGATTTCGTCGAGCGCGAAGCCCGCGCGCTGTGCGCGGTCGATGATCGCGAGCCGCGTCAACGCTTCCGACCCGTATTCCCGATAGCCGTTTGCCTGACGGCGGGCCGGTTCGAGCAGGCCGCTCGCTTCGTAAAAACGGATGCGCGACGCCGCGAGGCCGCTCGCCTTCGCCAGTTCGCCGATTTTCATGGTGTGCTCCAAAAGGGCTTGACCTTAAAGTTGACTTTAAAGTTATCGTTGGGCATCGTCAATCGAGGATGTCCACCATGAATCTGTTTACGCCGCTGACACTGCCCAACGGGGCGGTGATTCCGAACCGTCTGGCCAAGGCCGCGATGGAAGAGAACATGGCCGATGCGGACCACGCACCGTCCGACGCATTGCTGCGCCTGTACCAGGCGTGGGCCGACGGCCAGGCCGGCCTGATCCTGACTGGCAACGTGATGGTGGACGGCCGCGCGATGACGGGGCCGAACGGCGTCGTGCTCGAGAGCGACGCGCATCTCGACCGCTTCCGCCGCTGGGCGCAGATCGCGCGCTCGGGCGGCGCGCACGTGTGGATGCAGATCAATCATCCGGGGCGCCAGATGCAGGCCGCGCTCGGCCAGACGACGCTCGCGCCGTCGGCCGTGCCGCTCGCGCTCGGCGCGCTGTCGAAGCAGTTCCCGGTGCCGAAGGAGATGACGGAAGCCGATATCCGCGACGTGCAGCAGCGCTTCGTGCGCGCCGCGCAGCTCGCGGAGCGAAGCGGCTTCACCGGCGTGCAGGTTCACGCGGCGCACGGCTATCTGCTGAGCCAGTTCCTGTCGCCGCTGACGAACCGTCGGCAGGACCAGTGGGGCGGCAGCATCGAGAATCGCGCGCGCCTGCTGCTCGATATCGTGAAGTCCGTGCGCGCGACGGTGTCACCGGAGTTCGTCGTTGCAGTGAAGCTGAACTCGGCCGATTTCCAGCGCGGCGGCTTCAGCGCGGACGACGCGAAGCGCGTGGTCGAACTGCTGAATCCGTTCAACGTCGATCTCGTCGAGCTGTCGGGTGGCAGCTATGAAGTGCCGGCGATGCAGGGCGAGGCGCGTGACGGGCGCACGTTGGCCCGTGAAGCGTATTTCCTCGAATTCGCGCGCGACATCACGGCCGTCGCGAAGATGCCGCTGATGGTCACGGGCGGGATCCGGCGCCGTGCGGTTGCCGAGCAGGTGGTGAACAGCGGCGTGGCGATGGTCGGCATCGCGACCGCGCTGTCGATCGATCCGAACCTGCCGCGCGACTGGCGCGCGGGCAAGGACAGCGCGCCGGTGCTGCAGCCGATCCGCTGGAAGAACAAGGCGCTGGGCGCGCTGGCCAACATGGCCGTCGTCAAGTTCCAGCTCACACGGCTCAGCGAGGGGCGGCGCACGCACCCGCAGGTGTCGCCGCTGCGCGCACTGGTGCGGCAGCAACTGGCCGCGCAGTGCCAGACGCGGCGCTACCGGAAGTGGATGGCGGGGCGTGCGGCGGGCACGCGTGCGTAATGTGCGCGTGCGTGCCTGCGGCGGCGCGGCCGGAGACTGACCGGCCGCGCCGCCGCGCAAGTACCGTCAGAACCGGTAGTTCGCCAGCACCTCGAAGCGCCGGTCGTTGCCGAGCAGGTACTGCGTCTCGTTGTAGTACGCGGACTGCACGTAGCGGCGGTTGAACACGTTGTACGCACGCGCGGTGAGCGTCGTGTCCTTGCGCGGCTTCCACGCGAGACCGAGGTCGACGGTCGTGTACGACGGCATCACGAGCTGGTTCGCGGTATCGGCGAAGCGCTTGCCGACGTACTTGACGCCCGCGATGCCCGTCCAGTCCGGCGCGAAGCGCCAGCTCACCCACAGGTTCGCGAGCCGCTGCGGCACCGATACCGGCACGTTGCCCGCGCGCGACACCGTGGTGCCGCCGGACGACTGCTGGAAATCGTCGTATTTCGCGCGCAGGATCGACACGTTCGCGTCGACCCGCCAGTCCTTCGCGATCTCCGCGCCGACCGTCGCCTCGAGCCCGCGCGACGACTGCTGGCCGACCTGGATCGACTGGTTCGGGTTCACCGGATCGGCCGTCAACAGGTTGCTCTTCACGATCCGGTACGCGGCGAGCGTCCATTCCGCCTTGCCGTCGAGGAACGACTGCTTCACGCCGATCTCGATCTGCCTGCCGGTCGCGAGCGTGAAGTTCGCCTTCGACGCATTCAGCGACAGCAGCGAGCTGACCGGATCGGCCGACACCGAGTACTGGCCATACACGGCGAGACCGGGCCGCACGTCGTACACGGTGCCGATGCGCCAGCCCGTATTCGCGAATACCTTCGTGAATGCGCCGCCGTTGACGAGATCGTCACGGTTCACGCTTGCGTGGTCGTAGCGCAGCCCGCCGATCACCGACCAGCGCGACGTGATTTCGAGCCGGTTCTCCGCGAACAGCGCGTACTGGTTCGACTGGCTGCGGTACTTCGGATAGGTGCCGGCCGTGTTGATGAAACTGCCCGGGTCGAAGTTGAACGGATCGACCGTCGACGTGCCCGAATACGGCGAGTTGTTGTCGTGCTGGAACGTCGTGTGGTTGAACTCGAAGCCGGTCGAGAACGTGTTGCGCATGCCGAGCAGCGCGCGGCTCACGGTGGCCGTCGTCACGTTGCCGTACTGTTCCTGGTCGTGGAAGATTTCCGTGTAGCTGCTGCGCCGGACCTGCGCGCTCGACGGCAGGTACGTGTAGTACTCGGCGTCCTTCCAGTGACGGTTGCTCTTCATCCGGTACAGCGTGGTCGTCACGTTCAGGCTGTCGCTCGGCTGCCAGTTCGCCGATACGGTGGCCCAGCTGTCGCGGAACGCGATGTCGCTGTCGCCGACGTTGTAGTTCTTCTTGTCGAGCGCGCGATCGCGCGCGCCGTTCACGAGCGGC
The DNA here is from genome assembly GCF_902833225.1 of Burkholderia sp. BCC1644. Classification (GTDB taxonomy): domain Bacteria; phylum Pseudomonadota; class Gammaproteobacteria; order Burkholderiales; family Burkholderiaceae; genus Burkholderia. Next base: position 41,652 of record NZ_CADFEI010000034.1, read on the forward strand.
ACGCCGAAATACTGCATCGGGTGCATGAAGCCCTGCGCATACGACGCCGTCACGTACAGGTCGGGCGTGACATCGTAGCGCAGCGCGCCGGAGACCGACAGGTTGCGCGAATCGCCGCGGTCGACCCAGTTCGACGAGCGGTTGCCGCTGATGTCGAAGCGGTACGACAGCTTGTCGTTGATCGCGCCGCCGCTGCCGAACGCGGCGCGCGCCGTGCCCTCGGTGCCGCCGCCGACCTGCAGCTCGTTGCGGATCGGCGTGCGCGTCGGCTTCTTCGGCACGATGTTGACGACGCCGCCGATCGCACCTTCGCCGTAGATCACCGAAGCCGGGCCGCGCAGCACGTCGATATGGTCGACCGACCACGTGTCGAACGGGAACGTGACACCGATCGCGCCGTACGGGCGCACGCCGTCATAGAGCTGCGTGACCGACGACGCACCGACGAAGCCGCGCGCGGCGAGCTCCGAGTTGCCGTTGCCGGGGTGCGGCGACGCGCTGATGCCGGCGGCGCGGCTCACTGCGTCGATGATCGAACTGTCGCCGCGCGTATCGAGCGTCTTGCGATCGATCTGCTCGACGCTCGCGGGCGTTTCGAGCGACGACAGCCCGAGATGGCTGCCGGTGTCGAGGGGTTGCGTGAGCGCGGGCGCTTTCTGCGCGTCGACGCGGATCGGGGCGAGCGTGGCGCCCGTGCGGTCGATACCGCTTTCCTGTGCCTGCCCGGCGGGTGAGAAGGCCGCGAGAACGGCGGCGGGCAGCATCAATCTGAACTTCATTGTTTCGGTTTCCTTCGAATGGGGGAAGCGCTTGCGTCGATCACGCAGCGGTACGCGTCGCGCGGCCGAACAGCAGCCGGTCGGCGAGCCAGACCGCGACGATCGTGATTCCCGTCAACGGGAAGACGATGCCGAGCAGCACGAGCCCGGCGATCCAGCCGCGCATCGGCGGCGTGCCGCGTTCGCGCGACGGTGCGCCCAGCTTTCCGGCCGGGCGGCGCTTCCACCACATCACGGCGCCCGTGACGGCCATCGCGGCCAGCCCGAGCGACAACACCGCGCAGATGATCTGGTTCGCGAGCCCGAAGTAGCGGCCCATGTGCAGCGACGTGCCGTACGACACGGCACGCGATACCGCGCCGTAGTCGTCATAGCGGATGTCCTTCAGCACGGCGCCGCTGTACTGGTCGAGGTAGATCGTGCGTTCCGCCTTCGGGTCGGCGGGGAAGTACGACGCGGTGAACACGCCGTCCGCGCCGGACGGCAGCGCGAGCGTGTAGCCGCTCGTCACGCCGAGGCCGCCGACGATCGCGATCGCGCGGGCCAGCGGCAGCGGTGCGGGCGTCGGCGCTGACGGCGAATGCGGAACGGGCACGTTGCCGACCGCCCACGGCGTTTGCGGCAACGGCAGGTCGTCCATCACCATCCCCGGCATCGAGTCGTCCGAATCGTGGTGATGGCCCGATGGCGCGGCGGCTTGCGCAGGCGCATGCCCGGGCGTCGTGACGGCGCCCGGGCGCGTCGAGCGCACCGATGAGCCGCCCCAGGCGCCTTCCGGCGCGCCGAGGTTCACGGTCGCCGCGAGCGCCTTGAAGTTCTTGCCCCACGAGCCCGACCACGGCAGCCCCGACAGGATGAACGCGACGGTGCCGGCCGCGAGCCAGATGCCGGCCGTCGCGTGGAGGCTTTTCCACAGCGGCCGGCCGCGCAGCGACAGGTCGGGCCGCAGTGCGCGCCCGACGCGCGCGGCGCCGCGCGGCCACCACAGCGCGATGCCGGTGCCGATCATCACGAAGGTCCAGCACGCGGCGAGCTCCATCAGCAGTTCGCCCGTCTTGCCGAGCAACAGCTTGCGATGCAGCATCCGGGCGACCTGCATGAAGCGGTTCTCGACGCTCAGCGTGCCGAGCACGCTGCCGTCGTACGGGTTCACGTACACGCTCTCGCGGCTGCCGTCGCGCAGCCGGAATACGTATTCGGCGCTGCGGTCGGGCGCGGTGGATACCTGCACGGACACCGGCGTTGCGCCGGCCGGCATCGCGGTGCGTGCGCGCGCGAGCAGCGTGTCGGCGTCGAGCCGCGGCGTGGCGCGCGGCTCGACGACCAGCCGGTGCGGATACAGCAGCGGCTCGATCTGCGGCTGGAAGCAGTAAAGCGTGCCCGTGATCGCGAGGATCACGAGGAACGGCATCACGAACAGGCCGGCATAGAAGTGCCAGCGCCAGAGCGTCCGGTAACCGGCGCTTGCGGAACGGGTGGGCGAGATTGCCCGATCGACGGTGGTCGACATGGTGTCAGCTCCTCGTGTTCGTCGAGCGGCGAGACCGGCGCGGGCCGGCCGCCGTCAACGCGCGTCGCACCCGCGTGCGCGCATCGACGCAACGGGCGGCGCGGCGTCATGCGCAATCGGTGCGCAACGCGGCGTCGCCCGCGCGACGCGGGCATGCGGATGAACGCTTGAATCAGGTCGTGTGAAACGAACGGCGTGAACGCGCATGCACATCGACGTGCACGCGCCACAGGGCGGAACGTTCAGCAGAACAGAGGAGGGGCGCGAGAAGGCGGGCGATCGTCGAATATCGATCGCACGAAAGGAAGACTGTCGAAGTGAACGCGGAACCGTCGCGGCGCCGCGGCGGGAAACAGCAGCACCAGCAGCACGAACGACGCCAGCGCGGTGAACAGCGCGGCACCGAATGCGCACAGGCTGTCGCCGTTGCCGGAGGATGCCGTCTTGCCGGCATGCGCGTCATGCTTGAGCGCATCGACGAGCGCCAGCGCATCGTTGGCCGGCGTGATCGGCGCGCTCGCATCGAAGCGGGCGGCCAGGGCGGCGCCCGCGACGATCAGCGGGCCGCGGCCCGAACACAGCACCACCGAGCCCGCATCCGGACCGTCCGGATCGAGCATCACGGCGCCCGACATCAGCGCGCGGGACAGCAGCGTCACGAGGAGGAAACCCCACAGCAGCTGTCGCGCGACGCCTGGCCGAAGCAGGAAGCGGCGAAGTGCGTTCATGGCGCGCGATTGTACATCCGTTTGCGCGGCGGGGCCGGCGCGCGGCGCTGATGGACGGGATCAGCCGGTGCGCGGCCGGAAGCGGAACGCGGGGCTATTGCGGACGGGTTGATTCCGCGTCCGGCGCGACGTTCGCGGGGCCGTACGACCAGGTGCCGTCGGCCAGCGCAGTCAGCACGTTGCCCGTGCGCCCGTCGTACAGATGCCACTGCTCGTCGGCCGGGTCGTCGCCGTACGGCCAGGTCGTCAGCTTGCCGCCGAGGTCGAAGTCGAAGGCCCACGCACCCGGCTGGGTACGCGGCGCGACCGATCTCAGGAACTGTCCGTCGAGCTGCTGCGCGGCGGCCGCGATGTCGCCGGCGCGCGATTCGCTATGCGCGAGTTCACGGCCGTCGAATGCGATCGACCAGTGGCAGTAGCAGATCCACAGGTGCCCGTCGCCGGCGACGGTCACGTGCCGCGACGCCAGCCTGTCGCGCGCCGAGGCGGACAGGCCGGACGCGCCGATGCGCGGCTCGCGGACATGCAGCGCGGGTTGCCCGAACTCGAACGTGAGGAAGCTGCCCTGGCCTTTCGTCACGGACCAGGCCGGCGTGTCGCAGATGGCCGGCCAGATCCGGTCGAAGTCGGCCGCGTTCACGAGGGGCATGTCGATGGACGGAACCCGGCGCGGCCGTGCCTGCCGCGATGGCCGTCCGTGGCAGCCGATGCGGTGTGCCGGTTCAAGCCGGATAGGCGTCGTCGACCTTCAGGTTCGCGAGCCGGAACAGCGTGCGCAGCGTCTGCGGATGAATGTCGCGGTGCGATGCAAGCGACGTCAGCATGAAGTCGAGCACTTTGGCGTAGCGAAGCAGCACGAGGCAACGCGCGAGATCGGGGGTACGGCCGCGCATGTCTTCGGCGAGGTTGACCATGTGCGTCGACAGCGTGCGCGCCATCTCGAGTTCCATCTGCTGTTTTTCGGTCCAGTCGGGCAGCGGCTGTTCGAGCACCTTCGCGAGAAAGAGCTGGAATGACGTATCGGACGAGTTGGGCAGCGCATCCATGAAGAGCCTCGTGCGTGTGCGGATCGTTCGGGCGAATCCGTGGACGCGCCCGTGGGTGGATGTGTGTCCGCGCGTTGACCGGCGCGGTGTTCACCCGAACGGAATGCAGGTTCCGTACCAGCGTCGCGACACGATTGTTGAGTAATGTTGAGCCGTGATAACGCGATGTCGGCGAGTCCCGCCGGTACTGGATCGAGGCTGCGCTCGAGGAAGGCATCCATACGCGTGGCGCGATGTGTGCCGCGCACACCAAACGGATCGACGAGTCGAAATGCTTCAGGGATGTAACGTAACGCCCGCATAAAACGCGTCGCATGATTCCGTCGACGAACGGCCGGAACGATGCGTTTCGCGCGTCGCGGCCACGTCCGACGTACGTTCGCCGGTGCCGCATGCCGCAACCGGACGCCTCGCGTTGCACGGCGCAAACCGGCTGCGAATGCCTCAGGTGTTTCAAAACCGAGACGTATACGCGAGCGACGATCCGGGCCCATGGCCGCGAAACTGGCCCAGCGAATCGCCGGCCAACTGTCCATGGGCAGACGGCGCGCGTTTGCCAACAATCTCCAGATCATCCCTGCGAGGTTCGACATGAGCGTCCACGCCTTCTTCTCGGCCAACCTGCTGCTCGCCTATACGGCTTACTTCATCGGCACCGCCAGCCCGGGGCCGAGCAACCTGGCGATCATGTCGGTCGCCGCGAACCAGGGCCGCAAGGCGGCGCTGGCGTTCGCGCTCGGTGTGATTTCGGGGTCGATGTTCTGGGCGACGGTGGCGGCGCTCGGCGTGTCGGCCGCGCTGCTCGCGTGGTCGAAGCTGCTGGTCGCGATCAAGGTATTCGGCGGGCTGTACCTGCTGTGGCTCGCGTTCAAGTCGGGGCGCACGGCGCTGTCGGGCCCGGCGGCGGCATCGGTGAACGCGGCGCGCGAGCAACGGTTGTCGCGCTTCTACGTGCGCGGCGCGATGCTGCACCTGACCAATCCGAAGGCGATCCTCGTGTGGGTATCGATCGTCGCGCTGTCGTCGAACGGGGCGGGTGCGTCGCACGGCGCCGTCGTGCCGGGCTGCCTCGTGATCGGCAGCCTCGTGTTCGGCGGTTACGCGCTCGTGTTCTCGATGGACGGTGCACGGCGGCTGTACGTGCGTGGCCGCCGTGCGATGGACGCGTGTCTGGCCGTCGTGTTCGGCGTGGCGGGGATTCGGCTGCTGGTGACGAACGTCTAGCCGCGCGGTCGTTGCCGAAACCCTCCGCGGCGCCGATGCACGGCGGAGGGTTCCAACATCGACGCGGCTTCAGAAAATGAAGCCCGTGTTGATGAACTTCGAGTGGTGATCCGACACGATCGAATCGAGCAGCTGCTTGCTGCTGTCGGTCTGCTTCGCGGCGACCATCGAGCGGATCGAGAACGCGCGCAGCGCGTCGCTCACCGACAGCGTGCCTTCGGCCGAATCCTTGCGGCCCGCGAACGGGAACACGTCGGGCCCGCGCTGGCACTGGCAGTTGATGTTCACGCGGCACACCTGGTTCACGAGCGGATCGACGAGCGCGCCGATCTGCGCCGGATCGGAACCGAAGATGCTGACCTGCTGGCCGTGATCCGACGTCGTCACGTAGTCGAGCGCGGTCTCGACGTCGTCGAACGGCGCGACTGGAATGATCGGCCCGAACTGTTCCTCGCGGTACAGCTTCATCCCTTCCGACACCGGATACACGACGGCCGGATAGAACAGCGTCTTGCTGAACTCGCCGCCCGAATGATTGACGACCTGCGCGCCCCTGGCCTTCGCGTCGTCGATCGCGTCCGTCATGTAGGCCGTGCGATGCATGCCGGGCAGCGGCGTGATGCTGACGCCTTTCTCCCACGGCATGCCGATCTTCAGCTGTTCGAGCGCGGCGGTGAAGCGCTTCAGGAATTCGTCGACGATCGAACGGTGCACGAGCAGCATCTTCAGCGCGGTGCAGCGCTGGCCGTTGAACGACAGCGCGCCGAGCAGGCACTCCTTCACGGTCAGGTCGAGATCGGCATCGGGCAGCACGATCGCCGCGTTCTTCGCGTCGAGGCCGAGGATCGCACGCAGCCGGTGCGATTTCGGGTGCTGCTTCTTCAGGTGATCGGCGACCTTGCTCGACCCGATCAGCGCGAGCACGTTGATCTTGCCCGATGCGAGCATGTGCGGCACGACCACCGCGCCGGGCGCGTAGATCGTGTTGATCACGCCCTTCGGGAACGCGTCGCGGAACGCTTCGAGCAGCGGCTCGAACAGCAGCGTGCCGTACTGGGGCGGCTTGAACACCACGGTGTTGCCCATCAGCAGCGCGGGGATCAGCGTCGCGAACGTCTCGTTCAGCGGATAGTTGTACGGGCCCATGCACAGCACGACGCCGAGCGGCGTGCGGCGGATCTGGCCGATCGTGCCTTCCGCGATCACGAAGCGCGAGTTCGCGTTGTCGAGCTCCTTCAGCGCATCGATCGTCTGCGTCATGTACGTGACGGTGCGGTCGAATTCCTTCTGCGAATCGGCGAGGCTCTTGCCGATCTCCCACATGATCAGGTTCACGACGAGCTCGCGCTGCGCGACCATCCGCTTGATGAAGTCCTGCATGCACGCGATGCGCTGCTCGACCTTCATCGTCGGCCACTCGCCGCGACCGGCGTCGTACGCGTGCACCGCGGCATCGAGCGCCGCGTCGCTTTCCGTTTCGCCCATCACCGGGTAGCTGCCGATTTCGACCTGCTCGACGCTGCCGTCTGCCTGCCGCACGCACACGGGCGACAGCACGGTCTTGGTCGCGCCGTCCCACGGCCGCAGTTCGCCGTCGACGAGCGACACGCGCTGATGGATCGGGGCAGTGAGCCGGAACTCGGCGGGGATGTCCTGATAGGCGGGAAACAGCTGCTGCAGGGAGGCGGAATCGGGCATGACGGTCTCGTTTGACGGGGTGTCCGGGAAGGACGGGCGATGCGAATCCTGAGCTGAATGATCCTCGATCCTGAATCGGCATGATGACGCGCACACGACGACGCGTCACGCGGGAACCTGGCCGAATCAATGAATGGAACCAGTTCCATTAAAAAGGAACGTCGTCGCGAATGCAAGAATTGCCGAATCGCTTCGCGTGAACCGTAAGCATTTGGAAAGACTGTTTCCGAATAGCCGGTATAACGTGCCCGGTGCGTTCGCAAACGTTTCACTCTGGCCGGATTGAGCGGATAATGGCGCGGCGCGGCGAAGAAAAAAATGAAGTGAGCCTGAGAGCAGACGTAGTGAAGAACAGAAGTAGGTCCGCCGCGTTGCCGATGCGAGGTCGGCTGCCCGGAGCGCCGGGTCGGGGTTGCCCGGTCCGGCGCGCACCGGACATTTGCATGCGTCCCGCATGCTTCACCGGATCCTTCGTGATCCTCTCCAGTTTCTCCCTCGTCGTTGCCCGAATCCCGCCTTCCAATTGATCGTCTCCGCATGACGCGGCTGATCTCATCCTTTCGGTTTTATTACGTTCCGGGCGGGCCAAACCCGCGAAACAGAAAGGCATTCGTCAGGAATGCAGAGCGCAATGCGTGCGCACGTTGCGGGCAGGCGACATGTTAAAAATTAACTAAAAACACGAATCATTCTCGTTTAATATTTCGCTCCGTTACGAGCCATGACATTCCGTCACGGCTCTTTCGTGCCGGTCGTGCCGGCCGGCATGCGCGACGGGGCGATCCTCCGCGCGCCACCGCCTGCTTCACGGAAAGGGCGTCGTCAGCCGATGCGCCGCACGACTCGCGCATTGGCCGGACACGTTTCCGTTCGCCGTTTTTCTTCACCACCCCTACGTTCACGATGAAACTCAACAAGAGCGCCTGCCATGCGCTTCTGATCGCCACGTCGCTGGCTGGCGTTCGTACCGCGTTCGCCCAGGCGAGCGATGCCGCGGCAACCTTGCCCGCAATTTCCGTCAACGCGGCCGCCGAGCATGCGTCGTACGACGGCGGCCACTCGCGCGCGGCGACCAAGACCGACATGTCGCTGATGGACGTCCCGCAGACGGTGAACGTCGTCCCGCACGCAGTGATCGAGGACCAGAACGCGACGTCGATGCAGGACGCACTGCGCAACGTGCCGGGCGTCGGCTTCTCGGTCGGCGATGGCCAGCGCGACCAGATCACGATCCGCGGTTTCAACAGCATCACGGACCAGTACGTCGACGGTATTCGCGACGATGCGCTGTACTACCGCGACCTGTCGAACGTCGATCGCGTCGAGGTGCTGAAGGGGCCGGCGGCCGTGCTGTACGGGCGTGGCTCGGCGGGCGGCATCGTGAATCGCGTGCTGAAGCGGCCGCTGGCGACCCCGGTGAACGACGTGGGCGTGACGCTCGGCACGCGCGGCGAGCGGCGCGGCGAATTCGACCTCGGCTGGAACGCGAACGACGCGGCGCGTTTTCGCATCACCGGCGCGGCCGAGAACTCGAACAGCTTCCGCGACCAGTTCCAGCTCAACCGCCAGGCGATCGCGCCGTCCGCGCAGTTCAAGCTCGACAGCGACACGGTGCTGAACGTCGAATTCGACTACCTGCACGACCGCCGCACGTCCGACCAGGGCCTGCCCGCGTACGGCGGCCGGCCGGTCGACGTGCCGATCAACACGTACTACGGTTCGGCTGATGCGGCGAACAGCTCGTACAACGACATTTCCGCGAAGAGCGCGACGGTGTCGCTCGATCACCGCTTCAACGATTCGCTGTCGTTCCACGGCGCGATCCGCGCGTACGACTTCTCGCTCGAACGCAAGAACTACGTGACGTACGAGCCGATCAAGACTTCCGCGCACCCGGTCGTCACGCTCGACCAGTCGACGCGCCAGCGCACCGATCACGGCATCGACGGCGTGTTCGAACTCACGCAGAAGACCTCGCTGTTCGGCATGCGCCATGAGCTGCTGTACGGGCTCGAACTGTCGCAGCAGCAGAAGTTCGACACGATCTACAGCGTGACGAAGGTCGCGACCTACGATCTGTTCAATCCGCAGCAGGTGATCCTGCCCGGCGTGCCGAGCGGCGCGCGGGCGAAGACGAATGCGTCGACCGTCGTCGGGCTCGCGGGCGTCTACGCGCAGGACCTGATCTCGCTGACCGAGCACTGGAAAGTGCTCGCCGGCTTGCGCTTCGACTACCTGAACCAGATCCGCCACGACTACACGTCGTCGAACGTCAACCTCGACCGCACCGATCACGCGTGGAGCCCGCGCGTCGGCCTGATCTACGAACCGCTCGACTGGCTGACGCTGTACGGGTCGTTCAGCCAGTCGTTCTCGCCGCTCGCCGACACGCTGATCAGTTCCGGCGCGTTCGCGAACGGCGCCGCGCTCGCGCCGCAGAAGACCACCGCGTATGAAGTCGGCTCGCGCTTCGACCTCGGCGGCAAGGCGACGGCCAGCGTCGCGCTGTTCGACATGCGTCAGACCAACCAGCAGATCGGCGATCCCGCGAACCCCGGCTATGCGCTGCCGATCGGCACGCAGCACGTGCGCGGGATGGAGCTCGGCTTCACCGGCGAGATCGCGCCGAAGTGGTCGGTGTATGCCGGTTACGCGTACCTGAACGGCACGGTCGACGGTTCCGCGCAATCGACGGCGGCCGGCCTCGCGGTGTCGAGCAACACGCCGGGGCTGATGCCGCGCCACAGCGCAAATCTGTGGCTCAAGCGCGAGTTGCCGTACGGTTTCTATGCGGCGGCCGGCATGCAGTTCCAGTCGGCGCGCTATGCGTCGGCGAGCGATCTCGTCACGCTGCCGTCGTTCACGGTGTTCAACCTCGGCGCCGGGTATCGCAGCAAGAAGGTCGACGTGACGCTCACGCTCGACAACCTGTTCAATCGCCGCTACTTCATCGCCGCGCACGGCAACGCCGACCTGTACAACATGCCCGGCGATCCGCGCACGCTGACCGCCACGGTGAAGTGGCACATGTAACGCGCGTCACGCGCATCGCGCGTGCGTTGCGCGACAATGCGGGTCATCGTCACGATGGCCCGCCTCTCACTGCCATGATCCGCCAAGCTGATGTATCGAACCTGACCGGCCGCGCCCGCACGCTGTGCGCCGTGTTGATGCTGGCGTGCGGTCCGGCCGCGGCGGGCGAGCCGCCGATCCTGGCCGATGCCGAGCCGGAATGCCATGCCGTGCATGTCGACCGGACGATCACGCTGTCGGGTCGTTACGCGCTCGATTACGACGATGAAGCGATCGGGCCGGACGTGTGGTTCGAAGAGGACGAAGCGTCGGCGAAGCGCTTGCCCGACCGCTCGCAACGCGCAGGGATGATCGTCTTCACGAACCAGGATGTGGCGCGACGCGGGCTGCGGCTGCCCGCCGCGCAGCCGCACGGCGTTTGCCTGCTCGACGGGCGCGCGACGCTCGTGATCCGCGATTTGTATACCGCGTGCCCGGGGCTGGAAACGCCCGACAGCGCGCGGCTGGTGAAGGTCGTCATGGCCAGCGTGCCGGCGCGGCACGCCTGCAACGCCACCGCGCCCTGACGCCGCCGCGCCGTTACTCGACGTCCTCGTCATCCTCCATATCGGCATCCTCCTCCGCGCGTTCCGGCGCGGCATACGCGCTCGCCTGTTCGAGCAGCCAGCCGCGGAACAGCTCCAGCGGCTTGCTGTGGCTGAATTCCGTCGGATACACGAGGTAGTACGCCGAATCGCCGACCGTCGCCGCGTCGCACGGCACGACCAGGCCGAGCTGCTGCAACTGTTCCTCGACGAAGAACTTCGGCACGAGCGCGATCCCGAGCCCGGCCGCGGCCGCGCTGATCAGCATCGTATGCAGCTCGTAGCGCACGCCCTGCATCGTGCGGATGTCCTCGACGCCGTGCGTCTCGAACCACTGCGCCCACGCGCCGGGGCGCGTCGTCGAGTGCAGCAGCGGATACGCGAGCAGATCCTCGACGCGCTCGACGGGCCCGTCGAGCAGCGCGGGCGAGCAGATCGGCACGACTTCTTCGCCGAACAGGTAGTCGGACGACGTACCGGGCCAGGTCGGCTTGCCGTAGTGGATCGCGGCCTCGAAGTGCGTGTCCTCGAACGAGAACAGGTCGGTGCGGCTGCCCATGTTCACGCGCACGTCGGGCGTGCGGTCGTAGAAGCTCTTGATGCGCGGGATCAGCCAGTGCGACGCGAAGGTCGGCAGCACCGCGAGCTCGAGATAGCCGCCGCCGCTGCCGTGCGCGATGATCGACAGCGTGTCGCGGTCGAGCGTTTCCAGCGCACGTCGCACCTGCGTGCCGTACAGCTTGCCGGCGCGCGTCAGCACGACGCGCTGCTTCACCCGGGCGAACAGCCGCACGCCGAGGCTGGCCTCCAGCGTCGCGATCTGGCGCGATACCGCGCTTTCGGTCAGGAACAGCTCCTTGGCCGCGTGCGTGAAGCTCTCGTGGCGTGCGGCGGCTTCGAAGGCCACGAGCGCGCCCATGTTGGGGATCTTGAATTTACGCATGATGCTCGATTCGTCTGACGAACAGGGCCGCGCCGCGCGGGGGGGGGAAGGCGGGCGAGGAATGGCTAATAATTCCAAAAACTCATCACGTGTCAATTTAATCTCGCTTTACGCCCGGCTGCAACCCTTTGAATAATGCTCCCCACGCAAGGCCAGGCGCCCGCTGGGCGGCCGGCCAACGAGTTGCCGGCACGTTTGCCGGCGGTCCCCCGAGACGAGAATCCTGATGCGCAATCCGAATATCGAGAGCTTGCTGACGAAGCTGCTGGGACAGGCGAAGACCGACGCCCTGTTCTCGACCCTGAACATGCCGGCCATCCTCGAAGAATGGGAAGACGGCGTCGTGACGCGCGCGGAAATCGCGCAGGCGATGAACATGGCGCTGTTCGAAGGGCTGCTCGAGCGTTCGGCGAACGGCCGGGCCTACACGGCCGAAGCGATCGAAAGCGGCGGCTCGGTCTATTTCGACCACGGCGCGCTGCGCACGGTGCGCTGGCCGAACACGGGCGCGCTGCCGCCGGGCGAAGCCGCGTTCACGCGCATCCTGCGTCCGCTCGGCTTCCGCCTGAACGGCCGCTACCCGCTCGACAAGCTCGGCATGACGGGCCGCGCGTATGCGCATGAAGACGCACCGGACGAAATCGCGCAGTTCTTCGTCAGCGAACTGCATCCGGAACGTTTCTCGAAGGAATTCCAGCAGGCCGTGACGAACGTCGTCGGCTCGTCGCGCGATCCGCTGTCGCCGGCGGCCGTCGCGCTGCTGTGGGAAGTCGAGCGCGAAGGCTGGCTGTCGCTGGACGCCGCGCAGGCGCTGCTGCCGGAAATCGTCGGTGCGTTCGCGCGCCAGCACGACTTGCCGAACGAACTCGACTACGAAACGCTGCTGATGGAATCGGCGGAAATGGCGTGGATCTCGACCGAAGGCAACGCGTTCAACCACGCGACCGACCGCGTCGCCGACGTGTTCAAGCTGTCCGACGACGAGAAGGCGAAGGGCCGGCCGATGAAGCCGGAAGTCGAGCGCTCGCGCTCGGGCCGCGTGTTCCAGACCGCGTATCGTGCCGACACCGTCGAGCGCGAGTTCCGCACGCGCGACGGCGGCACGGTGAAGCGCAACGTGCCGGGCTCGTTCTACGAGTTCATCACGCGCAAGCGCACGTTCGACCAGGGCGCGCGCCGCTGGGTGACCGACCTGCGTTTCGATGCGGGCAACGCGCAAGGCATCTTCAAGATGACGGCGAACGCGGCGAAGTAACGAACGGAGGGCGGCGCGCGACGTGCGCCGTTGAAGACGTGAGCGGATCGGGCAGGGCGTGCATGCGTCCTGCCCGATTTGCGTTGGGCGGCCGCGATGCAGCGGAACGCCGTGTCGCGGTCGATTGCGTCGTCGGGAAGACGAGGGGGTGCCCCTATGTGTTTCGTCAAGCGTTAGGGACTGACTTGGGTTGGTAAATGGTGCCGTCGCGCAGCATGGCGAACAGAACGTCGCAGCGTCGCCGTGCGAGCGCGATGAGCGCTTGGTTA
>NZ_CADFEI010000035.1 GCF_902833225.1 Burkholderia sp. BCC1644
GGGACTAGATCCCCTTGAAGGGTCGTTCGAGACCAGGACGTTGATAGGTCAGGTGTGTAAGCGCAGTAATGCGTTCAGCTAACTGATACTAATTGCCCGTAAGGCTTGATCCTATAACAAGTCTGTCTCGATAGCCGTTAGCGCTTCAGCGCCTACGGATATCGAGCGTCGAGTGCAAGGCACTCGACGTACGACGGTTGAAGTACCGCGTACGTGTGAGATACAACCTCACAACCCAACCAAATTACTGCTTCTTCCAAGATTGGTTGTGCTGCGAAGCCAGCACAACAACCCTCTTTGCCTGATGACCATAGCGAGTCGGTCCCACCCCTTCCCATCCCGAACAGGACCGTGAAACGACTCTACGCCGATGATAGTGCGGATTCCCGTGTGAAAGTAGGTAATCGTCAGGCTCCCTAAGCCAGAAACCCCCGCCCGAAAGGCGGGGGTTTTTGCATTGGTGCGGCGGAAATGTGCGTCGAATGGCGTGTGACGACGTGGCCAGAGCCAATCCTTCGAAAACACCCCCACTCAGGAAACGACAACCGTAAATTCGACGCCCGATTCGAAGTCCAGCGTGGTGGTCGAAAACCGCGGATCGTCGTAGAGGTAGTGCTTGTACGGTCGAACGGCGTCCTCGGCCGTGTACATGTTGTCGGCAAGTACCACGGATCCCGGCCGCAGCAGGCGCTCGATCTGCTTGAACAGTTTCAGATAGGCGTCGGCCCATACGTCGATAAATACCATGTCGAACGTACCGTCCAGATCGGCAACGGTGTCGAATACGTCGCCCTCCCGAACGTCCACATAGGCGTCCAGGCACGCAGCTCCGACGTGAGCGCGCAGATGTACACACTTGAGCGCATCGCATTCGGTCGCCACGACCACGCCACGGCCCAACGTACGTAGCGCCTCGGCGAAATACAGGGTGGACACGCCGCGGGAACTGCCGAGTTCGAGGATTCTCGCCGGCCGTTGCGAGAGCACCATATTGCTCAAGAATCTGCCTGTTTCCGCCGACACGGCCAACGATAGCGGACTGCCTTCTGAGGTCTCGAAGTCCTCGCTGGACAGCCCGAGGATCTCGAGAAACCGTCCGCGCAGCCGGGGCGCAAGTGCCTCATATTCCTCGTCGAGCGACAGGAACGCTTCGTCCGATCCCTGGAACTGCGCGCGGGCGCGGGCGGTGATTTCGGCCCGGCTCTCCTCGTGCAGCCGTTGCAGAAGAGCGATGGTGGATGAAACCATGTGCGTCCCTTGAAGAGATTGATGAAGCCGACGCGGCATCCAGCGGTCGCTCTCCCCGCCAGGCTTCCCGCGCCGTCGTTCCGTCATCGACGAACCCGGGCGATGCTATGTCCTTCGGGCGAGCGTGATCGCGCGTTCGGGACATGCCGTCACGCAAAGGCCGCATGACTGGCAGGCTTGCGCATTCGGCGTGTAGGCGACTTTCATTCCATGCACACGCTGCTTCAGGCGATGCATCAGACCGAGTTCGAGGTAATCGGCGTTGTCGATGCGTCGGATCTCAAACACGTTCTCGGGGCAAACGGCGACGCAATCTCCCTTGCCCTCGCAACGTTTCAGATCGACGATCGGCGCAATCACACCCGGCTTCTGTTTGCAGTCGCCCGTCGATTTCTCGCGCATGATCACTCTCCCGTGCGCGGGTTGCTGTCCGATCGCCATGCGGCCCGAACACGCTCGCGTTCTTCCGGCGTCATGGATTCCCACTTGCGCCAGTGGCGCCGGCCGTGCCAGCCGCGGTGCCCGCGAAATCCGCCGAACAGAATGCGGCTCAACACGAGCAGGCCCAGTGCACGGGCGAAGTCGATCGTACGGGCGCCGACGAATAGCGCCGGAATCACCCAGTTCCACAGCATCATGACGATCCATCCGAGCACGCCTATGGCGATCACCACGAGCAGCGCCTTGCCGGCACATCTGATTCGAAAATTCATCCGTCGACTCCTCTAGATATCCAGTTCGTCATAAATGGGCTGCAGTCGGGCGCGCAGATGCAAGACCGCATAGCGTTTGCGCGCGAGCAGCGTATTGAGCGCGATACCGCTTTGCGCGGTCATCTCCTTGAAGGACCGCCCTTCCAGTTCATGCGCGATAAAAACCTCGCGCTGATTCGGTGGCAACTCGTCGAGTGCATCCTGCAACGCCTTGAGCACCAGCGTGCGAGCGTAGAGCGCTTCGGGGCCGGCATCGTGTGCCGGGAGCGCGAGGTCCAGGCGATACTCGCTGCTCGCTTCGTCCTCGGCGTCGAGCAGGTCGGTCAGCGGCTGCTCTTTCTTTTTGCGAAAACGATCGATGATGCGGTTGCGTGCAGTACGGAAAAGCCACGCGCTCGCCTGTTCGATGGGCGCAGGCAGCCGATAGGCTTGGACGAATTCGTAAAACACATCCTGCAGGATGTCCTCGGCATCGTCCGGGTCGCGGATCCGACGCCGGATGAAACTGGCTAGCCTCGTTCGTTCGCGCATCACCGTCGCAGTGATGTCGCGGTCTGGGTCGGTCATCATGTGCGAAGTGAGTGGCGATTCCATGCCTGTGAAGACGTTTCAGGCGCCCGAATATTGTGACGCGCGTGAAAATCCGCTGCCGGACTCATCTCCTCCATGCACCACGGGCAGTCGGCACGGAAGTCCGGTCTTGCCGAATCAGTCCCGCCTTCCTCCCGCCGCTCCGCATCCTCGCCGGACCCTTATCCGAACTGGTCAGGCCAGTCAGGCCTTAAGTTCCCGTCGCCGCTGTCGTTAAACAGGACGTTGCCGGCCGTCGGCGACCCCATTCAAATAACGCGGTAACGGAGATCGAAGTCATCATGCTGTCCTCGATTCGTGCTCGGATACTTGCGACTTGCGTCGCCATCGTGGTCACGGCGCTGGCCGTGACGGGGGGGCTGGTCTATTACGTCGTCAAGAACCACAACGACGAGACCATCGACCAGAACCACAAGTCGATCCTCGCCGGTCACGCGCTGGCGATCAACGAATGGGTGGCCAGCAGGGGACGGGAAACCCAGGCACTCGCCGACACGATCGCGATCGGCGACGGCGACCCGCTGCCGGCGTTGAAACTGCTCGGCAAGTCGGGCGGCTTCGAGGTGCTGACGCTTGGCCTGCCGGACAAGACCGCGTTCTCGAACGTCCCGCTCGCGCCCGGCTACGACCCGACCGCACGGCCCTGGTACAAGCAAGCCGTCAGCGCGGGCCAGCTGGTCGTGACGGCACTCTACCGCGATGCGACGACCGGCAAGCCGGCGGTTGCATTCGCGGTGCCCGTGGTGCGCGACGGCACGGTGAAGGGCGTGCTGGCCGCCAGCCTGTTCATGGAGAGCGTGAGCGCGATCGTCACCTCCGTTCACCCGACACCGGCGAGCTTCGCGTTTCTGGTGGACAAGAGCGGGCGCGTGATCGCATCGGCCAAGACCGACCTGATCATGAAGCCTGCGACCGGTCTGTCGCCGGTGCTCGATTCCGATCACCTCGGCGCGCTGCAGACGGCGTCCGCGCCTGTCGCGGTCGACATCGACGGGGCCACCAAGCTGGTGCGCGCCCAGCCGATCGCCGGCACCGACTGGTCGCTGGTGCTCGCGCTCGACAAGGCCGACGTGACGGCCGGCATGCGCGCGGTCGCGACGACGACGCTCGCTGCCATCCTGATCGTTGCCGTCATCGCGGCGGCGCTCGTCGGCGCGATGACGAACGCGGCCTTCAAACGCATCCTGCTGGTTCGCGATGCGCTCACGGACGTCTCGAGCGGCAGCGGCGACCTGACGAAACGCCTGCCTGCCGACGGCGAGGACGAAGCCGCGCAGATTGCGCATGCGTTCAACCTGTTCGCCGAAAAGATCAGCACGATCCTGCTGCAGATTCGCGAATTCAGCGAATCCGTCAACCTGGCGAGCGCCGAGATCGCACAGGGCAACCAGGATCTGTCGAGCCGGACCGAACATGCGGCATCGAGCTTGCAGGAAACGGCCGCCGCGCTCGAGGAAATTGCCGGCACGGCCCGCAATTCGGCCGATGCGGCAAGCCAGGTGAGCCGTCTGGCCGAATCCGCGTCGAATGTCGCGCTGCGCGGCGGTTCGGTCGTGAGCGAGGTCGTGTCGACGATGAACGACATCACGCAAGCGTCCGGCGAGATTGCCAACATCGTCGGCGTGATCGACGGCATCGCGTTCCAGACCAACATTCTCGCGTTGAACGCTGCCGTCGAGGCCGCACGCGCGAACGAGCACGGCCGCGGTTTTGCGGTCGTTGCCGGCGAGGTGCGTGCACTCGCGCAGCGCAGCGCGCAGGCCGCCAAGGAGATCAAGCAGCTGATTCACTCGTCGGTCGAGAAGATCGAAGGCGGCTCCGGACTCGTCCAGACGGCCGGTGCGACGATGGACGAAATCGTCGAGGGCGTGCGCAGCATCACGGGCGTGATTGCCGAGATTACCGTCGCGGCGAAGGAGCAGAGCACGGGGCTCGAGCAGGTGAATCAGGCCGTGTCGCATCTCGACAATGCGACACAGCAGAATGCGGCGCTCGTCGAGCAGTCGGCGGCCGCGGCGGCGTTGTTGCGCGAGCAGGCCGCCAAGCTTGCGCAGACGGTCGGCGAGTTCAAACTCGAGGACAGCCGTGCATCGACGTTGCAGCCTGCTTGACGAGGTGCGATACCGGCTACGTCCATCGGTGGCACGGGCGGGCGTAGCATCCTTCACGCGTGCGCGAATGCCCGGACAGCCGGAATCGGGCGTAGCTTACGTGGCCTGCGAGGCATGCCCGGCGACGATGCGCCAGCCAGTGCCCGAGCGGCGCCACAGGCGCGTATAGGCAAACGTACCGCCGAACGCCACGCCGTCGAAATGGCCGGAGAGGGTCGCTTTCGTCGTAGTCAGAATCATCTCGTCGATCGCGCATGCGCGCATTTCGTGGACGTCGAGCGTCTCCAGGCGCAGAAGTTTCGCGCGATGCGTGGCCAGATCGTCCTCCTTCGAGATGACCTGGCCGGTCGGGACGGTAAATACCAGCTGGTCGTCCAGCAGCGCATCGAGCGCGTCGACATCGTTGACCAGCATTGCCGCGCGTAACGCAATTTCAAAAGGCTCGATGACGGTATGGATTGCGTCCATGTCGGATCCTCGCTTCATTCCTGAAGGGCTGTGACGGAGCACGCAGCGGCAAAGCCTACCGCACATTCGACAGCGCCTGACGCCGGACCAGCATCACCACGCAGATGCCGATCGACGCGATGACGTTGACGACCGGATAAAACGCGACCGCGACACTCCACGTGCTCAGTGCCAGCAACGCCAGCGCGTACTTGAGCACGCACAGTGCGAAATAGGCGAGGCTCTCGCTCCACGGATCGAGGATCGTCTTGCGCACGGTCGGGCCGAGGCCGGCCAGCTCGATCAGCGTGACCACGCAGATCGAGATCGTCGGGTCGTCGGTCAGCATCCACAGCGGAATGGCCGACAGCGCCGCGCCCAGAAAAGCCCAGTCGAGGCCGGTCCAGCCGCGTTCGCCGCGAAAGATACTTGCCACCAGCGTCAGAAAGCACGTGACGGCAATCGCCGCCGTGCACCACGCGGACGGCCCCGCACCCGCAACGAACTGGCCGGCCGCCGCGATCGCCGTGACGACCGACCAGACGAGCCACGTGAACAGATGCGGGCGCACGGTGCGCCAGTAGATCGCGAGCGCGTACGGAATCGCCGCCAGCAAGGACACGGCCGTGCCGATCACGCCAAAGATCGATGCGGCTCCCTGATCGACACTCACCATCGACGCACCTCGCTCGGACTGGCCGACCAGTATGTGGTCGGACGAATCGCGGCGCAATGTCGTGCCGGCGCTTCTGCCCCGGAACGCCGAAGAAATCGAACCCCAAAACAAACGGCACCGGGATCGGGAAGCGGCAGGAAAACCCACTGTACGACGGTCGAATGAATAGAAATAACCTCTTCAGTGAGAAGAAAAACTGTTCTTTCAAATCTCTTTTTGATGACCGACAGTTTGCCAACCGGACGACTGCCGCGATGCACGGCGGTCATGGGCCAAGGTCGTGGCTGCCAACGTCGGTCGTCGGGTCGAATCCAGGCGGAGCGCAACACACAAGCGCCGGGTCGTCACAACGGAGTCTTGAATGAACCCAACTTCAGCAGAAAACCATCGGCACGCGGACTGGAGACGTCTCGCGGCGCAGGTCATCCCGAGAACGCTGGCGCATATCGACGGCCGCAGCGTGCCGGCGCGCAGCGGCCGGACGTTCGCCGCGATGAATCCGGCGACCGAGGCCGTCATCGCGGAGGTCGCGTCGTGTGACGCACCGGATGTCGACGATGCCGCGCGCGCCGCGCGCCACGCGTTCGAATCCGGCGTCTGGTCGCGCTGCGCACCGGCCGAGCGCAAGCGCGTGCTGTGCCGGCTCGGCGAACTCATCGCGGCGCATGGCGAAGAACTCGCGCTGCTCGACTCGCTCAACATGGGCAAGCGCGTCGCGGATGCGTTCAGCATCGACGTGCCGGCCGCCGGCGGCCTGTTCAGCTGGTACGGCGAAGCCGTCGACAAGCTGCATGGCGAAGTCGCGTCGACCGACCCCGGCAACCTCGCGGTCGTCACGCGTGAACCGCTCGGTGTGGTCGGCGCGGTCGTGCCGTGGAATTTTCCGCTCGACATGGTCGCGTGGAAGGTGGCGCCGGCACTCGCGGCGGGCAACAGCGTGGTGCTGAAGCCGGCGGAACAGTCGCCGCTGTCCGCGCTGCGTCTCGCGGAGCTGGCGCTCGAGGCCGGCCTGCCGCCCGGCGTGCTGAACGTCGTGCCCGGTTACGGCGAGACCGCGGGGCGCGCGCTCGGGCTGCATCCCGATGTCGACGTACTCGCGTTCACGGGATCGACGGCCGTCGGCAAGAAATTCCTCGAATATGCCGCGCAGTCGAACATGAAGCAGGTATGGCTCGAATGCGGCGGCAAGAGCCCGAACCTCGTGTTCGACGATACGGACGATCTCGACCTCGCCGCTCGCAAGGCGTGCTTCGGCATCTTCTTCAACCAGGGCGAAGTGTGTTCCGCGAACTCGCGGCTGCTGGTCCAGCGCTCGATCCACGATGCGTTCGTCGACCGGCTGATCTCGCATACGGCCGCGTTCATGCCGGGCGATCCGCTCGATCCGTCGAGCGGGATGGGTGCGATCGTCGACGAGCAGCAGCATCGGCGCGTGCGCGAGTGGATCGCGCGCGGCCGCGACAGCGCAACGCTCGCGATCGGCGGCGGTGCGCCGCGTGTCGACGGCAAGGGCTACTTCATCGAACCGACGATCTTCATCGACGTGAAGCCGGACGACGCGATCGCGCGCGAGGAGATCTTCGGGCCGGTGCTGTCGGTGATGGCGTTCGACACCGAGGACGAGGCCGTGCGGCTCGCGAACGACTCGATCTACGGCCTTGCCGCGTCGGTGTGGACCGGCAGCCTGTCGCGCGCGCATCGCGTAGCGGGCCGGCTGAAGGCCGGGACGGTGTCCGTCAACACGGTCGATGCGCTGAGTGCGCAGACGCCGTTCGGCGGGTTCCGCCAGTCGGGCTTCGGCCGCGATCTGTCGTTGCACGCGATCGACAAGTACACGGGCCTGAAGACGACCTGGATCAGCTACTGATTCGCCCCGGCGGGCCGCCAGCGGCCGCGCCGGGCAGCACAACCCCGCTTTTATCCATACAACGAACCGGAGACTTGCCCATGAACGCGCCCAACTTTCCGCATCGCACGACGCAGGACTATCAACGCAGCGACGCCGCGCATCACCTGCATGCATTCGTCGACCAGAAGGCGCTGAACGAGGAAGGCGCGCGCGTGATGGTGCGCGGCGAAGGTGTATATCTATGGGATAACGACGGCAACCGCTATCTGGACGGCATGTCCGGGCTGTGGTGCACCAACGTCGGCTACGGCCGGCCGGAACTGGTCGACGCCGCCGCGCGGCAGATGAAGGAACTGTCCTACTACAACATGTTCTTTCACACGACGCACCCGTCGGTGATCGAACTGTCGGAACGGCTGTTCGCGCTGCTCGGCAATCGTTTCAGCCACGTGGTGTATACCAATTCGGGATCCGAATCGAATGAAGTGCTGATCCGCACGGTGCGGCGCTTCTGGGACGTGATGGGCAAGCCGGAGAAGAAGGTGCTGATCGGCCGCGTGAACGGCTATCACGGCTCGACGGTCGGCAGTGCGTCGCTGGGCGGCATGGCGTTCATGCATGAAATGGGCGACCTGCCGATTCCCAACATCACGCACGTCGACGAACCGTACTGGTACGCGAACGGCGGCGACCTGAGCCCCGAGGCGTTCGGCAAGCAGGCGGCGCTGTCGCTCGAGCGCAAGATCCTCGAGATCGGCGCGGACCGCGTCGCCGCGTTCGTCGCGGAGCCGTTCCAGGGCGCGGGCGGGATGATTTTCCCGCCGGACGGCTACTGGCAGGAGATCGAACGCATCTGCCGCCAGTACGACGTGCTGCTTTGCGCGGACGAAGTGATCGGCGGCTTCGGCCGTACCGGCGAGTGGTTCGCGCATCGTCACTTCGGCTTCGAGCCCGACCTGATCTGCATGGCAAAGGGGCTGACTTCGGGCTATGTGCCGATGGGCGGCCTGATCATGAGCCGGCGCGTCGGCGAAGCGCTGGTCGACAAGGGCGGTGTCTATGCGCACGGGCTGACGTATTCGGGGCACCCGGTCGCGGCCGCCGTTGCGCTGGCGAACCTCGACGTGCTCGAGCGCGAAGGCCTCGTCGAGCGGACGAAGACGGATACGGGCCCGTACCTGCAGAAGGCGCTGCGCGATGCGTTCGACGGCCATCCGCTCGTCGGCGAGATCCAGGGCGTGGGCGCGGTCGGCGCGATCCAGTTCGCGAAGAACAAGGCGACGCGCGAGCGCTTCGCGAACGAGGCCGACCTGACCTGGCACAGCCGGACGGTCGGTTTCGAGCTCGGTGCGATCGTGCGTTCGACGAACGGCCGCCTGATCGTGGCGCCGCCGCTGGTGATCGATCATGCGCAAATCGACGAACTGGTCGGCACGATGCGCAGGGCCGTCGATGCGACCGCGCGCGAAGTGCTCGGGATCGACTGCTGACCGGTCAGGCGACGCGCTTTCGTCGGGAGACTGGCGGGCGGGAGCGCGTTTCGCTCCGGAGCGGTTATCCGTGGCGCCGAGGATAGGGCGTCAAAGGTAGCGGGCGATAGGGCGACGTGCTCGTGGTCACGAATTAATGAGGAATGCAAATGACAATTGCATTCTCGATGGCGATCTCACCCTCATCCGGGTCGGGGCGGCCTGACCCGGTTGCCCGCGCACCGACAATCATCACGACATCAACAAGGAGACGAAATGAGTCAGGGCGAGTCCATTGCTCATCTCGAGGAAAGCACCATCCAGCCGATTCCGCTGACCGAGCGGCACGGCAGTGCGAAGGATCTGTTCACGATCTGGTTCGGATCGAACATCATGATGCTGACGATCGTCACGGGCTCGCTCGCGACGACGGTGTTCAGGCAACCGTTCTGGTGGGCCGCGCTCGCCACGCTCACCGGCAGCCTGATCGGCGCGGTCTTCATGGCGCTGCATTCCGCGCAGGGGCCGCAGCTCGGCGTGCCGCAAATGATCCAGACACGCGGGCAGTTCGGGTCGTTCGGCGCGCTGCTCGTGGTCGCGCTGGTCGTCGTGATGTACGTCGGCTTCTTCGCGTCGAACTGCGTGTTCGGCGGGCAGGCGCTGCACAGCCTGAGTGCGGCGATTCCGCTCGATGCCGGCGTCGTCGTGATCGGCCTGATCAGCCTGCTCGGGTCGATCTACGGCTACAAGCTGATCCACGCGTATGCGCGGCTGCTGAGCTGGTGCTCGGGTAGCGTGCTGGTGCTCGCGTTCGTGTGGATCATCTTCGTGCACGGGTTGCCGGGCGATACGTTCTCGAAGCATTCGCTGAACCTGTCCGGTTTCCTCGGTGCGATGTCGGTCGCCGCGCTGTGGCAGATCGCGTACGCTCCGTACGTGTCGGACTATTCGCGCTACCTGCCGCCCGATACGGGGCCGCGCACGGCATTCTGGTCGAGCTACTGGGGCTGCGTGCTCGGCTCGTTCTTCCCGATGCTGCTCGGTTGCCTGGTCGGCCTGGCAACGCCCGACGGCAACGTCGTGAGCGGTCTCACCGGCCTCACGCAGGGGATCAGCGTGCTCGTGATCGTCGTGCTGTCGTTCGGCATCGCGGCGAGCAACGCGATGGAGCTGTATTGCGGCGCGCTGTCGGCCATCACCGTGCTGCAGACGCTCTTTCCGTCGTGGTCAGGCAAGGCGCGCGCGCGGGCGATCACGGCGATCGTCCTGTGCGGCTTCTCGCTCGCGATCGCGCTGTTCGGGCAGGATAATTTCCTCGCCGGCTACACGAACTTCATCCTGCTGCTGCTGTACGTGCTCGTGCCGTGGACCGCGATCAACCTCGTTGACTACTACCTCGTCTGTCACGGCGAGTACGACGTCGCGTCGTTCTTCCGGCAGGACGGCGGCATCTACGGGCGCTTCAACACGATCGCGGTCGGGTCGTACTTCATCGGGATCGCCGCGCAGGCGCCGTTCATGGCGACCGATCTCTATACGGGCGAACTGGCGAGCCGGCTCGGCGGCGCGGACGTGTCGTGGATCGTCGGCCTGTCGCTGACGTCGCTCGTCTACTACGCGGGTTGCAAGCTGTTCTCCCGGCCGCTGCAGGGTGTCGCGGCGAGCGTCGACTGAGCGCGTCGGGGCGTCGGCGCCTGCGCGACGTTACAGCACGAATGTCCGCGGGCGCTCCGCGTGCGCTTCGAGCCCGAAGTGATGGCCGAGCTCGCCGGTGCGAATCTCGCGGATGTTCGCGTCGTATCAGCATCGGGGGACGGGCTCCCCGCGACTCTCGCACGCGTCCCGTGTCATCCGCCCGCGCTTCAAGGCTCCGCCTTCGCCGCATGCACGTCACGCCGGAATGCGCCGGGGCTCGTGCCTGTCCACTTGCGGAACGCACGATGGAACGCGCTCGGTTCGATGAAGCCGAGTTCGGTCGCGATCTCCGCGACGCTGAGCGTGTACCCGCGCAGCAGCGACTGGGCCTGCGCGCCGCGCAGCTCGTCCTTGATCGCCGCGAAGCTTTGTCCTTCGCTGCGCAGACGCCGCCGCAGCGTCGCGGGCGTCGTGCCGAGGCGAACGGCCAGCGCATCGAAGTCGGGCCACTCGGCCGCCGGCAGCGCTTTCAGGTGTGCGCGCGTTTTCGCGACCCAGCCGGTGTCGTGCCGGTAGCGGACCAGCAGGTTGCCGGGTGCGCCGCGCAGGAAGGTTTTCAGCGCCTGCGCCGAGCGGATCGTCGGCAGCGCGAGATACGCGGCGTTGAACGCGAGCCGGCTGTCGGGCCGGTCGAAATGCACGGGTACGCCGAAGAACTGGTGATAGTCGCTGCGCTGGCCGGGGCTCGGGCACGCGAAATCGATGCGCTGCAGCGGAATGCGCCGGCCGATCAGCCAGCACGCGACGCCGAGCAGGATCAGCCAGAACGTCCGGTACGCGAACGCCGGATACGGCGCGCCTGACTGCGTCAGCACGATCTGCGCCTGCCCGTCGGCCACGACGAGTTCGCCGCGCGGCTCGTCGAGCACCACGCGCAGGAACTGCAGCGCACGCCGCAGCGCCTGCTCGAGCGTGCCGGCATGCAGCACCGCGTGGCACAGCAGCGTGAAGCTGCCTTGCCGCATCGGGCGCGCGGCGAGGCCGAAGAATTCGTCGTCGAGCGTGCCGGCGATTGCCAGCCACAGCCGGCCGTACTGTTGCGGCGTGACGGGCTCGCGCACGGCGGCCGGCAGGCCGGCGGCGCGCAGCACGGGTGCCGTCGGCAGGCGTTGCCGGCGCAGGCACGCAAGCGCGTCGTCGACGAAATCCGGCGAAATCATCTGCGGCCCCATTTTTCCGCATCCTCCCGACATGGCAAAAGCGATCACGATTCTAGATTCTGTTTGTCATTGATTGCAATGTGCGGGCTGTCTACTATCGATATATCCTCCGTCGCGCCCCTGGCTCGCCGGTGGCCATAACGCACAGGAGACACGCATGCCTGATGGAGCTACCGCCCGGGCGGTGCCGGCCTACGTCGACGCCGTGGCCCGGTTCAGTATCGAGACCGCTGCCGCGCAGCTGCACGGCGACCTGGAACGCGGCCTGAACGCGTGCGTCGAATGCTGCGACCGGCACGCGACGGCGGACGCGGTCGCACTCGACTGGATCGACCTCGGCGGGCAGCACCACCGCTTCACGTTCGCGCAGATGCAGGCGTTGTCGGCCCGGGTCGCGAACCTGCTCGTCGCGCAGGGCGTGAAGCCGGGCGATGTCGTGGCCGGCCTGCTGCCGCGCACGCCGGAGCTGGTCGCGACGATCCTCGGCACGTGGCGCGCGGGCGCCGTCTATCAGCCGCTGTTCACCGCGTTCGGCCCGAAGGCGATCGAGCACCGGTTGCGCATGAGCGATGCGCGGCTCGTCGTGACCAACGTCGCGAATCGCGCGAAGCTCGACGAGATCGCCGATTGCCCGCCGGTCGCGACGGTGCGCGAACCGGGTGACACGTTGCCCGAACGTGACATCGATTTCCGCGCGGCGCTCGATGCGCAGTCCGATACGTTCGAACCCGTGCTGCGCAAGGGCACGGACCTGTTCATGATGATGTCGACGTCGGGCACGACGGGCTTGCCGAAGGGCGTGCCGGTGCCGCTGTTCGCGCTGCTCGCGTTCGGTGCGTACACGCGCGACGCGGTCGACCTGCGCGCAGGCGACCGGTTCTGGAACATCGCCGATCCGGGCTGGGCGTACGGCCTCTATTACGCGATCACGGGCCCGCTGGTGCTCGGCCATGCGACGACGCTCTACGAAGGCAGCTTCACGGTCGAAAGCACGTACGACGTGATCGAACGGCTCGGCATCACGAGCCTGGCCGGCTCGCCGACCGCGTACCGGATGCTGATGGCGGCCGGACCGGAAGCGGCGGCGCGCGTGAAGGGCAAGCTGCGCGTGGTGAGCAGCGCGGGCGAACCGCTGAATCCGGAAGTCGTGCGCTGGTTCGACGCGGCGCTGGGTGCGCCGATCTACGATCACTACGGCCAGACCGAGCTCGGGATGGTCGTGAACAACCATCACGGTCTCGCACACGTGGTGCATGTCGGTTCTGCCGGCTTCGCGATGCCGGGCTACCGGGTCGCGGTGCTCGACGATGCGGGCCGCGAGCTTGGTCCCGGCCAACCGGGCAACCTCGCGGTCGACATCGCGCGCTCGCCGCTGCTGTGGTTCCGCGGCTACTGGCAGCAGGACACGCCGGCGATCGCGGGCGGCTACTACCGGACCGGCGACAACGTCGAGCTGGAGCCGGACGGCACCGTGAGCTTCATCGGCCGCGCGGACGACGTGATCACGTCGTCCGGCTACCGGATCGGCCCGTTCGACGTGGAAAGCGCGTTGATCGAGCATCCGGCCGTCAGCGAAGCCGCGGTGATCGGCGTGCCCGATCCGGAGCGCACGGAAATCGTGAAGGCGTTCGTCGTGCTGTCGAAGGGCTTCGACGGCACACGGGAACTGGCCGAGGAATTGAGCCTGCATGTGAAGCGGCGGCTGTCCGCTCACGCGTATCCGCGCGCGATCGACTTCGTCGACGCGCTGCCGAAAACCCCGAGCGGCAAGATCCAGCGCTTCGTGCTGCGCAAGATGGAAGCCGAGAAGGCCGCTCAACCCTGAATACGGACTGCGAATGAATATCAAGGATCGCGTTTTTCTGATTACGGGCGCCGGTTCGGGCCTCGGCGCCGCGGTGGCGCGCATGGTGGTCGAGCAGGGCGGCAAGGCCGTGCTGCTGGACGTCAATGACGATGCGGGCACGAGCCTCGCGCACGAACTCGGTGCGGCCGCACGCTTCGTGAAGACCGACGTGACGAGCGAAGCCGATGGGCAGGCGGCTGTCGCCGCCGCGCGCGACGCGTTCGGTCGCATCGACGCGCTGGTCAACTGCGCGGGCGTCGCGCCGGGCGAGAAGGTCGTCGGCCGCGAAGGCCCGCACTCGCTCGAGCGCTTCGCGCGTGCGGTATCGATCAATCTGGTCGGCACATTCAACATGATCCGGCTGGCCGCCGAAGCGATGTCGAAGCAGGACGCCGATGCGGAAGGCGAGCGCGGCGTGATCGTCAACACCGCATCGGTCGCCGCGTTCGACGGGCAGATCGGGCAGGCGGCGTATGCTGCATCGAAAAGCGGCGTGGTGGGCATGACGCTGCCGATCGCGCGCGAACTCGCGCGCTTCGGCATTCGCGTCGTGACGGTCGCGCCGGGCATCTTCGCGACGCCGATGATGTCCGGCATGCCGCAGGACGTGCAGGATGCGCTCGGCAAGAGCGTGCCGTTCCCGCCGCGGCTCGGCCGCCCGGAAGAATTTGCGGCGCTGGTGCGCCACATCGCCGAGAACACGATGTTGAACGGCGAAGTCATCCGTCTCGATGGCGCGTTGCGCATGGCACCGCGCTGACACTGGAGGAAGCGAATCATGACGACTCAGGATCCGATCGTAATCGTTGGCACGGCGCGTACGCCGATGGGTGGTTTTCAGGGCGACCTGGCGGCGGCCAGCGCGAGCGACCTCGGCGCGGTGGCGATTCGCGCGGCGCTCGAGCGCGCGAATGTGCCGGCCGAACGCATCGACGAAATCGTGTTCGGCTGCGTGCTGCCGGCCGGCCAGGGCCAGGCGCCGGCACGACAGGCCGCGCTGAAGGCCGGGCTGCCGCTCGGCGCGGGCGCGACCACGGTCAACAAGATGTGCGGTTCGGGGATGAAGGCCGCGATGTTCGCGCATGACCTGCTGCTCGCCGGTTCGGCGGCGGTGGCCGTCGCGGGTGGCATGGAGAGCATGACGAATGCGCCGTACCTGCTGCCGAAGGCGCGCGCAGGGATGCGCATGGGGCACGGGCAGGTGCTCGACCACATGTTCCTCGACGGGCTCGAAGACGCGTACGAAAAAGGCCGCTTGATGGGCACGTTCGCCGAGGATTGCGCACAGGCGTACCAGTTCACGCGCGAGGCGCAGGATGCGTTCGCGATCGCATCGCTGACGCGTGCGCAGCGCGCGATCGCCGAAGGGCATTTCGTATCGGAGATCGCGCCGGTGACCGTGAAGGCCGGCAAGACCGAAAGCGTCGTGTCGATCGACGAGCAGCCGGGCAACGCGAAGCTCGACAAGATTCCGACGCTGAAGCCGGCGTTTCGCGAAGGTGGCACGGTGACGGCCGCGAACGCGTCGTCGATCTCGGACGGTGCGGCCGCGCTCGTGATGATGCGCCGCTCGGAAGCCGAGCGCCTCGGCCTCACGCCGAAAGCCGTGATCGTCGGGCATTCGACGTTTGCGGACAAGCCCGGCCTGTTCGCGACCGCGCCGATCGGCGCGTTGCGCAAGCTGTCGGAGAAAACCGGCTGGAACCTGCGCGACGTCGACCTGTTCGAGATCAACGAAGCGTTCGCGGTCGTGCCGATGGCCGCGATGCGCGATCTCGACCTGCCGCACGAGAAGGTCAACGTGCATGGCGGCGCGTGCGCGCTCGGGCATCCGATCGGCGCATCGGGTGCGCGCGTAATGGTGACGCTGCTGGCCGCGCTCGAAACGTATGGCCTGAAGCGCGGCGTCGCGTCGCTGTGTATCGGCGGCGGCGAGGCGACGGCGATCGCGATCGAGCGCATCGCGTAACGCGTCGCGGATCGCGATCGCTGCAACGCGGGCGACGGGTATCGCGCAGGGCGGACTTGTGCGCGACCCGTCGCCCGTTTTTTATTCCGGGGATCGCGCGTTCGGCGACACCGCGCCGCATGCGCGAATCACGAGTTGCACGATCTGCTCGGTCTTCTCGTCGAACGCCTTCTTCGTGAAGGTGCGCTTGCCGCTCAGCGCGCGGATCTGCGCATCGAAATCCGCATAGTGCTGCGTGGTCGCCCAGATCAGGTACATCAGCGCATGCGCGTCGATCGGCGCGAGCAGCCCGCGCGCGATCCAGCCGTCGATCACGCTCACGCGCGTATCGAACCACGGCTTCACGCGTTCCGACAGGATGTCCTGCATGTGCTCCGCGCCGTGGATGATCTCGTTGGCCCAGACCTTCGAGCCGAGCGGGCGCCGCTGCGACAACGCCATCTTCGCGCGCACGTAGCCGCCGATCGCCTCCACCGGATCGTCACCGGCCTCGAACGAGCCGGCCGCGCGATGCCAGTCCTCGAACAGGTCGTCGAGCACGCGGCGGTACAGCGCGAGCTTCGTCGGGAAGTAGTAATGCAGGTTCGCTTTCGGCAAACCGGCGCGTTCCGCGATCATCGCGGTGCTCGCGCCGTCGAGCCCGCGTTCGGCGAACACGGCCTCCGCACAGGCGAGCAGATGCGCTTCGTTGGACTCGCGGATGTGTGCCTTGCGTCGCCGCAAAGGGGCGGACGTTTCGTCGCTGTCGGTGGCTTCGGTTGCCGCCTCGTCATGTCTCATCGTTACCCTCGCGCGGCGGGCATGCCGCGTTGGGCTTCATTCTAGCCGCTGATCTACGTCGAGCGCACGCATGGGGATAGCGCGCATCCGCCGCGATGCTGCGCTGCGATGGCACGTTTCTCGCTCTGTAGATTCCGGCAAGAAAGACATTGCTTTGGTCATTTTGATCGTCTAAAACCTGTCCAATCGGACAGGATTCGACGAGCGGCGGAAACCTTTCGACCGGATTCGTCGGACGAACTTCGCGAACGATCGGGGCATGCACCGCGCTTGGGCGGCGTTGCCCCGAAACAGGCATGACACGCACCGGCACAGACCGGCTGACGACATTACCGACCCCACAGGAGCGATACGAATGAATGCGGTATCGGAAACAGTGAAGCGGGCAGCGTTCGACACGTCGATCAAGGTCGACGGGAGGCGGTTGTGGGACAGCCTGATGGAAGTCGCGAAGATCGGCGCAACGCCGAAAGGCGGCGTGTGCCGCCTCGCGCTGACCGATCTCGACAAGGCCGGCCGCGACCTGATCGTCGGCTGGGCGAAGGCCGCCGGCTGCACGGTGACGGTCGATACGATGGGCAACGTGTTCATGCGCCGCGCGGGCCGCGTGGCCGACGCGGCGCCGGTCGTCACGGGCTCGCACGCGGATTCGCAGCCGACCGGCGGCCGCTTCGACGGCATCTACGGCGTGCTTGGCGGCCTCGAGGTGATTCGCAGTCTCAACGATCACGGGATCGAGACCGAGCATCCGGTCGAGGTCGTGATCTGGACCAACGAGGAAGGCTCGCGCTTCGCACCCGCGATGGTCGCGTCCGGCGTGTTCGCCGGCGTGTTCCCGCTCGAATACGGGCTGTCGCGCAAGGACGTGGACGGCAAGACGATCGGCGAGGAACTGGCGCGCATCGGCTATGCGGGCGACGTGCCGTGCGGCGGGCGCAAGCTGCATGCGGCGTTCGAGCTGCATATCGAACAGGGGCCGATTCTCGAAGCGGAATGCAAGACGATCGGTGTCGTCACCGACGCGCAAGGGCAGCGCTGGTACGAGATCACGTTCACCGGCCAGGAAGCGCATGCGGGGCCGACGCCGATGCCGCGTCGCCGCGATGCGCTGCTCGGCGCGGCGCGCGTGGTCGATCTCGTCAACCGGATCGGCCTCGATCATGCACCGTTCGGCTGCGCGACGGTCGGCATGATGCAGGTACACCCGAACTCGCGCAACGTGATTCCGGGCCGCGTGTTCTTCACCGTCGACTTCCGGCATCCGGACGACGCCGTGCTCGCGAAGATGGATGCTGCGCTGCGCGACGGTGTCGCGCGCATCGCGGCCGACATCGGGCTCGAAACGGAACTCGAGCAGATCTTCTATTACAAGCCGGTCGCGTTCGATGCCGCGTGCGTCGAAGCCGTGCGTGGCGCGGCCGATCGCTTCGGCTACTCGCATCGCAACATCGTGTCGGGCGCAGGGCACGACGCATGTTATCTGGCTCAGGTCGCGCCGACATCGATGGTGTTCGTG
Source organism: Burkholderia sp. BCC1644 (assembly GCF_902833225.1). Classification (GTDB taxonomy): domain Bacteria; phylum Pseudomonadota; class Gammaproteobacteria; order Burkholderiales; family Burkholderiaceae; genus Burkholderia. The sequence goes on from NZ_CADFEI010000035.1 coordinate 18,071, forward strand.
CCGTGTGTCGACGGCATCAGCCACAACGAGATCGAGGACGCGACGCCCGCATGGATCGAGGCCGGCGCGAACGTGCTGCTGCACGCGATGCTGTCGCGCGCATGCGAGCCGGCTTCATGACGCATCGACCGTAGCAGCCCGGAGGCTGCGTATCGCCTGACTACAGGATTCCTCAGCATGACCGCCCCGACTGTGCATTCGCAGCCGGCGGGGACGGCTTTGTCTCCACTCAGTCGAAGGAACGCGTATGACCACCAAGCCAACCGGCGATATCGCCGCGCATCGCCTGTCGTCCACGCAACTCTCGTGCGAATTCTCCGATATCGCGCCGCTGCTCGATCCGACCGCCGCCGCAGCCGCCGCGAGCCGCTGCCACTACTGCTACGACGCGCCGTGCGTGCAGGCGTGCCCGACGCAGATCGACATCCCGAGCTTCATCCGCAAGATCGGCAACGGTAACCTGAAGGGCGCCGCGACCGACATCCTCTCCGCGAATCCGCTCGGCGGGATGTGCGCACGCGTGTGCCCGACCGAGATCCTGTGCGAAGGCGCGTGCGTGCGGAATCACCAGGATGCGCAGCCCGTCGCGATCGGCGCGCTGCAGCGGCATGCGACCGACTGGGCGATGGAGACCGGCGCGGTGCAGTTCCGGCGCGCGCCCGAGACGGGCCGCCACGTCGCGGTGGTCGGCGCAGGGCCGGCCGGGCTCGCGTGCGCGCACCGGCTCGCGCTGGCCGGGCATCGCGTCACGCTGTTCGATGCGCGCCCGAAGGCCGGCGGCCTCAACGAATACGGGATCGCCGCATACAAGACGGTCGACGATTTCGCGCAGCGCGAAGTCGAGTGGCTGCTGTCGGTGGGCGGCATCACGCTGGAAACGGGCGTCGCGCTCGGACGCGACGTGACGCTCGACGCGCTGCGCGAGCAGCACGACGCGGTGTTCCTCGCGATGGGCCTCGGCGGCGTGCGGGCGCTCGCGATCGACGGCGAGCAACTCGGCGGCGTGATGAACGCGGTCGACTTCATCGAACAGGTGCGGCAGGCCGACGGGCTCGAGAACGTGCCGGTCGGGCGGCGCGTGGTCGTGATCGGCGGCGGCAATACGGCCATCGATGCGTCCGTGCAGAGCCGCAAGCTCGGCGCCGAGCGCGTGACGATGGTGTATCGGCGCGGCGTCGACGCGATGAGCGCGACGTGGGCCGAGCGCGAATTTGCGCAGAAGAGCGGCGTGGCGCTCGTCACGCACGCGAAGCCCGTGCGCATCGCGGGCGCGAACGGGCAGGTGACGGGCGTCGAATTCGAAGCCGCATCGGGCGAGCGCTTCACCGTCGATGCGGACATGGTGCTGAAGGCGATCGGCCAGACGCTGGCGCCTGACGGTGTCGCGGCCGCGTTGCTGACGGCCGACGGCACGCGCATCGCGGTGGAGGCGGACGGGCGCACGGCGCTGCCCGACGTGTGGGCCGGCGGCGATTGCGCGGCGACGGACGGCGTCGACCTCACGGTGCAGGCCGTGCAGGACGGCAAGCGCGCGGCCGCGTCGATCGACGCGGCGCTCGCCGCACGCGACGCGAAGGCGGCCTGAGCGCACGGCGTACCCGAGCACACCGATCACGACCCCATTCTCACGGAGCCGAACATGGCCGACCTTCGCTGCACCATCGCAGGCATTACCTCGCCGAATCCCTTCTGGCTCGCGTCCGCGCCGCCGACCGACAAGGCCTATAACGTCAACCGCGCATTCGAGGCGGGCTGGGGCGGCGTTGTCTGGAAGACGCTCGGGCTCGATCCGCACGTCGTCAACGTCAGTTCGCGCTACGGCGCTGTGCAGTGGAACGGTCAGCGCATGGCGGGGCTGAACAACATCGAGCTGATCACCGACCGTCCGCTCGACGTGAACCTGAGAGAGATCGCGCAGGTGAAGCGCGACTGGCCGGATCGTGCGCTGATCGTATCGCTGATGGTGCCGTGCAACGAACGCGACTGGAAATGGATCCTGCCGCTCGTCGAGGATACGGGGGCCGACGCGGTGGAGCTGAACTTCGGCTGCCCGCACGGGATGAGCGAGCGCGGAATGGGCGCGGCCGTCGGGCAGGTGCCCGAATATGTCGAGATGGTCACGCGCTGGGTGAAGGAGGGCACGAAGCTGCCGTGCCTCGTGAAGCTCACGCCGAACATCAGCGACATCCGGATGGGGTCGCGCGCCGCGTACAAGGGCGGCGCGGACGGCGTGTCGCTGATCAACACGATCAACTCGATCGTCGCGGTCGATCTCGACCACATGGCGCCGATGCCGACCGTCGACGGCAAGGGCACGCATGGCGGTTATTGCGGCCCGGCAGTCAAGCCGATCGCGCTGAACATGGTGGCCGAGATCGCGCGCGATCCGGAAACGCCGGACCTGCCGATCTCGGGCATCGGAGGCATCTCGTCGTGGCGCGACGCGGCCGAGTTCATGGTGCTCGGCGCCGGCAGCGTGCAGGTGTGCACCGCCGCGATGCATTATGGATTCCGGATCGTGTCGGACCTCGCCGACGGGCTGTCGAACTGGATGGACGAGAAGGGCTACGCGACGCTCGACGACATCCGCGGCCGCGCGGTGCCGAACGTCACCGACTGGAAATACCTGAACCTGAAGTACGACATCAAGGCGCGCATCGATCAGGACCGCTGCATTCAGTGCGGACTGTGCCATATCGCGTGCGAGGACACGTCGCACCAGGCGATCACGGCGACGAAGGACGGCGTGCGGCACTTCGAAGTGGTCGATTCGGAATGTGTCGGGTGCAATCTTTGCATGCACGTGTGTCCGGTCGAGCAATGCATCACGATGGAGCGTGTCGATTCGGGCGACTACGCGAACTGGACCACGCATCCGAACAATCCGGCGAGCGCGGATGCGGGTGCAGGTGCGGCGGCGGCACCCGAGAAGCACGCGAAGAAGGCGGCCTGACCGGCGTCCGGCGGCGCGGAATTTTCTGCGCCGCCGTTTTTCGTTACCCCCTGGGCCGGCATCGCACGATGCCGGCGCTGACGTTTTGCGTGGAGTGCGATCGATGAAATCCGCAGCGAATCCCGCCGATCCCGACAGCGCCGCGGCGCACGGCGGCAGCCTGTACAACGACGACCTCGCGCCGACGACGCCGGCGCAGCGCACGTGGAAGTGGTATCACTTCGCGGCGCTGTGGGTCGGGATGGTGATGAACATCGCGTCGTACATGCTCGCGGCCGGGCTGATCCAGGAAGGCATGTCGCCGTGGCAGGCGGTGACGACGGTGCTGCTCGGCAACCTGATCGTGCTCGTGCCGATGCTGCTGATCGGCCATGCGGGCGCGAAGCACGGGATTCCGTACGCGGTGCTCGTGCGCGCGTCGTTCGGCACGCAGGGCGCGAAGCTGCCGGCGCTGTTGCGCGCGATCGTCGCATGCGGCTGGTACGGGATCCAGACCTGGCTCGGCGGCAGCGCGATCTACACGCTGCTGAACATCCTGACCGGCAACGCGCTGCACGGCGCGGCGCTGCCGGTCGTCGGCATCGGATTCGGGCAGCTCGCGTGCTTCCTCGTGTTCTGGGCGCTGCAGATCTACTTCATCTGGCACGGCACCGATTCGATCCGCTGGCTCGAAAGCTGGTCCGCGCCGATCAAGGTCGTGATGTGCGTGGCGCTCGTCTGGTGGGCGACGTCGAAGGCCGGCGGGTTCGGCTCGATGCTGTCGGCGCCGTCGCAGTTCGCGGCCGGCGGCAAGAAGGCCGGGCTGTTCTGGGCGACGTTCTGGCCGGGCCTGACCGCGATGGTCGGCTTCTGGGCGACGCTCGCGCTGAACATTCCCGATTTCACGCGCTTCGCGCATTCGCAGCGCGACCAGATGATCGGGCAGTCGATCGGGCTGCCGCTGCCGATGGCACTGCTGTCGGTGGTATCGGTCGTCGTGACGTCGGCCACCGTCGTGATCTACGGCAACGCGATCTGGGATCCGATCGACCTGACGAGCCGGATGACGGGGATCGGCGTGGGCATCGCGCTCGTGATTCTCACGCTCGACACGATGTGCTGCAACCTCGCCGCGAATCTGGTCGGTCCCGCGTACGACTTCTCGAGCCTGTGGCCGAAAGCCATCTCGTACCGCACCGGCGGGATGATTACCGCGACGATCGCGATCGTGATGATGCCGTGGAAGATCCTCGCGACGACGGACGGCTACATCTTCACCTGGCTCGTCGGTTATTCGGCGCTGCTCGGGCCCGTCGCGGGCATCCTGATGGTCGACTACTTCCTGATTCGCGGCACGCAGCTCGATACGCGCGCGCTGTTCGACGAACGCGGCGGCTTCAGCTACGCGCGCGGCTGGAACCCGGCCGCGCTGGCCGCGCTCGCGGTCGGCGTGCTGCCGAACCTGCCCGGCTTCCTGCACACGGCATTTCCGGCGTCGTTCCCGAACGTGCCGGCCTTCTTCAACACGCTTTATACGTACGCGTGGTTCGTCGGCCTCGTGCTGGCGTCGTGCGTGTACGGCACCTGGATGAAGTGGCGCGCCGGACAGCGCGCGCAGATCGCGAGCGCATGACGCGCGAGAGGCGTGTGGTGCGGCACCCGACAGTCAACGAGGAGGCAACCAAATGGCAATCCTGATTCGCGGCGGCACCGTGGTCGATGCGGACCGCTCCTATCGCGCGGACGTGCTTTGCGCGGACCCGCAGGACGGCGGCACGATCCTGCAGATCGCCGAGCAGATCGACGCGCCCGCCGGCGCAACCGTCGTCGACGCGCACGACCAGTACGTGATGCCGGGCGGCATCGATCCGCATACGCACATGGAACTGCCGTTCATGGGCACGACCGCGAGCGACGATTTCTACTCGGGCACGGCCGCCGGGCTGTCGGGCGGCACGACGAGCATCATCGACTTCGTGATCCCGAGCCCGAAGCAGCCGCTGATGGATGCATTCCGCGAATGGCGCGGCTGGGCCGAGAAGTCGGCGTCCGATTACGGCTTCCACGTGGCCGTGACGTGGTGGGACGAGAGCGTGCACCGCGACATGGGCACGCTCGTGCGCGAGCACGGCGTGTCGAGCTTCAAGCACTTCATGGCGTACAAGAACGCGATCATGGCCGACGACGAGGTGCTCGTGAACAGCTTCACGCGTTCGCTCGAACTCGGCGCGCTGCCGACCGTGCACGCGGAGAACGGCGAGCTGGTGTTCCAGCTGCAAAAGGCGCTGCTCGCGCGCGGGATGACGGGGCCGGAGGCGCATCCGCTGTCGCGACCGCCGGAGGTCGAGGGCGAGGCCGCGAACCGCGCGATCCGCATCGCGCAGGTGCTCGGCGTGCCCGTGTATATCGTGCACGTGTCGGCGAAGGATGCGGTCGACGTGATCACCCGTGCGCGCAGCGAAGGGCTGCGCGTATTCGGCGAGGTGCTGCCGGGCCACCTCGTGATCGACGAGGCGGTCTATCGCGATCCGGACTGGACGCGTGCGGCCGCGCACGTGATGAGCCCGCCGTTCCGCTCGGCCGAGCATCGCGAGGCGCTGTGGCGCGGGCTGCAGTCGGGGCAGTTGCATACGACGGCGACCGACCACTGCGTGTTCTGCGCGTCGCAGAAGGCGATGGGCCGCGACGATTTCACGAAGATCCCGAATGGCTGCGGCGGCGTCGAGGATCGCATGTCGGTGCTGTGGCATCACGGTGTGAATCATGGGCGCATCACGCCGAACGAGTTCGTGCGGATCACGTCGACGAACGCCGCGCAGATCTTCAACCTGTATCCGCGCAAGGGCGCGGTGCAGGTCGGCGCCGATGCCGACCTCGTCGTGTGGGACCCGGCCGCGACGAAGACGATTTCGGTCAAGACCCACCACCAGCAGGTCGACTTCAACGTGTTCGAAGGGATGACGGTGCAGGGCGTGGCGACGCACACGCTCACGCGCGGTGCGCTCGCGTGGGCCGACGGCGAATTGCGCGCGGAGCGCGGCGCGGGCCGCTACCTGAAGCGCCCGCCGGCGGCCGGCTATTACGAAGCCGCGCGGATCGCGAACCGGCTGCGCGAGCCGCATCCGGTCGAACGCGCGGGTTGAACGACGCAGGTCATGCGGGGCGTGTCCGTTCAAGCGGCGAACGGCACGCCCCGGACACGTTTACGCACGGTAGATAGAACAACTGATCAAACAGGCGAAGCGCGAAGGAAGCAACGATCGATCCAATTGAACGCAGCGATTTTGACGTCGTTGCAGGCTTGCGCATCGAGCGAGTAACATCCACCAACCCCATGAAGGGGCCGCGGGCAAGGGCCGCCCGCCGGACAGTTCAAATAGTGAGAAAGGAGCACAAGGTGGATATTCTGCGCAGTCTCCTCGGTATGCTGTTTCTGTTGCTGGTTGCCTATCTGTTGTCGAACAACCGCCGTGCGGTAAGCGGCCGGACCATGATCGCCGCGCTGCTCACGCAGTTCGCGATCGGCGCGCTGGTGCTGTTCGTGCCGTCGGGCCGCACGGCGCTGGCCGGGGCCGCGAGCGGCGTCAATCGCGTGCTCGACATGGGCAATCACGGCATCGCGTTCGTGTTCGGCGGGCTGGTCGACGCCAAGATGTTCCAGCTGTTCGGCGACGGCGGCTTCGTATTCGGCCTGCGCGTGTTGCCGATGATCATCTTCGTCACCGCGCTGATCTCGGTGCTGTACTACATCGGCGTGATGAAGTGGATCGTCGCGATCCTCGGCGCGGGGCTCGCGAAAGTGCTCGGCGTGAGCCGCATCGAGGCATGTTCGGCCGTCGCGACGATCTTCCTCGGGCAGAGCGAGATGCCCGCGCTCGTGAAGCCGTTCGTGCGCAACATGACGAGCGCCGAGATCTTCACGGTGATGGCGAGCGGCATGGCATCGGTCGCCGGCTCGGTGCTGGTCGGCTACGCCGGCCTCGGCGTGAAGATGGAGTACCTGCTCGCCGCGTCGTTCATGGCGGTGCCGGGCGGGCTGCTGTTCGGCAAGCTGCTGTTTCCGACCGTCGAGCCGAGCCGCGTCGTGGTCGACGGTCTCGATTTCGACGACAAGCGGGCCGCGAACGTGATCGAGGCCGCGGCGTCCGGCGCGTCGGTCGGCATGCGGATCGCCATCAACGTCGGCGCGATGCTGATCGCGTTCGTCGGGCTCATCGCACTGATGAACCTGATCGTCGGCGGCGCGGCCGCGTTCGCGGGCTTTCCGCAGGTCACCCTGGTGGGCATCATCGGCCACCTGTTCGCGCCGCTGGCGTGGATCATCGGCGTGCCGTGGCACGATGCGACGCTGGCCGGCAACTTCATCGGCGAGAAACTGATCTTCAACGAATTCGTCGCGTACGGCGACCTGTCGCCGTATCTGAAGGGCGGCGAGCACGTCGCGGCGGCCGGCTTGCAGGTGCTCGACCCGAAGACGCTCGCGATCGTGTCGTTCGCGCTGTGCGGTTTCGCGAACTTCTCGTCGATCGCGATTCTCGCGGGCGGCTTCAGCGCGGTCGCGCCCGAGCGCCGCTCGGAAGTTGCACGCCACGGCTTGCGCGCGCTGACGGCCGCGACGCTGTCGAACCTGATGAGCGCGGCGATTGCCGGCCTGTTCTTTTCGCTGCATTGATTCGTGCAGTAGACTCCGACCGATCGAAGAGAGGCAACGATGTTTCTACCGCAGGAATTCATTCGCAGGAAGCGTGACGGGCAACCGCTCGATCGCGACGGGATTGCCGCGTTCGTGCGCGGCGTGACCGACGGCAGCGTGACCGAGGGCCAGGTGGCGGCGTTCGCGATGGCCGTGTTTTTCAACGACCTGAGCACCGACGAGCGCGTCGCGCTGACGCTCGCGCAGCGCGACTCGGGCGACGTGCTCGACTGGCGTGCGCTCGATCTCGGCGGGCCGGTGATCGACAAGCATTCGACGGGGGGCGTCGGCGACGTCGTGTCGCTGATGCTCGGGCCGATGGTGGCCGCATGCGGCGGCTACGTGCCGATGATCTCGGGGCGAGGGCTCGGCCATACCGGCGGCACGCTCGACAAGCTCAGCGCGATACCCGGCTATGACGTGATGCCCGCTACGGAGGCGTTTCGCCGCACGGTGCGCGACGTCGGCGTCGCGATCATCGGGCAGACCGCACGGCTCGCGCCCGCCGACAAGCGCATCTATGCGATTCGCGACGTAACGGCGACCGTCGAGTCGGTCGCGATGATTACCGCGTCGATCCTGTCGAAGAAACTCGCGGCGGGGCTCGACGGGCTCGTGATGGACGTGAAGGTCGGCTCCGGCGCGTTCATGCCGACCGCGGAGAAATCGGCGGAACTGGCGCGCAGCATCGTCGATGTCGGCAACGGTGCGGGCATGAAGACGACCGCGATCCTCACCGACATGAACCAGTCGCTCGCGCCGTGTGCGGGCAATGCGCTCGAGGTCGCGTGCGCGATCGACTACCTGACGGGCAAGTCGCGCCCTGCGCGCCTGCATGACGTGACGATGGCGCTGTCGGCGGAACTGCTCGTCACCGGCGGACTGGCACGCGATGTCGCGGAGGCGCGCGCGAAGCTGCAGCAGGCGCTCGACTCGGGTGCGGCGGCCGAGCGCTTCGCGAGAATGGTCGCGGCGCTCGGCGGCCCCGCGGACCTGATCGACGTGGCGGCCCGGCATCTGGCACGGGCGGCGGTGATCGTGCCGGTTCCGTCGCCAGCGACCGGCGTGGTGCAGCGGGTCGATTGTCGCGGGCTCGGGCTGACGGTCGTCGCGCTCGGCGGCGGCCGTACGCGCGCGGAAGACGCGATCGACGTCAGCGTCGGACTGACGGCGCTGGCGGAGATCGGGCAGCGCGTCGAGGCCGGCGAGCCGCTCGGCTACGTGCATGCGCGCGACGACGCGGCCGCGGCACACGCGGTGGATGCAGTACAGCGCAGCTACGTGCTCGGCGAAACGGGCGAAGCGCCGCCGACCCTTTACCAGCGGATCGGCTGATCCTGCTCCCGGAGGCACCATGTCGATGGAACGAAACGAACTGATCGAACAGGCCAAGGCGGCGCGCGAACGCGCGTACGCGCCGTATTCGCGCTTCAAGGTCGGCGCGGCGCTGCAGGCGCGCGACGGGACGGTTTTCCACGGCTGCAACGTCGAGAACGCGTCGTACGGATTGTGCAATTGCGCGGAGCGCACGGCGATGTTTGCGGCGATCGCCGCCGGTTATCGTCCGGGCGACTTCGCGCGGCTCGCGGTCGTCGGCGACACGGATGGTCCGATCGCGCCGTGCGGCGCGTGCCGTCAGGTGATCATCGAGATCGGCCTGCCCGACATCGAAGTGGTCCTGGCCAATCTGAAGGGGGCCGTCGAAGTCACGACGGCCCGCGCGTTGCTGCCCGGCGCGTTCAGCCTGTAACGGCGCGCGCCGCGGCGAGCCGCACGTATCACGCGCCTTCGCGCGCGTCGCGGATCGGAATCACGGTGCGCGCGCCGCACTGGCGCAGCAGGTCGCGCAATTCGTTGATGACCGGAAACACCTCGTGATTCCAGTCGGCGCCCTGGCGATCGTGCGCTTCCTGTTCACGCTCGACGATCCAGCGATCCTCGCGGAAGATGCGCTCGGTGAACCACACGAGCAGCGGCCACGCGAGATCGAGCGCGAACGGGATGCCGGGCTTGTGGATCGACAGCAGTCCGAACGTGCGGTTGGTGCGCTGTTCGGCGTCGAGCGGCACGTAGACGATCCACAGGTCCATCACGAGCGTGCCTTCGCTCGACCGGATCTGCAGCGTCTGGTACGGGTAGCCGGTGCGTACCGTCATCACGCTCTTGTCGGACTGGTCGGCCGGCTTCTTGCTCGCGCCGAACACGAGCGCCTCGCCGACCGGCTGCTTGCCTTCCATCCGCGCGAACGTGTAGTCGACTTCGACCCAGTCGTCGCCGCGGCGGCGGCCGACCGAGCGCGCGCGCATCTGTCCCATCTGCTTGCGGTGCAGGAACTGATGGTTCATGTCCATCAGGTTCTCGTGCATGAACGAGTAGTGGCACTTGACCTCGCGGCCGAAACGGCGCGTCTTGTACGCGCGATTGTCCGCCGATTCGAGCGCGGGGAACGGCCGTGAATCGGCAAGCGTTGCGTCGCCCGGGAACACGAAGATCAGCCCGTGCGACTCGCGGCACGGATACGCACGCACGCCGTTGGGCAAGCGCTCGCGGCCGAGGTAGGGCACGTCGACGCAGCGGCCGCTGTCGCACGCGTAGGTCCAGCCGTGATAGCAGCAGCGCAGCGTTTCGCCGCTGACGACGCCCGCATGCAGCGGCACCTGGCGGTGCGCGCAACGATCTTCGAGCGCGTACACGGCGCCGGACTCGGTGCGCACGAGCACGATCGGCTCGCCGGCGAAGTGCACGCCGAGCGTCTTGCCGCGCTTGAGCTCGCGCGACCACGCGAGCGGGTACCAGTGATCGGGATGAATGGGCACGCGGCGCAGGTCGCGCACCGTCGCGCCGGAGGACGATTCTCCAACGGTGTTGCTGTCAGGCAAGGGCACTGCGAGCATGCGTGACGCCTCCTGGCTGGGCGGGTGGTCCGGGCGCCGCAGGAAGCGGCGGGGATCAGGAGAAGTCTACGCGAAGTTGCCCGCCGCGGCGGACGCGATGCGGGTTTGCCCCGGCACGGCGGCCGGGGTTTCGTTGATGCGGCGCAAACCGGGCGGCTGGCGGCGCGCGCCGGTCGTGCACGGCTGCGCGGCGGGCGGCCCACCGTCACCCGTCACCCGTCACCGGTCACCCGTCACCCGTCACCGGTCACCCGTCACCCGTCACCGGTCACCCGTCACCGGTCACCCGTCACCGGTCACCCGTCACCGGTCACGCGGCCGGTGGCCGGTCAGGAATGGGCTTCACGCCACAGCACCGCGTCGGTGCGGTACAGCGCCGGGAAGTACTGCTTCAGCCCGGTGATCTTCGGCATGTCGTTGTACGCGATGTACGGCGCATCGGGGTGCAGCTCGAGGTAGTTCTGGTGATAGGCCTCGGCCGCATAGAACCCCTTGTAGTCCTCGACACGCGTGACGACGGGCGCGGGGAACACGTGCGCCGTGCCGAGCTGCGCGATGTACGCGGTCGCGACCGCGCGTTGCTGGGCGGTGGTCGGGAAGATCGCGGACCGGTACTGCGACCCCTCATCGGGGCCCTGCCGGTTGAGTTCGGTCGGATCGTGCGCGACCGAGAAGAACACCTGCAGCAGCCGGCCGTACGTGATCTGAGTCGGGTCGTAGACGATGCGCACCGATTCCGCATGCCCCGTCAGCCCCGAGCCGACGAGCGCGTAGTGCGCGGTTTCGGATGCGCCGCCCGCATAGCCGGCCGTGACCTGCTTCACGCCCTTCACGTGTTCGAACACGCCCTGCACGCCCCAGAAGCAGCCGCCGGCGAGCACGGCCGTCTCGTCGTGCGACGCGCCGGGTGTTTCGTCGAGCGTCGGCGCGGGCACGGTGCGCATCGGCTCGGCGGAATTGACGATGCGCTGGTAGCCGAACACGGCGGCGGCCGCGAACGCGACGGCGCCGATGCGGCGCAGCAAAGCCGCGCGCCGGCGCGCGGCGGCATCACGGGTAGAAATCGGGATCATCATTTGCTCCTTTTGAACGGGTCGGGGAACGCGGCGGCCGGATGGCGGCGGCGCACGCGATCAACCGAAAGTGAATGCGTACGCATCGACACCGGGATCGAGAAACTCGATCGCGAACGTGCGATCGGCGATCGCGCCCGGCTGCCGGACGAGCTGGTACAGGCGCTGGCCCGTGACGGTGCCGTAGCCCTGCGCGTCGACGTCGGCGCCGTGCGCGGCACCGGGCGCCGCGCCATCGAGCGTCACGCGAAAGCGCACGGGCTGGCCGTTCGCACCCGGGCCGAGCACGAGGTGCAGGTCGCGCGCATGGAACCGGTAGACGATCCGGCCGTCGGGGGCAGCGAGCGACGCACGCTCGGCGCCGACATTCCAGGTGCCCGCGAGGCCCCAGTCGTTGAGATCCGGGTGGGCCGGCGCGTCGTAGCGGTGCGCTGCATCACGCGCGGCACCGCCCGGCGACGCGAAGCTCTCCGCACGCGCATAACCGACATAGGTTTCGGGCGAGCGGACGTCCGCGCTGTCGGCTGCCGCGAGCGCACCCTTCGCGGGCGTCCCGGCCAGCCCGAGCGGCACGTTCAGCGCTTCCGGATGGCCGGCTTCCGCGAGCAGCGACTGGATCGCGCGTTCCGACTGCGCATATTCGCCTTCGCCGAAGTGGTGATGGCGAACGCGCCCTTGCGCGTCGATGAAGTAGTGCGCCGGCCAGTATTCGTTGTTGAATGCACGCCAGATCGAATAGCCGTTGTCGATCGCGACCGGGTAGTCGATGCCGAGGTCGTGTACGGCCTTCTTCACGTTGCCGATGTCGCGCTCGAACGCGAATTCGGGCGCGTGCACGCCGATCACGACGAGCCCGTAGGGCGCGTACTTGCGTGCCCACGCGTTCGTGTACGGCAGCGTGCGCAGGCAGTTGATGCACGAATACGTCCAGAAATCGACCAGTACGACCTTGCCGCGCAGGCCGGCCGCGGTCAGCGGCGGCGAGTTCAGCCACTGCACGGCGCCGTCGAGCGACGGCAGCGTGCCTTCGACGGGCAGCGCGGACGGCGTCGTGACGGCCGCGCGCATCATCGCGCCGCCGGCCATCGCACCGCCGGTGGCTGGTGCGCCATCGGCCGCCGCGGCCATCATTGCACCGCCGGTGGCGTTGTCGGCGGCGTTGCCGGTTGCGGCCATCGCGCCCGGTGCGCTGTTCGAGCGTCCGCCGAGGCGATCGACGAGCTTCGTTTCGAGGCCGCCCGTCGTGACGGTCGACAGCTGCGCGAGCGCGCCGGTGTCGAGGCCGAGCGCGATCGCGCCGACGCCGGCGATCAGCGCCGCGCCGATCCCGCGGCGGATCCATTCGCCGGCGCCGAGCGAGCGCTTCATCGCCGCGAACACCTTCCCGCCGATCACGAGCGCCACGCCGAGCGACGTTGCCGCGCCGGCCGCATACGCGACGAGCAGCAGCGTCGTACCGACGCTCGCGCCGCGCAGTGCGGCACCGGTCAGCACGAGCCCGAGGATCGGGCCCGCGCACGGCGCCCACAGCAGGCCCGTCGCGACGCCGAGCAGCAGCGACGACGCGGGGCCGGCCGGGCGGCCGTCGCGTTGCGCGAACCCGGTGAGCCGGTTGCCGGCGGCGACGAGCGGGCGCGTCAGGTGTTCCGCGAAGCGCGGCATCAGCAGCGTCAGGCCGAACACGGCGAGCAGCACGATGGCGATCCAGCGGCCGGCCTGGTTCGCCTGCGCGACCCAGCCGCCGCCCACGGCGGCGAGCGTCGCGACGACGGCGAACGTCAGCGCCATGCCGGCGAGCAACGGCAGGCCGGTACGCACGAACGGCTGGTCGGCGCGTGCGAACACGAATGGCAGCACGGGCAGAATGCAGGGGCTCAGGATCGTGAGCACGCCCCCGAGATAGGCAAGGACGATGAGCAGCATGATGCGTTCTCCAGTCGGTCGGGAGTGGGGCCGGATCAGGCGGCAGCCGGGTGGAAGGTGAGCGCGAGGCCGTTCATGCAGTAGCGCAGGCCGGTCGGCTGCGGGCCGTCGTCGAACACGTGGCCGAGATGGCCGCCGCAGCGCCGGCAGTGCACTTCGGTGCGGACCATGCCGAACGTCGTGTCGATATGGGTGTCGACCGCGTGGTCGAGCGGCTTCCAGAAGCTCGGCCAGCCCGTATGGCTGTCGAACTTGGCGGCGGACGAGAACAGCGCGAGGCTGCAGCCGGCACAGGCGAACGTGCCGGTCCGGTGCTCGTCGTTCAGCGGGCTGCTGTACGGCCGCTCGGTGCCGGCTTCGCGCAGGATCGTGTATTGGGCGGGCGTGAGCCGGCGATGCCATTCGGCGTCACTGAGCGTGACCTCGAAAGGGGCCGCCGGCGTGCTGGCCGGCGGCGCGGCGAACGCACGGCCGACCAGCGCGCGGCGTCCGGCGGACGACAGCGCCGCGAGCGCGGCAAGGCCGGTGGCGCCGGCGAACAGCAGATGTCTGCGGGTGGGCATGATGGGCTCCTGGAAGCAGGTCCTGAAAACATGCGCCTATCGTAGGCAGCGGCCGGTGTCGAAGTCCTCACGGAAAGTTAAATGAATTGTGATTACTTTCCGGGTGTTCCAGTCAGTTCCGCAGAAACCCGTCAGAGCCCCGTCTGACAAGGGTTTTCGGGAAATTGGTGGTCCGCCCACTTCCGCGGAAATCCCGCACGAGCCGCAACTTTTTAGTGTCTTTTTAGGCAGTATGACTTCGCGTGAGGTAGAGGGCTGGCCTGCGGCGAGGAAGCAAACGCGGGTTAGCATTGCAGCCAGAGCCGCACGGTGTGGACGGTGCCACACCCGGCACTTTCTCGCACGGAG
>NZ_CADFEI010000036.1 GCF_902833225.1 Burkholderia sp. BCC1644
GTGCGCTGTATTCGCCGACGGTGATCGATCGCGTGACGCCCGACATGCCGCTCGTGAAGTACGAGACGTTCGGCCCCGTGTCGCCGATCATGCGCTTTCGCGACATCGACGAAGCGATCCGGATGGCGAACAGCACCGACTATGCGCTGTCGTCGTCGGTGTGCACGAACCGCTTCGACAACATTACGCGCTTCATCACCGAGCTGGAGGTCGGCAGCGTGAACGTGCGCGAAGTGCCGGGCTATCGACTCGAACTGACGCCGTTCGGCGGCGTGAAGGATTCGGGGCTCGGGTACAAGGAAGGCGTACAGGAAGCGATGAAGAGCTTCACGAACGTGAAGACGTACTCGCTGCCGTGGTGAGCGCGGCGGGGCAGGGCGTACCACGCCCTCCCGCCGCCAACCGCGTTACTGATAGAAGTTGAGCGTGACCATCGCCGAGCGGCCCGGCGCCCACGTCGCGTAGATCGGGTACGCGCTCGCGTAATACTTCTTGTCGAACAGGTTCTGCACGTTGAGCTGCACGTCCATCGTCTTGTTCACGCGCCACGTCGCGGCCGCGTCGAAGCGTGCGTAACCGGGCGTCCATTTCTTCGTCGTCGCGGATACCGATGCATAGGTCTGGCTCATCACCGTCGCACCGGCGCCGAGCGTGAGCTTCGGCATCACGTCGTAGCTGGTCCACAGCGTGAAGTTGTGCTTCGGCACCATCACCATCGGCAGGCCCGACGCGCCCGGGCTGCCGGGGCCCGCGTCGGTCGTGATCGCATTCAGGTACGAATAGCCGCCGAACACGTGCCACTTCGGCGTCATGTTGCCCGCGAAACCGAATTCGAAACCGCGCACGCGCTGCTTGCCCGCGTTGACCGTGTGACCGAGCCCGTCGCTCACGCGCGCGTTGGTCTTCTCGGTCTGGAACAGCGCGGAGGTCAGCGACAGCTGGTCCTGCAGCACGTCCCACTTCGCGCCGATCTCGATGTTGCGCGAGCGTTCCGGCGCGAGGTCCTGGTTGGTCGCGGTGATCTGGTCGGTGCCGCCGCCGAGGCCGCCGTTCGACCCCGGCGGGTTCGACGACGTGCCGTACGACGCGTACAGGCTCACGTTGGTCACCGGCTTGAACACGAGGCCGAACTGGTAGCTGAACAGGTTCGACGTGTTCGACAGGTCTGCCACGCCGGCCTGCTTGCCGGTCGTGTCGTAGCGGTCGAAACGCAGCCCCGTGTTGAACTGCCAGCGCTCGGACAGCTTGACCGTGTCGAAGATGTACGCGGAAACCGTATCGGTGCGCGTGTTCGTCGTCGCGCCGGGGAAGGCCTTGTCGCCGTTCAGCACGATGCTGCCGGTCCACGGCATGTTCGGGTTCCAGCCACCCGCGAGCGGGGTGCAGTTGCCGGCCACCGAGCACGGGCCACCCGAGCGGATGTTGTTGCCGGCCGAATCCGACACGAGATAACCCTCGTAGCGGGCCTGTTCGTGGCTGAACTCGACGCCGGCCGTCATCGTGTGCTTCATGCCGAACAGGCTCGCGCTGCCCGTGACTTCGGTCTGGTTCGAGAAGCCGTTGAGCGCGTACTTCCCGCTCTTCGCCTGCAGGCTCAGCATGTTCGGATTCGACGCGAGGATCTGCGGATTCGTCGCCACGTAATCGAGCGTCGAGCGGCCGAACATCGTCGTGTTCCTCAGCTTCCAGTCGTCGTTGATCTTGTGCTCGACGCGGATTTCGCTGGTATCCGTCTGCCCGTAGCGGTAGTCGCGCGTGTTCAGCCCGAAGAACTGCCCGCGATCGGTCGGGACCGGCGTGCCGCCCGACGCGCGGAACGGCACGCTGAAGTCCGGCATGTCGTACGAGTTCATGTGGTAGTAGCTGACCGTGACCGTGGTCGGCGTGTTCAGCCCGAACACGATCGACGGCGCGACGCCCCAGCGCTTGTTGTACACGTCGTTGCGGCCGGCCTGGTTCGCGTCGTGGCCCATCACGTTCAGGCGCACGGCCGTCGTGTCGTTGATCTTGCGGTTCGCGTCGACCGTCGCACGCTTGTAGCCGTCGGTGCCGAAACCGATGCTGCTGTTGATGAAGTTGTCGTTCTTCGGCGTCTTCGTGACGATGTCGATGCTGCCGCCCACCGAGCCGCGGCCCGCGTAGACCGAATCGGGGCCCTTGATCACGCTGATCTGCTCGACCGCGAACGTTTCGCGGTTCTGCAGCCCCGAGTCGCGCATCCCGTCGACGAAGATCGAGTTGCGCGATTCGAAGCCGCGGATCACCGGACGGTCGGCCGACGGGTTCGCGGCCGCGTCGCCGCCGAGGAACGTGATGCCCGGCACCGAGCGCAGCGCGTCCGCGAACGACGTGACGTTCTTTTCCTTGATCAGTTGCTCGGGGATCACCGTGACCGAGCGCGGCGTATCGAGCAGCGGCGCGGTGAACTTGTACGACGGCGAGCGTTTCACCTGCATGTCCGACAGCGCGGACGACTGGACCGCGATCGTCGGCAGCGTCGCCGGTACGTCGGCGGCCGGCGCGGGCTGGTCGGTGGCAGGGGCGGGAATGGGAGCGGTTGCGGCGGAAGCGAGCAGCGGCGTCAGGAACACGGAGCAGGTCAGCGCCGACACGAGGGCGCGAGGCCTCGTCTTGAACTGGGCAGGCATATCGGGAGGCAGCGGAAGGTTCGGTGATCGGGCGCGTTTTCTCGAAGCGGACAGCACGGCCCGAAGCATCGGAAAACGTCAATGTAAATGCGTATGATTCGCGTTTGCGGTCGCAATTGTACGGATTAGTACCAAATATGTAAACGATTGAATGGTTTTTGTACTAATCCAGTCAGGCTTTCGTGGGGGCGCGATTGCCTTTGCATCGTGCGCAACACCGCTTTCCATCGCCTGGCCGGCGCGCGGCGGCGGCGACTCGCTACACTGCGGTACCGGTTGGACGGGCCCCGGCAGCCAGGCCCCGAGCATGGAGACAACACACGATGGACACCCAACGCGCAGCAGTCGTCACTTACCGTGGCAACGCGATCGAGAACACGCACGTCGCTCATGTGGCGGTGGTCGATGCACGCGGCAGGTTGCTGGCCCGGTTCGGCGATCCGTTCCGGATGACGCTGGCGCGGTCGGCCGCCAAGCCGGCGCAGGCGCTGTCGGTGATCGAGACGGGCGCGCCCGAGCGTTTCGGCTTCGACGACGCGGACATCGCGCTGATGTGCGCGTCGCACAGCAGCGAAGACCGTCACATCGAGCGCACGCGGGCGATGCTCGCGAAGGTTGCCGCGCACGAATCGGACCTGCGTTGCGGCGGCCATCCGCCGCTGTCGGATGCGGTGTACCGGTCGTGGATCAAGCGTGACTACACGCCGACCGGCGTGTGCAGCAACTGTTCGGGCAAGCATGTCGGGATGCTGGCCGGCGCGCAGGCGATCGGCGCGGCAATTGCCGACTACCATCTGCCCGACCATCCGATGCAGGTGCGCGTGAAGCATGTGGTGGCCGACGCGTGCGGGTTGCGCGACGACGAGGTCGACTGGGGCATCGACGGGTGCAACCTGCCGACGCCGGCGTTCTCGCTGGATCGCCTCGCGCGTCTTTATGCGTCGCTGGCCGACGGTGCCGACGCGGTGGAAGCGGGCGGCAGCGCGATGACCGATCGCGTCCGCGCGCTGGCGCGCATTCATCATGCGATGACGGCCCATCCGGAACTCGTCGCGGGCGACGGGCGCTATTGCACGGTGCTGATGAACGCGTTCGACGGGCAAGTGGTCGGTAAGCTCGGCGCCGATGCGTGCTACGGGATCGGCGTGCGCGCATCGGAACGCACGCGGCAGCTCGGCGCGGATGGCGCGCTCGGCATCTCGGTGAAGATCGAGGACGGCAATCTCGACGTGCTCTACATGGTCGTCAGCGAAATCCTCGAGCGGCTGCAGATCGGCACGGCCGCGCAGCGCGCGCAACTGGCCGGCTTCCACCGGCCACGGATGCTCAACACGCAGGGCGTCGAGTTCGGGCACGCCACGTTCCCGTTCGAATTGCAGGCGGCCTGACCGCGGTTACCCGCCGACGCGCGCGGCCGGCGATCGGGGTCGCGCGCTACGCGCGTTCGCCGCGAATCTTCGCGAGTTCCCGTTCCGACAGCTCGCCGATCTGCGCGAGATGTTCCGCGAGGAATTCCTTCAGCACGCGCAGCTTCGCCGAGCTGCGCCGGTTCGCCAGATACGCGATGTAGATGTATTCGCCCGTCAGCCGGTTCTGCAGCCGGTAGCGCGGCAACACGGCTTCGAGCCGGCCGCTCGCGAGCAGGTCGCGCACCAGCCAGATCTCGAACTCCGCGATGCCGAGGCCCGCACAGGTCGCTTCGAGCAGCAGCTCCGAATGATCGGTGACGAGATTGCCGGCAGGCAGCACGCTGTGCTGCGCGTCGCCGTTCACGAGATCCCAGCGCGGATCGCCTTCCGGATGCACGTAGCGCAGGCAGTTGTGGTGCTTCAGGTCGTCCGGTGACGCCGGGCGCCCGCAGCGGTCGAGATAGCCGGGCGTCGCGCACAGGATGCTGTCGTTGCGCGACAGCCGGTGGACGACCAGGTTGTCCAGGTAATTCTCGCCTTCGTGAATGTCGAGATCGAAGCCGCCGGCCACGAGATCGTTGTGGTTGTCGGTGAGCCGCACGTCGAGCTGGATCGTCGGATAGCGCGCGAGAAACGGCGCGACCAGCGGCGCGAGATGACGGCGGCCGAACGCGACCGGCGCGGTGAGCTTCAGCGGGCCGCTCGGCCGCGCATTCAGCTCGGCGACGACGCGCAGCGTGTCGTCGAGATCGGCGATCAGCGTGACCGCGCGCTCCAGGTAGATGTGGCCGGCTTCGGTGAGCGTCACGCTGTGCGTCGAGCGGTGCAGCAGCGCGACGCCGAGTGCCTCCTCGATCGCCGTGACCTTGCGTGCGACCGTCGACGTCGACACGTGCATCTCCTTCGCGACCGCCGAAAAACTCCCCGTTTCGACCACTCTCACGAACGCACGCATCGCGCCCAGGTGATCGATGCCGGTTTCTCTCGCGCCTTTTTTCATTCGATTCTCGCTGTTGCGTCTCACGCAAAACCGCTTTCGATAATACAGAAGCGAGCTTGTTTTTGCAAAGGCATAGAATGCGAACCCGTCGCGTCGGGAAGTGGCAAACGACGAGCGGCACGAGACACTGAGGAGGGCACGATGACAGAAAACGGCTTCCGCGTCGAAGCGGATCTTTTAGGTAAACGAAGCATTCCGACGGACGCCTATTACGGCGTCCATACGCTGCGCGCGAAAGAGAATTTCGACATTACGGGCCGCACCATTGCGTCGCTGCCGTACCTCGTGATGGCGCTCGCGGCCGTGAAGGAAGCGGCGGCCGACGCCAACTGCGAGCTCGGGCTGCTGCCGCGGCCGTACCGCGATGCGATCGCCGCCGCATGCGTCGAGATCCGCGAAGGGCGCCTGCACGACCAGTTCGTCGTCGACGTCATCCAGGGCGGCGCCGGCACGTCGACCAACATGAACGCGAACGAGGTGATCTGCAATCGCGCGCTCGAAATCATGGGGTACGCGCGCGGGCAGTACGAATACCTGCACCCGAACGAACACGTCAATCTCGCGCAGAGCACCAACGACGTCTATCCGACCGCGATCCGGGTCGCGACCTGCTTCGCGGTCGAACACCTGCTTGAAGCGATGGCGCGGTTGCGCGATGCATTCGCCGAGCGTGCCGACGCATTTGCCGGTTTGCTGAAGCTCGGCCGCACGCAGTTGCAGGACGCGGTGCCGATGACGCTCGGCCAGGAATTCTCGACCTACGCGGTGATGCTGACGGAAGACATCGCGCGGCTGCAGGAAGCCGGCTGGCTGATTCGCGAGATCAATCTCGGCGCGACCGCGATCGGCACGGGGATCACCGCGCATCCCGACTACGCGGAGAAGGCGCTGGCCGCGCTGCGGCGCATCACCGGGCTCGACCTGAGCACCGCGCCGAACCTGATCGAGGCGACGCAGGATTGCGGTGCGTTCGTGCAGGTGTCGGGCGTGCTCAAGCGCATCGCCGTCAAGCTGTCGAAGATCTGCAACGACCTGCGGCTGCTGTCGAGCGGCCCACGCGCGGGGTTCGGCGAGATCAACCTGCCGCCCGTGCAGGCCGGCTCGTCGATCATGCCCGGCAAGGTGAATCCGGTGATTCCGGAAGTCGTCAACCAGGTCGCGTTCGAGGTGTTCGGCAACGACCTGACCGTGACCTTCGCGGCCGAGGCCGGGCAGCTTCAGCTCAATGCGTTCGAGCCGGTGATCGCCAGCGCGCTGTTCCGCAGCTTCAGCCATCTGACGGCCGCCTGCACGACGCTCGCGGAGCGCTGCGTGAGCGGGATCACCGCGAACCCCGAGCGGCTGCGCGAAACGATGGAGCGCTCGGTGGCGCTCGCCACCGCGCTGAACCCGTACATCGGCTACAAGCGCGCGACCGCCGTGGCGGCCGAAGCGCACGCAACCGGCAAATCGATCCGCGAAGTCGTGCTGGAACGCGAGTGGATGACCGTCGCGCAGCTCGACGAGGCGCTGCAGCCCGAGGCGCTGATCCGGCCGCGCGTGCTTTGACGCCGGCTGCGGGGCGCTGGTGCATGCCGTGAGTGCCCTGCGCGCCGTCATTTCAAAAGCGCCCCCGCGTGGCGCGCGACACATCAAGAAACAACGGAGACTCAAGATGAAACACGACAGCGAGCGCCCGGCCGGTCCGGCCGGCGGCGCGGATTCCCGCCATGCCGATCCCGATGCGATGTTCGCATCGCACGAAGCCGGTTATGCGAAGCAGTTGAAGCCGCGGCACGTGCAGATGATCGCGATGGGCGGCGCGATCGGCACGGGCCTCTTTCTCGGCGCGGGCGGGCGCCTGCAGAGCGCGGGGCCGGCGCTCGCGCTCGTGTATCTCGTCTGCGGCGTGTTTGCGTTCCTGATCATGCGCGCGCTCGGCGAGCTCGTGATGCACCGGCCGACCAGCGGCAGCTTCGTGTCGTACGCTCGCGAGTTCATGGGCGAGCGCGCGTCGTTCGTCGCGGGCTGGATGTACTACCTGAACTGGGCGACGACCGGCATCGTCGACATCACCGCGGTCGCGATCTACATGAAGTACTGGGCCGTGTTCACCGACGTGCCGCAATGGGTGTTCGCGCTCGGCGCGCTCGGGATCGTGTCGGTGATGAACATGATCGGCGTGAAGGTGTTCGGCGAGATGGAATTCTGGTTCTCGCTCGTCAAGGTCGGCACGCTCGCGGTGTTCCTCGCGGTCGGCGCGGTGTTTCTCGCGAGCGGCCACCCGGTCGCCGGCCAGATGCCGGGGCTTCATCTGGTCGCGGAACATGGCGGGATCTTTCCGCACGGCATTCTGCCGGCCGTGCTGATCGTGCAGGGCGTCGTGTTCGCATACGCGAGCATCGAGCTCGTCGGCGTCGCGGCGGGCGAGACCGCCGATGCGCGCAAGGTGCTGCCGAAGGCGATCAACAGCGTGATGTGGCGCATTGCGCTGTTCTATGTCGGCTCGGTCGTGTTGTTGACGATGCTGCTGCCGTGGACGGCGTACAGCTCGCACGAAAGCCCGTTCGTCACGTTCTTCAGCAAGCTCGGCGTGCCGTACGTCGGCACCGTGATGAACGTCGTGGTGTTGACGGCCGCGCTGTCGAGCCTGAACTCCGGCCTCTATTCGACCGGGCGCGTGCTGCGTTCGCTGGCGATGGGCGGATCGGCGCCGCGATTCGTGTCGCGGATGAATGCACGCGGCGTGCCGTACGGCGGGATCCTGATCACGGTCGCGATCAATGCGATCGGCGTGCCGCTGAATTACATCGTTCCGGCGCAGGCGTTCGAGATCGTGCTGAACATGGCGTCGCTCGGGATCATCACGACGTGGGGCTTCATCGTGATGTGCCAGATCCTGTTCCGCCGCGCGGTCGATCGCGGCGAGCTGAAGGCCGTGTCGTTCCGGATGCCCGGCGCGCCGTTCACGTCGTGGCTCACGCTGGCCTTCCTCGTCGGCGTGCTGGTGCTGATGGCGTTCGACTACCCGGGCGGCACGTGGACCATCGCGACGATTCCGGTTGTGGTGCTCGCGCTGGTGGTCGGATGGAAGCTGGCGAAGCGTGGTGCCGAGCGTGAGTTGGCGGCGGATGCGCGTGCGTCCGCCGCCACGGGCGCCGTCGCCGATCCGGCGCGGGGCGCCTGACGGTACGCGCCGGACGTAGCGGCCCGTTCGCGGGGCCGGCGCCCCGGTGCGGTCAGTTCAAGCCGGCGCGTTCGCCGACCCATCGGCTGAAATCGCCGGCCATCTCCGCGGTCAGTTCGTGCCCGGCGTCGTACAGCCGCGTATCGTGCGCGACGCCGAGCGCGGTGAGCTTCGCATCGGCCGCGTCGGCCCATGCGACGGGCAGCTTGTCGTCGAAGCGGCCGTGGACGATCAATGCATGGAGCGGGCGAAGCGCATCGCGCGGCGCGATCAGCGGATCGATTTCCGGCAGGATGCGCCCGCACAGCACGGCGAACGCAGTCACGTCTTCCGGCGACGTGAGGCCGACGCCCGCGCTCATGATGCCGCCCTGGCTGAAGCCGGCGATCACGGCCGGCAACGCGGAATCCGCGCCGTCCTGCGCACGGAATGCGCGCAGCAGCGTGATCAGCTGCACGCGGCTGGCATCCGCGCGGGCCGCATCGATTTCGGGGCCGTTCGGGCCGAAGCGCACCGGAAACCATGCGTGCTGATTGGGCCCGAACGTGAGCGGGCCGCGCAGGAACGCGATCTCGATGCGCGGATCGATCACGTTGGCCACGTTCAGCAGGTTGGTTTCGTTGCCGCCGACGCCGTGCAGCAGCAACAGGCGGGCAACGGGGCGGCCGGCGGCCGGGCGCAGCCGGTACTGGAGGCCCGACTCGGGATCGGTGGTCAGCGGCAGGACGTCGGTCATTGCGTGAATCCGGAAAGAGAAGCGATGCGACAGTCTAGAGCGTGCGGGCGGAGAGGTGAATCGCCGGGAGGCGATTGATTGTTTCCTGGTGGGAATGAATCGGTGCGCGGTTCGTGTCGGGGACAGATCGCCAACATCGAACGCACGGAGCAGGTCTAAGGCACGTGCATCCCCGGAAAACAGGCCGATCGGACGGCTCGTCATCCATTCGAGCGCGTCCCGGGGCTGCAAGTCGAAGACTGGCTCGCTGAGCCGCGCGAAGGCTGACCGCATTGCGGTCATGCAGCGACCGGAACGGATGCCCGATCGCCGAATCCCGCTCGCCACGCGCTCGCGATCCGGCCTGCGAGCGCTGCCCGTTTCACGCTACCGCAGCCGGATGATCGTCGACTTCAGTTCCGTGTATTTCTCCAGCGCGTGCAGCGAGTTGTCACGCCCGTTGCCCGACTCCTTGAAGCCGCCGAACGGGAAGTTCATGTCGTCGGTTTCCTCGTAGCCGTTCACCCACACCGTGCCGGCGCGCAGCCGGCGCGCGGTTTCGTGCGCGGTCGTCAGGTTTGCCGTCCACACCGATGCCGCGAGCCCGTAGCGCGTGTCGTTCGCGAGTGCGACGGCTGTATCGAGATCGTCGAAAGTCGTGACCGCGAGCACGGGCCCGAAGATCTCCTCGCGCACGATCCGCGCATCGGCGCGCGGGCAATCGAACACCGTCGGCTCGACGTACTGGCCGCCGCTCGCCGTACGCGCTCGCTTGCCACCCGCCAGCAGCGTCGCTTCGTCGCGGCCGGCCTCGACATAACCGAGCACGCGCTCGACCTGCGCCGCGTCGATCAGGCTGCCCATCCGCGTGTCGGGCGACAGCGGGTCGCCAGGTGCGTATTCGGGCGCGATTTCGAGCACGCGCGCGACCAACGCGTCGCGGATCTCGCGATGGACGAGCAGGCGCGAGCCGGCCGTGCACATCTGGCCGGTGTTGTAGAACACCGCATGCGCGACGGTGCGTGCCGCGCGGTCGAGGTCGGGGCAGTCGGGCAGCACGATCTGCGGCGACTTGCCGCCGAGTTCGAGCCACACGCGCTTCAGGTTCGAATCGGCCGCGCAGCGCGCGACCTTGTGGCCGACCGCGGTCGAGCCAGTAAACGCGATGCAGTCCACGTCCGGATGGCGCGCGAGCGCTTCGCCCGCGTCGCCGAAGCCCGGCAGCACGTTGAGCACGCCGGCCGGCAATCCGGCCTGTGCCGCCAGCGCGGCGAGCCGCAGCGCACTCAGCGGCGATTTCTCCGACGGCTTCAGCACGACGCTGTTGCCGGCCGCGAGTGCGGGCGCGCATTTCCACATCGCGATCATCGCGGGAAAATTCCACGGCACGACCGCGGCGACCACGCCGATCGGCTCGCGCGTGACGAGCCCGACGAGATGCGCATCGGCCGGCACGACTTCGCCGCCGGTCTTGTCGATCGCTTCCGCGAACCATTCGGCGCAATACGCGGTGGACGGAATGTCGACCGCGGTCGTATCGGCGATCGGCTTGCCGGTGTCGAGCGTTTCGAGCAGCGCGAGATCGCCCGCGTGCTCGCGGATCAGCGCGGCCCAGCGCAGCAGCACGCGCTTGCGTTCGCGCGGCGTCGCGCCGCGCCATGCGCCGTGCTCGAATGCACGCCGCGCGGCCGCAACCGCGAGGTCGGCGTCGGCCTGCCGGCAATGCGCGACCTGGGCGAGCACGCGGCCGTCGATCGGGCTCGTACACGTGAAGGTCGCGCCGTCGTGCGCGTCGCGAAACGCGCCGTCAACGAAGGCGCGCGATTCGATTTCGAGTTGGCCGGCGCGCGTGCGCCAGGCGTCGTTCGTCTGCATGGATGGCTCCGTCGGGGTTCAGCGTGAAGCGGGGGCGGGGCGGCGGATCGCGATCGCGCGGCCCGCATGAGGTTCGCGCGGCGCACGCGCGTGTTCGGCGTGAATCGCGTCGAGATGCCGGCGCATCGTGTCGGGAAACGGCGCGGAGCGCTTCGCGCGCATGTCGACGTGGGTCAGCAACTGCTCGCCGGTTGCGAGCTGCGCACCGGTCGTCGCGTGATGCATCGAATGAAACACGTGCAGGCGCCGGTCGTCGACATCGAGCAGACGCAGCGTCAGCCTGAGCGGTTCGCCGAGCATCGCTTCTCCCAGGTGGCGGATGTGCGTCTCCGCCGAATAGATCGAGCGGCCGGCTTCGCGATAGTCGTCGTCGATGCCGAAGTAGCGGAAGAACGCGTCGCTGCTGTCGCCGAACACGAGCAGGTAGCACGATTCGCTCATGTGGCCGTTGTAGTCGACCCATTCGGGCTGAACGGTGCAGCGGTGCAGTTCGAGCGGCGTCGCGATCGGCACGGCCGGATCGTACGGGCGAGACTTCTGTCCTTCGTAGGCCGAGCGCAGGCGCGGCTCGGCGGCGGGGCTGAGGTGGGTCGTCATCCGGTGCACTCCGAAAGTCGAAACGGGCCCGCACGTCGTCCGCGGGGCTGCCGTCCGATGTTATGACGGGTTGAACGTTTTTTCAATAAAGATATCGCCGATGCGTGTAAACACCGGTGCCGATCGACGCCTCAATCGATTGAACATTCATTCAACGAAACCTATACTCGCCTGCGCCGCGATGCCGAAGCGAAGCAGGCGGGCGGTCTTTCACGAACAACGACAATCGATCCGCGTCGCGCGGAAACTGGAGACACCGGAAATGAAGAAACGCTTCCTGCTGGCCGGCATGATGTCGGTGATGGTCCATGGCTATGCGCACGCGCAGAGCAGCGTCTCGCTGTACGGGATCATCGACGGCGGCATCACCTATGTGAACAACGCGGGCGGCGCGCATGCGTACCTGTTCGACGACGGCGTGTCGTACGGCAACCGTGTCGGCCTGATGGGCACCGAGGATCTCGGCGGCGGCAACAAGGCCGTGTTCAAGCTCGAGAACGGTTTCCGGCTCGGCACCGGCAAGCTGAACCAGGGCGGCGCGATGTTCGGGCGCCAGGCTTACGTGGGGCTCGGCAACGAGTGGGGCACGCTGACGTTCGGCAATCAGTACGACTTCGCGTTCGACTTCACGGCCGCGTACAACGTCAGCGCGTTCGGCAGCGGTTATGGCGTGCACCTCGGCGATTTCGACCGCCAGAGCGGCGACCGGCTGCAGAACGCGGTGAAGTTCGTCAGCAACAGCTTCCACGGGCTCGTGGTCGGCGGCATGTATTCGTTCAGCAACGACGCGGGCAGTTTCCACGACGGCAGCGCGTGGAGCGTCGGCGCGACCTATACGCACGGCGATTTCTCGGCGGGCGGCAACTATACGCGGCTCAATTCGCCGCGCGGGCTCGCGGCGCTCGATCCGTACGCGCAGATGGGCGTGACGACGATGCTCGGGCAGACGGTCGCGACCGTCGATCCGGCGACGGGCGCCGTCACCGACCTGCACGACTCGACGCCCTTTTCGATCAATTCGCAATCGATCTTCGGGATCGGCGCGTCGTATACGCTCGGCAAGCTGACGCTCGACGCGGACTTCAGCAACACGACGTTCAAGGGTTACGGGCAATCGTCGACGATGCGCGTGTACGAGGCGGGCATCCTGTACCAGGCGACGGCGCCGCTGTCGCTCGTCGCGGGCTACCAGTACACGACGTTCGAAGGCCATCACTGGCACGAAGTCGCGCTCGGCACGCACTACGCATTGTCGAAACGCACCGACGTGTATGCGGCCGTCGACTGGATGCGCGCGTCGAACGGCGTCGATGCGGTGATCGGCTACAGCTTCGCGCCGTCGACGAGCCGCACGCAGGCCGCCGCACGCGTCGGCATGCGGCACAACTTCTGATCCTTCCTTCAACAAGGGCCGGGAACGGCCGGCCCCGTCGACCATGTCCGATATATCCTCGAACGGCGACGTCGTCGCCGCGCTGCGCGATGCGCTCGGCGACGATTGCGTGAGCACGGGCGACGCGATCGGCGCGCGTCATTTCACGAACTACGGCGAAGCGCCGGGCGCGCGTCCGCGTGCGTTGCTGCGGCCGCGCAGCGTCGCCGACGTGAGCCGCGCGCTCGCGATCTGCACCGCATGCCGGCAGACGGTCGTGCCGCAGGGCGGGATGACGGGGCTCGCGGCCGGCGCGTCGCCGGCCGCGGGCGACGTCGTGCTGTCGCTCGAACGGTTGACGGGTGTCGTCGAGATCGATGCCGAGGCGGCGACCGTCACGGCCTGGGCCGGCACCACGCTGCAGGACCTGCAACAGGCGGTGGACGAGGCGGGGTTCGCGCTCGGCATCGATCTCGGCGCGCGCGGTTCGTGCCAGATCGGCGGCAATGTCGCGACCAATGCGGGCGGCAACCGCGTGATCCGCTACGGCACCACGCGCGAACAGGTGCTCGGTCTCGAAGTGGTGCTGGCCGACGGCACCGTGCTGGAATCGCTGAACAAGCTGCTGAAAAACAACGCAGGGTACGACCTGCGGCAGATCTTCGTCGGTAGCGAAGGCACGCTCGGCATCGTCACGCGTGTCGTGCTGCGGCTGCATCCGAAGCTCGCCGCGCCGTCGACCGCGCTGTGCGCGGTGCGTGACACGGCCGCGGCGCTCGCGCTACTGCGCGACGCGCGGGCGTCGTGCGCGGACTTGCTGAGTTTCGAGACGATGTGGCCGGCGTTCTACGGCTACGTCGCCGAACACACGCCGGGCCTGCGTGCGCCGTTGCCGGCGGACGGCGGCGTCAAGGTGCTGATCGAGTGCGCAAGCGGCGCTGCGGCGCAGACCGCCGAGCGGTTCGAAACCGTGCTGGGCGGCTGGCTCGAGCGCGGCCTGATCGACGACGCGGCGCTTGCGCAGAGCGCCGCGGACGCGCAGGCGTTCTGGACGCTGCGGGAAGGGCTCGCGATCGATGGGCTGCCCGGCCTGGTGAATTTCGACGTGGGGATTCCGCCGCGCGAGACGGCGGCGTTCATCGACGCGTGCGATCGCGCGCTGACGACACGCTGGCCCGGCGCGCACGTGTTCTTCTTCGGGCATCTTGGCGACAGCAACCTGCACGTCTGCGTATCGGCGCCGTATGTGGCGGGCGAAAGCGCGCACGACGTCGACGCGGTGCTGTATCCGCTGGTGCGCGATGCGGGCGGATCGGTGTCGGCCGAGCATGGAATCGGGCGCTACAAGCGCGACTGGCTCGGCTGCTCGCGCAGCGCCGCCGAGATCGCCGCGATGCGCCGGCTCAAGCACGCATTCGATCCGCTCGGGCTGCTCAATCCCGGCAAGGTGCTCTGAGATTCGAGCATTGCGCCGCACGGCGGCATCCGGCCCGCTCACGCATCGCGCGAGCGGGCCGGTGCGTTTCAGGGCCGGCGCATCAGCTATCGAGCCTCACCAGCGCATCGACCGCGACCGCGCCGTGTTCCATCGCCAGCAGCGGATTGACGTCGAGCTCGACGAGCGTATCCGCGTGCGCCTGCGCGAAGCGCGCGATCGCCATCACGTTCGCGACGATGGCGTCGAGATCGGCCGTCGGCCGCCCGCGATAGCCGGTCAGCAGCGGCCCGAGCTTCAACCCGAGCAGCGCATCGCGCACGTCGCTTTCCCGTACCGGCAGCAGCAGCGTCGCGGTGTCGCGGATCAGCTCGACCAGCACGCCGCCGGTGCCGAGCACGAGCGCGAGCCCGAAGTTCGGCTCGCGCTTCACGCCGACGATCAGCTCGAGCAGCGGCGCGTCGGCCATCTTCTCGACGAGGATGCGCTCGACGCGCACGTCGGGTGCATGACGCGCGACCTGCTCGGTCATCCGCTCGACCGCGGCGGCGACGGCCTCCGGCGACGCGAGCTTCAGCGCGACCGCACCGGCCTCGGTCTTGTGCGGCAGGCGATCGCTGACGACCTTCACGCACACCGGAAAACCGAGCCGTTGCGCGGCGGCCGGCGCATCGGCGGGGGCGACGCATTCGGCCGGCGGCACGGCGAGCCCGTGCGCGGCCAGCATCCGCTTGCTCGCCCATTCGTCGTGCAACGTGGCGGCGCCGCCGTCGCCATGACCGGCCCGCAGTACGGGCAGCGCGTTCAGCGCATCGGCGTCGAGGATGCGGCGTCGCGTGTCGCCGTAGCTCATGGCCGCGCCGATCGCGTCGATCCCTTCGGCGAGCCCCTGCAGCGGCGCGATGCCGGCCGCGGCCATGCGCGCCGCGTGATCGGGCGGCGTCAGCTCGGGAAACACCGAGATGACCGCGCCGGCCACGCCGTGCTGGCGCGCGGACGCCGCGAACGCGCTGGCCGCGATGTCGCACAGCGGCCGCTCTCCGGTCGCTTCCTGCGGATAATCGAGGATCATCGCGGCCGCGCCCGGGCGATCGGCCAGCAGCGCGTCGCAGCATGCGCGCATCTTGTCGGGGTCGCCCCACGGTGTCGTCGTGAAGTCGAGCGGGTTCGCGATCGTCGCGTAGGCGGGCAGCACGTTGCCGAGCGCGTCGCGGCCCGCGTCGCCGACCGGCGGGAACGCGATGCCGCGCGCTTCGCCGAGATCGGCGACGAGCCCCGCATCGCCGCCGGACGTCGCGAGCGCGGCCAGCGTGCGGCGCTCGGGTACACCGGCGATCGCAAGCAGCTTCAGCGTCTCGACGAGGCCGACCGGATCCTTCACGCGGATCACGCCGAGCCGCCGGAACAGCGCGTCGTACAGCGCGTCCGAGCCCGCGAGCGAACTCGTATGGCTCATCGCGAGCTGCGCGCCGAGCGTCGACGTACCGCTCTTCAGTGCCACGATCGGCACGCCGCGCGCGAGCGCGCGTGCGGCGGCCTCGCTGAACGCGCGCACGTCCTTCAGGCCTTCGAGATGCACGCCGATCGCGCGGATACGCGGATCGTCGACGAACGCATCGACGAGGCGTGCGATGTCGACCGATGCCTGGTTGCCGACGCTCGCGAGGTACGCGAACGGCACCGAGCGTGCGCTCATCGACAGGTTGTACGCGAGATTGCCGCTCTGCGTGATCACGGCGACGCCCGATTCGACGCGCGGCGCGCCGTGCGCGACGGGCCACAGCGCGCTGCCGTTCAGGCCGTTGATCAGCCCGTAGCAGTTCGGCCCGAGCACGGCCATGTCGCCGGCCGCATCGACGAGCGCCTGTTGCAGCGCGGCGCCGTCGGCGCCGGTCTCGGAGAAACCCGATGCGTAGACGATCGCGCCGCCCGCGCCGCGTCCGGCGAGCGCGCGCACGACGTCGACCGCCTGCCGCGCAGGCACCGCGACGAACACGGCATCGGGCGCGGCGGGCAGGTCGGCGACGCTCGCATGGCAGCGCACACCGTCGATCTCGGCATGGTTCGGGTTGACGAGCCAGATGTCGCCGGCATAGCCATAGTCGCGACAGCGCTGCACGGCGCCCGCGATGCCGCGTCCGCCGACGAACGCGATGCTGGCCGGCTCGAGCAGCCGGCGCAGGTTGGCCGCGGCGGTGGCGCGGCGATCCCCGACTGCGGGAGAGGAAGTCATGAAAAGTCCTTTCGGAAGTCGCGCCGGACGGGCCGGCGCGGCGGTTCGCGTCAGCTGTAGCGTCGGAGGATTTCCTTGGACAGGATGTGCCGCTGGATCTCGGAGGTGCCTTCCCAGATGCGCTCGATGCGCGCATCGCGCCAGAAGCGCTCGATCGGCAGTTCGTCCATCAGCCCCATGCCGCCGTAGATCTGCACCGCATGATCGGTCACGCGGCCGAGCGTTTCGGTCGCCAGCAGCTTCGCGAGCGCGGCATCGCCGTCGGTCATCGTGCCCAGGTCGAGCTTCTGCGCGGTGTAGAGCGTGACGAGTTCCGCTGCGCGGATTTCGGTCTGCATGTCGGCGAGCTTGAACGACGTGCCCTGGAAATCGCCGATGCGCTTGCCGAACTGCTGGCGCGTCGCGGCCCATTCCGCGGCCATCTCGAACGCGCGCTGTGCGCGGCCGATGTTGTTGGCCGCGACCATCACGCGGCCGGCGGTGAGCCAGTCGTTCGCGAGTTCGAAGCCGCGATGTTCTTCGCCGAGGATCTGCGCGGCGCTGACGCGGCAGTCGGACAGGAAGATTTCCGACTGGTGGTAGCCGCGCAGGCTCGTGCAGTGCGGGCCGCGCCGCACGGTCATGCCCGGCGTGTCCTTGTCGATCAGGAAGCAGGTCACGCGCTTGCGTTTCTGGCCGCGCACTTCCTCCTCGCCGGTGACGGCGAACAGGATCACGAAATCGGCCGTATCCGCGTGGCTGATGAAGTGCTTGCTGCCGTTGATCACGTAGTCGTCGCCGTCGCGCACCGCGCGCGTGCGGATGCCCATCGCATCGGAGCCGGCGCCCGGCTCGGTCAGCGCGAAGCAGTCCACGCGCTCGCCGCGCACGGTCGGCTTCAGGTAGCGCTCGATCTGGTCGCCCTTGCATGCCATCAGGATCTTGCTCGGCCGCGCGACGAACACGTGCAGCGCCCAGCTCGTGCGGCCGAGCTCGCGTTCGACGAGCGCCTGCGTCACGTAGTCGAGGCCCGGGCCGCCGGCGCTTTCGGGCATGTTGAACGCGTAGAAACCCAGTTCGAGCGCCTTGCGGCGGATCGAATCGGCGAGTTCGGGCGGCACGTCGTCCGCACGGTCGACCGCGAATTCATGGGGCTGCAGTTCCTTTTCGACGAACTGACGCAGCGACGACACCAGCATTTCCTGCTCTTGAGTCAGCGAAAAATCCATGAATCATCTCCCGACAAAATTAGGTGCGCGGCCTTCGACCGACGCGCGAAGCGCTTCCTGGCCGTCCTCGCTGTGACCGCAAGCGACGCAGGCCGCCAGCTCGCCGCGCAACTGCTCGGCGAGGGTGTGTGTGAGCGACTGCGCGAGCAGCGCCTTCGCATGGCCGAACGCGACGCTGGGCCCTTGCGCGAGACGCGCGGCGAAGGCCGCGACGTGCTGTGCGAACGCGTCGGCATCGACGACTTCCGACACGAAGCCGGCCGCGAGCGCGTCCTGCGCGTTCCAGCGTTCGTTCAGGAAGATGTAGCGGCGTACGACGTCGGGCCGCGCGAGACGCGGCAGGAACCAGCTGCCGCCCATGTCGGGGCTGTAGCCCATACCCGTATACCCGCAGCGCAGCGTCGCGGCCGTGCTCGCGATGCGGAAGTCGCAGGCGAAGCCGATGTCGGCGCCCGCGCCGACCGTCGAGCCGTTCAGCGCCGCGACGGTCGGGCGCGGAAACGCCGCCAGCGCCTCGACGAAGCGGTGCGCGCGCTCGCTCCAGCCGTAGGTGTCGAGCTCGCCGTTGCGCTCGGCCTCGGCCCATTCGTCGACGTCCGCGCCCGCACAGAACGCGCTGCCGGTGCCGGTCAGCACGAGGCAACGCGTGGCGGGGTCGTTCGCGAGCGCGTCGAGCGTGTCGCGAAGAAAGTCGAGATGCGGCCGCGCAAGCGAATTGCGCTTCGCCGGGCGGTTCAGGCGAAGCGTCACGACGCCGTCGTGCCGTTCGATTCGGATGTCCTCGTTGCTCATGTTGCCACTGTCTCCTTGGTGTTGGGTGTCGTGTTGTGTCAGAGCCGGCAAGGGTCGCCGCTACTTGCGAACCGCATTTCGGCATAGTATAAGTTCTGTTAAATGAACGTTCAACCCAAATGTGAGTCGACCAGGAGACGCACGATGAGCGTGGTGATGGAGACGTCGGCAGGTGTGGAGCAGGGAAGGCCCGGTGCGGATGCGGTTCGTGCGGAATCGGCAGGGCGCACGGCGAGCGGCGCGGGCCTGCAGATCGATCGCGTGTCGAAGCGCTACGGCAGCGTGCATGCGCTGCGGGAAACGACGATCGACATCCCACGCGGTGAATTCCTGACGATCCTCGGGCCGTCGGGTTCCGGCAAGACGACGCTGCTGACGATCGTCGCGGGGTTCGAGCATCCGAGCACCGGCGACCTGCGTGTCGGCGGCCGCAGCATCGTCGGGTTGCCGCCCGAGAAGCGCAACTTCGGGATGGTGTTCCAGGGTTATGCGCTGTTTCCGCACATGACGGTCGAGCAGAACGTCGCGTATCCGCTGATGGTGCGCAAGCAGAAGGGGCCCGATGCGGTGAAGCGCGTGAAGGCCGCGCTCGATCTCGTGCGGCTCGGCCATCTCGCGGACCGTTTGCCGCGCCAGTTGTCTGGCGGCCAGCAGCAGCGTGTCGCGATCGCGCGCGCGCTGGTGTTCGATCCCGATCTCGTGCTGCTCGACGAACCGCTCGGCGCGCTCGACCGCAAGTTGCGCGGCGAGGTGCAGGTCGAACTCAAGGCGCTGCACGAACGGCTCGGCGCAACGTTCCTGTTCGTCACGCACGATCAGGAGGAGGCGCTGTCGATGTCGGATCGCATCGCGATCATGCGCGACGGCCGGCTTGAACAGATCGGCACGCCGGATGGGTTGTACGAGCAACCGGCCAACCGCTTCGTCGCCGATTTCCTCGGCAAGAGCAACTTCATCGAAGGCGTCGCGCTCGGCGGCGATGCCGCGGCGACGCACTATCGCGTCGGCGATGCGCGTTTCGTCGCGCCCGTCTGCGGCGCGCGGCCGGACGACACGTTGCTGTTTGCGCTGCGGCCGGAGAAGGTCGGCGTCTCGGCCACCTCGTGCGGCGGCGCGCACAACGAAGTGGCCGGCCGGATTCGCCACTGGAGCTATTTCGGTTCGTCGTACCGCTTCGAGATCGAGACCGCGGCGCTCGGCTGCGTGACCGCCGATGTGCCCGCATGGCGCGGACTCGCGTCGCCGCGCACCGGCATGGACGTGTTCGTGCAGTGGGAGCGCGACGCGACCTGCCGGATCGCGCCGGACTGACGCGACGAACGATGCATCCCGCGCGACGCGGCGAATGCCCGCGTCGCCGGCCGATTCAACGGTGCCCGGAAACGACGAGATGCGTGCGGGCGCTGCCCAGCCTGGAGGAGACACCATGACGAACCGCTATCTGCAGGACCTGCTCGACCAAGCACGCGATCTTCAAACCGCGCCATCGCAGCGCCGTCGCGACTTTCTCCGGCTGTGCGCGGCCGCCGGCCTCGCGCCGACGCTGCTGGCGACGGGCGCGAAGGACGCGCTGGCCGCGAACCCGAAGGAGATCGTGCTCAGCGCGTGGGGCGGCGAGGCGCGCTCCGCGTTCCGCTCCGCCTACATGGACCCGTTCACGAAGGCGAGCGGGATCAGGATGGGCTACGACTCGTCGCCGGAGGACGGCAAGATCAAGGCGATGGTCGAGAACCGGAACGTGATCTGGGACGTGATGGATCTCGACGGCTTCGCGGCGATCAAGCTCGGCAAGCAGGGGTTCCTGCGGCCGATCGATTATTCCGTCGTCGGCCGCAACGCGTTGCCGGGGCTCGCATCGGATTTCGGCGTGCCGTCGTACCTGCTGAGCTACGTGCTCGTCTACGACGCGCGCAAGTTCGGCGCGAATCCGCCGAAGAACTGGGCCGATTTCTGGAACGTCGGCAAGTTTCCGGGCAAGCGCGGGCTGTGGAAGTGGATGGGTGGTGCGCTCGAGGCCGCACTGATGGCCGACGGCGTCGACAAGGACAAGGTCTACCCGATCGACGTGCCGCGCGCGATGAAGAAGCTCAAGGAACTGCGCTCGAACGTGCTGCTGTGGGATTCGGGCGCGGACAGCCTGCAATTGCTGCGCAATGGCGAAGTCAGCATGGCGTGCATCTGGCATACGCGGGCGAACGTGCTGCAGCGCGAGAGCAGCGGGCGGTTCCGCTACACGTGGGAGCAGGGGCTCGCGTCGTGTGACGTGTGGGGCGTGCCGAAGAACAATCCGTCGGGCGACGCCGTCTGGCAGTTCATCAAGTTCGTGCAGGGCGTCGAGCCGCAGGTACGCCTGCTGTCGCTGCTCGGCAACGGGCCGGTGACGCCGGCCGCGACGGCCGCCGTGCCGCAGGCGCTGCGCGCGGACAACCCCGGCACGCCGGAGAACTGGGCCAGGCAGTGCAAGGTGAATCCCGAGTGGTGGGCGCAGCATTACGAAGCGACGCTCGCGCAGTACACCGACCTGATGTCGTCCTGAGCCACTGTCTCGTGAGCGTGACGCCATGAATACCCTGTCTACTCCTGTCGCGGGCGCCGTCCCGCTCGGCCGCGCGAAAGCCGACCGCTACTGGCTGCTGGTCGTGCCGCTGCTCGCGGTGCTGATCGTGCTGTACGTGTATCCGCTCGTGCGCGTGCTGTGGCTCGGCTTCGCGGTGCCGGAGCCCGGCCTGCACAACTACGCGCGGCTGCTGGACAACCGTGGCGTGCACCGCGTGCTGTGGACGACGCTGCGCGTCTGCGCGGTCACGACCGTCTTCTCGGTCGCACTCGGTTACGCGATCGCGTATGCGATGGCGCACGTCGGGCCGCGCCAGCGGATGGCGCTGATGTTCGGGCTGCTCGTGCCGTTCTGGGCGTCGGTGCTGGTGCGCGCGTTTTCGTGGCTGTTCCTGCTCGGCGAGCAGGGGCTCGTCAACACGCTGCTGATGCGCATCGGGCTGATCGACGCGCCGCTGCCGCTGATGCGCAACGAGATCGGCGTCGTGATCGGGATGATCCATTTCATGATCCCGTACGCGGTGCTGCCGCTGTACGCAAACATGAAAGGCATCGACCCGCAACTGGTGCGCGCGTCGCAGGGGCTCGGCGCGGGCGCGCTCGTCACGTTCCGCAAGGTGTATTTCCCGCAGACGCGGCCGGGCATCGTCGGCGCGGCGATCCTCGTGTTCATCTTCTCGCTCGGCTTCTACGTGACGCCGGTGATTCTCGGCGGCGGCCGCACGGTGATGATCGCCGAATACATCAGCACGCAGATCCTGCAGCTCATGAACTGGGGCAGCGGGGCAGCGCTCGCGTCGTTGCTGCTGGCGTCGATCCTGGCCGCGCTCGCGCTGCTCGCGCGTTTCGTCGACCTGCGCGAGTTGTTCGGCGCGCGCTGAATCCGACCGGAGGAATCGAAGATGAAGACCAGACTGACGGCCGGCCGCGCGCTGGTGATCGGCATCGCTTGGGCCGCGATCCTGTTCCTGATGCTGCCCTTGCTCGTGTCGGTGCCCGTGTCGCTGACGCCGAGCGACTACCTGTCGATGCCGGACGGCGCGCTGTCGCTGCGGCATTACAGCGTGCTGCTCGACGACGACGGCTGGGTGTCGAGCTTCCTGCAGAGCGGGCTGATCGCGCTCGTTTCGTCGGCGATCTCGGTGACGCTCGGCACCTTGTGCGCAATCGGCTTGTGGAAGGTCGCATCGCGGCGCGGCGAGCTGGTGCGCGGCGTGATCCTGTTTCCGCTGATCGTGCCGCCGATCGTGTCGGCGCTCGCGTTCTACCGGCTGTGGGGTGAACTCGGCATGCTCGACAGTTATCCGGCCGTGATCCTGTCGCATGTCGTGCTGTCGGTGCCTTACGTGGTCGTCGCGGTATCCGCGTCGCTCGCGACGGTGGGCCTGCGGATCGAGCAGGCGTCGCGCAGCCTCGGCGCGAACCTGGCGCAGACGCTGCGCTACGTGATCCTGCCGTCGATCCGGCCCGGCGTGCTGTCGGCGGCCGTGTTCGCGTTCATCCTGTCGTGGGACGAACTCGTCGTCACGCTGTTCATTTCGAGCCGGGGCGTCTACACGCTGCCGCGCCGCATGTGGGACGGGATGCGCGAGAACGTCGATCCGGCGATCGCGTCGGTCTCCACGCTGCTGCTGGCGGCCACCTGTGTCGCGATCGGCCTGTCGCTGCTGCGCAAGCGCGCCGCCGGGTCCGTCTGAATTCAACGTTACGTTGCGGAGAAAAAAGCACCATGAAAGTCCTGATCGTTCACGCCCATCCCGAACCGCAGTCGTTTACGACGTCGATGCTGCATCGCGCGGTGAGCACGCTCGAAGCGCAGGGGCATACCGTGACGGTGTCCGACCTGTACGCGATGCAATGGAATCCCGTCGCGAGCGCGGCCGATTTCGGCGTGCGGAAGAACCCGGACTATCTCGTCTATGCGCTGGAGCAGCGCGAAAACGTCGCCGCGCATGCGATCGCGCCCGACATCGCCGCCGAACTCGACAAACTGGTCGCATGCGACCTGCTGATCCTGAGCTTTCCGCTGTTCTGGTGCTCGATGCCGGCGATCATGAAGGGCTGGATCGACCGCGTGCTCGTGTCGGGCAAGGTGTACGGCGGCGTGCGTTTCTACGATCGCGGCGGGATGCGAGGCAAGCGCGCGCTGCTCGCTTATACGTGTGGGGGGCGCGACCACATGTTCGGCGCGGACGGCGTGCACGGCGAAATGGACCTGATGCTGCGCCACGTGCTGCGCGGCACGCTCGGTTACGCGGGTTTCGACGTGTTGCCGTCGTTCGTCGGTTATCACGTGCCGTATATCGGTGATGCCGAGCGCGCGGCCGTGCTCGAACGCTACGACGCATACCTGGCACAGCTCGACCGGCTGGAACCGATGGCGTTCCCGACGCTCGACGATTTCGATGGCGACATGCGGCCGCGCGAACGCGCGCCGCAGGAAGTCGCGCAGGACTGAACGATCCAATGACGGGGGACGAATGAGCATCAAGGTACTGGTGGCAGTGAAACGGGTGGTCGATTACAACGTGAAGGTCCGCGTGAAGTCGGACAGCACGGGTGTCGACATCGCGAACGTGAAGATGTCGATGAACCCGTTCGACGAGATCGCCGTTGAGGAAGCCGTGCGCCTGAGGGAAGCCGGCGTCGCGACCGAAGTGATCGCCGTGTCGGTGGGCGTCACGCAAGCGCAGGAAACGCTGCGTACGGCGCTGGCGATCGGTGCGGATCGCGCGATCCTCGTCGAATCGACCGACAGCGTCGAGCCGCTGGCCGTCGCGAAGATCCTGAAGGCGCTGGTCGACAAGGAACAGCCGCAACTGGTGATCCTCGGCAAGCAGGCGATCGACGACGATTCGAACCAGACCGGCCAGATGCTGGCCGCGCTGGCAGGCCTGCCGCAAGCGACGTTCGCGTCGAAGGTGACGGTGGCTGACGGCAAGGCAACGGTCGC
>NZ_CADFEI010000037.1 GCF_902833225.1 Burkholderia sp. BCC1644
ATCTTCGAAGGCGGCCAGAACATCGCGAACCTGAACCTCGCGCATGTGCAGAAGCGCATCGAGATCGCCAACTACGAGAAGGCGATCCAGTCGGCATTCCGCGAAGTGTCGGACGGCCTGGCCGCACGCGGCACGTACGACCAGCAGATCGCGGCGCTGGAGCGCAACGAGCACGCGCAGCAGCGACGTTTCGACCTGTCGGACCTGCGCTACAAGAACGGTGTGGACAGCTACCTGTCGGTGCTGACCGCGCAGACGGATCTGTACTCCGCGCAGCAGACGCTGATCAGCGCGCGTCTGGCACGCTGGACGAACCTGGTCGACCTGTACCGTGCACTGGGCGGCGGCTGGATCCAGCGCGCCGGCGAAACGCCGCGCGCGCCGGATGCGCCGGCCGACTACGACAAGGCGGCCGCTCCGGCGGCTGCGTCGGCAGTGGCGACGAACGGGTAAGCACAAGGAAGGGCAGGAGCGGTTTAGCGCGCTTGTCCTTCGAACCGGCTGGTTGCGGAAACGAAAACGCCACGGATGAAAGTCCGTGGCGTTTTCTTTTTGACGGGCAATTCGAGCGGAAAGCCGCGCTACGTCAGCCCTGCTTCGCCCACAGCGTGCGGCCGAAGAACGTGAGTGTGCGGTCCCACGCAATCTGCGACCACACCGGATCGAACTGCGTGCCCGCGATGCGGCCGGGGCCGACGGCCGTTTCGTTCGCGAACGCGTGATGCGCGAGATAGCGATGGAATTCGAAACCGACCTTCGCATCGGTCAGCTTCTTTTCCAGCGCGTCGACCTGGTCGATCGCGAAGAATGCATCCTGTGTGCCCCAGTGGCCCATCAGCGGCACCTTGAGCTTCGCCGGATCGATGTAGTCGAGCGGAGGAAGGCCGTACCACGTGACGCCCGCGTCCGCATCGGCGTACTGCAGCGACAGCAGCGTGAGGGCGCCGCCCATGCAGTAACCCGTTACAGCCACACGCGAGGCCAGCGTCTTCAGGTACGTGACGGCGCCGGGAATGTCCTGCGACGCGGCATCGCCGAAATCGAGGCCAGTCATCAGGTGGTGCGCTTCTTCTTCCTCGACCGTCGATTTGCCGCGATACAGGTCGGGCACCAGCGCGAAATAGCCGCAGCGTGCGAGGCGGTCCGCGACGCCGCGGATCTGGTCGTTCAGCCCCCACCATTCCTGGATGACGACGACGGCAGGCGCGCCTTCGGTCTTTGCGGGCGTGGCGAGATAGCCCTGCAGTTCCTGGCCGTCCGGGCGTCGAAACGCGATCATGGAACCGGATGTTTGAGACATGAAACCGCTCCTTTTCGAAAAATGCGATGAGTGCGGCATCGGGCCGGCCGGCGGGGACGGCGACGATCGAGCATCCCGACGTCGAGGTTCCGCGCGCGTTCGAGTCGGCCGGCGCCGACCACGCGGCCATTCTATGCGCAAACACCGGCTGCCTGCGTGAACGGCGCCGCACCGGATGCGATCGGCGCACGGAGCAGGCGACCGGTCAACGCCTTGACGTTTTGCCAACCGGATCGGGCCCGGCCCTGCTCGAGGTGCTCGCGGACAACTTGCCGTCGAAGCGCGTCACGGTGCGTCGTCATGAAAAACACCCCAAAGGTCGGATCGAAATCCAACTTTTGGGGTGCAGTTCAGAGCGGGGTGTTGCGGGTGCGGCGCGCGTACTGGAATACGCGGTCCGGCTTACTGGCCGAAATAGATCGAGTCGCGGCCTTCCTGCTTGACGGCGATCGCGCGGCCGGCACGCACGCCGGCGGCAGCTTGCGCGCCGTAACCGGCTTCATCGGCGTTCGTCACGCGGGCCTGGGCGGTCTGCAGTGCGCGCGGGTAATACTGATCGGAGACTTCGGGCTTGTAGCCAGCCTGTTCGAGCTGGACGAGTTCCGCACGGACCTGGGCGCGCGTCAGCTGGCCCGACGGGTTCGATTGTGCGAATGCGCCGTACGAGGCGGACAGGGCGGTTGCGGCGACGACAGCGGTGATGAACGACTTCATGGTGACCTCCGGTTTCATTGATTTCTCGCTTCGCTCGTTGCGTTCAGCGGTTGATTGCATCGTAGCGATCGCGTTACCGGCCGGAAATACGTGTTCCAGTGAATCATTATTGCAACTGGGTAAACGATCCGCGCGTACTGCTTTTTGTCTGATGATTGCGGGGCATGACTGACCGCTTGCCGGCCCGTCGGCGCGTGCCGACGAGGGCTTCGGATCCGAGGGTCGACAGGGCTCGATGCGGCCGAACTGCCTGTTGCCGCGTGACATTCAATTGCATCGCATTCCGAAGTATATGAATGACGCGGCCGGCGTCGTCGCTGCGTTGCCGTCTCACTCGACAGGAACCGCCTGCCGTTTCCGGTACTCGGCCGGTGTGATCCCGACGTGCCGGGTGAACGACCGCCTGAGCGTATCGACATTCGCGAAGCCGCATTTCGCGGCGACCTGCTTCGGCGTGTCGTGGCCGTTCTCGAGCAACTGGCGGGCCGCCGAGATGCGGGTCGCCTCGACCCACACGGCCGGCGTCATGCCGACCTCCGCGCGGAACAGCCGCGCGAAGTGGCGCGGGCTCATGCCTGCATGCTTCGCCAGGTCGGCCACCGAATGCTCGAGTTCCGGATTCGCCGCGATCCAGCGTTGCACCTCCTGCAGCACCGAGCGCCCGGTGGGGCGCGCCTCGCCTTTGCGGCTGAACTGGAGCTGCCCGCCCGGGCGCTTGAAGAACATCACCAGTTGCGCGGCGACGCGCCGCGCGATCTCGCGGCCGAGATCTTCCTCGACCAGCGCGAGCGCGAGATCGAGCCCGGCCGTGACGCCGGCGCCCGTGCGCAGCTTGCCGTCACGCACGTACAGCGCATCGGCATCGACGGCGAGCGACGGAAACGCTTCGGCGAGTGCGTCGGCAGCGGCCCAGTGCGTGGTCAGATGGCGCCCTTTCAGCAGGCCGGTGGCGGCGAGGATGAACGCGCCGGTGCAGATCGAGCCGTAGCGCTTGCTCTGCACGGCCGCCGATCGTAGCCACGCGAGGACGTCGGTGCGCAGCGTGATGTGACCCGCGCTCGGCGCGCCGGCGACCAGCAGCGTGTCGATGCGCTCCGGGACGTCGGGAACGATCCAGTCAGGCAGCAGCTGCGCACCGGAGGAACTGCGGATCGGACCGGATTCGCTCGCGATGATCCGCAGCGTATAGAACGGCTTCCCGCATTCGGCGTTCGCTTGTGCAAACACGTCGAGCGGTGCGGAGACATCGAGCAGTTGAACGCCAGGAACGGCGAAAATTCCCACGACCTTCGGCATGATCGGATGCTGTGACGAACGTGATGCGTAGCAGTATAGAGGCGCGGATCGACTATGAGATGCGCAGGCTGAGCCCGTTTCCTGCGTCTTTCCGGTCATGCGGGCGCCGTGTCCGTTCGTCGCGCAAAATGGCAGGATTCGACGTAGTACGTCTATTGAAGACAGCTATTGGACTCCGGAGAATCGGGGGTGTTTTCAATGGAGGTCAATCATGACTGAGAACGTTGCAGGCATCACCATTCCCGATAGCCGGATGACGCGCGAGATCACCGAACTCGTTCGCGATACTGCTTCGCCGCTGCTGTTTCATCATTCGAGCCGCGTCTACTATTTCGCGGCGCTGGCAGGACAGCGTCGCGGGCTCAAGTACGATCCCGAGCTGCTCTACTGCGGCTGCATGTTTCACGACATGGGGCTCACGCACAAGCACAGCAGCGCATGCGAGCGCTTCGAAGTGGACGGCGCCAATGCCGCCCGCGATTTCCTGAAGGGCAAGGGCATCTCGCAGCAGGACATCGACGTTGTGTGGACCTCGATCGCGCTGCACACCACGCCCGGCATTCCGCAGCACATGCATCCGGTGATCGCGCTCGTCACCGCGGGCGTCGAGATGGATGTGCTGGGCCTCACGTATCCGGAATACAGCGACGTCGAGCGCGAGGCCATCGTCCATGCGCATCCGCGGACGCCGCACTTCAAGGAAGACATCATTCAGGCGTTCTACGACGGGATCAAGCACAAGCCGGACACGACGTTCGGCAACGTGAAGGCCGACGTGATCGCGGACAAGGATCCGCATTTCCATGCGGGTAATTTCTGCAGCGTGATCCGGTCATCGGCGTGGGCCGGCTTATCGCGCCAGGTATCGCGCACGATTCCCTGCACTGAGCGGGATCGTGCGTGCAATGCGAATCGCGATTCCCTAATTGTTCGTGATGACGATCAGGTTGGATCCATCGAAAGAAAGCTGACTTGCTCGAATGGCGTGCCGGACATTTGGCAGCGGCACATCGACAACTGTACGAAGGCCGATCCGGCTGATGGGGCGGGCATCGTGGCGGCGCTGGGGAAGCTGGCGACCGAGTCGAAGCAAGCCGGGCGATGCGACGCGGGCTGCATCGCCGGTGGCAGGGTAGCCGCCTATGGGAGTGCGGACGTTTTCCTGCCGGATATTCAACCGAGACGAGAGTTCCGATGGTTTCCACGCTTCACGACGTACCCGACAGCCCCTGTGTCGGCGTGTGCTCGACACTGTTCGACGATATCTGCAAGGGATGCGGCCGTACTGCCGACGAGGTCTCGCACTGGGTGTTCATGAGCGGCGACGAGAAGCGCGCGATCTGGACGCGCATCCGGGCGGAGGAGACGGCGATGC
Organism: Burkholderia sp. BCC1644; assembly: GCF_902833225.1. GTDB lineage: Bacteria > Pseudomonadota > Gammaproteobacteria > Burkholderiales > Burkholderiaceae > Burkholderia. The sequence continues at coordinate 4,686 of NZ_CADFEI010000037.1, forward strand.
GTTTCCGTCGTGATGGGCGGTGAGTGGCCATGCCGAGCGTTCCGGTCAATGGATGTTCATTGTGCGATGACAGACGCGTGTTCGGCCGCGTGATTTAAATCAGTAAAAGAGTTGTTACGTGACAACCCCAAAGCGTCCCGATGGACTTTATATACTGAATGACAGCCACCCCCTCTCGAGGCGAATCTTCGATTCGCGATCGTCACAACCGGCTACCAGGCAGAAGGGAGGGGGCATCTGCCCCTGTGGCTAACGCTCCAACCGGCGGGCCACAGCGGCACTTCCCGCTCCGCCTCCGCAAGTTTCCGGCAAAACGCCTATAATGAACGGGCAAATTGCCGGAGGCAGGTCATGAGCACTATTGCTTTTCATCCTTCGGGTGTCGCGCATCCGCGTCAGGCCGAATTCACGATTCTCGAGCAGTTGCTGGCGATCCGTGTCCGTTCGGGTGCCGATCTCGCCGAACTGGCGAGCGCGCGCGTCGACGTGTCGGTGATCGACCGGTTGTCGGAGCGCGGGCTGAAATCGGACGAGCTGGCCTTCATCATTCCGCGTCGCACGCTGAGCCATCGTCGCCAGGCGCACGAACGCCTGTCGCCGGAGGAATCCGACAAGGCGATCCGCCTCGCGCGCATCGTCGCGCAGGCGACGGCCACGTTCGGCGACCAGGACAAGGCGATGGCGTGGCTGCGCAACGGGTTGCAGCGCTTCGGCGGCCGCACGTCGCTCGACATGGCGAGCACCGAGCATGGCGCGCGGCTCGTCGAAGAAGTCCTCACGCAGATCGACGAGGGGTACTTCGCTTGACGACGCTGTGGCGGATCAGCAATTACGCCGACCTGAAGGGCATTGGCGGATTGCGGGCCGGCGGGCGCTGGCATTTCGCCGGGCAGCACGTCGTGTATCTCGCCGAGCATCCGGCGCTCGCCCTGCTCGAGACGCTCGTTCATTTCGAAATCACCACCGTTGCCCAATTGCCGAGCGGCTACCAGTTGCTTCGGATCGACGTGCCCGATACGGTGGATGTCGCCGAAATCGCGGAAGGCGATGCACCGGACGACTGGCAAACGAATGTCGACTGGACCCGCAGCGCCGGCACCGAATGGCTGCACACGCAGCCGAGCGCACTGCTGCGCGTGCCGAGCGTCGTCGTGCCGCACGCGCACAACTTCCTGCTGAATCCGCTGCATCCGGCCGCGTCCGACATCCGCATCGCGGAAGTCATGCAATCGCCGTACGACACACGGATCCTGCGCCTGATCCAGTCGAAGCCGGGCGCATAGCGAACGAGAAGAAAAAGGATGCGCGCCGCGCGCGGTTCAGCGTTCGTGCGCAGCGCGATCCGCGGCTGCGTCCGGCGGCAGCGTTTGCCGGATGCGCGTGACCGTTCGCGTGCTGACGAGACCGAGCATCGCGCTGACCTCGGCATGCGCGTGGCCGGCGAGCAACTGCCTGCGCGCATACGTGTTGCGCAGCACGCGCGGGCTCATGTCCGCCGCGTGGAAGCCGATCGCGGTCAGCGCGTCGCGCACCACCAGCAGCAGGAACATGTCGTTCATCGCGCCACCGCCGCGCGGCGCGGGGAACAGCCGCGTCGATGCCGGTGTATCCGCCGAACGCATGCGCCATGCGGCGAGCGGCGCCAGCGCGAACCCGGCAAGTTCGATCCGGCGTGCCGGCCGCCCGCGATCGCGCGGCACGGACAACGCCGGTGGTTGTGCGTCGAGCTCGGGCGCGTGGCAGGGCATCGCACGAATTTCGGCCGACGTGATGCCGCTCGCGAGCAGCAGCGCGACGATCGCGTGATTCCTGCAGTCAGTTTGCGTGTCGTCCGGTCGAGGCTGGACATGGCGCTGCAGCGCGACGTCGGCGTCGGGCGGCAGGTAGCACGGCTCCGGTTCGCCGTCCGGCCAGGCGAAATCGCGTGTCGTCCTGCCGGCCGGGTGGATCGTCCGCACACCGATGTCGACCAGGTGCCGGCCCAGCCGGTCGATCAGCTTCGCATAGCGCACGCGCGTCGACGTACCGGGCGTGCAGGTACGGTCGAGATCCGCCAGGAAGGCCGCGACGTGGTCGGGCCCGAACGTGGCCAGCGACACACGGTGTGCGATCAGGTGGCGCAGGAACCGCTCGAACATCGCGACGTGCTGCACGACCGAACGCGGCGCGAACGGCCGGCGGCCGGCGCCGGTCGCGGCGGTTTCCTGCCACGCGCGAAACGCGCCGACGGGGTCGTGAATCCAGCGATTCGTGTCCATCCACGATTTATAGCCGGACACGGTGACGCCGGCAATCGTCGCGACATTCGTCCGTCGGGCGCCACGCTGGCCGCGAGCGCCGTTACGCGTCGCGTGACGGTGCGGGTGTCACGCCTGCCTGCGCAGGTCCGCTCAGCCGCGCGAGCGCGGCGAACGCCAGTTGCGTCGCGATGGCCGCGAGTGTGCCGGCCGCCATGCCGTTGCCGAGCACGATTTGCACGGGCGCGCTGAAATGGCGATACAAGTTCGGTACCAGGATCGGCGCGAGGCCGACCACCAGCGCGGCCGCGAGCGTGTACTGGTTGGCGCGCGCGTGCAGGTCGACGCCGGCGAGCAGCCGGATGCCCATCACGCCGATCATCGCGAACACGACCAGCGCGGTGCCGCCGACGACGGCGGCCGGAATCGCATACGCAAGCCGCGCGAGCGGCGCGAACAGCGCGATGACGATCAGGATCGCGCCGGCCGCGGCCGTTACGTAGCGCGAGCGCACCCCGGTCGTCTGCACGACGCCGATGTTCTCGGCGCTGGTCACGATCAGCGGTGTTCCGAACAGCGCGCCGGCCAGCGACGCCAGCGCATCGCCGCGTATCGTCTTCGGCACGTCGCGCGTCAGCGAGATCGCCTTGCCGCACGTTTCGCCGACGGCAACCGTCTGCGCCGTCGCCTCGGCCATCGAGATCGCGGTGAAGATCAGCAGCGGCAGCGCGGCCAGCACGTCGAAGCGCGGCATCCCGAACGGCAGCCACACCGGATGCGTGAACCACGGGCCGTGCCACACGTCGGCGAGCGCCGGCATCGCATCGAGCGCCCAGCCGAGCGTCGCGCCGGCCATCAAACCGACCAACACCGCGAGGCGGCCGAGCGTGCCGCGGAACGCGCCCGCGACGATGACGGTGGCGACGATCGTCGCCAGCGCGAGACCCAGCGCGCGCGGCTGCGCGAAGTCGGCCGAGCCGGGCTGGCCGACGACGATCGTCGCGTAGATCCGGATCAGGTTGACCGACACGAGCAACAGCATCGCGCCGACGACGATGCGCGGAAAGAGCCGCAGGCAGCGCGTGAACACGGGCAGCAGCACCCAGTAGAACGCGCTGGCGAGCAGCGCCGCGCCGGCGGCGGTCGGCAGGCCCGACTGCGCGGCGATGCCCGCGAACAGCATCGTCGGCGCGCCACCGGGCACCATCACGAACGGCATGCGCGCGCCGATCGGGCCGGCGCCGAGCGATTGCACCAGCGTGCCGATACCGCACGCGAAGAACGTCGCGCCGATCAGCTGGACCGTCAGGTCGGCCGGCAGCGACAGGACTTTCGCGATGAGGAAGACGGCCGTGATCGGCGAAGCGGCCATCGACAGCACGTGCTGCAGCCCGAACAGCGCGAGCTGCCACGCGGGCAACCGTGCGTCGACGGGCGGTGAGATTGGATCGTGCGACACGGCAGGCCCCTCGGAAGCGAACGGCGGCGATGGCTGGAATGCAACGGCGAACGGCGCGTCAGGTCCGCAGCCAGGGCAGTTGCGCGGCGCTGTAGCGGAACGTCTGGAACACGCTGTTCAGCTGGCCGGGGCCGGTCTTGCGCGCGGCTTCGTCCGGGTATTCGGCGAACCACGGAATCACGTATTCCCACACGACTTCGCCGGCCGGCGTCACTTCGAACAGCCGGCCCGTCGACGATTCGGTGACGTGCGTGTTGCCGTTCGGCAGGCGCTGCGCGTTGCCCATGAACGGCGTGTAGAACAGGTTCACGACGTCGTCCGCATACGACCACACGACGCGTTGCGTCGCGGGATCGATCTCGACGACGCGCGAGAACACGACGTGCGCGCCGTGGCGGAAATTGCCGTTGTCGAACGCGAGGATGTTGCCGTTCGCGAGCGGCACCGGTGCATGCTGGTGCGACACGACATCCGGCCCGATCCGCAGGTCGACCTGGCCGGTTTCGCGGTTCACGCCGATGATCCCCGACGTCGTGCGCAGGCTCATCAGCACGCGGCCGTTCGCGTCGACCGCGAGGCCGTTGACGAGCGGCCAGTGATAGCGGCCGAAGCCGGCCGCGATCGGAAAATCCTCGGGTCGCAGGTGCTCGCGCGCGTGCCATTCCCACACGATCTGTCCGGCCCGGTTCACTTCGCGGATCACGTCCGCGTACATCACCTCGTCGCCGCCGTGCGGCGTGCCGCCCGGCACGCGCTGCGCGAATGCCGCATCGACCGGTTCGCACGCGGCGTAGAGCAGGTTGCCGTTCGGCAGCCACTGCGCATCGTGGTGATGCGCGGGATCCTCGTAGCGCCACACCGTTTCGCCTTGCGGCGTGACCTCGTAGAAGTCGCCGCCATGCCACATCGACCACGGTGCGTAGCGTGACTCCGATTGCGGATGGTTGCCGTTGTAGCCGAGGTTGCCGTTCGCGAGGATGACCGCGTGGCGGCCGGGGCGCACGGGCATTTTCCACTGATGGGCGACTTCGCCGTCGATGCCGACGAGATAGACGTTGCCGTCGGCCGTCTGCGGCGCGATGAGCGTGTAGCCGCCCGCGGACAGTGCGGGATCGTGGGCGATGAGGCCGACGCCACGGCGGCGCTGGGTAATCTGGTCGACGGTCGTCACTGCAGTCTCCATTCGAATCGGATACGGGGATGCAGCGGAATCTAGACGATTCGGCGTGTCGGTAAAATCGGATTATTCTTGACGGCCTGTTCGAAAAAATCTAACGGTCCCTTCATGCGTTCGATATCGCAGACATTCCGCTGTTTCGACGAAGTCGCACGGCGCGGCTCGATTCGCAAGGCAGCCGACGCATTGCACCTGACCGCCGCGGCGGTGCATCAGCAGATCCGCAATCTCGAGGAGCAGGTCGGCGTGCCGCTGTTCGACCGGCTGCCGCGCGGCATGCAGCTGACGCTCGCCGGCGAGATCGTGATCGCCGCCGTGCGACGCGGCCAGCGCGACTTCGACAATGCGCTGACGCAGGTCGAGGACTTGCGCGCGCTGCGGCGCGGGCACGTGAACCTGGCTGTGCCTGCCTCGACCGCCGAGAAGCTCGTGCCCGATGCGATCCTCGCCGCGATGCAGCGCTACCCGGGCGTCACGTACAGCGTGCGCTCGGGAAACGGCGAAAGCATCGTGCGCTGGGTCGAGACGGGCGAGGTCGACATCGGCTATGCGCTGCGCCGGCGCACGGCAGCGGGCGTGGTCGAGGTGCGCGCGTTCGCGCAGCCGCTGGGTGTCGTCACGGCGCCGGGCCATCCGCTGGCGTCGGCCGGCGGCAAGGTGCGGATGCGCGACTGCTTCGCCCATCCGCTGATCCTGATGACGCCCGACACGGAACTGCGCGCGATGTTCGACCAGATCGATGCGCGACAACCGCGCAACATGCGGCCGCTGGTCGAGACAGGCTCGGTGTCGATGGTGCGGCGTCTCGCGGCCGAAGGCGCGGGCGTCGGCTTCCTGATCGCGGAGAACGTCGCGGACGACGTCGCTGCCGGCCGGCTCGCGTGGACGCCGCTTGCCGATGCGGGCGCGCGCTCGTTCAGCTGCATCTACCAGCGGGCGGACATGAGCGCGACTGTCGCGATGACGATGTTTCTCGAATTTTTCTCCGAGGCGATCGAAGCGATGGAGCGCGGATTCGCGCCTGACGGCAAGGTATCCGGCAAGCGCCGCCGGGCGGCAAGATAGCGACACCGGCCGCACCGCTCGATTGCGATGCGGTGCAGCGAGCGAATCCGCGGACCGACCGGGTGACGTTGCGCACGCAACGCCCGGTTGCATTACGTCATTCCCTTATTGCGGAAAAAATTTTGTTCGTGGGACTATCGAACGCGTTGCCCGCGCACCGAGGGGGTCGCAGGCAGCGTGATGCCCATCGCAACGACCCAGAAGAACATCGACAGACAATGAACAGAACAGCGATTTTTCCGTATGCATCCATGTTGCTCGCGGCCACGCTGCTGACCGCATGCGGCGGCGACGTCGAGAACAACGCGGGCCCCACGACAACACCATCCACCGATGCGAGCTGCCTCGCGGTAGACAACAGCGGTGCGACGGTCGTGGTGGGCTCGAACCAGCCGGGCGATCCGTCGCTGCCGGAAGCGTCGTCGGGCTATCGCACCGGGATGAAGCCCGTCTATGCGAAGACCTACCTGGTGGCCACGTCGAACGCATACGCGAGCGCGGCTGGCTGCGCGGTGCTGAAGAAAGGCGGCACGGCCGCCGATGCGGCAGTCGCCGTGCAGGCCGTACTCGGCCTGACGGTGCCCGAGGCGACGGGCCTTGGATCGGGCGGCGTGCTGCTCTACTACGATGCGCGCGGCAAGACGCTGCAGGCCTACGACGGCCGCGAAACCGCGCCGGCCGCCGCGACGGAAAACTACCTGCGCTACGTCGACGACACGACCGACCATTCGGCGCCGTTGCCGAACGCGCGTGCGAGCGGCCGCTCGATCGGCACGATCGGCGTGCCGCGGCTCATCGAGGCGCTGCAGCAGGATCACGGCCGCCTGCCGTGGCAGAACCTGTTCGGCGATGCGATCACGCTCGCGACCAACGGCTTCCCGATCGGCGGCCGGCTCGCCGACGCAATCGCGGCGAACGCCGCGAACCTGAAGCGCGACCCCGAGGCCGCCGCGTACTTCCTGAACGCCGACGGTTCGCCGAAGACGCTCGGTACCGTGCTGAAGAACCCCGCATACGCGCACACGCTGACGCTGATGGCGCAGTCGGGTGCGAATGCGCTGTACACCGGGCAGATCGCGCAGGACATCGTCGCGAAGATCGCGGTGACGAAGGGCGCGGACGGCTCGACGCTCACGCCGGGCAAGACGACCGTCGCGGATCTGGCCGCGTATCAGGCGAAGCGTCGCGAACCCGTGTGCACGACCTATCGCAGCTACTGGGTGTGCGGAATGCCGCCGCCGTCGTCGGGCGGCATCGCGGTCGCATCGGCGCTCGGCATTCTGGAGAACTTCGACCTGAAGTCGCTGAAGCCGACCGCGATCGATCTCGAAGGTGGCAAGCCGACCGTCGCGGGTGTGCACCTCGTCACCGAGGCCGAGCGGCTCGCCTATGCCGACCGCGACAAGTACGTGGCCGACACGGACTTCGTGCCGTTGCCGGGCGGCACGTGGGACACGCTGCTGAACAAGCCGTACCTGAAATCGCGCGCGGCGCTGATCGACACGACCAAGAGCATGGGCACCGCACAACCCGGCAACCTCGGCGCAGTGCCGCTCGGTGTCGATACGACGCTGATCGAGCACGGCACGAACCAGTTCACGATCGTCGATGGTGACGGCAACGTGTTGAGCGCGACGACCACGGTCGAGTCGAGCATGGGCTCGTTCCACATGACCAACGGCTTCCTGCTGAACAACCAGCTGACCGACTTCTCCGCGAACCCGCTCGACACGTCCGGCAATCCGGTGGCCAACCGGCTGCAGCCGGGCAAGCGGCCGCGCAGCTCGATGGCGCCGACGATCGTGTTCGGGCAGGCTGCCGACGGCTCGCGCGGCGACTTCGTGATGGCGACCGGTTCGCCGGGTGGCGGCACGATTCCGCAATACGTGGTCAAGACGCTCGTCGGCGCGCTCGACTGGGGCCTGGACGCGCAGCAGTCCGCGGGGCTCGTCGATTTCGGCGCGAGCAACAGCCCGACGACCACGATCGGCGGCGAGCATCCGAACGTCAACACGGCGAACAACGGTGCGAACGATCCGCTGATCACGGGGCTGCTCGCGCTCGGGCACAAGGTGTCGACGTCCGCGCAGGCGAGCGGCGTCAATACGGTGATGCGCGTGGCGGTCGGCCAGTCGCCGGCGCTGCAGGGCGGCACCGACCCGCGTCGCGAGGGCGTCGTGCTCGGCGATACGTTCCGGCCGTAATCGGGCAGGACGCGCACGGCCCCGATCTGCCGATGGGCAGTCGGGGCCGTGTTTCATGGCGAGGCCGCAGGGATGGCCGAGCAACCTGCGTCCTTCGGAATGCCGATAAAAGCGGCCTGCACGTCAGCGAGCCGATTCACTGCCGGATGTCCCGATACGTGACGATCGGGCCGATCGCCATCGCGGAGCGTCCGCTCCCGTTCACCGGCCAATACGGTGCCCATCCCGCTGCAAGCCCCAGATTGTCAAACAGTGTGAGTCAATCGTCAGCATTTGCAACCGAAGTAACAGTCCCCGCAATTCAATCGTTTTGCGCGTCGGCGCCGCTACATTAGCTCCACCTGCCGCACTTCGCGGTGAGGCATGCGACAAGCCGCACGAAGGCGGCCCGCAGCAACAACGTCTTTGGGGAGAATGACCATGAACAAGATCCATACGATTCTGCTGGGTGCCGCTCTGACGGCGATGGCGACTTCGGCTGCATTTGCACAGACGGCCCAGACCGGCGCACAGGGTTCTGCGGGCGTCGGCGCACAGGTACAGACGCCGCTGCTCGGCGGTGGCGTGGGCGTGCAGGCTGGCGCTGGCGCGAATGCGGCAGGCTCGGGTTCGGGCGCAGGCAACGTCGTTGGCGGCGCGCTGAACGGCGTCGGCAAGACGGTTGGCGGCGTCGGCTCGGCCGCGGGCAATGCGGTCGGCGGCGCGACGCAGGCGGTCGGTTCGGCAGCCGGCACGGCGAAGGATGCCGCGGCATCGGCCGTTCACTCGACGAAATCGCACGTGAAGCACGTCGCAGGTTCGGCGAAGAGCCACGCGCAAGGCGCGATGTCGACGGCAGGCGACGTTGCGGGCGGCGCGAAGGCGAAGGCCGGCGAAGCGCTCGAAGGCACGACGAACGCAGTGCAGGGCGGCGCATCGGTCGGCGTGAAGGGTTCGGCGTCGGCGCAAGGCGGCGCGCTGTAAGCAGCACGCATCCCGTCAAGGCCCGGCCCGCATTCGTGCGGGCCGGGCTTTTTTATTGGCGCGCGCGGCCCCTGCCCATTGCCCGCTCGCCATGCTTAAATAGCGGGGCACCCGGTTGCGGGGCCGCCGGGATGGCGGTACCGGCCAACAAGGGCAAGCATGTCCGATCGACATCGTGACGACAGACGACACCAAAACGCCGCTCCGGCCGGCCCGGCGCGGTCCGATAACATTCCGAGGCATCACGTCATGACCATCCTGTTCCGTCTTCTCGCGCTCGCCTGCGCGCTCTGGCTGGCCGCTTGCGCGGCGCCGTCCCCGCCGTCCGCCAGTAACGCCGCGTCCGCCGCCGCACCTGACGCCAGCGAACGCCGTGGGCTCGGTACCGCGTGGGGCGAGTCGGTGCGATCCGAAACCCGCCAGGTCGAGTTCGAGCGCGCGGATTCCACCAAGCCGACGGATCTCGCGTCGGTCTACTACAACGATGCACTGCCGGGACATCCTCCGGCCTCGCAGGTTCGCCGGCTGCCGACCCGCGTCGCGCTCGCCAATGGCGACATCGCGCTGTCGTTCACGGACGAAAAGGGCGCGCCGCTGCGTCTCGCGCGCAGCAACGGCCGCTGGCACATGGCGGGCGTCGAGGGTTCGCGCTACATCATCGTGCTGCGCAATCAGGGGCGTCGCACGTTCGAAGTCGTGTCGACGGTCGACGGGCTCGACGTGCTGTCGGGCCGGCCGGGCAGCTACACGAACGGCGGCTACGTGCTGTATCCGGGCCGCACGCTGACGATCGAGGGCTTTCGCAAGAGCCGCGGCGAAGTCGCTGCGTTCCGCTTTGCGGCCGTGCCGGACAGCTACGTCGCGAACTCGAAGTACGGCGATGCCGCGAACGTCGGCGTGATCGGCGTTGCGTTGTTCGCGCAGAAAGAAAACGACGAGGAAGCACTGCGCCGCAACGCGAATCCGTTCCCCGGCAACGACAACGGCTTCGCACCGCCGCCCGTCCCGCGCGGCGAGTGACGGCATGTAGCCGATCGGCCGTGTACGTGTTCTCGCATGGCGTACGCTGCGCGATCCTGAAACGGGATTGCCCGCGTGGCACACCGGCGCAATCGACGAACTCCACGATATTTCCGCGCGATCCATGCAGATACGAAATGTCCCGGCGATCCAGGCTGCGTTGAAACTCGCGACGCTGGCGCTGCTGGTGTCGCATGCGGCCGTTGCCTCCGCCGAGACGCCGGCGCCCGAATCGGTGCGGCTTGCCGATGGTCATGCGATCGAATGGGCGCGCCCGAGCTTGATCCAGGTCGACGCGGCAGGCAGGAGGACATCGGCGTTGAGCGTGCCGGCCGCACTTCGGCGTGCGCTGGCCGACGCATCGAGCGTGGCGTTCCCGTCGGATCGTGCGAAGCGGATCGACGGCAGCGATCATGTGCTGGTCGTCGTCAACCGATCGTCGAGCAGCCGTCCGACCGGGTATTGCGGTGCAGGCGAAGAAGGTACGCTTTACGTGCTGGCGCTGCACGGCACCCGGGCGGTGCAGCGCTTCTCGCTGCCCGTGCAAAGCTGCCTCGACTCCGTTTCGCTCGAAACCGAATCCGGAACCCAATCGCCGTATCGGGCGATCACGTGGCGTGACGCGCCGGACGGCATCGATATCCGGTGGGAATATGTCGTGCACGACGGCGCCACGCATCGCGTCTATCGCTTCGTGAGAGGCGCGTTTGTCGAGGTCGAAAGTCCGCAGTAACGCGGTCGTGCTGCGGCACAATGGCCGTTCGCATCCGCCGCGTGTGCTTCCTGCTCATCCGGATCGACGGAGAATTCCATGTCGTTACCCGCTTTCAGGTACCATCCCGACCCGCTCGCGACGGGCAGCGTGATCGCTTCGGACCTACGTTGCGCATGTTGCGGCGATGCGCGCGGTTACGTTTACGCCGGCCCGGTGTATGCGGTCGACGAGTACGAGCAGCGCATCTGCCCGTGGTGCATCGCCGACGGCTCGGCGCACACGCGGCTCGATGCAAGTTTTACCGACACGTACGGCATCGGCGGCGGCGAATGGGACGCGGTGCCTGACGCAGTCGTCGACGAGATCGCGAATCGCACGCCGGGTTTTCAGGGCTGGCAGCAGGAGCGATGGTGGACGCATTGCGGCGACGGTGCGCAGTTCATCGGTCGTGCTGGCGCTGACGAACTGAAGGCGTTCGGCCAACAGGCCGTCGCGGCCATCCAGGCCTCGACCGGGCTCGACGACAGCATCGAGTGGGAACGCTTTTTCGCGGCGCTCGACAAGGACGGCTCGCCAACCGCTTACGTGTTTCGTTGCCGCCATTGCGGCGAACTCGGCGGCTACCAGGATTGCGATTGACGGCTGCACCCGTGCGAGCGGCATCACCCCATCGTCATGAAACAGAGGAATCTTCGTGAAGTTCATCCACGCGGCAGACATTCACCTTGACAGCCCGTTGCACGGCTTGAGCGCGTATCCCGACGCGCCGGCCGCGCAGTTGCGCAACGCGTCGCGCGAGGCGCTGCGGCAGCTCGTGGATCGTGCGATCGAAGAGGAAGTCGCGTTTCTCGTGATCGCCGGCGACCTGTACGACGGCGACTGGAAGGATCACAACACGGGCATCTTCTTCGGCCAGCAGATGGGGCGGCTGCGCAAGGCCGGCATTCGCGCATTCGTGCTCGGCGGCAACCACGATGCCGAAAGCGAGATGACGAAGAAGCTGACGCTGCCGGACAACGTCACCGTGTTCGGCCACCGCAAGCCGGAAACCGTCACGCTGCCCGAATTCGACGTCGCGCTGCACGGGCAGAGCTTCAAGGACAAGGCCGTCGTCGACAATCTCGCGATCGGCTATCCGGATCCGGTACCCGGCTACTACAACATCGGCGTGCTGCACACGGCGCTCGAAGGTTATGCCGCGCACGCGAACTACGCGCCGTGCACGCTGGCCGAACTGCATGCAAAGGGCTACGACTACTGGGCGCTCGGCCACGTGCATGAGTTCCAGCAATGGACGGGGCCGTCCACCGTCGTGTTTCCCGGTAACCTGCAGGGGCGCCACATCCGCGAGACGGGCCGCCGCGGCGCGGTGCTCGTGACGGTCGAGCAAGGCCGCACGCAGGTCGAGCGCCTGTATCTCGACGTGCTGCGCTGGGAAGCCGTGTCGGTCGACGCGTCCGATTGCCGGTCGGTTGCCGATCTGTCGAGAAAGATCGGCCAGTCGCTGGAGGCGCTGCTGAACGTCGACGGCCATGTGCCGCGTGCGGTGCGCGTGACGGTCACCGGGCGCACGCCCGCACACGGTCTCTTTTTTGGCCGCGCGCCGCAGTTGCGCGCGGAGGTGCTGAACCAGATCGGCATGATCGGCAACGAGTGGCTATGGCTGGAGAAGGTCCGGCTCGCGACGTCCGCCGCCGATCACCAGCCGGGCGAAAGCGAGCAGCTCGAAGCGCTGGAGGATCTGAAGCAGATCCTCGCCGATGCCGCGCACGATCCGGATTTCCTCGCGCTGCTCGAACGCGACCTGAAGCCGTTCGTCGGCAAGGTGCGCAGCGACGTGAAGGAGGAGGTGCCGTTGCTGGCGATGGCGCGCGCCGGCGAGCTGACGGCGCTGGTCGAACAGGTCGGGCCCGCGTTGCTCGCGCGGCTGGCGAGGGGGGAGTAAGCGATGCGCATCAGCCAGCTCGATCTGATCAAGTACGGCAAGTTCACCGACGAGACGCTGCGGTTCCCGTCGGCCGGCGAGGATTTTCACGTGATCGTCGGGCCGAACGAGGCCGGCAAGTCGACGATCCGCACGGCCGTGTCCGAGTTGCTGTTCGGGATGAAGCTGCAGACGCCGCTCGATTTCCTGCACAGCACGCCCGAACTGCGGATTGGCGGCGTGCTGGAGAGCGGCAGCGGCGAACGGGCGTTTCACCGTGCGCGCGGACGCAGTCCGTTGCGCACGCCGGCCGACGACAAGCTGCCCGACGATTACCTTGCCGCGATCCTCGACGGTGCGACGCGTGAATTCTTCGAGCAGATGTTCGGGCTCGATCACGGGCGGCTGGTCGACGGTGGCCGAAGCATTCTCGATGCATCCGACAAGCTCGGGCAGGTGCTGTTCGAATCGGCCGCCGGCGTCGGCAGTCTCGGGCCGGTGCGCGAGGAGCTCGATGCGCGCTCGGTCGAGCTGTGGGCGCCGCGTCGGAGCGGCAGTGCGTTTGCGCTGGCCGAAACGTCGTTCAACGAAGCCGTGACCGAACTGAAAACGGTCCAGGTGCGCACGCGCGACTGGGTCGATCGCAAGGATGCGCGCGAGGCGGTCGAACAGCAGATCGAGCAGGCGCGTGCGGAACAGCGCCGGCTCGAAACGCTGCGCTCGAAGCTCGAACGCGTGCGTCGGCTCGCGCCGTACCTGAAGGAGCTGACGGTCAAGGACGCCGCGCTGGCCGAACTGGGCGCGGTCGTCGAGTTGCCGCCGACCGCGTATGCCGATCTGCTGAAGGCGCAGGGCGATCTCGCGGCCGAGCAGAAGGTGCTCGAAGAACGGCGCGCCGACCTGCTCGCGAAACGGCAGGCGCGCGATGCGATCGATGCGGACGCCGACACGCTGGCGCTCGAAGCCGATATCGAAGCGCTCGACCGGTTGCGCGGCGCGTGCATGAATCACGCGCAGGATCTGCTGCTGCTCGGCGCGGACGTCGAGCGGCATGTGTCCGCCGCTTGTGCGGCGGCCGCCCAGCTCGACTGGCCGACGGACGAAGCGTCGCTGCGTGCGTCGCTGCCGACGGCGCTGTCGCTGAAGACCGTCGCGAACCTGTTGCGTGAACACGGCGCGCTGCACCAGGCGCTCGCCGGCGCGCGCGAATCGCTCGACGAACGCACGCGCGAGCTTGCGCAGGTGCAGGAACAGCAGGCGCGCCTGTCGACCGTCGACGTGCCGGAGGCGCTGCGCGCGGCGCTGGCCGATGCGCAAGGCTTTCGCAACAGCGGCCAGCGCGAGCAGGCGCTGGAGCACGAGATCGCTGCCGCCGAACGCACGCTGTCGGGCGTGCTCGATGCGCTCGGCCAGTGGCGCATGCCGGTCGATACGCTGCGCACGCTCGACGTGCCGTCGGCGGCGCGGCTCGGCGCGCTGCTGAAGGAAGACGGCGAGCACGCGAGCGCGGCTGCTGCGGCACGTGACGCACGGGACAGTGCGCTCGAGGAACTCGAGCGGCTCGAACTGCAGGAGAAGCATTTCGCGGAGAACCACAAGGTCGTCACGACCGCCGACGTGCTGGCGGCGCGCGCGCGGCGCGACGGCGCGTGGGGAGACGTCCGCAGTGGCGCAGTCGATCTCGCCACGGGCGCACCGGCAGTCGACGACGCGATGCGCCTCGCCGACGAACTCGTCGACGCCCAGCTCGGTGCCACGCAGGCGGCCGCGACGCTGCAGTCGTTGCGTCAGCAGGTCGAATCCGCGCGTGTGGGCGTGGCACGCCGGCAGGCCGCGCTGGACGAACGCGAGCGCGAACTGACCGCACATCGCGACGCCTGGGCCGCACTCGCTACGACGGCCGCAGTGCCGGGCATGCCGCTGGCGGCGATGGGCGACTGGCTCGCGAAGCGCGAAACGGTGTTTGCCACACAGGCGGATCTCGACCGTCAGCGCCGCGAATTCGACGCGATGCGTGCTGCCCGGGCCGGCGCGGAATCAGCGCTGCGTGCGGCGCTGCGCACGGTATCGCGCGGTGGCGAGTCGGACGGGCTGGCCGCGCTCGTCGCGATCGCCGAGACTTTCGTGCAGTCGGCCGAGAAAGCGATCGCGCAGAAGGACAGCCTGGACGACCGCGCGCGGGAAGCCGACCGCGGGTGTGCGACGGCACAATCGCGGGCCGGCCATGCGCAGACGGCCTACGATGCATGGCACGCGCAATGGCGCGACGCGCTGGCCGACGCGAAGCTGTCCGCGAGCGCGACGACGCTGGCCGCGGCGGAAGGTGCGCTCGGGCTCGCGAACGCGGTGACGGCCGAGCTGGCCGATGCCGACGCGCCGCGCAGCCGGATCGCCGCGATCCGCGCGGAGCTGGCCGCGCTCGAGGCCGGCGCGCGGCGGCTTGCCGAAGCGCTTGCGCCGGAATGGCTCGCGAGCGGCGACTGGCCGGACGTCGCGCGACGGTTGACGATGCGCCTCGCGGCCGCCAGGGAAATCGCACGCGCGATCGGGCGTGCCGACGAGGCCGTGCGGCAGGCCGACGGCAAGGTTGCGGACGCGGTCGCCGCGGTGGCCGGCGCGGATGCACGAATTCAGCCGCTGCTTCAGCTGGCCGGTGTCGAGTCGATCGACGCGGCGTTGCCGCTGGCCGAGCGCTCGGATCGTCAGCGCCAGCTTCGGCAGGCGGTCGATGCCGCGCACGAGGCATTGGTGCGCGATGGTGACGGGCTATCCCGGTCCGCCGTCGAAGCCGAGGTCGCGGAGCAGGACATTGCCGACGTGCCGGCCCATCTCGAAGCGGTGAAGCAGTCGCTCGGCGACGTCGGCAAGCGGTTGAACGAGCTGTCGCAGCAGCAGGTCGTGGCCGATCAGGCGTTCGGCGCGATCGACGGCCAGGCGAACGCGGCCGTCGCCGAGTCGAAACGGCAGGAAGCGCTGGCGGCGATGGGCGATGCGGCTGAACAGTATCTGGAGACGGCCACCGCGAGCCGCTTGCTGAAGTGGGCGGCGGATCGCTATCGCGACCAGAAGCAGGGGCCGATGCTCAGGCGCGCGGGCGAGATCTTCGCGGGGCTCACGCTCGGCGAATTCGCGAAGCTGACCGTCGATACCGAACGGACGCCGCCTGCGCTGTATGCGCGGCGCACGAAGGGAACGTCGGTCGAGGTTGCGGGATTGAGCGAAGGCACGCGCGACCAGTTGTTCCTCGCGCTGCGCATCGCCGCACTGGAGCTGCAGCTCGGCAGCCGGACCGCGCTGCCGTTCGTCGCCGACGATCTGTTCATCAATTTCGACGATGCGCGCGCGAAGGCCGGGTTCGATGCGCTGCGCGATCTGTCGACGCGAACCCAGGTGCTGTTCCTGACGCACCACGACCACCTGCTGCCGCTCGTGCGGGACGTCTTCGGCGCGCGGGTCAACGTGGTCGAGTTGCAGCGCGCGCCGGCCGGCGCGTGATGCGGGGGCGTGCCGGGATGCCGGCACACGGGAGGGGTCATCGCGTACAGGTAGTATGAGCAGTTCCGAAAGGCGCGCGGCCGGGGCAACCGGTCGCGGGTCTGGCCACACGAGGGGAAAATATGAAAAAGCTGGTAGCCGCCATCGCGTTCGCGGCGGACAAGCATCGCAATCAGCGTCGCAAGGACGAAGAGGCGTCGCCGTACATCAATCATCCGATCGCACTCGCCGACGTGCTGGCCAACGAGGCCGGTATCGAGGACGAGCGCGTGATCGTCGCGGCCGTGCTGCACGACACGGTCGAGGACACGGAGACGACCGAGCAGGAACTGCTGCGGCTGTTCGGCAAGGACGTGGCGGACATCGTGATGGAAGTCACCGACGACAAGTCGTTGCCGAAGGAAGAGCGCAAGCGCCTGCAGGTCGAGCATGCGTCGACCATCAGCCGGCGCGCGAAGCTCGTGAAGCTCGCCGACAAGATCTGCAACCTGCGCGACATCGCGCAGCATCCGCCCGCGGACTGGCCGCTCGAGCGCAAGCAGGCGTATTTCGACTGGGCGAAGTCGGTCGTCGACCCGATGCGTGGCGTGCATCCCGGTCTCGAGATGATCTTCGACACCGCATACGGCGCGCGGCCGGCGGACTGAGGCTCCTGCATGGCATCGGCCCGATCCGTCGACGCCGACGCGCGGCAAGTGCCCGCTGTGGCGGGTGTCGACGTCGGCGGCGACAAGAAGTTATGCGACCTCGTGATCCTGCGCGGGTCGACGGTCGTCTGCCGCGAAGCGCGGATTGCACCCGAGGCGGTGCCCGCGCTGTGTGCTGCCCATGATGTCGTGGCCGTCGGTGTCGACGCACCGAGCGTGTGGTGGACGGGCGTCGGCCGCCGGGCGGCCGAACAGGCGCTCGCGCGCGAACGGATCTCGTGTTTTCCGACACCGTCGCGGGAGCAGGCCGTCGCAAGCACATCGGGCTTCTTCGACTGGATGTTCATCGGGGAACGCGTGTACCGCGCGCTGGCGGACACCTATCCATTGCTGACCGGCGAGCACTATGCGGGCGGTCGTGCGAGTTTCGAGACCTATCCGTACGCGATTACCTGCGCGATGCTGGGCAAGGCGGTTGCGTCGGCGAAGCTGAAGCGTACGCAGCGCCAGCAATTGCTGGCGCGGCTGGGGATCGACGTGTCGACGCTGCGCTCCGTCGATGCGCGAGACGCGACCCTTTGCGCGTTGACTGCGCAATACGTGATCGACGGGAACGCGCATGCGTATGGTGATACGGAGGGTGGCTACATCCGCGTGCCGGTCGTGAGCGAGTCGATCGTGCTCGACTCACTTTAGCGATGGAACGTGGCGACGGCGGGACCGGTGCCGCGACAAGGTGAGCTTTTGCAGGAGAGGTTCGGTCTTCCTGGCGCTGATGTAGTCAGGCGTCGAGAGTCGACCGACAAACATCGGGATTGCCGGCGCGCACGACATGAAGCCGGTGGCCGCGCAATCCCGGGCGGCGCTGTTCAATCCTCGAGGATGGACTTCGGCACGCTGGACAGGTCGCAGGCTTGCGCCTGTTCGAAGTAGTCTTCCGCATCGTTGATCATCACGACGGCGACGTCGATCAGCTCGTCGAGCCGCTGCAGCAGCGATTCACGCCACTCGATGTCTTCATCGCGCTCGGGCGTCTTGTCCAGCTGCTCGATGATCGAATCGGCCGTCTGCAGGAAGGGGATCGCCTGCTGATAGTTTTCGATCGAGACCATCGCCGCGTTACGCGCGCCGACGAGCCGTTCGCGGTGCTCGTCCGCCAGCTCGGATTCGCCGCTGATCCGCGGCAGTACATCCGAGATGCGCTGAAGAAGCGGCGGCGTCTGTTCTTCCAGCAGGGTGGCGCGTTCGCGCAGCGCCGCATATTCGTCGCGAAGATCGGCGTCGCCGGATTGAGTCGTGCTGTCCATCGTCGATATGAGTGCGTGGTTCGGTCGCGGCATGATACTCGACAGCGCCAGGTTCCTTGTCCGTTCCGCTGCCCTCTATATAGGTGGAAAGACGGGCATACGTCATATCTATAGGGAGCCGCTCGCGTTGCGATCCGCGTCCGTCGAGCCCGAAGCCCTCGTGCGCGTCAGCGCACGAGGGCTTTTTCAAACTTTTTTCACAAAGGGGCTTGCGTAGATCGGGGCAGATGCATAGAATCACGCCTCTTTCGCGCTAACGGAAACGCAGCGCGGGAGGAAGGGAAGCGGTGCTGTTGAGGCAGGTGGTACGAGCCTCGGCGGTACAGGAAGTTGAGCCCCGCAGTCGCAACGATGTCGTGTAAAAAGTTGTTGACGAGCTGCGAAACACGGTTCATAATCTCGCTTCTCTGCTGCTGAAAACGCAGCGCTGCTGGGAAACACGAAGTTCCTCGCAGAAATGCTCTTTAAAAATTAACAGCCGATAAGTGTGGGCGCTTGATGGAAGCGAGCTGATCTTCGGATCAGATAGCGAAAGTATCAAGAGTCTCACACTAAAGTAAGTCAGGTTTATGA
>NZ_CADFEI010000038.1 GCF_902833225.1 Burkholderia sp. BCC1644
TAACCAAGCGCTCATCGCGCTCGCACGGCGACGCTGCGACGTTCTGTTCGCCATGCTGCGCGACGGCACCATTTACCAACCCAAGTCAGTCCCTAACGCTTGACGAAACACATAGGGGCACCCCCCCGGCGCCCGGATGCCCGTCGCGAGGCATCCTGCACCCGCCCGGCGCACCGTGCACCACGGCGATGCAGCGCGTCTCGCCGAAGCAACGCGAAACCGCCGGAACGCACGCCCGGCGCGGCGGCGCGCCGCGATTGCGCTTATGATGGGCGCCTTGCATTTCGTTCCGGAACTTCCTTCATGACATCCGCCGATTACGCCAGCCGCCAACGCGCGATCATTGCCGAACTGAACGTCGCCCCGCACTTCGACGCCGAGGCCGAGATCGCCCGCCGCGTCGAGTTCCTCGCGCAGTATCTTCGTTCGACCGGCCTGCGGACCTATGTGCTCGGCATCAGTGGCGGCGTCGATTCGTCGACGGCCGGCCGGCTCGCGCAACTGTCGGTCGAGCGCCTGCGCGCCGACGGCTACGATGCGCGTTTCATCGCCATGCGCTTGCCGAACGGCGTGCAGAACGACGAAGCCGATGCGCAGCGCGCGCTCGCGTTCGTCCGCGCGGACGAGGTGCTGACGGTCGACGTGAAGCCGGCCGCCGATGCGATGCTCGGCTCGCTGGCCGCAGCCGGCCACGTATTCGAAACACCCGCGCAACAGGATTTCGTGCACGGCAACATCAAGGCGCGCGAGCGCATGATCGCGCAGTACGCGGTGGCCGGCGCGCAGCGCGGCATCGTGATCGGCACCGATCACGCCGCCGAATCGCTGATGGGTTTCTTCACGAAGTTCGGCGACGGCGGCGCGGACATCCTGCCGCTCGCGGGCCTGAACAAGCGTCGCGTGCGCGCGGTCGCGCGTGCGCTCGGCGGCGAGGAGCTGATCGTGATGAAGGTGCCGACGGCCGACCTCGAGGAACTGCGCCCGCTGCGCCCCGACGAGCACGCATACGGCGTGAGCTACGACGAGATCGACGATTTCCTCGAAGGCAAGCCGGTCAGCGACCACGTGTACGAAACCGTACTGCGCTTCCACGAAGGTTCGCGCCACAAGCGCGCGCTGCCGTACACGATGTTCGACTGGCCGGCCGCGTAAGCCGCTACCGAGACTGAGCGACCGGCTCGTCGCAAGCATCCGGCACGGCGGCACGGCGACCGGCCGGCAGCGTCGGAGCCCAACCGCCGCGCGCGGCCGTGACGGCTGCGCGCGGCAACCCGGCGACCGGCACCGCTATGCGTGCCCGCCCGTCTTCTTCGCCTGCAGCGCGCGAATCCGCATCCGCGCGCCCGTATTGCTGACCGTCGCGTCGTACATCGTCGCGAGATCGCGCTTGAGCGCGGTGCGCGAGCCGCCGTCGAGATACACCATGTGCCCCGACGGATAGAAGCGCGCGGACAGGTTCTGCCGCACCTGCTGGTCTTCGAGCGGCATCTGCTGCAGGTCGATCACGGTCTGGTAGAACGGCGTGACGAAATCGTAGAAGCCGTTCGCCGACAGCACCTTCAAATCGACGTTCAACGCCATCACCGCCGCGAGATCGCCGGCCGTGTAGAGAATCACGTTCCCCTGCGCATCGATGCCCTGCTGCGCGCCGGTCGGGTCGATGTGGCTGAAATCCCAGTTCTGGAACGCCTGGTCGTTCAGGTCGGTGAACGCGGAATTCGACGTGAACTTCAGCTGCTCGTTCAGGTAGCTGTTCCACATCGCCGTATAGACGCCCGTCACGGCCGTCATCGTCGGATCGTTGCCGCCCGAGTTCGGGTCGATCTTGCCGGCGATGCCCGACGAGATCCCGGTCACGCGGCCGTCGTACGAGCCGAGCGCGAGCCCCTGCGCATGCAGCAGCGACGTCAGGAACAGCGAATTGCCGCGCGTGTCGTAACCCGCGATGTCGAGGCTCCACGATTGCAGCGTCGCCGTGTCGATGCCCGTGTACTGCGACAGTTTCTGCACGGCGGCCGCGTCCGCATGCGGCACCGTACGCAGCGCGTTCAGATAATCGGTGCGCGAGAACTGCGCGACTTCCTCGACGAACGCGCCGAGATCGGTCGGCGCCGGCGTGACGCCGAGCTTCTTGTGATACCACGCGTCGGCCGCGGCGGTCGGCAACGCACCGACCGGGTTGCCGGCCTGCCGGTAGTCGAGGATCGACGATTGCAGCGTGACGCCGTTCAGGTCGACACCGTCCTCGTGCAGCTTGTACGCGAGCACGCAGCTGCGCGCGGTGCCGTACGATTCGCCGAACAGGTATTTCGGCGAATTCCAGCGGTTGTTCTTCGTCAGGTAGCGCTTGATGAACTGCTTCAGCGAATCCGCATCCTGGTCGACGCCCCAGAAGTTGCGGTTCTTGTTCGGCGCGACGGCCGCCGAATAGCCGGTGCCCACCGGGTTGATGAACACGAGATCGCTGTGGTCGATCATGCTGTCCGGGTTGTCTTCCATCTGGTACGGCGCGGGCGGTGTGAAACCCGGCATCGACGTCTTGATGCGCTTCGGCGCGAACGAGCCGAGCAGCACGAACACCGACGACGAACCGGGCCCGCCGTTATAGAAGAACGTCACCGGGCGCGTTTCTTCCTTCGCGCCGTCCGCCGTGAAAGCGACGTAGAAGATCTTCGCAGCCGGCTGCGAACTGCTCGGGTCGACCGTCACGAGGTGGCCGGCCGTCGCCGTGTACGCGATGCGCTTGCCGTCGATCAGGATCGTGTGATGCGTGATCGCGGCCGCCTCGGTCGTATCGGTCACCGAGTCGTCGGGGCCGTTGCCGTACGCGACCGGGTCGAAGAACGGCTGGTCGCGGCCGTGGCTCAGCGCGACCGGGTTGATGGTCGGCGGCACGCCATGCGAATTGTGGTCGCCGTGATGCAGCGGATACACGCCGCCGGAAGATGCGGAATCGATGCCCATCGTGCTGCTCCTGGAGGTGAAAAAAGACGCGGGCAGGACACCCGCGTCGAACGGAAAGGCGTGTGCCCGCGCGTCAGCTCGACGGCTTGCGCGCGAGAATCGCGGCGAGTTGCGTGCCGTTCGGGCTGCCGAGACCCGTGCACGCATCCCAGCCCGAAGCAGCCGCATAGGTGCCGTTCGATCCTTTCGTGATGTCGCGCAGTGCGCCCGGATTCTTGTACAGCGCCGGATTGATCCAGCCGGCCGATGTGCCGGCCGCCGCATTGATCCGTGCGATCAGCGCGGCCCACAGCGGCGCGACCGCGCTCGTGCCACCCATCACGGTAGCCGTGCCGGCGACCGACACCTCGTAACCCGTCTGCGGCGACGCATCGCCGGCCACGTCGGGCACGCCGCGTTTCGCCAGCGGCGTGCGGCTGCCGTCGGCAAGCGTGACGGCGAGCCCCTGCTGCCACGCCGGCACGTCGAACAGCGTGCTGACGCCGCCGCCGCCCGCGCCGCCGCCAGCTGCCTCGTCGTTCCACGTGACCTCGCTGCGGATGCCCTGCCCCGGCAGCGCGTCGAGCTGCGTGCCCCCGCAGCCGAGCACGTACGGGCTCGATGCGGGGAAGTCGACGTGATCGGCGCCGTCCTGCAGCCCGTCGCCCGAGCCGCTGTCGCCCGACGCCGCACACACGGTAATGCCCTGCGCGGCGGCCGCCTGCAGCACGCGGTTGAACGCCTGCGCCGACTGGGCCTGCCAGGTCGCTTCCGGGCCGCCCCAACTGATCGAGATCACCGACGGCTTGTTGGTCGTGTCGCTGACGGCCGCGTTGACGGCCTGGATGAAGCCCGCGTCGCTGTTCGATGCGAAGTAGACGGCGATCTTCGCGGCCGGCGCGATCGCACCGGCGATCTCGATGTCGAGCGCGACTTCGCCGTCCGGGCCGTTCGGGTCGCCGGTCGGCGTGTTGCGGCCGGTTCCGACGTTCACGTCGACGAGCGTCGGCGGCGTCGTGATCCCGAGCCCGCGGAAATACTGCTGGATATCGGCCGCGCGATAGCCGCCGCCGAGTTCGACGATCGCAATGCATTGGCCGGCGCCGTCACCTGCCGGAAAGCCGTACAGCGACGCCAGCTGGACCGGCGTGAACGTGACGCCCGCCGCGCCGCCGCGCGCGGGCCGGAACGGCGGACGCAGCCGGAAATGCGGCCGCGCCTGCGGGCGGCTGTCGAGGCCGAGCACGGCCGTGACGGCATCGCCGAGATCGTCGGGTAGTGCGATCGGGCCCGAGCGGCCGCGATACTGGCCGATCGACCGATGCTCGAAACGCTCGAGCGTGACGCCGAATGCGGCTTCGAACTGCTTGATCGTGCCCGACAGCACGACGACGCTCTCGACCGGATCGACGCGATCGACCGTGAGCTGGTGATGACGCGCGAAGTCCTCGGTCTTGCGGATGTCGTCGGGATTGGCGGAAAAACGCTGCGCGAACGCTTCGCGCGACAACGGTTTCGCCTGTGTGTCGCCGGTGGCGAGCTGGTGGACCAACGTATCGAGTTGCCCTTCTTCCTGCCGCCGCAACATGATCGTGACGTGGATGCGTTCTGCCGGATCGCACGGGCCGAGGCACTTGGACTCGGCGACGATTCGGGGTTCACGGTCGGCGTGAAGATGCCTTGCCATGTTCAGACCCTCCTTGGTACCGCGTTGCACGGAACAGCCAGGAAATCGGACATAGCCGGCGGAAGTCGGTTCCGTTCGGTCAGTCGGTTCGCGATTGCGCGAAGGTGAAGGAAGTTTAGAACAGTCAGACGATTTGCGCGCACGCCCTTCTGCAGCAAGGCATGCGCGTGACGGCCGGCATGGCGCACGGCCTGCGGCGATCGGCGCATCGCTGCCGCACGGCTGTCGACCGGCGCGGCAACGGTGCAAGAACCCCGTTCAGTCCATCGACAGGCGCAGCGCGAAACCGATCAGCGCCGCCGAAAACGTCCAGCGTTGCACGGTTTGCGCGAGCGGATGCGCACGCATCCACGCCGCGATGCGCGACGCGCCGAACACGCACGCGAGGTCGAAGCACACGCCGGCCGCGACCAGCAGCGCGCCGAGCTCGAACATCTGCCAGACGACCGGCCCGGCCTCGGGACGCACGAACTGCGGCAGCAGCACCGAGCAGAACAGCAGCGCCTTCGGGTTCAGCAGGTTCGTCAGCAGCCCCTTCACGAACGACTGCCGCAGCTCGCCGGCCGTCGCCGCCGTGTCGCCGTCGCCGAGCGCGAACACCGGCGAGCGGAACACCTGGATCGCGACATAGGCGAGATACAGCGCGCCGCCGTAGCGGATCACCTCGTACAGCCACGGCGCGCTGCGGATCAGCGCCGCGACGCCACACGCCGACAGCGTCACGTGCGCGGTGCGCGCGAGCGACAGGCCGCCCGCCGCCGCCATGCCCGGCCGCACGCCACGGCCGATGCTGGTCTGCAGCACGAGCGCCATGTCAGGCCCCGGCACCGCATAGATGGCCGCCAGCGCGGCGAGATAAATCAACAGCAAATGCGTGGAAATCATGGTCTGCCCCCGTCCTTCAATGACGATATGTTGCCGCTGAAGGACGAGGGATTATTGGCCATCTTTGGCTCGGAATTGGCGATCCATAGGGGAATCCGCCACAATCATGGAATCGAAACAAGGATTCCGCCAACATGACCGAGCTCGATAAAACCGACCGCGCGATCCTCGCTGCGGTGCAGCGCGACGGCCGCCTGCCGATCGCGCGTCTCGCCGAATCCGTCGGCTTGTCCGAGACGCCCTGTGCGCGGCGCCTCAAACGGCTCGAAAGCGACGGTTACATCGAGCGCTACCGCGCGCAGCTGTCGCGGCAGGCGCTCGGCTTCGGCGTCGTCGCGTTCGTGCTCGTGCGGTTCGCGACGCACGACCGCAAGACCGCCGACCGCTTCGAGCGGGAAGTGCTCGGCATCGAGCGGATCCTGGCGTGCCACAACGTGGCGGGCACCGCCGACTATATGCTGCAGGTCGTGGCGCGCGATCTGGACGATTACGGCACGTTCCTGCGCGAATCGCTGCGGATGCTGCCGGGCGTGACGTCGATCGAATCGGCGCTGTCGCTACGCGAAGTCAAGCATGACGCGGGGCTGCCGGTGCCGTGACGCCGGCGGTCGGACAGCGCACACAAGCCGGCCCATCGCGGGCTTCGTCAGTTCGACGCCCATCGATGCAGACAGCGTCGGACCGCGCCGCCGCAACACTCGTTCACATTGTTGATGCCGGCCGCCTACGCAATGTCGGGCGGCTGGTGTGCGCGCTCCAGATCCTCGAGAAACGCCTCGACGAGCGGATTCCCGCGCCCGTTGCGCGCGACGACCATGTGGAACGTCACGTCGTAGCGCAGTTCCTCCGGATTGAGCGGCGCGAGCAATCCCTGCGCGACGTACGGCGCCGCGAAGTGCTGCGGCAGGTAGCCGAGGTGGTGGCCGGACAGGATCAGCAGCGCGACGGCCTCCATGTTGTCGGCGGTCGCGGTCACGCGGTCGGGCGTCGTCGACAGTTGCGCCTCCGGTAGCGGATACGAGCGCCACGCCCATTCGAAACCCGCGACGTCGGCCGGCGTCAGCATGCCGGCGCCGTCGAACAGCGGATGGCCGCGGCCGCAATACGCGACCTGACGCTCGATGAACAGCGGCGTGTAGTGCAGCGACGGCACGCGGTGCCAGAAGTAACCGACCGCGATCTGGATCTCGTCGCCCAGCAGTTTCTCCTCGAGATCGCCCGGCGCGCGCACCGAAATCGAGAAACGCACGGCTTCGTCGCGCGTGCGGAACGCGGCGATCGCCTCGGCGATCCGCGCATTCTGGCTCACCGGCGTATGGCCGATCAGGCCGATGTTCAGCGTGCCGACCAGCTGGCGGTCCATGTGCCGCGCGGCCATCCCGAATTCGTCGAGCGCCGCGAGCAGCTTGCGGCTCATCGCATGGAACCGTTCGCCCTTCGGCGTGAGCCGGAAGCCGCTGCGGCCGCGCTCGCAGAGCCGGTAGCCGAGCCGTGTCTCGAGCGACGACAGCTGCGCGCTGATCGTCGACTGCCCGACGTTCAGCACGGCCTGCGCGGCCGATACACCGCCCGCGTCCGTGACCGCGAGAAACACGCGGATCAGCCGCAGATCGAGGGTCGACAGATTCCCCAGCACGTTCATCCCCTTCCATACATCGATGAAAATCGATGTTTACGTCGATATCTTCGCATTCTTCTTTCCCGGCGGAGCGCGTAAAACTGTGCGCCAAGCCGCGTCGAATGATACGGCAACCCCACATCGGAAGAGACAGCCCATGAACGACCACACCCATTTCCAGCCGCTCGGCGGCAATGAAATGCCGCGCTGCGGCGGCATCGCGACGATGATGCGCCTGCCGCACGTGGCGAGCGCCGAAGGCCTCGACGCCTGTTTCGTCGGCGTGCCGTTCGATCTCGGCACGTCCAACCGCACCGGCGCACGCTTCGGCCCGCGCCAGATCCGTACCGAATCCGTGCTGCTGCGCCCGTACAACATGGCCACGCGCGCCGCGCCGTTCGATTCGCTGCAGATCGCCGATATCGGCGATGTCGCGATCAACCCGTACAACCTGCACGATTCGATCGCGCGCATCGAAGCCGCGTACGACGCGATCCTCGAGCACGATTGCAAGCCGATCACGCTCGGCGGCGACCATACGATCGCGCTGCCGATCCTGCGCGCGATCCACCGCAAGCACGGCAAGGTTGCATTGATCCACGTCGATGCACACGCCGACGTGAACGACACGATGATGGGCGAAAAGATCGCGCACGGCACGCCGTTCCGCCGCGCGGTCGAGGAAGGCCTGCTGCACGGCGACAAGGTCACGCAGATCGGCCTGCGCGGCACCGGCTACGCGGCCGAGGATTTCGACTGGTGCCGCGAGCAGGGCTTCCGCGTCGTCCAGGCCGAGGAATGCTGGAACAAGTCGCTCGCGCCGCTGATGGAAGAAGTGCGCGCACGCGTCGGCGACACGCCCGTCTACATCAGCTTCGACATCGACGGCATCGACCCGGCCTACGCACCGGGCACCGGCACGCCGGAAATCGCGGGCCTCACGGTGCCGCAGGCGCTCGAGATCATCCGCGGCGCGAAGGGCTTGAACATCGTCGGCTGCGATCTCGTCGAAGTCGCGCCGCCGTACGACCCGTTCGGCACCACGGCGCTGCTCGGTGCGAACCTCGCGTACGAGCTGCTGTGCGTGCTGCCGGGCGTCAAGTACCGCGACTGATTCCCGCCCCCCCTATTCCAAAATCAGAGCATTCCAGAGGAGCACACATCAAGATGGGGACTTCCGTCAAGCAACCCAAGCGGGCGGCGCTCGCGTCGTTCGTCGGCACCACGATCGAGTGGTACGACTTCTATAGCTACGCGACCGCCGCCGCCATCGTGTTCGGGCCGCTGTTCTTTCCCGGCGAAAACCGCTTCATCAGCCTGCTCGCGTCGTTCGGCTCGTTCGCGGTCGGCTTCTTCGCGCGGCCGCTCGGCGGCGTGATGTTCGGCTATCTCGGCGACCGCTTCGGCCGCAAGCGCTCGCTGCTCGCGACGCTGATGCTGATGGCCGTGTCGACCGTCGCGATCGGCTTGCTGCCGACCCATGCGCAGGCCGGCGTGATCGCACCGATCCTGCTGGTGCTGATGCGCGTGCTGCAAGGCATCGCGGTCGGCGGCGAATGGGGCGGTGCGGTGCTGCTCGCCGGCGAGCATGCGCCGGAAGGCAAGCGCACGTTCTTCGCGTCGTTCGCGCAGCTCGGCAGCGCAAGCGGGCTGATCCTGTCGATGCTCGCGTTCGGCGCGATCAGCACGCTGTCGAAGGACGACATGATGAGCTGGGGCTGGCGCGTGCCGTTCCTCGCAAGCTCCGTACTGCTGATCGTCGGCTTCGTGATCCGCGCGAGCGTGTCCGAGTCGCCCGAGTTCGAGGAAGTCAAGAAGAGCGGCAACATCGCGCAAAAGCCGCTGCGTGAAGCGCTCAAGTACTGGCCGCTGCTGCTGCTCGCGATCGGTGCGAACGTGTACGGCATCGCCGGCGTGTATTTCAGCAACATCTTCATGATCAGCTATGCGACGCAATTCCTGTCGCTCGACCGGTCGATGGTGCTGCATTGCATGACGATCGTCGCGGTGCTGCAGTTCGTCGTGCAGCTCGCGGCCGCGTTCCTCGCGCAGCGCTTCGGAACCACGCGCGTGCTGCTGATCACCGGCGCATGGGCCGCGATCGTCCCGTTCCTGATGCTGCCGCTCGTGCACATGGGCACGCCGCTGTCGATCACGGTCGGTGTCGGCCTCGCGACGCTCGCGGAATCGGGCTACTACTCGGTCGTCGCGGGCTTCGTCAGCGGCATCTTCGTCGCGCGCATCCGCTATACGGCGATCTCGATCGCGTACCAGGTGTGCGGTGCGCTCGCCGGCGGCCTCACGCCGCTGGTGGCGACCATCATCGCGCAGAACACCGCGCCGCAATGGTGGCCGCTCGCGATCCAGTACACGAGTGCCGCCGTGGTGTCGTCGCTGTGCGTGTGGCTGATCTCGCGCCGCGTCAGCATCGACGATGCCGGTGCGCCCCGCAAGCAGGAAGACGCGTTGCCGCGAGGCGCGCGCACCGTGTAATACCCGCGCACCGGCGCAGGCAGCTTCACCCGCCTGCCCGGTCATCGCAAGCAAGGGCAGCGCACCGCGCTGCCCTTTTTCATTTGCCCGTACGGAAGTCCGAGCGCCAGGGCAGGCATCGCGTTGCACGTGCCGCCGCGCGCGCAATACGACCGGCCCGCGTTGCCCGCGTCAATGCACCTGGCTGCGCAGCGTCTTCGCGGCGGCGACCATGTTCGTCAGCGCCGGGATCACCTCCGCCCACTGGCGCGTCTTCAGGCCGCAGTCCGGGTTCACCCACAAGCGCTCCGCCGGAATCCGTTCCGCCGCCTTCTTCATCAGGCCGACGATGTGATCCTGCGTCGGGATGTTCGGCGAATGGATGTCGTACACGCCCGGCCCGATCTCGTTCGGATACCTGAAGCTGTCGAACGCGTCGAGCAGCTCCATGTCCGAGCGCGACGTCTCGATCGTGATCACGTCCGCGTCCATGTCGGCGATCGACGCGATGATGTCGTTGAACTCCGAATAGCACATGTGCGTGTGGATCTGCGTGTCGTCCTGCACGCCGTTCGCGGTGATGCGGAACGATTCGACCGCCCACTTCAGGTACTCGCCCCATTGCGCGCGGCGCAGCGGCAGCCCTTCGCGCAGCGCGGCCTCGTCGATCTGGATCACGCGCACGCCGGCCTTCTCGAGATCGAGCACCTCCTCGCGGATCGCAAGCGCGAGCTGGTAGCACGACACCGAGCGCGGCTGGTCGTCGCGCACGAACGACCAGTTCAGGATCGTCACGGGGCCGGTCAGCATGCCCTTCATCGGCTTGTTCGTCAGCGACTGCGCGTACGTGATCCATTCGACCGTCATCGCCTTCGGGCGGCTGATGTCGCCGAACAGGATCGGCGGCTTCACGCAGCGCGAACCGTACGACTGCACCCAGCCGAACTGGCTGAATGCGTAGCCGTCGAGCTGCTCGCCGAAGTATTCGACCATGTCGTTGCGCTCGGCTTCGCCGTGCACGAGCACGTCGAGTTCGAGCGATTCCTGTTCGCGGACGCTGCGCTCGATTTCGGCCTGCATCGCCGTGCGGTAGCCGGCCTCGTCGAGCGTGCCGGCCTTGAACTGGCTGCGCGCCTGGCGGATTTCGGCGGTCTGCGGGAACGAGCCGATCGTCGTCGTCGGGAAAGCCGGCAGCTTCAGTCGCGCCGACTGCTTCGACGCGCGCTGCGCATAGGGGCTCACGCGATTGCCGAGCTGCGCGTCGATGCGCGCGATCGCGGCCTTCACCGCCGGGTTGTTCACGCGCGGTGAGCGACGGCGCGAGTCGATCGCGGCAGCGTTCGCGGCGAGCGCCCCGGCCACCTTGTCGCGACCTTCGTTCAGCGCGGTCGCGAGCACCTTCAGCTCGTCGAGCTTCTGCAGCGCGAACGCGAGCCACGAGCGGATTTCCGCATCGAGCTTCTCCTCGTTCGCGAGATCGACCGGCACGTGCAGCAGCGAGCACGACGGCGCGAGCCACAAGCGATCACCCAGTTGCTTCGCGAGCGGTTCGAGCCAGTCGAGCGTCGCGTTCAAGTCCGTCTTCCAGATGTTGCGGCCGTTGATCGCGCCCACCGACAGCACGCGCTCGGCCGGCAGTTCACGTACCAGTGCGCCGATTTCGTCGCGTGCGTTGATCGCATCGACATGCAGGCCGTCGACCGGCAGCGAAGCCGCGAGCGTCAGGTTGTCCCGAAGCTGGCCGAAGTACGTGGCGAGCAGCAGCTTAATGCGACGCGTTTCCAGCGCCGCGTACGCGGTGCGGAAGGCCTGACGCCATTCGGCATCGAGCTCCGTCACGAGGATCGGCTCGTCG
The DNA here is from genome assembly GCF_902833225.1 of Burkholderia sp. BCC1644. Lineage (GTDB taxonomy): Bacteria > Pseudomonadota > Gammaproteobacteria > Burkholderiales > Burkholderiaceae > Burkholderia. Next base: position 11,461 of record NZ_CADFEI010000038.1, read on the forward strand.
ATCTGCACCCATTCGACACCCTGCGCGGTCAGCGTGTCGAGCAGCGCGCCGTACACGGGCAGCAGCTTGGGCAGCAGCGCGAGGCGATCGGAATCGTCCTTCGCCTTGCCGAGCCACAGGTACGTGACGGGGCCGAGGATCACCGGCTTCGCGTTCACGCCCTGCGCGTTCGCCTCGGCGAGTTGCTGCAGCAGGCGCGACGGATCGAGCGAGAAGTTCGTGTCCGCGTGAAACTCCGGCACGATGTAGTGGTAGTTCGTGTCGAACCACTTCGTCATTTCACCGGCCGCGACACCGCCGCAGCATGCCGCGTGTTCTTCCGCCGACTGCGCCGAACGGCCGCGCGCGACGCGGAAATAGTTGTCGAGCGCGTCGCCATGGAAATCCTGCACGCGCTTCGGCAGGTTGCCGAGCGTGAAGCTCATGTCGAGCACCTGGTCGTAGAACGCGAAATCGCCGATCGGCGCCAGGTCCAGATCGCGCTGGTCGTGCCAGTGGCGCTGGCGCAGCTCGGCGCCGAGCGCCTTCAGCGCGTCACGCGACGACTCGCCCTTCCAGTAGCGTTCGAGACCGAACTTGAGTTCGCGCTTCGCGCCGATGCGCGGAAAACCGAGGTTGTGTGTCGTAACCATGAAGCTGCCGTCCAGAGAAAAATTGTAGATCCGGCAGCCATCATAGGGATTTCAAACCATGAAATAAAATGGCATTATTTCATTCATCCATTAAAGTTGTTCATGCATTCGTTGCGCGAGCGAAATCCATGCTGGAACGATTCCATCTCGTCGTCATTCGTGAAGTCGAGCGCCAGGGCTCGCTGACCGCGGCCGCCAATGCGCTGCACCTCACGCAGTCGGCGCTCAGCCATACCGTCCGGAAAATCGAGCAGCAGCTCGGCACGCCGATCTGGGACCGCGAAGGCCGCGGCCTGCGGCTCACGCAGGGCGGCCAATATCTGCTGAAACTGGCGAACCGGCTGCTGCCGCAGTTCGAGCTTGCCGAGGAGCGGATGAAGCAGTATGCGAAGGGCGAGCGCGGCACGCTGCGCATCGGGATGGAGTGCCACCCGTGCTACCAGTGGCTGCTGAAGGTCGTGTCGCCTTACCTGTCGCGCTGGCCCGACGTCGACGTGGACGTGAAGCAGCGCTTCCAGTTCGGCGGTATCGGCGCGCTGTTCGGCCATGACATCGACGTACTCGTGACGCCCGATCCGCTGAACAAGCCGGGCCTGCGCTTCGATCCCGTGTTCGACTACGAGCAGGTGCTGGTGGTCGCCGACTCGCACCGGTTCGCGAACGCCGACTACGTGACGCCCGAGCAACTGACCGACGAGATCCTGATCACGTACCCGGTCGAGACCGACCGGCTCGACATCTACAACCAGTTCCTGACGCCGGCCGGCATCGTGCCGAGGCGGCACAAATCGATCGAGACCACCGACATCATGCTGCAGATGGTGGCGAGCGAACGCGGCGTGGCCGCGCTGCCGAGATGGCTGGCCGACGAGTACGCAGACCGGATGCCGGTCGTGCCGGTCAAGCTCGGCAAGAAGGGGATCTCGAAGCAGATCTTTCTCGGCATCCGCGAAGCGGACGCATCGATCGACTACCTGGCCGCGTTCGTCGCGCTCGCGCGCGAATCGACGTGGAGCGCGCCGCGCATCCTGCGCTAGGCACGCTCCGTTGCGCTGCGCGTCAGGCGGCGCGCAGGCCGATGCGTTCGCTGCGCTCGACCCACGCGCCGAACAGCAGGCCGATCGTCGTCCACATGATCACCTGCATGCCGATCGCCGCGACGCGGAATTTCCACAGCAGGGCTGCCGGGAAATCGGCCGGCAGCTCGCTGACCGACGGCAGCCCGATCTGCACGGCCGCGATGATCGCGACAAACACGAGCCCGGCGACGATCGACGCGTTCCACTGGCCGAGCTTCGCCAGCAAATGGCGGCGCACGCTGACCGAGAACACCATCGTCGCGACCGAGATCGCGATCATCAGGAAGAACAGGCCCGTGCGATAGCCGATCGTGTCGGGATCGCCGACCGACGGCGGATTGGCCGGGTACTTGAGGTTCGGCACGATCACGAGCGCGACGAATGCCGCCAGCGCGAGCCACGCGGCCAGCGGGCGGGCCGGGAGGCGGCTGCCCCGCCCGTAGGCAAACGCGAAGACCAGCGAGAACAGCCCGCCGAATGCCGCGCCGTAGGTCACGACGCCCGTCAGCAGCCCGAGGCCGGCCTGCGTGTGGCGGCTGACCAGCTCGGGCTCCGGTGCGTCGCCTTTGGCGGCGTCGGTTTTTTCTTCGAGGGAGATCGCCTGATCGACTTGCGGTTCACCGACGATTCTGGCGAAACCGAACGTGAGGAGGCCTGCGGCGATGCCTGCGAGCATCCCGCGCATGAGCAACTTTCCGACCATCATGACCTCCGCGTCAGTGGCAGGGAAAGCCGAGCAGATGGCGGCCGTCGTGGACGAATTCGTGGACGTACATGCCCGGCACGAGCGACGTCGCGCCTTGTTCCGCGCCGACGAAATAGAGGGCGAGCAACAGGATCAGGCCGACGAATACGGCCCACGGCAACAGTTCACGGACGGGGATGGGTGCCGGCACGACTGCCGGCTTCAGCACTGCTTCGCTCATGGATGCACCTCAGGGGAATCGCGCCCCGACAAATGTTGGATGGGTACGAAGGCAGGTCTGGCTTCCGGGATCATGGATCCCCGGTTACAGTGGCGCGACCGCGCCGGAATTACACCGGCTTCCGCGTTTCGTATCGGGCGAATTGTACGCGCGAACGTTCGCGGATTGAAGTGATCGCACGGTGGCGATCGCGTCCCGCCCCGGAGCCCCCGAAAACCGACATGACCCTGCATGCCTCGCTGCGCCTGATCGCACACGCATCGACCCGGGCGATGCGCACCGGCACGTTTCCCGACGACGATCCGCTCGATACGCACGGGCTCGCCGAAGCCGCAGCGCTTCGCGACCGGTGGGCGGGTACCGTCGGCGCGCTCGTGCTGTGCAGCCCTGCATGCTGCGCGCGGCAGACCGCCGATGCACTCGGACTCCATGTCGACGTTGACGACGCCCTGCGCGACATCGATTACGGCAACTGGCGAGGCCGGCGCTTGCACGACCTCGCTCGCGACTGGCCGGACGAACTGGGTGCGTGGATCGGAGACCCGTCGGCATCGCCGCACGGCGGTGAATCGTTCGAAGCAGCCCTGCGCCGCGTCGGCACATGGTTGAACTCGCTGCGGCACGATCGCGACATCGTCGCAATCACGCATGCGCCGATCGTCCGCGCGGCCGTCGCACATGTGCTGCGGATGGATTCGAAGGCGGCAACCCGCATCGACATCGCGCCGCTGTCCTGCACGACGCTTGTTGCATCGCCGAATGGATGGACGTTGAGCGCGAACGGCAACGCATAGCCCGGTATTGCGCTCACTATGTGGACGACGATACGGGCCGGTACGGCGCGTTGCGTATGCCTACCTTCAATCACCTTACATGCCGGTAACGCACACCGTTCGTGGTCCCGACTGTCATCAAACTGACTGCTGGCCGCAGATAGGATCGGACGCGGTTCCCTTACGAGATGCCGTCATGAATCAACCTGCTTCGTCCGCACCGAACAACTCGGGCTCCGTCGAACGCACCAGACAGGTCGGCTATGCCGTCTTCCTGCTGGTGCTCGCGCTCGGCGCGATCTATATCGCCACGCACCTGATCGACGATCTGTCGCCGGTCCGTGAAGGGAAGCTGTTCCCGTACCTGCTGCTCGGCGCCGCGCTGCTGATCGCGCTCGGCTTCGAATTCGTCAACGGCTTCCACGACACCGCGAACGCGGTCGCCACCGTGATCTATACGCACTCGCTGACGCCGAACGTCGCGGTGATCTGGTCCGGCATGTGGAACTTCCTCGGCGTGATGGTCTCGAGCGGCGCCGTCGCGTTCGGCATCCTGCAGTTGCTGCCGGTCGAGCTGATCCTGCAGGTCGGCAGCGGTTCCGGCTTCGCGATGGTGTTCGCACTGCTGATCGCCGCAATCGTGTGGAACCTCGCGACCTGGTATTTCGGGTTGCCGTCGTCGAGTTCGCATACGCTGATCGGGTCGATCATCGGCGTCGGGCTGATGAACCAGCTGATGCACGGGCCGTCGGGTACGAGCGGCGTCGACTGGGGCCAGGCGCTCGGTGTCGGCAAGTCGCTGCTGTTCTCGCCGATCGTCGGCTTTCTGTGCGCAGCGCTGCTGCTGCTCGTGCTGAAGACGCTCGTGCGGATCCCCGAGTTGTACAAGGAGCCGCCGAAGGATCAGCCGCCGCCGTTCTGGATTCGCTGCCTGCTGATCCTGACCTGCACGGGCGTGTCGTTCGCGCACGGGTCGAACGACGGGCAGAAAGGGATGGGCCTCATCATGCTGATCCTGATCGGCACGGTACCGACTGCGTATGCACTGAACAAGGCCGTCACGCCGGCCGAATCGCAAACGTTCGTGGCGGTCGCGAACCAGGCGGCCGCGACATTCGGAAAGTACACGAACGGCGTCGCGCCGTCCGCGAACCCGCGCGCCGACGTCGAACACTACGTGCAGCGTCGTGAACTGACGCCCGCCGTGCTGCCGGCCGTGCAGCAGCTGTCGACGTCGCTCGCGACCGCGGTCGGCGCGTCGGGCTCGATGGCAGCCGTGCCGCAGCGCGACGTCGACAACGTGCGCAACACGATGTATCTGGTGTCCGAATCAATCCGCCTGATCGAGAAGTCGGGCCAGCCCGCGTTCGCCGCCGACGACAAGCTCGCGATCGACAACTATCGCAAGCAGCTCGACCATGCGACCAAGTTCATTCCGACATGGGTGAAGGTTGCCGTCGCGATCGCGCTGGGCCTCGGTACGATGGTCGGCTGGAAACGGATCGTCGTGACCGTCGGCGAGAAAATCGGCAAGCAGCATCTGACGTATGGACAGGGCGCATCGGCCGAACTCGTCGCGATGCTGACGATCGGCGCCGCCGACGTGTACGGGCTGCCGGTGTCGACGACACACGTGCTGTCGTCGGGTGTCGCGGGCACGATGGCGGCGAACGGGTCGGGGCTGCAATGGGGCACGGTGCGCAGCCTCGTGCTCGCATGGGTGCTGACGCTGCCGGCGTCGATCGTGCTTGCCGGCGGGCTCTACTGGTTGTTCCGGTCGATGGCTTGATTCGCGTTGCGACGGGTGGCCGGTCTGCGCCGGCCGCCTGTCGTGGAAGATTCGCCGCTCGCTTCCCCGCTTCCCCGCTTCCCCGCCTCTCCGCCTCTCCGCCTCTCCGCCTCTCCGCCTCTCCGCCTCTCCGCTTCTCCGCCTCTCCGCCTCTCCGCCTCTCCGCCTCTCCGCTTCTCCGCTTCTCCGCCTCTCCGCTTCTCCGCTTCTCCGCTTCTCCGCTTCTCCGCTTCTCCGCTTCTCCGCTTCTCCGCTTCTCCGCTTCTCCGCTTCTCCGCTTCTCCGCTTCTCCGCTTCTCCGCACTGATACGTCTCAGCCTTCGATGTGTCCGTGCGCGTCCCGTGCCCTCCCCTCTCGCTTCCGAATTGAAGCGCAAGATCTGGAGCGCGCCTGCATACGATCGTCGCTAGACTGGGTTCATCAACTTTCTTCGTGGCTCCAATCGTGCACGCAATGCTTCCGAGCATTCCGCACGGCTCGGCGCCACATCGCTGACGAACCGAGGGGTGCCCGTGAACATCGCCGATCTGCAACCTGCCGTCGAATCGCCGGACATCGCACAACGTGTCGACGCCATCGACTGGCCGACTGTCGGCGCCGAACTCGATCGCTATGGATGCGCGCGCGTGCCGGGCCTGATTTCGACGAACGAATGCGATGCGCTCGCGTCGCTCTATCCGCGGGATACGCTTTATCGTTCACGCGTCGTGATGGCGCGGCACGGATTCGGCCGCGGAGAATACAAGTATTTCGCGTACCCGCTACCCGCGGTCATTGCCGAGCTGCGTACGACGATCTACCCGCATCTCGCGCCCATCGCGAATCGCTGGAACCAGGCGCTCGGAATCGACGTCCGCTATCCGAAAGACCACACGACATTCCTCGATCGCTGCCATGCGGCGGGGCAGACGCGACCGACGCCGCTGATCCTGCAATACGGTCCCGACGACTACAACTGCCTCCATCAGGATCTCTATGGCGAGCACGTGTTTCCGCTGCAGGTTGCGATCCTGCTGTCGGCGCCGGGCCGCGATTTCACGGGCGGGGAATTCGTGTTGACGGAACAGCGGCCACGCATGCAATCACGGGCGGAAGTGGTGCCGCTGATGCAAGGCGACGCGGTGATCTTCGCCGTGCACGGCAGACCCGTGCAGGGGACGCGCGGCGTCTATCGCGTCAACCTGCGCCACGGCGTGAGCCGGATCCGCAGCGGCCACCGCCATACGGTCGGCATCATTTTCCATGACGCGCAGTGACGGCAGCGAGGACAAGCATGGCGCCGCCTCGACGTTCGTCACGCGGATGATTTCAGGTTTGCGCTCAAGCACCGCGCAGTCTGCTCACGCACCCGCAGCAGTGACAAATAACCGATTGCGCTGACCGCCAGCCCATCGCAATCACGACGGATCGACGTTTCCGGTGAGAGACGAAAGGCAGACGCGCTCACCCGTCGTAGTGCCAATTCGATTCGTAACTCTGCCTACCCTCGCGCCATACTCGCCCGCAGCCGGTCGCCTGCATTGGAGGCCAGCCGTGCATAGCCCGGCAGCGTCAGCAGCGCGAGCACGCCTGCCGCGACGAATGCCCAGCGGAAATCGTCGAGCACGTAATGCATGCCGGCCGCATCGCCGCGCGCCAACGCCGCAAGCCGCAGCGACAACGCACCGAACGCGATACCCATCCCGATCGTCATCTGCTGTGCAGCGCTCCACAGCGTGCTGGCTGCACTCGTCTGATGCGCCGGGATATCCGCATAGGCGAGTGTCGCGAGCGTCGTGAACTGCATCGACCGCGTGAGTCCGTAGACGAATACGACGAGCAGCGTGATCGCCAGCGGTGTCGACGCGGTCAGCCAGCCACACGCAATCGTGAAGATGCCGACAATTGTCACGTCGACGAGTGCAACGCGCCGGAAGCCATATCGGTCGAGAATCCACGACGTTCCCGCCTTCATCCCCAGATTGCCGAGCGCACTCGCGAGCAGCAACAGGCCGGACTGGAACGGCGACAGCCCGAAGCCGATCTGGAACAACAGCGGCAGCAGGTACGGCACGGCGTTGATCGCCATCCGTGTGACCGAACCGGTGATCACCGTCACCGAGAAGGTCGGCACCTTCAGCGTGGTGAAGTCGAGCAGCGGATGCGCGCAGCGGCGCGCATGCAACCACGCGGCCGCGCCGAACAGCACGCTCGCACCCACCAGGATGCCCGCGCGCGTGAAGTCGACATCCTGCTGGCCGGCCGCTTCGGTACCGATCAACAGACAAGTCAATGCGCCACCGGCCAGCACGAACCCAACCCAGTCGAGCGGCCGTTGCTCGTCGGCCCGCGTGTTCCGGACGATCAGCCAGGTACAGACCAGCGCGGCGATACCGAACGGGACGTTCAGCAGGAAGATCCAGCGCCATGACGCATAGGTCGTGATGAAACCGCCGATCGGCGGCCCGACGACAGGCGCGACGATGCCCGGCCACGTGATCGTCGCGATCGCGCGCATCAGCTTGGCCTTCTCGGTGCTGCGCACGACGATCATCCGTCCGACCGGCACCATCATCGCCCCGCCGACGCCTTGCAGCAGACGTGCAGCCGTGAACGTCATGACGCCCTCGGACAGCCCGCACAGCACCGACGCACCGGTAAAGACGACGATCGCACTCGCGAATACCGTGCGCGATCCATAGTGGTCCGCGATCCAGCCGCTGATCGGGATGAACACCGCCAGCGCGAGCATGTAGGCCGTCATCCCGAGGCTCAGTGCATTCGGACCGACACCGAACGAATGCGCCATTTGCGGCAGCGCAGTCGCGATCACGGTCGTGTCGAGGTACTCCATGAAGAACGTTGCGGCGACGAGATACGGCAAGAAGTCGGTCGTCCGACCACCTTGGGCAGGGCTGTCAGTCATGAACGATGCGGGAGACGGAATACGAAAGACACCGATCGCCGGCAGATGTGGGCAAGCGCCGCGAATCGGGACGAATGGCGATATTACCCCGAAGGGCCTGCTCTCCGCTCTGCAGCGTATGTGCGCGCACGGACTTTATGCGCATAGATTTTTATGACGATTCCGCGGTGCATTCGCAGAAGGGTGCACACGGTCAGGTCGACAGGGTGCGTCGAAAGACCGGTGGATGAAGCAGGGAGTTTGCGCCAGAAGATGGCATTTGTCGGCCATCGTCCATGAACGTCGCTCATTTTCGACCATCAAGACATCTCGACATCGACCGGACGCTGGCTGCAGGTGGATTGGCGTGGTCCGTAGAAGAACGTACCGAGGATTTCCGAAGTGCCTGGCGGCGGATTGCTCGAGGATGGCAGATGCCTGATTGGCGACCGCGGCCCGAATCGACGTCGTCAACGCTTCAGTTCCGGCCGCATTGCGCTATGCCGGCTCGCGCATTTCCGCCGCTCAAATGCAAAAACCCCCGCCTGTTCGGGCGGGGGTTTCTGGCTTAGGGAGCCTGACGATTACCTACTTTCACACGGGAATCCGCACTATCATCGGCGTAGAGTCGTTTCACGGTCCTGTTCGGGATGGGAAGGGGTGGGACCGACTCGCTATGGTCATCAGGC
>NZ_CADFEI010000039.1 GCF_902833225.1 Burkholderia sp. BCC1644
TGCAAGCCGTTCCCGTACACCAACTGGTGCTCGATGGCGGCGTGGGCATACGAGCCGGGCAAGGGCTCCGCGTGGGATCAGGCCTGGGAGGAATACAAGCAGTAAGCAACTGCACGGGCCAGGTCCGGCCGACGGCGCCATCGCGGCGCCGCGGCCTACCTGAAACCCGCGTCTCGTGGCGCCCAACGGCGGATGCCGGTCTCGCCCTCGCCTCGTGCGAGGGCGTTTTCGTTTCCGTGGCGACCCGGGATCGAAGCGCGAACTCTGCGCGTCATCGGATTCCACCTGCCGCAGCCGACCTCGGACCAGCATCAGCGCGATCGCTCGCGGCAACGACAGCGAAACGGCGCAACCGCTTTGCGCCGCACGCCTTGCGACGAACGATCCGGCTTCGGCCTCCATCGGGACGTGGCATGCGTGACACACGAATGCAAAAAAGGCCGGCCCGGTGCGACACCGGATCCGGCCTTTCATCCGCCTCGTTTCAACATCGGTCGACGATCGCGCATCGCGATGCCGCTATGCCGTTCAGGCGGCTGTCTGTCACGCGTCGTCGAGCATTTCCGCCACGGTTCTCGGCAGACGCACGGTGAAACGGCTGCCCTGCCCCGGCGTCGACTCGACGTCGACGGATCCGCCGTGACGCTCGATCACTGCCTTGACGAACGGCAACCCGAGACCGACTCCGCGACTCGCGTCGCGATACGTGCCGTCGACCTGGAAAAACGGTTCGAACAACCGGCGCAGCGCGCCGGCCGGGATGCCGATCCCCTGGTCCTGCACCGCCACCGAAACCTGACGGTCGTCGGCGTCGATCCATACGTCGACGACCGTATCCTCGGCCGAGTACTTGATCGCGTTGTCGAGCAGATTGGTCAACGCGCGCAACAGCATGTCGCGATTGCCGAGCACGAACACGTCGGCGCCGTCGTAATGCGGACCCTCGACGCGGATGCGCTTCGCGTTCGCACCGTGCCAGAGCTGGTCGACCGCTTCCGTCGCCAGATCGTTCGCCGACACCGGCACGTATGCGGCCGTATCGAGATGCTCGGCGCGCGACAACTGCGTAAAATCCTGCGCGACGCGCAAACTGTAGTCGACGAGCTTGTGCAGGTCGGCGAGGAAATCCTCGTCGGTCGCGCCGTCGGCCTGGTTCCGCTCTTCGAGCAGCGACAGTACCGTCGAGAGCGGGTTGCGCAGGTCGTGCGCCATGTGCCTCAGCGTCAGCCGGTCACTTTCGACCGCGGCCTTGATGTTGTGGATATCGACGAGGCAGATCATGCTCGCCGTCGAACTGTGCTGGTCGCCATCGCCGAACGGCGTCACCATCATCATCTGCGTGCGCCCGTCCAGTGTCAGCTCGGCCGAGTGAATCTTGCCGGTCGCCTTCGCGGCGAGCACTTCGTTATGGGCGATCGCCAGCACGCGCTGCGCAGCCGCGTCGCCGTCCGCGTCGAACGTTTGCAGCATCGCGCGGCCGCGCGCATTGCACATCAGCAACCGGCCGTGCCGTTCGACGAAGACCGGATACGGCAGCGTCTCGATCATGTCGACATAGGCCGTCTGCCACTCGCGAATGCGCTGCATCGCGATCTCGACCTCGTCCTTGGTCGGCGTCGCGACATCGGCGCCTGCCGCATGCGGCGAGCCGACGAACGCGTGCTTGCCGGCCAGCCCGCGCAGCATCCCGTATTCGCTCAGCAGGAACGCACGCAGGCTGCCGGCGCGCCGCCAGCCGCTCACCGCGAAGATCAATGCGCACACGGCGAACAACGGGCCGAGCGGCGTCCAGCACGACCAACGCAAAAGCAGCGCCAGTTCGGCGGCAACGAACGTGGCCAGCCACGCGATCGCGCATGCATACATGCGCCAGCCCGGCACCAGCATGCAGATCAGCAGCATGCCCGTCGCGACCGCGACGCTGACGGCGACCCGGATCGCCATCGGCTCGCGCCACAGGATGTGGCCGTCGACCAGCGCCTGCGTCACCAGCGCATCGACCTCGACGCGTCGCAACCGCCCATCTTCCGACGTCGACAGGTCATACGCGCCAGACAGATCCGACATCGCGTCGCCGATAAAGACGATCCGGCCGCGCCATGCCGACTCGGGGATGCGCCCTTTCAGCACGTCGACATACGAATAGCGATCGAGATCGAAACGGGCCGGCAGGAACAGCGCGAGCGAGCGAGCCTCGACGCGCCCGAGCTTCGCCACGTGATCCTGCACGAGCTCGCGCACGTCGCCGGCAGGCAGCGACGCACCGGCCAGGCGGATCGCCTGCAGTGCGACATGCGGCAGCTCGTCGGCCGCATCGTCCATCCGGACGTACGGCACGATGCCCTGCACCAGATGGTCGCTGCCGAGCACGACGTTGCGCTGGCCGACGGCCGCCGCCGCGCGGCGCAGCTGCGCCGCGGGCAACAACACGGTGTCGGCACGCGTGCGCTCGCGTGCAAGGTGGGCGGGCAGCACGACGCGCCCTTGCCGCGCAATCGCGGCCGCGAGCGCATCGTCGCCGCGCGCGGGACCGAACATCGTCATGTCGAGCACGACGCTCGAGGCACTGCCGAGACGATCGAGCACCTGCGCATGTGACGCCCGCGCATAACTCTCGCCGCCGCCCAGTTCGGCGATCGTCTTCCTGTCGATTGCAATGACGACGACATCGTCGCGGTCGCCGTGATCGACGCCGGTCGCGACCAGATTCCAGTACAGGCGGTCGAGCGGCGACAGCAGCGTTTCGGCGGTCGGCGTACAGCTGAGCGCCGCCAGCAGCGCAACGCCGGCCGTGAGCGGCCATGCGGATGTCGCGATTTTCCGGACTCGAATGAGCCAGTCAGGCATGGAGTGGCATTCCTCGTTATTGTTTTATTCGCCCGAGTTCACCGCGTTCGCGTACTTCCTGAATGCTTGCGGCGGTCGGCCGCTTGCTTCGTCGCACGCACGATCCCGCCACACTGCAGTCGTTCAGTCAGGCTCGGGCCCGTTGCAACCGCAATTGCGCCGCATGCGGGCGCAGGTTGCCAAGCCGGCATGTTGCCCGAACGGCCTTGATTTTAATTTGGTAACGGATTCATTTCCCCCTTGTCCCATAATAATTCGAGATTTTCCGTACTTGTCCTATGCGCCCTTCCCGGCAACGGGGCGCGACACCGGGATGGCGCGGCAAACGGGAGTGCGTTGTCGTGATGCGCTTGCCCGAAGAACGAGGGACAAGATTTTTCATCGCTTTCGATGAAATTATGTTGACAGTCCCTTTGAACACGCTAGAATAGCGGTCTTCGCATCGCAGCAAGCGAAACGTGCCCAGGTGGCGGAATTGGTAGACGCACTAGGTTCAGGTCCTAGCGGTGGCAACATCGTGGAGGTTCGAGTCCTCTCCTGGGCACCATCTGTTTTCTAAAAAGGTCGGCTTCTAGCCGGCCTTTTTTCATTTCAAGCCCAGGAAGCAAAGCGCCTGCGCGCTTTGCGTGAGGACTCGAAAGGCTGCGCTTGCAAGCGCAGCCGGGGTCGCGCATGTGTGACCGAGTCCTCTCCTGGGCACCATCTGTTTTCTGAAAAAGGTCGGCTTCTAGCCGGCCTTTTTTCATTTCAAACCCAGGAAGCAAAGCGCCTGCGCGCTTTGCTCGAGGCCCCACTCATCCACCAGCCGGACGACCATCGACACACGGCCGCCCGGCCATCGCCCTCAAGCGCCGTTCCAGCGTTTCGCGGCAATTGCGACGCGCTCGCCCAGCAGCTCTGCCGTCTTTCGATCGCTCTCGAGAATCGCGTCGCCGCCCTCGTCCGCATTCGCCTGCGCCATCGCGCCGAGGAACGACCCGAGCCGATTCAGGTCGTTGACCGAACCCTTGCTGTTGTTGTTGCCGGGCATCAGGCCGAGGCTGACCCACAGCATCTGATGCTGGGCAGCGAATACAGCCAGCTGCTGCAATGTCGCCAGCTTGTCGCCGCTTTGCGAAGCCGACACCGTAAAACCGGCCGCCAGCTTGTCTCGCCACTTGCCCCAATGCTTCGACGATGCGTCCATGAAGCCCTTGAACTGCGCGGACGCGCTGCCCATGTAGGTCGGCGAACCGAAGACGATCGCCTTGGCATCGTGCCCCAGGTACTCCCAGTGTTCGTCGATCGCGTCGACGGGGATCAGCTTGACCGACGCTCCATCGACTTTCTCGACACCGCGAGCGACTGCGTCCGCAATGACGGCCGCATGGCCGTAGCCGCTATGAAAAACCACTGCGATTTCAGACATGAGGAACTCCTTGGCGCGGACCATTCCGCAAAAAAACGTTACTGCGATGGTAACAGAAATTATCGCGATGCAAATGACTTCGCTTCCATGCGCCGCGCACTCCATTGCGGCCGGCGAATACACGATCACCGCGTCGCCAAGCGAACGGACAATCGCAGCATCCGCTGCCTGCAATCGCGAATCAGCGTGTGGCAAAAAGCGCCCACCGGCGATCGCTTCTCCGGCATCGGACTTGATCGCGCGTTCTCGAAATTCGCTCGCCCCTCTCTGGCGGCAATCCTTCGGATCGTGATCGACCGCGCAGCGAGATCCGAACACGGCGCCTCAGGCACGCCCCGCTTTCTCGCCTGCCTCCAAAGGTCGCGCAAAATCTATTGACAAGCCGTTCAGGCACGCTATAATCACGGTCTTTCGCATCGCAGCAAGCGAAACGTGCCCAGGTGGCGGAATTGGTAGACGCACTAGGTTCAGGTCCTAGCGGTGGCAACATCGTGGAGGTTCGAGTCCTCTCCTGGGCACCATCTGTTTTCTGAAAAAGGTCGGCTT
>NZ_CADFEI010000040.1 GCF_902833225.1 Burkholderia sp. BCC1644
ATGCCGCTGTTCACGGCTTCCTCGTTCGTCACGTCCATCGCGACGCCGATCGCCTTGCCGCCTGCCTTGATGATCTCGTCGGCGACCGCGTTCGCGCCGTCCTGGTTCAGGTCGGCGATCGCGACAGCCGCGCCTGCCTTGGCGAGCTCGAGTGCGATTTCCTTGCCGATGCCGCTCGCGGCGCCCGTGACGACTGCGGTCTTGCCGTTCAGATCTGCTGCCATGTCCGTCTCCTCCCGTTATCGGATCGAAAAAGTACGTGCTCGCCACCTCGGTGTTTGCTGCATGATCGACGCGGCGAGCCAGCCGTCATTGTGCACGATCGGCCCCGCCGTTCGCGCGCAAAACGTCTAAGCTTAAGGTCGGTTCTGTCACGCAGGAGATTCGCATGCACTATCGACGGCTAGGCCGCTCCGGCCTGCAGATCAGCGCGCTTTCGCTCGGCTCGTGGGTCACCTACGGCAACCAGGTCGACCAGCGGGTCGCGCGCGAATGCCTCGCCGCGGCGCGCGACGCGGGCGTCAATTTCTTCGACAACGCCGAGGTCTACGCCGGCGGCAAATCCGAGGAAATCATGGGCCACGCGCTCAAGTCGCTCGACTGGCCGCGCGTCAGCTACATCGTGTCGACGAAGTTCTTTTGGGGGCTCGCGGAAGCGCCGAACCAGTATCACACGCTGAACCGGAAATACCTGTTGAACGCCATCGACAGCTCGCTACGCAGGCTCCAGCTCGACTATGTCGACCTCGTCTATTGCCATCGCCCCGATCCGAACACGCCGATCGAGGAAACCGTCTGGGCGATGAGCGACATGATCGCGCGCGGCAAGGCACTGTACTGGGGCACGTCGGAATGGAGCGCCGACGAGATCCGTGCCGCGTGCGAGATCGCCGAACGGCATCACCTGCGCAAGCCCGTCGTCGAACAGCCGCAATACAACCTGTTCCACCGCACGCGGGTCGAGCAGGAATATGCCCGGCTTTACGATGACTACGGTCTAGGCCTGACCACCTGGAGCCCGTTGGCGTCGGGCCTGCTCACCGGCAAATACCGCCACGGCGTGCCGCCCGGCAGCCGCGCGCAGTTGCAGGGTTACGACTGGATGCGCGACCGCCTGACCGATCAGGCGGCCAACGACATCGTCGAGCGGCTCGGCGGGATCGCAGCCGAACTCGGCTGCAGCACGGGCCAGCTCGCGATCGCGTGGGTACTCGCGAATCCGCACGTGAGTTCGGTCATCACGGGCGCGTCGCGGATCGAGCAGATCGGCGACAACATGCGCGCACTCGACGTTGCGGCGAAGCTGACACCGGACGTGAAGCAACGCATCGAGGAGGTGGTCGGCGACGCATACGAATAAGGCGATGCGCGGCCACTCGCGTACAATACGCGGCCGCATCGGCGCCCGGCCTGACGGCCGCGCACGATCGACCGCTTTCATCGATTCACCTTTCGTTTCAGGCAGCCCGCCATGCTCAGTTATCGTCACGGTTTTCACGCAGGCAACCACGCGGACGTGCTCAAGCACGCCGTCGTCGTCCAGCTGCTGCGCTACCTGAACAAGAAAGACAAGTCGTACTGGTACATCGACACGCACGCAGGCGCCGGCGTGTACTCGTTGCGCGACGGCTACGCGGCGAAAACGTCGGAATTCGACACCGGCATCGGCCGGCTGTGGAACGAGAAGAACCTGCCGGAAGCGCTGGGCGAGTATGTCGACGAAGTCCGCGCGCTGAACGACGATGGCGAACTGCGCTTCTATCCGGGTTCGCCGTACATCGCCTGGCGATCGATGCGCGAACAGGACCGCATGCGTCTGTTCGAGATGCACACGACCGAAATCGACGTGCTGCGCCACAATTTCCGCGACGCGGGGCGACGCGCGATGATCTTCGCCGGCGACGGCTTCGAAGGGATCAAGGCGCTGCTGCCGCCGCCGCCGCGACGCGCACTCGTGCTGATCGACCCGTCCTACGAGGACAAGAAGGACTACGCGCGCACGGTGAGCTGTGTGACGGAATGTCTGAAGCGATTCGCGACGGGCTGCTATGCGATCTGGTACCCGCAGGTCACGCGGCTGGAGTCGCAGCGCTTTCCCGAGCAATTGAAGCGCCTGCAACCGAACAACTGGCTGCACCTGACGCTGACGGTATCGAATCCGCCGACGGATGGTCTGGGCCTCTACGGCAGCGGAATGTTCATCCTGAATCCTCCGTACACGCTCGCGCAGAGCATGAACGAGGCACTACCTTATCTGGTCGAGAGGCTGGGACAGGATAGCGGTGCCCGCTTTCAGATCGAGCAGCGCGGCAACTGATCGGGCGACCGACCGTTACGGCTGCGGTCTCGGTGCGAGCCTCGGCGGGTTGGCTGGCTGCCCGCCCCACGCGGGAACGTTGATATACGGCGCGACGAACAACGGAACCGACGTGTTCGGCGCCTGCCCGGCCGGGGCTCGCATGCCCGCCGGCTCCACGATCGGCTCCGAAGACAGCGGTGCTGTCTGCAACACCAACCCGCCCTTGCCATCCTGGATACCGCGCTGCGTATCGAGAACCAGCGGTTTGGACGACGTCGCGGCATTGGCCGCGAGGCCATGGACAAGCACGGCCGCGCCCAGAACGAGACGCGCGCGGGCACTGCGACGCACATCGAGACGCAAACGCATGATCGTGTCCTTCAGGATGACAAGCAGGCCCATACCATAGCGCTGCACTGACGATTTCGCCAGATCCGGCGCACAAAAAAACAAAGCCCCGTCAATACGGGGCTTGCTTATCGTTCAGTGCCACACGGCACCTGACGGTGACTCCGATTACAGCGAGTAGCCGTTGGTTTCGAGCGAGCGGATACGGCTCTCGAGCTGGACGATGTCCGACGACGTGGCGAGGTAAGCCTCACGGCGCTCACGTTCAGCGGATTCGAACCAGTTGCTCAGCTTTTCGACGATGTAGGCGATCATGACATTCTCCAAGGAAGAGGGACCCCTGGTGAATCGAAATTCAGGGATTTCCCGTATAGGGTTATCCCGAATTATAGCGATGCCGCACCAAGATGCTAGTGAAATACTTGCATGGGAACCATTCCAAATCGGAATGGACGACCTTTCGTCGACACTAACCCATTGATTTTTATAGGCATTGAATCCGAGCCCATTTTGAGGCTCGAGTACACGCACTAATTTGGTTCACCGACGGGGTCGGCCAGGCGCGCCAAAATCGGGCATTCGGGCCGCCCGTCACCATGGCAGTGCGCGGCCAGGTCAGCCAGCGTGTCGCGCATGTCACTCAGCTCCGCGATGCGTTTGTCGAGTTCGGCCACGTGCTCGAGGGCGATCGACTTCACTTCGGCGCTCGCGCGGGAGCGATCCTGCCAGAGCATCAGCAGCTTGCGGATGTCCTCGACGAGAAAGCCAAGCCGCCTGGCCTGACGGATGAAGCGAAGGATATGGATTTCGTCCGCGCCGTAGATTCGGTAGCCGGCGTCGGTACGCTTGCTCGGTGCAAGAAGGCCAACCTGTTCGTAGTACCGGATCATTTTTGCGCTGACTCCGGATTCGCGCGACGCATCGCCGATATTCATTCCCTGCCCTCTCCATCAAACCCCGGTTTTGACCGTGAACGTCGACGAATGCAATCGCCGACGACACGTCGATCGTATCAAATCACGCGGCTTCGTTCCGCGATCGGGGCTGGCAACAGGACTGGAAGGTGGGTAGATCTGGCAAGTGGTGACGAGATACGAGGAGTCGAGCGCCTTTCTGCCGCCCTCCCTGCATTTCCGCGGCTCAAATGCAAAAACCCCCGCCTTTCGGGCGGGGGTTCTTGGCTTAGGGAGCCTGACGATTACCTACTTTCACACGGGAATCCGCACTATCATCGGCGTAGAGTCGTTTCAC
>NZ_CADFEI010000041.1 GCF_902833225.1 Burkholderia sp. BCC1644
AACGACGCCTTCGTGCGCATCGAAAACGTCGTGAAGAAATTCGGCGACAGCACGGCCGTCGACAACGTGAACCTGACGATCGCGAAGAACGAGCTGTTCGCGCTGCTCGGCAGCTCGGGCTGCGGCAAGTCGACGCTGCTGCGCATGCTCGCCGGGCTGGAAACGGCGACCTCCGGCAAGATCTTCGTCGACGGCGAGGACCTCGCGTCGCTGCCGCCGTACCGCCGCCCGGTGAACATGATGTTCCAGTCGTACGCGCTGTTCCCGCACATGACGGTCGAATCGAACGTCGCGTTCGGCCTGAAGCAGGAAGGCACGCCGAAGAACGAGATCAAGGAGCGCGTGGCCGATGCGCTCGCGCTCGTGCAGATGAGCAAGTATGCGCAGCGCAAGCCGCATCAGCTGTCCGGCGGCCAGCAGCAGCGCGTCGCGCTGGCCCGCTCGCTGGTCAAGCGCCCGAAGCTCCTGCTGCTCGACGAGCCGATGTCGGCGCTCGACAAGAAGATCCGCCAGAAAACCCAGCTCGAACTCGTGAACATCATCGAGAAGGTCGACGTGACCTGCGTGATGGTCACGCACGACCAGGAAGAGGCGATGACGATGGCCAGCCGCCTCGCGGTGATGAGCGAAGGCAAGATCGTCCAGATCGGCGCGCCGGGTGAAGTCTACGAATTCCCGAACAGCCGCTTCTCGGCCGAATTCATCGGCTCGACCAACCTGTTCGAAGGCCGCGTCGTCGAGGACGAACCCGATCACATCTTCGTCGAGAGCGACGACCTCGAAGCGCGCATGTACGTGAGCCACGGCATCACCGGTCCGCTCGGGATGCCGGTCGGCATCTCGGTGCGCCCGGAACGCATTCACGTGTCGCGCGAGAAGCCCGGTTCGAAACACAACTGGGCGCGCGGCGTCGTGACCGACATCGCGTACATGGGCAGCTACTCGCTGTACCACGTGCGCTTGCCGAGCGGCAAGACGGTGGTGTCGAACCTGTCGAGCTCGCACCTGATGAGCGACACCGCGCCGGCGTGGAACGACGACGTGTTCGTGTCGTGGTCGCCCGCCAGCGGCGTCGTGCTGACGCAATGAGGACGACGCGATGAGAACCTCTGCTTCCACGCCTTCCACGCCGGTGTCGACCGGCGCCGCGAGCACCGGTGCGGGCCGGCCGCGCCCGGGCCGCTTCGCCGCGCTGTCGCGCTTCCTGCCGTCGGGCCGCAGCGTCGCGATCGGCGTGCCGTTCCTGTGGCTCGCGGTGTTCTTCGCGCTGCCGTTCGTGCTGGTGCTGAAGATCAGCTTCGCCGACCAGGTGATGGGCATTCCGCCGTACACGTCGCTCGTCGAGATCAAGGACGGCGTCGTGCACTTCGCGCTGCAGCTGTCGCACTACGCGTTCCTGCTGCAGGACGACCTGTATATCGCGACCTACCTCAGCTCGCTGAAGATGGCCGCCGTGTCGACGGTGCTGTGCCTGCTGATCGGCTATCCGATGGCGTACTACATCGCGCGCTCGGAACCGAACCGCCGCAACGTGCTGATGATGGCCGTGATGCTGCCGTTCTGGACCTCGTTCCTGATCCGCGTCTATGCATGGATCGGCATCCTGAAGGATGACGGCCTGCTGAACCACACGCTGATCGCGCTGGGCATCATCCACACGCCGCTGCGGCTGTACCACAGCGATGCGGGCGTCTACATCGGGATGGTCTATTCGTACCTGCCGTTCATGGTGATGCCGCTGTACGCGCACCTCGTGAAGATGGACCTGACGCTGCTCGAAGCCGCGTACGACCTGGGCGCGAAGCCGTGGGTCGCGTTCACGCGCATCACGCTGCCGCTGTCGAAGAACGGGATCATCGCCGGCAGCCTGCTGGTGTTCATCCCGGCGGTCGGCGAGTACGTGATTCCGGAGCTGCTGGGCGGCGCCGACACGCTGATGATCGGCCGCGTGATGTGGGATGAATTCTTCAACAACATGGACTGGCCGATGGCGTCCGCGGTGACGGTCGCGATGGTGCTGCTGTTGCTGGTGCCGATGGCGCTGTTCCAGTACTACCAGGTCAAGGAACTGGAGGAAGCGAAATGATCAAGCCGAGCAAACCGCTGTCGACGGGCGTCCTCGCCTTCGGCTTCCTGTTCCTGTACATCCCGATCATCAGCCTGATCGTGTACTCGTTCAACGAGTCGAAGCTGGTGACGGTGTGGTCGGGCTTCTCGCTGAAGTGGTACGCGGCGCTGCTGGAGGACGACGAGCTGCTGACGGCCGCCTGGCTGTCGCTGAAGATCGGCCTCTTGACGGCGACCGCGTCGGTCGTGATCGGCACGTGGGCGGGCTTCGTGCTCGCGCGCTTCGGCCGCTTCAAGGGCTTCACGCTGTACACGGGGATGATCAACGCGCCGCTGGTGATTCCGGAAGTGATCCAGGGCATTTCGCTGCTGCTGCTGTTCGTGGCGCTGGAGCAGATGTTCGGCTGGCCGAAGGGTCGCGGGATGCTGACGATCTGGATCGGTCACGTGATGCTGTGCGTGTCGTACGTGGCGATCATCGTGCAGTCGCGCGTGAAGGAGATGAACAAGTCGCTCGAGGAGGCCGCGCTGGATCTGGGCGCGACGCCGCTGAAGGTGTTCTTCGTGGTGACGCTGCCGTTGATCTCGCAGGCGCTGCTGTCCGGGTGGCTGCTGTCGTTCACGCTGTCGATCGACGACCTGGTGCTGTCGGCGTTCCTGTCGGGGCCGGGGTCGACGACGCTGCCGCTGGTGGTGTTCTCGCGCGTGCGGCTGGGGCTGAACCCGGAGATGAACGCACTGGCGACGCTGTTCATCACGGCCGTGACGATCGGCGTGATCGTCGTGAACCGGATGATGATCGCGCGCGAGCGGCGCCGGATGGCCGACTTGAAGGCGGCGTTCGCG
>NZ_CADFEI010000042.1 GCF_902833225.1 Burkholderia sp. BCC1644
CAGACTTGTTATAGGATCAAGCCTTACGGGCAATTAGTATCAGTTAGCTGAACGCATTACTGCGCTTACACACCTGACCTATCAACGTCCTGGTCTCGAACGACCCTTCAAGGGGATCTAGTCCCCAGGGATATCTCATCTTAAGGCGAGTTTCCCGCTTAGATGCTTTCAGCGGTTATCTCTTCCGAACATAGCTACCCGGCGATGCCACTGGCGTGACAACCGGTACACCAGAGGTTCGTCCACTCCGGTCCTCTCGTACTAGGAGCAGCCCCCTTCAAATATCCAACGCCCACGGCAGATAGGGACCAAACTGTCTCACGACGTTTTAAACCCAGCTCACGTACCTCTTTAAATGGCGAACAGCCATACCCTTGGGACCGGCTACAGCCCCAGGATGAGATGAGCCGACATCGAGGTGCCAAACACCGCCGTCGATATGAACTCTTGGGCGGTATCAGCCTGTTATCCCCAGAGTACCTTTTATCCGTTGAGCGATGGCCCTTCCATACAGAACCACCGGATCACTATGACCTGCTTTCGCACCTGCTCGACTTGTCGGTCTCGCAGTTAAGCACGCTTATGCCATTGCACTATCAGCACGATTTCCGACCGTACCTAGCGTACCTTCGTACTCCTCCGTTACGCTTTGGGAGGAGACCGCCCCAGTCAAACTGCCTACCATGCACTGTCCCCGACCCGGATCACGGGCCAAGGTTAGAACCTCAAACAAACCAGGGTGGTATTTCAAGGACGGCTCCACCGAAACTAGCGTTCCGGTTTCATAGCCTCCCACCTATCCTACACAGATCGGTTCAAAGTCCAATGCAAAGCTACAGTAAAGGTTCATGGGGTCTTTCCGTCTAGCCGCGGGTAGATTGCATCATCACAAACACTTCAACTTCGCTGAGTCTCGGGAGGAGACAGTGTGGCCATCGTTACGCCATTCGTGCAGGTCGGAACTTACCCGACAAGGAATTTCGCTACCTTAGGACCGTTATAGTTACGGCCGCCGTTTACCGGGACTTCAATCAAGAGCTTGCACCCCATCATTTAATCTTCCGGCACCGGGCAGGCGTCACACCCTATACGTCCACTTTCGTGTTTGCAGAGTGCTGTGTTTTTATTAAACAGTCGCAGCCACCAGTTTATTGCAACCCCTTCACCCTTTGCCCGCAGGGGCATCAAGCTACAAGGGCGTACCTTATCCCGAAGTTACGGTACCAATTTGCCGAGTTCCTTCTCCCGAGTTCTCTCAAGCGCCTTAGAATACTCATCTCGCCCACCTGTGTCGGTTTGCGGTACGGTCATCGTTAGACTGAAGCTTAGAGGCTTTTCTTGGAACCACTTCCAATTGCTTCGCTCCCTAGGGAGCTCGCGCCACACCCTTGAATTCCGCGCCCGGATTTGCCTAAGCGCCTTCTCCAATGCAGCGACCGGGACTTCCAACACCCGGACAACCTTCCGCGATCCGTCCCCCCATCGCATCTAACAATGGTGCAGGAATATTGACCTGCTTCCCATCAGCTACGCATTTCTGCCTCGCCTTAGGGGCCGACTCACCCTACGCCGATGAACGTTGCGTAGGAAACCTTGGGCTTACGGCGAGGGGGCCTTTCACCCCCTTTATCGCTACTCATGTCAGCATTCGCACTTCCGATACCTCCAGCACGCTTTTCAACGCACCTTCGCAGGCTTACGGAACGCTCTCCTACCATGCGTGCAAAGCACGCATCCGCAGCTTCGGTATATAGCTTAGCCCCGTTACATCTTCCGCGCAGGACGACTCGATCAGTGAGCTATTACGCTTTCTTTAAAGGGTGGCTGCTTCTAAGCCAACCTCCTGACTGTTTTAGCCTTCCCACTTCGTTTCCCACTTAGCTATATTTGGGGACCTTAGCTGGCGGTCTGGGTTGTTTCCCTCTTGACACCGGACGTTAGCACCCGATGTCTGTCTCCCGTGATTGCACTCTTCGGTATTCGGAGTTTGCTATGGCGGGGTAATCTGCAATAGACCCCCCAACCATGACAGTGCTCTACCCCCGAAGGTGAGACACGAGGCACTACCTAAATAGTTTTCGGAGAGAACCAGCTATTTCCAAGTTTGTTTAGCCTTTCACCCCTATCCACAGCTCATCCCCTAACTTTTCAACGTTAGTGGGTTCGGACCTCCAGTACGTGTTACCGCACCTTCATCCTGGCCATGGATAGATCACTTGGTTTCGGGTCTACGCCCAGCAACTGAACGCCCTATTCGGACTCGCTTTCGCTACGCCTGCCCTATACGGTTAAGCTTGCTACTGAACGTAAGTCGCTGACCCATTATACAAAAGGTACGCCGTCACCCCTTACGAGGCTCCGACTGTTTGTATGCATG
Source organism: Burkholderia sp. BCC1644 (assembly GCF_902833225.1). Lineage (GTDB taxonomy): Bacteria > Pseudomonadota > Gammaproteobacteria > Burkholderiales > Burkholderiaceae > Burkholderia. Next base: position 2,378 of record NZ_CADFEI010000042.1, read on the forward strand.
CGGTTTCAGGATCTATTTCACTCCCCTCCCGGGGTTCTTTTCGCCTTTCCCTCACGGTACTGGTTCACTATCGGTCGATCACGAGTATTTAGCCTTGGAGGATGGTCCCCCCATCTTCAGACAGGATTTCACGTGTCCCGCCCTACTTGTCGTACACTTAGTTCTTTCATACTGTTTTCGCCTACGGGGCTATCACCCGCTATGGCCGCACTTTCCAGAGCGTTCGGCTAACAATACAAATAAAGAGTACAAGGCTCATCCCATTTCGCTCGCCACTACTTTGGGAATCTCGGTTGATTTCTTTTCCTGCGGTTACTTAGATGTTTCAGTTCACCGCGTTCGCTTCACATGGCCTATGTATTCAGCCATGGATACTCCAAAAGGAGTGGGTTTCCCCATTCGGACATCTACGGATCAAAGCTTGTTTGCCAGCTCCCCGTAGCTTTTCGCAGGCTACCGCGTCCTTCATCGCCTGTGATCGCCAAGGCATCCACCACATGCACTTGTTCGCTTGACCCTATAACGAGTCTGTCTC
>NZ_CADFEI010000043.1 GCF_902833225.1 Burkholderia sp. BCC1644
CCGCAGCCCGAGCTGCCGAGCAGCGCGAACAGCTCGTTCTTCGCGATCGTCAGGTTCACGTTGTCGACGGCCGTGCTGTCGCCGAATTTCTTCACGACGTTTTCGATGCGCACGAAGGCGTCGTTTTGCGGGCGCGCCGCGGCGGCCGGTTGGGTCTGTCTTGCAGCAGCGGAAGAGGGTATCGATTGCATGGGAGTCACCATTCGTTCTTCACGGATTGCAGGCGTGAGCGCCCCCGCACGAGGCGCACAATGCGACTCGCGGACGACGGCTCGTGCCGGATGGAACAGTGCGCGCGGCGCGCGCGGGCGGACGGAGGTCCGCGGATCTCAGGCGGGCAGGCGTGAAGCGATGCCTGCGCCGCCGGAATGCTTGGCGATCAGTGGCCGGTCTTCAGTTGGGCCCACAGGCGGTTCTGGAGGCGCAGGATGTCGGCCGGCATCGGCTTCATCAGCACCATCTTCTTCAGCACGTCTTCCGGCGGGTAGACGGTCGGATCCTGCGCGACGCCCGGCGTGACGAACTGATGCGCGGCCTTGTTCGCGGTCGGATAGAACACCGTGTTGGTGATCGCCGCGTTGACCTTCGGATCGGACACGTAGTTGATCCACTTCAGTGCGGCCTCGGGGTGCGGTGCATCCTTCGGGATCACCATCACGTCGAACCACAGCAGGCCGCCTTCCTTCGGGTTCGAGAACTTGATGTCGTACGAACGCTTCGCTTCGGCCGAGCGGCGATGCGCGATGCCGACGTCGCCCGACCAGCCGAGCGCGACGCACACGTCGTTGTTCGCGAGGTCGTTGATGTAGCCGGACGAGTTGAACTGGGTGATGTACGGGCGGACTTTCTTCAGGACTTCGAAGGCTGCCTGGTAATCGCCGGGGTTCTTGCTGTTCGGATCCTTGCCCATGTACTGCAGCGTGGCGGCGAACACGTCGACGGCCTGGTCGAGGAACGACACGCCGCAGCCCTTCAGCTTTTCCATGTTGGCCGGGTCGAACACCAGTGCCCAGCTGTCGACCGGCGCCTTGTCGCCGAGTGCCTTCTTCACCGCCTGCGCGTTGTAGCCGATGCCGTCCGTACCGTAGGCCCAGGGCACACCGTACTGGTTGCCCGGATCGGCGTCGGAGATCATCTTCATCAGCAGCGGATCGAGGTTCGCGAGGTTCGGCAGCTTCGACTTGTCGAGTTTCTGGTACACGCCGGCCTGGATCTGCTTGGCCATGTAGTTCGACGTCGGCACGACGATGTCGTAGCCGGAACTGCCGGCAAGCAGCTTCGCCTGAAGCGTGTCGTCGCTGTCGTAGTTGTCGTACTTGACGTGGATGCCCGTCTGTTTCTGGAAGTTCGGGATCGTGTCCGGTGCGATGTAGTCGGACCAGTTGTAGACGTTCAGGTCCTCGGCATGCGCCGACGGACTGGCGACTGACGTGAACGCTGCCGCGGCGGCGAGGGCGGCAACGGAACAGGCTTGGCGAAGAAAGCAGGCACGCATGGTGGAATTCCCCTGGTTATGGGGCGTGCGGCGCCCGCCGCACGCCTGTAGGCAAAGCCGTTACGAAATACCCAGTTGCTGGGCGGTTGCATCGACGGCCTTCTTTGCCTTCGACACGAGTTCATCGATTTCCTGGCGCGTGATCACGAGCGGCGGCGACAGCAGCATCCGGTCGCCGGTCGCACGCATGATCAGGTTGCCGTTGAAGCAGAAGTCGCGGCAGATCGTGCCGACGTCGCCGCCGTTCGCGAAGCGGCGGCGATCGGCCGGCGATTCTGCGAGCTGCAGGCTCGCGACGAGGCCGTGACCATGCACCTCGCCGACGATGGGGTGACGCGCGAAGGTCTCGCGCATCAGCGCCTGGAAGTACGGGCCGGTATCGTTCTTCACGCGCTCGACGATCCCTTCGTCGCGCAGCAGCTTCAGGTTCGCGACCGCGACGGCTGCCGCCACCGGGTGGCCCGAGTACGTGAGCCCGTGATTGAATTCGCCGTTGTCGATGATCGGC
>NZ_CADFEI010000044.1 GCF_902833225.1 Burkholderia sp. BCC1644
GCTCAACCCGTATCGCCGCCCGCGACCGGCAGCACCGTGCCGGTGATGTAGCTGGCCTCGTCGGACGCGAGGAACAGGATCGGCGCGATCTGCTCGTCGAGGCTGCCGTAACGCTTGAAGTACGTCGAGTCGGTCACCTGCCGCACGGCCTCGCCCATCCACGCCTGTTCCTGCGCACTGTCGCCGGCCGCATTGCGCGGCACGCGACGCGGCGGCGCACTGGTGCCGCCCGGCGCGGTGGCCACGACACGGATGTTGTGCTCCGCGTACTCCATCGCGAGCGCCGACGTCAGCGCGTTGACGCCGCCTTTCGCCGCCGAGTACGGCACGCGGCGAATCCCGCGTGTCGCGTTCGACGAGACGTTGACGATCGTGCCGCCGCCGCGCGCGAGCAGGTGCGGCAGCACCGCGTGACAGGCATAGAGCGTCGGCATCAGCGAACGGCGGATTTCCGCGTCGATCTGCGCCGGCTCGAATTCGGCGAACGGGCGCATGCGAATCGCGCCGCCGACCCCGTTGATCAGGATGTCGATGCCGCCGAACGTCTGTACCGCATGCGCCATCGCCGCGTGCGCGCCTTCGTAGGTTTCGAGATCGGCGACGAAGCCTGCCGTCGCGCCGCCGGGCGCCTCGGCCGCCACCTCGGCGACGAAGTCCGCGCGATCGACGAACAGCACGCTGCCGCCCTCGGCCGCCGCGCGCAGCGCGACGCCTCGGCCGATACCCTGCGCCGCGCCGGTGACGACGACGACCTTGCCGGAGAATCGTTGCATGGTCATGCCGCCTTTGCCGTGACGTTGGGGGTGAACTTCTCGTAGTGGAAGCTGTTCGGCTTCACGCCTTCGTCGTCGAAATACTTGCGCACCGCGTCGACCATCGGCGGCGGCCCGCACAGGTACACGTCGACGTCGCCGTCGTTCAGCGCATCGGCCGGGATGTGCTGCGTGACCCAGCCCTTGCGCGGATGGTCCGACGCGGCATCCGCGATGACCGTCGCGAAACTGAAGTTCGGCAGTTTCGCCGCATACGCTTCGATCGCGTCGACCAGCACGAGGTCGAGATCGCGCGTCACGCCGTAGATCAGGTGCACCTTCTGCTGCGAGCCGCTGCGCGCCAGCACTTCGAGCATCGACAGGAACGGCGCGAGACCCGTGCCGCCCGCCAGGAACAGCAGCGGCCGCTGCACGTCGCGCAGGTAGAAGCTGCCGAGCGGACCGTGCAGTTCCAGCGTGTCGCCCGGCTGCGCCGATTCGAGCCACGTGCTCATCACGCCGCCGGGAATCTTCTTGATCAGGAAGCTGACCTTCGCGTCGGCCGGCGCCGACGAGAACGAATAGGAACGATGCTGGCCGCTCGCCGGCACGTCGATGTTCACGTACTGGCCCGGCAGGAACACGGGTGCCGCCGCGCCGACGTCGAGTTCGAGCACGACGGCCGCGTCGTTGTGCTGCTCGACCTTCGTGACCGTCGCGGCAAAGCCGCTCTGCCCGGTCTTGCACGCGACCGACGAAGTCGGCACCGCGATCACGCAATCGCTTTGCGGCACCATCTGGCACGTCAGCACGAGGCCGCCGTCCTTTTCGTCCTCGGTGAGCGCGTCGTCGATGTAGTCGTCGCCGAGGTCGTAGCTGCCGCTTTCGGCGCGGCACTTGCAGGTGCCGCACACGCCGTCGGAGCAATCCATCGGCAGGTTGATCTTCGCGCGGAAGGCTGCGTCGAGCACCTTCTCGCCGGCCTTGCAATCGATGAAGCGGGTTACCCCATCCTCGAAATTCAGTGCAATCTTGTAGCTGGACATGGTGTCACCTCCACTTCTTTTCATGACAAAACAACAGCGTCAGACGTGATAGACGTCGAGCACCTGCCGGATGTAGTCGTTCTTCAGCACGATCTTCTTGTGCGAAATCAGCAGCGCATCGCCTGCGCGGCGCAACGTGACGAACATCGTGCCGAAGAAGTGATCGGT
>NZ_CADFEI010000046.1 GCF_902833225.1 Burkholderia sp. BCC1644
TTAGGCAGTATGACTTCGCGTGAGGTAGAGGGCTGGCCTGCGGCGAGGAAGCAAACGCGGGTTAGCATTGCAGCCAGAGCCGCACGGTGTGGACGGTGCCACACCCGGCACTTTCTCGCACGGAGGCCAGCATGGAACACGATAGCACGCTGTACGTCGGCCTGGATGTTCACAAGGACTCGATCACGGTCGCGTACGCGCTCGGCCCGAACGAGGTCGAACTGCTTGGCAGGATCGGGACGACGCAGACGGACATCGATCGGCTGTGCAAACGTCTGCAGTCCAAAGCAGACCGCATACGCGTCGTCTATGAAGCGGGCCCGTGCGGCTACGGGCTCTACCGTCAGCTCGCGCAAAAGGGCTTTGACTGCATGGTGTGCGCACCGTCACTGATTCCTAGAAAACCCGGCGAGCGCGTCAAGACCGACCGACGCGACGCCGTCAAGTTGGCGCGGTTGCTCCGTACCGGCGACTTGTCAGCGGTGTACGTGCCTAGCGTAGACGATGAAGCGTTTCGCGATCTGGCACGTGCGTGGGTGAGCGCCAAAGACGATATGAAGCGCGCACGGCAGCGGCTAAAGGCTTTCCTGCTGTCGCACGGCGTGCGCTACACGGGCCGGGCCGACTGGGGGCCTGCGCACCGGCGCTGGCTGAGCGCATTTTCGTTCGACAACCTTTGGCAGCAACTGGCGCTCGACGAGCTTCGACGCACAATCGAGGACCGGCTCGCGCAGTGTGGTCGGCTCGAGGCTGCGCTGCGCGAGGCGGTCGTCAACTGGCGTTTCTATCCTGCTGTACTGGGCTTACAGGCCATGCGCGGTGTGCAGTTCACTACGGCAGTGGGTATGCTCGCCGAATTGGGCGATCTCTCACGCTTCGCGCACCCGCGCCAATTGATGGCCTGGCTTGGCGTTACTCCGTCAGAGCATTCCTCCGGCAACAAACGTCGTCAGGGCAGCATCACCAAAACGGGTAACGGCTATGCAAGAAAGTTGTTAGTCGAGGCCGCCTGGAGCTACCGGCACCCGGCACGTGTGAGCCCCGAGATCCAGCGGCGACATGAAGGCCTTCCCAAGCCCATCATAGATCGCGCCTGGGACGCGCAGATACGACTGTGCCGGCGTTATCGCAAGCTTGTCGCTCACGGCAAGGAAAAGAACATCGCTGTGGTCGCGGTCGCCCGCGAACTCGGTGGGTTCATCTGGGACATCAGCCGGCTGGCGATGTCGCTCGCCGTACCGAGCGAGGTGCACGCGGCGTAATGCAACGCCTGAGTCCCCTTGACCTTACCTTAACCACTGGAGGAAGAGTTTCCTGAAGGCGACGTAGCCCGGCACGCGAGTAACCCGCGAGAACACTACGCAACGGAGAACATCCGACTTGCGATTTTAGATGGCGGCAGGCTCGTTGGGCGGACCTCTGTAATGCGGTAATCAACCCGCGAATATCAGTGTGATCCACCGTCGAGTTTTACTGCTACGTCGCCCTCAGGAAATTCGTATGACATGTACTTGAGAAGCTGAAAACCGATCCCCATTGACACGCGAAGTCATATCAGTG
>NZ_CADFEI010000047.1 GCF_902833225.1 Burkholderia sp. BCC1644
CGCCCCGTTACTATCTTCACGCCCCGATAATCGGGGCTATGGCCAGCCAGGCCCGGCATGATTCCCGCCCCCAGTCGCAGTCATGATCCGGGGGGTGTTGTCACCGGGCCTGGTGGGTGGCTGGTGATCGCTGATAGGGGTTTGGCCGGGATTTCCCGACGCCGTCCGTAACGTGGATGCCGAGACTTGCCACCGTTGTTGCAGGCCAATCCGTTCACTCTGCATAAACTGCGATGCAAGACACTCAACAACGTGACGCCGTCGATGTCTTTATCGGCGTCGATGTCGGTAAAGGCCATCATCACGCCGTGGCACTCGATCGGAGCGGTAAGCGCCTGTACAACAAGGCTCTACCCAACGACGAGGCCAAGCTGCGCGCCCTCATCACGGAACTCAAGACTCACGGTCGACTACTGTTCGTCGTCGACCAGCCTTCCACCATCGGTGCGCTTCCTGTAGCCGTCGCCCGCGCTGAAGGCGTACTCGTTGCCTATCTGCCCGGACTGGCCATGCGCCGCATCGCTGATTTGCACGCCGGCGAAGCAAAGACCGATGCCCGCGACGCCGCCATCATCGCCGAAGCCGCTCGCTCGATGCCGCATACGCTGCGCTCGCTTCGACTGGCCGACGAGCAGCTCGCCGAACTCACCATGCTCTGCGGCTTCGATGACGACCTCGCCGCTCAGGTCACGCAAACCAGCAACCGCATTCGCGGCCTGCTTACTCAGATCCATCCGGCGCTCGAGCGTGTTCTCGGACCGCGCCTTGACCATCCAGCGGTACTCGATCTGCTTGAGCGCTATCCGTCGCCCGCCGCGCTTGCCGGAACCAGCGAGAAGACGCTCGCCAATCGCCTGACCAAGCTCGCTCCTCGCATGGGCAAAGGCTTAGCGGCCGAGATCGTTCAGGCACTGAGCGAACAAGCCGTGACCGTGCCCGGCACGCAAGCCGCCACCATCGTCATGCCCCGTTTGGCCCAGCAGCTTGCGGCCTTGCGTCAGCAACGCGACGAAGTCGCTGCCGAGGTTGAACGACTGGTGCTTGCTCACCCTCTTTGGCCGGTCCTGACCAGCATGCCGGGAGTCGGCGTCAGGACCGCCGCCAGACTCCTGACCGAAGTTGCCCACAAAGCCTTCGCTTCGGCCGCCCACTTGGCAGCCTATGCTGGCCTTGCCCCGGTAACCCGGCGCTCTGGCTCATCCATCCGCGGTGAGCATCCGTCTAGACGCGGCAACAAGGTACTCAAGCGCGCATTGTTCCTGTCCGCCTTCGCGGCATTGCGGGACCCAATCTCACGGGCCTATTACTCCCGCAAGATCCAGCAAGGCAAGCGTCATAACCAAGCGCTCATCGCGCTCGCACGGCGACGCTGCGACGTTCTGTTCGCCATGCTGCGCGACGGCACCATTTACCAACCCAAGTCAGTCCCTAACGCTTGACGAAACACATAGGGGCACCCCC
>NZ_CADFEI010000048.1 GCF_902833225.1 Burkholderia sp. BCC1644
ATGATGCAAAAACACGCTTTGACTGCAATCGCGGTCGCGCTCTTTGCCACGGGCTGCACGATGGCGCCGCATTACAAGCGGCCCGACGCACCCGTCGCGCAGGCGTACCCGGCCGGCGGCGTCTACGCGACGCAGCCGGGCGCTGCCGGCGCGCGCAGCGCGAACGGCCAGGCGGCGACCGCCATCGGCTGGCGCGAATTCTTCGTCGATCCGCGCCTGCAGCGGCTGATCGAGATCGCGCTGAAGAACAACCGCGACCTGCGCGTGTCGGTGCTGAACATCGAGGCGGCGCGCGCGCAGTACCAGATCACGCGCGCGGGCCTGTTCCCGACGCTCGACGGTACGGGCTCGGGCAACATCCAGCGCGTGCCGCAGGGCCTGTCGACGACCGGTGCGCCGTACATCTCGCGCAGCTACAACGTCGGGCTGTCGGCGTCGTGGGAGCTCGACCTGTTCGGCCGCGTGCAGAGCCTGAAGGACCAGGCGCTCGCGCAGTACCTGTCGACGTCGTATGCACGGCAGGCGTCGGAAATCTCGCTGGTCTCGTCGGTGGCTGACCAGTACCTGACGCTGTTGTCGACCGATGACCTGTTGCAGGTCACGGAAAACACGCTGAAGTCCGCTCAGGCGCAGTACGACCTGACGAAGCTGCAGTTCGACAACGGCACGGGTTCCGAACTCGAACTGCGTCAGGCGCAGACGGTGGTCGAGACGGCGCTCGCGAACCAGCAGGCGCAGGCGCGTGCGCGTGCGCAGGCGCTGAACGCGCTGGTGCTGCTGATCGGCGAGCCGCTGCCGGACGACCTGCCGGCGGGCATGCCGCTCGACGCGCAGAACCTGCTGACGGACGTGCCGGCCGGATTGCCGTCGGATCTGCTCACACGCCGTCCGGACGTGATGCAGGCCGAGCAGACGCTGCTGGCCGCGAACGCGAACATCGGCGCGGCCCGCGCGGCGTTCTTCCCGAGGATCTCGCTGACAGGCGCGTTCGGCACCGGCAGCCCGACGCTCGGCGGTCTGTTCAAGGCCGGCACGGCGGCATGGTCGTTCGCGCCGCAGATCACGATGCCGATCTTCGAAGGCGGCCAGAACATCGCGAACCTGAACCTCGCGCATGTGCAGAAGCGCATCGAGATCGCCAACTACGAGAAGGCGATCCAGTCGGCATTCCGCGAAGTGTCGGACGGCCTGGCCGC
>NZ_CADFEI010000049.1 GCF_902833225.1 Burkholderia sp. BCC1644
GCCGGCGAACCCAGGCGCACGCCGCTCGTCACGAACGGCTTTTCCGGATCGTTCGGGATCGCGTTCTTGTTCACCGTGATGTGCGCCGCACCGAGCGCCGCTTCCGCTGCCTTGCCCGTGATGTGCTTCGCACGCAGGTCCACCAGCATCACGTGGCTTTCCGTGCGGCCCGACACGATCCGCAGCCCGCGCTTCACCAGCGTTTCAGCCAGCACGCGTGCGTTCTCGACCACCTTCTCCTGGTACGACTTGAACTCCGGCGACAGCGCTTCCTTGAACGCCACTGCCTTGCCCGCGATCACGTGCATCAGCGGGCCGCCCTGGATCCCCGGGAAGATCGCCGAGTTGATCGGCTTCTCGTACTCCGCCTTCATCAGGATCACGCCGCCGCGCGGGCCGCGCAGGCTCTTGTGCGTCGTCGTCGTCACGAAGTCCGCGTGCGGCACCGGGTTCGGGTACACGCCGGCTGCGATCAGGCCTGCATAGTGCGCCATGTCGACCATCAGGTACGCGCCCACCGACTTCGCGATCTTCGCGAGCCGCTCGAAATCGATCTTCAGCGAGAACGCCGACGCGCCCGCGACGATCAGCTTCGGCTTGTGTTCCTGCGCGAGCTTCTCGGCCGCTTCGTAGTCGATGTCTTCGTTTTCGTTCAGGCCGTAGCTCACCACGTTGAACCACTTGCCCGACATGTTCACCGGCGAGCCGTGCGTCAGGTGGCCGCCGTGCGCGAGGCTCATGCCCATGATCGTGTCGCCCGGCTTGAGCATCGCGAAGAACACGCCCTGGTTCGCCTGCGAACCCGAGTTCGGCTGCACGTTCGCGGCTTCCGCGCCGAACAGCTGCTTCACGCGGTCGATCGCGAGCTGCTCGACGACGTCGACGTACTCGCAGCCGCCGTAGTAGCGCTTGCCCGGATAACCTTCCGCGTACTTGTTCGTGAGCTGCGAGCCCTGTGCGGCCATCACGGCCGGGCTCGTGTAGTTTTCCGACGCGATCAGCTCGATGTGATCTTCCTGGCGGCGGTTTTCCTGCTCGATCGCGGCAAA
>NZ_CADFEI010000050.1 GCF_902833225.1 Burkholderia sp. BCC1644
GCGGTCGCGCGTGCCTACCGGCCGACGCTCACGCGCCACGATCGCGCGGCGATCCTGCGCCGCGCGGCCGACATCGTGCGCTCGCGCACGGCGGAGATCGCGGCGCTGATCACGGCCGAGGCCGGGTTGTGCATCAAGGATTCGACGTACGAAGCGGGCCGCGTGGCCGACGTGCTGACGTTCGGCGCCGGCGAAGTGTTGAAGGACGACGGGCAGATCTTCTCGTGCGATCTGACGCCGCACGGCAAGAAGCGCCGCGTGTACACGCAGCGCGATCCGCTGCTCGGTGTGATCTCGGCGATCACGCCGTTCAACCACCCGATGAACCAGGTCGCGCACAAGATCGTGCCGTCGGTCGCGACCAACAACCGGATCGTCGTGAAGCCGTCGGAGAAGGTGCCGCTGTCGTGCTACCTGTTCGCGGACATCCTGTATGAAGCCGGCTTGCCGCCGCAGATGCTGCAGGTGATCACCGGCGACCCGAGGGAGATTGCCGACGAACTGATCACGAACCCGGCGATCGACCTCATCACGTTCACGGGCGGCGTGTCGATCGGCAAGTCGATCGCGTCGCGGATGGGCTACCGGCGCGCGGTGCTCGAACTGGGCGGCAACGATCCGATCATCGTGATGGAAGACGCCGATCTCGACGAAGCGAGCACGCTCGCGGTGTCGGGCTCGTACAAGAACTCGGGGCAGCGCTGCACGGCGATCAAGCGGATGCTCGTACACGAGTCGGTGGCCGATCGCTTCACCGAGCTGGTCGTCGAGAAGACACGCGCGTGGTCGTACGGCAATCCGTCCGATCCGTCGGTCGACATGGGCACCGTGATCGACGAGGCGGCCGCGAAGTTCTGCGAGCAGCAGGTGAACGATGCGATTTCGCGCGGTGCGCGGCTGCTGGTCGGCAACGTGCGCGATGGTGCGCTGTATTCGCCGACGGTGATCGATCGCGTGACGCCCGACATGCCGCTCGTGAAGTACGAGACGTTCGGCCCCGTGTCGCCGATCATGCGCTTTCGCGACATCGACGAAGCGATCCGGATG
>NZ_CADFEI010000051.1 GCF_902833225.1 Burkholderia sp. BCC1644
GATCATGGGCCAGGTGCTGACGGCCGGCTCGGGGCAGAACCCGGCGCGGCAGTCGCTGATCAAGGCCGGGCTGCCGACGGCAGTGCCGGGGATGACGATCAACAAGGTGTGCGGCTCGGGCCTGAAGGCCGTGATGCTGGCGGCGAACGCGATCGTCGCGGGCGACGCGGACATCGTGATCGCGGGCGGCCAGGAGAACATGAGTGCGTCGCCGCACGTGCTGCCGGGCTCGCGCGACGGGTTCCGGATGGGCGACGCGAAGCTGGTCGACACGATGATCGTCGACGGCCTGTGGGACGTGTACAACCAGTACCACATGGGCATCACGGCGGAGAACGTCGCGAAGGAATACGGGATCACGCGCGAAGAGCAGGATGCGTTCGCGGCGTTGTCGCAGAACAAGGCGGAAGCCGCGCAGAAGGCCGGCCGCTTCAACGACGAGATCGTGCCGGTGTCGATCCCGCAACGCAAGGGCGAGCCGCTGCAGTTCGCGACCGATGAGTTCGTGCGCCATGGCGTGACGGCGGAATCGCTGTCGGGGCTCAAGCCGGCGTTCTCGAAGGACGGCTCGGTGACGGCGGCGAACGCGTCGGGTCTGAACGACGGTGCGGCGGCGGTGCTGGTGATGTCGGCGCAGAAGGCGGCGGCCCTCGGCCTGACGCCGCTCGCGCGGATCAAGGCGTACGCGAACGCGGGTGTCGATCCGAGCGTGATGGGCATGGGCCCGGTGCCGGCGTCGCGCCGGTGCCTGGAGCGCGCGGGCTGGACGCCGGGCGACCTGGACCTGATGGAAATCAACGAGGCGTTCGCGGCGCAGGCGCTGGCGGTGCACAAGCAGATGGGCTGGGACACGTCGAAGGTGAACGTGAACGGCGGTGCGATCGCGATCGGTCACCCGATCGGCGCGTCGGGCTGCCGGATCCTGGTGACGCTGCTGCACGAGATGGTCAAGCGCGATGCGAAGCGCGGGCTGGCGTCGCTGTGCATCGGCGGCGGGATGGGTGTCGCACTCGCGGTCGAGCGC
>NZ_CADFEI010000052.1 GCF_902833225.1 Burkholderia sp. BCC1644
CAGTTCCTTGATGCCGATCCCGTACGCCTGCGGCTCGGCGTTCGCGTCCAGCTTGAACTTCGAGATCAGCTGGCGGCCGAGGTGGCCGCGGCAGCCTTCGGCGAACAGCGTGTACTTCGCGTGCAACTCCATGCCGAGCTGGAAGTTCTCGGTCGGCTCGCCGTCCTTGCCCACGCCCATGTTGCCGGTCGCGACGCCTTTGACCGAGCCGTCGTCGTTGTAGAGGATCTCGGCGGCCGGGAAGCCGGGGAAGATCTCGACGCCCAGCGCCTCGGCCTGCTGGCCCAGCCAGCGCGTGACGTTGCCCAGCGAAATCACGTAGTTGCCGTGGTTCTGGAAGTTGGCGGGCAGCGCCCAGTTGGGCGTGGTGACCGCGCTCTTCTCGGACAGGAACAGGAAGCGGTCTTCCGTCACCTCGACGTCGAGCGGGGCGCCGCGTTCCTTCCAGTCGGGGAACAGTTCGTTGATCGCGCGCGGATCCATCACCGCGCCCGACAGGATGTGCGCGCCGATCTCGGAACCCTTCTCGAGCACGCATACGCCGATCTCGGTGCCTTTCTCGGCGGCCAGCTGCTTGAGCCGGATCGCCGCCGACAGCCCGGCGGGGCCGCCGCCGACGATCACGACGTCGTATTCCATCGATTCGCGCGGGCCGTATTGCGCGAGCAAGTCCTGTGTGGTCAAAATCCTGTCTCCTCCTGCGTCCCGACCGTCAACCGGTCAGAACTGGTCTTCCGTCAACGCGAGCACGCCCTCGTTGCCCTTCGTGCCGACGATCGACGCTTCGAGCGCACCGGCCTGCACGAGAATGTGCTCCGCATAGCATTGCGCGATCGCGATCTTCGCATCGAAGAACGCCGGGTCGCTCGCGCGGTTCGCCTGCGCCGCCACCAGCGCGCGCGCCATCTGCCAACCGCACAGCACCACGCCCGCCAGCTTCAGGTACGGCACGCTGCCCGCGAACACCGCGTT
>NZ_CADFEI010000053.1 GCF_902833225.1 Burkholderia sp. BCC1644
TCTTCACGCGCTCGACGATCCCTTCGTCGCGCAGCAGCTTCAGGTTCGCGACCGCGACGGCTGCCGCCACCGGGTGGCCCGAGTACGTGAGCCCGTGATTGAATTCGCCGTTGTCGATGATCGGCCGCGCCACGCGCTCGTGAATGCCGACCGCACCCATCGGCACGTAGCCCGACGTGAGGCCCTTGGCCATCGTGATCAGGTCCGGCTCGAAGCCGAAGTGCTGGTGCGCGAACCATTCGCCGGTCCGGCCGAAGCCGCCGATCACCTCGTCGGCGACGAGCAGGATGTCGTACTTGCGGCAGATCCGCTGGATTTCCGGCCAGTACGTCGACGGCGGGAAGATCACGCCGCCCGCGCCCTGGAACGGCTCGCCGATGAACGCGGCGACGTTTTCCGCGCCGAGTTCGAGAATCTTCGCTTCGAGCTGCTGCGCGCGGGCGAGGCCGAACGCTTCCGGCGTTTCGCCCGGCTGCGCTTCGCCGAAGAAATACGGCTGGTCGATGTGCACGATGTGCTCGACCTTCGACGGCATCTGCTCGTGCATGTAGCCCATCCCGCCGAGCGTGCCGCCTGCGATCGTCGAGCCGTGGTAGCCGTTCTTGCGCGAGATCACGTATTTCTTCTGCGGCTTGCCCTGCACGCGCCAGTACTGGTGCACGAGGCGCAGCACGGTGTCGTTGCCTTCCGAGCCGCTGTTGCAATAGAAGAAGTGGTTGAAGCCGGCCGGCGTGACTTCCGCGAGCATCGCGGAGAGTTCGATCACCGGCGGGTGCGTGGTCTTGAAGAACGTGTTGTAGAACGGCAGTTCCTGCAGCTGGCGATACGCGGCGTCGGCGAGCTCCTTGCGGCCGTAGCCGACGTTCACGCACCACAGGCCGGCCATCCCGTCGATCACCTTGTTGCCTTCCGAATCCCACAGGTAGACGCCGTCGGCCTTCACGATCACGCGGCTGCCGGCGCG
>NZ_CADFEI010000054.1 GCF_902833225.1 Burkholderia sp. BCC1644
TGCTGGATCGCACCCGAGATGCCGACCGCGATGTACAGCTGCGGTGCGACGATCTTGCCGGTCTGGCCGACCTGGTAGTCGTTCGGCACGTAGCCGGCGTCGACTGCCGCGCGCGATGCGCCGAGCGCTGCCGACAGCTTGTCGGCCAGCGGCTCCAGCACCTTCGTGTAGTTCTCGCCGCTGCCCAGACCGCGGCCGCCCGACACGATGATCTTCGCGCTCGTCAGTTCCGGACGGTCCAGCTTCGTTACTTCACGGCTCACGAACTGCGACTTGCCTGCGTCGGCTGCCGCTTCGATTTTCTCGACCGCTGCGCTGCCGCCTTCGGCCGCCACCGGATCGAAACCCGTCGCGCGCACCGTGATGACCTTGATCGGGTCGCTCGACTGCACCGTCGCGATTGCGTTGCCCGCGTAGATCGGACGCTCGAACGTGTCGGCACTGTCAACCGCCGTGATGTCCGAGATCTGCGCGACGTCCAGCTTCGCGGCGATACGCGGCGCGATGTTCTTGCCGTACGCAGTTGCCGGCGCGAGGATGTGCGAATAGTCCTTCGCGATGTTCAGCGCGGTCGCTTCGACGTTTTCAGCCAGGCCCGCTTCGAGCTGCGGCGCGTCGGCCAGCAACACCTTCGACACACCTGCAATCTTCGCTGCTGCGTCTGCAGCCGCCTGCGCGTTGTGGCCCGCGACCAGCACGTGGATGTCGCCACCGATCTTCGCTGCCGCCGCCACCGTGTTCAGCGTCGCGGCCTTGATCGACGCGTTGTCGTGTTCTGCAATCACCAGAATCGTCATTTCTTTGCGCTCCCTCTTACAGCACCTTGGCTTCGGTCTTCAGCTTCTCGACCAGCGTCTTCACGTCCGGCACCTTCACGCCGGCTGCGCGCTTCGGCGGCTCGACGACCTTCAGCGTCTTCAGACGCGG
>NZ_CADFEI010000055.1 GCF_902833225.1 Burkholderia sp. BCC1644
TCGAAGAACGCCGGGTCGCTCGCGCGGTTCGCCTGCGCCGCCACCAGCGCGCGCGCCATCTGCCAACCGCACAGCACCACGCCCGCCAGCTTCAGGTACGGCACGCTGCCCGCGAACACCGCGTTCGGGTCCCGCTTCACGTTCGCCACCACGTAATCCACCACCGACGACAGCGCCTTCGCACCCTCCTCCAGCCGCACCTTCATCGACGCGGCCGCCGCGCCGTCCAGCTTGCCCAGCGCCGCCACCGTCTCGCCGACTTCCGCGAGCAGCGCCTTCGCCACCGCGCCGCCGTCGCGCATCGTCTTGCGCCCCACCAGGTCGTTCGCCTGGATCGCCGTCGTCCCTTCGTAGATCGCCAGGATCCGCGCATCGCGATAGTACTGCGCCGCGCCCGTCTCCTCGATGAAGCCCATCCCGCCGTGCACCTGCACGCCCAGGCTCGCCACATCGTTCACCATCTCCGTGCTCCAGCCCTTCACCACCGGCACCAGATACTCGTAGATTGCCTGATGACGGCTGCGCGTCGCCTCGTCCGAATGGCGGTGGGCAATGTCGCTGTGCGCCGCTGCCACGTACGCCAGCGCCCGCGCGCCTTCGGTCAGCGCGCGCATCGTGCCGAGCATCCGGCGCACGTCCGGGTGATGGATGATCGTCACCGACTGCTTCGCCGACCCGTCCACCGGGCGGCTCTGCACGCGTTCCTTCGCGAATTCCGC
>NZ_CADFEI010000056.1 GCF_902833225.1 Burkholderia sp. BCC1644
GGTCACCACGGTAGGATTCATGACTGGGGTGAAGTCGTAACAAGGTAGCCGTATCGGAAGGTGCGGCTGGATCACCTCCTTTCCAGAGCTTCTCGCAAAGTTGAGCGCTCACGCTTATCGGCTGTAAATTAAAGACAGACTCAGGGGTCTGTAGCTCAGTCGGTTAGAGCACCGTCTTGATAAGGCGGGGGTCGTTGGTTCGAATCCAACCAGACCCACCACCGTCTTATCTGGCGGTACACACCTGAGGTCATCTGTACATGGGGGCATAGCTCAGCTGGGAGAGCACCTGCTTTGCAAGCAGGGGGTCGTCGGTTCGATCCCGTCTGCCTCCACCAATCTTCAATGACAAGTATTCGACTTGGGTCGAATCTTTGTCATTGGCGATTGAGCCAGTCAGAGGATATCAACAGATATCGGCTGTCGTTCTTTAACAATCTGGAAGAAGTAAGTAATTTGGATAGCGGAAGCGTCTTGAGATGGACGTGGAAACTATCCGGGTTGTGATTGTATCGATGTATCTCAAGATGATTCGAACTCTATGTTTGACTCAATTGGAATACGGCACAACGCGAGAACTCAACCTGTAACGAGACAGACTCGTTATAGGGTCAAGCGAACAAGTGCATGTGGTGGATGCCTTGGCGATCACAGGCGATGAAGGACGCGGTAGCCTGCGAAAAGCTACGGGGAGCTGGCAAACAAGCTTTGATCCG
>NZ_CADFEI010000057.1 GCF_902833225.1 Burkholderia sp. BCC1644
TCGAGCCCGACCATCAGCGTGCCCAGGTACAGGCCCTTCGCCATCCACTGCTTGAAGTTGCGCGCGCGGTACAGCTCCGTGTACAGCCACGACTGCTTGAAGGCATCCGGGTACGCGTTGAGCTCGTCCGACTGGCGGCCGGCCTGCACCGCGTCGAATGCGGCGTCGGCCGCCAGCATGCCGGTCTTGATCGCCGCATGGCTGCCCTTGATCCGCGAGGCATTCAGGAAGCCCGCGTCGTCGCCGATCAGCGCGCCGCCCGGGAACACCGTCTTCGGCAGCGACAGCAGCCCGCCCGCCGTGATCGCACGCGCGCCGTACGACACGCGCTTGCCGCCTTCGAGGAACGCGCGGATCGACGGGTGCGTCTTGTAGCGCTGGAATTCCTCGAACGGCGACAGGTACGGGTTCGTGTAGCCGAGGCCGACCACGAAGCCGACCACGACCTGGTTGTTGTCCATGTGATACAGGAACGAGCCGCCGTACGTATCCGACTTCAGCGGCCAGCCGGCCGTGTGGATCACCAGGCCCGGCTTGTGCTTCGCGGGATCGATTTCCCACAGTTCCTTGATGCCGATCCCGTACGCCTGCGGCTCGGCGTTCGCGTCCAGCTTGAACTTCGAGATCAGCTGGCGGCCGAGGTGGCCGCGGCAGCCTTCGGCGAACAGCGTGTACTTCGCGTGCA
>NZ_CADFEI010000058.1 GCF_902833225.1 Burkholderia sp. BCC1644
CGACTGGCCCGTGAGCGCGGCGCTCGGGAACGCCGACAGGAACAGCACCGTCTGCGCGACGTCCTGCACCGTCGTGAACACGCCGTCGACCGTGTTGCCGAGCATCACCTTCTTGATCACTTCTTCCTCGCTGATGCCGAGCTCCTTCGCCTGCTCCGGAATCTGCTTGTCGACCAGCGGCGTGCGCACGAAGCCCGGACACACGACGTGCGAACGCACGTTGTGCTTCGCGCCTTCCTTCGCCAGCACGCGTGCCAGACCCAGCAGGCCGTGCTTGGCCGTCACGTACGCCGACTTCAGCGGCGACGCTTCGTGCGAGTGCACCGAACCCATGTAGATCACGACACCGCCGCGATCGTCCTTGTACATGTGCTTGAGCGCGGCCTTTGTCGTCAGGAACGCGCCGTCGACGTGGATCGCCTGCATCTTCTTCCAGTCGGAGAACGAATAGTTCTCGATCGGGTTGACGATCTGGATGCCCGCGTTCGACACCAGGATGTCGACCGAGCCGAATGCTTCGGCCACCTTGTCGATGCCGCTGTTCACGGCTTCCTCGTTCGTCACGTCCATCGCGACGCCGATCGCCTTGCCGCCTGCCTTGATGATCTCGTCGGCGACCGCGTTCGCGCCGTCCTGGTTCAGGTCGGCGATCGCGAC
>NZ_CADFEI010000059.1 GCF_902833225.1 Burkholderia sp. BCC1644
GTCAAGGACATGCTGTTCGTGCTGAAGGAACTCGCGGGCATCGACGCCGTTGCGCAGTTGCCGGGTTTCGAGGATGCCGGTTACGACACGGCGCAGGCCGTGCTCGACGAGTCCGCGAAGTTCTGCGGCGAGGTGCTGGCGCCGCTGAACGTCGAAGGCGACCGCAACCCGAGCAGCTGGAAGGATGGCGTCGTGACCGCGACGCCGGGCTTCGCGGAAGCGTTCCGCCAGTTCGTCGAGGGCGGCTGGCAGGGGCTGCAGCATCCGGCCGAATACGACGGCCAGGGGCTGCCGAAGCTGATCGCGACGCCGTGCATCGAGATGCTGAACGCATCGAACCTGTCGTTCGCGCTGTGTCCGCTGTTGACCGACGGCGCGATCGAGGCGCTGCTGACGGCCGGCACCGACGAGCAGAAGCAGCGCTACGTGCCGAAGCTGATCTCGGGCGAATGGACGGGCACGATGAACCTGACCGAGCCGCAGGCGGGCTCCGACCTCGCGCTGGTGCGCTCGCGCGCCGAGCCGCAGGGCGACGGCACGTACAAGGTGTTCGGCACGAAGATCTTCATCACGTGGGGCGAGCACGACATGGCGGACAACATCGTCCACCTGGTGCTGGC
>NZ_CADFEI010000060.1 GCF_902833225.1 Burkholderia sp. BCC1644
AATCGTCCTTGCGGTCGTCCTCGACGATCGCGCCCTTGTCCATGAAGATCACGCGATGCGCGACCTTCTTCGCGAAGCCCATCTCGTGCGTGACGACCATCATCGTCATCCCTTCCTGCGCGAGTTCGACCATCACGTCGAGCACTTCGTTGATCATCTCGGGATCGAGCGCGGACGTCGGCTCGTCGAACAGCATCGCGATCGGGTCCATCGACAGCGCGCGCGCGATCGCGACACGCTGCTGCTGGCCGCCCGACAGCTGGCCCGGGAACTTGTGCGCATGCGTCTTCAGGCCGACGCGATCGAGCAGCTTCATGCCCTTCTCGTTCGCCTCGTCCTTGCCGCGGCCGAGCACCTTGACCTGCGCGAGCGTCAGGTTCTCGGTGATCGACAGGTGCGGGAACAGCTCGAAATGCTGGAACACCATCCCGACCTTCGAGCGCAGCTTCGACAGGTTCGTCTTCTTGTCGCCGACCGACTGGTCGTTCACGAGGATCTCGCCCTGCTGAAACGGCTCGAGGCCGTTCACGGTCTTGATCAGCGTCGACTTGCCCGAGCCCGACGGGCCGCACACGACGACCACTTC
>NZ_CADFEI010000061.1 GCF_902833225.1 Burkholderia sp. BCC1644
AACGTGCTGCGCCAGTTCGGCCGGGTACCGATCATCGGTATTCACGGCAAGGCGCATGACACCGGCGACCGACAGGTTGTCTACGAGATTTCCCAGCGATTCGTCAATCACCGCCGCACTCAAGCGCGCGTCGGCCCATGTGAAGCCCATCGCTTCGTCCGGAGTGACGCCTGCGCTCCCGAAATCCGTCACGTCCAGGAGATAGGTGGGTGCAGCCCAGCGCAACGCGCGTGCGTGACGAGCAAGCCGCGCAGCGAGTGCATCCACGTCAAACGATGCATCGCTGGCACTTCGGTGACGGGTTATGGCCACGATCGCGTCGACTGGACGGCGACGGCGCAGGTGACGAATCCGATCGAGCCATTCCGTGTCGAGTTTGTCGTCAATTTGCCGCGCATAGAGCACGACCGTATTGCCGAGAATCGCGTAGCCGGTATCCGCCAATCCAGGCGCGAGACGCCGCACGAGCGGATAGTCACCGGCAACAAGAACCCAACGATCGCGATAGCGCCATCGCCAGCCGTACCTATCCTTCTGGGCCTGCATGAGCTCTGCGGCGAGAGTCGCGGCATCG
>NZ_CADFEI010000062.1 GCF_902833225.1 Burkholderia sp. BCC1644
GCGAACCTGTCGCTGCGCGAAGGCGAGATCGTCGGGCTGCTCGGCCGTTCCGGCTCGGGCAAGTCGACGCTGCTGCGCATCATCGCCGGCCTGATCGAGCCGACCGGCGGCGAAGTGACCTACCTCGGCAAGCCGCTGAGCGGCCCGGCCGAAGGCGTCGCGATGGTGTTCCAGACCTTCGCGCTGTTCCCGTGGCTTACCGTGCTGCAGAACGTTGAAGCCGGCCTCGAGGCGCTGGGCGTCGGCGCGCGCGAGCGGCGCGAACGCGCGCTCGCCGCGATCGACCTGATCGGCCTCGACGGCTTCGAGAATGCCTACCCGCGCGAACTGTCGGGCGGCATGCGCCAGCGCGTGGGCTTTGCGCGCGCGCTCGTCGTCGACCCGACGATCCTGCTGATGGACGAGCCGTTCTCGGCACTCGACGTGCTGACGGCCGAGACGCTGCGTACCGACCTGCTCGATCTGTGGACGCAAGGCCGCATGCCGATCAAGTCGGTGCTGATCGTCACGCACAACATCGAGGAAGCCGTGTTCATGTGCGACCGGATCCTCGTGCTGTCGTCGAACCCGGG
>NZ_CADFEI010000063.1 GCF_902833225.1 Burkholderia sp. BCC1644
CCTTCGGTCAGCGCGCGCATCGTGCCGAGCATCCGGCGCACGTCCGGGTGATGGATGATCGTCACCGACTGCTTCGCCGACCCGTCCACCGGGCGGCTCTGCACGCGTTCCTTCGCGAATTCCGCCGCCTTCTGGTACGCGCGGTCGGCCACGCCGATCCCCTGCATCCCGACGCCGAAGCGCGCCGCGTTCATCATGATGAACATGTATTCGAGGCCGCGGTTCTCCTCGCCGATCAGGTAGCCGATCGCGCCGCCGTGGTCGCCGTACTGCAGCACGGCCGTCGGGCTCGCCTTGATCCCGAGCTTGTGCTCGATCGACACGCAGTGCACGTCGTTGCGCGCGCCCAGCGAACCGTCTTCGTTGACCATGAACTTCGGCACGATGAACAGCGAGATGCCCTTCACGCCTTCCGGCGCATTCGGCGTGCGTGCCAGCACCAGGTGGACGATGTTGTCCGCCATGTCGTGCTCGCCCCACGTGATGAAGATCTTCGTGCCGAACACCTTGTACGTGCCGTCGCCCTGCGGCTCGGCGCGCGAGCGCACCAGCGCGAG
>NZ_CADFEI010000064.1 GCF_902833225.1 Burkholderia sp. BCC1644
CCTTCGGTCAGCGCGCGCATCGTGCCGAGCATCCGGCGCACGTCCGGGTGATGGATGATCGTCACCGACTGCTTCGCCGACCCGTCCACCGGGCGGCTCTGCACGCGTTCCTTCGCGAATTCCGCGGCCTTCTGGTACGCACGGTCGGCCACGCCGATCCCCTGCATCCCGACGCCGAAGCGTGCCGCGTTCATCATGATGAACATGTATTCGAGGCCGCGGTTCTCCTCGCCGATCAGGTAGCCGATCGCGCCACCGTGGTCGCCATACTGCAGCACGGCCGTCGGGCTCGCCTTGATCCCGAGCTTGTGCTCGATCGACACGCAGTGCACGTCGTTGCGCGCGCCCGGCGAACCGTCTTCGTTGACCATGAACTTCGGCACGATGAACAGCGAGATGCCCTTCACGCCTTCCGGCGCGTTCGGCGTGCGCGCCAGCACCAGGTGGACGATGTTGTCCGCCATGTCGTGCTCGCCCCACGTGATGAAGATCTTCGTGCCGAACACCTTGTACGTGCCGTCGCCCTGCGGCTCGGCGCGCGAGCGCACCAGCGCGAG
>NZ_CADFEI010000065.1 GCF_902833225.1 Burkholderia sp. BCC1644
CTCGGCGCATCGCGCGCGGCAGTCGACGCCGGCTACGTGCCGAACGACTACCAGGTCGGCCAGACCGGCAAGATCGTCGCACCGCAGCTGTACATCGCGGTCGGCATCTCGGGTGCGATCCAGCATCTGGCCGGCATGAAGGATTCGAAGGTGATCGTCGCGATCAACAAGGATCCGGAAGCACCGATCTTCAGCGTGGCCGACTACGGCCTCGTCGGCGATCTGTTCTCGCTCGTGCCGGAGCTCGTGAGCGAGCTCGGCTGACGCGGCGTGACGCTTCAGCGTTAAGCACACGGGAAAAGGGGCGCGACGAGCGCCCCTTTTTTTACGCCATCGACAGAAGAGAGAAGAGGGAGACGCACCATGAGTTATGTCGCACCGGTCAAGGACATGCTGTTCGTGCTGAAGGAACTCGCGGGCATCGACGCCGTTGCGCAGTTGCCGGGTTTCGAGGATGCCGGTTACGACACGGCGCAGGCCGTGCTCGACGAGTCCGCGAAGTTCTG
>NZ_CADFEI010000066.1 GCF_902833225.1 Burkholderia sp. BCC1644
GTTCGAATCATCTTGAGATACATCGATACAATCACAACCCGGATAGTTTTCACGTCCATCTCATAGACGCTTCCGCTATCCAAATTACTTACTTCTTCCAGATTGTTAAAGAACGACAGCCGATACATACTACGTATCACTCTGACTGGCTCAATCGCCAATGAAAAAGATTCGACCCAAGTCGAATACTTGTCATTGAAGATTGGTGGAGGCAGACGGGATCGAACCGACGACCCCCTGCTTGCAAAGCAGGTGCTCTCCCAGCTGAGCTATGCCCCCATGTACAGAATATTCTCAGGTGTTAGCCGGTCGGCTTGAGGTACTCGTAAGCGCTGAAGCGCTAACGATCACCGACACGTCAGACAATGGTGGGTCTGGTTGGATTCGAACCAACGACCCCCGCCTTATCAAGACGGTGCTCTAACCGACTGAGCTACAGACCCCTGAGTCTGTCTTTAATTTACAGCCGATAAGCGTGAGCGCT
>NZ_CADFEI010000067.1 GCF_902833225.1 Burkholderia sp. BCC1644
GAACCTGATCGCATTCACCACCGGGCGCGGCTCGATGTTCGGCGCGAAACCGGTGCCCTCGCTGAAGCTGGCCACCAATACGCCGATGTACCGGCGGCTGCAGGAGGACATGGACCTCAATTGCGGCGGCATCCTCGACGGCACGGCCACCATCGAGAGCTGCGCGCGCGAGATCTTCGACGCGCTGCTGGCGACCGCCTCCGGTCAGCGCACGCGCAGCGAAACCCTGGGCCTGGGCGACCACGAGTTCGTGCCCTGGCAGATCGGCATCATGAGCTGAGAGGAACGGGAACATGAGCAAGGTATTGATCACGGGCGCGGCGGGGCAGATCCGCCGCATGAACATCGAGGGCTGCTACAACGTGTTCGAGGCGGCGCGGCTGGCCGGCGTGAAGCGCCTGATCTTCGCGAGCTCGAACCACGCGGTGGGTTTCCATCGGCGCGATCGCATGATCGACGATCAGGTCCAGCCGCGGCC
>NZ_CADFEI010000068.1 GCF_902833225.1 Burkholderia sp. BCC1644
GCTGTTGGTCCAGCCGTGCGGGCTCGGCGGCATCGAGAGCTGGACCTGCCCGTATTGCTGGATCTGGTCGATGCGCCCCGACACCTGCAGCGGCCAGGCCGCGCCGAAGGTGTCGAGATAGGTATAGGAGCCCTGGACATGCGGCCCGGTATCGGTCGCGTAGCCGACCCCGCCGCGCACGCTGTTGTAGGGATACTCGCTGACCTTCACGTGGACCGGCGTGTCCTCGGGCTTGCTGGTGTCGTCGCCGACGTCGATCGCCACGCTCGCGTAATACGGCGTGTTCTGCAACTGGCGCTGCAGCTCGTTGAAGCGCTGCACGTCGTAGATCTCGCCCACGCCGAGCGGGTTGACGTTGGTGACGATCTTCTCGGGATAACGCCGCACGCCCGACACGTCGAGCGCGCCCATCGTGAAGGTCGGCCCGCTGTCGAAGCTCACCGCGAGCTTCGCGGTGCGCGTGCGCGGATCGATGCG
>NZ_CADFEI010000069.1 GCF_902833225.1 Burkholderia sp. BCC1644
AACTTCAGCAGCAACACAAGTATGGCTGTGAAATATATAAAAAAATTGAACTTCCATGAGTGATTCAGCTTTCCAAGTTTCATTGCTTGTGCGGGGAATCTTCTGGTGAAAGCGAAAGCCAGCCAGACCAGTGCTGCAATGGTCAAGGGGGTCGACAGGAATGCAATTTTAAAAAGAGTGTTGCAAGTGTCGAAGGTGCACCCCTTTTCCGTAGTGGAATTTGATGATGTGAGCGAGAGTGTCCATGCCACAATGAACGTTGCTGAAATGTAGTCGATGCTTGATTTTTTCATGTTGGTTAGAGTAATTGATCCAGTGGATGCTCGTCGAGAAGTTATCTTGTGGTATTGAAGTCGGCCGTCAAATATCCGTTAACGTTTTGTTTTTCATCGAAAAATTCGGTTTCGAGAATTTTGAGGTCATCGCTGTTTTTGTTTGGGGATTCGTGATGAAGTTTTATTGGTTTTGGTGTTTT
>NZ_CADFEI010000070.1 GCF_902833225.1 Burkholderia sp. BCC1644
CCGCGTCCAGCGTGTTGAGCGCTTCCCGGCGCACTTCACATGCGATAACGACCCGCTCCACGTCATCGACGTTGATCGAGAAAGCCGCCGACGCGTTGGGCGCCAGCGCGGGGTGGCTTCCCTCGGCGGATTGCTCGAGATCCTGCGGGTAGTGATTGCGCCCGGCGACGATGATGAGGTCCTTGAGACGGCCGGTGACGAAGAGGTTCTCGCCATCGACGAAGCCGAGATCGCCCGTGCGCAGGTAATGCGCATCATCGCCATCCAGCTTCGCGCGAAAGGTGTGCTCCGTTTCCTCGACGCGGTTCCAGTAACCGACGCCGACGCTCGGGCCCGTCAACCAGATTTCGCCGATCCGGTCGGGCGGGCAGCGCTCACCGGTATCCGGATTCACGATCTGCAGGCGGTGCTCTGCCCAGGGCCGGCCGCATGACACCAGCGCGTGGCGCTTGCCGCGGTCGCTTCTCGTCG
>NZ_CADFEI010000071.1 GCF_902833225.1 Burkholderia sp. BCC1644
CGATTACCGCTATGACCCGGTCGGGCGACTGATCGAGGCGATCAGTCCGGTCGCGAAGGAGCGGTTTGCATTCGACCCGGCGAGCAACATCATCGATCCGGTGCGGCCGACCGAAGCGCCGGCCTCCCGTCCGAGCCCGGTGAGACCGGAAAGCACGTTACCGCCCGAGGTACCGAAGGTGCTGGGCAACCTGCTGAAGGCGTACGCGGGGATGCACTTCGAGTACGACACGCGCGGGAATCTGGTGCGCAAGCGTACGCCGGTGGGGGAGCAGGAATACGAGTGGGACGAATTCAATCGCTTGCAGTCGGCGCGGGTCGCGGAGGCGTCGCGGCAGAGTCAGTCACGGTATTTCTATGACGCGTTCGGCCGCCGGATCGCTAAGGAGGTGAATGGCGATCGGACGGTGTTCGGATGGGATGGTGACGCGCTGGCGTATGAGAGCGATGGCGAGCGTGGCACGCACTAT
>NZ_CADFEI010000072.1 GCF_902833225.1 Burkholderia sp. BCC1644
GCCGCAGCCTATTACTTCATCGCGAAGGTGCTCGGGCGGCCCATCTACTCGTACGCGCTCTCGCTCGTCGGCTTCTGGGCCCTGGCCATGTTCTACAGCCAGGCCGGCATTCACCACCTGCTGGGCGGCCCGGTTCCGCAATGGCTGCAGAGCGTGTCGGTCGTCCAGAGCGTGATGATGATCGTCCCGGTGCTTGCCGTCGGTGTGAACCACCATATGACGGTGGCCGGCCACTTCGGCGCGCTGAAACACTCGCCTACGCTGCGCTTCGTCGTGCTGGGCGCCGTGCTGTACACGCTCGTATCGCTGCAGGGGTCGCTCGAGGCGCTGCCGTTCTTCAACCGGCTCGTGCATTTCACGCAGTACAAGGTGGCCCATGCCCATCTCGGCCTGTACGGCTTCTTTTCGATGATCATGTTCGGCTCGATCTACTTCACGATGCCACGCGTGCTCGAACGCGAATGGCC
>NZ_CADFEI010000073.1 GCF_902833225.1 Burkholderia sp. BCC1644
GTCGCGCGTGACGACGGTTGCGTTGCCCGCGCCGGTGATGCCGGGCACGCTGTTGATCACGAACGGCCCGCTCGGCACGTTGCCGCTGAACTGGCGCACGTTGTTCACGTACAGGTCGACCGAGGTGGGCACGACCGCGCTGCCGGACAGCGCGGGCACCGGAAACGTGACCAGATCGGGACGCAGGCCGAAATTGCTGCGCCACTGCACGCCGCCGATGCGCAGCGAGCGGATCCACGACAACGACGACGAAATCGTGTCGCCGATCTGGGTCGTCGTGAGCGTGCCGGGGTTCGAATGACTCCACGACGTGTCGTAGCGCACGTAGCGCCGGCGGTCGTCGTACAGATACGCGACGCCGGTGCTGCTGAATACGCCGTACGGATCGAAATAGCGCGCCTCGCTCCAGACCGCGAGCGGGGCATGGGCGATGGTCTGTGCGTAGGCGTCGTA
>NZ_CADFEI010000074.1 GCF_902833225.1 Burkholderia sp. BCC1644
GCGGGCTTTCTCATTTTTTGGCGGAGCGGACGGGACTCGCCTACATCCCGCAGGCCGCGGATGCGCGTGCACGCGCATCCCTTCGAGTCCCGCCGGAAGCCGCGCAGGCGGCTTCCTCCGCTCCGCAGTCACGCGCCCGCCAGCGGGCGCGATCGACAACACAAATGAAAAAGCCCGCACAAGGCGGGCTTTTTCATTTTTTGGCGGAGCGGACGGGACTCGAACCCGCGACCCCCGGCGTGACAGGCCGGTATTCTAACCAACTGAACTACCGCTCCAGCTTTCTGCACCACCACCTGCAGGACATCGTCTCGGTCCTGCCTGCGTTGCGACACTTCTACGAAACGCCGCTGAATCTGGCGTCCCCTAGGGGATTCGAACCCCTGTACTCACCGTGAAAGGGTGATGTCCTAGGCCTCTAGACGAAGGGGACATGATCTTTTCAGACCTGTC
>NZ_CADFEI010000075.1 GCF_902833225.1 Burkholderia sp. BCC1644
CTCGACGGAAGACCTGAATACGTTGGAGCTCGACTGGCGTCGAGGGGCGCGCGCGGTGTCGATTGATGGAAGCGTACTCGCGCTTGACGACGGTACGTCGGTGGCAACCGACGGCATTTTGCTGGCGACCGGCGCCCGGGCTCGCAAGGTTGACTTGCCCGGCGTGTCGTTGCCAGGCGTCCATACGCTACGCGCGCTGGATGATGCGTTCGCGCTTCGAGACGCGCTGGCGGCGCAGAGCGAGATCGTCGTCATCGGTGGTGGCCTGATTGGGTGCGAGGTCGCCAGCACCGCGCGGAAGGCAGGGCATGCAGTAACTGTCGTCGAGTCTGGCGAGGAACTGATGGAGCGTGCGCTCGGGCGAATGATGGGGCTTTGGGCGCGGGTCAAACTCCAGCAACTCGGTGTGGTCATTCATCGATCCGCGACGGTCGCTTCGATCGAAGGCCA
>NZ_CADFEI010000076.1 GCF_902833225.1 Burkholderia sp. BCC1644
CCATTCCTCAATCATCCGCTTGGCGTGGCGCATTGAGACGAACCAGTGCTCGTTCAAGCATTCATCCCGGAACCGCCCGTTAAAGCTCTCGATATAGGCATTTTCTACCGGGTTGCCAGGCCGAATGAACGACAGCGTGACACCGGCTTCGTAAGCCCATGCATCCAGCACCTTACCAGCGAACTCCGGCCCGTTCTGTACCGTGATGGATGCGGGTAAGCCTCGTATCTCCTTCAGCCGCTCGAGCACTTGCCGCACTCGTAAGCCCGGCAGCGAAGTATCGACCTCGATGGCCAAGCACTCGCGCGTGTAGTCGTCGACCACGTTCAGGCATCGAAACCGCCGACCATAGGCCAGCCCGTCAGAAACGAAGTCCATCGACCAGCTCTGGTTCGGGCCTGTTGGTAACGGCAGCGGCGTGCGCTCGACAGCCGCAATACGCTTGC
>NZ_CADFEI010000077.1 GCF_902833225.1 Burkholderia sp. BCC1644
ACCGGCCGGCAGCTTTATGCACAGCAGCAAGCCACAAGCGCCAACGCGGGCGCGATCGCGACGCTCTCGACGGCGTCCGCGGCGGCCACCTCCTCTCTCTCGACCGGGATCGCCGACAACACCTCGTTGATCGCGGGCCTCTCGAGCAGTACGACGGATGCGCTGGCGTCGCTGTCGACCGGCACCAGCCGCGGCCTGGCGTCCTTGTCCACCGGCTTGTCCTCGACCGCCGCCACCGTCACCTCGCTGCAGTCCGGGCTGGCCGCCGGCACCGTCGGTCTGGTCCAGCAAGCGGGTACCGGCTCGATCACGATCGGCGGCAACGTAGCCGGCACGGTTCTGGACGTGGCCGGAACCGCCGGGGCGCGCCAGGTCAAGGGCGTGGCCGCCGGCATCGACGCCACCGACGCCGTCAACCTCCAGCAGCTGCAGAGCGTGGCGGCT
>NZ_CADFEI010000078.1 GCF_902833225.1 Burkholderia sp. BCC1644
GATGGAATCGGAAGGCCTGTATGGCTTCTGGGAACAGGACCAGGACGGCAAGTCGCACCGGCTCGTCGTCGTCGACCGCGTCGACGCGTTGCCCGCGCTGTCGCCGCGAACGGTGCGCTTTCATCATGCGGGCACGGGTGACGAGGCCGACACGTTCGTCCAGTTTTCCGGTACGCGCACGCTGCGAAGTGTCGCCCGCGCCACACGCACGTTCGACTACAAGCAGCCGCCGAGCGCGGCGAATCCAAAGGCGACCCATACGCCGACGATCGCCAATCAGGGTGACCTGCCGCCGCAGCTCGAGGTCTACGAATACACCGGTGCGTATACGTACCTCGAGCAGTCCCGTGGTGACCATCTGTCGAAGATATGGATGGAGGAACAGGAGTCGCGCGCGAAACGCTTTCATGGCGTCGGCGGCGTGCGGCGCATGGATGCCGGG
>NZ_CADFEI010000079.1 GCF_902833225.1 Burkholderia sp. BCC1644
GTGGCCGCGTCGTCGGCATCGTCGAGGCTCACCAGGCGGCGCCGGTAGAGATCCATCACACGCGCGGTCAGGTCGGCGCAGCGTGCCGCGTCGGCTTCGTCGAGCGTTTCCGTGAGCGTGTCATGGGTCGCGTCGATCGCGCGGATCGCGGCCTGGGCGGCGGCCGCGCGTGCCGCGCGTTCCTCGTGCGCATGCGGGTTCGGCGTTGTGCGCAGGCCGCGCAGCAGCAGCGGCAGGCCGAATACGGCCACCAGCAGCGAGCCGAGGATCACGCCCGAGGCGATGAAGATCGCCGTGTCGCGCCCGGCCAGCGGCGTGCCGTCGCCGAGCGCCACCGGCAGCGACAGCACGCCGGCCAGCGTGATGGCGCCGCGCACGCCGCCCACCGTCATCAGCGCCACGGTGCGAAAGCCCGCCCAGGAGCCCGTCA
>NZ_CADFEI010000080.1 GCF_902833225.1 Burkholderia sp. BCC1644
AGTTGTGCGAGGCCGATGCGCGAACCCGCGCGCAGGTGATCGAGACGGTGTGCGCGGCCTTCGCGCCCTTCCTCGACGGCGACATGCTGCACTACCAGGCGGCATGCTGGTGGGTCGAGGCGCGCGCCCCGCGCTGAACCCGGCGCGTCGGCGCGGGCAAAGAAAACGGCCGCCCGAAGGCGGCCGTTCGACTCGACACCCGCGCTCACCTATCGTCGGATCACGCCCAGCAACAGCGTGACGATGAAGATGATCACGAAGATGAAGAACAGGATCTTCGCGATCTCGGCGGCCCCGGCCGCAATGCCGCCGAAGCCGAACACCGCCGCGATGATGGCGATGATGAAAAAGATCACTGCGTAACGAAGCATGTCTACCTCCGGATTGGACTGCGAATAAGCCATGTCGCGCACGGCCGGGCCGT
>NZ_CADFEI010000081.1 GCF_902833225.1 Burkholderia sp. BCC1644
GTTCGAATCATCTTGAGATACATCGATACAATCACAACCCGGATAGTTTTCACGTCCATCTCAAGACGCTTCCGCTATCCAAATTACTTACTTCTTCCAGATTGTTAAAGAACGACAGCCGATACTTTCGTACCGCTCTGACTGGCTCAATCGCCAATGAGAAAAACTCGAACCAAACTTCATTCGAATGTTTGTCATTGAAGATTATTGAAAGCGGCCGGCATTATAACCGGTTTATACCGCAGACAGCTAGTCTGTCTTAATCAACAGCCGATAAGCGTGAGCGCTCAACTTTGCGAGAAGCTCTGGAAAGGAGGTGATCCAGCCGCACCTTCCGATACGGCTACCTTGTTACGACTTCACCCCAGTCATGAATCCTACCGTGGTGACC
>NZ_CADFEI010000082.1 GCF_902833225.1 Burkholderia sp. BCC1644
CCACCATTGTCTGGCGGTAATACACCTGAGGTCATCTGTACTCAATGGGGGCATAGCTCAGCTGGGAGAGCACCTGCTTTGCAAGCAGGGGGTCGTCGGTTCGATCCCGTCTGCCTCCACCAATCACCAACGCTAAGGGCTTGGTTCATATGATGAACCGAGAATTTTGCATTGGCGATTGAGCCAGTCAGAGTGATACGTAGTATGTATCGGCTGTCGTTCTTTAACAATCTGGAAGAAGTAAGTAATTTGGATAGCGGAAGCGTCTTGAGATGGACGTGAAAACTATCCGGGTTGTGATTGTATCGATGTATCTCAAGATGATTCGAAC
>NZ_CADFEI010000083.1 GCF_902833225.1 Burkholderia sp. BCC1644
TCGCGCGCGGCCAGTTGCGTCTGCAGGCCCGTGTGCGAATCGCGAATCGTCGACAGCAGGTCGTTCGAACGTTGTTCGAAGGTCGACGCCTGTGTGGTCAGGTCGCGCGTCGTTTGTGCAAGCGCATCGCAGATTTCCTGCTGACGGCCCGCGCTATGCACGCCTGCACGCTGCCATTCGTCGCCGAGCTTCGCGGCCATCGCGGCCAGCGAGTCGTTCCACGCCGACAGGCGTTCTTCGTCGCGCGCCGCCAGTTGCGATTGAAGGCCCGTGTGCGAATCGCGGATCGTCGACAGCAAATCGGTCGAGCGTTGCTCGA
>NZ_CADFEI010000084.1 GCF_902833225.1 Burkholderia sp. BCC1644
GTATCGGCTGTCGTTCTTTAACAATCTGGAAGAAGTAAGTAATTTGGATAGCGGAAGCGTCTTGAGATGGACGTGAAAACTATCCGGGTTGTGATTGTATCGATGTATCTCAAGATGATTCGAACTCTATGTTTGACTCAATTGGAATACGGCACAACGCGAGAACTCAACCTGTAGCGACTGTCGATGAGACAGACTCGTTATAGGGTCAAGCGAACAAGTGCATGTGGTGGATGCCTTGGCGATCACAGGCGATGAAGGACGCGGTAGCCTGCGAAAAGCTACGGGGAGCTGGCAAACAAGCTTTGATCCG
>NZ_CADFEI010000085.1 GCF_902833225.1 Burkholderia sp. BCC1644
CCCCCCCCCCACCCCCCCCCCCCCCCCCCCCCCCCCCCCCCCCCCCCCCCCCCCCCCCCCCCCCCCCCCCCCCCCCCCCCCCCCCCCCCCCCCCCCCCCCCCCCCCCCCCCCCCCCCCCCCCCCCACCCCCCCCCCCCCCCCCCCCCCCCCCCCCCCCCCCCCCCCCCCCCCCCCCCCCCCCCCCCCCCCCCCCCCCCCCCCCCCCCCCCCCCCCCCCCCCCCCCCCCCCCCCCCCCCCC
>NZ_CADFEI010000086.1 GCF_902833225.1 Burkholderia sp. BCC1644
GATTGGTGGAGGCAGACGGGATCGAACCGACGACCCCCTGCTTGCAAAGCAGGTGCTCTCCCAGCTGAGCTATGCCCCCATTGAGTACAGATGACCTCAGGTGTATTACCGCCAGACAATGGTGGGTCTGGTTGGATTCGAACCAACGACCCCCGCCTTATCAAGACGGTGCTCTAACCGACTGAGCTACAGACCCCTGAGTCTGTCTTTAATTTACAGCCGATAAGCGTGAGCGCT
>NZ_CADFEI010000087.1 GCF_902833225.1 Burkholderia sp. BCC1644
AGGATACCGGCGGCGGTGAAGGCGGCGGAGGCGGCCAGTACCCGGCGTACCAGGCCGGAACGCAGTACAACGCCGGCGACGTCGTGTCGAACCTCGGCAAGCTGTACCAGTGCAAGCCGTTCCCGTACACCAACTGGTGCTCGATGGCGGCGTGGGCATACGAGCCGGGCAAGGGCTCCGCGTGGGATCAGGCCTGGGAGGAATACAAGCAGTAAGCAACTGCACGGGCCAGGTC
>NZ_CADFEI010000088.1 GCF_902833225.1 Burkholderia sp. BCC1644
TTATGAACGGATTGACTGCACTGCCCCCTTCGGATCAAGGAGACACAGATGATCGATCGACTTTCCTTCGGTGTTATCCACAACGACCGCAGCCGCGCGTCGTACGACAGCACGCTCGGCGCGCTCGGCTACAAGCGGCTGTACAGCGACGACGGCTCGATCGGCTACGGCGCGACCGAACCGGTGCTGTGGCTGCAGCATGCGGCTCGCCCCATCGCCGCCGATCC
>NZ_CADFEI010000089.1 GCF_902833225.1 Burkholderia sp. BCC1644
CTCGCGGCACTGTGTATATCGACGGTGAGCGTCGGTGGCTGATCGGGTGACAAGCCGCTGGCGGCAAGGATTGCCGCCAGCCGGTACGCGTTGAAACACGCTTCCTCGCTCGATCGGCCGATTCTTTCCGTTGTGGATATCCGGCTCCACCGGCCACTCTCGACCCTGTGTATTCGAACGGTGAAGGGCGCAGCGGATCGACGAAACGGGCAGGCCTGGATGT
>NZ_CADFEI010000090.1 GCF_902833225.1 Burkholderia sp. BCC1644
GAAGGATGAAGTCCCACGGGAGTGGGAGATATGGTGATGTCGCAAGCGCGACCGGATCGATTCCGGAGCCGGAAAAGAAAAAGGCCGGCTAAAAGCCGACCTTTTTCAGAAAACAGATGGTGCCCAGGAGAGGACTCGAACCTCCACGATGTTGCCACCGCTAGGACCTGAACCTAGTGCGTCTACCAATTCCGCCACCTGGGCACGTTTCGCTTGC
>NZ_CADFEI010000091.1 GCF_902833225.1 Burkholderia sp. BCC1644
GTGGGTGTTCGCGTTTGCGCGCTGGCCCACGGTCGACGATCGGCAGCGCTGAACATCGCGGCGACGGCCCGCGGGCTTGTCCACAGATTTTGTTGGCAAGCATGTGGATAGCCTGCGCATACCGCAGCCAAGCGCTTGATCCGAAAGACTTTGTCCGCGCCGCTTCAAACGCGGCACGGCGGCTCGCGCCACGACGAACGCGGCAGCACGCA
>NZ_CADFEI010000092.1 GCF_902833225.1 Burkholderia sp. BCC1644
GGCAGCGCTGAACATCGCGGCGACGGCCCGCGGGCTTGTCCACAGATTTTGTTGGCAAGCATGTGGATAGCCTGCGCATACCGCGACCAAGCGCTTGATCCGAAAGACTTTGTCCGCGCCGCTTCAAACGCGGCACGGCGGCTCGCGCCACGACGAACGCGGCAGCACGCAGGCTTGTCCACAATTTTTGTTGGCAAGCATGTGGATATCC
>NZ_CADFEI010000093.1 GCF_902833225.1 Burkholderia sp. BCC1644
TATCGGCTGTCGTTCTTTAACAATCTGGAAGAAGTAAGTAATTTGGATAGCGGAAGCGTCTATGAGATGGACGTGAAAACTATCCGGGTTGTGATTGTATCGATGTATCTCAAGATGATTCGAACTCTATGTTTGACTCAATTGGAATACGGCACAACGCGAGAACTCAACCTGTAACGAGACAGACTCGTTATAGGGTCA
>NZ_CADFEI010000094.1 GCF_902833225.1 Burkholderia sp. BCC1644
AATTCGCTGTCCACCGGCCTGAGCTCGGCTAATAGCTCGGTTACCTCGCTGTCGACCTCCACGTCGACGGGCCTCTCGTCGGCCAACAGCTCGATCGGTTCGCTGTCGACGTCGACTTCGACCGGTATCAACTCGCTGTCCACCGGCCTGAGCACGGTCTCGACGAAGACAGACAACCTCGGTAGCAGCACGGC
>NZ_CADFEI010000095.1 GCF_902833225.1 Burkholderia sp. BCC1644
GTTCGAATCATCTTGAGATACATCGATACAATCACAACCCGGATAGTTTTCACGTCCATCTCATAGACGCTTCCGCTATCCAAATTACTTACTTCTTCCAGATTGTTAAAGAACGACAGCCGATATCTGTTGATATCCTCTGACTGGCTCAATCGCCAATGACAAAGATTCGACCCAAGTCGAATACTT
>NZ_CADFEI010000096.1 GCF_902833225.1 Burkholderia sp. BCC1644
GCAGCCTTCTTCGCAGGCGCGGCCTTCTTCGCAGCAGCCTTCTTGGCAGGCGCAGCCTTCTTCGCAGCGGCCTTCTTCGCCGGTGCTGCCTTCTTCGCAGCAACCTTCTTCACTGCGACTTTCTTCGCTGCGACCTTCTTCACTGCAGCGGCCTTCTTCGCCGGAGCAGCAGCCTTCTTC
>NZ_CADFEI010000097.1 GCF_902833225.1 Burkholderia sp. BCC1644
CGTGGGTCGACCGCAAAGCATGGGACCCACGTAAGCGCTAAAGCGCTAACGTGGGTCGACCGCAAAGCATGGGACCCACGTAAGCGCTAAAGCGCTAACGTGGGTCGACCGCAAAGCATGGGACCCACGTAAGCGCTAAAGCGCTAACGTGGGTCGACCGCAAAGCATGGGACC
>NZ_CADFEI010000098.1 GCF_902833225.1 Burkholderia sp. BCC1644
GCCAATGACAAAGATTCGACCCAAGTCGAATACTTGTCATTGAAGATTGGTGGAGGCAGACGGGATCGAACCGACGACCCCCTGCTTGCAAAGCAGGTGCTCTCCCAGCTGAGCTATGCCCCCATTGAGTACAGATGACCTCAGGTGTATTACCGCCAGACAATGGTGG
>NZ_CADFEI010000099.1 GCF_902833225.1 Burkholderia sp. BCC1644
TAAGGCTTCCCTTTTTATACAACCCTGCTATAATTTCGCTTCTGCGTGCGGCTGTAGCTCAGTTGGATAGAGTACTTGGCTACGAACCAAGGGGTCGTGGGTTCGAATCCTGCCAGCCGCGCCACCTTAAAAGGGCTTTCCTCCGGGAAAGCCCTTTTTTCTTTTCC
>NZ_CADFEI010000100.1 GCF_902833225.1 Burkholderia sp. BCC1644
CCCCCCCCCCACCCCCCCCCCCCCCCCCCCCCCCCCCCCCCCCCCCCCCCCCCCCCCCCCCCCCCCCCCCCCCCCCCCCCCCCCCCCCCCCCCCCCCCCCCCCCCCCCCCCCCCCCCCCCCCCCCCCCCCCCCCCC
>NZ_CADFEI010000101.1 GCF_902833225.1 Burkholderia sp. BCC1644
AAAGTTGAGCGCTCACGCTTATCGGCTGTAAATTAAAGACAGACTCAGGGGTCTGTAGCTCAGTCGGTTAGAGCACCGTCTTGATAAGGCGGGGGTCGTTGGTTCGAATCCAACCAGACCCACCATTGTCTG
>NZ_CADFEI010000102.1 GCF_902833225.1 Burkholderia sp. BCC1644
CCCCCCCCCCCCCCCCCCCCCCCCCCCCCCCCCCCCCCCCCCCCCCCCCCCCCCCCCCCCCCCCCCCCCCCCCCCCCCCCCCCCCCCCCCCCCCCCCCCCCCCCCCCCCCCCCCCCCCCCCCCCCC